>NZ_JBWCCY010000004.1:490000-3975000 GCF_056279705.1 Rhizobium sp. USDA 4016
TTGTATAATGGGTCAACGACTTAGTGTAACAAGCAAGCTTAAGCCGGTAGGTGTAGGCGTAGCGAAAGCGAGTCTGAATAGGGCGATTGAGTTTGTTGCATTAGACCCGAAACCGAGTGATCTAGCCATGAGCAGGTTGAAGGTTGGGTAACACCAACTGGAGGACCGAACCCGCATCTGTTGCAATAGATTGGGATGACTTGTGGCTAGGGGTGAAAGGCCAATCAAACTCGGAAATAGCTGGTTCTCCGCGAAATCTATTTAGGTAGAGCGTCGAGCGAATACCCCCGGGGGTAGAGCACTGGATGGGCTATGGGGACTCACCGTCTTACTGATCCTAACCAAACTCCGAATACCGGGGAGTACTACTCGGCAGACACACGGCGGGTGCTAACGTCCGTCGTGAAAAGGGCAACAACCCTGACCTCCAGCTAAGGTCCCCAAGTCATGGCTAAGTGGGAAAGGATGTGAGGATCCCAAAACAACCAGGATGTTGGCTTAGAAGCAGCCATCATTTAAAGAAAGCGTAACAGCTCACTGGTCTAAATAAGGGTCTTTGCGCCGAAAATGTAACGGGGCTGAAGCCATGCACCGAAGCTGAGGATGTGTAGCAATACACGTGGTAGCGGAGCGTTCCGTAAGCCTGTGAAGGGACAGTCGTGAGACATCCTGGAGGTATCGGAAGTGCGAATGTTGACATGAGTAACGATAAAGAGGGTGAGAGACCCTCTCGCCGAAAGACCAAGGGTTCCTGCTTAAAGTTAATCTGAGCAGGGTTAGCCGGCCCCTAAGACGAGGCGGACACGCGTAGTCGATGGGAACCACGTTAATATTCGTGGGCCTGGTGGTAGTGACGGATTGCTCAACTTGTAAGGTCTTATTGGATTGATCTTGCAGGGACGCGGTTCCAGGAAACAGCTCCACCGTATAGACCGTACCCGAAACCGACACAGGTGGTCAGGTAGAGTATACCAAGGCGCTTGAGAGAACTATGTTGAAGGAACTCGGCAAATTGCACGCGTAACTTCGGAAGAAGCGTGACCCCATTTTGGGCAACCAGGATGGGGTGGCACAGACCAGGGGGTAGCGACTGTTTATCAAAAACACAGGGCTCTGCGAAGTAGCAATACGACGTATAGGGTCTGACGCCTGCCCGGTGCTGGAAGGTTAAAGGGAGAGGTGCAAGCTTTGAACTGAAGCCCCAGTAAACGGCGGCCGTAACTATAACGGTCCTAAGGTAGCGAAATTCCTTGTCGGGTAAGTTCCGACCTGCACGAATGGCGTAACGACTTCCCCGCTGTCTCCAACATAGACTCAGTGAAATTGAATTCCCCGTGAAGATGCGGGGTTCCTGCGGTCAGACGGAAAGACCCCGTGCACCTTTACTATAGCTTTACACTGGCATTCGTGTCGGCATGTGTAGGATAGGTGGTAGGCTTTGAAGCGGGGACGCCAGTTTCCGTGGAGCCATCCTTGAAATACCACCCTTATCGTCATGGATGTCTAACCGCGGTCCGTTATCCGGATCCGGGACAGTGTATGGTGGGTAGTTTGACTGGGGCGGTCGCCTCCGAAAGAGTAACGGAGGCGCGCGATGGTGGGCTCAGACCGGTCGGAAATCGGTCGTCGAGTGCAATGGCATAAGCCCGCCTGACTGCGAGACTGACAAGTCGAGCAGAGACGAAAGTCGGTCATAGTGATCCGGTGGTCCCGCGTGGAAGGGCCATCGCTCAACGGATAAAAGGTACGCCGGGGATAACAGGCTGATGACCCCCAAGAGTCCATATCGACGGGGTTGTTTGGCACCTCGATGTCGGCTCATCGCATCCTGGGGCTGGAGCAGGTCCCAAGGGTTTGGCTGTTCGCCAATTAAAGCGGTACGTGAGCTGGGTTCAGAACGTCGTGAGACAGTTCGGTCCCTATCTGCCGTGGGTGTAGGAATATTGACAGGATCTGTCCCTAGTACGAGAGGACCGGGATGGACATATCTCTGGTGGACCTGTTGTCCTGCCAAGGGCATAGCAGGGTAGCTACATATGGAAGGGATAACCGCTGAAGGCATCTAAGCGGGAAACCCACCTGAAAACGAGTGTTCCCTATCAGAGCCGTGGAAGACGACCACGTTGATAGGCCGGGTGTGGAAGTGCAGCAATGCATGAAGCTTACCGGTACTAATAGCTCGATCGGCTTGATCGTTCTCATTGACAATGCTCATCAAAATGAGCCAGGCGATAAGAAGCAGCATACAAGCGCTTCCCCGCCAATGACGTGTTCAACAAAACGAAGTGAAAACTTCACCAGCTTCTCAAATCGTTGCGCTTCGCTGACCTGGTGGTTATGGCGGGGTGGCTGCACCCGTTCCCTTTCCGAACACGGCCGTGAAACGCCCCAGCGCCCATGGTACTTCGTCTCAAGACGCGGGAGAGTCGGTCGCCGCCAGGTCTGCAAAACGCAACAACGCAATCACAATCTTCTCAACACAAAACAACGGCCATAAGCCGATATAAACCGGCCGCAACAACAGCGGTCCGTTCCGCTCAAAAAAACAATAACGCGGGGTGGAGCAGCCCGGTAGCTCGTCAGGCTCATAACCTGAAGGCCGCAGGTTCAAATCCTGCCCCCGCAACCACGCTACAGCACGCTACGCTAACCAAAGCTACGATCCAGTACGCCAGAGCACTGCGATCATTGGTGCTAAAGCCCCAGCACAAAACACAAAATCCAACATCATCAGGTCCACGGTGGGGGACCGCCAGCTCAGATCATGTCGCCTTCCTCTGGATAGGAGTAAGCGACAAGCAGGCCCATCTGGCGAGGCTCACAACGCTCACGCTAGGCGAACTGCTGTTCAACGCCACCCACCGTTCAGACTGCGGCCTGATCTTGGCGCGTGTCATAGCTGCGCTGGCAGTCCTGAATCACATCGATGTTCTCGACCGTCCAATCGAAAAGGATCGAGAACGGACCTTGCAGTGACCGGCCGAGCGGCGTCAGCGCATACTCGACGCCAAGTACGCGTCCATCCAGAACCCTGCGCGTCACCATGCCGTTGCGCTCCAGCTTGCGCAGCGTCTGGGTCAGCACGCGCTGGGTTACGCCATCAAGACGTCGCTTGATGGCGTTGAAGCGTCGGGGCTCGCTGAGCACCGCCAGCACCATCATCGACCACTTGTCCGCGATCTGGTCGAGGATCACCCGGCTCGGGCAGTCGGCACGGTAGATCGGGTCATTTTCATTTGTTGGTTCATCCATCGGTATCCTCCGGCATCCCTGGGATGCTTCAGGTGCGTAATTGACGCTAGGTATCCGATGAATACTTTAGGGTCAATGGTGCGAAACATCAGCGCCAGAGTTTCCCGAAGAATAGAGATTTTACGCATGACAGACACAGTTTTCGACCGGCTTCGAATTTCCCGGGCTGATGGTATTGCGACGATCACGCTCGACAATCCGCCGGTAAACGTCCTCGACGTCCCTCTCATGAGCGAGATTCGCCACTTTCTTCTCTCCCTTCGCGACGATCCGGACACCCACGTGCTGGTTTTCGAGAGCGCAGACCCGGAATTCTTCATCGCACATGTCGACATGACATTGATCGATGAGCCGCATGCATTCGACGATTTTGTTCGCGAGGCTCCGGAAGGCCTCAATCCGTTCCAGGCGTTTGGCGAACTTCTGCGGGAACAGCCGCAGGTGACGATCGTCAAGCTCGCCGGGCTGGCGCGCGGCGGCGGAGCGGAGTTCGTCGCGGCGGCCGACATGGCATTTGCCGCCGAAGGGCGGGCTGGGCTTGCGCAGTGCGAGGCGTTGATGGGCATCACGCCCGGAGGTGGCGCCACCCAATATCTGTCCGGTCGGATGACGCGCGGCCGGGCTCTTGAAGTGATCCTAGGCGCCGATCTCGTCGACGCGACGACGGCGGAACGCTATGGATGGATCAACCGAGCGCTGCCGGCCTCGGAGCTTGATGGCTTCGTTGACCGGTTGGCGCGCAACATTGCGGCGTTGCCCGAAGGCGTCATCGCCGCGGCCAAGAAGGTGCTGCCGCCCGCAGACCTGCGGGATGGCCTTCGCCGTGAGCACGACGCCTGGGCGGGACTGTTCGAACGCTCCGCTGCCGAAAAGCTCATCCGGGGCGGGCTCAAGGCTGGCGCGCAGACGAAGGACGGTGAGCGAAATCTGGAAGGCTTGCTCCGCGCGTTGGAGGCGTGAGGTCCCCGACTGAAGCAAGACGGCGAAACCGCTGTGGCGAAGTATCTCGCTTAGGCGTTTTCGGATGGCCTTTGCATGGCGCAGGTGCGCCCCTGAGGTGCTAGGGCTGGCTGCAAATCCTGCTTTGTCGGATGACATCGCGGCGCCTGCGGCCGATTCTGCCTCGTCCTCGATATCCTCTACTGCCTCGTGGCTCGGACCGAGGAAGAGGAAGACGACGAGAGCCGTCAGTGCCGTGATCCCGCTCAGCAGCCAGAGTGGCATGGCGAACCTGTCGCTATATCCATGTAGAAGGGCCGCCCGCTCAATCGATGGCACAAGCGCCGCGGCCTTAACAGGTCGCCGGTGACGAGCCGCTGGGTGATCGCGCCCGCCCGATCGCCGGCGGTTGTCCCGAGGTTGGCTGCGGTAAGTCCAGAAAACGCCGCCGATATTAACGCAAACCCCAAGCCCTCACCGACCGCGCGGGCTGCCTACGCCGATCAAGTTTCCGGCTGCTGCCAATGAGGATAGGTCACATAAGCGGTCACAGCGCCTGCCTCGTGGGAGCGGATAGTCACCCTGTCGCCTTTCTGCATGGCGATGATTTCTCCGCGACCAGCCGTCACCGATTTGTGAGCGTCGGAGACGGTGATCTTTCCTTCAAGGATCACCATTGTGTCGTGCACGGTCATAGTCTCCTCCAGTATCTGGTCTGGCCCATAGCGCCCGAACCCGATGGTGACCGGCCCGCCGTGGCGCTGATCGAGGAGGTTGCCGGTGAAGATGTCACCGTCCTGCCCTGGCGAGCGCTCGAATGCTGCGTCGGCAATGGTGAACTTGTGAATGGTCATGGACCGACTCCTTTGAGATTGGCTTGGGGAACTGAATGCGGCATGCTCCTCCGGACCCAACTGCAGGCCCGGGAAAGGCGATCGCTCGACTGAACTGCGGGACAGAGCCGGGCGCTCCGTCCCACAGGCTCTCAGTCGGTAATGAACTTCAAGAGATTCTCATTCAGCACATTGGCATTGACCGTCAGCATGCCGTGAGAATAACCGGGATAGGTCTTCAGCAAGCCGTTCCGCAGAAGCTTGACCGCCTTCAAAGCCGAGGCGGCGATCGGAACGACCTGGTCGTCCTCGCCGTGCAGCACCAGCGTCGGCAAAGTGATTACCTTCAAGTCCTCTGTCTGGTCGGTTTCCGAAAAGGCCTTGATGCCATCATAGTGCGCCTTGGCGCTGCCCATCATGCCCTGCCGCCACCAGTTCTGGATCACGCCTTCATGGACCGTCGCGCCCTCGCGCTTGAAGCCGTAGAACGGCCCCGACGGAACGTCGCGGAAGAACTGGGCACGGTTGCTGGCCAGTGCCGACCGAAAGCCGTCGAAGACCTCCATCGATGTGCCTTCGGGGTTGTCAGTGGTCTTCAGCATCAGCGGTGGGATGGCGGCGACCAGAACGGCCTTGGCCACCCGGCCGGCCGGCTCGCCGTGCCGCGCCACATAACGTGCGACTTCGCCGCCGCCGGTGGGCCAATGTGAACCGCGTTGCGCAGATCCAGTGCCTTTGCTACGGCAAAGGCGTCGGCTGCGTAATGGTCGATGTCGTGACCTTCGGCAACCTGCTCCGAACGCCCATGCCCACGCCGGTCATGCGCGACGACGCGATAGCCCTTCGACAGGACGAAAAGCATCTGCGCATCCCAGTCGTCGGAACTGAGCGGCCAGCCATGGTGAAATACAATGGGCTGGGCGTCCTTGGGGCCCCAATCCTTGTAGAAAATCTGAACGTTATCGTCGGTCGTGACAAAGCCCATGGTAAGTTCTCCTGGGGTGTTGATTGTGACAGGTTACGCGGCACGCACGGTGCCCGGCAATAATGTAAAGCTCGTGGCAAGTGCCGCGCCCGCGATCAAGGCATCGCGGCGGCCGAGCGGTAGGCCTGGGGTTGATATTGGAGGCATGGAGACGTTCCGTGGTTTAATCAATATGTGGCTGTTGCTCACGAAGGAGCTCTGTCCAGCATTCCATGACGGTCTCGGCGATGGCGCAGCAAGTGGATGTGCGGCTAAAGGGTATGAGTGTGTCCTTGGCTGGCTTTCGAGCTTGTAGGTTTGCCGGCAGATATGCTCCCGAATGCTGCCTGAGCCTTGATGTCATTTCGAACGGAGACGCGGTAGTGCACTGTCGCGCGAAGCTGTGTCGCTGAACGAGGAACGCCGAAATGAATTTGGCCCCCTCGCGCCTCCTGAAGCTGATAAACGCGGAAGGAAACGCCGTGATCTGCATCGCAGATCGCGGCTGGTGTAAGTCAACGCAAGAGAGCGGCGGGCTATCCGCGGCAGAATTTAGCGTTGCAGGTCAGCCACGGGCGCAGTCCCAAACATGCTTTTATACTCTCGACTGAATTGCGACGGGCTTGTGTAGCCTACCTCATATGCCACGCGCGATACATTGGTGCTCCCGGCGGCAAGAAGCTTTCGAGCTTCCAGCAGGCGTATATGACGTTGGAAGGCCAGCGGGCTAAATCCTGTGACAGCCTTGAAGTGCCTGTGAAAAGAGGTGACGCTCATGCCGGAAGAAGCCGCCAGGTCGGGGATGACAATCGGTTCGCTATGATTGGCGGCAAGCCAGTCAGCCGCCGTCTTGAGCTGTTGAAACCGGTCGTTTCGCTGGCCGACCTGACGGAGCGTATCGCCCATCGAGCTCTGCAGCAGGCGATAGTAAAGCTCGAACTCGTAGTGCGGGGCGAGCACGCCGACGTCATCGGGCGTGGCCAGGAGCCCGACGAGACGAGCGAACGCGTCGCCGACTTGGCCGTTCAGATCGCCCGCCGCGACCGCGCACGTCCAGCGATCCTCCTGTTTGGGCATATCGAGCATGACGCGCGTGAGCGTGCCGATATCCAGATGAAGGCTGATACCGACGTAAGGGAGCTCGGGCGTCGCGCCAGTCAGTTGGTGGATATAGGGCAGGCCGAAGGACGATGCGGCGCAGGCACCCGCAAGCAGTTCGAAGCGATTGGCGCCCATGGTCAAAACCTTGGTGCCCCGTAGAACAGCGTAGAACATGGGTTCGAACACGGCCGGTGTGGGTGACGTGGCGCGTGTGCTTGTCCATAGCGTCAGGCGCGGAACGGAAGTCGGGAGGCCAACAGTTCCCCCACGTCGCGCAACAAAGGGAGCAACGTCGTTCAGGAGCTGAGTGGTTGGTTTCACAGGATCGGCCATCACCTCGAGCATGTAGTGATTTGGAAGGATCAGGCAAGTCTCTGGGAAAATCGGGAATGTGGCCTCCGTCGTGTCTGCCTATCTTCTGGCTCAACGAAGGAAACCTGCCGTGATCCTCGGTACCCAAGAGGTACGGGCCTCGAAACCGCGCATCAGGGCGACACGATATTGAAAGGGTTCGGATTATGCAGGAACTGGCTGGGAAGAATGCTCTGGTGACGGGTGGGTCGCGCGGCATAGGTGCAGCAATTGCACGCGCGCTTTCCGAGAAGGGGGCGAATGTAGCGATAACGTATGAGCGGTCAGCCGACAGCGCGGCGCAACTTGTTCAAGCGATCGAAGGCAAGGGGCGCAAGGCCGTCGCGATCCAGGCTGACAGCGCCGATCCAGCGGCAATACAGCGATCCGTGGACGAAGCCGTCCGCGCACTGGGCGGTCTCGACATTCTCGTCAACAATGCCGCGATCGCACGGTATAACAATATTGCCGATTTCACGATCGAGGATCTCGACGCGCTGCTTGCGGTTAACGTGCGCGGGCCGGTTCTCGCGTCGAAGGCGGCCATTCCCCACCTCAAGGAAGGCGGCCGCATCATAAATATCGGTTCAGCGGGCGCGGATCGTATCGTCGGCGTACCCGGCACGGTCTACTATATGACCAAAGGTGCGCTTCAAGCATTCAATCGCGGTCTTGCGCGCGAATTGGGTGCTCGGGACATAACGGTCAATCTCGTTCAACCGGGATCGACAAACACCGACTCGAATCCTGAGACGGGCGAATCGGCGGATTACCAGCGTAGCCTGACCCCCCTTGGCCGTTTCAATCAGCCCGAAGATGTCGCAGCCGCGGTCGCCTTTCTCGCGACGCCTGCCGCTCGGCAGATCACCGGGACGATCCTCACTGTGGACGGCGGCGCGCTTTCATGAAGGCGCAATGCAGTTGGTGGTCGCTCGATGAAGGTCGGGCGAAGGCTGGTCGGTGCCCCAATCCTTGTAGAAAAGCCGGGTGCCGTCCTTGGTGGTAAAGTAGGTCATCTCAACTCTTATCGTTGTACTCGCGATTATTTGCAGAGTTGTATCGCTGAAGTCAGGGACTTTGCGTTCCGCTTCTTGCGACATAGTTTTGCGAATGTGGAGACTATTCAGCCTAAAATTGCAACGATACCAAACGCGGTGGAGAAACTGAATGGCGGGGCGTGGTCTTTCTTTAGCCGGCGCCCGGTTGCTCAAGCATGTGAGATCGGAAGGGCGAATGCATGGCTGAAGCGAGCTTGGGGCAGACGATCGGACCTGCGATCGTCCTGATGGGGGCGGCCGTTGTCGCGGTGCCCTTGTTTCGTCGGCTCGGCCTCGGATCGGTTCTGGGCTATTTCGCTGCCGGCGTGCTTGTCGGTCCGTCGATCTTCGGGCTCTTCGCCGATGCCCTGTCCATCTTGCATTTCTCGGAGCTCGGCGTGGTGATGTTCCTGTTCGTCATCGGACTGGAGTTGCGCCCATACAAGCTGTGGGCCATGCGTGGCCAGATCTTCGGACTGGGCCTCGTGCAGGTCGCGGCTGCAACCGCAGCCCTTACGCTGACGGGCATGCTGGTCTTTGGCCTTTCCGGCCCTGTGGCCTTCATCGCCGGGGCAGGTTTCGTCCTTTCCTCGACGGCCGTCATCATGTCGGTCCTGCAGGAGCGCGGCGAGATTTCGAGTGCCGAGGGCCAGAAATCGGTCTCCATCCTCCTCTTCGAGGATTTGATGATCGTGCCGCTTCTGGCGGTGGTCGCCTTCCTGTCGCCTCTGTCCCAAGGACAGTCGGGGTGGATCGAGGTTTTGCTGGCGCTTGGCGCGTTGCTGGTTCTTTTAGGGGTATCAAGATGGGGCCTGAACCCATTTTTCGCCTTGCTGGCGCGTGCGCGAACACGCGAAGTGATGACGGCGGGTGCGCTGATGGTGGTGCTTGGAGCAGCACTGCTGATGGCCGGCGCTGGTCTTTCCATGGCGATGGGCGCATTCCTCGCCGGGGTGATGCTGTCGAGCTCCAGCTATCGGCACCAGATCGAAAGCGACATCGAGCCGTTTCGTGGCCTGCTGATGGGCCTGTTCTTCATGGCCGTAGGCATGTCGCTCGACCTTTCCGTCGTTGCCGCGGAATGGCGGTTTCTACTGTCCATGCTGATCGCATTCACCGTCGCAAAAGGCGTCGTGGTCTATACGGTTGCGCGTTTGTTTGCCAGTTCCAGCCACCAGGCATTGCATCGCACCTCGATGTTCCTGCAGGGCGGCGAATTCGCCTTTGTGCTCTACGCCGCGGCGTCCACAGGCGGCGTGATTGATGCGCGCGAGAATGCACTGTTCACCACCGTCGTGATCTTCTCCATGGCGCTGACGCCGCTTCTCATGATTGCGGCAGACCGGCTTCTACGATGCGAGGCATCTATGGAGGGCATTGAGGCGGCCCGGGATCTCAATGGACGAGTGCTCATCATCGGTTTCGGCCGCTTCGCGCAGATCGCTTCGCAACTGCTGCTTTCCAAGGGAGTCAGGCTCTCCGTGATTGATATGAGTCCCGATCGGATCCGTGAAGCGGGACGGTTCGGGTTCAAGGTCTTTTTCGGCGACGGCACCCGGCTCGATACTCTGCGCCATTCCGGCGCGGGTTCCGCCGAAGCACTGATGATCTGCATCGACGACCCGAGGGCCGCAATGCAGATCGTGGAGCTGGCGCAGCATGAATTCCCGCAGGCAAAGATTCTCGTGCGCAGCTATGATCGCGGCCATGCGGTCGACCTGATCCGCGCCGGCGTGGACTATCAGATTCGCGAGACGGTCGAATCCGCCTACATGATGGGAGCGGAGGGCCTGCGCGCATTGGGTTACGCCGAGCTTGACGTGGAGGAAGCCGCCGAAGATGTCCGTCAACGGGACAATGAGCGACTGTCCGAGCAGGTGCAGGGAGACGCCATGTCCGGCAGCGACCGCCTGCACGTCCGGCCCGTTCCTGAGCCGTTGAGCGGAGTAGCAGTGTCGAAATAGACAGCGGCAGGTACTCCATCGCAAGCTTCCCTCATCAAAAAGGAAAAGCACATGAAAGCCGCAGTCTACGACAACCCCGGTCCTCCGGCAGTCTTGAGATATGCCGATGTGCCCGATCCGACTTGCGGGCCAGAGGATGTTCTGATTGCCGTCGAGGCGATTTCGATCGAGGGCGGCGATCTGATCAACCGCCGGTCGACGCCACAGCAAACCCCTTGGATCGTCGGCTACGCGGCTGCCGGGACCATAATATCGGTCGGTGAAAATGTTCGCGACCGGGCAGTCGGCGAAAAGGTGGCTGCCTTCGATATGCATGGATCGCATGCGGAGCTCTGGTCCGTCCCCGCCTCACGGACATGGCTTGTCCCGGACGGCGTGGACATGGCACATTCCGCCGCGCTGCCGATTTCCTTCGGCACGGCCTATCACTGTCTGATCACCAAAGGCGGCTTGGGCGAAAAAGAAACAGTCCTGATTCAGGCTGCCGCCGGCGGTGTCGGTCTGGCGGCCATCCAAATGGCGCGTGGCGCAGGGGCGATCGTCATCGCCGTGGCCGGTGGCAGCGAACGACAAGCGCGCCTGGCTGAGCTCGGCGCATCACATGTCATCGATCGCCTGGAGAAGGATGTCGTGGAGGAGGTTCTTCGGCTGACCGGGCGCAAGGGTGCCGACCTCGTCATCGATCCTGTCGGTTCGACCTTGCAGGCCTCGCTATCCGCACTCGCGCCCGAGGGTCGCCTCGTATTCGTCGGGAATGCAGGTGGCGGCAGCCTCAATGTCGACCTCTGGCAACCGATGCAGAACAATCAAACGCTTCACGGCGTCTTCATGGGGCCGCTTTTCGAGAGGCCGGCCGTATACAGGACCGTCAGCCAACTGCTCGAGGCCCTGGCCGAGGGACGCATGGAGGTTGTGATCGATCGCGTGTTTCCGTTGCATGAAGCATCAAAGGCGCATGAGTATGCGGAGACAGCCAAGCCGTTGGGGCGCGTTGTGATGGTGCCCTGATTTCCCAATGATCTGACGATCTCAAGATGCCGTTGCTGATCGCTAGCCGAGGCATCGCGGACGTCGTTGGGAAGAGTGCCGCGATACTACGGGTAAGCTGTTTTCGGCAATGCCGGGCCATGGTCGAAGCACTCGATCAGCATTTCGGTCAGCACCCGGACTTTTCTTGCAGGATGCTGCCCGGGCGGTCTGACGACATATATCCCGATCGGGGTTGGTGGATGGCGTTTCATGACCGGAACCAACTCGCCTGAGGCCAGATAATCTTTTATAAGCTCGTCAGGGAGCGCGGCGATACCCAAACCGGCTACTGCGGCGACAGCGAGAGCAACCCCGTTGTCGGCCTTGAAGCGTCCCTGTGGGCGAACGGTTATCACCTTGTCTCCATCCATCACTTGCCAGGTTTCCGTTCCCTGCATGAGAGCCTGATGGGCGACAAGCTCGTCCGGTGTCTCCGGAGAGCCATGGGCTTTGATATAGTCCGGGCTTGCAACGAAACTCCCATAGAGGGGACCGACGCGTCTTGCGATCAGGCTGGAGTCCTGAAGTGTGCCAACGCGGATCGCACAATCATAGCCTTCCGCGATCAGATCCACGAAGCGATCACTGTAACAGGTCTGGATCTGGAGATGAGGATGGCGGCGTGCCATTTGCGCAATCACCGCTGCGAAATGCGTCGGACCGAAGGAAAGCGGCGCGGCAACCCTGAGGCGGCCGCGGAGCTCACCGGCGGGCACAATTGTTTCCCTGGCCACATCGATCTCGGCGGAAACCCTGGCTGCATAGTCCCGGAACGTTGCGCCGGCCTCGGTCAGGGAAGCCCCGCGGGTGGATCGGGCAAGGAGCTGGACACCAAGCTCCGCTTCGAGCCGCATGAGCCGTCGGCTGACCATCGACTTGGAGATGCCAAGTCGCAGCGCGGCAGCTGAAACGCCTCCGGCATCCGCTACTTCAACAAAAGTCCGCAAGTCCTCAATGTCCACTTTGGCGTTCCCCGTTTTGCGACACAGCTCATCAGGAACGAGCACTACCGCATCACAAACAGGAATGACAAGTTTCGTCCCGCGGCAGCGCCTCGGAGGGCGCATGTCTTTTGAGTAAACGCGCTTCAATAAACCGCTAACATAGGATGAAACCATGACCTTTCGTAACGGCCTTGACTCACTTCTCCGCCCCGAAGACTCCGTCCTCGTTCTGATCGATCATCAGCCTTACCAGCTGGCGAACCTGAACAGCCATGATCCTCATATGGTGGTCAACAACACGACCGCGCTGGCAAAGCTGGCAAAAGCCTTCAATGTTCCGACCATTCTCACCAGCGTGATCGCGGCGCGCGGTGGACTTCTCTTTAAGCAGATCACCGACCTGTTCCCTGGCCAGGAAGTCATCGATCGCACCTGGGTGAACACCTGGCAGGACGAGAATGTGGTGAACGTCGTCAAGGCGACAGGCCGCAAGCAGCTGATCATCGCCGGCCTGTGGACCGAGGTCTGCGTCGCAATGCCTGTCATCCAGGCTGCCGGCGAAGGCTGGGACGTGACCGTGATCACCGACGCGTCGGGCGGGATTTCGAAGGAGTCTCACGAAGTTGCCATCCAGCGAATGATCGCGGCCGGCGCGAACGTGATGACCGTGATGGCGCTGGCGGGCGAATGGCAACGCGATTGGGCGCGCATCGAGCATGTCGAGGAGCTGACCGAGATTCTCATCCAGCACTTCGGCGGCAGCGGCATCGCGTATCTTTGGGAGCAGCAGCTTCTCAACACGCCGGTGCCGACCACCCAAAGCGGGCACTAGAACCTAACGGGGATGACGGGGTTCTCGATGAACGTATCGCAAAAGCCCGGACGGTGCGTTGAACCTCGTCGTCCTTTTTCAATACAGGTCGAAGTATCTGAGGCACCGGCTTGATTGTGCGCAGATGAATTTCCAGCGTCAGTCACCGGCGTAGACTGGCAAATATCCAGGGGCCAAAAATGGAAATCGGTATCGACAGTTTTGCAGCCATCCTCCCGGATCCGACCACAGTTAAGCTTCCTTCGGCGACCGGGCGTATGGCCGAACTCATCGAGGAGGTCGTCGTCGCGGACCGTGTCGGGCTCGATGTCTTCGGCATAGGCGAGCATCATCGCGGCGAATTTCTCGATTCCGCGCCGACTGTCATTCTGGCCGCGGCAGCGGCCCGGACCAGCCGGATCAGATTGACGAGTGCGGTGACCGTTCTGAGCGCCGCCGACCCTGTGCGGGTTTTTCAGGAATTCGCAACTCTCGATCTGATTTCCAAAGGCCGTGCGGAAGTCGTTGTCGGCCGAGGTTCCTTCGTGGAAGCCTATCCGCTATTCGGTCTGGACACACGCGACTATGACGACCTTTTTGCTGAAAAGCTTGACCTGTTTCTCAAGCTTGGCGAGACGACCAATATTACATGGGAAGGTCGCTTCCGTCCGGCCCTCAAAGGGCAAGGTGTTTTTCCGCGTCCCCATCAACCACAGCTACCATTATGGATCGGGGTCGGCGGCACGCCGCAATCCTTCGCTCGTGCCGGTGCGCTTGGCCTTCCGCTGATGATCGCGATCATCGGCGGCAGCTTCGAGCGCTTCCGCCCGCTTGTCGATCTCTATCGCGAAGCTGGCAAGCGTGCAGGGCACAGCACCGAGACGCTCAAGGTCGGCGTGCATGCAATGGGCTTCGTCGGCGAAACCAGTACGGCAGCGAAGGATGCCTTCTTCCCCGGATGGGCGCATCTGACGACGAAGATCGGTCGCGAACGCGGCTGGTCGCCGCCGACGCGCCAGCAGTTCGAAGGCATGACAGGTCCGCAGGGCGCATTCCTGGTCGGTGACCCGAAGACGGTCGCAGCCAAGATGCTGCAGGCCAGTGAGACGCTTGGCGGCGTCTCGCGCATCACCTTCCAGATGAGCACGGCCTCTCTCGACACGGCAGCGATGAAGACATCGATCGAACTTCTCGGCACTGAAGTCGCACCAATCGTGAGGGCAGCGCGATAGGCATGAACGCCAGGCTGTATTGCAAAGCGGGGAACACAATATGGACATCGAGGAACTGCGGACATTTGTCGAAGTTGCCGATGCCGGGGGCGTTTCTCCCGCAGCACGTCGTTTGGGTATCTCCAAGTCAATGGTCAGTCGGCGCCTCATCCGGATTGAGGAAGCGCTCGGCATCCAGCTTCTTGCACGAACGACCCGTGGCGCCGGTCTCACGGAAGCCGGGACTACGTTTCGAGAACATGCCGCCAGGATTTGTGCCGAGATCGACCTTGCGCGGGAAACGATCTCGCCTGCCGGTGATCTTCGCGGGCGCTTGCGGGTGGCCGTCCCGCTAACATCGGGCCCGATACATTTTGCACCCGTGCTCGCGGAGATGGCACGCCACCATCCGCAGCTTCAGATCCATGCCGAGTATAGCGATCGGTTCGTCGACCTCATCGCCGATGGGTTCGACTGTGCAATCCGGGTCGGTGCCCTGCGCGACTCGAACCTGATCGCAAGACGCGTCGGTCAGATCTACGGCAAGCTGGTAGCGAGCCCGGACTATATCAGAACGTATGGTTCGCCTGAAACGCCGGACGAAATCGCCGCTCATCAAGCCCTGGTCGGTGCCGAGGCGTGGCGGTTTATGGATGGCGACAAGGTCGTCACTGTGCAGCCGCAGGGGCGCTTCAGTTCCGACAACGGCGCGGCGCTCGCCAGCGCGGCCGCAGCAGGGCTTGGTATAGCGTGGCTTCCCGATTGTGTTACCCATGAATATCTTGCGTCCGGCGCGCTCGTTCCAGTCATGACCCGTTTTCCGCTACCGGTCGGTGGGGTCTACGTCGTGCGGCCACCCAGCCCGCACCCGGCGCGAAAAGTGCGCATCCTCTCGGAGTTCCTGATCGAAGCATTCGAAAGAAATCCGCATTTGTAGGATCTGCGTGTTGACACATCGACTGCGCGTTCCGCTTTTTGCGACACAGCTCACCGCGCCACGCAACTAGTCGTGAGGGCGCTCACCCGTTAGTCACTTGGGGCCATGCAGCGACCCCTGCGCTCTACGCAGGCAGGAGATCGCCCAACGGATGAGGTGAAGGCGCATGAGTTGGAACCCTGCAATCGAACCAGGCTGTCCTGACGAGGTCGGCATCGACGCGATCGAGACCCTAATCGTTCCTCGGGCCCGTGACCTTGGCGGCTTCGAGGTTCGGCGCGCCCTGCCGGCGCCGAAGCGGCAGATGGTGGGACCGTTCATTTTCTTCGACCAGGCTGGCCCGGCCGAGCTGTTGACCGGCCAGGGCATCGATGTTCGGCCGCACCCCCATATCGGTCTTGGCACGGTCACCTATCTGTATCGCGGTGACTTTCACCACCGTGACAGCACCGGGGCCGACCAGATCATCCGTCCCGGTGAGTTGAACTGGATGGTCGCAGGGCGAGGTGTTTCTCATTCCGAGCGGACATCCGCAGCGGCGCGGACAGGGCCGAACGGCTTGTTCGGGATCCAGACCTGGCTGGCTTTGCCGGAAGCCCACGAGGACATGGCGCCGATGTTCGAACACCACGGCAAGGAGACGCTTCCGTTGATCGAGGACCATGGTGTCTCGGTGAGGCTCATTCTCGGGAACGCCTATGGCAAGTTCGCTCCCGCGACCATGTTTTCCGAAACATTCTATGCTGATGTTAAGCTTGAAGCAGACGCTCGCCTGCCGATGCCGGACAATCATGAGGACCGGGGCATCTACATTGTCGAAGGCTCGATCTCGATCGCTGGCCGGGAGTTCGAAGCACCCCAGATGATGGTGTTTCGTCCTGGTGACAGGATCACGGTCGCAGCCGGGGAAAAAGGCGCGCGACTGATGATCTTAGGCGGGGCGACACTTTCCGGCCCACGCTACATCTGGTGGAACTTCGTCGCCTCATCTAGGGAGCGTATCGAGGAAGCCAAGGCTGAATGGCGGGCACAGAACTGGGGCGAGGGGCGTTTCGATCTTCCGGTCGACGACCGGGATGAGCACATTCCGCTTCCAGAGTGATGAGGGCGACCTTTCATCGGATAATAAATTGCAAAAGATCGCCTAACCCGTTACCGAGCGCATCGATGTTGCAGATGCCTGTTTTGGCGGGACGGTCGTGATTGATCTCGATGGTTTGAGTACAATGCCGCCAGCCGTACAGGAAGAGTGGTCCTTGGGTCCGGTGATACGTCCGCATTCGGCGAAACGGTATGAGCGCCGATGCGCCGCAAAGCTTGAGAGGTTGAGCCCTCGGTTGGCGACATGTGTGCCCGCGAAGACCGAATGCGGAACAGGCTTATTGAATCGATGGGTTGAAATCAGGCTCGTAGCGAACTGGCCTCAGGGCGCTGCTCGTTGCAATAAACACTTCCACGTTCCTTCCCTTTCGATAGCTGGTTAGAGCGGCAACCTTTCCATCTTCAGGTCTCGCAATGGTAAACGGTGCCTCTGAATACGGGCCAGCCAAACGTAAGTTGCCGCAGCGGCGTAGTGATCGATTTCGCTCATTTGGTGTCCTAAAAGCTAAGTCGGCGCAGACATCTGCATGAACACGCCCAAAATCCCGCAATATGTCACATCATTGTCACTGATAGGCGATAGATATCGCTCGCAAATGAGCGATATGCATCATTTCGGTGACAAGGAGTCAGACCATTGTTGACACAGGCCGAAGATCGTCAGGCAAAGATTGTCGAACTGTTGGGCGAGCAGAATTTTCTCAACTTGCGCACGCTGACAGAGCGCTTTGACGTTTCGGTAGCGACGATCCGTCGCGATCTCGGAGACCTGGAGAGCGCCGGATTGCTCCGCCGCACCCACGGCGGCGCCGTGAGTATCAATCAGGTCGCTCAGGACAAGACGAATGCGGCCCGTTCCGTGTTGAACCAGGAGGAGAAGGCCGCCATTGCAGCCGTTGCATCCGGCCTGATCGTCGATGGCGACACGGTTCTCCTCGATGCCGGAACGACTGCGTTGGAAGTCGCCAGGAAGCTGGCCGGCCGGAGCAATCTCACGTTCATTTCAAATGGGCTGGACATCATTGCCGAACTGACACGCGGCGAAGGGCAGAACATCTATTCCGTCGGAGGCGAATATACCGACACGAACCGCTCCTTCTGGGGACCCTTGGCAGAACAGTTCATTCGCCAGTTCAATGTCGACAAGCTCATCCTCAACGCCGCCTCGATCGACGTCGATCGCGGCCTGATCTGCACGGTTTCGCCCGTGAACGCCAGCGTCGCCCGCGCCATGATCGAGGTGTCGCGGCGCGTGATCGTGGTGGCGGACCATTCCAAGTTCACGAAGTCCAGCCTGTCGGTCACGGCAAAAATTGAGGACATCGGCGTCGTCGTCACCGACGCCGGCGCGAAATCCATCATCGACGCGGCTCCTGAGAAGCTGCGCAAGAAGTTCATCATCGCAAATTAGGCGCATCCACCTTTCCCTCAACAGCATCTCGCCAAGCAGGAGACAACAGATGCTCAAGACCAACCGCAGAAAATTCATCATCGGTGCAGGCGTCGCGGCGCTGGCATCCTTCCCCTTGCCTTCGCGCAGGAACGGCGCGCGCTGAGGATCGGTGTCAACGGCGTGCCCGCGTCGCTGGAGCCGGTGAATGCCATCAGCAATGTCGGCCCCCGCATCGTCAACCAGATCTTCGACACCCTTATCACCCGCGACTGGTTCGCCAATGGCGCTCCAGGCAACAGCATCGAACTGGTGCCGCAGCTTGCCGAAAACTGGGAGCGGCTCGACGACAAGTCGGTGCGCTTCAAGCTGCGCCAGAACGTCAAGGCGTCGATCTGACCGCCGACGATGTCGCCTACACCTTCTCGTCCGAGCGTCTTTGGGGCGACGAGGCGATCAAGACGGTCCCGAACGGCCGCAATTTCTCGCCGGATTGGGACGAGCCGCTAGTCGAGGACAAGCACACCGTCGTGCTGCGCACCAAGACCCCGTCCTTCCTCATCGAGCGGTTCCTGGCCTCTTGGCTCGGCCGCATCGTTCCGAAGGAATATTACAAGAGCCTCGGCGCCGTCGCCTTCGGCAACAAGCCCGTCGGCACGGGTCCCTATAAGTTCGTCGAGTTCGTGGCCAATGACCGCGTCGTGCTCGAAGCCAACGACGCCTATTGGGGCGCAAAGCCGACCGCCTCGAAGATCCTATCAGGTGGTGGCCGAGCCCGCGACCCGTGTCGTCGGCCTCATCAGCGGCGAATACGACATCGTCACCACCTTGACGCCCGACGACGTGGCGCTGATCGACAGCTATTCCGACATCGAGACCCGCGGCACGCTAATCGAGAACTTCCATATGTTCACGTTCAACATGAACAAGCCGATGTTCAAGTCGAAGACCCTGCGCCGTGCGCTGGCTCTTGCCGTCAACCGCCCGCTGATGGTCGAATCCCTGTGGAAGGGCAAGGCTTCCATTAACTTCCCGCATATGGGCAAAACGTTCGATCCCAATCGCCGCGCCATGGAATACAATGTCGAGGAAGCCAAGCGTGGTGTCGTCAGGCTGACATGCTCCTCCCGGCAGGCTTCGTTCACCAGGAAGCGGCTGCGCGAAGTCTTTGTGGTCAGGGCGGCCGGAAAGCGTGCCGCCTCTCGCATCGAGATGGGCTCGGTTCCTGCCAGCGGATCACTGCTGGAGACCAGCGCGACCCTATGCTTGACGGGTAAGTGATAGGTCTCCACCGCCCACCGCTACCTCTAGGGCCATATCTGTGCAAAGCGAGGTCTCGCTCTGCGTTTAAGGAGCCTCTTTCTGAATTACTTCAGAAGAGCCCGGCAAGCCAAGCGCGCACGCCATCGGTGCTGCGAAAATCCTCGATGCTGCGTGCCGGGATGGTTGAGTAGGCCGACGCTGCCATCTCTGCGAGGGCGCGGCCGGGTCCGAGCTCGAGGAACATTCTAGCCCCGCGCTCCACTGTGGCCTCGAGGCAGATGTCCCAGCGCACTGTGGTGCTGAGTTGCCGGGCGAGCCCGTCCGCTCCGCTTGCGGTGTCGAGGACTGCCGAACCGTCGAGCCCGCTCAACAGGATCTTGCTGCGGTCTGACCGTTTCGGTTCATGAGCGTCGATGACATCGCGGAACGGGGCGACGGCACGCTTGAGGCGCGAGGTATGCGATGCCACAGCAACGGGCAATAGCCCCGCGCGCGTTGCCCCGGCGGCAAGCGCGGCGTCGCAAAAGGCCAGGAGCGATGTCCGCGATCCGCCGACGATGAACGCGTCACCGGGATTGACGATGGCGATTTCGACGTCGTGCTCAGAGCCGAGCGCCACCACCCGTTCACGGGGCAGTCCACGCAAGAAGCCAAGACCATCGCCGTCGCTGCTCGCGCCATCCATGATTTCCGCACGGATCCTGGCGAGGTCGATGGTGGCCGGAAAGCTCAAGAGACCGGCAATGCCCCAAGCGGCGACCTCGCCGACACTGTAGCCCGCGACGATGATCCGGCGGGGGAGCGCGTCCGCGATCATCGCCGCAGCGGCCAATGCCTGCGTCACGCACAGAATCTGGGCAGCGCGGTTGGCGTGCAATGCCCTGTCGTCGACAGCAAGCACGAACTCGCGTGGATCGGTGCCCAATGCTTTCGTCGCTGCGGCGAAAATGCCAGCGGCTGCGGGCAGGCCGGCCGTGAGCCGGAACATCTCGCGATGCTGCACACCCTGTCCCGAACACAGCAGCGCGACCGTCAAAGCCGGCTCTCCATCATTCGTGCGAACAACGCCATCGCCAGGATGTCGGCGGCCCCGCCCGGGCTGAGATTGCGCGCGACAAAGGCGACATGCGTCGCCACGGCTCGCTCTCGCCAACCGGATCCACCGATACCTCCGGCAGCGATGAATGCCTGGGCTTCGGCACGTGCGAAGGCGAGGCCACCACAGCCACCACGGTGGAGGAGATTGGTGTCCTCGACGGTCGCGATGAGAGCAAAGCACGCATGGACTCGTGCGGCCTCGGGATTAGACGGCACCAGCCGTTCGCCATCGGCGAGTGCGGGCAGTGCAATACCGTAAACCGAGGGAAAGCCGGTTGCCGCCTCCATTCGCGCGCCACCAGCGCCATAGCGTCGCCCCACCTGCGCGCCATGGCTGCGCAACGACACAGGCCCGTTGAGGATCGCATCACCCCAGCGATCAGCGACAATCCGGCCGAGGCGGGTGGTGCCGCCATAGCTACTCCGAAAACCCGCCGCTGCGGCGAGCAGGCCAAGCCCGAAGATCGCGCCGCGATGCGTGTTGACACCACCGGTCGCAAGCAACATCGCCCGCTCGGCCTCTATGCCGATTGTCCGTAAACGGTTCATCTCGGCACCTGAAGCGCCAGCGGTTGCGAGATCAGCGAAGTAAGGACCAAGCACATCGGCGCTGTGGCGAAGGAGCGCGGCGTCCATATCGGCATGCGCCCCTGGGTCAACGGGACTGACGAGACCAGGCTTTGGATAGGTGTCGACCTCCAAGTGCAGCGCGTGGACGGCGCACGCGGCTATTTCGGTTGCTGCGAGATCGGCATCGGGTAACCGGCACAATTGGAGCGGTGCGTTCATGACCTGAAATGTCCTGTGATGAAGTCGTCGCTTCGCATCGCAATAAGCGCGTCCAACCGTTTGCCGATCACCTCGGTCTGTCCCGACTGCAACTCGCGCCAGTTCACGGCTGTCCCGTCCGCGGCGACGAATTCGCCGTCGACGCGCATCGGCGCGGCGGTATCGATCGCTTTTAGTCCGGCAAGAAGCGTCCTTGTGGCTTCCGGATTCCGCCAAGCCCAAATGAGGTCGATATCCGAACGATCGGAGAGATAGGCGAGTGCGGTCAGGTGCTCCCAGGCAAGGCTCCCGTAGGCGCGGACACCGGCATCCAGGCGCAGCAACGCCTCGATGCACGCCCGCCACGACGAAGGCGCCGAAGTCACTATGTCGGCCAGTAAGGGCGGTGGCGTGGTGCGGGTGATCGCATATGGGGATACCACAAAGGCCACCCTTTTCTTGCCGGCTTCCGGCGGCAGCGGCACGCCGACCGGCACGAGGCCTGCGGCATCGTCGCAAAGTGGCCGCCGCACGATCAGCGGCCACCCGCGCTCGACCCAGTCGGCCAATAGAGGTTCGCCGCGCCATTGGGGCGCCGCATCGAGCGTCGCTGCCCAGGCAGAAGGTTCGATCCAGACCAGATCGTGTCGCCGCAGCTGTGGTTCACGCATTGCCCGCTGCCTGTTGCGCCACGCGCGCAGCTATGGCGGCGGCCTTGGGACGGCCCTGTCGCTGTTGTCCGAGAATGTCGCGCGTATCCTCGCCCGCCGGTCGAGCAAGCAGCATCTCCAGTTGCGTGGCAAGCGACCGTTCCGGATCCCAGATTTCTTGAACGCCTCCCATACGTGCGAGATTGTCGAGCCCGGGCGCAAAGACCGGGGTCGCTTTCGCCTTCTCCCGCAGAAGATCGATCGAGAGTTTGGTCACTCGTGCCATCGAGGGCAGATCCATCACCTCCGGGTGCGCACCCGGCAGCGCAACCAGCGTACCGGTCGCAAGCGCAGTGGCGATGAAGGCTCCGGCGGCACTGCCGCCGTAGAGCAGGCCGATGGTGCGGTGCCCCGCGTTTTCGGCAAGCAGCAATGCCTTCGCCAGATGAGCCAGATATTCGTTGAGGCCAAGAAGTTCGTCCCGCCGGCTCATGCGCTGGCTGGACGAGTCGATCAACATCAGGATCGGGGTTTCGTCCGCTGTCCGCGCGATTTCCAGAACCTGTCCAGCGAGGATCGAAGCATCGTCGATGCCGAGGGCAATACCGTGCGACAAGCCGAGGACATGAACGCGGCGTGCCCCACCAAGGCCGCCTTGGCCGGTGATGCGGCCGTTTTCTACCCACACCTCGCAGCCGGCGGGAAAGAGCGAAACGAGTATATCATCGAGCGTCATCGGCGGTCTCCTGTCTACCGGCGGTGAGGGCCAGGAAAGTTTGCGTGGCGAGTGCGGGAATTTCGTCCGCGTCGTCAATGCCGAGCGCGGTCCAGATCGCGGTCGCATCCGTCTTGTCGCCGAAGCGGGCGAGGCGACCTTCCAGCCGTGTCTGCTCCGCGGCAAGCGTGGCAAGGTCGAATTTGGCCGGCTCCGATAGCGCAGCAAGCGTGGCCTCGCGGAAGGCGGCGCAGTTGTCCTCGACGAAACGGTTCGCTCCGCCCATCAAATATCGATGCTTGCCGCCCATGGTCCGCCATACGAGCGCACGATCCCTGGAATCGAACTCCTCCACCCCCCTGTTCGTCTCGATCACCTCGGGTCCCGAGACGCTGATCCGGCCTTGTTCCGAGACAATCAATGTCGAGCAGCACCCGGCAATGAGGCCGCCGCCGCCGTAGCATCCCGCTCGTCCGCCGATCAGCCCGATGACGCGCACGCCGGCAAGCCGTGCCAGGACGAGCGCGCGCATGATTTCGGCGATAGCGAGTTCGCCGGCATTGGCTTCCTGCAGGCGCACGCCGCCGGTATCGAAGAGGATGATCAGGTCGCGATTGGTCGCCCGGGCCGAACGCAGCAGACCGACAAGCTTGGCGCCATGGACTTCACCGAACGCGCCGCCCATGAAACGGCCCTCCTGAGCGGCCACCAGTACCGTCTTCCCTCCGACCGTCGCGCGTCCGACGATCATACCGTCATCAAACTGCTCCGGCAGATCGAAGATCGCCAGATGCGGACTGGTTTCCCGTTCGTCGGGGCCGACGAATTCAGTAAAACTGCGCGGGTCGACCAGTCCGGCGATCCGTTCTCGAGCGCTTGCTTCGTACCAGCTTATTGTTTCGTTGCTCATGGAGGCGGAGATTCTCATTGCTCGTCCTCCTCGATCAGGCGCACGCCTTGGGCGAGCCGCAGTGCAACGGTGTCAGGTCGCGCACCGCCGTCGTTGATGGCGATGCGCAAGCCGCCGGCTGAGCGGCGCGAGACAAAGTCCTGGAGCACCGCTTCCCAGACGGGGCCGAAGCCATGCGCAGCGGTCGCGATCTCAATCGTGCATGTTCCGGCTGGGCCATCGCGTTCCAGAAGCACTTCCAGATTGCCGGAGGCGACGACACCGATGATCGCCTGGCGCCTCGTCCCGCCGGCGGGTGTGGCTGCCATCAGCGTATAAGACAACTTCTCCATGATTTGTCCTTTCTCACCAGTTCCGGAACCGGCTGGGGGGGCGATAGAGCCCGCCGGAGGAAAGCATAAGGTCCTTGATCGAGTGTGCAGCGAGCATCCTGCGGTCGACGTCCAGCGGATCGATGCCGAGATCCTCCGGCCTGCGGATGACACCTCGCTTGCGCAGCCGCTCGACCATCTTCCGATCGCGGTTGCGACCGACATCCGTGTAACCGGCGACGCCACGGATCGCTTGCTCGCGCTCGTTCCGGTCGCGACAGAGGAGAAGGTTGGCTATCCCCTCCTCGGTGACGACGTGAGTGACGTCGTCACCGTAGACCATGATGGGCGCAAGTTCGAGATCGAGCTTTTCAGCGAGCGCCAGCGCCTCCAGACGTTCGACGAATAGCGGCACGTTCTTTTCGCCGAAGGTTTCGCCGATCTGGACGACGAGCTTGCGGCCGCGTCGCAGATGGGCAGGCGTATCGGGGTCCGCCTCGGCACCGGCCTTTAGCCAGGGCTCGCTCGGATGTCGCCGCCCGCGCGGGTCCGACCCCATGTTCGGCGCGCCGCCGAAACCGGCGATACGGCTCGCGGTCACCGTCGAGCTGTGGCCTTCAAGATCGATCTGCAGGGTCGAGCCGATGAACATGTCGCAGGCGTAGAGCCCTGCTGTCTGGCAGAAGGCGCGGTTGGAGCGGAGCGACCCATCTGCCCCGGTGAAGAAAATGTCGGAGCGGGCGGCAATATAGTCTTCCATGCCCACTTCCGAGCCGAAGCAGTGGATCTGCTCGACCCAGCCGGCCTCGATCGCGGGGATCAGCGTCGGATGCGGATTGAGTGCCCAGTGGGTGCAAATCTTGCCCTTGAGACCGAGCTTCTCCCCATAGGTTGGGAGGAGAAGCTCGATCGCGGCGGTGTTGAAACCAATGCCATGATTGAGCCGGCGGACACCATAAGGAGCATAAAGCCCCTTGATCGCGAGCATTGCCGTCAGAATCTGGGTTTCGGTGATGGCGGCCGGATCGCGGGTGAAAAGCGGCTCGACGTAGAAGGGCTTGCCTGCCTCCACGACGAAATGAACCTGATCGCCGGGAATGTCGACGCGCGGCACCCTGTCGACGACCTCCTTCACTTGAGCGATGACGAGGCCGCCCTTGAAGCTGGTCGCCTCGACGATGGTCGGCGTATCCTCGGTGTTGGGGCCGGTATAGAGATTGCCTTCGGCGTCGGCGCTTACCGCCGCGATCAGAGCGACGTTTGGAGTGAGGTCGATAAAATAGCGCGCGAAGAGTTCCAGATAGGTATGAACCGCGCCAAGCTCGATCTGACCGTCAAACAGCATCCGCGCGATGCGCGCCGACTGCGGCCCCGAATAGGAATAGTCGAGTCGTCTGGCTATGCCGCTTTCGAACACATCCAGGTGTTCGGGCAGCACCACGCCGGACTGCACCATGTGGAGATCATGGATATTCGCCGGATCGAGGGCAGCAAGGGCAGCAGCGAGAACATCAGCCTGCTTCTGATTGTCTCCTTCCAGGCAGACCCGATCGCCCGATCGCAGCACTGATCCGAGCAAAGCGGAAACATTATCAAGCGTCACCAGCTTACCGCGAGCGTATCTGGAGCCGGCGTTCAGGCGGTCAGACCGGGCCACCTTTTGTGTTTGCCAGACCGTCATTCTTGTTCTCCGATCGTGCATTTATCTTTATAATGGTATGCATTATTGCCAGTATGTCAAGTTTACGTATACTTAATGTCGAAGAAGTTGATATTTGGTATGCAATAGGAGGGTGTTGTGACGATGTTGACCGCAGTGGATGAATATCACGGGGAAGACCGGGAGCTGCTCTCGGACCGTATCCGTAACGCGCTTACCGACGAGATCGCCGCAGGCGTTCTCGCGGCCGGTTCCGCGCTCGACGAGCAGCAGCTTGCCGATCGTTTCGGGGCCTCACGCACGCCTGTTCGCGAGGCGCTGCGCCAGCTCGCAGTGAGCGGCCTCGTGGAGATACGCCCGCGCCGCGGTGTGGTCGTTACCCGCATGACGGCCGAGCGGATCATGGATATGTTCGAGACCATGGCCGAGATCGAAGCCTTGTGCGTGCGTCTTGCGACCTATCGCATGACGCCGCTCGAACGAAGCCATCTCCTCACGCTGCATGACGCCTCGCAGGCGATGGTCGAGGCCGGAGACTATGATGCCTATGACGCGTTTAATCGCGAATTCCACGAAAGCATCTACCGTTCCACCCACAACGAGTTTCTCGCCGAGCAGGCGATGGCGGTCCGAACGAGGCTCAGCGCTTTCCGCAGAACGCAGCTCCGTCAGGGAAATCGCATCGTCCGTTCGCGCGACGAGCATGACGGCGTGATGGAGGCTATTTCGCACGGAGACGGCGAGTTGGCGGCGCGGCGAATGCGGGCGCACATGCTGAATGCGGCGAGCGCCCTCGACCGCTATGTCGCGGCGCATGACGGCGAAGCACAGGGCCGGACATCAGAGGAATGATAGACCCGCAATAGATGTGGCGGGAGGAGCCGCTACATCGCCACAGCAATGGGGACCGGCCGCCGGGCGGCTGGGCGCCATCGCGATCTCGACGACCATCGTCGACACCAGCCCGTTCTCAACCAACGGCGCTCTCGTGGTGGCCAACGCTCCCGAGGCAGAACGTGACAGCGTGCTGCGCAAGCTACTCGTTTACAGCGCACTATCGCGATCATCGGACCCATCTCTGCCTGGCTGGAGTTCGTCGTGCCAGGCGCGATCTGAGAGCAGGATTGTGAAGCGGTACTAAAGATTCCCCTACCAGAACTAACGACAACAATTTGAAATTGCTGAGGAAATGAGAATCCAAAGAGTCACGATCGGCGCTGGCGGTGACCCTTGAGAACAACGAGTTGTCGCCCTCCAGAAGGGGCAAGCTTTGGAGCCGCTTCACAAATCTGCGAAATCAGGGTGAAGACTCGGGATTTCAGATGGGTGGATCGAGGCCCGTGACATAAGACGACAGGCCCAATATGGCGCCCACGATAGGTTGAATTCGCCAAGAATCGCTGGGAGATGCCCCCGGTATCGGTTTCTATAGGAAGATGCGTTCGCCGCTTGCTGCGGATTGCTTGACGGCCATAATGACCTTCAGCGTGTTCAGCCCTTCGCGCCCGCTGACTAGCGGCGCTTCCTCACCGCGGATCACCTTGCAGAACTGCCGGATCTGCAGCACGAGCGGGTCTTCGTCCTGAACGGCGACGCGGCGCTTTTCGAAGGGCTCCCACCAACTGCGTTTTATGCCGTTCTTCCACACGTCGAGGGCCGGGATCGTCAGGGATCCGTGCGTCCCGCCGATCAGGTAGCATGCCTCTTCCGTCTTCGGATAGGCGGGATTTTCGCCCGTCGTCATCTCCCAGCTCCAGGGTGCGACGACGGCATCCGAAACGGTGGCCGTGGCAAGAAGACCGCTCGCGAACTCCATCAGGATCACCGAGGTTTCCTCGACAACATTGCCGCGGACGGCGTTGGATTCACGTGCCTGCACGGCAACGATATCGCCGAAAAGGTAGCGCAGGTTGTCGACGTCGTGGATCAGGTTGAGGAAGACCGGGCCGGCTCCGGCCTGGCGCCGCCAGTCGATGTCGAAATAGTCGTCCGGCTTGAACAGCCAGAACATCGCATTGGCCACGAGGATGCGGCCAAGCGCGCCGCTGTCGATGATCTCTTTCGCCTTCTGGATCATCGGATTGTGGCGGCGATGGTGGCCGACCAGAAGCGGAACGCCAGCGGCTTCCGCCGCGCCGATCAGCTTTTCACCGGCAGCGATATCGTCGGCAATCGGCTTTTCGATTAGCGCCGGCACCCCTGCGGCTACGGCTTCGAGGCCGTTGGCGACATGCACCTGATTGGGCGTCGCGACGATGATGCCGTCGGGACGATGCGTTTCGATCATTGCCGCAAAGCTTGGAAACCATTTAGCGCCGGATTCCTGGGCGATCTTCTGCCCAAGCGGCATCGGATCGATGACGGCCAGAAGTTCCGCCTGCGGCTCGGCAAGCACATGCTGGATATGTCGCTTGCCGATCAGGCCGGCGCCGAGCACCGCAAGTCTCACTTTCCGTTCCATGCTGAGCCCTTCCCGTCACTTCTTTTCGGCAGACGTAATCAGGCTTGCCACCCGGCGGATCGCAAACTGATAGCCTTCGGTTCCAAGCCCGGAGATGATCCCGTCGGCGCGGTGCGAGACGAAGGAATGATGGCGGAATGCCTCTCGCTTGTGGACGTTGGAAATATGCACCTCGATGACCGGCTGCTCGAAGGTGTTCAGCGCGTCGAGAATGGCAACGGAGGTGTGGGTGAAGCCGGCTGGGTTGATCACGATACCGGCGCCGTCCTCGCGCGCTTCATGGATCCAGTCGATGATCTCGTATTCGCGGTTGCTCTGGTGAAAGCGGATGTCATGGCCTAGTTCGGAAGCCACCCGGCGGCAATCGGCCTCGACATCGGCGAGCGTCTCATGACCGTAGATATGCGGCTGGCGCTTGCCGAGCAGATTGAGATTCGGACCGTTGAGAACATAGATTAGGCTCATGCATCTTCCCTTCGACTTGCCGGAATGGTCACGGCAGTGTGGTCTCGTGGATCGCAAAATTGGGATCCGACTGGATAAGATCGGCGCGCAAAGCGCAGCGTCCCTCGTTCAGGGCCGGACGCGCGATGCTGGCCGCGGCGTCATAGACCGTTTGCAAGATCTGTTGCTTCTCGGCGGCCGGGCGGCCGGGGGCGATCCGCAGGATAATCTGCACGAAGTCATTGGCCGGGTCCTCATCGGCGACAAGCGAATACGTCGCCTCGCGGGCAAAGGTACGGACGGCGTTCGGCTTCACCGCACCGCTTTCGCGGATACTACGATGCACCGCCTTGACGAGTGCTGGCATGTCGATGCGACTTCCGGCTCCCTTACTGTATTCGATAACGATGTGTGGCATTCTCAATTTTCCCTTCGCGTGCGGCCGCTTTGGGCGCCGATGCACAATTCGGTAAAGTGAGCGCTCATCCGATCGGCGTCGGGCTCAATGCCGCAGAAGAGCTTGAAGGCTGCTGCCGCCTGAAACACCGTCATCCCTCCACCCGGCAAGGTGCGGCAGCCGAGACGGGTGGCAAGCGCCAGAAGCTCGGTCACCAGCGGCATGTAGACGATGTCGGCGACCCAATGATGGGGCTCCAGCCACCTTTCCTCGATCGGCAACCCGGGATGGTTCTTCATTCCAGTCGGCGTGGCGTGGATGAGTCCGTCGGCGCTCTGCATCGCCTTGCCGACATTGGCGATGGCGACGGCCCGCTCAGAGGAAAACCGCGTGTTCAATTCCTCGGCCAGCTTTGTCGACCGTGCAATATCCTGATCGAAAATCGCCAGATGCTCGATGCCGAGTTTCATCGCGGCGTGTGCGACCGCGACGCCCGCGCCGCCGGCGCCCAGAAGGACAGCCCGATGCCGCGGGATGTCAGGAAGGCCGCGCCGAAAGTTTTGATAAAAGCCGTACCAGTCCGTGTTGTGACCGGTCCGTCTTCCATCCTTGAACACGACCGTGTTGACGGCGCCCAGCATGCGGGCATCCTCGGACAGATCCGTCAGATGCGGAATCACCGTCTGCTTGCAGGGGTGGGTGATGTTGCTGCCGGCAAAGCCGCGCGCCTCCTCTTCCGCCAGAAGGTCAGGCAGGGCGGTGGCCGGAAGGCCGCGCTCCGCAAGGTCGAGGAGTTCATAGCGATAGTCGAGCCCCTGAAGCAGACCTTCGCGCTCGTGCAGGGCAGGGGATTTCGACATCTGGATATCCGCGCCGATCAGTCCCACCAACACAGCGCGCTTCATCGTTTCGTTTGAAACAGTCATGTGGGGATCGCCTTAATGATGGGCCAGGATTTCGCCGAGGAAGGCTTGGGTGCGCGGATGCGACGGATTGCGAAAGAAGGTTTCCGGCGGCGCTTCTTCGACGATCTCGCCCGAGGCCATGAAGATCACGCGGTCGGCAACCTGCCGCGCAAAGCCCATTTCGTGGGTGACGCAAATCATCGTCATGCCGTCTCTGGCCAGACCAATCATCGTGTCGAGGACTTCCTTGACCATCTCAGGGTCGAGTGCACTGGTCGGCTCATCGAACAGCATGGCTTTTGGTTCCATGCAGAGCGCACGAGCAATGGCTACGCGCTGCTGCTGCCCGCCCGAAAGCTGCGCCGGGAACTTCTCAGCCTGGTCGAGAATGCGGACGCGTTCGAGATATTTGCGGGCGACTTTCTCGGCATCCGCCTTGCTGGTGCCGCGTACGCGCATCGGCGCAAGCGTGCAGTTTTCCAGGATTGTCATGTGCGGAAACAGGTTGAAACTTTGAAACACCATGCCGACTTCGCGCCGGACGGCGTCGATCGACTTGCCGCTGTCATCCAACTTTGTCCCTTCGACCATGATCGTGCCTTTCTCGATTTTCTCGAGCGCATTGATGCAACGGATCAGCGTGGATTTACCTGATCCTGACGGTCCGCAAAGGACGATTTTCTCGCCTTTGCGAACCGTAAGGTTGATGTTCTTCAACGCATGGAATGCGCCGTACCATTTATCCACCCCTTCCATGGAGAGGAGCGGGCTTCGATTGTCAGCTGCGTGCGGCACGGCGACCTCCTGCATAGAACGTGTATCAGTTGATGGTGAAGGGGATGTTCGGAATGGACTCGGGAAACTTCGGAACCTCCACTTTCATCCACTTCGCGTAGACCTTGGCGTGCTCGCCGTTCGCCATGATCTTGTCGAGAAAGGCGTTGACGGTTTCATTCCAGTCCTTCTCGCCAAGTCGTGTTCCGACGCCATTGAATGTCGTGAGGAAATCGATCTTGCGTTCATATGTGCCGGCACTGGCCGCTTCCAGACGGTCGAGGTAGAACTGGTTGCCGCCGACAGCCTGAACCTGGCCGGAAAGCAGCGCCTGGATGGTCGCCGCATCGTCGTCGAAGCGGCGGACTGTTGCGTTGGAGCCGACCGCGTCGGTCACCGCCTTGTCCTGAGAGCTTGAGCGTGGAACGCCGATGTCGATGCCGGCAAGATCTTCGACCTTGGCCATCGTCTTGTCCTTCGGTCCGTAAAGCGAAATCGTGTTGCCAGCATATGGCTTGCTGTACTGGATCGACTTGGCCCGTTCCTCCGTCATTGCCATGGTGGCAAACAGGATATCGACCTTGCCGGTGACAAGCGCCGGAATGCGGTTGGCGACCGCGAGCGGTGCGAATTCGACCTCCACGCCCAGTTCCTTGGCGAAGAGCTTGGCGATGTCGGCATCGAAACCGTCCTGAACGCCGCTCGAATTGACAAAGCCCCAGGGCGCGTTGTCGCCCTGAATGCCGACGATGATCTTGCCCTTGGCTTTGACCTCCTCCACCGTCGCGGCTTGGGCAGACATCGGCGATAGCCACGGGGCCATCATCAGAGCTGCTACTGCGAACAGAATTCCACGGCGCTTCAGACCGGTCTTAAAGCTGCTGATCATTACCTTCTCCTCCTTGGTTGATAGAGCTTATGCGTTCGTTGGATTGCCAACTTACCGGACGGCCTTTGCCATCCGATTTTCGAGCCAGGCCCCATAGAGAGACAAAGGCCAGCAAATGACGAAGTAGATCGCGCCGACGATGCCGAAGATAAGCAACGGTCTGTAGGTCTGGTTCGAGACGATCTGTCCGGCGCGGGCGAGCTCGATAAAGCCGACGATGGCGGCAAGCGACGTGCCCTTGATGAGCTGAACGAGAAAACCGATGGTTGCCGGCAACGAGACTTTGAACGCCTGGGGAAGGACCACGTCCTTCATCCGCGACACATAGTGAAGCCCCAGCGCATTGGCGGCCTCGGTCTGGCCCTTCGGGATTGCCTGGATACCACCACGCCAGACCTCGCCCAGGAATGCGCTGGCATGCAGCGTGAAGGCGATCGCGACAGCCACCCAGGCCTCGACGCTGACGCCGAGAAGCGCGATCCCGTAGTAGACGACGAAGAGCTGCATCAGCAGCGGTGTACCCTGGAAGACTGAGATATAGCCCGCCGCCGTCTTGCGGAGGGCTGAGAGTTCAGATGTGCGGGCAAGCGCGATGACGAGTCCGAAAACCCCGCCGCCGATGAAGCCGATCGCAGATAGAAGCAATGTCCACTTCAGGCCCTGCAGCAGGAATAGCATTTCGTTTTGGCCGATAACACCCATTGTCCTGCTCCTCACCGCACCGGATAGCTGAAGAAATGCCGCGAGATCAGCGCAAACAGCCCCATCATCATCCAGGAGATGACGAGGTACATCAGCGTGATCGTGAAATAGACCTCGAAGCTGCGGAACGTGTCGGACTCGATGATCTGCGCGACGGAGGTCAGCTCGTAAGCCGCGATAGACGTGCAGACCGATGTCGTCAGCGTCAGCATGATGAACTGGCTGGTCAGCGAGGGGTAAATTGCCCTGAGCGCCGGTTTCAGAACGATCAGGCGAAACACCTGCGCCTTGTGCAGGCCGAGTGCCAGACCGGCTTCAACCTGACCTTTGTGGATGCTGTCGACACCGCCACGAATGATTTCGATGGCATAGGCGCCGCCATTGATGGCGAGCGCGATGATCGCCGTGACAGTGGGATTGAGGCGAACACCCATCATCGGCAGGGCGAAGAAAATGAAGAAGATTTGCACCAGGAAAGGGGTATTGCGGACCACTTCGACGAAGGCGATGACCGCCGCGCGCAAGGGACGGACTTTCGATGACCGGGCCGCGACGCCGATCACGCCGATCACCAGCGCCAGCGACATGCCGGCCAAGGCCAGACCGATCGTGGCCAGAGCCGCCATCAGCAGGTCGGGCATCTTTTCGAAGACAACGCTGAAATTCAGCACGTAGTTCATGACAATATCTCTCTCCGCCGACAGGCTCCTCTGCCTGTCCCCGTGTCGTATTAGCTTTTGCGCTGTTGTTCGTGGTTAGCCGGTCAACGCACGGGTGGTATCGTGAAGGTGCCGCAAATGCTCCTCGGGCGTCTGGCTGGAATGGATAGGCACCTCCACCGAAACGGCAGCGCCTGCCGGCAACACTTGAATCAGGCTCACGACGGCAAGCTCACCCAGCCCCGGCGCAAAGCGTCCCGTTCTGGCCTCGCTAATCATTTGTTCCACCATGAGCGGTGCAGGTCCGCGGGCGTCGCAGAGTTGAATGCTCCTGACCATGCCTTCAGGAGCAGAAGAGACGTCCTTCGCCTGCCCGCCATTGCGGAAGAAGTGCAGCGCATCGACCAGCGCACCGCCATTGTTCCGTTCGGAATCCTGCACGATCGACAGGCTGTCATGGAAGCTGGCGACGGTGCGCCAGCCCATGTTCTCAAGATCGACGCCCATGCCGAACGTGGCCGCGAGGTCGCAAAGCGCTGCGAAATTGGCAACAAGGCGCTCCCGATCCGGGTCGTCGCCGCAAACACTGAGACGCCGCGCACCGAGCGCGCTGGCGGCTTCAAGCATGGACGTCAGAGCAGCGGCATCAAAGTCCGGTCCTATGACAACGAATTCGATGTCATAGAGCGAAATCCCTTCGCCCTCCAGCCGGGCCCTTACCTCACGCGCTGAGTCGCTTCCCGCCGGGAGATCATAATAGGGAGCGCCGGGAAAGGCCGGATGAAGGCGCAGACCGACCGATGAAAAACCGGCTATGGCTGCGAGCGACACAAATTTTGCCGGCTCGACATCAATCGCTGAAAAATGCGCGACCCCCAGCAGTGGCGCGGAAGTCCTGGCTGCTATGGTTTCCTCCCGGGTCTCCATTCAGGTAATTCCCTTTTCAGCGAGATGCCGTCGCAGATTTGTGCCGGTGCGATGGATGTGTTCGCGCAGCCGGTCGCAGGCATAGTCCATATCCCGCGCCACCGTTCCCTGTGCGATTTCGCTGTGTTCGACACTGACATTGCGGTCGCCGGATGTTCGGGTGAGAAATGTGCGCCGGTAGCGGTCGTTCAGGTTCAGCATGGTCTTGCAGAAACTGAGAAGCAGCGGTTTACGGCAGCCCGAAATCAATGTGAGATGAAACTCCCGGTGGACGGCCTCCCACTGCTCAAGCGTTTCGGGTTTGGAAGCATCCCGTTCCGTGCGATTGAGACGATGAAGCGCACGCATGACGTTGCCTTCCCAATCGACATCGCCGACGCGCATGGATTCCCGCAGCGCATAAGTTTCGAATTCCTCGCGCAAACTGGTGATCTCTTCGAGGTTCGACAGCGAAACGGGCGAGACGCGGTAGCCGCGATTGTCTTCGAACTCGACCAGCCCGTCCGAAATCAGACGCGCCAATGCCTCGCGCAAAGGGCTGAGGCTGACGTTAAAGCTCTGTTTTGCCCGATCGAGATTGATCTTGCTGCCGGCCTCGAGCTGGCCGGAAATGATCGCTTCGCGCAACCGCGATACGAGCTGGCTGGCGATCGTGTTCTTGCCGTCATCCGGAAAGGATGGCGTGGGCGTTGCCGCCTCAACGCCGCTTTCCGAAATGAGGCTTCCAGGCCCTGATCGCAATCGACATCCTCCCAGATGGTTTCGCCACGTTTTCTGGTGGCGGATTTCATTATCGACGATCGATATAATAAACGATTATTTATGTCAAATTGTTTTGGAGAAATTTATCCAGGATCTCCATGCTCGGCCGCAGGAAGCTCATAATATGTAATTAAATCAGTATTTTGGAATCAGATACTGAGTGAACTAAGCGTATTTTCCCTAAATCGCGTAAGTTGAAGTCGTGTCAGGCTTGACAAATAATCGATGATTTATCAAAACAGGCCTCCACAGGGAGGCGTGAGATGGTGATACGGACGCAAGAGGATGTGACGGCCGCTGTTTTGAAGGTTATGGAGCAGACCTCGGATGACCGACTTCGCGAGATCATGACGGCGCTTGCGAAGCATCTGCACGCATTTATTCGCGAAGTCCGCTTAACGGAGCCGGAGTTTCGCGATGCCACGGCGGTCCTTAACGAAATCGGCCAATTGCAGACGGACAGCCATAACGAGTTCGTCCTGATGTCGGGGTCTCTGGGTGTTTCGACGCTGGTTTGCCTGCTCAACAATGGCGACCAGGGCCAGACGGAAACGTCCCAGTCGCTGCTTGGCCCCTTCTGGCGCCTCAACTCGCCGCGCGTTGAAAATGGCGGCACCATCATCCGGTCGGATACGCCGGGTTCGCCGCTGTTCGTTCACGCGCGGGTGGTGGATGCGCAAGGCAGCCCCATTGCCGGCGCCGAAGTGGATGTCTGGCATGCGTCGCCCGTCGGTCTCTACGAGAACCAGGATCCCGATCAGGCCGAGATGAACCTGCGGGGCAAATTCACCACGGACGCAGACGGTCGCTTCTGGTTCAGCACGGTCAAGATGGTGGGCTATCCGATCCCGGTGGACGGTGTCGTCGGCCGGCTTTTGAAAGCGCAAGGACGTCACCCCTATCGCCCGGCGCACCTGCACGCGCTGATCTTCAAGGAAGGGTACAAGACTCTGATTTCGCAAGTCTTCGATCCTAGCGATCCGAATATCGATTCCGACGTTCAGTTCGGCGTTACCTCGGCGCTGACCGGGGATTTCGTGCAGCATGACGAACCGCATCCGGACGATCCGAATGTGAACGTTCCCTGGTTTTCCCTGGAATACACATACGTGATGGAGCCCGGCGAGGCAGTTCTGCCGCGTGCGCCAATCAAATAAACAAACGGGAGAACGACACCCATGTTGACGGATGAAGAGCGCCGCGTTGCGGCACAGGCACTGCTGACCGCCGAGGAAAGCCGGGTGCCGATCCCGCAGCTCAGCAAGACCTATCCGCACATCGAGATCGAGGACGCTTATCGCATTCAGGATCTTTGGGCGGAAGGCAGGATTGCCAAGGGTGCGCGCGTGGCAGGGCACAAGATCGGACTGACCTCACGCGCCATGCAGATGGCATCGAAGATGACCGAGCCGGATTACGGGCGCATCCTCGACGACGCTCTGTTCAATGACGGTGCCCAGATCAGGGCCGACCTTTTCATCAAGCCGCGGCTCGAGGTTGAGCTGGCTTTCATCATGGGCGAAGATCTCCAAGGCCCAAATTCGCGCATCTATGACGTCATGCGCGCCACTGAATTCATTGTTCCGGCACTCGAAATCATCGATTACAGAACCGAGGTCCCCCGCGCGATCACCGATACGATCGCCGACAATGCCGCCTTTGGCGCCATCGTTGTCGGTGGCCGTGTCATTCGTCCGATGGATGTCGATATCCGATGGATCGGCGCAACGCTCTCCAAGAACGGGATCATCGAGGAATCCGGCGTTTCGGCGGCCGTCATGGGACATCCCGCAGCAGGCATCGCCTGGCTCGTCAACAAGCTCCATGCGGTTGGCGGCAAGCTGGAGAAGGGGCAGATCGTGCTGGCGGGTTCTTTCACGCGGCCTGTCGACATCGCGGCGGGAGACGTCATCCATGCGGACTATGGCCCGGTCGGTGCGATCGGCGTCGCTTTTGTATAGGGGAAAACATGAATCTTCCGGAAAATCGCTTCAAGCGGGCGCTGCGCGAAAAGGGGCAGCAGATCGGTCTCTGGTGCAGCCTGCCGGGCAGCTATGCCGCGGAGATCGTGGCGCCTTCGGGCTTCGACTGGCTGCTGTTCGACACCGAACACTCGCCGAGCGATGTGCTGACAGTCTTGCCGCAATTGCAGGCGGTCGCCGCCTACGACGTCTCGGCGATCGTGCGGCCTGCCAGCAATGACGCGGTGCTGATCAAGCGGTACCTCGATATCGGCGCGCAGACGCTGCTCATTCCCTATGTGCAGAACCGTGCGGAAGCGGAAGCCGCGGTTTCCGCCATGCGCTATCCTCCGGCCGGTATCCGAGGCGTGTCCGGGCTAACGCGGGCGACGCGTTTTGGGCGTGTCGCCGGTTACGCGAAGCGGGCAGAGGAGGAGTTGTGCCTGCTGGTGCAGCTGGAAACCCGTGCGGCACTGGAGGCCTTGGAGGCCATTGCACAGGTTGATGGTGTCCATGGTGTCTTCATCGGCCCGGCGGATCTTGCCGCCAGCCTTGGACATCCGGGGGAGCCCGGCCATCCTGAGGTCGTGGCTGCCGTCGAGGATGCGATCAGCCGCCTTGCGGCTCTCGGCAAGCCGGCCGGCATTCTGACGCCGGACATCACCTTCGCTGCACGCTGTATCGAACTTGGCACGACCTTTACGGCGGTCGGTGTCGACGCCGGCCTTCTCGCACGCGGAACCGAGGCGCTGGCAGCGAAATTCAGGCAACAGTGACCGCAAGATTGCGCTGTCCGGCAGGAGATCGAGACATGACCGACGATATCGCAGCTTCGCTCACCGCACTGATCCCGAAAGGCTATCTGCGGGCGGCGGTAAACCTCGCCAATATGGCTTTGGTGCAGCTCGATCCGAATACAGGAGCCTTTGAAGGTGTCAGCCCACAACTCGCTAGAGAGTTTTCAGAGCGCCTTGGCTGTCGTGTCGAATTCGTCGCCTACCCTTCGGCAGCCAGTATCCTGGACCGGGTCGATCAGGACGAGTGGGACATCGCCTTCCTGGCCGCCGACCCGGCGCGCGAAGACAGGCTGCTGTTTTCGCCTGCCTATGCGCTGATCGAGGGTACGCTTGTGGTTCGAGAGGGAACACCGTATCGCACCATTCAGGACGTCGACGCGGAGGGCGTGGAAATTTGCGTCACCCGAAACGCTGCCTATGAGCTATATTTGTCCCGGCGTCTCGCGCATGCCAAAATCGTTCATTCGTCTACGCCGGGGGAAGCCCTTGAAATGCTTGTCGAAGGTAAACACCACGCCGCGGCGGGTGTATGGCAAGCGCTTGAGCGCTTTGCGAGCGCGCGTAAGGGTTTCCGCGTCTTAGCGGAACCATTCCTCATTATCAGGCAAACGATCGCTGTCAGTTGTTCCCATCCAGCTGCGGGTCTCTTGGTGCGCGAATTTGTCGAGGAGGTCCTTCGAGGAGGTTTCTCGGAAAACGTCATCCGCGATGCGCAACGCAATGGCGTTGCTTTGGCAAATTGAGCTAATCCAAATTGGGATAGCGACCGCAGGACCCGTTCATTCGAGCATAGAGGTGATGGGTTGTTGTCTTCTCTATTCGGCGTGGTGAGGTCAAGCACCTTCTGACTATCCGTACCTATGGTTGATGTCTTCGCAGTATCGCGCTTCTCTCCGGGCTCGGCCTGTGTGGCCCTCCCATTATGGGACCAGAAGAATGGGGCGAAACAATCTAATCGGCGACCTGATCGCGATGAGCGACCGCAACAGACAACCACGCGAACTTACCCCATCCGTCGTCCTGCGAAGGACATCTTTCCACCGGCGGCGGAATCTCTTGTCTCCTCTGGTTCTCGTTACCCTGGTTGCTTACGCAGCAACAGGCAAGCTCTCCCGTGTCCAGCAGAATTCGGTTCCGTCACTCCACATGCGATGCATGATCACCGCAAGCCGTCGGGCCAGGGCTACAACCGCCTTTTGCCGGCCGCGGCGTTTGGCGATATTCATCGCCCAGGCTCTTAGCCACGACCATTTCTTAACTTTTGCCAGCAGGACTTGCGCTGCTTCGTAAAGCAGGGATCGCATCATCGCGTCACCACAACAGGATACTCGCCCGACCCGTTTGCTTTCACCAGACTCGTTCAGTCTCGGCGTCAGGCCGAGCACAGAACCGACCGCTTTTGAATGTGCAAACCGCGCAGGAATATCGATGGTTGCCACATAGGTGAGAGCGACAACGGGGCCGACGCCGGGGATCGTCGTCAACCGGCGGCAGACTTCATCCTCACGGACCAAATCCAAAACCTTTTTGTGCAGCCTGGTGAACTCTTCACGCAGCAGTTTGCGTGCAGTCAACAAAGGCTGCATGATTTCGCGAAGATCAGGCCTGTCTTCGACGAGCTCATTGATCCGCTCCTCGAATTTGTGTTGTTACCAGATGTTCGTTTCATGATGTATCGCCGAATAGGCGATACCGCGTGTCCCCTCAAGGACCGCTTGGCGGAGCACCTCAATGGGATGGGACGACTGGGGTAGACTCGCAGTCACTTCGCCTGTCCGATCTTGTAAAGCCACCTCCCTCTCAGGGGCGCGCTGCGGGGTCTCCCTGCAGATGGGGGGTGTAAGAAGCCCGAGACGGTTCCTAGCCGCCAGCAATACCCGCATAGGCAGGGCACCCATGGTTGCTGCAAGTTAAGATGAAATCCCCGACCGGCCTGCTGCTATTACCGCGAAACCTATCAAGCGGGCGAGAATCAAAAATCACGCACGTGCGCCATAGTCATCAAAATTCATTGCCTATAATTGTTTTTCAGGCGATGCTTTCTCTAGTATGGATTCTCAGGCGCGAGCATCGAAAATCATGGAACAGGGGCAGAAGAAGCCGTTTTCAGGGCCAGTCAGCGTTCTTCACGGCCGCTGGCTGCCGAAAACGGCTATCCCGGCCGGTTATGCCGCTCTGATTGACGCCTTCGATCTGGCCGTGCCGATCCCCATCACCCTCGCTGCGATTGGCCCCCGACATAAGGTCTATCAGGCGGAGGGCTGGAAACTCTATACGCCCCGCCATGAGCCCGAAGCCAGTCTGACCGGCCACCTGACCTTTGCGTTGCGCTACGAGGGGCTGGATCTCGCTGTCCTGAAAATGCTCTTTCGCGCGACGGGTCCGGAAGCCATCGTCGAGATCGTTCGCGCGGCCCCGACTGGGGCCTATGCGCGACGGCTCTGGTTCCTCTACGAATGGCTGCTCGATCAGCCGCTCGATCTTCCCAACGCCACCCGCGGCACCTATGCCCTTGTCGTCGATCCTGAACAGCAATGGACATCGGAGGGTGAGACCTCTTCACGCCATCGTGTGAAAAACAATCTGCCCGGAACACGTGCCTGGTGTCCGATGATTTTCCGCACGCCGGAGCTGGATGACTTCGTCGCCCGGAATCTGGGCGAGGAAGCCCGTCGCGTGATCGCTGAGGTTCCGGCAGACCTTCTGGCCCGCACCGCCGCCTTCCTCCTGCTCAAGGACTCGCGATCCAGTTTCCAGATCGAGGGCGAAGACCCGCCTCAAGACCGCATCCAGCGTTGGGGCCAGGTTATTGGCGAGGCGGGGCGCCGCCCAGTGGACCGCATGGAACTGGAGCGATTGCAGCGCATCGTCATTGGGGATGCCCGCTTCGTTCACCTCGGCCTGCGTCAGGAAGGCGGGTTCGTCGGTGAGCATGACCGCGTGAGCGGTGCTCCGATCCCCGACCATATCAGCGCCCGGCATGAGGACCTGCCGGACCTGATCGACGGGTTGACCGCATTCGATCAGGGGCCGGCCCGGCATCTCGATCCGGTCCTTGCCGCTGCCGCGCTCGCCTTCGGATTCGTCTATATCCATCCTTTCGAGGACGGGAACGGCCGCCTGCACCGCTATCTCATCCATCATGTGCTTGCCGAGCGTGGTTTCAATCCGCCCGGGCTGGTCTTTCCTGTCTCAGCCGTCATCCTCGACCGCATCGATGAGTATCGCCGCGTACTAGAAAGCTACTCGCGGCGTTTGCTGGCCCATGTCCTCTGGAGGCCGACCGACCGGGGAAATGTCGAGGTGTTGAACGACACCGCGGATTTCTACCGCTATTTTGATGCGACGCCGCATGCGGAGTTTCTCTTCCGATGCGTGGCGCGTACGATCGATGTAGATCTGCCGGAGGAGGCCAGGTTCCTGAGGGCCTATGACGGATTCAGGGCCGGCCTGTCGCTTATGATCGACATGCCGGATCGTCTGCTCGATCTTCTTTTCCGCTTCCTGCATCAGAATGGCGGGACACTCTCGAAGCGGGCGCGGGAGAAGGAATTCGCCGCGCTGACAGAAGACGAGATTGCAAGGATCGAGGCGCTCTACGCGGACCAGCGGCACGATTGACGCCCTCTGAACCTCCAAGAACGGCTGGCATCGCTGCTAAACGTTGAGATGCGCTCGGAAATGCGTTGATAAACAAGGGAGTTTTCGCGTCTCAAGCCTGCAACCATTATTACTTGCGGCGAGCGCGAGTAATAATTAAATCCTCCCACCAACCACGCTACTATAGGCTGTAGCGGCCGAAACTGCGATCCCACACGATACGCTGCGCGCTCAGATGCCCCATCCACTGCACTATCAACGACCGGCTGATTGGATGCCGTCGCGCAGGTAGATCGCCTCCTGCCGGTAAAGCGAAGACCGCCAGGGTATTTGGAGACTGCAATATAGGCAAGCAGTCGTTCTGTCGGCAGACCGCTTTCGACGATGTGCGCCGGCGCCAGGGCCTGGATCACGCCGTCGCGGCCCCGGAAGGCGTATTGGGGCGTCCCGTCAGCCGGTGATCATCGGCGAAAAGGATAGTTTCTCGCAGAATCCTATGAGCTTCCGCACCGCATCGGAACCCGGCTCCGTCACTGCGGGGTCCGTGCCTATGAGGGTGATCACGCATTGGGCTCTACCCTGCCAATCGAGGATAGGTGCGGCAATCGCAACGAGGCCGGGAATGAAGCGTCCTTCCACTGATGAGAATCCACGCATTCGGAACGTCTCGGTCATTCTCTCGATGTCCTGCTCCGTTCGCAATTGGCTGTTCACGGTGGATGATGCCTTGCGTGCGGCGCGTAGTTCCTCTTCGCGGAAGAGGCAGCCGCGGGTCGCCGATTTGAAGATCGACCGCCGGGCCCAGCGCCAGCTTGAGTCCTCTAAGAACGGCAAGAGAGTACGAGCCTCGGCGCAAGCTCCCCGGCAAACCGAGGAGCCGCACCTGCGTGCTTATTTGGATCATCGCCACTGCCATCACATTCCAGGCTGCATCGGCCCAGAACCGGCACCAGTGGTTTCGATGGCGGCAGCGATCTCGGCCAAATCCTGTCTTGACAATGCGAGGCTTGCCGCGTCGAGCCAGCCGTCCACCTGGGCCGGGCTGCGGGCACCGACGATCGCCCCAGTCACCCCGGGCCAGGCCAGCGTCCAGGCAACCGCGACTGCGGCCACGCTCACCCGGTGACGCTCGGCAATTGGCTTCAGGGCATCGGCGAGCGTCAGATTGCGGGTAAGATGCTCCCCGGAAAATTCAGCGTTGCGGGACCGCCAGTCATCCTGCGACAGGGACTTGGCGCGTTCGACCGTAAAGCGACCGGTGAGAAGGCCGGATTGCATGGGACTATAGACAATGACGCCGGTCTCATGGGCATGGCACCAGGGCAGCTCGGCGCCGGCGACAGTCCGGCGGATGGCAGAGAATGGCGGCTGAAGCGTATCGACGTGGCCGAGGCGCTCGGCGACCTCGAGCTGTGCCACGGTGTGGTTCGACAAGCCGACGGCGCGGACCTTTCCTTCATTTTTTAAGTCAAGGAGCGTCTGCCAATACTCCTCCAGCGCTGAGCCATCATCGGCGGGCCAGTGCATTTGATAAAGATCGATGCGCTCGACGCCGAGGCGTCTTAGTGAAGCCTCCACCTCGCGGCGGATGCTTGCAGCCGCGCCGACACGGCGAGGCGTCGCCTGGCGTTCCTTTTCGTCCCAGACGAGGCCGCATTTGGTGAAGACATAGGGCCGATCATCGGCCGGGATTGCGGCGAGCGCCTCCCGCACGACCTCTTCTGAGTGTCCAAGGCCGTAGACAGCCGCCGTGTCGATCCAGTTGATTCCGCGCTCCACCGCGTGGCGGATGGCGGCGATAGAATCGCGGTCGTCCTGCGCGCCCCAACTGGCGGCCCAGTCGGCGCCGCCGATCGCCCAGGCACCGAACCCTGCACGTGTGATCTCCATGTCGGTGCGCCCGAGGCGGCGGGTGGGCAGCGCCGTAGCGACGGATTTTGCGGCTTGCTGGATAGTCATCTGTCTCTCCTGTTTCTGCAGTTGCCTGCTTTCGCGTGGCAACATTTCGCGATGTTTCGCGACGACGCCTTCATGGTCGTATTCGCAGGCGACGTAGAACTCCGCGTCGTCCGCTTCGACCGCCAATGACAGCATTGAGTTTCGATCAGTCACTTCCGTTGCGTCTCGGGTCAGCATTCCGCCTCGGCTTCGACCAGCTTACGAGCGACACTCGTCGCACGCGCTTTTTGGGGCTTCATAGGTCCCAAACGGGGCACCAGTCGCCGTTCACCAGTCGCATGCCCTTTTCGAGACCTGCGATCCGTCTGACTTCATCCGGCGTCAAAATGATCTTGCGGGCCGCGAAATTCGAGACAATGCGGTCCTTCTTGCCGGAAGAGGGTATGACGATGTGCCCCTTGGCCATCAGGAAAGCGAGAGCGATCTGCTCGCCCGTGACATCGTGCGCTTTGGCGATTTCTTCGAGAACCGGATCACCGACGACGGCACCGCGCGCCAGCGGCGAATAGGCGGTAATGGCAATGCCGAGCCTTTCGCAATGATCGATGATCGGCCGGTTCTGCATGTAGACGTGGCATTCCACCTGATTGGTGGTGATCGTGCGGTCTCCGAGCAGGCGGATGCTTTCATCTATCAACGCTTTCGTGAAGTTCGAAACGCCGATTCGCTTGGCGAGACCAGCGTCGAATACTTCTGCAAGCTGGCCAATGTAGTCGGCCAGTGGATATTTTTTGTGGGGCGATGGCCAATGCAGGAGGAGCAGATCAACCTGGTCCGTCTGCAGCTTTTCGAGACTCTCCTTGACGGAGGACATGACGGCGCCGGGTCCGTAATTTTCGGGCTTCACCTTTGTCGTGATGAAGATTTCGCCGTGGGGCACACCGGCGTCCTTGATGCCGCGGGCGACGTCCTGCTCGTTACTATAGCCCTGGGCGGTATCGATGTGCCGATAGCCCGCTTCCAGCGCCCAGATGACACCCTGATAAGCTTCTTCCGCGGAGCGGTTCCACGTACCGTAACCGATCTGCGGGATACCGGCGACCGTTGCTTCTATTGTCATATCGTCTTCCTTCTTCCTTTGCTCGGAATCCGTCCACGTAAAGCGGCACACATGGCCCAATCCGGCCGGACACCTTGATGGCGAGGCATGATGTCCTGGCTAGCGCTCGTTCCTCTAGCAAAACGCCGGACATGACTTCGCTCTTCCCTGTGCGGACGCATTTGCCGTATCGAAGAAATTTCGACGTGCCGCCAGGGATCACTGGCCAGACACGTATTTCCGCCAATTGTGTTCTTCCTTGAATCCGAGAACTTCACGGATCTTGCGGTTCGAGAGGGGTGCTTCCAACTCGCCGAGTTCTCGAACGATGGGTGTGTCCGGGGCCCAGCGCCTCAGAAAGTCGCGCGTTGGCATAGTCGCCGTGATCGTGTCATTGACCGCGTTAAAGACCTGAAAGCCAAGACCGTCGACCTGCAGGCAAAGGTCGACGATTTGCCCCAGGTCGCGGGCGTCGATGTAACTCCAGGCGTTCCGTTTGCGCGACGCTGGCTCGGCCAGGAAACCGGGAAAACGGTCGTACTCCTGAGGTTCGATGACATTGGCGATCCGCAAGGCGTAAATGTCCGCGCCGCTGCGCATCGCGAACGCTCGCGCCGTCTTCTCATTGACGACCTTGGACAAGCCGTAGCTGTCCATCGGGTCGGTGTCATAGTCCTCTTCTAGCGGGAATTGCTGGAAATTCTTGTCTCCCTCGGCAAAGCACACCCCATAGGTTGTCTCGCTGGAAGCGATGATTACTTTTCGGATGCCAAGTTTCACGGCGGCTTCTATGACATTGTAGGTCGAGATCACATTGACCTCGAAGGTCCGATTATCCGGTTTGAGCAGAAGGCTCGGAATTGCCGCGAAATGCACCACGGCATCAACCGGAGCCGGCCCGCCTCCAGGCTGGAGATCCTCGCCGCTAAAATGCATCGACAAAGCGTTGAACGTCTGGCCACCATCGGTGAGATCTGTGATCAGTGTTTGGACGCCCGGACAGTTCAGCGGGACGAGATCAAGGTTGCGAACCTTGTATCCCTTGTTCACCAGATAGGAGACGGCATGGCGGCCTGCTTTGCCGCTCCCACCGGTAAATACGATTCGCTTGTTCATTTTGACCTCCGATTCTTCCGTAGTCGAAAATTCCTCGCTGCTATTGCGCCGGCGATCCGCCTACCTGGGGCACTACACGCGTGTAAGCGCGCCATTCTGAACAGCAGGTCGACAGTTCCCTTCCGCCTGACAATAAGCCACTTTCTGCGCGTGTCCCGTTGCCCGGCGACGGGCGATGAAGCTCAGTGCGCGGCCGATTGCAACGATGAAGGCGGGCGGATCGGCGCCGAACTCCTCATAAAATGCATCCTCGTCGCGGCGGCAGCGTTCCTTGTCCTTCCGGCCGCTCAACTCGGACAGCCTGGCCAATGCGAGCAGGTCGAGCATGGTTAATCCTTTTCGGCCGTGCGGCTCACACTTGCTTGCTGACGCCGCGCCAAAGATCGATGCCACCTTCGGTGGCGTAATGGTCGATCTCCTGCAGATCCTCCGGGGAGAACTCCAGATTGTTGAGAGAATCGAGGGAGTCATCAAGCTGGGCGATGGTGCGCGCGCCGATCAGCGCCGAGGTGACCCGTGGATCACGCAAAGTCCAGGCAATCGCCATCTGCGCCAGTGATTGACCCCGCCGTTTTGCGATCGCGTCGAGGGCCTGGACACGACTTAGGTTATCCTCGGTCAAGAGGCGCGCATCAAAGGAACCGCCTTTGGCTGCTCGGGCGTCCTCCGGGATTTTGTTGAGATACTTCGAGGTCAGCAGTCCCTGGGCCAGCGGCGAGAAGGCGATGCAGCCCACCCCGAGCGCCCCCAACGCGTCGAGGAGTCCCTCCTCGATCCAGCGGTTCAGCATGGAATAGGAGGGTTGGTGAATCAGCAGCGGCACGCCCTCGGCGCGAAGAATGCGCTCTGCTTCGCGCGTCCTTTCCGGACCGTAGGACGAGATGCCTACATAGAGCGCCTTGCCCTGCCGGACCATCTGCACGAGCGCACCCATAGTCTCTTCGAGCGGCACATCCGTGGTCGGCCTGTGTGAGTAGAAGATATCGACATAGTCCAGACGCATCCGCCGCAGGCTTTGGTCCAGAGAGGCGAGAACATGCTTCCGAGAGCCTCCCGATCCATAAGGGCCGGGCCACATGTCCCAGCCGGCCTTGGAGGAGATCACCATCTCGTCGCGGTGATGCTCGAAGTCCTTCTTCAGGATCAGGCCGAAGTTTTCCTCGGCGGATCCAAATGGCGGGCCATAGTTATTGGCGAGGTCGAAGTGGGTGATGCCGCGGTCAAATGCGCGCTGGATAATGGAGCGGCCGGTTTCGAAGCAGTCCGTGCCGCCGAAGTTCTGCCATAGGCCAAGCGAAATCGGCGGAAGCTTGAGGCCAAAGCGCCCGCACGGGCGATAATTGACGTTCTCGTTCCTGTTCGGAGCTGGAGCATACATTTTCATAACCTCGACGTAGAATCGCTGGGCTCTTCGGAGCTGCCGGATTGTCGAGACGGACCTATTGCGCAACGAACGTTGAATCAATGCCGCCGGCATCAACGGATCGTTGAGCCTAATTCAATGATGGTGATGCAGCTATGCTAGCCGCTCGCTTTCCCGAATTGTCTGGATGAGTGCGCTGATGCCGAAGGGGAGCTGGCGCCGGCTGGAGTAATAGATCGAAAGGGGAGGGCCGACCGATGACCATTCCGGCAGCGCGATTTCGAGGCGTCCTGCCTGAAGGTGAGGACGAACCAGCCTTTCCAGGCAATAGGCGAGGCCAGCGCCGTTGATCGCCGCACCGACGGCGAGGTCGGTTGCGCCGGAAATGATCGACCCTGGTACCTCGATTTGGCGACGATCCTCGCCGCGCTCGAATTCCCAGTGATAGATCTGGCCACGTCCGGTTCGGATGCGAATGCATCTGTGCCTGTTCAGATCCTCCGGCACCACAGGTCGGCCATGACGAGCGAAATAGTCCGGTGATCCGACGGCAATCCATTGCAGGGGCGAAGTCAAGGGCATCGCGATCATGTCCTCCGGGATCGTGCCGCTGTAGCGAAGCCCGGCATCAAAGCCTTCCCCCGTAACGTCGACGAAATGGTCGTCGACGGCGATTTCTAGTTCGATGTTCGGAAATCTTTGTGCGAAAATTGGCAGTGCCGGGCTCAAAAGCAGAGGCACCGCATCGCGCAGAACATTGACGCGGACACTTCCGACTACTCCCTCGGATTGCGCCTGCAGCTCTTCCAGGCCTGAATTGATGAGGTCAAGACCCGCAGCTATTTTTTCGGCGAGCGCCTCCCCCGCAACGGTCGGGGCGACACTGCGGCTTGTGCGGTTGAGAAGGCGGACGCCCAGCCGTTCCTCGAGGGACTTCATGCGATGGCTGAGTGCCGACACCGTCACGTCCAGATGATCGGCGGCCTTTCGAAAGCTGCGATGCTGGACAATCAGTAGGAAAATCGAGAGGTCCGATAACTGGCTTCTATTCAGCATTCGTCCGACTTCCTCCGAAGATATCTTATTGTTGCAGCGAGCATGCTTTTATCGCGATCTGGTGGCGTGTAACCATGATGGCGGGAGCAGCCCGTGCTCCTTTTATAGAAGTTCCTAAGCGAATCTAAGCGCCCTTCCGTCGCCGTGCGACAGCCGGAGCCGGATCACCGCGTCGGAGCGCCGTTGCGACGTCCTTCGGAACGGTCGGCGGATCAAGCAACGAGTTGTCACTCTATTGGGACAGCAGAGGCAGCCGGGCAAGTTGCGAAAGGGCGGGCGTATCGAGGCGACGCCCGTCCTGCATCGCCCAATCGGTGAAGCTGAAGCCTTCCATTAAACTCAAAAGGAGATAGGCTTTTTGCGGGGTATCACTGCTAGGTGGCACTTCACCGGCCGCCACTGCATCGTCGAGAAATTTTGTAAGCCATTTGAGCTGCAAGTCAAAGAATTCCCTAGTGATTGCAACTTCGAAGGAATTTGACCTGCGAAAAAACCGAGGGCGCGCCCCTGGGCGAAGCCCCCGGCTGCAGTTGCATTCAAAGTTCGCCGAACCCACCGTCGACGACCATTTCGGATCCGAGCATGTAGCTGGATGCGTCGCTGGCAAGGAACAGCACGGCGGCAGCGATTTCTTCGGGCTGTCCAAGCCGCCCGATCGGAATCAATTTACTTGCGCCAGCGAGGTAGTCACCAAACTCCTCTTCGGTCTGCCCAGGATGCTCCGATTGGCTTACGCCGCGAAGAATGGGCGTCTCTATGAGGCCCGGACTGACGGCGTTCACGCGGATGCGCCGGTTGAGCAGTTCCGCCGACAGCGTGCGGGGCGAGGGATCGCACAGCCGCCTTTGATGCTGAAAGCATCGCTCGACCAGGCACGCCGACATGGTTGAGCCAGGCTGTGTTCAGGATGATCGAGCCCCCTCCCTCATGATCGGCTCCACCGCTTGGATGGAAAAGAACACGGACGTTCGTATCCATGAGACGGTCGTATTGAGCTTCGTCGGTAGTGGACAGAGGCGTCACATAAGCGACGCCCGCGTTCGGTTGGACTGGAATGTTGCCCGCTTGACTCGTGTTAAATTGCGAACGGGATGTCATGAAAAACCGGCAACGATGCGTGCTAGCCTCTGGTTTCTTGTACTAAAAAGAATCCGGAGGCTCGTGATGCATTGACAGTCAGGTAGATCACCCATCGCGGACAAATGCGAAGGTCGTTGCACCGTCACTTGCAAGAGTTCGCCAGCACAGGTCGCCCCGCTGCTCGGCATCCCGCGGAACAACTTGTCGCCCTTCTGGTGGACGCCAGCACCGCGGTTCGGCGGCCAGGTTTTCGCACTATTCGGCGAGTGACAGGCCGATCGGCGCTGTTGGCGAGAGTCGCTGGGATCCTTGCCGCCAGTAGCAGGAGCTTGACCGATGACGTTAGAGCTACATGGAGGCGAGCAATCGCTACCGGAGAGCCACAGCCGCAGTCACCCCGATCCGTATCTGGGGAGATGATCGACAATGACCGACCGTCCGCAGAAGTCCCCTGAATCACGATCGAATTACAGTTGTCTACTGCACCGCCCTTCACTCTTGTTCAGGCAGCTGTCAGGTCTGCCTCCTACGTAGGTCGCCAGGATGCTCCATTGAGGTGAAATATATGCGATATAGGTTTTAGGTGTTTGCGGCTCTGGCCGTTGCTTGCTCGTCCGTGTCCTCTCATTTGCCGCGACGACAGTGAAGATGACGGAGGGCGGCGAAGGCGGAGGTCCGATGACCCTTACGCTCGATCAGCCGACGGTGAAGGCAGCCGAGACGACCGTCATGGTTCACAACGATGCCATGACCGAAGAGCATGAGATGGTGCTCGTGAAGTTGAAGTCACCCGACCTGATGGTTCCCATCGTCAACGCGAAGCATCGGGTGGACGAGAGCAAGCTTAAGAGTCTTGGCGAGGTTTCAGAACTCAAACCCGGCGCTGATGGCTAGTTGAAGGTCAACCTTGTTCCCGGTTCCTACCTGCTGTTGTGCAACATCAAGGGCCATTACGAGGCGGGCATGCATACCGTGCTGACCGTCACGAAGTAGGAAGCAGCTGGAAGACCATTGCGGCGATCGGTGATCTCATCAAAGATCGCGATCCCGGCAAAGCAGGAGAGACTAAAATTGGAAAAACCGAGTTCAGCCGCGTTTTCTTTACCGCAGCGGGGTCTTCACTGGCTGACCGCCGCATTGGTGTTCTTCAACCTGCTGCTGCCGGATGGGATGAACGGTTGGCATCGCAGCATCAGGCAAACGGGTACGGCAACGGCCGATCAGGTTGCGAGTGCAAACATCCACGCCTATGCAGGTATCGCCATTCTTGTCGTTGTCGGCATTCGCCTTTGCCTGCGCCTTGTCCAGGGCGCACCCGCATCACCATCCGAAGAGCCGCCTTTCTTCCGGTGGGTCGCGATGGTTGCTCATGGCAATCTCTATTTTCTGCTGGTTGCGATGCCGCTTACGGGCATCGCCGCCTATTATCTCGGATATAGCGGAGCCGGAGACGTGCATGCCGACATCCTGAAGGTCATTCTCTGGATCGTGATTGCAGGCCACGTTCTGGGCGTCCTCGTCCACCAGTTCTACTGGAAGACCAATGTGCTCAGGCGCATGACAATCGGCTGATATCGCCGGATATCAGTGACCGTCCGGTGCAACGCGATTCGTATTTACCGCCTTTACCCCTGTCGCATTGGCGTTCACCCAACCTAAAAAGTGGATTGCAGAAGGTAATCTCTTCAGAGCTGTCGAATTGACAGCCGCAGCGGTCGCGACTCGCGACTTTGACCGGTCTCTGCGGCTTTTATGAAGAACAGCATGATGCTGATGATGTACATCAGAGAGGTTCCCAATGCTTAGCACCGTCGGTCCGGAACAAGGTTTGCCGATCAATGCGGACTGCCACCGCGTTGCTTTGCTCCTGAAGCGAGACCAGTCGGTGGGCGGCGTCCTGGATCATTGCGTCCTCGACGGATTGTAGCTGCGTGATCTTGCTGTATTCGGCGCAATCGCTTGCCGTGATCGCATCATAGGGAGCCATGCGCTTTCCAACCCTCTGGGTAGAGGATCGCTGCGACCCGGCGCATTGAGTCCTGGGCGTTTAACCGGAACAGCTTGTCTAGCGAATATTTGAGATTGGTCTCCGCGTTCATTGAGTTGAGGAGCAGGTGCATTGAGGCGCGATCGAGCTGATAGCGTTCGAGGTTCTCTTTGAATGTATCGAGCTCAGAGGATGTTGCGGCCAGGACGTCGCGTCTCTGGTTCAAGGGCGGCAATGTCCCGATCGATCCATCGCCCGTGACGAGGCTCTTTGCTTGTTGAATTGCTGTCTGACACGCATGAGCGCGAAGATCATCTATCGGCGTAGACAGGTGAGATGAGCTCAATGCTTATTGCTATCCCATAGACCGTCTGCGGGTCTTCCGCAGGACCATATAAGACCGGAGCCAGCTCCGCAATGTGGCCCGCGGGTTGATCATCGGAAGACCGAATTCTTTTCTGCCTTTCCCGGTGATCTGCAGGGAAAGGTAATCTCCGAGATCGAAATGGCGTTGCACGTCGAGATAGCCCTGCCGTTCCGCTCGCTCGATTGCCTCTTCCTCCTCGCCGGTAAAGGCGGCCTCAGCGACAATCCATCTGCTGCCTGCGCCGGGGGAGGCGCAGCGGTAATGAATTTCGAGCATCAGCGGGTACAAGGGCTGCGCCATGAGTGTTTTCCTTACGGCCGTTCCCGGGCCGATTGTGCATTCCTGATCGTTTTGCAGATCGCCGAATGCCGCGGTCTCAGCTTAGGAGACCGCGGCTTCGAGGATCGGTTACTCGACGTCTTCCTTCCCGCCTTCGCCGGTATCGGGCGCTGACATGGCCTCGCCGGTCGTTCCATCGACCGCGACGGTTTGGGATCCCTTGTCGGTCATCAATTCGATCTCGAACGCAGCGCTCGCCTGCTCGTTGTCAAGCGCGGCGTTGACTGCCTTGCCGCCGAATTTTTTCTCAGCGGCATCGATAGCTTGCGACAGGGTGATTTTCGACGCCGCAAGTTTCCCGTATTCGGCCCCGTCGTCCTGCCCGGCGTGCTGCTCTGCAGCGAATGCCGGACCGCTGGCGGCCGATGCGGCCAAGCCGATCGCGCCCGTTGCGATCAATGCGGCCATGGCGGAGTTCAGTGTGCGGTTATTGCTCATAGTCGTCTCCTTTCGGGAGCCCATCATTGGGCTGGTGAAGGTATGACGGCCACACATTGGTAGACGCGCGCTTTACCGATCAGTAAGGCAGCGGATAGGGGCTTTACGAATCCGTATGAATGCAGAAAACAGCCGGTGAGGTTCGCGGCGCAGGGTCATGACATGACCACTGCGACCACGAGGCCTCTATGAACATGTATGCAGCGGCGCCTGCCCGCTACGACGATCTCTGTGAGCTCGTGAATGCCAGGCTGACCACCTATCTGATCAATCTCGACCGCTCGCCCGAGCGGCGCCTTCGGATGGAAGCGAGGCTCACAAGTACGGGTCTCAACTTCGAGCGTATCTCTGCGGTCGACGGCCGGACATTGTATTTGCCGATACCGGCCTTTGACGAACATGGTTATCGCCTGCGGCACGGCCGCAGATCCAACCCGTTCGAGATCGGATGTTATCTCAGCCACGTCGCATGTGCGGAACGCATGCTGGAGAGCGGCGCGGCACATGCGCTTATCCTGGAGGACGACCTGACATTCGATGCCGATCTGATCGAAGTGCTTGATGCGGCTTTGGATAGCCATCGCGACTGGGACATCCTTCGACTTTCCACCGTCAACACCGGCCGCAAATTCAAAATTCAGGATCTGACGTCGAGCCGGTCTCTCGCCGTTGCGCTCACCCGCGAAAAGGGCTCGGGCGCCTATATCATCAACCGGAAAGCAGCCCGATGGATAACGAAGGCCCTCGTTCCTATGCGGCTTCCCTACGATCTCGCGTTCGACCTGGAGCACTTGAGCGCATTGCGGGCGATGTTCGTCGAACCGGTGCCCGTCAGGCAAAGCGCCGAAAGGACGTCACTTATTCAGAACGGCCTCTCTTCGCTCAAGCTCGGAAGGATACGCTACGCTTCGGTACTGCCGTTTCGGATCTATTATGAGGCAAGCCGGTTTAAGGCGCGTGCCATACGTCTCATCGCGTCGAAGCTACGAAGTCTGGCTACTGGGCGATGATGGCCGTTCCGTCGACCTTCAGGTCAGCGTCAGAAATCACCGTCAGATCAGGGCCTGCAGTTGCGTCTGCAGGCCTTGGCGATTGTGTAGGTGATGTTTGGACGTTTTGCTCGTCGAGGATAATGCGTTGATCGGGGATGCAGTGCGCGAACATATTGTTTCTGACGGCGGCCGCGTGGATTGGAGCGTGGACATTAAGCAGGCCACCGGAGCCATTGCGGCCAGATCCTATGATTGCATCGTCCTGGATCTGCGGCTTCCCGACGGAAACGGGCTTTGTTTTCTAAAGCGCATCCGCGAAATGGGCGAAACGGCCCCGGTGATCATCCTGACGGCATCCGATCAGGTAACTGACCGGCTGGAGGGAATGCGCTGCGGCGCCACCGACTACCTGGTCAAACCGTTTTCGCTGATCGAGTTGAGCCGGCGGATCGCATTGGTGGCGGGAGACTACCCGCCTTGCGCTTGAGAGCGTATCTCGCAAACCGGCTAGGCAATCCGGTAACCGGTACATGGACGGTGATCGGAGCGATCTGCGGCGCTTTCCTTGGCTTGCAATGCGTTGCCCGGGAGGTTCTGGAAGGCGAAACGCAGCGACTCGACGAGGCCGTGCTTCTGGCGTTACGACACGGCGGCGATCCCGGTACGCGATCGGACCGGCCTGGATCCTTGGCGTCGCCGAGAACATAACCAGTCTCGGCAGCCTCGCGATCATAATGCTCGTCACAGCATTCACCACGATATTTCTGCTCATTGCCGGCCGGTGGATTGCCAGCTTCTATCTCGTGGCGGCCGTTACGGGCGAATTGCTGATCAGCAACGGACTGAAGATCGCAGTTGCGCGCCCAAGGCCAACGGTCTTGGCTCACCTCGCCACTGTGAACGACTTCAGCTTCCCAGCGGACATACAATGGACTGTGCTTTATCTGGCTCTGGCTCTTCTGGCAGGTTCCATGCAGGCCGATAGGACACTAAAGTCATATCTTATAGCCGTGGGCGTCCTGCTTGCTTTTCTGATTGGCATAAGCCGGATCTTTCTGGGGGTGCATTACCCGACCGATGTACTTGCAGGATGGTGTAGTGGCGCAGCTTGGACGCTTCTCTGTTGGCTGTCCATGCGGCGGCGCATAGTTTCGGAGAGCCGGAAGGCAAGCGCTTGGGAAAGCTGCAAACCTACCCCCTGTGATCTTCCAGGTTCTCCCAGCTGATATCCATCGCATAGGCGGACGAGACGTGCGGCAGGCCGACATGGCCGTAGTAAAACGACAACTGACGCTCGGACCGGCCCTCGGGCATGCCGGCAATGCGATGGCTATAAATCGCCGAAACAAGCCCCGTGCGATCCGAACCGGCCTGGCAGTGAATCAGGATCGGCTTCGGCGCCGCTTCCATGATGGCAACGAGTTGATCCGCGCGGTCGAGCGTCAATACCTTGGATGCCGACATGGCAAAGTCGATATGTTCGACGCCAAGTTCCCCTGCAGTCTTGATCTCCGCGGCGTACCATGCGGCATTCGACTTCTCGCCACGCAGATTGATGATGGTCTTGATTCCATGTGTCCGAACGTAGGCGGACAGTTGTGCCGGCGTCGGCTGTGCAGAACGGTAGAGCTGGTCCTTGATCACGGTGTGGAAATTCCCGGCAATCTGCAGATATCCGGCATATCCGCCGAGACCCGCCGCGGTAACTGCAAAAGCGGCGCATACCCGCAAGATAGTTCTTCTCGGATAATGAATATTCATCAAGGCGTTCCGGTGGCTTGTCGGGTTCTGCCGCCTGAATGCATTGGATATCTGACAGGCACCTGAACAACCGTTCGGCGGAACCACGCAACTCGTAAGCGTGTCAGCGTTCCTCGCCAGGATTGGCGGATGCGATCATGATCATGATCGATAGGCCGGGATTGTTGTCGCTCACGCTGATCTGCGCGTCATGCAGATCGGCGATTGCCTTCACCAGACTAAGCCCCAGCCCGCTTCCGGGCGTGGTTCGGCTCTTGTCCAGGCGATAGAGCCGCTGGAACACTTTCTGCCGTTCGGTCTTAGGTATGCCCGGGCCGTTGTCGGCGACCGTGACTGCGATAAAGCTGCCGGTTGCCGATAGACCAAGCTGGATGGTAGTACCGGACGGGCAGTGCGCGATGGCATTCTCGACGAGATTGACCACCATCTGGGTCAGAAGCTCCTTATCGCCGAAACGTTCAGCTTCGGTTACCTGACGACGGCAATCCTCTTCCTGGGCGTTATCGCGCTCATAGCCGCAGCCTACTACTTCCTGAGGATCGGCCCCATCCTGGCGTTCTGGCTCGCCTATATCTTCACCGGCCGCTCGAGGCGTCGTTCGGCGACCTGCTCTCGCAGCCATCCGAATATGGCGGTCTGGAGTTCGGCACGATCTACACCAGCCTGATCTTCCTCGCCGCCATCATCGTGATCGTCATCTACATGACGATGTCACAGGCTCCGGCCGAGAGGGGCGAAGGAGCTCACTAGACCGCGCCAATAAATGCATCCGTGGAATACCGGCGGGTGATTTGCCGGTATTCACAGCCGGCTCTTCGGAAATCTTCTCATCAGTTCGGTATCAAATCCCGTTCAGGCAATTGTCAGGCAAGAGGCAGACAAAGGTGCATGGCGTCGTTCCATGTCGTCGAACCCGGTTGAAACACAGGACCTATAAACATGACCTATCAAGCCGTACCGTTCGGCCGCGCCAGCGCCAGCGGGACCTTCTTCCTCATGGCCTCGACCTGGCTGTTGCTGCTTTCCATTTTTTATGCATTCCCGGCGATGGATATTGCCATCTCGTCGTTCTTCTTCCGCGGAGCGCTTTGCGGGGGAGGTGCGGGATGCGGCAGCTTTGCCTTCGGCCGCTATGAATCCATCAAATTGCTGCGCTGGGCTCTGTATGTTTTGCCGTACATCGCGGCCGTCGCGATCGTGATCGCCGTCATCGCGGGAAGCCTGTCCAAATCGATTGCAGCGAAAATGCCGATGCGGCGCCTGTGGCTCTCGCTCGCCACTTTGGGCCTCAGCACCGGATTGATCGTCAACCTGCTGCTGAAGAGCCATTCGGGGCGTCCCCGCCCGATTCAGACCAACTTTTTCGGCGGTCACATGGACTTTATGCCGGCCGGATCGTTTCTCGGTCAATGTACGAGCAACTGCTCCTTCGTGTCTGGTGAGGCGTCGGGAGCCGGCTGGTTGCTGTGCCTGATCATCCTTCTGCCGCCGAAGGCAAGGCTCTGGTTCGGTCCGCCGTTTGCGATTGCTTCAGTCGCGACCGCAGTCCTGCGCGTCGTGGTCGGCGCCCACTATATCTCCGATGTCGTCCTCGGCTTTTTGATGCCGATCGTCGTCTTCTCCGGCCTGATCGCATTCGAACAGCGCTTTCTGACTTCCGCCAGATGACCGGCGATACTCGCACAAAACAATGTTTGACTGTCCTCTGAGGTTTGGTGCATGCCGGATTATATAAGCGCGTTGATCTTGGGTGCGGTCGAAGGGTTGACCGAATTCATTCCCGTCTCATCGACGGCCCACCTGATCCTTCTCGGACATTTTCTCGGTGTCAAATCGGCCGCCACCTTCGACGTTCTGATCCAGCTTGGCGCGATCCTCGCCATCTTGCTGGTTAACTTCCGAAAGCTCGCGGAGATCGTCTCGCAGTTGCCACGGAGCCGCCGCGCGCAGCGTTTCGTGCTTGCGGTGCTTCTGGGCTTCCTGCCCGCCGCCGTCATCGGCGCTATCGCGCATGACTTCATCAAATCCGCGCTCTTCGAGTCGCCGGTCCTAATCTGCGTCGTCCTGATCATCGGCGGGCTGGTCCTGCTGTTCGTCGACAAGATCGGTCTTTCTCCGCGGTATCACTACGCCATGGATTTCAGCCTGCCGATGGCGCTAAAGATCGGGTTCTTTCAATGTCTCGCCATGATCCCGGGTACGTCGCGCTCTGGGTCGACGATCGTCGGTGCGCTGCTGCTCGGCGCCGATAAGCGCTCGGCCGCCGAGTTCTGCTTCTTTCTGGCGATGCCGACGATGGTCGGCGCCTTTGCACTGGATCTCTACAAAAGCAGGAACGATCTGAGTGCCGATCAAGGTGTGATGATCGCGATCGGCTTTGCCGCCGCCTTCGTCGCTGCTCTGTGTGTCGTGCGCACTTTGCTCGACTTCGTATCGCGCCGCGGCTATGGGATTTTTGGCTGGTGGCGCATCGCGGTCGGCATGGTCGGATTGCTCATGCTGTCGGTTTTGGGGATAGCGGCGATGCGGAGGGCGGTCCGATGACGGCGATCACCAGCATAACCTCGACCGTGACCGCGTCGTTTCTCGGCTCCTTCGTCGAGATCGTTGAGGCTTTCACCATCATTCTCGCGGTCGGCGTCACGCAGAGCTGGCGGGCGGCCTTCACGGGCACCGCGATTGCCCTCGTCTTGCTGGCCGTCCTTGTGCTTTTGCTCGGGCCGTCGCTCAGTCTCGTTCCGCTGGAGTGGATGCAGTTCGTCATCGGCACGCTGCTGCTGTTGTTCGGGCTGCGCTGGCTCAGAAAGGCGATTCTGCGCGCATCGGGCATCATCCCCTTCCGGGACGAAGAGAAAGCCTATGCCGCCGAAACCGAAATGCTGATGCGGCGCGCAGCCGACCGCCGGGCAAACTTCCTTGCCGGTGCGGCAGCGTTCAAAGCCGTGCTGCTTGAAGGTGTCGAGGTGGTCTTCATCGTCGTTGCCGCAGGGGCGGGGCGGGAGGGCATGCTTGGCTATGCAAGCATCGGCGCGCTGGCGGCGTGTGTGCTCGTGCTGGCTATCGGCGCAACCGTCCATAAGCCGTTGGTCAAGATTCCCGAAAACAGCCTCAAGTTTGCCGTCGGCCTGCTTCTTGCGAGTTTTGGAATTTTCTGGGTGGGAGAGGGGCTCGGCGCGAACTGGCCCGGCGGAGACCTGTCTCTGCTTCCCATTCTTGCTGTTTTTGCAGCCGCATCTTTGATCGCGGTGAAAACCTTGCGGCACAAGCTCTATACAGAAGCGGAGAACAATCTCTGATGAAATTCCTGAAATCCGCCTTCGGCGAGCTCCTTGGAATCTTCGTCGATGATGGCGCGCTGGCCGTGATCGTGCTCGTCCTGGTGGCGGTCACCGGTCTCGCCGTCAGGATGGGATACCTTGATGCGCTGATGGGCGCGATCGTCCTGATGCTCGGATGCCTGCTGGTGCTTGTGGAGAGCCTTGCGAGAGCGTTGCGCAGTTTCTTCTATGATGAATAGCACCGCCGGGTATGTCATGCGGCCTTCGCCACGAGCAGGAGCTTGTCTACGGGATCGCGATGCCCGACGACAGCGCGCACTTCACCCGATAGCACAATCAGAGTGATTGGGAGAGGCTGATTCGGACCAAGGTCCGCAAAGGGTCGAATTTTCACGTCCGCCAACGGTGCAGACGGGCAAAATTTTGACTTCTGTGTACGATCGGAGAGGTGCGGTCGCGCCGGATGTCCGCACGTCGCGTTAGACCGTTTCGAGCAGACTAAACTGAACCGGGATAAGTTTGCGAATCTTGAGTTGCCCTGCCGCATCTTTGTCAATGACAGTCAGGAACTGTTCTTTTTCAGATCCCAACGGTATAACCAGGCGTCCGTCGGGCTTGAGCTGCTCAAGCAATGCCGGCGGCGACCGCTCGGCTGCCACCGTGACCAGTATCTTGTCGAACGGGCCGTGCTCAGGCCAGCCGCGGGACCCGTCTCCGACACGAATGCCGACATTCATAAAGCCCAGGCCCGGCAGCAGAGCCTCGGCACGGCTTGCGAATTCCTCGATGATTTCGACGCTCCAGACCTGCCCGGCGAGCTCCGCCAGGATTGCGGATTGGTAGCCCAGGCCGGTGCCGATCTCGAGCACTGCCTCGTGCGGTTGGGGAGCGAGGAGATCGGTCATGAGAGCGACGATGAAGGGCTGCGAGATGGTTTTATCGAAGCCGATCGGCAGCGGCATGTCTTGGTAGGCATACGGCGCAAGCGGGGCTGGCACGAAGAGATGCCGCGGCACCCGCTGCATCGCAGCCATCACCCGCTCATCGAGCGCCGTCCTGCCAAGCTCTTGGCTCGCAAGCTCAACATGGATTGCAATCAACTCGACCATGTGCCTGCGCAGGACCGCGAGGTGCTTTTCATTCATTGGTTTCATGATCACGGGCTTTCCTCAGCCAGTTTATTCCCAGATAGCTCTGTGATCAAACTCAGGAATGACCGGAATGCAGTCCACTTGCGCCATAACGCGAGCAAACCCAGTGGCCGCAATGGTTTAGGGTTTCGGGTGCCGTCAGGCGTACGAAAGCCTCTCATGCAGGAACCCGCGGTCCGCACACTCTGGTCTATGGGGTTTTGTGTTTCAGGGCGGCCCAGGGGCAGTCAATCACAGCAGCGTCCGTAGGACCAAGCGCGTTGAAGAAGGCGTCTGCAGGCGTGATCGCAGAGATTTTTGCAGTGACTCCGAGAGAGTTTTCAAGGCTGAGAGTTATCGCCACTCCGCTTGGCCGCAAGCCATCCCGTTGGCCGACGCTGATGTGAGGTGGCCACATGAATGAACAAGCTATGCCGGGTCATGAAGCGTTCTCCCGGTTCGTTGCCGCCGTGTCTGGCGGCCCGCGCGGCTGTCGCCACCGTTCGAATACCTCAATGATGATCATGCGTCCGCCACAGCAGGGACATGACGGGCGAACGTTGGTCTGTTCGTCCGCTGCGTCGTGACAGGGCGGCGCAGCGACGTTCGGGAGTTCGCGAGCGCGTGCGATGCTGCTCGTGCGGGAGCCGCCGGCGAGCAGGCCGTAGTGACGAATGCGATGGAAGCCGCGCGGCAGGACATGGAGCAGGAAGCGGCGGATGAATTCGTCGGTGGTGAGCGTCATGATCTGCTGCCGGTCGGCCCCATCGCGGCGGTTAGTCCTTGTAGCGGAAGGTTACGCCGCTCTGGTCGAAGCTGATGAGGCGGCTATTCGATATTGCGACCCTATGAGTGTAGCGCGACAGATAGGCGAGCACTGCTTCCGGGCCGGCGAAGGGTGGCTTGGCGTAAACGACCCAGCGCGTCTTGCGGACCGGCGACAGATGACGCACGAATGCCCGGCGATCAGCCAAATGTGCTGCCGATCCGAAGAAGGCAAGCCGGCCGGCGTCATGGAGCTGGAGCAGCCGAGTGAGGAACAGGCGGCGGAACAGCTTGCCCAGCACGCGCACCGGCAGAAGGAACGCAGCACGCGACGAGATCCATCGTTTCCCGTCGAGGGCAATGCCGCCGCCCGGCACAATCATGCATACATGGGGATGATGCATCATTGCCGAGCCCCATGTATGCAGGACAGCAGTGATGCCGATGCGTGCGCCGAGATGCTTCGGGTCGGCAGCGATCGTCAGCATCGTTTCCGATGCGGCCTTGAAGAGCAGGTCATAGACCAGCGCCTTGTTTTGGAATGCGATGTCGGCGACCCCGGCGGGCAGTGTGAAGACGACATGGAAGTATCCCACCGGCAGCACGTCGGCTTCTCTTTCAGCGAGCCAGGTGCGGGCGGCAGCACCCTGGCACTTCGGACAGTGCCGGTTGCGGCAGGAATTGTAGGCAATGCGCCATTGGCCGCAATCCTCGCAGGCCTCGACATGTCCGCCCAATGCAGCGGTGCGGCAGTGCTCGATCGCGGACATCACCTTGAGCTGGGCTAAGCTGAGATGTCCTTCATGGGCTGCCCTGTAGGCGGGTCCGGCGGAACGGCAGATATCGGCGACCTCTATCGAGGTGCGCACGGTTCAGCCGTCGGGCGTCTTGCCTTCCATCAGCGCCATCAGCCGGTCAAGCGGCCCCGCGACCGCGTGGATCGTCCGGGTCGAGACCTTGGCATAGAGCGCGGTTGTCTCAAGCTTGCTGTGTCCGAGCAGAACCTGGATGACCCTGATATCGGTGCCGTCCTCCAGAAGGTGGGTGGCGAAGCTGTGCCTTAATGTATGCGGGCTGACGCGCTTGCGGATGCCGGCAACCTCGGCTGCTTCCTGCACCGCGCGATGCAGTTGCCGCGACGAGATCGGATCGGTGCAACTGCGCCCCGGAAACAGCCAGCCATGGGGTAACATGACGCCGCGCCGCTTTCCTTCGCGCCACCACAGTCGCAGCAGTTCCAGGAGTTGCGGCGAGAGCATGGCGTTGCGGTCCTTGCGCCCCTTGCCTTGTTCAACGCGGATCAGCATGCGTGCCGAGTCGATATCATCGACCTTGAGATGCGCGACCTCGGAGACGCGCAAGCCCGCGCCATAGGCAACGCCGAGCGCCGCCTTGTATTTGATGCCTGGTGCCGCCTCGAGCAGCAGTGCGGCTTCCTCCACGCTCAGCACCTCGGGCAGCTTGCGCGGATTGCGGGTTATCACCAGCGCTCGCGCCATATCCCGCCGCCTCAGTGTCACCGTGAACAGAAAGCGCAGCGCCGAGACCGTGCTATTGATCGTCGCCGGGCCCACACCGTTCTCATGCTGATACAACTGGAAGCGCCGTATGTCCTCGGCCGTCGCGGTGTCGGGCGTGCGCCCAAGAAAAGCGGCGAAGCGCCGGACATGACGAATGTAGTCATGCTGCGTATGGGTTCCCAAACCCCGCATCACCATGTCTTGTTGCATGCGCTGGCGAAGCGGTGTGATCGGGGCATCGTTTGAAAAGCTGGCCATGGAAAGTTCCTCTCGTTGAAGGGAACTCAATCGTCTGGCAACAGCCTCTGCCTGCCTAGAACTTCAGATAATCACACCAACCTCACCGCGCGCACATGGGGAGTTATAGCATCGGCTCTTGTAAAATGGCAATATGCCGCGTATCTATATGGCATATTGCCAGAACAGATCAGGAGTAGATGATGTCGATCACCGTCGTTGAGGAAATCGCCCGGAAGCTCGGTGGCCGCTCGGTGTTCGGGACCGTGATTCGCTCTCAGGCTGATCTTGCTCTCGCGGTTAGCAACCGCCTGCCATTGACAGCGTTGAAGGGGCTCAGCTTAGCCGGGCTGAGCGAGCAGGAAATCGAGCGCTTCGTCATCCCTCAGCGCACACGGCGGCATCGTGCCGACAAAAAGCAGCCACTCACCGTCGATGAATCCGATCGTGCCGTTCGGCTTATGCGAATTCAGACCCTCGCCGAGGAGACGTTCGAATCCGCCGACAAGGCTGGTCGCTGGCTGCGCCGGCCTCTCACCGAGCTTAGTGGCCAAACGCCGCTTGTGGTGGCACAGACTGAAACGGGCGCCAGGGTCATCGAAACGATACTCGGCAAAATTACCTGGGGCGCTGCTGCCTGATGCTTCTCTGGCGATTGTCGGGGACGCGATATGCGCATGCGTTGGATGGTGGATATGGTCTTCATTTCGACGGCCGATGGAACACGATTGGCCACCCGATTACTTATTGCGCGACATCTCCGTCCTTATGTGTCTTAGAAAAGCTTGTTCACATCGAAGATCCTGCGCTTCTCCCGCCGCTCACGAGGGTCACTTATGAGATGCCGGATGACGCCGAAATCGAGACTGTCACCCTTGACGCCCTTCCGGAGGATTGGCGTCTGCGGGAAGGTCTGACCCAGCAAATAGGGGATAACTGGCATCAGGGACGATCTAGTCTGCTGTTGCGCGTGCCTTCGGCCATTGTGCCCGTCGCCAACTCGCCCGACCTTAATGTTCTGGTCAATCACGCACACCTTGACGCTGCTGCCATCAAAGCAGTTACCGCCGAGCCGTTCGTGCTCGATCCAAGGCTATTCGGCACCGCGGATGTCCCGCCCACAGTGGAGTAACAAACACGTGATACCAAACCAAAGAGAGCGATTCGCGTGGTAGTATTCCCGTGAGGCGCCTTGCTCAGGTAGACGGTCGTTCGGCCCATGAACTGCATCTCGTATCTGAGTAAAAGGTTGATTTTTTGAGAAGGGCAACCCCGCTGAATGTTTCCGTAGAACTGAGCTCTTACCCCGAACTTGACGATCGGATCGTGGTCGTCCGGGCGGGAGACGAGGTTGATGCCATATTTGTTCTAACTGAACGATTTAACGTCCTGATCGACACTTTGGGGACGCCCGAGTTATGCCGGATGGCGTTGGACATGCTTGGGGGAAAAGCGGAGGCTCGCCCGCTGATCGTCGTCAACTCGCACATGGACTGGGATCATTTCTGGGGTAACGCTGCCGTTGCCGGGCGAGCTCCTATCGTTGCGCATGCTGCGGCGCTCGAACGCTTACGCGATCCGTCCTCACGGCAGGTCCTAAGAGACAAGGCGAGCCAGAATTCAAGATTTCAGAACGTCGAGCTCATCGGTCCTGATATTACATTCTCCGGCTCGATGACGCTCAATGGCGGCGATCTGACGCTGGAACTCATTCATACGCCGGGACACACGCCCGACCACGTTGCTGTGTGGATCCCTGAACTTCGCACCTGTCTAGCCGTCGATGCGGTGGAATACCCAATCCCCGAGGTCTGGAGTAAAAATCCGGACGACCTCCGCTTGATCTGCTCGTCACTCAAGCGGATACGCGACCTGGATGCAAAGTTCGTTATCCCCGCCCACGGCAGGACATTTTCTCCTTCGACGGTAGACGATAATCTGGCCTATTTCGAAGAATTGGCTAATCGTGTTCGCAATTTAAGCGAAAGCCAACTGGCGGACCCAGAGCTGAGCAAATCAAGCGGCCTCCGACTTCAGGATATTGTGCCCATTCCGGAGGACTTACCCGTGCACGTGTTCGAATTCTATGAAAAATGCCATGAGACGAACCTTGGTGCGACGATTCAGACATGTGTTGAAAGACAGCCATGATGAGGCGGCATCAGAACGCCGACCTCGACGAGAACCGTGAGCCTAACCAACGATATTCCTGATACCCAGCTTGAAAGACGCGATTACAGAACGCCCGGACGTCATCCCTGGCATGGTGGGTGGGCCAGATGTCATGCGCAACACTATCAGGTCTCCGATTTCGGAGACGCTGCTCATCGCAAGCCTCAAACAACTTAGGCAGAATTGCGAAATTCAATGTCTGAATGGCAAAATCCTTGATCCTTTTGCCGTATTAATGTTGCGCACCTAAGCCGCGACGTTCTTCGGAATTCCGTTCTTTGCCACTTCATCCGGCTGCGGCTCGGTACCGATCTTGGCCCCGTCGTGCTTGCCAACTCTGACGGCGAGCGAAGTTGCCGAACAACGCCCGCCAAGCGCGATCCGCAACGACCAATAGGGCTTTGCCGAGATGACCATCAATCGTCGCCAGGTGCAAAGTTCCATAAATCGCCTTCGCCTCAGACGCGCTCGGACCGACCGCCTACAAGTCTCGGTGTATTCAGGCCCCACGCAACCAAACAAATTTGCAAAATTCGCCCATTCGGCGTATTTACTCTGGAGCTTCTCACCATACCGGTCGAGGAGCTTTCTGTTTGCGCGCCGTTTCCAACTCGCCTGACGCAAGCCTTTCCTCGAAGTCGTTCTGTACTTCGGCCAAGTAGCGCTTGGTCGATGGGATTGATCATGGCACGGTGCGTAATGGGTTACGGTGTTGCGGGCGTTGCGCGGACGTTCAGTCATTCGGATCTCGGGCGCTCCGCAGGCGGCAGCAACCTGCATTGAACCAATTCCGTGCGCTATTCCGCTCTATTGGACGAAAATGAGCGGAATTCCGCTTGCATTCGTGCGCTGGGCTTGAGAGTTCGCAAAAAAAGCGACGTGGCTGACGGAAGGTGCGACTACTTCAAAAGCCAGAAACGATCCAATCCGGTCATGCGGCCAAAAATGAGCGGCCGCAACGCGGAAATAATTCCCGCCAAATCGTGCTAAAGCCACTATGGTTTCGGGCCTCCTGTGCCATTTACCATTCGAAAGCCCTGTTAACTCAACGAGGGATCTCATTAACCTGCAACCGCTCAGGCAAATACTGCTTCCGATATCGCAACCAGACCAGGCTGTCGGTGGCGATCGAGGGCCGTCAGGAAGCGCTTCGCGAGCGTAAGGATCGACGATCGCTTTAAACAAGGCAGGAGCGGGACCACAATCACCCCATCTATGTCCTCTTGGAGCTCTGAACCCAGCGATCCGATCTCGCTTCGGCAAGACATCAAGCGGTCGAGACAGGTGCCCGAGTGTTGTCTTCGTCCATGTGCAGTGGTAGTATTCTCCAGCAACGTTGAAGCTTCAGCGCGCGCGCTGCATGTTTATCTGTGAGTTGCTTCTGATCAGCAGAAGAATCTCTCGCACATTGAGGGACGTACTCAGAAGCTTATCTTCGTCCGACGCCACTCATTGGCGCCTCCGCCGTCTGTCTTAAACGTGAACGGAAATGCTTGGAGGAAAAAATGACCAAGTCCACGATAGGTCTTACTCTCATAGGCTGCCTTGCCTTGTCTGGCTGCCAATCTGCTGCAACGTCGCAAGGAGGACGTAGCAACGAGTTCGGCTGCATCGCCGGTACGGTCGGCGGCGCAGTCGTCGGCGGTCTGGTCGGCGCGACCATTGGCTCGGGGACCGGGCAACTCTGGGCTGTTGGCGGCGGCGCCACGCTGGGCGCTGCGGGCGGCAGTGCCTTGACCTGTTGATGCGAAAGGCCGGGATGATGAAAAGAGTAGCCCTACTGACAGGATTCGTCTTTTTCACCACCATGGCGGCTGTCGCGCAGAATCAACCGACGGCCATGAACCAAGGCCAAATGGATCGCCTCGACCGCGACAAGAACGGAGCGGTCGAGCGATCCGAATATCAGGCCTTCATGACGTCGGCCTTCGCGAGCATGGACAAGAACAGGGACGGAAGCCTGAATTCCGACGAAGTTGCCCGAGTTCTGACTGTCCAGCAATTCGCTGCCATCGACGCTAACGGCGACGGCAAGGCCAGCCGGAACGAGTTCCTGAACAGGGTGATGGCGGACTTCAAGGCCGCCGATCGGGGCGGCGACGGAACCCTGCAGTAACGCAACGCGAGAGCGATCCTCGCGCCAAGGCGAGCGTGTTCCGCTCGGCTCTACGCGGTAGCGACGGCCAGGTGCGTTCGTCCCGCTGAGTACCGGCAGGCTTCCCTCAGGCGGCCCTCACATAGCCTATTATCCCGGTCTCCTGAGGCTCGAGGATGTGGCAATGGAGCATCCGGTCGTCCGGATTGTCGGCGCCTTATCTGGATGGTGCTGCGGCAGTTGAGGTGTTGATCAGATCGAAGATTTAGGTCTTGCCGTGCTCCGGAGTGGCGATGGGCGGCTGCAAGCCTGCTTGGTGTTCGGTTTCCGGGCAGGCGACATCGTTGATCCTCCAGAAAAAACTCAGCGGATGAAAGCCCCGCTACACAGCGGGCCTTTCGCGTTTGGCCCGCCATATCCAAGAAACGCAAGCCAAACCGCCGGGCAATGTCGTCAGGCAAAGCCCGGGCGGAGGAGGTGTACGTCAAGGAACCGGCGCAGTCGGCAACAGGCTCATGGGTCAGTCAAAGCGCATCCGATGGTCGCCGCATTCTGAGATAGTCGACTTCTCCGATATACGGTCGCCTAGGCCGCTGTCGGATCAAGCACGTTCATGTCGATTTCCGTGAGTTCCACGCGGCGCTCGAAGGCAATCCCGGCCTCGTCGAAGAGGTGGCAATCGGTGGCGTTGATCCCCGTGATGACAGGCGTATCGGCGCGAATCCCGACACTGCCGGGAAGCATCGCGCAGAAGTTCTCGCCCTCGCCGTTAAGCGCGGCATAGGCGACCGTATGGGCGCCAAGCCGTTCGATAACGGTCGGCGTAACGGTCAGCGAGATGTCGCCGGATCCAAGCTGCACATGCTCCGGCCGGATGCCGAGCGTAAGCGTCTTGCCGATCATGTCCTCGCGCGGAGCAACCGGCAAAGTGGCGGTCTGCCCGCCATGGTCCACCTCCACGCCGGCATCGCTGACGCTTTTGCAGGTAACCGGAAGGAAGTTCATTTTCGGATTTCCGATGAAACCGGCAACAAAGAGATTGGCCGGCTTGTGATAGAGTTCCAGCGGCGCACCGGTCTGCGAGATATCGCCGGCATCCAGCACGACGATACGGTCGGCCATGGTCATGGCTTCTACCTGGTCGTGCGTCACATAAATCATTGTGGCCTTCAACTGGCGATGCAGTTTTGCAAGCTCGATGCGCATATCGGCGCGCAGGGCCGCATCGAGGTTCGACAGCGGTTCGTCGAAGAGGAATATCTTCGGCTCGCGAACGATGGCGCGGCCGATTGCGACACGCTGGCGCTGGCCGCCGGAGAGCATGCCGGGCTTCTGCTGCAAGCGCTGATCGAGATGGAGAATACGCGCCGCATTCTCGACCTTTGCCTTGAGCTTTGACTCCTCCATCTTCTCGACGCGAAGCGGAAAGGCGATGTTCTCGAAAACAGTCATATGCGGATAAAGCGCGTAGGACTGGAACACCATGGCAATGCCGCGTTTGACCGGCGGCAGGTCGTTGACCCGGATACCGTCGATGACGATGTCGCCGGCAGTTGTCGCATCGAGACCGGCGATCATGCGCAGGAGGGTGGATTTGCCGCAGCCTGAGGGACCGACGAAGACAACGAATTCGCCGTTCTTCACATCGAGCTGCACGCCCTTCAGAACTTCGTAGTCGCCGTAGAATTTCTGCACCTTATTGAGAAAAAGCTGTCCCAAAACCTGTCTCCGGTCGCCGCTGTAGCAGCAATTGCACAATCAGGAAGGATCGCGGGTTGTTGCTCCCCGCGATCCCCATGAAGGCTACTTGAACGCCTCGATTTCGCCAGCAGCCTTCTTGAGTGCGTCGGCCGGCTGAGCCTGACCGGTCACGACGGATTGCACCATCGCAATCATCGAGTTCTGGAAGCCCTTATAGTCGGTGAATAGGGGTTCCGGACCACCGTAGCTGATGCCGTCGATCAACGGCTTCCAGTAAGGCTTTTCAGTCACCAGCTTGTCGATATTCGGCGACGGACGAAGTGGCGTCAGACCGGATTCGCCGTTGAGCTCATATTCCTCCTGGGGAGCGGGAGAGGTGATGAACTTGGCGAATTCGATTGCCTTGTCCTCGACGCCCGAACCCTTGAAGATCGCAAGACTGTCGGTGATGAGCAGAGTTCCCGGTCCCTTGGCCTGCGGGCCAAGCGGCAGGGTCGTGATGCCCCAGTCGATCTTGGTATCCTTCAGGCGGTAGGCAGCACCGGAGCCTGCCTGGATCATCGCGACCTTGCCGTCGAGGAAGATAGCGCGGACTTCGTTCTGCTCGTAGGCCGTCGGGCCTTCTTCGGAATAGGGCACAATGCTCTTATAGGCCTCCAGCGCTTTCAGCACTTCAGGGCTATCGAGAGTAATTTTACCTTCCGCGTCCGTCACCGTGCCGTTGTTGGTGTAAACCCAGTGCATGAACTGATGCATTGTGTTGTCGAAGGTCTTGGCCGAAAGGCCGAAGCCGGGGATTCCGGTTTTCTCCTTGATGATCTTGGCATATTCGATCTCCTCGTCCCAGGTCTTCGGCGGCTTCTCGGGATCAAGGCCAGCCTGCTTGAAGAGATCCTTGTTCCAGTAAAGCGCCTTTGTCGAGAAAGCGATCGGAACGCCCCATTGCGTGCCGTCGAAGGTGACGGTGTCGACGATGTGCGGATAGTAGGCCTTCTTTTCCTCATCTGTCATCGGGACCTCGACGATCAGGTCGTTCTGGGCAAATTCCTTGAGGGTACGCGAACCGACATAGGCCATTGCGACTGGCGTTCCGGCCGCAGCAAGCGTCGTTGCCTTGTCCTGGCACTGGGCCCAGCCAACGACTTCCGGCGCGATCTTCCAGCCGGTGTTCTTTTCTTCCCACTGCTTGATGTACTTCGCATGGATATCGTCGAGCTTGTCGCCGCAATAAATCCAGCTGATCTCTTGGTCGGCGGCTTCGGCTGTGACAGCGGTCAACGCCGTCGAACCGAGCAGGGCGAGCGCCATGAGGCCTGTTCTGATGGTAATACTCACGTTGTGACTCCCATTCTTGTGTTAGCTGTTCACTCGTTTTCTTGGTCTTATTGTTTCACCGCACCGGCGGTCAGCCCGCCGACGAGATAGCGTTGCAGGAAGAAGATGACGACCATCGCCGGCAGGATGCCGACGAAGGAGGCCGCCATCAGTTCGTTCCAGATGACCTCCTGCTTACCGAAATAAGCAAAGAGTCCCACCGGCAGAGGCATGTATTCGGTCTTCGAGTTGAAGGTCAGCGCGAAGATGAATTGCTGCGCATAGGCGCCGATGAAAGTGGTGATCGCCACGACGATGATCCCGGGCATGGCGATAGGCAGGATCACGCGGCGAAGCGTGTAGAAATGGCTGGCGCCATCCATATACGCGGCTTCATTCAATTCCTGGGGAATGCGGATCATATAGGTCCTGAGAAGCCAGATCGCCGATGGAATGAGGAAGGCCACGCCCGGCACGATCATGGCGAGATAGGTGTTGAGGACGCCCATGCTGCGCATCAGCCGGAAGAGAGGGATCAAGAGTACCGCGCCGGAGAACATGTTGACTGTCAGGAAGGCGCCGAGAAGGATGCCCATGCCCCTGAACTCGAACCGTGCAAAGGCGTAGGACGCCGGGATGACGAGACACAGAACGACTATCGTGACGATGATCGATATGAAGAACGAATTGAAAATATAGCGCCCGAAACCTGGAACGCTGACCCACATCGTTCGGTAGGCCTCGAAGGAGCCGTTCTCCGGCCAAAACCGATAAGGCGAGGAAAAGAGCTGGCTCAACGGTTTCAGCGAAACCAGAAAGCCTTCGACGAAGGGCGAAAGAACGAAGGCCAGAAACAGCGCGATGCCGCAATAAATCAGCACGAGTTCCCACCAGCTGTAGCGATCGATCATAGCGGGGCTGCTCATGCGCGCTTCTCCGGGTTGAGACGGCGGGTGACACGAAAATAGGCAAAGCAGAAGAGCGACAGGAAGATGCAGATCAGCACCGCACGTGCAGCGCCTTCACCGTATTTCTTGGAGCCGATGGCAGTCTGATAGGTATCGATGATCATTGTGGTCGTTTGACCGCTCGGACCGCCCTGGGTCAGAATCCAGATGATATCGAAGGAATTGAACGTGGCGATCAAAGACAGCATCGACATCGTAATGATCGCCGGGACCATCAGCGGCAGCGTGATGCGGCGGAAACGATAAAATCGGCCGGCGCCATCTGTCCAGGCTGCCTCGTAGAGGTCCTTCGGAATGGATTGGATCGCGGCCAGAAAATAGATGGTGACCAGCGGAACGCCGATCCAGACGTCGGTGATGATCGTTGCCCAGAAGGCGGTGCTTCCGTAAGCCAGGAATGCCACTGGTCCGTCGGTCAGGCCGAAGCGCTGCAGAAGTCCGGAGATCATCCCGAACTGTCCGTTGTACATCCACCCCCACATGAAGATGCCGATCGCCATCGGCACGATCCATGGCGGCATGGTGAGCAGGCGGAAAAGCGAGCGGCCGGGCACGGCAGCGTTGAGCATCGTCGCGCCGAAGGTGCCGATGATCATTTTGATCGAAACCGAAAAGAACGTCCATATGAAGGTGCGGAGGATGACTTCCGCAAATGTGGCGTTGAAGATCTTCTCGTAGTTGATCCAGCCGACCCAGTTCGTCGTCTTCCTGAGCGATGCGTCGGTGAAGGAAAGAATGAACGTATCGACCAGCGGATAGGCGACGATCGCCATGACGTAAAGGACAGCTGGAAGGAGAAGGATCCAGGCGAAGATGACGGTGCTTTTTTGAACACTCATCCTGCCATCCTCTTCAAGCCGCTCTGGCGTGGAGCGCCTCGTCGAAGCGATCCCACACAGGACGCAGATCGACGACTGTCCTCTTCATCCGTGCTTCGTCCATCGCTAACGCAAGGATGCCCGCCTCGAGCGCATTCAGCGTCGAGACGGGGAGTTCGGTGCCGGTGCGGACGCTGTCGAGCAGGTCGGCGGCCATCTGTTCGTCTGCGCCGTAATGCTGGGAAAGTTCGGTTGCGGCATACTTGGTCTCAACGATCTTCTTGCCGGTCAGCTGCTCGTGCACGTCGAGATAGCCGCGGACGAAATCGCCTTCCGCCATCCCGCGCGAACCCATGATGGCAAAGCGGCGGAACTGATCGGGAACGTTGAGATTGGTGTGGAAATTCATGCCGACGCCATTTGCATATTCGACGATCGCGACCTGATAGTCGATGATGTCGGCATCGCTGTCGAAGACCCTGTCCGATGCCATCCAGCCGCTGGGTTTGCGGTGAAAGAGTTCGAGGTCGTTGATCCCTTCACGCGCTGGATCATTTGCAGGAATGAAGCTCTTGCGTCCGCCGAAACTTGCGACGCGTTCCGCCCTGGCGCCGACCACACCGTTATAGAGGTCGAGGTCATGGCAGCATTTTTCCAGCATGAAACTGCCGGAATACCGCTCGTAACGTCTCCAGTCGCGCATGAAGAACGCGCCGTGATAGGGTTCGATATGTTCGGATGCCTCGATCGAGACGATCTGGCCGAGCTTGCCGGCTGCCTGGATGGCGCGAAGGTCCTTGTAGAGCGGCGAATAACGCAGCACCAGGCCGACCATCAGCCGTTCATGGCCGAACTTTGCCATTAGCCTGGCGAGTTCGATGCTTTCGGCGATCGTGGTGACGATCGGCTTTTCGCAAAACACTTTCAAGCCGGCCTCAAGGCCCAGCCGGATGTGTTCCAGATGCATGTGGTTGGGCGAGCCGATCATCAGGAGGTCCAGCTTTTCGCCGGCAAGAAGCTCCTGAGGCGACGCGTAGGCCTTGCCGACCGAAATACCCTTTTCCGTCAAGCCGGGGAGACCGGCAGGCTCCGGATCGACGTAGCCTGCGATTTCGAAGCTGCTGTCGATAGCCTTGAAAACATAGCCAAGATAGCCGAGCCGGAATCCCAGCCCTACGATTCCCACTTTCATGCTAAAGTCGTTCCCATTTCGTAATTTATTTTCTTCAGGTTGGGGCAAAAATTACAAGTCGTCAACTGTTAACGCGGCTTCTCCCGAAATCATGAAATTAATTTTCATGAGCCGAAAGTGGACCGCGATATCACCGCTGCTTTTCCGTTTGCGGTTTCTCAGATTCCGAGACTTCGCTTGGATTGGCTATCGGAAGCATGTTGCGATAGATACCCGGAACGGAACCTTCGATCGGGATCGCGCCAACGCTGCGGCGATAAAATTCCATCGGGCCGGCGCCGCCAATTATGCCATAGGCATACTGGACCTTGGGCGTGCATGTCGAGCAGGGTGGCAAGCAGCAAGGCCTGACCGACGCCATGGCCGCGGGCTGAAACATCCACGCCTGTCGGCCCAAAGAAGCCTTTGGCCGTCGCCTCGTGGCAAGCAAAGCCGATGAGCTCACCGTCTTTGACGGCAACAAAACACGACGGCGGCTGGCGCATTGTGGCAACGGTCGCCTCCGACGCCCATCCGACGCCAAAGCGCGGCTCGATCCACGAGGTGAGCGCTTTGAGCTCGGGTGCAAGCACCCGGCGGATCAGGATGTGCTGATCTGCCAAACGCTTCTCCAGCGCGCGATCGGGTCTAAGTTCGTAGAGTTTTACCAGCATGTCCATGACTGTGTCCTTTGTCTTTCATCCCTTGACCGCGCCTGCCGTCAGACCCGCAACGATGCGGCGCTGGAAGAAAAGCACCACCAAAATCAGGGGGAGGGTGACGGTAACCGAGGCCGCCATGATCTGGCCGAAGGGATATTCGTAGCGGCTGTTTCCGGCAATGAGGCCGATTGCAACCGGCACCGTGCGGTTCTCGTCCGTCAAAGTGAAGGTGAGTGCGAAGAGGAACTCGTTCCACGCCAGGATGAAAGCCAAAATGCCGGTGCTGGCGAGCGACGGACCCATCAGCGGCAGCAGGATCTTCATCAGAATGCGAAAATGCGAGCATCCGTCGATGATTGCCGCTTCTTCCAGCTCACGCGGGAATTCCCGGATGAAGGTCGTGAGAACCCAGGTCGTGAACGGCACTGTCGAGAGAAGATAGGTCAGAACCAGTGCGCTTGGACGATTGAACAACCCCATCCAGTTGATCAGCTCGAACATGCCGGAGAGAACGACGACCTGTGGAAAGATCGAGATCATCAGGATGATCATCAGCAGTGTCCGGCGCTGCGGAAAATCGATCCGCCCGAGCGCATAAGCGGCACTAAGGCCGATGAAAAGCGACAAGAACGTCGTCGCCACCGCGACATAGGCGGAATTGAGAAGCGAGCCCATGAAGACTGGATTGTCGATCAGCTGCCGGTAGTAGGTGAAATCGAGCGCGGGAACGAGTGCAGCCCGGTAGAGCGCTGCGCCCTGCTTCGTCGAAGACACGAAAGCCCAGTAGTAGGGGAAAAGCGTGTAGATCAGCACGAGCAGGAGTGCTGCGGACTGAAAGAGCCTCACGATGCGTCGCCGCACCCGGTAGTAGGCGGCAGGTTTGCGTACCGTTCTGTAGAGTGCAACGTCCGTCATTTCGTCAGCTCCCCGCTTGCGCGATCGAGACGCAGCGCGCCGATGATGATGATGGCGGCGAGCGCCACCAAGAGGAACACCCATGTCGATGCGGCCGAGCCGACACCCAGTTCCTGAAAGCTGATGAGCCTGTCACGGGCATAGATCGACACCGTCATGACATTCTCATTGCTGGCAGCCATGACATAGGCAAGGTCGAACATCCGAAGGGCATCGAGCACGCGAAAGAGCACGGCCACGCCGATGGCCGGTCGAAGCATCGGCAAGGTGATCGACCAGAAGCGCTTCCACGCCGGAATGCCGTCCACCTCCGCGGCTTCGAATATTTCCGGCGAAATCAGCTGCAGTCCGGCGAGGATCAACAGGACCATGAAAGGCGTCGTCATCCACACGTCGGCAAAAATGATGACGCCCATGATCAGCGAGCTGCTCGCCGTCCAGGCTATTCCGTGATCGATAAAGCCCAGTCCGATCAGGATCTTGTTGAGCACCCCGAACTGGTCGTTCAGCATCCATTCCCAGATTTTTGCGGAAACGACGACAGGGATCGCCCAAGGGACGAGGATGGCAGCACGCACCAGCCCCCGTCCCGGGATGGCCTCATTGATCAAAAGCGCAATTGCAAGGCCGAGAACGGTTTCGATCGCAACGGAAATGACCGTGAAGACGATCGTGTTCCTGACCGCCACCCACCAGCTTCTGTCGTTGATCACGTCGAGAAAATTATCGATCCCAACCATGGAATAGATGGAAGGATCATCAAGATAGGCATCAGTGAAGGAAAAGAAGAAGGTCCGCGCGAGAGGCCAGACGGCGACGAGCAGCATCACGATGATGACGGGGATGAGGAAAAGCCATGCGGCCAGGTGGTCGCGGCGTGCCAGACGCGCGCTCATTGCTCTGCTGCCCTCACATTGCTGGCAGTCGCCCTTTTTTGCGGGATCCGCCGGTCCGCGGCGTCGAAGACGAATACCGCCTCGTCAGCAAACTTCAGTCCGATCCGCAGGCCGATCATTTCCTTGGCAGGCGGAACATTCACCCGGATCACCCACACGACCTCTTCCGTAATGCGGCAATAGGCAAAATGCTCGTGCCCGAGGTCCTCGACGCGCTCCAGGACGCCTGATATGCGCCCGGTGCCGTCGGCTGCGATGGTAAGGGCTTCGGGCCTCACGCCGATGGTCGCTGCCGTTGCATCGGAGCCCAGAAATCCTGCGTCAACAGAAAGTCCACCAGGGCCTGCAATCTTCTTGCCGCCGGCGGCATCTCGCATGGAAACGGACAGGAAGTTCATCCGTGGGCTTCCGATGAAGCTTGCCACGAAGCGGTTGTCCGGCGCGTGGTATAGGGTTTGCGGCGTACCCACCTGCTCGATGCGCCCGTGATTGAGAACAACGATCCTGTCGGCGAGCGTCATGGCTTCGGACTGATCGTGCGTCACATAGATCATCGTCGTCTTGAGTTCGTCGTGAAGCTTGGCGATCTCCATGCGCATCTCCATGCGCAGATCGGAGTCCAGGTTCGAAAGCGGCTCGTCGAAAAGAAAGATCTCCGGCTGACGGACCAGCGCCCGGCCGATCGCAACACGCTGGCGTTGGCCGCCGGACAACTCTCTCGGACGGCGATCCAGGAGATGATCGACCTTGAGCATTCTTGCAACGGCGAGCACCTTGTCGCTGATGGCGGTCCGCGCAAGACCGAGCGTTTCCAGCGCAAAGCCGATATTGCGCGCAACGCTCATATGCGGATAGAGCGCATAGGATTGGAAGACAAAGGCAACGCCCCTCTTGGAGGCTGGAACGTCGGTGACATCGTCGCCGCCGATGCTGACGGCGCCCTTTGTCGGGGACACCAGACCGGCGACAATACGCAGCAAGGTAGACTTGCCGCAACCAGACGGGCCGACAAAGACGATAAACTCGCCGTCCCTGATCCTGAGATCGACATCTTCGATCACGGAATGCGTGCCATAGCTTTTTGAAACGGAGTCCAGTGAAACCGATGCCATCTTACACCCGAACTTGATTATGCTGAAAAGCAACGGCCACTTCAGTGGCCGGTTGCACGGCAGGCAAGCCGGCCGCGCGAGCAGGCAAGGGGTCCTGCTCGCGCCGGCTTGTCAGAAAAGCCTCAACGGCTCTCCTTCAGCTTCTCAAGTCGCGCTGCAAGGGCGCTCAGCCCTGCCTTGATATCGCCGCCGCCTGAAAGCATATCGTGGACCGAGCGATAGAAGGCTTGCGAAACGCGGTTATAGCTCGTGCCGGTATAGCCTGAGGGACGGCTTGCGCTATCGGCGAATGCCTGCTGGTTGTCCTTGAGGAAGGGCAATTTTGCCAGCACGTCCGGATCGCTGTAAAGCGCCTGGATCGACGGGTTGTAGGCCGCCTCGATCGCCCGCATCTTCTGCATGTCGGGTGCGGTGATGAAGTTGACGAAGTCGGCCGCAACCTCGGGCTTGGCACTGAACTTTGAAACGCCGTAATACATCGGGCCGAGGCAGCCGCTCGACTTTTGGCCCTCCTTGCCGACGGGAAGCGGCATCACGCCGACCTTGTCGATGACAGCACTGCCTTTCTGGTGGGTCGTTCCCCAAACATAAGGCCAGTTGCGATGGAAAACCGCGTTTCCGGACTCGAAGATCGCGCGGGAGGCTTCCTCGTCGTAGTTCAGCACGCCTTCCGGGCTGATGCTGCCGATCCAGCCTTTGGCCTTCTCTATCGCTTCGGCTGCCTGCGGATTGTCGATCGTCACCTTGCCATCGTCCGAGATGATCGTGCCGCCGCCATTTGAGGCGATCAGTTCGATAGCGTCGCAGGTAAGACCTTCGTAGCTCTTGGCCTGCCAGGCATAGCCCCATATCTCGCCATTGCCGGCGGCGCGTTCCTTGTCCTGGATTTCCTTTGCGCTGGCTGCAAGCTCGTCCCAGGTCTTCGGCGGCTGCTTGCCGTATTTCTCCAGAAGATCCTTGCGATAATACATCAGCCCGACATCCATATAGGCGGGCATGGCGACCAGCTTTTCGTCAAGCTTGGCTGCGCCGAGCGTCGAGGCGAAATGCTTGTCCTGATCTGCCTGCGGCACCAGGGTCTTCAGGTCGAGCAGGTTGTTTTTGAACATGCCGAGCCAGATGACGTCCAGGAACAGGACGTCGATGTCCTTGGATTTCGACGCCAGCAGCTGCTGATAAAGCGGGATGGCATCATCCAGCAAAGCCGGCATCTTGTTGATCTTCGCCTCGTTGCCGGTCTTTTCCTTCCAGGCATTGGCGACCGTCGTACAAAGCTCGAACTCGGTCGGCGAGCAGAATACGGAAATGGTTTCCGCATGGGCGTTCCCGGTCCAAATGCCGACGGAGATGGCTAAAGCAGCAAGACTTCTCTTCAACATGAACTGTTCCCTTTTTGTGATAGCGCTTCGGTATCTATGGAACTCTATGGCTCCTGGGCACACATTAGGACTGGTTATATCCAGTCATGTCAATATGGACTTTGTCGAGAATTACGTGGAGAGTGGTTGCAAAATGACAGCAAAGGAAAGGGAACAGGTTTGAACAAGCGTCAGGAGCGCCCGCTTTCCATTATGCCTCAGAGTCTGGTGGATCGCGAAGATCCCCGGCCGCTCCACAAGCAAGTCTATGAAGCGCTTTTGACGTCGATTCGGAACGGCAAGCTGCCGTTGCGGGGGAAATTGCCCTCGGAACGCGAATTAGTTGATCTTTTCGACGTCAGTCGGATCACCATTCGGCACGCAATACGCGAGTTGGTCCAGCAAGGCGTGGTGACGAGCCAGCCGGGCAAAGGGCTTTATGTGGCAGAGCATAGCGGCGGCTTCGAGCTGCAGGTTCTCAAGAGCTTCACCGCCACAGCCATTTCGAACGGCCGCGTTCCTGGACATCGCCTGATCGAGGCACGTGTCCTTCGTGCACCGCTGGAGATCAGCCGGCCGCTTTTCCTGCCGCCCGGCGCCGATGTCGTCGTGCTCTCCCGATTGCGCTTGCTCGATGAGATCCCGGTTGTCATTCAGACGGATTGGTTGCCGGCCGCGCGCGTTCCTGGCCTTCTCGACCTGGATTGGACGGTGGGCAACCGCTCGCTCTATGCAGAGCTGCGCCAGCACCATCACATCCATCCGTCGCGCGGGCAAACAACATTGAGCGCGCGCCTGGCGTCTGCTGACGAGGCGGAGATGCTTGGCTTGCATTCGCCGGCCGCTGTCCTGACCGTCGATCAGATTGCCTTCGACAACCGCAACCGGCCGGTGAACCTCACGGCACTTGTGCATCATCCGGAGCGCTATCCCCTGACGCTCGCGCAATCTGAAACGGGCGACATCGCGCAATATTGAAGAGATGTCGACGTGTTCCGCAACCATCGCCACTGGGATGACGACGACGGCACGGGCTTTCCCTACGAGCATTGCGCAGCTCTGTCGCTAGGTGGAACCTGTCGCGAAACGGAATGGGAGGCCCTGAGCCTCTGTGGCGGTCAGGAAAACCAGTGCAAGATCCGCGAATGGGCCTGCACCTGAGGCAGACGAAACACCGCGCATGCTTCCCGTCAGTGCTTAAATCGTGTACGTTCTCGGCGGCCAATCCAGTGCGTACCAATGAAGATGTGGCGCACGCCCCCGGGGGCGATGCGATGAGGCCATTACTCGGCAAGGGCCCCAATTAGCTTCTTGTTGGACATCGACCCCACGTCGGTGACGACAAGCTTGTCGTCCGAGCGCGAAATCGCGAGGCTTTGGCTAGGTTCGCCCAATTTCCCCGGCACGGATATCGTCGCTGATTGCCCCTCGGCGAGCGTGGCCGAGAAACGCACCGGAACTCCGGCCTCTCCCTCCGCAATCGTTGCAACCACCCGATAGCCGTCATTTTCGTCGGTGTAGTAGAAGACGCCATGAAAACCGCCGACATGGATACTTTCCCCCGCCATGGGGGGCAGCTCATCGGCATGCAACGGAGACGCGGCCAGGCCGAATGCCGCCAGGCCACCGATGAAGTTGATTATCGTTAGGCTCCGTTTGGACGATCTCGGGTGGCCGGTGGTGACATGATGACCCGATTGCGCGCGCCGATGGTTAAGTTCTGGATGGGGGGCACCAAGATTGATCTTGTTCATGGAAGTGACCTCTTTCTTTGTGCTGGATTACAGCTTGAAAGGATGTTACTATCATTTCGATATCTAGTCACTATCAAAATGATATTAACATGAAGAATCTTTCCGATACCTTTTGCCCGATTGCCCGCAGCCTCACCTGCGTCGGCGACGCGTGGAGCATGTTGATCCTTCGCGACGCGAGCATGGGCCTCACCCGCTTCGACGAATTCCGGAAAAGTCTGGGCATCGCCCCCACCATTCTGACCCGACGGCTGGCGACGCTGACGGAGGAGGGACTTCTGGAAAAGCAGCGCTACTCGGAGCGGCCTCCGCGCGATGAGTACGTGCTGACCGCCGCCGGACGCGATTTCTTGCCGGTGCTTGTCTTACTGGGTGCGTGGGGACGCCGGTACCGTGGCGAAGGCAGATTGGCGCGATACGTCGACGCGGAGACAGGAGAAGAAATTGAACCAGTAGCCGTGGATGCCGTCACAGGGGCAAAGATCGGCACTCGCCCGATTCGCGTTGCAACACCCGAATAGTCGGCCTGCGCCGGCAGTCGCCACTATACCTGCCCATAGCTCGGAAACGCCGTACCGCGACTCGACAATCGCCACCCCAGTTGCGATGTTGATCGAAACCGTCGGCTGTTCGCCGAGGCCGAAACTGGCCATTTTCACGACCTTGACCTGCGGGCTCGCAAGCGCCGTGGCGAGTGATGATGTATCTGTTATCTCGCTCACGCGGCGTAGTGTCGGAGAAAGGGAAGGAAGAGAAATAGCAAACTATAATTATAGTTTGGGGATAAACGTTTATCGTCGTTTTGACAGCTGCTAACATTCTTCATGTGATTTGCGCCTTGGGGCCATGCCGCGACCGCTTGCAATCGGTCAATCCAGCGCCAGGTTCACTACAAACGCATTGGAGAGGAAGAGATGAACAAGGACCAAGACAGGATCCGGCAGCGGGCATACGAAATCTGGGAGCAGGAAGGACGGCCGCATGGCGAGGAGCTGAGGCATTGGCTGGCGGCATTTGAAGAGCTTGGCGCGGGTGGCGGGCTCAAAAGGGGCGAGGCCGCTGCAGCTTCCAGCACGCCTGCCGCAAAAGCCGGCAAACCGGCTGCTTCCAAGACAAAGCCCAAAGCCGTCAGCAAACCGAAAACGGCGGACGTGAAGAAGCCCTCGAAATCGACGCGAAAGGCGACCGTCTAGTTGGTCGGCGGACGCAGGCTTGGGACGGTTCTTGAGCAATCAGGAGAATGCGTGGTTTATGATGTCATTGTGGTGGGCTCCGGATTTTCGGCGATCGCGGTCATGTGCAATCTCATCGAACGCCTTCCCGGCACTGGGGCGATCGCGTTGTCGGTGACGATCCTGGCTTCGGTCGCGGCACCGCCTACCGGACGGAGCTTTATCTGCATCGTCTGAATGTCCCTGCGGGCCGCATCAGCCATTGAGCGCCGGGCAGTTCTGGGAGATCATCGCGGTTCCAGATATTAGGATGCAAGCAAAGGCGGTCGTTGAAGAAATTACGGGACAAAGCTAAAGTGGCGATGCAGCCAAGTGCTCGTTTTCCCTTCCGAGGATGCTGGGGATGTTAATTCAATTGTAACACCGCACCGATGACCAGCATTTTCTTCAAGATACCCGCCAGCCTTACGCGATTGGGTTAGAGGAAGCCTCGGTGCGAAGAAACCAACTCCGATAGGCCGCGCTCTCGGCCGGTGCTCCTGCGACAGCGCTGTTCGTGCCAGAGCTGACTGAATGCAGGAATGTCCATGAAACCGCATTTCTGTCTTGGTGGCCCACCTATGGGAAGTGGTGTGGAACCCGGACAATCTGATACCGTAGGATTGAATGGGCCGGATTTCGGCTCCGGCTAGCGGAATGCATGCCTACAGCCGGTGACCTCGCGGACGGCACCTTATCCCAATTATTCGCGGCGCTGCTCGAAGTGACATTCGCTGAAGAAACGGCGACAGACGAGGCGCTTTCGAAGCTGGGCGAGAGCGGCATCAACCAGCGTGCCGCGGCAGCCGCGTGATGGTATAGAGCATACAACGTTGTCGCGTGCGCTCGGCCATTGCCTTTGGAGCTTTCAGTCTCCATGCGTATGCGGTTTGGCATGTCCGTGAGTCCGCATGTAACGCTCGTCCAACGCCGCGATCAGGGCTTCAGCTTTCTCCCCGGCACTGACCTTCAGCAATTCATCAATCTTGGCTTCCATGCGGTCATCATTTTCCTTCGATGAAGGCGAGCCGACGTAGAGGAAATAGGCAAGGCCCACCACTTGCCAGAGCAACTGCAGGAATTCCGACTGCCAGTTTTCCAACGTGTCTCTACCAACCTGGATTAGATACCCCGACAATTCGGGCGACTGCCCATGCTGGGCAGCCTCATCAACGAAGGCGAACCAACCCAGGATCCAGTGACCTGTGATCGTGATAAGAAAAAAGGCGGCCGTGATATAGGCGTATCCATAACGCGTCATCGTCAAGGCTCCCAAATTGCGATTTGAGGAAATGCCTTACGCCGACTTTATGTTCCGCAATGACGCTTGGTGCGAGCCAGCGGCAAAACCGACAGATCGTCATCTTCGAGCGCAATATCTGGGCTGACTGACCCGTCCGACCCCGCGAAGTCCCTGATCACGCCGCTACCAGCGGGCGCGGTGGCGGTTGATCAGGTCGGCTGACCATTTTCCAAGTCTACCGGCCAGCCACCCCCAAGCCTACCACTCGGCTTTCGGGTCGGTCTCGTCCTCGCCGACAATGATAAAACGCACGCGTTTGGCGATACCATGAGGCCCCGCCGATCGGATCAAATTCCGGCCGGACCAGTTCGGCAGGGAATAGAAGGGGCGGCGGACGAAATCCACACGGATGAAGAGTTTGCGAAGGGCCATGAAGAGCTTCGCGGGACGTTGGCTTGCCGCGCCGGCCCGAGCCATTGCTGCAGACGCCCGAAATTCGGCCGCCCCGCTCACTCGAGGACGACTGCCTCGCCATCGAGGACCGCCGTCGCAATATTGAGCCGCTTTGCTGCTGCAATCGCTGAAAAACGATGCGTCCAGTCATTTCCACCGCACGTGATGATCCGGCCCCTTCGGCGGCTTCGCTTTCGGAAGTGCCAGACACGGGTCGATGCGCGCCGGCATGGGATCGCGAGGAGGTTTGGCTCCGCTGGATCGCGCGGCTTGCGCGTTCGCGTTCGCAGTGGTTTGTCGGTCGCCTGGAGAGGCCTGGAACGCGGGGACTTTGCAAGGATACTATTCTATCGGCCGCTTGTACTGCTCGATCCGCATAGTGCGGCCGAGGGCCTCGGCGAGCGCTTGAGACGAATGCGCGCCCCTGAGTGCGAGACTGACGGCGGTCGTCATCGCCACACGGCCACGGCCGCTCTCTATCGAAACACGATTACCTCTGCACCATTGGTGAACCACAGTGGTAATCGTGTCGATCTGGCTTTCATCGAGGGGAAGTAAATCTTGAAGAGACATCTTGTGCTCCTCCGTTTGGCAAGAGCACGTACAATCTCCTAACCGGTCTCAGCCGTTAGATGGGGCCGGTAGGAGCAGTGTACGCCGACCATCTCAAACGCAACGAAAATCGCGATTTTCGAGGAGAGCATCGCTTTCCCGCTCTCTGGACATTTCTGAATGAGAGGACCACTGGAACAGACGCGGCCTTGATACCCGATCTTTCACACAGCGCGGCGGTGATGCTAGGTTTAAAGCCTCATCGCCAGGGCGCGAGGGCGAGACCGCGTCAGTAACGGGCGCGTGACCTAGACTCCTCTCATCTTGGATCCGCTGTAGAACTAGGCCAACATGGCAGCTTCAATACTGACGGCGATGAAGGCGTCGCGAGCATAATCGGGCGATTCTCTTCGCTCGACAGCGGCGGCACAGATACGTAGAGCGCTGAGATAGTGTGGGCTGTTCGTCGTTGGCCATCGATGTTTAAGATATTCAATTGCGACCTCAGGGCCGAAAATCGCTTCGCTGAAACCGTTTCCTACTCTCACATTCACCGGTGCACTCCAGAATATCTGCGGGTGCTTTCTTGCTTCGATTCTCATGGAATGGGCTCCTCCTGAAACCCAACTGTAAAACTACCAGGGAGTTGGAACGTTCCCTCGAAAATCGCACTGTCACGGTTCATGTTGCGCGCAGTTTCTGATAGTAACCAGATCGGTGCTGCGTCAGGGCTCGGGCTCCGTTTTTCGGGCACTCGCTGAGGTCTCCGGCCCTTGAAGTCGCCGACCGCTTTCATGAAGGGCCGCGGTGGCCGCCGTCCAGAAATGATGTTGCGGCCGCACTGAAGGGCCGCGGGAATGGCGGCCCTCCAAGCAATCAGAAACAATGACTCAGGCAGCCTTCGTCGCCTTCACATTTGCCGAAGTTTGCGCAAGCTGGGTGAGCTTCTTGTCGGTGGCTTCCTCTTCCGCGAGACTTGCCTGAAGGAGAGGGATCGCGTCCTTCAGACCCAGCTGCTTGGCCCAGGCGATCAGCGTGCCGTAGCGGGCGATTTCGTAATGTTCGACGGCCTGGGCCGCAGAGATCAATCCAGCGTCGAGTGCGGCAGAGCCCTTGAACTCTTCGATGATGTCCTCACCTTCCGCGATGATGCCCTGGATCGCCTCGCAGATCTTGCCACGAGCGGGCTTGCCGATGATCTCGAACACCTGCACGAGCCGCTCGATCTGACTTTCGGTTTCGTCACGGTGTTTCAGGAAACCCGCTTTGCCTTCCTCCGATTGCGCCGCACGCGCCATCTTCGGCAAGGCTTTGAGGATTTGCTTCTCGGCGAAGTAGATGTCCTTCAGCGTGTCGACGAACAGGTCGTTCAATGTCTTCTCTTCCATTCCGTCCTCCTACGGTGGGATGAGTCACCAGCCCAGAACGTGGGGCGCCGCGGGATGTTCCCCGCGACCATAGTCGCATTTTTCGAGCTCGCCTATTCGCGCTCGTTACGGTCCCGGCGCTGCTGCTGCCGCAACGGTTCGGGATGGGCTTAATCTTCGGACTCAAGATTTGGTCTGCATTGTAGTTCAGGGAACCGTTTCGGTGACAATTCATTCCCCTCCCGCGGCGCGGATCTCGACAGGCGAGGGAATCTACCGATGGGCGAGTTGGTCTCCCTGTGAGCGAAGCAGACGCAAACGGCAAGCATAGTTTCGAAAAGCCCTCGACGGAGACAATCTCATTGCCTTGAACAAAAAAACGGGTCCCGCGTTCCTTTGAAGGGCAAGGAGCTCTTGATGTCCTACGGATCGCTGAGTGCTTTTGGTGACACCTGGTGCCGGTACAGCCCGGACACCGAGACCCTCGAGGCCGCTCATGACCTGGTGGACCAATACCTCGTGTTCGCCGAGGAAGCGCAAGTGGGAAATGACATCATCGACGAGATCGAGCTGCCCGTCCCGAAGCCTGTCCTGATCAAGTCGTTTGGCCTCGTCATCGCTGCCGAGCACCGTCCGCAGATAAGAACTCTGCTGATCAAGGCCGCCATGACGCTTGCCTAGTACCGCGACGACGTCGGACCACGGATGCGGTTAAAGCCTACGACACCGCACGGCAGGCCGCGGGCGGCCCGATCGCGGGAATTCGAGCGCCGTCTCGAAAAGAAGCTTGTGGCGGTCGCTGCAGAACGGATCAACCTCGGCGCGTTCTATCGCCGCGCCTTTATCGAGGCCATGCATTAATATGAATTCGGGTTCGAATGGCTAACAGACATTCTCGTCGATCGAGAGCTTTACCAAACCGGCGGAGGCAATGATGGAGCAGGAGAGCAGCGCAGCGGATTTCGCCCGATCCATCGAGAGGTGGACAGACGAGGAAATATTTGAACTCCTGGCGAAGCTCGAAAGCGATAGCGAGAGCGCTTCATCAGGTGAAGAGTTAGAGCCCGACATCCAGGCAAAGATCATTATCGTGGAAAACGAGATCGAAACGCGCTTTCCAGGCCAACTCCTCGCGCCATTCAAGAAATGGAAGCAAGACCGGCCGGCAGGCAGCACCGCGACAGAAGAATGAAATTTTCCGAGATTTGCGACGCGAGGCAATGCATCGGAAGCTTTGGCCTGTTCGGAACTTTGAGCGCATCGTAGAGGCCCCTCCAGCTCCAGTCTCTGGAAATAATATATCTCTTCATCTCAACAATGTTTACTGGCTGCTGTCCTCTATCAGCGGCATATTGGCTCAACCGGAGCCCGCGGAAAACCGCGGGCGTCCAATCGATCGATTACTTCGAGTTCTTGTGGCTCTGCTGACCGGCTTTAACGTGCTGTTCGTGAGAACCGCCTTGCTTTCCGGACGAAGAAGACTTCCGAGATGAAGAGCTGGATGCGCTCTTTTCCCCCTTGCCTGAGCTACTCCCCTGCTTGTTTTCATTTGGTGCCATGGGTATTCCTCCATCGAGGCCATGATTGGCCGCGCTATCTAACGTCAGTCGGCACGGTCTGTTTCATGCATCACATCCTGTGGTGACGACAAGAGAACGGCGGCGCGCGCTCTCGTTACCTTACTTAACACGCCTTATGACGCGCATCGAATGCAGTTTACACCGATGTCAAAGGTCTGAAGTTCGATGACAAGGGGATCTGGATGGCGTTGGGCCTGTAGGCCGTTCATTCGGGCCGCTAGTCGCAGCCGCTTGGCTCGCCGCGATTGCGGCTCCTGCAAGCGGGCAGCACGCGGACCGTGCGCAACTCTTGTGCACTCAGATCAAGTTTGGACGCACCGGAGCCCGTCTACCGGCCTTGGCTGATAGCAAGGCGGCGATTTTTCCCGGTGAGATGCCAAAGATCGGCGGCGATCTTGCTTCAACTGGCAAAAACAACCCCGGGGAACCTTGAGAACGCTCGCGGGTTAGCGCCAGTCCCTTTGTTCAGCGAGGCTGCTATGTATCATCACGTTAAAGAGCGTATGTGTACGGCTCGCGTCGATGAACCGGACCCACATTCGGCAATATGCTGCTGGAGCGGTTCGGAAGCCCAATGGCGAGCTGGCCGCCGCCATGCAATATTCGATTCAAGGTCTCAATTGTGAGGATCCGGCCCATAAGGATCTTCTAATGGACATCGGCACCGAAGAGCTCAGTCACCTGGAGATCGTTGGGCTTTTGGCGCGCATTGCACCTCAAGCCGCTGAAATCTTTCAGAGAGGAAGCCGAGGCCGACCCACTGATTGCCATTGCCGGCGGCGGCGTGAACCTTTTCAACTCCATGGGTAATCCGTGGACCGCCGATTGCCTCAAGATCACCGGTGACCTCGACGTCGACCTGCGCAGCAACATTGCGGCATAAGCCCGCGCTAAGATCGTCTACGAGCGGCTGATCATTTTTGTCGCGATCCCGGCACCAAGGATGCCCTGCAGTTCCTGATGACCCGAGAGATCACTCGTATGCGAGCTTTCTCCCTTGCTCTGGAGAGCATGGGCAAGCCGCCGCTTACCGTCGGCATGATCGCGCCTACGCCGAAACTCGTTGATCAATTCTTTAACGATTTCAACCGGTGAAGGAGATCACGGCGAAGTGGATGCGAGAGGTCCTTGGAACGAGGGCGAGCCATGGGAATTCGTCAAGGCGCCGGCGTTCCAGGGAATGAAACCGGGTGACCCAGTTGCCATTCATGCCGAAAGCGCGCACGTCGGAGGATCGGAGGCGATCCAGGAGTTGCTGATCGACGAGCTGCGGGATCTGCTCCACGCCGAGAAGCAGCTTCTTAAGGCCCTGCCCAAGATGGAAAAGGCGGCGCGCTCCAGGCAACTGCAGACGTTGCTGCAAACCCATCGGCAGGAAACCGTGGCTCAGGTCGAACGCCTCGCCGAATGTCTCCAGATTTTTGGGGGTGCCCGCGCGTGCCAAGCCGTGCAAAGGAGTGGCGGGTCTGGTCGAGGAAGGTGAGGAGGCGATGACCGAAGGTATGAAGAAGAAGGATGTCCCACGGCACTCCGCGTGGAACACTATGAAATTGCGGCTTATACAACAGCCAGGAACTCCTTGCTTTGCAGCTGTCGCAACCGATCGTCGCCCAACTGCTTACGGTCTCTCTAGGCGAGGAACAAAATGCGGAGCAGCTGCTCGATCAGCTGGCCCAGCCGCTGATGTCGGTGGCTCGCATGCCGCCAGACTTTTCTTAAGAGCTCACTTGCAGTGGTGGTTTGCGCCTGGACGGCTACGACGGCGGCTTATGGGCATATCAAGACGCAAATCATCGATTAAGAAGACGGCTCGGTTTCTTGTCGAACCGGAGATCGATTACAGGGAAGTTGTGCAGCTCCAGCGCTTCGCCGCCGTTACACTTCCAAAGGTGCTCCATCATCTGCCCCTGGCGATCCTGGCGGAACTGACGGGCGCTGCATCCGTTAGGATGACGAGTTCATTGGGATGCGGGCGGGATCAGGAGACCGTGAAATGGAATTGACCGATCCCGTAGACAGCCGGCGAAGCATTCTGGTGATCGGCGCTACCGGACTGATCGGCTTTGCGATAACGGTAAGGTTGAGACGCGAAGGCCATTCCGTCACGGGTCTCGCACGAACCTGGCGACGGTCTGGTGCGATCCAGACGATGCCCTTCGACATCGCGCGCGCCACGAAGCCCGAGGATTGGGAGCATGTTCTATCCGGCGTGGAGATCGTCGTTAATTGCGCAGGCGCGCTGCAGGATGGTCCGAGTGACGACGTAACGGCCGTTCATTTCGACGGCCCTTCCGCCCTCTTCAAGGCCTGCGAACGCGCCAGGGTGAAGCGCCTTATACACTTCTCGGCGATCGGGGTGGACCGTGCCCAGCCGTCCGATTTCTCCAATACCAAGTATCGAGCGGAACAGGCGCTCAAGGCTTCGGCGCTCGACTGGGTCATTCTGCGTCCCTCGGTGGTGATTGGACGCGCAGCCTATGGGGCAAGCGCTATGTTCCGCGGGCTTGCAGCTCTGCCGATCTTGCCCCTGATGCCAGACACCGGCAAGCTTCAGGTCGTTGAGCTCAACGACGTGGTCGAAACAGTGGTCAGGCTCCTGCCTGATAGCGCGCCGGCCCCGGTCACACTCGATCTGGCTGGGCCGGAGCCGCTCGAATTCCGCGAGGTTGTCGCTGCCTTCCGCAGCTGGATGGGGCGGAAACCTGCACAGGAGGTCCCGCTTCCGACGTCGATCGCGAGAGTTCTCTATGGCCTCGGCGACCTGGCAGGATGGCTGGGCTGGCGTCCGCCGCTCCGGTCCACCGCCGCGCGCGAAATCGTCCGTGGGGCGACAGGGGATTCGGCGCGGTGGATCGAAGCCACCGGCATCATCCCGACATCGCTGAACGACGCGCTCGCCGCATATTCAGTCAGCGTGCAGGAGCGGTGGTTTGCGAGACTCTACTTCCTTAAGCCGATCTCGCTGGTGGTGCTCGCGGCATTCTGGATCGCGACCGGCATCATATCGTTGACCGTCGGATGGGGGCCAGGTGTCGACCTGATGCGCCGCACAGCCTTACCGGCGCTTGCCGAATTCAGTGTCGTTGCGGGGGCATTCGCCGACCTCGTGGTCGGTGCGCTCATCGCGTTCCGCCGTACATCTTATGCCGGATTGTTGCTAGGGGTCGCCATTTCGCTTTTCTATGTCGCGGCAGGCACGCTGCTACTGCCGGAGCTTTGGAGGGACCCGCTCGGGCCGCTGCTCAAGATCTGGCCGATCCTCGTCCTTCACCTGATAACGATCGCCATACTGGAGGACCGATGATCACATATTTCGTGCTCAAATACCTTCATATCATCGGCGCCTCGGTTCTCCTGGGCACCGGCGCCGGTATCGCCTTCTTCATGCTGCTTGCCCATCTCACGGGCCGGCCGACAGTCATCGCGGGAGTAGCGCGCATAGTCGTCATCGCCGATTTCGCCTTCACGACGACGGCCGTTCTCCTCCAACCCATTACCGGTGTCGCACTTGCCTGTAATGTCGGCTACTCCCTCGGCGAAGGCTGGATCGTGCTATCGATACTCCTTTACATCTTCACTGGCATGTTCTGGCTGCCGGTCGTGTGGATGCAGATGGAAATGCGCCGACTGGCCGAGGCGGCGGTCGAAGCCGCTACCGCTCTACCTATTCGGTATCACAATCTGTTCTGGCGCTGGTTCGCCTTCGGGTTTCCGGCGTTTGCCGCCGTGCTTGCCATTTTCTGGCTGATGATCGCACGGCCGGCTCTCGGCACCTGGTTTTGATGGCTGACGGGATAACGCGCAGCTCTGTCGCCACGAGCAGCCCGGTCGCCCTTCAAACTTTGGACGCTCCCCCATATGCGTCCGACATCGGCTATGCACAAGACGTCGCCGCGCTCTTTAAGACCTATTTCCCATATGCGGATTGCAATCTCAACCAATGCCCTCGGCCGTTGCGGTCGTGCTGGAAAACGAGAAAGCCGAGCATCGTTTCACGCTTACGGACCATTCCATGAAATTCCGAAACTCCCGTGTAAGACTTTCGACTTTCACGGCTTCAAAGGCAGGTGGCGCGTGGTATCCTACGGCTGGAACTACGATTTCGACCGCCTAGCTTCGGAGCCAGCGGTATCCCCGGCTTTCCTGCGTCCTGAACATTCCATACGGCTTTCGAGCGGCTGCGCCACTTGATCACGCTCCGGGAAATGCGCCGGACCCAGGCTCAAGCACCTGAGAAGGCCAGACCAGAAGTCAGCACCGGATCCCGCTGAGAAGTAAATAGCGTTAGGACTAGGCGGGGCCGAATTCCACTTCTCGACGCCGGCGGCAACAGGAAACCGATCCCCGTTCGAAACCTTGTCGATTGCGCCCCGGGCGGACCGCCGCGGGTAGCTCGGTCCGGCTGAAGGAGCGAGGCAAAGTTTTCGCACACAGATCACTGCCGACTAATGGTCGCCGAGACAAGACAACCGCCAATTGTTGTAGCGGAAGAGGTTCAGCTATGCGGATTTGGGCCCGGCCATTCAAAAATCGCAAGTCGGTAGCTTGCGAGAGCGCTTTGCGGACATTAAAAGGTCAAGGTCGGTGGCGGATGGTCCGAACTTCTCGTAGAGGCGCTTTGCCTCTTGCTCATCGAGCCGGTATTTGCTGGCGAACTCGCTTACTTTGTACGGACGGCCGCGCAGAACTTTTCGCAGCGGCCTGTCATTCAAGGCATCGGTCATGAGGTGCTCCTCTGGCATTCCCGAGGGTACGCATATCGGCGATTGGCTGGCGTCAATGCCAGCTGAATGCCACCTACGCGATGACTTGACCAACGCATCCGCTGACTGATTGTTTCGTCTCATGTATTTAAGGCGGCCTTGGATCCGCCATTCGCCCATTGCGCCATGACGGGTGCGACAAAAGTCGAGCCAGTGCCGTGAATAGGTTCGGCTCAACCGTCGGGGGTTGCCTCGGCGATCGCCAGCAGGCCGCCAGCAGCAAAGATCCTGAGAGCGTCCTCCACTCCAGGACGCAGTGACCAAAAAACGTGCGATCTGAACATATCCGCCTCGCCGAGTTGCTGCCACGTGCAGAAGTCAGATCCGGAGGCGTCGATGCGAAGTTGCGCACCTGGCTCCCTAGGGTAGCGGATGACCAACCGCCCCAGCACTGCGTACTGCTATAGTTTGAAACATAGATGACAGCTTCGAGTTTGACCGAGCACTGGTCTTCAATGGCCGCACGTTGATCCATGCGGATCCCTCGTTAGGTGAAAGCACGTTGATCCATGCGGATCCCTCGTTAGGCCGCGAGCCTTTGACATCAATGCGTCGATCGTCGGCGGTCGGCTGAAGCCGATCAAGGTTGACGAGGCGACACTTTACACGCTCCCGACCGAACCACCGCTGATCGTTGCCGGTGCACTTTCAGCAAGAACAGCCGAGTGGGCCGGCCATTGGGCAGATGCGCTAATTACGGTCAATCAACCCCGCGAGCGACTTGAAGAGATCATAGACGCCTTCAGATTCGGCGGCGGGAATGGAAAGCCTCTCTATCTGCAGGCCCATGTCTCCTACGCAAAAAGTCAGTTCGAGGCACGCGCGAATGCTTACGACCAGTGGCGCAGCAACGCGATGACAGCGGCGATGGCGGAAGACCTCCGTCTGACTGGGGATTTCGACGATGCCTGTCGGCACGTCCGCCCTGAAGACATGGATCAGCATGTCCGCATTTCAGCCGATCCTGCAGATCATATCGCATGGTTGGTTGATGATGCGCGGATGGGTTTCGAAAAGGTATTCTTGCACAATGTCGGGCGCAACCAAGCGGAGTTCATCGATGTCTTTGCCGAGAATGTTTTGGCTGGACGCGGAAGAATCTAGTCCGAATACACCGTATTCGGCAGGATAGTTTTGTGCGACTCGTCCATCGCCATCAGCTGCCACGAGGGATCAGGCTATACCTGCGAGGCGCAAGACAATCAGCATAGATCGCGCCGTGGATGATGCGGCCAATCCCACGATCGCTCGTGCAACGCGCATTAGCGGTCATGTATCTCGCAGCTGACTAACTGGCCCATGGACGAAATCCATTTGGCTGCTATGTCCTGTCGGTATACCAACGCGGAGAAACTCGATGTCAGAGCTCGTGGTGCTCAGTTTCGATACCGCCGACAAGGCGGACGCCATTCTCAACCGGCTTGTCCAACTCGAGAAGGAATACCTTGTCGATCTGGAAGACGCCGTCGTCGCAATCCGCGACAGCTCGGGCAAGGTCCGCCTGAAGCAAAGCATCAATCTTACCGCGGCCGGGGCGGCCAGCGGCGGCCTTTCCGGTGCTCTGTGGGGATCGCTGGTCGGTCTCCTGTTCCTCAACCCGCTTGCGGGCATGGTCCTCGGTGGCGCCTTCGGCGCCGGATCGGGCGCGCTTGCTGGTTCATTAACCGACTATGGGATCGACGACGATCTCATCAAGCGGCTGGCCGACGCGATTCCGGCCAATAGCTCGGCTCTGTTCCTTCTCGTTCGCAAGGCGCAGCCCGAGAAGGTGCTGGAAGCATTTAAGGGTGAGCATGCCAAGGTCCTGCGCTCGTCGCTGTCTTCGGAGCAAGAGGAGCGCCTACGTCAGGCCCTGGCTGCCGAACCGCTCATCCCATCTGCTCCGCCTTCGTCCAACGTTTGATGGCTGCTGGACCATTGCGAACAGCGTTAGAAATTTGAAGCTGTCTGTCGATGGTTGCCTTTGGCGACGGGAGAAGCGTCGAGGACCTCGTGGGAAGGACGTAGCCGGTGAAGGTGCGATTTGCGAAGTCTTTCTCACGATTATTGAAGACGCAAAGGAAGTTTCAGAACCTCTTCGAAAAGGCTTGGAAAAGTTCGCAGGCGAAAACGAGATCCACGTCGACCAGATCGAAAGGCGGCGCAAATCCAGTCCTTAGGGAGGTAGTCGGCTTCGGCAGTAACCCCGGACGCCTTGGAATGAAACTTTTTCTTCCGAAGCGGTTGCCAGCAAAGCCGCCGCTCGTCGTGATACTTCATGGGTGCCGGCAGACGCCTGAGAGCTTCGACGCTGCAAGCGGATTTTCCAGGCTCGCTGCCCAGCGCGGATTTGTTCTTCTTTATCCACAACAGAAGAATGCCAACAATGCCGGTGGCTGCTTCAACTGGTTTCGGCCAAGCGCAGTGGCGCGCGACCGCGGCGAGCTGATGTCTGTCCGGCAGATGATCGAACATGCAATAGACCGCCACCGGATCGATCGGTCCCGGGTCTACATTGCGGGGTTGTCTGCGGGGGGATCAATGACATCGGCCCTTATCGCAACATATCCCGGCCTTTTTGCCGGTGGCGCGATCGTCGCCGGAATGCCCTTTGGAACCGCAAGGGACGCAGTATCCGCTTTGCGTGCTATGAAATCCGGCACCGCGCCTCCACCTGGCGGATGGGGCAGCCCAGTCAAAGCGGTTTCGCCTGCGCAGAGCGTGTGGCCACCGGTCTCCATATGGCAAGGAACAGAAGATCGCGTGGTGAAGTCCGTTAACGCGAAGGCATGCGTTGCCCAATGGCTCGAGGTTACCGGCATCCCGGAAGAAATGCGCCGCACGGTTGTCCAGCCATGGGGGACGCTTGTCCGGTGGAAACAAGATGGACGCTTTCGGGTGTCGCTCTACTTGCTACAGGGATTCGGCCATGGGCTTCCAGTGCGAAATCTCGGGAAGGGCCGGGGACGAAAGCTCGATCCTTATGTCCTTGATGCGGGTATTTCCGTTCCAGCCGAGCTCATGCGTCTCTGGGGTTTGAAACGGTTCGTTCCTTGAACATAACCCCCTGCCTTCGTTCATGCGGTCATGAAACAAATCCCAGCGCGGTCAAATGATGTCACGGCGACACGGTGCGTCATCTGGTCTGGGCGCGAATTGTACTTCTATTGCGCGCGCTGATTTATTGTGTATGACGGTTTTGCGACAGAAACTGTCGCGATGATCTAGAGGTAGGAGGGAACTGTGAGCGCAAAACGGAAACGAGTTTACGAAGCGCTTTTGGATGGCGCCACAGAAGGTCTTTCCGGCAAGGCGCTCTACGATTTTGTGCTGCAGCGCTGTCCCAAAGCCACCAGCAAGAAGATTGTGCGTGCTTCGCTTCTTGCTCTTTCAGATCCTCACGTGAAGGATAGGAATGTTCTGCAGACGATTTGCGCGCTTGCGATAGCGCACAGAATGGATGAGGTCGGGTCGGCGAGTGATCCAGATGATGAGGAAGATCCTACGGAAAAGAGCCCGGTTCTGCGCAAGCTGAAGAAGAAGGCCCCACCCGCTTCGGTGCCTCGTGAAGCAACTCCGAATTGAAGTTGGCACCATGATCGTCCAGCACTAAGAAAAAGGTACTCGCCTATAGCCGCTATATTCGCGAGGACGGATCATTCTCCTCGCCAATTTCAAGCTATAAGCAACATATCACTGTTTCATTTCAGGAAGCGATACGGAACTGCCACGGTAATCGAATACAGTGCTTACATCTGGTTGGGCGTTTTTCCCCCTTAACCAGACCGCACACTTGCCCGCCGCCGGCGGGCTTTTTTTCACCATTCAACGCCAGAACTTTTTTGCATCCACGACGTCGTCGAGCGCAGTCTGTGCTTCATCGATCAAGTCTTGCTTGTCGGCATGCGAGATGACCGAGCTCGCAGCCGGATGATCTTCCAGACCATGCTTCTTCAAGACGCTTGGCCCTGTTGCGAGGTCGTTCAGAGCGCCAAGGTGATCCTGCAGGTCGCCCATCGCCGAAATGAACCGCTTGTGGCGGCGCACGCCGCGTTTGTCGGGAAAGAGCGAGCCGAAGAACTCGGCTGCATACCTCAGTTTCTTAGCGTCCTTACGGGCCTCGTGACGTTGTTCGTCGTCAACCTGTGCAAGGGCACGGCCATGCTTCTTGAGCTTCTTGCGCATCCGGTCGAGCGCCTGACAGGCGAAATCGACGGCCGTCCCATTGCGATCATCGGCGGTCTCTGGTCGGTTGAGGTACTCACCGCAGTGAAGCCATTCGTTGAAGTCAAGCATCAGGGAACGGGCGCGCGAGGACTGAAGGGCGTCGACGACGTCGTCATAGGCGGCGTTGCGTGCAGTCTTCAGCCGGTCATGCATATTATCATCCTTGGCCTTGACGAGGAGAACGTCCAGGTTTCGGGCGTCGCCTAGTGTTCCTGCCAGCCACCGGAGCTCGTCCTTCAGGCGCTCTGCCTCTGCATCAGCAAGCAGCGGCTTGTAGAGTGAAAAGACAGAGCGAAGGCGTCTGAGCGCCACGCGTGACTGATGGAGAGCCTCAGCATTCCTCCGGCAAAGGAGCACATCCTCATTCAGCCTGAATTGCCGGAAGCAGGATTGCGCGATGGTTTGAAAGGACCTGACCGCGTTCATATTCCGGTCGAGATCGATGGGTTCTGCCTTGAACACGAACTGCTGCGGCCCGATGAGCTGATAACCGCGGCCCGCTTTGGACTGAACGCCGACACGAACGGGTGCAACGGCTTTGATCCGCCTCGCAAGGACGAACAGATTTTGGCGGTCACCGTCCTTCAGCTCAAGCTCGACCTCGCAGATCGGTGTTCGCCGCTCTCCCGAGATCACGGTTCCCTGGTCCACGACCACCTCGATCTGTGATCCGTTCTCGCTCGGGTTCCAGAGCCGTCTGTCAACCTGGACATCGAACTGGGGAGCGACGTTGAGGTCAGCTCCAAACTCGGTCTGCAGCGGACTGGAATGATCAAGCAAGGGCGTGTCAGTGATTAAAGGAGTCTCCCACTCCGACCGTGCGAAGAGGGAGGCGCTTGATCCTGTCGCCTTTACCGTCTGTATCAAGGCCTCGCCTGTGCGGCGGATACGCAGGGTGAAGCCTGCCTTGAAGAGCTGATGGTCGTCGGTGTCGAAGTATGTCGAGTGCTGGATGAGGACGTCTTCTGGCTCTCCGAGAAATTCGGAAGCAAGCAGCTCTTTGACCGCTTCAGGTGGCAGCTCGAGTTTCAATTCGATTTCGGCAGCCAAGGATGATCTCCAAGGTTCGTTTGAAGCAAGCACATAGTTCAGCCGTGTCACGGTATCATGATGCCGACAACTGAGGATGTCATTGTAGCGGAAAAGGTCGATCTTGCCGAGGCTGGACTCAAGATTGACCGTTCGCCAGGGTGCTGTCCGCTTGACGAATGCGCCCATAGCGGACGACGATGTTACATGATCGATCGCCATCGCAACCGGAAACACTTGCAGACGTAGACGATGTGCACCAGGCCGGCGCGGTCTGTTTGCTCAATCATGATTTGATTTCAATGAAAGACGCTACGCTTTCTGCTCAGGCCTCCTGGACGCGCGACCAACGGCACCGAATGCGATCTCGATCGAGGACCAGAGCTACGTGTCATGTGTCTTGCCAGTTCTTCCCAACCAGTCTTGCCAGCTCGGCTTGCGCCTGCGATCAAAAGTTCGGCAGCACGAGAGGATGCCTTTTAATCAGGCGCGTCACCATCCTTGCCAGTCCGGCCACTGCGGCCTTTTCCACGCCATTGCGCGCGATCGGTCGATAGCGTAGCGCTCCAGGTAGCCCACATCCGGGATTTCTACATTAACGGGCGCGGTGGTTAATGGACCGCGCCCCGACGAGGGCGGTTCGTGTCATCTCTTCGTAATTTCTGCGGAAGAGCATCCTGTGCGGAGCTTCTGACAACGTCCATCGCCGCCAGGCGAAAGAGGTCATGGACCCGGCCGAAACGATCCCCGGAGCGTCCAGCGGCCGAAACGACGGCGAACGTCGCCGTTGTGATCGGATACGCGTCTTTTCCCGGCAGGTCAGTGAGCGAGACGAAGAAATGTTTGGTCTTGTCCCAGGCGACTGCGTTGACGGCGGCCTGCACGCCCTCGGCTCCCGGCTTGACGAAATTTCCGGACTTGTACTGAAGCGAGGCGAAGGGGAAACCGGTGCGTTCCACCTGCCCGTATTCGGCGTAGGCGATGGCACCTTTGGTGCTCTTGACCGCCTGGATCAAATCCTGCGTGCCTTCCGCACCCGTTCCGCGAAAGATCGGGGTTCAGCGCCTTGATCGCCAAGTCGGACCAACGCTGGATCCTGCCAAGATAAATATCGGCAAGGACAGGGCCCGATAGCCGAAGGCGACCTGCGGCAATACCATCGACGTTCGCGACAACTGCAACACTGCCGAAGACCATCGGAAACTGTCGACGGCCGTGCTTTTCGAGTTCGGCGGGGGTTAACCGGTACGTCCGTCGCGGCAAAATCCAATTCCGGCTGATCGAGCCGCATGAGGCCGCCGAGCGAGCCGACCAGTTCGTAGTCGACCGTCCAATCAGGAGAGCTGAAATCTCCTCCATTGGCTCGGGCGACACGGTAATCTTCCGCCCATTGCGCCAACGCGTGCGACAAAAGTCGAGCCAGCACCGCCAATAGGTTCGGCCCAAACGTCCGTGGGGGTTGTCTGGGCGATCGCTAGCAGGCCGACAGCAGCAAGGATCCTGAGAGCGTGTTCCACTCCAGGATGCAGCGACCAAAAAACGTGTGATTTGAACATATCCGCCTCGCCGAGTTGCTACCAGTGTTGAAGTCAGATCCGGAGGCGTCGATGGCGAAGTAGTGCTGCTGGCTGCCTAGCGTAGCGGACGACTAACTGGCAGCACTACTTACTGTTATATTTTAGACATAGATGACAGCCTCGATTTGACGGAAATAGGTCTTCAATGACCGCGCGCTGACCATGCCGGTGGGCAGATGACCTGACCGAAAGACAGCACATTCGATCGGTGTCCGCGCAGCAGAGGCTTGCCGGATCATTTCCGTTGGGAGATGTTGCCGAACGAACCGGGGAAGCTCCCGAAAGCGCCGGTCCGGATCTGAGCAGGTTGATGCGCTGCACGCAATATGCGCATTTCAGCCCAAAGTGCAGAGGCTTCCGCCCTTAGGACGCAAGCCTTTGGACGTCAATGCGTCGTTCACCGGCAGAAACGGTGATCTCGAAGTGATCGGCCTGCACGACCTCACGAATGTTCCGCGCCCTGTATGCGACAATGTCCACGCCGGCTCTGCGCCGCAGGCTGTCATAAAGTATGCCGGCCCCGCCGTTCGAACGCACTTTCTCACCAAGCGCTTGCGAAGCGGCGTAGCTGGTGCGATCATAGATCTCGGGCCGCAGAACCTGCTCTCCACGAATGTCGAGGTAATCGCCACGCATGATGGCGGAGTAGCTTCTATAGGTGCGCGTCATCTCCGCAACACCGCGCGCAACAGCCTCGCGCCGAAGATGATGACCAACCTCGGCTGCAGCTGTACGGACATCGTCGGCAGCATACCATGCGCCGAGATCGGCGCCGTTAAATCGCATTCCTCCCGGCGCAACATGCAAAAATGCCGCCATCACAATACTCGAATTGGGAGTGCCATAGACCCATTGGTCCTGGGGAAGTCGTTGGATGCGGTCAGCAACCAGACGGTCATTAGTCCAGCCGGCAAGCTCCATCACGGCTTCAAGGTCGGCCGTCGTCGCAATGGAATCGAAAAGCCCGATAGGCGGGAATTTCGATGGGATCAGCCGGTAAGAAGGACGTGGCGCTTGGGCAAAACGATCAGTCACCGGAAGACGATGTCCCCGTCTTCGTACGGCGCGAATGTTTCATCCAGGATGTTCGGATGCATGTAGATTCCACCCCTTGCAGCATCGAGGAATCGACGAACGGTCATCAGCCCGTCCTGGGTTCCGCTCGTCAGAACGCTGAGCGGAGGATGGCCGCCGAAAACAAGCGCTTCATGCGGCGTCCGCAGCCATGCAACGCCGGCGCGTTCGTTAGGAAACAGGATTCCGAGCCCCTGATGAATACCAAGCACGGCCGAGATTCGAATGAGAGTATCGGCGTCCAGAGTGAAGGTACCATGTTCGCGCGCTTGCTTGGCCCAGTTGTGATAAGTGGATCGCGACGGGTAGCCCAGCACAAGCAAGCGTTGTTCTTCGTTCAGCCTCCAGAGATCGGCGATCGCCAAAAAGGTGCGCAGGGCCGGCGCGCTCAGCCTTTTGCGGGTTGCGGGAGCAAATCGGTCCGGGTTGAGGCGCTGCGGCCCATTCTCGTTCTGTTGCTCTGTGCGGCGCGTGCGCAAGATCATAGTCATCGGGTCTCCGTCCGTATTTAGAAATAGTCCAAATCGGGACGGCCGGCAAGTAAGAACTTGAAGGATTGAATCTCAAAGGGTAAGGCCGCTGATACGGTTGGGCGCGGTGATGCTGCCAGATGAAGGACAGGCTCTCCTTGTGCCCATAGTCTTGTCGATGTTTCGTATCCAATGCGGTACTCACGTCATCGACAATGTACGCAAGCACGCGGCCTCTGCGCCGTTGCTACTTCAGTTCGATATGCACATAAGCCTATGCCTCCCGCAGACGGGAGGCAGCACTTTGCAAAAAGTGCGCAAGCGTTTGCAGCGAGCCGGATTCTCAATAGCTTTCATTCACTGGTTTCTCGGTTGATGGCTTCACTGTTGAGGGCTCTATGGTCCGTTTCGGGCCTTTTCTTCCATCGTGTCGAGCACCTCCTCCGGAGTGACGTCATCTGTCAGTTCTTCGACAGTCGGCTCGACCTCAATGCCAAGCTTTTCTGCAATTGCCGATACGATCGTTAGAAGTTGCGTCGCCTCATGTTCGGCCAGAAGTGAAATCTGGAGGTTCAGATCTGATCGCTTGTCATCGGCCTCGGCCATTCTGTTTTGACTGATCATCACGAAAGTCGAGATGAAGATCGCCTCGACGGAGGCAACCATAGCGAGGATTACAAGCGACGGATCGAACTCCGGCAGGAAGGGAAGCAAGCCGACATTGACGAGAATCCAGGCCCCGAAGACGACCGCATGAATATAGACGAAGATCATCGAACCGGCGAAACGGGTAATGGCGATGGCCACTCGATCCTGCCGCGGAGCCCTTTGTTTCTCGGCCTGCCGCCGTCGAAGAAGGGTCTCGATATTGCGGTCAAGGCGTCGTACGACATTTGCCGAGTTTGCTGGTGGCGAGGTCGACATGGACCATTCTCCTCAGTTTGTGAACTGACGGCTCGGCAACGGCGTTCCCGCTGTGCTGCTGCCGGCGGGGCGGAATATCCTCCTCCGAGGCGGCAAACACTTCCTCGCCAGTCTGTGACAGACCGGGCGTCGCCGCTGTTTCCGCAGGCGAAACTGCGAATGGGATCGATTTGCCCCTGTGGCTCGAGCTGCAGCAAGGTGAAAAACAGCGGCCAGAAACAATGCGGCTGCGACAACTGCCCAGCCGGCAAGAAGGCCTTGTTTCGAGGCGAGTGCTTTCATGCCCCTCGTATCGAGTGGTGGTTTCGATCAATCGGTTCTTGTCACAGTTCCATCCTGGCATGGGAACTTCTTTCCGAAAAAGAAAACCATGCACTGTGTTTCAGGTTCCAGTCCGCGGCGAAACGGACGCGACATCTTCAACGCCGACACTTGTTTTGAGTTAATGCCCGCCACAGTGGAAGCACATGAAATTGAAGACTTTTGCCGTGACAGAGCCCATGACCGCTTTCGATCCCATGCAGACTCTCGCCGCCGCTTCGACCGTAAGGTGGAGGCCTTGCCGGCTCCGGCACGCATGACGGACAGTTGCCGTCATCGACTGGAATCGCGAGATGGAAATCAAGACATCCGGCCGCCCCTCGAAGAAAGCTACGAAGGCCTGCGCCGCGCCGCTGGAAAGGCCCGTTCCATGCTGGATTTGGAGCGGAAGTCGGCGCTTTTCGACCTCTCCCGCCAGTACGACGCCTTCGTCCAGTTCGAGCCATCCGATAACGCCCGTAGCGCAAAAGTCGGCTGCTGAAGACGCACCGGAAACATTGCCGTTCGGTCTGTAGTGTGCGAAGTCAGAGATTGTCATTCATCGGCGTGGTAGATGCGATCGATCACTTCCGCGACCGCTAGGAACTCCTCGCAAGCGGTATCATGGCGTTGTTCCCGGGCCGCCAGCTTCCTTGCCCAGTCTACAGCAGCCCGTCCGCCCCATTCGTCGGGCGGCTGGGCAAGGTTTTCCCGCGAGGTGCCCAGCAGCTTGTCTGCGGTGAAGTCGTAGAACGAGCCGTCGACATTTCTGAAGGAGGCGCCTCCCTCGGTACCGAAAAATTCCGCACCGATCATCGCGTCACAGCCCGCCTTAAGCCGCCAGGAGCATGTCAGCCGCACGACTTCGTCGCCGGCAAGCGTCAGCGTGGCAGCCGCGAAGTCTTCGACCTGGCTGCTTCCGTGCGCAAGCCGTTCCCCACGGGCTCTCAACTGGCTCGTGACGGTTTTGACAGACGGAAAATCGAGACACCATAGGGCCATGTCGATAAGGTGGACACCGAGATCGATGAGACAGCCGCCGCCGGAAAGGCTTCTGTCATAGAACCAGGGCTTGTCGGGGCCGTAGGCATTATGGAAGGTCAGATCTGCTGTGAACACCTTTCCGAGCGCGTTCGAGCGAATAAGCTCCTGAATCTGCTGCATGCCTCGCGTGTGCCGATAGGAAAGATCAACACTGAGGAGCCTGTCGGCTGCTCTGGACGCATCTATGACGGCCTGCACTTCGCAGGCCGTCCGTCCCAGCGGTTTCTGGCAAAAGACTGGGACGCCCGCTTCAAGGGCGCGAATGGATTGTGCTGCATGGTGCGCGCTTGGTGTCGCAATCACCACGCCGTCCAACTGCTCGCCAAGCAAATCGTCCAGGTCGACTGCAATCCTGGCCTCGGGTGCCATCGCCTTGGCCTCCCGCGCCATCTCCTCGGCCGGATCGGCGATGACGGCAGCCTTGCCTATGCCGCTGTCGAGAATCGCCTTCATCCGGTGTCGGCCAATCCATCCCACGCCTAGAAAACCGAGCTTCAGTGGCTTGACGGTGACCGCTGCACCTTGCTTCATAACCGTCCCGATCATAAATATTGGACCAGTGCCTTAAGGAAGCCGTCGGGGCGGTCGCGCGTTGCGTCGAGAGCCTCGTCTAGCTTTTCCAGAGGATAGACGTGCGTATAGAGCGATCGAGGATCAATTTTTCCGAGCCGTACGGCCTCTATCGCGTCGCGGATGCCCTGCATGTAGATGGCGGGATCACGCTCGTGGGCGTTGATGACGTCGAGCCCGCGCCAGTTCCAGAGCTGCATGTTGACCTGTCGGGGACCGTCCTGGTGGTACCCGGCAATGATCAGCCGCCCACGCTCCTTTGTCAGTTCGCCAGCGAGATCGAGTGGCCATTGCTTGCCGACGGCTTCGATCACGCAATCACAAAACTTTCCGTCAGTCAGCTTTTGGACGCTCTCGATGATGCGCCAGTGATCGTCCATCAGAACGGTTTCGGCCGCCTTCATCCGTGATGCGACTTCCAGCGCGTAAGGGCGCCGCGAGATCGCGATTACGCGTGCTCCCGCTGCCGTCGCGAGTTGGGTGAGGAGCGCACCGAGAAAGCCGATACCGATGATGGCGACCGTCTGACCGTTCTCGATGTTGGAACGGCGGAAGATGTTCATGGCGCATCCAAGTGGTTCACCCGGAAACGGCTGACCGTCCAGTTCCTTCGGCAGCGGCGCAACCATAGCAGCGTCGGCAATGTCATGGGTGGCGTAGGCGTGATAGGAGAGGATCGCGACGCGGTCTCCAATATCAATCCCTGTTATGTCTTCGCCAACAGCATCGACGATTCCCCAGCCCTCGTGACCGAGCCCGCCGGCCTCCGTCGGGAATGTCATCCATTCGGGTCCCGCCCAGGGCGTCAGGTTCGATGCACAGACGCCGCATCCTTCCAACTTAACTCTGAGCTGGCCTGAATAAGGCTTCGGCAGGGGGCGTGTCTCGACAGCCAATTGTCCGGGACCGGTCACAATTGCGGCGCGCATAAGATCTGCTGCGGGTCCGTGCGCAGTATCCATCAGATATCCTCCAGGACGCATCCTTAAAACTGCGGGGCGTACGAAGAGTTCCGGTAGATGTCAAAGAAGTCATAGATGATGAAGTCAATAAAGATGTCATTGATGAAGGAACTTTTACTTTCGCAGCCGGTTCGTCTGTCGGCTCCGAAAAGAATTCTTCAATGGGACAGATCAAAATGGCGAAGATCTTGATCACGGGCGGGTGCGGCTTCATTGGTCGCCATGTCGCTGAAGAACTCATCGAAAACGGCTATGACGTGCGCATTTTTGATGCACTAATCGATCAAGTGCACGCCGATGCGGAGGTCGCGGTGCCGGAAGGCGCAGAGGTTGTTCGCGGCGATGTGCGGGACAAGGTCGCAGTGCGTGCGGCCCTCGCGAATATCGAAGGTGTGGTTCATCTTGCCGCCGAAGTCGGCGTCGGGCAGTCGATGTACGAGATTGCCCGCTATGTCGGCTGCAACGACCTCGGAACCGCCGTCCTCCTCGAGAACATGCTCGGATTGCCGGTTGGAAAGATTGTCGTCGCCTCCTCGATGAGCGTCTATGGCGAAGGGCTTTATCAGACTTCAGATGGCAGAAAGCTCGGACATATCCGGCGAATGGCGGCTGAGGCAAAACGCGGCCAATGGGATCCTCTTGGTTCGGATGGCAATCCCCTCGTGCCGGTCGCTACGGATGAGGAAAAACCGGTCGATCTGGCGTCCATCTACGCTTTGACGAAATATGCGCAGGAAAGGCAGGTGCTGATCTTCGGAGAAGCTTATGGCCTGCATGCCGTTGCCCTGCGGCTCTTCAACGTCTTCGGCGCCGGGCAGGCACTTTCTAATCCTTATACCGGTGTGCTTGCGAATTTCGGTTCCCGTCTTGCCAACGGACAGCCACCGATGATCTTCGAGGATGGAAGGCAACGTCGCGATTTCGTCCATGTGCGAGATGTCGCGGTGGCTTTCCGCCTGGCCTTGGAGAAGCCAGCAGCCGCCGGCCATGTGATCAATATCGGCAGCGGCCATGCCTATTCGATTTCCGATGTTGCGACACTTCTTGCGGATGCGATGGGCGTGCCGGAAATCGGCCCGAATATCGTGAACAAGGCGCGCTCCGGAGACATCCGTAACTGCTTTGCCGATATTTCCAAAGCCCGCGAATTGCTCGGCTTCGAACCGAAGGATCGCCTCGAGAATTCGCTCCCTCCGTTTGCCGAATGGGTGAGGCGGGTAGGGGCAATCGACCGCGCGGCCGAGATGAAGCGGCAACTGGAAGAGCGGGGCTTGATCTCATGAGCAAAGACGGCTCTCGCGTATCCAGTCAAAAAGAGACAAAGCGGTTCGGCTTCGTCGAGTGGTTCCGGCCGGGGGAACATGAGCGGACCGAAGCGGTCCTTCCGGATATCCTCGCGGGCGGTGCCAGTTATCTTCGCACGCATCTATCCTGGGCGGAGTATCTGGCGCCGGGCGGTCGGGAATGGTTCGATTGGCTGATCCCGAAGGTCGGAAGCGAGATCGATCTTTTACCCTGCATCCATTATACGCCGCCTTCGATGTCGCGGACAGGCCGATCCTCGGGACCGCCGGTCGATCTCAAGTCCTATGCCGATTTCGTCGATCACGTCCTAACGCGCTATGGCAAGTATTTCCGTCACATCGAGCTTTGGAACGAGCCGAACAACTTGCTCGACTGGGACTGGCGACAGGACAGCGATTTCCTGCTCTTCTGCGAGATGGTCGGTGGTGCCGCTTACTGGGCAAAGCAAAGGGGTTACAAGCCGGTGCTCGGCGGGCCATGCCCCTTCGATCCCTATTGGCTGAACCTTATGGGCACGCGAGGCGTGATCGACGTCGTTGACGCAGTCGGCTTCCACGGTTTTCCTGGAACCTGGGACAGCGAGGAAGGGACCTGGGGCGGCTGGGACATGCATCTCGGCGAGATGCGCGGGATCGTCGACCGTTACAATACCGATGCCGAGATCTGGATCACCGAGGCCGGCTACTCCACCTGGCGTAACGACGAGATCGAACAAGCACGGCGCTTCGTCAAAGCCCTCAACGTGCCAGCGGACCGCATGTACTGGTATTCCTGGCGCGACGTGCCGCCTGACGTTCCGGTGCAGGAGGGGTTGTGGTTCGATCCCCGGCATTACCATCTCGGCGCGGTAAGTCATGACAACAAACCCAAGCTTCTGGCCCGTCTGCTCGTGGAAGGGGGTGTAAGAAAAGTGGAAGAGGTAGCCACGCTCGCGGCACCGCATCTTGCCTCTGGTGCTGCACCCATTGTCGTTACGGGCGGCAGTGGCTTCATCGGTTCCAATCTCGCCGACAGTCTGCTGAGCGATGGCGAAGACGTCATCATCCTCGACAATCTGGGCCGACCCGGCGTGGACCAGAATCTTTCCTGGCTTATCGAACGGCATGGCGCACGGGTTCATCCTGTTCTTGCCGATGTTCGCGATCTTTTGGGCATCGAAGCTTCCTTCAAGGATGCCAAAGCGGTCTTCCATTATGCTGCGCAAACGGCCGTGACCACCAGCCTTGTCGATCCGCTCGAGGATTTCGAAACGAATGCCCGCGGCACCCTCAATGTGCTGGAGTCGGTGCGCAAGGCGGGCAGACGGGCGCCGGTTATCTTCGCCAGCACGAATAAGGTCTATGGCGGTCTCGACGATCTGGGCATGGTTGAGCTCAAGGATCGTTATATTCCCGAAAACGAGGTCGTGCGGGCGCAAGGCATTGCCGAGGATCGGCCGCTCGATTTCTGCACGCCTTACGGCTGCTCGAAAGGCGTGGCCGATCAGTATATCCTCGACTATGCCAAGTCCTACGGCATACCGGCTGCCGTCTTGCGCATGAGCTGCATTTATGGCCCTCGTCAGTTCGGCACTGAAGACCAGGGCTGGGTCGCGCATTTTCTAATCCGGGCGCTCGGCGGCGAAGCCATTTCTGTTTATGGTAGCGGCAAACAGGTGCGGGACGTGTTGCATGTGGATGATGCTGTAGCCGCTTATCGGTCGCTGCTCGCCAATATCGCTCGTGTCAGTGGGAATGCCTTCAACCTTGGCGGAGGACCGCCCAACGCCGTCAGCGTCGTAGCGGTGCTGCACGAGATCGAAGAGCTTACCGGACGCCCCGTCGAAACCAGCTTCGGCCCATGGCGCGCCGGCGACCAGTTTTATTTCGTGGCCAATACGCAAAAACTCCAAAGCGAAACCGGCTGGGCGGCCAGCATCGGATGGCGTCGCGGGTTGCGGCACCTTGCCGAATGGCTGATCGCCAACCGTTTCGGCGGCCAGCAGATCCGAAGGGAAAAGCGGAGGGTATCGGCATGATCGGACAGGAGCTAAGCAACAAGCACCGCCGCGTGCTGATGACAGTCGACGCTGTGGGAGGCGTCTGGCGTTACGCCATGGACTTGGCCGCAGCCTTGAAGCCGAACCATACCGAGGTGGTCTTCGCAGGGCTGGGGCCGGCTCCGACGGAGGAAAAGATCGCCGAGGCAAACCGGATCGGCAAGCTTGCCTGGCTGGACGCGCCGCTCGACTGGATGGTGCAGGACGAAAAGGCAGTCGCAGAGGTGCCGCGCCTGATCGTTGATCTCGCTCGCCGAGAAGAGGCTGATCTTCTGCATCTCAATCTGCCGTCGCAGGCGGCGCACATGAAAACCGACCTGCCGGTTGTCCTGGTTTGCCATTCCTGTGTCGTGACATGGTTTGCGGCCGTCCGCAGCAGCGAAGTACCGCGGGATTGGCGGTGGCAATATCGGCTGAACCGGGCCGGTTTCGCACGCGCGAATGCGGTGATTGCCCCAAGCCGCAGCCATGCTGCAGCAATGGATGCGGCCTATGACCAGATACCGAACCTTCAAGTCGTTTATAACTCGAGCGCGCTCGACATGTCCGACGCGCCCAAACAGAATTTCGTTCTTGCCGCCGGGCGTTGGTGGGACGATGGGAAAAACGGCGCCGTGCTGGATGCGGCGGCAGCCGTGGCGCGCTGGCCGGTGATCGCGGCCGGCGAAAGCAACGGCCCCAACGGTCAAACCCTGCAGTTTCGCCATGCCGATCATCGCGGCGAGCTTTCGCACGGGAGGATGATCACCCTGATGCGGCAGGCCGCCGTCGTGGCTTCGCCTTCCCTCTACGAGCCCTTCGGTCTTGCGGCTCTCGAAGCAGCCAGGGGAGGCGCGGCATTGGTTCTTTCCGATATCCCGACCTATCGCGAAATCTGGAATGACGCCGCTTTGTTTGCCGACCCGTATCGTCCTCACTCTTTTGCTGATGCCTTCAATGGTCTTGCCGTTGATCCGCAGCAGCGCGCTGCGCTCGGCCTCAAGGGCGCGCGCGCGGTCTGCCCGGTTTGGCCTTAAGGCACAGGCGGAGGCGATGCTCGCGATCTACTCTGGCATGCACGACCGGGCGTTTTCAACAGCAGCGGAGTAATCATGAAGTTCGTTTTCTATACTCACTCGCTTGTTTCCGACTGGAACCATGGCAATGCGCATTTTCTTCGCGGCGTCATGCGCGATCTTCAGCGGCGCGGTCATGAAACGCTGGCGTTGGAGGCGAAAAATGCGTGGAGCCGTGCCAACCTCGTCGAGGATCAGGGACAGGTTGCAGTCGAGAGGTTTCACGAGACCTTCCCGCAGCACCGCTCGCAGATCTACGGTAAGGACTTCGATCACGAAGCCGAGCTTGCCGATGCCGATGTCGTCATCGTCCACGAGTGGACGGAACCCCAATTGGTCGAGTGTCTCGGCCGCATCCGGCGCAACGGTTCGACCTTCACCCTGCTTTTCCACGATACGCATCATCGAGCAGTCTCCGCCGAAGGCGAGATCGCCGGACTAATGCTTGACGACTACGATGGCGTGCTGGCCTTTGGGCAGACGTTGCGCGAACGGTATCTTCGTGCAGGTTGGGGAAAATCTGTATTCACCTGGCATGAGGCCGCGGACGATGCCCTGTTTCGACCACTGCCGGAAATCGAAAAAATCGGAGACCTCATCTGGATCGGCAACTGGGGCGATGGTGAACGATCAGCCGAGATCGGTGAATTCCTCATCCATCCAGCCCGTGATCTCCGCCTGAACACGACGGTTCGCGGCGTCCGTTATCCCAATGATGCGCTCGAGGCCCTTGGCAATGCCGGTATCGCTTATGGCGGCTGGCTTGCCAACGCGGATGTCTCGCTCGCCTTTGCTCGCCACAAGGTCACGGTGCACATTCCGCGGCGGCCTTATGTCGAGCATCTGCCGGGCATCCCGACCATCCGTGTCTTCGAGGCGCTCGCTTGCGGAATACCCCTGATCTCGGCGCCATGGGACGATGCTGAACGCCTCTTCAGATCGGGCAAGGACTATCTTCTCGTTCGTGACGGCGAGGAGATGAAGAATAGCCTGCGTGAAGTCCTCAGCGATGCCGATCGGGCCGCGAGCCTGACCGCGGCCGGCCTCGAAACGATCAAGGCGCGCCATACCTGCCGGCACCGCGTCGACGAGCTTTGCACCATCCTGAAGCACTGCGGCACGAGCAAGGTTACCCAGAGCTTGCGGGAGGCAGCCGAATGAAAATCGCTTTTTATGGTTCCAGTCTCGTCTCCGCTTATTGGAATGGTGCAGCCACCTATTATCGCGGCCTGCTGCGGGCGTTGGCGGAGAAGGGATATGAGATCACGTTCTACGAGCCCGATGTATACGATCGGCAGAAGTACCGGGACATGGACCCGCCGGACTGGTGCAGGGTCGTCGTCTATGAAGGGACGATCGACGCCTTGAAGGCGGCAAGCGGCCATGCGGCTGAGGCGGAGATCGTGGTAAAGGCAAGCGGCGTCGGTTTTCAAGACGATCTGCTGCTGGAAGAAGTGCTTTGCAACGCATCGCCGCGGGCACTGAAAATCTTCTGGGACGTCGATGCGCCCGCAACGCTCGCCGAACTCAAGGCCGACCCCGATCATCCGCTGCGCCGGGCACTTCCCAAAATCGATCTCGTGCTCACCTATGGCGGGGGCGATCCGGTCGTGAACGCATATCGCTCCGTAGGAGCGGCCGAATGCGCGCCGATCTACAATGCATTGGACCCGCAAACCCATCATCCGGTGCCGGAGGACAGCCGCTTTGCCGCCGATCTCGGTTTTCTCGGCAATCGTCTGCCGGACCGGGAGGCGCGGGTCGAGCATTTCTTCCTGGACCCTGCGTCTCGTCTGCCGGGCCGGACGTTCCTGCTCGGTGGTTCAGGCTGGCAGGACAAGCCAATGTCGTCCAATGTCTGCTATATCGGCCATGTGCCGACGCGGGATCACAACGCCTTCAACGTGACCCCCATGGCGGTTCTAAACATATCGCGCGCCAGCATGGCGGAGAATGGTTTCTCGCCCGCGACACGCGTCTTCGAGGCGGCCGGCGCCGGCGCCTGTCTCATCACCGACCATTGGGAAGGAATAGAACTCTTCCTGAAGCCCGACGAAGAAATCCTGGTCGCGCGCGACGGACAGGATGTGGCGGCCTTGATCGCCGGCCTGTCCCGCCAATCCGCAGCCAAGATCGGGAAGAGGGCGCGCATGCGCGTCCTGGCCGATCACACTTATTCTCATCGCGCTGGAGCGGTGGATGAAATTTTCCGCGCCCGTCGCGGCGCGCGGATGGAGGCAGCCTTATGACGAGACCGCTCGACATCGTCTTCCTCGGGCTTTCGCTTTCGTCCTCCTGGGGAAACGGCCATGCCACGACCTATCGTGCCCTCATCAAAGGCCTGCGGCAGGACGGCCACCGGGTTCTATTCCTCGAGCGAGACGTGCCCTGGTACGCCAGCCACCGCGACCTTGCTTCGCCGGATTTCTGCGAACTCGCCTATTATTCCGATATCGACTCCATGATCGAACTTTATCGGGAAAGGCTGCGCCAGGCTGATGCCGTGATCGTAGGTTCCTATGTTCCCGATGGTGTGGCGCTCATCGGCGAACTTGATGCCTTGGAGCCGAAACGCCTCTGCTTCTACGACATCGATACGCCCGTCACGTTGGCAAAGCTCGATCGTGGCGATGAGGAATATCTGACGCTGAAGCAGGTTCCTCTGTTCAACGCCTATCTCTCCTTTTCCGGAGGAGAGGTGCTGGCCCTGTTGGAACGGAGATACGGCGCGAGGAAGGCTATCGCGCTCTATTGCTCGGTGGATGAAGACTGCTATGCCAATACCGGCGAGGCCCGATCCTGGGATCTCGGCTATCTCGGAACATATAGCCCGGACCGTCAGCCGACCCTGGAATGTCTTCTCCTGGAGCCGGCGCGCCGCTTGCCGTCAATGCGCTTCATCGTCGCCGGACCACAATATCCTGCAGAGATCGACTGGCCGGCGAATGTGGAGCGCATCGAGCACCTGGCACCTGCCGATCATGCAAGCTTCTACAGTCGGCAGCGCTTCACGTTGAATGTAACGCGCAGCGACATGATCGCCGCCGGCTGGTCGCCGAGCGTGCGCCTCTTCGAAGCCGCCGCCTGCGCAACGCCGATCATTAGCGATTTTTGGCGGGGGCTAGAGGAGTTGCTGCCGGATGGCGAGGCTTTGATCATCGCGCGCGGAGAGGAGGATGTCGTAGCGGCGCTGACGGAACTTTCCGACAGCGCCCGTGCGGCGATCGCCGCTGCCGCCAGGAAACGTGTGATGCGGCGCCATACCGGTGCCGCACGCGCTGGCGAACTCGTCCAGGCGCTTTCGGGACTGCCAGCAAATCCAGCTTATCAACGCATCTCGGCGTGAAGGAGAGTATCCATGCGGCAAGGAAATCTTCGCGAAAAAGGCAAGACTGTTTTGGTGGCGGGCGGAGCCGGCTTTGTCGGTTCGCATCTCTGCGATGCGCTCCTCGCCCGTGGCTATCCCGTCATTTGCGTCGACAGTTATATCTCCGGCTCGCGGGACAATGTCCGGCCGTTGACGAACCATCCGCGTTTCCGGCTCATCGAGCAGGACGTTTGCGAGTTTCTGGAAATAGACGAGCCGGTAGACCAGATCTACAATCTGGCCTGCGCCGCATCCCCGCCGCGATATCAGGCGGATCCCGTCCACACGATGATGACCTGCGTCGCCGGCACGGGGAACCTGCTTGCCCTTGCCGAACAGCACAAAGCCTCCTTCCTGCAGGCTTCGACGAGCGAGGTCTATGGCGACCCGGCCGAACATCCGCAGCGGGAGGACTATCGCGGCAATGTCAGCTGCACAGGACCGCGCGCTTGCTACGATGAGGGAAAGCGCGCAGCGGAAGCTCTTTGCTTCGACATGCTGCGTGCCAGTCGCGTGGATGCGCGGGTCGCCCGCATATTCAACACCTACGGGCCGCGCATGCAGGCGAATGATGGGCGGATCGTCTCCAATCTGATCGTGCAGGCGCTTTCGGGAAAGCCCCTCACCATCTATGGAAGCGGCATGCAGACCCGCTCGTTCTGCTATGTCAGCGATCTTGTGGGTGGTCTGATGGCGCTCATGGACGTCGAGCCCAATCCGCGCATGCCGGTCAATCTCGGCAATCCGGGTGAATTTACCATCAATGAGCTTGCCGAGATGATCCGTTCGATGGTGCCGACCCGTTCGGCGATCATCTATAAGCCGCTGCCGAAGGATGACCCGCAGCGTCGCCGGCCGGATATTTCCCGTGCGAGCGAACTGCTCGACTGGCAGCCGACTGTGCCACTTCTCGAAGGGCTCGGGAATACAATCGACTGGTTTGCCTACAACCTTCGCGATCGCAAACAGCGACGGGCGGCAACGCCGCGTCGTCATCGCAGCACGGTTGTTTCACAATCGGTCTCCGCGCAAAACTGACTTGAACGGATCCAAGCGATGAGGGACCTAACGCTCAAACGTCGCATCAGCGAACTCGGCCCCTGGTTTCAGAACATGCGGCTCGGTGAGGTTGAAACCGCCCCCGATCATTTTCTCGGCGACTATCCCGCGTTCAAATGGCAAGGCTTCAAGCATGTCGTGCCGGAGGATCTGGGCGGGCGCAGCGTTCTCGATATCGGCTGCAATGCAGGTTTTTATGCGATCGAGATGAAGCGGCGCAACGCCGGGCGGGTGCTCGGCGTCGATTCCGATCCGCGCTATCTCGCGCAGGCACGTTTTGCCGCCGATCATTTCGGCTTCGACGTCGAATTCGAGCAGATGTCGGTTTACGATGTGCCGAAGCTCGGGGAGACCTTTGACCTGGTGCTCTTCATGGGCGTGCTTTATCACCTCCGCCATCCGTTGCTGGCCCTCGATCTCCTCTACGAACACGTGGTCGGCGATTTGATGCTGTTTCAATGCCTGCAGCGCGGCGACGAGCGGATCGCCACACTGGAAGAAGATTATGACTTTTCGGAATGGGCGGTGTTCGATCGGCCGGATTTTCCCAAATTGTTCTTCGTCGAGAAGCGTTATGCCGCTGATCCCACCAATTGGTTCATTCCCAACAAGGCCGCGGTCGAAGCGATGCTGCGCAGTTCCGGGTTCGTGATAGAGGCCAATCCCGAGCGGGAAGTTTATCTCTGCCGCCGAGGGCGGCGACCGTACATGGTCGAGCCACAGCCTATGTAAGGCAGGCGTTCATGGGCGATCCCGCTTGTTTCCTTCTCGATCTGTTAACCGCACCGCATCCGCCTTTCGCGTCCGGCGATCCCGTACCGACGCCGGAAGACGCCAAGCACGGCAGCCAGGTATTTGCCGCGGGTGGTGTTGCCTCCTGTCTTCACCGGGCCAGCCCGACCCGAAGAGCAAGCGAGGCAGCTCGAGACGAGGCTACTTGTTCAGATCCTTTGCCATCTGCAGGTGATGCTCGAGAGCAGGGCGTGTCTTAGCGGCCCAGGCTTTCAACTCGGCGTTCTCGCCTTCATCGCCATACCGCTGGAACAGGTCGACGGCGTCCTCGTGTACTGATTCCTGATCTGAATGGTATTGCTTTGTGAAATCGGCTCCCTTCAAACCCCGGAGCTTTTCCAGCATGTCCTGTTTTGAAGAAGTGATGGCGGTCGGGAGTGTCGCCTGAACCTTGCCACCGCTCAGTAGCCCGTTGAGCTCTTCGGTCGTTTTTGTATGGTCGGTCATCATCTGTTGGGCGAAGGCCTTGGTCGGTCCGTCCGCCCGCTCCAGCGCAAGCTTGCTCGACTCGATTTCGAACATGTCGCTCGTCGCGGCCTCCTGCACAAAATCCTGGGTGCTCGGCGCCACTCCAATCAGGCTGTTGACGCCGGTTTTTTCGGTAGCCGATTGCGCGAGAACAGGGCTTGCGATCAGAAGTACGATCGAGGCAGTGGCGAAGCGGTTCATGGGGATCTCCTTGAGACTATCTTCAGTGTGCTCCCAACTCGGCATGCGCCGAACTGTTCCCGAAGTTGTCTAACGACTGTTTTCTTCGGGAGCGGTTATGAAAGTGCGCGGAATGCTCTTGGTCGGCACTTCGCGATAGAGTTGGCCACATATCGTCAGCGATCGGCGCATGGCGGCTATGCGATCTTCGGCATCTTCGAAGGAGTAGGCCCATATGTCGGTCGCCCAGATCTTTCCGTTCATCTTGTATTCCAAAGCGAATCTGAACATTGGGCGTTCGTCACCGTCGACGATCACGAATGGCATATCCGGATCGTTATCGCCTTTCCTGATTTTCTTAAGCTCCAGGACTTGCACTGGCTGCTCCTTGGGATTGCAGATGACATTGCGCATGCGCATTCGATTCGCTCGGTCCCTGAGATGCGCAAGGCTTGTAAGCTCGTTCAATTCACCTTGCGGCCCTCGGATGCCTCGTCAATGAATGACCAGATTTGTCTCTTCGGCTGCGGCCTGAAATTCAATACGGGCATCTTCAGGATTGATTCGCCCTTCGACCGCTCCCTTGCAGGCTTTTTTGCCCTGATGAAACGAGCGCCGGAGCGATTGGGCCACATATCGGTCAAGCAGATCAGCGTTCTGCGGCTATGGCAACAAGCTTTTTTCAGGCGACGCTTGAAAGGCACTCAACGATCCATATGGTCATCAGACGCTCCCTCGTCGTTCAATGGAACGCAGGAACTTGCTGATTTTTCATAGGAACGTATCTGCTGAAAGCCAGCCGTGCACGCATGGAAAACTTGATTTCTTCTAAGCGCGGTTCAACCGGCAGCGGAACAACGTGAGCCTTTCTGATGCTCACCTACATGCCCGACACCAATATCTGCATCTATGTGATGAAGACCTACCCGCTGGAGCTACCGCATGAATTCAACACGCTGGCCGAACAGCTTTGTATATCGAGCATCACGCTCGGAGAATTGCATTACAGGGCGGAAAAATCGGCTCGCCGCATCGAGGACCTGATTGCGATCGAGCATTTCGTGGCGCGGCTGGAGGAGCTGCCTTTCGGAGACAAGGCGGCGGCGCCCTACGGGCGGGTCCGGGCCGAGCTTGAGCGAGCCAGAACGCCTTGCGGTTCCCATGACATGCTGATTGGCGGCCATGCTCGCAGCGAAGGATTGATCGTCGTCACCAACTACATGCGGGAGTTCGCCTGAATACCGGGTGTCCGGGCGGAAAACTGGGTGTAATCTTCAACCGTTGACCAACGTTGAGCATTGGTGGTTCGCCCGCCCTGCGAGCGGCCGACAGCCCTCAAATTCGCAACCCGCAAATGCAGAAGATTTGCCGCCAGATTTCAGAAGGAACGGCTTCGCGGGTGCGCCATGCACAAGGGCATAGCCTGCAATGGCGGCGGGAACCGCGAAGATCACGGCGATGGCAAAGGCGCAGGATCGGTGAGCGCAGCGCGACCGCGCCGACTATCTGGCTCAGGTGACAAAGGCGAAGCAATTGCTCTTAATTAAGGCGCTATAAGTCGCCAGTGATTTCACCTTACGCAGGGTTTTAACTCCCCTGGAAGCTGCGAATTTTCTCCAGGATCTCCGGGGCGATCTCAAACCGTCGCGCCTTGCCGCGCCCCATCGAGTTCTTCACGAAGCTCTCCGTCAGCAGCCCGCGCCGAACCAACGGGTCTACCGTTTCGGTTACGCCGGTGCGCGTCAAACCGGTGGTTTCGACGATATTTGAAAGCGTTAGCGGCTGATGTCCCTGGTGCATGATGTAGAGGACACTCATCATGCCGATCTGCTTCAACCGCGACTGAGGCGTTTCATCCTCCAGCGGATTGTCAAAAATCTCGTGGAAGATGAAGGCTGAAAAGGCAAGGTTGTGCCATTGAACGTTGAGTGCTCTTGTCATCTGTTTAACTGCATAATATAAGGCTGTATAAATTTCCAGACGACACAGGCGCCGGCGGGCATCGTTGGCGTGTTGATTGCGGAGGGACGGCTCATGAAAAACCTTCTGATCAGGACGTTCGTGGCTCTTCTCAATATCTCGCCATCATATCTCATTTCAGGGAGTCATGCGCGGGCCGATGATTGGGGATGCGAGGTTATCCTATGCCTTTCCAATCCCGGCGGCGCAACGCAATTTACCGAATGCCGCCCGCCGATTGAGAAACTGTGGAGAGAACTTGCAAAGGGCAACGAATTCCCGAGCTGCAACGGCCATGACTTTACGGCATCTCCGCCCGGATACGCCCCTTACTATTGCGACAAAGGCTACCGCTTAACGACGCGATACAGCGATCGCGGACGGCAGGTAAGCTGCATCTCGACCACACCGCAGACTGTCTCAAACAATGAATGCTACCCAGACAGCGAGCGCGGAGTTCTTTCATCCGCCTGGCACTGGAATGACGGGCAGCGACAGTGCCGGCGCTACGTTACAATGCGGCCGCATATGCGCGCGAGGCCGCACTACGTCGACGTCACCATTGACGGGGTCGGAAACCAAAGGGTGTGGTACTAAGCAATGCCAGTCGCCTTCGTCGATCTTGCGCAGGCATGCGCTCCCAACATTGCGATCGAGACGATTGCTGCAGTTGTTAGCCTGGAGAGCAGTTTTCAGCCCTATGCGATCCGCATCAACAGTGGCCCGCCGCTTTCGGATCGGCCGGCATCGAAGGCGAAGGCAATTGAGCTCGCCACTTCCCTCGTTGCGGCTCACCAGGACATCCAGATCGGTCTTGGCGGTCTCGGCTTGGAGGAACTGCACAAGCTGAAGCTTTCCATATCGGATGCATTCGATCCCTGCATGAACCTCAAGGCCACCGCCACTCTTCTCGATGGGTATTATCGCCGTGCCTTGCGCGCAGGCGCCGATGCGGCGCAAGCGGAAAACATCATGCTTCAGTCTCATTACGGTCGAGACGATCCGTCGCTGGGCAAACTGGTCGGATATGACGAGCAGGTCCGCCAGGAAATGGTCCGGCTGTCCCCCAAACTGGCATCGCTTTCCATTGCCGAGCCGCGCATTGAAGCTCGCTTCGAGAAACCCGCAGACATTCAGGATGTGTCAGCGGTCGCAAAACGCCTTCCCCAAGTCGATGAGACCGCCTCATGGGACGTCTTCAATTCCCGGCGGCGATCTTCGGTTCTCGTGTTTCAGAATGATCGATCGGAGCAAAGTGAATGACTTCAAAATCCAATCTTCGCCCTGTCGCTGCCTCTGCCTTGATGGCCGCAGCCATCGTTGCATGCATGGTCGAACCGGCCTTCGCCCAGGCCGCAGGCATCGAAACCGTCCTGCAGAATATCGTCGATATGCTGACCGGCAACATCGCCCGCCTGCTTGCGGTCATCGCCGTGATCATCATCTGCATCGCCTGGATGTTCGGCTACATGGATCTGCGCCGTGCCGGCTACTGGATCATCGGCATCGGGGGGATCTTCGGTGCCACCGAACTGGTGAACACCATCGTCGGGAGCTGAGCGACATGGCGACAGCTCCCGACATCGAAGAAGACACCCTGTTCCTGGCCTGCACCCGGCCGGCGATGATTGCCGGTGTGACGATGGAGGCGATGGGCTTGAACATCGTGCTGACGACGATCCTCTACATCACGGCGGGATCGATTGCCTATGCGCTTGTCGGCGTCGTCTTCCATTTCTTGTTCCGAACGCTCGTCAAGCACGACCATAACATGTTCCGGATCCTGGTTTCTTGGATGGAGACCCGCGGTCGATCGCGCAACACCTCCTATTGGGGCGGGGCTACGCTCTCGCCGCTCAAGCTCACCAGACACTATGACGAAAGGGACCTAAGCCTTGCCTAGGAACGCAACGCTTCGATCCCGCGAACTCGGGCCGGAGACCTTTATTCCTTATGTGCGCCATATCGACGAGACGACGATCGGGCTCGGCACCAGAGCGCTGATGGTGATGATCGCGCTCGAAGGCGTCTCCTTTGAAACAGCTGACGTCATCGACCTCAACAGCCTGCACCGCAACCTCAACACGCTCTACCGGAATGTCGCCGATGAGCGCCTCGCACTTTGGACGCATGTCATTCGCCGTCGCGACAACGGCTATCCGGAAGGACAATATGCCAATCCTTTCTCCGATGCACTGAATTCAAGATATCGCGCGCGCATGATCGGCGAGGATCTGTTTCGCAACGATCTCTATCTTTCACTGGTCTGGCATCCCGCACGCGATCCCGCCGAAAGAGCCATGAACCTTCTCTCCCGACTGCGCAGGGCACGCAAAAGCGATGTCGAGCTCGACGAAACGGCGCTAAAGCACCTGCGCAGCAAGCTATCCGACATCACCGCCGGCCTGAAACGCTTCGGGCCTCGCGTGCTGTCCCTCTACGAGCAGGACGGCATCCTGTTTTCCGAGCCGAGCGAAGTCCTTCATCAAATCGTGGGTGGCCGGCGCGAGCCCATTGCGTTGACGGAAGGAAGGATTTCATCGGCGATCTATTCGGATCGGGTGATTTTCGGCCGCGAGACCATCGAGATCCGTCACGAGGCCGAAAGCCGCTATGCCGGGATGTTTGGGTTCAAGGAATATCCGGCAGCGACCCGCAGCGGCATGCTCGACGGCATCCTGACGGCCCCGTTCGAGCTCATCCTCGCACAATCCTTCGCCTTCACCTCGAAAGCGGATGCGCGCAGCATTATGGGGCGCAAGCAGAACCAGATGGTCAGCGCCGGCGACAAGGCGGCGTCCCAGGTCGAAGAACTCGACGCTGCGATGGACGATCTCGAATCCAACCGCTTCGTACTCGGCGAGCATCACCTCACGCTTTCAGTCTTCGCTTCCTCAGTCAAAGCGCTCACTGACGATCTGGCGGAGGCCCGATCGCACCTTACCAATGGCGGCGCGGTCGTCGCGCGCGAAGATCTCGGGCTTGAAGCGGCCTGGTGGGCACAACTGCCCGGCAACTTTCGCTACCGCGCGCGGTCTGGCGCCATCACATCCCGGAATTTTGCAGCACTTTCGCCTTTCCATTCCTATCCGACCGGGCAGAAGGACGGAAATGAATGGGGACCAGCCGTTGCCCTGCTGAAGACTGCGTCCGGCTCGCCCTTCTACTTCAACTTCCACCACCGCGACCTTGGCAACACCTTCATCTGCGGTCCCTCGGGTGCCGGCAAGACCGTCCTTTTGAACTTCATGCTTTCCCAACTCGAAAAGCACGATCCGCATATGGTCTTTTTCGACAAGGATCGTGGGTCGGACCTTTTCGTCCGGGCGGCGGGTGGCGCTTACCTGCCGGTGAGGAATGGCGTTGCCACCGGCTGCGCGCCGCTGAAGGCACTTGAGCTGACTGCGGAAAACAAGGTGTTTCTCACACGGTGGATCGGCAAGCTGGTCGGATCGGCGAAACGTGAACTGACGGTCACGGAGCTGCGCGACATCGCCTTGGCCGTCGACGGCCTGGCGGACCTGCCGGTCGAACGGCGTTCCATCGGCGCCTTGCGCGCCTTCCTCAACAATACCGACCCGGAGGGTATCGCCTCGCGGTTGAGGCGGTGGGAAAGGGGAGGGCCGCTTGGCTGGGTATTCGACAACGAGGCCGACGAGATCGGGATCGGCGCCAAATTCGTCGGATACGACATGACAGATTTCCTCGACAACGAGGAAATCCGCACACCGTTGATGGCCTATCTCTTCTTCCGCATCGAGCAGCTGATCGACGGGCGCCGCATCATCATCGTGATCGATGAATTCTGGAAGGCCTTGCAGGACGAAGATTTTCGCGACCTCGCCGAAAACAAGCTCAAGACGATCCGCAAACAGAACGGGCTCATGCTGTTTGCGACCCAAAGCCCGCGCGATGCCATTGTCTCGCCGATCGCCCACACGATCATCGAGCAGTGCCCGACGCAGATCTTCCTTCCCAATCCGCGTGGCGATCGTGCCGACTACGTCGATGGTTTCAAACTCACCGAACGGGAGTTCGAGCTTGTCGCTCGCGAACTGTCGGCCGAAAGCCGCCGCTTCATCGTCAAGCAGGGACACAACAGCGTCGTCGCAGAACTGAACCTCAAAGGCTTCGATGACGAACTCGACATATTGTCCGGCCGCACCGCCAACGTGGAACTCGCCGAGGCGATCAGGGCGGAGGTCGGTGACCGGCGAGAGGACTGGCTGGCGGTATTCCGGCAAAGAAGGAGAGCGGGATGATGCAAAGAAAAAGCGCAGGGTTTGCTCTTATGGCGGCAGCTGCCTTGCTGTCGGCCGCAATGGCATCCGCACAGGGCATTCCGGTCATCGACCGGACGGCGATCGTAAAGCAGATCGAGAGCATCACACAGCTGAAGTCGCAGCTCGACACGCTGAACCAGCAGCTCCAGCAAGCCGAGCAGCTTTATGGGTCGTTGAACAAGATCACCAACATGGCAGATGTCGCAAGCCTCTTGAACGACCCTTCGATCCGCAAGGCACTGCCACGCGACTTCAGTGCCGTCGAAGGCCTGTTCAAGGGGTCAGGTACCGGCGTCTTCGGCAATTCTGCTTCGAAATTCCTTGAGAGCAACTCGACCTATCGCACCGACGCCAATGATTTCTACGCCCAGGAATTGTCGCGCGTCCAGAACCAGAATGCAGGGCAGATGAGCCTTGGCCAACAGATCTATGATGCAGCCACTAAGCGCATCGAGGGCATCGATCAGCTGCGCCAACAGATTTCCAGCGCCGCCGATGCCAAGGACGTCGCCGATCTTCAGGCGCGGCTGCAGGCCGAGACGGCGTTTCTTCAAACCGACCTGCTGCGCATGCAGGGTTTGCAGATGGTCCAGCAGGCGCAGGTGCAGGTCGATGACCAGCGAGAGGCGGAGGATTGGCGCAAACGCATGGACGCAATGGGGGCGGCGCTCAAATGAAACATGCCCTTCCTGCAGTGATCGCGTCCGCCCAGCCGGTTTGCGCCGGCCAGACAGATGCGGGTGATGAGGCTTTGCTCGCCAACGTCATGGCCGAGTGCTGCAACAATCCGGTCAGACATGCTGACACGCCCAACACTACAGAGGCGGCGGGGCTGCAGCTTCTTCGAATTCGCAAGTTACCCGGAGGCTAAGAGATGTATCAGGTCTTCAGTTTCGTGGACGGGCAGTTCAAGTCGCCCCTGGAGACGTTCATCTCGTCGGGCACCGCAAACATTGCCGCCTGGGTGAGTGGGCCGCTCACCGCGGCGCTGACGCTCTACGTCGTGCTTTACGGCTACCTTGTGCTGCGCGGTTCCGTCCAGGAGCCCATCCTCGAGTTTGCGTTCCGGGCAATGAAGCTTGCAATCATCGTCATGCTGGTAAGGAACGCCGGCGAGTACCAGACCTATGTCACCGGTCTGTTCTTCGAGACGCTGCCCAAAGAGATTTCCGAGGCGCTGAACTCGGGCACCGCGCCGAGCGCCTCTACGTTCGACAGCCTGCTCGACAAGGGTCAGAAGGGCGCCCAGGAAATCTGGGCCCGTGCGTCCTGGCCGGTCGACATCGTCACCGGCATCGGCGGGATGATGGTCATTGGCGCGAGCTTTATTGTCGCGGCGATCGGTTACATCGTTTCCCTCTATGCGCGGCTGGCCCTTGCCATCGTGCTTGCGATTGGCCCGATCTTCATTGCGCTTGCAATGTTCCAGCCCACTCGCCGCTTCACCGAGTCCTGGATTGCGCAGCTTGCCAATTTCGTCATCCTCCAGGTCCTGGTCGTTGCGATCGGTTCGTTGTTGATCACCTGCGTCGACACGACGTTCACGGCGATCGAAAGCTATTCCGACGTGCTGATGCGCCCGATCGCGCTCTGCGCCATCTGCCTTGCAGCGCTTTACGTCTTCTATCAGCTGCCCGGTATTGCGTCGGCTCTCGCCGCAGGCGGGGCATCCTTGACCTACGGCTACGGCGCTGCTCGCGACGCTCACGAAAGCACGATTGCCTGGGCAGCCTCGCATTCGGCAAGAGCGCTCGGGCGAGGAGCCCGCCCGGTTTCGCGCCGTCTCAGACCGGGAGGGGAAAAATGACGTTCGCTCTCCTCAAGAAACGGACAGGTTGTGTGCGCATGCTTCGCATCGTTTCATTGTTTCTCATCGCCGGGGCACTTCCCGCCTGCAGCTCGATGACACACCCGCTTCCCAAATGTGACGGCTACTTCCGCCGGCCCCTGAACCGGGCCATGTGGCAACGGGAGGACGACGGCAAGCTGAAGCAGCCTGCGTCCGCCCCGGCAAGCCATGCCGCCTCCTACGCGCAGCAACCTGCCCCGGCCACGCCAGCCGCCTTCGCACACTTCGATGTCGAAGGTTCTTACCGTCCGTGCAAGGGCAAGTGACATGGTGACGCCGGATAATCTGAAGAGCTACTTCGACAAGGCGCGCCGGTTCGATCAGGATCGGCTGATCCAGGTGGAGCGTTCCGCCCGCATCGCCTGGTTCGTCGCTGGTTGTGCCGGCATCGTGGCCGTCGTCTCCGTCTTCGCCATTGCCGGGCTCACCCCGTTGAAAACGGTCGAGCCCTTCGTGGTCCGCGTCGACAACTCCACCGGCATCGTCGACGTGGTCTCCGCATTGACGTCGGCCGCCGGGAGCTATGATGAGGCCGTCACCAAATATTTCGCCGCCAAGTATGTGCGCGCGAGAGAAGGCTATGTGTGGAGCGAGGCCGAGGAGAATTTCCGGATCGTTGCCTTGCTCTCCACGCAGCCAGAGCAGACGCGTTTCGCTAGTGTCTACCGAGGCAGCAATCCGCAATCTCCGCAGAATATCTACGGCCGCAGCGCGACGGCGCGCATCAGCATTGTTTCCATCTCCCTGATCAATGCCAACGTGGCCTCCGTGCGCTACATGCGCACGAACACCCGCGGAGACGACGTGCGCACCACGCACTGGGTCGCAACGCTCACCTTTTCCTATGTCAACGCGCCGATGTCCTCCACCGACCGGCTGGTCAATCCCCTGGGCTTTGCCGTCAGCGAATATCGCGCCGATCCGGAGGCCGTCGATTGAAACAGATATTGCTGATCGCCTCGGTTCTGAGTTTTGGTCTTTCATCGACGGCGGTTGGCCTGGAAATTCCCCGCGGCGCATCAAAGGATAGCCGTATCCGCTTCGTCGATTATCAGCCCTACAACATCACGCGGATCGTCGGGACGTTGCGGTCGTCGGTGCAGATCGAGTTTGCCGCCGACGAGGAGATTGCCCATGTCGCGCTTGGCAATAGCGTTGCATGGGAGGTGGCGCCGGCAAGCAACATCCTGTTCCTGAAGCCGCGGGAACATCAGCCGGTGACCAATATCTCGGTTGTGACGGCCAGGCGCGACGGATCGACCCGCAGCTATCAGATGGAACTGACGGTGCGGGACGGAACGGTCGAAGCCGGACAGAACACCTATTTTTACGTGAAGTACCGCTACCCGGCCGATGAGGCGGACCGGCGCCGTCAGGAGGCCGCCGCCCGTGCCCAGGCTGCTGAGGCCGGTCGGGCGGACCAGGTGCTCTCGCTCCACGAGGCCTATGGGCCGCGAAACTGGCGCTATTCGGCGCAAGGTTCCGTGTCACTCGAACCGCAGGCCATCTATGACAACGGCAAAGTCACCACTTTCGCCTTTGCCGGCAATCAGGAAATGCCGGCGATCTACATGGAAAACTCCGACGGCACCGAGGGCCTGGTTCCAAAATCCGTCGACGGCAATCTGGTGCTGGTTCATGCCATCAGCCGCAAGTTCATTCTGCGGCGGGGAGGGGATGTACTGTGCGTGTTCAACGAGGCCTACGATCGTGTCGGGGTCAACCCTGAGACCAACACGACGTCACCGTCCGTCGAGCGTGTCGTCAAGACGCAACCCGCTATCGCGCAATAGGAGAGTGTCATGGCTGCGGAAGACAACACACCGATCCCTGGAGAGCGCGCGGAAACATCGACCGGGCGGCGCCGGCTCGACAACAGCCCGATCCTGAAACGCGGCGCAGTTGCCGTTGCGATCGTTGCCTTCGTTGCTTTTGCGCTCTGGTCGATGCGCGGTCAGAACAAACCGCCAGAAGGAACCCACCCCGAGCGCGTCGTTATCCGCCAGACGTCGGATTTCGAGCCCGCCAGGGAGCCGGTTCAACCAGTCGTGATCCCGACGGAGGTGCAGCTGCCAACGCCTGTGGTGACCGAGGAGCCGCCGGCTGAGGAGGATAAGCTCCTCGACGCTGCCCGCCGCGCGCCAGTGATCGCTTATGGCGGCGAAAAGGCGCCGGCTACCGACCGGCAGAACCAGAGTTCGGATGCTCCATCGAACGACTTTCCGTTCGACGCTAATCCAGGCACTCTCGGTTCGCAGGCGGATAACGAAGACCAGCGGTTCAACAGGATGCTGACGCCGACGCAATTGCAGGGCTCGCGCGCCGGCATGCTTGGAAATCGCGATTTCATCGTCGCCATGGGAACGTCCATCCCTTGCGTGCTCGAAACAGCGCTTTCCTCGGACCAGCCGGGCTTTGCAAGCTGCGTCATCAACCGCGATGTGCTGTCGGACAATGGCCGGGTCGTGCTGATGGAGAAGGGCACCCAGATCGTTGGCGAATACCGCGGCGGTCTTCGCCGCGGTCAGAAGCGCCTGTTTGTTCTTTGGAGCCGTGCCAAGACGCCGAAGGGCGTGATCATCACGCTCGCGTCGCCTGCGACCGATACTCTCGGACGTGCCGGCATGGACGGCTTTGTCGACACCCACTGGTGGGAGCGTTTCGGTAGCGCGATCCTGTTGTCGATAGTCGGCGATGCGACCTCCTACGCGAGCAGCCGGCTGCAGGAAGGCGATGTCGAGGCGCCAGATACCACGAGCGCCGGCCAGCAGGCCGCGGCGATCGCGGTGGAACAGTCGATCAATATCCCGCCGACGCTTCTGAAACACCAGGGCGACCTGGTCTTAATCTTCGTGGCGCGGGATCTTGATTTCTCTGACGTTTACCGGCTTCGCGTGACGGAGCCTCGCAACAGGATCTATGACCGCGCCATTTTCGGGGATTTCAGCCCGGCTTCAACTCTGGTCACCAAATAGGTACGCCGATGACGGAAGGAGCAGATTGCGGTGTCGTGCGCGAGCTTCTTGCACCAATCTCCGCCTTTCTGCGCGACATGTCGCTTTACGAGATCATCGTCAACTGGCCAGGTCAGGTGGTGACCGAGGGGAGGGCCGGATGGCAGACCCACGATCTGCCGGATCTATCGTTCGACAAGCTGATGCGTCTCGCCCGCGCTGTCGCAAGCTATTCCAATCAAGCGATCGATGAAACACGGCCGATCCTGTCGGCCACCCTGCCAGACGATGAGCGAATCCAGATCGTGATCCCACCGGCAACGACGAAGGGAACGGTCAGCGTTACGATCCGAAAGCCGTCGTCCGTTTCGCTAAGCCTCGACGATCTCGATGACGGCGGCCTGTTCGACGATGGCGTGAAAGCCGAAAGAGACGGCAACGCGTCGGGCCGCAAGCTTTTGGGGTTCTACAGGAACAGGTCCTACAAGGCGTTTCTGCGCGAAGCCGTCCAGGCGAGAAAGAACATCATCATTTCCGGCGCAACGGGCTCCGGCAAAACGACCTTGTCGAAGGCGCTGATCCGTCATATTCCGTCAAGCGAGCGGATCATTTCGATCGAAGACACGCCCGAGCTGGTCATCCCGCAATCGAACCACGTTCGTCTCTTTTATTCCAAAGGAGGTCAGGGCCTGGCGAAGATCGGCGCCAAGGACCTGCTGGAATCTAGCCTGCGCATGCGGCCGGACCGAATTCTGCTGCAGGAACTGCGAGACGGAACGGCATTCTATTACATCCGCAATGTCAATTCGGGGCACCCAGGTTCGATCACGACAGTGCATGCCGACTCCGCGCAGCTCGCCTTCGAACAGCTGACATTGCTGGTCAAGGAATCGGAAGGCGGCAGGGACCTCGACAGGCATGATATCCGTGAGCTGTTGATGATCGCCATCGACGTCATCGTCCAGTGCAAACGCATCGATGGACGGTTTCGGGTGAGCGAGGTCTATTACCGGGACGCGCAAGCACCCGGGAGCGGCGTCGCCGTTGTGAAAGCCGGTCAGAAATGGCCAGCTTGTGGGGGCCGCAGGACTGAGAGGCAGAGGGGGAGGTAAGCTCGTGATGGTTGAGGTGGTCGGAGAGAGGCCCTGGCCGCTCCTTCATGGAGCACCGCGGGTCTCGAAACCAATTGCGATCAGGAAACAGAATCCCAAGGTGGTGTTTGAAGGCACGGTCGAGGATGTCCGCGGCTATCGCGACGACGTGCGCGATCCTGACAACATCTCGAAGCGTCTGGCGGAAACCGAGGGCGCTCGGATCGCGAAGGAGGAAGCTGAGGTTGCCGAGATCGTCGAGACGGAGCGCAAAAATTCCGACGCCGGCTTCCTGACGTTTTAACCAGTAACCGCTATAGCCGAGCCATCATCAGGAAAGGCACATGACGGACACCGAGGACGAGCAGCAATTCACCACGAAAACCGAACTGTTGCGATGGAATGAGACCTTGAAACACCACGCTTCCTGGTGCAATACGATTTCCGGTGGTATCTTGTCCGCAGGGCTCTTTTCGCCGATTGTGGCACTCTTGGCACATCGCGACGTTGTGACCATCGCGACCGGCTTCGGTTTCTTTGGCTATTTAATTGCCGCGATTCTGGCCCATATCTATGGCGAAGGCTTCATTTTGAAGCTCAAAGGAGATGATAGTGTTCGACCAAAGTAACCTGTTCAACATCATCTACATTGCCCTGCCACTGGTCGGGATCGTTATCCTGGGCGGCCTGATCTATATGCAACGCCACCACTAAATTCCGTCTTGCGCCAGCCCTAGGCCGTCGTCGCCTCTGACGAGGAACCTCAGCTTATAACTCATCGATGCTGACCTCGATCTCCTTTTGCCCCTTGCGGGCATCGGCGATCGCATTCAGCTCGAAATCCTCCAGCTGGTCCATCAGAGCTTCGAAAGACTTGGCCGGCACGCAGTAGAAGGCCGGCTCGTTTCGATTGAGAATAGCTACGGGAAAACCTTCACCGGCGGCGACTGTGCCCATTGGGCTTTTCTTTAGCTCCGAAACGCTTGCCGTTATCTCGGCGAGGATTGTGTGCGGCATTTTTAACTCCCTGAAATCGGTACCATAGATAGCATTCTAAAGAGGCGATTTCGATGGCTCGAGAGCGGCGTCGTTGTCGTGAAAGCTGGTCAGAAATGGTCAACTTGTGGGGGCCGCAGGACTGAGAGGCAAATGGAGAGGTAAGTTCGTGGTTGAGGTGATCGGAGAGAGGCTCTGGCCGCTCTGCTCCACACCAACATTGCCAACCACGTCATCAAGGGCGATCGGCCCGACATTGGTCCGTGTTCAGTTCCCTGGGAAATACGCGATACGACGGGATCCCGCTGCAGGCGGCGAGCGGCAAGGTCAGCGTGGTCGTATTCGCATGCGGCGGACATACCAGGGTGTCCGGCGAGAGTCGATCGGCAAATCTGTGTGATATCGCGACATTGAAAAGTATTCTAAGTGCTATTATATTAGCCCTTAAGCTCGGTAACTAAGATATGTGCTATTATGTTCGCATTTAATTTGAGTTCTCCCGCCGAGGTAATAAAAGATCTCTCATCAAGAATGAAGCGTCGACGTATTGACGCCGGCCTCACGCAGAGGGAGCTCGCGACAAGGGCTGGTGTTTCATATGGATCTTTAAGACTGTTCGAAGAGACAGGAAAGATTTCGCTCGAAGCTATCGTGAAGATCGCGTTTGTCCTAGAAGCCGAGGCTGAGTTCGAGCACCTGTTTCCGCCTCGGCCGCCGAAGACAATTGACGATGTCGTTGGCCGACCTGTCAGGCAGAGGGTGCGGAAGAAGTGAGATTCACGCCGATCCGAAAAATGAGTGTCGTTCTCGATATCGAGGGGAGGCAGAGAAATCTAGGGACCCTCGCGTGGAGCAGCGACTCAGCCACCGCCAGGCATCGTTGAACTACGAACATCTCCATAAGCTGACGTTGATGATGACACGTGACAGTTCCGAAGTCCTCCGCATGTTTCGGCATATGGTCTTCAACGTGTATGCTCGGAACCGAGACGACCACGCGAAAAACCACGCCTTCCTTATGAGCGCAGACGGACGATGGAAGCTCTCTCCCGCCTATGACCTTACCTTCTCCGATGGGCCTGGCGGAGAACACAGCGCTGACGTTGCGGGCGAGGGGAGAAATCCAGGCGTGCAGCACATGCTGGCCGTCGCTAGGACAGCATCGATCCCTGATCGCGACGCCAAGGATGTCGTCGATCAGGTCCGAACAGCTATTGAACGCTGGCCACAATTTGCTGAGCAGGCGGGACTATCGAAGTCCCGGACAAACGAACTTGATCGGATTCTTAACGATAGGAGGCCCGCTCAGGCACTCCGCCATGACGATTCGAGATAACTCCATCCCTGCACGTTCGCGGAAACCAAAATGCAGGGATGATGATGACGGCGGCTACGATTCGGGCGGAGCAGCCTCCGACCTAGGCGCTGATCGCCACGAGCTCGTTGCGGCTGTGATGAATATCGCCGGAAATGGAACCGGCGACACGATCTGGAAAGTGCCGGGGTTCTCGACTGGTCGACGATGACGCACAACCCTTTTGTGGACGTGACCAAGGACACCACCACGCTCTACGCCAGCGATCGTGATGTCTTTTTGTTTTTGGTCGACGATACCCGTCCGATCGAAGCCGGGCGGCTGGCGAATGGCGAACCGGACCTTTATTTCCGCGGCTTCTATGCCTGGAACTCCGAAGTCGGATCGAAGTCCCTCGGCATTGCTTCCTTCTATCTTCGCGCGGTCTGCGCCAACAGGAATCTCTGGGGCACGGAAAATTTCGAGGAGATCAATATCCGGCACTCCAAGTTTGCCGGTCAGCGTTTCGCGCACGAGGCGGCGCCCGCATTGACAAGTTTCACGAATTCCTCGCCCGCACCCTTCGTCGCCGGCATCCGGGCGGCCCGCGAGCGGATCGTAGCCAGCAACGATGAGGATCGCCAGACCTTCCTGCGCCGGGCGGTTTCTCGAAGAGCGAGACCGGCAAGATTATCCAGACGGTCCTGTCCGAAGAAGGCAGGCCGCCGGAATCGATCTTCGATTTCGTCCAGGGCATCACGGCCTTGGCGCGCGATAAGACCCATCAGGACACCCGCCTCGAATTGGAAGGCAAGGCTGGGAAACTGCTCGAGCAGGCGTCCTGACCATCGGCCAGTCTGGCTGGCTAACCCGAAAACGTCAGACATCTCCCCGAGAGAACTCGTTGCCCGGCGATCTGCCGGGCTTTTTCCCCTCGGCTGACATCGGCGCTGGCTTGCATTCGAGCGCTGGCGGCGAGATCGAGGCACCTTCGCGCAAGCTCGCTCGGAAGGAGCGGCCGATCGTCACTTGGTTCTGGCATGCTGGTATCACAAGATTACAACTTGCGGCGTTCCGCACTTTCAGCTAATTTAGCCGCCGCTGTATGTTCGTTTGAGGGGCGGCTTCCAGCCGACGTTCACATGTCCTACGATCTTTCAGTCAATGGTAAGAACTACGCCGTCGATGTGGATGGCGATATTCCGCTTTTATGGGTGCTGCGCGACACCATAGGTCTCACTGGAACGAAATTCGGCTGCGGCATCGCCATGTGCGGAGCCTGCACGGTGCATGTCGATGGTGTGCCCGTGCGCTCGTGTGTGATGCCGGTCGCCGACGCGGCCGCCAAGCCGATCACCACGATCGAGGCGATTGGCGAGACTGACGAAGGCGCTCGGGTACAGAAGGCCTGGCTGGACATCGATGTCGTCCAATGTGGTTACTGTCAGTCTGGACAGATCATGTCCGCCACCGCGCTACTTGCTGCCAATCCGTCGCCCACCGACGACGATATCGATGCCGTCATGGCCGGAAATATCTGTCGATGCGGCACTTATCCGCGCATTCGGGCGGCGATCAAACTGGCTGCCAAGGCGGGGTGATGCGATGTCCATCCACGACCAAGTCAACCTTGCTGTTTCGCGTCGGCATTTTCTGATCGGCGCATCGCTGAGCGGAGCAGGCCTGGTCATCGGCCTTCGGCCGTCGCCGTCATGCGCTGCCGCAGAGGCGTTTGAAGCAAATGCCTTCATTCGCATTCCTGCAGAAGGCAAGATTGTTTTCATCATGCCCTCCGTGGAGATGGGGCAAGGCATCTATACCTCGGTGGCGATGCTGCTGGCCGAAGAGCTGGAAGTCCGCCTCGATCAGGTCACGCTGGAGCATGCACCTGCTGATCCTGCACGTTATGCAAATCCTTTGATAGGTGATCAAATCACCGGCGGTTCCCTTGCCATTCGCGCTGTTTACGAGCAGATGCGCAAGGCAGGTGCCACGGCCCGGATCATGCTGGTAAACGCTGCTGCGCATGGTTGGAACGTCGCAGTGGATACGTGCAAGGCCGAGGCCGGGCATGTCGTTCACGCTGCAAGCGGCCGCCGCGCCGACTACGGGAGCCTGATACAGGCTGCAGCATCAGAGCCCGTTCCGCAGGAAGTTCCGCTAAAATCCGCGTCCAGCTTCAAAGTGATCGGCCAGTCCATCCGACGTCTCGACAGCCCCGAGAAGGTCAACGGCACGGCCAAGTTCGGTATCGACGCCCGCCCGGAAGGCGTGTCCTATGCGGCGATAGCGATCTGTCCCCACTTCGGCGGGAAACTGCGATCGGTCAAGGATGGACCGGCAATGGCGGTCAAGGGGGTCCGACAGGTCGTCCGGATCGAGGATGCAGTCGCCATCGTGGCCGACAATACTGGTGCCGCACGCAAGGGGCTTGCAGCACTTTCCATCGAGTGGGAGCAGGGCGCCGATGGTGCTCTCTCGCTGGCCGATCTCGAGAAGCGCGCGGAGGACGCGATCGGCGGCAGCGCCTTGCCCCACATAAACGAAGGCGATGTCGCAAAGGCGGAATCCGAACACAAGCCCGCCCTTGAATTCGTCTACCGCCTACCGATCCTCACGCATTCGGCGATGGAGCCGATGAATTGCACGGTTCACGTCCGCAACGATAGCTGCGACGTATGGGTCGGCACCCAGGTGCTGGGCCGGGCAAGACAAGTGGTTGCTGACGTCACAGGCCTCCCGTTGGATAAGGTCGTCGTGCACAACCACCTTCTCGGTGGCGGTTTCGGCCGGAGGCTCGATGTCGACGGCGTCATTCTGGCGGCGAAGATCGCAAAGCAGGTGGATGGCCCGGTTAAGGTCACCTGGAGCCGCGAGGAAGACATCCGCCACGACTGCTACCGCTATCTAAATTACAGTAAGATCACCGCGACGCTGGGTGCCGATGGCATGCCGGTTTCCTGGCGGCATCGCGTCATCGGCCCATCCGTGATGGCGCGTTGGCTACCGGCCTTCACGCGCGATGGCATAGACCTCGACATCATGACTGGTGCGGAGACGCCGTATGCGATCCCGAACAAATATACGGACTTCGTGCGCCACGAGGCTCCGGACGGAATGTTGACGGGCAACTGGCGCGGCGTCGGTGCCACGCGCAACGTCCCGGCAATCGAAGGCGGCGTCGACGAACTGGCTCACGTCGCGGGCATCGACCCGCTCGATTACCGCAGGCGGCTGCTTCAGCATAAGCCGCGCCTTCTAGGTGTCCTCGACCTAGCGGCGGAGAAGGCGGACTGGTCGACCACTCTCCCCCAAGGCAAGGGAAGGGGTATCGCCCTTTTGGAGGATTTCGGAAGCTTTGCCGCGATGATCTCCGAAGTAAGCGTAGGGGAAGATGGCAAGCTCAAGACCGACCGCATCATCTGCGCTGTCGACTGTGGCCAGATCATCAATCCAGACACGGTAGAAGCCCAGATACAGAGCGGCATCATCTACGGCCTCAGCGCTGCACTCTACGGACGCATCACGGTCCAGAACGGTGCCGTAGTGGAGGGCAACTTCGACGATTCTCCCGTTCTGCGAATACACGAGACGCCGAAGATCGAGGTGCATATCGTGCCCAGTTCCGAGGCACCAGGCGGCATAGGGGAGGTTGGCACACCCGGTGTTGCACCCTCGCTCTTCAATGCGATCTTTGCGGCAACCGGCAAGCGGCTGCGGTCGCTGCCGATCGATCAGAACGAATTGCGGAGAGTGTGATCATGGCCAAGCGGTTTCTCGCTATCCCGCTCGCCGCTGTTGTCGCTACGATCGGGAGCGTTGCCGGCTTAGGACCATTGGGCTATGCCGAAACATCGGATGGTGGAGCGCTGAAGACCGTCTCCGATTTCGATGCGATAACGGAGACCAGCGCGCGCTCGAAGGCTATCTTCGAAGAAGCCAGCCGTGTCATGACGCATCCGCGCTGCATAAACTGCCATCCGGCAACGCGCAGCCCGACGCAGGGAGAAGACTTGCATCAGCATGTGCCGTTGATGAATGCCAGCCAAAGCTCGCTGGGTCCGGCTGGGCTTGTCTGCAGCACTTGCCACGGTGCGGAGAATCGTCCGATCGTAGGCAGCCGCATGAAATCCATTCCGGGCAACGCACACTGGTCATTGGCACCGGCCAGCATGGCCTGGCAAGGGCTGACGGTGGGTGACATATGTCGGCAGGTAAAAGATACAAGCCGGAACGGCAATCGTTCGCATGCCGACCTCATACGCCATATGGGCGAAGACCATCTGGTCGGCTGGGCTTGGCATCCGGGGGAAGGACGCAGTGCCCCTCCAGGCTCGCAGGAGACCTTTGCCGCGCTCGTCGCCGCCTGGGTCGAGACTGGTGCCGAATGTCCAGATTGAGCAATGGCACTCTTCTAGACAGCCGTTGGCGAACCGCCACCCTTGTAGCATTTGCCAGCGTAACTCCGGAATTTTAACGCAGTTCACGGAGCTTGCATCCCCCACGGGGCCTACTCTGTTGTGGTTCGTCCAGCTGCGCCGTCCTGTCGAACTGGCAGCGACCGGCTGATCGCGAGACAGGTTGAATCGGCGTCATCATCTTCCCTGGCTCCGGCATCACCGGTAATCTCGCCGACAAGGCCCGCCGCCTCGGCATTCCCGTCTGGCAGGCATCAGGAGACGGCGCGTGAGCGCCGTTTTCCTGCAAGTATGGAAATTATGGATATTATGGCGGTCAAGGAGGTGAGCTGACCATGAAACAGTTTACCACGGGCGATCTCAACAAGCGGATTGGCGATGTCACGGATGCGGCGGCGCGTGAACCAATCGTGATCACCCGGCATCGCAAGCCCCGTTATGTGCTAATGAGCTATGAGCACTATGAGCGCATACGCGCCGGCGCTGATCCACGCCGAACCGTGAAGGCGAGTGAGATGCCGGATGAGCATGCCGAACTTTTCGCCGACGCGCTCGATCGACTGTCACGCGGCGAAGGATATGACGATGGTTCGTGAATATCGTCCCGGCGAAATCGTCACCTATCCCCACCTCTGGACCTGGCAGCAGGACCCCGGTGGAACTAGGGACGCAAGGAGCGGGCCTCGTCTGCGTTGGGATCGCCGTTCGCTCAATCTGCGATAAGTACTAATTAATTGGCTTGCGCTTGCATAGCGTGAAGCTGTCCTGTGGCATTCGGCCTTGCCCAATTCCAGAAGATACCCGGGCAGTTTGACAAAAGGGGCCGGTTCCCGGATCGTCTGTGCTCGACGGCAAGCTTGGAAGCCGTGTTGGCGAGATTTCAATTCGAATGGGAGGATGGCATGAACGACCACGTTTACAAGAAGGTCGAACTGATCGGCAGTTCGAAGACCTCTGTCACGGAGGCGATCGAGACGGCGATTTCGCGGGCCTCAAAGACGATGAGAAACCTCGAATGGTTCGAAGTCGATCAAATCCGCGGACACATCAAGGATGGTGCGGTGGCCCACTACCAGGTGGTCATGAAGGTCGGGTTTCGCATCGACGACTGATGCGCTGCGATTGGCGAGAACCCTGCCAACTCCCACATTGTCTTCTGTCATGGACCCAATGGGCAAAGACGTCTGATGCACTCGCCCTGGAAGGGGCGAACATGGAAATGGCGTTGGTGTCGAGAAGAGAGCTCACAGATCAACTTTGCGGGAGGAGACCGGGTTGCGGGCGAAAACATCGTCGTCGAGATCGAGATCGGCCGGAAAGGTCTTCAGGTACTGGACCAGGCTAGGCCGATCCTTCCGGAGTGCCTTCCTTGCTGCCTCTGCGGCTCCTACGCTGACGAGGGCGGCGGCGGCGCGACCGTGCGCGTGATCGTTACAAACTCGCCAGCGGCGGCTTTATCGATAACATGAGAGAACGACGCCTTTGCGTCCTTTAGACTAACTGTTGACACTGCGTGTCTCCTGAAAAAGGGTCATTTGGGACTCCTTTTGGAAATTGACGCCGACAAAATCAAGCAAGAATTTCAACCGCTTGCCACGTTGGTTGAGTTTTCTCGCAGTGCGCGGTGCTGTGCCCATTCGTGCTCACCTGGATCATGCAATCCCGCCACATGCTTGAACTCGTGGCCAGGACCAGCCCGCTGGCCCTCGCCTTCCGGCGATCAGCAGGTCGTAACGTCCGATCGGCGTCCCCCTGGCGGTGAGGGGCGAATTTCCCCGTCATAATGCGCTTGACGCTAAACTCGTTATGTGAGGTCGAAATTGCCACTGAAATATGATTTTCTCCAAAATTCCCGTCGTTCACTTCAAGCAAGGATAATGGCACCCGCACGTGACGTGCTGTAATATGCTGTTTGAGGCTCACCCAGGAAGATCTGGTATGGAGCGCCGTCTAGCAGCAGTCCTGATTGCGGATGTCGTCGGCTACAGCCGAATGAGCGAGGTCGACGAAGAGGGAACGCGTGTCCGCTTCCACGCCGACCTGCACGAACTCTTCGAGCCGAAGATCGCCACGCATCACGGCCGCCTGGTAAAGACCATGGGCGACGGCGTGCTCGTAGAGTTCCACAGCGTGGTGGATGCCGTGCACTGCGCGGTGGAGGTTCAACAGGAGAAAGCCGAGCGCAACACAGCACTGCCGCCCGAACAGAGGATGGTTTTCCGCATTGGCGTCAATCTCGGCGACATCATCGTCGAAGGCGAAGACATTCACGGCGACGGTGTCAACATCGCCGACCGCATGCAGGTGCTGGCGGAACCCGGCGGCATCGCAATATCCGGAACCACCTATGACCAGGTGAGATCGAAGCTCGCGGTCGGTTACCTTGCGCTGGGCGAGCGGAGGGTCAAGAACATTGCCGAGCCTATCCGGGTCTATCGCGTGGTGCTTGACCCCGCAGTGGAACGCAGCACCATCGGAGCGACGAGGACCCTGCGAGCTTGGGCTATTCCCGCAGCCGCCATGGGTATCGCTGTCTTTCTATTGGCGGGATTGGCATGGTGGCAACCTTGGCAGACGGAGGATGCTGCCTCCATTGCTGCTGTCGACACCCGACCGTCCCTCGTCGTGTTGCCTTTCGACAACCTCAGCGATGACAAGGAGCAGGGCTACCTTGCCGATGGCATTACCGAGGATTTGACAACGGAACTGGCACGCATTCCCGGCCTGTTCGTAATTTCGCGCAATGCTGCATTCACCTTTAAAAACAGGGCCAGCATGCCATCAGAAGTTTCGACCCAATTGGGCGTTCGATACATCCTGGAGGGCAGCGTACGTCGTGCCGGGCCCGAAATGCGCATCAATGCGAAACTCATAGACTCGACGACCAGTGGCAACGTGTGGGCGGAGCGGCTCGACGGGGCATGGAGCGACGTGTTCGAGCTTCAGGACAAGATGGTTGGGGAGATCGCAACCGCCCTCAAGCTTCGCCTGGTCACGAGCCATCAAGTTGCATCGATCGCTGGTGGAACAAATAACCTCGCCGCATACGAGGCATATTTGCGCGGTCGCGAACTGGAACTGAGGGAAAGGCCGGAGGACTGGGTGGAAGCCGTAAAGTACTATGAGCGGGCTCTGGCGCTTGATCGCGCATTTGGCAATGCTGCGGCGGCACTCGCCTGGATGTATCGGGAAGCACATTGGACCGAGGCACGGTCGAAAGTGTTGGGGCTTACGCAGGATGAAGCCCGCAGCAAGGCAGACGCCTATTTCACGCAGGCCGCCAAGAATCCCTCTCCGGCGTATTACAGACTCCTCACGGCAAAGCTGAACCAGATGCAAAGGTCCGATGAGGCGATCGCCGCCGCGGAGCGGGCCATAGCGCTCGATTCGAGCGACCCTTCCAATTACGAGTGGCTGAGTGCGGCGATGATTTTTAACGGCAGGGCCGAGGATGGTCTCGGCTACCTTGATGCCGCAACACGTGTGGATCCCGATTGGTCACGCTGGCGCTACTTGCTTGCCGGGCTCGCCTACTTCTCGATGGACCGCTTCGAGGAAGCTGTCGTTGCCTTCGAAAAGATTGCTCCGGAATCGAAGGAAACCTCCTATTGGGACTTTTGGTCCAATTACCAGGGCCTGATGTTGCTCATCTCCGCCTATGGGCAACTGGATCGACACGCTGATGCTGCCGCCGCCCGTGAGAGGTTGAAGCCCTACCTGGCCCAAGCGCAAGAACCTGAATACACAGGGCTGATGGCTGCGGTCGAATTCCCGTTCAAGAATTACGTCGACCTGGAAAGAGTGCTCGTGGGTATGCGCAAGGCAGGCGTGCCGGACCTGCCTGAGGGTTTCAGCCCGAAGCCGGAAGATCGCCTCGACGGCGACGCGATAAGGTCTCTCCTCTTCGGTCACGAAATCCAGGGGCGCAATATCGAGACAGGCGAGGCATATCGGCGAGTGACGGCACCAGACGGCACGACAGTGATCACCGTCGGAGAATGGTCCGATCAGGGGAGCAGCAAAATCGAGGGCGATATGCTCTGTTCCATCTACCCGACGCGGTGGCGTTTCTGCGGCGTCATTGTCCGCAATCGCGACGGCACGTTCGCCCAAAAGAACGAGTATCGGTTGATTCTTCAGTGGGACAGGTTCGAATTCTCGATGGTGAAGTGAGCTGCGGTCTGACTGAAGTACACTTAGGCGGCCGGTGCAGCCTAACTCCGCGAGATTGTGCTCCATCCTCGGGCTCCTATGCGCCCAGCAATAGAACTTGTGCACGACAATCGCGGAGAAGCCGATGCGTCGTTTCGCAATCATCAATCGCGGGGCCGACGATCTTCAACGACTTTGCTGAATGAGTGGCGGCGGATCGGTTCATAGCCGTGATGGATGTGCAGCTTGCCGCGCCCAGACAGAGCTCGCCGATGGTGTCCTCGATATTGGCAAGCGCCTGCGCGCGACGATGCAGGCCGATCTGTCCCGCGTGGTCAAAGCCGGGTGGAGCTTCCGCGCCTGTTGAGACTCGGCGAAGACCTTTGGCAGAGACCGGGATTGGTCAGGGCGAGGTTCCCGAAGATTGCCGCGCCAGGCTGGCATCGAGCGAAATACGTCCCTGTGGTCGGGCGGCGAGGCGGCGGCGCAGCGATACCGCCGTGAGGCACTGAAGTCTGGCGGTGAGGCATGCCAGGCTCGCTTGTGGGCGAGGATGGACGAGGAGGCGTTGATCCGGACGGTGCCGTGCATCATGGGCGCGGGCGGTCTGCAGCCGGGACGAATCGGATGGCCACAGATGGACATCTCGCCCATCGGCCGCATCGAGGACCATTCCCGTTTTATGCCGCCTTTTAAGGGGCCGGCCGCCATCAGCGTCAACCCGCAAGGGGTTCCCCTGCGCTTGCGCTCCGGTGACGCCTGCGGCTCGGCCCCTTCTTCGGGCGCCATCGGGAATGGTCCCGAGCAACCGAAGGAGACAATACCATGGCCACCACGATCGCAACCCTGACGCAGAAGACCGACGGCACCCTCGAAGGCGTCTTCGCCACCATCCGGGTCAATGCCCCGATCGCCATCATCCCGAACGCCAACAAGGCGAGCGAGGAAGCCCCGGACTACCGCGTCATCCACCGCAAGACCGGCTTTGAAATCGGCGCCGCGTGGGCCCGCATCGCCCGCCAGACCGGCGAGGAATACCTCTCCGTCAAGCTGGAAGCACCGGAAATCGGCGTGATCTTCGGCAATCTCGCACCCGCTCCAGGTGGCGAACCGAACCGCAAGGTCATCCTCTGGAACAATCCGGCCTAATCCGGAATGCCGGCCCTGGCAACGGGGCCGGCCCCACCCGCGAACGCACACGCATCCGATCCGAGGAGCCTCCCATGAGCCGCTACACGATCACCGTCAAGAAAACCGCCTCCCGCCATAGCGATCCCGACGCCGTCATCGGCTACGACCGGCCGCTGCAGACCTTCTTCCTGCAGGCTTTTCCGGACGAAGACGGCGATGACCTCGCACTCTGGCTCGGGACCGAATTCCGCGCCTTTGAGACCATTTGCGCCCGGCGAGCAGCAGCGCTGGCGAAAGGTTATGATTTCATTCCGATCTCATCGGGCACACTTGGGAAGTTGCTCGACGACTACTCGCGCGAAGCCCTTCGATCCGTGCCGGACGGCATCATCCAGGATCTTCTGTCCAGTAGAGCCCCGAGCGACTGAGGCGTCAGTATTTCCGTACACAGGCAAAAACCCGAGGCTTCCGGTCGAGCTCGACCACCTGAGCTTCCCGGCTCTGGTCTACGCGACGCGAGCCGAAGACGGTATCCAACATCTGGTCCGCCCCAACCGGACTGAGATCCCGGCCAACCAGCCGCCTCGCAAGCGGACACGGATAACATACAGCATTTACAACAATGCTGTATCTGGCGGATTTGTGTCCATAAAGACGCTATAATCGCCGGCACCAAATACCTATGGAGACCAGCATGCCCCGCACAGGTGGTTCCTATTCGACAAGTGATCTTTCCCGGAAATCTGGCGATATCATCGCCGAGGCACTGCGCCATCCAGTCACGATCACCCAACGCAACAAGCCGCGCCTCGTGCTTCTCAACATCGATGACTACGAACGCCTGATGCGGCAATCCGATGTCCGTTCAGTCGGCATGCTTGAAACTATGCCGCGCGAGTTGCTCGACGAATTCGAGGCCGCGGTCGACGCCTATGCGGAGACCGACGAGGCCAGCCGGTGAGCAGCTATGACGACATACAGACCGCGACGGTCATCCGCTATCCCTATCTCTGGGCTAGAGAGGCCGGCAACAGCAAAGCCTTTTTCCTTCCCCTTCTCCGCGAGTTCATAGCGCGTCGCAAGTCGTTTACCGAGGTCGGCCGGTCCAGATAATGCCCAGAATTTGCCCCCGCCAGCGGGGCGGGGCTGGGCTCACCCTCGGCCTGGAGGAACCCGGCGGCATGCGGCTGAACTCTTAGGAATACGGTCGCGACCCCTGGTCGGGGTCGCGGGTTCTCTTCTTTCTGCCCTCCCATTCTACGGCTGCTCAGCCCGCGTCAAGGACGAGCGTGGGCCCCCGGTTTTATCTCCGCTCCGGTTCCCTGCGCTCCGACAAAACCGGCACCCCACTCGCCGGCCCCTGCCGGTCGCGTTCCGCGATCCCTGACACGCGCGTCGTGCGCACGTAGTCCCGTTGACGTCATCAAAAGGAGACGATCAACATGACCACTATCGATCAAGTCAACGAACTGCGTGCCGAACTTCGGAGCTGCTACTTCACCAAGGAAGAACGGGCCAAGGCCGAAGCTGAACTCACCGCCCTGATTGCACAGGCGCAGGCCGGGGACGAGCAGTTCGAACGCGAGATCGAAATATTTCTCGCTAACCTCGAATGACGTCAGTGAAGACGAGGGACAGTGAACCTCTCCTCGGCGCTGGCTGGGCAACGCGGCCGACGTGCTGGCCGTCAATGCTCCTGATCGCCAATTACTTGCCGTGGCGACGTCGGCGAGGATTTTCTCAGATAACTGAAAAAACAGTGCCAACCGGAATAGTCAGTCGGCTCTAGACATATCTGTCGTCTCTCCGCTGAACTCTCCTGCGCTTGAAATGTAGATAGATTGATATACATTATAGTTGATTCCATCTACATGTGAGCGCCATATGGCAATCAATGTCAATAATCCGGAAGCCGATGCTCTCACGCGCAAGTTCGCACAAATGGCAGGGGTTACGATCACAGAAGCGATCGTCATCGCCATGAAGGAAGCGATAGAGCGCCGGCGCAATACCGAAACGCCGCTGCAGACCGCGAGACGGCTGCGGGAGAAGCATCGGATCGCCATCAATGACGTAGCGAGGAAACCGCTTCCACGCGAGGCCTTCGATGAGATGTGGGACGAAGACTGATGTTTGTTGACGCCTGCGCGATCATCGCCCTTCTATCGGAGGAGCCGGAGGCGGAGCGGGTCTCAGAAGCGATCGCTTCGACGAAAGGCCCGATGACATCGCCGATCGCCGTGCTGGAAGCTGCTCTGGGGCTTGCCCGTCCGGACAAGTTCAACATTTCGGTTCAAGCCGTAGAGCCACTGCTGCTCGAATTTCTCGACGAGCGAGGGGTCGAAATTCGCGAGCTGCCGCCGGCGATGGAGACGACCCGGCTTGCATTGTCGGCGGCGCACCGTTACCGCTCAGGACGCCATGGTCTCAATCTCGGCGATTGTCTGCATTACGCTTGCGCCAAATATTATGACGTGCCGATCCTGGCGACAGATGACGAATTTCGGCAGACCGACGTCGAAACGGTCCCATGACAAGCTTCCCTGGTGACGCTCCTAGTGCCGGTCAGTGCAATCATACTGAGTGCGTTATTTCTCGGTGAGCGGTTGGAGCCGTTCGAATTAGCCGGGATGGCATTGATCATGGCCAGCCTGATCTCATAGATGGCAGGATTTTCCGCCGCTGAAGCAGTCAATGTATAGGGCGCTTTTAGCCGCATAAATTGCCCCTGACGCGTGCCGCCGACTTTGAAACTGTCCTTGCTGCAATCTGAAGGTGCGCGAGCGGCGATAATTGGATTGCTCAGCCCTCCGCGCGCTCCAGTTTCGCGCATCACGCGCGAGCAGCCGGAATAGGATTAATTAACGTCCCGGAGAAGCAACGAAAACCTATACCTAATATTGGCGAAATACGGCCTTCAACTCGCAGACTTCATTGTGCCAAAATAATCTTATTTTGCTATACTCTCGACGAGAGGGTTTCGCGATGCTGCTCGATCGAGAGGGTCCACTCGAAACGTTGCTGAGCGCAATGCGGAGCGCTGCGGCCGGGCACGGCAGCACTGTGCTGCTCGAAGGCGAAGCCGGAATCGGCAAAACCTCTCTCCTGCGCGAGTTCGCGGAGCATGCCGACAAAGGCTGCCAGGTATTGTGGGGCTGGTGCGAGGCGCTTTTCACGCCGTGCCCGCTCGGACCCATGCAGGACATTGGGCAACTGCTTGACCCCCGTGTGGCAGCACTGCTCGATCAGGCGGCTCCGCCGGAGCGGCTCTTTCCGGCACTGTTGAATGTGCTCCAGCACGCCAGTGTTGCGATCGTACTCATCTTCGAGGATGTCCACTGGGCCGACAACGCGACGCTCGACCTGATAAAATACCTCGGTCGCCGCATCTCCTTGCTTCCAGTCGTGCTAGTGCTCAGTCTGCGCAGCGATGAAATCGGCGCCGATCATCCCCTGACGCATGTCCTCGGCGATCTTCCGTCCGCATCGGTCACCCGCATTGCGCTTGAGCCGCTGTCTCCCGAAGCGGTGACGGTGTTGGCTGAGCAGGCGGGCCGCTGCGCCGCCGATCTCTATCGCGTTACGGAGGGCAATCCCTTTTTCATCACCGAACTTTTGGCAAGCGGCGAGGCGGAGCCAGGGCGTGTACCAGATTCGATACGCGATGCGGTCTGGGCGCGCCTGTCTCGACTGACAGCGGGTGAACGCAAAGTGCTTGAGGTGATCAGCATTGTGCCAGGCAGCGTGGAACCGTGGCTCATCCGGCCTCTGCTCGGTGTCGAGGCCGAAGCACTGGTAGACCAATGCGTGGCGCGCGGATTGTTGCGGCAAGACGACCAAGGCGCCGTGATGTTTAGACATGAACTTGCTCGGCAGGCGACGCTCGACCGGCTGCCGCCGAACGTTCAAAGGTCGCTCCATGCAAAGGTGGAGGCGGCGATATCGCAACTCCCCACGACCCATGCGTCTGCCCTGCTTTCACGCCGGGTACACCACGCCGCCGGGGCCGACGATGGCGCGCGCGTTCTCGAACTGGCGCCACAAGCCGCGGCACATGCGGTGCGCCTAGGCGCTCACCGGGAGGGGGCTTCACATTTGGCGACAGCTCTCAGATACGTCACGCAAGCCACACCGGAGTTGGCCGCCCAGCTTTACGAGGACTGGGCCTACGAGGCGGGACTGGCTCTGCTCGTCTATGAACCGGTGATTGAGGCGCATCATCGTGCTATCGCGATTTGGCGCGAACTCGGACGCACCGACAAGATCGGTCCTAATCTGTGCAGGCTGTCACGGCTGCACTGGCGCCGCGGCGAGGGCCAGCCGGCGGAGGACTACGCAGACCAGGCGGTGCGCGAAATGGAAAAATTGCCGCCTGGCTCGGAGCTCGCGATGGCCTACAGCACGCGCTCTCAACTTCACATGCTGCATTATCGCTTCGACGAAGCGATCGATTGGGGCTTGCGCGCGATCTCACTCGCCGACCAACTGGGCGAAATCGAAACGCGCGTCCACGCTTTGAACAATGTCGGCACCGCGCTCCTTTTCGCCGACCGTCCGGGCGGCCGCGAGCGGCTGGAGGAAAGCCTGGCGCTGGCGCTTGAGCACGGATTTCATGACCATGCGGCGCGAGCCTACACCAACTTCGCGGAATGCGCGGCCGTGTCCAAGGACTTTGTCCTGGCTGAACGCTTGTTGTCCGAAGGCATCGCATTCGCCACTAGGCACGATCTCGATTCAGCGGCGCAATATCTGCTCGGCCGGCAGGCGCAGCTTCGCATGGAGCAGGGCCGTTTTCGCGAAGCTGAGACCGTTGCGCAGGGCGTCATGAGTCTCGAACGCCTACCGATGGTCATGCACCTGCCGGCGCTCACTGTGCTCGGAACCGTGCGCGTGCGACTGGGTGAGCCCGGCAGCTTGGCGCTTCTCCAGCAGGCGCTCCAAGAGGGATTGGCGACCGGCGAGCTGCAACGAATCGTGCCAGTCCGTCTGGCGCTGGCCGAAGCAGCCTGGCTTGACGGAGACGACAGTGCTGCCCATGAGCAATTAAACGCCCTCGTCGGGATGGATCTCGATAACTTCCGTACCTGGGACTTCGGCGAACTCGCAGTGTGGTGGCAGCGATGCGGTATCGCCAAACCGCTGCCCGCGCCGAAGGCGAAGATTCCTTTAGCGCGTTCCGCCGAGCTGCGCGGCAATACGCTGGCGGCGGCAAGGGAGTGGGATCGCCTGGGGCTTCCCTATGAAGCGGCGCTTGCCCTGATGCAGGTTCGAGGAGCCGATGCCGGGCCGGCATTGGCCCGTGCAGTCACGACGTTCGAGTCGTTGGAGGCGCGTCCCGCTGCGGCGCTGGCGCGAAAGCAGGCGCAGCGCTTGGGTGTTGCGGGCCAGTTGCCGAAAACCCGCAGAGGGCCATATGGGGCGGCCCGCCGTCACCCGCTTGGTTTGACGTGGCACGAACAACAAGTGCTTGCCTTGATCGCAGCGGGCATGAGCAACAAGGAAGCCGCCCAGCGTTTGTCGCGCTCCCGGCGCACGATCGAGCATCAGGTTTCCGCCGTCCTCGGCAAATTCAACGCCGCCAATCGTATGGAGGTCCTCCTGCGCCTACGCGGCGAGCCCTGGCTCCTGTAAGCCGCTGGCGCGTTGCAAGCCGTCGCAAACTAATTTGAGCGCGAATTTAGGGTACCCGCCGCCGGGAAATTGGGTGACCGTACCGATGTGCCCGAGCTGCTTCGGGCATAGGCTGAGTTCTGCCATGGGAAAAGAATGCCCAGGCAGGATCGCTCGCGGAGGAGGGATAGCGATGACCAGACGTTCTACCGCATATGCAATGGCCTTACTCGCCACGACAGGCGTCGCCTCGGCCTCGGAACTGGCGCCAGAGAACGGCTACAGTATTCATCTCGACCGCTTCAATGGTGCGGTCTATTACACGGTCGAGAAAGACGGCGGCTACCGGGTGGTTGCGACCATGGCGTCCGGAGAAGAAGCACAGCCGATCCGCTTCGTCTCCACACTCGGACCGGGGCAGCGGCTAATGATTTCCGTCCCTCGAGCCGTCGGCCAGCCGTCCGCCGACTTCGAGATCTTACGTCATGGCGAGGTCCTTCTTGTGCAGGAGCCCAGCGTGACTCTGATCGATAACGTGTCGACCAGCGCCATAATCGAGGAGTGATCCTTTTGGCCGGTCCGAAATTCTGATTCCGGCCCTGCCCAACTGGACTTGCCGGGCGAGCGACCCGACGGACCATCAACCCCGCAGGGCTGGTCGGGGAAAGAGCCGAGTGAACTTTACGTGCGAGAAAGTGACTTTCAAAGCACACGAAGTTGGCTCGGCTTTTGCGGCAGCCGGCTTGTGACACAGTTAGGGCTCGATTCCTCTCGCCATTGGTTCGCACGAACTCGCTATCGGATAACGCGGCCGATCGCGCCGCTAAGCGCCTTCGAGGCATAGGGAGATGCGTCCATTGCAGCGCCTGCTACTGTTCGCTGTCGTCGCCTGTGGCGTCGCGGTGGGTTCTGGGCGATCTTCGCAGGAAGACGCGGCCGCCGAGAAGTTCTACAAAGTGGTCGATGGGAAGGCCGATGCGCGGACCTACAACGGTTACCGGCGTTATCATGCCGGCTGCAACCATTGCCACGGCCCCGATGGAGTCGGCTCGACTTTCGCATCCTCTCTCGTTAACCGGCCGCTCGATATCGACACGTTCAGGCGTGTCGTTCGCGATGGCCAAAGCACGAGCGGGAGCTCGGCCATGAAAGGGTTCGCCAATGATCCCAATTTCGCTCCTTATATCGACGACATTTACGCCTATTTGCAGGCCCGCGCTGACGGCGCTCTCGGCCGCGGGCGGCCCAAAAGAGTGGAGCCGTAGAACCGCGTCGACGGACGAGGCAAGCCGATTTCGGGCGCGATTTCTTTTGGGATCCGAGCGCGCGGTTCGGTCGAACAGATTGCTAGCACTGGCGCGCACGACGATCCTCGAAATCTCTCGAGCAATCTGCAGCGCCAGCCTCTGGCGACCTGCATTCTGTCCCGCTGTCCGGCGTCTGGTGCATTCGGGTATCCCCCAAGATGCCCTGGGGACAGCGAGAGCGTCGAGCATCCCTTCGGCACGACATAAAGCATGGATGAACCAGGGCGCGTGCCTGATGCGCCGGGGAAAGGCGTCGGGGGCGAGTTTAGCTCGACGGCGCTCGCCGACAATCTGCGAGGAGCTGTCAGTCTTTTTCGGCATTCCCGGCCCAATGGGGGATCAGCGAGCAATCAAAGCCTCCCGCTTATACCGTCCAAGCCTAGGACGCTAAACCGCCATTGGTTGAATTTGCCATATAGGACCGCGAATCTCGGCAGACCGCGTCGCAACGGTTTCCTGACTTTCTTCCGCTTCACACATGGTCGGCTCCGTGGCGGGAGCACTCCGGAGCCTCAAGTCAGAAGCAAGACGAATCGCAAGCAGTCCTTGGCCGCCTGACGATATCGGTTACCGGTCAGAGGTTGGTTTTGACGAAACGGTTGGCCTTGGCCGCCTCGTTCATGTCCTTGCGCCGAAAATAGATCGCTCGCCCGCAGCGGATCGGACTTTGGCCTTGGACGATAACGATCTGTTCGTCCTTTCGCATCGACTGAGTAATCTCGTGCGGCATGATCAGCGGCCTTCGCTGAAAATTTACGCTCTCCGATTGGCGAGATCCCGTGGTAGAACTGCTCCAGCCGACATTGCGCGACCGGCCCTTTACCTCGACGGTCATTTCCCCGCATTGGGCCGAGACGTTACGCGCCGTGTCGAGTGCCTTGACTGCGGCATAGGAGGCAAACGCGCAACCGTCGATCCATGAGGTCGCTCCGTCCTTGCCGAAGTGTCGTTCCAACTGTCCAACCGATTGGTACATGAGCATCAGCGAGATTCCGTATTTGCGGCCACGGTCGCGCGCTTCTTCCAGCACGCGCATGTAGCCGAGCAGGTCGACCTCATCGAGCATGAACAATGTGCGGCGGTCGAATGCGCCATCGGCCTGCACCATGGCCTTGATCAGCGAGCCGATGATCACCCTTCCGATACCCGGATACGAGCGCAGGATGGCAGCCGGGATGTTGAGGAACACATCCTTCTTGCCAGAGACGATATCGCTGGATCTGAAGGCGTTGCCGCAGACGAGACCAGCGTAACTGTCAAGCGACAGCCACTGCGTGTCCTTCGAGGCCGTCGAGTAGACGCCGGAAAAGGTCTGCTCCGTCATGTTGGTGAAAACGCCGAGGGTTTCGCGGATGAAGGCGGACGCTGAGTTCTCCTGAACGTCGCGCAGCATGGCGAGCACCGATGGCTCCGGCTCGGAAACGATCTGGCGCAAACTGCGCAGAGTTCGCCTTCCGGCATATTCTGGCGAGAGCATGACATGCGCAAGCAGGCCGGTCAGCAGATTGTGCGCCTGGTTCTGGAAGTAGGCGCCGCTTGACGATTCGAAACGTGCGCTTTCCGACAACAGCATATGTGCGATGCCGACGATGTCCGCTTCCTTGCGGGTCGACGTTTCAATGCCGTCGAGGACGTCGAAGCCGGTTGCCGGATCGGCAGGATCGAGCACCATCACGTCACGGCCGAGAACATGCCTGCGGTACTCGACAACCATCGGCGCAACTTCTGTCGACGGGTCGAGGCAGATGAGCGGACCGGCATATCGAAGGGCCGTCGGCACGACATTGCTGGTTGTCTTGAACCCGCCGGAACCGGCGAAGAACAGCATATGCGTGGAGTCGAAATCCTGCTTGTAGGTCAGGAGCGGCGCCCTGCCGCCTTGTCCCCACGTCGAACGATCGTTCGGGTCGAAGGAAAGCTTATGCACGAGTTCGCGATCGACGCGATAACGCTCGCCGACGACGATTTCGCCATCCGGCGGGAAAAGTCTTGCGGCCGCACGCATCGAGAGCCAGTCGGCGTCGCCGAAGGTTCCACCCTTGGCGCGTTTGACCGGATCGGTGACGACGACGGAGATGCGCGCCGACACCGCAACGATCAGAAACCCGAGAAACGATCCAACCACGGCGAAAGCGTCGAGATAAGAAAGCGCCTCGGCCCCAGTGATGATGCCGCGCTCAACGGAGGGAGAAAGACGTCCATATTCCCGCAAGGCGTAGAAGCCGGCAACGACAACAAAGCCGAGAAGGCTTGCGATCGCGATCGGCCGGCGTCGATGCAACGGCAAGGGCCAGACCGTCAGAAGCCCCGCGAGCGGCCCGAGCAAAAGTGCGGGTACGGGTGTCGACCGCAGGAACCAGTATTGAGTCTTCCCCGACATGCCGGCGGCCAATCCATGCCATAGCCAGCCGGTCACGTAGACGGCAAATGCGGTAACGGCGAGAGGGACGAGAACAAGCAGAAGGCTCGGATGCAATCGATGCTTCAATGCCATTCCGCTTTCTCCTGAACAGTATCCAGCGAAGGGGCTTCAATGAACGCCGCTTTGCCGATGTCGCGCAGCCGCTGGTGTTCCGGCGAGCCCGGAGCGATCCGGGCCAGTTCGAGCAGACCGCCGAGCAGGAACGCCCGGTCGGCCTTCGATAGACCGGCCTTGACGACGATTCCGCCGAGGAGGATTTTCTCCCGCGCCTCGCGCTTGCGCTCAGCCGTCATGTGAATCCGCCGCCGGCGTTCCAATCCGGCCAGCCTCCGGTCGATACGGTTGAGGTGATGCGCCGGCTGTGTCCTTCGGTTTCTTTTGAAATCGCGCCGCGATCTCGGCGACGATCCCATCGAGCTCTCCGTCGGATAACTCCATCTCCGCCAGGCCCGCTTTCGTCGCGGCGTGAGCAAACCGCTCGGCGGATTTTACTATCAAAAATCTTCTGCGTTCCTTCAGCTTCTCGATCTGCGCGTCGAGTTCGGAAATCGACAGTTTTGTTGCCATTGGTGACGCTCCATTGTGTCCAGTCATTATCATGTTCGCATTTATACGCACTAGAACAAGTTAGTTAAATAGGCTATTTTGCGTGGACCGCAAGAATCGAGAGCGGAATTCTCGCCGCTGGCCGTCTTCCGGAAAAGCGGCATCACCCAGTCGGGCCGATCGGTTTGAGGGCGCAACATACGTCGCTTGAGCGACGTACTCGGAAGGTCAGGAGATGGTCGTGGCGATCATGTTCGTCAGAGCGCAGATGATCAGCAGGGGAGCGGGACGCAGCATCGTCTCGGCCGCCGCCTATCGCCATCGCACGAAAATGAGCGATAAGCAGGTCGGCACGACGTTCAGCCGTCGCGGCGTTTCGTCGGAACTGGCGCATGAGGAGCTGGTCTTGCCGGATGAGGCGCCGGCGTGGCTGCGCAAGGCGATCGACGGACGCGCGGTCGCCGGCGCCAGCGAGGTGCTCTGGAACGCCGTCGATGCCTTCGAGAAGCGGGTCGACGCGCAGCTTGCTCGCGAACTGGTGATTGCTCTGCCGGGAGAACTGACGCGGACTGAGAATATCGCCCTGGTGCGCGAATTCGTCCGCGACAACCTTACCTTAAAAGGAATGGTTGCAGACTGGGTCTATCACGACAAGGATGGCAATCCTCATATCCACCTGATGGTGACGCTGCGTCCTTTGACGGAAGAGGGGTTCGGGCCGAAGAACGTGGCGGTAACAGGAGCAGATGGTAAACCGCTGCGCGTCGTCACGCCGGACCGGCCGAAGGGCAAGATTGTCTATCGGTTGTGGGCCGGCGACAAAGAAACGCTCAAGGCGTGGAAGCTCGGCTGGGCGGACACTGCCACTCGACATCTGGCGCTCGCCGGTCATGAGATCTGGCTCGACGGCCGCTCGTACGCTGAACAGGGGCTGGACGGGATCGCACAGAAACATCTCAGTCCGGCAAAAGCGGCATTGGCACGCGAGGACAAGGGGGTGTTCTTCGCGCCGGCGGAGCTTGCCCGCCGGCAGGAGATAATTGATCGCCTGTTTGCGGATCCCGAACTCCTGTTGAAGCGGCTTGCCAATGAGCACTCGACCTTTGATGAGCGCGATATCGCCCGAGCGCTCCATCGCTATGTCGACGATCCGGCGGACTTTGCCAATATCCGTGCGCGGCTGATGGCATCGAACGATCTCGTCACATTGAAGCCGCAGCTATTCGATCCGCAAGCAGGAAAAGCTGCAGAGCCGGCAATCTTCACCACACGCGACATCCTGCGCACCGAATATGACATGGCGCAGTCGGCCCGGATTCTCGCGGAGCGCTACGGGCACGCCGTCGACGATCGGCGGATCACTGAGGCGATCGGAAGCGTTGAGATGCGTGATCCGCAAAGGCGCTTCCGGTTCGATGCGGAGCACGTGGATGCTGTCCGGCATGTCACAGGCGACAGTGCCATTGCTGCTGTCGTCGGCCTGGCGGGTGCGGGAAAATCCACATTGCTCGATGCCGCGCGCCTCGGCTGGGAAATCGAAGGTCGCCGGGTGATCGGTGCTGCGCTTGCCGGAAAGGCTGCCGAAGGCCTGGAAGACAGTTCCGGCATCAAGTCGCGGACACTCGCATCCTGGGAACTCGCCTGGGCCGACGGTCGCGACAGGCTTGGGCGCGGCGACGTGCTGGTGGTCGACGAAGCCGGCATGGTCTCGTCGAAGCAAATGGCGCGCGTCCTCAAGGTTGTGGAAGAAGCAGGCGCAAAAGTCGTCCTGGTCGGTGACGCCATGCAGCTCCAGCCGATCCAGGCAGGTGCTGCGTTTCGGGCAATCACGGAGCGGATCGGCTTTGCCGAGCTTTCTGGCGTGCGCCGCCAGAGCGGCAATGGGCACGCGACGCATCTCGGCTGTTTGCGCGTCGCGAAGTCGAACAGGGTCTGGACGCTTATGTAAAGCGGGGGCATCTTGTCGAAGCGGAGACCCGGGAGGAAGCCATCGGACGCATCGTTTCCGACTGGACCGATGCTCGTCGTGAGCTGCTTCAGAAATCCGCCGATGAAGGAAGCCCGGGCCGTTTGCGCGGCGACGAATTACTCGTTCTCGCTCACACCAACGTGGATGTGAAGCGCCTGAACGAGGCATTAAGGACCGTGATGACGGCCGAGGGCGCACTCGGTGACAGTCATGCCTTCCAGACCGAACGCGGGGCGCGCGAGTTTGCCAGTGGCGACCGCATCATCTTCCTCAAAAACGCCCGTTTCTTCGAACCGCGCGCAGAGCATCCCGATGCCCAATATGTCAAGAACGGCATGTTGGGCACGGTTGTTTCGACGACCGATAAACGCGGCCGGATACTGCTTTCAGTGCACCTCGACAATGGCCGCGATGTCATCTTCAGTGAGGACAGCTACCGCAATGTCGATCACGGTTATGCCGCGACAATCCACAAATCGCAGGGTGCCACAGTCGACCGGACGTTCGTTCTCGCGACCGGCATGATGGATCAGCATCTGACCTATGTGTCGATGACCCGCCACCGCCACCGCGCCGATCTCTACGCGGCCAAGGAAGATTTTGAGGCAAAACCGGAATGGGGCAGGATGAGCCGGGTCGATCATGCCGCCGGCATCACTGGGGAACTTATCGATGTCGGTGGGGCACAATTCCGCGAAGACAAGGACGTCGATCCGAGCCCCTACGCCGACGTCAAAACGGATGACGGTGTTACGCATAGGCTCTGGGGTGTGAGCCTGCCGAAGGCACTTCGGGAGGGCGGGGTAGACGTCGGGGACACGGTCACTCTGCGCAAGGACGGAGTTGAGAAAGTCAAGGTTCAGGTCCCTGTCATCGACGAGGAAACCGGGCGGAAATGTCTCGAGGAAAGGGAAGTGGATCGCAATGTCTGGACTGCCCGACAAGTCGAAGCCGCTGTGGCCAGGCAGCAGCGCATCGAGCGGGAACGCCATCGGCCGGAACTGTTCAATCAGCTCGTCGAACGGTTATCGCGCTCCGGCGCCAAGACCACCACGCTCGATTTCGAAGATGAGGCCGGCTACCAGGCTTTTGCTAGTGATTTCGCGCGACGCCGCGGGATTAGTAATCTCGCGGAGATCGCCGCCGGGATAGAAGACTACGTTGCCCGGCAGCTGGCCCGACTTGCCGGAAAGAGGAAGGAACTGGCGGTGCTGTGGGAACGGGCAAACGTCGCTCTAGGCTTTGCGATCGAGCGCGAGCGGCACATCACTTATGATGATCGAGTCCACGCACCATCCGTAGAGCAGACCAGGGTCGAGGACACGCGGTATCTTCTGGCACCTGTGACGTTTTTCTCAAGGGGCGTGGACGAGGATGCGCGGCTGGCGCAACTGGCTTCAGCCGGTTGTCAGGAACGTCAAGCGATCCTTCGCGCTCAGCTCGGGAAGATCTTTGTCGATCCGGGTGAGGCGCTTGCCTTGCTGAACGACCGAGCTTCACGCGCTGACGCCATGCCCCGCCGGCTTGCCGACGACATCACGCGTGCGCCGGCCCAGCTCGGACGTTTGCGCGGCTCGGACCGTTTAATCGATGGGCGGGCGGCGCGTGACGAGCGCAATGCCGCGATTGCCGCTCTTGCTGAACTAAAGCCGCTGGTGCGCGCCCATACTGCGGCGTTCCGGAAGAGCGCCGAACGCTTCGCCGCACGTGAACGGGTGCGCCGCACGCATATGTCGTTTTCGGTTCCGGCGCTATCAATGGCCGCCCATGCGCGTCTCAGCGAGATCGAGGCCATCCGCCAAGCAGGCGGGGAGGAGGCTTATCAAACTGCGTTTTTGTTCGCCGCCGAGGATCGCTCCGTCGTCCAGGAAATCAAGGCGTTGAGCGACGCTCTGACGGTTCGCTTCGGCCGGAGCGCCTTTACCGATAGGGCGAATGAGCATGTCGAGCGCAACGCCATGGAGCGCATGCCGGAGGATTTGGCGCCGGAAAAGCGCGAGGAGCTGGTGAAGCTTTTTACGGCTGTGAAGCGGTTTGCCGAAGCGCAGCATGAGGCCGAACGCCAGGATCGCTCGCGGGTTGTCGCCGCTGCGGCCTTTGATCCGGAGAGGCAGAAAACCTCCGCCCCGCCGCTCCTTGCCGCGGTCACAGAATTCAAGGCGCCGGTCGAGGAGGACGCGAAAGCAACCGCCATGTCGACGCCGCATTACCAGCAGCGCCGCGCAGCCCTTGCGGAAGCGGCGATCAGCATCTGGCGTGATCCGGCCGGAGCGGTGACGACGATCGAGGCGCTGATCACAAAGGGTGTCGTGGCGGATCGCATCGCTGCAGCCGTCGCCGGCGATCCTCAAGCTTACGGAGCGCTACGCGGTTCGGACCGCCTGATCGACCGGCTGCTTGCTTCCGGGCGAGAGCGCAGGGATGCGCTGCAAGCGCTTCCGGAGGTTGCCAATCGCCTGATCGCCCTTGCTTCGGTTTACTCGATTGCCTTCGATGCGGCTCTCCGAACGCTCGGCGAAGAACGGCGACGCATGGGAATAGCCATTCCCGGGTTGAGCAGGGGCGCCCGCGATGATCTCGTGCGCCTCACCTTAGCGGTCGCGAAGAACCCGCGGGCGCTTACCGGAATGGTCAGCGCGCTTGATCCGAAGGTCCGCGACGAGTTCGCTGCGGTGAGCAAGGCACTCGATGCGCGCTTCGGGCCTGGTGCCATCGGGCGCGATGAGAAGGACGCCCTCAACATGGTGCCGCCGGCCGACCGAAAGGCATTTGATGCGATGCGGACATCGATCAAAGTCTTGCAGCGGGCAGTCCGGATTGAAAGCAGCCAGAAGGTCCTGGCCGAGCGCCAGGCGCAGGCAATCGGTCGTGGGCGCGGTCTCAATCAATAGCGCGCGAAAAGTATGGCCTGCAATCGAATGGCCGTCCTGATGGGCACAAAGCGTTTGGGGCGGCTATCACGCGCATTTCGCGTCGTCGCATTGACCCGTCGCAAGCGGCGCCCGACCACGGCAAAATCAATCTTACTGTTGCGTCGTGCCTGCAGGCGGCGTGACGGGAGCAGGTGCAGCATTATTGTCTGTCGGCGCGGCCGGGGTTGGTGGAGCCAGCGCGGGTTCGGAATTGCGGGTCGAAGCTGTGGTCTCTGGATCGGTGTCGGGTCCGCTAGACCATTGGGTGAGGGCGAAAGCGCCAATCGCAATCAATCCTACCGCTGCAATCCATGCGACCCAATTCGTGCGGCGATAATCAACCGGTGTGGTCCGAAGGTCGGGATCACGGTTTGAATTTTTAGGATCGTTCGTCATTTGGTATCTCCTTGTGGGAGGAGAATGTCGTGACACGCTATTGGTTCCAGGGGTCTGGTCAGGGCATTGCCCGTACCGAATTTATCGCCGAACACCCGGCACGATAAAGCGGCGCGACTGCTCGACGGCGCTGTTCCTTATGTTTGCCGCCATTTAGAGATCGCGTAGGCTGTGACTATCATGGAAGCCCTGATCACGCAGTGGCAGACGGAAAATGGCGTCTCGCACTGTCGTTGATTGTTGAAATGCGGAAAAATGATCCGGTTTAAAGCGGACTCGGCACCATTCTTGCTTATCGTTTCATGATCACTCACGAGAAAAGGGATTCGCCATGCAGCAGACTGAAACTGTCCAAAGCGAAACTGCCGAAAGCGTGGTGTTATCTGTCAGGGGATTGACGGTCAGCCTACCCAAAAACATGGAGCGGACGCATGCTGTACGCGATATCTCCTTTGACCTGAGACAGGGAGAAATTCTCTGCATCATTGGCGAATCCGGCTCGGGAAAATCCGTGACAGCCAACGCCATCATGGGTTTGCTACCATCGGCGATCGCCGTAACCGGTGGTAACATCTTGTTTAAAGGGATGGATCTTATACAAACGGAAGAAGAGAGCTTGCGCGCCCTGCGTGGCCGCGCTGTTTCGATTATCTTTCAGGATCCGCTCTCGGCGCTCAATCCGCTGATGACAATCGGCGACCAGATCGCCGAGGTGATGGAGGCCCACAAGATCGGCACGCGAGAAAGCCGTGCCGTCAAGATCCTCGAGTTGCTCGATGAGGTGGGCCTGCCTGATCCGGCGCTGCTGCAACATCAATATCCCTTCCGTCTGTCGGGCGGTCAGCGGCAGCGCGTCATGATCGCGATGGCGCTGGCGCTCGACCCAGACGTGCTGATTGCCGACGAGCCGACGACGGCGCTGGACGTGACCACACAGGCGCAGATTCTGGAGTTGATCCGCAAGATCCAGCGTCGCAAGAACATGAGCGTCATGTTCATTACCCATGATTTCGGCGTCGTCGCCGAGATTGCCGACCGCGTCGTCGTCATGGAAAAGGGCAGCCTCGTCGAGGAGGGGCCGGCGAATGTGGTGCTCAATACGCCGGAGCATCCCTACACGAAACGCCTGATCGCCGCTGTGCCACGCATGAGGGCGAAGGACCGCGAAGGTACCGCCGATACGCCGATGGTGCTGGAAGTCGCGAACCTGAGCAAAACCTACCACACGTCGGGAGGGTTCTTTTCCAGGAGCCGAACAGTCAAAGCGGTCAACAACGTCAGCTTTTCGATCCGCAAGGGCCGAACGCTCGGCGTTGTCGGGGAATCCGGCTCCGGCAAGTCGTCGCTCGGCCGCGTTCTGCTCAAGCTGATGGACTGTGATGACGGCAAGATACTGTTCGACGGTCGTGATATCGCGCCCATGTCGAGCGATGCCTTCCGGTCGATGCGCCCCTACATCCAGATGATCTTCCAGGATCCATTCGCCTCGCTCAACCCGCGCCACACGATCGGCAAAGTTCTGACCGTCGGACCGATCGCTCATGGCGTCTCGCTGCATGAGGCCAAGGTAAAAGCGCTTCGGACGCTCAAGCTGGTAGGGTTGGACGAAGGTGCCTATGACCGCTTCCCGCACGAGTTCTCCGGTGGCCAGCGCCAGCGGATCGGTATTGCCAGGGCGCTGATGTTCGACCCGCTTCTGCTTGTGGCCGACGAAGCGGTATCGGCCCTCGACGTGTCGATCCAGGCGCAGATTCTACAACTGCTGACCAAGATCCAGAAGGAGACCAAGGTGGCGATGATCTTTATCACGCACGATCTGCGGGTCGCCAGCCAGATCTGCGACGAAGTTGCCGTCATGTACAAGGGCGAGATCGTCGAATACGGCCCGCCCTCACAGATCTTCCGCGCACCTCATCACGATTATACCCGCAAGCTCGTCTCGGCGATCCCCGGCAGCGAGTGGGAGCCCGCCGCCTGACATCAATTTCGGAGCGTGACTAAACCGTCCTGCTGAAAAGCAAGGCAGTTTTTGTCGTTTCTGCCTCCCCTTCATGGTCTGTTCGCCTATCTGATAGGCATTCTTTTTCCGTGAACAAATTAGCGCCGAAGCCTCAGAAAAAATAGTTGCATTTGTCCACTATCTAGCAAATCATCACCGTCGAAAACGACGCCTGACACTGCTGGAGATAAGACTGAAACACCTGTTTCCTTACCGGAAAACAGGACGCTATCCCTTTGTTTTTCGGAGCGTTAGTGCCGTGCTTGAGTCAAAGAAAACACCACCCATATCGATCGGCGACATCGACCTCGATGTGCTGGAAGATACACTCAGCTTCTATATCCGTACCGTCAATCTGGCGGTGTCACGCGATCTCGACGAGCGGCTGGAGGGCTGTGATGTCGCCCGCGGTACGGGGAAAATAACCACTCTGCTGATGGTCGATAGCCACCCGGGGATCCGCCCGTCTTTTATTGCGCAGCTCATTCTCAAGGATCGATCCGCGATGGGCCGGCTTGTCGATCAGATGGAAAATCACGGGCTTTTAAGGCGCGAAACGTCGGTCGACGATAACCGTGCGCAAGAGCTTTATATCACCGAGAAAGGCGCGCAATTGGCGGTACAGGTGCGAGCCCTCGTCACCCAGCAATCGAAGGATTTTTTCGCCTTCATTCCCGAAGACGAGCAACGCCTGCTGATGGATATCCTGCGCAGAGCCTACCGGCGGATCGCCGGCCTGCCGTAAACCGCTTCCGGAGATCGTGCCATGCCGGCAAAACGTGTCGTATTAATTTCGGGAGCCAATCGTGGCATTGGCGCGGAGACGGCCCGGCTGCTGAACAGTCAGGGATGGTGCGTGTCGCTCGGCATGCGCAAGCCGATTCAGCCGGATTGGGCAGATTCCACCACGGCAATCGTCTTTCCGTACGATGCCTACGATCCTGAAGGTGAGAAATCCTGGGTCGAAGCCTCCATCGCCACGTTCGGCCGCATCGACGCCATCATTGCGAATGCGGGCATCATGATCCCAAAAACAGTCATCGAGGCAGACGAAGACGACTTCGACCGAACGATGACGGTCAACGTCAAGGCACCGCGCCGGCTTGCCAAGGCGGCTTGGGAACAGCTCACGGCCAGCGGCCGCGGCCGGGTCATCATTCTCGGCTCCCTCTCCGGCAAGCGTGTGAAGAGTGCGACTGCCGGGCTTTATTCGATGTCCAAGTTCGCCGCAATTGCACTTGCGCATGGCATCCGCCACACGGGCTGGGATTTCGGCATTCGCGCCACCGCGGTCTGCCCGGGATTCGTTGCCACTGATATGGCACGCGGCATCACCAGTCGCGCCGACGACCAGATGACCGATCCGCGTGATCTCGCCCGCATCATTGCCATGCTGCTGGACCTGCCGAACGAGGCGAGCGTCGCCGAATTCACCATCAATTGCCAGCTTGAGGAGTCCTACTGAATGCCGGGACCTTACGTTGTTCCTGTCCACGGGGATGCTGACCTGCCCAAGGAAGTGGATGTCGTCGTCATCGGCGGTGGCATTATCGGCACCTCGACGGCACTCGAACTGGCCGAAGGCGGCCTGCGGGTCGCGCTGTGCGAAAAGGGCGGCATCGGGCATGAGCAGTCGAGCCGCAACTGGGGCTGGGTGCGCATTTCCCGGCGCGATCCGCGCGAAGTGCCGCTGATGGCGGAGGCGTTGCGGATCTGGAGCAGCCTCGATCAAAGAACCGGCCGCGCCACCGGCTATACCCGCGCCGGCATCATGTTCACCTGTGCCAACGATCAGGAATTTGCAGATCATGAGCGCTGGAAGCGCAATCTCGAGGGTTATCAACTCGACTCACGGATGCTCAGCGGCACCGAGTTCAAGGCTATGTTCCCGAATGCGAACATGGTCATCAAGGGCGCGCTCTACACCACCGCCGACGGTCGTGCCGAGCCACAGAAAGCGGCTCCGGCGGTCGCTGAAGCTGCGCGCGACAGGGGTGCTACTATTCTGACGGAATGCGCAGTCCGCGGCATTGAAACATCGGGCGGCAAGATATCTGGTGTCATCACCGAGCGTGGTCCGATTGCCTGCTCCGCCGTTGTGCTGGCCGGCGGCGCCTGGTCGAGCCTGTTTTCCGGTAATCTCGGTATCAACCTGCCGCAATTGAAAGTGATGAATTCGGTGCTGCGCACCAGCCCCTTGGAAGGCGGGCCGGAACAGGCCATCTGGTCCAAGGGGTTTGCTGTGCGCAAACGCCAGGATGGCGGCTACACGATCGCATCTGGTCATGAGAATGTCGTCGATATCGTCCCGAAATCCTTCCGCTATGCCAAGGATTTCATGCCGGCGCTCGGCAAAGAGTGGCGCTCGCTGAGGTTCCGTCTGGGAGGCCGCTTCTTCGACGAGGCACGCATCGCCAACCGCTGGACGATGGATGAGGCAAGCCCGTTCGAATATAATCGCGTGCTCGACCCGAAGCCGGCAACCAAGCTTTCCGATCTGGCGCTCGCCAACCTGAAGAAGGCCTTTCCGGTCTTCGAGAAGGCGGAGATCGCCCAGCGTTGGGCCGGCTACATCGACGTGACGCCGGATGCCGTGCCGGTCATTTCAGCGATTGATAGGATCCCGGGCTTCCATATAGCCACCGGCTTTTCCGGTCATGGCTTCGGCATCGGGCCGGCCGCCGGACGGCTGATGGCCGATATCGTTACCGGTAGGCCGCCGGTCGTCGACCCTAAGGATTTCCGTTTTTCACGCTTCTCCGATGGCTCGAAGATCGAGCTGATCAGCGGCTTCTAGTCTGCCCGAATAAAGAAGGCAGATCGCATAACGTGCAGAAAACGAAGTGGAACAGTGACTGAGCAACAGCAAAGGGAGCAGACCGATGTCTGACGAAACCAAGAATGCGATTCTCAATCCTACGCGCCGCCAGGCGCTGACCATGATGGCGATGGCCGGCGCATCCGGCTTGATCATGCCCAATCTTCTCGGCCGCGGCAGGGCATTCGCAGCCGCCCCTCCCGCCAAGCCGACCGGACAGATGATTGTGGGTTTTTCGCAGGAGCCGACTGTTTTCAACCCGCATATGCCGCATATTGAAGTCGATGAAGGCATTCATTTCAGCCTGTTCGATCCGCTCTTTGCCATTTCCCCCGAAGGCAAATTTACGCCGGCGTTGGCACTGGAGGTGCCGAGTGTCGAGAATGGCGGCATCTCCGCTGACGGCCTTTCCTGGAAAGTTAAACTGCGCGAGGACGTCAAATGGCATGATGGGACGCCGTTCACCGCCGATGACGTCAAGTTCACGTTGGAGCTCCTGGTCGATCCGGATTTCCGCAGCTGGCGCAAGACGGGGCATGAACTGGTGCGCGAGTTGACGGTGGTCTCACCCACCGAAATCACCTGGAAAATGGAAAAGCCGTTTGCACCCTATCCGTCGATCCTGGCGTCGACCTTCATCGTGCCGAAACACGCTTTGGGCGCTGAAAAAGACAAGAACACGGCGCCCTTCAACGCTGCTCCGATCGGCACAGGCCCGTTCAAATGGGTGGAGCGGGTCGCCGGCGATCACATCACGCTCGAAGCCAATGCCGACTATTTCGGTGACGGGCCATATCTTGAGCGCGTGATCTACAAGTATATTCCGGATCTCACGGTTCTCTATACGCAGTTCAAGACGGGCGACATCGACGTGGTGGGCCTGCAGTGGATCACGCCCGACCACTATGAAGAAGCCAAAGCGCTTGAAGGCAAGGCCGTTCTCGTCGTGCCGGGGTCTACGGTCGAATCCGTCACCTTCAACATGGAGAAGCCACAGTTCAAGGATCTCGCAGTTCGTCAGGCGCTTTATCATGCGCTCGACAAGGCAACGATCATCGACGCCCTGTATTATGGCCTGCCGACGCCGACCGAAAGCTACATGCCGCAGCAGTCCTTCTATGCAAATCCCGACCTGCCGAAGCACGAATACGATCCAGAAAAGGCCAAGAAAATCCTTGATGATGCCGGATGGGTACCGGGCAGCGACGGTATTCGCGCCAAGGATGGCGTCAAGCTCTCCTTCTCCAACTCGACGACTGCCGGAAACCATATCCGCGAACAGGTGCAGCAGTTCATGCAGCAGTCGTTCAAGGATATCGGTGTCGAAATGACCATTTCCAACCTGCCCCCCGCCGTAATGTGGGGCGAATACTGGATGATGTCGCAGTTCGATTCCGTCGTTGTCGGCATCGACTTTTTGACCGGCGCCGATCCCGATACGTCCGACTATTTCAAATCGACGTCGATCGGCGCCAAGGGTGGCGCCGGACAGAATACATGGCAGTATTCGAATCCCGAGGTCGACAAACTCCTAACCGAAGGTGGCCAAATCTTCGTGCCGGAGGAGCGCAAGAAGATCTATCTCAAGATTCAGGAGATCATGCGCGCCGATCTGCCCTTCATGCCGGTCTTCCAATACGCGCAGGTGCGCGGCCACAAGACCGGTGCCGAAAGCGTCGTTCCGAACGTCAATACGCGCATCGACAGCTGGAACGTCGGAAGCTGGTATTGGGCTTCCTAGGCCGCCTGCCTTTGAGCAACCCTCTCCCGTTTCGGGGGAGGGTCCAACGAAGCGTCTCGACGTCCCTGACCTGATGTCCACAATAGCAATCGGAGAGACTGCGATGCTGCGCTATCTTCTCGGCCGTTTATGGCAAAGCCTGATCCTATTGTTTCTGGTGTCCATGATCGGATTTGCAGTTCTCAATCTGGCGCCCGGTGGTCCGTTGTCGCAATATGCGCTGACACCGGGAATGACCCAAGAAGCGCTGGACCGAATTGCTAAGCAGATGGGCCTCGACCGGCCATTGCCGATACAATATCTCGACTGGCTGCGGCACCTTTTGCAAGGCGACTGGGGCCGCTCCTACCGCGACAGCCAGCCGGTTCTCGGCATTATAATGGGTCATCTTTTTGCCACGCTACTGTTGATGGGGTCCTCGACCGTGCTTTCGATCGCTGTCGGCACCTGGGTCGGGATCAAGGGGGCAACAAAGCGCTATTCCATCTTCGATTATACCGCCACCATTGGTGCTATGGTGGCGCTGTCGATCCCGACTTTCTGGTTCGGCCTTGTCGCCATCTACCTGTTTTCCCTCAAGCTGAAATGGCTGCCGGCCGGGAACATGTACACGATCGGCGACGGCTCAGTCGCTGACTATGCCATTCACCTGATCATGCCGACCGTGGTTCTGGCGTTTGTCAACGTGGCGGTCTGGAGCCGTTACATGCGCACTGCAACGCTCGACGTCATCAACCAGGATTTCGTGCGCACGGCAAAGGCCAAGGGGCTTTCGGAGCGACGAGTGCTGATGAAACACGTGATTGGCAATGCGTTGCTGCCGATGATCACGCTTGCGGGCCTGCAGCTGCCAACCATCCTCGGCGGCGCGCTGGTCACCGAAACGGTGTTTACCTGGCCGGGTATGGGCCGGCTGTTCCTCGATAGTCTCGGCTATAACGATTATCCTGTCGTCATGGGGCTTTTGATGTTTTCCGCCATCCTCGTGCTGGTCGGCAGTCTTATTGCCGACCTTCTCGTCGCTTTCGTCGATCCGCGCATCCGGCTGGGTTAGGAGAAAAACTATGTCAGCAACCCTATCCATTTCCCGCTCTGCGAAAGCGCATTGGTGGCAAAGCCGGACCTTCCGCCGGTTCGCCCGTCACCGGCTAGCGATGCTCGGACTGCTGATGATTACCGTTTTGGGGCTCGCCTGCATTGTCGGTCCCTCTATCCTTCCCTACGACGAGCTCTACATCGATCTGCGCGCCCGCTTTGCGCCGCCCCTGACAGGCTACCATATTTTCGGCACCGATCCGCTGGGCCGCGATATCGCAGCGCGCCTGTTCATGGCCGGCCGTATTTCGCTGTTAGTCGGTTTCTTTGCGATGTTGCTCAGCACCTTGATCGGTACTGTCATCGGCGTCTGTGCAGGCTACTATGGTGGACGCGTCGGCGCAGCGCTAATGCGCTTCGTCGACGCCTTCCTGTCCTTTCCCAGTATCTTTCTGCTTCTGGCGCTGGCGGCCTTCATCAAGCCGAGCCCTTTCATGATCACGGTCATCATCGCGGTGACGAGCTGGATGGAGATTTCCCGCATCGTCGAGGCAGAGGTGCGCTCGTTGCGCGAGCGCGACTTCGTGCTGGCGGCGCGTATGCTCGGCCTTTCCAACAGCTGGATCATGTTCCGCGAACTGCTGCCCAATGCCATTGGCCCGATCATCGTCGCAGCAACCCTGACGGTCGCCCGTGCAATCCTGCTTGAAGCCTATGTCAGCTTCCTCGGCTATGGCATACAGCCACCGCTACCAAGCTGGGGCAACATGCTGAACGGCGCGCAGCAATATCTCGACAGGGCGCCATGGCTGGCGATCGTGCCCGGCGTTGCCATTACGCTTGCCGTCACCAGCTTCAACTTTATCGGCGACGGCCTGCGTGACGCGCTCGACGCCCGCAGCGATCTTAGCTGAGAGGAGGCGATGCGCACGTTTTCTCCTTTCAAGACGACATTGTGGTATGCGACCGCCACGCCAGCTCCCGACACGACGAGGCTGCAAGGCACGGTCGACGCGGATGTTTGCATCGTCGGTGGTGGTTATACCGGGCTGACGACGGCACTGGAACTTGCCCAGGATGGCTTTCGTGTCGTGCTTCTGGAAAGGGAAGAGATCGGCTTTGGGGGATCCGGTCGCAATGCCGGACATTGCACCCCGACCTTTACCCATTACAGCCTGCCGGAATTGCGCAAGATGCTCGGCGAGCCCTGGGCCGAACGATTGATAGTCCGCCAAACCCGCGCCAACGATCGCGTTTCCGATATGATAAAGCGCTACCAGATTCAGTGCGAGTGGCAGCAGAATGGCTACGTCATGGGGGCTTCCTATCCCGCCATGATGAAGACGATCGAGGAGAAGGTTCGGACCTATAACGCCGTGGGCGCTCGAACGCGAGTTCTTGATCGAGACGAAGTCGAAGCGGTAACGGGTAGCCACCGCTTTTATGGCGGTTGGATGCATGAAGAAGCAGGGCATCTCAACCCGCTCGGTTATTCTCGCGGCCTTGCCCGTGCGGTGATCCAGGAGGGAGGCGTAATCCACACGAATTCGCCCGTCACCGGATGCCAACGGCAAGGCAGCGGTTGGGTGATCAGCACGGACAGGGGCAAGGTCTTGGCCGATAAGGTGATTTTTGCGACCGGCGCATACACGGTCGGCGGCTGGCCGAAGCTTGACCAGACATTCAAGATCCAGAAGGTATTTGTCGCGGCGACACAGCCGCTTTCCGATGAGGAGCGCAGGTCGGTCCTACCGCAGAATACGACCATTCATGATGGACGCGGCGATATCTTTGTCTACAAATACAATGCCGAGGGGCGGATCGTCGCCTCGATGTTTCCCATAGGCCGGCGCGGCCGCGACGTGGATTATACCCGCACCGTCATGAGCGACCGGCTGAAATGGCTGCACCCGCAGATCAAACAGGATATCCGCTGGGAATATTTCTGGTTTGGTGAGTTGGATATGCAATACCAAACCGTCCCGCGTCTCTATGACCTGGCGCCTGGTGTCGTGGCTCTCACTGGCCTTTCCGGCCGCGGCGTGCCCACCGGCAGTATGCTGGGCGGCATTCTTTCGGAATGGGCAAAAGGCGTGCCCACGCAGGACCTGGCGCTGAAGCTTGAGCCGTTGACCGTCGCGCCCTTCTATATGAACTACGGTCCGCAACTGATGCTGCGCTACTATCGCGTCTCAGACTGGATCAAGGCCAAACTCGCAGGCGTACCACTCCCTCCGCACGCCTGATGTGGACCATGAGCCAAGCCGCTTGCGCAGTGGCAATTTGAGGGCGAATTACTGGCCGTCTGCCTGTGCGCGCCCCTGGAATTAATGGCGGCCCTTGGAGCCTTGATCGAGATGGCAGATCTCGCGGGTGTCAAAATCCCGGTGTCCGACCCAGCGCTGTACTACGCAGCTGACCTTCAAAATCGTGCGTAGCCAGCCATAACGCTGAACTTCTCGCCGAATCCTTAGTCGTCTCGTTACGCCGATTCAGCGGCTTGCGTCTGGGCGATGATTGAAAGGGCGGAACGCCGCTTCTGTGCATCCGGAGTAGAGAAAGCTCCATCGAGTTGCGAGGCATAGGATTGCAATTTAGCAAGCTCGCGATCAGCAACATCGACTTGCAAAGCTTCGGCATAGTAGCGTCGGTAAACTGCCGTGCAGCGTTGCCGAGCAGGAAGTAACCCACCGCACGATGTGACCCGTTTCTATTGCGGATGAATATCGGAGGGTATGCTAGCCTCGCAGAAAACCGCGGCGTCGTGGCCGCCGCCTGACGGGACAGGGACCGGATTGACGCCCAGGCTCTCCGTTGCAAGAGCGAGCTTTGCAATAAGCGACTTGCTGCAGTGCGCGGGGCTGGTCCACAATGCTTCGCCGAAATCGAACCGGACGCTGCGCCCGCGCTCGATGCGCGCAATATGAAAAGCCCGCAAAACGAAGGCCGATGTAGATGTCTGACTTAAATTGAATCGCGAGCAGCGTAGACCCGATGGACTAATGCCCGCAAAAGAAGCAACGTCAACCGATCCGAGTTCTGTTAAATGCGGACCACCTGATGAAATAATCGCCGATTAAGAAACCATTCTCACATCGGAAATGATCCGGCGCGCTGACAATGTCCCCAAGCTCCTTGTAACTCATTGATTCTACTAATTTCGTTTTTGCCCCGCTTATCGAGGCTAGGTGACAACCAGGCAAAGAAAAACCCGCCAGTGAGGGCGGGTTTGGCAGGTGGCGTCAAGCCGAATTTTCAGAGATCGTGCCGACTGTAAAGAAGTGGTCGACCACTGAGGTTTTTGATCGCCGGAGGGATGCCGGATTTTTCCGAGCTTCCGAACCACATCCGCCGGCGGCTTGCCCTTCACTTTGGCAACAGCAGCGACAGAGATGTAGCGCCGGTCGAACTTATCGATCTCCTCCTCCGTCGTCACAATCGCCGTGCCGAACCGGTAGTTGACGTATTCCGATTGGATAATCCCTCTCCGCATCAACGCGGCCGCCTCTTAGTGGTTGATGTCGAGGCGTGCTGCGACTTCGTCGGGATGCATCCAACCCGGATAAGGCACCTTCTTCTTGGTGCGAACCTCTCCCGTCGAAAGAAGGATTCCTTCAAAGAGATATTCCGGCTGGTAGACGACCTGCTTTAGTTCTCCGTCCGCAAGCAGCACGAGCACCTCGTCGATATGGGACCAGTTGCGAAACGGGAGTACGCTACGGCGTCGACGCCTGCTAAAAGTTTACCGGCTGAGGCCTTGGAGGGGTTTTATGGAGTCTCGACGAATTTGGACAACGAAAGAGGCCGAGGGCGATTTTGTTCGTTTGCTGGAGCATGCCAGAACCGTTGGCCCCCAGGAGATCCGAGACATATGTGCTGAAGATCTACGACGACCGGACGAAAGAGGACGCTGCGAAGTTCCTCAAAAACAGGCCGAAGTATTAGATTTTGGCGTCTGTTGGCAAGGATTCGTTAACCCTAGGTTATTTTTTTAGCAAGATGTTTTGCCGATCGCGCGGTCGAGGAGCGTAGGCTGCCGTGTCGACGCGCGCAGAAGCTGCATCAAGTGGAACTCGTAGCGAATTCTCACTTCGCTGCGGCTACAGACCTGCATGCCACTGGACTGATCATCCAAAGGGACAATGAAGCACTCGGCGCAATCCGACAATTGGCGCCGAAGAAAGATCGACGCAGCGCTTCCGCTATTATGGATGCCGATATCGCAATATAATCCGGATAAGTTCGCGGTGATGGACGGTTACATTGACTGCATAAGTTAAGCGTGAACATTTTCTGACCAAGCGTCATCGTTCAAGCGATGATAGGGTAGCACAGAGCAACGAGATTAGGCGGGCTTCATGGATAGCTTTTCAATTACAGCCGATTTAGATCACGACAGCGCGCCTACGTCGCTGCCAAAAAGCCGCTCGGGATTAAGTGTTAGGGTCCTGGAGCCGCGCGATACGGTGGCAATTCGTGAAATCCTCAGGCAGCATCATGCAACGACCGTTTTTCGAGATCAGCCTTTTTCGGACTGGAAGCTGAACCAACACTACAGCCTAATATTTTCACGGCCGTCGAGGATGATTGCGCCCATGGTGGAGTGGGCCGGGAAGCCGGTAGGGGTAGCTTGGGCAGTTGCGGATTCGTATATTCTTTCCGAAGGTCCACTCTTCGTCACCGTGCATGTCATTGCGGTCGACCTTTCCCTTGGACCCGTTCGGCGGGCAAAGGTCTTTTTGGCACTTGTTGGCGCGGTACGCCAATGGGCCGCGTCGCTGAATGCCAGCCATTCTTTTATTCATGTGACAACAGGTTCGAACATCGAGGCAACGGATCGATTGATGAAAGCCGCAGGCGCTCAGTTCGTCGGAGGCGCCTATGTCGTGTGATGAAGAAATTGATCACGGCAAATGAGTGCCAGCATTCGCCAATAGGCATTCCGGAGGATTGCCGTCCACGATCGTAGATCGTCACAGGCTCTCCCAAGCGTTAGGCGGTGATGGACAGACCGCGATAACCGAGTGATGGCGCGAATTTAAACTCAACTGATGGAATAGCTGACGGGGGCACACAAGACCGGGTTCCCGGCGGGGTCCTGACCGTAAAAAAACCTTACTTGAAACTGCATTTGATGTGACGCAGCGTGCCGCGATCCGATTCCAACTTGTTTGCCCACAGAGACTTTAGTGTCAGCAATTCGAAAGGTCCTGTTTGGACTAACCGCAGCTTTGATAATTGTGATTGTCGTCAGTGCCGCCTGGCTCTGGGAAGTGGCGGGGGCTTACGGTTTCAACACTATATTGCGGCGCGGCGGAACCTATTGGATCAATGTGAAGCCTGACGACGAACGCCTGTCTGCCTCCATGCAATTGGCGTTGAACGCCGCGATCCCACCCGTTCTGGCCGGGCCGCTGGCTTGGCAAGAGCCAGAGACAGGCTTCGAGGTGGCGGAGTTACCGGTTCTTGCAGACGGGCGCGAAGTCGACCGGATATTTCTTAGCAGGATTGACCCGACGCGCTTTCGCTTCGTCACTCGCAATGCGCCGATGGGTGACATGGGTGTTGATGAATGGGAGCACGCATTGCCCAAGGCCGTGCTGATAGTCAATGGCAGCTACTACGATAAGCATGGCAGGCCTGATACCCCGTTCATCGGTGAAGGCGTTGCGATGGGCCCACAGCAGTATGATGCAAAGGCCGGGGCCTTCGTTGCTAGCAAAGACGCTGCCGATATTCGCGATCTGACCTATCAAGATTGGCAGGGCGCCTTTGTCGGCGCGGCAAACGCTATGGTTTCCTATCCGCTCCTGATCGGCGATGATGGACAGACCCATGTGAATGTGAAAAGTCGCTGGCTGGCCAATCGTACCTTTGTCGCCAAGGACGGCTTGGGACGCATTGTGATCGGTACGACAAAGGAAGCGTTTTTTTCTCTCGACCGATTGGCAGCGTTTCTTAAGACGTCGCCGCTGAATCTCAAGGTCGCCCTAAATCTCGACGGTGGTCCTATCGCATGTCGGAGCGTCCGGCTAAATGGCTACAAACAAAAATTTTATGCGAGATGGGAGGCGCAGGTGGACGACGACAATGTCAGTTTGTTGCGGTGGCCTATTTCTCAGGCTACCTGGGCCATGCCAGTGGTCTTAACTGTCGAACGGAAATAAGCGAGGAACCCTGAAAACTGAAAGCCGAAGATGAGCCGTCTCCACCGACTCTATTTTTGAAATTGAAACGCCAGGCCCGGCGTTCGGGGCAAGACCTTGAGGCGTCTTTCCTTCGAGATGGCTTGATGTACCTTCACCCGCAAGAGGCAGACATTGCTGTGTTTCGACCAAGTCCCGATTTACTGGAGCGCCGATGATTCAACCCGGCGACTTCGCTAACGGCGGCAAACGAACGTAGGGGTTATCAGGATCATATGATCCTTTGGGTTCGCCTTTGCTGCCTTTGATTAGGCCGGGAATCAGATGCCCGCCAGGACCAAACAGATAATCGCTACCGGCGCAAAGATGCGCGAGCGATCGATAATTGAAATATCTGAACCGGTCGTCGGCGAGGAATGCGGCTTCATTGTAAGCTTTGCCGACGATCTTGGAGTAGCCTGCCTGCGCCATGTAAGCTCCGCCCACCTGCCTATCTATACTGGCACCGTCGCACATGTTGCCCAGAACCAACGACAATTTGAATATTCGCAGCGTTTCAGCGTCTTTGTTCGGCAGTGGCTTTGAGGCTTCGGCAAGGTCGTGGTTGGTGGACGGGTGGTTTGTCATCGTCTTGCGCCAAGCCGGGGGGAGGTCTGCTGCCGCGCAAGTTAGCACCGACAGACCCATCGCGATTGAGATCAAAGAAACACGTCTGAACGCCCTAAGCACACTATTGCTCCACCTTAACATTCGTTTTTCCATGCTGTGCAATGTATTTTCGTCTTAAGCAAGAACGAAAACTGGTGCATCCGTCCGCCGATAGCTCGCCGCAGCTTAATCCACTCTTCTAAGACACCGAGCAACAATGTTGAGCCGGGGTCCGGTTAATGAGGGTGACGGCAAACCGCAGCAGAATTTAGCCAATACTGGTGCAGATCCACACGGACCGCTTCACTCCCAGTATTTTCCCGGTTTGAAGTTGAGGTGCAGTTCATGTTTTTCCAAACAGGAAGCATAGAGGCACCTCAAAAGATGAATGAAATCGAAAGGTCAGGCAACCTCCGTTGGGTATAAATCATCCTTTGATTGTATTTTGTGGCAAAGTTGTAACGGTATGATCGCTAAATTAGAATTACTCGGAAAGGTCGTAGACTATGACGCTGATTTACGCCTATCTCTTCGCGACGGCTGTGGGGCCATAATCGGCTCAATGTTCGACAATCTCTTTTTTCTGTTGTCGACGCCGACGCTGGAGGCATAGTACTTGACGACTGCAATGAATCTCAACAACAGATGGCCTGAAAATATACTCCACATAATTTCGGTTGCCCAATTAACAATAATTGGTGTGATGTTCGTTTTATCCTCCGTTATGTATTACGATTCGCAGGTAATTCACATATTTGATGATAGTTATGAATATCCAGAATTAACTTCTTTTCTGAAGGATGTTTTGTTTATATTTTTGATATGGGGACATTCCGTATTTTTTTTAGCTTCAACATTATTCTATCGAAGCTTTTTCAGAATTCATCGCGTAGCCCACATATTGATACTCGCATATAGTTTCTTGTCCACATACGGCATCGTGGCAATAATTTATCTGGTTTTGCTTTGGAACAATCGGCTCTACGGCCTTTGATAATCATTGGGGAACATTATGGCTGAATCTACCTCGATTTTCCTTGGGGCAACCGGCACTTATATCTTTAAGACCGGCGCGCTAGCAGACCAGTTCGCTTCTCGCTTTGGTATTTCTAAGTATGCGATTATCGGCGCAGTGGCGAACGAGTACGACGCAAGGTATGCTTACAGTGTTTTGGATGGGCGCGGACCTTTTTACCAAACTGTAACGGATCAGCTCGCGTCATGGCGGAATACAAGTAGTTCCGATATCGAAGGCTATTATCTTCAATATCAACTCGACTTAAAAAGTGGAGTTAATGTTAGTAGCGCCTCGTATAAGCTATTCAATCCCGCTGCTACAGACATTGGGCCGGGCAATATTCGGATTTCTACAGCTATAGAGCTGGTCCAATCGGCATATTCAGAAAAGGTCAGGACAGGACAGGATCTTTCAGGGCTGGCCCGCTACTACGGACGCTACGACAGCCTGGTTACGGACCTTCTCAACTTTGACAACCCCGTCGCCAGTTACGAAATTGCGGCCGCTTATTTGAAGCAGGGAGAAAATTTCTTTCGCGGAAAATCCGATATAGCTTGGCAACAGTTGACGCCCGCTCAGCAAGAGGCCTTACTTGTTACATACTATAAGATTGGACCTAAAAGACTTTCGACCACTATTGACCAGAGACTCAATGTCGCTGCCGAAACCGGCGGTGCTTTTACATATAACCCGAATGGAGATGGGGGCGCACAACACCTCGTCAATCGAGACTTGATCGTTACGCAGGCTGATTTGTCTTCTGCGACGTACGGCGGGTACACCGGTCCTCAGACAGGTTATGATACGCCTTCCGAACTCAACGCAAGCACGCGCCCCGAATTGCCTCCTTCCCTTTCCGATATCGTACCCGCAACACCGATAAGCGAAATCACCAATCCGACAGTTTTTACACCTCAGCCATTCGCACCGATCCCCACAGTCACGCCTCTTATTCCCGGCGTATCTGCCACAATCACGCCGATCACGCCTACCCCGGCTCCGACACCGAATGTGCAACCTTCCTTCGGAGGCAGCGGCAGTTTTTCAGGGTCGGGACGAGGCGGCTACCAGTACGAGAGCGGCGAGGGCAACCCGAGGGGCGACTATTCCAGCGGCGCGCATTATAGATCCTCGCCCAGCGGCGGACCGAGTTCATCGGGTGGCACCGGCTCCTCTGGTGGTCGTAAGACTTCCAGAGGCTACCACAGCGGCGACGCTTCGTACGGCGAGATGGTTAATGGGTCTTTCGAGCGACACGGGATTGCAGCTTTTGACGGCTACGAACGAGTTGACGGCTACAGCGGGAACTCTGGGAGGTCGTCTGGGTCAAGTGGAAAACCCGTTCTGCTCGACATTTCCGGCAACGGCCTGAACGTCGACGATCTCTCTTCGTCCTCGAAGTTCCTCGACCTTGACGGCAGTGGCTATCAGAGCCGGACGGCTTGGGCGGGGCAGGGCACCGGCGTCCTGGTTCTCGACGCGGACGGCGACGGCAAGATCAGCCGCTCCAGCGAATTCGCCTTCACCGAATGGGATAGCTCGGCCACGACCGACCTCGAGGCGCTGAAGCAGGTCTTCGATAGCAACGGTAACGGCAAGCTCGATGCCGGTGATGCCCGCTGGTCGGAGTTCAAGGTCGAACTCAATGGCCAATTGGTTTCGCTCGATAGCCTTGGCATCACCTCGATCGACCTGACGCCGACCGGCAGCGGCCAGAGCTTTGCCGACGGCTCGGCGATCACCGGAACGACGACGTTCACCCGCGCCGACGGCACGACCGGAACAGTCGGCGACTCTGTTCTTGCGGCCGACGGCAGCAAGTATATCATCCAGACAACGAGCACGACCAATGCCGATGGCTCGGTCGTTAAGGATATCCTCGCCTACAATCCCGATGGTAGCCTCGCCTTCCGCAACCTGGCCACCACCAGCGCCGACGGCAATACCGTGCAGACGCAATTCGACGACGACGGCAACGGCACCTTCGACCGGTCGCAGAGCACGGTTCTGGCCGTAGACGCCAGTGGCGTCCGAACGAAGACAGTGTCGAACGTCAACGCCGACGGCTCGCTGGGCGACCGCGCCACGACCGTCACCAGCGCCGACAAGCTGACCATTACGACGGCGCTCGACCATGACGGCGACGGTGCCGCCGACGAGCGCCAGACCTTCGTCAAGCACCCCGACGGCTCGTCGACCACGACGACGCAATCGCTCAGCGTCGACGGCACGGTATTGACCGAGGTCGTCATCGAAGCCAGTGCCGATGGCCTCATCAAGACCAGCACGATCGATCTCAACGGCGACGGCATGATTGACGAGATCGTCTCGGAGACCACCGTCGTTGCCGCCGATGGCAGCCGCACCAAGACGGTGGGCGATCGCGGCCGGGACGGCACGCTGCTCGCCAGCACGATGACGCTCATCAGCACCGACAACAAGACGAAGACGGTGTCGAACGATGCCGACGGCAACGGCACGGTCGATACCCGCACTGAGACAGAGACAACGGTTGCCTCCGGCGATATCACGGCCCATACGACGGTCTCCAACGGCGACAATTCGTTGCGCGGCGAGACCACATCGGTTACCAGCGTCAATGGCTTGTCGAAAACGGTGTCGTCTGACGTGACCGGCGACGGCGTCGTCGATCTGTTCGACAGTGACATCACGGTGATGGGCGGCGACGGTTCACGCACCCAGACCGTCCAGCAGGTGAGCGCCGACGGCGCGTTGCTTGCGAAGACCGTGACGACGACCAGCGGCGACCACAAGGCGATTACCATTTCCGCCGATGCCAATGGCGATGGCGCAACCGACAGCCTGACCAGCATCACTGTCGGATTCGACGGCACGACGACGAGGACGACAAACACATTCAATGCCGATGGCTCGCTGATCACCAGGACCGTGGCAGTATCCACCGCCGATGGCCTGTCGAAGACCACGTCTGTCGATGCGGACGGCAATGGCACTGATGACCGCATCGTCACCGACGTGATCGTCGCGAATGCCGACGGCAGCCGCACGGAAACGATCACGACGACGAGCGCCAACGGTGCAATTATCGGCAAAACGGTGACGACCACCACAGCCGACAGCCTGTCGCAGACCGTACAGTCCGACCTCGACGGCGACGGCAGCGTCGATCAGGTCGTCACCGACACGATCACGCTCGGCGCGGACGGTGCGCGCACCGAAACGGTCGCCGTCAAAAGCGTCGATGGGACGCTTCAGGGACAATCGACCACCGTTGTCAGCGCCGACCGCAAGACGGCAACCGTCACCATCGACGCGGATGGCGATGGCAATATCGACAGCCGTCAGGTGAGGACGGTCTTTGCCGACGGCCATGCCGAGACGAGCCGTACCGACTACGCCGCCAATGGCGCAATTCTCGCTACCCGCATCGACACGGTCAGTGCCGACGCTCTGACGACGACGTCCACCTTCGACGTCAACGGCGATGGCATCGCCGACCGGATCGTCAGCGACCAGACCGTCATCAACGCCAATGGCAGCCGCACCGAGACAGTGTCGCTGTCGACCGCCAATGGTACGCTGCTCGACCGGCAAACGATCGTCACATCAGGTAATGGTCTTGCCGCGACGACTAGCGAAGACGTCAATGGCGACGGCGTGATCGATCTGCAGAATATCCAGGTCACGACGCTGAACAGCGATGGCTCGGTCACCAGGACTGTTTCCAATCTCGGTGGCACTACGCTTGCCAATCGCACCATCACGACCGTCACCGCCAATGGCCTGTCGACCCAGACGGACGTCGATGCGGACGGAGACGGCACCGTCGACAGAAGCCAGATCTCGACCCGCACGCTAAACGCCAATGGCTCGACACAGACAACCGATGCGGCCAAGGCTGCCAACGGAACGCAGATCGCAACGGCAACGACGGATGTCAGCGCCGACAGCAGAACGGCGACAAAGACCTTCGACCTCGACGGCAATGGCGTGATTGATGTCCGGGAAACGATTGCAATCAACGCCGCCGGCCTGATGACCGATATGGTCGAGACCTACAAGGCGGACGGCAGCCTCGACAGCCGCTCGGTCGTCGGCACCGCGGCGAACGGTCTTTCCCGGACGTCGAGTTCCGATCTTGATGGTGACGGCGTTTTCGACCTGGTCGCAACCGACACGACAGTGCTCGATAGCAACGGCGGCCAGACCCGCACGGTGTCCGAGTTCGGCGCCGGCAATGTGCTGACCTCCCGCACGACCACGAGTGTCAGCGCCGACGGTCTGACGAAGTCGGCCACCTGGGCCGACGGCACCGGCACGACCGTTCGCTCGAGCAGTGATGTCACGGTTTTGAACGCCGATGGCGGCACGATGGAAACGCTCTCCTATTTCGAGGCCGATGGCTCGCTGGAAAGCCGGATGATCGCCGAGGTGACCGCCCATGGGCTGTCGACCACCGTCACCACCGACCTCGACGGCGACGGTGCTGTCGACCAGCGCTCCATCACGACCAAACAGGCAGATGGCAGCGTCAAGCAGGTGCTTGCCGATCTCGCGTCCGATGGCATCGTGAAGGATACGAAGACCATCACTGTAACGGCAGATGGCCTGCAGCGCACGGTCGATTACGACAGCGATGGCAATGGCACCGTGGACAAGGAAACCACCAGCTTCACCGTCCTGAATGCCAATGGCAGCAAGACGACGACGGTGCAGGAACTGGTTTCCAGAGCAGACGGCCTCGTCGTCAAAAACACGACGGTTGTCGACAGCTCGGCCGATGGCCTCACCATCTCGATCCAATGGGATACGGCTGGTACCGGCAGCTTCGACAAGAGCCAGACGGATGTCACCGTGCTCAACGCCGACGGCTCCCGCACGCGGACGATCAGTGCCTTCAATGGCGCGTCCCTTGCAAGCCGTCATCTGATCACCACCAGCGCCAACGGCCGCACGATCACCGAGCAGTGGGATCTGACGGGCTCGGGTTCCTACGGTCAGACGGCCACCGATGTGACGGTGCATAACGCCGATGGCACCACGACGCGGACGATCAGCAGCAGCAAGGCGGATGGCACGCTCCTCTCCAAGACCGTGACGACCACTGACGTGAGCGGCAGGGTTATCGCTTCGGGCGAGGAGCGGACCGGCTTCACCAACCAGACGCTCACCGATACGCGTGAAGTGCTCGCCGACGGCGCCATCCGCGAGACGCTGGCAACCACTGATGCCAGCGGTCATCTTGTCGACAAGACGACGATGTCGACCAGCGCCGATAGGCGGACGGTCACGATCGACCGTGACGCCAATGGCGACGGCATCGTCGATCAGCGTCAGCAGACGGTCACCGCCAATTCCGGCATCGTCACTGCGGTCACGACCGACTTCAACAGCAATGGTACCGTGCGTGATCGCTCGACCCGGACCGTCTCGGCCGATGGCCGCCATACGACGATCACCTGGGACTTCGACGGCGATGGAGACAATGACCGCCAACGCAGTGTCGACGATACGATCCGCGCCGATGGCAGCCGCACGACCGTCACCACCGACATCGATATGCAAACTGGAACCCTTGCCGCCGAAACGACGGTAGAGGTGTCCGCGGACGGCAAGGGGATCACCACCTCCAAGGACGTCAATGGCGACGGCACCATCGATCAGGTGGAAACCGTCACCATCGATCCGACGGGGGGAAGTGTGACCGTCGCCACCAACAACGCCACCGCCCGTGATACAGCTTACCTGGCGCAGGGCGGTATCTATTGGAAGCAGGCGATTGCCGCCAAAAGCGAGACCACCAATTCGCTCGACGGCCGCACGACGACGATCAAGCAGGACTACGATGGAGACGGAATCTTCGAGACCACCCTGCAGTCGGTGGTGCAGATCGACGGTTCCATCGTCACGACAGTGACGGAAACAGACGCCGCCGAAACCATCAAAGCCAGGGGCACGATCGCGACCAGCGCCGACGGGCTGATCACCAAGCTGTCGAAGGATTCCGACAACAACAGCACGATCGATCACACCGAGACGGCCGTCACCCATGCCGATGGTTCGGTCACGCTGACGAAAGCGGACTTCAATAGCGGCGGCTCCCTGACCCAAACCGTCGTCGATACCGTCAACACCCTCGGCTCACTGACCAAACGTGTGACGTCCGACGGGCTTGGCCGCAAGACCGCGCAGACGGACATTGCCGCCGACGGCAGCGCGGTGATCACCACCTTCGATGCTGCGAGCGGCCAGACCCTGAGCGTCAGCCGAACCACGAAAGCCGGCTTGCTCACCAGCGCCATCTTCTATGACCCGCTCAATGCCCAGACCTGGATAAGGGTCGAGCAGCAGTTCGACGCTGCCGGCAAGAAGGCGTCGGAGACCCAGTATAAGGACGACGGCACACGCGCCGAAGTGACCTTCCATGTCGCGACCGGTGCGCAGCAGAAGATCCGGTATTTCGACGCCACGGGCGCCTTGACGGATATCACCGAGTTCGACGTGACGAATGCGGCAACCTGGTCGCAGACGACGAAGACATACAATGCCGCCGGGAAGGTCACCGTCGAACTCAAAGTCAACGACAACGGCACCAAGACCCAGGTCAACTTCGATACTGCTGCCCGCAAGACCTCGCAGATCGACACGGCCGCCGATGGCAGCACGGTGACGACGGCGTTCGATGCGGCAAGCGGTCAGACGCTGAGCATCAGCCGGCGGACGACGGCGGGCGTGCTGACCAGCGCCACGCTCTACGATCCGCTGAACACGCAACCCTGGATGAGGGTCGAGCAACAGTTCGACGCCGCCGGCAAGAAGACCCTGGAGACCCAGTACAAGGACGACGGCACGCGCACCGAAGTCACATTCCATGTCGCGACCGGCGCGCAGCAGAAGATCCGGTATTTCGACGCCACGGGCGTTTTGACGGATATCACCGATTTCGACGTCACAAATGCGGCAACCTGGTCGCAGACGACGAAGAAATACAATGCCGCCGGACAAGTCGTGTCGCAGGTCAATCTCAACGATGACGGCACCAAGGTCCAATATACCTTCGACCCGACCGACGCGAAGACGTGGTCGACCTACCAGCAAAACTACAATGCGGCTGGCGCGCTTACCTCCGTTGATCAGACCAACGACGACGGCACGCACAACACGGTCACCTACGACGTGGCCAACAATCAGAGCTGGTCACGCTATGAGCGATATAAGGATAGCAGCGGTCGCCTGCTGAACCAGACGAACTTTAATGATAACGGCACGAAGGACGTCTTCAGCTACGATCCGACCGACGCGCAGCCCTGGTCAACCTACAAGCAAACCTTCAATGCGGCGGACAAGCTTACTTTCATCGATCAGACCAATGACGATGGCACGCACAACACCGTCACCTACGACGTTGCCAACACCCAGGGCTGGTCCCGTTACGAGCAATACAAGGACAGCAGCGGCCGGCTCCTGAACCAGACGAACTACAACGATAACGGCACGAAGGACGTTTTCAGCTACGATCCGACCGACACGCAGACGTGGTCAACCTACGAGCAAAACTTCAATGCGGCGGGCCAACGTGTTTCGATCGATCAGACGAACGATAACGGAACAAGGTTCTCTGTCTCCTATGACCCAACGGACGCGCAGAATTGGTCAAGCGTTGAATATTCCTATGATGCAAGCGGTCGAAAGACGAATCAAGTGTACAAGTACGACGATGGAACGAAGAAGTTCTATACTTGGGATGTGACGAACGCGCAGACTTGGTCGTACTATATTGTTTATCAGAACGCTGCTGGAAAGACGACAAGCCAGAACACTTACCACGATAATGGAAACTATACGATTTATACCTATGACCCCGCAGATAAATCCAGTTTCACGGAGGAGATAAAGAATTATTATGTCAACGGCGAACTGATGTCTGAAACGACATACCTTGATGATGGCCGAAGCTCGTTCATAAAGTACGATTATAGGGATAATCAGGACTGGCAACGCGATGTATATTCCTACAGATCGAATGGAACACTTGAAAGTAGAACACTCTATCAGGACGGCTATGGAAACTGGATAAGTTACAGATACTATGCATCTGGTAATCTGCAATCCTATTCGAGATATGAAAGAGGTACTCAAGCGTATTTTGTTACTTACGCAGCTCCAGTGTTACTGGATCTGAACGGTGACAATCATATCGATCTGCGCCCGTTGGATTCAGGAGAGCTTTCCTCCTCTCCCGTCCTATTCGATTGGAACGGGGAAGGCTCGCCGGCTGCGACAGCATGGGTTGGCCCCGGCGACGGCTTCCTGGCCATCGATCTTGCATCGAACGGCGAAGCAGGCGCCGACGGCCTGATTGACCAGGCGCGCGAACTGGCTTTCGCCGCGACTGGGTGGACGAGGACCAGGCAGCAGCCAACGGCGGCTCCGTCAGTGACCTCGACGGCTTGCGGCTGGTCTTCGACAGCAACCATGACAACGTCCTCGATGCGCAGGACGATCGCTGGAGCGAGTTCCGCGTCTGGCGCGATGCCAACCAGAATGGCCTCACCGACCAGGGCGAACTCCAGACCATGTCGGAAGCCGGGATCAAGCTGGTCAATCTGCTGCACACGCCGGAAGGTGCCCAGGCCTTTGCGGATGGTTCAGCCATCACCGGCACCAGCAGCTATGAGACGGAAGCCGGCGGCAAATTCCTCGTCGGCGACGCCACGCTGGCTAATCGGGCAGCATGATGGCGACCGGAATTGACGCTTGGGAGCAATCCTCCCAGGCAACACGCCTCTTGCGCGAGGCGCCCTGTCGATGAGCGTTGCTCTTCTTGACAAGGATGAGGACCAGAAGGCGGAAGCCCTCGGGGCGAACGATGCTGGCCTTGCAGCGATTGCCGCGATTGCCGGATATTTTCGCATTTCGGCTCGGCCCGATACGCTTGCACGGGAACTTGCGCTCGACCAGCCGGCACAGCCGGATGACATCATGCGCGCTGCCAAGATCATCGGCCTCAAGGCCCGCACCGTGCGTGGCGTCCGCAAGGAACGTCTGGCGACACTTCCGGTGCCGGCAATCGCCTGCCTGCGCGACGGCTCCTTCGCCATTCTCGGCGCCGCCAATCCGGAAGGCCTCTATCAGCTCATCAATCCGATCGACTTTTCCGCCCGGTTAGTCGCGCCTGAGGCGCTGCTTGTCGAAACGTCCGGCGCGTTCATCCTGGCTCAGCGCCGTTTTGCCGGTCCAGGTGCTGCAGGCGCAAGCTTCGGCTTCCGCTGGTTCCTGCCGTCGATCTGGCGCTACCGCCATGCCTTCGGACACGTGCTGCTCGCCTCGCTGATCGTGCAGATCTTCGCGCTGATCACGCCGCTGTTCTTCCAGGTCGTGGTCGACAAGGTGCTGGCGCATCGCAGCTATTCGACCCTCATCGTGCTGGTCGTCGGATTGGTCGCCGTTGGGCTGTTCGACGTGCTCCTGCAGTATATGCGCACCTATGCGCTCTCCCACACCACCAACCGCATCGACGTCGAGCTCGGAAGGCGGCTGTTTCGCCACCTCCTGAACCTCCCGCTGAACTACTTCGAGACGCGCCCGACCGGCCAGACGATCGCACGCGTTCGCGAGCTGGAGACCATCCGCAACTTCCTGACCGGCCAAGGGCTGTTTTCCGGGCTCGACCTGATCTTCACCTTCGTCTTCGTCTTCGTGCTGTTTTCCTATTCGACGCAGCTTGCCTGGATCGTCGTCGCCTCGATCCCCTTCTATCTGGCGATCGGCTTTTTGATCCGGCCGCTCTTAAAGGACAAGATCGACGAGAAGTTCGAGCGCGGCGCCTATAGCCAGCAGTTTCTGGTCGAGACGGTCGTCGGCGTCCAAACCCTGAAGGCATCCGCCGTCGAGCCGGTGGTCGCCTCGCAATGGGAAGAGCGGCTGGCCGGCTATGTGCAGTCGTCCTTTGCCACGACGATGCTGGCGGCCAAGGGCCAGAACGCCATCCAGTACATCAACAAGATCACCTCGGCGGCACTGCTGCTCTTCGGCGCCCAGGCGGTGATCGACGGTGAGCTGACGGTTGGGGCACTTGTTGCGTTCAACATGATCGCCGGCCAGGTCTCGCAGCCGATCCTGCGCTTGTCGCAGCTCTGGCAGGATTTCCAGCAGGTCCAGGTGTCAGTCGCGCGGCTGGCCGATATCCTCAATGCGCCGGCCGAGCCGCGGCCCTCGGTTGCTGTTAGTCTGCCGCCGCCGCGCGGTGCCATTGCCTTCAAGCATGTGAACTTCCGTTATGCACCGGATGGACCGGAGATCCTGAAGAACATCACCTTCGGCATAAAGCCGGGGGAGGTGATCGGCATCGTCGGTCCTTCTGGATCCGGCAAGTCGACGCTCACCAAGCTTGTCCAGCGCTTCTATGTGCCAGGCAGCGGCCAGGTATTCGTCGACGGCCAGGATATCGCCCAGGTCGATCCGGCCTGGCTGCGCTCGAACATCGGCGTGGTTTTGCAGGAGAACATGCTGTTCAACCGTACGATCCACGACAATATCTGTCTGGTGAACCCGTCGATGTCGCGGGCTGCCGCCATCCGCATGGCGCGGTTGTCCGGTGCCGATGAGTTCATCGCCAAGCTTCCGCGCGGCTATGACACGCTGATCGAGGAGAGGGGAGCAAACCTGTCCGGCGGCCAGCGGCAGCGGCTGGCGATTGCCCGCGCTTTGGCAACCAATCCGCCGATGCTGATCCTGGATGAGGCGACAAGCGCGCTCGATTACGAGAGCGAGCGGATCATTCTCGGCAATATGCGCGAGATCGTCAAAGGCCGCACCGTCATCATCATCGCGCATCGCCTGGCGACCGTCAGGCATTGCGACCGCATCATCGGCATGAAGGACGGCCGTATCGTCGAGGAGGGCACGCACGAAATGCTGCTGGCCCGGCCGAACGGGCTTTATGCGCATCTCTGGGAATTGCAGACGGGGTTCAATCAGGCATGAACATGCTCGTGCGTCCTCGAAAGCCCGGTGGTGGACGGCAGCCGAAGCGGCCGCGCGCCGACAATGCGTTTCTGCCGGCAGCCCTCGAGATTCTTGAGACACCGGCCTCTCCGATCCGGACTGCCTTCATGTGGTTTATCGCCGTCGTCGTCGGCAGCGCGTTGCTGTGGAGCTATTTCGGCAAGTTCGACATCGTCGCCACCGCCCAGGGAAAGATCCAGCCGACCGGCCGGGTGAAGGTCATTCAGTCGATCGAGACCGGCAGGACGGTATCGGTTCCAGTCACCAACGGCGCGAGGGTCAAGGCCGGCGAACTGCTCGTCGAGCTCGACGAAACCGAGTTGAAGTCCGACGAGGACGGCGTGCTGACAGAGCTTGAGGCATTGAATGCCGAAGTCGCCCGCCGCAAGGCAGCGGTCGCCGCAGCCCGGCAATGGCAGGCCGAAGGACTCTGGTCGAGGGATCGGCACGTATCCGAAACACAGCTCGATCTCCCGGAGACCATTGCCGCTGATGTCCGGGAACGGGAGGCAGGCATCTACAAGGCCGACCTGCTGCAGCTCGACGCCGCCCTCAGGAACATCGCGGCGCAGCGCATCCAGCAGCAGGCGGCCATCGACAGGCTCGATCGGACGATCGCCGCGCAGACGGCACTGGTCGCGACGCTTTCCGAACGCGTCAAGATCCACGACGCCCTGATCGATCGGTCGGCCGGAACGAGGGCTGCTCTGATCGATGCGACGCAGACGCAGCAGGAAGAGATCGCCGTTCTGACGGCCGAGATCGGCCAGCTTGCCGAAGCCAGGGCCTCGCTGGCCGTGGCAACCAGTGACAGTGAAAAGACGCTTGCCACCTTCATTGCCGACAACATCGGCCGCCAGGGCGAGGCTTCGCGGCGGGCCGACGGATTGAAGCAGCAGCTCGTCAAGGCGAGCAAGCGGCGCCAATCGATGACCATCCTCAGTCCGATCGATGGCACCGTGCAGGCATCCGCCATCACCACCGTCGGTCAGGTTGTCAGCGCCGGCGCCGAACTGATGCGGATCATTCCGGGCGACGGGGCGCTCGAAGTCGAAGCCTATCTTCCGAACCGGGATATCGGCTTCGTTGCCGTCGGCCAGCCGGTCGTCATCAAGGTCGAGGCTTTCCCCTTCACCCGCTATGGGACCATCACCGGACAGGTGACCGCCGTCGCCCGCGACGCCATTCCCGAACCGGATGCCGGCCAGCTCGAAGGCGATCCCGCCAAGGCCTTGCAGAGCGCGGTTCCCATCGCCAATGCCCAGCGCGTCCAGAACCTGGTGTTCCCCGTCACGGTCAAGCTGGATACGCATGCGATCGACGTGGAGGGCAACAGCCAGCTCCTGTCGCCCGGTATGGCGGTGACGGTCGAGATCAAGACCGGGCAGCGGCGCATCCTCGAATATCTGTTCTCGCCACTGGCCGAGATCGCGTCTGGAGCAATGAAGGAGCGGTGAATGGCAAAAGGCCGTTTGGCTTTGTTGTCTATTTCAAGTTCCCCCCGGGCCCAGCCCTTCACATCTGGCACCGTCGTTGCGAGGCGTCGCAAACAGCAGCCCCTCGATCACGGCAAAGGGCTCACCTGCAGTCGGATACCACGAGATTTCCAGCCGCTCATCCGACGTCGTAAGAAAAAGACCACTCTCAAGCAGCAGCTGAAGAGCATGGCGGACGACGAGATTGCTCGCACCGACCCATAACAGGAGGCCTCCCTCGAAGATCCGGACGATTGCCTTGCCTTCGTCGAAGGTTAGTGTCTGTTCCGCCTCGTTGCCACTGACCCTCCGGGCGAGATGGGAGATCGGCAGGGAAATCTGCTCAACGAGGTCGCGCGGGTTCGACGCCAAGACGTAGCTCTCGGCGGCATGCCCATAGGTTTCCGCTTTAATTGTCGCCTGCCCTCTCGTTTCCACCAGTCCGTTACCTCCTTGACCCCTGGGACAGCCCATGCCTCCAAGGCCGCTGGTCCGCGGCACGATGCAACCGTCGGCCTGACTTAGTGCACGCTTTGCCGGCGCCCTCGACTGCTAATTCTATTAGTCGCCTAAGGGAGGAGATTGGTGTCCAATACGCAGTGAACCAATTTGTATCGGAGTTGCTTATGCAGATACTGACTGTCCGCTCGACCGCTTGCGGTGAGTTTGCTGACCTGATCGATTCGATGCATAGGCTGCGTGCCCGGGTCTTTCGCGACAGGCTGAATTGGGATGTAAAGGTCAGAAACGGCCTTGAGGCTGACGAGTACGACCAACTCGATCCCACTTACATCCTTGCCGTATCGTCGGCGGGCAAGGTTGCGGGTTGCGCCAGGCTTCTTCCGGCGATGGGGCCGACAATGCTCGCCAACACCTTCCCGCAACTGCTGTCATCGCGCAGGCTCGACGTGCATGCGCGCATGGTCGAAAGCTCACGTTTCTGCGTTGATACGTCACTCGCCCAAACTCATACAGGCGGCTTTCTACACAAGACAACGCTCATGATGTTTGCAGGCATTATCGAATGGTCGATCGCAAGCGGCTTTCATGAGATCGTCACGGCGACCGACTTGCGTTTCGAACGAATTCTCAAACGTGCCGGCTGGCCAATGCAGCGTCTTGGGGTGCCGTGCCCGATTGGAAATACCATTGCCGTTGCGGGAACCCTTCCTGCAAACGCGGAAAGTTTCGAACGCCTTCGCCCCGTCGGCTACCGATCGGCAATTGGAAAGCGCGATGATGTCGCGGCATGACGCGAGCCTAATGGCTCGAGTGTTTTAGGAGTGAGAATAGAAGGCGCGCTGCGTTCCGCCACGTACTCTTCCCTGCACCGTATCGGCGTGTGCGCCGGAGTCAGGAGCCAGGCAAGGAGAAATGCAACTGTTTAAGCCCTTCTCCGTGGCTCGCGCGGTGTTCTGCTGGAAGTGGGTTTGTCGTGAACGATCGGAACTGGCGCCAAGGGAGAGAGAATTGACGTCGAGGAGGCCCCAGATCCTCATCGGTTCAACCGACGCGGACTACTACCTGTTGCTTGTCCACATTTTGGAAGCCGAAGGATACGACGTGACGTTGGGCTCGGGCGTGGAGGAGATTGTCCATCTCGCGCGCGAAAATCACGTCGATGCGATCCTTCTAGATTGTCGCTCCGGCGAAACCCTTGCGCCAGACACGTGCCTGAGGCTGAAACAGGAGCCACAGACCGTGGGGATAATGACGGTCGCCCTGGTCGGGCCAGGTGCCGAGGGTCGCTTCATCGATCTGCTGAAGGCTGGAATCGATGAGAATTTCGTGAGGCCGATTGCACCTTCCAAGCTGCTCGGATTTCTGCGGAACCGGGTTCTGTTCCAGTCCGGCTCGCATCCTTCGGCGGGCGATGCACGCATTCTCGCCTATGCGGGAATTGAACTGAATACTGTCCGGCACAGTGTCAGGCGCTTTGGTATCAGCGTTCATCTCGGACCAATCGAATTCCGGTTGCTGCAATTCTTGATGGAGAACCGTGAGCAAGCTTGCAGCCGCGCGCAACTCATCGAAGCTGGTTGGCCGGAGCGCCGCTACGTCGATGCCAAGACGGTCAATGTGCATGTCGTGCGGCTGCGCAAGGCATTGAATGTGGCAGGCGGATCCGATGTGATCCGGACGGTCAGGTCATCCGGATACATGCTGGACGCCTCCCGCCTGGATGATCCGGACGGGGCGGCGGATCGGCCGGGCGAGGAGACCGACAGCTAGAACTGCATCATGGCCGTTAAAAAGGAGCATTCGTCATGGATATCGTTATCCGCAATGGAGCCCTCATCACCGGCGATGGCAAGGCGTTTCACAAAAGAGCGACCGTCTACGTCAAGGACGGGAGGATTGCAGATATCCAAATTGGGAGTGCTGGGACGAGCGACGAAATCGCGGCGCGAACAATCATTGATGCGACAGGCAGCATCGTCATACCAGGCATCATCAATGCACATGCGCATGGATGCATTTGCGGGCCGTCGATGCCGAGCGGCTCGCCCCCGCTCTATGCTGACGACATCACCTATTTTCGCAATCGGCATCTTCTTCAAGGAACAACTACTCTTTTGAATGTCTGTGGTTTGGCAATGGCCGATGAGGTCTATTCTGACGGCGAGGTCCACCATCAGATGGATATTCGTGTGTCCACGGCACATACGCTCAAGAACATCCAGGCAGCCCTTGCCGTCGACGGCAGAGGCCTGTCAGTGCCGCACCTGAGTGCGACGATCGATGAAATGCTTGCGGCCGGCGCGGTTGCACTTGGAGAGGCTGGCGGCGGGCAGACATTGGGCGGCGGGGCTCAGGAATACAGGTTCATTCCGGAGGCGGTTCTGCGGGAGACTGGGATCGAGGTAACGCCCGCAACGGCGAGACGCCTGAAGGATGTTGTTCTCGGCCGCTTTCTCGATCAAGCCGGTGGAATGTCGGGTCCGATGCTGGAGGATGAGTTGGAACGTGCGGGCCTGTCTCCGCATGTCACAACTGAGCGCATCCGCGAGATCATCACACGATCCGTAATGCCATCCGTCGCACTCTCCCTCGACGGCTTCGATGAGATCGCTGGGGAGGCGGCGCGGGTCGGCTACCCCGCCATTTTCCACAACGCAGCGCCATCCGCAAAACGCTTGTGCACGGTGGTTGAAAAACATCCAAACGCACTGATCGTCGCCGGGCACAGCAATCATCCGAGCTTCTTGCCGGAGGAGGCCGTTTCGATTGCCCTCGACTTGAGAAGCAAGGGTGCGGTTATAGACGTTTCTACACTGGACTGCATAAGCACGCATTGGCGCAATGACGCCTCCAACCTGGATGCGCTCATCGACGGTGGTTGCGTGGATACGATTTCGACCGACTTCGCGGGTGGTCATTGGGATGGCATCCTCGAGGCGATTCACCGGATGGTAAGAAAGGAGCAGCTGTCGGCCCCAGCAGCGGTAGCGCTTGCCACCGGGAACGTCGCGGCCGTCTTCCCGCAAATGGCAGGGGATCGCGGGCTGATAGAAAAAGGCAAGCGCGCGGATTTGACCGTGGTTGACCACGTGAACCTTAGTCGTGTCCGGCATGTCGTAATCGATGGCCGTGTTGCCGTCAGGAACGGCGTGCCAGTCTGACGGAAGGACCCAAACAAAGCTTGGTGCTGACCAATATAAATAATTTCAAAAAGCCTTTAATTGACAAAAACTTGGCCCATACTTGGAAGTAAACTCGGGTATGGGTCTGGTATTTGCGGTCTGTGAGATTCCGTGATCATCCCGGCATATTCCCGCCGATACTCGTCATGGCCGGAAATACAGGCCGGCGTATGACTTCCACAGGCAGGTGCCGGCTATTCGAGAATCAATTCAAAGATTTCCTGACGTGCGCGCTTGCCTGAAAAAAGGAGAACGCTCGAAAGCAAGGCCCGATCTTTCACAGGTCGATTGGCCGGCAATGCGGCTTACGAAAGACTTCGACGTCTGCATCTTTCGCATTCTGAGTAGCATCGCGGATCTCGAGGAGAGCCGTCGATGGTTCGTTGGTCAAGGCTTTGCAGTTCGTCCAGTTCGGCAAGAGCCTGAGTCACCCGGTTGGTCGAAATCACCTCTGGTCTCCCGATATGAAGTCTCGATCGAAAATCACCGATTCAATCAGAAGATCGGACACCAGCTCAACTTCATCCAAGTTTGGGCTTTGAGAGGAGTGTCGGCACAAATCTCGGCAAGCGACAATCACGAAGCACTGGAAGTCACCTTAACGCTAACTTTTCTTTGATCGAGAGATAAATGGCAAAAGCCGCCGGCGGACGTTGCCGACTGAAGGCGCCATTTCACTGAATTAACGGCATACGCAGACATTGGAGGAAAGGAGCGGCGTCTCCTCTGTTCATTGCCGCAAGCCCGTTCAGGATAGTGCGTTGCGCCTTAGGACGGAGTTTTTTCCGAGTCGCTCCGCGAAACTTGTCGACAAGCTCATCCCAATCCATCGGCCGCGCCTTGTCGCCGCGTGGCGCCGTGACGTCAGAGGTCACTGTCGTACCATCGCTTGCGTGCAGGCACAAATGTGCGAGCGTTTCCGTGGGGAAGCGCCTGTCGATGTCGTGGTCGACCAAAAGATGCACCTTTCGGGCAAAGTCGCATAGGTCTGGTCTGGCGAGTTGGGCCTCGCCAATCGGCGCAAGTGCTGCAATTCCATCGATGGCGGCAATCGCGATGCAATAGGGGAGGCTGTATTGGATATCGGTCAAGGTCTTTGGAGAGACAGAATTGGCAAGCCGAAGAGCCCACTGAAATGTATGCACGTCTATTGAAACGACCTTCTTTGGCGTAAAGTCGACACGGCGAAAGACCGCCGCAAGCGCGTCAAGAGCAGGATGAATGTAGCGGCAGCAGGAGTATGGTTTGAAATAGACATTTGAGATTTCCATCGGTTGCTCAAAGCTTGCAGCGATGACCAACGGATCGAAATGTGAATGGTGATCAAGCAGATCCAGCGGGCCTGTAAATCCTCGCTCGGCGAGCTGCAATGCGAGGAGCCCGGTTACCACGCTCCACGGGATGCCTTCCTTGACCTCATTTCCAGTGCATTTCGCGTAGCCCGAGCTTCCGTTTGCCTCCTGGTTCGGGGCCAGTACTCCGGCAATCGAAAGAGCCTGGGCTAGTGCTGCCGGACCGGTGCCATAGAGACTCCCGGCCGCGGCGACGGCGCCATACCCTGTCCAGCGTCCAGATTGCCGGCTCCTTATGGCATCGGGATTTTGCGCGACAGCAATACGGATACCGGCCTCATATCCGAGAGCAACGGCGGCTAGGATTTCGTCGGCGGGCGCATCGGTCTCACAAGCCACCGACAAAGCAACGGGTACGACGGCTGCACCAGGATGACCGCGCGCCCCGCGATGACCGTCGTCGAAATCGAGCGCCGATGCCGAGGCAGCGTTGCAGAAGGCCGCAGCCGTTGTCCCCAGGCTTTCACCGGTAAACCAAATCGGTGCGCGGCCGACTCCAAATTCTTGCCGGGCGATCTCGCGCACAACACGCGCACCGCCGACCTCGCTTCCTACCACTGCTGCAGTCACCGCGTCCAGAATGCAGCAAAGGGCGCTTTGTCTCGCCTCGGCTGGCAACGCGGCGGAGGGATAGGTCATCAGATGATCTGCCAGGATCCGGGTGGTGTACATCTGTGCCTCCGGGTACCATCGTTTCCACTCATGCGTGAACGGGCGAGCCGGGAGGTGGCGCTGCGCCAGCGCCGGGCCTGAGCCAGGTTTCGTAGACGTGGGCGGCGACATAGAGGTCGAGCATCGGCAGACCGACGCAGGTGATCAGGATCGGGCGATCCGGCACGTCTTCAACCTCAGCGACGTCTTTAAAGCCGGTGATCCCGAGGAAAGGGCCAAGTTGCTCCAGCGTTGCGCCCATCCGCGAGAAATAGAGCGCAAGGCTTTGTGAGTTGCGCCGGGATACCATGGAAACGTCATCACAGACTGCGAGGCCTGACCGGAGAACCGTTTGAATGTGGTCGACAGGCGTTTCGTCTCCGCCAAGATGCAGAAGAACGGCATTCGCGAATATATCCGGCGCTGCGAAAACCGGCTCGCTGGCATTGGAGGCGGTGATTACGAAGCGGCAATCCCGCAGCTTGCGATTGTCCGAAGCAGCCTCAAGCGGAACTCCCGCGGTCGGTCCATGTTTTTCGACAAGCCGCCGCGCGGAAGCTCCCGATCGGCTGCGCACGTAGATCGTCGAGATAATATCCTTTCCGAAGTGGCCAAGCGCTTTGACGATTTCCTCGGCAATTGGGCCTGCTCCAAAGAGAAATACGGATAGGTCGTTTTCCTTTGAGAAGAAGCGCTCGAGGGCGACCGAGGCATAGGTTGCCGTTCGTGCTGCGGAGATTTCTGTCCCATCGATCACGCAAAGGGGACGCAGCGTGAAGCTGTCGAGGAGAATGATTGTCGAGGCAGAACGGGGCCTGCCAAAGCGGCGGTTTATTGCATTGGCGCCGACCACTTTGACCGCCGCATACCGGCCTCCGACGCTGGAGAGCGCAGAGAGCTTCCAGCCCAATCGCTCGCCCTTGAGTTCGTCACGATAGGGCTGAAACTCCGGTTGCTTCCAAAGTTCGGCTTCACTGAAGGACAGGACGGACTTCAGGCCGTGTGCCCGTCCGAGACGCATGTCGGACCAAACCTCTTTGGCTGCGTTGTGAAGATCACCCGCATTAAGGCGGACGCCGAGACATGCCATGTCAGTATGCGAAAAATATCTGGCTACGGTCTCCATCGCTATCCTCCATTGGGGTCCCACATCCAACCAATGTGGCTATGGGAATCTCGCACTTCGGTGGCGGCCGTTAAAGGAAAGATCGGGACATGTTTTTGTTGTCGGAGGGATGCTTGTGTGGAGAAAGAAAGGCTCGCGAAGTTCCAATATTAAACTTTCTTAGTCCTACGGATCTTTATTGTTGCGGAGAATATGGCGCAGAGCCGTCTGAACTGGCCGGCGCTTAAGTGGAAAATGCCACTCCTGTCCTAACGCCCGATCGCACCGTCGCAGTTTCACCGTGACGTTGCCGGGGCAAGGTCAGCCCTCAGAGAACCGGTTACCCGGCGGCTTCGCAGGATAGGCATATTGCTGCGTGCCAATCCCCTAATGCCTGTTCCGCTTTTCAGCCGCATCTGCGGAACCGATCGAGTCGCCTGACCGGGACTTATAAGCATAGATTCCACCCGCTATGCGGTTGCGCTCTTTAAACGGCTCCTGAGACGCAGCGGACCAACGGCTGAACGGAAGTGGCGCTCTTTAGGTTCTGCAAATTATCCAGCATTTCAAGGGAAGCCCACTCTCCGACTGCCGAGCTCGTGAGCCGCCGGAACTTTGTTTCGAGAGCGGACTCCTGCATAGGGTTGGCAGCCTCCCCCTCAGCAAATGGCACATGCTTTTCGAGCACTCGTCCATCCTGAAGCTACAAGCAAGCACTTGCTGCATGCGGCTCGCGAGATAGGTCGCGCGCCGAACGAGGCATAAATTCTATGATGGCCTGAAGGCTCCCAGCGATATCGTGACGCAGCCAGTCGTCCGCGAACCAATCCGGGCCAGGTTCAACGCCAAGGACTGCCATCGCAATAGCATGGGGCGCGCTGAACTGCGCCGCCCACATGTCTTTCGGCCGCACAGTGCTGAATGGCGGTTCGCAAACGATTGGAGGTGCCGTGACACTCAGCTTGATGCGCTGGCCGGCCGCAGTATCAATTCCGGCCATTGTGAAGACGTCGCGGCACGCCTGCACGCTGCTCTGGATAAGCCGGCAACAGCTGAAAGGTTTGAAGCCGACTTTTGAGATTTCGTAGGTCGAACCGAAGCCACTGGTCAATTTGCCGAAATCGCACTCGTCAGCCCCGGCCATACGCCAGAACCCTGTCGGACCCTCGAAGACATCCAGTGGGCCCTCGAAGCCCGCCACAGCAAGCCGCGCCGCGTTGACGCCCGTCTGCACGGCTGCCCCGAAGTTGTTTTTCGCCATTGATGGTGTTTTGCCGTAGACGGTTTTCATGACCGAGGCGACTGGTGCATTGACGGCGGCGATCGCGATTGCTTGCGCCGCTTGTCTTGCCTCAAGCCGCATCAACTTCGCAGCCGCTGCAGTCGCCGCGAATAACTGCCATGTCCCATGCCCGTGTATTGTCTTTCTGGGCGTTTGATGAAGCAGCGAGATCCCCACACGACAGCTGACCTCGTAACCGACGACGACCGCTTCAAAAAGGTCCGCACCCGAACACTCCCTATGGGCGGCCATCGACAACGCGGCTGCGATGACGGTGGCGCCGGGGTGGCCCTTCTCGTAGATGTCATCGAAGTCGAGCGCATTGATAAGTGACGCCTTGCGAAGGCCGCCATTCCAGAATCGAGTAACCGGACACCAGAGCCGGTCGCATGGTTACCAGTAAAAAAGCTGTCCATCATGCGGGAGACTGGCAGATTACGCGCGCCGAACAGGCAGCCAATCGAATCCATTATGCAAAGCTTGCTCTTGTGAATGACCTCCGGCGGAAGACGCGAGCAAGATTCCGCGGCGATATATTCGCCGATCCTTTGGGCTATTGAGGGAGTCATGGTTTTTTATCCGGTTGGGCGGACGGACGATGGCTACGTCGAAGTCTACGGGTGTCTCGTCGTCTCGCCACTACAAGAATTTGGAGCACTGTCACGTCGCCTGCCGGTACAGGAGGAACAACTGCACGAGCCGGCGATACTGCGATCGAGGGATGTTCGGGCCAATCCTTCGAAGTTTGTCCTGTGCGATGCGGTCGGAATGAGCTGCCGGACCGCCGTAACGCGAGCCCGATCGATGTGAGTAGCAAGCATGCCGACCTGGTCGGCCGCTCGGGCGATCACTTGGCCCCAGGGATCACAGACAAGAGAATTGCCATAGGTGAAACGCCGTTCCCCATTCGCTGCGACATAGCCACCCCATTGTCCGCAGGCGACGAAATAGGCCTGGAGTTCGATAGAACGCGCACGGCAGAGTGCTTCCCAATGGTCCTTACCCGTTTGCAGCGTAAAGGCTGCTGGTAGAATGACGACATCGACACCCGCACTCGAAAGCGCATCGAAGAGTCGGGGAAAACGAAGATCGTAACAGATGGCGCAGCCGATCCTAAAGCCGTGCGCTTCGTAGATGAAAAGTCTATCGCCAGGGGCCACTGTCTCGGATTCACGATAGATCTTGCCATCCGGCGCTTCGATGTCGAATAGATGGATTTTCCGGTAGCGTCCGACCTCCCGACCCATCGGGTCGAAAACCACCGTCGTGTTATATATCTTTGAACTTCCTCCGATCCTTTCGAGCAGACTTCCGCCGTGAATCCAGATCTGTTCTCGAGCCGCGAATTCCTGCAGCATTCGATAGGCCTTGCCGCCCGGCATGTCGTCAGCCGCGGTGAGCTTCTCTGCAGCGGTTCCACCGGACCAGTCGAAATGCTCCGGAAGCACCATGAGGTCTGGTCTATCGCGTTCCATTGCCTGGTGCATCAGGGTCTCGGCAGCGTGCAGGTTGAGATCGCGGTCGGGCTGGGAATTCATCTGGATGAGGGAAATTTTCATGATACGACCTGGTCCAAATCAAAGATGGAATGGCCGGCCTCAAGATGGGGCCGCAGCTGAAGCGAATGCCGTTGTCGTCTGAGAGCAAAGTCGGCGACGCGGCGCATATGCGAGGGTTCGGCAACGAAGACGCCCTCGTGATCAGCGAGGACTGCATAGCCCGGCAGCACGGCTGCACCACCGCACGCAATTGGGACGTTAATTGCGCCACCGATCCTGTGCCGACGGCTCGTCGTCTTGGATGAGACGCCGCGGCACCAGACTGGAAACTGGCTGGCCCGAATCTCTTCGACGTCCGTGCAGGGTCCATCGACGATGACGGCCACCGCTCCGCGCGCGCGGGCAGCTGCCACGACACCGCCGCCGACGCAGGCAACGTCGTCCTGATCAACCCGGGAGATGACGAGAGCATCTCCCGGGGTAAGCAGATCGATGGCCTTGTAGATGACGGTTCCATCGCGGCCTGGTGCGGCCACCGTGATCGCCGTTCCAATCGCCTTTGCCGGAAAGACGGGGGTGATACACGCGCCCACGAATCCGACATATTCGAAATGGCCGATGGTTGCGGTTTCGACATCCGCAAGGAGGGTTCGCAATGATTGCGGAATGGCCTTTGGCCGCGTTCTCATCCGGTATGGTTCAGTCATTCGACAAAACTCCGATCGTCTCTGTCATTGTGCGTCAGATCGGACGTTCGCCGGCTGTCGTCGTCCGATGCATGATGCGGATGGTGTTCGGATCGAAGGAGTCGCGCCGGTGCATCGTGCAGCGGTTGTCCCACATCATGATGTCGCCCACCTCCCATTTCTGGATGAAGACTTGGGCGGCACTACCGGTCGCGTGTTCCCAGAGCTTTGTGATCAGATCGACGCTCTCGTCGAGCGGCATGCCGACGATCCAGGATCCTTCAGACGTGCCGCCTAGGTAGAGAGCCTTGCGTCCGCTCTCGCCGTGGGTGCGGACCAGGGGATGGACGACGCCGCTCCACTCGCGAAAATCACGGCTCTTCGGCTCGGATTTTCCAAGGCGCAGTTTGCCTGTTTTGTCATAGACGTTCTGGAAGAAGATCTGACGTCCATCGATAGCCTTGCGCAGTTCGTCGGGAAGCGTTTCGTAAGCACGGTAGGTCGACAGAAAATATGTATCGCCTCCGGAAGGAGGGACTTCGATCGCTCTGAGGATTGCTCCTGCCGGCGGACGTTCGTAGAACCAGGTATCGGTATGCCAGGTTGCTTCGCTGTTGCCGAGCGCGCCGCTTGGCTTGCCGTCCCTCATCACATTGCTGATTACCAGGATCTCACGGTGCGTAGGGTGTCCGCCTTCCTGCAACTGCTTCGGATGGATGACAAAGTCGCCGAAATGACGGGAAAAATCCACCTGCTGTTGATCGGTAATGTGGGCTGCACGAAAGCGGACAACGCCGTATTGCAGCCAGTATGATCGGACTGCGGCAATGTCTTTGTCGTCATAGTTGGAGAAGTCGAACCCAACGATGTCGGCGCAGACATTGTTAGAGTTCTGGACCGCGGAAACCTTCGTTCTGGTGAGCATTCTTGTGCCTCCTTTAGGAGATCCCGGACTTGGGATCGCATGAAGTCTAGCCAAGGGTTCGATGAGATATCCAATATCAATTATTCACTATTGATATTGGATTACTATTAATCGAGTTACTGCTCGAGCAACTGGACCGCGGAATGGGCAATGGCAAGTTCAACGCGACTGCCAACAGAAAGCATGTCCAGGCGCGTGGAGCGGATCATGGATTTTAACGTCGTCTCATCATTCACGGACAACCAGGCCTCCAGATAGGCGCCGAGGTTGACGACCTTCTGGACGGATGCCGTCAGGAGGTTCACTGGCCCATCCATGGCGCCTGCCGCATCTGCAAGCCTGACTGCCTCGGGCCTTATGCAACAGAACCGGGCCTTGCCCGGAACGAGGTCCTGCGGCCAAGCGGCGATGATCGGGAGGTTTGCTTCTCCGAGCAATACACGCACGCACGCGTCATCGATTGCAGTGTCATCCAGACCCGAAACCGGCAGGATATTGGACTTGCCTATGAAGTCCGCCACAAAGGATGTTCTCGGTTGATTGTAGATGTCCGCCGGCGAACCTTCCTGCGCCACGACACCGCCTTGCATGACGATGATCCGGTCGGACATCGCCATCGCTTCTTCCTGGTCATGCGTCACATAGACGAAAGTCATGCCGAGCTCTTGCTGGATTTCCTTCAACTCGACACGCATGGCCTCGCGAAGCTTCAAATCGAGGTTGGAAAGCGGTTCGTCGAGAAGCAGGACAGAGGGAGACGGCGCAATGGCACGGGCGACCGCCACTCTCTGCTGCTGACCGCCCGATAGCTCTTTGGGATAGCGCTTTTCGAAGCCCTCGAGATGAACGCTTTTCAAGGCGCGCGCGACTTCCTCAGAGATGTCTTGGCGTGGTTTGCCCTGCATTTTGAGGCCAAAACCGACATTCTGCGCGACCGTCATGTGTGGGAATAGCGCGTAGTTCTGGAAGACGAGCCCGATCTTGCGAGCCTCCGGCCGGACGCCTGCCTGATTGCGACCGCGGATGCGGATCTCTCCGCTCGAGGGTTTTTCGAATCCGGCGATCATATTCAACGTCGTTGTCTTTCCGCATCCGGAGGGGCCGAGGATGCTGACGAACTTGCCTTTCGGAACGGCAAGGTTGATGTCGTCGACGATGCAGTTGGCGCCGAATTGCTTGCTGACCGAAAGAAGCTCGATATCGTTGTTGCTCATTTGCTACCCCCTTGGAAATGCGCGGAGAACCCGCCGATCTTTTCGAAAACGATGATCGTGCCGAGGACGAAGAGGAGTGATGCGACGTTCACTGCCGCAAGCACCGGGTCCAGGCTGTATTCGAGATGATTGATGACGGCGATCGGGAGCGTCGTCTGTCCGGGTCTCACGAGAAAGACAGACAACGGAATATTATTGAACGAAATGATGAAGGCGAAGGTCATGCCTGAGAACAGGCCGGAGCGGATCAGCGGCAGAAGTACATATCTGATCCGCTGGACCTGTCCCGCGCCAAGAATGCGGGCGGCCCGATCTAACCGCTTGTCGAAATTGAACATCGCGGTCGCCGCCATGCGCATGACATATGGCATGGTGAGGACGATGTGGGCCATGACGAGCCCCGGTGTCCCGAGCAGCTTGTAAAGGCCGGCCGACGACAGGAAGAGAACAATCGCAACACCCTTGACGATCTGTGGCACAGCCATCGGCGACAGCAGGAACGACATGATGGCAGCGTTGCCCGGACATTTCTGATAAGCGACGCTGTAGGCTGCAAGGACGCCCAGCAAACCGCTTGCGAGACTGACGATGATCGCCAGCTCTGCACTGAGCAGAAAGGGATCAAGCCAGCGGCTCTCCAGAAGCGCCGGATACCACTGAAATGTCCAATCGCCCGGCCAAAAGGTGACGGCTGACGTAGGGCTGAAGGACGCTGCAACAACGACCAAGAGCGGCAAGGTGATGAATGCAAGAATTGCAATCAGCGATGCCCTGAACAGAATGGTGAGCAATCGGTTCATTGAAGTCTCCCGAGACTACAGGTGAAGTTTCTGTTGAAGGCGGGATTCGAGCCTGGATCCGATAAAAGCCGAGATCAGCATCATGGCGAGAAGGACGTTGGCCATGACCGCCGCAAAGGACCAGTCGATGTAGAAGAGCACTTGCTCGTAGACCATCGTGGCCATGACCTTGAAGGCAGCACCGCCGAGGAGGGCCGGGGTGGCGTAGGCGCTTGCCGCCATCGTAAAGGCGATCAGGAGCGAGCTTACGATTCCCGGCACAGAAAGCGGCAGGACGATGTGGCGGATGACTGCAAGTCTCGAGGCGCCAAGGATCTGAGCCGATCTTTCCAGATTTGGATTGATGCCCTGGAGGCTCGTGAGCAGAGAAAGGACGCCAAATGGCAAGATCACATGCGTCAGCCCCACCACGACACCGAACAGGTTTTTCGACAGGGGCAAGGGCTCGGAAATCAGTCCGGTCCAAATCAATGCTGAATTGATAAAGCCCCGATCTTCGAGAATGACAAGCCAGCCATAGGTCCGAAGCACCACGCCTGCCAGCTCAGGGGCGATGGCAAGAGCAAAGACGAGCGTTCGCCAGCGTGATGTCGAGCGTGCAAGATAGTAGGCGAGGGGATAGGCCAGGATCGTCACGGAAATGGCGACCAATCCCGACATCACGACGGTGCGTCCGAGGCCCGCAAGTACAAGCTCGTCGCTAAAGAAGCGTCCGTAGCTCGCCAACGTGAAGGTGCCGGTCTCCTGGTCCTGAAAGCTGAGGCCGAGCATCAGACCCATCGGGGCTGCGAAGAACAGGAGCAACACGATCGCCGGCAATGATAGCGGCACAAACACCTTGAAGGGAAAGGCGATGCGTGTTGGCCGTTGCGGAGTGGAGAAAGCAATCGTCGCCATGATCCACCTCACTCGGCTGCGGCGACGACGTCGCGTTCCCAGCGTTTGCCCCAGGCTGACAAGCGCGTGGCGACCGCCCCGAGATCGGGCAGGAGGAGCGCCTTCAGATCAGCCTCAGTGGTGATTTGCTTGGCGCGGATGTCGACGGGAACGTCGATATCCGTCCTTGCGCTTCCGACCTTGTACCCCGTAACCCAGGCCTCCTGGCTCGTCTTTTCGAGAAAGAAATTCACGAACCTGAGTGCCGCCTGCCGGTTCTCGGCGTCCTTGGGGATGTTCAGAGTGGCGACAAGGGGAATCGACCCCTCCTTCGGCAGAACATAGTCGACGGGCAGTCCGCTATCGGCCAGAAGCTGGGCCCGCCCATTCCAGAAAGGCATGGCCCAGACCTGGCCGTCCTTGATATAGGTTTCCATGACCGAGGAGGACTGTTCAAAACCGATCGATTGTTTGGCAAGTTTTGCCATGGCGGCAAAGCCGGGTTCGACGTTGTCGAGCAGGTCGCCGCCATTGGCGACCGAGAGGACCTCCATCAGGTAGGCGGCCATGATGTTCTGGAAGGTCGGCAGGATGATCTTCCCTTTGAGGCTCTCGTCGAGAAGCGCGGACCAGGAATCTGGCGCCTTCGGTAGCTTGTCCTTGCGGTAGAGCAGCGAGAGATACTGCACCTCGTGAACGGCGCCGCAGGGCCCGGCGACGGCTGCAATCGCTGGAGACAGACGTGCAAGATTGGGAACGGTCTCTGGTGTGAATTTCTCCAAGAGGCCCTCCTTGCATCCATCGAGAGACTGGGAGGCAGTCATGACGACGACGTCGAAGCCGGGCCGTCCGCCGGCGGCCTTGATCTTTGCATAATCTTGCGACGCCGAGCCGACCGCATCGTAAAGGACGTCAATGCCGAACTTGACCTCGAAGGGTTCAATGATCCGTTCGCGGATGATGTTTTCATAGGGGCCGCCGTAACTGTTGACGACGAGCGTTTCGGCGCTGCCGGATGTGGCCAACGCCAGCGATGCGAGCGCAGTCGCGCTGAGCATTGAAAATTTCATGGCTGTTCCCTTTGATAGTTGTCGATCCGGCGACATTGCGCCGAGCGATTGGGAAATTTCCAATATTGTTTCGTGGCCATTGATATGAAATTCATATCAATGGCGTTATCTTTCGCCGCGGGCGGTGCGCAGCAACGCGGAATGGAACCGTGTACGTCGGACCATCGAAGCGCGCGCTGAAACGGCGCTCGGCGCCCCCGACGGCGCGCGCGACGTCAAGCGGCTATGCAGCCGCATCGTCAGTCCGAATGGCAGATGTCCGCGACCAGGTGTGGGTTGGATTTTAGGGATTTGAAGACATTCACCCAGAACCGGAAGTGGCTTTCGCGCTCGAGGTGCCTTGCCTCGATGGCGCGCTTCGCCGCGGCGGTTACCGCATCGCAGCCGTAGAATTCCATAGCGAGTTCTACGGCCGCCGCTACCGCGACGTCATGCTGCATATCCGCCCCGAATGAGGGGTCTGGGTTATGTTCCAATAGCTTCGACATGGAGACTCTCCTGTGAGAGTCCGGCGCAAGAAAAATGTGGCCGGACGGTTTTCACAGCGAAGTCGAGATCGCATTGTCCGGAAGCACATGCATCCTGCATGTCGGCTAAGTTGAATCTTAAATCACTTCCCGCTGAAGATGAAGTAAAATATTCTTGTCCGCTGGTTTCTGGAAGCCCTGCCATTGGCGCAGCGGTCAGCTGCCATCGCTTGCGCGCTCCAGTTCAGCCAGATGCTCGCTACAGATGGACGCGACAGTTTGATGGAGATGCTCCGTCCGCTCCAGCAGCCAGCCAAGCGCTTCTTCAGTGATTTCGAAGTGCTTCGAGTAGCGCGCCTTCACATAGGCTTCGTTGAGGATGTTGTACCAGGCGGCATAGCGGTGCTGGTCACGCGGCCAGGCGTCGATGAGCCGGCGGTCCTGTTCTTCAGCCAGTCCCCGCAGGAATTTCAGATTGTGTGATGGTGGGCTGTAATTGGTGCGTACGAGCAAGAAGGCTGAGTAAGCTTGTTCGATTGCCTGATGTAGCAGAAACGCTGCCTCCTTGAGGTCTTGCTCTCTCACGCAAAAGGCTGCGGTCTTAAGAAAAACCCTGGCATGGGGTATTCGATCCTCGAAATGCTCCTTCGCCAGTCTATACGCATCGACGGCGGAGAGCTTTCTCGGTTCGGCCAACGGCCGGTCGTCGAGCTCATAGAGCACGATGCCCTCGCGCAGGATGTCGACGAAGAAATACCGGCCGTCGGCCAGGAAGTTGTTCACCTCCCTGGCGCCGTGGACGATGAGCCCGACCGGCGTCTGCACCTCTTTATCCCACATGAGCCGATCGGTCGCCCTGTCCCAGTATTGCGGTTCTGCCAGTTGCTTGGAATTGACGATGACGAGGATGTCATAGTCGGAGCGGTAGCCCTTCATCGTGTGTGGCTCGTCGACCCAGGTGCCGCGCGCATGCGAGCCAAACAGGATGATCTTTAAGATCCGGCCGCGCTTCTTGAAGGCGGCAGACGTGCCTGACAACGCATCGGCAAATTCCTCATGGATGATCGCAACGACGCGGGCAAGCTCGCGCTGCTTTTTTTCCGGCAGATGTTCCAAGGACGATCGCATGCGTCCATCGATAGGCCAAAGACGATTCGCCGTCCACTACTGGAAATTATAGGAAGTGCGGTATTAAAAAGCAGCGGATTGATCTTGATGCGCTATTAATCGATGATCTAGGGCGTGGGCGCGACCGAATTACGACCGATACCGGAGGTACGCGCAGAGAGGATCGCGAATGGAACTGCGTCAGATCAGATGTTTCGCAATTTTAGCCGAGGAACTGCACTTCGGCCGGGCAGCGGCCATGTTGTCGATGGCGCAACCAGCCCTCAGCCTTCAAATCCAGACGCTCGAAAAGGAGCTCGGAGTTCAGCTCCTCATCCGCTCAACCCGCCGAGTTCAGCTGTCGAAAGCCGGCGAAGTCTTCTACGAGCGGTGCATCCGTATCCTGCAAGAGGTCGAAAACAGCTCCTCCGTCGTCCAAGCCGTGGCCGGCAAGGATGTCAACAGGATCACTATCGGCACAATCTATCCCGCCACGTTCGGCGTCCTCCCACAGTTTCTAACGAGGCTTGGCAAGCGATTCCCCGATATCCAGATCCATATCAGCAGCGGCTCCACCGATGCGATTGTCCGCGATATCGAAAAAGGTCGTGTGCACCTGGGCTTCATCCGGCCGGTCGAAAACATCGGGTCGCTGCGCTGGCAGAGCATCGCCAATGAACGGTACTTCCTCGCAGTACCGGCTGGCAGCGCGCTTGCAGAGGCAGAGAAAGTCACAATGAGCGATTTGAAACGGGAGAGGATCATTTCTTTTTCCCGTTCCAATCTCTCCTACACGGAAAAGTTCTTCTTCGACCAGTTCAGGAAGCATGGGCTTCTCGATAACGTTGCCTGCAGCTGCGACGACACGCTCTCACTCGTCTCACTGGTTTCTTCCGGCATAGGCGTAGGCTTCGTTCCGGAATGGACGAAGGATCTGCCCAATCGATCATTTCTACTTCGTGAGGTGCAGGACATGAGCTTCACAATCGGCTTGGGACTCGCCTGGAACAAGGAAGATCCGACGGCAAACCGCGACGAGATAGTCGAGATAGCCCGATCGCTTGCATCAGCACCCCGAGCAAGCGGTTCAAGATGAAGACGCTACCAATGGCTTGACGTAGCCTGTTGAAATCTACGGTTGCCGAGAACGCAGAAAAAGGCAAAGAATAGCGGGCCTACTCGCGGAAGTCGAAACAGGCGGAGTCGATCAGACAAGGGTGTCTTTGCCGATCCGCTAATCGTCAAGACATTTTGATCGAGAGCGACCAACAGTTTCCACTACTTCAACTTCCGTCGACAACGCGGACGTCTGTTGGCGGATGATACAGGGAGTTCAGAAGGTGAAGATCTGGCTTCAAAAGCTAATTGATATTTCGGCTTTGGCGCGAACCAGAGAGATGTTGAAGGACGCGCTGTCCGGCCTCACCCGGGAGTTCGGTTTCGACTATTACGCCTACCTCAACGTTCAGCCGAGCGGTACTTCTGCTTTTTCTAACTATCCTGCCGACTGGCAGGAGCGATACTTCACGAACAAGTTGGACGAGATCGATCCTATCGTCGCAATCGCCAAATCCACGATGAGGACTTTTGTCTGGTCCTCCGAAATCTCAAAAAGGCGCGCGTCAAAGCCGATCCGGCGATTTTATACGGATGCCGCCGACTTCGGTATCCGATCTGGCATTACCGTTCCTGTTGCAACGGCATTCGGGCGCGTGTCAATGTTGACGGTTGCTTCGCATAAACCGTCCATTTCCCTGGCTCGAGAGATAGATCAGGTTGCCGCCGCAATGGCTGTCGCACAGCTCCATGCAAGGATTGAGCAAGCGGAGTTTGATCCGACCGCAGAATCGAGGATTCGACTGACGCTGAAACAAGTCCAACTCTTGAAATGGTCGGCCGAGGGCAAGTCTATGAGAGCGATGGCTACCATCGAGAATATGACCTACAGCAATGTGAACTTTCAATTGAATAAAGCTCGTAAAGCCTTGGACGCGGGCACTCTGCCGCAGGCAACAGCTCTGGCCACGAAGCTGAAGCTGATATGACGGCCGTAGGTGAAGATGCATGCCGGCAAGAACCTCGCCGGACGGGTCTTGCGCGACGCGGCGAATGACGTGCAGTTCGCGTGTTCCCAGATGCGGGAGGAACACTGTAGGCGTGAGCGCCGGGCACGACACCATCGCATGCGTGTCTTGCAGCTACCGCACATTGCTTGAGGATGAAATCGGGTTCTGCGGTTCGCGACGCTGTCGATCGGACGAAACTTGTCTCACAATCAAATTGAAGCCGAGGGACTCACGCGTTATGCCGCAACGAGGTTGGTCCCCTTTGTTCGTGCTGCTTAGCGCCATTCCCTCATGGTTGAGATTACTATAAACCCACTCTCGTTTGGATTTGAAATCGTACTGCATGGATTTCAGTGATAGAAGACCGTCCCAATGCGCATCTGTAACGATTTGACAAGATTCTTCGATGAGCCCTGACCAGAAATCGATTGAAGTCCGCGACCGTGGAAATCGAAAGAGTGCGGAAGATCCCCGAACCAGTGAGAAAGAACTCGACTCGATTTTATCACGCGTGGGCGTGGAATCGACGGAGCTAGGCCACACCGGGCGCTGGATCACCATTGCCTCAGGAGAGGCGGCCGCGCGGCTCTCGGCGCGGCCAGTTTTGATTTCAGTTTCCGGCTCGGGCAGCTCGCTCGGCCGAAGGCCCCGTGTTTATTTCATCCGGGAAGCTGGGGCACCAAATCCAGGAGTTCGGTCATTTCTGACGGATCGCGATGGCCGGGGCCAGTTCCTCGGCTACGTACCAAGAGGACTTTTAGCTATCATGCTAATTCCTGACGAGATAACCGTAAGCCCTGACGATGTAGATCGGCTCCAAGTACGACTCCGACCGCTTGGTTTTGTAGAGGCCGCTTTGCGGCTTTGTTGCGTCCGCCCGCGTATGCTTTTCGACATTGGACGACTTCTCTTCTGCGGCAATAGAAAGGGTGTGAGGGTACGCTTTAAAGAGGGTATCGAAACGCTTTATTCTCCCAAGTATCGGAAGTGGGTTGATGCCCAAGAGACCGCCCTAATTCGCGGCAGGAATATGAATATCGGAGGCGCGGGTTCTCCAGAGGTGCTGGTCACCATTGAGGGCGGCGTTTTTAGAACGAGTGCGGAGCATGATGCTGCGATTTCTGCAACGCGGGCCAGCCTGGAGCGCCAGACCTTGCGAACATTCCGCGAGGTCGAGTCGTTTGAAGTTTCTGCGCTTGCCGGCAAAAGCCATTTTTGGATTCGTCTGCCGTTGGGCATGGTGCTCCATCCCTTCGCCCTTGAAACGCTGGCAGAAGCGCTTTCCGCCAATTCTGACGCTGTTGCGGTTTATTGTGATGAAGACCGCATTGGCGGAGGTCGACGTAGGGATCCTCTCTTCAAGCCGGCTTGGAACCGGCCTCTCGCAGAGGCAGGCTATTTGCCGCTTGAAGGCGCTATGCTACGCCTCGCCGCACTGCCGGCGGAAGCTGATTTCAAGATGGCAACTAGCCCGCTAGTGCTTCTGGCCGCTGGAGAGCGCGATGCAGTGCTGCACGTGCCGCTTATTCTCATGCATCGCGCGAACAGGCTTTCACGAGTTGTTTGCGCGACAAAAGCGCCGGCACGCGATCCGGTGCCAAGGGTCAGCGTTGTCATCCCCACTCGGGATCGGGCAGATCTACTTGCCGCCTGCCTCGATGGTCTCCTGAACCGTACGCAGGGAGTGGAACTTGATATCATAGTAGTTGACAATGACAGCCGTGAGCAGGCGACTTTCGACCTTTTCGCGCGATCGGACATTGCCTCGCGAATTCGTCGCCTCGAGATGCCTGGTGAATTCAATTTTTCACGCGCGTGCAATTACGGCATCGCCATAGCACACCATGAAAAAATACTACTTCTCAACAATGACGTTGAACCGTTGTCTTCTGACTGGCTTTGTGCGCTGTGCGATGAACTGGAGGACGTTGCCGTTGGTGCCGCTGGTGCCCTACTACTTTTTCCAGATGGCCACGTGCAACATGCGGGCGTAGCCCTCGGCGACGGCTCAGTGGCGCGTCACGTCTTTCACTTCTTGAATACAGAGGATGGACGCAATAAGGGCTTCCTCGAATTGCGCCGTGACGTCGCCGCCGTTACAGCAGCCTGCCTACTGACACGCCGCAGCCTATGGGAGGCAGTTGGCGGCATGGACGAAAAATCACTTGCAGTCACTTTCAACGACGTCGACTATTGCTTGAAGCTGAGAGCTAAGGGTCTGCGGATCGTATGGACGCCCGAGGCTCGGCTCCTTCACCGTGAGTCCGTATCGCGTCGCGCCTTCGCGAGTGCGGGAAAGCGTGCGCAGCAAGCCGCGGAGGAGCAGTCGATGGCAGAACGCTGGGGAACGTTACTTGACGCCGACCCTTTTGATAATCCAAATGTGATGCGGCGCGGAGGCAGCGAGGTGCTGGTAGCGCAACCGATCTACGCTGGGGTAAGGGCATATCATCGTGATTCTTTCGCATCAGGCGAGGCTTCGTGACGACATTTTCAACGGCACTGGTAGGCGCTTGGCCACCGGACGGCATGCAGCATAGGCAACTCGTTGAATGACCACATTCACGATCCGCGAGCGCCTTGAAGAGGCAGCGGCAGCCCGGCAGCAGCTCGAGATGCCATCAGCCTGACTACCGCTTGGGTACCATCCTTGCTGGATTCGCGAAGCGACTTATCCTCAATCATCCGAGAAAGGTTTTCCAGCCAACTATCCACAGTGTTGTCGGCAAAAATTTCATCGGGATGGCGATTGCGGCCATATACTTCACACCGCGAGTAGATGCCTGCCGCGCCCAATCTGAAGCAGTCGATCCGCTTTGTGTCCGATCTCGCGTCATTAACTCGACCGGGCATAAGCGGAGCTAGCAATATATCGGCACCTTCCGTTTGCGTATAGATCTTGAAATCTGGCCATCTCATCTGTCGCAAAAGCCGAAGTTGATCGGGATTGATGCCGCTCTCGGTCCAAATTGCCTCCGTCCAGGATGTTACTACTATCTCCAAGAATGCCTGTGGATAGCGAGCTAGCGCGTCGCGTACGATGTCCCTCAGGAAAAGATGCTCGGCACGATGAGCGCCTGTAGAGTAGAAGGCAAGCTTAATGCGCTCGTCTTTTTCTTTAAGCGTGGGGCTTTGATCCGAAACGAGTGGAGCCGGCTCCAGCAAGACCGGCGTAGTGGACCTGACATCGGTGAGCCTTTGCTGTAGCTCCGGCGTTGAAACCCAGAGATCAGAAAGAAGATGGTTTAATTGCAGTAACGGAAAGCACGCAAGGCGCGCGAGCTTGGCCCGATATTTGAATGGAGCACTTTTGTCGACGACAGTGCCGACAATGTCATCGTCGACCAGCAATGCAACCCCCGCGAGGGTATTGCGATGTCGTGCAAGCCAAGAAATTTGTGAATGCCTTATGTAACGGCAGATAACCACAAACAGCCCGGTGGTGTCGAGGCCGGAGAGTTCATCGCCGTCGATTGAACGGACGACATACGGCACGTCCCCGAGCTCAGCGAGTCGACTCTCGAGATAATATGTAAAGGTTGGATTGGGGCCTCTAGTCAATACGAGTACTCGCCTGACTGGCATTTGATAGCCATCTCGGCGCAAAGTCAGGGGACGCGGAAACAGTTTCATTAACAAGCGGCGTAAATCTCCTACGAGGATTTTGGCAGCCCTTGATAGGCTGTCGAGCCTTGGGTCCGCAATCCGGAACCTGATAAATAACGGCACCTTCGGCAAAAATCACTGTGGCCCCGAATTTCGGCGAGCTCCTTCGGAGCTTTGCTTGTCAACTTAAGATAAAACCGCATTCTTCAATATGCTATCGCCCGATCCGGAGCAGGTATTGCGAGCCAGTTTATAAAGCTGAGAAGTCTCTCCCCTAGTAGACGGCGAATCGTCTTTGTCCTATCGATAGGCACATGCGATCATCCCTTCAACATCTGCCGGAGCAAAAGCAGCGCGAGGTTGCCCGTGTCGTTGCGATCATCCGCGAGGAATTCACGGACGCATCGTCAGGCAGCTCGGCGGCCTTCAAGAAGCGTGGCCGGATGTCGAATGTCATCCGGGTTCTATGCCCGCGGCACCTGGCTCGACGAGCCGCGCACCATAAAGGCTCCGAGTACGACATCCTGGTACACGTAATTCCAAGGCGCTGGCTGAGACGCAACATTGGGACAAGGCCACCGATCGGCTGATGCGGGACAAGGAATGTCGGGCGGAAGATGCAATGCCAATCGCTGCAGACGAGACCGTTTTAGTTTTGGTCTTTCATTTATAAGGAGTCGCAAACCTGCGCGTATTGTTTTACATCGAGCCGGTCACCTTTCGACTAGACCCACTATTTGTTGCGACGTGGGTCACATGGATCGCGCAAATCATATCGCTGAATCCGGGTATATTTTTTGGATTTGTTTCCAGTAGCACGCTATGTGCCGAACTAAAAAAGTATCTTAAAGATACACCATGTGAATGTTTCCCGAATAATCAGAGGGCGTTACTAGAGGCATTCAGCTTTGACCGTCACGCATATGCGCGAGATCTTTATGGAAAACCAAAACTTACGAACGCTGCATTACGCGACCGCGTGATTGAGGTAGACAATCAATTTCAAGCTGATGTGATAATTAGTTTCACGCAAAACCGATACCTTGAGGAACTCTTTGCCGGCCGAATACTCTTTTGGGAACTAAGCCCTTTTCCGCGAATGAATGGCGCCATCAGCTTTTTTATGGATCCAGTTGGGCATCAGGTGAACAGCCTTCCGAACCTATTCAAAGAACGGATAATTGACCTTTCACTGTCAAGACAACAGGTCGAAGGCATCGGAGAAGTTTGGAATAGCGAGATCGTTGCCCCTCTCCTTGCGAACCCTCTGACAGCTTACATAGAAGATTGGTTACAGCGAAACTGCGTAGGCAAGCAGATCGCTCTTCTCGCGCTGCAACCGCCAGACTGGCCAACCTACGAAGCTTCGTGGCGCAGCAGTCCGATCGATCAGATGATTATGCAATGTGCAGCGGAGATCCCAACCGACTGGATGATTGTGCCCGTCTTCCATCCGGATCAAAGCGTGCCAGAGACCTTGTGCCAGGTGATAGAGGGCGATTTTTCGAACGTCCGGTTCCCGCCGCGCGATCTAATATCGGGAAAGGGCGAGTTCTTTCTCCCCCACGTTAATGCGGTGATATCTATCTCATCCTCGCTCTCCGTGCAGGGCATCTTTCACGGAAAGAAGGTCGTCAGTTTAGGGCAGAATCAATTTACGGCGTTCACTAAGAACGCGGTTCAAAGTCTGAGCGAGACAAGTCCACTGCCTTGGTCGGCCGCTGCTTCATTACTTGCCTTTTTGTCAAACAGATACAGCTACTCTGTTCAATCATGCGTAAATGAGCCGGAGTTTGTGACACGCGCGATTCAGCCACTTCCAGGCGATATTGAAACCTATTTCGATCTGTCAGACTGGACATCCTGTCGTCTTGCGACGTTTTTGCGGAGTTACCAAAATATCTGTTAGCGAATTTGTGTTAAACAGGCCGGCTTGGGGGCCACTCGCTGTGGTCTATCGTCCGTGCCTATCGCCATAAACTTATCTTTGCGGTAAAGACCGCGCAAATCGTAAAATTGGATTTGGAGCTCAATGCAGACGTCTGACTTTCTGTTCCCTTCTGATCTACAGGCCACCCCAACGGTTTTTAGAAAGATACTATTCATCGGCTCTTGTCTCTCGGAGGCATACTGCCGCCGTCTTCGACACGAATGGCCGGAGACAATGGTTGACCACATTCTGTTCAACAACGCCGTTGAACTGCCTGAAAAGACTAGCGATGAGCTGAGCGACTATGATGTCCAATACATCCAGTTGCCGCTTCGTTCATTGCTGGGGGATGGCATAGTGCGCTTGGCCGATGCCGACAAAGCCGGTGTAGATTGGATTTCTCACGCCAAGCACAACCTGGACATCATGTTAGAGAAGGTACTGAGTTATAGCAATCAGACCGGTTTGTTCACCCTGGTATCTAATTTCATTGTGCCTCAGGGTTCGACAAGCGCTGCTCTTTCGCAGTCGAACGAAAGCGATGATATCGCGCATATCGTGCGTGAGTTAAACCGACATCTCGTTGATGCACTTAAGATGAAAGCTAATGTATACATCGCCGATATCGACGCTATCGCAAACTCGATCGGGAAGCGTTACTTCCTCGACGACATCTTGTACTTCTACACGCATGGATCCGTGGTCTATACAGATTGGACCGGTCACGAGAGAATGCCACACTGGACGGCGCCAGAGCCGGGACGCATAGACAGTCTCCCAGATTTCGAAGAGTTCTATCCGAACAAGACACCGGAGTTCTTCGGTGCGGTTTTTCGGCAGATAGAAGCACTGTATCGAACGGTTCACCAGATCGATATGGTGAAGCTGGTCATTTTTGATCTTGATAACACGCTATGGCGCGGGCAACTCGTGGAGCACTATCAGCCTGGGCTTAGGTGGCCTTATGCGGACGGATGGCCTTTAGGCTTGTGGGAAGCGGTCCATCACCTTAAGCGCCGCGGCATAATGGTTTCAATCGCTTCCAAGAACGACGAAGACTACGTAAGGGCGAATTGGGAGAAAGCGGCAACTCTTGGCTTCCTTAGGTACGATGACTTCCTTGTCCCCAAGATTAATTGGAAGCCAAAGGCCGATAATATTCAAGAGACGATGCAGCAACTCTCATTGACGGCGAGGAGCGTTGTATTTGTCGATGACAACCCCGTCGAACGCGAATCCGTAAGCGCTCAAATTCCCGGTATTCGTGTCATCGGCTCCAACCCCTTCTTGACGAGGCGGATTCTGTTGTGGTCACCGGAAACCCAGACTGCAAAGCTAACATCGGAATCGACCCGACGCGAAGAAATGCTAAAGGCCCAAGTCGATCGAGAAAAAGCTAAGTCGACTTTGAATCATCAAGAGTTTTTGCAAAGCCTGAATACTCAGGTCGAGATCTGGCCAGTCAGTGGCATTCAGAGCCCCTCGTTCAATCGCGTGTTCGAGTTAGTAAACAAGACCAATCAATTCAATACTACCGGCACGCGCTGGTCCACCGAGGATTATTCTAGGTTTTTCTCTCAAGGCGGCTCCATCTTTGCATTTAGAGTTACAGATAAATTTACAGATTACGGCACGGTAGGCGTAGTATTTGTGAAGCGTAACACTATCGTTCAGTTTGTGATGAGTTGCCGTGTCCTTGGCATGGATATCGAGACAACCGTTCTCGATCTCATCGTAAGCAATATAAAGAGAGAAACCGGCTCCGCGTCCATCAATGCTACGCTGATTGAGACTGAGTCCAATACGCCATGCCGCTCACTTTACCCGAATTATGGCTTTGCGCATCTTGGGGGAGAAACATATGAGCTTGGTTCCCATCGTGGAGCGCGCAAAAGCCACGTGTCGCTGAAGCTCTTGGAGCCGATGTGACCTGCGTTCGAAATGTCCGCAATTACAATTCGTCACTGTTCGGACAGTGGTCGCGCGGGAGTCGGGTTGCAAGCCATAAGCGATGAATAAGAGCATGTACGGGCGATTCAGGGTATGGTGGTCTCTCCTTAACCTCCTAGCATGCTGAAAGCTATGATCCGAAGTGCAATTTCTGCGTGCTGGCTGTTGCTTTTTATGCGGTGATTTGATTGACCATTCTAGAAATTCTTCGACTCATGCTGAGGTGACCTTTGCGATCGATATTAAAACGTGCCGGTAAGCCGACAAGATCACTATTGCGGAAGGCCGGCTTCCTTCCGAAGCCCAAGAGTACCTGGAAGGCCTACAAAGATCTCCGCATTGCCTTCGATGCTAATCCGACTGATGAAAAGGGGAAAGCTCTACAGCAGTTGATGGGTACGACATCCAAATTTCGCGATGTCTCCGATGCGATGGAGTCGGAATTCGACGCTCAATTCTACCTCTCAGCCAATTCAGACGTCCGGATTCACGGGATTGACCCCTATTTCCATTACCTGCTTTGGGGATGGAAGGAGGGCCGCTCACCTTCTAAGTTCTTTGACCCAGCCTATTATCTCGAACGGAACAAAAGCATAGGCCGGCAAGAATTTCCGTTGGTTCATTATTGGAAAAAAGGCAAGAAAGCTGGCCAGGTAGCCAATTCAATCAGCGATAGGCTCTGGTTTGTGCCTTCGGTTCCTGAGGAATCGGCATGGGAAGATTTGCAGCATGCGAGACGCGTTGAGAAAACCCGCACGGTTGTGATAATTCCCGTCTACAAGGGATATGAAGAAACGCTTGCCGCCATTTTCCACGCTCTCCATTCACGCAACGGTGACCCATACAGCTTGCTGGTTGTCAATGACAAAAGCCCAGATGAGCGACTCTCCGCGAAACTTGCTGAATTGGCACGCAAAAACCTATTCGACTATTTTGATAGCCCCACGAACCGTGGGTTTGTCCAAACCGTCAATTATGCATTGAAGAACCTGTCGGGCGATCTCGACGTGGTGCTTTTGAATTCTGACGCTTACGTCTTCCCTGGCTGGTTTGGCCGAATGATCAAACACGCGGATGATAATAGTAAGGTCGCTACAATCACTCCTTTATCCAACAATGCAACGATTTGTAGCTATCCCATGTACGATCGGGATAATTATCACGCGCTGGAGCTAACACCTCAAGCCTTGGATCAATTGGCAGCCAAGGTAAATTCCGGCCTGTCGGTTGAAACTCCGACAGGCGTCGGTTTCTGCTTTTACATGAGGCGCTCCGCGATTGATAAGATCGGACCGCTCGATGAGGAAGCCTTCAAAGTCGGTTACGGTGAAGAGAACGACTTCTGCATGAGAGCACTAAACGCAGGAATGACTAACATCATTGCTGGTGACGTCTTTGTCTTCCATACCGGCTCCGTTTCTTTCTCAGCAATTAGAGAGGAGAATTTCACAAAAGGTCAATTGAACTTAGAGTACAAGCATCCAAACTACAGTCGCTTGGTCAGGAGTCATGTTCGAGCCGATCCCGAACTGTTCATGCGGCGAAATCTTGATCTAGCGAGACTTGTGTCCGCATGCAAGGGCAGCACGTTGCTGATCACCCATAAGTGGTCTGGCGGCATTGATACTTACTTGGCTCATCTTCGGAAAGAGCTGCAGGCAAGTGGCCAGAAATGTGTGACGCTACGTGTTCATGATCTTCATTACGCCACCATTGAGAGTCCTGAGGGTGGCCCATTCATCCCTAATCTGGCGGGCATTGATATGCGTACAGAATGGGATTTTCTCGTAAAAATACTAACAGATCTGTCACCGTCGCTCTTTCACGTCAACAGTTTCGCTGGCCTACAATGGCATTGGCAAAGGCAATTCTTGGAGGCGCTCGGCCAGCTCAACCATCCCACCACGTTCATTGGCCACGACTATTCTCCTATCAGTTACCACTATCAGTTGATTCGGCCCGACAGTACATTCGCTGGCGTGCCAGATCTCCAGACGCGAGAAAAGTGGAACACTATGAAGGATCACTCGGGGAGCTTTGATGCTTGTGATCCGAACGAGCGGTTGCAGGTATATTCTGAGTTCTTCGCTAAAGGAGTGACCGTACAAGTCCCGAGCGAGTCGACGAAGAAGATATATCAGGAAGTCTTTCCATCTCTCCAGATTCAGGTCATGCCGCATGATGATCATCTTCCAGAAACGGATGTAGCCGTTCGTCGTCCCAGCGACGGTCGAATAAGAGTAGCGGTCGTCGGTGCGATCGGTAACCACAAAGGTAGCGATGTACTTGCAAGCTTGGCAACCGATGCAAAAAACAAAGGGTTGCCAATAGATTATCATCTAATTGGCTACAGCAATGACGATCATTATCTATCGACACAAGGCGTGTCACTATGGGGACGTTACGCATCAGAAGAAGATGCTTTGCACCAGCTCGACGTTGTTAAACCCGATCTTTTTTTCATCCCCAGCATATGGCCAGAAACATTCTGCTACACGCTCTCGATGGCGCTCAAAAAGAAGATTCCTCCCGTGGTTTTCGACCTCGGCGCTCAAGCGGAACGTGTTTCCTCGATAGACTGGGGAGTAATCATACCGTTTGAACTATCGACAAACCCCTCTCTTCTGTCTCAAAAGTTGATGGACCTACCGATCGACGATCTGTGGAATACGCGTGATCAAATGTCCATGTCTATCTTGAAGGCTTCATGACGCGCAACTGATGAAACGTTTCTTCAGACTGATGCCGGGGGCGGATCTCATCATGTCACTACCATGTCAATCGGCGGCGTATTGAGCAGAAACTACTGCCGTGGAGCCTGTCGATCATGCCGAAAGCCGCCTGATCGGACGCTTACATCCTAGCCAGGCTCGCCAAGGCTTATGTTGCTTGCAATTCGCCTGCTGGGCAGTAAGACAGCGCATGAGCGATGACCTCAAAGAAGTGCTGCGGTACCTTTATGCGGCTGGCGCGGAGAACGTGCCAGCCCACGATATTGGTTGGCACTCTGACATGACCCCAGCGCTCGTGAAGGCCGTACATATGGGTTACATCCGCTATCGCGAACGAGATGGCGTGCGATACTTCTATCTAACGGCTGCAGGATACGATACGCTCGGTGCAAAGCGTCTGACATTCTCGCCAGCGAATTGGCTTTGGCAACGATTTCTCGCTCTGATCGGCCTTCGGTAGCGAGGATAGCGCAGATCCGTGTCGACGCTCTTGCCCTGCTTTCTGAGGGTCTTCCATAGCTTTGAGAACCTGCTTCAGCTTGGAGTAACCAGTGTTCTGCCCCTACGTTGTTCCTAGATGGATGAACGAAGGGAGTTTCTCCATGGAGACTGCGTTGGAGGTTCTCACGACCGGAAAAAGCTGGGCGTGAGGGCATCGCACTGGCCGGTTGAGGTCAAAGCGCGGATCGTGTCAGAGAGTTTGGGGCCGGACGTGACGGTGAATGAGGTAGCGGAGCGGTATGGGCTGAAGCCGAACCATCGATCATCTTGGCGCACGATGGCGCGGCAGGGCAAGCTGGTTTTGCCCGCGCCCGAGGATGCCGTGGAATTCGCGGCGATGGTTGTCGAGACGACTGCTGCCGCGCCGGCGGTCAACGAAGTTTCGTGCCCGAGGTCATCGGTAACGTATCCCCACGGTGACGGCCGCCTTGCTGAAGAGGGCTGAAGACTGCAAGTCCTAGTGCAAGCACTAGGGATATCAAAGCAGCTTGTTGAGGTGATCACATCGGTCGAGCGACGTCGGCGCTGGTCTCGGGAAGAAAAGGAGCGGCTGGTCGCGGCAACGTTTGAGCCGGGAGCCAGCGTATCGGAGATCGCGCGATCGGCTGGTATCCATTCCGGCCAGTTGTTCCGCTGGCGCAAGGAACTGTGCCAGGTATCGGCACCCTCAGTCTCACAGTTTATCCCTGTCGAAGTTGTCGCGACCTTGCCAGCGCCTGATGCTGTGGAAACGGCCCCGCCGGCGCGGTCGCGCAAGAAGACGAGCCTCGTGACGATCGAGCTTGGCCGCAGCCGGCGCATTCGCGTCGAAAGTGACATTGACACCGAAGCCCTGGTTCGGATCCTCGATGTTGTGGAGCGGCGATGATCCCGGTTCCGAGTGGTGTGAAGGTGTGGCTTGCCACCGGCTATACCGACATGAGGAAAGGCTTCCCCGGCCTGGCATTGATGGTGCAGGAGACGTTGAAGCGCGATCCGCATAGTGGTCATCTGTTCTGCTTCCGCGGTCGTCAAGGCGGGCTGATCAAGGTGATCTGGCATGATGGGCAGGGCGCTTGTCTGTTCACCAAGAAGCTCGAGCGCGGACGGTTCCTATGGCCGTCGGCAGCCGACGGAACGGTGGTGATCACAGCGGCGCAGCTTGGTTATTTGCTCGAAGGGATCGACTGGCGGATGCCGCAAAAAACCTGGCGGCCGACGTCGGCTGGATGAGCAAAACCGCTGGCATGACGGGAGCGAATATGATTCGGTCAGCCGCATCGACGCGGTGTTCGACATCGAGCGCGAGATCAATGGCTTATCTGCCGGTGAACGGCTGGCGCGACGGCAACAAGACAGTCGTCCTCTCGTCGACGAGCTTGAGGAATGGCTTCGTTCTGAACGAACAAAGCTGTCGCGCAGCTCACCGGTCACCGAGCCCATCGATTACATGCTGAAGCGTTGGGAGGGCTTCACGTCCTTCCTCAAGGACGGCCGGATCTGCCTCAGCAATAATGCTGCTGAGCGGGCGCTGCGTGGTTTTGCTCTTGGCAGAAAAGCGTGGCTCTTTGCAGGCTCTGACCGGGGTGCGGATCGCGCCGCCTTCATGGCGACGCTGATCATGACCGCCTTATGCCGCGCGCGGCATAAGGCCGTTTATGCCGACCGTCGAACTATGCCGAGCACCTCTTCCAACATACCAGTTGAAACGCGCTTCTCTCGCCGTTTCGGTTGGAGACTTGTCATTGATACTCGGCATAGTTCTCATGCTCAGAGGGCATTCAGGAATTCCAGAAGCCAGTCGTTTGGTCGAAATCGCTCGGCCTTGGCGCGTTCGTACGGCTTCAGCTTTGCGAGCGCGGATTCCTTTAGTTCAAGATGTGCATGAAGATAGGTCAGCGTCGTTTCCATCGCCTCATGGCCCAGCCACAGGGCAATGACCGAGCAATCGACGCCCGCCTGTAGCAACTCCATGGCAGCGCTGTGCCGCAAGACATGGGGCGATACCCGCTTTGAGCGAAGGGAGACGCAGTGCTCGCGCGCTTTGGCGACATATTTGTTCAGAAGTGCCTGCACGCCGTCGGCGCTGAGCCTGCCACCGTGCATATTCGGAAAGAGAGCCGTTGCGCCTCGCTTCCTTGGTTCCTTGAGCCAACGCCGGAGGGCTTGCTGTGCAACCTTTGTGAGCGGCGTACTTCGCTCTTTACGGCCCTTGCCGACGCATTGCACATGCGCACCCTGGGCGAGCATTACGGAGTCTCGGTCAAGATCGATGATCTCCGAGACCCGCAGCCCCGTTTGCGCAGCCAGCAATAGCAGAGTGTAATCGCGGCGTCCCAGCCACGTGCTTCGATCCGTGCAGTCCAGGATCGCTTCAATCTCGAGCCTGGTTAGAAACTGAAGCTGCCGCTTGTCACATCGCTTGCTGGGGATCGCGAGCACCCGCTGAATGTGGGCGCTATGTGCCGGCTCCTCGAACGCCGCATATCGGAAGAAAGATCGGATGGCTGTGAGGCGGAGATTCCGGGTCCTCACCGAGGCGGATCTCTTCGTCTCAAGATCCTCCAGGAATGCGCCGATGAAAGGAGCGTCCAAATCGCGCAGTGTCAACTGAGATGGGGATCTCCCAAGGCGCGTCTGTGCGAACGCAAACAGGAGCCTGAAGGTGTCGCGATAGGAGGCAATGGTGTTGGAACTTACACCTCGATGCTTCATGAGCCGATCTGTGAACCACCGCTCGATCAGCACGGCCAGGTCGTTTGTGCGTCTCATGACCGAACCTCCCAGCGCTTATCCAATCGCCGTACGGCATGGTTCATCAGTTCCGGCGCGGCGGACAGGTACCAGTAGGTGTCGCGAACATTGGCATGGCCGAGGAAGGTCGAGAGAACCGGCAGCTCGCGTTCCACATCTTCGCCAGCGCGATGCCAGTTGATCAGGGTCTGGACGGCGAAACGGTGACGAAGATCATGAATCCGTGGGCCATCGCGATTCCCCTCCTGCCGTAATCCGATTTGCCGGGATAGTCGCCAGAACACGCGATGCACGTATTGATGCAGCAATCTGCCGCCCTGTTCGGCGACGAAGAAATAGGGACTGCGCGGCGTACCAAGGTGTGCATCGCGTCGGGCGGCATAGTCTGAAAGGACACCGATTGTTGTGGCATGCAGCGGGACCAGCCGTGACTTGCCGAACTTTGTCTCTCGGATAGTGAGGACGCCCTGGTCGAGATCGACGTCGGCCCGGAGCAGGCCGAGCGCTTCGGAATGGCGCAGTCCGGCCACCGCTATCAGTCCGAACAGGCAGTGATATGTCCAGCGTCGAAGGGCACCGGCCGGCGGCAGCGAAAGTGCTGCCGCCAGAAGCGCCTGAATCTCGATCTCGCTATAGATGTAGGGCTTTGTCCGCCGTGCCGGCGGCACAGCGTCGCTTGGTGGCACTTCCGTCAGAGGATCGAAATGAGTGAGGTGCTGGGCAAAGCAGCGCACATCAGCCAGGCGGATGGACCAACTCGGCTGTCGGCCCATCAACGTCACCCATTCCATTGCCAGGTCAGTCGTGATGGTATCGGCGCCGCGGGCTTCCATGAAGGTGACGAATGCCGCCAACCGTCGTGCCGGACCGTCGTATTTGTATCCCAACCCTTGGCGCATGCCGACATAGCGCTTGAGCGCAGTGCGAAGCCGGCTCATTGGAGACCTCCCGGCCAGGGTAGGCTCAGTTCACGCAGCTTCTCAATATCGAGCTTGGCATAGATCCTTGTACTGTCGATGCTTCGATGGCGGAGCAGTTGGCCGATCTCGGCAAAGCTGGCGCCCGACCGCAAAAGGTCGGTCGCGAGGCTGTGGCGGAAAAGGTGGGCACCGTGATGCGCATAGCCGTCAATGCCTGCCCGTTCGAGTGCTTGCTTCGCGATCATCGTGATGGCGCAGCCGGAGGCAAAACCCACGTGCGGCGCAAGTGTTCGCAAGAAAACGCGCCGACACGCTGAAGCGGGCCGCCCATGCCGGATATAAGCCACGATAGCTGTTCCGACGTCGTGACGTAGCGGCATAATCGCTTGCCGCCGCCCCTTACCGTGCACGAGAATCGTGCCCGACTGCCAGTCGATATCGTCAAGATTGAGGGTGGCAACTTCGCTGGCGCGCAAACCGAGCTTGGCCAGGAGCATCAGAACCGCATAGTCCCGATAACCCATTGCCGTCGTTCGATCACAGGCATCGAGAACCTTCTGGACCTTCTCTGGCGGCAGGAATGTTGGAAGGCCGGCAAGTCGCCAGCGGCGGATGGACGGCACGCAATCGGCCAACGCCGTCGAAATGAAGCCCTTCAAATGCAAGTAGCGCAGGAAGGCACGTACCACCACGCACAGGGCTTTGCCACTGTCGGCGGAGCCATCGAGCGCATGTCGCTCGACATAACCGATGACGATCTCCGGGGTGAGCGCTGCAAACCCATCTACGCCGGCAGGACAGACCTCCCGCAGAAATCGATGTGACAGCAGCTTGTGGCTTCTCACCGTCGAGACGGCGAGCCCTCTCTCATTCGACAGATATGCCGCGAATACATCGACAATCTGCTCGTGCTCTGTGCGCTCAACCGGGAGGGCGGCTGGTATTAAGCCCTCTTGCCGTAGAGCAGAAAGCAAGCGTCGGAGCGCCGATCGGTCGCCTGTGTCGGGACTCCAGTGTTTGAAACGATGCTCAAGAAAACGATCGACATGAACTTCGCTTAAATCCTGCGGATCATGTCCATTGCCAACATGCCAGTCCATCAGGTCTCGAAACAGGCTCAGCGAGCGCCAGGTGCATTGCCGACCCAAGCCTTCGTTCGACATTTTGGCGGCGTAAACGCGCGCAAACTCCCGATATGGACCGTAGACTAGCTTCCGATACAGTGCGCTGCGCTTCAAATAGTCACTTGCGTTCATGTGTCCTCTCCTTCGCGTCAATTGCGACGGAGAGACCCTACGCTATGCCTATTCGGCTACCGCTATGTTACAGAAAACGTTGGCAAAAACTTGATTAATCGGCATAGTTCGACGGTCGGCATAAACGGCCAAGCTCAACGATATCGATCCGCAAGCCTGGCTTGCCGACGTGCTCGCCCGCATCGCCGACACCCCAATCACCAAGCTGGAGCAACTGCTCCCTTGGAACTGGTCGGCCTTGGGGCCGATTGCCGAAAAGGCGGCATGATCAAAGGACTGGATCGGCGATGGGATACCGCAACACCACGCTCTACACCCTTAAATATGTGGCTGAGATGCTCGACGAGGACGAGGACTTTCTCCACGATTGCTCCATCGAGATGTTCTCAGAAGATGGACGTTTGAGTGCCTACGACACCTATCCGGCATCTGAACTGAGCGAAGCCATCGTCGTCTTCACTGAAGACGGTATCGATAATCTTCAGCACATCGTCAATGTACGCAGAGAAATGCGTGACGCTCCACCCAAGCCTGCCGCTACCACACGGCCGGAGCCGTAGCTGCTGCGGCCTTCACCGGAAGGGTACTCGGTAACCGACGATTGCCACCGCCTTCCGGACTACGGGGTGATGGGGTAAGACACGTGTTTAACGACGTCGTTAGCGACGTGTCTTAGACGAGGTTTATGGTGCGTGCCGAAGTTCTTGGTAAGGAACGGCGTCGTCGTTGTTATGACGAGAAGAAGCGCGACATCGGTAAGACCGTATGTCCGTCTTCGTGGCAGAGGCGGCTCGGCCTACACTGGTCTTCCGAGGGTTGCTTGGGTGAGCCGAGCCGATCCTCAGAGCGATCCAGTAATTAGCTCAGGATGTGAACTTCTATGTCTGTTACCGTGTCTGATCATAGAACCTTCCATATGATTGAGGCCGTCGCAAGCCCACTGGAAGGAACTCCGCGGCAAGTGCGGTGACCAATGCGCTCCTAAGAATGTAGACTCACTGCAGACGCGGTACTTCGAAGGCGGTTCCCCACGAAGGGATACCTTCCGAGCTGTATGTCAGTAGTTCGTGCTAGGCGTTAAACAGCCTCCGATCAAGCGACAAACGCTTGGACATGAAGGCGGGTAGCTTTTCATGGTGAGCGCCGAGACAATGTCCGGTCACTAGCGCCACTCGTTGGCCAGCTCTTTCGATACGGTCCTTGAGCGTCACTTTACCAAAGCGACCATCGAGCTTCTGCCGAAATGCCTGAAAGATAAATTTCCCCATCGCGCGCAAAGCTTGCAGCGGGTGTGCTGATAATCTGTAGCCAAAATACTTTCTGAAGTTCCGCGACTCATCGAACGCCCTCCTAAGCTGTTCCGTGAAGCTATAGTCGTGGGAATGGTAGACCACAGCTTGCGGCGCATAGGCTTTCCAATAACCCGCCTCGATAATACTTCGCGCCCATAACTGGTCTTCGGCGAATTCCACATCCGGATAGGGGAAAGCTTCCCACACAGATTTGCGCATCAGCGAGTTGTTGTCGGAATAAAAGTGCAGCAATTTCCGCCAGCCCTCATCTGCCTCATAACGCGCCGGATCGAGATCGCGATATACGATGAGCGGGTGGCGAAGAAAGCCTTGGAAATGCCGATCCAGATCGCTCTTGGTGAAGGGTGAGGCTTTATCATAGGCAATGTGACGACCGAATACGCCGGCGATGCGCGGATCCTGTTCGGCAGTGGCGACTAGGTCGGCAAGCCAATGCTCATCGACAGGTTCGGCATCGTGAGTCAGAAACGCAACGAAATCCGCATTGGCTGCCTCAATTCCGAGATTCCTGGTCCTGCCGTGCCCAAAGTCCTGCGGCGCGATTTCGATCAGGCGGACCCGCACCAGCCCGCGGAGATACTCCTTCGTGCCATCGCTAGAACCGGAATCGACTACAATTATTTCATAGTCCCACGGTGCTTGCTGGGCGAGCACCTTGTCCATAACCCTAGGCAGAAAAGGCATCGCATTTTTCGTAGGGATAACAACGGCGCAGCGAAGCTTCGTCATTATCGCGCTCCTTGCTGCACGACGAAGCTGACCCGCTGCTGAATTGCCGCCTCAACGAGACGGGCGGACTTTTCCCAGGAGAGGTCCTTGACATAGGCAGAGCCGCGGTCGCGAAGGTGCTCTTGTTGCTGCGGTGCCTTGAGCAAGCGCTCAATTTGATCGGCAATGCCCTCCGGCGTTGGCTCGGCGAAGGCTATGGCGTCGTTCGGAAAAACGGATCGGACTGTATCGAGATCAAGATCGATGACAGGCAGCCCGCAAGCCATCATTTCCTTGTTCACGAGAGAATGGTTGGTCGCGGAGAACACTACGCCGACAGTTGCCTCGCGATAAAGCTGGGCAAGTTCGTGGCTCTTGAGGATACCGAGATCGCGATAGGGGAAATCGACGCTGAGCTTTCCAAGCCGCCACCCGAAGAAATCCACCTCAAAATCGACATTGCGTTTGTGCAAAACTTCGAGAGCCATGAAGGCCAGCGCGACGGCGCGGCGCGGCGTCACGTAGCGCGCATAAAGCGCGATCCTGTTACGGTGGCGCTCCTTGGCCACGGAGTTGACGTTGTAGACATCTGCGTCATAAGCAAGTGGCCATGACATTGACCAGCGCCCGAACTGCTCGGACATGCGCTTATGGAGCCAATCTCCCGCGCATAGGCAATCGAAATCAAAATTATAGGTGGCTTCCGTCAAAAGCGCTTCGGCTCCCGCAGGATAAAATGCCGATTCGTAATCCTGCACAAAATAGAACTTGCGGGTGAACCGCTCCATGGCTTTGACCGGGTAGCAAGTGAACCGGTCTGTCGCAATTAAGGCATCGCCTTCGGCATCAGGCGTCACTCCTTTGAAGAGTTCGACCGATCCGGAAAACTGCTGAAAGTGCTTGTTGATCGTCTCGAGGGCCGCAGCTCCCGACTTATGGATACTTGGATTCTGCACAAGAAAACGGACGTCGTGGCCGAAACGCTCCAGATAGCTCGCGATCCGGAAGATAGTCATGTGCCCGCCCGCGCCGGGTCTGAAGTCTGGAATGACCCAAGTGATGCGAAGCCGGGACAAATCCGGACTGTCAGCGGGAGGCCTTCCACCAGACGGCTGATAGCTCACGAATCTCTTGAGATAGTCAACCTGTCTTTCGATAGGAGTCATTTTCTGTTTGTTAAACCGCGCAAAACGCACCAAATGTCGCGCGGCGGACGATAAGGACACTGATACCATCTCCCTGGATTCGTGCTCCAACAAAAGTTTCCGGGCCTGGACAAACCCTTGCCTGGTTGCTCTTGTTGCTGACTGCTATTCAAAGTTCAAGGTAGCTTTTGCAAATTCCCGCACCTATAGATGCCTTGCGTTCGTTTGTGTTGCTGCATCCTTCCCTTTTCTTCTTTTTTGTCATTTTCAAGCATAAGATGTATATCGCCGCGGTCATGCGAGCAGTCGGCGAACATTGGAAGTCCTAGCCCAATGACGAAGCATCAGGTTAAGGTGATAACATCGGTCGAGCCGAGCCAGTGTTTCAGTGTTTCGTAACTCGCAGGGATCGGCCAGCTACATGTGAGACAATTCGTCCAACTGACGTAAGGAGTGATCTGAAACCTTCTGGACTGATCGACCTACCACTACACCTCCCGACCGACCCGATCAGGCCGCTGGAATGTCGCATCCGCGAGATCTGCGCGCTACGGTAATCGCCGCGTGCACGTCCTGCTGGAACGCGAAGTATGCATCGCTTACTCAACGGCCGCTTTGGAGCAAAATGTCTGAATCAACACTTGTTACTGACACTTTGCGGAATGCCCGCGAGAAGTTGGAGGATTAGCGCCGATAGTATAACGAGGAACGGCCTCGGGGCGATCGGCAACAAAGTGCCGATCTCATCAACGTAGAAAGCTTCGCGCGCGGCTGCCGAAGCGGCTTAAGCGCTTAGCATATAGGGACGTAGTATGCGTTCGAGAAACAGCCCGACTGCGACGCTGCCAATTGCAAATCCAATCAGATAAGTTCTGTCAAGAAACTGGCTTGGGTAGCCGAGATAGTAAGCCGACCTTATCCACTCGACGCTGTGGAATACCGGATTCCAAGAGCATGCGTACAGGACCTGCTCGGGAAAGGCCTCAAGATAAATTGGCGCACCCGAAGACAGGTAGAAAATGATCATAGAGAGGCCATAGACCATCGCAAACATCGGTGCGATAGCGGTTATCACACTCGCGACAATGCCGAAGCCCAGAGCCAAGATGATGGTAAAAAAGAATGCGAGAAGGGCTTCCGACGGATTTGTCGGGATGGGGTTCGAACCAAACGATATTAGGAAGACAAACATGATTAGTAGGGCAATAATAATGCCCATGAATTCTAGGAACGCCCGTGCAAGCACGATATCCAACAGTCTAACGACCGGAAAGGCCATCATCGATTTGTTGGCAACGAGCGATACGGACATGAATCGAGAGAGATAGGTGAACGTCAGTGCCGGCATCAATCCTGTAGCGAAGAAGAGGCGCAAATCATCGCCGAATGCCGAATCTTTTCCAACAATATTATAAAAAATCAATAGGATAGCAACGTGCGTCACAGGGAATAGCGGCACGATTAGAAAACCCAATCCATGATTGAAAAACCGGCTGCGGATATCTCTCATGATGACAGCATGCATCACGTTAACTTTTTGCATCATCGCGTTCTTGACCGAGATTACAGGAACACGCTGATTCTGGCGGTGCGCGGGCACGAAGTCGCTCATTTCCTATCCTTCAAGAGCGCCATAGGCTGATCCTATTTTCAATCCAGTTTTTTGCGAACTATTAATACTACGCCGCATGAAGCGCCACAGATCGCTGCAAAGGCCAGCAGGCACAGAAAGAGGTTCAAAGGCACGTTGGGATATGTGTCCTCGTCCGGCAGCGTCGGCTCGGTAAAATTGTCGACATAGACCAACTGCAGGGAACTAACGAGCTTGGTTTTTTCCAGATCTTCGATCGCCGATTGCAGCCTGCTTTCCGCCATCTTCAGGTCAAGCTTGAGGTTGTCGAAAACCTCCGAATAATCCGCGAGATTGCCTGCACGGTCTTCGGCGGCGCCGGCAGTCTTCGCCCGCAAGTTCTTCGCCTGTTCTTCGAGGCCGGCTAGCCGTCTGTCGATGTCGGACAGTTGTGGCGAACCCGCGCCGACGCTCTGGCTCAGTGCCACCCGGCGACTCTTCAACTCGGCGATACTCGACTCAATATTTGTCAGAACCGTAATCGCGCTCTGCGCCGAAAGGCCGATATCAAACACACCCGTCTGGTTCTGCGTGTCCCGGAGCCTCCCGCGCAAGTCGCTTACTTCTTTTGTTGCGTTGTCGATGTCTTTTTGAGTGGATGCGAGGAGGTCACTCCACATTCCGGAGCCAAGCCTGTTTACTTGATCCTCCGACAGTTTCAGCACCAGCGCCACGAGGTCGCGAGCCTCTTGGGGCGTGAACGCGGTAATCCGCAACTCTACGATACCGCTCTTTGGATTGACCGAACTTGAGTAACGCTTTTTCCAGTATTTAAGAATGTCATCCTGCGTTGCATCTGATCGAAGACGAGAGATTCTATCGATGTCATCGCGGCCGAAAAGTTGATGGAGGTCTACGTTCTTTTGAAGATCTTGAATGATTGCAGGGCTACCGAGATAATTCAGAAGAACAGCTGTGTCCTGTACAATTTTCATCTTTAGTTCGACTGAGTCGCTTGAATATCTATCGCGCGATAAAAACGGCACTGATGATCGTACGATGAAGCGAACTTCCGAGACATAGCCGGGGCTTGCAACAAAAGCGTAGTAGACAATGCTACCGGCCATTGGCAGAACGAACGTCACACCAATGATGATCATCAAAAGTGCCGAGAAGACGCGATCATGCATTCGTGGGGCAAGACCGGCCAAACGATACAAGTTCCGACGACTTCTATTCTCAAATGTCAGTGCGCGCGCATAAGAGCTTAAGGCCGCTGCCATCTTCTGATGCCGGCTAAGAGCGGGGGGTAGCTCTGTCTGGATCAACTGCTTATCTTCTGTGACTGTCTTTTCCGACACGGGCTTCCCACCTGGTTAGCGATTAAGGCGCATGTATGTTGCGATGCCTTCTTCGACATTGTCGAACTGCACCATATGTCCATCAATCAAGACGATCGCGACATCGCAATAGTCTTTTATGGTATCCATATCGTGGGAAATGATGATAACGTCCGATTTTTCGCGACGTTGCCTGAAGGCTTCTCGGCATCGCCTTTGAAAATTGGAATCTCCGACGGCCGTGATTTCGTCCACTAGATAGCAGTCGAACTCAATGGCCATGGAAAGACCGAAGGCAAAGCGTGCCATCATTCCAGATGAATATGTTCTGAGCGGTTCGCTGAGATAGCTGCCGATTTCGGCAAACTCCGCCACAAAACGCAAAACGCGATGAAAATCTTCGCCATAGGCGCGTGCGACAAACTTAAGATTTTCTTTTCCACTCAATAGGCTATTCAGGCCGTTGGCAAAACCCAGTGGCCAGGAAACACGCACTTGCCGGTGGACGCGACCTTTATTCGGAAGCTCTGCACCGGAGATAAGGCGCATTGTTGTCGACTTTCCAGCGCCATTTACACCCAGCAAACCATAAGAGCGTCCTGAAACGAAATGCATGGACTGATTGCGCAGGATGTAACGGCGGTGAGTCGCCGTCTTATAGTATTTGGTTACATTCTCGAGGGTAATCATGATCAAACACGGTGGTCTTCAACGGACATCCAGATCAGTGTTGCCGTCATCCACAGTGTGAACAGGCCTCCCGTGAGGATAAGCCACTCGGAAAAGCGCTCCGGATATTTCGCTTCTTCTGGAACGTGAGAATCCGAGAAGATTGAAACGAACGTGGTTCGTTTCAATGCAGTTGATTTTGCTGTATCGAGGTTCCGGACCGTTGCTTCATAGAGAGCCTGCGTGACGATCCGACGCGTCTCCAGGCGCGAGAACTCCGTCAGGCTGCTCGAAAGCTGTGTCTCGCCTGTCGTGTTTTTGCCGGCGAGACTGTTCTGGCGGAGCTGAATTTGATCATCAAGCGCCTTGATTGAACGGCGCAGTTGGCGCCCACGCGCGGTATCATCGGCCTTGGCCGCTTCCAGTGAGTTCAGGTCAACCAGCAACCCGAGCTTTTGTTCAGTTAGCTTCCCGATGATTGTGCTTGCCATTTTAGCTGACGACGTAGGGTCGAAAATGCCGGTCTTGTTCTGATACTCTCGTAAGTCGTCAAGCGCAGTCCGGTATTCATTAAGGCTTGCCATCACGTCATGCTCACCGCGATCCACCAGATCCTTCTTAGCCTTTTCCGAAATCTTGTCGATCATTCCATCTGCAGCCGCCAAAGCCGTTTTAGATATTCTAACGGAATCTTCCGGCGAGAAAGCACGCACAGTAAAGATGACAATGCCCGAAGGTCCATCGACATATGTATCGACATGTTGCGTCCAGTATTTGTGAAGATCCTCGAATGAGGCATCGCTGGGCAACCGTGACAGCATGTCGATATCGCCCTTGGAGAAGAAGCTACGCAGCCCAATTTCTGCATCCAGCTTCCTCACTATTTGAGGAGATTTGAGATAGTTGGCGACAATATAGGAATCCTGAGTTAGCGAATCGCCGCCGACGATGGAGCGACCTTCTCGCTTTTCTGAGGTATCAAAGCGCTCGCTGACGCCAATGGTGCGGACAACCAGCCGAGTTTCGGAAATGTATTGGCCGCTTGCAATCAGGCAATAGTAGATAGCAGCGACAAGGCTAGGAACCAAGACAAAGGTTATAAGGGAGTTTTTCTTGGTGAAAAATAGCCCGAGAAGTATGGACGCGCGCCCTTTATCGGAAAAATTTGCAGGATCATTTGCCGTGTCGCGCATCGCCTTCTTAGCATCGTGAACGGCATAACCGACTTCTACGCTCATATTTCGTTCCTGTTGGAGAATCACGCGCGTGTCGACTGCGTTGGCCAGGACGTGCTGAATGTTCTTCTTGGTTGGTCTGCTGTGCTCCGCCGCCGCGTACGCAAACTACGCATTGGTCACGCCTTTTATCACCATAAGGATATTCATGGTAGATGTGGCTTCAGCGTGGCATGAAAAATGAAAGTTTGAACCGCGACCTTACCCATCGCCCTTGCGAAGTCGCGATCTGGCTGCGGTTCACGCCACTGAAGCAAACATTTCTGTTTTGAGGGCATTGGCGCAAGGCGAGCACAGTTAAATGCAAATCTACGGAATCTGCCAGTTCGCCACATGCTGGAAACGTGACTGCCTCTCGATCGTTTGTTGCATTTCAATGAGACCGTTTTCCCGACAGGCGCGGGCCTCTTTCATGCCACCTCACATGGAAAATCTGCGTCAAGTCGGTCATAACACATCAGTCCTCTCCACAGTATCGCCTCCCGGTTCCAAGCCACCCGACTGCATCACAGCAGCTCGTTTTGCCGAGCCTGATCAAACTCGCATTCGGTCGGCGCTGTCGCGGCCGTGCCAGAATCCCGCTTGCGGCGGGTGGGGCTCAGGACGACGAGACAATTCTCCATTACCGGCATTTCGCCCTAGTAGCATTCGGCTCGTCGGCCCGGATCCGCCAGGATTGATGAGATCCTGGTAGATTTCGGAACGGGTTATGTGTGGTGACAATCAAGCCCTCTTCATGGGCCACTCGATGAGACATCCGAGGCGAATTATATCGGCGACCGCTCGACTGTTAGCGCCTTGCGCTCCCGGCCAATTCGTCGCCGGTCTTCCTCGTCGGGCGATGGCACCCGTGCAATTGAGGACACACGTGGCTCTTCTCTCTTGAACGCCATCAGGTCCCGAAGCAGTGCCTCGCCATCGATGCGGTCCGTCTTCACTCGCCGGTGGCGACGCGATGTCGCAATCGATGTTGCGTCCACGAGATGGCTTTCGATCCCCGCCTTCTCAAGCACGCGATGGATCCAGAAGCCGTCGAGCCCGGCTTCCTGAATGGTGACGATAGGATAGTCATTCCTGGTTTTTGCCGGCATCTCTCCCGCAACTTCGAAAGCAGACCAAACAATCCGGCGACGTCTCCTGCCCTCAAAGAGTGTTTCGACATGCTCTCGCCGTCCTCCGGCGATAGCGATGTAATCAGCCAGGTGAACGACTCAGCTCCAGTGAAACGAAGATTGCGCCAAGATTCGTGTGGATGGCGATCGCGGCTCTTTCGATCTTGAACATCGGGGCCTCACAATAAGTGCGTTAGGTTATGGCCACTCATTCTGCAGAAATGTCGGCCGTCGGGCACTCATGGGACCTCCTTCTGATCGACAAGTGATTTTCTAGGCCCCTAGGCCTTGACAACGTGTTTGAGAGCAGAGCCCAGGGAATGAAGCAGAGTGCTTCATTTTTGAGAAATGAGGCAACGAGGGCAAGCAAAGCTGGAGGCTGGCCATCACCATGTGACATTGGGGGCGCTTGTGCACTCTCCGATATTTCCCCATATACGCCCGATCACCAAAGAGCGACTCGTCGAAGCCAAATGAATTTTTGCGTTTACCAAGATACCGGAACTGAAATCCACGGCTATCTAGTGCCAGATGGATACGCCACAAAACCTAAGGTACACGTAAAGATCAATGGGGAAGACAAGGTAACCGAAGTCTATTGCTGGGTGTTCGTCGAAGGCGCAAGGAGCCAGGGCCTTCACGAAACCGGAAACGTCGGATTCATCCTCAGCGACGACAACGTGCCCGGCATTAGCACAGCTCCTCAGGCTGAGGTGTTGGATCCCGAGAGCGGGATTATCTTCTATCGCCGCGCGCAACCAGGCCAATATATTCCTAAGAAGGTCTTGCGCCTCGAGACGGCGTACGTCCCTCATCGCGAGCTAGACTTCTGTCTGAAGCCGTACTTCCAGTTCTTTGAGCACGGCGTAGAGCATTTCGGATTTGAGACGGTGCGGCAAATGCTGGAAATCCTGCACCAGCCGTCGGTCTACGTTTCAGGCCGCATCCTGCTTAAGAATTTCCGCATCTACATCGACTACAATATTGATACAACGATGGTTTCTTTGCGTGACCCGTTTTACGAACTGGCGATGCGTCTGATTGTTTTCAGTCGATACAACGAGCAAAAATTTAGCTTTGTCTCGCCTCGAGACAGGACCCTGTTCAAGCCGGTCATGGATTGGTTTGATGGAATTGCCCTGCACGATGACGAGGCGGTCGCCAAAGCGATCCGCGGCGCACCTAAGGACACGATTAACCTGCTATCGTCGCCCTTCACTCAGCAGTTGGTTGCTGACAACCCTTCAGACGCAGCGACTCTTGATAGTGTCTCGCAGGCGCTTGATTGCCTGTCGCAGTTCACTCTCTTCGATGCAGGTCGCGATCAAATGACGTATCCAAAACACATCGAAGAATTATTCGAGCTCCCGGAGGGAACTGTGCGTATGAGGCCACAGCTAGAGTCAGCACATCAACTTGCAGATTTCCTCAGGAAAATTGGCAGAGTTGAGCACCTGCTAGAAGCTGACCTAGTCTTGTACCACTTTATCCAAAAAGCAGTGGATCGCGCGCAACGCGGTTGATTTAACGGAGCGGCTCTATATTTTACGTCCACCACAATGAGAGTCAGGCCTGTGTTGTTTAAAAGAATGAAAAACCTTGTCCAAGAGAACAGTCTTCTTTGGGGCGAGGAGGTTGCCGAGGATTACCATGGCGCGGCGGCGCGCGACATGCAGGCGCACTGGAATGGCATCATAGAGCCGACGATCCGGCGCCATCCGATCAGCTATACCAAAACAATCGACTTTGCGTGTGGCTATGGTCGCAACACCGACTTCCTCTTACTGCTCGCTGATCACGTCACAATGATCGACGTGAACAAGCACAACGTCGAATACTGTCTGAAGAAGTACGTCGGCAACCCGAAGGTAAGCGTAAAGGAGTGCAATGGCTACGACCTGCGCAACATCGACGACAGGGCGTGCAGCTTCTTCTATACCTTTGACAGCATGGTGCATTTCCCGCCGGATATCGTGAAGGCGTATCTACCTGAGTTCTTCAGGGTACTCGCGCCTGGCAGCTATGCCTTCATTCATCACTCGAACTACACCGCTGGCGGATCAAAGAGAGACTTCCGGGAAAACCCGCACTGGCGCAACTATATGTCTGCTGCGATATTTGCCGACCTTGCTAAGTCCGTCGGGTTCTCCATTGCCGAGCAGACGCTCCATCATTGGGGCCTTCCGGACCTCGACTGCGTTTCGGTCATTAAGAAGCCCTAGTAGAGGCTTGAGCACAGGGTTCGAAATGACCACGGGTTTCGCGAATGCGGCGTTTCAGATCGGCCTAATCGGGGCGGCGAGAAGTTGGTAGTGATCTGAACCCTTCAGACTGGACTGTTTTGGTTAGAGTTTTCCGGTAGTTTACCTAGCTGGGAAAGGAACGGAGACATGAAGGCACGGCAGTTTTCGGACGCCCGAAAGGCGTTTACCTTGAAGCAAGGTGACGAAGGAGTGCCGGTCGCGGAGATCTGCCGAAAGCGGCGCCCAGCCACATAACGCATTGTTAGCTGGGGTGAGCCCCTGCAAGTCCCTAGGTCGCAACGCCTCGCTCGTTAATAGCAGCGATCAATGAGATGTACTACCTCCCTGTTTTTCATGTCAAATCGTTGGTACATCCTGCGCTAGTCGCACTCAGAGTTGCGCTGCAAAGCGTTAGAATCCACCTCGGGAGAGTTTTCGTGAAAGTTGCAATATTCAATGATACCGGCGTACTTCCTCATGTGGGTTGCAAGGCGGTCTCGAATGCGCATGCTGTGATGCTCGGAATAGCAGGCCACAGCGTAGAACATCGATTTTTTATGGGGTGGAGTCCGCCGGTACCGGATTACGAAGAAGATCAGGCTATAAAGTTTCTACTTTCGATTGATTCTTTTAGGGCCGCGATTGATGCTGTGGATGCCGTTATAGTCAACGGTGAAGGCACCATTCACCATGGCAATGGGCTCCAGCTCCTAGCAGGACTGGGTGCGGCCCAGCGACTTGGCAAGGCTACGCTCCTAATAAACGCGGTGTGGCAAGAAATGCCACACTATAAGGAGACTATTAGAAAGTTGGACGACTTCACTGTCCGTGATCTTAGATCTTTGAATTACGCGAAATGGTTAGATTTACCCGCTCGCCTTGTTCTTGATTCCAGTTTTGGTGCTCGATTAATAGACCAGCCGCTGCAAAATCTGCAGGGATTGACAGCCATATCAGATTGGCATCACGCTCGAGACAAGGACGTAGGCTCTGTTGTGCGATCTTTGGTCCGGAATGATCCACAGCATAAGTTTTATTTACCGCTGGAGAGAGGTGACGCCGAAGCAATGTGGGATCGATTTCCATCCACCATTGCGACGTGCGATACGTTTGTCACCGGGCGGCATCATGGCGTTTGCCTCGCAATTGCGGCACAAAAACCGTTTATACCTTTGCCCTCCAACACCCATAAAATCGAAGGTCTGCTGGAGGTCTTCGACGCACGTGTCCCGATCCCAACATCCATCGAAGCCCTTAACGACGCAATTGAATTTTCTCTCCGTAATCGCTCAGTTTACGACGATATCGCTCGACGGCTCAATGATTTGTTGCCCTTGGATACTTTCCGAATATTGGGGTCCTCCCACGATGCCGACGGGGCTAAAAGAGAACTTGAGCGGCTAAACCGCGACAAAGCTGCCTATGTTGGAAGTGTAACCAATGGTGAATGGATGACCGGTGAGCTTTCGCGGCTTTTTATGTCAAACCGTTTATGACCATAGCTTTAATTCGACTAGTTTGACTCTCATTTCTGAATCAACGGACCAAATGTGTGACCGCGAGATACTCGTTCACTTTGGCAATCGCCCCTCTCGGAGGGCCAACGAGGGACTGGCCGCGCCTTAGTTGGGTGCCGCCCAAGTAATAAAACTCGAGGTCGAAGGCCGATAGCTCGGCACGCATCTGATGCTCGAAAAATGGTTCGAGAGACGTTCTATCCACCATTCCGGAGGCTGCACTGTGCAGTGCGCATTCTCACCATTTGGCAAAACGGCTACAGCAGGAATGTTTGAAATATTGAAGAATACCTGGAGGCTCTTCCGGCTCTATCGGGAGGAGAAGCTGAGAGGGTGCGCAAGCGCGGCGGGCGGAAGCGAGCGATAGGCACAGGAGCACCGATACTGATCCCGATGGCAGCCAATGATCGTTGGTCGCTCGACTTCGTTTCGGATCAACTCACCGATGGACGCAGGTTCCGGGTTCTGACGGTCGTCGATGATTGCACGAGGGAATGCCTGGCACTCGTCGCCGATACATCGCTTTCCGGTCTGCGCGTTGCCCGTGAGCTGGATCGGATCATCGAGGAGCGCGGCAAACCCAGGATGATTGTCAGCGACAACGTCCTAAGTGCGGAAGAAAATGGGCTTGGCAGGCAAAGTTTCTCTGTTCGTCAGCATGCTCGCGCTGCATGACGCTCGTCAAGTCACATCGTCGAACCAGGCGGCCTCCACTGGAATGGGAAAAGGTCTCGTCCATAGCAAACACAGGGTCCATCATTTTGGCCCTCACCGTCCTTAACACGAGCTTCTGATCCAGGTGGAAGACCCAAGCATTGTCTACAGGGTCATCCGATGGGATGCCCTCACGGCCCTACCTGACAGAGGTTCTTCCACCTGGTACCCGCCCTTCAACGAAGGGCCGGTAGTCTGAACCGCTTTTGACGACGGCGTGTACGACACGCGCCATCTTGGCGGTAATAGCGGTCATTGCCTTGCGGCGGAGATCGGGATTGTCACGATCCCTTGCGATGTAGCGTTCGAACTTATGCCGGAAGCCGTTCTCACGCTGGCGGATGGCAACTTGTCCAGCAATCCACAGCGTCCGTCGCAGCCGCGCGTTGCCGAATTTGGAAAGCCGGGTCTGGCCACGATACTGGCCCGATTGTTGTGTCGACAGATCCAGCCCGCAGAATTTGAGAAACTGACGGTGATGGTGAAAGCGGCGTAGATCCCCAGCCTCCGCGATGATCGTCAGCGCGTTGATGGGACCGATCCCAGGTATCTGCCGCAAAAGCTGATAATCGCGGCTGTGTCGCAGCAGCTCATCGGCCTGTGTTTCGATCTCGTTACGTTGGCGGATCAGGCTACGGGCTTCGGCCACAACCATCCGAAACATGCGAATGGCAGGCGCATCCAGCGGCAATGGCAAGCCGATCGATGTGCATGCCGTCTCATAAATATCCATTAAAATCTGTGACTTGCTGACTTTCCTGCCGACAACATCCCATGCCGCTTCGACGAACTCCTCTTTCGTCAGTGTCGTGATGCTCGCGGGTGTGGGGAACGCATCGAGGAAAGCGAAGAACCAGTCGCTACGGCTGTTGCCCCTGAAGCGATCAATCTCAGGAAAATACAGCGGCAGGTAATGCGTCAGGATGCGATGCTGGATCTCGGTCTTGGCGTTAGCAATGGCTTCGTGTGTCTTCGACAATTCCTGAACGTCGTTGATGCCGGCACGCAAGGGATCATGATAGACTTGTGTCGAATGGATCCTCAACATGTGCAGGATCACCTGCGCATCCTTGGGATCGTTCTTGTCCCAGCTGTTGTGCAAGGCTTCTCGCGTGCGGGCCAGTGCCAGCGACGAGACCAACCGCGTCTCGAAGCCGGCTTCGACCAAACGCCAGGCGACGGGTCGGTGATAATTGCCCGTTGCCTCAAAAGCACAGACCACCGGTTGGCCATAAGCCTGCAGGACTTCGATCAGACGATCATGCTCCGCACGGGTGTTGAGAATTGCCAACCGGCGGCGGCGTTTATGGCCGGGTGCTTCGATCAACACTTCATTGCGAACCTTGGCGATGTCGATGGCTACCAACACGGCAGCGGTGGGTATAGAATTCTGACTGGTCATGGTCGGTCTCTCCGGAATGAGTTGTGAACACTCACATTCTAGAGATACTTTGGCTGGCCATGGCCACCTCAAACGGTGCGCGCTTGCAGCAAAAAAGCTGCGCGCACCGTTCCCTCGGTGGCTCCAATTCTTCCTTCCGTAGGTGCTACGGCAGCGAGTTCACCAGCAATGCGATCCTGCAATGGACGGACCGGGCCAAAGTGGATTGGCACTACATCGCGCCGGGCAAACCGATCCAGAACGCCTTCATTGAAAGCTTCAATGGGCGGCTGCGAGACGAGCTCTTGAATGAAACTCTCTTCTCCACTGGCCCATGCTCGATCAGCGCTTTCAAACTGGCGCAGCGATTACAACGATCACCGACCACATTCTGGCCTCGGCTGGCTGACACCTGCCGAGTTCGCTCAGACCATCGACCCGCGACGTGATGCGGTGCTGCGCAGCCGAAATGGCTCCGCACCGCAACCCGCCGCTACCGCCATAAATGCAGCAACCAAAAACCGCTGGAGCGAACTCAAAACTGGATAAAACTTGGGGGCAAGGTCAGAGCCTTTCCGCTCTAAACCCGGAGTAAATGTCAGCTACGTGCTGAAAGACCGAAAACGCAAGGATATTTGTTTTGTGTCCCTGTCTTTTTGGATCGGTCGGTAACCCGCGATTCATCCGGATGACTACGTCGTGCTCATCGATATCTAGGCCGTGGTCAGCCCCAAAGATGGAAGAAGCATTTCCTACGACTGCGATCCTCTTCTCTCGGAAATGCATTCCGGCCTCCAAATGCCATCTTCCACGATGTTTAACACTTGCTTGGTGCGTGTATACCTAACGCACGCGTCAGACTATCCATGTATTCAGCCTTCAGCGATCTTCAGCAGGTACTTTCCGTATGCGGTTTTCGAATACTGGTTGCCGTACTCGATAAGCTTTTCCCTGGTTATGTAGCCATTGGCAAATGCTATCTCCTCAATGCAGGCGATATTGGTTCCCTGGCGGTGCTGGATCACGCGGACGAACTCGCCTGCTTCAAGCAGACTGTCATGCGTTCCGGTATCAAGCCACGCATAGCCGCGAGACATCTTCTCGACGAAAAGTGCCCCCTTCTCCATGTAAATGCGATTGAGATCAGTAATCTCGTATTCGCCACGAGCCGACGGCTTGAGATTTTTTGCGTACTCGATAACCTTGTTATCGTAAAAATAAAGGCCCGTGACGGCAAACCGGGATTTTGGATGGCTTGGTTTTTCTTCGAGGCTTATTGCATGCCCGTCGGTCGCGAGCTCAACGACGCCATAACGCTCTGGATCATCCACCTCGTAAGCAAAAACGGTTGCGCCTTCCTTGCGGTGTCTCGCTTTTTCTAGGAGATCACTCAGTCCCGCACCGAAGAAGATGTTATCGCCAAGCACGAGCGCGACATTATTGTCGCCTATGAACTCTTCGCCGATCGTGAACGCCTGTGCGAGTCCGTCAGGCTTCGGTTGGACGGCATATGAGATATTGATGCCCCAGTCAGAGCCGTTGTCAAATAGACGTTTGTAGCTGTCGAGATGTTCGGGCGACGAGATGATGAGAACGTCGCGAATGCCCGCCATCATCAGCACAGATAGCGGATAATAGATCATCGGCTTGTCGTAGACTGGAATCAACTGCTTGTTGATCGCAAGTGTCGCCGGGTGAAGGCGGGTGCCGGAGCCGCCGGCCAGAATAATGCCCTTCATCGAAAATCCATCCTCATCAGAAATCTCGTTTAGTCAGTTGCCGCGCAACTCTGAAAGCGTCTCGCTAAGTGCATCTTGCCAGTGGCGTGGCATAACCCCAAAGTCCCGGCCGATTTTGTCCGTCGACAAGCAGGAATAAGCCGGTCGCTTAGCAGGTGTTGGATAATCGGCGGTGCTGATAGCCTCTACGATTGGAACCGAACACCCAGCTTGCGTCAGCTGACGAAAAATTTCGCGCGCGAAACCACACCAGCTCACTTCACCTGCATTAGTAAAATGATAAGTGCCGGTCGGAGACCTCTGATCCCTTATTAGACGCAGTGTGATCGCCGCTAGCGCCCCGGCAATATCCTTGGCTGCAGTTGGCGAGCCTCGCTGATCATCCACAACACGCAACGTAGGACGGTCGGCTGCGAGCCTCAGCATGGTCCTGACAAAGTTGTTGCCCTGCGGACTGAACACCCAGGCGGTGCGAAGGATCACATGACGGGGGTTGGCCGTACGCACTGCCTGCTCGCCCGCTTCCTTCGACGCTCCGTAAACACCGAGCGGCGCAACCCCATCATCTTCCAGATAGGCCGATGATTTGGCGCCATTAAAAACGTAGTCGGTCGACACTTGGATAAGTGGAATTCCTGCTCGAGCCGTTAGCTCAGCTAAAGCCGCGGGGGCCTGAGCATTAATTTTCCAGGCATCAACTACGTCGGTTTCCGCCCTGTCAACAGCAGTAAAGGCGGCCGGATTGATGATGGCACTGAATTCGTTCCCGGCAAAATAGGTGCGGATCATATCGATTTTGCCGAGGTCAAGCTCAGAGCGGTTCGGTGCGATGATCTCGACATCGGCGGGCCATGGGAACTTCAACAGCTCCATTCCCACTTGACCTGTTCCGCCGGTTACGAGAATTTTCATCGTCGGCATCACGATCAGCCCAGGCCTCGACGCTCGGCCGCCTTGGTGCGGTTCAGAATATCGCCCCACCAGTCGCGGTTATCGAGATACCATCTAACCGTCTTCTCAATACCGCTTTCGAAACTCTCGCGGGGCGACCAGCCGAGTTCTCTCCGGATTTTGGAAGCGTCGATGGCGTAGCGCTGATCATGCCCTGGCCTATCGGCGACAAAGCTAATTTGCTGATGATAGGATGATCCATCGGTGCGCGGTTGCAACCGATCAAGTATGCTGCAAATTGTTTCAACAACCTCGATATTGCGGCGTTCAGAATTGCCGCCGATGTTGTAGGTCTCGCCGGGAATTCCCCTTTCAAAAACATGCTGCAGTGCCCGCACGTGGTCCTCGACGAACAACCAGTCGCGGATATTGCTGCCGCTGCCGTAGACAGGAAGTCGCTCACCCGCGAGTGCTTTTACGACGATCAAAGGGATAAGTTTTTCCGGGAAATGATAAGGACCATAATTGTTGGAGCAATTGGTGATCAGGACAGGCAGGCCAAAGGTATGACCCCATGCCGAAACCAGATGATCGGACCCTGCTTTGGAGGCGGAATAAGGGGAGCGTGGGTCATATGGCGTAGACTCAGTGAAGTACCCTGTATCACCAAGTGAGCCAAACACCTCGTCAGTGGAGATATGGTGGAAACGAAAGGCAGTGCGGCGCTCCTCGTCGAGGGTTCGCCAATAGCCTAGGGCTTTAGCGAGAATTGTAAACGTGCCCATCACGTTCGTCTGCACGAAGGTAGCGGGACCATCAATCGATCGGTCAACGTGCGATTCTGCTGCCAGATGCGTGACAATGTCCGGCCTAAAGCCTTCCATCGCTGCGGAAAGTTTTTCCTCATCGCAAATATCGCCGTGGACGAACTGGTAACGCGGTGAACCAACGATTCGCTCAACCGAGGTCAAGCTGCCTGCATACGTCAGAGCGTCGTAGTTCAGCACCTCGTGGTCTGTTTGCTCAATAAGGTGGCGCACGAGTGCCGAGCCAATGAAACCAGCGCCACCGGTGACAAAAATACGCATGCGAACTCCTTGAAGGGATTATACTTCGACCAGCTCTAAGGGAGTCCCATCATACTGGAACGGGCTATCGAACTCGGAAAGAAGCGGCTGCGTTCTATCCTTGTCGCTCAGTGTTGGCGCGTTCCCCTCGGATAAAGGCCAACTGAGAGAAATATTCGGATCGTCCCAGCGGATCCCACCATCGTTCGCTTGAGAGTACACATCGGACACCTTATAGGACACTTCAGTGGAAGGCTCTAACGTCAAAAAGCCATGGGCAAATCCAACCGGGATGTAAAGCTGCTTGCCGTTATCAGCTGTGAGCTCTACACCGACCCATCGACCATAGGTTGGCGATCCGTTTCTGATATCAACAGCAACGTCGAAAATCCGACCGCGAATACAGCGGACCAGCTTTGCCTGAGCGAATGGCGGAGTTTGGAAATGCAAGCCCCTTAAAGTGTGGACCTTTACTGAAAGCGAATGATTATCCTGAACAAACCGATCGAAAATACCATAATTCGCAAACGTATTTTCACTGTAAGTTTCAGTAAACCAGCCGCGATCGTCGCCGAAACGTTTTGCGCTTACTGAGACGATTTTCGAAATCATAAAATTGTGCCCTGCCGAGAAACCCTGCCAAATACCACGTGCCGAGCGGACATAACATCAACCATCATAGTGGTCTAGACCGTTTGCTCTCAGTACTTCCCTGCTTGGATGTTGGCCTCATGTGCAAATGGCCTCGATTCCTCCGATCGCGATTTCCGATATCTGCAGAACGCTTTCTGGTTGCATTTCAGGTTCTGCGCGTGAGCGAATCGTCGTCAATTAAAGAGAGCAGGGCCATTGAACAGTACCACCAGTCAAGAGCCACTCGTTGTTATCTCCGGGACCCCGTAAGCTGCGAAGATAGTAAATATCCTTGCAGAGCCAAAAGAGCGAGCCATCAATTCGTCCTTCGACAGGCGAAAGCAGAAACCTCAAAATACACACTTGGCCGCTCTGGCAATACCTACTCGATGATCGGCCGAAGGAATCGATGCTCGAGCATGCGAGGCTCGCCATAAAGCCGCAACTATTCCCGAACACTTCCGCGTTAAACCCAAGCGCTGCGACGATGTCGCTAACTGCACGTCGGCGTCGTCATTCAAGTCGTTCTTATGATGGATTTGATTCGATCTTGCTCCGCTCGCGAATCCGCGTCAATTTAGCGCCCACTCGGAAAGCAAACGGAGGGGTCGATGTGGAAGCAGAAGTGGTCACCGCTGAAGGTGCTGATGTGTCCCGTTTATGCGCTTCAGATTATCACCGGCGAAAAGCGCTTCATTGAAAATCCGTTGTTGGGGAGTGAAAAGCTCAACCGGAATGGCCTGCATATCTGGCGCGTCAAGACCGCCGCGAAGATTGTGGAGTCGCGCCGCCGGCGGCTGCAGCATCTAATTCCCCAACACGAGCGTACCTTCTTCACCGAAAACGGCTATATCGAACGACGCAATTTCCTGGCGCCGGAAATGTTCGCGCAACTGCGTTCCGAAGTCGAGGCTCTTCGCGCGCCGGCTCGCGAAATGACGCAAGGGAAAGCGGTCACGCGACGGACGTCCCTCACTCCTGAAGTTCTGAAGAACTATCCGGCTATTCGCGCCCTGGTAGATAGCAATGCGTGGAGCGACCCTCTCCGTTATGTTGGAGGCTTTAAGGCAGAGCCAGTTATCAGTATACAAACTATCTTTGGGACGGAGACCGAAGAGGGCAAAGGAAAAGATCCGCAAACCGATCTTCACATGGATACGTTCCACTCGACGGTTAAAGCTTGGTTCTTCCTCTATGATGTTCCCGAGGACGAGGGCCCCTTCACCTATGTCGCCGGCTCTCACAAACTGACCAAGCGGCGGCTCGCCTGGCACAAGAGGAAGAGCATCCTGGCGTCCGTCCGCGGCGACAATGGTTCGTTCCGGATTCCGGAGAACCAGCTGCACCTTTTGCGTTTGCCTGAACCCACCAAGTTCGCCGTTCCCGCCAATACGCTCGTCGTCGGAGATACGTTTGGATTCCATGCCAGGGGCAAGTCGGTCCGGCCTTCCGTGCGCGTCGAAATCTATGCGTCGCAGCGACCCAATCCGTTCCTTCCCTTCGTCGGCCTTCACGCAGGATTCTTGCCTTTCGTGAAAGGCCGAAAGGAGGTTATCGGCTGGTTTATCGAAGATTGCCTTGTCCGGCTGGGACTAAGGCGGCAAATCTGGAAAGATATCGGCACGGCGGGGCCGCTCGATCCTCGGTGATGGCCGACGAGTTCTGTTGCGGCAAGGACGACAACTGGTTACTGCCAGACGGCAAGAAATTCGCGATCCACGAGCGGATCATGCCACCGTCGTCTCGCGACCGAGACAGCTAGATCGAGATGCAATGAATTACCTGATCGACAGACTGGCGGAACTTATTCAAGATTTGATCGAACGGAAGAGGCTCCTCAATATCCTGAGCCTGGTGCTTGCCGCCCTTGCCTTCATCGTACGTTTTCTGCCGATGCCTGCGCACCGCCGCCGTATCTGCGACGGCCGGATGTATATCGCCTGTCAACAGAAAAATTTCAAAAAGGCAGCCGAAATCCTCGTTGAGCTGAGCAACAGCGAAACTCCGGGTGCGGATTCGCTGCGCCTGTTTTTCTACGAGGTTCTCGGGCACGTCGATCCTCGATACGCATACAAATTAATGAAGGCACGCCACTTCGATCGAAACCTCTCGCCGGTTATCGAGGCGGCACTTCTGCGCCGGAGCGGAGAGTATGAAGCGGCCCTCTCTGCCCTGGATTATGTTGCAGAGACATTTCCTGTGCGGGTTCAGGTAGCCGAGTTTAAGAGGAGCTTGTTACTGGAGGATCGCAGGCACGAGGAGTTCGCCGTCGACGGTCTTTGGCGCCTCTCGCACGATCCCGACAAGCCTCTCTTCCAATTCGCGGCTTCGGTTGCGGCTGCGTCCGATAGTGCGGGTCGCAATGACATCCTGAGGTCTGTGATCGAACGAATAGTTCGCGATCGCGATGCCATTCTCGACGATCCCAAGCTTCTTTCAAGATTTGCTCAGCAAGCGATCGAGGCGTCGATGTGGCTCCTGGATTTCGCAGGAGCAAAGCGGGTCCTTGAAGCGCTTCGAAAAGCCGGGATGAAAACGGCGGCAGACCGACTAGAGCGAAGACTCGACGTTGATGCGCTTGCGTCGATGTCCGGGCTCATCGAACAAGCGCATCAGGACATCCTGGGGCGGGTTGGGCTAGACCAAGCTAGGGCCGACACATACGAAGCGGTTGTCATCATACCGTCGGCAGCAGTGCGGTCCAACAAGATTGACTATCCCGGCTTTCGGTCAGACATCAGGTTTGTTTTGCGGACCATCACGGACTGTCTCGACGAAATGGGCGTGAAGTACGGAGTCAAAGGGCAGATTAAGCTGCATGGGGTCGAAGATCTGCCGGTACCGTACTTCTCCTATCACAGCGTATCCGAGCATCGAAATGGCCTTCATTTCAAGGAAACCGATCGCCCGTCGCGCTTCAGCTTTGATGCCGGCGGTTACTCCGGATGGTCGGAATTCTCGAGAAAGCGTCTCACTGAACTGCCGCTCGACGAGGTGGATCTCTCCACGGCCGCCAGCTTCTTCGAGCAGGATCAGGCGCAAACCATTTCGCGCAACGTGTCAAAATATGCGCAGGATCCGCTACGCTCTGCTGAGGTGCTGCCAGCTCGTTTCGTTTTCATTGCTCTTCAGATGGTTGGCGATTCGGTGCAGGAATTGGCGTATCGAAGCCCTATCGAAATGATGGAGGAAGTGGTCACTGCATGCGAGAAGATCGACTACTCCGTTGTCGTCAAGCGCCATCCGCTTTGTGGTTCGACCGCAATTGGAAAATACATCCAAGACAACAAAGACGCTGGTCGGATTGTCGTGGCCACCGGCAGCATTCATAGTATCATCGCCCAATCGGTTGCCGTGTGCGTGGTTAACTCCGGCGTAGGTGCAGAAGCTCTTTTGCACGAAAAGCCTGTATTTGTTTTCGGGCGCTCTGATTACATGGCCGCTTGCTATAATTGCGAGCATCAAGGAGACTTCGAAGGGCAATTCAAGCCAGGACGAGCGGTTATGTCACCAGCTGACCTCCGGCGGTTTTGGTATCTTCTGCGCAACGATTATGCGGTGGATCTGCGGAATTCCGAAGGAGCCAAAGCAGTTATTCGCAAGCGCGTCGAAAAGCATATGTCGGATTTGCGTCAGATCAATAGCTCATCGTCAACGTGTCGAGACCATGACGACGGACGCGACCTAGTCATCTCGTAGCATCACTCTCCGAGGTCTTAAAAAGGCAGACGGAAACTGTCCAACTAGCAGCTGCGGCAGCTTTTCAAGCGGGTTTGTGCCGTCACTATGGTCGTCGGATTGCGACCTCAAACTGGGTAAATGGAACCAAAAGAAACTATTCAAGCGTTCATATTGGATGCCAATAAGCGTCGAATTTCGGACGCCGATTGACACTCTCCAGCAACGAAGGAGGGCTGCAACGCGCCACTCGTGGCAGGCTGTCACGCAAAAAAGCTGAGTTCATATCGTGATAAAGACGGCGAATGTTTAAGGGCCTTTAACTCAAATTGCAGATAATTTCCGAAGCTGTTGTGCGAACATTGTTAAGCGGTTACTGCACTATGGCATCGAGAACGCAGCTGTGATTTTTTTTGGATCGGTCCGCCAATTGACTTGTTGTGAGACGCTCAGTGTGCTTTGCAGGTGCCAATTAGAATCTTTTGCAAATAGGTCGGCGGCAACCAGCAAGAGCGGTTCTGTCGATATCGAGGGAAATCAATTGGTTCGATCGAGTATTGTGTTGATCTGCCTTGGCTTGGCGGGATGCCAGGCATTGCCATCGCAGGGGCCTCTTGCTGATACTATCAACAAGGATGCTGGGCGATCGGCTGCAGAAGTCGGCCGCCGTAACGCCGCCGTTTTCGATATAGTCGACGTTGACCGACGTTCCGCCACTCTTGTTTCCAATTACGTGGCGACCGCTCTCAATCGCCGTTTCGGCATCGGCGGCGGCGTTGACCGCGTGGTGATCGGTATTGGGGATCAGCTTAAGGTGACGATTTTCGAAGCAGGCAGCGATGGCCTCTTCTCGACGACGGAATCGAAGCAGACGAACCTCGATATTGTGGTCCAGCCGGATGGGATGGCGTCAATTCCCTATGCGGGATCGGTCAAGTTTGCAGGGAGGACGCTCGAGGAAGCCCGCAAGGCGATTCTCGCGTCCTTGGCGAATAAAGCCGTCGAGCCCGACGTCATCGTTACGAGCGTGAGCACGGCATCGCGAAACGTGACGGTGTCTGGTGAGGTCGGCAGGCCATCCCAGGTGCCGCTGAGCCTCGTCAGTGAGAAGATCACCGAGGTGCTCGCGAAGGCGGGAGGACCGCAGGCGCAACCCTATGAGGCCTATGTGACGCTCGTTCGCGGAAAGAAAACCGGCACGGCGCTTCTGAAATCGATTATCGAAAATCCTTCTGAAGACATTTACGTCCGGCCCGGGGACCGGATTTTCGTGTCGAAAGACCCACGGAAGTTTACGATCCTTGGCTCCGCCAATGTAAATGCGCGCATCGACTTCGGCGCGAACGATCTCAATCTACTCGAAGCGGTTGCGCTTGCCAGTGGCGGCAACGACCAGACAACCGATGCCAAGGGATATTTCCTGTTCCGCTACGAGGAGCCCGATGTCGTCATGAGCCTGCTTGGAACGCAGCGGTTCCATGAGCTCCTGAACAAGGGATTGGCGCCTGACAGCGTCGGCCGCTATCCGATCGTCTATCGTTTCGACATGAGTCATCCGGATAGTTTGATTGTTGGACAGACCTTCCCGGTTAAGAATCGCGACGTTATCTATATTTCCCGTCATCCTTCTGTCGATATACGAATGTTCTTGGGTATCGTCGGGGAGCCAGTCGGGATCGCAGCCCAGGGTGCGGGAATTTATAATGGCATGAACGATTAATTTAGACCTGATCGTCGCTATGCTTTTCGAAGGGGTTTCATCAGGAAATGATGGAGCCCCTTCCTTTTGTTTACAATCGGTTACAGCTGTTATTGAAACGTATGGGAATACAACCTCAGATACGATTTTTTCGGGTGACAAGCCGTATCTTTTATGATGTGAAGCTTAACTGGCATGGATAGCCACCCTCTGCCGCCTACCGCCATTACGACACCGGGTGAACATGACGATTGAGATAATTGGGCGTGCAAGCGTAGCTCCAGGCGCTTCTTCAGTGGATGAACTGCGGCAAATTCTCGAAGACGGGAAGTGCACCGTCAGCGAAATCCCGGCCGAGCGTTGGCAGCTCGCCCGCTACTGGCACCCGCATCAAGGCATCCAGGGCAAGACCTACACGTTCGCCGCCGGCGTTCTTACTGACGTCTATCATTTCGATCCGGCAGTCTTCGGTCTTTCCCAGCGCGAAGCGATGCAAATGGATCCACAGCAGCGGATATTGCTGAGTCTTGTCTGGCGCGCGCTTGAGGACGCCAATCTTCCTGCAGCTTCGCTGAGTGGCGAGCAGGTGGGCGTCTATGTCGGTGCATCAAGCCTGGATAACGGCAACCTGGCCGTCGAGGATCCGGCGACCGGCAGCCCCTATTTCATGACGGGCAACACGCTCTCGATCGTTTCGAACCGTATCTCGCATATCTTCGGGCTACGCGGCCCAAGCATGACGATTGACACGGCTTGTTCGTCGTCGCTGGTGGCGCTCGACCAGGCCGTCCGAGCACTTGATCGCGGCGAAATCGATACGGCGATCGTGGGCGGGATCAATCTTTTGGCGCATCCGCTTTCCTTCGTCGGCTTTGCGCAGGCGCGCATGCTGTCGCCCGAAGGCCTTTGTCGCGCCTATGACACGAATGGCCATGGCTATGTGCGCGCTGAAGGGGGCGTCGTGCTGGTGCTTCGCCGCACCGACAAGGCTCTGCGCGAAAGGGATCGCAGTTACGCCCGCCTTCATGCAACCGGCGTCAATTCTTCAGGCCGTACCAATGGCATTTCCCTGCCGTCTCGGGAGGCGCAGGCTGCCCTCCTCAAGTCGGTTTACGAAGGCGCCAATATCGATGTGAACCGCATCGCCTTCATAGAAGGCCATGGTACGGGTACGCGCGTCGGCGATCCCGCGGAAGTCTGGGCCATCGGCAGCGTCATCGGCAAGAACCGCCGGGCGCCAGTTCCGATCGGCTCCATCAAATCGAATATCGGTCATACCGAACCAGCCTCCGGCCTCTTCGGTCTCCTAAAGGCAGTCATCGCACTTGAAAACAACTTCCTGCCGGCAACGCTTCATATCGAGCGGACCAACGAAGACATCGATTTCGAGGACCTGAACGTTCGCGTCAACACCTCTCCGATCGAGCTGATGCCTGCGAAAACCCCGCGCTTTGCAGGCGTAAACTCGTTCGGCTTTGGCGGCACGAACGCCCATGTCGTGATCAGCGATCCAGATCCTGTCGCACCGCCTGAGCCGCAAGCAAAGGGTGATCGCGTCATCTTCATGGCAAGCGCCCATAGCGCCTCGGCCCTTGAGGGCCTGCTTGATGACTATAAGCAGCGTCTGGAGCAGGCTGAAACTAGAGAGGCGCGCCAGCTTGTCGCTTCGGCGGTGGCGAACCGTGAGGCAATGCGCCACCGTTTTGCTGTCAAAGCGAAAGACAGCGACGGAGTGCTGGCCGCAATCAGCGCTCATCTGGCAGGTGAGCCGACGGCTGGCGAGCATGGCGAGGTTCCTGGTCAGGGCGTGCGGGTAGCATTTGTCTTTGCTGGAAACGGCTCGCAATGGCCGGGCATGGGGGTGGACGCCTACCGCGAAAACGCGCATTTCCGCCAATGCTTCCAGTCCTTCAGCGCGCTCTTTGAATATTATCTCGGCGAAAAGCTGACTGATCTGCTTTTTTCCAAAGACCTGCCGGAGCGGCTTGCAGACACTAAGATCGCGCAGCCGATGTTGTTTGCGGTGCAGGCTGCGTTGACCGACTGCCTTTCGGCGCAGGGCCTGAGACCCGATGCGGTTTTTGGTCACTCAGTCGGTGAAATTGCCGCTGCTTACGCCGCCAAGGTGCTGACGGCCGCAGAAGCTGTGGCGATTGTCGCCAAGCGCTCGCAGCATCAGGACCTGCTCGCCGGCGAAGGCAAGATGGCAGCGGTCGTCATGAGCGCGGACGCCGCGCTTGCTTTCGCAAAAGCGAACGGCTTCGACAATATCTGCATCGCAGCCATCAACGCGCCGAATTCAGTGACGATTTCCGGCCCATCAGACGAGGTTCAATCCTTCCGCGACGCCGCCCGCAAGGTGCAGATCGTGGCGCATGTGCTCGATATTAATTATCCGTTCCATCATCCGATCATCGATCGGGCAAAGGACGCATTCTTCGACGATCTGCCGGATCTTGAGCCAGATGCCGGCGCCGGCACGTTCATTTCCACCGTCACGGGCCGCCATGCTGATGGGCAGACGCTGGACACGGCTTATTGGTGGCGCAACGTGCGCGATCCGGTGCTGTTCAAGGACGCTTGCGAAGCCGCGATGGAAATAGGTTGCAACCTTTTCATTGAAATCTCGCCCCGCCCGATTCTTTCGAACTATGTGACGGACATCGCCAAGAACATTTCGCATCAAGCGGCCGTAATCCCGACGCTCGCGCGTGAAAGCGGAACCGGGCGCGATCCGGTCGCCCAGTCCTTCGCGCGTGCTGTGGCTCATGGCGTATCGCCGCTTCGCTCACGCAACGCCGCCGGTCGCAACGCCTTCATTCAACTTCCTCCGCTGCCGTTCGAGAACATCGAATTGCGTCCACAGCCGACGAGCGACGAGATCGACATCTTTGGCCGCGATCAGCGTGTGCCTTATACGCTGCTCGGCTGGCGAACCGATCCGAACGCATCGAGCTGGAAGAACCATGTTGACGCCAACCTGCTGCCAGACCTTGCAGAGCATGTCGTGGATTCAAAGGCGATCATGCCTGGCAGCGGCTTTATCGAGATCGCCGTAACGGCTGCGCAGCAATATTATGATACGGACGAGGTCGAACTCGGAAATCTGGAGATCGTCCGGCCGCTGGAATTGCGGCAAGATCGTATCGCCGAACTTTCGACGGTCCTTTCTCCCGAAACCGGCAACATCGAAATTCGCTCGCGCGAACGGCTGAGCAATGACGACTGGACCGTTCATGCCGTAGCCCGGGTGCGCAAGACGATCGATGCTGTGGCCGATGAGCGCGCAGCCCCGGTCGTCGGCGAAGTCAAATCAGTTCTGACGGCGGAAAAGACATATGAGACGGCAGAGCGCTTCGGCCTGCAATATGGTCCGCATTTCAGGCTGTTGTCGAAGGCGGTGGCTTTCGGGCACGGTCTGATAGAGGTCGATCTCAAGACGGCACAGAAGGCTGCACACCCTTACCTGAGCTACAACCTGAATCCGATGTCGGTCGATGCAGCGTTTCACGGTCTGGTGGCGCTTTTCGATCAGCTATCCGGCGATCAGGCAGGCGCGCCCTATATCCCTGTGCGCTTCGGCTCCGTTCGCGTAAGGCGTTCCGAACGGCCGGTCGTCAAGGCGACGATCGGTATAGAGCGGTTCAGCCAGAATTCGATCAAGGTGCGTTTCCGGATGTTTGACGATACCGGCACGCAGGTTGCGGCATTCGACGATTGCCGCTTCCGCCGGACGTATCTGAGGCGTCACCACACGCTGGATTCCGTCTCGTTTCACTATGAGAGCGTTCCGTCCGCGCTTTTTGCCGCGACATCCGACATTCATGCGTTTCCGGTCATTGCCGACGCCCCGGACGTTGCGCTGAATAACGCAACCCTTCTGCTCGACGCCGCCGTCTATCGCGCATGCCACGAGATCGCGCTTGCGCTCGCGGCAAAGGATGGCTCGATTACGATTGGCAGTCTTCCCGGCGATGCCGCATTCAGATCTTTCCTCACCAGCTGCCTCTTCAGCCTTGAAGATGCGGGAATTGCCTCTTCCGATGATGGAAAATGGACCGTTGCGACTGAATTCACGCTGCCGCCGGTCCAGGAGGTTCTGCGGGAACTTTATGGTGAAGACGCCGGCCGCATCGCGGAAGCCGTCCTCATCAACGATGCGCATCGCGACGCACTCGAGAAAATCGCGGCCCTCAAGCAGGGCACCGACATTGCTTCTTCGAAGTCGGTCAGCGAAGCGACGCTGGAGCATGTTCTCGTCCATTCGCCTTTGAGCTTGCAACGCCTTTCCGTTGTAAGCGGCATGGTCGATGGCGTGCTGAAGGCGAAGAATGGCGGTATCCGTCGGATTCTGGAAGTTGGGTCGATCTCGGCCGCCTTCAGCCGCAAGCTTGCCCTGGCGGCAGCCGAACACGGCGCTTTGCTTGTCATTGCCGATCCGCGTGAAAATATCCGGCGTACGCTGGAACTCGCCTTCGAAGACAGTGCGCATGTCATTGTCGCAGACCCCGATAAGCTCGGCGATCAGGCCGCGGCCGATTTGGTTGTCGTTGCGGGCGATCAGAGCCAGCAGTATCTTTCCAGCGACGACGCGCTCCAGGCTGTCGTGCGCAAGGCAGCTTCTCACGGTGCGACGCTCGTCCTTGCCGATCGTGCGCCTTCCGCTTTCAACGACTTTGTATTCGGCCTGTCGGACGGCTGGTTCGCAGGCAGCCAGTCTCCGGAATTTCCGATCGGAAAGCTCGGAACCGCCCGGCAGATTGAGGATCTTGCACATTCGCTCGGATTTGCGGACGCAAAGGTCGACGAAGCCGAGTATCCGGAAGGCAGGCTCGTTTCGCTGATCGCGCAGCCGAAGGTGGTAAGCGAAGAACCACTGGCCGCCGAGACCGGTAATGGCCCGCTATTTGTGATCGGCGAAGGCTCAAGCCACGCCTTGGACTTCGGGGGGCTGGCAACAATATCCGTTGCGGCGGACGAGCCGAAGTCGGCTTATGCTGAAGCCTTCTCCAAATTTGCGGGCCAGCCGGTGCGTGCGGTCTATTATGCCGAGCGCGCATCGAAGGAAGACCCATCGAAGCTGTCACAGGATCGGCTCGTCACATTTGCGTCTTTTGCAGAAGCGCTTGCCGCCTACATGCAGGCCGGCGAGGCTGCCGCAAACAGCCGTCCGCAGCTTCTTCTCATTGCGCCCGGCGGCTCGCCGCTTTCCGGTGATGGGACCGACGGCGCAAACTCCGGGCTTTGGGCCTTTGCGCGCGTCCTGCAGAACGAGTATGAATTCCTGGACGTCCACATGCTCGATGCGGAACCCGGCGATCGGCGTGTTTCCGGCATCGTGAATTCGATCTTCGCATCACATGGGGCAAACCGCGAATGGATGCTCGACGCGGCGACCGGCGAGGTTCGTGAACTGCGCGCTGTTACCGGGCCTTCAGCGTCCTCTGCCCGGATGACCGACGGCTATGCCGCTGCCACGATCCGCCAGCATTCGGCCGGACGCCTCGACAGTGTTGCCTGGGAAGCTTGTGACGTACCGTCTGCTGCCGACGGTGAGATCGTCGTTGCCGTCGAGGCAACGGGTCTCAACTTCCGCGATGTCATGTGGGCGATGGGCCTGCTTCCCGAAGAAGCACTGGAGGACGGCTTTGCTGGCGCCACGATCGGCATGGAGTTTGCCGGACGTGTTGTCGAAACGGGCATGAGCGTCAGTGAACTCAGGCCTGGCGACAAGGTGATGGGCATCGGCCCGGCCGCCTTCTCAACGCATGTGAGGGTTCGCCGAGATGGTGTCACCAGGCTACCCGAACGGATGGATACGGTCGCCGCAGCAACCGTGCCGGTCGCGTTTCTCACGGCCTATTACGCCATGGTCGAGCTCGGCCGCATTCAGCCCGGCGAGACGATCCTGATCCATGGTGCCGCAGGCGGTGTCGGCCTGGCTGCCCTGCAGATCGCAAAGCTGAAGGGTGCCACGGTCATTGCCACGGCGGGAACGCTTGAGAAGCGTCGCTTCCTGGAAACGCTCGGCGCCGATCATGTCTTCGATTCGCGCTCCCTCGACTTCGTGACCGATATCCGCCGGATTACCGATGGTGCCGGTGTCGATCTCGTTCTCAATTCGCTCTTCTCCGAAGCCATGGAACGTAGCCTGGAACTCGTGAAGCCGTTCGGGCGCTTCCTTGAACTTGGAAAGCGCGACTATTATTCCGACCGCAAGATCGGGCTGCGGCCTTTCCGCCGCAATATCAGCTATTTCGGCATCGACGCCGATCAGTTGCTTGTCAACGTGCCGGATCTCACGAAGCGTATATTTGCCGAGATCGGAGAGTTGTTCTCCGCCGGAAAGCTGGTGCCGATCCCTTATCGTGGTTTCGGCTACGACGAGATCAGCAGCGCGTTCCGACTGATGCAGAATGCCGGCCACATCGGCAAGATCGTCGTCCGTCCCCCGATCATCGGCAAGGACAAGGTCCTTCCGGCACCCGGCAAGGCGCTTCACTTCGATTCCGATGGCATCTTCCTTGTGGCAGGAGGCATCGGCGGCTTCGGTCTTGCAACTGCAAACTGGCTGGTTTCGAAGGGCGCCCGGAAGATCGCGCTTTGTTCACGCAAGGGTGTTGCCGACGACGAGACCCGCAAGGCGATCACCGAATGGACAAAGAAGGGTGTCACGGCAAGCGTGCATGCTTGCGACATCACTGAGGAGAGGGCGGTCGCCGCCCTGCTTGGCGAATTGCGCGCCAAGGCACCGCTGAAGGGCATCGTCCATGCAGCCATGGTGCTTGACGATGCCCTGCTTTCGAACCTCACGGCAGAACGCAACCGGCCCGTCGTCGACGTCAAGGTCAAGGGCGCGGAAATCCTCCACCGGCTGACGGCAGATGACGACCTCGATCTCTTCCTGCTGTTCTCGTCTGCGACGACGATGCTCGGCAATCCGGGCCAGGCGAACTATGTCGCCGCCAACGGATACCTCGAAGGTCTGGCGCGCCAACGCCGCGCGGCCGGACTTGCCGGTCTGGCGGTCGGCTTCGGCGCGATTGCAGACAAGGGCTACCTGGCGCGTAACGCCGAGGTGAACGAGGTGCTTTCGAAGCGCATCGGCAAGTCGGCATTGAAAGCGGGCGATGCGCTGGAGCATGTCGAGCGCTACATGCTCGCCGATCAGGGCCGCATCGAGGGTGCAACCGTCATGATCGCCGAGGTCGACTGGAGTACGGCGCGCCTTCTACCAATTGCTGGAAAGTCACTGTTCGAGACGATCATGCGCCAGGCAGGAAGCAGCCAGGCGACCAATGACAACGAAACCATCGATCTCGAGGCGATGATCGCCGGCAAGTCTGCAGACGAAGCGCAGGCCCTTCTCCATAAGCTGGTCGCTGCCGAAATCGCAGCGATCCTGCGTATTACCGAAGATGGGATCACACCGGAAAAGGTGCTGAAGGATATCGGGCTCGACAGCCTGATGGCGATGGAACTCGGCATGAGCTTCCAACAGAAGACGGGTTTCGACATACCGCTGAGCGGTATCAGCGATGGCACGACCATCGGCGATGTTGTGGCTCGTCTGCGGGAGCGCGTGGCCAGCCGTAGCGGTGGAAACGAGGGAGCAGGCGAAGCCGAGCAGGTTGTCAGCCAGCTGATCCAGAGTCATTCTGGCACGGTTCAGAAAGCGGCAATGTGAAATGACGGACAATCCAGACGGCAAGGCGCAGGACCGGAAAACGGGACTGCTCGATCAGATGCGGCACGCCAACGAGTCGTCCGGCAGAAACCGGGCAGCCCGGATGAACCGCCACCCTCAGCCGCCGGTTCGCCAGGTGACACGATTCGACGAACTGCCGGAATACCAGCGGGTGATGACCCAGAAGATCGGGGCGCAGATGGCTGGCATCGGCAACCCCTTCTACCGGTCTCATGACAAGGCGGCAGGTGCAACGACTGTCATGGCCGGCCGGGAATTCGCAAACTTTGCCTCGTATGACTACCTCGCAACCAATACCGACCCGCTCGTCAACCAGCGGGCAAAAGAGGCGATAGATCGCTTTGGCATTTCTGCATCGGCAAGCCGGCTGGTTGCCGGAGAGCGGCCCGTGCATGTCGAACTTGAACATGCGCTTGCCAAGGTCTACGGCGTCGACGCTGCCGTCTGCTTCGTCAGCGGCTACCTGACCAATGTTGCTGCGATCAGCTGCCTGATGGGCCCGCAAGATCTCGTGATCCACGACGAATTCATCCATAACAGCGCGCTTGCCGGGATCAAGCAGTCAGGCGCGGCACGCCGTCTCTTCAAGCATAATGATGTCGAGAACCTCGAATCGGTTCTGAAGACGCTGTCCTCCGACTTTCGGCGTATCCTGGTGATAGTCGAAGGCGTCTACTCGATGGATGGCGATATCGCCGACCTGCCAGCACTGGTCGAGCTGAGGTCGCGTTACGGCTTCTGGCTGATGGTCGATGAGGCGCACGCTCTCGGCGTGCTTGGAGAAACCGGTCGCGGCAGCTTCGAACATTACGGCATCGACCCCAGTGAGGTCGACATCTGGATGGGAACGCTTTCAAAGACCACATCGAGCTGCGGCGGCTACATAGCCGGAAGCCAAGCTTTGGCGGACGTCTTGAAGGCGGAAGCCGGTGGCTTTGTCTATAGCGTTGGCTTGGCGCCGGTACTGGCGGCTGCGGCAGTGACCGGCCTGGAAATATTGACGAAAGAGCCGGAGCGTACCGCCCGGTTGCGGCGCAACGGCGCGCTCTTCCTCAAGCTTGCGAAGGAAGCCGGTCTCGATACTGGCCTTGCGACCGGCTATTCCGTCGTCCCGGTCATCGTTGGGGATTCCGTTCGCGCCGTGCAGCTTTCCAACGATCTTCTCGAAGAGGGCGTAAACGCGCTGCCGATCATCCATCCTGCAGTTCCCGAGGGCATGGCGCGACTGCGTTTCTTCATCACCTGCAATCACACGGATGAGCAGATTAGCCATGCCGTCACTGTGACGGCAAAGCGGCTGAAAGATTTACAGGACCGCAATTTCGGCCTAGGTTCGATCGACTTCGAAAAGGTCATGAAGCTCCTGCCGATGAACCAGGTGGCGGGCAAGCCTTAAGGCAGGACGATGCAATGCATGTCATCGTAACTGGCGGTTCAAGCGGTATCGGATTAGCGGTCGCAAAGGCTTACGCCGCCAGAGGCGAGCGTGTTTCGCTGATCGCACGCGATGCGGCACGCCTCGATCAGGCGGTTCGAGACGTCCAGGCCGTATCGAAGGGCGGAAGCTCTTTTGCCGTTTCGGCTGACGTTTCCAAGCATGAGGACCTGGCATTTGCGGTCAAAGCCTGTGAAACGGCAAACGGCCCCTGCGATGTGCTGATCGCCTCTGCCGGCATTGTCGAGCCGGCCGCCTTCGATGCTCTTTCAGCCGCGGCCTTCGACCAGCAAATAACCACAAATCTCATGGGCACCGCAAATGCCGCCCGTGCCGTTTATCACAGCATGAAGGCGAGGGGGCAGGGCACCATCATGGTGGTCTCGTCGGGTGCCGCATTGATTGGCCTTCACGGTTATGCGGCCTACTGCGCCTCTAAATCGGCCCTCAAGGGCTTTGCGGAAGCAGTACAGGCGGAGGCCGTCGGAACGGGAATTCGCGTCTCTATCTGCTTTCCGCCGGACACGCTGACACCGCAGTATCAGCGCGAAATCACGATGCGGCCATGGCAGGCCGAGGTTCTCATGGGCAAGGTGAAGCCCTGGACGGCGGAAGCAATTGCACAGCGCATTATCGCCGGTATCGACCGCAACCGCTCGAGGATTCACTTCACGCCGTCCCTCATGGCGCTTGCCTATCTGGGGCCGTTCATCAAGCCGCTGCTTTCGCTCTGGTACCGATATCGGTTGAAGCGTGGCGCAAGGGAAACGCACGCAAGGTCATCGACTGTGCATTTGAAGTCGGGGATATCATCGGGCATTGACACGCCCAAGCTTTAATCGGATTTGGCATTTGTTGCCGGTAATAGAAAATCGATGGTTCCGTTGCGCTTACATGATGTCCCCCTTCTATTGGTCGCCTCCTGCTTCGTCCTGACGTGCATCTTCGTCTACGCAACGGACTGGTTTGCGATGCCGTCTGCCGTCTATCGTCAGAACAAGATCGAGCGAACACCCGCACGCTATGCGCTCGATCTTGCCGCACGCCTTCCGGTTATCGCTCTGGTCTTTGCGGGTTTCTTTTCGGTGACGTGGCGGCCGATCTACGCCATGCAGGCGACGATGAGCTTCTTTATAATTTTCACCGGGATTTCGCGCGCTAAATTCAAGTTCATCCGAGAGCCGCTGATTTTCTCCGACATCGCGCTCGTCGTAGATGTCTTCAAATACAAAGAGATCTTCTACGCGACCTCGCTGAACGTCTTCTTCTGGATATTCTCGTTCCTTTATGTCTTCGGCGTCACCGGGCTCTACTTCTATTTCGAGCCGCATATCTTGCCTGACAGCGCACAGGTGTTCTGGGTGCTGGTCGGGCTGGCGTTTGCCTTCGGACCGTGGCTGGCGCTTTTCTACGGCCCTGTGAACGGGCCGGTTTCGCGGGCCACCCAGCAGCTGGTTGGACCGATCGATATCAAGAAAAATACGGTCCGCTTCGGCACGTTCACATCTGTCGTTCTTCATTTCATCATATGGCTCGGCCGCCGCCGCGAGAAGATCGTGCACGAGCTGTCCGAAATGCTGAAATCTGCGCTGCATGATCTTTGGGATCCGGACGGCGATGAGGAGCCGCCGCTCATCGTCATCTGGCAGTCGGAATCTTTCATCGACCTTCGTCATTTCGAGGTCAAAGACCTTAAGCTTCCCAATCTTGATCGGTTGCGCAAGCGGGCGGCGCAATGGGGTCGTATGACGAGCGTTTTTGAGGGCGGTTATACGCTTCGCACCGAGTTTGCGGTTTTAAGCGGTCTTCAACCGGACGACGTGCATATCGATGCGAGCTATCCCTATCTGAGCGCAAGCCAATATGCGGATGTCGTTTGGCCGAACAAGCTGAAGGAGGCCGGCTGGAAGACGCAGTTCATTCATCCCTATGACCGCACCTTCTTCCTGCGCCATAAGGCGATGCCGCAGCTTGGCTTCGATCACATGATGATGCTCGATGAGTTCGATCACAACCCGGAGCGCGACGGCCCTTATGTCAGCGATCAGGCGCTGACGAAGAACGTGATCCGCGAAATCGAAAAGGATCCGGGCATCAAGAATTTCCTGTTCGTCGCCTCGATGGCTAACCATGGCCCCTGGGAGCCTGGTCGTGTCGGGGATCTCACGAATCCTGTGGAGATCTATTCCGAGCTGCTTCGACGCGCCGATCATGCGCTTGGAAATTTGGCGCATCATCTCGACACACTGGACCGGCCAGTCTGGTTGCTCTTTTACGGCGATCACGCGCCGCTCTTGAAGGCTTTCGCTGATCCGTTTCCGGATCCTCGTACCGATTATATGATTGTGCCGCTTGGTCGCGCTCGGGCGCATTCGCAGCGTCCGGTCCCGCCCCGGGAAGAAGCGCCGTGGAACCTGCTCGGAACGCTGCTGCGCTATGCCGGTCTCAGCAAAGAGTTGCCCGCGGAATGATCGTGCCGGTCCGCTCAGAGGAGATGGCGAAACGCGCCTTCCTGTTTCTCCAGGGGCCATCGTCCATCCTCTATCGTCGGATCGCGGACCACCTTGAGGCAGCCGATTGCGCGTGCCTCCGCGTCAACCTTAATAGCGGAGATTGGCTATTCTGGCGCAGGCGAGGTGCCTTGAACTATCGCGGTCCCTTCGCCGCCTGGCCGGGTTATGTCCGTCATCTCATCACGGACCGCAAAATCACCGACCTTATCGTCCACGGAGAGGAAAGACCTTACCACCGTGCTGCCATCGCCGAAGCCCGCGCAATGGGCGTTTCGATCTACACCATCGAGATGGGGCATTTGAGGCCTGATTGGGTGACGATCGAGCGCGAAGGCCTTTCGTCCAATTCGCGCTTTCCCGTTGATCCGGCTCATATACTTGCGGCTGCGGAAGGCCTGCCGGAACCGGATTGGAACAGGCGCTACAGTCATACTTTCCTCTCGGAAGCGATCGCCGATCTGCTGTACTATCTGCCGACGGTGTTCTTCTCACTCTTTTATCCGCATTACCGGCGGCACGGGCTGTTTCATCCGCTCGCCGAATATGCGGGCTGGCTGAGGAGGCTCGCAACTGGCCGCAAGAGGGGTCGCGAGGCGAGTTTCAAAGTTGGCCGGCTGTCTTCCGATAACGCAGCGTTCTTTGTCTATCCCCTGCAGATTGAGACCGATTATCAGTTGCGCGCCCATTCGCCGTTCCACAGCCAGCGGGATGCGATCCGTTTTATCCTGCGCTCATTTGCCGAGCACGCATCGCAAGAAGCGAAGCTGGTCGTCAAAATCCATCCGCTCGACAACGGACTTATCGACTGGGACGACTATGTGATCGCCACCGCCCTGTCGCTCGGCCTGTCCGGCCGCGTGCAGGTTATCGACGGCGGTGACTTAACGGCGCTGATCGCTGCAAGCCGCGGCATGGTCACCGTCAATTCGACAGCTGCGCTTTCCGCATTGCAGGCAGGAAAGCCTGTTAAGACGCTCGGAGTTACGATCTATGACATCGACGGGCTGACGGATCCAAAGTCCATCGATCGTTTCTGGCAAGATCCACAACCGCCATCACGAAAGCTTCTTGACGCGTTCATCCGATTGCTCGCCGCTTCCGTGCAGGTTCGCGGCAACTTCTATTCGAAAGAGGGGGTCACGGCTGCAGCCGAAAGCATTGCCGCCAGATTGCTGGCCCGAAATGTCAACGAGCCGGGCGCATACGTCGAGCCGCCGATCCGCAAACATCCGACGAAAATAGACGTCCCCTGATCCGCACTGGTTCGCATCCTTCAGCCTATTTCATCAAGGCAGCTCTCACCGTGGGGACACTCACTTACAGTCGAAGTCAAGACTGATGTGACGGCCAATCGCGTAGCCTGCGACTCGCCGCACTGGCTATGTCTAATGGTTCAACGACACCCTGCACCTTAGAAGTTGCCGAGTGCTCGCCAATAAGGCAAAAGGTTACCTCTCATCGCGCGATGAATCTCAAAAAGCGCTAGCAGCATTGAGATTTTAGATAGGAATGGCGGAGTAAATGGCTGTGAGCGAGACGCTACCTGCGGCAGGCACGAAACAGGTGATCTGCATAAATTGGGGTACGAAGTTCGGCCCCCCCTATATTAATCGCCTTTATGCCATGGTTGCGAGAAACATAACTCCGCCGTTTACCTTCACATGTTTCACCGATAAGCGAGATGGCATTCGGCCTGAGGTTCTTTGCGAGGACCTACCACCATTAGACGTCGCGAAGATGCCAGAGAAATCCCCAGGCATTTGGAATAAGGCGCGGCTTTGGGGCGAAACTTTAGGATCACTCAGCGGCCCAGTTTTGTTCCTCGATTTGGACCTTGTGATTGTTGCGTCACTCGATCCGTTTTTTGAGGTTGGCAGCGCCGACGACGTTGTCATGGCGCGCAATCAGACCACGCCATTTGAAAAGCTCGGACAGACATCGCTATTTCGATTTCCGGTAGGCAAGCTCGCACCACTGCAAGAAAAGTTTAAGGCGGCACCACAGGTGATTGCGGATCAATACCGGTTCGAGCAGCGTTTCGTAACCAGGAACGCTCCGGATGGTCCGAAGTTTTTCCCGCGCGAGTGGGTGCTGCACTTTCGTCAAGATTGCCGCCGTGCATGGCCGCTCAATTACTTCCTTGCACCGCGGCTCCCCCAGAGCGCAAAAGTAGTCATTTTCCCTCGTGGCCTTCGCCCAGAGCAGGCGATACGAGGGAAGTACCACGAACGGGGCGCCGACACTCCGTTTGGGCATCTCATGGCAAGTTTCAACAAGAGAAAGCGGCTGAAGCAGGACTCGTTCTTCGCGCATCTTCGGCATTTTATCCTCCCGACACGCTGGGTGGCCGATCACTGGAGGGAGTAAGCATGTTAAACTGCCGTTTCTCTTCGCGGGCCCGGCGACGATCGACGTTATGATTTGGCTAGCCGCTGGGCCGAGGCTGCAGCGATCCTGTTCGTCCGAACGAAGCTAGCCGGTCCTCGGAGCGGGCTGAACAATGTTCGGGCCTGTTTACTCGCCGGAAGTCAGCGGTTGCGGAGACGTCCTTGATTGACAATATAACGATGATGCAGTCCTTGCCTCATTGCGGGCAAATCGCACGGCTACGGATAGCCGCGATTCAGCGGTCGAACTTTCCAAAGGAGCCGAAATGATATTGAGCCAAAGCCGGCCCAGTTATAGGCCCGAGCTCGATGGGCTGCGCGCCGTCGCCGTTATACCGGTTGTACTCTATCATATCGGCCTGGCCTGGCTTCCCGGCGGCTTCGTTGGCGTCGATGTTTTCTTTGTCCTCTCCGGTTATTTCATGGCCAGAATTATCTCGTCGGAGATCGCGGCGGGCTCCTTCAATATCTGGCAGTTCTACAGCCGCCGCATCAGACGAATTTTGCCCGCGCTCACCGCGGTTCTTGCCGCAAGCACGATCGCGGCGTGGTTCCTGTTCATGCCTCAGGAGTTCGAATACTTCGCTAAAAGTCTGATCGGAGCAGCTACTTTTACCGCCAATATACTGTTCCAAAAAGAGAGCGGCTACTTCGATCTTGAAGCGCACACGAAGCCCCTGCTTCACACGTGGTCACTGAGCGTCGAGGAGCAATTCTACATATTCTTTCCGCTTACCCTTCTCCTGACGCGGAAGTCGCGCGCAGTGACATTGGCAGTTTTGATAGCGGCATTCTTTTTGTCATTTGCCGCCAGCTGCTGGGCGGCCTTCAACGCCACATCTGAGGGGTTTTACCTGCTTCCTTTTCGGGTATGGGAGCTCCTGCTTGGGTCGCTGGTTGCCCTTGTTCCTGCACCGAAACTGACGCAGCGCAGCGAAAGCTTGATGGCTGGGGTTGGCCTGCTTGGAATCGTTGCTGCTTTCTTCGCCTACAATGTTGACACGCCCTTTCCTGGTTACTACGCGCTCCTGCCGTGCCTGTCTGCTGCCGCAGTGATATTTTCAAGGGCCCAGGGGAGCTGGAGTTACTCCCTTCTAAAGGCGCCCCCGATGATGTTCATCGGAAAGATTTCGTACTCTGTCTATCTCTGGCACTGGCCCATTATCGTTTTTACCCGCTACCTCAACCTCGGAATGGAGGCCTGGTTGGAAGGCGCAATGGTCTTTGCTTGCGCGCTCGCGCTCGGATACCTCTCGTGGCGTTTTATCGAGCAACCATTCAGGCACGGCGGCAGCATGAGTATAGTCACGCCGCTTGTTTCGGGCGCGGCGGCAGTTGCGGCCTCGGTTGCAGTTGCTAGCACGATCATTGCCTATCATGGGATGCCGTGGCGTCTCAGCGGGGATGCGCTCCAGCTTTATGCGGCAACTTACGATCAAAGTCCTTTTTCTCAACCGCGTTGCTTTGCCGATACCAACGGAAACGGCCTGTCCGTCGCGGCCATAGAGGAAGGCCGGCTTTGCGTTGTGGGTGATCACTCCACAACTGCTCCCCCGTCCTTTGTCGTTTGGGGAGACTCGCATTCGGCCGCGATGGCTCCTGCAATCGATCTTGCAGCGCGCAAGGCAGGAATAAGGGGTGTACTTGTCGGTCGTGGCGGTTGCCCACCGCTCCCTAACGCCGCATTTTCATCTCAAAAGAACGTCGAACGCTGCGTCGATCACAACAAGGCGGCGCTTTCCTTCATTGAAACACAGAAGATCCCTTATGTATTTCTAGTCGCCTACTGGCCAAAATATGTCCACCGATCCGAGTTGCCTAATCAGGGCATCTTCTTCGATCCTAACATTGCTCCACCCGTCGAAGACTGGTCCGCTCCGGTGCGAAACAGCCTCGAGGAAACCATCACGCGGTTAGACGCGGCTGGTACGAAGTCTGTATTGGTACTTGACGTTCCTGAAATGGGCGTACCGGTCCCCGAAGCACTAGCGAGAGCCGTAACGACAAGCCGCTCTGAGGATATTGCTCCCTCGCGCGACTACACCGATCAACGACAGTCGTTGGCAAGAATGGTGCTGAACGATGTCGCCAAGCGCAAGAACGCCTATCTCGTAGACCCTCTCCCTAAGCTGTGCGACGCTACCCGTTGCCACGCGATCATCAAAGACACGGTAATGTACAAGGACGCCGATCATCTTTCCGCATCGGGTGCTAGAATTCTTGCTCCCATCTTCGACGGTGTGATCAACGTGATTGCGCATTCCATTCCTGCGCAAGCAGTTGGCGGGAAGCCTGGATCGTCAGAAGCGATAAAACCACCATTCGATGTGGCGTTTTAGTATACGCAAGGGCGAGGGGGCGCCTTGACACTGCGGTCCTAACGCGTGTCGGCATGGCCGAATTGAGGCCGATAATTGATATCTATTCTGTACAATACAACGTCGAGCGCGCGGGCAATGATACCATTTCGCTTACTCCTGGCAGAACTCGTTAACTGCGGGCAAAAGAGATCGGGCTAGCCATGTGCTTTTCGATGTCATCCCTGTTTCGAACGAGGGGAAGCCCGATTTGTGCGGAGAGCTCGCCCTCCGTGGTGAACACATTCCCGCGATTTCGGAGCTGCGTCAGCAGAAAAGTATCCTCCGCGATCTGCCGCCGAAGCTTGCCCTTGTCGTTGTAAGAATGGCCCATTTTCGTCACGGAGAACCCGGCCAGGGTCACTGATGGCGCGCCCATGAAAAGGGCGTAACAAACAGCCGCAACTCCGTTTGTGACCTTTCCGAGTTCTCCCACACCAGGGGGAAGGCCGCCGCTCACGGCGGTGACGATTGCCTCGCGCTCATCCTTGGTGGCGCGCATCAGACTCTTGTACTGCACCTGGGGCATCAGCAGCAGCCTCAGCCGCATAAACCATAGGGGTTTCGTGTGGAGCCATAAAAGACCTCTCGTTCTCACGTGAGGGTGCTCATCCCAAGACTTCTTTCTCTTTCGAAACGTCAGGTCGGCCGGTGGGAGACCCAAGGCGGCAGCCGTCTTGCCCGAGTTGTTGACGTCGACGCGAGCGCAATGTCCGATCAAGTCAGCCGGTACTGTAGGGCATGGGGCGGAGCCGAGGATCAACCACGGCTGATCGCGAATGTCGAGCTGCGAGAGCCAGCGGCGGTGTTTTTCCCGGAGGATTTCGAGCGCGTCAGGTCCAACTGTCATCTAGAAATTTCCGTCGCTTAGTTTGCAAGTAATATTCTGCGCCATGTCTTGCATAACCCAATCGACGTGTCCACTCCGGGCTGAATTTCCGTGACGCCGTTAATCGCGGCAGTTTATATTCGGCGGTTCCCTCCCGTACACCAAAGACGGTCAATGCACAGTCACTTGAACTTAGCCACGATGATATGATTCAGGTGTCGTGAAGGCCCTGTTGGGCTGCGACGGGCCTATCAGCCGTAAGATAGCGGCTACCCCGCATCTGCGGTAAATCGGCCGATTCTGCATCCGACGGTAGCAAGTCACGGCGATTTTCGAGATTAATACTGCATTTTCTGGTTCTCTTTTCGTGGGCCAGAGAGACCGCGGCGCTGGAGAACATGCTGGCTTCGCCAAGCGCTTCAATTTGTCCGTTATATCCGCAACGTCCGATGTCGAAAGTGTGACTTTCGTTCCTCCGAACGCCGCTGTGGCCTTCCTCCGCGCGAGTGATCGAGGTTTGTGCTTGCAGGCTCAGCGACGGAAATGATGCAGTCGCAAAAAAGTCCATGTTCGGTTTGTGACTGACCATAAAGGCCGGCCCGCCTGGATCTTGCATATGCACGATCTTCTCTGTGCCGGCGTTGCCTAGCGACATTTCGCGAGCAGGTGATTGACGAGGCCAACGGCTCGGCTACAAGTAGCCGGCCTCCAAAAAGGTTGAGCAGATTACATTACCCATGCCTGAGGCAACGTCCGCGGTCGGTGGTTCGTAGAGGAGCAGCTCGATTTTAACATATCGACCCATTGAGTATCGACCCGGCTTGGACGGATTGCGAGCCGTGGCAATCTTGCCGGTGCTCCTCTTTCATGCAGGTTTCGGGGCGTTCAGCGGCGGCTTCGTCGGTGTCGATGTGTTCTTTGTCCTCTCGGGATTTTTCATGGCGAGGATCATCCTGGCCGACCTTGACCGCGGCAGATTCAGTCTTCTGGAGTTTTATGTCCGGCGCATGCGGCGCATCTTCCCGGCGCTGTTCTCAATGATGGCCGTTTCGGCTGTCGCGGCATGGTTCTTGTTCATGCCGCAGGAATTTTTGTATTTCGCCGATAGCCTAGTAGCCGCCGCATTGTTCACTTCAAATGTTCTGTTTCATCGTGAGAGTGGCTATTTTGATATTGCCGCCGAGGTGAAGCCTTTGCTTCATACTTGGTCCCTGTCTGTCGAGGAGCAGTTCTACCTTGTTTTCCCCGTCGCGCTTTTCATCTGCTATAAATTTGCAGGCAGGCGCATGTTTGGGATCGTTTTGGCGGTCTCGCTGCTGTCGTTTATAGCAAGCATCTTCGAAGTATATCATAAACCGGAGAAAGCATTCTACCTGCTGCATTTCCGCGTTTGGGAATTGCTAATAGGAGTTCTGGTCGCTATTGCGCCGCAAGCGAACTATCGAGCCCGCGTGTCTCAAGCCATGACAGCACTGGGGCTCGTTGCAATCTTCGCAACCGTCTTTCTCTATTCTCCCAGCACTCCTTTCCCGGGGTTCAATGCCGCAATTCCCTGTGTTGGTACGGCCCTTGTGATCCACGCCAATTGCCGAGATGGCTTGATTGCCCGCTTTCTCGACAATCCCGTTTCGGTCTTTATCGGCCGCATCTCGTATTCCCTCTATCTTTGGCACTGGCCCGTTATCGTGTTTTCGCGCTCCGCTCTTGAACACGAACTGACGACCGAGTGGGCACTGACGGTCGTCGCACTGTCGTTCGCGTTGGCCTACCTTTCTTGGAGGTTTGTAGAGCAACCCGCCCGATACGGGAGGCTAGCGCCCTCGGGTGCAGCCATAGCCAGCCTGAGCAGCGCCGCAATTGTTTCGGCGATCGCCTTCGGAACTGTCGTCAAAAGATTTGAAGGCATTCCCCATCGTTTGCCCGAAGAGGCGCTCCGGCTTTACCAAGCCACTCATGATGAGAGCCCGTTTTTCTCTCGGCTGTGCTTTGCCGATTCGGACGGGGATGGCTTGACCTTGGCTCAGATAAGAAGAGGCGAACTTTGCAGGATTGGAGTGCAATCTTCAAGCGAGCCTCAGTTCCTTGTGTGGGGTGACTCTCACGCCGCGGCCATTGCTCCGGCAATCGACGTTGCAGCGCGCGAGATGGGTCTGTCTGGTATGTTCCTCGGCCGCGCCTCCTGCCCGCCCTTACCGAATGCGGACTTCGGTCCCCCTTGGGCGGTGAAGCGGTGCATCGAGTATAATTCAACAGTAATGTCGTTTATCGAGCAGAGAAAGTTCCCTTTCATCTTCATGGTTGGTTACTGGCCGAAATACGTTCATAGGGCCGAGCTTCCGGGTGGGGGCGTCTTTTTCGACCCGCGTGTAGAACCCTCCTTGGCAGATTGGTCTTCGCCTGTCAGGGCGAGTCTAAACACCACACTCGCTAAGTTCGCTCAGGAGGGGACGAAGGCGGTGCTGGTAATGGATGTACCGGAGGTTGGCTCCGACGTCCCAGAAGCGCTCGCCAAAGCCGTAGTCGCTGGAAGATCGCTTGATATAGCCCCTCCTCTTCATTACACGAGCAAAAGGCAGGCGTTAGCACGGCGGGTGCTGGACGAGGCAGCCAAATCGAACGGAGCGCTGGTGGTAGACCCCATGGGCGCAATCTGCGATGCTTTCAGGTGTCACGTGATGCGAGAGGGCACTGTCCTGTATAAGGACGGAGATCACCTATCGGCCAAGGGTGCGGCGAGTCTCTCGGAAGTCTTCCGCCCCGTCATGGGTATTATAAGAGCGGGCGTCCCTTCTTTGACGTCTGAAAAGCGATCATGACCTTTCGCTAAAGCGCGGCAAGCGGTGCTGGAGGAGAGCCTTAGGGTATTTTGACTACCAGTGATGAACTGCAGATCAGCATGGCGCTCCTGCACAAGGTCTGCGGGCTGAAACCGCTAAACTCAATGCGGATCAGAAATGCTCAAACGGCATAAACGCCGTATTGTTCGCGCTCTGTCACAAGACGCCGGCCGTCATATTCACAGGCATTACCCGAATCTGTCGGTCATGCCTACAACAAGGAAAACCTGGTGCGGCTGCACACGGATATGGATCGGACGATACTGGAGCATCTTATCAAGAAGGGATATCCCCTATTTACAGCAGATCCATATGTGTCGCAGGCTTCAGGCATCCCGATTTGGACTGGTGCTTTGCCGGCGTGACAGCGGTGCGACCGACGATATCTCGGGTCGGGAGAGGGCGATCGCGCGACCGGTCACGAATTCGACCATCGAGCGGTCTTCCACTAAACTTGCTTCTATGTTTCGAAGGGTCGTTTCCATTTTCTTCTTCAGGAAATCCGCTGAGACAATGTAGTCGGATCCGCGGGCGATCTTCTCGGCCATTTCCTGAGCCGACTTGCAGTAGTAGTGGTTCAGTTGGAGATACTCGTTTGAATAAAAACTTCGTTTCTTCCTGCCGTCCCTGGTCGTGCGAAATCCTATGTCATTGACGGTAAGATCGCCGAAGGACCGCGTCTTGAATTGGTGCACCGTAACCTCTACGACTTCGCAGGGATCTACGATGCACTTGAAATTGGAGAGGTGCTTCGCTTTGCTGAGCGGATCGTCGTTGCGCCACGTATAATTCATGACAACGGGGCCTTGCGGCCTCACCTTATGTCCGCCCGTGCCAAACATATGCCAAGGCAAGGAGACATTGGGAAATCCCTGTGTTGCTTCCAGCGCTTCCTCGATCGTGCCTCCCTTGCGCGGAAGCAAGAATTCGTCGACATCGATAAAAGCTATGCGACTGAATCTACCGCCGAAAGTGGCGACGGCATGGGAGAAGGCGAGAACCTGGCTATTGATGAATCTCGATTCCAGGTACATCTTGCCGGACCATGGAATGATCGTAAGCTCGTCGGCATTGAGAACCGACTGCAATATGCTGCATGTGGCATCGGTCGAGCCGTTATCATAGACGACAAAGTGACTGATCCCGACGGCTTTATGAAACATCGCCCATTCTTCGATATATGATGCCTCGTCTTTAACGATTGCGGCAATCGCGATTCCGGACCGGCCTGGCAGAGGCTCCGGCGGAATGATGGCAAGACTATTGATCGGAGTGTTCTTTCGTCTGAACCACGACATTTTGCCGCCTTATGTCCCTGTATTAGTAGAAGTTGAATCTCGTTTCAGGAAAGTCGCGCTATAATAGCGCTGGACTAGAATCAAGTGACGTCGCGGCTTTTTTGAGAGCCGGCCCCGGAAGGCCTCCATGTGAATTGACACAGGGTTTCTGGTGGTGCACAGCTGCGGACCGTCAGAAGAACTTTTCCCTCTCCATGAGAGGGGCGACCTTAAAAGAGGTCTCTGCACAGCCAAAATGAAAGGATCATCGATGAGAGATGCCGTTGCTCGAATTTTTGTCGGTTTTGATTCCAAGGAGGTAGTTGCCTATCACGTTCTATGCCAGAGCATTATAGAGCACTCCTCGATCCCTGTCGCCTTTTCGCCTATTGTCCTCGATAATCTGAGGGACATTTTCACGCGCGAGCGCAATGCGCTGCAGTCGACGGAGTTCTCCTTCTCTCGCTTTCTGGTTCCCTACCTCAGCAACTATGAGGGGTGGAGTATTTTCATGGATTGCGACATGCTGGCGCGGGCCGACATCGCAGAGCTTTGGAAACTCCGGGATGATCGATATGCTGCGATGTGCGTGAAGCATGACTACGTTCCGAAGGTCGAAACCAAATTTCTGGGCCAGACTCAGACGAAGTACGAGAAGAAGAACTGGTCGAGCATGATCTTGTTCAACAACTCAAAGTGCAGGGCATTGACCAAGGACTTTGTCAACACGGCCACTGGCCTGCAGTTGCACCAGTTCAAGTGGCTAGACTCCGACGAGCAGATTGGCGATATCCCCGTCACTTGGAACTACCTGGTAAACGAGTACGACAAGCGCGACGATGCGAAAATCGTTCACTTTACCGATGGCGGCCCATATTTCGACGAGTACAAGAATGACGATTACTCCGACGAATGGTTTGCCATGCGCGAGCGCGTTCTTGCCGTCACCCAGAAGGCTGTCGGGAGCCCAAGTTGATCACGTCTACCGATCAAAGCGCAGGCACGCTTCAGCTTAAGGGCGGCGTCGCTGATCTCTCTGATACCTTGGACTGGAAGAAAGTTTTCTCCCAGTTCTCACACATTGTCCTTGTCGCCAACAGCGGTCTAAATGACGTCCAACTGCTCCAGCGCCATTATCCTGCGAGCACCTTGTTCGTGTTCTTCAACAAGGTCTACAAAACCTTGTCTGAAGATTTCAAAGGCAACGCTATTCTGGTCTCGCGCGGCCAACCCGCGGGAGCGAATATCGTTTACAAAGGCGAAGTGGACGAGGTTCTCGCTTTTTTCGAGCAAGCGACATTTCTTGGCATTCTGAATCTCCGCTTGTCCGAGCCGGAAAAGCTGAATACGTCGGCCGATTTCCACGGTGCCCCGACCGGTCACCTCGATCTTGTTGGCTTTGCCGACCGTTTCTACACTCCCGGAAAAACGCCGACCAGCGGCTTTGCGATGGCGATGTGGCTGACAGGTATGAACCTTCCCGGCTCTATTGTACTCGCGGGATTCTCAGCGCGCCGGACCGAAAAATGGAGAGTGGTTGCTGCACACGATTGGAGTTTCGAGCAAACTTGCTTTAGACTGTTAGCAAGGGCCGACAAGATTTCGATACATGATGGCGTTGCAATAAACGCTTACGAGAACTTGAGCGATCTCTTTCCGGAAATTTCAAAGACGGACATTGCCTTGGCCGCTGCAGAAGTGTTTTCCGAGCGTCTCGGGAACACAGATGCCGAGGTCGATAAGCTTATCAGTCTGACTGGCGCGGCGCGAAAGATCGATCAGATGTTTAGATCGCTGAGACCGGCGTGGATGAAAAAAAAGAAGCCGCATGGGTCCAAAGCAGAATAGATCAACGGCGACTTTCATTGCTGACCGTCTGGCGTTCGGCCGCGGCCGCTTCCAATTCGTCGCATCGCCTCGTCCTTGAGGCAGCATCCAATATTTCAGGTTCCACGTTCACCAATTCACTACTTTACGAAACCGGTCCCACGTTGTTTTGTCGGCCTTGATCTGTGATCGACTTTCCATGGACGAGCGAAGGGAGTTTCTCCATGGAGACTACCGGCCGGGAAGACCGGGCGGGCGTAAGGGACATCGCCACTGGCCGGACGCGGTGAAGGCACGGGATCGTCTCGGAGAGCCTGCGGCCGGGCGTGACGGTGAACGAGGTGGCCGACCGCTACGGTCTGAAGCCGAACCACCTGTCGTCGTGGCGAACGATAGCACGGCAGGGCGAGCTGGTTTTGCCCGCGCCGGAAGATATGGTGGAATTCGCAGCGATAGTCGTCGAGACACCTGCGGCCGAGCCGCCGATCAAAGAAGCCAGCCGTCCCGAGATCGTCGTGGGTCCTGTCACCATCCGCCTGGAGGGCGGCGCATCTTCGGCTCGGATCGTTGCTATTGCACGTGCGTTGGCGACCTCGGAATGATCTTGCCGTCAAACCGCGTGCGGATCATGGTGGCGACCAAGCGAGTGGACTTCCGCAAAGGCCACGACGGTTTGGCAGCGCTGGTGAAGAAATATGTCGCCAAAGCACGCGAGCACGCGAGCACTGTGTCTCCCTTCGCTCCGAGCGGGTGTCGCCCAATGTCTTGCGGCACACCGCCGCCATGGAATTGCTACAGGCGAGGCGTCGATTGCTCGGTCATCGCTCTGTGGCTGGGCCATGAGACGGTCGAAACGTAAGCGCGAATTTCCCGACACCTTTTGCTGTTGAGTGCTCTGATGCACGAGGTGTCCACCAAAATAGGTGGACACCTTGTGATGGAAGACGATGATCAGAAACTGCGGGTAAGGCTTGTTGGTCGGAACGGGCGACGTCGCTACGACCCGGCATCGAAGGACCGTCTTGTCGCGGCCTGCCTTGAGCCTGGCGTGTCGGTATCGAAGCTTGCGCTCGAACATGGGGCCAATGCGAACCTTCTTCGGAAGTGGATAAAGAAGCGCACGGAGACCCAGCCCTCCCGCCGTCCTCATCACCGGCGTTTATCCCGGTTCAGATTGAAAGCACTTCCGATCGGGCCTTGCTGCGACAGAGCAGCATGGCTGCGGTGGATGTGCCGGGGACTTGCGATGGAGTGCGTGGTCGAGGATGCCTCATCCGCTTGGGGCCGACAGCGGAAGCTGGCCTCTTCCGCTTCGCGCTAACTGAGCTGGCTGTTCAGCGATACCGTGGATGGAGCCAAGGCCAGTGCCGTCGTCTACAGCCTGATGCTGACCTGCCGCGCCTGTGGTGTCGAGCCGTTAGCCTGGTTACGCAACGTTCTCACTGAACTGCCTCAGCGCCCTCAGAGCGTAGCTATCGACGATCTCCTGCCCTTCAACTTCCCCAAAACCCCGAACACGCGCGCTGCCTAGTTCGAGCATGGTTTCGGCTTACCGTAGAACGCCTCGTTATTCAGGGAAGCAAACACCATGTCACCGAGAGGCGTTTCGTCGCGGAACTTCGTGAATTTCGCGCCGTCCATCGTCTTGCGAGCGGCTTCGATCTGCAAAGTAGCACCTTGAAGCAATTGCTCGACCGTCACTTTGTATTCGCATTGCCAAAACAGCAGATCACGAATCCCGGACACGTAGTTCAACACATTGATACGGCCCCTCATTTGCGCTTCGCTCTCGCCGCTCCAAGCCGCGATGTAGTAGGCAACCTTCATGCGGGGTGTGTCCTCAAAGGCGGCGGCGGGTGAGGCAACTAATATTAACGAAATCAACAGTGACAGCAGTCGCACGGACAACACCTAAGATTGTGACATTTGAGGAACCGATACTCCGTCTGAGCGATCAGTTGCAAGGGCTGTCAACGTGCGGGGAAATGAGCCCTTACTTCGAAACGACGCTGACCTATCTTCATGCACATCTTGAGCTGAAGGAATCCGCACTCGCCAAGCTGAAGCCATATGAACGCGCAAAGGCCGAACGATTCCGACCAAACGACCGGCTTCTGGAATTCCTGAACTCCCACTGAGCATGAGAACTATGCCGAGTGGCAACGAGGAGTCTCCAACCGAAACGGCGAGGAAAGCGCGTTTCAACTGCCATGGTCAAAGAGGCGCTCGGCATAGTTCGACGGTCGGCATAAACCTGCAAACTCAATGCTGTCGATCCGCTGGCCTACTTGACTGCCACGCTCACCGCCATCGTCAACGGCCATAAGCAGAGCCGGATCGATGAACCCTTACCGTGGAATTATCCAGTCGTATGTAACAAGTGCCAACAATGATCGCTGATTCCAAAGGTTCCACCTTCTGCTAATGAGGCAATGGAGCTTTCTACAATGGAACGGCTGCTTATGCCCTATCGCTTGCGTCTAATTTACGGCTTTTTTTTTACCCTTATCGCAGCAGTTTCGAGCAGCGGCTCAGCCCATGCCCAAACATTTCATGGTTTGCACAATTTCGAACTGGGTAGTTCGTAAAAAGTCCCGCTGCGCAGAGCGCCAAGTTGAGCAAAAAAAAAGGTCAGCTCAATCGCAAACCCTCTGATCCCCAACATCATTAGGGCCTGAGGAGCGATCCCTAGCAGTATGGCTGTCACGACAAGAAGTGGGGCCTTCTCGGACAACTTTTGCATTGCATTGCCTTCTGGCATGGCGCGTCATCCCTCAATGAAAAGCACATTGGCGTGCAAGTTGCAGGCGCTTTTCCCGGAAAAGTGTTAATGTCCGGTGTTGGCGCATAGTTGCCGCGTCCATCATGGCTGCGATCATCGACATCGACTATAGGATTTCAGTCAAGGTGCGAGCGGCACGCCGCTTACCATTGTCGTCCGAGTAGAACAGGATGGTTGCCGCCTTCGGCTCTGGGGATCACCCGAGATCAGATGCGGTTTGCAGGTGATTGAATGCCTTGACGAGCCGCGCGCCGGGGACGAGGTTGGTCGCTGAATATCTCCGTCGAGAGACAGCCGTTCAGTTTTGCGGGCTGAAACAGCGGCGCTTCGACCGGATTGTTGGCGTCGACGACGATGCTGCTATTCCAATTGGGGAGGTCTGCGAGAGCCTTTGGAAGTTGCGACCAAGCACGCCGGCGACAATGATGTCGGCGCTGGCGGCTTCGAAGATGGTTCCCGCCAAATGACGAGCACTGATGTCATCAAAGCGCGGACGCGGGAAGATCAATTAGGTTCAGGCGTGTCAGGAGTGTCGCAAGCTCTGCCTGCCGTCCCGTATTCGTCTTACCAAAGATAGAGCGCAGATGGGTCCGTGCCGTTTCGTAGGATATCGATCTGTCCTTGGCGACTGTTTGCAAGGTCATTCCTTGAGAGATCATCGTTGCGATGATCGCTTCAGTGGCTGTGAGCGCGAAGAGTTGGCGGAGCTGTTGCTGATTTTGCCATTGTTTCCGGCCGACATCCTCAATGAGGCAGACGCCAACCGAGTGGGCAAAGAAATCCGGAAGATTGCCGCCCAGGCGTTGTATGCGCAGCACCATAGGTCGCATGCCGTCCCGGGGTATCGTGATCGAGCCTGCAGGTTCGTTTGGCTTCAGCCATTTCTCAGTCGTTATCGAGCGCATCCGTTTCTGGATCGCGGTCGTGACCGCGGGAACGCGCGAGCAGATGGTCCGATTGCTGATAAATACCTCTTCACCGAAGAGCCGCTCGGCGTCGGGAGTGACCTCCGTCACGCGGCAGAACCTGTCGAAAAATATCGCCGCGACACCTGTCGCCCGGAATGCATCGACCATCCCGCCGATCCTGCTCGCCGACATACCCCGCATGATCATGGCGGAAGCCATCAGGCGCTCGCGGGCGTTCTGAAGTACCACGGCTTCCTCATCGCTGAAGACGTCGGAGTTGAGCGTCCTGTGCAGGGTAAGACAGAGGAGGTCCTCCGGCGACGAAAAGCCGATTATGCACGTCCGGCCGATGCCGTGTTCCGCCTGGAAGCGATAGTACTCCAGGTGCTCGAACTGGTCGCGGGTGGTGTACTGCTGGTCCCGCATTGTTCCGTCCCTCATCATGAGGGGAATGCCGCGGAGACGCCATTCGTTGATGTGCCAAGACTTCAGCACAGGCTACACAAGAAATCCCGAAAGTAAAGGTGAAACTTTTCGTTTTCAATGCCAAGTTCTTATCTTTCGAACACCGCAACAGTTCCTACCTCAGGCAGAAAAGAAAGTCTCACGCAATTGGAGTATGCGTTGCGACAAGAGGCCGTGATATCCAAGTATAGAGATGCCGTTAAAAACAACTGTAACTATGACAACTAAATCTAATACAAATAATGAAGATGTTATTGCAGCTTACATGGCAATGTATGAGGTTAGCTTCAACGAAGCCGTCATTATGTCGAGTCGAGAAACACCCAAGGAACGTCTTGAGACATACCTTGAGTGGCATGGCGTTTTCGACAAATCTTCATATATGTTAGAGAGATGTTCTATGCGCTCCAGCTTTGCCATTGATGCCATACCTGCCACAGACCTTGGAACAGGCACAGCAAAGGATCACTTCGCCGCCAGTGAAACTCACCTAATCAAGCGCTGGACACCCATTGGGAACTGGTTCCACGACCGTGGAAAATTGGGGTTGGACCCATACCAAAAGTCCACAGGCGGAAACATCCTCCCGTTTGTTTCCGGGCGTTGGCGTGACGGCACGCCTTTCTCGGGGGTCAACTTCGCCAGCCAGGACTACTTGTCGCTGTCGTCACATCCGCGTCTGGTGAAGGCGGCAAGTGATGCCGCCGCGCGCTATGGAGTTCATAGCGCCGGGTCAGCTGCATTGATGGGCAATTCCGATTTATCTTTGGAACTGGAGAGAAAATTAGAAAAGTATCTAGGTTTCAAGGAATGCACCCTGTTTCCGACGGGCTGGACAGCCGGGTATGGCATCGTAAAAATGCTCGCGCAGCCTGGTGACCATATTGTTATGGACGTTCTGGCCCACGCCTGCCTGCAGGAAGGCGCAGAAGCTTCGGGAGCGAAAATCCACCGTTTCCCCCATCTGTCGAACGAGGGTGTGGAGAGGAGGTTGAAACGGATCAGGACAAGTGAACCGTCCTCGGGAATCCTGGTTGTTACCGAGACGCTGTTTTCAATGGACAGCGATAGCCCTGACATAAAAGAACTCCAGGCAATCTGCGCCGCTTACAACGCCGTTCTTCTGGTTGACTGCGCACACGATCTTGGCTGCATTGGGCCAACTGGAAGGGGCATTCTCGAACTTCAGGATATGGTGGGAAAGGTTGATGTCCTGCTTGGCACCTTTTCCAAAACCTTTGCGTCGATCGGGGGCTTCGTCGCCACCCAATTTGACGGCTTTCGTACCGCCGTTCGCGCCTGCTGCGGTCCCCAGACGTTCACAAACGCGATGACGCCCATTCAAGCCGCTGTGATACTGGAGGCTTTTCGAATTGTTGAGAGCGATGAGGGTCAGCACCGCCGCCTCAAACTTCGCGATAACATTGATTACCTCCGGGCGCAGTTGAAGCGTCATGGCTTTGTGGCTCTTGGCGAACCCAGCGCAATCGTGCCGGTTGTGGTGGGAGATTGTGGTGCCGCGCGAACAATGACATCATTTATGATTAGAAACGGGGCAATTGTGAATCTTGTCGAGTCACCTGCGGTCGCTAGAAATCAATCGCGCTGGCGACTCCAGCTGATGTCAGATCATTCACATGCTGACATCGACTCCTTCATCGAGTGCGCTCTTGAAGCACGAGCCGACAGCCCGAGGGAAGTCGTCGAAAAGCGGATAGGGAACCACCCCACCCTGATTGCGACCCCCGCCGATTAGTCCGTCTGGCGAGCAAGTTCCTATCGACGAAATCTTCGGCACGGCCGAAGTAGCGTTTATTGCAGCTTGGAATGCGCCAAAGGCTGGGGAATCACAGTGCCAGTTGATTCCGGGTCAGGAAATGAGCGGGGCAAGCGCTTGCTTCCTACGGGTGTCCCGATCTACGGCTGCACCAAGCCACCATCATCCAGTAGTTGTGAGTGATCGTCAGATTTCCCGTTATTGATCAATGTTTTGTTAACCATATAAAGTGTAGGTTTCAGCTAGAAGCTGCATGACGCGGTGAAACGTCCTCTTTGACCCAATCACCAGTTTTATTTCTTGGCTGCGATGACCTCTATTTCAACAAACAGTTCAGCGTCGGTTGCGCTTCAAACCATGCGGACGATCAACTCAAACATGCAAGAGACTGAAAGTCGCGCGTCCTCGGGACTTCGCATCGGCGATGCCTCGGACAACGCCGCTTATTGGTCGATTGCAACGACTATGAGGTCAGACCTTAAAGCCGTATCTGCCGTATCCGATGCATTGGGAATGGGCGCGGCAAAGGTCGACACAGCGTATGCCGGAATGACTGCGGTGGCTGATGTGTTGGCGGAATTCAGGGCGAAGTTGGTGACGGCCAAGGAAGCTGGCGTCGATAGGGCCAAGGTGCAGGCTGAACTTGATCAATTGAAGCAAAGTGTATCGAGTATCGCCCACTCAGCGAGCTTCAGCGGCGAGAACTGGCTCAGCACAAACGTTGAAGATATCAATGACAGTGATCTGGACGTGGAAACGGTGGTCTCAGCGTTTGTCCGTGATGCATCCGGCAATATATCGGTAAAAACCACCACAGCCCACTTGGCTGAGATAGCGCTGTTCAACAGCACGGGCGGAGGGCTCTTGGAAGCCGACACCCGCAAGCTAAAGACTCTCGGGGGAATAAGAAACTTCGACACGTTCATGGGCAACGACGGCGAAATCTGGAGGAGCGAGGTAAACGCTTCGCGCGGCGCTTCCGCAGCCATTCAATTTACGTTTTCCGGCCCACTCTCCTTCGATGATCCTTCAGACGGCGTTTCCTTCGACATAACGGTGGACAAGGACAATCCGGCCGACGTGCCACCGCCGCATAACACCGGCGCGACGTTTCCGCCCATCGAGATAACGAGAGCGACGATTGACGCCTATAATCCTGGCTTGAACGGCGAAATATCGACGTTTGAGCAGTACATCGCAGTCTTGAACATCGCCCTCGACGCGTCAGGCGCAAAGGCTACTGCTCGCACCTCTCCAAAATGGGAGGCGGCGACGCAAACCTGGATAGCCGATCCCAACAAGATCGTCATCTGGACAGACGAAACATCCGGTCTTGACGGCTCCTACGTCGAGATCAGGAATTTCAGCACCTCCGTCGGTTCGGGCGGTCTGGGAAATGCCGCGGCATTCGGCACGCGCGGATCCGAACTTCCAATCGCCTTTGTACCCTTTGAGGTTTACAAGGACGGTGACAACGTTGATGGCGTGGAGGTTTCGTTCAGCTTCAACGTGAATGGGCAGACCGCAACCAGCCATTCCTTCAATCGCACCTACGTGAACAATCTGCTGGGGAAGGACACGGGTAAGGTGGAAACGGCAGCGGAGATGGTCACGTTGATGCAATCCCTCGTTTCGGCCGATTGGCCCGATGTGATCATTGAAGAGACGGGCGGCAACGGCATTTCCATCCGCTCGGACAACACTACCGATCGCCTGTCAGGAACGAAATCATACATCGGATTCACGAATATTTCGGTCAGTATCGAGCCGATCTCCGATCTCGACTTCATGGAAATTGATATTGCCGCCAACCCGCAGAAGCTTGACATGTATCTGAGCTATACGGACCTAGTCCTTTCCGACGTTGTATCCGCAGCCGCTGTTCTCGGCTCTCTTCAAAAGCGGATCGACATGCAGGCCGCCTTTGCCACGAACCTTGCGGACGCAATCAGCGGGGGCGTTGGCCGCTTGGTCGATGCGGATATGGGCGAGGAGTCATCACGGCTTGCGGCATTGCAGACACAACAGCAACTTGCGTTGCAATCCCTTTCTATTGCTAACGGCGCTCCGAAAAGCGTGCTGCAGCTGTTCCAATAGACAGGACCCGGTGCCGACATTGCGGTTATCGGGCGAGGGGACGAGTTTTGGTGTTTACGCCAAAAGCGTTCGTGAAGTTGATTGAAGAGCGCTCATCCGATCAAAAGTGTCGGAAGAGTTGTTGCCCTGGAACACCGTACTGTAGTCGCCCTCTTGATCGTATCGACTTTATTCTTGACGTCGTTGGTCTACACCACGGCGAGGTTTGCTGCCGCTCATCACCTTGAGGAAGGTGCGTTAGAAACCGTGTCGTCTACCGAGACAGGGTAACTGGTTGGCATTTGGATCATGCCTTCTTCCGGCTCCTGAGATCAGCCTCAACACTCTTACGAAGAGCCTCCATGATGTTGACCACGTTCGAGCCCGGGGCTTCGGTCTCGGCCTTGCCTTTCGCCACTTTCTTCTTCGGCTTCAAAGCCTTCTTCTTCTCGGCAATGATCTTCAGCAGGCTTTCCTGGATCGGGTCCGCCACCATGGTGGGCGACCACTTCTTCGTCTTCTGCTTGATCAGCTGCTGCACGAGCGGAATTAGGTCCGGGTCCGCTTCTTCGTTAATGTCTTCGAAGTAGCTTTCCTCCGGCCTTACCTCGTCGCCAAAACGAAGTGTCCAGAGTACGATGCCTTCGCCGCGCGGCTCAAGGACGACGGCTCGCTCGCGATGGCCGATCACCAGGCGTGAGACGCCGACGACTTTGTCGGCCTCCATGGCATCACGAATGACAGCAAACGCTTCGTGTCCGACCGGATCGTCGGGCATCAGGTAGTGCGGCTTCTCCAGATAGACCCACTCGATGCTGTCTCGCGGTACGAACTTCTCGATGTCGATTGTGCGCACGGTCTCAAGGGCGACGGAATCTAGGTCATCGTCCGTCAGGATGATGTAGTCATTCTCACCTCGGGCGTATCCCTTCGCCTCGTTCTCGTCTTTCACCGGCGTTCCGGTAACGGAATCGACGTACTGTGATGCGACACGGTTGCCGGTAGCCTTGTTCAGGGTGTGGAACCTGACTTTCTCGGTTTCCGACGTAGCGGGGGACATTGCAACGGGGCAGGTGACCAGCGAAAGCTTCAGGTAACCCTTCCAGTATGGACGTGGTGCCATGACCGATCCTCGTCATTAGGCCATGAGTTGACGCGGATTTGTAAAGCGACTGATATCGCCCAATTCGGCAATCATCGTGGCGGCGGTCACCAGAGCCATGCCGCGCAACGATTGCAGCGCATGGACGACCGGGGCCAGTGACCAATCGCTCAACATGATCTCGATCATCGGCAAACATGCCGATCATGGACGCCACGGCCATCGGCCTTCTCTATGTCGTGTTCGTTATCCCGCTCGGGGTGCTGGTTCTGAAGGAACGGCTAAGCCGGCAGCACCTTGGGGCTATCGCGATCTGCTGCGCCGGGGCCACGACCGTCATGGCATCGCGCGGTGCGTTCACCGAGTTTCACCTGGCTTATGTCTTCCCGGCCGGTATCGCGGTTCTCGGCGCTGCGCTGCTGGCAGTCGAAGGGCTGATGATCAAGATGCTTTCACACTCCGATCGCACGATGACGGTGCTACTCTATGTCAACACGTTCCGTATCCTGCTGATGGCCGTCCCCGCTGCTATGCAGTGGGTGCCGCTCTCCCTCGAAAGCGCAATGCTCGGACCGCTTGCGGTGATGGCACAATACTGCATCGTCAGGGCTATCGCCTTGCGTCACTGTCGATCGTTGGCCCGGTCGATTATACGTGGTTGATCTTTGCAGGTCTGATCGGCTTTCTGTTTTTTGGCGAACAGCCGACATTGGGTGTCGTAGCAGGGTCAGCGATTATCACCGCAGGCGGCATCATGCTCGCGGTCATCAAGCTACCGTCCAGCGAGCGCGAAAGCACGTTGCCGGCGTGAGGCATGCCCGAAATCCGGCTAGCTCTGCATCGGGAAGCAGGCCTTCGCCTATAATGGGTTCCCGGAAACGGGGAACAGATTCATGCGACTTACATATCTGGTGTTCGCTCTCCTTGGCTTCTTCTGGGGATCGAACTTCATCTACATGAAATGGGCGGCGGAGATGATCACTCCGGCGCAAATCACCCTTCTGCGCGTGTTCTTCGGCTTCCTGCCGCTGGCCTTCGTGGCTTGGCGAAAGGGCGTAATCCATCGGGACCAGTTGCGCCACCTGCCGCATCTCCTTGTCATGGCGGTGCTGGCGACGGCCTTCTATTATTTCGCGATCGCGGAAGGCACGGCGCGGCTTCCCTCCGGCATTGCAGGGGTTCTTGGTGGATCAATATCGCTTTCCACAACGATCGCCACCCTTCTGTTCCTTCGCACGGAAAAGCCCAACACATTGATGTTGGCCGGCGTTCTTGTAGGCTTTGCCGGCATCCTCCTCATCGCCAGGCCCTGGGAGAGCGTGGAAAGAACCATAGACATCACCGGGGTTTTCTGGATGTTGGCCGCGACCACCATCCTCGGCGTATCCTATGTCTACGTTCGCCGCTTCCTGTCCCCTTTGAACCTACCGCCCCTTGCGCTCGCTACATGGCAGACGGGACTTGCACTATTGGTGCTCCTGGCAGTCACCGATCGAACGGGGATGAGCGACATTCTGCAAAACTGGCATGCTGCTGCTGGTGTTGCCGTAGGTCTGGGCGTCCTCGGAACCGGCATGGCGTTCCTGATCTACTATTATCTGCTGCAAGAGTTGGGCGCAGTCGCGGCCTCGGGCGCGACCTACATTACGCCCAATGTCGCCCTACTGATCGGTTGGGCCGCTGGAGAAACCGTCGGCGTCTTGGAAATCGGGGCCATTGCCCTTGTTCTCATCAGCATCGCGATGCTGCAGATCGGCCGGCAGCAAGCCTTGAAGCAGGCCGGACGAGCAGTGGAGGCAACGGCGAAACCTTAGCGCTGAATTTCTGTCGCATTAATCCCCGATTAAAGCGGGACTTGTTTTCCCGACTTTTGCAACGCTGGAGAATATGGAATTTTGCAACGCCCGCAATGACGGCTTTTGGCGCTATCCGGCCGAGGCGCTCTTCCGCTGTCGGGCCCGAAGCGGACGAACTGCCGCAACTATGGACTAGACAAGTGCCATGCTTTCACACATTCTCGCGCGATGATTGCAATCCTTGAAACTCTCGCGGCCGAGCCAACTGCAGACGAGCTTGACCACCTCCTGAAACCGCTGGTGGCCTTCAATAGCCACCACACCGCGGCCATAGCGGAATGGCCTCATCTCGGTATAGTTTTGAGGCAACCCGAGACTGCGGAGATCGTCGGCGGCCTGTACGCGTTCGATGAACTCAATTGGCTATTCGTCAAGTATTTGGTTGTGCCTGAAGCACTCCGCGGAAAGGGTCTTGGCCGTCAATTAATGGGAGAAGCGGAGCGCATTGCCCGCGAACGGGGATACCTGGGTATCTTCCTAGACACCTACGACTTTCAAGCAAAACCGTTCTACCTGAAGCTTGGTTATGAGCAGTTTGGGGAGCTCGAAGGGGACGACCATACGCCCCGACGGTTTTTCCTAAGAAAGTTGCTTTCTTCGGAAGCCCTGAAAACCTGAGACTACGGGCCTAACACTTTGCCATCATGTCAAATAGTCGTAACATGACCGCTTCTGGCGCATAGTTGCCATAGCGCTTCACGGCTGGTGGCGTTTGATACCAAATGCCGAGATTATGCCAACATGTGTGAGGGCACACCGCTTACTACTTTACCTTGCAGTGCCAGAGTAAAATAAAACATTCAGGGGGGCGGACGAGCAACCGAACGGGATTTCATCGCGCGATTACATGCGACGAAAGAAGACCTTCCAAAGGACGCAATCACAATCGACGTTGCGGCACCTATCGCACGCGTCGTTGACAAAATTCTTGAAAATGCCAACTAGATCAAGAAGTCCCAAGACGTGACGAGACACTGCAAGCGAGAGCCCTAATCAATTAAAGAGGCGATATCACGAAACATCGCTGTCGCGTCGCGCTTAGCTCGCGCAACATACTCTGCAGCAGCAACCTTTTCGGCATCGCCCCATTTGAACTCCGAGCTAAACGCTGTGCCCGCGTCTGTCGCCAGCAACCCCGGAATGCCCGCGTCTATCAGCATCCCGCGCGTCTTGGACGTGTTTGACGCAACAGCGACAAAGGGAGTGTCGGCAAGAAGGCAGAGGCAGGCGGCATGAAAACGTCCCGCGACAACGCATTTTGCCTGGGCGATCGTTGCCAAAATCTCAGTCGCCGGACGGAAACGAGAAAAGTCTCTAGTCATGGCCCAGCGCTGCATCATGTTGGGCCGGAAGACCGACTTTCGAAAAGCCTTGTATGATATGCGCCCAGGAGAGCGATGAGGCGGAGTCCCCGTTACTTGGCCGCTCGGGGAAAATACCACACGAGGTCGCAGCTGTTGATCCATGAAGGGATTTTCCAAGTCGCTGGTGTTGAGATTCAAGAAAGTCGTATCCTTCCGTCGAATCGCGAGATCGATGATTTCCTTTTGCGCCACCTTGTTGGCGTTATCCGTGACAACAATTTGGGTATTCCGCTCTGTTCCGGACGTCGGGGCAAATACATTGCTTGAGATCGTCAAATCCGGCACCACCTTGACCCTAAGGCCCATTGAAGTGGCGCTTTTTGCGCTCAGAGATTCCCTGACATAGATCTTATCGAAAAAACTGCATGCCTTTGCGATAGCCTCGTCATTTCTTTCGAAAACCGAGTTTATGAGTACGCAAGCCACCCCCGCATCACGGCAAAAAGGCGCGACATCTGCGAGAGCCTTTGCCTGTTTGGTTGCATCATGGAGAGTACCTTCACCATTAACAATAACGAGGTCTGCCTTTCGCATATGTTCCTGTACAAGTGGCTGCTCACGCCAATCGACATGAACGGATGACGTCGCGCTAATTTCGATGCCCTCTTGAGAGGCGAGGTTTACAATTTGAGCTACAACGAGACGGCATCCCAGGTGCGGCTTTGTAGAGGTATCATTGATCAAAACGGCTTTGCGATTGGCCATGGAAAATCCTGAGAATACGAGAACATGTTTGCCTGCCTTGAGCAGAAGCGGAAGAAGATCGAGTGCCGTAAGAAGGCCAAAACTGGATCTATCCATCGTCGGCCATAAGTTCGCCGGACTGTAAGGCAGGGCTTTGATAACGCCAATTCTAAACACCTAAAAAGACGATAATATGAGGCAATGCGCCTGGAGCTCGGTCAATTAATTAGAGCGCCAACGATATTCTTTGCGACAACATCTGCACCGTCCCTCGTGAGGTGAAGTTTGTCGTAAATATAAGCTTGGCCTCCTGATGCTAAAACACAGTTATTGTCAGCTGTGCTGCAAAAAGAATGCGAGGGGAAAACCCTGATTATATTACCGCCCTTAATGCTGTCCAGGTAATCAACTGCATCTTTCGCCTGGGAAAAATATTTTTCCTTAGAAACCGAAACTGTTGGCTTCGGGTTGCCGGTTAGCATTAGTTTGGCGACCTTGGCCACAACCTGTGAATCTCCTCTGGGGACAGGGTACAGCAAAACAACCCGAATGCCGGCTTCCTGTAGTTCATTCACCGTCGATTGAAGCGCTTCACGCACCATGGCTTTTCCCTTCGAAGATGCAAGCGTGATTTGTTGTTTGTTGAGCACCAGGTTCTTCTCGTCGAAAAACGTGATCCACGCCCCAGCTAGGATGACTGTTTTAACCCCACTGGCTTTGATACGTTCGAATGCAGTCCGAATATAGTTTGGACAGCCTTGTGCGGACTCTCCACTGCTCTTAATTCCCACGATTGGAGCGCATGCGGTATGTGTCATCTGCTCCAAAGCAATGCCGTGTCGATCGAGTTGCGCGGCTAGAGAGGGGCTCAGTGACGAAGCTATGGAATCCCCTACGATCGCGTAGCTAGAATCATGCTCAGAATTATAAACGCAACTTGGTTCCGGCAATTGGAGCGGAGAAGGATCCCTAAATGCTAGACAGCGTCGGTTCCATGCGTTCTCTTGAATAAAACTAGAAATTTGAGGTGGTAGCCGGGATGGGGCGCCTTTTGTGAGGTTTCCGTAGATTCCAAAACTAACAAGCGCGATTGTAAAGACAGCGCAGCCACCGAAGAATCCTTTGCTAACGTGAATATCTTGATCAGGCTTGCGTCTGAACGGCAGCTCAATGAAACGGTACGTGCAATATGCCAATGCCAAGGAGACGACTATCAAAGCGAACATCGTCATTCCGTTTGGCGCGTCTACGCTGCGAATTTTAGCAAAAGCAAACAGGGGCTGATGCCACAAGTACGCGCTGTAGCTGATACTGCCCACCATCACCAGAGGTGGTAGGGATAGGCTATTTCCTACAAAATTCCCGCTTCTCGCAAATGTTAGGATTAAACATGTTCCAGCTACTGCTAGACTTGCTGCGGGGAACTGAGAGCTCTCATCGAAACAGATAATCGCAGCGCCGATAAGGATGATCCCCGCGCAAGCCCACCATCCATGATCGCGTTGTCGGCCGCCGGTGAAGACAGCGCAGGCCCCTCCAAAGAAAAACTCCCATGCTCGTGTCGGAAGAAAATAAAAGTTCAGTTCGGGGACATATTTCGAGCATATGTAACTTACTATAATACTGACTGTGGCTCCCGCGACTAAAAATAGTAGCGTTGCGTTCTTCTTGTATGACTTCTTGCCTATTACACGTAGCAAAAACGGATAGATCGCGTAAAACTGCTCCTCGACCCCAAGGCTCCATGTATGAAGTAGCGGCATTTGGGCCGTTTCAGGCGAAAAATACCCACTTTTTGTCCAGAAGAAGATATTTGATACCGAGAGGCATGCTGCAATAACTGAATCCGAGAACGCGCGTAATTCCGCTGGCATCATCCAATACCACCCGGCCGGTACACAGCATGCGATTACAAAAAAAAGAGCGGGTAGAATTCGCCGCGCACGCTTTTCGAAGAAGCGTGCGATGCTAAAAGTTCCTGCCTCTATGTCCCTTAAAATGATCGATGTTATCAGATAGCCGCTAATCACAAAAAATATATCGACGCCGATAAAGCCTCCTGGCAGAGCATTTGGATACGCATGGAAAACAATCACGGACAAGACAGCTACGGCGCGAAGTCCTTCGATCTCTGTCCTGTACTTCATAAATCGGCGCCCTCGAATGATTGAGAAGTCGAGGTCATATTCGAATGAGCAAAAATAGCAATATCGAGGCGGCTCCTTCAATCGGGGCGCTTCCGACCATCAGCCGGATTCGCTTCCGAAGCCACGCCCCGTTGTCAAGCTTGAGAATACTCGACTATCCCATCATTGTGACCTGCCACTACCCTCCGGCAGGGACCGCCTTGCGAAGTTCCGGGTCTCCCGTGAATCTGCGCATTCCATCAACCTAGTGTGGCTATACGTCGCATTCGCGCATTACGCCGGCATCCATAGCGGTATGCCGATCGCTGAAGAAACTTGAGGATCCGCGGTGTAAAGCGGCCACCCATCGCGCAACAGCTTACTGAAAACCATCTCGTCCATCGTTTGATGAAGTCGACCAAGATTTTCGTTGTTGTACACATGACCGGTGGATCGAGGATTAATACCGGTAATTATGACTTCACTCGCGCCATGGCAAAAGGCAAACAGCACCGCATTTACCCCGTTGGAGCACTTTTCACTCGCGTCCATTTCCGCAGTCTTTAGGCCACAAACTTTATCGAGTAGCGCCATTCTTTCGTATTTGTTGACAAGCGTTAGACTCTCGTACTGGTAGTGAAATGCGCTCAAGCCCGCTCTGAGTGCTTCCTCACCCTCCGGCCAGAGAAAGACATATAAGGCCTTTGTGGACTGCCCCCGGAGCACCCGGCGAACCTCAACCGCATTGGTATTTTGACCTCTGATCTGGTTGAATTGCATGAACGTAATGTCTGGTCTCTCGATGCCCCAGTTTTTTGTGACAGCCTGAGACCCGTTGACTGTCACAATGCTAAAATTGCGATCTAATCCAGCAGGGAGATTTGCTTGCGGGGCAGATCCAACCACGACTACGGGACCGCGAAACGGACTGCGTAAATCCGGAGGGCTTGGCCGTGCAAGTTTGTATTTTAGTGTTCGGTACACCCGCTTGCGAAGTTGACTAATGCTCATAATAACTCAAGGATTTCACAGAGGTAGGCATTTCGCGTGACAGCCAGTTTTCCACCGGTCAGTTCGACGTTCGGCAGTGAGATACGGCTTTGTTCTCGTCGGGATTATTACCTTGACACTTCTAGTGGTCGCAAGCCAATAACTTGCAGAGACCACACTTTGAACAATCACGCGCGCGGGCGGCCTTCAGGAGACGCTACAGATAGCGAAGATTTCAAGTGCCCGCTCGGCCTTGCTAATGAAACGATCAGGTAGCGTTGTCATGGGAGAGATATTTCACTCAGCAAACCGCCCGTTGGCACGATCCATAATCAAAATCGGCGTTAGGCTGTTTCTCGGCCGATCTAAAAGCCATTTTCAAGATTGGCTGCCGGGTCTCAAAATCATTTCCTTCGAGGAGCGGCAACAAGCCTTAATTCGTTATCGGTCGGTCGATATTGTTGAAACGCTGGCTTTTGCTGATGTCAATCTAAACAAACCTGACTGTGTTTTTATCGTCGGCAGCGGCCCGTCAATCAACCATTGCGCAATTGAGAAGATACCGGCGGGCAGTGCGTTGTTACTCAACGGAGCGATAAACCTTATTGGATCAAAGATACAAGAGCCGCTCGCTGTAGTTGTGGAGGATGAGCGCTTCGTGTGGAGGCATTTCACTCTCCTTAAGGAGAAGGTTCCTCAGAACGTCCCATGTTTACTATCGATCAGTGTCATTCGAGCGATTTGTGAGATTGACAGTGCCTGGCTTCGAGACAGAAAGGTAGTGCTCATCAGAAACATTCTTGCACCTTATGGGGAAAAACGACGTTCAGAAGGGGCTGTTCAGAGCGGCTTGCTTTTCCGGAGTGAGAATTCGGCAGTATCGATAGATCCTGACAAAGGCGTATTCCCCGCGGGCTCTGTCGCCGCAACTGCCATGCAATTTGCGTTAGCGTCGGGCGCGACGCGCATTGGCCTTTTTGGTATAGATATTTCGAACGCGAATCTCCCTCGGTTCTACGAAAATGAAGCCTCCTCCGCTTATACTGGAATACTATCGGCAGAGCATCGTATTCTCGCGTTCTTCGCTGCGGCAAAGCAGTATGCAGGTAGAAAGTCCATTGAATTGGATTGTTTTTCGCCCGTTTCCGCATTGCTGAAAATCGGCTATCGCTACGACGGACGCTTCGAAAACGACTGACTATTCTCCAGTCAATGGGCCGGGTTGGAACCTGATCCTTCGTTCAATGACGCGCGCTATACGCTTGGCTTCATTTAGCGGTGAATACGAATAAGCCTCAAGTCGACCTTCGAACGACCGCGTCAACTTCAATGTTTCTCGCAGATCCCGATGAAAGCGCTCAAACTTCACCAGCCTATCGCCGGGAACAGCTGACAGATCCAAGGAATATACCGGTAGGCCGGTCACTAGCGCCTCGCATGGCATTGTCACTGAATCCTTTGTGATGAGAAAGGCGTCAGCCGCCGCGACGTAGTCAATGTAAGGATTTGGCTCACATCGATCCCAAACGGTGACGGTTGGCGATGCAATCTCGCGTAGTCTTCGCAAAGTCTCATCGTCGGATCTTCGAGATGTTGACACGAGAACTTGCCAGTCGCCGTCTGCAAGAGTTCTAACTGCGTCCTGAATGCCGCTTATCGCTCGATCGTCATAAACGTAGGCACCGTTTGAACCCCCCACGAACACGGAGGCTATTTTGCGCCCCTGCGGACTATACCGGCGCCTGGCATTTTCCCGCCGCAGCAGTATCTCTTCGGCCCGGAGCCGGTGTGGCACGCCTACCATCCGCTCGTATTGCGGCAGTTCATCGAACTCATTTGTCCAGTCATGATTGGATACGAAAACCAAATCATAACCGGATACCCTCGGACGCTGGAGATGCACTATAAACGGCCGGCTTTTGAAGGCTCGTTTCATCTTTATGACGTGGCTTTCAGACCTAAAGCCACAGGAAATGATGACATCAGGCCTTGCTTCTCGCAAAGAGAACAAACGCGGCGAAAAATATTTTGAGATGCCGTGTTTTACTACAACGGGTTTTTGAAGGACTGGCCCACCAAAATTATTCGCTACGCCGGTGCATTGAGACATCGTACCAATCTTGGACTCGCTCACAACCCATGCGTTGAGCAGGTCGCTCTTGACCGGATCCATTCTAATTGCCCTGTTTGAAACCACGTGGCTGACGTAGTCCCTTCCGTTGTTTTCCGAGGTCATGTTGTTATCAAGCCGTCTCACGGATTCCAAGTGAGGTTCACCAAGTGAGTAGCGAGAGCAGATCAGGATTCTGCGACATTTTTCGTGTCTGGCAATGTCCCAAGGCGGCAAACAGAACGAGGACGGCCACGTGATCTCGTGGCAGCAGCGTGACGTCAATCTGCTGCCCGACCCCATTCTAGACTTAATGGCAGTCGCGTTCCTCCGCAGGGTCTATAGGAATCTGACGGCTATGCAAGACGATCAGCCGAATGCTTCCCGGCAGACGCGCCGTTTCGTCAGGCGCGATGAATACTCGACTTTCCGGTCATTGGCCGGTAAGACGCCAGCTCGAACCTTATCGCTTGGCTGAGCCGGCGGGGAATTCATACGAGCGCTCATGTCTCCAGCAAAACAGAACGTCCGCACTCTTGAGATATTGAAGCGGGTGGTCTCCGAAAATTTTAGGGACCATATTCCTGGCTATAGCTTCGCGATTGCCTGCCTGGCTGCGGTCGCGCTTTCTACTGCCTATACGGCCTACGTGATGAAGAGCATTGTCGACGAGGCCTTCGTCAGTAAAGACGCAGAGCTCGTCGCGCTAATCTGTCTCTCGCTCTTCGCCGCATTCGTCATCCGAGGATTTGCAAGCTACGGTCAGGCTGTTGCTCTTTCAAGGGTCAGCAACGGTATCGTCGCCCGCTACCAGAAGCGGCTTGCGGCCCATCTAATGACGCTTCCGGTCGAGTTTTTCGACCAGCGACGGTCGGGGCAGGTCGCTGGGTTATTGAGCCAGAATATTTCCGGCATACGCGACGTTCTCAATCTGACGGTTACGTCGACGGCGAGGGACATGCTCTCCTTCGTCTCGCTGCTCGCAGTGATGGTCTATCAGGACCCGCTGCTGAGTACCGTCGTTTTGGTGATGGCACCGGCGCTGCTCTTCGGGCTCAGGTATTTTTCACGTCGCCTCAAAGAGGTTGCGGCAAGGGGCATCCGGCTCAACAGCATTTTCTTCGGAACTTTGCAGGAGACGATCCAGGGCATTTCCGTGGTTAAGGCCTTTACGATGGAGCGCGCGCTGGAGGCCCGGGTCGAAAACGTCATCATTGCGGTCGAAAATCGAGCCAATCACCTTGCCCGCCTATCCGAACGCAATGCACCCGTAACCGAGAGTTTTGCCGGCCTCATGCTGGCCGGTTTACTTGCTTATGCTGCCTATCGCTCGATCTATTTCAACGTACCGCCGGGTGCCTTCTTCTCTTTCTTCACGGCGCTGCTGCTGCTCTACGATCCACTGCGCCGTCTTGCGAAGCTGCAGGTGCAGATGGAGCGCGCGGCCGTCCACGCACGGATGATCTACGAAGTGCTGGACTTGGAGCCACGCCAGCGCGACCTGTCGGATGCTAAGCCGCTGAGGCCGACGGAGGCACGGATCGAATTTCGCGACGTCTCCTTCGCTTATGGCGCCGATAGCGTTCTCAACGGCGTCAGCTTCGTCGCCGAAGGCGGTAAGACGACAGCGCTCGTCGGCCCGTCCGGCGCCGGAAAATCGACGATCATGAATCTGATCCCGCGCTTCTATGATCCGGGGGGCGGCGAGATCCTGATCGACGGGCAGGACATCGCCCATGTCACCAAACAGTCGCTGCGTGAGCAGCTCGCCTATGTCTCGCAGCAACCCTACCTCTTCGAAGGCTCGATCCGCAACAATATCCGATATGGCCGGCCGGATGCGACGGATGCCGAGGTCGAGGAAGCCGCACGGCTTGCCTACGCGCATGATTTCATCTTGGCGCAGCCGCAGGGCTACGATACGCCCGTCGGCGAAAGCGGCGTGACGCTGTCGGGCGGCCAGCGCCAGCGCCTGTCGATTGCCCGCGCGCTAGTGCGCAACGCTCCGATCCTCTTGCTCGACGAGGCAACCTCCGCTCTCGACACAGAATCCGAAGCTGCCGTCCAAAGGGCTCTCGACGAAGCGATGACCGGCCGCACCGTCGTCGTCATCGCCCACCGGCTTTCCACGGTTGTGCGCGCCGACAAGATCGTCGTCATGCAGCAGGGCCGTGTCGTCGAAGAAGGCAATCACGAGACGCTTGCGAAGCTCGATGACGGTCTTTACGCTCGGCTTAGCCAGTTGGGATTCAGTGCGTAAAATCGTTGCGGTTCAGAACTCGCGCGGAATTTGGTGTCTTCGCCGCAAACCCGTAGTGCCTTGTGCTCGAACGGGAGCTGCCGCCAACGATAATCGCCGAGGGCGCGGTCCAATGCCTTCGGTGACCTCACAAAGCGCTTCCGCAAGAATGCGATATGATAAAAACGCATCCTAGCCAGCTGCTTAGCTTAGAATTGCACGGAAAATCAGACTCTCACTCTGATGACGTCAGGAATTTCGAGGGGGATGTGCGCCTCGTGGGCGGCATCGATGAAGGCTTGCCTTGCTTGCTCTTTCGACGTTCTTCCCTCAGCCACGCCGATGCATACTTCCATGGCATCGAAAAATGCTTTGCCATCAGAGACTGGCCAATACCGGAGAAGGATATCGAGGGCTTCCCGGGTATTTGTAACAGTGTAGAGCTGTCCGCTTTCCTTGCAGACGATCATTACCGGCTGAACCCACTGCGCACTGTCCATGGCTCATACCACAACCTATCGGCAAGTTAACACTCGCTGGAATCCTGCGCAGGCGCAAGCGGATTCAGAGGCTGAATTAATTTCTCGTCGATTCAGAAGGCACAGAAGAACGCGGGGGAGGCACTTACCGCGCTCATGCAGTGTTTCGTTCGATAAAGCCTGAACGCAAAGCGGTTTCCGGAGCCTTTGCACGGGAAAGATCCTGTAGGAACTGATCCATCAGAGGAGAATCTCCGAAGCGCCGATAGTTGCGTTCGGAGGCCAGCGAAAACTCGGGTTTGGTTTGCACCAATCGCGCCATTGCAACCTGGGCTTCCGCCACATCCCCGCGACCTGCCAACAATGCGGTTCGGATCAGCAGGCAATCGGCGTCCTGCGGCGCACGGATCAGGCACTCTCCAATGACGCTGTCTGCCTCTTCCAGACGACCAGCGGCATAAAGTGCCTGGCCGTGGACATAGGTGTAGTATTCCGGCGCCATAGGGTGTAGGCGCCGCGCGCGCTCGGCATTGCTGACTGCCTCGCGGTAAGCTCCGAAACGGACCTGCGCCTTTGCCAAGGCCATCAGGCTGTCAGGGTCGTTGGGGTTGAATTCCACCGCGCGACGCGCGGCCTGCATGGCGCCGGGATAATCACCGCTGGCTGCAAGACCGAAGCTCAACACCTGGTAACCAATGGCAAGGTTGGGATCGAGACGGATCGCCTGTCGCGCCTCGCTCAAGCCCGTTTCCACGTCCGCCATCGTGGCTCGCCCGCTTACGGCTTGCGTCATGTCGATGATGTAGGTCATGCCGAGGTAGGCTCGTGCCAACGCATATCCCGGATCCAGTTCCAACGCGCGATGATAGAGTGCTCGCGCGGCAAGAAGCGCTTCTTTGTCTTTCGACCCATGTTTGTAACGGTCGCGCGCCTGGAGGACGAGATCATAGGCCTGCAGGTTTTCGGTTGGCCGCTTTGAGGCGTCGGCAACTTCAGATTCGCGAACATACGATACGAGGTGCGAAACAATCTCGGTCGTGAGTTCCGTCTGTACGGCAAAGACGTCTTCAACGCGGCGATCATAGCTTTTCGACCACAGATGGGCGCCGCTGCGCGTATCAATCAGCTGCGCGACGACGCGAAGCTGATCACCCACTCGCCGCGCGCTGCCTTCCACGATATAGCCGGCATCCAACTTTTCGCCGACTTCGCGAATATCGGCCGCCTCTCCACGCAATGCGAATGTGGAATTGCGAGCGATCACCTGAAGCTCGGGATTGCGTGCCAGTTCCGTGATGATGTCTTCCGTGAGTCCATCGGCAAAATAGTTCTGTCCCGTATCGCCACTCATATTGTCGAAGGGAAGTACGGCAACTGAGGGACGCCGATCCATGTCTCCGACGCCGGACAGCCAAGTAACCCTGTCGGCGATCGTTTCTGTCATCGCTTTCAATCCAAGAACCTGGCTTGCTGCGATGAAAAGCAGGAGGACGCTTAGGCCAATCGCATAGGGCACCGCCCCGCGCGACCGGTGCAGGGCACGCGTGAGCCACCTGGATCCGCTACCGCTGGCGCCGTCTAACCTGACCGCATATACCTCAAGTTGCTCCGGGATGTTCTTGACTTGCCGTAATCCGATTCTGTGGAAAAGGTCACTACGACCGCGGTCGGCGCTCCGCACGACCGCAGCGCTCACAAATATGCTGCCTGGCTCGGCCATGGCTTCAAGCCGCGACGCGACGTTGACGCCATCACCAAACATGTCGCCATCATCCTCGATGACATCTCCAAGATTTATACCGAGACGCAGATTGAAAGGACTTTCGGCAAAGCCGAGCTGGATGCCGATAGCCGCATCAAGGGCCTCATTCACGCTTGGAAATGCGGCAAGGAACCCGTCGCCGGCGCTCTTGAAAATTCGGCCACCGTGGCGCTCGACCGACGGCTTGATTATATCGTCGAAAACGGAACGCAGCTCGGCATAGGTCGTCGCCTCATCCTCGGCCATGAGGCGGCTATATCCGGCGATGTCGCCGGCCATGATTGCAGCGAGCTTTCGTTCCACGTTCACTCCTCGTTACTCCGGCTGAAGATTACAGCATGGTCGCGATTTCAGCCATTCACAGTTGAGTGCGCACAAGGTTTCAGCCGTGGATGCGATCTGCATGGCCCTTTGAAACAGACGCCAGATTTTGAGCTCGGTGTGAGCGTGGCTCTGCCAACACCGGCTGCCTTCGGGTTGGAAGAAAAGGATATCAGCCCTTGCGCTTTGCCGTTCCTGAAATCCATTTTGCCTGCTGACCGCTCATGAGCGCGCGATAGCGTTCCTGGCTGGCGGTCAGGTGGGCGCGCATGGCGGCGCGGGCAGCTTCCGGGTCGCTTGTGGAAATCGCCTTCAGGATTGCCAGATGCTCGCGCTGCAGACCTTCCTGGTAGTTGCGCGATAGCGTGCTGTCGGTACCCCAGGGCGAAGCGACGTCACAGGGGATTGCCCGCATGCCGAGTGCATCGAGAACCTCGACATAATAGGAGTTGTTCGTGGCAGCTGCAATTGCGCGGTGGAAAGCGAAATCGCTCTTGCCCGTTGCCTCGCCACGCTCAAGCAGCCGGTCGAATTCGAAGAAAGCTTCGTGGATCTGTGCCTCCTGGGCGGCATTGCGCCGGAGCGCAGCAAGCCCCGCACTTTCGATCTCGAGCCCCATGCGCACCTCGATCATGTTAAGCGCATGGGAGATCTTGTTGCCGACGTCAAGCGTGATCGAACCGAAGGCAAGCGTCGGGTGGTCCTTGACGAAGACCCCAGCGCCTTGCCGCGCCTCGACGAGTCCATCGGCGGCAAGGGTCGCAATCGCCTCGCGGACAACGGTGCGGCTGACGCCGAAGAGCTCGCCCATCCGGCTCTCCGTCGGCAGCTTCTGGCCGGGCGCGTATTCCCCAGACAAGACCTGCGCGCGGATGGCCGAAACCACGCTTTCGGAGAGTTTCGGCCTGCGCTCGATCCTCAAATCAACGACTGCATCGGCCGCCATGTCGCTCTCCTACTTGAACGCAGCCGGCAGCCACAGCGAAATGGCCGGGATGTAGGTGACCAGTCCGAGCACCACGAGGCCTGCACCGTAGAACGGCCAGATCGAGCGCATAGCCTCCCAGACGGAAATCTTGCCGACCGCACAAGCCACGAATTGCACCGCGCCGACTGGAGGCGTGTTCAGCCCGATGCCGAAATTCAGGATCATGATCACGCCGAAATGCACCGGATCGACGCCGTAGGCCTGCGCCACCGGCAGGAAGATCGGCGTGCAGATGATGATCGTCGGTCCCATGTCCATGAAGGTGCCGAGCACAAGCATCAAAACATTGAGCAGGAGCAGCACAGTCAGTGGATCGTCGGCTACGGCCTTCATCCAGACCACCAGCGACGCAGGCACCTTAAGAAAGGCCATCAGCCAGGAGAAAGCGGCGGCGGTGCCGATGATCAAAAGCACCATTGCCGTTGTGCGCACGGCGCCTTGCGTGGCGTGGACGAAGTCTTTCCAGCTCATCTGGCGGTAGACGAAGACGGTTACCAGCAGCGCGTAGAGCACAGCGATGCACGAGCTTTCCGTCGCCGTGAAGATGCCGGACCTCACCCCGCCGAAGATGATGGCGATCAAAAGGAGCCCGGGCAACGCGACAGCGAGCAGATGCGCCACCATGGTAAAGCCGGGGAACGGCTCCGTCGGATAGCCGCGCGAGCGCGCGACGATGTAGGCAGTCACCATGAGTGCAGCTGCAAGCAAAAGGCCTGGCAGGATGCCGGCGGTGAACAGGTCGGCGATGGATATCTTGCCGCCGGCAGAGATCGAATAGATGATCATGTTGTGGGAGGGTGGCAGAAGCAGCGCGATCAGCGCCGCCATCGAAGTGACGTTGACGGCGTAGTCGGCGCCATAGCCGCGCTGCTTCATCTGCGGGATCATCAGGCCACCGACAGCTGCGGCCTCCGCCACCGCCGAACCGGAAATGCCGCCGAACAAGGTCGCAGTGACGATGTTCACTTGGCCGAGGCCGCCGCGCACGTGGCCGACGAGGGAAGCAGCGAAGGAGACGATGCGGCTCGCGATGCCACCGCGCACCATGAGGTCGCCGGCGTAGATGAAGAAGGGGATGGCGAGCAGCGAAAACACGCTCATGCCGGAATTGAGCCGCTGGAAGACGACCAGCGGCGGCAGTCCCATGTAGACTACCGTGGCGAAGCTGGCGACCCCGAGGCAAAAAGCGATCGGCGTGCCTATCAGCATCAGAGTGGTGAAGACACCGAACAGGATCCAGAGTTCCATCGTACTACACTTTCAAATTCACGTTCGGGTCGGCATTGATGTTTTCGATCTCGACGGCGATCTCGGCCGGCAAAACCTCGTCCAGCGCATCGTCGATCGGTTCGCCGGCGAGGCGGAGCACGATGCGCTCCAGCGAGAAGATCACGGCCAGCACACCGCCGCCGGCGAGCGGCAGATAGTCGAACGCGCCGGAAATACCCAAGGACGGCAAGGTGGTGTTCCAGGTCAGGCTCATGAGCGCACCGCCGTACCAGATCATGCCGGCGCCGAAGGCGAGAATGACCACGTCCGAGATCATGCGCAGGACGCGCTTGCCGGATTTCGGCAGCACGTAGAGCAATACGTCGAAACCAAGGTGGTTGTTCTCCCGGATACCGACGGCAGCGCCGAGGAAGATGAACCAACTCATCAGCATGACGGAGCCCGGCTCCGTCCAACTCGGCGAGTCGTTCAGCACGTAGCGGCAAAATACCTGCCAGGCGACGAAGGCCGTCATCAACACCAGGCCGCCGCCGGCGAGCCACAGGGCGGCGTTGCTCAGACGGGCCAGGAAGTTGACGGCGGGTGTCAGGCTATTCGACATAAAGAACCTCGTCGAATTGGGTGTTTACTCTCCCTTATCGGGAGCATCGATGAAGATATGCGGGAAACGGCGGATGATCCGGGGTGGAGATCACTACCCACCCCGGGAGCTTACGTCGCCTTCCCGCAAACAAAGGAAGGCAAGGTGCGGCTACTGCACCGCCTTTACATCCTCGACCATCTTCTTCAGCACGTCGTCTTTGACGTGCTTTTCGTAAACCGGGGCCATGGCGTCGATGAAGCCCTGCTTGTCCGGCGTTGTGATCTGGGCGCCGAGCTTTTCGACATTGGCGCGCGATTCAGCGACTTTGGCTGCCCAAAGCTCGCGCTGCTTGGCGACGCTGTCTTTGCCTGCCTGCTTGAAGATCTCCTGATCCTCCGGCGTCAGCTTGTCGAACGCGACCTTGTTCATGACGAACACCTCCGGCAGGATCGTGTGTTCGTCAAGCGAGTAGTTCTTCGCCACTTCGGCGTGCTTGGCGGTGTCGTAGCTCGGGAAGTTGTTTTCCGCGCCGTCGATGACGCCCGTTTCGATCGCCGAGTACACTTCGCCATAGGGCATCGGCGTGGCGTTGGCGCCCAGCGCCGCCACCATGTCAACGAAGATGTCGGACTGGATAACGCGGAACTTTAAGCCTTTCATGTCGGCAACCGTGCTGATCGGCTTCGTCTTGTTATAGAACGACCGCGCGCCGGCGTCATAATATGCCAGTACCACGAGGCCGGCCGGTTCGAACGCCTTCTTGATCTGGTCGCCGATCGCGCCGTCCATGACCTTGTGCATGTGGTCTTCCGAACGGAAGACATAGGGCAGCGCCGGAACGATGGTTTCCTTCACCGTCCCGTTGAACGGCGCCATCGAGATGCGGTTCAGCTCAATCACGCCCGAACGCACCTGCTCGATCGTGTCCTTCTCCTCGCCGAGCTGGGCGGAATGATAAACTTCGACCGAATAGCGGCCCTTTGTGCGCTCCTTCACCAGCTCGCCGAAATATTTGACGCCCTCGACGGTCGGATAGCCGTCCGGATGCGTATCGGACGACTTCAGCACCGTTTGAGCTCTGGCCGCGCTGCTCATGAATGAGGCGGCAACCATAAGACCCGCTGCCAGTTTAACTAAGTTTTTCATGCTTTCCTCCCGTTTTGCATGACGCTTTAAAGTTTTAAAGCCGGTACGCCTTCTTTGGCGCCTAAGGAAGGCCGTCGCAAAGCTTTCGTCCTCCTTCCGGCGATCTCCCGCGATCGGACGCCGGTGGTCCGCCACGATTGAGAAGCTGCGCGGAATTAGAAAAGGGCTCATCGAGGACCTGCCGACATATCTCGGTGCCCATCGGGCTCACGATGGCGCGCACTGCATACCTCTGCATAGAGGCGCGTGCGTTCTTCTCCTGGATACAGAAGATTTGGATCGAAAAGCCCCCTCATTCTTGCCGCTCCTCCAACCGGCTCATTATGGCTAGAACCAGCAAGGTGTAATGTCAACATACAAAACCTACGCACTTGTATGATGAATTTTTGCGCCGCCGCGCCGGGCTCTCGTCGTCAAGGCGCGGGACAACTCAGGCAGGGGAAGATGGAGACCGGCCACATCGAGGACGTTGACAAGCAGCTGAATGCGGGCATTCCTGTATCGACCGACTGAACGAGCTGACGGAGAGACTGAGATGGCAAAATTGCGCATCGGGCTGATCGGTCTCGGCATGGCAGCGGCGCCGCATGCCAAAGGGCTGCTCGATCTTAAAGATAAGGTGGAGGTCGCTGCCGCCTTCAGCCCGACGCCTGCGAAGCGGCAAGTATTTTCAGAAACTTACGGTTTTGCGACTTGCGAGGAGGCCGAGACAATATTTGCCGACCCGTCGATAGCCGCGGTCATGATCCTGACGCCGCCCAATACGCATCTTGAGCTGGTGAGGCGGGCAGCCGAAGCAAACAAGCATGTGCTTCTCGAAAAGCCGCTGGAGATCACACAGGAGCGGGCGAGGGCGCTGGTCGAGGTAACGGAGCAGGCCGGCATAAAGCTTGGCATCGTGCTTCAGCATCGCTTTCGCCCGGTCAGTATTGCACTTGCCGCACTGATCCATGAAGGGCGCCTCGGCGAGATCGTCAGCGCTTCGGCGCGTCTCCACAACTGGCGGCCGCAAAGCTACTATGAGCAGCCGGGACGCGGCACGCGGGCTCGCGATGGTGGCGGGGTGCTTCTGACCCAGGCCATCCATACACTTGACCTTCTGGTTGCGCTCGCCGGCCTTCCGGAGGAGGTCAGAGCCTATACGACAACCAGCAAGGTGCACCGCATGGAAACGGAAGATCTGGCGATGGCGGCCATTCGCTTTAAAAGCGGAGCAATTGGCGCGGTAAGCGCTACCACCTGTGCCTACCCCGGTTATCCGGACGAGATCGACGTCATCGGCACGCGCGGCATGGCCCGCCTTGACGGGCGCTGTCTTGCCGCTTCCTTCCACGATGGAACCGAAATCTCAATCGAAGACGAAGCAGCAGGCGGTGCCGGCGCCGATCCCATGGCCTTCCCGCACGACCATCATCGCTCCGTGCTTGCCGATTTTCTCGATGCCGTTGAGGATGGACGCGAGCCGTGCGTCAGCGGGCGCGAGGCACTGAAGGTTCACCGCCTCATTGACGCCATTCTCGCCGCCGCCCAAAGCGGCCAGCCGGAACGTCCGTAAAGCGTTTCCGGAAGCACCCAGCCGGCATCGGCAAGCCCCGTCTGGTGCTCCTTAACACTGGCTCAGGAACTATCCTTCTTCGCCGGAGTTGAGCGTGGAAAGGAGAAACCGACATGCCAGCAAAATCCAAGGCACAGCAGAAGGCGGCTGGAGCAGCCCTTTCCGCAAAGCGAGGCGAAACGCCGAAAAGCGAACTCAAGGGGGCTTCCAAGCAGATGGTCAAATCCATGAGCGAAAAACAGCTCGAGGAGTTTGCCGCGACCAAGACCAAAGGAAAGCCAGAACACGCCTCCCGGAAGGGGTAGGAAAACTGCGTCAAAGACGACCATCGGTCAGAACGCAAACGAGGCTCTATTTTCGTCCCTGGGCCATGTTTCTGCGCTTCGGCTGCCGGTGTTCCGGTCGAGCAGTGCCGGTGGCCTTCATCCCCGGCATCTCCGGCGAGCTGTTCCGCTAGTTCGCCGTGTCGGTAGCCATCGTCGGCTGGCCTGCTTGACGGCCAGGTGAAGTCGAACCGCCTTGCTCGTGATGACACTCGAGCCTTTGCGGAGCGCACGACGTCCGAGCTTCCCGTAGATGGCCTGTGCGGCAAGGTTGGAATGTCCGTTTGGGCGCAAAGTAGAAACGTCACATCCAGCGTCTTCATCCATTAGAATGCGACACTCGACCTCTCCGCTTGCGCTGACGAAAGCCCCCGACCTGAGCGGCTGGGCCGGGTTGCAAGGGAAGGGCGGGTGAGACGCGCCACTGCTTCAAGTTTTGAGGGTGTCAGATCAGTCGCTCATTCCCCTGCATCAGGCGAGAGGGGGCAACTGCGAAGTTCAGATCAGTGACCTTCAGTAAGACCAGCAAAGGGTACACGATTATTTCCCGCGCTTGCAGAATGAGGCATAGAGTGGTACATTCACTCGAAATCGGAGATATGAATGATCGTCGGTTTTCGGGACGAATGGTTGCGGGCCTACTTTGTGGAGGATGTCCACTCCCGGAACATTCCAGCCGACCTCGAAAGCCGGTTGTTCCGCAAACTCCAAATGATCGACGACGCGACGACCGATCAGGACTTGCGTGTGCCGCCCAGTAACCATTTCGAGAAACTACGCGGCAATCTCGAGGGTTTGCATTCAATCCGCGTCAACAGGCAATGGCGGGTTGTCTTTCGATGGGATGGCAGTCGTGGCGAGGCGTCCGAGGTCTATCTTGACGACCATAGCTATCGATGAGGTGACAGATGCTGATGACCAAGCGTAAGCCGGCGACGGTCGGCGAAATCCTGATGGAAGAATTCATGCAGCCGCTCGACTTGACGCAGGCGGCCTTGGCCGAGGCAATGGGCGTCCAGCGCAAGCATGTGAACGAATTGTGCAACGACCGGCGTAACGTGACGGCGGCAACCGCCCTGATCCTGGCGCGCGTGTTTGGTAACAGCCCGGACTTCTGGCTCAACGTGCAGCGGCGCAGCGACTTATGGGATGCCATGCATAGCCCCAAGGAACTGGCGCGGATCGAGCGCGCGAAGCCGCTGGCGACAGCGGCATAGCCCGAAAGCACCTCTAGGCTTTGTGCTTGAGGGAATCCGCCGTGGCAGCGCATCACTCGGCGGGCGAGAGAGCGCCTTCTCCCGTTTTGCAATGACATCAGGATCATTAACGAGATCAGTCTTCCCGCCCGGCTTGCGACCCCGCGGCTTGTAACCATTCTTCTCTCTGTTGATCTTGACCTTGGGCGTCGGTAGCTGCTCCTGTCGCTCCTTGATGTAGAGCGGAACATCGGAAAGCCACTTGTTCTTGCCACAAGGACCGTTCCTTCGTCCGTGGTTTGTGTGCTCATCGAAGAAGGTTACCTTGACGACACCTAGAGCTGACATTGGTTGACATGCTGCAAATGTTCTCTTGAGGTTACTTTACGGCACATAAGGAGCTTTCAAGGTATCATGGAAAAGCGCATTACATTGCCGATGTCGCCCTGCTTTTGGCATATGGCCTTACGGAACACCTCCCGCACGTTGCCGATCCCGAAACAGATCAGGAAGGGAAAGCTTTCGAAAGGGCACGAACACCTCAGCGGCAGGTCAGCACGACAGAAAGAACATTGGATGACAATTTCTAAAGACGGTCCGATGAACGGTGCGTTCTGGGCTAGGTATTCCTCGATGCCGATCTCGTTTGTCGACTCCAACTCTAGCTTCAGGCTTTGATATCCGCGCCGCAATTCGTCATCCTTCGCGGCCATCCGGGCCGGCGTTTTTCCGAGTGCCTCGGCGATCTCCCCGTTGGCCTTGCCGGCAGCGGTCAGGCTCGGAATATCGGCTCGCCCGGCGTCAGGGGATCCAATGTCATGATTGCCCGGCAGCTTCCAGAATGAGCTTGGTGATCTCATTCGGATGCGAAATGAGCGACAGATGGCTGGATTTGAGTTCGATGGCTTTAGCGCCCATGCGTCTGGCCATGAAACGCTGCAGGTCTGGATTTATCGTCCCATCTTGCGTCGAAACGGCGTAGTAGCTTGGCTTGGAGCGCCAAGCAGCGTTTGAGGTTTTGCCGGTGAGCAACGCCTTTCGGAATGGTTGTTGAACGGCATAGAGAACCCTCGCCCTGGCCTCGGGAAGGTCGCCCCCGAAATCGCGCAGGAACGCTTCTTCCGTCAGCCGTCCTTCGTCGCCGTCGAAGACAATGCCCGCGGTTGCGGGTGGTGTCGGGTAGGTTTTTGCCAAAGCTGCATAGTCCTCACCTGCATCCGGTGCTCGGGCAGCGACATAAACCAGTGAAGAGACGTTCGGATGTACGCCTGCTTCGGTGAGGATCATCCCCGAAAAGGAGTGGCCGACAAAGACAGTCGGACCGTCCTGCCGGTCGAGGATGCGCCGGGCGGCCGCCACGGCATCGGGCAGCGTGGTGAGCGGGTTCTGGACCGCCGTGCAGTTTAGGCCCTTCGCTTGCAGCCGGGCGATAACCTCGGTCCAGCATGATCCGTCGGCGAAAAGTCCATGCACGAGAACGACATTGCGCGCCTTTGGAGGCGTGTGTGTGGCGGCCAGGCCGGCATGCGTCGCAACAAATGACGTGGCAGCACCGACGAGCAAAGTTTTCGAAAATGTGCGTCTGTTCATCATCATGATCGAATCTCCATCGTTTGCGAAGCGGTAGGATTATTTCAACTCGGTCCGGAGCGGCATCTCAGATTGACATGCCGCCAGAGACCTCGATGCGTTGGGCATTGACCCAGCGGTTGTCCTCAGAGAGCAGCGAGGCAATCATCGGACCGACATCGTCGGGCAGGCCGGCGCGGCCCAGCGCCGTCATTTCGGCGACACGCTGGTTCAGATCTGGATTGTCGCGGACCATACCGCCGCTAAAGTCGGTCTGGATGGCGCCGGGCGCGACGACATTGACGGCGATGCGACGCGGTCCCAGCTCCTTTGCCATGTATCGGGTCAGCACCTCGACCGCTCCCTTCATCGCACCGTAAGGAGCGCTGCCAGGAACGATGATGCGAGTCAGGCCGCTCGACAGGTTGACGATCCGGCCGCCGTCATTGATCAGCGGCAAAAGCTTCTGCGTCAAGAAGAAAACGCCCTTGAAGTGCACATTGTAAAGCATGTCCAGTTCATCTTCCGTCGTCGCCTCGATGCTGTTGTGGTGCGAGGTTCCGGCATTGTTGACGAGGTAGTCGAAGCGCTCGGCGCCCAGATCGGCAAGCGCCCGCTTTACGGCGTCGACGAAAGGGTCGAAACCGTGGGCGTCGCCGGTGTCGAGCTTGAGGGCAATGGCTTTGGCGCCGGCTTCAGCAACCAGGGCCACGACCTTTTCGGCTTCCGCCCTGCTGGAATTGTAGGTGAGGATCGAGTCGACACCGCGTCTGGCAAGGTTGAGCACGGTGTTGCGGCCCAGCCCGCGGCTGCCGCCGGTGACGATTGCGATTTTGCGTTCGGAATTCTGTGTCATCGCCGTTCTCCAATGAAAGAACACAAGGGGCAAAAAGCCTTCAACTGGCGGCTTTCCTTGGGTTCGGTTAGGTTTTGACCGGCTTTCTTCGCCGATCGGCTAAGTCTCTTCCTTCCGCTGGACAGAGTATTGCCGTCCGTCGGTTCTCGTACCAATCTCCAATGCGTGACCTAATGCGTTAGCTTCGGTCACAGAGTGACGTTCGGCTCCCGGTTTCCCATTCTCCTTCAGGAGCGCAGCCCAGTCCTGCCGGGCTCGCTAAACGGCCATCAGGACAACCGGGATATCGTCGACGCGCTTTCCATGGGGCTGTCACCGCGCCGCTCGTAAGCGCGCTGGTCACGCAGAATCTGGAAGGCGATCGTCAAAAGCTTGCGCGCGATGGCAACACGCGCCTTGTTCACTCCTCTGAACTTCAATTGCTCATACTGGGCGCGCAGCTGCGCATCGCTGGCGATGGCCGGGGCGACCGCCTCGACGAAAGCCCAGCGTAGCCACTTGTTGCCCTGCTTGATGATCTTGCCGTGAAAGGTCTTGCCGCCGGAGGAATAGGTCGACGGCACCAGTCCGGCATAGGCGGCAAGCTTCTTCGGGTTGCGAAACCGCGCTAGGTCGTCGATCTCGGCGTCGATCAGCCGGGCGAAGAACTCGCCAATGCCAGGGATCGTCTTCAACAGCCTCACATTGGTATTGGCCTTGGTCATTGCCCGGATCGTTGCTTCCGACTGCTTGATCCGCACGTCGATGTCGCCGATGAAGTCGAGGCCACGGTCGATCTGGATGCGGTCGATCTCCGAGACCTTCACCTGCGCCAGCTGAATGCGGCCGGCCTTGCCGAACAGGTCGCCGAGCTTCTTCAACTGTGCCGTCTGCTCCGGATAGCGATCAAACACCGTGACGATACGGTTCTTCGTCATCGTCCGCAGCCGCACGTAAAACATCCGCTCACGAAGGGCGACGCGCAGCTCGCGGGCTCGCTCTCCAGGAGCCCAGGCCTCCGGCACCAGGTCGGCTCTGAGCAGATGCGCCAGCACCGTCGCATCGATCTTGTCGGTCTTGATCTTGGCGTCGGCGATCGCCTTGACCTTCCAGGGATGGGCGAGAACGACATCATCACAAATGTCGTCGAGCCAATCGTAGATCACCATCCAGTTGCGGGTGGCCTCGACAACCGCATGCGAATTCTCCCGGTAGCGTTCCAGAAACCCACCCAGAGACTGGCGGTCGTTCTTCACCCGGCCGGATCTCAGCGTCTTGCCATTGCTGTCCTGCACCACCAGGTGGCTATAGGATTTGTGGTAGTCGACGCCGATATGGTAATTATAAGAGGCAGTCATGCTTCCAACTCCTTTATTGAGATCTTGCGAACCCCAACAAGGTAAGCCGAAAGGCTCGAAGCGTGACTGTCCCTCGACCATCACCTGCATCTCAGTGATCCGTTCTATCGGTGAAGGCGGCCTCTTTCATGTCACCTCCTTTGATTGATGACGGTGAACATAAGAGGGCGAAGCACGGGCGAACATGCCGGAACCGGCTTCTTTCTTGCCTGATCCTGCCTCCGGCGTTAATTTGGAATTCCAGATTTGCGGGGAATCCGATTGAGCACTCTTTCGATGTTGCATGATGCCGTCGTCGCCGCGTTTGCGGCTCATGGAAACGGGAGCCCCTATTTCACCGCGATCGACGGACTGGCCTTGCTCCGATCCTTCTCCGAGCGGCATCCGAACCACCTGATCCACCGGCCGGCGCTCTGCATCGTGGTGCAGGGCGCGAAATGGACGACGTTCGGCGAACGGAGGCTCCATTATCGCACCAGCCAGGCCATGGTCGTCAGCGTCGAGATGCCGGGTGCAAGCCAGGTGGTGCACGGCGCGCCGGATGCGCCCTATCTCAGCGCCGTCATCGAACTCGACCAGGCAATCCTACGCGAAGTCTATGAAAGCATGGAGGCACCGCCCACTCCGGCCTCCGACGAGCATGCCGCCGCCTTCGTTATGGAGCTCAACGAGGCGATCCTCGGCTGCGCCGCGCGTGCCGTCAGCCTGCTTGGCGAGCCGCAGGCAATCCCGCTGCTCTATCCCGGCGTCAAGCGCGAACTCTGCTACCGCCTGCTGGCCGGGCCACATGGCGCTGTCTTCGCCCGCATGGTCGTCGGCGCGGAGCGAAACCGGCGTTTGGTCGAAGCGATCCACGCATTGCGGGGCAATTTCGACAAGCAGGTGGCGCGTCGATGATCTTGCCGCGCTCGCCGGCCTGAGCCCAACCGCCTTCCATCGTCAGTTCAAGGCAATGACCGCGATGACACCGGTGCAGTTTCAAAAGCAGATCCGCCTGATGGAGGCGCGCCGGCTGATGCTTTCGCGCGAAATGTCGGCGGAAACGGTCGCCTTTGAGGTGGGCTATGCCAGCCCCTCACAGTTCAGCCGGGAATATTCCCGGCTGTTCGGGGCTCCGCCACGCCGAGACATCGGAAAGCTTCTGTCGGCCTGACTGTTTCAGCGCGCACGCTGAAACAGCGGCTGACAAATCTTTCCGTCGTTCGAACGCCGACGGTCCGGCCGAATATATGCCCTCGAAAGCACTGTGGGTCTCGCCCGGCTACACCGCCGGGTTTTGCCTAGTCGCCAATAATGCCGCCCGCATCAGCATCTTTGCAAAGTCCGGTATTGGCCGCGAAGCAGCCGTCCCGTTATGGCGGCAATCCTCGAAACTACCTAAAGCATCTTGGTCAAGGTGCGACCGGGACACCGCTTACGACGGTCCTTCGGATTGCTTTGTTTATAAGCCTTCCACAAAAGTCCAAGCCGGTAACCGCTGGCCGCTTTTCGCTAAAGCAGGATCGGCGAGGCACAAACGTGGGGCAGTTTGTCTACGGTCGGAGCTATCGGGAAAACCCGGAATCCGTTGAGATTGACCCTGCTGAACTTGGTGTTGACCGAGATCGCCGGCTCAGCTACCGCCAGCGCCTCTTTCACCCGATCGTTGATGTAGCCAAACTGCGCATCGCGGGCGGGATGGTTTATTCCCTCGCGGGCCTTGCGGTTGGCCCGCAGAATGTAACCCATCTGCCGCAACAGATAGCCACCACGTTGTGGCCGAGGGATTACATCCTTGCCGTTTTGTTCTGCCCTTCGAACCATCCGGTAATGGCGTCGAGGCGCCGTTCCACTCTCGTTTTGCGGCCCGTCGAGCGGTGGAGCTCGGCAAGGCTTTGCGTGGCCTTCAGTTCCCAGGTCTTTGCGCCCTGTTTTTGAGCGAAGGCGGCCGACTTGCGGAACGCGCGCTCGGCGAAGTGAGCATCGCCTTTAAGGTAGAGGCCGGCCACGCCTCCGAGGCGGAGCAGCTCCGCTGTAAAATAATGCTCACCTGTCTTCTTGGTCAGCGCCAGCGCCTCATCGATGACGCGGGCGGCAGCTTCGAATTCGCCAAGCGCGAGGTTTGCTTCTGCCAGCAGGCCGAGATAGCAGGGCTTGTCTATCTGCTGTTCGCCGAGGTTGTCGCAGGTGCCGCGCATCTGCTGCAAGCCCCGGCCGTCGTGATGCGCATGAACCATCGCCCAGCCCTGAAAGAATGATGCCAGGTTCGCCCATAGCTGAAAGCCGTTCGCCTTGGCGAGCGGGCCCAACTCGTCCACCATTGCCTGCAAGGCGGCCACGTCCTTGCGCAGAGCCATCAGAACGCAGCCGTTTCCAAGCCAGCCCGCCAACTGGTAATCGGATTGCTGGCGCGCGCCCTGCTCGGCCTCGTGATAAAGCATGATGGCGCGCTCGTGATGTCCAAGCAGATGCAGTGTCCATGACAGATAGATCATCGTCATGTTCGGAAAATCGCTGCCGACCTCATCGGCCTTCGCGCGATAATCGAGAGCCTCCTCCAGATATTGCCGGGCCTCTTCGAGCTTGCCCTGCGAAAAGAGGCACATGCCCTTGAATTGCATGCCGAGGACGAGCGCTTTCAAATTCTGTTGCTGACGCCCCATATCGAGCAGCTGGTCGCTTGCCCATTCCGCATCGGCGAACCGCGCTGAATTCAAGGCGGTACCAAACAGCCCGTCCAGGGCGCGGATACCCGCTTCCGGATCGCCGAGACTTTCGCTCAAAGACATGACATTGCGATAGGCCGCGCTCCCTTCGGGCGTGACGTGGCCGAACGTGGCATAAAGGACATCGCCGCGTTCGAGCTCGAGCTTGAGGCATTTCCGGTCGCGTTCCCGCGATGGCGGCAATTTTTGAAGGCACTCCAGCCCGTTTGCGAACATATTGGCGGCCTCGACCTTCGCCCAGGTGGCGCCCGTCTTGAGGCCGGCGGTGAGCCAGCAATCGGCTGCCCGTTGGTAAAGCCCGGCCGCAGCGAGATGTTGCGCAAGGACTTCCGGATGCTCGGCCGCCTGTCTTGGATAGAGCTTTTCGATCCCTTCGGCGACAAGATGGTGCAATTGTCGGCGGCGCTCGCGTAGGAGGGTTGCCTGGGCCGCCTCTTGCAGGAGGGCATGGGTAAAACTGTAGCTCGGCCAGTTGATCGCCGGTTGCGGCGCGATCAGTCCGGCTTGGATCAGGCGATCCAGGATCGAAACGAGAGCCTCTTCGGACAGACCGGAAAGATGCGCAAGCAGCCCGATGTTGAACACTCTGCCGATGACCGCCGCCATTTGCGCGATCATCTTGCCGTTCCCCAGCTTGTCGAGGCGCGAGAGCAGGAAAGACTGCAACGTCACCGGTATGCCCGCCGCCGTATCCGGTCCTTCCTTCAATATGCTGGCAGCATGGCCGTCGGCGACCGCGCGGCACAGTTCCTCGACGTAGAGCGGCACTCCTTCGGCCCTGGCGAGAACGAAATCGTTGGCGTCATCGGTCATAGCGCTGCCGGCTGCCAGCACGCGGCAAAGCGTCTGGGCTTCGAAGCGGGTCAGCCGCTTTAGCCGGAGCCCGTGCAGCGATGGATTTTTCACAGGCGCCTGCAGCGTTGCCTCACGCGAGGTGACGACGACCAGCATGGGCGCGAACCGCACTTCATCGATCAGCATTTTCAGCACGTCGCCGGAGGAGGGGTCGATCCACTGTTCGTCCTCGATCGTCAGCCACAGCGGGTTGGTCTGCGACATGCCCTGCAGCCATTCGACGAAAAAGCGGCGCACGATCGTCTGCTGCTCTTTCGATGTCAGGTCCGGCAAGGAATAGTCCGTTTGCTCGATTGCCAGCAGTCGCGAAAACACGGGCAGCGTTTGGGAAAGCGGAATATCGCTGGAGGCCAGGATCGTCTCCAACAGTTCCGCATTCGCCTTTGCCGGCGCGGCATCGTTGATCCCCGCATGACGCTTCAGCAGATCCAGAAACGGATACAAGGCGCTGTTGGAATAGGCAGGCGCGCATTGAAGCGTCAAAGCTGTAAAGTGCGAAGCGCGTGAGCGCGCCTCGAAAATCAGCCGCGATTTGCCGATGCCCGCTTCGCCCGAGATCAGGATCGCCCGTCCGCTCTTTTCAGCCCCAATCCCATCTGCAAGTTCACGCAGGCGGTCGAGTTCGGCGCGCCTGCCGACAAGCTTCGTCAAGTGGGTTCTTTTTGCGAACCGGTTTTCCAGCGTTCGCGCCTTGTCGACACGCCAGATTCGCACCGGATCGCCGAACCCCTTCAACGACTTCGCACCAAGATCGACAAAATCGAAGGCTCCGTTGGCGGCGTCGCGGGTCTTCTGGTCGGCAAGAATTGTCTGAGCGGCGGCCAATGTCTGCAGCCGCTGGGCGAGGTTTGGCACAGGTCCAAAGGCGACAGTCGACACGCCGGCGGGCGCTCCAGCGAAATCGCCGACAACCACAAGCCCGCTTGCAATCCCGATGCGGATCTGCAACCGGGATCCGTCAGGCGTTTCAATCTGCGGCATCGCCTGTATGAGGCTGAAGCCGAGCCTGATTGCGCGTTCCGCGTCATCCTCTTCCGCTGTCGGATAGCCGAACAATGCCTGCAGCGCGTCGCCGATATAGTTGGCGGTGAACCCGCCGTGCGCATGCACGAGTGCGGCGCATCGGTTGAGATAGGTTTGTGTCAGCTTGCTGAAGTCTTCGGGATCGAGGCGCGCGGCATATTCTGTCGAACCGACGAGGTCGCAGAACAGGATGGTCAGCGGCCTTCGTTCCACGGGCACCATCGGCCGCTGACGCGGTTCGTGCGCATCGTCCAGCTGTGCGATGGCGGAGAGGATTTTTCGGCGCGGACCGAGAGGGATTCCAAGCTCTTTGAGGTCATCGTCGGACAAGAGACGAAGCGTGTCGAAATCGATCTGCGCCTGCGCAAAAGCTTCCCCAAGCCGACTAAGGCCGAGCGTGTTCAACCATTTTGAAACCTCGTCCATCGTATTCCCTGCGAGAAATCCGTTCTTCGGCATTCACGGTGATCTGCTGAGGTCAATCGCAATCACGCCGCCGGTGTCGTCGTCCCGCGGCGTCCGAACCATGTTACATGGAGCACTGAGTAAAGCGGAACATGCAGCTCTTCTAAATTTAGCAATTTCTTTCTTACTATTTCAATATAATGTATTCTACCGTCAGTTGGGGACTTCATCAAACAGTGCGTCGCGACTGCGGCGGCTTCGATTTCAGTCGAACGACTATGCTGATCCGGAGAGAAAAGCCGTTCGGCAATAATCTCGCAAAGTCCGGTGCCCAAGGCATCTGCCGATCTTCAATCGAGGCGCGATCAACAGGAGGGAAACGTGGCTATTCTTCGAATAAGAGAAATGGGCGACAAATATACCTGCTGCATTCATGCTGGCGGCCGCTGCGGCGATCTGGCTGATATCCGATCGACCGGCGTTGGCAGTGGACCCAGTATGTGACGATCCCACCGCCAGGAACTGGAAATACCCGATTACGAATCCCGAACCGGCCGAACGGCAAGCGATTATGGATCTGATCCACCGCTACTATTGGGCACTGGACGAAAAGAATGCATCGGCCATTGTCGAGATGTTTACCCGCGATGCGGAGTATCAGGTCTGCAGCGGAGGCGGAGGGCTCAAACGCGAGAAGAGTGACGATCCTGAGCAATTGGAGAACTATTTCAAAGGCCTTTTTCTCGATCTCAATGATGCGCAATCGCGTATCCGCCACTTTGAAAGCAATACGCTCCTGAACATTGTCGATCCGAATGCCCCGGGGACGGTCGAAGCAAAGTCTGCCATGCTGGCAGTCATCCAGCGGGCTGACAACGAAGTGCCCACGCTCGACTATGCTGCGGTTTTAAGGGCGGTTTTCTTCAAGGAGAACGGTGCCTGGAAGTTCAAAATGCTGACGCTGATTACTGACGAGCCGAAGGTTATGACGCGGGCGCGGTGAAGGTCAGGTTTCTGACGGTTTTAGATTTTGCGTGTTCAGGCGCCGGCCAACCGGGCGAAGCATCTGTGCCGGAGGAGTGCGGAATGGGTGTGAAGGGTATCGGCTTCGCATTCATGATCGGGGCTTTAGCGCTTGCCTCGGCGAATGCCCTGGATCGGCCGAAGGCGGATGACGTTTTCAATCCAGAGTCGGCCGACGAAAAGTTCGCCGAAACCGTTGATCGGTGGAACGGCGCCTTCCTCTGGGAGCCGGCATCTGCCAGCACCAACATCACGACCCGGTTCGGTGACGAGGCCCGTGCGGTTTTCGGTCCGATCCCGGACGCAGATTGCGCCGGCGGGGGTGCGAAAACGATCCCGCTTGAAGTCGACGGCAATATCGTCGACCTGCAACCAAACCCCAGCAAAGCGGGCAATCCGCTGGAATTCGAACACCGGGATGCGGACGGCGCCGTGGTCAAGTGGACGGCAAGCATTCCAAAATGCGATAAGCCGTCGCTTGCCGGCAACGTCACTTATTGCGGCCTGAACTCGCGTCTGAACCGCGTCGTGAAAGGCAATGTGGAATGGCTCTTCCTGTGCCGCAAGTCCAATGCCAGCCTGGAGCTTGAGCCTGATCCTTATTGGCAGCGGTCAAATCCGAAGTTCTCGCGCTTCGGCTCGATCGGGTTCAACAGGGGCACCGGCGAGATCGTGTTCTTCGACGGCCGCAAGGACCAGGAGGTGTTCGACTGGTCGAAGCCGTTCGTTCCGCCGGGCGGTCGGTCATATTCCGACACAGCCGGGCGGGCGGCGGCAGAAGTGCTTTACGATCCGACGTTTCAAATTCAATGTTCGGCATGCCACGACAACAAGAATCCCTACGTCATCAATCCGCATATCGGACAGGCAAGAATTGGCTATCCAGACGGCAGAAATGATCCGAGAGCCCGGGCCTTCAGCCTCGGCGCCTATCTCCCGAGACTACCCCGCAATGAGAGGACGCCCTTTCGCGTCATCGGGTCCGGCTATACCAGCACCTACGCGGCCGAACTGAAGAACGCGAGCACGGTACGAGATCCGAACGGCGACTGCACGGAGTGCCACACGCTGACGACGCAGACGACCGGGCAGCGTCTCGCGCCTGACGCGGTTGGGCGTGAGCCGTTCATTTCCAATCCCAGCTGGGCACAGCTTCTGGAGCTTCGCGCCGAGACGGAAAACTTCCGGCAGGTGGATATGCACCGGACGGAATGGGCACGGCGCTCCGGCGGCGGCAGGATTCACCCCTGGATGGTTCCGGCAAACGGTAACGATGTATCCGGGCACTCATCGCAGATCAGCCTTGACGCGTGGCGCGAGCTCAGCGATTGCCTATGGGGCGGTGGCGGACCGGAATGCGGCTACCGCCCGCTCTACACGCCCTGTCCCGCTCCGGCAAAAGGGGCGGGCGGTGACGGATCGGCTCCGGGCGATCTCGCCGTCACCGTTTTGCCGCCGGACCCCGACGCGCCCGCGGAGCGGCGTATTCGTGTGAGCTGGAAGTACCTCAACAGCTACGGCGAGGTCCCCGGCAGAGACGATGTGCGATTCAACATGGCCGTCAGGGAGAGCCTCATTCCTGCGGCAGGCGAGGAACCGCATGCGAAGGACTATCCAATTTTGGATGAAGCTATGGGCAACGATTTCCGGGCGCTTCGCCCGAAGGTCGGGTTGTCCGGTTCGGCACGGCTGATGCAGAACGCCTCCTATTTCGGACACGCACAATATTCCGAGGCGTCGAGTTCAATGGAACGCCGGGAATACCGGCTGGACTTTCCCGGCACCTGCAATCGCCGATATGCGATCCGCATCCTTCCGAAGAGATTTTGCTTCGACCAAAGCGATGTTGCCTATGGCTCGGAGGACTATCTGCTTTTAGCGGATGTCCGATGCGATTGATGGCCGCGACTGGAGCCGCGGCCATCTCTTGGGTTCAGGATGGCATGACCTGATCGCAGGGCAGATCGCGGCAGCGCCTGATGCCCATGGCAGTGATCAGCGCGCCAGCCACAGCGGCTGCGACCGGGACGATCAGCGCCGTTTGAAGCGATACCAGCCGGGCTTCGGCAGATGTAGCTTCGCCAAGAACATAGGCGCCGATGGCACTTGCACCCGACAGGCCGAGGGCTGCGCCGAACTGAAAGGCGGTATTGACCAGCCCGCCGGCCAGCCCCTGTTCGTCTTCATGAATGCCATCGGTGGCGGCGATTGTCAGCGGGCTATAGGCGATAGAGAAGGCCAGTCCGAGCAAAAGCATGCTTGGGAAGATTGCGGCATATGTCCGGTCGAGCTCCATCCCCAACAGCAATGCGTAGGAGATGGCGGCAAGAACGAAGCCTGCGAAGATAACGCGGTCGTTTCCGAAGCGATCGACAAGCCTGGGCGTCAGGATGGGAGCGACGACCGCGTCGATGCCGATCACAAGCATCGCAATGCTGGTCTCAATCGGCGTCCAGCCAAGCAATTCCTGGAGATAGAGCGTCGCGATAAACTGGAAGCCGAAGAACGACCCGGCAAACAGCAGCGCTCCGAGGTTCGACCGGACGAGGGAGCCGGAGCGGAATATTCCGAAACGCACGAGCGGCGCGGCGGACAGACGCTCGATCAGGAAGAAGGCAAGCCACAGGGCCGTGCTCACGCCGAAGATGCCGAGCGTCCATGCCAGGTTCTGGTCCGGATGTTCGAGGCGGGTCACGCCATGAACCACAAGCAGCATCGCTGCTGTGAGCGTAACGGCGCCTGGAATGTCGAAGCGCTCCCTGGTGGTTCTAGACTGTCTGTCGGCGATGAGCCTGATTGCGGCGACAAAGATGAGGAGCGCCAGGATCACCGGCGCAAAGAACACCCAGCGCCAGTCGATTGCAGCAAGCAATCCGCCCAGGACGAGCCCGAGCGAGAAACCGGCGGAAGCTGTGGAGGCGTAGATGGTCACTGCGCGGTTGCGCTGGGGACCCTCCGGAAAATTCGTCGCGACGAGCGCCAGGCCGGCCGGTGTCATGAATGCCGAGGCGGCGCCTGTGACGAAGCGGGCCAACAGGAGCATCCAGCCTTCCGTCGCAAGGCCGCCGAGTCCGGAGAATGCAATGAAGACGGCAAGTGCGGAAAGGAAGACCCGGCGTTTGCCGAAAATGTCCGCAGCACGGCCGCCGAGCAGCATGAAACCGGCATAGCCCAGCACATAGGCGCTCACCACGCCGCTCAGCGTGGTTGTCGTCAGATTAAGATCGGCCCGGATTGCCGGAAGCGCGATATTCAGCATGGCAACATCGATGCCCTCAAGAAAGATGGCTCCGCAGAGGACGATCAGCGTCACTGCGGCACGCGGCGTCATAGGTGCGGCGCCGGCTTCGGAAGAAGAAAGGGTCGTGGACATAGCCTTGGTCCTTCTTTGACGATGAAGGGAGCGAGTGACTTTTCGTCAGTCAGTTCCCTCTTGTAACCATCAAACAATTAGGCCATGCTCCGGACCCATGAAAGAAGGCACTTTAAACTCACCGAGTAACCTTTGCAGCAGCGAGGCGGATTACGACGTCCTGCAATGGGATGTGCGCGAAGGCTGCGAGGTGCGGCAGATCCTCGATCGGATCGCCGATAAATGGTCGCTGCTGGTGATCGCTCTTCTGGAAAAGCGCACGCTCCGCTTCACGCAATTACGCAATAGCATCGAAGGCATCAGCCAGCGCATGCTGACGACCACCTTGCGCAACCTCGAACGCGACGGAATTATCGAGCGAACGGTCTATCCCGTCGTGCCGCCGCGCGTTGAATATGCGCTGTCGCCGCTCGGCTGCACTCTGCACGAAACCATCCGCGCGCTGGTGGGGTGGACGGAATCGAACCAGGCTGAAATTCTGGCGGCCCGAGCCCGTTACGACGCCAAGGCAGCCAGCGAGCGCTGGTGAAAGGTGATTTTCCGATGCCGACTGAACATCCGACTTCGCCTGTAAGGGCGACGCTTGCTTCCATCGATCGCTTCTGCCGCGCCGTCTTCATTGCAGCGGGTGCTGACGAGGCGACCTGCGATGGAGCGACGCGGGCGATGATGCATGGGACGCGGCTCGGCATCGACAGCCACGGCGTCCGGCTTTTGCCGCACTATGTCGAAGGCTTGATCAAGGGCCGCATCAACCGGCAGCCGAAAGTGGCGCTTGCTTCGGCATTCGGAGCGGTCGGTGTGCTCGACGCCGATAATGGCCATGGAGGGCTTGCTACCTTCGTGGCGATGGATCATGCGATCGAATTGGCGGACCGCCATGGCATCGGCGCCGTGGCCATCCGCAATTCCTCGCATTTCGGGCCGGCCGGCGCCTATGCGCTTCAGGCGGCCCGGCGGAGCTTCATCGGTTTTGCGTTCTGCAATTCCGACAGTTTTGTCCGCTTGCATGACGGCGCGATGCGCTTTCACGGCACCAATCCGATCGCCTGTGCGGTGCCGGTTCAAAACGACAATCCCTGGCTCTTCGACATGGCCACCAGCGCGGTGCCTTATAATCGCGTTCAGCTTTACAGGAGCCTTGGCAAGAGTTTGCCGGCCGGTACGGCTTCGGATAGCCACGGCTACGATACCACCGACCCGGATGAGGCCGATATGCTGGCGCCGCTTGGCGGTGAATTCGGCTTCAAGGGGGCTGGGTTGGCCGGATTGGCCGAAATCCTCAGCGCCGTCCTGACCGGCATGAAATTGAGCTTCGACATCGCGCCAATGCCCGGTCCGGACTTCTCGACACCGCGCGGACTGGGTGCCTTCGTGCTGGCGATGAAGCCTGAGGCTTTCCTGGACAGACACCGGTTCGACGCTGCCATGACGCGTTATCTGGAGACGCTGCGCAATTCGCCGGCCCGCGATGACTTGAACGTCATGGCGCCAGGCGACCGCGAATGGAAAGTCGCCGAAGACCGCGAGAAAAATGGTGTCGAACTCGACCCTGCGACAGCGGCATCCTTTGCGGCGCTTGCCGCACGTTACGCTCTGCAATCGCCGTTCGGTCCATAGAGCCCGTCCTTGCGGCGGATTGACGCATAAGACGATCAATGTTACGAATGGATGAATTGGTCAGGCCACTTGGCCAATTGCGCGTTTGAGGAGAAACGCGCCGGGGAGGCTAGATGTTTTCGGCTGTTGAATCGCGCCGCCTTTACAGGCAGGTGGCTGACCAAATTCGTTCGATGATCGCGACTGGCGAGCTTGCCGTTGGCCAGCGCCTCCCGCCGGAGCGCGAACTGGCCGAAAAGCTGGCGGTCTCGCGTCCGACCATTCGCGAAGCATTGATCGTGCTCGAAGTGGAAGGGCTCGTGCATATCCGCATGGGCTCGGGAATATATGTCGCCCGCAAGGACACCGTTCAGCCCGCTCAGCCGGAGCGCGAACCGTTCGAAGGGCCGTTCGAGCTGCTGCAGGCCCGCTCCATCATCGAATGCGCGATCGCCGAGGAGGCTGCGCAGCGCGCAACCGCCAGCCACATTGCAGTGCTCGACGTGAACCTGCAGCAGATGGCAAGCGTTGTGAACGATACCGATGCGGCGCTCGAAATCGACCGCGCCTTCCACACGGCAATTGCCGGCATCGTCGGAAATGCCGCGCTCATCCGCTTCACCGGCGAAATCTACGATCAGCGCATGACGCCGTATTTCGAGATGCTGGCGAGCCATTTCGAGGGACCTGATTCCTGGACGCGCGCGATGGAGGAGCATCGCGCCATCAGAGATGCGATCGCCGCCAATGACCCCGCAGCCGCCAAACAGGCCATGCGGACGCATCTCGACAGATCGCAGAAGAGATTTTCCGAAAGCTTCGGGGAGGAGCTTTTCGGGGAAGACGAAGGCGGCCGCGCTGCGGCCCGGAGGAATGCAAAGATCTAACGCAAGCTCGGGAGGAAAGAGCGATGAAGATCAGACTGGCTACGATAGTTTGCACCGCAGCCGCCATCATGGCGACGACAATTGCCGCACATGCACAGACGGTCCTGAAATGGGCCCATGTCTATGAAACGTCCGAACCCTTCCACACGGATTCGGTCTGGGCATCCGAGGAGATCAACAAGCGCACCGGCGGGCGCTACAAGATCGAGGTCTATCCCGCTTCACAGCTCGGCAAGGAAGCGGACATCAACCAGGGACTGAAGCTCGGCACCGTCGATATCATCATTTCCGGCTCGAGCTTTGCCGCCCGCGATTACAAGCCGATCGGCGTCACCTACTATCCCTATATCTTCCGCGGCCCGGCACATCTGATCGCCTACACCAAGAGCGATGTTTTCAAGCGCCTTGCCCAGGGCTACGAAGACAAGACCGGCAACCATATTGCTGCCGTCAGCTATTACGGCACGCGCCAGACGACCTCGAACAAGCCGATCGCCAAGTGCGCCGACATGCAGGGTCTCAAAATCCGCGTTCCCGACGTTCCGGCCTATCTCGCCATGCCGCGCGCCTGCGGCGCAAACACGACACCGATCGCCTTTGCCGAGGTCTATCTTGCGCTTCAGAACGGCACGGTCGAGGCACAGGAAAATCCGCTGACGACGATTGAGGCGAAGAAGTTCTACGAAGTTCAGAAGAACATCATCCTGACCGGCCATATCGTCGATCATCTGAACACCGTGGTTTCCAAGACCCTGTGGTCGAGCCTTTCTGCCGAGGACAAGACAATCTTCGAGACCGTGATGCGGGCAGCTGCAGAGCGCACCACGAAGACAATCGAAGGACGGGAAAAAGGCCTCATCGCCACCTTCAAGGAGAAGGGGCTCAACGTGACGGAAGTCGACAAGGCCGACTTCGAGAAGGCAGTTGCCGAGAAAGTGGCCTTCGAGGATTTCGGCTACGAAAAGACCGACTGGGAAGCCATCCGCGCTATCCAATAATCGCAAAGGATGCGGCTCCATTGAGCGCCGCATCCTCCTTTCCGGCGAAAACGGACGTTCCCCATGTCGCAAGAAGTCCACACGCAGATCACCCCAGACGAGATTGCCCATACTTTTGAAGGCGCGGCTCCGACCGCAAAAGCCTCGGATTATGCCCCGGAGGACTGGATCACCCTGATCGTCTTCTGGCTCATGACCGGCTGCGTCTTTCTGCAGTTCTTCACGCGCTATGTATTGAACGACAGCTATGCCTGGACGGAAGAGATCGCCATCAACTGCCTGATCGGTGTCGTCTTCCTCGGTTCGGTCTTGTGCGTGCGCACCTCGCGCCACATCCAGGTGGACGTGTTCTACCACTACATGCCGCAGCGGATGGCGAGGATCCTTGCCAGCTTTGTCGATGTCGTCCGTATCGGCTTCTTTGCCTACGGCTGCCATCTGATGTGGCGCTATGTGCAGATCGTCGCCGGGGAGGAGATGGTGACCATCGCGCTGCCGCGCAACATCGTTTTTTACAGCGTCTTTGCCGCATTCGTCCTGATGCTGCTGCGCGCCGTCCTGGTCTTCGTTGCCAATATGCGCCGCGGCTATTCCGTTCTGGAGCGGCCCGAGGAATTCCAGAAAATCGAGGATTGATCACATGCTCCTGCTTGTCGGCTCGTTTCTCCTGCTGATGGTCATCGGCGTGCCTGTCGCGATCTCGATGGCGACCGCCTCGGTGCTCTATATCGTCCTCTACGGTGTCGCGCCCGACATCATCGTCGCCCAGCGAATGATCGCCGGCGTCGAGAGCTTTCCGCTGCTTGCCGTTCCCTTCTTCATTCTCGCTGGCAACCTGATGAATTCGGCAGGCGTGACCGGACGTATCTATTCGTTTGCGGTCGCCCTCGTCGGCTGGATGAAGGGCGGCCTCGCGCAGGTCAACATCATCGGCTCTGTGATCTTCTCCGGCATGTCGGGAACCGCGCTTGCGGATGCCGCCGGGATCGGCACCATCGAGATCAAGGCGATGAAGGACCACGGCTATCCGGTTGAAGCAGCCGTCGGCGTCACCGCGGCCTCGGCGACGCTCGGCCCGATCTTCCCGCCGTCTCTGCCCTTCGTCATCTACGGCATGATGGCGAACGTCTCGATCGGCGCCCTGTTCATGGCCGGCATTCTACCCGGCATCGTCATGACCGTTCTGATGATGGTGACCGTTGCCGCATTCGCCTATGCGCGGAGCTGGGGTTCGGACGCACCCTTCGATGTAAAGCAGCTTCTGTCGGCGTCGCTGGAAATCGTCGTGGTGCTGCTCGTTCCCGTCGCGATCTACCTCATGATGCTTGCCGGCTTGTCGATGAACGTGTCGGCCGGCATCGCGCTTGCCGCGCTTCTGGCACTGGACTGGTATTTCTCCTTTTCAGCCGTCATGGCCCTGATGACGCCGGTCATTCTCATCGGCGGCATGACAATGGGCTGGTTTACGCCGACGGAAGCGGCAGTCGCGGCTGTGCTCTGGTCGCTTTTCCTGGGGCTGGTGCGCTACCGCACCATGACACTCTCGACGCTCGCCAAGGCGAGCTTCGATACGATCGAGACCACGGCCTCGGTTCTCTTCATCGTCACCGCGGCCTCGGTCTTTGCCTGGCTGCTGACGGTCAGCCAGGCCGCACAGCTCTTGTCGACGGCGATCCTTTCGATCACCGACAACAAGTGGGTTTTCCTGATCCTCGTCAATCTGCTGATGCTTTTCGTGGGCTGCTTCCTGGATACGATCGCGGCGATCACCATCCTTGTTCCGATCCTGCTGCCGATTGTGACGCAATTCCAGATCGATCCCGTGCAGTTCGGCCTGATCATGACGCTCAATTTGATGATCGGCTTGCTTCATCCGCCGCTCGGAATGGTATTGTTCGTCCTTTCGCGGGTGGCAAAGCTCTCCGTCGAGCGCACGACCATGGCGATCCTGCCCTGGCTCGCGCCGCTGTTCGTCGCACTGATCCTGATCACCTTTATCCCGTCGGTCTCGCTCTGGCTGCCGCAGCAGCTCGGGTTGCTGAAGTAATGGGGAGGAAGCTTATGCAGACGCGATTTGCCCGGCTTTACGGAGCGCGGGACCTGAGGGTCGAGGCAGGCTCCGTGCGGGAACCGGGCGAAGGCGAAGTGCTCTTGCGCATGGCGGCTGCAGGGATCTGCGGCTCCGACCTGCATTACTACCAGGACGGCGGTTTTGGGCCGGTGCGCGTGCGCGAGCCGATCATTCCCGGACACGAGGCGTCGGGCTTCGTCGAGACGGCGGGCGCCGGAGTGGCCCTGCCTGAGGGCGCCCTGGTCGCCGTCAATCCGAGCCAGCCGTGCGGATCGTGCGAATATTGCAAGCGTGGGCAGCCGATCCACTGCCTCGACATGCGCTTCATGGGAAGCGCCATGCGGCTTCCCCATGAGCAAGGCATGTTTCGCCAGTGGCTGGTCGTGCCGGCGGTGCAATGCGTTGCTGTTTCCGGTGATGTCAGCGCGGCCGAAGCGGCATGCGCCGAACCGCTGGCCGTCTGCCTGCATGCAGCTTCACGCGCGGGCGAGATCGCGGGAAAAAAGGTGCTGATCACCGGCGCCGGCCCGATAGGATGCCTTGCCGTTGCCGCGGCGCGTTATCGTCAGGCTGCGGAAATCGTCGTCACCGACCTTGCTGACGCCGCGCTCCGGCGCGCAAGCGCAATGGGAGCGGACAAAACGATCAATGCAAAAGATCAGGATGCGCTCGCGCCCTACGAAGCCGGCAAAGGCTATTTCGACCTTGCATTCGAATGCTCTGCCGCAGCGCCGGCAATCCGCTTTGCGATCGCGTCGGTCAAGCCGCGCGGCACGATCGTGCAGGTGGGCGTGACCGGCGACATAGCCATTCCGCTCAATGCCCTGGTCGGCAAGGAACTGCATATCCACGGTTCGCAACGCTTTCACAGCGAATTCAAAGATGCGGTGGCATTGATCGCCAGCCGGCAGATCGACATCCGTCCGATCATCAGCCACAGCTTCCCCCTCGAACGCGCTTTGGAGGCTTTCGAGCAGGCCGGCGACCGCTCGGCTGCGTGCAAGGTGCAGCTGGTGTTTTAGGGCGCAAAAAAGAGCTCGCCGAGCTCCTCGCGCGCGATCTCCCGGAGCCGCGCCGCCTCCGTCTCGTCGATGGCGCGGTAGGGCCACCGCAGCCGTGTTCCGACAGGTCCCCAATTGCCGATTGCGCTCAGCAGTTTATCAAGCGCGGCATTCGAATAACCGGCCTTCTGGCGGAAGGGGACGATGTGTTCGTCCATGAATCGGCAGATCCGGCGTTCCGTTTCCAATGCGGCCTCGAGGTTGGTCTCAATCAGATCGGTCCATCGCTGCGCGCCGCGCGGGCTGAGGCAGGCGACATTGGAAAATGCGCCTGCAGCCACGCCTTCTCTCATGCCGGTCGCCAGATGATGGCCGGGTACGAAGAGCGAGAATTCCTGGAGGTGTTTCCGCGCTTCGCCATACCAGTCCGCGCCGCCATCGGAAAGCTTGATGCCGACGATATCAGGGCAGGGGATGCAGATATTTGCGAGCTCTCTGGGCGTTAGAACGCGTTTGGCATGCGGCGGATTGTAGAGGATCAGCGCAATCCCATCGGCGACCTTAGATGCCCTCGCCAGGAAATCGGCAGCTTCGAGATCGTTGAGCGGCCACCAGTCCGGCAGGATCACCTGAATGGCAAGCGGCCTGAACGAGGCTGCACGCCGGACGCGGTCCAGCTGGATCATCGCATCCGGCTGGCATGCGCCGATGACGAAGGGCATTCCGGCTTTCGTGCAACGCTTCGCCAGCATGGACTGGATGCGGTCGAATTCCGCTTCGGTCTGGTTGTGGAATTCGCCTGCCGTGCCGTTCGAATAAATGCCGTCGACGCGGGCTGCGATCAGAATATCGATTTCCTCGCCGAGCTTATCGAAATTTATGCTGTCGTCTGTCTCGATCGGCAAGAGAAGGCTTGCCCAGTTCCCGCCGATCGGATGCCGCCTTTTTTCTGTCACCGAATGCTCCTTTTGCCGATCAATTGAGGTCGTCTCGAATGCAGGCCTTGAAATGCCCAGGGGCCACTTCGCGCAGTTCCGGCACGGTCCGGGCGCAGGCATCCAGCGCCTTTGGACAGCGCGTCCGGAAGACGCAGCCGCTTGGAGGGTTGGCGGGGCTTGGAATGTCGCCCTTCAATATCTGCCGGTTACGCCGGGCATCCGGGTCAGGCGAGGGGATCGCCGAGAGCAGGGCGCGGGTATAGGGATGCTGCGGCCTGGCATAGAGATCGGCGCTCGTTGCGATCTCCATGATCCGCCCGAGATAGAGCACGATCACGCGGTCGCAGATATATTCGACCACCGCCAGGTCATGCGAAATGAACAGCATGGTGAGGCCAAGGCGCTGCTGCAGATCGCGCAGCAGGTTGATGACCTGCGCCTGGATGGAGACGTCGAGCGCCGAAACGGGCTCGTCGGCAACGATGAATTCCGGCGACAGCGTCAAGGCGCGGGCAATACCGATGCGTTGGCGCTGTCCGCCGGAAAATTCATGCGCATAGCGATTGAGTGCGTCGGCCGGAAGATCGACCTTTTCGAGGGCGGACCGCGCCCGGTCGAGCCTTTCCTCGCGCTTTCCGATGCCCTGGATCTTCAGCCCCTCCGTCAGGATTTCGCCGATCGTCATGCGCGGCGAGAGGCTGGCATAGGGGTCCTGGAAAATATACTGCATGCGCGGCCGCGCGCGCCGCATGGCGGAGGCGGACAGCGCGGTGAGTTCGGTTCCGTCAAAGCGCACGCTTCCGGAGGAGGGCTCGACCAGCCGTAGCACCGAGCGGCCGATCGTCGTCTTGCCGCTGCCGGATTCGCCGACGAGGCCGACGACCTCGCCCTTGCCGATATCGAAGGAGATATCCTGCAGGATCGTAAGTTTCGTGCCGCGCGACGTATAATGTTTCGCGAGACCGCGAACGGAAAGCAAAGGCTCGTTCATCTAAATCTCCCGCCAGCGGATGCAGCGGCTTCGATGCTGCGGATTGACGTCTTCGAGCGGCGGGACAGCCGCGCGGCACGCGTCTATGGCGAACTTGCATCGAGGCGAGAAGGCGCAGCCCGGCGGCATTTTCATCAGGCTCGGCACCATGCCGGGAATGGCGGCGAGCTTTTCGCCGGCGAGCTTCATGCGGGTTGCGTCGCCGAGCCGCGGCATCGAGGCGAGCAGGCCGATCGTATAGGGGTGCTTCGGATGACGGAAAACCTCGCCGACGGGCCCCTGCTCGACGATCCGCCCGGCATACATGACCGCGACGCGGTGGGCGATTTCCGCGACGACGCCGAGATTGTGGGTGACGAAGAGCATCGCCATGCCGCGCTCGCGCTGCAGCTTCAAGAGCAGGTCGAGGATCTGTGCCTGGATCGTTACGTCGAGCGCCGTCGTCGGCTCGTCGGCAATCAGCAGCACCGGATCGCAGGCGAGCGCCATGGCGATCGTCGCGCGCTGGCGCATGCCGCCGGAAAGTTCATGCGGATATTGGCCGGCACGGCGCTTCGCATCCGGAATGCCAACGCTTTCGAGCAGGGCAATGGCCGCATTCATCGCGGCCTTCCGATCCGCCCCGCGATGAATGCGGATCGGCTCCGATATCTGGTCGCCGATGGTGAAGACGGGATTGAGGCTCGACATCGGCTCCTGAAACACCATGCCGATATCGTCGCCGCGGACTTTTCGCATGTCGTGCTCGTCAAGCAGGACGAGGTCGGCGACGGCGCCGCTCTTCCGCTTCAGCCGAATGCTGCCGGCGGCGATCGCGCCGATATTGCGGGTCAGTAGCCGCATGACCGAAAGGCTCGTTACCGACTTGCCCGAGCCGGATTCGCCGACGAGTGCCAGCGTCTCGCCGGCGGCGACGGTCAGGTCGATGCCATTGACCGCCGTCACCTCGCCGCCGCGGATGCGAAAGATCGTCCGCAGTCCGCGAATGTCGAGAATGGGATCGGCGGTCTGTTGCATGGCGATCATCAGCCAAGCAGCTCGGTCGCGCGCAGGATCTCGTCGATCTTGGCGGTCTCGGCTTCGTTGAGGGGAGCACGCGGACGCGGCATGAAGGCAGTGTCGATGATGCCAAGCCGCTTCATGGCGGTCTTGAAGGCGCCGATGCCCGAGGCGCCGCCGCTGACACGGCCCTGCGCGATCCAGACGATTTCGAAGAGCCGGCAAAGACGTTCCTGCTCCTTCTTCGCGAGAGCCCAGTCGCCACGCTGCGCCGCATCCCAAAGGCGGACATAACCGTGCGGGTCGACATTGGCGATGCCGGGAACGACGCCGTGGGCCCCCATCAGCAGCGCGGTATCAACAACGATTTCCGAGCCTGTCATCAGGAAAATGTCCTTGTGCGCGGCGAGATCCAGAAGCGCATAGCGGAAATTGCCGTCGTCGCCGCTTGAATCCTTCAAGCCGATGATCGTGCCTTCCTTGGCGAGCGTCACCGTCGTTTGGCGTTGCAGCTTCACGTTGACGCAGACGGGAATGTCATAGGCGATGAGCGGCACATCGACGGCGTCGCGGATATAGCGGAAGTGGTCGAGGATCTCGGACTGGCTGGTAACGGTGTAGAAGGGCGCTGTTACGACAACGGCGTCGGCGCCCGCTGCCTTTGCGATCTTCGCATGCGAAATGACCCGATCGGTCGTCGGATCGATGGTGCCGACGATGAGCGGCACGCGGCCGTTTACCACCTTCGCCGAATGTTCGATGATCTCGCGCCGCGTCTTGTCGTCGTAAAAGACCACCTCGCTCGTCGAACCGAGCACGAAGACCCCGTGGCAGCCGGCGCCGATCAGGTGCTCCAGAACGCGCGTATAGGAGGGATAGTCGACGGTGAAATCCGGGTTCAGCGGCGTTACGACAGGAGGAACCACACCCTTGAATTTGCTCATTTTCGCTTTCTTTCGATTGTCAGTTTAATTCGGCGCGAGGATCGAAGGCGTCCCTCAGGCCATCGCCAATGAAATTGATCGCAAGCACGGCAAGGACCAGCGCCCCACCGGGGAAGAGCCATTGCCATGGATATTGTTCGAGAACTGCGGTGGAGCGGGCGGCATTCAACATGTTGCCCCAGCTTGCAGCCGGCGGCGCAATGCCGAGCCCGAGGAAGGAGAGGCCGGCCTCGAGAAGAATGGCATTGGCGATCTGCAGCGTCGCATAGACCATCAGGATATCGATCGAGTTCGGCAGGCCATGACGGAAGAGCAGGTGCGGCAGGCCGGCACCCATGCCGCGCGCCGCCAGGACGAAATCGCGTTCGCGAAGTTCCAGCAGTCGCGAGCGGATCATGCGGGCAAGCAGCGGCCAGGAGAGCAGCGAGATCACCAGCACCGTCGGCCAGATGCCGGTACCGGCAATCGAGGCGAGCACGAGCAGGAAGATGACGGGCGGCAGCGTCATTACCAGGTCGACGAAGCGCATCGAAAGCGCATCAGCCCAACGGCCGGCCAGGGCGGAGACGGCGCCGAAGAGGAAACCGATCATCGCAGAGATCGCAGTCGAGGCGACGGCGACCAGAAGCGAGATGCGGCCGCCCTCCAGAACCCGGGCAAAGACATCGCGGCCAACGCCGTCCGTGCCGAACCAATGCGTCGCGGTCGGGCCGCTGTTCATCGCCAGAAGATCGATGTCGTTCGGCAGGAAAGGCCACCAGAGCGGATAGGAGAGGATGATCGCCAGCATCGGGATTGCGACGCATAGCCCGAAGACGGCTGCCCGGTTGAGAAGGAAGCGGTCAAAGGCGCGGGCGAGAGGGCCGGGGCTGCGGGTTGCGGTGCGGGCCAGCATGGATTAGCCCACCTTGATGCGCGGATCGATGACCGCATAGGCGATATCGGTCAGCAGATTGACGATGATGACGCAGGTGCCGATGACGAGCGTCGCACCCATAATGACGGGATAGTCGCGCGTCTCCACGGCATCGACGAGCAGCAGGCCCATGCCCGGCCAGTTGAAGACGCTTTCAATGAAGATCGCCCCGCCAATCGCAAGGCCGATGGTCGAACCGATCAGCGTGACGACGGGAAGCAGCGCGTTTCTGAGAGCATGCTTGGTGATGACCCAGAATTCGACGACGCCTTTGGCGCGGGCGGTGCGCACGTAATCCTGGTTGAGGACTTCGAGCATCGAGGCGCGCGTGTAGCGCATGATCAAGGCAGCCTGGGCGATGGCGAGCAATGCTGCAGGCAGGATCAGATGCCGCAGGAGATCGAGGACGGAGAACTCCTCGCCCGGCGTTAGCATGCCGCCCGATGGCGTCCAGTTCAGCCGGACGGAAAAAATGTAAAGGCCGATCAGCGCGCTCAGAAAGGCCGGGCTGGAAATGCCGGCAAGTGCGAAGACCGAAAAGGAAATGTCGGCGACGGAATTGCGGCGCACGGCGCTGATGACTCCGATCGCAATCCCGGCGACGATCGAGATTACCAGCGCGGTGCCCATGAGGAGCACCGTCGGGCCGATGCGCGAAAGCACGAGGGTCAGGACCGGCTGATCCAGCCGCTTGATCGAATAGCCGAGATTGCCCGCCAGCGCCTGCTGCAGCCATGCGAGATACTGAACCGGTAAAGGTTGGTCGAGCCCGAGCCGGCTGCGCAATTCAGCAAGATCAGACGACGACATTGGGATGTTGGGATCGATATAGGCATCGATCGGATCGCCGGGGGCAAGGCGCAGCAGCAGGAAGATCAGCGCGCTCAAGGCAAGGAGCATGCCCATCCCGATGATCACGCGCCGGAGGCTGTATCTGAGCATTGGGAAATCCATTCCGTGAGGGTGGCCGAAGCCACCCTCGATAGTTCAAGAAGAGCGCCTTATTCGGCGATCGACCACTGCTGCGGATTGGCCTGGTATGGCCCGCCGCCCGGAGCCGGCGTCCAGACGAAATCCTTGACCTTGGTCGACACCACGCCGTAGCGGTTCGCGACCCAGAGTGTTCCCCAGGGCAACTCGGTGTTCATCACCTTGCAGACCTGCTGATAGCGGGCATCGCGCTTGCTGCTGTCGGTCTCGGCAAGGGCAGCATCGAGCGCTGAGGTCAGATCCGGCATGCGGGCGCGCACGACGTTCGGGCCTGCCGGCGGTATCTGCTTTTCGTTGAGGCCAGGATTGATGCTGCCGGCATCCGGGCCGTTTTGCAGGCCGGCATAGACCATCTGGAACTGCGAGATGTCGGCATCTGCCTTCAGCACGATGCTGTTGTAGGTCGGCGCATCGACGGCGCGCGGCACGACATTGATGCCGACCTGGGCGAGCATCGCCTGCACGGCCGCGAGCACGTTGGTCGCAAGCGGCGTCGTGTAGTAGGTCAAGAGCGTGATCGGCTTGGCGCCGTTGATCTGATCCCAGCCGGCTTCCTTCAGCAGTTCCTTGGCCTTTTGCGGGTCGTAGGCGTAGGCTTCGATATCCTTCGGCACCAGCCGATCGGCGATATAGGCGCAATTGGCCGGCGTCGCAGCGCCGCTGTAAAGGCTCTTGATGATGGCGTCGCGATCGATGGCATACATCACCGCCTGACGGACGCGCACATCCTTCCAGATCGGCGAATCGTGGTTGAAGCCCAGATAGTTGACGACGAAGGAGTTGCCTTCGATGACTTTGAAGGACTTGTCGTCATTGAAGGTCGGCACATCGTTGGAATCGACATAGGTGAACTGGATTTCACCGGACCGGAGGGCGGCGATCGCTGCCGCCGGATCGGCGAAATATCGATTGATGACCTTTTCCAGCGCCGGCCTGCCGCCGCGATAATCGATGTTGGCAGCGAGCTCGACATATTGATCGGTGACGTATTTGGTGAACTTGAACGGGCCAGTACCGATCGGCGACGTCGACCACCAGGTGCTCTTTGCAAGCTGGTCGGCGGGGGTGGAGGCGAGCGCGTGCTCGGGCAGCATCATCACCTTGGTCATCGTATCCAGGATACTGGCGCTCGGTGCGCTCAGCTTGACGACGAGCGTATGGTCATCGGGTGCCTCGACCGCGGAAACCGGCTTGAGGCGCGCGGCAAGCACCGAGCCCGTCTTGGCATTTGTGGCCAGTTCAATGGTGAATTTCGCATCCTTCGCCGTGAAGGACTTGCCGTCATGCCACTTCGCATCCGCGAGCTTGAAGGTGTAGGTCTTCTGGTCCTCGCTGACCTCATAAGACGAGGCAAGCACGCCGACGACCTTCTGCAGCTTCTCGTCATAGGCGACGAGCGGCTCATAATAGATGCTGAGCCAGGTGAAGCCGGCGGTCGCGGCCAGCGGATTGAAATTGCCCTGAAAGCCGCCGGGGCCGACGTCGAAGCCGCCGGAAAGCGTTGCCGCTTCAGCCGGCGTCGTGAAGGCTGGAATGGCGGTCGTCGCCATCATCGCGGTAAGTGCGATGGCCGATAATCTGGACAGTCGTTTCATTGTGTTCCTCCCACATTTGAACTTGTCTTGTTATTTGCGATCACCCGGGAGATGCCGGCATAATGGCGATCCAGGCGTATGCGCGCTTCCTCCAGGTTCTTCGCTTCCACTGCATCGACGATGGCCTCGTGGTCCCTCCAGGTGGCCATGGGATCGACATTGTCGAGATTGACGAAGTCGGACGCCTTGTAAAAAGCCAGCCAGAAAACATCGATCAGCCGCACGAGCGTCTCGTTGTTCTGGCAGCGGAAAAGCAGGCGGTGGAAAAGCTGGTCGTCTTCGGCGAAGGATTCGCCGCGCTCGGCATGGAGGCGCATCCTGTTTGCCGTGGCACGCAGCTCGGCGATATCCTCATCGCTGATCATCTCCAGCGTCTTGCCGATGAGGCCGACTTCGAGCGTGCGGCGGATCTCGAGGACTTCCTCGATCTGGCGAAGCGCGCCGCCGAGGCCGTAAGCCAGATTGTCGAGCAGCGGCTCGAAGGAGAAGGCCTTGACGAAGATGCCGACACCGCGCCGCGATTCCAGAACGCCAAGCGACTCCAGTGCCTTGATGCCCTCGCGTAGCGAATTCCGGCTAACGCCGAGTTGGCTGGCAAGCTCTCCCTCGGCCGGTAGCAGAGTTCCGGGAGCAAGGCCGTTGTCGGCGATATAGGCGCGAAGGCTCTCTTGCACCGAAACGTGCAGCAAAGGCGCCCGCGTCAGAGGCTTCATCGTCTTAAGCGTCATGCCGTTCTCGCCATGCATGAATTCAGAATATGATAGACATATCCACTTGTAGGATATCTGTCAATTGGACATAGACCACGCCTTGAGTAAAAGCGGCATCGGTTGCATCCATTGTGGTTGAAATCGTTGGGAGAGCCAGGCGTGACCGTTCTCGCGATCTGCCAATTATTCCGCCGAAAATCTTAAGGCAAGATCATGATTTTTGGGGAGAGCCATAAAGTTGAACTTAACCTATATAAATAATAGCTATTTATTGTGCGTTCATGCTTTCGGCGCTATTTGCATGGATAAAAGAAAGCAGCGCGCGGATCTGCGGGACGATCGAAATGCTGACTAAAAAGGGAAAATACGGATTGAAGGCACTGGTGGATCTGGCGCGTCTGGCGCCGGGAGAAACCGCCTTTATCAACGATGTCGCCGCACGCAACAATATCCCGAAAAAGTTCCTCGATACGATCCTTCTGGAGCTACGCAATGTCGGCATTCTTCGCTCCAAGAAGGGGCCGGGCGGCGGCTATTCGCTGTCGCGGCCGGCGTCGGAGATCCGCATCGGCCATGTCATCCGCACGCTTGACGGGCCGCTCGCTCCCATTCGCTGCGCAAGCCGCACCGCTTATGAAGCCTGCGACGACTGTTCGGATCCGGAAACCTGTCATGTGCGCCGCTCGATGACCGAAGTGCGGGATGCGATCGCCGATATCCTCGACAACATGACGCTCGAGCAATTCGTTGCGAAGGGCGGCAAGCTTAGCGATGGAGAGGACGAGACGTCGCCGGTTTTCGCGTCAGGCTGATCTAGCGATCCTTACGCAGATGATGGGCGGCGCGCTGATGAAGAACATCGGCGGATGTTCTCAGCGCGCGGATGCGGGCGTTCCGCCAATGCCGGTCGAGATTGAGGCCGATACTCGCGGTGTTTCCCCCCATTAGTTCGAAAATCAGGTTCGAGGCATCTATTGCCACCTTACTTGCGACGGCGCGCGCCGCAGTAGCGGAGAAATAGGCATCTTCGGCCGCCGGGCCGCTCATATTGATCTGCGCGATGTCGAGCTTGCGGCCCGCCCTTTCCAGAAGCGAGGCTACCGTCTCTATGCCGATCGCGAGCTTGCCAACGTCGTTTGCCTGTGCTGCGCCGGCATCGGCGGAAAGAACCGCACGCGCGATCCCGAGATCGACGGCGGCATGCAGCAGTTCGCCGATCGCCGATGGCGCGTGCGCGACAAGCGCGACTGCATCGGCGTCGACATGCAAGTCGCTGACTACGATGGCGGCTGTGCCGTTGGTGCGCTGGCCAAGGCCGTCCCAATCATCGACAAGTTGAAGGCCTTCGCTGTCGCAGGGGAGGTAAAGCGCGGTCTGATCATGTCCGACCGCGATCCAATCGGCAAAGAGCACCGCCGGCGAAGACCTGCTGCGGCCATTCAGTCGATACCCGAGACCGTGGGAACTGACTGCGGCAGCATCCGCAAAAGTGGCCGCGGCAAAACGATCGCCGGCAAGTACTCGCGCAAAGAGGGCGCGCTGCAGCTCTTCGCCAGCCTGCTGCCGAAGTCCGTCGAGGACTGTAAAATGGACTTCGAGAAACTCGCCGATCGAAGGATCGCCCTCAGCGATGATCGCAACGATTTCGGCGAGCAGCGAATTGGTAACGTCCAGTCCTTCATATTCGGGCGGAACGGTGATCGCGCCAAGGCCGGATTGCGAGAGGGCGTCGATTTCCTGATAGGGTAGGATGCGATTGATGTCGCGCTCGCTCGACTGCCGCTGAAAGGCGGCGGCAAGGGTGCGCGCTGTGCTGATCGCCTCTTCCTCGCTTCCGATGCGCTGTGCGACCGGTCGCGCCCGGTCGTGAAATTGCGATACGGTTCCCATCGATCGTACTCTTGTTCCGTGATGATAGGAGTGATGGATCACCACCGGGATGATAAGGCCGGTTTTTCTACAAAGTCGGTGTGGTTTGAATTTTCTTACCAGCTTGATAGAGATGGCCATGCTTGACCATCCCACAAACCTTTCAATTCTCAACCGCGCAGCTTTCAGTCAGGCACAGGATTGATTATGGCTCATCCATTGAAGATGACCAAGAGGTTCCCATGATGCTATCGCCCGCCCGGCAACGCCTTCAGCTCGATCCCGGCGACAGGCCGATCTATGCCGTCGGCGACATCCATGGGCGGCATGATCTGCTGCAGATGGCCGAATATACGATCGTGCGGGATGCAGCACGCCTGCCCGGGCGCAAGCTCATCATCATGCTTGGCGATTACATCGACCGCGGCCCGTCATCTGCGCAGGTGATCTCGCATCTGATGGGGCCGGTGCCGGACGGTTTCGACCGCATCTGCCTGACCGGCAACCACGAAATCATGATGCTCGACTATATCGACGGGAAGATTTCGTTTTCCGAATGGATGCGCATGGGCGCCGATTCGCTGCTGCGCTCCTATGGTCTCGACGCCGAGCATCTGCCGCTTATCTTTCCGACGGCTTCCAAGCTTGACGGCTTCATCCGCCAATCGCTGCCGCGCCAGCATATCGATTTCATGCGGGCGCTGCCGATCCTCGTCGATACGCCCGACGTTTTGTTCGTCCATGCCGGCATCGACCCAAATTTTACGATCGACAAGCAGAGCGACGAGGACCTCGTCTTCATCCGCGAGCGCTTCCTCGACAGCGGCATCGCGCTGCCGAAGCTTGTCGTTCATGGCCATACGCCCTGCAGCGAGCCGGACGTCCAGCCGCGGAGGCTCAATCTGGATACGCGGGCCTTCAAGAGCGGGAGGCTGACCGTCGCCCGCCTGTGGCAGGGTCGGGTTCACCTCTTCTCCACCTGATCAAGCTTCGGCAGACTGCCGCTTTGGGGGAATTTCCTCCGTGTAGTAGCTGACATATTTGTGGTGGTAGCGTTCCGTTGCGCCGAAGTTGCTGAATTTGCCGAGCTCGGTCATATCCGTCTTGTTGAGGATGACGCCGAGGATCTTCTGCTTGATCTGCGGTTCGGCATTCACGATATCGCGGACCATGCTGGTCGGCGTCTGGCCCCATTCCGTCACGAACAGGAAGCCATCGACCTGGGGGGCGAAGGCCTTCGCGTCAATGACCGGGCCGAGCGGTGCAAGGTCGACGACGATGTAGTCGAACATCTTGCGGGCATGTTCCATCAAATTGAACATGCCCTGCGAGGCAAGAAGCTCGCTGGTGTGCATCAGGTTGTCGTTCGAAACGACCGGCAGGATCGCAAGCTTGGTGCGGCTGTCGACCCTAACTGCGCTTGCCCACGGTACTTCGCCAAGCACCGCTTCGACCAGACCATGCTGCGGCGGGGTCTTGAGCATGCGCGTCAGGCCCGGGTTGCGAAGGTCGGCGTCGATTAGCAACGTGCGCTTGCCGCTGGAGGCAAGCAGTGCTGCGAAGTTCGCGGCGGTCGTCGACTTACCTTCGCCGGGAAGGGCGGAGACGACACCGATGACGCGGTCGCTCTTGCCCTGGAACATGACGTCGCTTGCAAGCTTGGCGTTGCGTAGCGTTTCGGCAAAGACCGAGCGGGGCGCTTCGAGAACGATACGCATGATGCGCTCGAAACTCGCGCCGTCTTCTGGCACTTCTGGGGTCTCGGGTAGCGGGGTCTTGCGCGGTTGGAAGACCTTGCGCTCCTTCGGCAATTTGCCGACCAGCGGCAGATAGCCGAGGAACTTCAGGCCCAGGATAGAGCGAACGTCACCCTCGACGCGGAAGAAGCGCTCGCGGAATTCCTGGAATGCCGTCAACGCGCCGCCAGCCATCAGGCCGAGGACGATCGCCAGACCGAGCGTCATCGTCTTCTTGGGGCTCGACGGTGACGTCGGGATACCGGCTTCGGAAATCACACGCGCCTTGGCGATCGGGAAGGACTGTTGCTGTGCTGCCTCCTCGTAACGGCCGAGATAGGCTTCATAAAGCGTCTTCAGCGCGGTTGCCCGCTGTTCGAGATCGTTGAGCTTGACGATCGACTTGTCGGATTCGGAGTTCTTTCCGGTCAGATGCCGGATGTTTTCCTGCAGCGACTCCTGACGCGATTTCGCCACCTCGAACTCATTACGGTAGCTGGAGGTAAGCTGCTGGAGTTCTTGGAAGATCTGACGCGTCAGGTCTTCCTTTTCCGTGCGGAGCTGCACCGCCTGCGGATGGTCGGCACCGAAATTGGTGGTGATCTCCTGCTCGCGGCGGGTAACCCCGATATAACGTGTGCGCAGGTCCTGGATCACCGAATTGTCGGTCTGGCCGGAGGAAATTGCGGCGTTGTTGACCGCACCTTCCGGACCCTGATCGACAATCGACTTGAACTGGTTGTAACGGGCCGAGGCGCTGGCCGCATCAGCCTGCGCGACGATGAGCTGCTTGTTGAGGTCGGCAAGCTGCTGCTCGGACATCAGTTCGCCGTTCGCCGACGTCAGGCCGTTTTCGGTCTTGAACTTTGCGACTTCGAGCGCAGCCTGCTGCGAACGGTCGCGCAGGTCGGCAAGACGTTCCTGCAACCAGACGGAGGCGCGTTCGGTTGCGTCGAAATTCGCGTTGAGCTGGTCGTTCAGATAGGCGTCGGCATAGGCCTTCGTGACCCTTGCCGCCAGCATCTTGTCCGTAGAGCGGAAGGCGACGGCGATCACAGAACTGCGGGAAACGCGTTCCACGGACAGCGCCTGCTGCAGCATGGCCGCAGCCTTTTGACGGCGGCCATTGCGAGCATTCTCCTCCGAGACCGGCGGGCCGCCCGGTGTCAGGGCGCTGGCAATGAGTTTCACGCCGGATTTCACCAGTTCGGCAGGCCCCTGGCCGGGATCGAGGATGGTATCGTTCTCGGAGAGGTTTTGAGCATCGACGACGCTCAGCGCCAACTCGTTCGACTTCAGAATCTCGACGGCGCTCGCGATCTGCATATCCACCTGCTGGGCACTGGCGGCAGGCGCCTCATCCTCGGCATATTTGGTCATGCTGTCATCGAGCAGGATCTGCGTCATCGATGTGTAGACGGGTGTCGAAAGGATCAGATAGATGGCAGCAAGCGCCACGAACGCGACGACGCAAAGCGCGATCGAACCGGCGCGGCGAAACAGGATCGCAATCAGCCGATCGATATCGATGAAGCTGTCGGAATCGTCGGACGCTTTCGGTACCGTGCTGTGCAGGGTCAGGTTTCGTTGGTTCATGAGGTCATCCTTTGGGCGAGCGCGGCGCGCCGCCGAACGTTGGAATGTCTGTCTTGAGGCCGGCGCGATTGCGCAATGCCGCGGCCAATCTGTTGATGCGGACAGCGATCGGCATCTTGAGGTGGCGCAGCGCAATCGGATCGCTCCATGCTGCCTTGATCGTGCCGGAGATCGATCTGTTCTTCATGCTGTCGACAAGGAGAAGGAACGATCTCGCCTGCCGCAGGCTGCGTGTCCGGAATTTCTGCGCAGAGGAGGCCTCCACATCGAGCGTATGCTTGCCAAGGAAGACCCTGTCTCCCTCCATCATCGCCTCGATATGCCGGAGTTCCAGCACCCGGGAGATGGAACCCTCGCGGATATTGTAGTCATAGCCGGCAACGGGCTCGACCACGCAGCGCGCGCCAAGCGCCAGTGCGGAGGCGAGGAATTGATAGTCCTCGCCGATCCGCAGATTTTCGTCGAAGCGCAGTGCGTGCCGCTCGATGAAGGCTCGTTCGAAAACAGGCTTGAGATAACCAAAATTATGCGTCGTCTGGAAGAGCGCATTGGAGCGAATGAAATCGGCCAGCGTCAGTTCCGGCATGGCTGCCAGCGCGCTCTCGGAAAACATGGTTTCCGGCGGCGTGCCATCGGCGCGGATCACCCGCAGATTGTCGACCGCGATCTGCGCCCCAGCTTTCTCGGCGCGGGCAATCAGCCTGGCCAGCCGCCCCGGTTCGATCGCATCGTCGGAATCGAGTACGGCAAGCCACCGGCCCGTTGCCGCGGCAATGGCTGCGTTGCGCGCTGCGGCCGGTCCGCCGTTCGTTTCGAGCGCGAGCAGACGGACATTCCTGTCCGAATAGCTGCGGGCCACCTCGCGCGTGTCATCGCCCGAGCAATCGTCTGCAATAATGACCTCGACGCTCACGCCGGTCTGCGCCAGCGCGCTTTCGATTGCCTTCGAAAGCGTTTCGGCTGCGTTATATGCAGCCATGATGAAGCTGATGTCCGGCAGCTCTTTCGTCATGCCGTCCCCTCTGCTGCGCCATATTGGCGAATCTCGCGCACGCCGAGCAGGCCGCTGACGACGCCGAGATGCATCGTGCCGCGAAGTGCATAGCGATAGCGTGGAATGGGCACCAAGATGCAGACGAGCGCAACGCCCAGGCAATAAACGGCCTTTGCGGTGGCAAGTCCGATCTGTTTCAGGCGGTTAAGGCCCCTATGCCTCTCCTGCAATAGACGTCCATGCGTCTGGCCGAAACGGAAACGGCGTTTTGCGAGCCATGAAAGCTCCGCCCGTTTTTCCGGCACCGCCTCATAGACATGTGCTTCGGGAGCATAGGCGATGCGTCCTCCGTCCCGGTGCATATGGCTGAAGAATTCGGTGTCTTCGCCGCCCGTCTTTCCAAGCGCTAGGTTGAAGCGGCGGCCCTTCACATGTTCGGAGCCGAGACGGAGCAGCACGTTGCAGGTGTAGCCCGTGCGGATTTCCTCGCCCACCCAGACCGGCAGCGTCGAATGAAAATCACCTTCGCGCATCCAGGCAGGAGCGGTCGATGCATAGACGCTGCGGACCGGGCCGAGGATCGCATCGGCGCCGGTCTTTTTCGCCGCATTCAGCAGCTCCACCAGCCAGTTTTCCGAGGCATCCTCGTCGTCGTCGATGAAGGCCAGGAAATCGCCCTTGGCATTTTCGAGGCAGGCGTTGCGGGCAATCGAGATGTTCGATGCCGGGCAGTGCACATAGGCGATCTCGTGCGGGATCGTCGAGCGGAGCGCGTCGACGCGTTCCTGCGCGCTCGCCGTCACATCGTTGTCGGCAACGATGATGCGCAGGGTGACGTTTTCAGGAACCGCAAGCACGCCAAGCGAGAGCAGCGCCTCGTCCAACGAGGCGCGGCGATAGGTGCAAACGCCGATATCGATCTGCATGCGTTGGTCCTTCATCAAGACGCCTTGCGGTTGCGGAAGCTCAGGAGCTCCATCCAGAAACCGGCCGACCAGGCGAAATGCATCACCATGGCCGAGAGTGCGGCAAGCGGCCCGTATGGATTGCGCTGGCCGACCGCCATCCAGAAACCGTAGCCGACGCAGGCGACGGCCCATAGGCTGAACGGAATGACCGCAATCCAGCTCAGCACAGCCAGAAACGCGCCGATAAAGACCGGAACCACCGCGAGCGGCAGCATCTGGCGAAGGTTCGGCATGCTGCCGTGCTTCAGAATGTTCTTCGCGCGGCCCCGGCCATAGCCGAGATATTGCCGGAAAAGCGTTCCAACGGTTGATCTTGGATAATAGATCATCCGTGTCTTGTCGGTCATCCAGATGCCAAAGCCCGCCTTTTTCAGACGGTAATCCAATTCCGCGTCCTCATTATGACTGAATGTTTCATCGTAGCCGCCGACGGTCTCGAAGGCTGCGACGCGCATCAGCGCATGGTGGCCGTGATCGGTCCAATGGCCCTTGGCTCCCTCGCGATGCTTCGAGCCGCCGTTGCCGAGTTTGGAGTTCTGCGCGAAAGCGGTGGCCTTCTGGAAAATGCCGAATCCGATCGTCTCCATGGCGACCACGACCGAATCCGCCTGAGTAAGCTCGGCCTCTTCGACGAGCCGCTGGCAGTAGTCCGCCGGGTAGTCGCCGTGGGCGTCGATCCGGATCAGGTATTCGTAATCGCGGCCGAAGGTCGCGACCGCGAGATTGATGGCTGCGCTCTGGATGCGGCGGGGATTGTCGAGCAGGATGACGCGCGGGTCGGTTTGGCTGATACGGCCGACGATCTCACGCGTGCCGTCGGTGCTTCCGCCGTCTGCGACGACGATGCGGGCGTTCAACTGATCAAGCGCCGGGCCGAGTTTTTCGATCAAGGCTTTGATGTGCTTTGCCTCGTTCAGGCAAGGAATGATGATGAGGCTGGCGACGCTGGAACAAACGTCAGTCTTCATTGCAGTCGACCCTTCTGGAACTGCGGTTGCGGGGTTAGAGGCATCGGCCGTCTGCGCTTCGGCGGCGGACGGTACAAGGCGGGACAGATTGTCGACCAAGGCGCGGCAATCGCTGCGGTCGGCGAGCCAGCTCTTCCGATCCTCGGCGGCGACTGCCGCAGCGAGTGTGCCGTATCGTTCACCGGTGAGGTCCTCGAAAAGTGCTTCGAGGCCTTCGACAGAGGCGTCGTGCAGCGTCAGGCCGATATCCTTGCGGGAGAGGAAGCGAGCCGTCTCGGTGCCCGCGAGCGCAATGGGGATGCTGCCATGGAGGCAACCCTCATAGATCCGGTTGGGAAGCAGCCAGCTGGAATTGAGGCCCTCCTCGAAGAAGTCGATCGCCCAGGAGAAGTGGACGTCGCTGTAGATCGCCGGCAGGTCTTCCGGGTTCTTATACGGCCCCTCGAAGCTCAGGTAGGGTTCATTGGCGACGAAGGCGTCGAAATCCTCGAATTCGGAATAGGCCGGCCGGCCGCGCAGCACGATGCGGACACGGCCGTTCATCCGGCTGGAGAAATCGGCAAGCAGTTGCAACGACTTGCGGCAGCGGAGCGCACCGAACCAGCCAATCTTCCAGGGCTCGCCCTCGTTCGGCGGCAAGCGGAGCGGGGTTGCTTGCGGCATGCCGTTCAGCGCGAGCACCTTGTTCTCGACAAGCATGATAGGCGCCTTGAGAGCCGAGCGCGGAACGAAGTAGTTCGCGATGAAGGCGGGCGAACTCGTCAGGATCAGTTTCGCATCTCGCCCGAAATAGGCTTCGGCACGGCGCACAGCCCTGCCGGCTATGCCGTCATTTACGAGAAGGCGATGGATATCGAGGCACTCGTAGACGATCGGCACGCCGCCGAAGAGGTGGCTGGCTCGTTCGGCGACTGCCAGCGCTTCCAGATTGCGCCCGATGATCACGTCCGGCCGTTCGACACCGTTCAGCAGGCCCCGCAGGCCGGCGACCGCCTTTGCGACAGCGCCCATGCGCTGGCCGAATTTGGCATCGACGGTCCGGCCAAGTTCGATCGGCGTGAGACCGTTGACAGCGGCAAGCGCGTTCTCGCCGCGCCGGAAGCCGGAAAGCGTCACCGAGGCGCCGCCTTCTGTCAACATCAGCACGCGGCGGCGCACGGCAGGATCGGCCAGATCATGCGCCAGATAGAGGACTTTGAGCATCAATACTCCTTGCGCTATCCCGGATGTCACCGGAGTCCGTTTCGGGTGTGCTGTGCAATGGTTTCGGCGGTTTAAGAAGGCTTAGTTGAGCGTGCAGGCGATCGAATCCTGGAACTGGCATTTGTCACCCGGCGCCGTGTAGGCCACCCGATCGATTTCCATCGTCGTGGGTTGGGTGTAGGCGAATTTGCCCATCCAGTCCGAAAGTTTGTCCGTTCCCCAGAGGCTGAAGAAGATCTTCTGCGGGTTCTGGGGAATCTTGGACGGGTCGGTGACGTCCTGGACAAGCTTGCCGTTCAGGTAATAGCGAAGCCTGCCCGACTCCCAGACGAATGCATAGTCATTGAAGCCCTGATCGGCGCCTTGGCCGACGGGCACGAGCTTTTCGTTACCGCCCTTGGCCTTGATGTATTGGTTCACCTGGACAGTCGACGTGTCTTTGCCGAGCACCTCGAAGTCGATTTCGTCATGCTGCTGCTTATCGGCAGGGCCGATATAGGTGAAGAAGGCGGAGTTCAGGCCCTTGCCGGTTGCAGACTTGATCCGCGCTTCATAGGTGCCGTAGCTGAAGCGTTTTTTCGTCTGGATCTCGCCACAGAGATAATTGCGGTCCTTGGATTTACCCTCGGCGAAGGTCAGCTGCAGCATGCCGCCCTCGGCCTTCACCTGGTTCTTAGACCACGTGCAGTTCTGGTGGGCGCCGTTGTTCCAGCCGTCGGAAACGTACCAGACGCTGCGGTCGATCTTATCGAAATCGTCGACGAAGGATTTGCCCTTTGCCTGCTGGGCTTGGGCGGGGAGGGCGCCGAGGATAAGGGCGCCGATCGTCAAACTCTGGCAAAGCAGTCGCGCATGCGCGATTTTGGCCGTCATGTCTCACCTTTGCTGTGGAACGAATTCTGCCGGGACATCCCGGCGGGAAGCGGATTGAGAGCTCTTTTTGGTCCGGCCGCCGGTCAAAACGGCGTAGAGACGCGGTGCGTTGCTGCGGACAAAGCTGTTGGAAAGCGCAAGCACTGGAAAGAGCACCAGAAGCGAGCCGCAGAAGAAGAGCGGATAGAAGCCGATGCCTGTCTTTCCCCAAATCATGAAGAATAGGACGAGCAGCGGATAATGGGCGCAGAAGATCCAGAAGCTCAAGCTTCCGGTCTTTGCAAGACGCTGGCCGAGAGGGGTCTTGATCAGCGGTGCCGAGAGCATCCAGAAGCCGGCAGCCCCGCCGATTGCCAGTGCATTGCGGCATAGTTCCACCCAGTCCGGCATCGATGGGCCGGTCATGTAGATCGCGGTTGCAAGCAGAGCCGAAGCGGCAAGCAGCAGCGCCACGCCAAGTGGTGCAAAGCGGTCGAGCGCCTTGATGTCGATGTTGTAGAGGCTCGCATAGATGCCGAAAGCGAAGCTGAAGAGGATCGAGCGCTTGATCACGATATAGAGCGACATTTCCGGAATGAGCGCGAGCAGCAACAAAGTCGACAATGTCAGCAGGGGGATGCGCCGGATGAGCCAGGCGAGCAGCGGCGAAAGCAGGATGCAGACGAAGAGGTCGCGCAGGAAGTAAAGCGGGATGTTGGTGGGAAATTCCTCGGCCGCAAAGAGCTGACTGAGAAGGCCACGCACCGATGCGGTCCACGGGCTTACCACATAGCCGTCACCGATGCCGACGCTAAGCATCGCAAGCGCGGCGATGAAAAATGCCGTGTTCCAGATGAGGAACGGCAGGAAAACGGTCTGCGCTTTCGTGCGCACGGTTTTCACATAGTTGAAGCCCTCCGTCCCGCCACGAAACAGCAGGTAGCCGGAAATGGCGCTGAGGCAGGGAACCCCGACACGGAAGAGCGCTTCGCTCAGGAAGACCCGCAGCCAGTCGAAGAAACCGTAGTTTCCGTTGAACGGCGTATTGGCAGGGTCAAACGGTATATGGACGAACACGATGCCCGAAATGAGCACGATGCGCATCAGGTTGATCCGCGAGGATACGTTGGCGTCAACGTTCACGTTATCAGTCACCCCTATTGGGTCGCACCCCCCTTGCGACCGTTTCAACGAGAGCAGACTCGAGCCCGCAGACCAAAAGCTAGAGCGTTTTTGCGGAAGAAAATATGGCACTGCAGCAAAAATGATCGGCGATCCCGTTTCGGGACGGCTGATTCGGACGGCTCAGCGACGGCTCTTATCGGGCTTGGCTTTAAGAGAAGGAACTGAAACGCCGATGGGGCAATGTATATCGGAAAGTCATCATAAATTCAAATTGGGGGGCGATGAAAGCCGCCGCGACGGAAAAGTTTTGTCGTTTGGTGAAGAAGTCCATCGGTTTTCACGCGATGCCGGGTGCCTGAATGTGGCTGAAATGTGGCGTCGCTCCCCAAATGGGTTTATTCGGCACATGGCTATTTGACAACGCGCTGGTGGGCTTTGACAAATTTCGGCCGGAATGACCTACATCATTTCGCAGTGCAGCAACTTGCTCGGGTGCAGTCTCGACCCTATGTGCCCATCACCGGACTCTTCAGGAGAAAGAATGGCGACCTTCACGATCATCATCCCTTTTTATCAGCGCGAGGACGGCATTCTGCGCCGCGCGCTGGCCTCGGTCTTTGCCCAAAGCTTTCAGGACTTCGATGTGATCGTCGTCGATGACCAGTCGCCTTATCCCGCCGAAGACGAGCTGAAGCCGCTTGCCGAAGGCCAGCGATCGCGGATTGCGGTTGTGAAGCAGGCGAATGCGGGACCGGGCGGGGCGCGTAATACAGGCCTCGACAATGTTCCGGCGGCAACGCGCTTTGCAGCCTTCCTCGATTCAGACGACCTGTGGACGCCAAAACATCTACAGAATGCCCATGATGCGCTGCAGACGTTCGATGCCGACTGCTATTGGGCGTCGATCCACGGAGGTGAGGAATTCGACTATCATTTCAGCATCGCCGACCTAGAGGCCAGTGAAAAGGCGGTGCGCCTTTCCGAGCACCCGCTGTTGCTCGAGATTCCCGACATTGCCGGCGTGATGCTCAAGAACTGGGCCTTTCTCCACATGTCGTGCATGGTCATCGGCCGGCCGCTGATCGACAAGGTCCGCTTCGACGCTGCGCTGCGGCTGGCGGCGGAGGACGTGCTGTTCTTTTGCGATTGCATGCTTGCGGCGCGGCGCGTGCTCCTTTGCGTGGAGGCGGGCGCCTTGCGCGGAGAGGGCATCAACATCTTCCACGGCGTGGACAACGATTCACCGCAGTTTCTCAAGCAGCAGTTCATCACCTGGATGGCGCTCGACCGGCTTGAAAGCCGTTTTTCGAAGCGTCCGCAGGAGATCGAGACCATCAAGGCCTACAAGAACCGGGCGCGCAAGCAGGCGCTTTGGAGCCAGGTGCGACTGGTGCGCCGGCGGCGCCTGCCGGACTTCCAAATGCTGGCCCGCTGGGCGTGGCGTGATCCGGCCCTGGTTGCGAGTGCTCTTCAGATCGCCGGCGGCAAGCTTTCGAAGTAGCGCTTCCTATTCGGCTGACGACGGCAGCAGATATCTGAGGCCGCCAGCACCTCTGGTGGCGATCTCGACGCCGCCGGGGCTGCGGAAACGTTCCGTCTTGTCCATGAAGATGCCGCCGGCAATCGCCGGAACGGCGAAAGGATGGGTGAGGGCGTAGCGCAAGGCTGCACCAGCGCCCGACTGCTTCTTGATATCGAGGAAATGGCGAAGTTCGTATTTGCCGCGAGCATGGCTCTCGTGGCGGCGCACGGCGGCGGCGGCTTCCGGCGTCAGGCTGCAGTTCGCTAAGATCGCCTGGTCGGCTTCGTAGAGCTTGCGGAGATCCTCCGTCCGGTGGCTGCCGCTCAACGAGTTGCCACGCACGACAGCACCGTAGCCGCAGCTGTGGATCACCTTGTAGCGCGCGCCGTTGGCCAGGGCCCGGACATAGAGGTCATAGTCCTCCCCAAGACGCATCTCCTCGCGATAGCGCAGTCTGTGAGTGTCGAGAAACGCGCGCCGCATCACCGGCTTCAGGAAGCCGATTTCGCCGCGCCGGACGCCGCGCTTCGAAACATTGCCGTCGACGAAGGCCACCAGGTCGAGAAACAGCGGACGGTCCAGGAAATGATCGAGTTGCTGGGGCGCACGCGTCACGGTCTCCGCCTCGACGAAAGCGATATTGTCGGCGACGAAATCCCAGTCGTCGTCCGCAAGCATCCGGCTGAACCGGCCTTCAAAGAAGAAGTCGTCGGCATCGAGTATGCTGATTAGTGGGGCGGAGGAGATTTCGATCGCGTGATTGCGGGCGGCCGATGGGCCCCTGTTCTTTTCGAAAGAAACGACATTCAGGCGATTGCTGCCGTCATCGGCAGCTCTGGCAGCGCCGGCGGTTCCATCGCCGGATCCGTCGTCGATGACGACGACTTCAGCCACCTGTTTTTCCCGTAAAGCCGAAGCGACAGCCATTCCGATCGTATCGGCCGCGTTCTTGGCGGCGATGATCACGCAAACGCTTGCCTTAGCCATTTCAACCACGTCGTACCCTCCGTTGTCTCGCGCAAGAGTTAGGACGTCGCCGCGTCTGCGGCAATGCAAAAGGCTTCAAAAGATATTACGGGATCGGCTGGCCGCTATCCGTGTGCCGCCAACAAGAGTTGCTTTCAACGGTTGAAAGGCTCGGAACCATTGAAGGGCGAGACCGGAATCTTCTCCTTGTCGTCGCTTCGGGCCGGTGTATGGGATACCGCCGTGGTGCCCTGGGTGTTGCGCGCCTTTGCTTCCTTCCACACGAGGAACAAGACGCCGCCGAAATAGCCCAATTGCAGGAGAACGGCACAGATCACCGTGTCTATCAGTGTCGTTGTCAGTGAGCCGTTCAGCCAATAAGTCGCAACCGCAAAAACGGCCAAAGCGCCGATCATGCTAACGAAAACGCGAGGTGCATACATAACCGTGCCTCCCTTGGGGAGGTTCGTTCAATGAACAGTCATTGAATTCGGGCTTCCTCCCTAAGGACCCTTTACTTTGTATATTTTAGAAGGCCCCTTGTTTCAACCGAACGAGAGCATTCTTTTTCATCCGTCGTCTCTTTATCTACAGTATTCGGTTTAAGGTTTCCTTCCGGCTTTGGGTAAAATCAACGAAACCTCGTTAAGGAGTGCCGTGACGAGGATTCGGGGTGCAAATGTGTCGATTTTACTTCAGGTTGTTCGAATTATGACATTGCACGCGGTACTTTGCGTCACATTTGCCTACCGAACCAACGCATGAAAGCCAAATGCGTTCAACTTTTATTACAAAGTTTTCATCTAAACCGATTTGAGTGTGCGGCGCAAAATCGATGGTGCGATGCAATAAATTCCGCGATAAGACAATATAGTTGACCTACTCTCGGCAGTGCCCGCAGTGCTTAGTCAAATGTCACCCGAAAGGCGTAGAAAGATTTATTCTTCAATCTTTTTGCGACGCGAAGCAAACACGAAGACCTTTAGTGCGCCGCACAGAGTCTATTCAAAAACATTGCATGCTTTGCATATGAAATTTAGAGAACCCTTAAAAAAAGAAATGTGATAAAGACACGCCGGAAACGGGCCGTTACACAATCGCCATGAAATTGTGGCTTAAAAAAACAAATTCCACCCATACACTCCTCACTAGTCAGCGCTAGCTTAGCGGCCTGGGCTTACCGACCAAACGGCAAACATAAGTGGAGTTAACTCTATGAAGTCTGCGACGAGATCGGACAGTACGCCATTTTTTGGCGTGGTTCATGCGAATGTGTTTCCGCCGACTGGCGGGATCATGAAGCGGGCATTCGATATCACGGCTGCCTCGCTCGGGCTCCTTTTCCTGAGCCCGATTTTTCTGATGGTGATGCTGCTCGTAAAGCTCTCCGACAAGGGGCCGGCTTTCTATGGGCATCGCCGTATCGGCCACAACGGCCAGGAGTTCCGTTGCCTGAAGTTCCGGACCATGGTCGTCAACGGCGACAAGGTCCTGCAGGAGCATCTGCGCAACAATCCGAAGGCGATGGAAGAATGGCGTGAAACGCGAAAACTGCAGGACGATCCGCGGGTCACCACGGTCGGAAGCGTGCTTCGCAAGCTCAGCCTTGATGAACTGCCACAGCTCATCAACATCCTTCGCGGCGAAATGAGCGTTGTCGGGCCGCGGCCCGTCGTTCTTGATGAACTGGAACTCTACGAGTCTTCGGCCGTCTACTATCTACAGGCGCGTCCGGGTCTTACCGGACTTTGGCAGATCAGCGGGCGCAACGACGTGTCCTATGCTGCCCGCGTGGCTTTCGACACACACTACGTCGAAAACTGGTCGCTCATCCGCGATGTGAAGATCATTGCACAGACGATCCCCGCCGTCTGCATGCAGCGTGGCAGCTACTGACAAGCCGCTTCCATATACGCCAAGTAACGTACGGTACTGCTTTTGGCTTGCCGTGCCGATTTACGAGGAAGACTGAATGAGAGAAATCCTGTTGCGCCGCAACCTGCTTGGAAATTCCTTTATGCACGGCCTCGCTTTCGTTGCGGGGCTTAGCATATTGATCGGGTCCTCCGGCTTTGCCCGGGCTGCCGACTACCAGCTCGGCACCATGGACAAGCTGCGCATCCGCGTTGCCGAATGGCAAACGGCGGAAGGCGCGATTCGCGACTGGTCAGTGGTGAGCGGCGATTACACGATCGGCCCCTCAGGAAGTCTTTCACTGCCGTTCGTCGGCGACCTCCCGGCCTCCGGAAAGACGACGGATGCAATCGCGCAGGAAATCGGCGTCGCGCTGCAGAAGCAGTTCGGCCTCAAGGACCGGCCGTCGGCGTCCGTCGAACTTGCCCAGTTCCGGCCGGTCTTTCTGACCGGCGATGTGGAAAACCCCGGCGAGTATCCCTTCGCACCCAATCTGACAGTCGTGAAGGCCGTCAGCATCGCTGGCGGCCTGCGGCGGGCTGATGCCGGCCAGCGCTTTGCCCGCGATTTCATAAACGCCAAGGGCGACGCCGTCGTCTATACGACGGAGCGCAACCGGCTCATTGCCCGCAAGGCGCGGCTGCAGGCGGAAACCTCCAAGAGCGACACGATCGAAATGCCGCAGGAGCTCAAGGATCTGCCCGAGGCAAAAGCCCTGCTCGCCAGCGAAATGGCGTTGATGAACACGCGCAAGAAGCGGCTCACGCTGCAGCTTCAGGCGCTGGACGACCTGAAATCGCTGTTGCAGGCCGAAATCGAATCTCTCGGCAAAAAGACCGAGACACAGACGCGCCAGCTCGAGCTTGCCAAGGAGGACCGCGACAAGGTCGAAAACCTGGCCGAGAAGGGCCTTGCGCTCAGCGCCCGAAAAATGGCCGCCGAACAGCGCGCCGCCGATACCGAGGCGACCCTTCTCGATATCGATACCAACATCTTGAAGGCCAAGCAGGACATCAGCCAGGCCAATCAGGACGAGATCACCCTGCGCAACGACTGGGACGCCAAGCTGTCACAGGAACTGCAGGACACCGAATCCGAACTCGACACGCTCAACCTGAAGATTGCCACCAGCGATGCGCTGATGTCGGAAGCATTGGCGCAATCGAACGACGCCGCTCGTTTCGACCCTCAGAATGCCGCGAGCATCAGCTATTCCATCGTGCGGGAGGTTGACGGCCAGTCGAAGGAAGTTCCGGTCACGGAAAATAGCACATTGCAACCGGGCGACCTGATCAGGGTCACGGCCGGGGTTGCGATGAGATAGCGGAGACCCGCATGCGGATCGCCAAATCGGTGCTGATAAAGCCAGGTGAGAACGAGCTTTACGCCATTCCGGCGGTTGCGCTTTCTCTCTTCTGCTTTGCTTACTCGATCCGCTTCGGGCAGGTGGCGATCCTGTTTTATTATGCCTTGTGGCTGCCACTCGTCGCCGTCAATTATCGCAAGGTGCTCGGCAGCTACAGCCGCTTCATCTGGCTATTCGCCTTCGCCGGTTTCGCCTTCCTCTCCGTCTTCTGGTCCGCCGTGCCGAGCGTGTCGCTGAGGGCGAGCATCCAGTATCTGACGCAGGTGGTCTGTGCGCTGATTGCCGTGCGCGTGCTTGATGTCCGGACGCTGACGCTCGGGGTCGTGGCAGGCGCGGCGGTCGTGCTGCTTTATTCGATCCTCTTCGGCTACTACGAATATGACGCGCTGGATGGGACTTACAGTTTCGTTGGCGCCTTCGCATCGAAGAACCAGCTCGGCTTTTATGCGTCGCTGGGCATCATCTTCGCCTTTGCCGCCGTCTTCATTTACGGCGAGCGCCGTTTCTGGATGATGGCGTCGGGCATAGTCGGTCTTATGGCGGCCTATTGCCTGCTTGCCTCGCAATCGGCCACCTCGGTCATCACGACGGCGGCGGTCGTTGCCCTGCTGATAGGGTTTCGCGTCGTGCTCATGCTGTCGCCGCAACAACGCAAGCTGCTGGTGGTCGGCGGCGGCGTCGCGGCTGTCATCCTGGTGGTGGCGGGCGTCTATCTAGGCGCTGTCGACGCGGTCTTGGGCATCTTCGGCAAGGATTCGACCCTGACGGGCCGCACCTATCTCTGGCAACAGGGTATTGCGGCTGCGGCGCAGAACCCGGCCATCGGCATCGGCTATCAGGCTTATTGGGTTCAGGGCTTCGCAGAGCCTGAGCGGCTATGGAAGGAATTCTTCATCGCCTCGCGAGCCGGTTTCCATTTTCATAATACCTACATCGAGACGGCCGTGGAACTCGGTCTGATCGGCGTGCTCATCCTTGCTGTTACGATCATCGCGACGCTTTGGGGGCATCTGCGCCGGCTGATTGAGGATGTGCGCAATGATGAATCCTATTTCCTTTTCGGCATCACCGTGCTGCTTCTGATCCGTTCGTTCGTGGAGATCGACGTTTTGACGCCCTATAACGTCGGTACCTTTCTTCTTTATTTTTCCGCAGGCAAGCTTGTCGGCGCGCGCCAGCGCTCGGCGATGGCCGGCCTGCACCATTACCAATCTGCTAAGCCTGTTCGTTCCTGATTTTTGCACGTACGCCGCAAAAAGCGGCGCAACGAGGGATATGCATGAAGACCCTTTACGGGATCCAATATTTGCGTGCCTTTGCGGCACTGGCCGTCGTCGTTTTCCATGCGGCAGAAAGAAGTGGCGGGCACTTTACGATCGGCGCTGCTGGCGTCGACGTCTTCTTCGTCATCAGCGGCTTCATCATGTGGGTGATTAGCGACCGCAAGCCGCTGACGCCGCATCGCTTCCTTGTTGACCGCATCCGCCGCATCGCACCCTCATACTGGCTGGTGACGGTCATCATGATCGGCGGAGCGATGGCAGGATTGTTTCCGAACCTACAGCTCGATGCAGGCCACGTCCTGGGTTCGTTCGTCTTTGTTCCTGTGCACTCGCCGAGCACCGGCGAGATTTGGCCGATCCTGGTTCAGGGCTGGACGCTCAATTTCGAGATGTTCTTCTATGTCCTTTTTGCCGGCGCCTTGTTCTTGCCGCGCCAGTGGCGGCTGCCTTTCCTCTCCGTTGCGTTCGGCTTCTTCGTCGTGGTCGGCCTGATGTGGAAGCCGTCTTCGCCGATGCTCGCCACCTATACGCGGCCGATCATCCTGGAGTTCCTCGGCGGCGTCTTCATTGCAGAACTGTGGTTGCGGCGCTGGACCGCCGGCAATAGTCTCGGGCTTGGCTGCGTCGGCGCCGCACTCTGCGGTTTTGCGGCGATTCACCTGATGGGTGCCGGGTTCGACGAATTCATATGCGGACCGCTGGCGATGGCGCTGGTGTTCGGCATGGTCTCGCTGGAGGCCGACGGCAGCATCGGCCGCGTGCCGCTGCTCACCTATCTCGGCGATGCGTCCTTTTCCATCTACCTGTGGCATACGTTTGCGATATCGGTCGCCATCAAGGCTGCAGGAATTCTCGGAATTCCGGGCGGCCTTGCCGTCGTTGCGGCCATTTGCGGTGGAACGTTGCTCGGGATTGCGGCCTATGAGATGGTCGAGAAGCCGCTGCGCAAGCTCCTGTCCAACGAAGCACCCAAGCGCCGCCCGCTTGAGCAGCGCCCTTCGTAAAGATCAACCTGTTTCTTCGACCGGTTGCCCTTTCGGCGCGACTTTGCGGCGGCGCGCGCGCAGCACGACGTAGAAGGCCGGCGTCAGGAACAGGCCGAAGATCGTGACGCCGAGCATTCCCGAGAAGACGGCAGTACCGAGCGATTGGCGCATTTCCGCGCCTGGCCCCGTCGCGATCATCAGCGGCACGACGCCGAAGATGAAGGCGAATGCCGTCATCAGGATTGGGCGCAGGCGCAGATGGCTGGCTTCAATCGCCGCCTCCACCGGCGTCTTACCGTCCTCTTCCGCTTGCCTCGCGAATTCAACGATCAGGATCGCGTTCTTTGCCGCAAGGCCGATCAGCACGATGAGGCCGATCTGCGTCAGGATGTTGTTGTCCATGCCGCGAAGATGGACGCCAAGCAGGGCCGCAAGGATGGCCAACGGCACGATCAGGATGATCGCGAGCGGCAGCACCCAGCTTTCATATTGCGCCGAGAGGGCCAGAAAGACGAAAATCACCGAAAGTGCGAAGATAAAGATCGCTGTGTTGCCGGTGCCGCGCTCCTGAAAGGCGAGTTCGGTCCAGTTGAAGGTCGTTCCCGAGGGCAGTAGCGAACCCGCGATCTTCTCCATGCTGTCGAGGGCGGTGCCGGTCGACACACCAGGCGCTGGATTGCCCTGCAGCGGTACCGAGACATACATATTGTAATGCTGGACGAGCGCCGGACCGCTCCGGTCCTGGACTTCCATGAGGGTTCCCAACGGCACGAGCGCGCCCGTCGCCGACCGGACCTTCAGGGCAAGGATGTCGTCCCGCTCGAGGCGGAATTCCTGGTCGGCCTGCGCCCGCACCTGATAGACCCTGCCGAAAGCATTGAAGTCGTTGACATAGGATGTGCCCAGATTGATCGAGAGCGTATCGAATACGTTCGAGATCGGGACGTTCAGCATGCGTGCCTTGTCGCGATCGATATTGAGGAAGAATTGCGGGCTCGATACGGAGAAGGTCGTGAAGACGCCGGTCAGCCCGGGCGTCTGATTGGCGGTACCCATCATCTGGTTGGCAAGGGCCAGAACCCGCCGCATGTCGCCGCTTTCGAGGTCCATCAGCTGCATCTTGAAGCCGCCGGAATTGCCGATACCCCTGACCGACGGCGGCGGGATGGCAATGATGAAGGCTTCCTGGATGCTCTGCAGGTTTTGGTAGAGCTGACCGATGATCCGGCCGGCGCTCAGACCCTGCTCAAGCCTGTGTTCGAAGGTGTCGAAGGGTGCGAAGACAACGCCTTGATTGGACGCGTTGGTGAAGGTGGCGCCGCTGAAGCCCGCAAAGGCCACCGCGTGAGAGACGCCAGGCGTGTTGCGGATGACTTCCGCCGCCTGCTGCACGACGGCATCGGTTCGGTTGAGCGAGGCGCCCTCGGGCAATTGGAGGACGACGATTGCATAGCCCTGGTCCATATTGGGGATGAAGCCACTCGGGACGATTCGGCCCATGTAGTAGGTCGATGCCAGCAGTCCCGCAAATACCAGCAGCGCACAGAACAGGGCGGTCTTTGTCGCAACGGTGCGGCGAACAATCCATGAGTAGCCGTGGCTCATTCGGTCGAAGCCGCGATTGAAGCCGTTGGCGAGGCCGCGGCCCAGTCGCGTGAACGGATTTCGCGTCTCCTTCGCATGTTCTTCGTGCGGCCGCAGAACGAGCGCAGCGATGGCTGGCGACAATGTCAGCGAATTGACCGCCGAGATTGCCGTTGCGACCGAGATCGTCACCGCAAACTGCCGGTAGAACTGGCCGGTAATGCCTGGGATGAAGGTTGTTGGGACGAACACGGCGATGAGTACCAGGGAGATCGCGATGACCGCCGTTCCGACCTCGTCCATGGTCACATGCGCCGCTTCCCTCGGCGTCATGCCCTTGGCCAGATTTCGCTCGACGTTCTCGACGACGACGATCGCATCGTCTACCACGATGCCGATAGCGAGCACGAGCCCGAAGAGCGTCAGCATGTTGAGCGAGAAGCCGAAGGCGAGCAGGAAAGCGAAAGTGCCGATCAGCGACACCGGGATCGCGACGATGGGGATGATGGCCGTGCGCCACGATTGCAGAAAGACCAGCACCACAATTGCGACCAGCACGGCCGCTTCGAAAATGGTCTTGTAGACCTCTGTTATCGACTCGGAAATGAACTCGGTCGGATTGTAGACGATGTCGTAAGCCAGCCCTGGGGGAAAGTCCTTGGCGAGCTGTTCCATGTTCGCCTTGATTTCGTCGGCGGTCGCGAGCGCGTTTGTGCCCGGACGCGAGAAGATGCCGAGCGCCACCGCCGGCTTGCCGTCGAGGTAGCTGTTGGTGACGTATTGCTTGGCGCCGAGCTCGATGCGGGCAATGTCCTGCAGCTGTACGAGGCGGCCGTCCTCTGTCGCTTTCACAATGACGTAGCGGAACTGCCGCGCATCGGAGAACCTGCCCTGCGTCGTCACGGTGTATTGGAATGCGTTTATGCCTGCCGCCGGCGGCCCACCGATCGAGCCACCCGAAACCTGCACGTTCTGTTCGCGCAAGGCATCCACCACATCGTTCGGGGTCATGCTATAAGAGGCCAGCCTTTGCGGATCGAGCCAGATGCGAAGGGCATATTCGCGCTCGCCGAAGATGGTGAGGTCTCCGACGCCGTCGAGACGCACCAGCACATCGCGGATGCGGCTGCGGGCGTAGTTTGAAACGTAAAGCTGATCGTAGCGGCTGTTCGGAGACAGGATATGCACGACCATCATCAGGTCGGGTGAACTCTTCGCGGTGGTGACCCCGTTGCGGCGAACCTCATCGGGCAGGCGCGGTTCGGCGATCGCTACCCGGTTTTGGACGAGAACCTGCGCCGTATCCAGATCGGTACCGAGCTTGAAGGTGATTGTCAGCGACATCGACCCGTCGTCAGTCGAATAGGAGGACATGTAGAGCATGTTCTCGACGCCGTTGATTTCCTGTTCGAGCGGCGTTGCGACCGTGTCGGCGATGGTCTGGGCGTCGGCGCCGGGATAGTTGGTGCGCACGACGATGGTGGGCGGTGCTATTTCGGGAAACTGCGCCACCGGCAACTGGAAATAGGCGAGGCCGCCGAGAATGAGCAGAACTATGGAGAGGACGGACGCGAATATCGGTCGGTCCACGAAGAAGTGCGCAAACCTCATTGGGCAAGCTCCATGCTTGCAGCTTCCGGCGGGATATCCTCGCGGCTCTGCGGCAGTTCAGTCGTCTGCGGCGTGACCTTGGCTCCCGGGCGAGCGCGCATCAGGCCGTTGACGACGATCGTCTCATTGCCTTCCATGCCTTCGCGGATGACGCGGTAGCCGTAAAGCCGCGGGCCGGGCCGCACGGGCTTGGTCGAAACCGTGCCATCGTTGCCGACGACATAGACGACCCGCTGGTTCTGGTCGGAGCCGATTGCCTCGTCCGGCACGAGAATGGCCCTATAAACGTTGGAGGCCTCCACCTGCACGCGGCCGAAAAGACCAGGCTGAAGCACGAAGTTCGGATTGTCGAAGCGAGCGCGGACCCGCATCGTGCCGGTCTGGCTGTCGACCCGGTTCTCGGCGAAATCGAGCTTGCCTGTGAACGGCTTCTCGTTGGCATCCGTGATGCGGACCTGCACCTCAAGACCGCCGCCGCCCTGCTGAAGGTCGCTGCCGCGCGCACGCGCCGTCTGCGCGAAGTTCAGCAGCCGGCGCTCGTCGACGTCGAAATACAAGTCGATCGGATCGAGCGAAACGATCGTCGTCAGCACCGACTGGTCGGCCTGGACGAGGTTGCCGGCGGAGATCAGCCGCCGGTCGATGCGGCCGCTGATCGGGGCGGTAATCTTCGTATATTCGAGATCGAGCGTGGCCCGATCTGCCGTGGCCTGGGCGCCGCGGACATTGGCCTGAGCGGAAACCCATTCGCGGCGCCGGTCATCGAGCGTCGAAACCGACTGGCTGCCGCTGGTGGCGAGTGATTCTGCGCGTTTGAACTGCGCGTCAGCGTAGATCAGTGTCGATTTCGCGACTTCAAGCGCAGCGGTTGCTTCATTGAACGCAGTGACAAAGGGGCGCTGATCGATGACGAAGAGCAAGTCACCTTTCTTGACCATCGCGCCATCGGTGAAATGTACTTCCTGCAGGTAGCCGCCGACGCGCGATCGCACGGAGACCTCGTCGACCGCCGCGAAGCGGCCGATGAACTCGTCGCTGTCCACGACATCGCGAACGACGGGTTTTGCAACCGTGACGGGCGGAGCAGGCGGAGCGTCCTGGGCAATGACGGTCGCGGGAAAAAGGATAAGGTAAGTGAGAGCAAGGGCTTCACGAAGAGAGTAAGGCATAGCGATCCCCCATTCTGGGCGGCCGGCATGCCGCCAAACTTATGCGGTAACGATGCGATTCATTTCTGCTGTGTCGAACCCGGCTTTCCGGCCTTCGTCTTGTTGCTCTTGTCACGCACCGGCCGATCGGCAGGGGTGCCAGCTTGCAAAAAAAGGCCGAAGGTCTGCTCCGGTAACTCTATGAAATCGGACTATAAACGTCAGTAGGCAGAAATTGCAAACGCCAATCGCCGGTAGTTTGAGAATCTGACCGGGATAAGGGGGTCGACGATCAGCTCTTGCCACACGTGCCCTGCGGCATTTTGGCCGCAACGGCGGAATCTGCGGCCGTTGATCTTGTGCGTTGCACATGCTCACTATATCTACCAACATTATAAGCACACTTATAAATAGCTAGCATAGCTTTCATGAGCGCCCATCCGACCCTCGGTTTTGTCCTACACGACGTCGCCCGTCTGCTTCGCAAGCGGTTCGAGCAGCGCGCTAAATGCCTCGGGCTGACCCGCTCGCAATGGCAAACGCTTGCCTATCTCGCGAACAACGAGGGTATTCACCAGGGTGGGCTCGCCGAGATCCTCGAAGTCGAGCCGATCACGCTGGTGCGAATTCTCGACAAGCTTGCCGAACGCGGACTTGTCGAACGGCGGCAGCATCCGGCGGACCGGCGCGTCTGGCTTCTTTACATGCGTGACGAGGCCTTGCCGCTGCTTGCGCAAATGCGGGTGATCGGAGAAGCCACGCGCGGCGAAGCCCTCGACGGCGTCCGCGCCGAGCAGCGCGAACAGCTCTTTCAAATCCTATCGCTGATGAAAACAAATCTAGTGCAGGCGTGCCGCACACCGGCCGCCGCCGGGAATGAGCAGAACCATGGTTGAAAAATCCTCCCTCCGCGTCGTTGACGACGCCAACGCCAAGAATCCGACCGAAGACAAGATCCCGATCGAAGACAAGGAAGTCTCCGAAACCCAGGAAACGGTAGCCGAAGCGCCTTCATCCAATTCAGCGCCGGCCGCCGCAGTGGCTGCGTCCGACGGCATCAGCGTCCGCCGTCGGCGCAGCCTCACCCGCCCCGTGCTGTTTGCGCTGCTGCCTATTGCCCTTGTTGCCGGCGGCTATTTCTACGTGAATGGCGGGCAGGTCATGTCGACCGACAATGCCTATATCCAGGCGGATATGGTCGGCCTGACGACGGATGTTTCCGGCATCGTCGACCAGATCAACGTTCACGAGAACGAAACGGTCAAGGCCGGGCAGGTGCTCTTTAGCCTGAAATCCGACAGCTTCAGGATCGCGCTCGACGGCGCCAAGGCCCAGCTTGGCGTCCAGCGCAACCAGATCGAAAACCTGAAGGCGAGCTACCGGCAGTCGCTTGCGGAAATCACGCAGGCGCAGGCCGATATCCCGTATTTCCAGGCGCAGTTCGATCGTCAGCAGAGCCTCGTCAACAGTTCGGCCGTAACACGTGCCGCCTATGATGAAGCCAAGCACGATCTCGATGCTGCGCTTCAGAAGGTTGCCGTCGCCAGGGCGCAGGCTGCGACCACGCTTGCAGAGCTCGGCGACGATGCCAGCCAGCCGGTCGAGCAGAACCCGCTCTACCTGCAGGCAAAATCAAATGTCGACAATGCCCAGCGCGAGCTCGACCATAGCGTCGTCAAGGCGCCGTTCGACGGCGTCGTAACCAATGTCAACGCGCTGCAGGTCGGCTCCTACCTGCAGGCCTCGCAACAGGCCTTCTCGCTTGTTGCGACCAATCGGCTTTGGATCGCTGCAAGCCCGAAGGAAACCGAGCTTACCTACGTAAAGCCGGGCCAAGAGGCGAGCATCTTTGTCGACACCTATCCGGGCGTCGAATGGAAGGGCAAGGTCGAAAGCATCAGTCCGGCATCCGGCTCGAGCTTCTCGCTGCTTCCGGCGCAAAACACCACCGGCAACTGGGTGAAGGTCGTGCAGCGTATTCCGATCCATGTCAGCATCGACGATGCCGACGGCAAGCCGCCGCTTCGCGTCGGCATGAGCACGATCGTCGATGTCGATACCGGCCATGCCCGCGGCCTGCCGGATTTCGTCAACAGGCTGTTGGGCCGCGAAGCCGGCAAGGGCCATGAGTAACGCTGCAGCATCTCCCCCCGGCCCGGTTGCCAATCGCGGTGCGATCACGGCCTGCGTCATTCTCGCCGTCATCATGCAGGCGCTCGACACCACCATCGCCAACGTCGCGCTGCCCTATATCCAGGGGAGCGTTTCGGCCTCCGCCGACCAGATCAACTGGGTCCTGACGTCCTATATCGTCGCGGCCGCCATCATGACGCCGCCGTCGGGCTTCCTTGCCGCCAAGTTCGGCCGCAAGAACGTGCTCCTGACGGCAATTGCCGGCTTCGTCGTGGCATCGGTGCTTTGCGGCGTAGCGCAATCATTGCCGCAGATCGTCGCCTTCCGCCTTCTCCAGGGCCTCTTCGGGGCTGCTCTCGTACCGCTCTCCCAGGGCATCCTCCTCGACATCTATACGGTCGAGGAGCGCGGCTCGGCCATGGCCTTATTCGGCGTCTCGGTCATGGTCGGGCCGGTCCTGGGGCCGGTCATCGGCGGCTGGCTGACCGACAACATCAGCTGGCGCTGGGTGTTCTATATCAACGTGCCGATCGGTGCGCTCGCCTTTGCGGGCATCGTCATCTTCGTCAGCGAAACGAAGCGCGATGCGCTCGCAAAGCTCGACTGGTTCGGGTTCGGCATGATGAGCCTCTTCATCGCCGCGCTGCAGCTGTTTTTAGACCGCGGTGAGCAGCTCGACTGGTTCTCGTCCGGCGAGATCATGGTCGAAGCGATCGTCTGCGCGGCAGCCTTCTATCTGCTGCTGGTTCATACGCTGACAGCCGAAAAGTCCTTCGTTAATCCACGATTGTTTCTCGACCAGAATTTCGCGATCAGCATGGTGTTCATCTTCGTGGTCGGCGTCACCTATCTCGCCTCGCTGGCGCTGATGACGCCTTATCTGCAGACGCTGATGGGCTATCCGGTCATTACGGCCGGCATCGTCATGGGGCCACGTGGCATCGGCACCATGCTTTGCATGTTCATCGTCGGGCGATTGATCGGCAAGGTCGATACCCGCTGGCTCCTCGTGTTCGGCCTCGGCCTTACGGCCTGGGCAATGTACGACATGACGGGTTGGACGCCGGACGTCTCGCAGTGGACGATCGTCTCGGTCGGTTTCATCCAGGGTGCCGGTCTCGGCTTCCTGTTCGTGCCGCTGACGACGATCGCCTTCTCGACGCTGCCGGCGCATATGCGCGCCGACGGCACGGGCCTCTACAATCTCTCCCGCAACATCGGCTCGAGCGTCGGCATTTCGATCGTCTCGGCACTGATCGTCGAGAATACGCAGAGCAATCACGCTTCGATCGCGGCCTATGTCACGCCGTTCAACCGGGCCTTTGATGCCGCCGCCGCGCAGTCGCTCAGCCCGCTCACCGCGGCAGGCCGGGCTTCGCTCAACGAGCTCATCACGCTGCAATCGACGATCATCGCTTACATGGACGACTTCAAGCTCCTGATGCTGATGTCGCTTGCGGTGATGCCGCTGGCGCTCATCTTGCGCAAACCCAAGGCGGCGCCGGCATCAACGGATCACAGCGCCGTCATGGATTGATCAGCGGAACGGCTTGCTCAGATATCGCGAGCCCTGAATGCCGAAGCGCCATGGAACTTCGGCATTCTTCGTTATGCCGATCCGCGTGCCCGAGGCGATCGGAACCGGCGCCGAGGGAAAGATCGCAAATGGCGGGCGCTCGAGCAGGCGGTCGTTGATCGCGATATCGATATCGAGCGCCTGGCAGAGCTTGCCGGGACCGCTGCAGAGCCGAGTGACCACATCGGTGCCGCGGCGCTCGATCATTCCAGCGATACCGCTTTGCGGCTCCAGCGCGCGGATGAGGACGGCCGAGCCCGGCGTGCAGACGAAGTTCAGGCACCAGTACATGCCGTAGATGCGGTAGATATAGACGTTGCCCGGCGGGCCGAACATCGCGCCGTTGCGCCTGGTCGGTCCGCGGAAACTGTGCGAGGCCTCGTCGTGCGGGAAATAGGCCTCCGTCTCGGTGATGCGCCCGCCCGCACCATTGACGAGCAGGTGGCAGCCGATGAGATCGCGCGCGACGGCGATCGCATCGCGCTCGAAGAAGCCTCGAAGCTCACTACCGGTCAACGGAGCGTTTCCAATGGCACTTGTGTCCGTCATTCAAGTTCCTGTCGTTTGATTCCGGCCGATATCATCGCGCATCAAATGCGACTACCCGAAACTTGCCCGCTGCTGCCCAAAGAGCTTCACCAGCCAGTCTATGAAGACGCGGACGCGCGGCGAAAGCTGACGATTGCGCGGATAAAGGAGCGAGACCGGCGTCTCGGTCGGCGGGAAGCCTCTCAGGATCTGAACCAGCTCACCGGAGGCGATGTAGCTTTCGGCATGGTAGCGCGGCACTTGGATGATGCCCAGTCCGCAGCGTGCTGCCGCATGGAGGCTTTCGGCTGCATTGACCGAGACGATGGCTGGGATCGACATGTTGCAGACCTGCCCGTCGATGATGAATTCGAGCGGCAGCAGCCCGCCCGTCGCGCTGGACCGGAACCCGACCATGCGGTGGCCGTCGAGCTTGTCCGGATGTTCCGGTATGCCATGGAGTTCGAGATAGGCGGGTGAGGCGAGGGTGATCTCTTCCAGCGAGGCCACGCGGCGGGCGATCATGTCGCTATCCTGCGGCACGCCGACGCGCAACACGCAATCGATGCCTTCACGGACGAGATCGACCAGACGATCGCCTTCACTCATGTAAAATTCGATATCCGGATACGTCTCCAGGAAGGATGGCAGGCTCGGCAGCACGAAATGCCTGGCAAGCGTACCGTGCACATCGACCCGCAACATGCCCTTCGGTTTGGCGCCGACAAAGGCGCCTTCGGCCTCCTCGATGTCGGCGAGGATCGAAAGGCAGCGCTGGTAATAGGCCTCGCCGTCGAGCGTCGGGCTGACATGGCGGGTTGTGCGCTGGAGCAGTTGCACGCCGAGGCGCGCTTCCAACTGCTTGACGGCATCGGTCACTGTCGAGCGGGGCAGGCCCGTATCCTCGGCTGCGAGCGTGAAGCTGCGGCGTTCCACGACGCGGCAAAAGACCCGCATGGCATCAAATCGGTCCATGGTATTTGTTCGCATTTGTCGGATAGTGATGCCGAAGAATGCATGATTATCCGCACTATGGAAAGTATCATCTTCTCGTCATCGAAACGCGCTGCGGCGCAAGGAACTGAAGGAGAAGGAAATGGCTAGCAATGACAACAAGGTCGCGCTTGTCACGGGTGCATCCCGCAGCATTGGTGCCGCCATTGCCGAACGTCTTGCCAAGGATGGCTTTACCGTCGTTATCAACTATTCCGGCAATGCCGCTCTCGCCGAAGAACTGGCCCAGAAAATCGAGCAGGCCGGCGGCAGGGCGCTGACGGCGAAGGCCGATGTCAGCGATCCCGAAGCGGTGCGCCGGATGTTCGATGCTGCGCAAGCAGCCTTCGGCGGTATCGACGTTCTCGTCAACAATGCCGGCATCATGATGCTGTCTGCGATCGCCGATGCCGACGATGCCAACTTCGACCGCCAGGTCAGCGTCAACCTGAAGGGCACGTTCAACACACTTCGGGAAGCCGGTAAGCGGCTGCGCAACGGCGGCCGGATCATCAACCTCTCGACCAGTGTCGTCGGCGTGAAGCTCGAAACCTACGGCGTCTATGCCGCCACCAAGGCGGCGGTGGAAATGTTGACAACGATCATGTCGAAGGAAATGCGCGGCCGGAACATCACGGTCAACGCGGTCGCTCCCGGCCCGACCGCTACCGATCTCTTCCTCAATGGCAAATCAGACGAACTCGTCGCCCGCATGGCGAAGATGAACCCGCTCGAACGCCTCGGTAGGCCGGAAGACATCGCCGCTGCCGTTTCCTTCCTCGCTGGTCCGGACGGCTCCTGGATAAACGGACAGGTCCTGCGCGCCAATGGCGGCATGGTCTAATTCGATGACATTGTTCGCGGCTCGGTGGCGGCATTATTCCGTTTTTCTGAACGGTGATGCGCGAAGTTGCGCCTTACATTCGGTCCGGATGCAGTTATATTCCATGGCAAGGAGCGAACGGAAATCCCCATTCCGGCGCCAAGCCTCCAAAAGTCCGCCGCATCATTTTCCCTGGTGATGCGGCGGGCTCTATATTCGAAGTTGATCCGATCGCGGCCCGTCGAAGGTTTTTCTGCCTTCCGGGCCGCTTCCGTTTTCAAGCGTCGTTGAGCTTGGCGTCGGCAAGCAGCTTTACCATCCAGTCCACAAAAACCCGTACCTTGTTGCTTAGGTGCCGGTTCGGCGGGTAGACGACGTAGAGCGGCAGCGGATCGCGCTTCCATTCCGGCAGAACCTGGACGAGTTCGCCTCTTGCGAGGGCGCTGCGCGCCATGAAACGGAGCGTCTGGCCGACGCCGAGGCCGGTGGTGAGGGCGCTCATGAAGGTTCTGCCGTCATTCACCGAGACGATATATCTCGGGTTTATCTCGATCGCTTCGTTGCCATTCTTGAATTCGAACGGGATCGTGCGGCCGGTCTGTGCGCGGAAATAGCTGATGCCGTAATGGCTGCTTTCGAGCTCTTGCGGGTGCGCGGGCATGCCGAATTTCTCGATGTAGCGGGGCGATGCGCAGGTGACCATTTCGATTTCGGATACACGTCTTGCGATCAACGATTGATCGGCGAGGGTGCCGGCGCGAAGGGCGCAGTCGACGTTTTCTGCAAGGTAGTCCACGGTGCGGTCGCTGACACCGAGATCAATGCGGATGTCGGGATATTTCAGGTAGAAATCGCAGAGTGCGGGCACGACGATGGTGTCGGCAAAAGCGCCTGCCATTTCAACGCGTAAGCGGCCGCTTGGAAGGCTTTGGGAGTTGGAAAGACTGCCGTCGAGCTCTTCCAGTTCGGAAACGATCTGCGAGGCGCGTTCGTAATATAGTGCGCCGTCCGTCGTCACCATGACGCGCCGCGTCGTACGATTGAGCAGCTTGGTGCGCAGATGCGCTTCCAAGCCCTGGATGAGATTGGTGATTGTCGCTTTGGGCATTGCGAGCGTGTCGGCCGCCCGTGTAAAGTTGCCCGTCTCAACGACGCGTATGAAGGCGCGCATTGCCGAGAGCTGGTCCATCGGAGATCTCCACAGTTTGCACTGCGATATTATTCGAAAATCGGAACAGTGTAATCATAATACAGCTTCTTATTCCGCGATGTGAATAACAATATCTTTTTTATCAGAATGGCAAGCTGTGGGTGCTTACCATGCGTTATCTTTGATTGAGCGAAAGCCGGACCGATGACGGTGCAGGTGAAAGACATGGTGCTGGAGAAGGTGGGCATCGGCCCCGTTTCCGCGCGCGTCTATCAAGGCGCCGAGTTCGGTAAGGGGGCGCCGATCGTTCTGTTCTTTCACGGCGGCGCCTTCCTGGAATCGGGCGTTCAGGCCGGGATCAAGGAAAGTGCGGTTGCTGAGAGCATGGCGAAAGCCGGTGCGATTGTTGCGATCCCTGACTACAACGCGCCGCTCGGCAACGTCTTTCCGAAGCCGCTGGAAGTCGGCTATTCCCTTTTTTCCTATCTTGCCAACAAGCGCGCCTCCGGCATTGGCGATCGCAACTCGCTGCTTCTGATCGCTGGCGAAGAGGCTGGCGGCAATATTGCGGCGGGTGTAGCGCTGAAGGCACGCGATCACTATGCCGACGCGCTCGACGGCCAGATCCTGATTTCGCCGCTCCTCGATCCGTTCATGGGCACCTCCTCTATCCGCAAGGCTGACGGCATCGGCATGCGCCAGCGCTGGACGGAAGGATGGAGCCATTATCTCAGCGGCGGCGGCTGTCACCCCTATGCGGCGCCCTGTCTCTGTTCGCGCATTGCCGGCGTTGCGCCGGCGCTGATTTTCACGGCGGAGGACGACCCTCTGCGCGACGAGACCGTCGGGTATGCCGCCCGCCTCAAAGCGGCAGGCGTCGAGGTCCGCCAGCATATCCTCCCCGCCGGGGCAGGCTGGCCATCTATTTACGGCGGGAAAACGGACGGCACGTCGAACTGGCAGGAGAACGTCAGCCGCGAGTTCAGAAGTTTCGTTCAGGAGTTAAGCGTCCAACACCAATTGCATTGAAAACGAACTGATTATCGTCGGCCGTATAGGGCCGTAAGGAGAGTACCAATGACGTCCAGAAAGAAGCGCTGGGCCCTGGTGGGCGCTGGCATCGGGCTTGTTGCGTCTGTTTCAGCAGCCGCCATCTTTTTTGAATTGCCGATGGGCACGGCTGCTACGGCCGCTTCCGCCCCTGCACAAGCTCCCGCTGTGCCGGTGACGGTTTCCGTCGTCGCAAGCCGTGATGTGACCACCTGGGAAGAGTTCTCGGGCCGTCTCGAAGCGGTCGACCGAGTTCAGCTACGCTCCCGCGTTGCGGGCGCCATCCAGTCGGTCCACTTCCGCGAAGGTGCACTGGTGAAGGCCGGCGACCTGCTCTTCACAATCGATCCGGCCCCTTACCAAGCGGCGGTTTCTCAAGCCGAAGGGCAGGTTGCCTCCGCCGAGGCCAAGGTCAGCTTGGCGCAGATCGAGCTTGAGCGTGGCCGCCGGCTTTCGGATAGCCGCACGATCTCGCAGAGCGATATGGACCAGCGCCAGAGCGCCTTTACTGAGGCGCAGGCAGGGCTCCGTACCGCGCAGGCGGCGCTGCAGTCGGCTCAGCTCGATCTCGGTTACACCGAGGTCCGGGCTCCGGTTTCTGGCCGAGTGGGCAAGCTGGAGATCACCGCCGGCAACCTTGTTGCTGCGGGTTCGGCTTCCCCAGCGCTCACGACGCTCGTCTCGATCGATCCGATCTATGCGAGCTTCAACGCCAGCGAAGAGATGGTGACGAAGGCGCTGTCGCAGCTTCCGGCCAATGACAGTGCAGTCCGCGCCCTCGAACAGATCCCGGTCGAGGTCGGCACGCTTGCTGATGAAGGCACGCCGATCAAAGGCAAGCTCCAGCTCGTCGACAACCAGGTCGATGCTGCAAGCGGCACGATCGGAGTCCGCGCCGTGTTCGACAATCCGGGCGGCAAGCTGATCCCAGGCCAGTTCGTTCGCGTCCGAATGGGCCAGCCGAAAGCCGAGAATAAGATTCTCGTCAGCGAGCGTGCGATTGGCACCGACCAGGACAAGAAGTTCGTCTTCGTCGTCGACGGCGAGAACAAGGTCAGCTATCGGCCGGTCGAGCTCGGTAGGGTAAGTGAAGGCCTCCGCGTCGTCGAAAGCGGTCTGAACCCGGGCGAGAAGATCGTCGTCAATGGCTTGCAGCGCATCCGTCCGGGTGCGGTGGTCGAGCCGCAGATGGAAGAGAAAGTGGCGGCCAAGTAGGGCCGCCAGAGCAATTCCCCTTCTCCCCGGCGGGGAGAAGACGTCCGCAGGACGGATGAGGGGGTGAGCGACGAACGGGCGAACGTCTGAGCCAAAAGCGAAGACGACACCTGCCGAGCCTCCCCGTCGCCCGGCCCTTCGGGCCAACCAACGAAATGATTTGACCCGCCGGCGGCACCCCAACCGCCCGACAGGGGTTTGCATCCAAGTTCATCCCGGAGAGGGCTTTGAAATGAACATCTCCAGATTCTTTGTGGACCGCCCGGTATTTGCCGGCGTGCTTTCGGTCCTCATCCTCGTAGCCGGTCTGATCGGCCTCAGGGCACTGCCGATTTCCGAATATCCGGAGGTCGTGCCGCCGTCGATCGTCGTGCGTGCCACTTATCCGGGCGCCAATCCGGACGTCATCGCGCAGACGGTTGCGACACCGCTCGAAGAGCAGATCAACGGCGTTGAGGACATGCTCTACATGTCCAGCCAGGCGACTTCCGATGGCGTCATGACGCTGACGGTAACCTTCAAGCTTGGCACCGACCCCGATAAGGCGCAGCAGCTGGTTCAGAACCGTGTTTCGCAGGCCGAACCTCGCCTGCCGGATGAGGTGAAGAGCATCGGCATCACCACCGTCAAGAGCTCTCCCGACCTGATGATGGTCGTCAACCTGATCTCTCCGGACAACCGCTACGACATCACCTATCTGCGCAATTACGGCGTCCTGAACATCAAGGATCGCCTGGCGCGCATCGATGGCGTGGGCCAGGTGCAGGTCTTCGGTTCGGGCGACTATTCGATGCGCGTCTGGATCGATCCGCAAAAGGCCGCCGAGCATAATCTCGCTGCCAGCGATATCACCAATGCGATCCGCGAGCAGAACGTTCAGGCCGCTGCCGGCACGATCGGCGCTTCGCCGAGCCTGCCAGGCACTGAGCTGCAGCTGAACGTCAACGCTCAAGGGCGCTTGCAGACGCCGGAGCAGTTCGGCAACATCATCGTCAAGTCGGGGGCCAACGGTGAAATCACCCGCCTTCGCGACGTTGCACGCATCGAACTCGGCGCTGCCGACTATTCGCTGCGCTCGATCCTCGACGGCAAGCCGGCGGTCGCCATCCCGGTCTTCCAGTCTCCGGGCTCCAACGCCATCACCATCTCGGACGAAGTCCAGAAGACGATGGAGGAGCTGAAGATCGCAATGCCGGACGGGGTCAGCTACGAGATCGTCTATGACACGACGAAATTCGTCCGTTCGTCGATCGAGAAGGTCGTCGATACGCTGCTCGAAGCCATCGCTCTTGTCGTTCTCGTCGTGATCCTGTTCCTGCAGACGTGGCGTGCCTCGATCATCCCGCTAATCGCCGTTCCGGTATCGATCATAGGTACTTTCGCGGTGATGTACGTCTTCGGCTTTTCGATCAACGCACTCAGCCTCTTCGGCCTGGTGCTGGCGATCGGTATCGTGGTGGATGATGCGATCGTCGTCGTCGAAAACGTCGAGCGCAACATCGAGAATGGGCTCAGCCCGCGCGATGCGACCTACAAGGCCATGAAGGAAGTTTCCGGCCCGATCATCGCGATCGCACTGGTGCTCGTCGCCGTCTTCGTGCCGCTCGCCTTCATCAGCGGCCTGTCAGGGCAGTTCTATCGCCAGTTCGCGCTGACGATCGCGATCTCGACGGTTATCTCGGCCTTCAACTCGCTGACCCTGTCTCCGGCGCTGGCAGCCCTCCTGCTGCAGGGCCACCACGCCAAGCGTGACTGGCTGACGCGCGGCATGGACTTCATCTTCGGCTGGTTCTTCCGCGGCTTCAACCGCGTTTTTGGTGCAGGTTCGAAAGCCTACGGCAAGGGCGTTGGCGGCCTGCTGTCGCGCAAGAGCATCGTCATGGTCATCTACCTGGCGCTGGCTGGTGCGACCTATGGCCTCTTCAATGCCGTTCCGGGCGGTTTCGTGCCGGCACAGGACAAGCAGTATCTGATCGGTTTTGCCCAGCTGCCGGATGCCGCAAGCCTTGACCGGACCGAAGACGTCATCAAGCGGATGAGCGATATCGCCATGGCCGAGCCCGGCGTTGCCCACGCAATCGCCTTTCCCGGCCTGTCGATCAACGGCTTCACCAACTCTTCAAATGCCGGCATCGTCTTTGTGACGCTGAAGGATTTTGAGGAGCGCAAGTCGCCGGCGCTTTCCGGCGGTGCGATTGCCATGTCCTTGAACCAGAAGTTCGGGGCGATCCAGGATGCCTTCATCGCCATGTTCCCGCCGCCGCCGGTCAATGGCCTCGGCACGACGGGCGGCTTCAAGATGCAGCTCGAAGACCGCGCCGGTCTCGGCTACCAGGCGCTCGACGAGGCCAACAAGGCAATGATCGCCAAGGCCTACCAGGCGCCTGAGCTGACCGGCATCTTCTCTGCTTACCAGATCAACGTTCCGCAGCTCTTTGCTGACCTCGATCGCGCGAAGGCCGAACAGCTCGGTGTCTCGGTGACCGATGTCTTCGAAACGCTGCAGATCTATCTGGGTTCGCTCTATGTCAACGACTTCAATGCTTTCGGCCGCACCTACAGCGTCCGGGTGCAGGCCGATGCGAAGTTCCGCGCCCAGGCGGACGACATCGGCCAGTTGAAGGTTCGTTCGGCATCGGGCCAGATGATCCCGCTGTCGGCGTTGCTGAAGGTCAGCGCGACGACCGGGCCGGAGCGGACCAACCGTTATAACGGTTTCCTCTCCGCCGATATCAACGGCGGTCCTGCTCCGGGCTTCTCCTCCGGCCAAGCGCAGGCCGCGATCGAAAAAATCGCCAACGAGACGCTGCCGAAGGGCATCAGCTTCGAGTGGACGGATCTGACCTATCAGCAGATCCTGGCAGGCAATTCCGGCGTGATCATCTTCCCGCTGGCGCTGCTGCTCGTCTTCCTCGTGCTAGCTGCCCAGTATGAAAGCCTGACCCTGCCGCTTGCGATCATCATGATCGTGCCAATGGGCGTGCTGGCCGCCTTGACGGGCGTCTGGCTGACGGGCGGAGATAACAACATCTTCACGCAGATTGGCCTCGTGGTCCTTGTCGGTCTCTCGGCGAAGAACGCGATCCTGATCGTTGAATTCGCCCGTGAACTGGAGTTCGAAGGCCGTACGCCGGTCCAGGCGGCGATCGAGGCAAGCCGTCTGCGTCTTCGCCCGATCCTGATGACCTCCTTGGCCTTCATCATGGGTGTCGTGCCGCTGGTCGTCTCCACCGGTGCCGGTGCGGAAATGCGCGCCGCCATGGGTGTCGCGGTCTTTGCCGGCATGATCGGCGTGACTTTCTTCGGCATCTTCATGACGCCGGTCTTCTATGTGCTGCTCCGCAAGCTGACGGGCAACCGTCCGCTGGTGCAGCACAACGACAATCGTCCGCCGTCGGAAGAGGCCGCCATTCGGGTCGCGGCGGAGTAAGCGAAAACATTATCAAATCAAAAGGCGGGACATCCGGTCCCGCCTTTTTTATTTGCATGGAGGCGTCGCAGGTTTATGTCTTGATGAACGTACATCGGATGGACGGAGCCATTCGGGAAGATATGCCTGCTGCCCGTTCTGGAGGAAAGAATGAACGACTACAAGCCGCCGACGCGCCGCCTGCGTTCGCAGGACTGGTTCGATAATCCTGACCATATCGACATGACGGCGCTCTATCTGGAGCGCTTCATGAACTACGGCATCACACCGGAAGAGTTGCGCTGTGGCAAACCAATCATCGGGATTGCCCAGAGCGGCAGCGATCTCACGCCCTGCAACAGGGTGCATGTCGAACTTGCCAAGCGGGTGCGCGACGGTATCCGCGATGCCGGCGGCATCCCGATCGAATTCCCGACGCATCCGATCTTCGAAAACTGCAAGCGTCCGACGGCCGCACTCGACCGCAATCTCGCCTATCTCGGGCTCGTCGAAATTCTCTACGGCTATCCGCTCGATGGCGTCGTGCTGACCACCGGCTGCGACAAAACCACGCCTTCGGCGATCATGGCGGCCTCCACCGTCGATATTCCCGCCATTGTACTTTCAGGCGGGCCGATGCTTGATGGGTGGCACGAGGGCGAACTGGCGGGATCGGGAACGGTGATCTGGCGCATGCGGCGCAAATACGGTGCCGGCGAAATCGACCGCGAAGAGTTCCTTCAGGCCGCGCTTGATTCCGCACCATCCGTCGGCCACTGCAATACGATGGGCACCGCTTCGACGATGAACGCGCTTGCCGAAGCACTCGGCCTGTCGCTGACGGGTTGTGGCGCCATTCCGGCGGCTTACCGCGAGCGCGGCCAGATGGCCTATCGCACCGGGCGCCGTGCCGTCGAGATCGTGTTCGAAGACCTGAAGCCGTCGGATATCCTGACGCGAGAGGCTTTCCTCAACGCCATCCGCACCAATTCGGCGATCGGCGGTTCGACCAATGCGCAGCCACATCTGGCGGCCATGGCGAAACATGCCGGCGTCGAGCTTCATCCCGACGACTGGCAGGTCCATGGCTTCGATATCCCGCTGCTTGCCAACGTCCAGCCGGCAGGCGCCTATCTCGGCGAGCGCTATCACCGGGCAGGCGGCACGCCTGCGGTCATGTGGGAACTGCTGCAGGCCGGTAAGCTCGACGGCAACTGTCGGACAGTCACCGGCAAGACCTTGGCCGAAAACCTGGAAGGCCGGCAGGCAAGCGACCGTGAGGTCATCCGGCCGTTTGCGGAACCTCTCAAGGAGCGGGCTGGCTTCCTCGTACTCAAGGGCAATCTCTTCGATTTCGCGATCATGAAGATGAGCGTGGTCTCCGACGATTTCCGCAAACGCTACCTGCAGGAGCCTGGTCGTGAAGGCATATTCGAGGGCAAGGCGGCCGTCTTCGACGGTTCCGAGGACTATCACAAGCGTATCAATGATCCGTCGCTGGATATCGACGAGAATACCATCCTCGTCATCCGCGGGGCAGGGCCGATCGGTTGGCCGGGTTCAGCCGAAGTCGTCAATATGCAGCCGCCGGACCACCTCTTGAAACGCGGCATCAGCAGCCTGCCGACGATCGGCGATGGCCGCCAATCCGGTACGGCGGACAGTCCTTCGATCCTCAATGCCTCGCCGGAAAGTGCCGCCGGCGGCGGTCTCGCCTGGCTTCGCACCGGTGACATCATCCGCATCGATTTCAATCTGGGCCGCTGCGACATGCTAGTCGACGGCGCAGAGATCGAACGGCGCAAGGGCGAGGGTATTCCGCCGGTGCCGGCGGATGCGACGCCGTGGCAGCAGATCTACCGTCGGTCGGTCAGTCAGCTTTCGGAAGGGGCTGTGCTTGAAGGGGCGGCAGACTTCCGGCAGATTGCAAGGGTTCCGCCGCGCCACAATCATTAGACGATTATTTCCTACGGGAGTAAGGAAAGTTACTCCCAATAGCCAGCTCGGCAATCCATAAAAGGCTTCGTTAATGTGGGCTTGAGACAGTATTATGATTTCTCGCATCTGCTTAAGTCTGAGACACCGAATTGCCGAAAAGGACACCGACCCGGTCGGAAAAGGAATTCCAGGATCTGTTAAGGCGCCTCGAGCTTGCGCTCGATGCGTCGCAGATCGGCGTTTGGGAGCACGATGTGCGCACCAACCAGATCCTCTGGGATGCGCAAATGCACCGGCTCTATCAAACGGGCGAGACCATGCGCGTCCTTCCCACATCGTTCTGGTTTGACGCGGTTCATCAGGAAGACCGGCAACGCGCAGTGCAGGAATTCGACGAGGCGATCGCCCGGCGTGGCGCTTATAATTCCGAATTCCGTATCATCCTGCCGAACGGCGAAATCCGGCATTTGCGCTCGCGGGCGCATTTCTACGTCAGCGAGGAGGGTGCTCCCTCATTCATCGGCGCCGAGTGGGACGTCACGGCCGATGTCATGCTGAACGCGGAGCTGAAGCGTCAGCGGCAGGTCGCCGAAGCGCGGGCACGGGCGCTCGAGGAAAGCAACGCACGGATCGAGTATGCTGCCGAACATGACTATCTGACCGGGCTGCCCAACCGCCGCCTGTTCGACAGGCGGTTTGTCGAACTGCATGCCGACAAGTCGATCTCGACGCTTGCGATCCTTCACCTTGGTCTCGACCAGTTCAAGCAGATCAACGATAGCTATGGCCACGCCGCAGGCGACGCCGTTCTGCGTGCGGCCGCGCTGCGGATGACGGCCGCCGTTCCGGGAAACAGCCTCGTCGCGCGCGTTGGCGGCGATGAATTCGTCATTCTGCTGTGGGATTTCGCAGGTGTCGAAGAGCTCACGCGCATTGCCGCGGATGTCCAGCAGCGGCTGCGAAAGAAGATCCGGTTCGGCCAGGAATTGCTGCAGTCCGGTACCTCGATCGGGATATCATGGAGTGCCGGCCGGCGGACGCGCAATCTGTTCACCGAGTCCGATCTTGCGCTCTATCAGGCGAAGAAACTTGGGGTAAACCGCATCGAATTCTTTACCCGGCAATTGCGGGAGGACCTGCTCAGCAAACGGCGTCTCGCCGAAGAGCTGAAGCGCGGGCTGGAGCGCGGAGAGATTGTTCCTTATTACCAAGTTCAGTTCGACGCCAAGACGCGGTCGATTTCCGGCCTCGAAGCGCTTGCCCGCTGGATTCATCCAGAAAGGGGTGTGCTGTCGCCGGCCGTCTTCTTGAAGGCCGCGGATGAGAATGGGCTGTCGGCGGATATCGACGCGGCAATTCTGAAAATGGCGCTGGAGGATCGCCGGCATTGGCAGGATCGGGGTACCGCCGTTCCGCGCATAGCGGTCAATATTTCGAGCGCGCGGCTGTTCGATCCGGCGCTGCTCGACAGCCTTCAGGCGCTGGAGGTTCCTCCGGGCGTATTCTCTTTCGAACTGGTGGAGACGATCTTTCTCGACGATCCCGATGACAAGCTGCTGAGCAACATCGATCAGATCAAACAGATGGGCATCGATATCGAGATCGATGATTTTGGTTCGGGGCACGCCTCGTTGATCGGGTTGGCAAGGCTGCGCCCAAAATGCCTGAAACTCGACCGGCAACTGGTGACTGACATAGTCGAATCCGAGGAGCAGCGCTGTGTCGTCAGCTCGATCATCGACATCGCCAAGGCGCTCAATGTGGGCGTGATTGCTGAAGGCGTTGAAACGGAGGGCCATGCCGAAGCGTTGACGCAGCTCGGCTGCGACATGCTGCAGGGGTACGCGCTCGGCTATCCGATGCCGGCTGCGGAGATCGGCAAGCTCATTTCGCCGGCCGGCCGGACCCCGGCCAAATCGGGCGCGGGCAGCCGGATGCTGGCGGTTACGGCTCGAGCTCCCGGCGGGCTTCCAGATACCATTCGACAAAGGCCCTGACGCCGGTTTCAAGCTTCGTATCGGGCTTGTAACCCGTCAGGGCGACAAGCAGGTCCGGGCTGGCGAAGGTGCGCGGCACGTCGCCCTTCTGCATCGGCAGCATTTTGCGCTGCGCCGGCTGGCCGAGCGCCTTTTCCACGGTCTCCACGAAGTCCATCAGGCTGACCGGCTGACCGCCGCCGATATTGACGACACGAAACGGCGCTTGGCGGGACAGCGTCTCGACCTTGTCGTCGGCGATGCGGTTTTCTTCCGAAGGCATAATCGCGGAAAGCCGCACGATCGACTCGACGAGATCGTCGATATAGGTGAAATCGCGGCTCATCTTGCCTTCGCCGTAGATTTCGATCGGCTGGGTTTTCCAGCATGCTCTTTACGAACTTGAAGAGCGCCATGTCCGGGCGGCCCCAGGGACCATAGACGGTGAAGAAGCGGAAGGCGGTGGTTGGCAGCTTGTAGAGATGCGCATGGCTGTGCGCCATCAGCTCCATCGACTTCTTGGTCGCGGCATAGACCGTCAGGGGCTCGTCGGCCCTGTCGGTCTCATGGAAGGGAACGCGGGGGTTCGCGCCATAGATCGAAGAGGTCGAGGCCAGCATCAGATGCTGCACATTGTGGCGCTCGGCAGTTTCCAGAATGTTCCAGGAGCCTTCGACGTTCGAGCTCAGATAGGCGCGCGGGTTTTCAAGACTGTAGCGGACGCCGGCCTGGGCCGCGAGGTGGATCAGGATGTCCGGCTTTGCCTGGCCGACCGCATCTTCGAGCGCCTTTTGATCCTCAAGCATGGCGACCACCGGCTTGAAGGCCGGGAACTGCGCCAGAGCCGCATGCCGCATATGCTTGAGCTTGACGCTGTAATAGGGCGTCAGGCCGTCGAAACCGGTAACCCGATGCCCATCCTGCAACAAGCGCCGCGCGAGATGAAAGCCGATGAAGCCTGCGGTGCCTGTTATGAAGTAATGCATTTTCTAACTCTACTCGGTCTTCTTGCCGACGGCAAAGTGGCTGAAGCCGTGGCGCGTGATTTCGGCGACGGGATAGATATTGCGCAGGTCCACGACGACAGGTTTCTTCATCGTGGTCTTCAGGCGCTTGAAGTCGAGCGCGCGGAATTCATCCCATTCGGTAACGAGCACGATGGCATCGGCGCTCTCGGCAATCTCGTAAGGGTCATTGCCATAGGTCACCGGCCCGAGCATTTCCTTGGCCGCTTGCATGCCTTCCGGGTCATAGACGTGAACCGTGGCGCCGCCGTCGAGCAAGGCCTGGATGATGGTGATCGACGGCGCATCGCGCATGTCGTCGGTGTTCGGCTTGAAGGTCAGGCCGAGGACGGCGATCTTCTTGCCGCGCACGCTGCCGTCGCAGGCGGCGATCACCTTACGACCCATGGCGCGCTTGCGGTTGTCGTTGATTGCAACCGTCGTTTCGATGAGGCGCATCGGGCTGTCATAGTCCTGCGCGGTCTTGACGAGCGCCAGCGTGTCCTTCGGAAAGCACGAGCCGCCATAGCCGGGGCCGGCATGCAGGAACTTGTCGCCGATGCGCTTGTCCATGCCGATGCCCTTGGCAACCTTTTGCACATCCGCACCGATCTGTTCGCAAAGGTCGGCGATCTCGTTGATGAAGGTAATCTTCATGGCGAGGAAGGCGTTTGCGGCGTACTTGATCAGCTCCGACGTGCGGCGCTCGCAGAAATAAAGCGGTGCCTCGTTGAGGTAGAGCGGCCGGTAGACTTCGCGCATGACTTCCGTGGCGCGCGCGTCTTCGGTGCCGATGACGATGCGGTCGGGGCGCTTGAAGTCGGTGATGGCAGCACCTTCGCGCAGGAATTCCGGGTTCGAGACGACGGCGATGTCCTTGCCAGGGAACTCTTCGCGGAAGATGCGCTCGATCTCGTCGCCGGTGCCGACGGGAACGGTGGACTTCGTGACGACGACGGTGAAGCCGCTGACGGCTGCGGCAATCTCGCGGGCGGCGGCATAGACGTAACTCAGGTCGGCATGGCCGTCGCCGCGGCGCGACGGCGTGCCGACCGCGATGAAGACGACATCGGCGTCGGCAACCGGTGCAGCCAGATCCTTGGAGAAATCCAGGCGGCCGGCGCTGCGGTTGTGCTCGATGATGGCATCGAGGCCCGGCTCGAAGATCGGCACTTCGCCGCGTTCAAGGGCGTCGATCTTCGCTTCGGATTTATCGACGCAGGTGATGTGGTGGCCGAAATCTGCAAGGCAGGCGCCGGAGACGAGACCGACATAGCCCGAACCAATCATAACAATGCGCATGGAATAACCTTCATCAAAAACGATCGCGGCCTGCCGGCGGCAAAACGCGATCGTGTTACAGGCGCACCGTTATAAATTCAAGACAGCCCCACTTCTCAGCTGCGCCCAAACTCGTCGACGATGCGGATGATATCGTCCTCGCCGAGGTAGGAGCCGGTCTGCACTTCGATCAGTTCGAGCAAGATCTTGCCCGGGTTTGCGAGGCGGTGCACCTCGCCGAGCGGGATATAGACAGACTCGTTTTCCCGCAGCATCTGCACATTCTCGCCGATCGTCACCTCGGCCGTGCCCTTGACGACGATCCAATGTTCCGAGCGGTGGTGATGCTTCTGCAGCGAGAGCTTCTTGCCGGGTGTGACGAAGATGCGCTTCACCTGGAAACGGTCGCCGTTGAAGATCGAGGTATAGCCGCCCCACGGCCGGTACGAGGTCGGATGGGTCTGCGTCAGTTTCGACGTTGCGGGCAGGGCGGCGAGCGTCTTGACGAGATCGCCGACGCTCTGGCTGTCCTGCAGCTTGCCGACATAGACGGCATCCTCACTGGCGATCACCGCGACATCTTCCATCCCCTGGACGGCAAGATGCACGCCGTGGCTCATCACCAGCGAGTTGCGGCTGTTGACAAGCGTCGTATTGGCGGTCGCGACATTGCCGTTCGGGTCGCGCGTCCCGGTTTTCCAGACGGAATCCCAGCTGCCGAGATCCGACCATTTGAAGGGCGAGGGCACGACAGCGGCATTGGCCGTCTTTTCCATGATCGCATAGTCGATCGAGATGCTGGGGGCCTTCGCAAAGGATTGGGCGTCGAGACGGGTGAAGTCGAGATCGCGCGTCGCCTTCGCAACAGCCTCACCGGCAGCGGCGACGACATCCGGCGCATAGTTGCGCATTTCCGCCAGCAGCGCGCCCACCTGGAACATGAACATGCCGGAATTCCAGTAGAAGCCGCCGGCAGCCACCATCTCCTTTGCCTTGTCCAGGGGCGGCTTTTCGATGAAGCGCTTGACGGTCTGTGCGCCTGCCGAAAGGTTCTCGCCGCCTTCGATATAGCCGTAGCCGGTTGCCGGCTCGGTCGGCTTGATGCCGAAGGTCACGAGCTTGCCGCTGGCGGCCGTTTCGCGCGCGGCGCGGACGCTGTCGAAATAGCTTTGATCGGCGACGATCTCATAGTCCGAGCCGAGGACGTGCATGATCACGTCCTTGCCGAAAAGGTCGGCGACGAGGGTGGCAGCGGCGGCAACGGCGGGTGCGGTGTTGCGGGCAACCGGCTCCAGCAGGATCGCCTTCAGCGGGTGATCGAGTTCGCGGGCCTGTTCGGCCACGAGGAAGCGGAATTCCTCATTGGTCAGCACGACCGGTGCTTCGTAAAGCGCCGGATCGGAGACGCGGGCGAGCGTTTCCTGAAACAGCGTCTTGTCGCCGATGAACTGAATGAACTGCTTGGGGGCTGCAGCGCGCGACAGCGGCCACAGGCGTGTGCCCTTGCCTCCTGCCATGATCACGGGAACGATCTTTTGCGTCATCGGGTGCGTTTCCTCAAAATCTTCTGTCTTCAATCAGTTCTGTGCGGCCCACTGCCTGATCCGGCTCAGTCCGGCTTCAAGCAACTGGCTTGCGGCATGTTCGGTTTGCGCTTCGACGTAGCAGCGCATCTCCGGTGCGTTGCCCGAGGGGCGAAAGTGGATGATGCGCCTGTCGGCCAGCGTGACGCGCAAGCCGTCGATGTCGCTCGCCGTGGACGGGCTTCCAAGGGGCTTCAGGAAATCCGCCAGGTTTTCCGGTAAGGCGCGCAGGTAAGCCATCAATTTTGCGCTGGTCTCGACGGGGAAGTTCTCCAGCCGATCGGCCGCCGCGATCGGGAGATTGTAGGAAGCGGCAATGGCCGACAGCGGCTTCTTTTGCGCCGCTGCCAGCGCAAGGACTGCCAGGATCGGCAGGAAGCAGTCGCGTGTCGGCAGTGCCTCCAGCGTCCTGCCATTGACGCTGAAATCCGAACCGGTCAGCAGGCCGCCATTGGCCTCGAAGCCCATCACGCGGTCCTTGCCTGCGAAGATCGCCTCCTGCATGCCGGCGATGACGAAGGGTGAGCCGACGCGCGTGCGGGCGACGGCAAAGGCGCCGGCGGCTTCGATGCCGGAGTTGGAGGTGACAGGCGTGACCACGGTCCCGGCATCAAGAAAATTCGCAGTGATCAGCCCCAGCAAGTCGCCGCGCAGGGGCGTGCCGTTCTCATCCGTCACCAGTGGCCGGTCGCCGTCGCCATCGGCCGAAACGAGCGCATCAAGGGTCAGCGACTGCGCCCAATCCTTGAGGAGCGCAACGGTCTGCGCCGAAACGGCTTCGGTATCGACCGGGATGAAGGTCTCCGATCGTCCAAGCGCGATGGCTTCGGCGCCGTAGTGCGACAACAGCTGCACCATCATGTCGCGGGCAACGGTGCTATGCTGATAGACGCCGATCCTTTGGCCGGAAAGGGCATTTTTGGCGAGAATGCCGGCATTGCGGGCCATGAAGGCTCTAGCGCAGTCGCCGGACCGGTCCTCGACCTTCGCTTTTTCCGCCATTGCCGCTTCAGGCAGGGAGCGGTCGAGCTTGACTGCAAGATCGGAAATCGCGGCTTCGTCCGCCTTGTCGATCTCGCCATCGGGTCGGTAGAATTTGATGCCGTTGCGGTCCGCCGGGATGTGCGAGCCGGTGATCATCAGGCTCGCGGCCTTGTTTCGGGATCCATGAAATGCCAGCGCTGGTGTCGGGACGGTGCCGCAATCGGCGACCCTGAAGCCAAGCGCGGTCAGCGCGAAAGCGCATGTCGCAGCGATTGCAGGGCTGGAATCGCGAAAATCGCGGCCGAGCATGACGAGGTCGCCTTTTTGCGCGCGCCCGCTCTCGAGAAGATATTGCCCGAACGCTGTCGCGTAGACCATCGACGCCCTGCCTTCCAGATCGGCGGAAAGGCCGCGCAGGCCGCTTGTTCCAAATTTCATGCGTGTTAAGCCTTTGCTGACGCTTGCTTTCCTGCGCGATTATCACCAGTCTAACGATACTTCGTAAATTTTGGCCGCGATAGGTGACTAAAATATTGCGCGCCTCCCTTTTCAGGGCAAATCTATCCCCCCTTCGGTGGAACGAGGACTATCGATGAGCGAACAGACCATCGCGCTCGAAGAGAGCTGGAAGGCGGCACTCGCGCCCGAATTTTCCAGTCCCTACATGCAGCAGCTCAAGGATTTCCTGCTGGTGCAGAAGCAAAGCGGCAAGCGTATCTTCCCTAAAGGGTCGGAATATTTTCGCGCGCTTGATCTCACTCCGCTTGCAAAGGTGAAGGTCATCATTCTGGGGCAGGATCCCTATCACGGCCTCGGACAGGCGCATGGGCTCTGCTTCAGCGTTCGACCAGGCGTGCGCATTCCGCCGTCGCTGGTCAATATCTACAAGGAGATGGAAACCGATCTCGGCATCAAGCCGCCGCGGCATGGCTTTCTGGAGCATTGGGCCCGCCAGGGCGTGCTGTTGCTGAACAGCGTTCTGACCGTCGAGGAGGCGCAGGCCGCGTCACATCAGGGCAAGGGCTGGGAGCGTTTCACCGATGCGGTGATCCGCAAGGTCAACGAGGAATGCGAGTCCGTCGTCTTCATGCTCTGGGGTTCCTACGCGCAGCGGAAGGCGGCCTTTGTCGATACCGACCGTCATCTCGTCCTCAAGGCGCCGCATCCGTCGCCGCTTTCGGCGCATAACGGCTTTTTCGGATGCAGGCATTTTTCGAAGGCAAACGCTTTCCTGCAGGCTCACGGCCGCGCGCCCGTCGACTGGGAGTTGCCCGCCAATCCGCAGGATGCCTAGAGTTTTCTGAACATCTCCGGACCGGTGTTCAATAAAAGGAGACAATGCGTTTTGGTCTCCGGGACTATTCCAAATCGCTCCAAGCAATCATCTATGACCCATGAAGGCTCGCCGCTGCGGGCAAGAAAGGGGTCTCGACATGCTCAACCAGATCAAGGGTCTGCACCACGTCACATCGATGGCGGAGGACGCCCGTACAAATAACCAGTTCTTCACAAACGCGCTCGGCCTGCGCCGCGTCAAGAAGACCGTGAACTTCGATGCGCCCGACGTCTATCATCTCTATTATGGCGACGAGACCGGTTCGCCGGGTTCGATCATGACCTATTTCCCGTTTCCCAAGATGGCGCAGGGCCGTCCGGGCACCGGCGAAGTCGGTACGACCGTTTTCTCCGTTCCCGAGGGCTCGCTCGGCTTTTGGAGCGACCGTCTCACCAAGCTCGGCGTCAGTGGTCTCAAGGCGGACGAGAGCTTCGGCCAAAAGCGACTGCACTTTGCGGGTCCTGATGGCGACGGTTTCGCGCTTGTTGAAGTCAGGGACGACGACCGCCAGCCCTGGACGCATGGCGGCATCGGCGAGGATCACGCCATCCGTGGCTTCCACTCCGTCGCCATGCGCCTTCGCGATGAAGGCGCGACGTCCGAACTCTTGAGATTCATGGGCTATGAGGTTCAAGACGAGAAAGACGGCGTGAAGCGGCTGGTGATGCCAGGCGGCAACGGTGCGCATCTGGTCGATCTCGAAACGATGCCGAATATCTCCCGTGCTCTGCCGGGCGCCGGTTCCGTGCACCATGTCGCCTTTGCTGTCGACAACCGCGAAAAGCAGCTCGAGGTGCGCAAGGCACTGATGGATACAGGCTACCAGGTGACGCCGGTCATCGACCGCGATTATTTCTGGGCGATCTATTTCCGCACGCCTGGCGGCATTCTCTTCGAGGTCGCCACCAACGAACCCGGCTTCGACCGGGACGAAGACACGGCTCATCTCGGCGAAGCGCTGAAGCTGCCGCAGCAGCACGCGCATCTGCGGCAACTGATCGAGCAGCACCTGCAACCGCTCGAAGCTTAAGGGGCAGATCGATGAACGACCACAGCTATGTGCACCGGCTCCATGCCGGTGCACCGGGAAAACCCATCCTCTTTGTGCTGCACGGCACCGGAGGGGATGAAAACCAGTTCTTCGACTTCGGACGGCGGCTTCTGCCCGATGCGACGATCGTCTCTCCCCGCGGGGATGTTTCGGAGCACGGCGCGGCACGCTTTTTCAAGCGCACCGGCGAGGGCGTCTACGACATGGACGATCTTGCCAGGGCCACGCAGAAGTTGGCGTCTTTCGTGAAAGACATGACGGTCGATCACGGCGCGTCGCACATCCTTGGCCTCGGCTTTTCAAACGGTGCGAACATCCTGGCGAATGTCTTGATCGAAAACGGGCTGTTCGATGCGTCGGCGCTCATGCATCCTCTCATTCCGTTTCGGCCGAAGGCGAATCGGGAACTCCAGGGCCGCAAGGTGCTGATTACGGCGGGCGAACGTGATCCGATCTCTCCGGTCGGTCTGACCCAAGCGCTCGCCGGCTATTTCACCGGGCAGGGGGCTGCGACCGAGACCGAGTGGCACCCGGGCGGACATGACATCCGTCCGAACGAGATCGACGCCGTGCGGCGCTTCTTCGAGCCTTATTTCTAACTACCGGAAGATTGGCGGCAGCGCTTCCGAGACCTCATTGTCCGGCGCGGGCATCCAGCGTCCGGTAGAAAAAAAGGCCCTGGTCCGCATCTGCGGACCGGGTGCCGCCTTGATCGTCATGATAAAATTGAAACTGTTCTCGCTGCTGAATTCGCGGGAGAAGACGACACTCGCGCCAAAACCTTCCTTTCTGACATCCTTCAGTTCTCGGATCGCGCTCAAGGCATCGTGAAAATCCAGCCAGTGCGATTGTGCGAGCACCGTTTCGAAAACGCGCATGAAAGACGGATCGAGCCGGCCCGCGCTATCCGTCGCCGGCCCGACGATCTTGGCGCGTATGTTGGAAATCGCGCCTTTGCGATCTCCGCGAATGATCAGAAACACAGAACTCAGCGGGCGCTCCCCATCTTCCTTGTAGACCTCTTGAAAAGAGCATTCATAGGCGCTGCTGCCCATGGCGGAGGCACGCCATTGGGTCATCTCAATGCCGGCCTTGCGCAACGTTTCGCACATGTCCGGTCCGGACTTCCGCCACGTCCGCAGGAAATTTCCGGCGAGCTCGGGCTGCGGAACCTCGATCAGCCTCGGCGGGATCTTGACCGGCAGCTGCGGAGCAGGCTTTGCAACCTCTACCAGCTGAAGCGGCGGTGGTTCTGGTTGCTGGACCTGCAGGTTGAGATCGTAGCCCGACAAAGCTGCCAGGGTGCGCAGATGGCGCATGTCGTTGGATAGCAGGACCGTGCCGGCAACGAGCGAGATCGAAAGCGTGAGCATCAGCCACAATGCTGCGCGGCGCTTGCGGCGCGGCGGCGGCGTTTTCATATGCAGGCCGGACGGTTGCGTGGCCAAGGCTTTCACTCGTTACAGATGCGCCGCGGGCATGTCTGCCCAATGATTGTAGACAGCATGCTTCAGGTTTGACTTGCAACCAAATTGAGCGCCGGACGGGCTATATTAGCAAAGAATTCACCTGGTTTGCGCTAGGACGGCCGGAAGCGGCCACGCGAACCAATCTGCAGTACCAGCAAAGCGGTGCTGTCATTTACGCTTTGCTGCTTCTGCGAAGTAATTCTCTTGAGATTTCAACGGCGTTGCTTCATGATAATTGTGATGCGAAGATTTTCGTGTCGTGCCTTATGACGATCGATGCAGGTCGTTTCAGCAATGAGCATGTTTCTTCGCGCCCGGTAGCGATGCCGCGGTTCAGACTTTAACGCTTTATTCTGCCCTGCAAACTTAAGGCAGGGTTTGCTTGGGAAGGTTGCATGAGTTCGGAATTTGCGGTTCGCGCGATGCGGCCGGGTGAGTTGGAGCTTGTGCTCGAATGGGCAAGGCAGGAGGGGTGGAATCCAGGACTCGACGATTCGCTCGCTTTCCAGGAAGCCGACCCGTCCGGTTTTTTCATCGGTGCGGTTGGTGAAGTTCCGGTCGGTTCCATTTCGGTGGTGAAATACGGCGAACACTTGGCGTTTCTTGGCCTCTACATCGTCCATCCGGATTTCCGTGGCAAAGGCTACGGCAAGGCGCTCTGGAATGCCGGCATGGCGTCTGCGGCCGACCGCACGATCGGTCTCGACGGCGTCGTCGCTCAGCAGGAGAATTACCGCAAGGCAGGCTTCGTACCTGCCTATACTACGATCCGGTATGGCGGCATTCCGGCGGTGTTTCCGCAATCCTCGCTCTTAGCGCATCCGGTGTCGGACAAGCTGGACGGGCTGTTCCGTTACGATGCCGCGATTTTCACCGAGCCACGCAATGCATTCGTTGCCGCATGGTGCAAGCGGCGGCGCGGGCGCAAGACGGCGATCGCGCGCAAGAGCGGCAAGATCCGCGGCTACGCCACGATCCGCCGCTGTTACGAAGGGTACAAGATCGGGCCGCTTTTTGCCGCCGATACCGATACCGCAGCCGCGCTGCTTGCCGAATTGCTGCCGGAGGCTGGCGGCGAGCCGGTGTTCATCGATGTCCCCGCCGAAAACAGGGAAGCGATCGCGCTTACCGAAAGCATGGGGCTCGAACCGGTATTCGAGACGGCGCGCATGTATCGCGGCACGGCGCCTGCCACTCCGCTGAGGAACGTCTACGGCGTCACGACGCTGGAACTCGGCTGATCTTAGTCCATAGGCGAGGCGGGGGCGGTCGAAGCCGAAAGCTTTGGACGTCCCTTCTCAGCGATCGCAATGCCGCCCAGCGTCAGCACCAGCGAGACGATATGGAAGAGCTGCAATGCTTCGCCAAGCAGCAGCACGGATAAAAGCGTGCCGAAAACCGGAACGAGATTGATGAAGAGGCCGGCCCGGTTGGCGCCGATCCACTCCACGCCTTTGATATAGAGGACCTGCGCAACCAGCGAGGCGAAGATCGCCGTGTAAAACGTGATGATCCAGCCCTTGCCGTCCGGCATCTGGACATTGCCGGCCGCATTTTCCCAAAGCAGCAGTGGCAGTGACGTCAGCGCCGCCGCAAGGGCGGGAAAGGCCATGAGCGTGCGCCAGTCGACCGGCGGCTTCCAGCGCAGAAAGATCGTGTAGATCGAATAGGCGGCGACCGCCACCAGCATCAAGGCGTCGCCGCGGTTGAGACCGAGCCTGAGCAGCGCCGCGATATCGCCATGGGAGGCGGTCAAGGCCACGCCGACGAGCGTCATGCCGAAGCCGGCGACCTGCGCGGCCGAAACGCCGGTGCGGAAGAAAATCAGATTGAGCAGGAAGATCAGCATCGGGATGCCTGCCTGCTCGATCGCAACATTGATGGCGGTGGTGTATTTCACGGCCGAGTAAAGCATGGCGTTGAAGAGCGTATAGCCGACCATGCCATAGAAAAGCAGCAGTGGCAGCTTCTTGCGGACGACAGGCCAGTCCTTCTTGATCTGCGGAAGCGACACCGCGGCGATGAGCGCGGTCGCAATTGTCCAGCGCAGGAAGGTCAGCGTCATGGGGCTCACATGGCCGAGCGCCAGCTTTCCGGCGACAGTGTTTCCACCCCAGCACAACGTCGCAATGGCGAGACAAATATAGGCCGTGATATGCAAGGTTGATTCTTTCCGTCTTCCGAAAAGTAGTTCGAATGGCTGCCGACGGACCGGCAATAGCCCGGGACTGGCTGATTTGTCACGTAAAAAGCCCATTTCGCCCTGATAACAGGGTCGCTTTCCAAAAAACAAAGCTTTATAGATGCGCGGGTTTGAGCAGAGCGCGGATAATCCGCCGGTAACAGGAAGAGTTGGATGACGAACGTAGTCGTGGTCGGTTCGCAATGGGGTGACGAAGGCAAGGGCAAGATTGTCGATTGGCTTTCGGAACGTGCGGATATCGTTGTGCGCTATCAGGGCGGACACAATGCCGGCCATACGCTCGTCATCGACGGCACGAGCTACAAGCTGTCGCTGTTGCCTTCCGGCGTCGTGCGCCCAGGCAAGATGGCGGTGATCGGAAACGGCGTCGTCGTCGATCCGCACGCGCTGATTGCCGAGATCGAGAAGCTCGAAAAACAGGGAGTCAAGATTTCTCCCGACAACCTGCGCATCGCCGACAACGCTACGCTGATCCTCTCGCTGCACCGCGAGCTCGATGCCTATCGCGAAGATGCCGCCTCCAACAGCGGCACGAAGATCGGCACGACGCGCCGCGGCATCGGCCCGGCCTATGAGGACAAGGTCGGCCGTCGCGCGATCCGCGTCATGGATCTCGCCGATCTGGAGGCGCTCCCGGGCAAGGTCGACCGTATCCTCACGCACCACAACGCGCTTCGCCGCGGCCTGGGCGTTGCCGAGGTGAGCCACGAGGCGATCATGACGGAGCTGACGTCGATCGCCGATCGCGTGCTTCCCTTCCGCGAAACGGTCTGGCTGCTCCTCGACAAGGAGCGCCGCAAGGGCGCGCGCATTCTTTTCGAAGGCGCGCAGGGCAGCTTGCTCGATATCGACCACGGCACCTATCCCTTCGTGACCTCGTCGAATACGGTCGCCGGCCAGGCTGCTGCCGGCTCCGGCATGGGACCTGGCTCGCTCGGCTATATCCTCGGCATCACCAAGGCCTACACGACGCGCGTCGGCGAAGGTCCGTTCCCGACGGAACTCAACGATTCGGTCGGCCAGTTCCTTGGTGAGAAGGGCCATGAATTCGGAACAGTGACGGGACGCAAGCGCCGTTGCGGCTGGTTCGATGCGGCGCTTGTACGCCAGTCGGTCGCGACCAACGGCATCACCGGCATTGCGCTGACGAAGCTCGATGTGCTTGACGGTCTCGACGAGCTGAAAATCTGTGTCGGCTACATGCTCGACGGCGAGCAGATCGACCATCTGCCGGCAAGCCAGGCGGCGCAGGCTCGCGTGGAGCCGGTCTACATCACGCTGGAAGGCTGGAAGGAGTCGACCGTCGGCGCCCGCAGCTGGGCCGATCTGCCTGCGCAGGCGATCAAATATGTCCGGCAGGTCGAGGAGCTAATCGGTGCGCCTGTCGCGCTTTTGTCCACAAGCCCTGAGCGCGATGACACCATACTTGTGACTGATCCGTTTGAGGATTAATGTCGCGGGTCATTATGGCATCTGGCCCGGCCGCGAATCGGGCCTCTCGAGAAAAGTAACTAATGGCTGATTTTATTGCAGTTATCCGGCGGGCGGTTGACGGCCTGGCTGAAAACACCCCCGAGATGCGGGCGAAGGTTTACGAGCGTGCCCGCGGCGCGGTGCAGCGGCAGCTCGAAAACATGAAGCCGCGCCCGCCGGAAGCGATGCTGCAGCGCCAGCTCGATAAGCTCGATACTGCTATCCGCGAGGTGGAGGCCGAGCACTCCGAGGCATTGCCGGACGATGAGGCAGCCATTGCTGCAGCAGAAGCGCCTGTCCATGAAGAGCCTATTTCCGAGCCGCCAGCACAGTATGCTGCCGCGCCGGAGCCGGCTGAAGAACCGGTTGCTGAAGAACCGGTCGCTGACGAACCGGTTGCCACAGAATCGGTTGCTGACGAACCGGTTGCCGCAGAACCGGTCGCAGAAGAGCATCTCGCCGATGCGGATGAACCAGCGCAATACCGTCACGAAGAGCCGCAGCCTGAACCGCAGGAAGAGGCGGCGCCCTACGAGGAGCCCGCGCCGGTAGCGGCGGTGCCGGAAGAACAAGAAGAAGAACGATGGGACCGCCCGGTCGAGGAAGTTACTGCTGCGGCTGAGGCGGAAGCAGCACCTCCCGAGGAATGGGCTGCGTCGCATCGCGATGAAGTGCCGGTCGAGGAATACGCACTCCCGCCGGAGGAGTATCTCGAGGAGGCGCCTGCCGTCGAGGCCGAACCGGCTGTCGAACCGGAATCCCTTCGTCCTGCCGGCGAATACAATCCGTCGAACCGGCTCGTTGAGCCGTTCGTCTCTTTCGAGAAGCCGGAGGAGTTCGTCGAGCACAGCCGCGAGGAGCCGCTGCAGGCCGAAACGGTTGCGCATTTCGATCCCGTCTGGGCCGAGCCGGCTGCCGAAACCCCGGCCGAGCCACCGAAGGACGCAGAGGTTGAATGGGCCACGGAGGAGGTCAGGAACTTCTCAGAAAGCGTTCCTCCAGCGGAGTCGGCCAACGACCACGCGCGCGCCTTCGAGGAAGCCATTGCTGGTCTTCAAAACCCGCCGCCGCCCGCGAAGATGCCGGCCGCGAACGAGGGCTTTTCGTGGGAAGCCGCCGCCTTTGACGATCTGCCGCCGATCGAGGCAGGCACCAACAAGAAGGCCCCTGTCGCAGCGCACTTCGACGATTCGGACCTGTTCGCCGAGATCCACGGCAAGCCTGCGGCGCCTGCTGCCGACGTACCGGGCGAAGAGTGGCAGGAAGCCAAGGCCCTTCGGGGCTACAGTCGCCGCGGCGTCGTTGCGGAAGACGACGATTCGGCGCCAGCTGCCGATATCGACCAGATCGTTGCCGCCAAACTGCAGAGCAAGAATTTCCGCATGGAACCGAAGCGCCGCCGCTTCGGTATCGGCACGATCATTGCCGTTATCGGCGTGCTGGCAGTGCTGGGCGGCGGTGCCTATGCCGCGTGGATGAACCGTGCCGAGCTGATCGCGATGGTTGACAATCTGGTGAGCGCCGCTCCGTCCAAAACGGCCGAGAGCGAGCCCGCTGCTATGCAGAACCAGACGCCGGCAAACCCTTCGACAAACAACACCGAAGCGGCCAAGCCTGCCGAACCTGGCCGGCAGGTTGCCGCGCTCGATGACGGTTCTTCGGTCAACAACAAGTTCAACCAGCGCCTCATGGCAGACGGTACGGAAGTCGACAGCGGCCCGGCTGCCATGCCCGGTACGCCCACCGCCGAAGGCAAGTCGGTCGCCGAGCAGAATGTCGCATCCACCGCGCCGGCTCCGCCCGTACAGGCAGGTGGGGCGGCGGCCGAGACGCCGCCGCCGAACGGCCCGACCGCTGCCCCGCAGCAGGTGCCGGCCGGTGCGAGCGAGAAGATGTTCCTCTATGAGGAGCGGATCGGCCAGAGCTCGCCAACGGCGATCCAGGGGGGCGTCGCCTGGAGCGTCCAGCATGAAGCCGGCCAGGGCGGCAAGCAAGAATCGACGGTGCAGGCCAATGTGACGGTGCCGGAGCGCAATCTTTCGGCTCTCGTGACCTTCAAGCGCAACTCCGATCCGTCGCTCCCGGCGAGCCACCTTGTCGAGATCGTCTTCTCGCTTCCGCCGAATTTCGAAGGCGGCAGCATCGATAGCGTCCAACGCATTTCGATGAAGCGCACGGAACAAGATCGCGGCGACCCGCTGATCGCGGTTCCTGCCAAAATCACAGATGACTTCCACATGATCGCGCTGAACGATTATCCGGATGCCCGCAAGGCGAACCTCGATCTGCTTTCGACGCGTGACTGGATCGATATTCCGATCACCTATCGCAACGGCCGCCGCGCGCTGATCACGATGCAGAAGGGTCCGACCGGCATAGCAGCCTTCAATACCGCAGTCAAAGAATGGACGGCGCTCGGCGACGTGAGCACGAGCCAGTAACGCGCTGGTCGCCTGGAAAAGTGGCAGCGGGACAACCCGCTGCCGGCTCATGTTGTTGGCTGTGTGTATTGCATGCTTGGACGCTCGGCGATGCGTTGCCACCAGGCGGCGAGACCGTGTGCTGCTCAAGCAGCTTCCGCCCTTCAGGAACCGTCAGGAAATAATCCATCATTGGTGCGACGTGCAGATCCGCCAATGTCAACGTCTCTCCTGCGAGCCAAGGCTCGCCATCCATCAAATCCGCAAGAGCCTGCAGGCAAACAGGCGCTTTGGATCGAGCGATGGCCACGCGCGCCTCATCGCTTGGCTCTCCGCGCAGCGGCTTCGACACCAGTTCCACATGAATTCCCCAGACGAGGTTGGAGTAGATGTATCCATCCGCGATGCTGATGATCTGGTTCATCCGGGCGCACTTCCTTGGAGTTGCCGGTTGCAGGCTTGGACCGTTGAATGCCGCATCAATGTAGCGGGTTATCGCTCCGGTCTCATAAAGATTGAAGCCGTCATGCTCCAAGGCTGGAATTCGGCCGAACGGCTGCCGGGCGAGATAGGATGACGGCGGTCCTGCCGCTGCAAAGACATCGACGGGCACCAGATCGTAGTCAACGCCCTTTTCATGCAAGGTGAGCCGCACGGCCCGCACATAAACGCTGTAATCCGCGCCGAACAGTTTCGGCTTTTGCCTCATCCCGGAAGGTGCCTCCTGCAAACTTAAAATGAAGAAAGCCGCCTGCCGCAATCTGCAGCAAGCGGCTTTCCGATCTCATATCGAGGCGCGAACCCGTTACGCCGTGGCTTCGACGACGCGGACGGCGTTTGCCCTTTCCAGCGCTTCCTTGCGCACCGCGTCCTGCACCTTTTCGAAGGCGCGCACTTCGATCTGGCGCACGCGTTCGCGGCTGATGTCGAACTCGGTCGACAGATCTTCCAGCGTGACTGGATCGTCGGCAAGGCGGCGTGCTTCGAAGATGCGGCGTTCGCGGTCGTTCAGCACGCCCATCGCCTTCGAGAGCATGCGGCGGCGCGTTTCGAGCTCGTCCTGCTCGATCAGCACGTCTTCCTGGCTGTCGTGGTCGTCCACGAGCCAATCCTGCCACTGGCCGCTGTCGCCTTCGGAGGCCTTGATCGGCGCGTTCAGCGAAGCGTCGCCGGAAAGGCGGCGGTTCATCGAAACGACCTCCTCCTCGGAGACGTTCAGCTTCGTGGCGATCTCCGCGACATGCTCCGGCTTCAGGTCGCCTTCGTCGATTGCCTGGATCCGGCCCTTGAGGCGGCGCAGGTTGAAGAACAGGCGCTTCTGGTTGGCGGTCGTGCCCATCTTCACCAGCGACCATGAGCGCAGGATGTATTCCTGGATCGAGGCCTTGATCCACCACATCGCGTAGGTGGCGAGACGGAAACCGCGTTCCGGATCAAATTTCTTGACGGCTTGCATGAGGCCGACATTGCCTTCGGACACGACTTCGCCGATCGGCAGGCCGTAGCCGCGGTAGCCCATCGCGATCTTGGCGACGAGACGCAGGTGGCTGGTGACGAGTTTATGCGCAGCTTCGCGGTCACCGTGCTCGGAATAACGCTTTGCCAGCATATATTCCTGCTGCGGCTCCAGCATCGGAAACTTGCGGATTTCGTCGAGATAACGATTGAGACCGGCTTCGCCGGCGGTAATGGACGGCAAGGTATTGCGGGCCATGATTGCACCCTCCTATATAGATTCCGGTTCCCGATGGAACGCGTCCCCGCGTCGGAACTGGCGAACCGGGACGTGCGGCTCAAATCCAAGCCCGCACTAAGTCAACATACAGATAAGTATGGCGGAACAGCGGTTCAAGCCCATCAAAAGCCTTCACGAAGACGTTATACTGCTAACGGCGGAGCGCTTCTGCGAGTTCCACCATATCTACGGGGAGGGGCACTTCGAAGTGCATGAGTTCACCCGTGCGGGGATGCTCGAACTGCAGCATATAGGCATGGAGCGCCTGACGGCCAAAGCTGTTGACGACTTTACGTGCTTCATCGGGCAGTAGATTGGCCTTGGTTCTGAAATGCGCGCCATAGACCGTATCGCCAAGCAGCGGATGGCCGATATGGGCCATATGGACGCGAATCTGATGGGTGCGGCCGGTCTCCAGATGGCATTCGACGAGGGCGGCAAGCGCTGTTGCATCCGGGCTCTCGTGGAAGCGTTCCAGCACTGCGTAATGCGTGATGGCCTCGTCGGCTTCCTGGCTGTCAGGACGCTTGACGGAGCGGCGCGTGCGGTCGCCGGTCGAGCGGCCGAGCGGCGCATCGATCGTGCCTGAGAGCGAGCGCGGCCGACCCCAGACGATCGCCTGGTAGGCGCGCTTGAGCGGCATGGTGCGGCCGTGATCGGCAAACTGAAGCGACAGGTGGCGATGTGCAATATCGTTCTTGGCGACGACCATGACGCCGGTCGTATCCTTGTCGAGCCGATGCACGATGCCTGGCCGCCGGACGCCGCCAATGCCCGAGAGGCTGTCGCCGCAGTGGTGGATCAGCGCATTGACGAGTGTTCCCGTCCAGTTTCCGGCAGCGGGATGGACGACCATGCCGGCCGGTTTCGAGATGACGATGAGGTCGTCGTCCTCGTAAAGGATGTCGAGCGGGATGTCTTCGCCCTTTGGCGTCGGGTCTTCCGGCTCGGGCAGCAGGAGTTCGCAATTGTCGCCGGAGCGCACCTTCTTTTGCGGATCGAGGACGACGGCGCCGTTCACCAGCAACTGGCCATCCTTGATCAGCACCTTGACGCGGCTGCGGGAAAATTCCTCGCCGAGCTGGGCCGTCAGCCAGGCGTCGAGGCGGCCTTCGGCATTCTCATCGGCAGTCAGGACTTTCCTAATGCCGGATGCTTGTTTAAAGGGGTCGCTCAAGACGCTTCTTCTCCGAAGTATTTCATAGGACACCACGATGACGAAAATCGAGCTGGACGATCAGGAAGAACAGCCCCTTGATCCGGCAATGGAAAATGTCCGGCGCAAGATGGTCCGCCTGCAGATCGTCTCCGGCGCCATCATGTTCGTGAGCCTTATGGCGGTCTTCGGCGCCGTTGTCTACAAGACGATGAAGGCCGAACCGGCAGAAACGGCAGCTGTCTCGGGCTCCGGCGTTCCTTCGGATTCGCCTGTCAGATCCACGGTTTCCCTGCCGCTCGGGTTCGCCGTGCAGTCCACGTCGCTCTCCGGCAGCCAGATCCTGTTCTTCGGCCAATCAATCGACGGCAAGCGCAAGGCGCTGGTCTTCGACATCGAGGCGGGTCGGCTCGTCGCCGACATCACCGTCGCCGGCAACTGAGGCCGATGGCTGCCGCGCCGATCACGATCGAAAGCGCCGACGATCCGCGCATTGCGGAATTCCGCGCGATCCGCGAACGCGACCTGACGGGCAGGCAGAACCGCTTCATTGCCGAAGGCACCGTCGTGCTGCGCATGCTGGCCGAAGCCCACGCTACGAGACGCGGCTTCGAGGCCGAGAAAATCCTGCTGCTGCGAAACCGCGCCGAAGGCGTCGCAGACATTCTTGCGCGCGTGCCGGACGATGTCCCAGTCTATGTCGCCGAGGCGGATGTTCTCGACGGCATCGTCGGCTTCCATCTGCATCGCGGCGTGCTGGCGCTCGGCCGACGCATCCCGGGCAGCGAGAACCTGCTCGACAACCTGCCGGAGCGCGCGCTGGTGCTCGTTGGCTGCGGCATTTCCAATCACGACAATGCCGGTTCGATGTTCCGCAATGCGGCCGCCTTCAACGCGGACGCCATCTTCCTCGACGAGACGTCCTGCGATCCGCTTTATCGGAAGGCGATGCGTGTCTCGGTAGGTTCCGTGCTGAGCGTTCCCTATCAGCGGAGCAGCAGTGCTCTCGATATCCTCGTTGCACTAGCAGAACGCGGTTTCGATATCTGGACGCTATCGCCGCGCGGCAAGACGGATATCCGTGCGATAGCACCTTCGGATCGCATGGCGCTGGTGGTCGGTACCGAGGGAGATGGGCTGCCGGAAGCTGTCCTGGCGCGTTTCAGGAGTGCGCGCATTCCGCAATCTGCCCGCCTCGACAGTCTCAATGTCGCGACGGCGACCGGCATCGCTTTGTTCGCGATGGCATCGGCGGCCGTTCGTCTCTGAATCAGCCCGGTTGCGACAGGATTGTTGCTGCGCGCTGGGCGAGGCTCACGCGTTCGCCCTCTTCGTTACCCGCATCCTCCGGCAGAAGGTCGCGGATCGGCGAGGAGGGGCCTTCGTTAAGCGCCGTCAGTGCCACCATGCCAGCCGCGATCGAGGCGATCTCTTCGCGCATGGCGCTGTCGTTGCCCGTCGTCGCCTTCGCCTTGGAAATGCGATCGGAAACGGCTGCACTGCGCGCGCGAACTTCTTCGGCAAGGCGGGCGGCAACCGCTGCTGAATCAAGTTCGGAAGCTGGAGATTCGTCCTGCATCAGTTCCTCCCCTTTGGTTTCGACCGTTGCCAGACCCGCATCGCGAAGCGCGCGGTTTGCCTTGCGCAGGCCGGCATTGAGCGACTTCAATTGCTCCTTGAGCTTGGCGATTTCCTGCTGGCGGCGGCCGAGCAGCGTTTCCTTGTCGGCAGCGGCAGCTGCCTCGCGCGCGGATTTGTCCTCCAGGCGGATCACCAAATGCTCCTGCTGCGTCAGCTTCTGCTCGGCATCCTTTGCCCGCTTCTGCAGAAGATTGACGTCCTGGCGCAAGGTGTCGCGTTCGTCGCGCAGCGCGTTGGCACGGACTTTTAGACTTTCCATCTCGGTTTCGCGCGCCGCCATGTCGATTTTGAGGTTGTCTGCCTGCTCGGCGAGCTTGTTGAGGCGCGTGCGCAGCGTCTCGATCTCGCTTTCCTTTGCAGAAGTCGCCTGTTCGGCAATGTGCAGGCTCGTCTTCAACTGGCTGATATAGATTTCGTCCATGCGCAGGTGGGAGCGCATTTCGGCAGCATCGACGTTCAAATCGCCGATCTGCGCCTGCAATGCGCCGAGTTCGGACGACAAGCGGCCGGCATCGAGCGCAAGGGAATCATGGCGAAGCTGCAGGGACAGGGATTTTTCGCGCTCGCGTATCAGGTCCTGTGCCGTTCTGGCATTCTCCGCAGCGTAGAGCGCCCGTACCATGTCCTTCTGCGCCCGTACTTCCTGCGGGGTGAGGGGCATTGTCGCCTTCATGCGGTTTTCCGTATACCAGACGATGCGGCGATGGATTGCAGGAGAGATCAGGAAGACGAGGAACGCCGCCGTCAGGAAACCCAGTCCGAACAGAAGAGCATATTCGATCACGGCGCGGCCATTGCTTTAAAGTTTGATTTGCGTCAGCGCCAATGATTAAAGCACGCGCTGCGCCTAGAGCAAGTGGCGGATAGGTGACGGCGGGCAAGAATCCCGCCGCCGATCGTGGGCTTAGAAGGGGTTCCAGGTCGGGCCGGGCGTGATTTTCAGATAGCCGACGTTGACGCCGAGGCGGGCGCCGACGCCGGTGCGGATCGGAACCACCAGAACATTATTGTTTTTGAGCAGCGTCATGCCAAAGCCGGCAATGACGAAGGCCTGGCCGCTGACACCGCCGAAGCGGGCATAAATGCTGTCGATCGAAGGCAGGTCGTAGACCAGCATCATGACGCGCGAGCCCTGGCCGCCGTAGTCGATGCCGAGGGACGGTCCCTGCCAGTAGAGCGAATGGGCGCCGGCGTTCTTGGTGTTGAGCTGGCCTTCTCCGTAGGTCAGGCCGGCGATGAAGGCGCCGGACCCTTCCTGTCCCAAAACGTAACCGTTTGGCAGACCATATTTTTGAAAGGCCGCTTCAACTACCTTTGCCAGACCGCCGCTGGTCGATCCGAAAAAGGAATGGCCAGCGTCGACGATCTCCTGCATGGTGTATTGATTGCTGTTGGCCTGCTGTGCCGCCGCCTGCTGCGGGGAGAGCACAAATGCTGCAATGGTCAGCGCGACGAAGAGTCGGCAAAAGCCCATAAATCTTCCGGGGGATTGAAGGCGCATGGTGTCATCCGTTCATCATGGTCGGTTCGATGAGCCGTTTCCGGCAGTGGATGCATTTTGCGCGGATCGTCTTAATAATCGGTTTACCAAATATGGTGTCATTATGGCGACGAGTACGGCGCAAACTTCGTGCAATTTTGATCAAGCATGATAGGCGGGATGAAATTTGCCGCCTTTAGGAGACGATGATGTCCAAGAACCCCAATCTCACATTGACCGGCCCGGATCTGGCCGCGCTACTTTGCAGCCGTGTTTGCCATGACGTCATCTCGCCCGTCGGCGCGATCAACAACGGTCTCGAGCTGCTGGACGAAGGCGGCGCCGATTCGGACGCCATGGACCTCATCCGCACGAGTGCGCTCAATGCCTCGGTTCGCCTGAAATTTGCACGCCTGGCATTTGGCGCCTCCGGTTCGGTCGGCGCTTCGATCGATACGGGTGAGGCAGAGCGCGCAGCCAAGGATTTCGCAGCTGCCGAAAAGAAGACCGAGGTGACCTGGAATGGGCCGCGCGCCATCGTCGCGAAAAACCGTGTCAAGCTGCTGCTCAATCTCTTCCTGGTTGCCTATTCCTCGATCCCGCGCGGCGGCTCGCTGGAAGTAACGCTTGAGAATCCGGAGTTCGACGCCAAGTTCAAGATCGTCGCCAAGGGCAAGCTGATGCGCCTGCCGGCGAAGTTCGTGGAAATCACATCGGGCCAAGTCGAGGAGGCGATCGATGCGCATTCGATCCAGCCTTACTACACGGTCCTGCTCGCCGAAGAGTGCGGCATGGAGCTCGGCCACAGCGCGACGGGCGAAGAAATTATCTTCACCGCGGAGTCGGTTTTTGTCTAGCGTCATGGTTGCATCGCTGCAGCCTGGCACGTCCCAGGTAACACTTCCTTAGCCTAATGGACCTATTCTCAGGGACTGAGGAAGCGCCACTGGGGTAAAAGTGGAGCGAAGGAGCAGGCATGCAGCGGTTCATGATCACTGATAGTTCGGATGTCGTCCGCAAAGTCGGAAAGCGTATCCTTTCCGAACTCGATTTCCTTGTCAGTGAGGCGTCCAATGCAAGCGAAGCGCTTTCGCGCTGCCAGGCCGAGCTTCCGGAATATATGATCGTCGATTCCGGCATGGACGGAGCGCTCGAACTGATCTCCGCCATCCGGGCGATGGAAGGCGGCAAGGACGTCAAGATCTACTACTGCGTAATCGAGGCCGATCTCAAGAAGCTGATGATGGGCAAGCGGGCAGGGGCCACCGACTTCCTGCTGAAACCCTTCGACCGCAAGATCCTGACGGCCGTCTTCGGCAACCGCGCCATCGCCGCCTGATTTCCTATATTCTTCAAGGTCTGAGCCGCCTCCGGGCGGCTTTGTTTTTTGCGAGGCCATGCATCGAAACGAAAAATCCCGCCGGAAAAGCGGGATCTCTCATGATCGAAAGGGGAAATTCGGTGTCTCAGGCGGTTTCGGCGTATTCGGCGCCATCCGGCTCGCGCAGAACGTAGCCGCGGCCCCAGACGGTTTCGATGTAGTTTGCGCCGCCGGCAGCATTTGCGAGCTTCTTGCGCAGCTTGCAGATGAAGACGTCGATGATCTTCAGTTCCGGCTCGTCCATACCGCCGTAAAGGTGGTTGAGGAACATTTCCTTGGTCAGGGTCGTGCCCTTGCGGAGCGAAAGCAGCTCCAGCATCTGGTATTCCTTGCCCGTCAGGTGAACACGCTGGCCGCCGACTTCAACGGTCTTGGCGTCGAGGTTCACGATCAACTCGCCGGTCATGATGACCGACTGGGCGTGGCCCTTGGAACGGCGGACGATCGCGTGGATGCGAGCGACCAATTCGTCCTTGTGGAACGGCTTGGTCATGTAGTCGTCGGCGCCGAAGCCAAGGCCGCGGACCTTGTCTTCAATCCCTGCCATACCGGAGAGGATCAGGATTGGTGTCTTGACCTTGGACAGGCGGAGAGTGCGCAGCACTTCATATCCGGACATGTCTGGAAGGTTCAGATCGAGAAGGATGATGTCGTAATCATACAGTTTGCCGAGATCGACGCCTTCTTCACCAAGATCGGTGGTGTAGACGTTGAAGCTTTCGGATTTCAGCATCAGTTCGATGCTCTGCGCTGTCGCGCTGTCGTCTTCGATAAGTAGTACCCGCATTATTATCCCCTTTACCGCCGCCGAAAGGTGGTCTGGCCCCCTACGCGATACCGAATACTTCACTGCGTGATTTGGAAGCTGCCACGAAATGGTTAACAAATTCTGATTCACTCTGGCAAGAGGTAACGAATTTATTAAGCAATTTGTCCATTTCGCTGTTTTCCAATGAGAATCCGCAACGCCATTTCCTTAACTTTTACATTAAGAATGGCCGGTAAGCGATTCATTCGACTCACCAATGAACAGGATCCGGAAATCGCGTAGTGATGTTTACCGACCCTTAAATCATCGGCACTATCATTAACGATGCCCGTAAACGAAAGGTTACCAGCGGTAGGTTTTTGTTAATACCGATGGAAATATTTTTGGCAGGCCGTTTCGAACCGGTGCGCAAGGGCAATTTTAGTAGAGCCGGGATCTCGCATCACTGGAGTAATGCGTATGAAGTCGCGTGAGAGCCTAGTTCGCCTGAAGGAGTTTCAGGTGAACGAAAAACGACGTCAGCTGCAGCAATTGCAGATGATGATGTCGGAATTCGAACGAATGACGAAGGATCTGGAAAGTCAGATCGTCATCGAAGAGAAGAAATCCGGCATTTCCGACCCGAATCACTTCGCCTACCCGACCTTCGCAAAGGCGGCACGACAGCGCGCCGACAATCTTCAGGTTTCCATCAAGGAATTGAAGATGCAGGAAGAGTCACTGGAGCAGGCGCTCGAGGAGATGCAGGCGGAATATGCCCGCGCTACCGCGCTCGAAGAGCGAGATAGCGCCATTCGGGCCCGCGCCTGATCGATTGGCAGATTGGCAGCGGACGCCGGCTGCGGCGTCCTGGGGATCGCCTGAAGAAGCCATGTATGACGGGCCGTGAGTCCGTCATACATGGCTTTTGGTGTTGTTAATTCACCACGTCGCGCCATTCCTCGTGGCGTTGTGATTGCGCCTTGAAGAACGGGCAGAGCGGAAAGATCTTCCAGCCGCCCTTTCTCGCCTCTTCGACGGCGTGAAGCGCAAGCGCCTGGCCGACGCCTTTGCCGCGCAGGGCATCCGGCACGCCGGTGTGATCGATGATGACGAGCTTCGGCGACGTGCGGGAATAGCTCATTTCGGCTTCGTGGCCGTCGACCTTGGCCACATACCGCCCGCCCGAGGCATTGTCTTCGTTCCGAATATCCATTGTATGTTCTCCGAAAACCGATGTTGTTCAGGCAGACCGTGACATGGCGGCCATGCCATGCCAAGCCGGTGCAGGTGACGACACAGTGTTCAACCAAGGGGTATTCGATGAGAAGACTGGTGGGAATCCGGCCGGTACTGCTTGCTGCGGCACCATTTTTCCTGGCGCTTGGGCTGGTACTGCCTCTGATCCGATTCGAGAAACTCTACTTCTTCGACGAAACGCCGTCGCTGGTGGAGATCGTTGCTGCGCTCTGGAGCGGAGGGGATATCCCGCTCGCGTTGATCGTCGCGATCGTGTCAATCGTATTGCCGATCCTGAAGATCATCGGCATTGCCGCCGAGGCGACGGCTGCCGGCGGCGGGACCGGCAGCTGGTTTTATCGTCACGCCGTGCCGTATCTGTCCAAGTGGTCGATGATGGACGTATTACTGGTGGCGATCGTGATTGCAGCGGCGAAGACCACGGGCCTGGCGGATGCTTTTACTCAACCGGGACTCTGGTGCTACGCAGCGTCAACAATAATTTCGGGCCTTCTTCACTCCCTTCAGGGAAATGCGTCCGGCCCGAAATAAATGTCTTTGCCTGAGGCAGTTGGTTCAGTGACGGTATTGCTGGATACGCGTCGTGCGCAGGCCGGCAAGGCCGTGACTGTTGATCGACGACTGCCAGGACAGGAATTCTTCGACGGTGAGCGTGTAACGCTCGCAGGCTTCTTCCAAGCTCAACAGGCCACCGCGCACCGCGGCGACAACCTCAGCCTTGCGACGGATAACCCAGCGCCGGGTATTCGGCGGCGGAAGATCCGCAATCGTCAGCGGGCTGCCATCGGGGCCGATGACATATTTTACTCGGGGACGTATCATTTCGGTCATTGGACTCTCTACACAACTCAAGACCACGCGGGCACTCTAGCTTGTCACATTTAAAAATTGCCTAAGCGCACAGTAAGACTTTGATAACAACTTTAGCTGCCTCACAGCCCGCCGGGGCGGGCTGCCTGCCGTCGCGTCCATTTGTACCGGATGCATGGCTCCCATGCCGAATAGATATTACAGATATTTCGGGGACGGCCTTATAAGCGCAGCAACATCGTGAATGAGCGCAAGACCTCGTCTCCGTTCTTCTCGCAGCATCAGTCAAAGATTGCCTCGGCATGCCTCACGTCCCTACGACGCGGGGCATCGTTGCAGTTGCTGTTGTCCGGCGCCGTAGCGCTTCCTCTGCGAGACCCGAACCGATGGCCGCGGCTGAGGACAAGTCGATGACAAGACGTGAGCGCGCAGCCCGAAACCGCGCAGAGGATAACGCTTTTCCGCTCTCCACCGCCGTTCCCACCGGCGAGCTGAAAGCCGAACTGAAGCGCCGGCTGGAGGACATGACGAAAGCTGCAGGCTTCGACTATTACCTCCTCGTAGCCTTTCCGCGCGCCGACAGCACGACATTTCTCGAAAATCGCATTATCAGCAACTGGCCGCAGAACCTTACCAATCTCTACGACGAGGTCGATCTGTTCTATTGCAGCCGGCTGGTAGGCGCACTGAAGCGAACGATCATGCCGGTTTTCTGCGATGCCAGCCCATTCGCCGGCGGTGCCGCCAATCAGGAGAATCGCCGGCTGAATGCGCTGTTCCAGATGCATGGGCTGCAGAAGACGTTCGGCTTTTCGCTGCACGACGCTGACCTGAAGCAATACATATTCGCCTTCTCAGGTCGCCGTTCTGCGCTTTCGCGCGAAGAGGAGATGGACCTTCTTTATGCCGCGATGGAAGCGCTCGACCGTTTCAGCAGCGAGAACCGCACAGACGAGGGGCCCTCGGAAAATCTCACCCGCCGCGAGATCGAATGCTTGCGCTGGTCGGCGGCGGGCAAGAGCAGCGACGAGATCGCAATCATTCTCGACCTCTCGCCGCATACGGTGGTCGGCTATCTCAAGGGCGCGATGCGCAAGCTCGATTCGGTAAACCGTATGCAAGCCGTCGCCCGCGCCTTCCGCTACAGGCTGCTGTAAGCCCTTCAGAGCAGAATGGCGCTGACCTCGGCCTTCCCGGCGCCGAACTCGTATTGCGCGGCGCCGGTACGAATGATCGAGAGCCAGTCGCCGCTCGCAAGCTGCGCGAGGCCGAATGCCGGTGTTCGCTGATAGAATCGGCAGACCGAGATCCTTTGCGGGAATGGCTGCCCGTTGTCCTGAACCTGACGGACCGCAGCGCCGAGCGTCGATCCCGTTGCTCCGCGTGCATGGTGTTGAAATCCGTCTTGCCGTTGTTTGCCGAGGTCGATGTGGAGGTTGAAAGCAAAACGCGGACGATGGGACGTGCCGGCGTTTTCACAATGCCGCGGCCGCAATGGCGAGCTCCGTCTGCCAGCTTGCGCCGTCGGCGCTCACTTTGACGGCAAATTCGTCGTTGCCGGCTCCTCGCTGGTCCAGAGATCGCCGGTTCCGGAGCCAATTACATACTTCGGACGGCGTTTCGGGCGGGAGGGCCGCCTTGCCGTCACGGCAAGCTGCACGCCATTCCTTTTTTGATTTTTAAGGGTTTTCGCCCGAAGCCATGCGCATCTGCACAGCCATTTCCTTGCCGCCCCAGGAGATGAAGTCGGGATTGGCGAAGTCGAAATCCGCCTTGCCGCCGGTTTTGCCGTAGGTCAGCGGCAATCCGTCCATGGTAACGGTCGTGCCGCCCGCAGCGCGCAGGATCGCGTCGCCCGCCGCCGTGTCCCATTCCATCGTCCGGCCGAAGCGCGGATAGACGTCTGCCTTTCCCTCGGCAAGCAGGCAGAATTTCAGCGAAGAGCCGATATTGGTGCATTCGGAGATCGCCTGCTCGATGAGAAAGCTGTCGGTCGCGGGACTTTTGTGGCTGCGGCTGGCAAGAGCGAGGCGCTTGGCAGGTGGTGCGCGGACCGTGATTGCAATGCGTTCCGTCACCGTAAAATCGGCGCCGATGAGGAGTTTTTCCGCGTGTCCTGCCTTGCCCGCAAAAGCAATACCGAGTGCCGGTGCATAGACGATGCCCGCAAGCGGCACGCCATGCTCCACATAGGCAATGTTGACCGTGAATTCGCGCCGCCTGTCGACGAATTCGCGCGTGCCGTCGAGCGGGTCGACAAGGAAGAAAGCCTTTCCCTCGATATCCGGCACGTGACCGGCCGCCACCGATTCTTCGGCAATCACCGGAATATCCGGATAGCTGCGTGCAAGATGGGCCAGGATGATCCGCTCCGCTTCTTCATCCGCGCGGGTCACGGGACTTGAATCTGCTTTCGTCGCGACAGCGCACCCTTCGTCGAAGATCGCGATGATCGTTCTACCCGCCTCAAGCGCCGCCTTTTCGAATATCGCTAACATGTTCCCCTCAACGGATGTCAGCATCCGGAAGCAGTATAAAGACATATATGGTGATCGAGTCACCTTTTTGCGCGGGGCATAGCCGTCATTCGAGAAGATAGATTGCTGGCGACCGCGATGGCAACAGGCCATACGAGGGGCAAATGGTTCCTCATCACAATCGGAAGTCTCCACAAGAAGGTTAGCGCAGGGTCCATTAGCACCGCATCATAATTGATTCGACTGCACGCCTCCGCTGTGATCCACTCGCTTGGGCATGTGCCGCCGCCCTGAAGGCTGCCAATCTAAGGAGCTCCACATGAGCAACAGCCAGGAGCACAGCAAAACTGTTGTCGAGACCCCGAGAACGCAGACGATCGACATGAAGCTGGAGATCGTCGTTATTCCTGTTTCGGACGTGGATCGCGCTAAGGGCTTTTACAGCGATCTGGGTTGGAGGCTCGACGCCGACTTCGCCGCCGATGAGGGCTTTCGCGTAATCCAGTTTACGCCGCCTGGCTCCGGGTGCTCGGTTATCTTCGGCCAGAACGTCACTGCAGCAGCACCCGGCTCCGCGCGGGGCTTGTACCTGATCGTCTCCGACATTAAGGCCGCCCGACGCGAGTTGCTCGGGCGTGGGGTCGAGGTCAGCGAGGTGTTCCACGACGCCAGCGGCGCGTACGCTGGCACCGACGAACCCTACCTGTTTGGGCAGCTCCGGATCCCTGGTCCGGATCCCGAGCATCGCAGCTACCGCTCGTTCGCCTCATTCAGCGATCCAGATGGTAACGGCTGGTTGCTCCAGGAGATTACCGCCCGATTGCCCGGACGCGTGGACGCCGACGACACGACATTCACCTCGTCCACAGAGCTTGCGGCCGCCCTCCGGCGTGCGGCTGCCGCGCATGGCGAGCACGAGAAGCTGACAGGCGAGTACGATGAGGGCTGGCCGGACTGGTACGCCGAGTACATCGTCAGCGAGCAGGCCGGCAAGCAGCTGCCATCGTAAGGGCGGTACCCGACGGCAGCCACGACGGTCGCTGCGAAGGCATATCTGTTTTGCGCCACCGAGACCGGATCTTGCCAATGATGCCGCGGATGTTGCGTCTCGACCCGTTCCGCAGTGGGTTCCAGCAGTTTGATCCCTCTTCGTCCCGCTACAGCCACCGCCGGACGCGGGCTTTGTAGGCGAGATAGACGTCGCCGAACTTCCGCTCGAGATAGGCCTCCTCGCGGGCGACCACGCCGTAGCGGATGACGAGATAGAACGGCACCAGCAGGACGATGAGCCACAGACTGTCGATGGCGATGGCCAAGCCGATGAGGCCGAGGAACATGCCGATATAGATCGGGTTGCGCGTGAAGCGGTAGGGTCCCTCGTCGACGATCGTCGCCGTTGGCTGGGTGGTCTGGATCTGCGTCCCCGCACGGCGGAAGGTCCCCGCCGCCCAGATCAGCAGCGCCAGGCCGGCGAGGAACACGATGACGCCGAGCGCGCCGGCCGGCATGGCCGCCGGCAGGAAGGGCAGCCGATAGAGCCAGTCGAGCGCGAGCCCGGCAATTACAGCGAGCGCCCAGGCGATCGGCGGCCGTACCGCCGCGCCCGAACTGTCACGCCAATTCCCGCTCACCTCGTTCATGCCGCCCGCCCGATCTGCTCCTCGCCTACCAAGGCCCTTCCACCGGTGGGAGTTTACGTTGCTTCGAAAGAGATTTGAAGTCAGAGGGGCGTGGACAGCCAAGGATCGACTTCGGCCGACGCTTCTCGCTATGCAAATGTCAGCTCCAGAGAAGCGACGGATTTTAACTTAAGGTGCACGTTTTCCGATGAAGCGGCCGACTTTTGTGATCGTGCAACATTCGCCCGCCTCGGCTCAAGGTGTGACTGCCCGGAACAAAGAGACGGGCGGGCGTGTTAACCGCCCAAACCCACCGCGTTGAAGCTCCGCCTCATTTCCGTGAGACCAAGATGGCCATCCACTTCAATCATACCATCCTGTCGGCTCGAGACAGTAAGGCCTCGGCAGATTTCCTGGCCGATATGCTGGGCCTGTCGCCGCCGCGGCGGTGGGGGCCGTTCCACATGGTCACGACCGACAACGATGCCAATCTCGACTATATGGATACGAAAGGTGAGATCATACGCCAACACTACGCCTTCCTGGTCGGCGACGCTGAATTCAACGCGATATTCAATCGAATTTGTGAGCGGAACCTGCGTTACTGGGCCGATCCCGGCCAGAGAAAGCCAGGCGAAACCAATGCCCACGACGGTGGACGCGGCCTCTATTTCGAAGATCCGAACGGTCACCTGCTCGAAATCATCACGCGTCCTTATGGCAGCGGCGGCTGGAATCCGTGAGAGTTGGGACTGGCGCATTTGCTAATTGCAACGCCCGGCACGCCGTTCGTTTGAAACGTTTTTCGCGTCCAGCCCTCGAATTTCGTAGGAATTTGCCAAAAGCTCCGGTTTTATGGAATAAGTGCCATGCTTAAAGCTGCCCGCCTTGCCCGCCTCGCAGCCGATTTGGTTAATCCACAGCGGGTTTCTGGCTAAAATTTCCTCAGGGAATGCCTCTTTAATGTGGATTTTGGGCCGAAACGCGCCATTTACGTCCGTTTCGCCAAGAATCTGACCCAGTAAAGCCTTTTTGTCTTCACATTTTCGCGGAAAACGGTATGGATGCCGCATATGAGGTTCCGATAAAAGGGAACTACAGACCAAAAAGAGATGCAGTCATGTTGGCTCGCATCCAGGGGAAATGACATATGGAGTATTTCGTCCAGCAGCTCTTCAATGGGCTGACGCTCGGATCCATCTATGGCCTTGTCGCTATTGGCTACACGATGGTTTATGGCATTATCGGCATGATCAATTTCGCCCATGGCGATATCTTCATGCTCGGTGGTTTCGCCGCTCTTATCGTCTTTCTCGTTCTCACATCCATCTTTGCAGGCGTTCCGGTCGCAGTTCTTCTGCTGCTGATGCTTGTCGTTGCGATGCTGATGACGAGTTTGTGGAATTGGACGATCGAGCGTGTTGCATACCGGCCGCTGCGCGGTTCCTTCCGTCTGGCGCCGCTGATCACCGCGATCGGCATGTCGATCACGCTGTCCAACTTCATCCAGGTGACGCAGGGCCCGCGCAACAAGCCGATTCCGCCGCTCGTCGGTTCGGTTTACAATATCGGCGGTATTTCGATCTCGCTGAAGCAGATCATCATCATCGTCATCACCGTGGTGCTGCTGGCCGCCTTCTGGTACATCGTCAACCGCACGGCGCTCGGACGCGCCCAGCGCGCGACCGAGCAGGACCGCAAGATGGCCGCTCTTCTCGGCGTCAACGTCGATCAGACGATCTCCATCACCTTCATCATGGGCGCGGCGCTCGCCGCAGTCGCCGGCACGATGTACCTGATGTATTATGGCGTCGCCTCGTTCAACGACGGCTTCACGCCGGGCGTCAAGGCGTTTACCGCAGCCGTTCTCGGCGGCATCGGCTCGTTGCCGGGTGCCGTTCTCGGCGGCCTGATGATCGGCCTCATCGAATCGCTCTGGTCCGCCTATTTCACGATCGCCTACAAGGATGTCGCGACTTTTGCGATCCTCGCTTTCGTCCTGATCTTCAAGCCGACCGGCATTCTCGGACGGCCGGAAGTCGAGAAGGTATAACATCATGGCAAACATCGAAAATCCTGCTGGCAAGCCCGCACCCGGGCTTGTCCAGAAAGGCCTTACGGAAGCCTTATTCGCGGCCCTCCTTTCTCTCGGTCTGTTCGTTCTCTATGTCGGCCTCAAGACCGACCAGAACATCAACAACGAGCTCATTATTGTTCAGCGCTGGGGCCTGCTCGCGATCTTCGTGGCGATCGCTGCGATCAGCCGCTTCGTCATCGTCGTTTTCGTCAAGCCGAACATCGACAAGCGCAAGCTTGCCAAGGCGAAGCACGGCGAGCTGGACATCTCGACCGAGAAGGGTTTTCTCCGCCAGCATTTCCTGAAAATCGCGCTGGTCGCGCTTCTGCTCTATCCGGTGGCCATCTACGCGGCTTTCGGCGCGCAGGGCTCGCTGAAATGGGTCGACAACTTCGGCATCCAGATTCTCATCTATGTGATGCTCGCATGGGGCCTTAACATCGTCGTCGGCCTTGCCGGTCTGCTCGACCTCGGTTACGTCGCCTTCTACGCGGTCGGTGCCTATACCTATGCGCTGCTCTCAAGCTATTTCGGCCTGTCCTTCTGGCTTCTGCTGCCGATGTCGGGCATCCTGGCGGCGCTTTGGGGTGTTATCCTCGGCTTCCCCGTCCTGCGTTTGCGCGGCGACTATCTCGCCATCGTGACGCTCGCCTTCGGTGAAATCATCCGTCTCGTGCTCATCAACTGGACGGCTGTGACCAAGGGCACCTTCGGCATCTCGGGCATCCCGAAGGCGACGCTGTTCGGCATTCCCTTCGATGCGACGTCGGGCGGCTTTGCCAAGCTCATGGGCCTTCCGATGTCGTCGGCCTATTACAAGATCTTCCTCTTCTATCTGATCCTGGGCCTTTGCATGCTGACGGCCTACGTCACGATCCGGCTTCGCCGCATGCCGATCGGCCGCGCCTGGGAAGCGCTGCGCGAAGACGAGATCGCCTGCCGTTCGCTCGGCATCAATACGGTCACGACCAAGCTCACAGCCTTTGCGACGGGTGCGATGTTCGGCGGCATTGCCGGCTCGTTCTTCGCAGTGCGCCAGGGCTTCGTCTCTCCGGAATCCTTCGTGTTCCTGGAATCGGCCGTCATCCTGGCCATCGTCGTCCTCGGCGGCATGGGCTCGCTGACCGGTATTGCGATTGCTGCGCTCGTCATGGTCGGCGGGACGGAATTGCTGCGCGAGATGGACTTCCTGAAAGCCGTCTTCGGTCCGGATTTCACGCCGGAACTCTACCGCATGCTTCTCTTCGGCCTCGCCATGGTCGTCGTCATGCTGTTCAAGCCGCGCGGCTTCGTCGGCTCGCGTGAACCGACCGCCTTCCTCAAGGAGCGCAGGGCAGTTTCCGGAAGCTTTATCAAGGAGGGGCACGGCTGATGAGCCCCGCAGAAATGACGACAATGTCCAGCGATACCCTGCTCAAGGTCGAGCATCTGTCGATGAAGTTCGGTGGCCTCATGGCCATCAACGACCTGTCCTTCGAAGCCAAGCGCGGTGACATTACCGCGCTGATCGGCCCGAACGGCGCCGGCAAGACGACCGTCTTCAACTGCATCACCGGCTTCTACAAGCCGACGATGGGAATGATCACACTGAACCAGCAGAGCGGAAAGCAGTACCTGCTCGAGCGCCTGCCGGATTTCCGCATCACCAAGGAAGCCCGTGTCGCGCGTACCTTCCAGAACATCCGCCTGTTCTCGGGCCTCACCGTTCTGGAGAACCTGCTCGTTGCCCAACACAACAAGCTGATGAAGGCATCGGGCTATACGATCCTCGGCCTTCTCAACATCGGTCCCTACAGGAAAGAGGCTGCAGCATCCATCGAGCTCGCACGCTTCTGGCTGGAAAAGGCCGATCTGATCAGCCGCGCCGACGATCCTGCAGGCGATCTGCCCTATGGCGCGCAGCGGCGTCTCGAAATCGCCCGGGCCATGTGCACCGAGCCGGAATTGCTCTGCCTGGACGAGCCCGCCGCCGGCCTCAATCCGCGTGAATCGGCGGCTCTCAACGCATTGCTGCAGGGAATTCGCGCCGATACCGGTACGTCGATCCTGCTCATCGAACACGATATGTCGGTGGTCATGGAAATCTCCGACCATGTCGTGGTGCTGGAATACGGGCAGAAGATTTCCGACGGCACGCCGGAGCATGTGAAGAACGACCCGAAGGTCATCGCGGCCTATCTCGGTGTCGAGGACAAGGAAGTGGAAGAGGTCATCGCAACCGTCGAGAGCCTCGAAGGGGGCGCAAACTGATGGCCGGCGAACAGCTTCTCAAGGTTCAGGGCGTCGAAACCTATTACGGCAATATCCGTGCGCTCGCGGGCATCGATGTCGACGTCAACAAGGGTGAGATCGTCAGCCTCATCGGCGCCAACGGCGCCGGCAAGTCGACGCTGATGATGACGATCTGCGGCAGCCCGCAGGCGCGCACCGGCGCGGTGATCTTCGAAGGGCGCGACATCACCCGCATGCCGACGCACGACATCGCGCGGCTTCGCATTGCGCAGTCGCCGGAAGGCCGCCGCATCTTCCCGCGGATGACCGTCACGGAAAACCTGCAGATGGGTGCGGGCCTCGACAACCTCAAACATTTCAACGAGGACGTCGAGAAGATCTTCACGCTGTTCCCGCGCCTCAAGGAACGCCACGCGCAGCGCGGCGGCACGCTTTCCGGCGGCGAGCAGCAGATGCTGTCGATCGGCCGTGCGCTGATGGCGCGACCGAAGCTCCTGCTTCTCGACGAGCCGTCGCTCGGTCTCGCGCCGCTGATCGTCAAGGGTATTTTCGAGGCGATCAAGAAGCTCAACGAGCAGGAAGGCCTCACCGTTTTCCTCGTCGAGCAGAATGCATTTGCTGCCCTGAAGCTCTCGCACCGTGGCTACGTGATGGTGAACGGCAAGGTAACGATGAGCGGGTCCGGCAAGGAACTGCTCGCCAATCCGGAAGTCCGTGCCGCCTATCTCGAAGGCGGAAGACATTGAGCCGGGCAGAAGGGAGAGTTTGACATGCAGGGACTTTTCTTCGAACCGGATACGGGCGTGCGGATGGTCATCCGCGGGCTGGTCGTGCTGATCGGGTTCTGGACGGCATGGCGCGCCGGCAGGGCTGCAGCTGAAAGCTGGAGCAACTATCCGCTGGTCGTCGTCTACACCTTCCTGCTCGCCTGGGTGATGCAGTTCCTGCATCATGCGCTCTTCAACGGGCCGATGCTCAGCGCCTTCTTTTACGTCATCGATTTCGTGCTGCTGCTCGTCTTCTCGACGGCGGGTTTCCGTTATCGCCGCACCAATCAGATGGTCAACAACTATTACTGGCTGTACGAAAAAACTTCCGCGTTCTCGTGGAAGGACAAACATTGACAGTCCGTTGAAACTAGGCATGAATTGCCTTCAGAGTGGAACAGCTTTCCTGGCGCAGTCAATGGTGGGTAATGCGCCGGGTCTTGGACCGGAACCCGCCCAAAAATTGGGAGTAAAAATATGAAGAAATCTCTTCTGTCGGCAGTGGCACTGACGGCGATGGTCGCCTTCAGCGGCAACGCCTGGGCCGACATTCTCATTGGCGTCGGCGGTCCTCTGACTGGCCCGAACGCTGCGTTCGGCGCTCAGCTTCAGAAGGGTGCCGAGCAGGCAGCCGCTGATATCAACGCCGCAGGCGGCATCAACGGCGAGCAGATCAAGCTCGAACTCGGTGACGACGTCTCCGACCCGAAGCAGGGCATCTCGGTCGCCAACAAGTTCGTCGCTGACGGCGTGAAGTTCGTGATCGGCCACTTCAACTCGGGCGTTTCGATCCCGGCGTCTGAAGTCTATGCTGAAAACGGCATCCTCGAAATCACCCCGGCTGCAACGAACCCGGTGTTCACCGAGCGCGGCCTGTGGAACACATTCCGTACCTGCGGCCGTGACGACCAGCAGGGCGCGATTGCCGGTAAATACCTTGCCGATCATTTCAAGGACGCCAAGATCGCTGTCGTTCACGACAAGACGCCTTACGGTCAGGGTCTTGCCGACGAGACCAAGAAGTCTCTGAACGCTGCTGGCGTCACCGAAGCCATGTATGAAGGCATCAATGTCGGCGACAAGGACTTCTCCGCCCTCATCGCAAAGATGAAGGAAGCCGGCGTCTCGATCATCTATTGGGGTGGTCTGCACACCGAAGCCGGTCTCATCATCCGTCAGGCTGCCGACCAGGGCCTGAAGGCAACGCTCGTTTCGGGCGACGGTATCGTCTCGAACGAACTTGCTTCCATCGCTGGCGACGCAGTTGCCGGTACGCTGAACACCTTCGGCCCGGATCCGACGCTCAACCCGGCCAACAAGGAACTCGTTGAGAAGTTCAAGGCTGCCGGCTTCAACCCGGAAGCTTACACTCTCTACGCCTACGCGGCCATGCAGGCGATCACCGGTGCTGCCAAGGCGGCCGGTTCGACCGATGCGGAAGCCGTCGCAACCGCGATGAAGGAAAAGGGTCCGTTCCCGACCGTTCTCGGCGACATCTCCTTCGACGAAAAGGGTGACCCGAAGATTCCGGGCTACATCATGTACGAATGGAAGAAGGGTCCGGACGGCAAGTACAGCTACTTCCCGCAGACTATGTAAGCTTCGCTTGCACGGTCCAATACCGTTTACGGAAGCCCGGTCTCGACCGGGCTTTTCTTTTTGAACAGGCGTTTCAATTCTTGCGGTCATCCTCTAGTTCTTTGAGGCGTAGAATTTTGAGACGGAAGCACCAATGTCCCCACCGCGCATCCTCGTCACCCGCCGCTGGCCCGCCGCGGCAGAAGCCGCCCTTGCCGAACGTTTCGACGTAACCTTCAACGAGAAGGATATTCCGCTTGGTCTCGATCAAATGCGGCAGGCGATGGCAGCCTATGATGCGGTCCTTCCCACCGTTTCCGACAAGCTGCCTGCCAGCGTTTTCGAAGGTGATATCCGCACGAAAATTCTCGGCAATTTCGGCGTCGGCTACAATCACATCGATATCGCCGCCGCCAAGGCGAAAGGCATCTTGGTCACCAATACGCCCGGCGTGCTCACCGACTGCACCGCAGACATCGCCATGCTGCTCCTGCTCGCCGTTGCCCGCCGGGGCGGGGAGGGCGAGCGCCAGCTTCGCGGCGGCGCGTGGAAGGGCTGGTGCCCGACGCACATGATCGGCACAAAGGTGGCCGGCAAGACGGTCGGGATCATCGGATTCGGCCGCATCGGCAGGGCCTTTGCGCAGCGCTGCCATTCCGGCTTCGGGATGGACGTCGTCTTCTACAATCGCTCGACGATCGATGCCGCGGAGGCTGCGCGCTATGGAGCTCGCCAGCTGGCGACGATGGAGGAGGTGCTGGCCGCTTCCGATTTCGTTTCGCTCCATTGCCCCGGCGGTGCGGAGAACCGGCATCTGATGAATGCAGCGCGCTTTGCGGCGATGAAGCCGAGCGCGTTTCTGATCAATACGGCGCGCGGCGACGTGGTCGACGAGGCGGCATTGATCAGCGCCCTTCAGAGCGGCAGCATCCGCGGCGCGGGGCTCGACGTCTACGAAGCGGAGCCGCAGGTGCCGGAAAAGCTGAAGTCGATGGAGAATGTCGTCCTGCTGCCGCATCTCGGCAGCGCGACGGAGGAGACCCGAACGGCAATGGGCATGAAGGTGGTGGAAAACATCACCGGCTTTTTCAACGGGCGTGAGCCGCCCGATCGCGTCGTTTGATTTCGTTCCTTTTGGCGCAGGATAACCTATCGCGAGAGCTGACGATCGGGCCCGCTTGTTGCAATCTTCCTGCCATGACCGCTCAAGCCGAACAGGACACGTGCCGGGCCAGGCACGAAGTCGACACAGACGGCGAACAGCACCGAAAGCAGGATAGTGGCGGCCGTGACGATCGAATAGCTCACGGCGACCGTCATATCGAGCGGTAGGACATAGTACAGCGCGGCTACCGTTACGGTTTGATGCACTATGTACAGCGGGAATACCAGCCGGTTCATCGCAGACAGCTTATCGCTGGGCTGATTGAAGTGACGAGCCGCAAATCCGACGAGCGTCAGGATCATGCTCCAGGCCAGCAAGAAGATCCCTGCCTTGAATAGCGGCGTATTTTGCGCGTAGCTGCCGATCGCCTGGTCCTCCGGCACCATCCAGGCGTAGCGATAGAGCAGCCCGCTTGTCACCAGGGCGATCGCAGCACTGACGAAGCGCCGGCCGATGATCGTTTCGATTAGCGCCCTGTGATGGCGGGCCATGAGAAAGCCCAGTCCGAACCAGCTTGCCCAAACGGCAAACCACGCGCCGTCATTGTAGAGGGCATTCGTTTGCTTCGGAAAGAAAGGCGAAAGCGCCAGGTTGAGTGCGAGCGGCAGCAGGAAAAAGAGGTAGATGAAGCCGGTTTTCGAAGTGCGTTCGAACCAGGCTGCGATCTTGTTTCCGGGCTGTACCAGGTATCCGAAGATGGGATAGCAGATCACTGACATGACCAGCAGATAGGCGACGAACCACATATGCGCCCACGTGAAGTTGCCCTTGGGGTAGCGACCTTCGGTGAAGTAGCGGGTCGTCCAGAATTCGAGAAGTGAACCCTGATAGCCGTTCTCGTACATTCGTTCGTACCACACCTGCGGCACAACGATCACTGCCATGGCAAAGAGGAGGGGTATCAGCAGACGAAACGTGCGCTTGCGCAGGAAGGACAGGCTGCCTGCCGAGCCGAAGGTAAAGGCCGCTCCCATGCCCGAGACGAAAAATAATAGCGCAAGCCGCCAAGCGCGCGGGAAGTCCATGACCAAAGAAAGCGTGGCGCTTGTCTTGTCGCTGTGGATCAGCCAGTTGATGTCGGGCAGGAAAGACGCCGACGAATGGTAGACGAGCAGAATGGCGAAGGCGAAGATCCTCAACCGATCCACATAGTAAAGCCTGCTTTTCATGCCCGCCGCCTGCCGCTCAATCGCCTATGGTGCCTTTTGCATACGCGCAAAGGATTTAAGGATCGCTGCCTAAGCTTGGTAAAAAATATTTCTCCTACCGGAAGGCGCAGATCCCCATCCACTGATGAAATGCGTGCCAATCAGGCACTGCCGGCCGGCAGGTTCAGTTCGAAAAGCAGTTCGTTGTCCTTCTCGCCAATCAGTTCCCAGCCAGCTTGACGATAGAGCTTCTCGGCTCTTGTTCCCGGGTCTGTTGTCAGCCAGATGCGATCATGGCCTGCATCCTTCAGGACCGAACAGGCGCTGGCAAGTAGGCCGTTCCGATACCGCGCTTTGCGTAAGCATCATCGACAAACAGCGCCCAGATGTTGCCGTTGCGCGGGTCGCCGGCGGAAAAACCTTGGACCTCGCCATCCTGTTCCCAGACGAATATTCCCGGGTTTGCAATAAACCAGCGCAGATCGTCGAGTGTAATCTTGCCGGGATCGGATAGCCTGTTTTCACGAACGCTGTTTCGGATTTCCACGATGCGTGCGATATCCCGTTCTTTCGCCTTCCGGATCAATATCTCCAGCCTTTGCCGTGTCGGGATCTCGATAAGCTGCCCAGACGCTCATATCTCATGCAGCACATGCGCCGCCTTGACCGCAGCCGAGGCCCGGTTTTCGACGCCAAGCTTCACGTAGATCTGCTCCAGGTGCTTGTTCACCGTGCGTGCCGACAGTCCCAAAATTTCACCGATATCGCGGTTCGCCTTGCCCTTGGCGATCCAGAGCAGCACCTCGGATTCGCGCTGGGTCAGGGAGAAATGCTGGCGAAGCACGGCGTCGTCGCTGCGTTGATTGGCGGCGGTCAGGCGGAAGAGATATTCGTCGGGTCCGATGGTGCCGAGGAAACCGAGTTGAAGCGTTGCCTGGCCCGCGTTCGCGATGGAGATGACGGCATCGCGCCCGGCTGCAGCGCGCATTTTCATCCACTCGGCAATATGATTGGTGACGATATCCATGCCGTCGTCACTGCCCGTCGCTGCATTGACGAGGCGGGTTGCCTGCGGCGTCGACCAGTGAACGGCACCGTCGCCTTTGACGGCAAGCAGGTGACGTCCAGCAGCGTCCAGGGCCACGCGGGCGCTTTGCGCCGAACGCGCGTTGCGTAGATGCACCCGAATGCGGGCGCGAAGCTCATCGATATTGATCGGCTTGGTCAGATAGTCGACCCCGCCAGATTCGAGCGCGTGGACGACGTGTTCGGTTTCGGTGAGGCCGGTCATGAAGATCACCGGCACCTGACTGACGGCCGCATTGGCCTTCAGCTTGCGGCAGGTCTCGAAGCCATCCATCGAAGGCATGACCGCATCGAGCAGGATCAGATCCGGCGTGATGCGCTCGGCGATGTTCAAAGCTGCAGAGCCCGAGGTTGCAATCAGCACGGAAAAACCGGACTGCTCCAACGCATCGGTCAAGAAGCCCAGGGCCTCGGGGGAGTCGTCGACCAGCAGAACGATATCGCGGGGGAGGGCCGGTTCAGCCAATGGTTTCTACCTTTTCGTCGAAGCCGTGCAGGAAAGTCATGAAGCCGGCGAGATCGAAGGCGGCGACATAGGTGCGGAGTTCATCCGTAAATGGCTGATTTGCCTCCACCTTGGCAAGGTCTGCGAGCTTGGCTTCGATGCCGCGGATATAGCCGATCTCGCCGAGGCGGAGCAATTCCTCGATATGCGCGCAACCGGGGCTTTTCATCGGCGGTTGAGCCACGGGAACGGTTGCCTGGGCGGCGTCGGCATAGATCCACTTCAGGCCAAGATGCAGCGCCAGCTTGTCGCGTAGCTGCTTGATATCGACCGGCTTGCCGATTGCATCGCTGTGACTGCCGTCGCTGTCGGCGGCGGCTGCCGCGTCTCCGATATTGGCGGAGAGCATGACGATCGGGGAGGTCTGGCCGCTTTCGCGCAGGCGCGATACGAGTTGCCAGCCGTTCATGCCGGGCATCGAAATATCGACGAGGAAGAGGTCCGGCTGGATGCCTTCGATCAGGGTGAGGCAGTCGGGGCCGTTGCCCGCCGTCAGCATGACGAAATCGAGCGGCACCAGGATTTCCCGCATCATCTCGCGATGATCTTCGTTGTCGTCGACGACGACGATCGTCCGACGCGGGCCGTCATAGCTGACGATCTTCTTTTCCTGGGGCGGCGCGATCATTTCGCGCATCACGGCAAATAGCATCAGGCGAACGCGGAAGGTCGAACCCTTGTCCTTCTCGCTGACGACAGCGATTTCGCCGCCGAGCGTGTTGGTAAGGAGTTGCGTGATCGTCAGGCCCAATCCAAGCCCCGGCATGGGGCGGATGCTATCGGCCTCACCCCGCTGGAAAGGTTCGTAGATGCGGCTCAGGTCCTTTTCGGCAATGCCGCGACCGGTGTCGGAAACGGTGAAGGTCGCGACCTGGCTGCGATAGCCGACATCGAAGGTCACGCTCCCCTCGTCGGTAAACTTGATGGCGTTCGAAAGCAGATTGACGAGGATTTGGCGCAAGCGTTTCTCGTCGGTGCGGACGAACTGCGGCAGAGACTGAGAGCGGTCATGCGTGAAAGCAAGACCCTTCGCCTGCGCCTGCGGGCGGAACATGTCGACGATCTGGTCGAGGAAATCGTGGATGTTGATCTCATTCGAATAGACCTGCAGGCGGCCCGCCTCGATCTTGGAAATGTCCAGCAAACCGTCGATCAGGCCGGAAAGATGCTCGGCGCTGCGGCGGATGACCTTGATGGATGACTGGCGCGGCGCAGGGATGGTCTCGTCGCGCTCCAGAATCTGGGCATAGCCGAGCACGGCGTTGAGCGGCGTGCGCAACTCATGGCTCAAGCCCACGACATAGCGGCTTTTCGCCCGGTTCGCGGCTTCTGCCGCCTCCTTGGCATTCTGAAGCGCTGCGTCGGTCTTTTTATGCGCGGCGATTTCCCTCAGCAGCAGAGTATTTTGACGCGAAGATTCCTCTTCGGCGACGACGCGGCTGTCATGCGCTAGCACGTAGAACCAGCAGACGACGCCGGCGATGACGGAGAAGACGAAGAAGACGATCAGGATCGTGCCGTTGACGACCTCCGCCGTTTCCGGAGAGGCCGAGGCGACCTGATGGGCAATCATCGCAAGGATTACGCCGACCGCTGTCAGGGCCAGAACCACGGCGATGCCGTAACGTCCGAGGCGGGTCGACAATTTCTCGATCACCGTCTCCGGCAGCAAGGTCTTGGCGACAGTGCCAACCTGCGTGTTGAACCGCGCCTTCGGCTTGCACATGTCGTGGCAGCGGCTGTCGAGCGAGCAGCAGAGCGAGCAAATCGGCGCTGCATAGGCCGGGCACCAGGCCATGTCCTCCGGCTCGAACGGATGTTCGCAGACGGAGCAGGTGATGTTCGTCAGGTTCTTCCAGCTGTGACGCGGTTTGCGCGCCAGATAGAACTTGCCCTTCGTCGCCCAGGCGATTAGCGGCGAGGCTGTAAGCGCGATCACCAGCGTGATGTAAGGCGCAAGCGAAGCGGCGATTGCGCCGAAGGCGCCGAAATGCGCAATCAGCGCAATCGTCGCCGAAAGACCCATGGCGCCGAGGCCGACCGGGTTGATGTCGTAGAGATGTGCGCGCTTGAACTCGATGCCGGGCGGCGCAAGGCCGAGCGGCTTGTTGATGAAGAGATCGGCCGAAATCGTGCAGAGCCAGGCCATGGCGATGATCGAGAATATCCCGAGCGTTTCCTCAAGCAGCCGGTAGATGCCGAGTTCCATGAGAAGCAGGGCGATCGCCACGTTGAAGATCAGCCAGATGACGCGGCCGGGGTGGCTGTGGGTCAGGCGCGAGAAAAAGTTCGACCATGCGAGCGAGCCGGCATAGGCGTTCATCACGTTGATCTTCAACTGGGAAACGACGACGAAGGCCGCCATCAGCAGCAATGCCCCGTTGTGCCAAGGGATCATGTAGCCGAAAGCGGTCAGGTACATCTGCGCTGGATCGGCGGCGCGGTCGACGGCCACGCCGGCACTTAACGTCAGCACGACGAGAAAGGAGCCGGCAAGCAGCTTTGGTGCGCCGATGATCACCCAGCCGGGGCCGGCCAGAAAGACGGCGAGCCGATGACGCAATTTGCGATGCCCGTCCGGCGGCAGGAAGCGGAGAAAGTCCGCCTGTTCGCCGATCTGGGACATGAGTGCAAGGATCACGGCCGAAGCGGCGCCGAACTCCATCAGGTTGAAATCCGCGATTGTACCTGGCGGGCCCGAAGCGTGACGAATGCCTGCGAAGGCGCGCCAGAGATCGAATTTTTCCCAATCCAGGATCGCGATGAAGATGAAGGGAAGGATATTGAGCACGATCCAGAAGGGCTGGGTGACGAGCTGGAACCTGCTGATCAGCTTGACACCGTAGGTCACCAGCGGGATCACCATGACGGCGCTGACGATGTAGCCGATCCAGAGCGGGATGCCGAGCGTCAGTTCCAGCGCGCCGGACATGATCGAAGCTTCGATCGCAAAGAGCATGAAGGTGAAGCTGGCATAGATCAGCGAGGTGATCGTCGAGCCGATATAGCCGAAGCTTGCGCCGCGCGTCAGAAGATCGATGTCAACGCCGTGCCTGATTGCATAGCGGCTGATCGGCAGGCCGATCGCGAGCATGGCGATCGAGGCGACGACGATCGCGAAGAAGGCGTTGGTCGTGCCATAGGAGAGGGTGATGGCACCGCCGATCGCTTCGAGCGCGAGAAAGGAAATCGCACCGATCGCCGTCTGCGAGATGCGCTGCGAGGAAAATTGCCGGGCGCTCTTGGCGGTGAAGCGCAGCGCGTAGTCTTCCAGCGTCTGGTTCGCGACCCAGCGATTATATTCGCGTCTCACCGGAATGATGCGTTGGCGCGCTGCCATGCCTATTTTCTAGCGCTCTCGATAAAATGATCATTGAATAGGCAGCTTTGGCAGGAATGACGGAAAACGCAAGAGGTGCAGTCTCGCAAGTTCACAGAACAGCCATATTTTTGAAACGCGTCTGTCACAGCCAAATCCTACCACTCCGGCATTCCTTCCTAAGAATTCGGAAATCCACTATGTCTGTGTTGCGCCATCGCCGGTTGACCACCGCGCTCCTCGTTCTACTCGCCGTCGTGCCGTCGCTTGCGAGTGCCCAGTCGGCGCCGGCCTATGTCGATGCCGGCGTCACCAACAAGCGCGGCGATGCCTGCCTTTCGACGGCTAACAGCAATGCCGCCGTCGAGCTTCTCTCCGGTTTTTTGAAGATCTGGACGCCGCGCACGCCGTTCGTCGATGCGGGTGTCGAGGCACCGGCCAAGGACAATTGCCCGGCCGTCGCCAAGTCCGATTGGGACGGCATTCCCTTCAGCCCGACCGACGGCCATATCGCCAACCAGGCGGTTCACCACGCAAATATCGCCTATGTGGTCAAGGTGACCCGTGCGCGCACTGCGCAGCAGGCCATCGCCGCCTATCTCGACGACCGGCGCGGCAAGAATGCCAGCATTGTCGATGGTCTCGGGCCGCTGACGGATGCCTGGAAGGCCGGGTCAAAGCAGACGACGACGATCACCGAGGTTGCCGCCGACGCGACGACAGTGAAGTACGACGACAATGGCAACAATCGCGGGCTCGGCAGCAAAGCGGACGAGAAGACCAAGATGGCGGCGAATCCGGATCTGGGCCTTGCGGTAGATCTCATCAACGCGGCGAGCGACGACGGCTCAACTGAGCCTACCAAACGCTATTTCAAATATGCGCGTCCCTACCGCTGGACCCAGGACGTGGTGGTCCTCCCGATGCTGGAGCCGGCCAAGAGCGGCAAGCCGGCCGAAGACGGCGGTTTCCCCAGCGGGCATGCGGCGGAAGCCTGGCGCGATGCACTCGCCATGGCCTATCTCGTGCCGCAACGCTTTCAGGAAATGCTGACGCGCGCCAGCGAAATGGGCGAGAGCCGCATCCTTGCCGGCATGCACTCGCCGCTCGACGTCATGGGCGGCCGCATGCTGGCCACCGCGACGGTTGTCTACAACCTCAACAAGCCGGAGAACGCCGCACTGAAGCGTGATGCTTACCGCCAGGCGCAGTCCTGGCTCGCCGCCAAGAGCGGCGCGACGGGCGAGGCCGGTCTTGACGCCTTGGCGCATGCGGCGCCGCTTGCCAACGACCGCTTCGCAGACAGCAGCGCGAACAGCGCCTATGTGCTTGAACGCCTGTCCTACGGTTTCGCGCCGATCGACGCGACCGACCAGCCGCCGCGCGTGCCGAAGGGCGCCGAAGTGCTTCTCGAAACGCGTCTGCCCTATCTCGATGCCGAGCAGCGCCGCGATGTGCTGAAGACAACCGAGATCGCTTCGGGCTATCCGCTGCTCGACGACGCGGAAGGCTACGGCCGCCTCAACTTTTTTGCCGCCGCCGACGGCTACGGCACCTTTGCGGATGACGTGACGGTGACGATGGACGCAGCCAAAGGCGGCTTCAACGAGCTGGATACTTGGAAGAACGCCATCGGTGGCAAGGGCCGGCTCGTCAAGCGCGGCAGCGGCATCCTCGGGCTTTCTGGCGCCAACAGCTATGCAGGCGGCACGGTATTGGAGGAGGGGGCGTTGGCGGCCCTGTCGCCGAGAGCCTTCGGCAACGGCGATCTGGCAGTCGATGGTGGTTCGCTCATTCTGGCTGCCGAAAGGCCCGTGACCATCGGCGGCGACTACCGCCAGCGCACCAACGCCGCGATGAAGCCGACGCTCGGAGAAGACGGCAAGGCGCGGGCTCATCGTCAAGGGCAAGGCGGCGCTTTCCGGCGAGCTTCGCGTGACGCTTGCCGATGGCTATGCGCCGGCGCCGGGAACGAAGATCGAGTTCTTAAAGGCGGGTTCCGTCACCGGGACCTTCGGGAACGTCACCGTCGAGGGCCATAAGGCAAGCGTTGCCTACGGCCCGACCGGGGTGACGCTGACCATCGAGGGTAACAGCTAGGCTAAACATCGGGCCATTCGGTTTTTAACCTGCGCCTCAACGGCTGCATGGCAGCGGTGACGCTGAAGACCTTCCCCTTACGGGGAGTCCAAATCTCCGCCGCGTCTCGCGCCGACCTGCCCATTTCGCCCCCACCTCTACGTCATATTGCGTATACGGTTTTGCGCTGCAGCCCCCGATAGTTCTTTAAGCAACAGTTAATCTCCGTTTCCGGCCTGTTGCGGAACAAGAAGAGGGGAGTTCAACCAGATGAATCTCAAGTCCTATGTAACGGGCGCCGCGCTTGGCGTCGTCATGGCGGCGTCAGCCGCCTTCCACGGAGCCGCTGCCGCCGACGACACGATCAAGGTCGGCGTTCTGCATTCGCTCTCCGGTACCATGGCCATTTCCGAAACGACGCTGAAAGACGCCATGCTGATGCTCATCGATGAGCAGAACAAGAAGGGCGGCCTTCTCGGCAAGAAGCTCGAAGCGGTTGTCGTCGATCCAGCCTCCGATTGGCCGCTGTTTGCCGAAAAGGCACGCGAGTTGATTGAAAAGGACAAGGTTGCGGCCGTCTTCGGTTGCTGGACCTCGTCTTCGCGCAAATCGGTCCTGCCGGTTTTCGAAGAGCTGAACTCGTTGCTCTTTTATCCGGTTCAGTATGAAGGCGAAGAGTCTTCGCGCAATATCTTCTACACGGGCGCTGCTCCGAACCAGCAGGCGATCCCGGCCGTCGACTACCTGATGGAAAAGGAAGGCGTAAAGCGCTTCGTGCTTGAAGGCACTGACTACGTCTATCCGCGCACCACCAACAAGATCCTGGAAGCCTACCTCGTATCCAAGGGCATTCCGAAGGAAGACATCATCGTCAACTACACGCCGTTCGGCTTCTCCGACTGGCAGACGGAAGTCTCCAAGATCAAGGAATTCGGCTCGTCCGGCAAGAAGACCGCCGTCGTCTCCACCATCAACGGCGACGCCAACGTTCCCTTCTACAAGGAACTCGGCAACCAGGGCATCAAGGCAACCGACATCCCGGTTGTCGCCTTCTCGGTCGGCGAGGAAGAGCTTGCCGGTCTCGACACCAAGCCGCTCGTCGGTCACCTCGCAGCCTGGAACTACTTCGAGTCGGTCGAAAGCCCGGCCAACAAGAAGTTCATCAAGGAATGGCACGCCTTCACCAAGAACGACAAGCGCGTGACCAACGACCCGATGGAAGCCGCCTATATCGGCTTCAATGCCTGGGTTAAGGCTGTTCAGGCTGCCGGAACGACCGATACCGACAAGGTTCTCGACAGCATCATCGGCACCACCGTTCCGAACCTCTCCGGCGGCTATGCCACCGTCATGCCGAACCACCACATCACCAAGCCGGTGCTGATCGGCGAAATCCAGGCTGACGGCCAGTTCGAAATCGTCCAGGAAACGTCAGCCGTCGTCGGCGACGAATGGTCCGACTTCCTGCCGGACTCCAAGGACCTGATCTCCGATTGGCGCAAGCCCATGAACTGCGGCAACTTCAACGTTGCAACGGGCAAGTGCGGCGGCAAGGGCTCCTGAGTACGAACCCGATCCGTTGACTGCCTGAAGCCTTCCGTCCGGATCCCTTGTCCGGGCGGAAGCTCCGTCCCGAGCGATTGCTGCCCACAAGGCCAACGACAAGCCAGGCGAGAGAGCCCCATGTTTCGCGCCATCAAGATTTTCCTTTTGACGATCTGCCTTGCCCTGCCGGCGTTCGCCACGGCGCTCGAGGCGCAGGACGATATCCACGCCCTTGTCGATGCACTCGGCGCCGGCGGGTTTCCGGAGCGCGAGGCTGCCATCAAGGCTCTTGTGGCTTCAGGAGATCCGCATGTCGGCCAGATCCTGCAGCAGCTGGGTGACGGCCAGCTTTACGTGAATTCCGAAGAGGGCGGCCCCGTTCTCCTGCAGGGTGGCTCCGACGACGAGCCGACCTATTCCGACCCGATCACCGGCGAGGCTGTCGCCGATATCGATCCGGACTACATGTCCAAGGTCAAGATCAACAATTCCCTGCGCGGCGTGATCGCCAGCGCCATGAGCACGCTGACGCTGCTGAGCCCGGACCGTTCCGCACGGCTTTCCGCCGCTCAAGGTCTGCTGAAGGATTCTGACCCTTCCAATCTCGAGCTTCTGAACTCGGCGCTCGCCGATGAAAAGGATGCCGAAATCAAGAACACGATGGAAGCGGCCCGCGCCGTCATGATGCTCAAGAGCGATGTCAGCGCCGAAGACAAGAAGGCGGCGATCGATACAATCGCGGCGCGCGGCGACCGCAATGCGCTCACCATCCTGACCACCGCGATGGAGACTGCACCCGACGACCTGAAGGCCGGCATCGAGGCCAATATCGCCGGTATTAAGCGCAATCTGGCGCTCTGGGATATCGTGCAGAACGTCTGGTACGGCCTGTCGCTCGGCTCGGTGCTGCTGCTCGCGGCAATCGGGCTTGCCATCACCTTCGGTGTCATGGGCGTCATCAACATGGCGCATGGCGAAATGGTGATGATCGGCGCTTACACTACCTACGTCGTGCAGGAACATGTCGCATCGAACTTTCCCGAGCTCGCAACCTATTCGCTGGTGATTGCGATTCCGGCGGCCTTCCTATTCACCGGCTTCGTCGGCCTCGTCATAGAGCGCATGGTCATCCGCTATCTCTACGGCCGCCCGCTCGAAACGCTGCTGGCGACATGGGGCGTGTCCCTCATCCTGCAGCAGGCGGTTCGCACGATCTTCGGCCCGACCAATCGCGAAGTGCGCAATCCAAGCTGGATGTCCGGCGCCTTCGAACTCGGCGGGCTGTCGATCACCTGGAACCGCATGTGGATCATCGTCTTTTCAATGATCGTCTTCGTGACTTTACTGCTGCTCCTGAAGCGCTCTGCCTTCGGCCTGCAAATGCGCGCGGTCACGCAGAACCGCCGAATGGCGTCGTCCATGGGCATCCGCACCGGCTGGGTCGATGCCTTCACCTTCGCGCTCGGCTCCGGCATCGCCGGCATGGCGGGTGTGGCGCTTTCGCAGATCGACAACGTCTCGCCGAACCTTGGACAGAGCTACATCATCGACAGCTTCATGGTCGTGGTCTTCGGCGGCGTCGGCAATCTTTGGGGCACGCTGGTGGGTGCGTTGTCGCTCGGCGTCGTCAACAAGTTCCTGGAGCCCTTCGCCGGCGCAGTGCTCGGCAAGATCCTCGTGCTCGTCCTCATCATCCTCTTCATACAGAAGCGTCCGCGGGGGCTCTTCGCACTCAAAGGAAGGGCGGTGGAAGCATGATTACGGCCTTCCTTCTCCGGTCTCTCGATCGCAAGATTTCCATTGCCATCGCCGTTTTGCTCATGGTCGCCGTGCTGGTGCCGGTTCTGAACCTCATGACAGGTCCGGCGAACCCGTTGCATATCCCGACCTACATCATGGCGCTGTTCGGCAAATACCTGACCTATGCGCTGCTGGCCCTGGCCCTCGATCTCGTCTGGGGCTTCTGCGGCATCCTTTCGCTCGGTCACGGCGCCTTCTTCGCGCTCGGCGGTTACGCGATGGGCATGTATCTGATGCGCCAGATCGGGTCGCGCGGCGTCTATGGCGACCCGATCCTGCCCGACTTCATGGTGTTCCTGAACTGGAAAGAACTGCCTTGGTTCTGGTACGGCTTCGACCAGTTCTGGTTTGCAGCGCTGATGGTGCTGCTGGTGCCTGGGCTGCTCGCCTTCGTCTTCGGCTGGTTCGCCTTCCGGAGCAGGGTCAACGGCGTCTATCTCTCGATCATCACCCAGGCGATGACCTATGCGCTGCTGCTTGCCTTCTTCCGCAACGACATGGGCTTCGGCGGCAATAACGGCATGACCGACTTCAAGGACATCCTCGGCTTCAACGTGCAGGCCGACGCAACGCGCGCAGCACTCTTCGCCGCGACCGCAAGCCTCCTGGCGCTGTCGCTGCTGATTGCTTCGGCCATCGTGCGTTCGAAGTTCGGCAAGGTGCTGGTCGGTGTGCGCGATGCGGAAAGCAGAACGCGCTTCCTCGGCTACCGCGTCGAACACTTCAAGCTCTTCACCTTTGTCGTCTCGGCGATGATGGCGGGTATTGCGGGTGCGCTCTACGTGCCGCAGGTCGGCATTATCAATCCCGGAGAATTCGCACCGGCAAACTCCATCGAGGTCGTCATCTGGACGGCCGTCGGCGGCCGCTCGACGCTGATTGGTCCGATCATCGGGGCGATTTTGGTCAATGGCGGCAAAACCATCTTCACCGGCCTTTTTCCTGAGTTCTGGCTCTTTGCGCTCGGCGGTCTCTTCGTTGCCGTCACGCTGTTCCTGCCGAAAGGTATCGTCGGCACGATCGCCCCATACCTCGGCAAGAAGAAGCCGAGGACGGAAACCGCGCCGCCTGCTTTTCAGGAAGAAGGCGTCGATGCAAAAATCCAGGCAGCGGAGTGAGCGGCTATGATCCCGGATATCAAACCCAACAGCGTGCTCTACCTCAACAACGTCTCGGTTTCCTTCGACGGCTTCAAAGCGCTGAACTCGCTTTCGATCGTCATCGAGCCTGGCGAGCTTCGCGCCATCATCGGCCCCAACGGCGCCGGCAAGACGACGATGATGGACATCATCACCGGCAAGACGCGGCCGGATGAGGGCGAGGTTTATTTCAACGGCGAGATCGACCTCACCAAGAAAGATGAAGCCGATATCGCCCAGCTCGGCATAGGCCGCAAATTCCAGAAGCCGACAGTTTTCGAAAGCCATACGGTCTGGGACAATCTGGAACTCGCGCTGAATCGCAAGCGCGGCGTTTTTCCGACGCTCTTTTATCGCCTCTCGTCCGACGACAAGGCGCGCATCGAGGAAATCCTCGGGACCGTGCGGCTGACGCATCGTAGCGACGAGCTGGCAGCCAGTCTGTCTCACGGGCAGAAGCAATGGCTGGAGATTGGCATGCTGCTCGCACAGGAGCCGAAGCTGTTGCTGGTCGACGAGCCGGTTGCCGGTATGACCGATGCCGAAACCTTGGAGACGGCGATCCTGCTCCGGGAAATCGCCAAGAATCGCTCGGTCGTCGTCGTCGAGCACGACATGGGCTTCATCCGCGACCTCGGCGTCAAGGTGACTTGCCTGGCGGAAGGCTCCGTGCTTGCCGAAGGGTCGATCGATTTCGTGAGTTCCGATGCGAAGGTGATCGAGAATTATTTGGGGCGGTGAGGGATGATTGATCAGTTTGTCGTTGGCAGAGCGCTGACCCTTCCCCAACCCCTTCCCACAAGGGGGAGGGGTCTAACCGGGTCGTTCCCTCATTGCCATGATTACCCGCTTTTGCATGGGTTGATGGATAGCAAGACGGTCGCTCCCAGTCAGCCACTGCCCCTTGTGGGAAGGGGTTGGGGAGGGGCCTTTGAACCCGCAACGCGCCAGGAGGCGGTCTCATGCTGACAGTCGAAAACGCAAACCTGCACTATGGCGCCGCACAAGCGTTGCGCGGCATCTCGATCAAGGCGGAGATGGGTAAGATCACTTGCGTGCTGGGGCGGAACGGCGTGGGGAAGAGTTCTCTTCTCCGCGCCGTCACCGGCCAGCATCTGCTGTCGGCCGGAACCGTGAGCTTCAATGACGTGGCGTTGAACGGCCTGCCGCCTTATGCGCGCGCCAAGCAGGGGATCGGCTATGTGCCGCAAGGGCGCGAGATTTTCCCGCTGCTCACCGTCAAGGAAAACCTCGAAACCGGCTTTGCTCCGCTTGGCCGCCGCGACCGCAACATCCCCGACGATATCTTCAGCCTCTTCCCGGTGCTGAAGTCGATGTTGTCCCGTCGCGGCGGCGATCTTTCCGGCGGGCAGCAGCAGCAACTGGCGATCGGTCGGGCCATGGTAACGCGGCCGAAGATCCTTGTGCTGGATGAGCCGACGGAAGGCATCCAGCCGTCGATCATCAAGGATATCGGCCGGGCAATCCGCTATCTGCGCGACTCGACCGGCATGGCGATCCTGCTCGTGGAGCAGTATCTCGACTTCTGCCGCGAGCTTGCCGACTATATCTACATCATGGACCGCGGCGAGATCGTCCACGAGGGTTCGGCGGAAACGCTCGATACGCCCGAGGCCAGGCGCCACCTGACCGTCTGAGCGGCATATGCCGCTTTCCAAGGCAGCTTCCATGTTCTGGGCAACCGTGTCTGCCGCCGTTCCTTCAAGATCGGCAGGCGGCATAAAAATTGCTTGCTTTCAATAATTTGCGGCATTGAATGAGAACGGCCGGGCAAACGGTAAAGGCACCAGGGGATGGAATGACGATCGCGGCGGCAATCACCAGGCCACAAAGGGCACAGGGGCGCGGGCACCTGGCCGCGAAGCTGCTGGACGGGCGGGCGCGCATCCACGAACTCTATCAGGAAGGTGCTGCCAAAATACGCCTCCCGGAGACTTTCGATGCTTCCATGGAGGCGGTCATCATCAATACGGCGGGCGGGTTGACCGGTGGCGACCAGATGAACTGGAGCGTCGTTGCAGGTCCAACCACGCGTATCGATGTGACGACACAGGCCTGCGAGAAGATCTACAAGGCATCCGCTGGAACGGCCGAAGTCACGACAACGATCGAGGCCGGCGCGAATGCACGGGTCGACTGGCTGCCGCAGGAGACGATCCTGTTCGATCGCGCCTCGCTATTCCGCCGCCTCGACGTCGATCTCGACGAAACGGCGGAGTTCCTGGCCGTCGAGGCGATCCTGCTCGGCCGCAAGGCGATGGGCGAGAAGATGGAGACCGGCCTTTTCCGTGATCGCTGGCGGATTCGCCGCGCTGGCAAGCTGATCCATGCCGAGGAGTTGCGGCTTGATGGCGCCATCGGCGCGCTGACTGCTCGCCAGCCCGTCCTCAGCGGACAGGTGGCTTTTGCAACGTTGCTCTATGCCGGGCCGCTTGCGGAAGCCTATCTCGCGAGCGTGCGCCCGCTGCTCGGCGGACATGCGGCAGGCGCCAGCGCTTGGAACGGCAAGCTCGTCGTGCGCGCTGCAGCCGCTGACGGCTTTGCCCTCAGAAAAATCCTGATCCCGGTTATTTCCGCCTTGCGCAACGGTGCGCCTGTGCCGAAAGTCTGGAATCTCTAGTTTCAAAGCAGATGGATGGACGATGAACCTCACTCCGAGAGAAAAAGACAAGCTGCTGATCTCCATGGCGGCGATGGTGGCGAGGCGCCGGCTGGAACGCGGCGTGAAGCTCAATCATCCCGAAGCGATCGCGCTGATCACCGACTTTGTCGTGGAAGGCGCGCGTGACGGCCGCCCGGTCGCCGAACTGATGGAAGCGGGCGCTCATGTCATCGGCCGGCATCAGGTGATGGAGGGCGTCGCCGAGATGATCCATGATGTGCAGGTGGAAGCGACCTTCCCGGACGGCACCAAGCTCGTCACCGTCCACGAACCGATCCGCTGAGGAGGTCGCAATGCTCGAACTTCGTCCGAACTGCGAATGCTGCGACAAAGATCTGCCGCCGGAAAGCCGCGAGGCGATGATCTGCACCTTCGAGTGCACTTTCTGCGCCGATTGTGCAAGCGATGTGCTCCGGGGCCAATGCCCCAATTGCGGCGGTGAGTTCACTTGCCGCCCGGTGCGTCCGGCCGCCATGCTCGCCAAATATCCGGCATCGACGAAACGTATCTTGAAGGCCGAGGGCTGCGTGCCCGTGAAGGCGGCGTGAGGAAAATTAAGATGATCCCAGGCGAAATCATTGCCGCAAGCGGCGACATCGAATTAAACGCCGGTGCACCGACCGTCACCATTGAAGTGTCGAACACCGGCGACCGCCCGGTGCAGGTCGGCAGCCACTACCATTTTGCCGAAACAAATGCCGGCCTCTCCTTCGATCGCGACAAGGTGCAGGGCATGCGCCTCGACATCCCGGCGGGCACGGCCGTGCGTTTCGAGCCGGGTCAGACGCGTTCCGTGACGCTGATCCCGCTCTCCGGCAAGCGTGAGGTCTATGGCTTCCGCCAGCTCGTGATGGGCAAGCTCTGAGAAGAAAAACCGGGAGGAAATCGATGCGGTTGAATTTGTACCTGACCGGTGCTGCGGCGGGAATGATCGTGGCTGGTGCCGCGCAGGCCCAGGAGCCGGATTGCAAGAACCCGAAGACGCAGGCCGACATGACTTTCTGTGAGCAGTCCCGATACGAGGCGGCCGACACGGCGCTCAACGAGCAGTGGAAGAAGACGCGCGCAGCGCTCGCGGCGACCGACAAGGATCTGGACGAGAAGGATCGCGGAGCCGAAAAAGCGCTGCTAACCGCGCAGCGCGCCTGGATTTCCTATCGGGACGCCCAGTGCGAGGCTTACGGCTTCCAGGCGCGTGGCGGCACGATGGAGCCTATGCTGGTCGCAGGTTGCCTTGCCAACCTGAGCGATGAACGCACCAAGCAGCTCAAAGAGCTTTCCGACGCGGTGGGACTGAGGTGAGCGGCAAGATCATGATCGTCGGCAATGGGGAAATCAGCAAGGAGGGAGCAGCGGCAATCGCGGCGGCGGACTTCGTCATCCGTTTCAACGAATGCCGCTCCTATGCCGCAAGCCCCGGCCGCACCGACGTCGTAGCCGTCTGCAACACCGGGCGCCCGGCCAAGGCGATGTTGGGTTCGGATACGTGGCGGACGCACCCGGCCGTCATGGATGCCTCGGAAATCTGGAGCGTCCGCGATCCCGAAAAATTCACCGTCTTGCGTGCGCCGCTCGCCGTTTCGCATCCGGAGCTCGACGACTTCTGTGACGATTATACGAGTCACTTCAACGTCTTCTGTAAGGACGCTGGCAAGGAACATATAGTCGTTGAGAAAGTGATTCATGAAGCAGTCGATGACGCCCTGGCTACCTTTGATCCCGCGCCTTATGTCGTTCCGAGCAGCGGCATGATTGCGATCGCCGCGACCTTGCGCAGGTTTCCGGAGGTCGAGATCGGCCTTGCCGGCTTCAGTCATTCCGGCTGGCAGTGGCATCCTTTCGCCGCCGAAAGGCAGCTTGTCGACAGCTACATCGCCAATGGCCGGCTGACGCGCCATCCTGCCGATACGTCTCTTTCTTCCTCCCAAGGAGCCTGACATATGCCCCACAAGATTTCCCGCGCCGCCTATGCCAGCATGTTCGGCCCGACCGTTGGCGACAAGGTACGCCTCGCCGATACCGAGCTCTTCATCGAGGTCGAAAAAGATTTCACGACCTATGGCGAAGAGGTGAAGTTCGGCGGCGGCAAGGTGATCCGCGACGGCATGGGGCAGAGCCAGGTGACGCGCGCCAACGGTGCGGTCGATACCGTCATCACCAATGCGGTGATCGTCGATCATACCGGCATCGTGAAGGCCGATATCGGCCTCAAGGACGGACGGATCGTCGCGATCGGCAAGGCCGGCAACCCGGACACGCAGCCGGGCGTCAATATCATCGTCGGACCAGGCACCGAGGCGATCGCGGGCGAAGGCAAGATCGTGACGGCCGGCGGGATGGACAGCCACATCCACTTCATCTGCCCGCAGCAGATCGAAGAAGCGCTGATGAGCGGTCTCACCTGCATGCTCGGCGGCGGCACCGGCCCAGCGCATGGCACATTGGCGACGACCTGCACGCCCGGCCCGTGGCACCTCGCCCGGATGATCGAGGCGGCCGACGCCTTCCCGATGAACCTTGCCTTCGCCGGCAAGGGCAATGCATCGCTGCCCGGCGCGCTCGAGGAAATGGTGCTTGCGGGCGCCACCTCGCTGAAGCTGCACGAAGACTGGGGCACGACGCCCGGCGCGATCGACTGCTGCCTGACGGTTGCCGACCAATACGACGTGCAGGTGATGATCCATACCGACACGCTAAACGAAAGCGGCTTTGTCGAAGACACGATCGGCGCCATCAAGGGCCGCACGATCCATGCCTTTCACACGGAAGGGGCAGGCGGCGGCCACGCGCCGGACATCATCAAGATCTGCGGCCAATCGAACGTCATCCCGTCTTCCACCAATCCCACGCGGCCCTACACGGTCAATACGATCGCCGAACATCTCGACATGCTGATGGTCTGCCATCACCTCTCGCCGTCGATCCCGGAAGACATCGCCTTTGCCGAAAGCCGCATCCGCAAGGAAACGATCGCAGCAGAAGACATCCTGCACGATATCGGCGCCTTCTCGATCATCTCGTCGGACAGCCAGGCCATGGGCCGTGTTGGCGAGGTGGCAATCCGCACGTGGCAGACGGCCGACAAGATGAAGCGCCAGCGAGGCCGTTTGAAGGAAGAAAAGGGCGACAATGACAATTTCCGTGTCCGGCGTTACATCGCCAAATACACGATCAATCCGGCGATTGCGCATGGCCTTTCCCATGAGATCGGCTCGATTGAAGTCGGCAAGCGCGCCGACCTCGTCATCTGGAATCCCGCCTTCTTCGGCGTGAAGCCGGACATGGTGCTGCTCGGCGGCTCGATTGCCGCTGCACCTATGGGCGATCCGAACGCCTCCATCCCGACGCCGCAGCCGGTGCATTATCGGCCGATGTTTGCCTCCTACGGCAAGAGCCTCACCAATTCCTCCGTCACCTTCGTTTCCCAGGCGTCGCTCGATGCCGGGCTGAAGGGAAGGCTGGGTGTCGCCAAGGACCTCGTTGCGGTCAAGAACACCCGCGGCGGCATCTCCAAGGCATCGATGATCCACAACAGCCTGACGCCGCATATCGAGGTGGATCCGGAAACCTACGAGGTGCGCGCCGACGGCGAACTGCTCACCTGCGAACCGGCAACCGTGCTGCCGATGGCGCAGCGCTACTTCCTCTTTTAGGGCACCAGGAGCGCCGGCTTCGGCCGCCGGCGCTCTTAAAGCGCCATATCAAAATTGCTCATCATAGGGTTGTATAATGCGATGAAAACTTGTCGCGAGCAACGGTCGCTTCCGTTTGAGATGCCGGAATCCTTTCGATTTATAATAACCTTTTATTTTCAATTGCTTGGATTTATATTGGAGGCTATCGATTTTGCTTGCTGCGGCGTCCACTCGGCGCGCCAAATCAATACAACATTAAATCGTATAAACTCGTTCCAATTTTAACGAACTGCTTAAGAAGCCGGCAGGAGTTGAGCTCTAATCAGATATCTCCGGGGACGCCGAGCTGGAGGTCGATTCTCATGAGGAGCTGGATTTTTCTCCAGGCTGAACTTGGCAATTTTCACCATCGCGGCACGATTTTCAGCTTTGCGCTGAAGATGAGTTTTGCCGCTGTTATCCTGTCGATCCTGTTGATCCTCGCAGTGATGCCGCTGCTTGCCTTCCTCGGCGTGCTGCCGTTCACGCTCGCTCTTACCATCAGCTACAGCATCGCGCTGTCCTGGCTTCTCAGTGGCATTGTCTGCGGAATTCTTTCGCTGATCGTCGGCCATGCAATGCATCAGCTGACGGTATCGCGCGCGGAGTTCGAAAAGCTCAGCCGGATCGATATGCTATCCGGCCTGTTGAACCGCCGTGCGTTTGCGGAAGCGCTCGACAGCATCGATGACGGCGCCTCGCTTGTGATTTTCGATGTCGACCGTTTCAAGGCGATCAACGACCGTTTCGGCCATGCCTGCGGCGACGCCGTCATCATAGCCGTTTCCGCAATTCTCGCTTCGGCATTCGACGGTTCTTCGGTTGTTGCGCGTCTCGGAGGCGAAGAGTTCGGCGTCATCGTTTCAGGCGGTGACGTCGAAGAACGGCTGCAGAAGATCGAAGCGGTGAAGACGCAGATTGCCCGACGGTCGATCGCTGCCGACGGCTGCGACATATCGATCACTATTTCGGCCGGTATTGCCGATCTTCTGCCCGGGCGCAGCAAGGAGGCCGTTTATGCGTCCGCCGACAAGGCGCTTTATCTGGCAAAAGCGCTCGGCCGCAACCGCGTCGTTCATGAAAGGAACGCGCTGGACCACACATGGCATCACCATCTGGTCGAGGGCGGCCTTGGCGTCCAGGGTGCAGTGCCAGATTTCGAAGATACGCAACGCGCCTATGGCATATAACGGCCGCGCGAAAGCATTGGCGCTTGCGCTGCCAGGCGCTATTTTGCATGGTCGTGATCTCACAGAAACGGACATGTCATGCAGCGCGTCACCTCCTATCTTCCGGCCGGAACCCCGTCTTCCAATCCTATCGGCAAAGTCGTCCTGCCGCATGATCTGAGGCATCTGCGCCGTAAGCTCCTGCATCTCGATAACGGCGACATGGTCATGCTCGACCTGAAGGAGCCGGTGCTGTTTGCAAGCGGCGACATGCTGGTGCTCGAGGACGGCGAACTCATCGAAATCCAGGCTGCGGACGAGAAGCTTTTCGAGATCAGGGGCCGGGACCGGCTGCATCTCATCGAGCTTGCCTGGCACCTCGGCAACCGCCACCTCGGCGCGCAGATCGAAGAGGAGCGCATCCTGATCCTGCGCGACCACGTGATCCGGTCGATGCTCGAAGGGCTCGGAGCGACGGTCAGCGAGGTCGCCGAGCCTTTCCAGCCCGCCCGCGGCGCCTACCATTCACACGGCGGCCACTCACATGGGCACGACCACGGCCACCACGCGCATGATTGAACTGCAATGAGCGAGAGCGGCGACCTGCAGGCCTTGCTGCGTCTCATGGCATGGCTCTCGCCGGCCTTTCCGGTCGGCTCGTTTGCCTATTCCGGAGGACTCGAGCGCGCCGTCCATGACAGGCTTGTTACGGATGCAACCTCGCTGGACGGATGGATCGAAACGCTACTTTCGCATGGGAGCATCTGGAACGATGCCGTGCTCTTTGCAGCGAGCTGGCGGGGGCAATCGGATGCAGGAGTGCTTGCGGAGCTTGCCGCGCTGGCAGAGGCCCTTGCCGGCTCGCGGGAGCGCCATCAGGAAACCACGCTGCTCGGCGATGCCTTTCTGGCGGCGGCGCGCGCCTGGCCCGATACCGTCGTTGATCGCCTGCCGCAGGCCGTTGCCTATCCCGTTGCCGTCGGCGCGGTCGCCGGAGCGCATGGCATCGAACTGCAAAATGCGCTCGCAGCCTTCCTGCATGCCTATGTCTCGCAATCGGTCTCGGCGGGCATCCGGCTCGGCGTTGCCGGGCAGAAGGACGGCGTGGCTATCCTTGCGCGGTTGGAAGAGGCGATTGCCGCGACCGCTCACCGTGCGTCAGGCTCGACGCTCGACGATCTAGGTTCGGCGGCGGTTCAGGCGGATATCGCCTCGCTGCGGCACGAGACGCAGACAACGAGGCTCTTCCGCTCCTGATCGGAGCTCTGCGCTATTTGCCGGTGGCAGCGCCGTTATCCGGACGCTATCATCGGCCGAATTGGAGTGTGACATATGAAATCAAGAAACGGACCTCTTCGTGTGGGCATCGGCGGGCCTGTCGGCTCTGGAAAGACGGCGTTGACGGAGAAGCTCTGCAAGGCGATGCGTGACGACTATTCTATCGCCGTCGTCACCAATGACATCTACACGACCGAGGATGCCGAAGCGCTGATGCGCATGCAGGCGCTGCCGTCTGACCGCATCGTCGGCGTGGAAACCGGCGGCTGCCCGCATACGGCAATCCGCGAAGATGCGACGATCAATCTCCAGGCGATCGCTGGCTTGAATGAGCGTATTCCGGACCTCGATGTCGTCTTCATCGAGTCCGGCGGCGACAATCTGGCAGCGACATTTTCGCCCGATCTGGCCGATATCACCATCTATGTCATCTCCGTCTGCCAGGGCGAGGAGATCCCCCGCAAGGGCGGGCCTGGCATCACCAGGTCGGACCTTTTGGTGATCAACAAGAAGGACCTCGCACCCTATGTCGGCGCCGATCTCGACGTCATGGACCGCGATGCGGCGCGCATGCGCGAGACGCGTCCTTTCGTCTTCTCTGACATGAAGCGTGGCGAGGGCATCGGCCCGATCGTCAGCTTCCTGAAAGAGCAGGGCGGGCTCTAAGAACGGACGCGTCCCTGGTTCCTGTATCTCCACATGGCGACAGCGTTAGCCTCGTCGTCCAAGGGCAGGAAATGCGTTTCCCACTCGCTTTCCGGAATTTCTTCGCCAACTGAAAACTCGAATGCGACGATCGCCTCGATAGCCGGCGCGGCCTCGCATTTGTATTTGTATTGTACCAATGGCAGTGGAAGACAACGTATCACTGAACCAGTTGCTTTCGGCGTTTATCGCTGACGGCATTGGTCATCGACGTGCCATCATGAGCCTGAAAAAGCGGGCGGCACGCGGAAATGTCGATGCCGCGCTTGCCATCCTTGATCGCGCGCCTGATGTCGATCCTGATCCCGGTGACGAACTGGCCGAGGCACAGGGAGCATCGAGCTTCCGTCCATAATCGCATCCAAGGCGGCTGGTTCAAGCCGCCTTTCTTTCGCTGCTTACCTTTGTTTCGTAGATTTGACAGGAAACCCGCTCACAACGGCGGCTGCAAGCAGCTTTCGCGATTCCAATTCCACATAAATGTGCAAGCTTACTCCGCTGCGAAAGGCGGCAGGCGGAGCACGTTCTTGTCGTTGGCATTGGCGCTCTTGCGCTTGCCTTCCGGGTGCTCTATCGCCTCCACCCGTTCGCTGAGAGCGCCGACAGCTTCCGTCAGTTCCTCTCGGGACATCGCCAGTTCCTCCTGATCCTTCTTGCCGACGAGGCGGCCGAAGAGCCAGCCGAGCAGGAGCGAGAGGTCGTCCATGATCAGGAAGAAGGACGGCACGACGACGAGTGAAAGCACCGTCGAGACGATGATGCCGCCGATCACGGCGATCGCCATCGGCGCACGGAACGAACCGCCTTCGCCGACGCCGAGTGCCGAGGGCAGCATGCCGGCGGACATGGCGATCGAGGTCATGATGATCGGCTGGGCGCGTTTGCGGCCGGCCTCAACCATAGCTTCGACGCGTGTCATGCCGTGACGGCGCATTTCGATTGCGAAGTCGACGAGCAGGATGGCGTTCTTCGTCACGATGCCCATCAGCATGAGGTTGCCGATCAGAACCGGCATCGAGAGCGGGTTGTTGGTGATGATCAGAGCAACCGCCACACCGCCGATTGCCAGCGGCAGCGAGAACAGGATGGTAAACGGCTGGATTACATCCTTGAACAGCAGGATCAGGACGGCCAGAACCAGCATCAGGCCCATCAGCATCGCGTTGACGAAGCTCTGCTGCATTTCCTTCTGGACCTTTGTATCGCCGCTTTCGACAAGCTGCACGGTCGATGGGATATGGGTGTCCTTGACGATCTGCAGGAAGCGAGCCGATGCCGTATCGAGAGCCACGCCCTGCGGTAGGTCGGAGCCGATCGCGACGACGCGATTTCGGTTGTTGCGTTTGATCGAGCTCGCGCCTTCCGCATAGTCGATGTCAGCCACGGTCGAGAGCGGCACGATCGCGCCGCTCGCCGTCTGGATCTTCAGCGCACGGATGGCCGCAAGATCGCGTCGCATATCGATTGCGGTCTGAACGCGGATCGGGATCTGGCGGTCGTCGAGGTTGATCTTGGCAAGCGCCGCATCGACGTCGCCGATCGTGGCGACACGGATCGTATCGGAGATCTGCTCCGGCGTGATGCCGAGGCGGGCGGCCTGGTCCTTGCGGGGACGAACCTGCAGTTCCGGACGCGGCAGGGCGCCTTCGGCACTGACGTTTGCCAGCAGCGGTTCTGCACGCAGCTTCGATTCCAGAAGGCCGACAGCCTCGTTCAGATCCTTCTCGTTCTTGGAGAGGAAGTTGAACGACAGGTCACGCTCGCCGCGGTCGTTGAGCTTCAAGATTCGAACGTCGGGAATATCCTTCACCCTGGCGAAGACTTCCTTTTCGATATCCCATTGCGGACGGTCGCGGCCATGAACCTCGACCTTGGGCAGATGCGGGCCGATGACCGGGATGGAGCCAAAGACATCGTTGATAACCCTCTTCACCAGCGAGTGGTCCAGCTTGAAGAGCGAAAGCGTGATCGTTGCACGGCGCAGTTCAAGGTCGCCCTTTGGGGATGCGCCGCCGAGAACAAAGACGCTTTCGACGCCGTTGATGTCCTTGACCTTGTTGTAGATCGCGTTGGACGTCTGTTCGGTGTCTTCGAGCGTCGCGTTCGGCGGCAGCTCGACGGAAAGCACGATGCGGGACGCATCCTCCGGCGGTAGGAAGCTGCCGGGAACCTGGGCAAGCAGTGCTACCGAACCGATCAGGAAGGCGATCGCCGCAAAGAGCGTCGCATAGCGCGTCCACCAGCGGGCGGTCGTGGCGCGCACGAGACGCGTATAGCCGCGGAAGAAGAGGCCGTCATTGTCATGATGGTCGTCCTGGCCATCTTGCGGGCGCATCAGGTAGGCGGCCATCATCGGAGTGATGAGACGTGCCACGACGAGCGAGAAGAACACCGAAAAGGCGACCGTCAGGCCGAACTGGATGAAGTACTGGCCGGGAATGCCCGGCATGAACGAGACCGGTACGAAGACGGCAATGATCGTGAACGTCGTGGCGATGACGGCGAGACCGATTTCGTCCGCCGCTTCGATCGCCGCACGATAGGGGGTTTTGCCCATCTTGATGTGCCGGGCGATGTTTTCGATTTCCACGATCGCATCGTCGACGAGGATACCTGTCGCGAGCGTGAGCGCGAGGAAGCTGACGAGGTTCAGCGAGAAGCCCATCAGGTCCATGATCCAGAAGGTCGGGATCGCGGACAGGGGGAGGGCGATCGCCGAAATCAGCGTTGCGCGCCAGTTCCGCAGGAACAGGAACACGACGACGACCGCCAGCAGCGAGCCCTCCATCAAGGTGTGGAGGGCAGCTTCATAGTTGCCGTAGGTGAAGTAGACGGAGTCGTTGATCAGCTCGATGCCGACATTTGGATTTTCCGCACGCACCTTGTCGAGGCTTTGCGCCACCGTTTCGGCGACGCTGACTTCGCTGGCGCCCTTGGAGCGGAAGACGCCGAAGGTAACGACGGGCGTATCGTCGAAACGCGAGAAGGATTTCGGTTCCTGATAGGTGTCTTTGATGGCGCCGAGTTCGGCGAGCTTGACGAAACGGCCGTTCGGCAGGGCGATCGTCGTATTGGCGAGTTCCGCCACGTTGCGGGCGTCGCCGAGAACGCGGATCGCCTGCTCGCTGCCCGCGACCTGGCCGCGTCCGGAGCCGAGGTCGACGTTGGTTCCGTGCAGTTGCTTGTTCACGCTGGCGGCAGTGATGCCATAGGCGTTCAGCTTGTCGGGGTTGAGCTCGATGCGTACTTCACGTTCGGCACCGCCATAGCGGTCCACGCGGCCGATGCCGGCCTGACCTTGGAGGGCGCGCTTGATCGTATCGTCGACGAACCAGGAGAGTTCCTCGAGCGTCATGTCCGGCGAGGACACGGCAAAGGTCTGGATCGCCTGGCCTTCGACATCGACCTTGGCGACGATCGGTTCCTCGACATTGGCCGGAAGATCGCTGCGGATGCGGTCGATCGCGTCTTTGGTGTCCTGGACCGCCTGCTCCGTCGGCACTTCCATGCGGAACATCACGTTGGTTTGCGACTGACCGTCGGTGACCGTGGACTGGATTTCGTCGATGCCGTTGATCGAGGCGACGGCGTCTTCGATCTCCTTGGTCACCTGCATTTCGAGTTCGGCAGGCGAAGCGCCGCTCTGCGTCACGGTGATCGAGACGAGCGGCACGTCGATGTTCGGGAAGCGCGTGATCGGCAGCTTGTTGAAGGACTGAATGCCGACAAAAAGCAGCAGCGCGAAAAGCAGCAGCGGCGCTACGGGATTTCGGATGGACCAGGCTGAAAAGTTCATCGGGCCGTCTCTCAGTTGGAAGCAGCGGGCTGTTCGCGAACAGGCGTAATGCGGTCGCCGTCGCGGACATAAGCACCGGCCTTGGCAACGACTTCCTCGCCGTCCTTCAGGCCCTTCACAATCTCAATATAGGCGCCGTCCTGGATACCGGTTTCCACTTCGGCGAATTTCACAACTCCGTCTTCGACCTTGCGGGCGGACGAGCCTTCACTGCTTGTCAGGACAGCCGAAAGCGGCAAAGCCACGTTCTCGGCCGTCTTCATGATGATTTCGGCGCTGCCGTACATGCCCGAACGCGCCTTGCTGTCATCATCGATCAGGATATGGACGAAGCCGAGGCGCGTCGTCGGATCGACCGTCGGCGAAACGAGGCGCACCGAACCCGTTAGCTTGTCGCGGCTGCCGGCAAGCGAGATCGTCGCCTTCTGGCCCGGCTCGATCTTGATGATATCGCTCTCGCCGACTTCGGCGACCAGTTCGATATCGTCGTCGCGGATGACGGTGAAGAGTGGTTCGCCCGAACCCAGGGCGATCGCGCCGACCTTGGCGTTCTTTGCCGAAACCGTGCCTGCGACTGGCGTCCTCACATCGGTGCGGGCAAGCCTCAAATCCGTGTCGGCGATCTGGCTGTCGACGACCTTAAGGTCCGCCTGGGCAACTTCGATCGCCTGCTCGGCGGAGTTCACACGGGCGTTGGCAGAAGCGGCAGCGGCATCTGCCTGTTCCACCGTCGCAGTGGATACCGTGCCCTTCTTGCCCATTTCCTGCGCGCGGGCCTGCTGCTGGCGGGCCTGCTCGGCATTCGCCTCTGCTTCGACCAGTTGTGCCCGCAACTGCGCGAGCGTTGCTTCGCCCTTCGCCTTGGTTGCCACCATCTGGCTCTTTTGCAAGAGCAGCGCGTCGTCGTTCAGCGTCGCAAGCGTGCTGTCTGCTGCAACCTTGTCGCCGACATCGGCATTCAACGCGCGGATTGAAAGGCCCTCGACCTGCGGCTGGATATAGACTTCCTCGACCGGCTTCACGGTGCCGGTCGCAACGACACGGTCGACGAGCGTGCGAATTTTGGCGGTGGTCACGACGATCGCCGGCAGGTTCTGCTGCGGTTTCGTGGTTGCGGTTTCCTGCGCGAAAGCGGGAGTTAGCGCGAGCGCGGCGATCAAAAGGGTGGAGGCGCGTAGTATAGTCAGCGTGCGTGCCATGCGTCGTGATCCAAATTATATGACATAGTCAGCCAAAATCGCGCGTTGTCCCTCAGCTCGCGAACAGGCCATTTCGTCTCTGTGTTCTCAGAGGCATTCCCGCATTATTTGCCGTCTCTATTACAGAGAAGTCACTCCTCCGGCAAATCCGGCTTGTACTTGGTATCGATTTGCTCGACGCGCAAGACCGGCAGAAAATAATTCCCCTATCCGAACATACTAATTGCCGTTTACGTCCAGATCAATCACCGCATGGTTATGTGTTCATTCCGATGATTGATCGCAGCCGTATATTCCTAATGACGTGCGAAAGCCTGCCGATGCGACATCGTCCCCGAAATTTTTGAAGCGACGTTAAAAAACCGAAAACGCGCGGGTGTCGCCGCGCGTTTCCATTTTTGCATTGGCTGGAATTACTTCGCAGCCGCGTCCGTGATCTCGTGCGTCCAGGCGCCGGCCGGCTCCTTGGTGATGATCTTCTGGTCGAGAAGAGCCTTGGCCGTGCGATCGTAGAGCGCTGGGTCGAGCTTGCCGGTGCCGTCGCCGATCAGCTTGGCGATTTCGCCCATCATGCGCTTCTGGTGGTTCTCGTCCTGGCCGCCGGCATCGACGACGATCTCGGCTGCTTCATCCGGGTTTTCGGTCGAGTATTTCCAGCCCTTCATCGAAGCCTTGACGAACTTGACCATCTTTTCCTTGAAGGCCGGGTCCTTGAGCTTGTCTTCCATTGCGTAGAGACCGTCTTCGAGAAGGTCGTTGCCCATTTCCGTATAGTTGAAGACGATCAGCTCTTCCGGCTTGAAGCCCGCATCGATCGCCTGCCAGTATTCATTGTAGGTCATGACCGAGATGCAATCTGCCTGCTTCTGCAGGAGCGGCTGCACGTCGAAGCTCTGCTTCAAAACGGTCACGCCATCCGCGCCGCCGTCGGTCTTGAGGCCGAGCTTGTTCATCCAGGCGAAGAACGGATATTCGTTGCCGAAGAACCAGACGCCAAGGGTGCGGCCCTTGAAATCGGCTTCGGACTTGATCGGGCCGTCCTTGCGGCAGATCATCTCCATACCCGACTTCTGGAAGGGCTGGGCGATGTTGACGAGCGGCACGCCCTTTTCGCGGGCAACCAGCGCGCCACCCATCCAGTCGACGATCACGTCGGCGCCGCCGCCGGCAATGACCTGTTCGGGTGCGATGTCCGGACCGCCCGGCTTGATGTCGACGTCGAGGCCCTCTTCCTCGTAATAGCCTTTTTCTTTGGCGACGTAATAGCCGGCGAACTGGCTCTGCGTGACCCATTTCAGCTGCAGCGTCACCTTGTCGGCGGCCATTGCATGGGCAGCCGCGAGCGACATTGCGCTTGCCATCATTGCAACCATCAGTTTTTTCATTTTCTTTTCCCTCTGAAGTTATGCCCAATCCCATTTGCGAGAATAAAGCGACGTCTAGCCACCACGGATAGACGGATGCCAGAAAGTCACCGCCCTTTCGGCGAGGGCGACGGCTCCATAGAAGATCGAGCCTGCCAGCGCCGCAACGGCGATTTCGGCCCAGACCATGTCTACATTCATGCGCCCGATCTCGGTGGAGATGCGGAAGCCCATTCCGACGATCGGCGTTCCGAAGAATTCCGCAACGATGGCACCAATCAGCGCCAGCGTCGAGTTGATCTTCAGCGCATTGAAAATGAAGGGCATGGCTGCCGGAAGCCGGAGCTTCAGCAGCGTTTGCCAGTAGTTCGAGGCATAGGTGCGCATCAGGTCGCGCTCCATGCTGCCGGACGCGGCCAGGCCCGCGACGGTGTTCACCAGCATCGGGAAGAAGGTCATGATGATGACGACGGCGGCCTTCGACGGCCAGTCGAAGCCGAACCACATGACCATGATCGGCGCCACGCCGATGATCGGCAGCGCCGAGACCATATTGCCGATCGGCAGCAGGCCGCGGCGCAGGAACGCCACGCGATCGGCCAGGATCGCGACGATAAAGCCACTGGCACAGCCAACGGCGTAGCCGATCAACACGGCCTTGAAGATCGTCTGCCTAACGTCTTCGCCGAGGATCTGCAGCGACCCGGCGATACGTGCGCCAATAGCGCTTGGCGGCGGTAGGAGCACGAAGGGAATGCCCGCCCCGCGGGTCGCCGTTTCCCAAAGGATCAGGATCCAGGCGCCGAAGATCGCGGGGATCAGCAGGCGCAGGAACGAGCTTTCGAAATTCGAGGCAGGCTTGATCTCGCAAAGCACGGTGACGCAGCGCCAGGCAAGCAGCCAGCAGGCGGCGATCAGGAAGAAAAAGGATTTCGCCGCCATGCCTTCGTTGCCGGCAAGGCCGGAAAGCAGCATCCAGGCGGCTTCATGAGTGCCGATCAGCAAAACGGTCGCGGAATAGAGCCGCGGCAGAGGCGCTACCGAAATGAGGGCGGATGCCGCGACGATGACGACGACAAGTGTCACCGTTTCATCGCTGAAGGGGCGGGGGGCGGCTTCGCTGAGAAGCGGCAGCGAGAGCAGCGCCGCGCCGCAGAGAAAAAGAGCGACCACGGCCTGCCAGGAGATATTCAGCTTCTTCATGCCGGCCTGCCTCCCATGGCGCGATCGACGAACTTCGACACGAGGCCGACGATCGCAACGAGCATGGCCGCCAGCACGGAGCCTGCCACGAGTGCCGCCCAGATATCGATCGTCTGGCTATAATAGGAGCCCGCCAGCAGCTTCGAACCGATGCCGGCGACCGCGCCTGTCGGGAGTTCGCCGACGATTGCGCCGACGAGGCTCGCGGCAATCGCCACCTTCATCGACGTGAAGAGGAAAGGGATCGAGGCCGGGACGCGCAGCTTCCAGAAGGTTTGCAAAGCGGTCGCATTATAGGTGCGCATCAGGTCGAGATGCATGATCTCCGGCGAGCGCAGACCCTTCACCATTCCGACCGCGACAGGAAAGAAGGAGAGATAGGTCGAGATCAGCGCCTTCGGGATCAGGCCGGTGATGTTGATGGCGCCGAGCACCACGATGACCATCGGCGCGATCGCCAGGATCGGCACCGTCTGCGATGCGATGATCCACGGCATCAGGCTACGGTCGAGCGTCTTGATATGCACGATGCCGACGGCGATCGCGATGCCGAGCAGGGTTCCGAGCGCAAAGCCGAGAACCGTCGAGGACAGTGTCACGCCGGCGTGGTAGACGAGGCTGCGATTGCTGGAGAGTTTTCTGAGGAAGGTGTTCTCGAAGACATTGCTTGCCACCTGATGCGGCGCCGGCAGGATCGGCTTCGGCTGCGAGAGCGTCTTTTCGACGAATTCCATCGCGGTAGAGGTGACGTTGCGGCGCTGATCCATGTCCCGCTGGAAGGGCGCGTTCATGAAGACCGCCGCGACGTACCAGACGACGATGAGCGCCAGCAGGATCGTCAGGACGGGGATAAATTTGTCCTTGAGGGTATCGGGTTTCATAGGCCTGCCCTCCTACTCCTCATAGCTATGCCCCGCCCTTAGCCCCTCACGCACGCGGTGGGCGATTTCCAGGAATTCCGGGGTTTCGCGGATGCCGAGGGGGCGCTGCGCCGGGAGCGTGGAGTCAATGACGTCGGTGACGCGACCGGGGCGCGGGGACATGACGACGATCTTCGTGGAGAGGTAGACGGCTTCGGGGATCGAGTGCGTGACGAAGCAGATCGTCTTGTTGGTGCGCGCCCAAAGCTTCAGAAGCTCTTCGTTCAGGTGGTCGCGGACGATTTCGTCGAGTGCGCCGAAAGGTTCATCCATCAACAGCAGGTCGGCGTCGAAAGCCAGTGCGCGGGCGATCGAGGCACGCTGCTGCATGCCACCGGAAAGCTGCCAGGGAAATTTCTTCTCGAAGCCGGAGAGGTTGACGAGATCCAGTGCCTCGGCGATGCGCTTTTTCTGGTCGGCGGCGGCATAACTCATGATTTCCAGGGGGAGCGCGATGTTCTTCTCGATCGTCCGCCACGGATAGAGCGCCGGCGCCTGGAAGACGTAGCCATAGGCGCGCGCCTTGCGGGCGTCGTCCGGCGTCATGCCGTTGACGGTGATCTCGCCTGAGGTCTTCTTCTCCAGATCGGCGATGACGCGCAGGAACGTCGTCTTGCCACAGCCGGATGGACCGATGAAAGAAACGAAATCGCCCTTGCGGACATCGAGATTGACATCGCTCAGCGCATGCACCGGCCCGTCATTCGTCTGGTAGGTGAGACAGAGATCCTTTGCGGATACGACGGATGCTTGCATCGATGCTTTACCAGTCCTGTTTTCCCCGCGTCGCCGCGGTTTGCGTGCTATGATGATCGCCGGTTTTCTTTGCCGCGGCAAAATTCATGGAGAATGACGATGGATGCGAAGTCAAAGCCCACCTGCCACATCATTCGCCCCAGCCACGCCTATAGCGGCAAGCAGGGGCTGAGCTACTTCGAGGGCATCGCTGCGGAAACGGTCGGCGCGAAGGGCATCTGCATGCATCTTCTGACGATCCCACCGGGCGTACGCGCCAAGGCGCATCTGCACGAGGCGCATGAAACGGCGATTTACATGCTCTCCGGCGAAGCGCACACCTGGTACGGCGACGAGCTGGAGCATCATGTCGTCGTCCATGCCGGCGAGCTGTTTTACATTCCGGCGGGCGTCCCGCACCTGCCGGCGAACTTCAGCAGCACGCCGTGCACCGCGATCATCGCGCGGACAGATCCCAACGAGCAGGAAAGTGTAGTGCTGCTGCCGGAACTGGATAGATTGGTGGAGGGGTGAAAAATACCCCCCTCTGCCCTTCCGGGCATCTCCCCCACAAGGGGGCAGATCGGATGGAGGACGCTCGTCGATCCCCATGAAAGCGCCGGGCGCATTGTGCCGTTCAACTACGGTGATGCGGTAGCCGCATGTTCCCGCTCTCCCTTTTTGTGGGGGAGATGTCACGAAGGGGCAGAAGGGAGTATCCCGCACGCTCGACATCCCTTCCGATCACACGCCGCTTGCCGGAATGCCGGTGCGCTCGACCTTGCGCGGCGCGGTGACTTCCTTCCAGGTCGACAGCGCCTTGCTGACGGCGGTGACCGGTTCGCGCTTGACGAATTCGCCATGGCCCTCGCGGGTCTTGATCGTGTCCTCTTCAATGGCGACGACGCCGCGCGTCAGCGTGTAGCGCGGCAGGCCGGTGACCTGCTTGCCTTCGAAGACGTTGTAGTCGATGGCCGACTGCTGGTTTTTCGAGGTGATGGTCTTTGCGCGCTTCGGGTCCCAGACGACGAGATCCGCGTCGGCACCAACGAGGATCGCGCCCTTCTTCGGATAGATGTTGAGGATCTTCGCGATGTTCGTCGAGGTCACGGCGACGAATTCGTTCATCGTCAGCCGGCCGGTATTGATGCCATAGGTCCAGAGCATCGGCATGCGGTCTTCAAGGCCGCCGGTGCCGTTCGGGATCTTGGTGAAATCGCCGACGCCGAAACGCTTCTGGTCGGTCGTGAAAGCGCAATGGTCGGTCGCGACGACCTGTAGCGAGCCGGAGGCGAGGCCAGCCCAGAGGCTATCCTGATGCTGCTTGTTGCGGAAGGGCGGTGACATGACGCGGCGGGCGGCGTGATCCCAGTCCTTGTCAAAATACTCCGTCTCGTCGAGCGTCAGGTGCTGGATGAGCGGCTCGCCATAGGCGCGGATGCCTTTCTGGCGGGCGCGGCGAATCGCTTCGTGCGCCTGTTCGCAGGAGGTGTGGACGATATAGACGGGGCAGCCGGCCATGTCGGCAATCATGATGGCGCGGTTGGTCGCCTCGCCTTCCACTTCAGGCGGCCGGGAATAGGCGTGCGCTTCCGGGCCATGTTGTTGCCTTCGGCCATGAGCTTTGCCTGCAATTGCGCGACGACGTCGCCGTTTTCGGCGTGGACCAGCGGCAGCGCGCCGAGTTCGGCGCAGCGCCGGAAGGAGGAATACATCTCGTCGTCGTCCACCATCAGCGCACCCTTGTAGGCCATGAAATGCTTGAAGGTGTTGATGCCCTTATCCTGGACGACGGTCTTCATCTCATTGAAGACCTGCTCACTCCACCAGGTGATCGCCATATGGAAGGAATAGTCGCAGTTGGCGCGGGTCGATTTGTTATCCCACATCGTCAGCGCTTCAAGTAGCGACTGGCCGGGCGAGGGCAGGGCGAAATCGACCACCATCGTCGTGCCGCCGGAAAGGGCCGCGCGCGTGCCGCTCTCGAAATCGTCGGAGGAGTAGGTGCCCATGAACGGCATTTCGAGATGCGTATGTGGGTCGATGCCGCCCGGCATCACGTAGCAACCGGACGCATCCAGCGTCTCATTGCCGGAAAGGTTCGGCCCGATCTCGACAATCCTGCCGTCTTCGATCTTCACATCGGCCGTGTAGGTGAGGTCGGCCGTGACGATGGTTCCGCCCTTGATGACTGTGCTCATTCTCCGAACTCCCTGGCGCTGCGCGGTGCCTGCGCAAGCTGTTTATCCAATGACTGGCGGTAGCGGATGCAGCCGCGCATGAACTGGGGCCAATCCGGCACGATCTGGCCGCCTGTGGGTGAATCCGGCAGAAGCGCCCACATGTCGGGGTGATGCCAACAGAGCTCGTGCATGGACGTATCCCGGTGGGTGCGAATCGCATGGCGCATGGCGCGCGCTGCCGAAAGCAATTCCGCATGCGTCATGGTATTCAGATCGGCATCCGCATCGGCCGTCATCTGACGATCTCCGCCGTCTCGGCCACGGCATGAAACAGCACGTCCGCACCGGCGGTCGCCCATTCCTTGGAAATCTCCTCCGCCTCGTTGTGCGACAGGCCGCCGACGCAGGGGCACATGATCATCGTCGTCGGCGCGACCTTGGCAGCCCAGCAGGCGTCGTGGCCGGCGCCGGAGATGAGGTTCATGTGGCTGTAGCCGAGCCTTTCGGCGGCGTCGCGCACGGCGGTGACGAGCTTCGGATCGAAGGTCACCGGTTCGAAATGGCCGATCGCCTCGATCGAACAGCCGACGCCCAGTGCATCGGCGATCTTCGGCGCTTCGGCCTCGATCTTGGCGCGCATGCGGTCGAGCTTTTCCTTGTCAGGCGAGCGGATGTCGACGGTAAAGATCACCTTGCCGGGCAGCACGTTGCGGGAGTTCGGCGAGAAGAGCACCTGGCCGACGCCGCCGACGGCGCCCGGCTGCTCGCTCATGGCGACCCCTTGTACCATCTCGAAGATGCGCGCCATGGCAAGCCCGGCATTGACGCGCATGTTCATCGGCGTCGAGCCCGTATGGGCTTCCCTGCCGGTCAGCGTGAATTCGAGCCACCAGAGGCCCTGACAGTGGGTGACGACGCCGATCTGCTTCTCCTCGGCTTCGAGGATCGGACCCTGCTCGATGTGATATTCGAAATAGGCGTGCATCTTGCGGGCGCCGACTTCTTCGTCGCCGAGCCAGCCAACGCGCTTCAGCTCGTCGCCGAACGTCTTGCCCTCGGGATCCTTGCGGCCATAGGCATAGTCCAGCGTGTGAACGCCGGCGAAAACGCCGGAGGCAAGCATGGCCGGGGCGAAACGGGCGCCTTCCTCATTGGTCCAGTTGGTGACGACGATCGGGTGCTTCGTCCTGATGCCGAGGTCGTTCATCGTACGGACGACTTCGAGCGCACCGAGCACGCCGAGCACGCCATCATATTTGCCGCCGGTTGGCTGGGTGTCGAGATGCGAGCCGACATAAACGGGGAGCGCATCGGGATCGGTGCCAGGACGGGTTGCGAACATCGTGCCCATCTTGTCGACGCCGACGGTCAGGCCTGCGGCTTCGCACCATGTGCGGAAGAGGCTGCGGCCTTCGGCATCGGAGTCCGTCAGCGTCTGGCGGTTATTGCCGCCGGCAATTCCGGGGCCGATCTTTGCCATGTCCATGAGACTGTCCCAGAGACGGTCTCCGTTGACGCGCATATTCTCGCCTGGTGCTGCCACCATGTCTGAAATCCTCACCTGTTTTTTACGGTCATGCAAAGAACATGCGCCGTCTGTTCCCATCGTCAATTCCCGGCGCGCTTGTTTGTTTTGTTACGCCGGAAAATCGCCAGTTGCCTTTGTTTTGCATCTGACAGATAATTTGACCGATTGGTAAACATTACAGCTTCCCGCGCCGGGCTCAAGACGAAAATCAGGAAAAATTCAGACAAAATTGCAGGGAGTTGCTCAAAAGGACGGCAGAAGGAACCGTTCGACTGAAGCAATTGAATTTCAAGGGGAAACGAGAGCCAGATGGCAATTCCGAGAGCAGCGAAGACCCAGCGGCGCACGCGGATCCAGGAGGAGAAGGAAGAGCAGATTCTGGAAGCTGCGCTCGATGTGTTTTCCGCCAGGGGTTTCCGCGGCTCGACGATCGACCAGATCGCAGAGGTGGCCGGCATGTCGAAGCCGAACCTGCTCTATTACTTCCGTACCAAGGAGGCGATGCACCGGGCGCTGATCGACCGGGTGCTCTATACTTGGCTTGAGCCGCTTCGCGCCTTCAATGCCGAGGGCAATCCGGAGACCGAAATCCGCAGCTATATTCGCCGCAAGCTGGAATTGGCGCGCGACTTTCCTCGCGAGAGCCGGCTGTTTGCAAACGAGGTGCTGCAGGGCGCGCCGCATATCGAAGACGAGCTGAAGGGTCCGCTGAAGCAGCTCGTCGATGAGAAGGCCGAGGTCATCCGCGCCTGGGCGAAGGCCGGCAAGATCGCCAAATGCGATCCCTACCATCTGATCTTTTCGATCTGGTCGACAACGCAGCATTATGCCGACTTCGACGTCCAGGTGCGCGCCGTGCTCGGACAGGAGCATGCCGGGGCAGGGCGCTTCGAGGATGCGGCGCGCTTCCTCGAGCAGCTCTTCATCGGCGGGCTGATGGTTCGCCCGGCCTGACAGCCCTCTTCAGTGGTGCTGCCTCACCCGGTCAGGCGGCGAATGGCTTCAAGCGTCACGCCGATCGTCTCCGCGCCATGGCGTTGCGCCGCGGAAAACGGCAGCGATCGTCCGCGCATCAGTTCAGACCAGGCCTGGAAGCTCTTGTGGAAGGTGAGGGCGTGGCTGTCGGCGTCGTGTTCTGCTGGCCCTGGCGAACCGCCAGCCCAATGAACCGTTCGCAGCATTTCCTGGCGGAAGAATACGATATAATCGCGCGGTGGCTGCGAGGTCGGAATGGCCATCAGTCCGGCGACGTCGCCATTCAATTCCGCCTCGGGCCAGAGTTCGGCAACACGATCGGTCGCGAATACATGGCCGGATACCTTGCGGTTCAGCGTATCGATCAGCGCAGAGAATTGCTGCTGAGTGGGAGCGAGCCCTGAAAGCGCCGTGCGGCCACCGATCCAGACGCCGATGCCGTCTGCCGGAACAGCGCCCGCGATCACTTCGGCCAGCCAGGCCGGATCATCGGGCAGGCCGGTATTGTCCGCAACGGCGGCCAACAGCCGCTCGACGATCTTTCGCGCCCCGGTTTCGAATTCAAGCGCTAGCCGGCACTCCCGGGTTTCGAGCCGCGAGGCGAACATCTGGGCGAAGAGTTCCGCCGTCAAGCGCCGTTCGACGGGGAGCAGGCGGGCAGCATAATGATGGCAGGCAAACAGGCCCCAGAGCCTGCCATCCACGACGATCGGAACCGAAAACGAGGCGGCGACGCCCATGTCCTTCAGGTGGTCGATATGGCCCGACGGGCTCGCACGCAGGAGCGACAGGGAGAGATCGACCGCCCGGCCATGCGCGTCGAGTTCCGGCACGACCGGAACCGGCGCGGCATCGACATCGGCGATGATGCGGAAGAGATTGCGGGCATAGAAGGCGCGCTCCTGGGCCGCAATGTCGGTGGCCGGAAAGTGAAGGCCAAGCAAGGATCCTATGCCGGATCTCGCGGCTTCCGCCACGATTTCGCCGGACCCTTCGTCATCGAAGCGGTAGACCATCACGCGGTCGAAGCCGGTAATGCCGCGCGCTTGCCGGGCGCTCTCGCGGAAAAAGGCTTCCAGGGTCTGCGCCTGGTCGATGCGCGCCATCATGGCGGGCATCGACAGCGTCGAGCCGCCTTGGCCCTCGCGCTGCGACGGTTCGGCCTCGATGACGAACTCACCCTCGCTGCAGTGCAGAGCCACGTCGAAAATGGGGCCGCCCTCCGCAAAGGCGATGCCGGACAGCCGCTCGAACATGACCGGACCTCGGATGACGGTCAGCCGGTTGCGGATCGTGTGCAGCGTCCTGGACATGATGATGCCGGAGAGGGGCTGCCGAAGCACCTGTTCGCAGCCTACGCCAAGAAATTGTTCGAGATTGGCCGACGCGCGGACGATTCTCCAGTCGGCGGAAGCTGCAAGCAGGAAACCGAAGGGCTGGATGGCGGCGCGCTGAAGGATAGCTCCCCCGTCGCAATTCGTCAGGTCCGCACCGTTGCAGGCTTTGCTCACGAGACAGGAGACTCCGGTTCCGTTTCAGTTACCCCATTTCGGCGTAACAAGGAAAGGGATATACGGCAGAAACGCACTATTTCCAGTGAATACACCAAAAAATTCAGAGGGTTCCGAGACTTTCTTCGCTAACTCATGAGAGCCGGGAGCTTCGCGGCCAAGGTGTCGATTACGAGCCGAACCTTCGGCTGCATTGCAGGCGACTTTACCCAGACGACATTGGCGTCAAAGGCAACAGCCGCAATATCGGTCAGGACCCGGCGAAGCTCGCCGGATGCAACGCGGTCCCGCACGAGCCAGCACGGTAGCCAGGCAAGGCCGACGCCTTGTGCCGCGGCGTCGGCGATGGTGGCAAGATCGTCGAGCCGCAGCCGCGATCGCGGCAACACCTGCCGGAAGGGTTCGGCGTTTGTCGGGAATATCCAGGTGCGGTTTCGATCCTGCCTCCCGTAGACGATGCCGTCATGGGTTTCGAGGTCTTCGAGCTTGGCTGGAATGCCGCAGCGTTCGAGGTAGCCCGGCGAGGCGCAAACCGTCATGCGCTGCTGGGCGATGACGCGCACCATCAGGCCGGGATAGTCCCCGAGAGGGCCGTTGCGCACGGCAATATCGAAGCCGTCTTCGACCAGATCCACGATCCGGTCGTTGAAGGAAAGATCAAGTTCGAGATGCGGATGCTCGTCGAGGAGTTTGATGAGTATCGGCGCCACACACTGACGGCCGAAAAGAACCGGCATTGTGACCCGCAGGCGCCCGCGCACCTCCCGCTTGCCGCTTTCGAGAAGCGCTTCGCCACGCGTGATCTCCTCGACCGCGCGCAGGCAGTGCTCGTAAAAGAACTGGCCTTCCTCCGTCAGGCTCTGCGCTCTGGTCGTGCGGTGAAACAGGCGCACACCAAGCCTCTGTTCCAGCCGTGCGATCGTCTTTCCGACGGCTGAGCGCGTCAAATGAAGCCGCTCGGCGGCTGCGGAAAAGCCGCCTGCTTCAGCGACCTCGACAAACACCGATATGCCTTTGAGTTGTTCCATTATTGGATCCTTTAGGGAAACATTTTGTGGAATTAATAACGCAACTGTCGATCAAATTTCAACGATATGCTTCGGCTCCGTCAACCGAATGGAGTGAGAAGAATGTCGGCAAAGCAATGGTCGATCGACAATATCGGACCGATGAATCTGATGGTGCGTGAAGCGGCGGTCGAAGAGGCGAGCGGCAACAAGGTGCTGGTCCGTGCCGAGGCCGTATCGCTGAACTATCGCGACAAGCTGGTGCTGGAGACCGGCATGGGTCTGCCGCTGCAGTTTCCTTTCGTTCCGGCATCGGACCTTGCCGGCGTGGTCGAAGCTGTCGGCCCCGGCGTCACGCGCTTCAAGCCGGGCGACCGCGTCATCACGACCTTTCTTCCCGGGCGCATCAACGGGCCAGGCCTCGGCGATGCCCGCCACCCGCCCTACAAGACGCTCGGCGGATATTACCCGGGCGTGCTTTCCGAGTATGTGACCTTTTCCGAGGACTGGTTCGTTCACGCGCCCAAGACGCTCGATGCCGTTGAGGCGAGCACGCTGCCGTGCGCAGGTCTGACGGCGTGGTTCGCGCTCATCGAACTCGGCAGGCTGAAGGCGGGCGACAAGGTGGTCATTCAGGGAACCGGAGGGGTGGCGCTCTTCGGTCTTCAACTTGCCAAGATGCACGGTGCCGAAGTCATCATCACCTCGGCAAATGCCGAGAAGCTCGAGCGCGCCCGTGCTCTCGGCGCCGATCATGGGATCGGCAGGGAGAATTGGGCCGAAAGCGTCCTCGAACTGACGGAGGATTACGGCGCCGACCATATCTTCGAAATCGCAGCCGGCGCCAATTTCGGCGAGTCCCTAAAGGCCGTGGCGGTCAACGGCCGGATTTCGGTGATCGGTGTCATGGATGGCTTCGATCTATCTGCGCCAGTGCAATCGCTGCTATTGAAGTCGCCGACGGTACAGGGCCTCAGTGTGGGACACCGCCGCGCGCTGGAGGACCTGGTCCGCGCCGTCGACCGCACCGGCCTGAAGCCGGTGATCGACAAGCGCTACAGCTTCGACGAACTGCCAAAGGCGCTTCAGCACCTCGATCGCGGCCCTTTCGGAAAGATCGTCATCGAGTTTTGAGCCGGGTTCTCCACTCCCGTCAGAGCATTCTGGCGGGAGCCCCGGCTACAGCCACTTCGCCCGGCGGAACAAGGCGAAGAGCGTTACGCATAAGGTTGCGATCACGCCCAGCACCACGAAATAGCCGTACTGGAATTTCAGTTCCGGCATATCGTTGAAATTCATCCCGTAGATACCGGCGATCGCCGTCGGAACAGCAAGGATCGCCGCCCAGGCGGCGAGCTTGCGGGCAATCGCGGTCTGTTCGGTCTGGCCGATCATCACGCTGGCTTCGAAGGCGAAGGCGAGGACTTCACGCAGCGCGTCGATATCCTCCTGGACCCGGCGCACATGGTCTGTGACGTCCCGAAACAGCGATTGAAGCGTCGAGTCCATACCCGGAAGGTCGATATGCTCATAGCGGCGACAGACGTCCACGAGCGGCACGACGGCATTGCGCAGCCGCAGCAGCTTGCGCCGCAGCATGTAGAGGCGCTCGATGTCGACCTTTGTAAGCTGTTCGCGCAGCATCAGATCTTCGAGCGTCTCGACTTCTTCCTGCACCACTTCGATCACCGGCATGTAGTTGTCGACGATGAAATCGAGGATGGAATAGAGAATGTAGTTCTCCCCATGGGCGAGCGCGGCCGGCGTCGCCTCGCACCGCTGCCGCACCGCCAGGTAAGAGGACGATGCGCCATGGCGCACGGAAACGACATAGCCCCGGCCGACGAAAAGATGGGTTTCGCCGAAGACGATCTCGCCGTCCTTCATGTGGGCGGTACGGGCAACGATGAACATGGCGTCGCCATAAATCTCCAGCTTCGGACGCTGATGCGGCTGGGCAGCATCCTCGATCGCCAGTGGGTGGAGATTGAATTCGGCCTGTACCTGGTGCAGCAGCATCTCGTCCGGCTCGTGCAAGCCGATCCAGACGACTGCATTCTCGTGCGTTCGCCATTCGCCGGCCTCTTCTATCCGAATATCGCGGATGCGCTGTCCCTGCTGGTAAACGGCAGCTGCGACGACCCCCGGACGGGCAGAGGGCGACGATGCCGGCGCAACCGCGCCGGTTTCCGCGCGAGCGGAGGTGCTGTTCAGATCTTTGGTTCGTTCCAAAACCGTCTATTCCTCCCACTGCGGCATCCCCGGCCGATTGCTGCCCAAACGCAAAGAACCATAGCTCCATTTTGCGAAATACGCATCCGCAATAGCGTTAAACGAGGTCCGTCACTGCGCGGCCATTGGGGCTTCACCGTCCGTAAAGGCGAAGCCCTCGTCAGCCCAGCCGGTCATGCCACCGATCATGACCTTGACGGAGAGGCCGAGCCGCGCCAGGCGCAGCGCCGCCTTGTCGGTGCCGTTGCAATGGGGCCCGGCGCAATAGACGACGAAGAGCGTATCGGCCGGCCACTCCGACATGCGGTGGGCGGTCATCTTGCCATGCGGCAGGTTGATCGCGCCCGGCACATGCGAGCGGGAAAAGAGCGCCGGGGATCGAACGTCGATAAGGACGAAGTCAGCCTTGCCCGAGGAAATGGAGGCCTGGACGTCCCAGCAGTCCGTTTCGAAGGCGAGCTTGCGGGCGTAGTAGGCGGCGGTTTCCTCCGGGGAGGCGGCGGGTGTTTCGCTGACGGGGCTCGGCATGGTTTTCCTTTCACGGTTCGAGTTGCCGCCGACCATCGCCGATGTTATGGCATGGCGAAATTGGCTTTAATGACGGTTAGCGTAAAGATCATGCCAAATTCGCCCAGACGTCCGCATGTCGTCGTGCTTGCCTATGACGGGCTATGCACTTTCGAATTCGGTATTGCTTACGAAGTCTTCGGTCTTCCACGTCCGGAAATGGGCGAGGGCTGGTATCGTTATTCGGTCTGCGGCGTCGAACCGGGGCCGCTCCGTGCTGCGGGCGGATTGAGCGTTTCGGTCGATCGGGGCCTGGAGGTTCTGGCCGAAGCCGATCTCATCGTCGTGCCGGGTTGGCGGTCGATCGATGCGCCGGTGCCGGAGCCGTTGATCGATGCGCTGCGTCAGGCTCATGAGCGCGGTGCCCGTATCATGTCGCTCTGCTCCGGCGTTGCCGTGCTTGCCGCTTCCGGTCTTTTGAGCGGCCGGCGTGCGACGACGCATTGGCGCTATGTCGCGTCGCTCGCAGCGCGCTATCCGCAGATCGCCTTCGATGCGAACGTTCTCTACATGGACGAGGGCAGTATCCTGACGGCCGCGGGCAGTGCGGCCGGCATTGATCTCTGCCTGCACGTCGTGCGCGGTGATTTTGGCGCAGAAGCCGCAAACAGTGTGGCGCGCCGTCTGGTGCTTCCGCCGCATCGCGAAGGCGGGCAGGCGCAATTCATCAGCGCGCCCGTGCTCGAAGAGCGGGAGGGAATACGGCTCGGGCCGCTGCTCCAATGGATGCGGGAGCGGCTGGACGAGGAGCAGTCGATCAGCCTGCTGGCGCAAAAGGCGGGCATGAGCCTGCGCACCTTCCAGCGCCGCTTCGAAACGACGACGGGCCTCAGCGTGGGCGAATGGCTGCTCAAAGAGCGGCTTCGCCACGCCCGCAATCTCCTGGAAAAGGAACTCGCCGCATCGCTTGACGATATCGCCGCCGCCAGCGGCTTCGGCACACTGGCGACGATGCGGCATCATTTCCGCAAGCGGCTCGGGACAAGCCCGAGTGCCTACAGGAAGTCGTTCGGGGTTTAGTTGCGGGGCGCCATGTTGCTGCCCCTCACCCTCACCCTCGTATGCGGGGAGAGGGTACGTACCATCCTCAAGGTCGAATGCCCAAACGGTGCGGCTTACTTCCTTCTCCCCGCCTGCGGGGAGAAGGTGGCGGCAGCCAGATGAGGGCATCGCCGCAGTCTTGCGAGGTCGCGACCGCCTTCTACTCTGCCGCCTGTCTTGCCATCGGATTGTTCGGGTGGGTCGTCCAGTTGGCGTAGTTCGGGTCGACGGGACGGCCCGTGCGCTTGTCAAGCGCGCCGGCGGGCAGGGCTTCCAGGGTGATGCAGTTTTCGACCGGGCAGACGTTGACGCAAAGATTGCAGCCGACGCATTCGTCTTCCATCACCTCGAAATGGCGCATGCCGTTGACGAACTGCGTGATCGCCTGATGCGAGGTGTCCTCGCAGGCGATGTGACAGCGGCCACATTTGATGCAGGCGTCTTGGTCGATCTTCGCCTTGGCGACATAGTTGAGGTTCAGATACTGCCAGTCGGAGACGTTCGGAACGGCGCGGCCGGTGATATCGTCGAGCGACCTGTGGCCCTTGGCGTCCATCCAGTCGGAGAGCCCGGTGATCATCTCCTGCACGATCTTGAAGCCGTAGGTCATGGCCGCGGTGCAGACCTGCACGTTGCCGGCGCCGAGCGCCAGGAACTCGGCAGCATCGCGCCAGGTGGTCACGCCGCCGATACCGGAGATCGGCAGGCCGTAGGTTTCCGGATCGCGGGCGATCTCGGCCACCATGTTGAGCGCAATCGGCTTCACCGCCGGGCCGCAATAGCCGCCATGGCTGCCGCGGCCATCGATCGACGGTTCAGGAGAAAACGTGTCGAGATTGACTGCGGTGATCGAGTTGATCGTGTTGATCAGCGAGACGGCGTCCGTACCGCCGGCCTTGGCGGCGCGTGCCGGCTTGCGGATGTCGGTGATGTTCGGCGTCAGCTTGGTGATGACCGGCATGCGCGTGTACTGCTTGCACCAGCGCACGACCATCTCGATATATTCCGGCACCTGCCCGACCGCCGAGCCCATGCCGCGCTCGGACATTCCGTGAGGACAGCCGAAATTGAGTTCGATGCCGTCGGCGCCGGTTTCCTCCACGAGCGGCAGGATCGCCTTCCAGGCGTCTTCCTCGCAGGGAACCATGATCGAGGCGATCAGGGCGCGGTCCGGCCAATTCATCTTCACCTGCTTCATTTCGCGCAGGTTGGTGTAAAGGTCGCGGTCGGTAATGAGCTCGATATTGTTGAGACCCAAAAGGCGGCGGTCAGCGCCCCAGATCGCGCCGTAGCGCGGGCCGTTGACGTTGACGACGGGCGGGCCTTCCTCGCCGAGCGTCTTCCAGACGACGCCGCCCCAGCCCGCTTTGAAGGCGCGCTCGACGTTATAGGCCTTGTCGGTCGGCGGCGCGGAGGCGAGCCAGAACGGGTTGGGCGACTTGATGCCGACGAAATTGTTGCGGAGATCAGCCATTGTTCATTCTCCTCACGCGACGGCGACGGCTGGCTGCGCACCGGCAGCAAGCGTACGGTTGATGGATTCGGCAGCATCGCGGCCTTGCGCGACGGCAGATACGGTCAGGTCATCGCCGCCGAAGACGCAGTCGCCACCCGCCCAGACGCCGTCGAGCGAGGTGCGGCCTTCGCCGTCGATGGCGATCCGGCCGGATTCCATGCGCAGCGAACCGAGACCGGATGCTTCAAAGGTCTGGCCGATCGCCTTGAAAATCTGATCGGCGGCGATGACGCCGGTTTCGCCGGTCGTGACGAGACGGCCGTTGGCGAGCTTGGTATATTCCACCTCGATCGCGGCGACCTTGCCGTCCTGCGACAGGATTGACTTCGGCGCCAGCCAGTGGCGGATGATGACGCCCTTGGACGTCGCGAGGTCCTGCTCGAACTCCGAGGCGTTCATGTGCTCCTTGCCCCGGCGGTAGCAAATCGTCACTTCTTCGGCGCCAAGCAGTTTGGCCTGAACGGCCGCATCGATGGCGGTCATGCCGCCGCCGAGAACGACGACGCGGCGGCCGACGGCAACGTCCGCCTTGTTCGTGGCTTGACGGAGACCGGCGATGAAATCGACCGCGTCATCGACACCCGGCAGGTTCTCACCATCGACGCGCAACGCATTGACACCGGCAAGGCCGATGCCGAGGAAGACGGCGTCGTACTGAGACTGCAGATCGGCAAGCGAGAAATCACGGCCAAGCTGCTGGCCGTGGCGGACTTCGATACCGCCGATCGAAAGCACGTAATCCACTTCCTTCTGGGCAAAGTCGTCGACCGCTTTATAAGTGGCGATACCATATTCATTCAGGCCGCCGGATTTCGACTTGCTGTCGTAGATGGCGACGTCGTGGCCTTTCACCGCAAGGCGGTGAGCGGCGGCAAGGCCGGCCGGGCCGGCGCCGACAACGGCGATCTTCTTACCGGTCGAGGCGGCGCGTTCATAAAACTGCCTGCCTGCCTGAATGGCCGTATCAGTCGCGTAACGCTGAAGGCGGCCGATCTCCACGGGCTTCTCCTCTGCGGTATTGCGCACGCAGGCCTGTTCGCAGAGCTCTTCGGTGGGACAGACGCGGGCGCACATGCCGCCCAGGATGTTCTGGTCGAAGATCGTCTTGGCCGAACCGATCGGGTTGCCGGTTGCAATCTGACGGATGAAGAGCGGGATGTCGATGGAGGTGGGACAGGCCGTCATGCACGGCGCATCATAGCAAAAATAGCAGCGGTCGGCGGCCACCAGCGCCTCATGCTTGTCGAGGCGCGGATGCAGATCGGAAAAATTAGTTTCATACTCGGCGGTCGAGAGCCGGCCGGAATGAATCCCAGTTTCCAGTCGTTCCATTGAAGTTCCCTCATTATTGGTAAACGGCTAGTGAGGGAAAGCGTAACTCAGGATAAAAAATTTATCAAACGGTAAAATTTTGAAACGTATATTCGCATAAGTATTTGTTTTTGTTATTTTAAGTCGCGCCGTGGAGCACCTGTGCCCATCATTCACGAAGGCAGCCATTCGCCACGTTGCAAAAAAGATTCATAAAAATTCAATTTTTTTCGGATCCGGCGGAACCAAAGGTCAACGCGGTCGTTATTGCGGCATCCGGATGATGATCGCATCGACCCAACATGCGCGCCCCCAACCCATCATCCGGATTACTCACGGTCCCCTCCCGATGAGTGAAAACAGCCAGTGCGCCGCCCTCGCACTGGCTGTTTTTTGTTCTGGGCCAGCAACGGCGAAACTCAGGGGCGCTTGAGGATTTCGAATTCCGTCTCGGGGATCTGCAGGTAATATTCGATACGGCCAGGAACGAGCCGGAGCTCCGCCTTGCCGCTCATGGACGAGGGAACGACGCGTTCCAGCACGGTCTTGCCGAAGCTGTTTTCACTGAACTCGTGAATCTCTGTCCGGTTCGGAAGGATTTCCACCCAGGCGATCTCGATCGCCTTCTTGCCGTTGTGCTTCGCTTCCTTGCAGTTCAGGGTGATCGAAGACGCGCCGCCGGCAATTGCGCCATAGGAGGCCGAATTGACGATCAGCTCATGAAGCGCCAATCCGAGATGTACGGCGGCATTCGGCGTCATATGCGCATTGATGCCGAAGATCGGCATGGAGCCTGCCGTTTCCGGCCAATAGGGTGCGAACTGCTTTTCCGCAAGGTCGAAGAGATAGGCGCCGCGCCAGCTCGAATCCGTAATCAGATCCTGCGAGTTGGAAAGCGATTGAAGGCGACCGCGGAACTTTGCAAGGAAGCTGTCGAGCGACAGCGTATTGCGGGCCGTTTGCGTCGCGATGCCCTGAATGATCGCGAGCAGGTTCTTCGAGCGGTGCGACAGTTCGCGCAGCAGCGATTTCAGCACTTTTTCACGGTGTCGCATCTCGGTGACTTCGGAGATGACCGAAAGAATGCCGAGCGAGCCGCCGTTATTGATGCGCTGTACTTTGAGTTCGTAGGTCCGGACCTCGCCATCGACGTCCATATCGATCTCGGCATTCGTCGCCGTCCCGGTTTCGAGCACCTTGAACTTGAGTGTCCTCAGATAATCGCCTTGCGCCTTGCCGAAGAGGTCGTTGTCGCTGCCGCCGGCGAAAAACAGTTCGGCGAAATGGCGGGGAAGATTTTCGGCGTAGGAAAGTGTCAGCGTGGAATCCTGGAAGAGAATCGAAATTCCGGCGCTGCTCAGCGCCCGCTCCATCATCGCGGACTTGCCCTCCAGCGCGAAAGGCTTGCCGGTTAATGGTTCTGTCGTATTCACCAGGCCGCCTTTCCTTCGTCCTTCTTGCGCAGCTGGAAAGAGGTTGCCATTTCAGGAACCCCGCTGGTCATATTATGACCAAGCGTTGGAGAAACCGTTAAAGCTGTTGCCGGAGCGGCCCAGCTAGCTGGGAACGCCTCGCTATTGGCTTTGTTCCGTCGCTTTGACGGTTCAGCTTCATGCCGCAACCTTGGTGGATTCATTGAAGAATAGCGCCTGGCTGATCAAAGCCTTGACCATGTCTGGATTGAAGGGCTTGGTGACCAGGAACGTCGGTTCCGGCCGCTCACCTGTCAAAAGGCGCTCTGGAAAAGCGGTGATGAAAATCACGGGCACGCTTGATGTCTTCAGGATGTCGTTCACGGCGTCGATGCCGGAACTGCCGTCTGCAAGCTGGATATCCGCAAGGACCATGTTCGGCTTGGTCTTGTTGTAAAGAGCCACGGCCTCGGAATGCGTGCGGGCGATTCCGGTCACCTTGTGGCCGAGGCTTTCGACCATCTGCTCGATATCCATCGCGATCAGCGGTTCGTCTTCGATGATCATGATATCGGTTGCCACCTGGCGCGAGATCTCCTGCGAGGCCTTGTCGAGCAGGCTCATCACTTCCTGGTCGTCGGTCTCGAGTATGTCGGCGATTTCGCCGACGCGGAAATTCTCGACCGACGCGAGGATGAAGGCCTGGCGGGCAAGCGGCGAGACCTTGCTGAGGTTTACGGTCGCACGCTGCTCCCAGGCATAAGGCGACGCCGGCTCGGGAATCTGGATGGCAGTGGAACCAAACAGTTTCGTGAACAGTTTGTAGAGTGCGACGCGGTCGTTCTCGGTATCCGGGAAAATGGATATATCGGCGATGATCGCTTCCAAAACTGCGGCAACGTAAGCATCACCCGAAGTCTGGGTGCCGGTAAGCGCGCGGGAATAGCGACGCAAATAAGGAAGATGCGGCGCAATTCGAGTAGAAAGTGTCATTAAAAACTCCCGTCCGTAGGCCATAACTGGCTCTAATGCAGTGGAAACGTCGCGCTATTAAAAAAGTTCCAGTATATGCGGAACTTTTTTCACAGCCTTGCATTATGGTGGCGACGAATGAAGGGCGTACCGCGATTTTGAGCCTCGATAAACGGCAAGTATCTGAGCACCAACCGCCTCGAGCGGCGGAGGGTGCTGTTGGCATATCACGCCGCAGCGCAAACGTATCGTCCATTCAGACAAAGACAACGGCGAGAAGCGACGAGTTTATGAAAAAGCAGCAGAACGAAGAACAGAATCAGCGGCGGCTGGAAATGCGCGCGAGCGATATCCTCGATCCAAACAACCAGATCGGCGTCAAACTGCGGTCCCTTTATGCGGCGGCACAGGACGAGGCGATCCCCGATCGTTTTCTTGATCTGCTCGAGAAGCTGGACCAGGCTGAGATGATGGCTTCGGCCAAACTGGCCGAGTAAGGGCGAGCTGATGGATAAGGCTAAACCAAGCTTCAAACGCGAACTGCTGGCGGCTTTGCCGAGTCTGCGTGCATTCGCGATTTCGCTGATCGGCCGGCACGATCGCGCCGACGACTTGGTGCAGGACACCATCATGAAGGCCTGGGCAAAGCAGGATCACTTCGAGATGGGCACCAACATGAAGGCCTGGCTTTTCACAATCCTGCGCAACGAACTCTATAGCCAGATGCGTAAGAGCGGCCGCGAGATCCAGGACAGCGACGGCCTTTTCACCGAATCCATGGCGATGCATCCGGCGCAATACGGCGCGCTCGACCTGCAGGATTTCAAGAAGGCGCTTGACCAACTGCCGCCGGATCAGCGCGAGGCGATCATTCTCGTCGGCGCATCAGGCTTCTCCTACGAAGAAGCCGCGGAGATCTGCGGATGCGCCGTCGGCACCATCAAGAGCCGCGTCAATCGTGCGCGCCAGCGGCTCCAGGAACTGCTGCAGATTTCCGGCGAAGCGGATTTCGGCCCGGATTCGACGTCCGCGCCGCTGACGTCGAAGGCCTTCGCCTTCTGATCCACGCGTTGAATGGGAGGAAAAGGCCGGCTGCCTCAGGCGCCGGCTCAGACCGCTGACAAACCCGTCGATATTTTCGGCGGGTTTTGTTTTTGCGGATTGGATTTTTTGGGCTGCAGAGGCTTGGCTGAGGGAAAGAGGGGCGTGTTGGCTCACGCCATGGCCGGTTTCGGGCCTTTTGTGAGGGCCATTGCGATCTTCTTGATGTTTTGGGCGGCTGCAGCCAACAGGCATTGGCATGCCACTCGGGTGAGACTTCGGAAGCGGGCATAGCGGTGCCCGTGAAGCTGCTTTGCGTCGGCGAACGAGCGTTCGACCGTCTCTTTGCGGCGCTTATAGATTGCCTTGCCCCAAGGAGTCAGGCGGTGGGCGTCGGTACGCTCGCGGGCATCGGCCCAGACATGGCGGGTGATGGTGCGTGTCGCCGCGGCGTTATTGGTGCAGGAAGCCAGCAGCGGGCAGGTGCGGCAGATGGCGGGATCGGATGCGTAATGTCTGTAGCCGTTGCGGTCGGTGGTGACATAGGCGAGCAGTTGGCCTTCGGGGCAGCGATAGCCGTCTATCTGAGGCTCGTAGACGAACTTCGACTTGCGCATCATGCCGGGCTTGGGCGGGGTCGGATTGCGGTAGCCGGTGACCCCGAGGATGGCGCGGTCTTCGAGACCCTTGGCGATGCCGGACGTCGCATAGCCTGCATCCAGGCCAACCGCGCCGACCTCGAAGCCGAACCGCTCACGCTGCCGGTCCAGTCGGTCGAGATAGACGATACTGTCGTGCACATTGGCAGGCGTCACATGGGTATCGGTGATGATGGCAAGCTTACCGTCCACCGTGCGGTGATCGAGATAGAAGAAGCCCTTCGGCTTGCCGTCGCGCACCATGTAGCCGCTGTCAGGGTCGGTGCGGGAGACTTTGGTTTCCTTCACTTCCGGCTCGCGGTCCTTTTGCTTCAGCGGCTTCTGGTCGTGAAGCGCCCGCTCGGCCTCGATCGCCCGGTCAAGATCGGCCCAATAATCGGCGCGCGACTTCTCGATCATCTGAAGATCGTATTTGCCCTTGTTGGCATTCGCCTTCAAATGCGTCGAATCCGTATAGAGCACCGTGCCGTCGATCAGCTTGTGGGCGATCGCCTGCTCGACGATATGATCAAAGATGTCCTGGGCGACGCGCGTGTCGTTGAAACGACGCCGCCGGTTCTGCGACAGCGTCGAGGCGTCAAACACCCCATCCGTCAGTTTCATCTGCAGAAACCAGCGATAGGCGACGTTGACCTCGATCTCGCGCACCAGCTGACGCTCAGACCGGATGCCGAACAGGTAACCGATGAACAGCGCCTTGAACATCAAGGTCGGATCGAGCGGCGGTCGGCCATTGTCGGCGCAATAAAGCCCGGCAACACGATCATGGATGAAGGAGAAGTCGATCACCGCATCAATCTTGCGAAGCAGGTGATCCTTCGGCACCAGGCTGTCGAGTGTCACCATCTCGAGAGCCGTCTGGGAAGGGACAGGTTTCTTCAACATGTCCCACTGAATCACAAAACCCCCAGCCAGGCCAGATCCTATGAGGAGGTGGATAGCGGTCCGCGCTGTGGCAAAGTGAGGCTCGCTAAAACATCTCACACTGGAGGCCAGCATGCCGGTTGCAGCACACCACCCCGAAACGCCGACCGCTATCCACACCGATCTTCGCGCAATTTTCGTCTCGATGGAACTCTCCCGCTCGAAATGGCTGGTCACCTCGCTGTCGCCGGGTGGCGGCGAGAAGATGTCCAAGTACTGGGTGGAGGCCGGCGACATCGCCGCCCTGCTGGAACGGTTTGCCGAACTCAACAGGAAGGCCCAGGCGCGGACGGGACGATGCTTTCCGATCATCGTCATCCAGGAAGCTGGGCTCGACGGCTTCTGGATCCACCGCGTGCTGGAGGCGGAGGGGATCGAGAGCCACGTCGTCGATCCCGCCTCGATTGCGACCTCGCGCCGGCGGCGGCGGGCCAAGACCGACAAGATCGATGGCGAAGCGCTGGTGCGCGCGCTGCTCGCCTATAAGCGGGGCGAGCCGCGCGTCTGCGCCATGCTCAGGGTACCGACACCCGAGGAAGAGGACCGCCGCCGCCTTGCGCGAGAGCGCAAGGTCTTGACCAACGAGCGCGTAAGGCACGTCAATCGCGTCAAGGGCCTGCTGTTTGCCCAGGGCGTGTCCGGCTACGAACCACTGCGTCGAGACCGGCGCAAGTGCCTTGAGGAACTGAGGACCGGCGACGGGCGTCCGCTGCCTGTCCATCTGAAGCGGCAGATTGGCCGCATCCTCGACCGGCTGGAACTGCTGATCGAACAGATCAAGGCGATCGAGGCTGAGCGCGACGCCATGCTGGCGGCCCAGCAGGGTGCTTCATCGGCGCCGACCATGCTACTCGCTCTGAAAGGTATCGGACCAGAGTTTGCCGCCGTGCTGTGGTCGGAAGGCCTGTCCCGCCACTTCGACAACCGGCGACAATTGGCTGCCTATGCGGGCCTGGTCGCAACACCGTGGAAGAGTGGGGCGATTGATCACGAGCAGGGCGTGTCGAAATCCGGCAATCCTAGAGCGCGTCCGCTGAACGCGGAATCGGAATTGAGATGACAGTCGCTGTTTGCCGTGATTCCCTGTCTTCGAATCAGGGAGATAGGGATGTCACGTGCATTAAGCGATGATCTTCGCAGCCGTGTTCTGGCGGCTTCTGCAGACGGGATGTCTGCACGCTCGGCAGCGGCGCGGTTTGGGATTGGGATTTCGACGGCCATTGCCTGGATCGCCAATGCGCGACAGGGTCAACTGACCGCAGGCAAACAAGGCCGACGTTCTGGCTCCAGGCTGGATGCGCATGAGGCATTTATCATCGGCCTGATCGATGTGGAGAAGGACATCACGCTCAACGAGATGGTTCTGCGCTTGAGCACGGATAAATCTGTATCGATCGGCCGTAGTGCTCTTGATGTGTGGCTTCGCAAGCGGGGCTGGACCTTTAAAAAAAGACCGCACATGCATTGGAGCAGGAGCGAGACGACCTTTTGAGCCGGCGTCAGGACTGGTTTGATGGCCAGCCCGATCTCGATCCCGCCAAGCTGGTTTTTATCGATGAAACCGGTCTTTCCACGAAGATGGCGCGACTGCGCGGGCGATCTCTATGCGGACAACGCTGTCGGTCGGCCGTTCCCCACGGACACTGGAAAACCACGACCTTTACAGGCGCGCTCAGGCTTTCCGGCATGACGGCACCGATGGTCCTCGACGGCCCGATGAACGGTGCGGCATTCCTGGCCTACATCGAACAGGTTCTCGTGCCGACGCTCAGTTCGGGTGATACCGTCATCATGGATAACCTGCCGGCTCACAAAGCCGACGGTGTCCGCCAGGCCATCGAAGCTGCTGGCGGCAGGCTGCTCTATCTCCCGCCCTACAGTCCCGACTTCAACCCGATTGAAATGGCCTTTTCCAAACTTAAAGCGCTTCTGCGGGCAAAGGCCGAGCGATCCGTTGACGCCTTGTGGGATACCGTCGGCAAAATCGTCACGCTCTTCAAGCCGCAGGAATGTGCAAACTACTTCGCAGCAGCCGGATATGACCCCGATTAAAATGGACGTGCTCTAGGCTACGAACGACGCTCGTTCAGCTTGCCTGGCTGTGGGTGCGCCATCAACCGCAATCGGCGCTCACCCTATGGTTCAAGGAGCGGGTGAAGCAGAACAACGGGCGGCTGAAGAAGACGCTGATTGTGGCGCTTGCTCGCAAGCTGCTTGTGGCGATGTGGAAATACATCAATGCCGGCGTCGTCATCGAGGGAGCGGCCATGACGACCGCCTGATGCGTTAGCCATCAAACTGAATTCTGCCATCTTCCGGGACCTGATCAGTCCCGGCGGATCCAGGTGGGACGAACCGAACAAACCCTTGGCTTGAAATGCCGCCTGTCCAGAAGGGTTTCGTCCTCCTGAGCCCTTGCCCCGTCGCAAGCGGGATGTTGGTGCGCGCTGTTTCGAACGGCGACCGTATATAAGGTGGATCTGGCTCGGACAAACGGGCCGCGTCATGCCATCGGGCTCAGACCATGGATTCCGCAATGGACCAACCAGGAGAAGTGGAAATGTTGCCCTGACATCCCCGTTCCCCTTGACCTTCCTCATATAAGGGGTTTGTCAGCAGTCTGGGCCGGCTGCCTCAGGCGCCGGCTTTTTGTTGTGCAAGCGATGAAGACTAGCCCTGAAAACTTGGCAGCAAATATGCCGGTGGCGCCGCTGCGCAGGATGCTTGACGATTGAGGCGCGGTCACTAGCTGTTTTCATGACCGGTGCTCGTTGCGGATTTGAGCGTGGCTTGCGGGCATGGGCTACCCGAGGAGCAACTCATGGATAGCAACGAACGTTCACCATTTATCACCCACTGGCGCAATATCGAGCGACCCGATGAGCCGCATTATTCAGGACGCGATGAACGCATGAGCATTGGCGCGCCTTTTGGCCGGGCGTTCAGCCTTTCGAAACTCGGCATTCATCATGAGCGGTTGCCGGCCGGCCGGCGTACATCGCTTCCACATGCCGAAAGCGCGGAGGAGGAATTCGTCTTCGTTATTGAAGGATATCCCGACGTGTGGATCGATGGCCATCTGCATCGGCTCGCACCTGGCGACGGCGTGGGGTTCCCGGCTGGCACCGGCATAGCCCATAATTTCATCAATAACACTGAGGAGGAGGTCCGGCTGCTCGTGGTCGGAGAGAGACACAAGCCGGAGAACCGTATTCACTATCCTCTCAACCCGGAAAGGAAGGAGCTGATTGACGACTGGTGGGACGATTGGCCGAAGCGGCCACTTGGCCCCCATGATGGACTTCCGCACCACATTCGGAAAAGTGCGAGCGAAACGGGCTAGAGGTCAGGATCCCTAGTCGCGGTGTTTGGAGCCCATCAGGTTTGTTGCAACGAGCGCGGCAAGCACGCCAGCCGTCAAAAGCGGCTGTGAACGGACAAGGCTGATGCCGACGGCTGCCAGCGACTCGATCGCCAGGCGGCGCTCCTGCGCGCGACGCGCTTCCTGTGCGTTCATGATCTTCATGACGATCAGCACGACGATGCCGATCAGCAGGGCGCATGCCGCAAGAAAGAGCGCAGCACCCACCGCGCCGTAGATGCCCGCGAGCCAGATTGTCCCGGCTGTGACCGCAAGCACATAGGCGCTCAGAAGGAAGATTGCGGCGAGCACAATGAAAATACCGTTGCGCTTGGTTCGCGCAACGGTCCTGTGAAAACTGTTTCCTATCAAAAGGCTGAGGATCGGAAAGAGCATCGATCCTCCTTAGCGGCGTGCGAGGAGCGCGAGCACGAGGCCGAAGGCGGCCGCCGCACCGATCGTTGCGATCGGATGCCTGCGTACCGTATGGCGAACTTCATTTGCGCCGCGCAGATAGCTCTCCTGCAGATCGTGGAGGAGGTCTTCGCTGCGGCCAAGGAGTTCGTCATAGCCAGCAGCCGCCTGATAGCGGAGCTTTTCGCCGCGCCGTCGCGAATTCTTTGTAACCAGCTTCGTCAGGGTCGCGATTTCGTCGCGCAGGCTTTCGATCTGATCCTCGATTGTGGATTCGATGTCATGAAGCGTACCGTTGCCATGGCGCCGGCCGCGAATGGACGGGAGGATGGAAGCCATGATGCTCTCCTTGGCATGGGCGCGCGCAAAGTCGCGGGCCGGTTTCAAACGAGGTCAGCACCGATCATTGCAATAAGTCGTATCGCCCGGCATTGATCCAAATCATCGACACGACAACGCGCTGGCCAATCAAAAGTTCCGGCGGTTTAACGGCCGGCAAGCGCGCTGTGAGCCAGGACAAAGGGTGTTGCGTCCATCGGAACCTGATTGATGCGCAGCGGGCATCCGAATACAGATTGCATGCGCTCGTCGGTGAGCACGTCGCTGACGCTGCCGGCAGCGGCTAGTCCCCCGGCTTTCATGAGGACGATCTGGTCCGCGAAAAGAGCGGTCAGGTTGAGATCGTGCATGACCGCGATCACGCCGCCGCCTGCATCGCAGAATTTCCGCGCAAGGCTCATGATCGTCAGCTGATGGCTTATGTCGAGGCTGGAGACCGGCTCATCGAGCAACAGCCAGCAGGGTTTTCCGTCCGCGACCGGCTCGCAGATCTGGCACAGCACGCGCGCGAGCTGGACGCGCTGCTGCTCGCCGCCCGAAAGCTCCTGGTAGAAACGGCCTTCGAAGCCTCCGAGGTCGACGGCGGCGAGCGCCCGTGCCGCGATCTGCTCTGCCTGTTCGGGGTGCAGGTTCAGCCCTGTCGTCAGTCCCATGCGCACGACCTCGCGCACTGTGAAGGGAAAGGAGATGGCGCTTGCCTGCGGCAGCACGCCGCGAATGGCGGCCAGCTGCCAGGGTTGCATTGTCTTGACCTCTTCGCCGTTGATGCGCACGGAGCCGTCGCAGGAAAGCTCGCCGGAGATCGCCTTCATCGTGGTCGTCTTGCCGGAGCCGTTCGGTCCGGCAATCGCCGTCAACTGGCCGGCCTTCGCCGTAAAGCTGACGTCATGCACGATTGACTTGCCCGACAGGCGGACCGAGATGCCGGAAAGTTCGATCATCGAAATTCACTTTTAGAGCGCAAGCCGCGAGCGCTGCCGCAACAATATCCAGAGGAAGAAGGGTCCGCCGACTGCAGCCGTGATGATGCCGATCGGCAATTCGGCGGGCGCGACGATGGTGCGCGCCAGAACGTCGGCGAAGATCAAGAGCGAGCCGCCGAGGAGAGCGGAGGCTGGCAGCAAATAGCGATGGTCGGGGCCGATGATCATGCGCAGCAGATGCGGCACGACAATGCCGACAAAACCGATGCCACCGCTGACGGCAACCGATGCGCCGGTTGCGGCGGCAACGGTTACGATCGCGATATTCTTTAGCCGCTGAACCGGGACGCCCATATGAAACGCGGCCGCTTCACCAAGTGTTATGGCATTCAGTCCGCGCGCCATGAAGGGCAGGACTGCGAAGGATGCCAGAATGATCGGCGCGGCGGCGGCGATCTTCATCCAGGTTGCACCTGCGAGCGAGCCCATGGACCAGAAAGTGAGATCGCGAAGCTGCTGGTCGTTGGCGATATAGGTCAGCAGACCTGTCATCGCACCCGTCAGAGCTCCGAGCGCGATGCCCGCCAGCAGCATCGTAGCGACCGAGGTCTGGCCATTGGTCGTTGCGATCCGGTAAAGCAGCACCGTCGTAACAAGGCCACCGCCGAAAGCTGCAACCGGCAGGGTATAGATGCCGAGCAGCGCAAGGAATGGCATGGCGATCGTTCCGCCGAGCACGATCATCACGACGGCGCCGAAGCTCGCTCCGGACGACACGCCGACGAGGCCGGGATCGGCAAGCGGATTGCGGAACAGTCCCTGCATCACAGCGCCGGAGACGGCGAGCGAGCCGCCGACGAGAAAGCCGAGGATGGCCCGCGGCATCCGGATGTCGAAGATGATGATCCGGTCGCGCATGTTGAGCGCCGCCTCCGAACCCGCCACGTTTGCAATCACGTCGACAATCGAGGCATCCGAGGCGCCGGTCGTCACCGAAAATAGCAGCGAGAAGACGGAACCCACCACGAGCAGGCCGATCACGAGGAGCGCCAGCCGCCCTCGATCGCCTGCCTCGCGGTGCTCGCGAAGCGCGGCTATCGAAAAAAGTGATCGTTTCTGTCCCGTCATGGCGTCCAGCAGAGCCATCTTAGCCCCCGTAGATGGCCGCGTTCAATTCGCGGACGGCGCCTGCGGTGCGCGGACCGAAGCCGAGCAGGTGCAGGCCATCCATGCGGATGACGGCCTTCTTCTGGGCCGCGGGGGTCAGTGCGAGCGCCGGCTGCTTGAAGAGGTCGTCGTTGGCCGCCGCGTGACTGCCCTGGCGGTTCATCATCAGGATCACATCGGGCTTTGCCTCGACAATCGCCTCATCGGTCACCGGCTTGTAGCCGGAGAAGCTGCCGACGGCATTGATGGCGCCTGCGAGCTTGATGATGCCATCAGCCGCCGTGTCCGTGCCGGAGGCCATGATCTTGCCGCCCTGCGTGCTGAGGATGAAAAGCACGCGCTTACGCTTCGCTTCCGGCCGCTTGCCGGCATCGGCGATCGCGGCATCCAGATCGGCGCCGACCTTGGTTTCCAGCGCCTTGGCCTTGTCGGGCACCGCAAGCAGTGTGCCGATCTTGTCGATCTTCGTCAGGATACCTTCGCGATCGTAGGTATTCGGAACCGTCTCGAACGGCACGCTGGCGTTCTTGAGGACGGTCAGCGCTTCCGGCGGGCCCGATCCTTCGACAGCGATGATCGCGGTCGGGTTGACGGCAAGGATGCCTTCCGGCGAGAGAGCCCGCATATAGCCCACGTCCGGCAGCTTCATGGCCGCTTCGGGATAGGTGCTAGTGGAATCGCGGGCGATGAGGCGGCTTTCTTCGCCGAGCGCATAGACGATTTCCGTTACGTCGCCGCCGACGGCGACGAGGCGTGAGGTGTCGATCTTTTTCGGTTCCTCGGCCTGCGCCGCCCGGATGAAGCTATTTTCCGCGGTTGCAGCGGGCAGCAAAGGCAGTGCCATGACGGCCGCCGTCAGCGTCAGTTCGCAAAGGCGGCGGCGCAAGTTTGAAGGTATTTTCATCGTTCCGCTCCTTACGCTGCGATGCTCGTTCCGGCCTTCGGCAGGCTTTCGACGATTTCGCGCCAATCGATACGCTCGTCGAAACCTTCCTTCCGCTTGCCGAAGAACTGGATGATCATTTCGCCCTTGGCGTCATAGGCTTCCAGCGAAGTGACGTGGCCATCCTTGGTGGGCTTGCGCACGGCCCAGGTCTCGGCGATGTGGTCCTGGCGAAGGTGCAGGTGGAAGGTCGGATCCATGATGTTGATCCAAGGTCCCATCGCCTGAACGTTGAAGATCGGGCCGGAGTGGATCTGCACGATGCCGTTGTTCGCGACAAAGCACATGATCGGCAGACCGGCTTTGACGGATGCGTGCATCATCTCGGCCGTCGCCGTGTTGCGGAGCTTCCAGGCGTAATCGTCGCCGACCGTGCGCAGTGCGGCCTGGCGGCCGATTTTCAGGCGCTTCAGCATGCCGAAGAATTCATGCGTGTCCGTGAGCTTGCTCCAGTTGTCGCGCAGCTCGTCGCGGCCGACGTCGCCGCTCTCATCCTCTGAAGCGGAGATTTCGGCTTCGACGAATTCCTGCGACTGGTCGTCGAGCTTCAGATCAGCGACGATCGAGCGGTGGGCCTCGACGTTCGAATTCGGACGCAGATGCACCTTGTGGACCGCGTTACCCGTCTTGTCGAAATACTGCAGGCTGAGGCGTTCCTCGTCGCCATTCTTCTTCGTGACGGCAAAGCCATGGGCCCAGCGGCTCGGGAAGATGCGAAGGTCGATGTTTTCGCCGAGCACGATTGCGCTCTGCATGCCCATTTTGATGTTTTCGAAGACTCCGATCTTTTCGTGGACGGCACTTTCATTGCGCGACAGCGCCATGACTTCGCCGAGTTCGGCCACGCGCTCCAGAAGCTTCAGCGCGCTGGCGTCGATGCGGGTCGCGGAAATGCCGACTTCGGCGGCGACGAGGGCCGCTTCGGAAATGTTCAGCCGCGCTGCGATATCGCGCTCGCGCATCTGCGTATTTTCGGCGCGGAACGCGCGAATTTCGGCCGGTGCCGGTCTGGTCTCATCAGTCATCTGCCACCCTTACTTATTGAGAATGAGTTTGCCCTGCCGGGTAATTTTCATGCGGTAGACCACGCCGTCATGCCGGATCATGATCTCGTTCGCGCCGCGGAAAATTTCCGCGCTTTCGATGGTGCGAATTTCGGCTGCCTCCCGGTGAGGTGCATGCTTAAAGGTGTCTGGCTTCTCAACCATCATTTCGGTTGGCAATTTCCGCTGGTGCCGGGGGCTTGTTTTCCTCCGGTCTTGATACAATTATCTTGACTTTCATAGTCACCATTTTTTAAAGACGCAATAGAAGACTTTTCAACTCAAGTTTTAGAAATTACATGGAGAACGGTATGGCGGCGGGCAGATTTGCGGCACTTGTGGCAGGCGGATTGATGACGGCCGGAAGTTTTTGCCCCGCTTATGCGCAGGATGCCGCCGCGGCCGCCCCCGCGAATGCCCTTGAAGTCGAGTTGAATGCGCTGACGCCCTCGCAGAAGGGCTGCATGATGACCTTCGTAGCGCTCAACAAGCTTGCCGCACCCGTCAACAAGATCTCTTTCGAGCTTGCCTTCTTCAACGACAAGAACGCCGTCGACAAGATCACCGTGCTCGACTTCCGCGATCTGCCGCAGGGCAAGAAGCGGGTGCGGCAGTTCGACATGCCGAATGTGAAGTGCGAGGCCATGACCCGCATTCTCATCAACGATACGCCGGTCTGCGACGGCCCGGCAGCGGGCGAATGCATGAAAGGTCTCGTTACCCGTTCGCAGATTTCCGTTCCCTTCGAGGGGTGAGCAATTCGCGCCGGAGTTGATCTCCGGCGGGCTTCAGTTTCAAACCGGCCGGGGCAGGGCACATGGCAGTTTCAGCGAAATCCAAGTTGCGACGCGATTTCATCGTGGAGCAGGATGCTGACGGTTTGAACGACAATATGCCGGGTATCCACCCCGGTCATGAAATGCCCGAGCTGCGCAATGCGCAGCGCCAGCCCGCCGCAGAAGCCGTGATCCACTATGCGCGCCTCTCGCTGATCGAATCGTTCCCCGAACATCCGCAGACGCAAAAGACAGCCGCGGCAGACGCGCCGCCGATGGACCATGGTGCCCTTGAAAAGCAGGCAAACGAGCCAAAGCCGACCAAGCGACGCGTCGCCGCTGCCTGCCTGACGTCCTTTGCCTTTCACGCCATTCTCTTCACGGCCCTGGCAATCGGCTTCGTCGTGACGCCACACGACCCGGAGGAGGAAGCGGGCGAGGCCGTGAGCGTCGTCATCCTTGGCGATTCCGAAGCCGACCAGGCCTCTGCCGGCGATCCGGATCTGCAGGTCGAGCCGCAGCCGGAAGAAGTGGTTGCCGAAACGGTGCAGCCGCAGACTGTCCAGCCCACGGAAGTCCAGCCGACGGAGGTTCCACCGGAAACGGTGCAGCCGACCCAGGCGGAAGCCGTACCGCCAATGCAGGAGGTTACGCGTGTTTCTCCCGAGACAGTAACGGCGGCAGAGCCTGAGGTGTTGACGTCGAATGTTCCTGCTGAGACCTCGGTCGTGCAGCCGATGGCCACGGAGACACCGGAGGAACTGAAGCCTGTCGAGCCGGTCGAGACCGCCGAAGCGCTGCCGGAGCCGGTGCAGCCGCAAGAGGCACCGACGCCGACAGCCAAGCCGAAGGCTGAAAAGCCGAAGCCGGTGGAAAAGAAGCAGCCGCCGAAGAAGACGGAAAAGAAGATTGCCGGCTCCCAAGGCGAGAACAAGCAGGATTCCAGGCGAGGGGCCAGCGACGGAAGCGAGACGGCAAATTCCGACCAGAACTCGCGCAGCGCCGGGAGCTCCGGCGGAGCCGGGAGCGCAGCCGTTGCCAACTATCCCGGCAAGGTGCAGTCGCGCATTCGCCGCGCAGTCAAGGTGCCTACGGAATATAAACGGATGAGCGCTTCGACGAGTGTCCGCGTGCGCCTGACGATCGGCGGCGACGGTTCGCTGGTGTCTCTTTCCGTCGCGCGCAGCTCCGGAATTCCCGAGCTGGATCAGGCGGTTGTGGCCGGCGTGCGCCGTGCCTCGCCTTTCCCGCCGCTGCCTTCCGAGTGGGGCAAGCCGAGCTGGACCTTCACGCAGGACGTGCAGATCTCGGGCCGGCGATAAAATATGACAAAAAATATCAACTTTATACTTTACTCTAAAAATCAAGTTTAATAAGGTCCGTTCGCACACGTTAGAATCGTGTGACGATCAACGAGCGAACGGGTGATAAATGGCTCGGAAGGCGAAGAAGGGATCTAACCGGGAAATCCGCGTCAGCGCGGATGTGGCTGCGCACACGGCGCAGCAATCTTCCGGCGGATCGAAACTGGATGGCCGCAGTTTCCTCTATGTCGGCGGCCGCGATTGCCAGGTTGCGCATCTTCGCCAGATCGCGAGCAGCTTCGGTGCCGAACTGATCCATCATGACGGCGGGCTGCGCGAGGCGGTCTCGCGGATCGATACGGTTCTTCCCTCCGTCGACTGCGTGTTCTGCCCGATCGACTGTATCAGCCACGATGCCTGCCTGCGGGTGAAGACCGGCTGCAAGAAGTTCGGCAAGGCCTTCATTCCGCTGCGCAATGGCAGCAAATCGAGCCTCGAGCGTGCGCTGCAGACAATGAACGAACGAGACAATTCCCGATGAAAGACCAGCGCCCTGACGGGTTCATGATGATCGGCCTGCATAAGCTCGCCGCGCAGAATGGCGACGGCCTCGTGCCTGAGCTCTACGATCTCTTGGTGAAAAATGCCGAGCGCCAGCAGTTTTATCCGAACGTGACGGAGTTTCCCGTCTGGGAAGCGCGCATGCCGGGAGAAAAGACCGATGCAGCGCTTGGCCGCGAGGCGGCAAACGGCAATAATGTCGTTGCCTTCCCGCAGGCCCGCGCGGACGGCACGAAGGTGTGAGGAGCTCCCGATGTATATTGCGATGAACCGCTTCAAGGTCGCAACCGGCGCCGAGGCGGATTTCGAAAATGTCTGGCGCAACCGAGACTCCAGTCTGGCGCAGGTGTCCGGCTTCGTCGAGTTCCGCCTGCTGCGCGGCAAGACGGATGCGGAGGAGGGCTATACGCTATTCTCGTCGCACACGGTCTGGCAAAGCGAAGAGGATTTCCAGAACTGGACGAAATCCGAAAACTTCCGCGCGGCGCACCGCAATGCGGGTAACCATAAGGTCATGTACAAGGGGCCGCCGGTATTCGAAGGTTTCAACGTCGTGGACGGCATATGAGCGGCGATCCGGACCGTATCGAAGTTCTTCCGGTCCTGCCGTCGCTCGATATTGCCGAGACGCTTGCCTTTTATCGTGACGAACTCGGCTTTGCGCAGATCGTGCACCATACGCCTGACTATCTGATCGTCAGGCGCGATGAGATGGAACTGCATTTCTGGCGCACCGACGATGCCAGCCTGCCGGAGAAGACGTCGATCTACCTGCGTGGCGGGGGCATTGCGGCCCTCCATGCGGAATATCGCGCGAAGGGCGTCAGGCATCTGACGGATATGCAAGTGCGACCCTGGAACATGGAGGAATTCTACATCCATGATCCGCACGGGAACCTGCTGCGCTTCGGCCGGGTGCCGCAGCGCTAAGCTTATGGTTTGTTGCGCATCAAGCCGCCGGCGGCGATCGCCAGCCAGCCGAGCATCATCGCCCAGCCGCCAGTCGGGGCGGCAAAGGGAAATAGCCCGATCCCCGCAAGGCGCAGCATAGCGAGATCGCCGGCAAAGAGCAGTGTGCCAACGATGATCAGAAAACCGGCCAGCCGGGCGGTTCTGATCTCCTTAATTCCAATTGCGAGACCTAATAGTGCAGGGGCGTGTGCCAGGCACATCGCGGAGGCGGAGGCTGCGAGCGCGGCTTCACCACCACCGTGGGCCGCGAGGGCGGCAAGTGCCACGCCTGCCGCGCCGAAGAGACCGGCAAAGACGAAGAAAAACGCTGCGGCACGCGTGTTCGAGATCATGGTGATCTTACTCCCTGTTCTGCATATGAAACGCCAGCCGTTCGATCGGCGGCCAGATGATCTCACGCAGCTTCTCGTTGACGATCGTCTCGTCCATTGCGCGGCGGAAGCAGAGCAGCCACTCGTCACGCTCGATCGGGCCGATCGCGGCGACGAAATGGCGGCTGCGCAGCCGCGGATGGCCGCGTTTGTCAGTATAGAGCGGCGGGCCGCCGAGGTAGCCGGTCAGATATTCGTAGAATTTCTCCTCGCTACCTTTGAGACTCGGCGGATGGACCGCGCGGACACGCCTTGCCTCCGGCAGCGTGTCCATCAGCTCGTAGAAACGCTGCGCCAGCGCCCGCACCGTGAGGCCGCCGCCGATCGCTTGATAGAGCGTGATAACCTCTTCCGTCAAATTCCGTCCCCTGAAATGCACTTCTTAATGCACTGCTGCTGCGCTATTCGCAACCGGTTGCGATGCGCGGCATTTCGACCAGGATGCCTGAGGCAGAGCGTGCCCGCAGATTCTGATTGACAAAACCGTCCAGACGGTATTTTTATGGAACATGTCAACTGCTCATCATCGCAAGAAACAGCCTGTTCTCGTGCGCCGGCAATTGCTGGATGTCGCCGCACGCCTTGCGACGGAGCAGGGCATGGCGTCGGTGACGCTCGATGCCGTCTCCGGCGCATCCGGCATCAGCAAGGGCGGTTTGCTGCACCATTTCCCGACCAAGAACGCGCTGCTGGATGCGTTGTTCGACAGTCTGCTCGAGCGCTTCGATCAAGAACTCGGTGACCTGATGCGGGCCGATCCGGTGCCGCAAGGGCGCTTCACGCGCGCCTATCTTTTCGTGTGCGCCGACATCAGCAAAAGGACGGATGACTCCCGCCACTGGACGCAGGTGACGATTGCAATGCTGGCCGAGCCGCGACTGCGCCAGCGTTGGCGGGAATGGGTGCGGGAGCGGGCGGAAGAATATGTCGGCACCGACTCGTCGATCGACGCTCAGATCGTGCGCTTTGCTGCGGACGGTCTCTGGCTTGCCGACGCGACTGAAAGCAACTTGATCGGTACTGCCGAACGCAGCGCGCTGATTGCCCGGCTTACCGAACTCACGAAGCGCTAATTATTTTCGAAGGACAGAACCATGAGCCCGGCTGCCGTCTACGCGCTGCTTTTCGCCGCAATCATCCTGGAAGTGATCGGCACGACCGCGCTGCAGCTCTCGCAGCAGCTCACGCGTTTCTGGCCGAGCGTACTTCTCGTCGTCTGTTACACGGCTGCCTTCTACGTCCTGTCGCTCACTTTGAAGGTGATCCCGGTCGGCATTGCCTATGCGATCTGGAGCGCTTTGGGAATAGTGCTGATTTCGGTGGTCGGGTTTGTCTGTTTCAAGCAGCGCCTCGATCTTCCCGCCGTGCTCGGGCTCGGGTTGATCATTGCCGGCGTTCTGGTCGTCAACCTCTTTTCAAAATCCATTTCTCATTGATTTTTCTTGGTTTTCTCCTTTCATTGCCTCGCTTTGCAAGAGCAGCGCCAAGAGGTCTATGTGCCGGCTGCGTTGACGAGCATCGCGGATGCCCCAAATGAGCCGGTAAGGAAGGCACTGGAGCCGGTTGAAGAGCGCGGCCCGAAACCGCACCGGACGGCCAAGCCGCTCACTGCTGAGGAGCATCCATGCGACTACTCGTTCTTGGTACGGGCGTGATGGCGAAGAACCAGTTGCGCCATTTCGCGCACATGGATGGTGTCGAGGTCGTCGGCGCGGTCGATACCGATCCCGATCGCCTGAAGCTCTTCGCCGATGAATTCGGCGTCGAAAAGCGTTTCCTGACATTGGACGACGCCATAGCCTGGGGTGATTTCGACGCCGCGACGAACGTCACGCCGGACCGCATCCATCACCCGACGACCATGGCGCTGATTGCTGCCGGCAAGCATGTGCTCTGCGAGAAGCCGCTGGCGGAAAACTATCCGAAGGCTCTGGAGATGACGGAAGCGGCGGAAACGGCAGGCGTCGTCAACATGGTGAACCTCACCTACCGCAACGTCGCGCCGCTGCAGCGCGCCCGCGAGATGGTACTCGCCGGCGAGCTCGGCACCATCAAGCATGTAGAAGCATCCTATCTGCAGAGCTGGCTCGTGTCGCGCGCCTGGGGCGACTGGCGCACGGAATCGACTTGGCTCTGGCGCCTTTCGACCGGCCACGGCTCGACCGGTGTGCTCGGCGATGTCGGCATCCACATCCTCGATTTCGCCGCTTATGGTGCAGCGACCGATATCGATCACGTCTTTGCCCGGCTGAAGACCTTCAACAAGGTACCGGGCGGCCAGATCGGCGAATATCTTCTGGATGCGAACGACAGCTTCACGATGTCGCTCGATTTCGCCAATGGCGCGCTCGGCGTGGTGCATGCCAGCCGCTGGGCGACGGGCCACTTGAACGAGCTCAAGCTTCGCATCTACGGCGAGAGGGGAAGTCTTGAGGTCAACCATCGCCCTTCCGGCTCGGATTTGCGCGGCTGCCTCGGCGACAACGTCGAAAGTGCGACCTGGAGGGAGATCGAGGCCGCTCCGGTGGCGACCAACTACCAGCGCTTTGCCGACGCGGTGATGAGCGGCCTGCAGCCAGACCCCAACTTCCGCCACGCCGCCAACCTGCAGAAGGTGATCGATCTTGCCATGATCACCGAGCGCGAACGGCGTGAACTGAAGGTGTGATTTCGCAAAAGCTCTGCGCGCCCTGCCAACGCGGACGCTCCGTCAGTGGACGATATCCGTTCCAGGCGGGGGGACGGGAAAGACGCTGTCCAGAGGAAACCGGCGGGCCTCCGCATGGGAGCTCGCAGCAAGCGCGCTACTTCTTCTCGCCCGAAGTTCCTCCTGGATGATCGAGTCCATGCCGAACTTGAAATTCCTGGTGCTGAACCGCGCTGCGTGCGTGCGAATGGTTTCGGGATCGAAATCCTCGGCGTGTTCTTCGAACGACCGCACTGCGTCGACGATGGCTTCAACGTTCTGCTCGTAGAAGAGGAGGCCGGTTTCTCCCGGCACGACCGTTTCAAGCGCTCCGCCACTGCCGAAAGCGATGACCGGCCGGCCGCTCGCCATGGCTTCCACCGGGACAAGGCCGAAATCCTCCTCTCCGGGGAAGATCAGGGCGCGGCATCGGGCCAGTTTTTCCTTGAGAACCGGAAAGGGCACCCGCCCCAGGAATTTCACGGTCGGCCCCGCGATCGACTTCAGCATGGCAAGCTCTTTGCCTTCGCCGATGACGACGAGGTTGCGTCCCATTTTGGAAAAGGCCCTCACGGCGAGATCGACCCGCTTGTAGGAGACGAGCTGCCCGGCGCAAAGATAAAAGTCCTCGATGGTATCCGACGGCGCATAGTCCTCGACTGCTACTGGCGGATAGACGACCGTGGCGGAGCGTCCGTAATACTTGCCGATGCGCGCTTTTACATGGTGCGAATTCGCGACGAAACGGTCGACGCGCATGCTGGTGCTGACATCCCAGGACCGCAGAAGCGGGGCGATCACCGGAAGCATCATTCTGGAAGCGAGGCCGGCATGCGAACGATAGACGTGATAGTGGTCCCAGATATAGCGCATCGGCGAATGGCAGTAGCAGACATGTGTCGAATGCGGCGGAGCAATGATGCCTTTGGCGGGGCCTGATTCGCTTGAGATGATCAGGTCGTATCCGCTGAGGTCGAGGCTTTCGAGCGCGAAGGGCATCAGCGGAAGCAGCGACTGATAATGCCTGACGGCACCCGGCAAGCGCTGCAGAAACGACGTCTTGACAACATGCCCCCTTATTTTTTCGGAGACACGGCTTTCATCGTAAACGAGGGTGAAGATGTCGGCGTCTGGGAACATGTCGCAGAGGGCCTCGACGACCTTCTCGCCGCCGCGCATCGAAACCAGCCAGTAATGAACAATCGCGACACGCATGATGTTTCCCTCGCCAACCAGTCGAGTCATCATCGTTGAAGCGGGGGACATTCCACAGAGCCTAGATTGGTCTGCAACGGCCCTAAAACGGGGTAGAGCCACGGCCGAAAGACCTATGTGGAGTGGGCACTTCGCCGGAGATACCGCAACTGGGGGAAGCGGCCGGTGGTTTTCTACTCCGTCTTCCTCAGATTGGACTAAAGCAGCCTGCGTCGCGGTGGATTTACTCGAGTTGCATTAGGCGCATCATCGAAATTCGGCGGTTTGCCCGCTGCAGAATGACGAGGAAAACAAGGTCGCGCCATGCCCATTGCTGCCGTACGCAATTCAAAAACCGCATTGCCCGGCGCCCGTCGTGTCCTCCGCTTCATCATGGCGGCAGGGCTCATTGGCACCGCTTTGACCGGACAAGCCGTCCATGCCGCAGACGACAGCTACCGCATCAGAGCGCAGACGAGGATGAAGGTCTCGGTCGTGGAATGGGTGTCTTCAACGGGCGAGTACAAAGAATGGACCGCTCTCAACGGCGAATTTGCCGTGTCTCAGCGCGGCGATATCTCGATGCCGATGGTCGGCGAGATTGCCGTTCTCGGTAAGACGACGGAAGAAACGGCGATCCTGATCGGTGAGAGGATCAAAAAACTGACGGGGCTTGCGACCGCTCCCATCGCCTCGGTTGAGATCGCCAGATATCCGATGGTCTATGTAACGGGTGCCGTCGAGCGGCCGAACGAGTTCGAATTCCGGCCAGGACTGACCGTCAAGCAAGCGCTTGCCCTGGCTGGCGGACGGGAACGCCGCAACGACCGCTCCGGCGAATATGCCGACGCCGAGCAGATTCGTTACGCCGGGGAATTCAGCCGCCTCGAGCTTCAGGCAAAACAGCTCATGGCCCGCCGCGCCAGGCTGATCGCCGAGCTGAACGACAAGCCTTCCGTGGATTTTCCTCCGGAACTGACCGGCGCCCCCGAAGGTTCAGTCGTGGGCCAGATACTGAAAAGCGAAAGCGCTCTCTTCACGGCAAGAGCCGACGCCTTGCGGCACCAGCTGGAATCCGCAGCAGATCTCATGAAGCTCTTGCGAAGCGAGATCACTGTGCTCGACGAGAAGATGGTGGCGCAGGAAAGGCAAGTCCAGATCGCCCAGGATGAGCTTGGCGACATCGCAAAACTCGTCGACACCAAGATCCTGACCACCTCCCGCAAGACATCCCTCGAACGTATCGTCGCCGATATGCAGAGCGACAAGCTCGATCTGGTCGTCGCGTCCATGCAGGCCAAGCAGAAGCTGAACGAAACCGAACGCGAAGCACTCAACCTGAAGGGCGAGCGCAAGACAGAGGTGGGGCAGGAACTGCAGGTAACAGAAGCGGAGCTGGAAGACGTGCGGTTGAAGCGCTCCACGACCGTTCAGCTGCTGCAGGCCGCAGGCGCATCCATTGCACGCTATGAAAGCCTCCAGGCCGTCGACGTGCAACCGCTGGAATATTGGCTGACCCGCGGCGGTGACTCGGGCACTGCCGCTCCGGTTCCCGATAGCGCTGAGCTTGAGCCGGGGGATGTGCTGGACGTTCGCTACAATGTCTCCAAGAACCTGGACGGCTCGATGCTTTCGTCCGCCAATCCTCCTCCGCGGGTGCAGTAAATCATATGAATTCGAGGATCGGGCAAAACAATATGGTTGTTCACGACATCGGCAAGCTTATCCCCGGCGATCAGTTCGGCAAGAAGCAATCAGCTGACACGGAAAATATATCGTTCGGCGACATATGGCGCTTTCTGAGGCGCCACACCTTGATACTTGCCTTGTTCACAGCGGTAGGCGCTGCCGCGGGCGGTGTTTACGTCGCCACCCAGCCGCCGCTCTTCTTCGCGGCTGCCCGCCTCGTCATGGATCCCGAGCAGGGCCGGATCGCGTCCCAGGATGCTTTCACTGGAACGATCATCATCGAGGCGGCTGAAATCGCCAGTCAGGTGGAGATCATCCAGTCGGAGCCGATCGCGAAAGCGGTCATCAACAAACTCAATCTCTCCGAGGATCCGGAAATCCAGGACAATGCGTCGTGGCGGTCGATCGTCAAGGACTGGCTGCAGTCGATGATCGGCGAAGCGGCTGCACCCGCCGCACCCGGCCAGGAGGCGTCGGACGAGGAGATACGCATGCGCAGGACGATGGCGTCGTTCCTGTCGCGGGTCTCGGTCGTCAGGGTAGGGCAATCCTATATCCTCGAAATCGGCTACAAATCTACCGATCCGCAAAAGGCGGCTCGCGTCGCGAACGCCCTTGCGCAAGCTTATATGGATTCGGCCGTCTCCGCGCGCGCCGCAGCAGCGCAAAGCGGGGCGAACTGGCTGGAAACCCGGTTGATCGACGTGGAGAAGCAAGCCCGGCAGGCGGCATTGGATGCAGAAGAATTCCGGGCCATGAACGGCATCATGGAACTCGGCACCACATCGTCCCTGGACCAGCAGCAATTGTCCGAGATCAGCAGCCAAGCCATTTCCGCAAGCGCCGAGACCGCTGCCGCGTCCGCCAAGCTCGATACCCTCAATCGGATGATGGCGGGGGAAACGGTTCGCGGCAGCGTTCAGGAGACGATCGACAACCCCCGCATACAGAAACTCCAGGAAGACGTCAGCCTTGCTACGACCAGGCTGAACAATCTGATAAGCCGCTACGATCCCGGCAATCCCGCGATCGCGGCCGCCAAAGAGGAAGTTGCACGGCTAACCGGCGATATCAGGAACGAACTCGTCCGCATCCAGGAAGTATACAAAACGAACCTGCAGGTCGCGCAAACCCGCGAACGCCTCCTCAATGACCAGATGGCGGCGCTGACTGCTACCGGCACGGACAAAAACCTGGCGCGTGTGAAACTCACCGAAATGGAAAGCCGTGCGACGACCTATCGCCGCATCTATGAAGGAATTCTCCAACAACTGACGGGCACGTTGCAGAAGCAGTCTTTCCCGCTCGGAGATGCCCGTGTCGTGACGGCCGCGTCCGCGCCGCTGACGAAGAGCTCGCCGAAACCCTCCATTATCCTGCCCTTCACCACGCTGATGGGCCTGGCCGGTGGTCTCCTGCTCGCGCTGCTTTTTGATGGAAGGGGCAAGGGGATTCACTTGAACTCCAGGTTGCGGCAGGAACTCGGTATAGCGTCGCTCGGCAGCCTGCCTCTTCAGGGCGCAACGGCAGTTTTGCCCGCCGGGGCGAAGGCGGCAAACCTGCAGGCCGCGATGCCGTTGCGGGGTGTGCTCGATGCGCCCTATTCCGATTTCACCGAAGCCTTGCGAGGCGTGAAGAACTCCATTGGTTCGGCATTCCGCCCCAATTCGCCAATGGTCATCGGCATCACGTCGGTCGGCAGCGGCGAGGGAAAGACGACGGTTGCGGCGAACCTCGCGCAGCTCTACCAGAATGAAGGCACGCCGGTCGTCCTCGTCGATGCCGATTTCCAAAAAGGCTTCCTGAGCAAAGTGGTGAGTGCCGCCGGGGAGGACTTCGGGCTCGGCTTGCTGCGGATGGATCATGTTGGCGCGCATGAGCCGCAAGCCGCCGAACATGTCGGGGCGGGTCACGATGAGCACGGCCGCAGGAGCAGGAGAAACAGGGACGACGAGCATGCTGAAGCCTCCACGCTGGTTCCCGTGCTGACCGTTGAGGAGACAAGGCGGTCTGCCGCGTGCCACCAGATATTCGGTCATCTTGCCGCGCTCAAGACGGAAATTGAGCTACTCCGCCAGAACTACGGCGTCGTCATCGTCGATCTTGCGGCATTCGAAGGCTCGGCGGATACCCGACATATCTTCAACATTCTGGATGGCATCGCCATTGTCGTCGGCAAGCCGAAGAAAATGACCATCGAGCGGCTGTCGGCCGCGCTTGCGAGCTTCGGCGCGTCGCGGGTGAACCTGCTCGGGATCATCGCTAATCGCAGCGGTGGCAGCAAGCGTTCACCGGGAAAGCCTGTTTCGTCGCGGCGGAGCGAACCTACCGCAAAACCGGCCGCTCCCCATCTGGCCTTCAATGACAAGCCGCGCGGGCGCCCGCTCAAGGTGGCTGTCGGCATCGCGAGTTCGGGCAGGCGCGAAATCCTTTCTGCCGTGCTTCCCCATATATCGCACCAGACGCGTCAGCCCGAGGAGGTCGTCATCTGCGTGCCCTCGCTTGAGGATGTCGACCGAGCGAGCCTTTCCTCTCTCGCATGTCCGGTCAGGGTACTGGTTTCAGAGCGCGGACTTTGCCTTCAGCGCAATACAATTCTCGACAGCATCGTCGGTGCGGATGTGGTGCTCTTCCTCGACGACGATTTCCTGATGACGCCCACTTATATCGAGGACACTGAGCTGCTGTTTCGCACCCGGCGCGATATCGTCATGTCGACGGGCACGGTCATCGCCGACGGGATCACCGGGGCGGGTATCTCGGTCTGCGACGGCCTGAAACTCGTACAGAAGGTTCGCCGCCCGCAGAAACGGGAGAAATCCTTTAAGCCGATCTATAACGCCTATGGCTGCAACATGGCTGTCCGTGTTTCGGCGATCATGGCTTCAGGCGTCCGGTTTGACGAGAATCTGCCGTTTTATGGCTGGCTTGAAGATGTCGACTTCAGCCGCATGATGGCGCGATATGGCGAAGTCATTTGTGCCGACCATCTGCAGGGCGTGCATCTCGGCACGAAGGCCGGTCGAACGACCGGCATCAAGTTCGGATATTCGCAGATCGCCAATCCCATCTATCTCGTGCGCAAGAACACCCTGAGTTCGGGGCGGGCGGCTGCGCAAATGGGCCGGAACCTGGCCGCCAATCTTGTCAAAGCCTGGCGCCCCGAACCCTGGGTCGACCGGAAAGGGCGTCTGAAGGGCAATGCGATCGCAATTTTCGATCTTCTGATGGGCAGGCTTGCCCCGCAGAATATCAGGACGATGGGGTAGGTCGTGATTCAGCGTTATCCCGATCGTGTTGTCGTCATCAATGACCGTTCGACAAAGGTCGGGGGAGCCTCCAACCTCGCCATTCTGTCGGCGCATTTGCTCAAACGCGCCGGCATTCCCGTAACCTATCTGGCGGGCGACGCGGCCGGAAGCGAGCTGCCGGCGGACGACACCATCAATCTCGGCGGCGCACCGCTGACCGCCCAGGGGCGGATCGCAGCCTCGATCAACGGGCTTTACAACAGGCAGGCTCTCGATGCCGTGCGCGAGGTCATCGATAGTGCCGACACGGCCTCGACCATCTATCACGTCCATGGCTGGTCGAAGATCCTTTCGCCTTCCATCTTCCAGGCCCTGTGGCCCGTCCGCCAGCGCGTGGTTCTGCATGCACACGATTATTTCCTGTGCTGCCCAAACGGCGGCTTTGCGAACTACCGGAAAGACACCGTCTGCACGCTCACGCCGATGTCGGTGCCGTGCATGATGACGCAATGCGACAAACGCGGCTATCACGAGAAGATCTGGCGTTCTGCACGCCACTTGCTGCGTGAGCGGCTCTATCCGACGGACGAGCTCCCGGCCAATATCGTCATAGTGCATCAGCGGATGCGTGAATATTTCGAGCGCGCCGGCATCTGCACCGATCATATCGAGACCATTCGCAATCCGGTGGAGCCGTTTCTGCGCAGAGGGGCCGAACCCTGGACGATGCGGGATTTCTTCTTCGTGGGAAGGCTCGAGCCGGAAAAAGGGTTCGAGGATGCCGCGCGGGCGGCGCGGCTTGCCAATGTGAGGCTCCAGATCATTGGCGATGGCGCAGGGCGGTCGATATTGGAACGCGACTATCCTGAAGTCGTCATCCACGGCTGGAAAGCGAAAGGGGAGATGCACGAACTCCTGCGCAATGCGCGCGCCATCGTCGTGTCGTCGCGCGTGCCGGAACCTTTCGCGCTTGCAGCCGTCGAAGCGATCGGAAGCGGAATTCCCGTTATTGTGCCGGACGCCGCCTTGTTGGGAAACGAGCTTGAGGAATTCGGTTGCGCGCTGACATTCAGGACGGGGAACATCGGATCGCTGGCGACGGCAATGCGACGGCTCGCAGCCGATGATGCGGTGGTACGCTCCATGAGCTTGAACGGCCTCAGCAAGGCGCCCGGGCTTGCTCATTCGCCGGAAACCTGGGGCGAAGCGCTGATCGCTCTCTACGGCCGGATCTTGGCGCGAACGAGCTTGGCTGGCGTTGCCAGTCGGCTACCTGAACGATCCGGCAATCGATCCGCCGCCTATCGCCATCCATTCATTTAATTGAACGGCATCAAGCAGATACCCTTATTGAAAGCGGTTGCGTCCTCTCGTGTATCGACAGTTTTAAGAGGTGAATAAATCAATGGTCCCGCCATCGGTATTCGGGCCTACTTCTATCTGACTAAGGCTTAGCCGTTCTGGTCAATTGTCTATTCTGGCCGACACTGCCAACCTTAACTGTGGGTTGAGATACAAACGGGGTTTCAAAATGCTATCGTTCTTTGATGGCGTTGCTCAGGACGGGCAATCGGCTCGGCTACGACGGCCGACGTCGAGAGATTATCGCCTGAAGCGTGCCGGGGACATCCTGATTTCCGGATCGGCGCTGGTTTTCTTTCTGCCGTTTTTCGCGCTTATCGCGGTGGCCCTGCTGCTGGTTGATGGGCGGCCGCTCATATTCCGACACGAGCGTGTCGGCCGCTACGGCCGTTCATTCCCATGCCTGAAATTCCGCTCGATGCGGAAGGACGCCGATGCGCGGCTGGCCAGCATTCTCGCCAACGATCCCGTGCGGCGCGCCGAATGGAATGAAACCCAGAAGCTGGTCAACGACCCGCGCGTCCATTGGCTCGGAAAATATCTCCGGATGACGAGCCTCGACGAGCTGCCGCAGCTCTGGAACGTCTTTTGCGGCGATATGAGCCTTGTCGGGCCGCGGCCGATCGTGGCCGATGAAATGGAGCGTTACGGCCGTCAGATCCATTACTATCTCGCCATGACGCCGGGCCTTACCGGTCTATGGCAGGTGCACCGGAACAAGGACACGACCTATGATGAACGGGTGCAGTTCGACGTGGACTATTATCACAGCTGCTCGATGTCGGCTGATTTGAAGATTATCTGGAAGACGATCGGCATCGTTCTTTTCGCGCGCAACGAATCTACCAGATGAAAAAGGCCATCACGGCGCCCCATATCACCAGGCAAAAGAGAATAGCCGCCCACCGCAGAACGAATTTTGCGGTGGGAGAACGCATGCGTTCGAAAGGGACTTTTGAATGCATCCGTCCGGCCTCCTGCCGACGTTTCAACACCAAGACCCCTTGGCTTCGAAACTGGTTGGGCTTAGACGCCTTGCTTCGCGCAACTTCAAACTGAACTGCCCGCAAAACATTCTTCGCTTCGACGAAGACAACAGCAAGCATGAATGTCAATCGACATGCCAATTATGCGTCCGGTTGTGCTCCTTTTATGGCGATTCTCCTCTATCTCGCAAGTCTACTTGGCTTTCCCATCGGTTTTATAGCCTGAAAAATAAGGGCAGCAGAGGCTATATTTGACAGCAGCTCGCGCCGTTCGATCAGGGAAACCGATAGATTACGAACAGGCAGAACTGCATCCATTAAATGGCCGGCCTGAACCTCTTTCTCAGATATTGCATGACGAAGTCGTATTCATGCAGTCCTTCGGACGAAGACATGCGGGCCATGAAAAACATGCTGCCAAGATAGACAAGCGCTGCAGCGGCGGCCGTTGCAATCGATAGCCACAACTGCCGCAGAGGATGGTCAACGGAGTCGCCGAGATAGATTCCCGGCACCAGGCAGAGCGCCATCAACAAGATCGGAGCGAAATATTTGACCCCTTCCTTGGCTTGCCGGGCAAGGCTCAGGCCGATCGATGCACGGACGATGGCAAGCGAAGTGGTGAGGCTTATCGCGGCGGCGATCGCCTGTCCGGCCAGTATGCCATACAGCCCGTAAGCATATCCGAGCGAGCAGATCAGCATCATTTTGGAGCAAAGCTCGATGACGTTCTTGACGACGATCAGATGCATCTTGTCGGCCAGGAAGCAAATGGAGTTCACGAGTGCCGTGGGAAGGCTGATGATGGCGATCAGCGGCAGGCATGTGAGGATGAAGGCGGCACCATGCCAGGAAGGCCCAAGCAATATCGTGACGACCACATCCGCGAGGATCGACAGAAGCACAAGCGCCGGCGCGACCAGGAAGACGATCGTGCTTGTGGCGCGCAGATAGGCTTCACCAAGCTCTTCATGCGACGGAATCTGCGAGAATGCGACGAGAAACGGCCTGAAGAGCGGTTGGACCACCGACTGATAGGGAACGGCAGTAATGTCGCTTGCAACGGAATAGCGGCCGAAGGAAACCAGGTCCATAAAGCGCGGCAGGAGGAGTTTTTCGAGCTGCCAGTTCACCGATTGGAGAATTTGCGACAGCATGTACCATCCGACAATGGGCGCAAACATCGACCAGTCCTTGAGTGACAGAACTGGCCGCTGTGGCGCGTAAATATAGGAGACGATCATCATCAGCATCGGGCCGACAACCGTGCCAACCGCGATCGCCCAGTAGCTTCCGGTATACAAGGCCATGGCTACGGCAGCACACAAGGAGGCTATCTTGCCCGCGGCCTCCAGGATGAAGTCCGGGCGAAAATCGAAGCGCTGCGTAAAAAGTATCAGCTTCGGGCTCTTAAGTCCGCGCATGACAGGCGCCAGCGAAAGCACGCAGATCAGGGTGGTCAGCCGCGGCTCGTCATAGAACAATGCGAGCGGATAGGCGAGCGCACACAGCAGCATGCCAACGATCAGACCCCTTGTCAGGCCGATCGTCAGAGCCGTGTCGAACATATCCTTGGTCGGCGACGGGTCTCTGATGAGTGCGGCGGCAACCGGCATCTCGAAAATCGCCTCGGCTATGAGAACCGAAGACATCGCCATCGCCACCAGTCCGAAATCGGATGGGCCGAGCAGCCGGGCGAGACACAGGAGCGTTACGAAATCCAGTGCCTTTGAAGCCAACTTGCTGCCGACCGTCCAGGTGCCGGCTTTTGCCGTCAGGCTGGATAGCGACGATGGCTCACGCGAACTCATTAATACGACTCCATCGGTGCCGGCACTTTGAAGATTACCAAAATACGGCGAAGGCCGGAGCATGGCCAAGGTGCCCATAAGCGTATCTCTCTACCGACTTTGGATAGCTTGCCTGTCGGGCCGCAGACCAGACAAACTGGTGCTCCGTGCAGGTGACGCCTGCTGCCATTCTGAGCTTGGCTGGCAGACAAACGGCGGTCCTGATCGCTCTCTATGAACTGTCGGCAGGGGGGTGGGGGTAATGCGTGACGGCTTGAGCGCTGATGTCATCGATATCTGGATATGGAACCTGGAGGAGGCGAGCACTTCGCAGGCACCATATCTCGCAACGCCATTGACGGCCCGCGAGCTCGATGCGGCAGCGCGCTTTGTCCACGAGCGTGATCGCCGCAGGTTCGTTGCAGGCCGGTCGGGGCTGCGTCGAATTGTCGGCAGCTACCTCGGAATTGAGGCCAGCCGCCTCAGCCTGAGCTACAATGCCTATGGCAAGCCGCGCATCGCAGCGTCGAACGGCAGGATGTTGCATTTCAACCTCAGCCATTGCGGCGGGATGGCGGCGCTTGCGGTATCAAGCTGCTACCAGGTCGGGATAGACATAGAAGAGGTCCGGCCTCTGAAGGAAGACAATGTCAGCCGTTTCCTGTCGCCGAAGGAGGAAATGACCCTCGCTGCACTTCCGGCCGCAGAGTATCGTCGGGCGTTTTATTCCGTCTGGACACGCAAAGAAGCCTTCGTCAAGGCGATCGGGGTCGGTCTCTCGTTTCCTCTGGATGCATTCGACGTCACCGTTGGCGATGGTCTTCCGCCGCGCCTTGAGCGCCTGGATGCAGACGGAAATACGCCGACGGATTGGAGTCTGTTCGACCTCGAAATGCCACCTCCATTTGTCGGGACGCTTGCGGCGCTGACCGGCGGAAGGCATGTCAGCCTGAACTATCGAGACGAAAACGCCCTGTTCTTTATGTCAAGCGCGCATCCAGAACGTAACGATTGGCCGCCTCATCAAAATGATGGCAGCCAAGCAGGCCTTTCTTGAAGTCCGGCGTAATCGTTCGTATGCACCGCTCGCTGTAGCTGTCGAGGCTCAGCTCGTCGATTTCCATGATGTTCAGTCCATATCCGTAGATGCCATAGGCATTGCGCTGCGATGGCCTGTAAAGGCGGCCGCCGCGTTCGAACATGCGTCCGGCATTTCGCGCGAGCGTGCTGTCTATGACGACCGGATTATGCCGGTGCGGCGTCACGCGCTCGAGCTTTGGACCGTCGACCTCGAAAACATAGAGTTCGCTGCAGTGATCTTCATAGTCGTGGAAATCCGACAGATTGGTGAAAAGCCACCATTTTCCTCCATGACGCATCAGCACGCTGTCGGCGGCCGACCTGCCTTCGAGCGCCGTCGAGTACAATTCCCATTTCAGCGGAAATTCGACGCAGCGCCAGATCTGGATCTGGCGCGATTGGTGCCGCTCGGGCATCATGAAAATATCCTCGCCATCCCTGAAGACAAAAGGGTAGGAAAGGTGGTGCTCGCAACGCAAGGCTATCCCGAGGTGTTCGAGCTTGTCTCCGCGGAAGCGCCCGACGGCAATGTGGGCATTCTTCTGGCCATCCGCATAGGCTTCGCAGAAGAGGTAACATTCGTTCTCGTATTCGAAAAGGAACGGATCCGCCTTGATCTCGTTCATCGTTGGCGGAATTTCAACGGATTGCTGTGGGTCGAAATCCTCGATGTGACCCCCGCCAGTATAGAGGGCCCAAACGGACGAACCGGAATGAAGCTTCTTCCTCAGCATTTTGATGCAACGTGCGGCGAGGTCGCCAGCAAGCGTAGCAACGTAGCGGCCAAGGTCTGACGCGGACGGCGGGGGGATTGCCGGGATGGGCCGGCGGGCGATCACATGCAGTTGCCGTGTTTCGGCAAGGCGTCTCAATTCGCGCATAAGCAAGGTCACGCCACGCTCCTTAATGGAGGCGGCAACGCGCGCAGCACTTGTCTTGGTATTGAAGAAGGAAGACGCGATGACGTCAACGCTTCCGTCTGGTGCTCCGGATTTATAAAGCAAGAGCTCGACCGATGCCGCCTTCGAAATTGTGCCACGATAGGCGAACCAGTCGACATTGTCCGAGACCTGATCGCTGCAACTCAACGCCCATTCTCCGAACGGCAAGGCATCACTTACGCCTGATGGCAGGCCCGAGGGCGTCATACGAATGACGATGTCCACTTCCAGGTCCTGCATGAGGCGTCGAAGGATGTCCTGGCTCTCCAACATTTCTAAATCGCGCGATCCCATGTCGTCGAACCGCTGGGTTTCCGGCGAAAAGGATTTCGGCAGATAGGGGGTCTCATGGGTAAGGAACCTGCGTTCCAGACGGGCCTCGAGTGCGAAGAGCTTCGGAACCCGAACCTTAGGTGCCGTCTGATGCACGATGATGCTTGCAAGATCAAAAAGAGGCTCGGAAGCAAGCCGGTCAAGCACCATCAATTGCCATGCTTCGAGCCGATCCCTCGACTTTGCCAGGACCGCAACTTTCAAAGGTCTGTGTGCTGCCATTCCCATCCACGCGTGCTCCCAAAATAGACGAACGTCTGACGGATTGCGCTCAGTGAGCTATTCCGCCTGATGACACGTCCGAGGAGACTCCAAGCCGCGCGGATATGAGACTTGCCAGAGCCTTGCCGGAATCTATCAGCGAGTCCTCATGCCAGCCTTCCAGGTCGAGCACTGGCGTGTCCTCGGCGACGGCGTTCCTCCAGCCGAACCTCAACTTTCGTGCCCGGCTATTGTGCGCCTGACTGCGCACCAGGACAATTGATGAATCTCTGATCGCCGGGTCATTGTGATGCGCGGCTGCGGAATTCATGAACGCAGTGACCATCGCATTGGCGCGATCTGATTCCAAAGGTTCGGCACTTTTCACGTGAAGAAGCTGCATCAGCTTCCATGAGATGTTGAAGTGCCTGAAGTAATCCTGGGCGGTAATGTCCCCCTTCATCAGCTTGCTGGTGAAGTGCAAGACCCGCTTCGCGCGCCGCTCCGTCTGCCACCACATTAGGCGGCTCTTGGGCAGCGATGATACGAATGTGGGGCACCAGCTATCGATGGCAGCGGTACAGCGCACGTCTATACCGCTTTCGCGCAACTGCCGGCTGATCTCCATGACCAAAATGCCGTTCACACACAGACCGACCAGGGCCAAACGACGGGTTCCCACCGGAATTTTCATCGCTTCGATCGCTTGTCTGGCTATATCTTCCACCGACATATCCGCCGGTGCGCTCGTCAAATCAGCGCTGAACATGTTCAGGTTGTGAACGGAAATGCTGTCGTCGATCTCGGTGGCGAGCGCGTAATACAGGAATGGATGATTGAACGTATAGACAACAGCATCGCTGCTGCCTGTCTTGCATGTCACCAATTCCCAAAGGGACGACTCCGTGTCAACGCCTTCCAGTGTCTTGGCGATTTTTGCCGTGAAATCCTGGAATGTCCGAAATTTGGAAATCATTTCGGGATTTGGAACGATCTTGTAGGCCGCCTCTACTTCTTGCAGGAGTTTTGCCGCGAGAACGGAGTTGCCGCCGACGGCAAAGAAATCGTCATCAGGCTGCAGTTGGTCAACGTTCAAGACGCTACACCACATTGAGGAGAGGCGTTTGGACAGCTTCTCTCGCCGCCGGATCTGCTGTTCGGCAAACCTGGCCAATTGCGCGATAGACGGGTAGCGCAAGAGGTGCTTGGCTTCCAGCGGGAGATTGGCGTCCAGCATGCGCGCTGCCATGCGGAAAATCGTGAGGGAGTCGGCTCCAAGCGCATAGAGATTGTCGTCCACGCCGATATCCTGGCTGCCGAGTATGTCCTGCCAAATAGCCGCTAGTTGCTCTTCCATTGGAGTGCGCGGTTTGGTTTTTTTAGCCTCGGTGCTGTGGGCAGGAATTCCACGCTGCTGCAACGTCTTGCGATCGAGCTTGCCGTTGCCTGTCTGCGGCAGTTCGCTGACGGTCACCCAGTAGGTCGGCACCATGTAGCGGGGCAGCTTCGCCGTGGCGAAGTCCGAGAGCTCGGCTGCGCTCGGCTCGGCGCCTGCTTCCGGTACGATGTATCCAACGAGCAATTTGCCGTCACTCTTTTTCTCCGCAGCGACGACCGCGCATTGGCGCACGCCGGGAGCCTTCGAAACGACGGCTTCGATATCGCCGAGTTCGATGCGGAAGCCGCGGAGCTTGATCTGCTGGTCTCGGCGTCCGAGCAGTTGCAGCGAACCGTTCGCAAGACGGCGTCCGACATCGCCGGTCCGATAGAGCCGCGTTGGCCGGTTCGAACCGAAGGAGATCGGAACGAAGGCCTTCTCGGTCAGATCCAGCCGGTCGAAGTAGCCGTTCGCCAGGCCGTCGCCGCCAATGCACAGCTCGCCGGTGACGCCGATGGGCGCGATGTCGTTGTTGCGGTCGACGATGTAAAGCTGGGTATTGGCAATCGGATGGCCGATGGTGATCGGTGCCTCCGCGTCGGTAATGCGCGCGACGGACGACCAGACCGTCGTCTCCGTCGGGCCATACATGTTCCAGAGCTCGCCGCCGATTTTCAGCAGGGATTTGGCGAGTTCTTTCGGCATGGGCTCTCCGCCGCACAGCATCTTGAGGTGCGGTTTGTCCTCGAGGCCGGCCTCGACAAGCATCTGCCAGAGCGTGGGGGTCGCCTGAAGCACGGTCGCACCGCTCTTTTCCACGAGATCGACAATGGCGAAGCCATCCTGCACCTGCTGCCGGTCGGCAATCACCATCTTCCCACCGGTAACGAGCGGCAGGTAGAGCTCGAGCCCCGCGATGTCGAACGAGATCGTCGTCACCGCAAGGATCGTATCCCGATCGGTGAAGCCGGGCTCCTTCGCCATGGAGAGGAGGAAGTTCGTCAGCGCCCGATGGGACACTTCGACGCCCTTGGGTGCCCCGGTCGAGCCGGAGGTAAAGATGACATATGCAGGGGCAGCGGAATCGGGCGGCAGAGCGTCAAGCGCAGTGCTGGTCATTCGGCCTACCGCCTTTGCTTCCTCGTCGATGCGAATAACGGGAATGTTTGCGGGGGCGAGGGACGCCATGGCATCGCTGTCGCATATCAGGCCGCCGACGCGCGCGACGTCGAGGGTCTGGCAGAGGCGCTCTTCAGGATGGGAAAGATCCATGGGCACGTAGGTGTGCCCGGCCTTCATGATCGCCAGCAGCGCCACGACCATGTCTAGCGACCGGTCGACGAGCAGTGCGATGCGCTGGCCGGGCTCGGGAATCGCCTCTTGAATATATCGGGCAAACTGATTGGAGCGGGCTTCCAGCCTGCCGTAAGTGATGGAGCGGCCGCCATGTTCGGCTGCAATCGCATCGGGCTGCTTCGACGCCTTGCGGGCGAAGAGGGAGACCACGTGCTCATCTCGCGGATAGTTTGCGGCCGTGTCGTTCAAGCCGTCGATCAGCCAGCCGCGTTCGTCGTCGCTCAATAACGGCAGCCTCGAGATCTCGACGTCGATGTTCTTGGACAGCGCTTCGGCGAGCGTTGCGAAATGGTGGATCCAGCGCTCGATCGTCGATCGGTCGAAGACCTCCGCATTGTATTCGACATCGATGCGGACGGCGTTTTCTTCTTCGAACGCGCAAAAGAACATGTCGAAATTGGAAAAGCCCTTCACGTTGTTGGCCATGTTTGCCGTCAGGTTCCCGAAGGGCTGATCTGCTGCGGTGTGGTCCAGATTGAACTGGATTTCCGTCAATGGCAGGCGGCGCGAATCCCGCTTTACGCCGAGTTTGCGCACGAGCGTGCCATAGGTGCAGGACTGATGCTCTACCGCCTGCAGAACAAGCCGCTGCGTTGCCCTCAGATGCTCGCAGAAGCTCGTCTGTGATGCGACGGTCTGGCGGATTGGCAGGAGATTGACGCAATGGCCGAAAAGGATCGCTTCTCCGATCAGGTTCTGACCGGCTGCAGGAACCGCAATCACGATGTCCTCCTGCCTGGAAAGCCGGGAGACGACGACCTGCAGCATCGCCAGCAAGGTTGAAAACAGCGTTGCGCCGGACTGCGCTCCAGCTTTTTTCAGCGCCTTGTAGACATCGCCCTCGATGTAGCCCGTGCAGGTACCACTGGCGAAGTTGCGATGTTCGGGCCGCGTCCGGTCCAGCGGCAGTTCCGGCAGTTCCGGAATCTCCTTGAACTGATCGAGCCAGAACTGCTCGTCCTTCTCGGATTTTTCGGGTGTGGGCGCAAGCTTCGTCGCATAGGTGGCAAAGGAGAGCGCCGGCTCGAATTGCGGTGTCTCGCCGTTGCGGAAAGCCGCATAGGCCATCGCTAGCTCGTCGAGAAGCACGCTGATCGACCAGCCGTCGCAGATGATGTGGTGTCCGCTGAAGACGAAGACATGCTTGTCGACTGCCAGACGCGCGATGAAGGCGCGGGCAAGCGGGCCGTCGACGAGGTCGAAGGGCGTCCTTGCATCCTCGTCGAGCATCTCCCGAAGCTGCGCTTCGCCGTCGGGCCGGCCGGCGAAATCCACCAGCGGCGCCTTCAGCGCGAAATCGTCGGCGAAGCGGAAGTAATCGCCAGCGCGACTGAAGCGGATTCGAAGCGCATCATGGCGATCCGTCACAAGGCTCAGTGCCTTTGAAAAGGCAGCTTCGTCGAACTCGCCGTCCAGCGTCAGCGAAATGGACAGGTTAAAGGAGCAGGACGCTTCATCGCCGGTCTGGGCTGCCAGCCAGATCTCCGTCTGAGCTTCCGTGAGCGGGACGGATTCCAGCCTTTCTGCGGGCGTGACCGGCGCATCTACCGCTTCGGACGGGGCAGCAGCAGCTGGAGCCGGAGCAATTGATAGTACCGCCTGCGGCATGCTTACGGTTGCGGCGCTTTCTGCCACCGCCACCGGTGGAGAGGTCGCCGAGGATTGCAGCAACTGGAGCTGCTGGGCGAAGAGTGATTGGAGCAGTTGAATCTGCGATTGAATGAGGGCCTGCACTTCGCCCATCGATGCGGACGGCGAAGGGGTAGGCGCAAGAGGCATCTCCGACGCGGCAGAAACCGCCGCTGTTGCAAGAAGATGCGCCGCAGGCGGCGGAGATGCTGCCGGCGCTTTCTCCGGCATTTTCTCATCGAGATGTTTCGCCAGGTTGGCGATCGACGGAATGGTGCTCAGAAGATCGCGGAACGAAATCTTGACCCGGTAGTCCTTCTCGATCCTCTGCGCGAATTGCCCGATGAAGAGGGAATCGAAGCCCAGCTCGATAAATGTCGCGGCGACGTCGGCCGGCCTCAATGCATTGCCCGACATCTCGGCGAGAGTGGCCAGCAATTCGCATTCAAGCGCAGGGGTACGATCGGCGGAAGAGGGGGCGTTCGTTGGAGCGACGCTGACAGTTGCCGGCATTTGGATCGCAGCCGAAGGTTCGACCACGATTTGCAGCTCGGAGCGAGACAGCGCGTAAGAGCCCGCATTGCGGCGCGCCGATGGAGGCGCATCGATCCAGTGACGCTGGCGCTGGAACGGGTAGACCGGCAGATCAAGGTGTGCCGTTGCGCCGTTGGGCAGTTCCGGCCATTCAAGGACGCAGCCAGCCATCCACAATCTGCCTTGGGCGCCGGCGAAGACATCGGCAGCTTCGGGCGCGCGATCGTGTTCGGGCAGAGACTGGATCACGGTATTCAGATTGTCCCGTGCAACGGTCTGCGAAGCAAATACGGAGAGCGTCCGCCCTGGACCAACCTCCAGGAGTATGGGTTTCCTCCCGTCGCAAAGCTTTGCGAGGCCAGCGGCGAAATGAACGGCGTCGCGGCAGTGCCTTGCCCAGTAATCCGGCGAAGTGCCCTGTTGCGCCGTCTGCCAGTCTCCGGTCACGCAAGAGATATAGGGAACCGTTGCGGTTCCGTAGGTTACCTTGGCTGTCTCCTCGTAAAGTGCGGCTGCCGCCTCGTTCATCATCGGCGAATGGAAGGCATGCGACGTGTGCAGGCGGCTGAAGGCAATGCCACCAGCTTCGAGCGCTGAACAAACCTCGTCGATCTCCGCGAACGGGCCGGAGATAACCGACAGCTTCGGAGCATTGACGGCGGCGATCTCGACATCGCCTTTCAGGTAAGCGGAGACGGTTTGCGCGTCGGCGCGAACCGAAACCATCGCGCCTTGCGGCTGGCTTTGCATGAGACGCCCGCGGCTGGCGACAAGCCGGAGTCCATCTTCGAAAGAAATCACGTTGGCAAGCGTTGCTGCTACGAACTCGCCGACGCTATGGCCGATCATCGCGTAGGGCCTGAGGCCTCGGCTCATCCACAGCCGTGCCAGCGCATATTCGACGAGATAGAGGCATGGTTGAGCGATGCGCGTGTTGCGCTGTTCGTCAGCCATTGACTCCGGCACCGGTCCGGAATGGCAGATGAAAATCCGAAGATCAAGGCCGAGCATAGGCTTCAGCAGTTCGGCGCCCCTGTCGATCCAGCGTGCGAATTCCGGTTCGCTGTCATAGAGTCCAGCACCCATGCCGACATATTGCGCGCCTTGTCCCGGAAACATGAACGCGACCGGAGGGGCGTCCGAGGCGATGGAATCCGCAGTGCGTTCCGCGCCGAGCTTATCCCGCGCCTCTTCGACGGTCCGGGCCGATATCGCAAAGCGATGGCTGAACTCGCATCTGCCGTTCTGCAGCGTTGCGGCGACGTCTGCGAGCGAAATCTCCGGGCGCTCGGTCAGGTGAGCGCTGAGATTGGCGCGCATAGCCGACAAGGCTGCCGGATTGCGTGCCGACAGCGGCAGGATGTACGGCTTGGTGACGTCTGAGCATGCCTCGCGGTCTTCGCCAATCGCTTCTTCGAGAATGACGTGGACATTCGTGCCGCCGACGCCGAAGGCGCTGACGCCTGCGCGGCGCGGATGTCCCTGTGCCGGCCAGTCCGTCATTTCGGTGGGAATATAAAAGGGGCTCTCCTCGATATTGAGCCGAGGATTGGGGCGGCTATAGTTTGGCATCGGCGGAATCTTGCCGCGATGAAGCATCAGCGCTGTCTTGATGAGACCGGATACGCCTGCAGCACAGTCCATATGCCCGACATTGCCCTTCACTGAACCGAGCGCACAGCTCTCCCGCGCGTCCGCAATGTCGAGATAGGCCTCCTTCAGGCCGCCGAACTCGATGGGATCGCCCAGGGGCGTCGCTGTCCCGTGGCATTCGACGTATCCGATTGATGCGGCTGGCACTCCTGCATTTGCCAGGGCGGCGGAGATCGCCTCGGCCTGTCCGCGGACGCTCGGTGCGGTGAAACCGACCTTGTCGGAGCCATCATTGTTGATGCCGTAGCCGCGGATGACTGCGAAGATGCGATCGCGGTCCCTTCGCGCGTCTTCCAGCCTCTTCAGGAGTACGACGCCTGCGCCGCTTGCAAAGACTGTTCCATCCGCGTTCGCATCGAAGGGCCGGCAGGTGCCGTCGGCCGAAGCCATGCCGCCTTCCTGGTAGATATACCCCCGTTTTTGCGGCAGCGTGATGGACACGCCGCCAGCGAGCGCCATGTCGCAAGCATAGGTCTGTAGGTTCTGGCAGGCCTGCGACACGGCAAGTAGCGAGGTCGAGCAGGCCGATTGCAGCGTGAAGGCGGGGCCGCGCAGATCGAACTTGTAGGCAATACGAGTCGCGAGCGCGTCGTTGAGCGCTCCTACGAGCTGCTGAAAACAGCCGATCTGATAATTGGAGGCGAATTCCTCCGCCTTGGCACGATCGCCAAGGACGTTGTTGATCAGATAGGTCGGCATCGACGAGCCGGCAAAGACGCCGATCATGCCCGGATAGCGATGCGGATCGTAGCCGCCGTTTTCGAGCGCTTCCCAGCAGATTTCCAGGAAGACGCGATGCTGCGGATCGGTGAGTGCTGCCTCGCGTGCAAACATGCCGAAGAATTCGGCGTCGAACATGTCCACGTCCGGAAGATGCGGGCGGGCAGCGACATAATTTGCGGCGGCGCGTTCTTCGTCGGTGAAGCAATCTTCGATTTCGTCCGGCGCGAATATCGAAAAGGCATTCCGGCCGTCACGGACGAGCTCCCAAAGCGCTTCCACGGAGGGTGCGCCGGGGAAGCGCCCGGACATGCCGATGATCGCGATGCCGCCCGGACCCTGATCGTCCTCGATATCAATTCGATCGAGATCGGCGTGGGCGGTTTCGTGAATTCCCGTCATGAAGCGCTCCTTCGGAACTGGGACATGGTTTTCCTCTGAAGTGCCGCCCGCTGGGCAGCGGCGATGGATCGCGCGTTGTTTTGGGATTTGCCCTCGATATGGCGGGCAAGCTCGCGGATGGTCGAATGCTTGAACAGTGCGACGACATCCACGGCGCGCCCGAGCCTTGCTTCCAGTCCCGCATGCACCTGCAGAAGCTGGAGAGAGGTGCCGCCGAGATCGAAGAAGTTTCTGTCGAGATCGATCCCTTCGGCACCCAACGCCTCGCTCCAGAGCTGCGTCAGTAGCGTTTCCGCTTGCGTGCTTGCCACGGCGTCCGCATCGGGCCGGGCGGCCTCGACCGGCGGCGGGAGGAGGCTCGCGCGGTCGACCTTGCCGGCCGGGGTGAGCGGGAATGCATCGACCACGACGGTCGCACTCGGAATCATGTAGACCGGAAGTGTGGCGCGCAGCCTCGACATGACCTCTTGTGCGAAAGCCGGATCGCTAAGCGCAGTTTCCGCGTGCGGGCGCAGATAGGCGACGATACGTTTCAGGGTGGGACCCTGGAGGTGGCAGAGAACGATGGCGTCGGAGAGTGCCGGGTCGTTCCTCAGTGCGGTCTCGATCTCGTCAAGCTCGATGCGCTTGCCGTTGATCTTGACCTGCCGGTCGCGGCGTCCCTTGAAGCTTATCGTGCCGTCGGGCTGGAGAAGGGCGATATCGCCGGTCAGATAGCAGCGTTTCGGGCCGGCCTCCGTGGCGACCATGACGAATTTTTCCGCGGTGCGCTCCGGACAACGGAAATAGTCGATCGCCAAGCCGTCGCCGGATATCGCAAGCTGCCCCTCGCGGCCGGGCGGAAGTTCCCGCAATTCCTCGTCCAAAATGCAGATCCCGGTATGGGCGATCGCCTTGCCGATCGGCAGCTCCGCCTCCGCAAAGCCTGGCGGTACGGTGAAGGCCGCTGCAAACACGGTTGTTTCGGTCGGGCCGTAGGCGTTGCTCAGCCGGCAGCCGGGATAGCGCTGGAGGAATCGCCGGGCATGCACTGGAGAGCCCACGTCGCCGCCGAAAAGCACATGGCGCAGCCTCGGCAGATCGCCCCCTGCATAGTCCGCGAAGAGATTGAACAGCCCCGTGGTGAGAAAGGTCATACTGACGCCGGTGTCACGCATGACGCCTCCAAGGCGCGCCAGGGAGAAATCGGCATCGGGCATGACGGCGACCGTGCATCCGTTCAGCAGCGCGCCCCAGATTTCGAAGGTCGTCGCGTCAAAGGCGATTGTAGCGGCGTGAAGGATGACGTCGTCACGTCTGAAATCGATATAGTTCTGATCGAGGACGACCCGCGCGATGCTGCGGTGGGCAATCGTAACGCCTTTCGGCCGGCCCGTGGAACCGGACGTGTACATGATGTAAGCCGGGTCGCTGCCAGTGACCTCGATGGCCGGCCGTTTGGCGACGGCGCTGTGTGCGAGCCTTCCAATCACAACTCCTGCATCGATGATTGTGCCGCGCAGGTCGGGGACGGAGCTAGCCCTTCCAGCGGATTCCGCATCGACGAAGACAACCTTGGGGGCGCACTCGGCGGCGACATAGGCGAGATGCTCTTCGGGATAGGCCGGATCGAGCGGTACATAGACGCCGCCGGCCTTCAGGATCGAAAGCATGCAAATGACGGTATTGAGCGCGCGCGGAAGCAGCATACCCACGACATCGCCCTTTCGGATTCCAAGCTCCGCTAGGTATCCCGCCAGGGCGTCGGACAATCTGTCGAGCTCATCGTAGGTGAGACGCTCGTCGCCGAAGACAATCGCCGTCGCCTGCGGAGCGATGCGAGCCTGCTGACGTACGATGTCCTGGAGAGAGCGGTCCCGGTCATAAGACACAACAACATCGGCTTCGTTCGTTTCAAGAAACGCCGGATCAGTCACTGATTTGCCCCCAATCATTGCCCTGCAGGAGATCGTCCCATCGAAAGAATGAGGAGACAGGATTTCATGATCGAGGAAAATCGCCAGTTGATCATTGGGATGACAGCAAGTGCACGAAAGTCTTAGAGGGCCGGTTTTCCCATACCCTGTCCCATGTGGCAGGCGCCCGCGCACCTCTGCTAACGCCTTGTGATACATGCGTTTTTTTAGAGTGCGGATGGATAATTGATCGGATGCGAGGGTGAGCCTGCGGTTGCGGAGCGTCACCTGACGCTATAAGCCCGGACGTAATCCACGAACATATGCGAAGGATCGGGAACGTTCATTTCGCCAGCGTCTTTCGCCAGTCCCAGATTGACAAGGATATACATCGGCTGGCGGTGCTCCGGCTGGGTTTTAGTTTTCCAGACCAGCTTCTCGTCGAAATACATGCGGATGAATTCGGAATCTATTTTCACGCCATATGTATGAAAGTCGGTGGGCCTTGCGTCGCGGAACACCTCGATGCGCGAGAAATCCGAATAATGCCCGCCACCGCGGTGCCAGACATGGACGGTCGAAGAATATCCTTCCGGTTTGTCTCCGTAGAATTCAAGAACATCGATCTCGGCGGTCGATTTCGACCTATCCTTGCCAATCAGCCAGAAAGCTGGCCACACGCCAGGCCCGATGGGCAGCTGGGCGCGCGTCTCGAAATATCCGTAGCACTGCGAAAAGCCAATTCCCTTGGGGTCAACGGAGGCAAGCAGCCCGGAACGCCAATCGCCCTGGGCGTTGCGGGCCGCCTCGATGCGCAGAACGCCGTCGGTGACGACAAACGGAAAACCGAGTTCGGGATTGGCAAAACGGGCGCCGCCGAAATCGCCAGACCACGGCGTATGAGCGATCCAGCGGGTTCCGGGCCCCCAGGCCGACACGCTGAGATCATCGAAGTTGTCTTCGAAAGTGAGCTTCATCTCCTCGGTATCGATTTGATCGCCGGTGTCGCCGGGCACGCAGTCTTCGGCATGTGCCAGGCCGGCGCACAGAAGCGCGGCAGCGATCACGATTCCCAGCCGGCGGCCAGACGATCGCGGCCAGCCTGTACGACGAAGACAGGTTTTGAGCGTAAACGTTCTCATGCCGCGGACCGTACCGACGCGCACTTTCGCGGGAAAGGGCCCAATTCGACCGAAGGACTACCGCAAAGGGCTTAAGGCGGACGTAAATACAAGCCGCTTCGGCGCATGATAGCTTTCTGTTGAGGAAAACTGGGTGCGGTGGATGCGGGTCGAATTCATTGGGCTGATGACCATTGTGCTGGGAGCAATTCTGGTGTTCGCCCCGGTCAGGCATTCTTTCACATGGATGATGCTGTCGACTGCATTCGGCGCGGCGGCGGCCATTGCGCTGCCCGGAATGGGCGGAGCGTCAATCCTGGTGCCCAACCTACTTCTGCTGTTTTTCGTTCTACGCATCTTCATGGCATTCGGCGAGGGACAGATCTTCGCTGCAGTCTCTCCGTCGCGCGCTGGATTCATCCTGTTGGTATTGACGGTCTTCGGACTGTTTACGGCATTGTTCCTTCCGCGGTTGTTTCAAGGAATGACGGAAACCATGATCGTCGAGCGGTCGGTCGGCCTGCGAAACATAATCTCGCTCGTGCCGCTGCGTGCCTCGTCGAGCAATATAACGCAGACCGTCTATGCCGTGGGCGGCCTGGTGGCGTTCGCCAGCACCTTCGCCTTCTTTAGGCGCGCAGGCGCGCATGACGATCTCATCAAAGCCGTGTTGGTCACCGCGACGGTAACATTGAGCTTCGCACTGGCCGATATCGTCACCTATTTCACGCGGACCGAATTTTTGCTCGGCTTTGTCAGGACGGCAAACTACGCGCTGCTGACCGCTGCCGAAAAGGGCGGGCTGAAGAGGATTTCGGGGACTTTTCCGGAAGCATCGGCATTTGCTGGCTATACGCTGGTGCTGTTTGCCATCATCGCCAGCCTCTGGCTCGAAGGCGTCCGTGGCCGGGCAATCGGCCCTTTGACGTGGCTTCTGTTCATCGCATTGCTCTTTTCGACATCGGCGACGGGGCTTATCGGTCTGGCGATTATTGTTCCGGTCCTTTTCTTGCGATCGTTTTTCCGGTCGCCCGCTGACCGATCTCGCCAACCGGCGCTCTTTATTGCCGGCTCGCTCGCGGCGGCCCCGCTCATCGTGTTTCTTGTCCTGGCGACGCTGCCCGGACTTTCGGCAGGCGTTGCCGGCTTCTTCGACGAGATGCTGTTTTCGAAAGTCGACAGCCAGTCGGGACAAGAGCGTGCGGAATGGAATGCCGTTGCCTACAAGACGTTCCTCGACACGTTCGGTTTCGGTGCGGGGCTGGGTAGTGCACGGGCCTCCAGCTTCGTGCTGGTGCTGCTGTCCAATATCGGGGTGCTCGGCGCGTTTTTGTTCGCGCTGTTCATATGGTCCGTACTGTCGTTGAAGCCGGCTGTTGGATCGTCGCAGCCGAATGAATGCGGTGCGGCAATACGCGCCGCGAAAATGGGGATCCTGGCGGTGCTGGTCACGGCTTCCACATCAGGCACCGTCTATGATCTCGGGCTGATGATCTACATTCTTGCCGGCGCCACGACCGCCCTGACTGCGCCCTATCCGCTCCGCGCGAGGGCCTCTGCCTCTAATACCATGAGCTTACTGGATCGGCGGTCATGAGCAGGATGCCCTTCAAGATCGTCGTCTTCAACGTCAAATACAGCGAAAACCTTGGCGACGGCATATTGGCTTTTTGCATCGAGCACGGCCTTTCGCAAACGGGCGGCGGCATCGAGGTGGAGACTGTCGATCTTGCCGGCCGTCGCGGGTTCGGCGGTGCAAGCAGCAGCCGGCGCCGGCATCTGCTCAAGCTGCTTCAAAGGTTGCCAAAGCCTGCGCGGCGGCTGGTTGTCGGGTTCGTCGTCCGGCGAGCGCTCCGGCGGCAGCGTGGGGAATGGGAACGGAAGATTGCCGCGGCGGATGCAGTCGTCATCGGAGGCGGCAATCTGTTCCAGGACGACGACCTGAATTTCCCGTTAAAGATCGGAACAGTTCTGGATTGCGTTCGGCGCTTCGACCGCCCGCTTGCGATTTATGCTGTCGGCGTAAGCTCCGATTGGTCAGAGCCAGCCAGGCGACTGTTCGCCCGCATCGGCGGCGTGCGGCTGCTGCACCTCTCGGTGCGCGACAGGTTTGCTTACGATAGCTGGCGCCGTCATTTTCCGGCCGGTCCAGTTCCGGACATCATCCCTGATCCCGGGCTCCTGATCGCCCAGATAGCCGATACGACGCGCGTACCGAGCGCGAAAAAGACGGTCGCCATCTGCGTCACTGAACCGGTCGTGCTCACGCGGCATGCCAGCCAGACGGGCCCGATACCGCTTGGGGATGCGGCTGGGTACTGCAAGCTTGTAAACGCGCTGATCGAGGACGGATTCAGCGTCATGCTGTTCTGCAACGGCGCCACGGAAGATCACATTTTCGCGAGGACGATCGTGAACGAAGGCTCGATGGTACGTCATCTTACCTCAGGCGTACTCCATCTTGCCGATCGGCCTGCGGACGTAGGGCAGTTGCTGCGGCTGTTGAATGCCGCGGATGCCATCGTTTCCCATCGCCTCCACGCCTGCATCGCCGCCTATTCCTTACGCATTGCGCATGTCGGACTAAGCTGGGATAAAAAGGTCGAGGGCTTCTTCCGCTCCGTCGGGCGCGAAGCCTATTTTGTGGATGAAGAGCATGTAACGGTAAGCGAAATTCCTGCTCTTCTAAAAGCCGCGCTCGCCCAAGGTATTGATCAGGAAAGATATAATCTGACGATGGACTGTGCGGAAACGGGAATGCGGCGCTTGCGATTTGCGCTGCGGCCAGGCCTGATCAGCGAATATCCGATGTCGGACGACGTGCGAGGCATTGCGGCCGGCCCTCGTTGAATTCCGCACTGAAAGACCAGATGTTCCCCTGGCTTGCCGATCACAGCGGAGCGTTGTTTCCCGTCGCCCGCAAAAGATTCAATGTATGCGCGTAAAGTCCTGCGACAGGCTGCAACACCGCACTCCCAAGCAACTTAAGCAATATGGAGTAAGCGACACGGCAAAAGACGCATGATATTGTGTATTTTCCAACCTTAAGATTATACTTTTGTTCAGTCAAAGCGGATGTTCGCTTACGGGGTTTGGGGAATGGTAACACTGACCACCGCGGAATATGAGCTTTCGGCAAGTCGTCATCTCAAGCGTCGCGAATTTGCGGGGGGAGCGTACCGCGGTTACCAAGCCGGCGAAACGATCTTCGAGGTCGGAAATCGCCGGGCCCGCATCTTCTATCTGATCAGCGGCTGGATAATATCCTGGAAGCTGCTTCCAAATGGCACACGCATGGTGTCCGATTTTTCGCTTCCCGGCGATATCGTGTGGACTGCTTCGGCGGAATTGTCGCGCGAGACGATGCAGGCGCTCTCCAACATCCGCATCTACGAGCTGCCGGCGCTCGGCGATCGAAAGCCCGAGAGCGCTTCGAACGACCTGCACCGCGCGCTGCTCCTGGAGATGGTGCGCCGTCAAGCCCGGCTGACCGAAAGGATGGCGAATATCGGGCGCCGCGATGCTCTTGCCCGGACGGCGCACCTTCTTCTCGAGCTGGCCGTTCGGCTGGGTGTCTTCCAGCACGAGTCGGCGGATGGTTTTGAATGTCCGCTGACACAGGCCGAAATCGGTGATGCCGTCGGTCTTTCGACCGTCCATATCAATCGCGTCCTGAAAGATATGCGGCTCAGCGGCCTGCTTGTATTCAAAAGTGGCGTCGTCGAGTTCCTCGACAGGAAGAAACTCGAGGAACTGGTCGATTTCGACCCAAGCTACCTGGCGCCGCCTGCGGAGCGCCGGCTGTAAATTCCTGAAATACTTCCAGGTGTTTTGGGGCTATTCGAAAGAAGAGCCGACAGGGCATCTCTGTGGATAATTCTATAAAATATGAGGATTATTCACAATATTCGTAGCTCTTTGTGGCTAAAGTGATTAGGGGCAATGTTATTGTGCGGTAAGAAATAAGTTCTAGATGTGATCTTTTATGAGTAGTGGTTAACATATGTTAATGCCGACATTTATAATTAATGCAAGTTTAATGTTGGGCGTTTGGATTTCATACGACTGTAAAAGTACTTTAGATCTGGCCCTAAAGTTTGATCTAATCGTATGATTTGCAAGTAAAGCGTATGTATTTCAAATTGGCCCCTAGTTTTGGCTGCCAATTTTGTTGAGAGTAGGAGTCGGCTGTGAACGGGCAACAAATAACCAACGAAAATACTGGTATCGCAAGGACAACCCGCCTCATTTCCTTGAAGGCGAGGGATCCGGTACGGAGTCTGTCGTCGGCGAATTTCGTCACGACGGAAGAGCATGCGGAGTATCTGCTGCTGATCGATTCGCGGGCGCTTGACCGGGAGTGCCTGTCACGCAGCCTTCGCGAGTATCAACCGGCCTTGAACATCATTTCCGCCAATTCGCTGGAGGACTGGCAGAACCAGCATATCCAGCATGATCCCGCCGTCATCCTTTTGATGATCGGCGGAAAGAAGATCACGGATGCCGATGTGGGCCAAGCGATCGCGAAATTGACCGAGAAGTTCAAATCCAGCCCTGTCGTCGTGGGGGCGGAAAGCGACGAACTTTCGCAAATCCTCAAAGCGCTGGAATACGGCGCCCGAGGCTACATACCCACCACTGTCAGTATTGGCGTTGCTGCAGAAGCGATCGGACTGGCCCAGGCCGGGGGAATTTTCATTCCCGCGAGCAGCATTCTTGCTGCGAGGCATGTGATCAGTGCTGTCAGCAACGGCATGAACTGCACCGATGAACTCTTCACGCCGCGTGAAGCGGTCGTGGCAGAAGCCTTGCTGCGCGGCAAGGCCAACAAGATCATCGCGTATGAAATGAAGCTTTGCGAAAGTACGGTAAAGGTTCACATCCGCAACATCATGAAAAAGCTGAATGCCACCAACCGGACGGAGGTTGCCTACAAGATCAGGGATTTCATGCATTGATCATGCGTGGTTGCTGCTGAACTCCCCGAATTGCTGTGAAGCCTTCGCATGCTTTCGCGGGCAGGGCCGTCTCGAGTGCCACCTGGGTCAGGGGTGGAATGCGCGGTTTGCCTCGAAGGAGCCGAGTTCCGATGCTTGTTGGCCGAGAAGGAAGAGGATCTGAGTATCCCCGGCGCCCCTACAAGCGGGGACGCTGTTATTCTGTATAAGACTGAAGACTGCTCGATATTCTTGGGGGCCGAAAAAGCCGGGCTCGCTTCAGCAATGAAGCGAGCCCTTCCGCAAGGAGCTTTTCGCGGTCATTAGCCCGCGAGTATTAGCTGCCGCATTTGGAATTGGTTCTACTCGGTACTGCCCCCGATCCCGACGCAAGGATGCCATACTACTGCACGAAATCAACTAATCCCTTTGGGTGATAGCCGAGCGGGCCGGTTCCTGTCCTCTTCCGGTACAGGAAGCGCGTTCGCGCGATCGTCATAGCGCGTATCGGGGCGTAGGGCAGGCTCATCCATTTGTAGAAATGTTCAAGACCGGGAAATCGTGGTCTGATGCTTGAGAGCGGTATCATCCTTGCGAGACCGTCTCATTACTCCTCCGATGAAGGGAGAAGGGCTCGTCAATAGGCAGAACGGGTCCTTTTTCCTTGACCGCGAGCGGTCGCGCCGCGTGCTTCGGCTTTTTCAGCTCTTTGTGGGGCCCTTTGCCACGGTGGCGGAGACAGAGTTGACCTTGCCGCCCGGGGCATAGCCGCCGCCGATGGCGACGTTGAGGGAGACGTAGTCCTTGGCCATCTGCTGCACGGCCGCCGCCAGGCTCGCCTGGGCCAGCGACACCTGGCGCTGGGCGTCGAGCACGTCGAGCAGCGAGGAGGCGCCGTCCTTGTAGCTTGCCGTCGACAGTTCCAGCGATTCCTGCGTCGTCTTGACCTGGGCGCGCAGCGCTTCCACCGTCTGGGCGTCGCGGCGCACCGCCGACAGCGCGTTCTCCACCTCCTCGACGGCGTTGAGCACCGCTGCCTTCCAGGCGAGATAGGCGGTCTTGGCGTCCGACTTGGCAATGTCGACATTGGCGCGCAGGCGGCCGCCGTCGAAGATCGGCAGGTTGAGCGTCGGGCCGAAGGACCAGGTGGTCAGGCCGCCGCCGCGGCCACTGGCCGGGTTGACCCAGGTCGGCGAGATCGAGCCGGACAGCGCGATCGACGGATAAAGCTGCGATTGGGCGACGCCGATATTGGCGGTCGCCGCTGCCAGATTGCGCTCGGCCACGCGGATGTCGGGACGGTTGCGGATCAGGTCGGCCGGGATGCCGGAGATGATGCCGGCACGGTAGACCGGCTGGGCGGCCCCCCTCTGCAGTTCGGCCATCAGCGAGGAGGCCGGCAGGCCGAGCAGCGTGGCGATGTGATGCGCCGAGACGCGGAAGTTGGTTTCCAGACCGGGGATTTCGGCCTGCGTCGACTGCACCAGGCCCTCGGCCTGGACGACGTCGAGCCTGGAGGCGGCCCCGGCTTCCAGCTGGAACTTGGTGAGGTCGAAGGTCTCCCGGCGCGATTGCAGGTTGGCCTTCGACAGCGCAATGCGCTCCTGGTAGAAGCGGGCGTCGATATAGGTCGAGACGAGATCCTGCAGGAAGGCAAGCCGGGCCACGTCGGCGCTGGCATAGGCCGAATCGAGCGAGGCAAGCGCGCTTTCCTTGGAGCGGCGGTACTGGCCGAAGAGATCGAGCAGCCAGGAGACATTGGCCTCGCCGCCAGTGGTGTTGGTAGCACCCACCCGGGTGCGCTCCGAGCCCATCTGGCCCGACACCGTGTGCGAGGCGCCGACCACCAGGCTCGGCAGCGAACCGGCCCCGGCGACCGTCACATTCGAGGACGCCGAATTGATGCGCTCCATCGCCTGCAGCACGTCGAGGTTCTGGTCGATGCCGCGCGCCACCAGACTGTCGAGCTGCCTGTCACGATAGGCCGACCACCAGGCCACCGTCGCAACATCACCGATATTCTTGGTGCTGCCCTCACCGAATTTCGCCGGCAGCGGCATCTCCGGAGGCGTGTGGTCCGGTCCGCTCACGCAGCCCGCCAGCAAAGACGCGATTACGAAATACGCTGCGCTACGAGCCAGTGTTGTTCGCCCCCTCAACCTGCCGACCTCCTTGGTTTTGCCAAAAGTACGCTAGACGTGGTTAATGAAGCGTTGCATTCGCGCGTTCGGTCGACCTGCTGCCGGAATGCGACGATGCGGAGGGCTTGGTCTGGGGCCGGGGCAACCATTTAAAGCTCACGTCTCGCGGGTACACCCGCCGACGGGGTGCGGGGAGAGGCCGGCACAAAAACCGGTGGTCGGAAACGAAAAGCGTCGTTCGGGTCAGCGCTCGTTGGCGCCTGGAGGCAGGACGAGGCATTGGCGCAAGGCATCAGGCGAGAGGTCTTGCCCGCCATCCTGGCTGCTTGAGGACGGGAGCTTTGCCGCGAGGAATCCTGCGCCGGCTCGGGTGGCGGTTCAAAGATCGGATATATGGTGACGCCCACAGCAAGGCTGACGGAAAAGCACGCTACAATGTAAAACAGCACAAACCTCATGGAACGTATAACGGCAGTGTCCCGACGACATATCAACCTGCCCAATATGATTAGGAAGGGCCGGAGATAACTGTCGCTGATGTGGGCCGTTGGCTTTTCAATGCCTTCTAGGCGCAGCAGGTATCTTTGCCATGCGTGGGCCTGCAGCAGGCTTCAGTCTTTCGTGCTTCCTCTTTGAGCCAGCGGTCGCGCGGCTTGCAGCTTGCCGGGCGAGGCGCAAGTTCGACGTGCACCATGCCGCCCAGCAGGGCCGGCATGGCCGCGCAATAAAGCTGCATTGGCCGCATGCCGTCGCTGATTTCGAATGTCAGCCTCGCAGACCCGTCGAGCTTCACATGCTCGGTCACCTTGCGGATGATTGCATGGAATTTTCCAGCCGGCATATGCGTGCGGTCGTCCTCTTCGATGTCCCATAGCTGGATGAAAATCTCTCGCCATGCTTCCGGGTTGGCGCCGCAGTCGAGCGCTGCGAACTCACCGGCCTTGACTTCGGTGACGTGGTAGCCCGGTTTCACCGGCCGGCCGTCGTAATGGAAAACCAAGGGCAAATCCTTGGCGCCTGCCAGGAAGTCGAGAAGCGGGCCGAGGCTGATGTCGCGGTCCTGCATTTTGCTGTTGTCGATCGCGTTCATTTGCATTAATCCTAATTTCAACGATTCAAGGATTATTGAAATATGGATCAACGTCAAGCCCTGAGCGCCTTCGCCGCGCTCTCCCAGGAGACCCGCCTGCAGATCGTCCGCATGCTGGTGGTCGCGGGTCCAGACGGCATGGCCGCCGGCATGGTTGCGGAGAAGACGGCCGTCTCGCCGTCGAATGTCTCCTTCCATCTCAAGGAGCTCGAACGATCCGGCCTCATCAGCCAGAAGCGTGAATCGCGCTCGATCATCTACACCGCGAACTATAATGCGCTGGGCGGTCTGATCCGCTTCCTGATGGAAGATTGCTGCGCCGGGAACCCTGAAATCTGCGCGCCTGTGGCGGCGGTCGCCGCATGCTGCGCGCCTAAAGTGGAGGAGAAAGTGCAATGACTGCCGACCGTCTCTACCATGTGCTGTTCCTGTGCACCGGCAATTCCGCCCGCTCGATCCTGGCGGAGTCCATTCTCAACGCCGAAGGCAAGGGCCGCTTCCGAGCGTTTTCGGCAGGGAGCCAACCCAACGGTAAGGTCAATCCCTATGCGCTGAAGGAGCTGCAGGCGCTGGGCTATCCTTCGACCGGCTTCAGCTCGAAGAGCTGGGACGTGTTTGCCGAGGCGGGTGCGCCGGAAATGGATTTCATCTTCACGGTCTGCGACAGCGCCGCGGGCGAAGCCTGCCCTGTCTGGATCGGCCATCCGATGACTGCCCACTGGGGCGTCGAGGATCCGGCCGCTGTCGAGGGCAGCGAAGTCGAGAAGGGCCGGGCTTTCGCGCAGGCCGCACGGTTCCTGAAGAACCGGATCATGGCATTCCTGAGCCTGCCTTTGTCGTCGATCGACAAGCTCGCTCTGGAGCAGCACCTGCGCCAGATCGGCGCCATGGAAGGTTCGACGAGCAATCCGGTGAAGGCAGGATAACGATGATGTTCGATCTGCCGCGCCGCCTGGTGTCCGAGGGCCTCGGCACAGCACTTCTCGTCGCGACCGTGGTCGGGTCGGGCATCATGGCGACATCGCTGACGCAGGATGTAGGACTGGCGCTGCTCGGCAACACGCTGGCGACCGGCGCCATCCTGGTGGTGCTGATCACTATCCTCGCGCCGGTTTCCGGAGCTCATTTCAATCCGGCGGTCTCGCTGGTCTTCGCGATATCGCGGTCGCTGCCGAAACGCGATTTCCTCTGCTACGTCCTGGCGCAGGTTGCTGGCGGCGCCATCGGGACGATTGCGGCCCATCTGATGTTCGATCTTCCGCTCGTCCAGCTGTCGACAACGGTGCGCACCGGCGGGGCGCAATGGTTTTCCGAAGGTGTCGCGACCTTCGGCTTGGTGGCGGTGATCCTCGCCGGGATCCGCTTCGAGCAGAAGGCGGTGCCATGGTTGGTGGGGCTTTATATCACGGCCGCCTACTGGTTCACCGCTTCGACTTCCTTCGCCAATCCGGCCGTTGCCTTCGCCCGCTCGCTGACCGACACCTTTTCCGGCATCCGCCCGGTCGATCTTCCGGGCTTCTGGATCGCCGAAATCGCCGGCGCGGTCGTGGCGCTCTTTCTTTTCACCTGGTTGCTGCAGCCGGGTGCATCGTCAACCCTCTCACCTAAGGCAAAGCTATGAAAGCCACCATCTATCACAACCCAGATTGCGGCACGTCGCGCAACACGCTGGCGATGATCCGCAATGCCGGGATCGAGCCGACGGTCATCGAGTATCTGCAAACTCCGCCGTCGCGCTCGGAGCTAGTCAAGATGATCGCCGACGCCGGCCTGACGGTGCGCCAGGCCATCCGCGAGAAGGGTACGCCCTATGCGGAGTTCGGGCTCGATGACGCGGCCCTGACCGACGATCAGCTTCTCGATGCGATGCTGAAAGATCCGATCCTCATCAACCGGCCCTTCGTCGTGACGCCGCTCGGCACGCGGCTCGCGCGGCCATCCGAGGCGGTTCTTGATATCCTGCCGGAGACCCATAAGGGCGCCTTCGCCAAGGAAGACGGCGAACAGGTTCTCGATGCGGAAGGCAGGCGCATTGTCTGATCTGCCGGCAGCCTCCCGCGAACATCTGCGGCCGCTCGATCTGGCAGCGCTGCAACCGCCATTCTCGAAGCACAAGCCCCGTATCCTGATCCTCTACGGTTCGCTACGCACGGTCTCCTATAGCAGGCTGCTCGCCCATGAGGCGGCGCGCCTGCTCGAGCACTTCGGCTGCGAGGTGCGGATATTCAATCCGGAGGGATTGCCGCTTCCTGATGCGGAGCCGGTGAGCCATCCGAAGGTCCAGGAACTGCGCGATGTCTCGCAGTGGTCGGAAGGGCAGGTATGGGTTTCGCCGGAACGCCATGGCGCCATGACCGGCATCATGAAGGCGCAGATCGACTGGATTCCGCTTTCGGTAGGCTCGGTGCGGCCAACGCAGGGCAAGACGCTCGCCGTCATGCAGGTGTCGGGCGGCTCGCAGTCTTTCAACGCCGTTGGGCAGATGCGCATGCTCGGCCGCTGGATGCGCATGATCACGATTCCGAACCAGTCGTCAGTCGCCAAGGCTTTTCAGGAGTTCGACGCGGACGGCCGCATGAGATCCTCGTCTTATTACGACCGGGTGGTTGACGTCTGCGAGGAATTGGTGAAATTCACGTGGCTTACCCGCGACGCTTCAGCCTATCTCACCGATCGCTACAGCGAGCGCAAGGAAGAGGCCGATAAGCTCGAACAGCGCGTGAGCCTGAAATCCATATGACCGAACCTCCGCCGATTGCTGCCATTATCGCCCTTGGCATCACGCAGATCATCGGCTACGGCACGCTCTATTACAGCTTCAGCATCCTCGCCCCCGATATGTCGCGGGATCTCGGATGGCCGTCCGAGGCCGTCTTCGGCGCATTGTCCGCGGCTCTCCTGATCGGCGGCCTTATGGCACCTGCGCTCGGTAAATGGATCGACCGCTTCGGCGCCGGACGGATCATGACGGCGGGATCGGCGACCGCGGCGGCGGCACTTGTCGCCTGCGCGCTGGCGCCCGGCAGGATTTCCTTCGTGGCGGCGCTAATCGGCATCGAGGCGGCGTCGAACCTCGTTCAATATGGCGCGGCCTTCGCGCTGCTCGTGCAGATCCGGCCGCAGGCGGCACAACGGAGCATCACCTACCTGACGCTCATCGGCGGGTTTGCCTCGACGATCTTCTGGCCGATCACGACGATGCTGCACGCTGAGATGTCGTGGCAGCAGGTCTATCTGGTATTCGCGGGCCTCAACCTCATCATCTGCCTGCCTATCCATGCCGTGCTCTCGCGGCAGATGCGCCGAAACCGGGAGCGAAGCGGCAAGGCCTCGCCGGCGAGACGCGTGGAAGGAACGCTTGCCGCATCGGCGCGCAGGATGGGTTTCGTTCTGATGGCGCTTTCCTTCTCCCTCCAGTCGCTGGTGAGTTCGGCCATCCTCGTCCATATGGTGCCGCTGCTTTCCGGCCTCGGGCTCGGCGCGACAGCGGCGCTGGTCGGGACGTTCTTTGGCCCCTCGCAGGTTCTCAGCAGGTTGACGAACATGCTCTTCGGCGTGAACCTGCCGCCGCTCAAGCTTGCCATCATAGCGGCCACGCTTATGTCGGCAGCGGTATTCCTGCTCATCCCGACCGCGCCTTCCGTTGCCGGCGCCATCGCATTCGCAGTTGTCTTCGGCCTGGGGAACGGCCTTTTCAGCATCGTCACCGGAACGCTTCCGCTGTTGCTCTTCGGAAGCGACGGCTATGGAAAGATGCAGGGCCGGGTGATGGCGGCGCGCCTGATCGTGTCGGCGGTCGCACCCTTTGCGCTGGCCTACCTGATCGGGAGCATCGGCGTCGTCTGGTCGCTGGCGTTGACATCGGCGGCAGGCGTCCTTGCCGTGCTGGTTCTGGTGGCCATCGGGCAACTCGCCAGGAACGGCTCGGCCTCGGAAGCGGCCGCGACGCAGACGAGCAACTGACGAAACCGGCTGGACAGACTTGCGGAAGTTCACTGACGCATAAGATCGATGTTGCTGGTGACGACCGACCCTCCGGTCGCATGGTCGCGATCGACCGTGCGCAGGCGCAAGCCATCCGCCCCGACCTTCTCGATGGTCATGGTGGCGTTCCGGTCGCCGTTCACGGGGCGGGCCCAGCGTACGGAAAGATTGATGGCGTTTCCGCGGCGGCTTCCAGAAAGCGCAGACGGCAGGCCCATCGGTCCGACATAGGTCCCGGTATATCGCCCGCCGCTGACCCTCAGATTTGCCGAAACGGCCCGGCGCACGACGACAAAGCCCCGGCAGTTGCCGTTCATGGAGAAGTTGGCTCGGCCCGCCGTCGTTGCGAAGCTGCATCGCACGTTGACCGGATCGCTGCCGATCCGCATCAGCACCTGGCCTGCACCTTGCCAGTTTCCGGCAAGCGACTGGAGGAAATTGGCTTCCTGAGCGGCTGCCGCAAGCGGCTGGGAGGCGGCGAGTGTGAGGGAGAGCAAGTAAACGGCGCGGCGCATGGCGGTGACCTCGTGTACGGATATTGCCGAACGTCTTTGAGGCAGTTCAGTTCCCGGATTTTGGGCTGCCGGAAGCGCGCTCATCATCTGGCCGTTGCCGAAGAGATGCGCGGGCAAGCTCGACAGGTGTCTTCATGATGATTTCGCGATGCGGGAACGGGATCGAAATGCCGGCTGCCTTGAATGCATCCCATAATGCCATGAGTACTTCACCGCGCACGTTGGTAAGGCCGTTGCTCGGGTCGGAGATCCAGAATCTCAGCTTGAAATCGACCGATGATGCCCCGAAGGCCGTCATCCAGCAGACCGGCTGGGCGTAGGTGCCGGCAACCCGCGGAATGGTCTTGGCCGCCTCGATCGCGATGCGGGCAACCTCGTGCGGATCGCTGTCATACGAGGTTCCGAAATCCACCTCGATGCGGACATAATCGCTGGAAAACGACCAGTTGACGACTTGCTGGGAAATGAAGTCTTCGTTTGGAATGAGGTACTCCTTGCCATCTCTGGTGATGACGGAGACGAAGCGGGAGCGCAGGTCGCGGATAGAGCCGAAGGTTTCCCCCAGCGTAATCGTGTCGCCCGGTTTGATGGATTTATCGAGCAGGATGATGATTCCGGATATGAAGTTGGAGACGACCTTCTGCAGGCCGAAACCAATGCCGACGCCGACAGCACCTGAAAAAACCGTGAGCGCCGTCAGGTCGATGCCTGTCGCAGACAAGGCGATCGTGCCCGCAAAGACAATGAGCCCAATCTTGATCAGTTTGCTGATGAGAACCTTCAAGGAGGGCGTGAGATCCGCGGACTTCTGGATCCAGTTCGACGACATGTTGCCGATCAGAACCGCAAGCCAGATCAGCGCGACGGAAAGGACGATGGCCTTCAAGACGAGCAGCATAGAAAGGCGAACGGCGCCGAGATTGACGGCAATACCATCGAGTGCTGCCAGAAGCGCGCGATCCAGCCCAAGCGCATAAAGTGCAAAGTAGAACCAGCCGGCGGCGGCAACGACACGCGCCAGCATCTGGTTTCGGATGATGCGCGTGAGTACCGAGATGACGAACCACGCCACCACGAGAGTGAGGGCTGTTGCTACCAGCCACCGGTGCGATGGCCACGCAATTCGCAACAGCACCACATCCGCAATCGCCAGCAGCACAATCAGAAAGAGCCAGCGTGTTCGCCGCATGAATGCGATGATGACGCGAAGCAGATCCGGATTTCCCTTGATGGTGCGGGCGCGCGATTCCAGAGCCGGCTCGATCCGTTTTGCCAGCAAGCCGGAAAGCAGGTAACCGGCGACAATCAGGGCGGACTGATAGAGCGTCCACTCATTGAGAAGGAAAGCCTGCAGCCAGGATCCGGCAGCGTTGACGGCCTCTAGGAAATCCATCGTCGTTCTCTCGCGATTTTGCAGAATAACCAGCGGGAGAGGGGTTTTGTTCAAGTGCGAGTGTCGAGGCAGTTCGTCCGGCCTGAAGTGGGCACGCGGGTAGAGTTCCTCTGCGGCCGAACTCACCAGGTAAAATCGACCGACCGCGGAAGGGCGATCGCTTGATCGGGTGCATCCTAGGCTTCGGTTTCAAGCAATTGTGCCTCACGCCGTCGCCACTCGATAGGTTTGCTTTCATATCCTATTTCAAGGCCGGCGATGACGGAGCCGTCTTCAAAAACCTTCCCCCGCCATTTGTCGCCGATTGGGCGATATTCTGCTCGAGAGCTGCCCTATTATCGCGATTGCCGCACCTAAATTAGAAGCGATTGGCAAACCTCCTGCTCGGTCCCCCCCAATCGCAGAAATATCTCGGGTCTCGGTTTCGAGAGACGCCCATCGGAGGTGAATGACTTTGCTCGGTTGATTGCGTTATCAATGAGAATCGATAGAGCGCAGCCCGTAAGCCTGCGCGCTTTTACGCGGAATCGGTGTCGCTCCTGATGCGGGCATCCCATCCCAGTATCGAGACCTCAGCCACGGCCTCAAGCTCGGCACGGCTGGCCCCGTCGCGAGCCAGGATTGACATGCCAAACTGGACAGTCTGCACGAAACGCGAAAGCGCATGGACGTCCGTTGCGACTGGAACTTCACCATCCGCCACGGCCCGATCCAAGCGCGCCTTCAGGCGTTCGAGCGTGACGGCACGTGCTGATCGTACGAGTTCACCCAATTCCAAGTGGCCTTCGCTGCCGACCGATGAGAGGGCCACCATGCAGCCATGGGGAATGTCTGCAACACAGCCGGTCAGGGCCGCAGCTGAGTCCAGCAGAAATGAAGCGATCGCTTCACGCGCCGTCCGCGCTGAATGGAATTTAGCCCAGACGAGCGCCTCGTAGCTCTCGCGATAATAACGCACCGCTTCCGCGTAAAGCGCTTCCTTTGATCCGAATGCTGCGTACAGGCTGGGTGATCCGATCCCCATCGCCTCGGTGAGATCAGTTATTGACGTGGCTTCAAAGCCCTTGAGCCAGAAGAGACGGGTCGCCTTCGCCAAGGCGGCTTGTCGATCAAATGCGCGAGGGCGCCCGCGAGCGCGGGACGGAGTAGATTCGCAGGCTTGAGGCTTTCGGTCCGATTTCTGCATCAATCGTTATATAAACCTCTCATCCTTCCTCGGCAACTTGCATACGTTTTTGTATCGATCGATATAATATTCTTGACGCACCGCTTTCACGTCCCTACGTATTTCTGTGTCAATCACTACAGAAAGGACAGATAATGAGTGAATTGGTTGGAAAGCGAGCTCTTGTGACGGGCGCATCGCGTGGTATCGGCGCCGCTATTGCGCTAGCACTTGCGGACAAGGGCGCGGACGTGGCGATCACCTACGAGCGTTCGGCTGATCGCGCAGCAGAGGTTGTTCGAGCTATTGAGGGGAAGGGCAGGCGCGGATTTGCTATCCAGGCCGACAGTGCCGATCCGGCGGCCGTGAAGCGCTCGGTGGAGGAGGCCGCCCAGGCGCTTGGCGGTCTCGACATTCTTGTCAACAATGCGGCAATCGCGCTTTACGATGCGATCGCCAACGTCAGCGTCGCTCACATCGATGCGCTGCTGAACGTCAACGTGCGATCACCCGTGCTCGCTTCGCAGGCCGCCATTCCATATCTTCAAGCGGGAGGTCGCATCATTACTATCGGCTCGGCCGGCGCCGAACGCATCGTTGGCGAGAGCGGTACGGTGTATTACATGACAAAATCCGCGCTCCACTCGTTTACGCGCGGCCTCGCTCGCGAACTGGGAGCGCGTGATGTCACCGTAAACCTGGTCCAGCCGGGATCGACTAATACAGACATGAACCCGGCCAACGGTGATTTTGCCGACTTCCAGCGCGCACTGATGCCTCTTGGCCGGTATGGCGAGCCGCAAGATGTGGCGGCGGCTGTGGCCTTCCTCGCGAGCCCTGCTGCAAGGCAAATTACAGGAACAATCCTCACAGTGGATGGCGGCTTGAATACCTGACCGCCTGAAGTTGGATGCCCTCCGAAGTTCCCGAAACTGCTCACGCTGGCTCGCAGACGCTTGATGATGGATTCGCGAAGGAACTTCCGAGGGTGTGCGGGCGAACAAGATCCGGACGCACGCGATGATGTGTTTTGCGAGATCGAGCATTTCGCCCTCCATCTTCAGCTTTGGTATCTCGTCGAAAGCCTTCGCGGACGACCTGACTTCGTAGTCGAAGTTCAACGCGGTGGCGATGAGGCCATTGCTATGAGCGCGGAGTACCGTGCGCATCTTGCGCAACAGCACCGCCCGCGCGATTGCTGCCACGTTTGACTTGCGCATGGCGTCGCGCAGAAGGACGAACGCATCCTGAAGTGCAGAGTCTTCCGCTATCGGCCCCAGAGATTCGCGCCACTTGATGGACATGCCGGACTTGCTCTTTAAGCCTCCCGCGCTGCAAAGGATTGCTGTTGAGCGTCCGTTGGCTAAGTTAGCGGTGACAAAAGCTCACAACGCTTCCGCCGGGGGGATGCATGACGAAGCATCGAATCTATTCAGTCAGTATCGCGAGCGTCTATCCGCACTATGTCGCCAAAGCGGAGAAGAAGGGGCGCACGAAAGCTGACGTCGATGAGATCATCTGTTGGCTGACGGGACATACCCAAGAGACGCTAGATAATCAGTTGGCGAATGACACAAAATTTGAGGACTTCTTTGCGCAAGCGCCTCAAATGAATCCCTCGCGATCGCTAATTACCGGTGCGATCTGTGGCGTTCGCGTGGAAGACATCCAAGAACCTACGATGCAGGAAATCCGCTACTTGGACAAACTGATCGACGAACTCGCCAACGGGAAAGCGATGGAGAAGATCCTGCGAAAATAGCCAGGCGGGTGGTTCGAACGCGCAAGGCTTGATGTTCTGAGCCTGGGCATGGGATCGCTTCGACCAAACTAGGCCCGCCGTCGCTGCATACCCAATCTCGATCCTTTCCGAGGGGCGGCCTGGAGCGCGACCCAGGCAGGAGCGCATTCATAGTGGATCCCGGGCCCCGCGAGAACACCTTCATCCTGGAGAGTGGCACCCTGCCGCTCGGCCAGTGCAGCAGCGCAATCATTGCTAAGTCCTATCTGCGCGCTACCTCCATGAGTCTTGGACCAATTGGCATATCGACGCCTTCAAGTCACGACCATAGCAAGGAGGCGGAATTGAAAAACGGCCTCGGGGGTTCTCGTCGTATATATTCAATTCCGCCCGCATCACCCTCACGCATGCCTGCCTTTGCGAGTGTGCTCGCAGTCATTGCCATTCTCTACTTTGCAAAGGAAGTCCTCCTTCCTCTGGCAATCGCTGTTCTGCTGACGTTCGCACTGGCACCAATCTCCTCACGTCTTCGTAAGCTGGGGCTTCCTCGCATTCTGGCGGTAATAACTACCGTCATGCTCGCCTTTCTTGTTCTCATCCTGTTCGGCCTTGTGGTGGCCGGACAGGTTACTGAAGTCGTGCAAAACCTCCCTGCCTATCAGACCAACATTGTGGGAAAGATCCGGACGCTCCAGGAAAGCGGAAGCGATACGGGTATCGTTCGGCGGCTGACTTCAGTCGTCGAAAGTGTCGGACGGGAACTCAACAGCGTGGAGCAGAAACCGACTGCTCCCGTGGGCGAGCGATCATCGAGGGAGCCTCTGCTCGTAGAGATATTCGCGCCAAGCCGCCCCATTGCAACGCTGACAAATTTGATCGGCCCCTTGGTCGGTCCGATCGCGTCATTGGGACTAATCATAGTCGTCGTCATATTCATGCTCCTGGAGCGGGAGGAGCTTCGCGACCGCTTTATCCGGCTCGTCGGCTACGGAGACCTCCATCGCACCACCGAAGCCCTGCAGGAGGCGGGAAGCCGCGTTGCGCAGTATCTCCTCATGCAGTTGGTCGTGAACTGCGCTTACGGCATCCCCTTGGCGCTGGGGCTTTGGGCGGTGGGAATTCCCAATGCAGTGCTCTGGGGGATGCTTGCCATCGTTCTGCGGTTCGTCCCATATATCGGGCCGGTAATAGCTGCCGTACTGCCGCTCTTCCTGGCGTTCGCAGTCGATCCGGGCTGGAGCCTTGTTCTTTGGGTCGCCGCGATCTTTCTCGCGCTGGAGCTGACGAGCAACAACATCGTCGAACCATGGCTGTATGGTTCCCGAACAGGCCTCTCTCCCCTTGCCATCATCGTTGCAGCTATTTTCTGGGCATGGTTATGGGGACCGGTTGGCCTTATCCTGTCGACGCCGCTGACCGTGTGCCTGGCAGTTCTAGGGCGTTATGTCCCGCAGTTTGAATTCTTGGAAGTCCTTTTTGGCAGCGAACCGGTGCTTGATCCCAAGGAACGCCTCTATCAAAGGCTTTTAGCTGGGGATCCCGACGAGGCCACCGATCTCGCCGAGGAGATCCTCGAGGAAGATTATCTGGAGGAATACTATGGCAAAGTTGCTATTCCAGCCCTTCTGCTCGCCGAGCAGGACCGCCGCAGAGGCGTCCTGACAGCGGAGCAGATGGAACAAGTGTTCGGTACTGCCATCACGTTGGTCTCGAATCTGGAAGAGATCGCACGGGAGGAGGAGGAGGAAGAAAAGCAGGAGGACAAAACCGCAGACGAGACACCCTTGACGGCCACGAAGGATGAGGGAGAGGGCGACGAGGAACTGCCGGACGGGACCGGGAAAACGGTCTTCTGCATTGGTGGCAGGGGGCCTCTTGACGATGCATCAGCGGTGATGCTGGCCCAGGTTCTCCAAGTGCAAGGAGCGGAAGTGGTGGCAGCAAGGCACTCCGACATCGCCAGCCGCCGCAGCCGCGATCTCGTTCCGAATGCAGCAAATGCCATCGTCGTCTGCTTCCTGAACTTTGACTCTGTCAGGCATGCCGGCATACTTGTACGCCGCTTCAAGCGCATGTATCCCACCACGCGCGTAGGCGCAGTGCTGTGGTCTGAAAACGATGAGGACACGCAACTGCACCAGCTTCCGGAGGCTGATTTCATTGCTTCCACCTTGACCACCGCCGCGCGTGAGATGCTCTCCGATGCGCCGCCGCCGTCTCCGGTAAGCCCTCGGAGGCTCCGAATCAGGCGACCCAAAACCGGGACTGGCACAGCCCTAAAAGCGCCCTCTGGTCCTCCCGATCGGCCCCAAGGGACCGAATAGCCAATCGTTCAACTGCCTGCAGAAGATTGTGTTAGCGGGTCATCCCCCAGACATCGCCGATCAGCGCAGCGAGGGACCCACCGCTGCGATGGGCGGTTCCTGATCCGGCTCCGTGCATCTTCGATTTGATCCGAGGCCTCGGCACTCGCAATGCGGATCGAGGCCGCCCCCGATCTCAGCAACACCTTCCCGCAAGCCTGCGTCAAACAAGGCACGAGACGCCGCACGGAACCGAACTGGGCTGAACATGCCGTCGAGCTCAAAAAGCCAGGCACCTTGCTCATTCTCTGTGAGGAGTATCGTGGGTCGCACCCCGAAGGGCACGGCTACAGCCGCTTCTGCGAACTCTTTCGTAGCTTCTCACAGCGACTTTCGCCGACTATGCGCCAGGAGATGCGGCCCGCGACCCGTTCGAGGCGAGGAGGAAACGCGTCGTTCGGGGCAAGCCAAATTGGCCATCGATCATGTCGAGGAAGCGAAGGAGCGATGTCTTTTTCCGTCGAGGCAATTCGCCAATTTTTAGTTGGATGCAATCCTAGAGTGACCGGGAACAAACATCTGCTCTTCCGGTTAGGGGTGATCGCAGCATCCGCCGCTCGCACCTTCTGGGAGGATTGAAAATGCCAGACGAAATCATACAGGCTCCAACTGGGCCGATGCCGTCGCAAGATGAACGGTCTCCGGTGGACGATGGCGTCCCAACCGAAATTCAGCCAGTCGAAGTTCGTGATCTCAAAACTAGGGTCAGCGATGACCTTGGGGAAGTCAGCAAGGCGGCCAAGGATGCCGCCCAGACCGCCACGCAGAAGATTCAGGATACTGTGGCGGAACAGACCGACTTCGCCGCTCACCAGGTCGGTGGCATCGCAACCGCTCTGCAGAAGGTGGGCGCGGAACTCGAAAGCAGCGATCAGGCACAGGTGGGCCGGTATGCAAAGCAGATCGGCGAGAGCGTCGCGGTCCTCGCGAAAAAAATGGAAGGCCGGGATCTCCGAGAGATTGCCAGCATGGCTGAGGATTTCGGCCGCAAACAGCCTTTGGCTTTTCTGGGGGTAGCGGCACTTGCCGGCTTGGCAGCGAGCCGTTTTCTGACTGCTTCTGCAATCCGAAAGTCGTCTCCGAGCGCACCAGAGAAGATGCAGGCGTCTACCGACTTCCAGCTTTCGTCAACCGCAGGAACATCCGGAGGTCCGCGCAATGGCTAAAGAAAGCGATAACGCGCCATTATCGGAACTCGTTGGCGGCCTTGTCAGCGATGTCTCTGGCCTCCTTCGCAAGGAAATAGACCTGGCTAAGACGGAAGCCTCTGAAAAAATCTCTAAAGCGCTCAGCGGCGTCGAGGTCCTGGTGATTGGCATGGTGCTGGCAATCGGCGCTGTCGGTGTCCTGCTAAGCGCCTTGGTAAGCGGCTTAGCTGCGTTCTTGGTAACGCAAGGCTTCACGCAAACATCCTCCCAGGCTCTATCCGCGCTGATTGTCGGCTTTTTAATTGCCGGTATCGCGTGGGTGCTGGTGTCTAAAGGTCTTGCTACATTGCGCGGTGCCAATCTGAAACTGGATCGAACGGCTGCATCCCTCCGCCGAGATGTCGAAGTCGTTAAGGAGAAAATATGATGAATCAATCATCGGAGAAATCGTCGATCGATATTCAGCGCGAAATCGATGCCGACCGTCGAAGGATCGAAGACCGCATCGGCGCTATTCAGGAGAGAATGTCCCCAGGTCAGCTCGTCGATGAGGTCCTCGCGTATGCCAAAGGAAGCGGTGGTGGGGAGTATGTCAGCAACCTCGGAACAGCCCTCAAGGTCAACCCACTCCCCGTCGCTTTGATCGGCGTGAGCCTAGCATGGCTGATGGCTAAACAAGGCGGGACGCTGTCACCTACCCGCACGGCCGTTGACACGCCGCTTGAAAATTATCCGCTTTATGCTGCCCACGGAGGCGTTCGACGCGTCGGGCCGCCAGAGGATGTTGGCGGCGCCAGATATAGCCACTTCATCGACGATGCCGGAGAGCGGTTCAAGGCTTTGACTGATGAGGTCGGAAATCGCGCTGGCAACTTCGTCGACTCGAGCGGAAGAGCATACCGAGGATTTGCCGACGCGACGGGTAAACAGATCTCCAATATCACAGATGAAGCGGGCGCTGTGCTGGAGGCCACGACAGGCTGGGCTTCGGAAAGCTGGAAACAAGTTAAGGATGCCGCCGGGAACGTGGCTCAGCAGGCGAGCGATGCCGCAGGTTCGGTATCGCAGTCCGCGTCCTCGGCGAGTTCAATACTTGCAGAAAAAACGACACGACTTAATACAGCGATCCTTGCGCATTTTCGCGATCAGCCGCTGGTTGGGGGCGCGCTGGCCTTCGCCGTGGGAGCCGCTATCGGTGCTGCCCTTCCTCGCACCGACAAGGAAGATGAAGTCCTTGGAGATGCAGCCGATAGCATTAAAGCGGACATCGCATCGAAAGCCACCGAGATTGTTGATGAGGGCAAGGATCTCGCATCGGATGTCTACGACAAGGCTGCTTCCGTCGCTGTCGACGTGCACGATACCGCGAAGGCACGGATCACAGAAGAGGCTGAACGTCTTAAGACGAAATAGGAAGAGCAGTCGGGCCTGCTTGCGCCCGGCGCTTTCGACCTTATCGCCCGTCAGATCACAAGCCTCGCCCAAAGTCCCAATTCAACGCTCGGCATCGCTTCTTTCTGGAAATGACTTTTGATCGTCATCCTGATCGTGAGCGGCGAGTCGAATGCCGAACTGAGCACCAGACGGCGAAGGACACCACCACGGGGCCGCCTTCGCCGATGGGGTCGCGCGGTGCGTAGGTCGCGGATACATGGGAAAGACCGCAGATCGGCTGCATTAGCGGACAAGCGAGACGCTGCACCTCTGCCGTCACCGGTAGCGTACCGACTTCATCCAAGAAGCTGAAGAGCGCTAAGAAGTCGTCAAACCAGCCGTAGCCGATCACCTTCAGATAGGTGAAGTCGGTCTGCCAGGGCTGGGCGGTTTCGTCTTGTCCTTGGACTCGTCGCCGGCCTTGATCGCGATGCAGGCGCACCGCATGTCCCGGTACCCCGTCGCCCAAGGGCGGCAGTCGTTGACAACGGAATCAGAGTTCGGTCAGGTGCGATCAACGACGCCCTTGACCGCCTCCTTGATTTTGCCCTTGGCGACCTGGGCCTTGCCCTTGCCTTCCTGCGCCGTGCCCTTAGCCTGCATTTCCCTGTTGTCCACGGCTTTGCCAGCAGCCTGGCGTGCCTTGCCCGCCAGTTCGTTGGCCTTGCCCGATGCCTTGTCAGATGTGCTTCCCACGTGACTTCTCCTGAACAGCGCGAAACATGATTGTTTGCATGCCGGTTAACTGCGGGGCTGTCGTTTCGTTCCCTGCACGGTGCTGGTTTAGGCGATCATCGCAAGAAGCGCCTCGACTACCGGAGCGCCGCGGTTACCGAGGGGAGGTCGATGCTTAGAGATCCCTGTTGAAGGTGTCTCCGAGCGGACATGGAAGTAGAATCGCAGTCCTGCCGTAGCCCGAACTAACTTGATCGGACGACGTAATGGTCAACACCTGAGATGGAGTGGCGTCTCAGCGTGTCGTTACCTACCCATAGGTGATTCCCAAGAGCTTCGTATCACCGTAATCCTGAGGCGGGAGAGGCGAGCGGACTATCCCAAGATGACTGGCGGAGTTGAATGAAGGTTTCGCGGAACCATCGTTTTTCCAGGATCTGATAGAAGCGACGCTCAGGACGCAACATCTAACGATCTCGCTCTATGCGGGCGTTGCGGAGTGATAGCGCACCCACAGTTCGCCTTTGAGTAAATGCTTGCAATCCTGGTCGTATCCGATCAGGTAAAGGGGCACCGGGGTTCCCTTCGGAACTTCCCCGAGTGTGTTCTGTTTGAACATCGCACTCAGGGGGCTGACCAACATGCTGCGCTTTCTCGTGATTTCCAGTCGTACGACCCCATCGACCGTTTCGAACGCTTGGAGATCACTCAACTTTGTTCTGGCAGGCCCCGTTGCGGCCAATGCTCTTTCATCTTTTGACCTTGGCGGCCACGATGGCGCGATCATCGATCTCGACTACGAGGGTGACGAGATGATTGCGTGCGTAGAAATCCTCGAGGCCCGCCAGATCCCTTTCGTATTCGCGGCCTTCGTTTCGAGTTCATTAAAGCCCCCTGGATGCTTCGTTCTGAGTGAAGCGAAAGAAGACATCTTGGCGATTCATCGTCGCCTCTGGGAAATCTTTCGGGCACATTAGGATTGGCTTGAACTCTTCGATCAAGGTCGCAGGGCGTTTGAGTTCCTTGGAGAGCGTCCTCGACGTGGAGTGCACCTGAAATTGCCTGCATTGGCGCTTTCTTTTTACCGGGTAGCAGCTTCGCTAAAAGAGGCCTCGTCCAAGGCCACCATCAGCGCCATCCGTGCGCGGCCGACCCGGCTCTTGATGGTACCGATTTCGCACCCGCAATCCTTTGCGGCATCGGCGTACGAGCGCCCGGACACGACGAGCATCAACGCCTGTCGCATGTGTTTGGGAAGACGGTCGATCGCCTCGGAAACATCTTTCAGCCGCAATGGCCAATCCTGATCCGATGGCACGGAGTTTTCGAAGGAGCCTTCGGAAATGTCGGAGGCCAAACGGTAACGCTTCGACCGCTTGTACTGACTGCAATACTGGTTCCGGAGGATGGTGAACATCCAGCTTTTGAGGCTGGTTCCGGGCGTGAAATGATCCAGATGCCCCAGGGCCCTCAAGACCGTTTCCTGTGCCAGATCCTCGGCGTCGGCATCCGATCTGGTAAATCGATGAGCGAAGGCCTGCATTACAGGACGTAAGGCAACGATTTCATCTTCAAGGGAAGGGCATTGCATGGCGGTTCCTCCGAGCACCAACCGTAATGGATACGCGCACTAATGGTTCCCGCTGTTCGCCCACCGTCCGATATCGAACCAAAGAAGGTATCAATCGAGTTTGATGACATCGCTCAACCGAACGACTTCTCTTCCACCCCCTTGGCCAGATCTCTCTTGAGCGCACGTTTTCGCTGGGAAGCCTGCTCGATTTTCAAGACTCACTGCTGGGGATTATTCTGGATTGGGCATACCTTTGGAGAGAACGTCACCCGTGGGCCTTGGCGATCTCGGAAGCGTTGTGGAGAGCTAGTCCGAGGCCGTCCTGCCTGGCGCCGGCTCGCCGCCGCGGAAGAGGGGCTGGAACAGCCGCTCCATCGTCTCCGGCGGAATGGCGTCGCCTTCGTTCGAAACCGTGATCGTCAAGAGTCCTTGCCGATGCGTGCCGCCAGGCCGAGGGGTAGATCGGGCGAGCCATGCGCAGCGCGTCCCTGCGCGAGGTCGTCCGCATCTGACGCGGATCGTTCAAACGTCATCGCGAACCTTGACGGCGGGTATCAATGCGAGCTGATCTTCCAGGGTGGCGCATGCCAGGACAGCCTCGTTCATGCCGTTCTTCCCTTGGGCGGCAACAGGGGAATGAGCGGAAATGCTATGCGTTCCGGCGTCGGCCTGTTATGGTACGAAGTTCATTACATGCCGGCGTGAACTCCTTGCGGTTGCACAGTCACGTGCGGATAGTACGATGGCGGTCCCAACTGTAATAGCGCAGACGATCGGAATGCTCTGCGCTCGCTGTACTGGAGAACCGCGATGCTTCAATCCGCTATCCGCAATCACCTGTTGTCAGGTCTGTCCGCCGACGCCTGGAATGCGATCCGCCCAAGGCTTGAACCCATCGATCTTCCCCGAAACTTCCATATCGCCGGTTTCGACGCTCCTATCGCGCACCATTACTTTCCCGAAGACGGAGTGGCGTCGATGGTCGCCGTGTCTGCGGCCGGCGAACGCACGGAAATCGGGCTTGTCGGAAGGGACGGTGTCACGCCGCTCGTAGCGATACTCGATGCGGAGCGGCATCCCTTCGAATTCATGATGCAGGTGTCCGGAAAAGGTCATCGGATAAAGCGCGAGGCCCTTCAGGAACTCGTGGCGGAAAACGTCGAGGTCAGACGAATCCTGGAACGCTTCGCTCTTAGTCTGTTCACCCAGACCGCCTATACCGCGCTGTCGAACGCCGTCCAACGCATCGACGCTCGCTTGGCGAGGTGGATTCTCATGATCGACGACCGGGTCGACGGCCACCGGATCGACGTGACGCACGAGTTCCTCGCCGTGATGCTGGCCGTCAGACGACCGGGGGTGACGAACGCTCTTCATGTCCTTGAGGGGCAGAATCTCATCTACTCCGACCGGGGTGTCATCAGAATTCGGGATAGGGGTGCGCTGGAGGCTTTCGCCGGTGCCGCCTACGGGACGCCCGAACGGGTGATGAGCAGAATGACGATCGAAGGTGGATCCTGAACGCACGTGCTCCACCGTAAGAAGGCCCGGTGGCGCGGAACAATGCGAAGATCACGAGGTTCGACCGTTATTCGGACAGCAGGAGGCTGCTCATAGCGCGCTACTTTTTTCAGCGTAAGAGCGGCCGGGTAAAAAGGGTTGATGATTGCGGTTGATTGGTCGCCGGCTTTGGGCCGGCTTCGGCTCTAACAGCATCAAACACCCGTTGCACCAACGCTAAGTCCCGGTTGAGAAGCGGCAAGTCCTTCGGATGAATATGTTATTTGCAGCATCGCATGCGTTGATTTAGGTCCCGGGTCGGCGCGCCATAGTGATCAACCGACCTCGTTGGCGCACCTCCCGTTTCCGTCACCACGCGCCGGCAATCAGGCGGCCTGCGCGTTGACGGTTGCTTTGGCGATCTCGGTAAGCCGTTCGTCTGTCGTTTCTTCTTCGTCAAGAGTCTCCGCGAGGAGGTCAGCTACGTCATCCAAACCGAGCGTCTCGGCCCAGGTGACCATCGTGCCGTAGCGGCTGATCTCGTAATGTTCCACAGCCTGCGCAGCGGCGAGCAGGCCCGGATCGAGGGCGGCCGTCCCCTTGAACGCCTCCATGACTTCCTTGCCATCGTCGATGATGCCGAGGATGGCATTGCAGGTCTTCGGCTGCGCTGGCTTGCCTATCAGTTCGAAGGCCTGTTCGAGGCGCGCTACGTGATCTTCGCTCTGACCGAGATGTGTTTCGAATGCCTCCTTGAGATCAGGCGATTGCGCGGCTTCAGCCATCTCGGGCAGGGCCGTCAGTATCCGCTTTTCCGCGAAGTACATGTCCATGAGGGTCTCATAAAGGAGATCGCTAAGATTTTTAGGTTCTGCCATGTTCGTGTTCCTCGTGTTGAGATGATTATAGGTTTCGGCCGCGTGTATATTCTTCAAGGATGGGGCCTGGTTTCGTGCCAGCTACCCCCCCGAACCAAGCTGCAATCACGCCGAGAACGAGTGCGACGAAGCCGAGCAGGGCGCCGCTGGACACGACCTTCGTCGTGGTTTCTGCCGCCTCCAAAGCCTGCTGCTTTGCCTGATCGACGGATGCCCTGTAGTTTGCCTCGTATTCATCCACCTTCGCCCGCGCCTGGTCGACAGGGATATTCTGAGCTTTCGCCAGAGCGTCGGCGGCCCGTGCCTTGGCGTCCTCGACCTTGCTCGGGTCGCCCGTTGCCACGGCTTTCATCGCCGTGACTGCCGCCGCTTGAAGGGCTTGCGGGTCGGAGCCACCGCTGGCCTCGCGAATTTGCCGTTCGATATCGGCCATCGGATCGGTTGCTGCGGCAATCGAAGACACTCCGGTGGTCGCCGCAGTTGCTGCAGTCTTGCCGACACCGCCGACCACGCTCGAAAGGCCGCTGAAGGCGCCGCCGACGAGTACGCCAACCGAGGTGGTCAGGAGGTAGAGAATGACTAGCGTCGTAACGGCCCAGGAGGTGATGCCGTGGAAACCGCCTGTGGACTTGCTGGGACGGCCGGACAGCCGGCTTGCAGCATATGCGCCGATAAACGAGGCGACGATGCCGGAAACGACGAACCAGAGGCCGCCCATGATGGAGAAACTGGTCGCTGTAGGATTGTCCGACGTGGTAGGGTCGAGAACTGCAGCGCCAATCCCGACACCGAGAAGATTAAGCAGGAACTGGGCCGCGAGTGCGAGAACGACGCCGGCGAACACTGCACCCCATGATATCTTGTTGATGGTGGCCGTAATACGCGGGTCTACCGGGTTAACCGCATACGGAGTATCGCCCGGCAGGCGGGAGATGGATGGTTGGGACATGGTAGAAGCCTCCAGAGATTTTTTTCACCGTTCTTTGAATGCGCTCCCAACTCCCGCTTCACCCGAATGTTCCAGAAGTATTTTCGCTTCGGCTAGCTGTCCCTTGAGCGACACCGATGATGCTGTGCAGGACGCAAAAAACGTGTCGAATACCCTGAAACCTCGTGCCTGATCGCGAAGAACCTGGCCACAATCGAATTCCGGAGCAAGACAGTGAGAGGCCCACCGCCGTTTAGGCGATCGACTCCGCGCCACATCCTGTCTAACTCGGATGTTCACGCGACGGCTCGCCCTCATAGCTGTCAGAAACCGCTCCATCTCGGCCTTCCTCGCACCGATCCTTGGTAGCGGTTGCCGCTCTCGTTCATAGGTAAAATCGGTCTCGTGGAAGCGCAGTTGAAGGAACGGCACAAAGACCCCGCAGAGTTGACCGCGGGGTTTCTTCGATGAGCCAGATTTTACCGGCAATTGCCGGCGGCATCTTTGACTTGGCCCTGAATGCAGTCGGAAGAGTCTTGCTTGCCGGTCGAATCTTTGTCTTTATCGGAAGCGCCCGTGCCGGAGGTGGAAGTGCCGGATCCGCTATCCGACATGCTACCGGATCCTGAAGCGCCGCCGGACTGGCCAGAACCACTGGTTCCACCTGTGCCGCCGCTGGCCTGAGCCATGGCCGAAGTTGCCACACCGATCGAAAGTACCGAGACCGCGATGAGTTTCAGAAGCATCGGATTCTCCTATTTTGCTTCGTTTCACCTATCCCGAACCTCGTTTATCTTTTGATGTTCCAGATCTAGTGTAAGAAAAGTGGTCGACGTTGAGCTGCGCGGCTGTGTCGTCGGCCTCCTTGCGGGACAAGCCGCTGAGTTCGCGTCCGGATGCCTCTAGGCACGCCCCTTTCCTTGTCGAGAACGGACTAGGAGCGATCTGCCTGTTGCACGGACCTGGCCTTCTAAGCTGTCCAACTTAATGGGGTCAGTTCATTCGGCGGGGCTTCTTTTGTCCGTACGCTAGATGAAGGGAACGCCCGTAACTGGCTCGCTGAAGGATGTGCCGCGCGGCAGTCTTCCTGCTCAACCACCAGTGATGAGGCGCACTGCATTCTGATGCCGCGAGGTCACGGTTTCCCGAACATCGTCGGGAGTCGGCAACGAGTGATCCTGATCGATATTCTGGAAACTCGACTTCGCGGGGTTGCCGACGCATCATCTTGATTTTGCTGGGGTTGGCGTCCAAAAGCGAGCACGTTCAGGCCGCACTGAGGCACGCCATTGCACTTGTTAGCGCAGGCATCCAGTCGCCGGATGCTGTGGTCGTAAGGCCCGACGAGGTTTGCGCGCCACCCGCTGGTCACCGTTCGTCCGTTAGGGGGAGCTAAGAGCGAACCAACGACAGCCGGTTTGCGCGGAAATTCGGAACTTACCGACACCGCCGGTGTTAGCCGCTCATCAGGTGCGGCTATGGACGACGGAGCCTGGACCACCATTGTTGAATTTGCAATTGCGGCCGGATGGCGTTGCCGCCGCGCTGATATCGTCGGTCGTCCCGTACATGTTGAAAACCGATCCCGACGGTACGCCTCCGAACGTATTCGATGGGTAAAGAGCGATCGCCGGATCAGCCACGGAATCGATCTTGTGAAAGTAACTGCAAGGAATGGTCTGCGGCATGGGTGGACGGAGTGGCGTGAATTGAACAGGGAATATTTAACCAAAAAGCGTCTTGTCGTTATCAGCGACTATCAGGCCGGCTGGTACGAGCCGTCCTCGCCGCTTTCTATCGAGGAATTGCGAGGTCAGTGGGCCAGCGGAGCGCGGGGAAGTCCTTCTACTGCCGAACAGCCAATCCAGGATGTAATGGTGCGGGGCGGCTACATTGAACGCCTGCCCCTTGCTTGCTTGAAGATGGGCATAGTCGACATCGTCGAAATTTGGTCGCATTGGCGCGGCGCCCGCCCGCCCCCAGAGGATCTGACAAATCCGTTTCTTGTTCACCGTTCATTCGCAATGAACGGCCCAGAGGCGCCATTCGCGTCGAATGATATGCTGGCCCACATCATTACGTTTGGTGCTCCCGATATTCTCTGCGTGTGGGGGCTTGGCGTTTCCGAAGATGTACTTGTCGCATGCAAGAGCAGCTATAAAATCTACAATTCTATCGATGCTCCCACGTGGCGAGTTCCACGTTCAATCAGCCAACATTTCGACCTCGTGCTTACCGGCGCCTTGTGGCAGTCGCAGGAGGTGAAGCGGCGACATCCGAAAATGAAGACGGCGGTCCTTCCGATTGGACCGGAATTTGCCTCTGACAGCACATTTTATCCACTCGATGGCCCTCGGCGATATGACGTTATCTATGTCGCCGCCGCTCAAGCCTACAAGCGCCACGATATCCTTTTCGATGCGCTCGCTAAGCTTCCGAGTGGTATCCGTGCACTTTGCGTCTGCGGCTATGGGGAACTCGGGGATATTCTGCGTGCACAAGTGCAAGCCTTGGGAATTGCCGTCGACTTTGTTGGTCCGCCCGGCGTGCGATATGCAGACGTCAACCGTCTAATGAGCCAGGCAAAGATCGGTGTGGTCTGCGGCATCAATGACGGTGCGCCGGCGATCCTAACCGAATACATGCTCGCTGGCCTGCCTGTTCTCGCTAATAGCGCACTCGTGTGCGGCCTTCAGTATATTACGCCACGAACTGGAGCGACTGCAGCAGCGGATGACTTTGACCATGGCATTTTGAGCATGCTTGAAAACCTCTCAAACTATTCCCCGCGGAAGGCTGTACTCGACAATTGGACGTGGCCACATTCGGTCCGCAAGCTTTGCGAAGTCATGGATTCGCATGCGGGGCAGAAATGACTGCGGAACAAACCGCCGGAGTGGAGGTTAGAAGGCCTCTAATAAAACGGCGGATCCGCAATGAATCTCTCCAGCTCATTCACCCAAGGGCTCCATAAAGCCCTGCAACGCAAGGCGCCGATCATATGTTTTTCCCATTTGCGCTGGGATTTTGTGCTGCAGCGTCCGCAACATTTGATGGAACGTTTCGCCCGCGATAGACAGGTCTTCTATTTCGAGGAATTCATCCCCACAGATCATCATTTAGCCTATCTGGAGATCCATCCGTTTGAGGGGACGGCGGTGAAAGCCATACGTCCTCGAATTCCTCACTGGTTAGGCGAGGACGAGAGGGAGCGCGAACTAAGAAAACTGTTGGATGAACTGCTGTCGATCTATGGCGTGGCCCGCCCGATACTGTGGTTCTATACGCCGCTCATGTATGGGTTCGCTCGCCACATCGATGCGGCGGCGGTCATTTACGATTGCATGGACGAGTTGGCCAACTTCAAGTTTGCGCCGCCAACTCTCAAGGACGCCGAGGCTGCACTCCTTGCACGCGCCGATGTGGCCTTCACGGGCGGCTACAGCCTGTATGAGGCTAAGCGGCATCTCCATGACAATATTCATCCTTTCCCGTCTAGCGTCGATGCAGACCATTTCCACGCTGCTCGTGGAAACCTCGAGGAGCCGGCCGATCAAAGGTCTATCAGCAGTCCAAAGCTCGGATATTACGGTGTCATCGACGAGCGCCTTGACCTCGGCCTAATAAGCGCTGTAGCCAACGCTAGGCCGGACCTCTCTTTCGTATTTATCGGGCCAATCGTCAAGATTTCACCCGACGACCTCCCCAAAGCGGCGAACATCCATTACCTCGGCCGAAAAGCATACGGCGAACTGCCAGCGTATGTGTCGGGCTGGAACGTCGCACTGATGCCGTTTGCTCTGAACGACGCAACACGTTTCATAAGCCCTACCAAGACTCCGGAGTATCTTGCTGCCGGTCGACCAATCGTATCGACGCCTGTCGCTGACGTAGTGCGTCAATACGGGGGCGTTTCCGGTGTTGCTCTTGCGCGAGATGCCGAGGGGTTTGCCACAGCGTGCGACGACGCGCTTGCTCTCAAAGAATTCGACAGCGCCTGGCTGAGATCAGTTGATATCCTTCTCGCCGCTTCGTCTTGGGACGACACGTTTGATGCGATGAACGTGCTGGTTGAGGAAGCCATCATCCGTCGGTCCGCATCTCCGCATTCCCCCACACAGTTCCCCTGTTCACAGTCAAGCGTCAGGTCAAGGCCATCCTACGACTACCTGATCGTCGGTGCGGGCTTTGCGGGCTCGGTGATGGCAGAAAGATTGGCGTCCGATGGGAAGCATGTACTTTTGTGTGATAAGCGTCTGCATATCGGCGGCAACGCGTACGATTTTCACAACGAAGACGGCATCCTCGTTCATCGATATGGACCGCATATTTTTCATACCAACAGTCTGGAAATTTTTGACTACCTGTCACAATTTACGGCTTGGAGACCGTACCAACACCGTGTGCTCGCCGATATTGGCGATCGTCGATTGCCTGTTCCCATCAACCGAACGACCCTCAACGGGCTCTATTGCCTCAATCTGAAGGACGACGCAGAGGCCGCCTTATTTTTGGCCGCTCGTGCGGAACCTTGCGATCCGATCGAAACGGCGAAGGATGCGGTGGTCTCCCAGGTCGGTGACGATCTCTACCGCACGTTCTTCCAAGGATACACCCGCAAGCAATGGGGTCTCGATCCGACCCAGCTTGACAGATCGGTGACGTCGCGTGTCCCGGCACGGGTTAGCGACGACGACCGATATTTCCTCGACACCTACCAGGCCATGCCGTTGCATGGTTACACTGAGATGTTCGAGAAAATGTTGGACCACGAGTGCATCACTGTATTGCTCGGCACGGAATTCGCGGACATCCGAAAGGACAATCTGGCGGCGCATACGATTTTCACAGGCCCGATCGATGAATATTTTGATTTTCGCTTCGGTCGTCTTCCATATCGTAGCCTTGAGTTCCGCCACGAAACACATGATGCCAGACGGCTGCTACCAGTCGGCGTGATCAACTATCCCTCGGAGACGGTGCCGTATACGAGGATTACCGAATACAAGCATCTGACTGGTCAGATCCATCCGAAGACTACCATTTCCTATGAGTTCGCCGGTAGAGAAGGGGAGCCCTACTATCCCATCCCTCGACCGGAAAATCAGGCACTCTACAAGCAATATGAAGCTGTTGCGCGACGTTGTAGCGACGTAACTTTTGTCGGTCGGCTCGCGACATACAAGTACTATAATATGGATCAGGTGGTGGGCCAGGCTCTGGCAACATACCGGAAGATGTCAAAGGCGCGCGCGAGCACCATTGCTGCGAGCGTGAAATGACAAGTCAATTGCACCACATCGTTATCGCCACCGACAGCCGCGAGCCGTCCGGGATGGGCGAGCACATGCTTACGCTCGGGCAGGCGCTTGGAACACACTACAAAGTCACGCTAGCGGCTCCGCCGAATTCCGCGTTGCTGACCCGCGCCGTCTGCCGCGGCTTGGCGATCAAGGACGCCGATGATCCCGCGGCATTTGAGGAATGGCTGTGTTCATCAGGTGCGTCGCTGCTTCACATCCATGCCGGCATCGGGTGGGAGGGACACGAGATCGCCCGTGTAGGATGCGTTTGCGGAATTCCCGTCATACGAACGGAGCATTTGCCATATTTGCTGACAGATGCCGAGCAAATCGCGCAATATCATAGATCGATTTTGACAGTTGCCCATCATATCGTAGTTTCCGAGGCATCTCGCAAGAGTTTTGAAAGAAATGGTGTGGATCCGGCTCGGCTGACGGTTGTCCGCAACGGGATATATGCGTTGGAGCGGGGGGAAAGCGACGCAGACGGCATCGGCGAACGCGCGCTTCAATCCCGACCAACCCTGCTTACGGTGGCGCGCTTTTCAAAACAGAAGGATCACGCTGCTCTCGTAAGGGCAATGCCAACCGTTGTTGCAGCCCATCCCACCGCCTTGCTTCTTCTGGTGGGGGAGGGCGAGGAAATGAATGCTATCCAAGATCTGGTCGACGGACTGGCACTTCGCGATCATGTCCAGTTTCTAGGACACCGAAACGACGTTGCCAACCTCATGATGAATGCCGACCTCTTTGTCCTGCCCTCGCGCTTTGAGGGCCTGCCGTTGGCGGTACTCGAAGCAATGTCTGTAGGCCTGACGGTCGTCGCAACCCGAATTGGGGGGACCATCGAAGCCCTTGGCGAAGATCACCCATTCTTGGCTGAGACAGAAAATCCCTCCTCCTTAGCTGATGTTTTGATCGACGCGCTCTCTGACCCCATTCGCGCCAGGTCAATAGGTCAGTCTGGCATGGATCGATTTCACAGCGCCTTTTCAGCGGATCGGATGGCCACCGAAACGGTTGCCGTCTACCAACGGTTTCTCCCCGCCAAAACAGAAGTCGAAAGAGGACATCCTTTCATGGAGAAGACACGGATTGGCTTCATCGGCGTCGGAGGAATCGCGCGCCGCCATCTCGACATTCTTACCGGATTTGACGATGTGGCGCTCGTCGCTTTTGCGGATCCTGATTTAGGTCGCGCAAGCGAAGCTGCATCGCGCTTTGGTGCGAAGGCGTTCACCAGCCACCAGGCAATGCTGGACGACGAAGCGCTCGATGCAGTTTATATTTGCATACCTCCCTTTGCGCACGGCGACGCGGAAAGGGAGCTGATCCGACGCGGCGTCCCGTTCTTTGTCGAGAAGCCTATCACTCTCGATTTGGCCCTAGCTGAAGAACTTGCAGCCATGATTACGGGAGCGAAATTAATCACGGCCGTGGGCTATCACTGGCGGTATCTCGATACTGTAGAGGAGGCCCGCCGGTTGTTGGTGGAAAACCCGGCGCAACTTCTCTCCGGCTACTGGTTGGACCAGACGCCTCCACCCCAATGGTGGTGGAAGATTGATCGATCAGGTGGGCAGATGATCGAGCAGACCACTCATATCATTGACTTGGCGCGTTACCTCATTGGCGAAGTAACGGACGTATATGGTCGTGTTGGCTTTAAAGATCGGTCAGAATTTCCTGGCCTCGATGTGCCCGCAGTTGCGACTGCGACAATGACCTTCGAGTCCGGTGTCATCGCCAACATTTCGTCGACCTGCCTTCTCGGCTGGAACCATAGGGTCGGGCTCAACATCTTCGCCGATCGTCTTGCGATCGAATTGACAGATCATGACATCATGGTCGATGTCGGAGCAGGACGTCCGGTGCGTCAAGCCGAAGGCGATCCCGTCTGGCGCGAGGATCGCGACTTTGTCGACGCCGTGCGCGGGCAAGAAAACCACATTCGCTGTGCCTACTCGGACGCGCTCGCAACGCATCGCATCGCGCTGGCTGTCGCAGCCTCAGCCCGACAAGACGAACCCGTAAAACTCGATCCTCCTGTCTTCGAGCGCAGGCCAATGGCTCCTCTTCAGCATCAATCCCGTAAAGAGGAGCCGCAGAGCCCGCCCCCCGGCCATCGGCGAATTCGTTCGCTGGGCATAGAACGTGCTGGGAAAGCATTCTTTTTGGAATACGAAGAGGGCCCGCCCGCCGACGGCCATATCCGGTTGGAGACGCTGTATAGCGGATTTTCAGCAGGTACCGAACTCACGTTCATGAAAAATACCAACCCCTACTTCCGTTCGAGGTTCGATGGGGAGAGAGGCGTATTTGTGGAAGGCGAGGCTGACCTTCACTATCCAGTTCCCTTTCTGGGCTACATGGAGGTGGCGCGCGTTTCGGAGACACGGGCTGCCGGCTTCGCGAATGGCGATGTTGTCGCGACGACTTTTGCGCATAAGAGCGGTCACACTGCAGACCCCTGCTATGACTTGCTGGTGCCGCTTCCCATCGATATCGATCCCGTGCTTGGAGTGTTCGTCGCTCAGATGGGACCGATCGCGGCTAATGGAATTTTGCATGCCGATTCAGAGGCGTTCGGAAGCAGCGTGCCCTACCTGGGCGCTGGCATTGAGGGACGCAACGTCGTTGTCCTGGGTGCGGGAACGGTGGGTCTGATGACTGCGCTGTTTGCGCAGAAGTGCGGAGCTTCCAACGTCATTGTCGCCGACCCGTCGCAATTCCGTCAGAACAGGGCGCACGATCTTGGCCTCGCCGCGATGGAGGAGGAACTAGTGTGGCAGTACGTGAAGGCGCGTTGGCACAACGGCGGCAGAGACCGCGGTGCCGATGTAGTGTTCCAGACGCGTGCGCAGGCGACCAGCTTGCATACTGCGCTCAAAACGTTGCGCCCGCAGGGAACAGTCATCGATCTCGCCTTTTACCAAGGTGGAGCCCAGGCATTGCGGCTTGGCGAAGAGTTTCACCACAATGGTCTCAACATCAGGTGTGCACAAATCAATCGTGTGCCGCGCGGATTGGGGGCGTCGTGGGACCGATGTCGGCTTGCCGAAGAGACAGTTGGCCTTATGCGGAGCCACGGCTCTGCTATCCGGGACCACATGATCACGCACGTCGTTCCATTTGATGATGCGCCGCAATTCTTGGCCGATCTCGTTACGAACCGGCCGGAATTCCTGCAGATTGTTTTTAAGGTTCAGGAATGAGCTCGCGCAAACAACCAGTCCGAATCCTTTTCGTATTCGCATGGTTAGTCGTTGGCGGTGAAGAGACGGAAGTGCGGCTCCTTGCCCGAAATCTCGATCGAAACCGCTATCGCATTGACGTCGTGGCATGTTTCCACAAACCGAGCATGCCCGATCAGACACACGAGCAGTTAACGGCGTTGGGCGTGGATGTCGATACGACCCCTTACACATTGTCGTTCAAGGATACGATAACCTATCTGGCAACGAAGATCCCAGGCTATGACGTCGTGGTCTCCTGTCAGAATGTCGCCGATATTTACCCGGCGCTTGAACGTATCCACCTCCGCCCGCCGCTGATTGAACATGGCGGGCTGGTGTCGGAGGCGCTTGCGGGGCCGAAGCACTTCACAAGTCGCTACGTCGGCGTCTGTCGATCAATCCGCGATGCCGCAGCCTCCGTGATGCCCGGTCGTGAATTAAGTGCTCTTGAAATCCCGTCGATGGTCGATTTCTCGGAATTTGACGTCACCCGGCGTGCCGAAACCCGTTCGTCACTCGGCTTGGCCGAGGATTCGGTCCTTGTCGGCTGGGTCGGACGGCTTGATCCAAAGAAGAACGTCGAAGACTTCATAGAAGCTGCGGCGATTGTGCACAAGGACGTTGCGTCTGCGCGTTTTGTGATTGTAGGGGGGGCCGACGCGTTCCACCCGGAATATGCGATACAGTTGCATTCGCTTGCTGCTCAGCGGGGATTGGGTGGCGTGCTTTCCTTTCTCGGAGATCGAAAGGATGTTCCCAACCTTCTGTCAGCCTTCGATATTTTTACCTGGCTCTCGCGCGACGAGGGGATGCCGCACGTTCTGGCGGAGGCGGGTGCAGCAGGTCTGCCCGTAATCGCGACGCCTGATAACGGGGCGCTCCAGCAGGTCGAGGAGGGGACTTCGGGTCTCTTCGTGCCCTACAACGATCCCGCCGCTGTCGCTCAGGCCATGATGAAGCTGATCATGTCAGCCGAACTGCGTGCCCGGCTGGGCAAGGCCTTGATGTCAAAAGTTGAAAACGACTACAGCGCCGCTACTATCGTGCCGCGATGGGAAGGTCTTTTTCTGGATGTTCTCAAAGATCGAGCGCGAGCCGGGCCATCTGGTTTGTTCAAATCCTTCATTCAGGGTGGTTTCGAGTGTTCAACGCACCGCCTCCGTCCAGGCGAGGGCGAAACTGCTGGGACGCGTCTCGATGTCCTCGCCTCTACTGGCCACGACTCGCATGCGCGACAGGACTACGATCAACTGAAAGCGCACCGGATCGAAACCGTGCGCGACGGCCTCCGCTGGCATCTTATAGAGCCGTCATCTGGCCGCTATGATTGGTCTAGCTTTCTTCCGATGCTCGAAGCAGCGAAAGAGGTGGGCGTTCAGGTCATCTGGGACCTTTTGCACTATGGCTGGCCAGACGATATCGATATTTGGGGGCGGGATTTTGCGCCTCGGCTTGCAAATTTTGCGGGTGCTGTGGCAGCAGTGGTGCGGGAAAACACGAGCGAGGTTCCGTTCTATTGTCCCGTAAACGAGATCTCGTTTTTGTCGTGGGGTGGAGGAGACGTCGGCTACCTGAACCCTTTTGCAAACGGACGCGGCTTCGAATTGAAAGTCCAGCTCGCGCGCGCTTCTATCGCCGCCATGGATGCCATCCTTCTGGTCGATCCCCGGGCACGTTTTGTGCACTGCGATCCCGTTATCAACGTCATCCTAGATCCGTCGCGACCCTGGGAGAGGCAACTTGCCGAGGGACATCGCCAGTCGCAGTTCCAGGGGTGGGATTTACTAGGTGGAAGGCTATGGCCCCAAATCGGCGGTGCAGATCGCTATCTCGATATCGTTGGGGTGAACTACTATCACAACAATCAGTGGATCCACGGTGGTTCACCGATCGACGAAACCAACGCGCTTTACAAACCATTTAGGACCATTCTGATCGAAACCTATGCCAGATATGGCAAGCCGATATTCGTTGCCGAAACCGGTATCGAAGCTGAAAGGAGACCTGGTTGGATCATGTATGTTTATAGCGAGGTCGTTGCTGCGATGGATGCCGGGGTCCCGATCGAAGGTATATGCTTGTACCCCATCGTAAACCATTCCGGATGGGACGATGATCGACCCTGTCAAAACGGTCTTCTGTCAGCGGAGATTTCTGACGCAACTCGTGTCGTATATCAACCTTTAGCAGAAGCGTTGGAACGTATACAACAAGACGTTATCGGAAGGAGCGGGCGTTCCTAAAGTTAACTTGATAATCGAGGACGGCGCCATCGTCGGTCACATCGAGTTCAGCTTTGTAGCCACGATGGCCACCCAAGACCCCAGAGGCGCGGAGAAGAGGACCGGCCCCACGGTCATACGGGCAGAAGGACGTTCGCTGGAGGTTGCGTTAGTCGTCGAGCCAGGGGTGTGTTTTCCTGAACGGTGATTCGATGAGTCGCAAAGGCTCCGCGCTCAACCGTTCGTGACAAATAGCACTAGCTTGCCCTCTCGAGCTCGCCTACCCGCTCCCGGGCCTCCACGAAGATGCGGCCGTCCGCCGGACCGGCGCCGTGTGGTAGCTTCAGCAGCGATCCATAATCGAAGGACTACCCTCCAGAGCAGCCGGATCGGCATGCACGCTCGTCTGCAAGGATTCCCCGGCTGTTGGAATTTTCACCGACGGCAAGGATTCCGTCCCGCCAGATTGGAAATACCGTTCCGCCGGTCATCGGTCAGGCATCGGGCTTGCGCCATCCCGGATGACGACGTGGTTCCGTCGCGCTTCGATCCTATCTTGCCCATCTTTCCACCTGTTGCTGCCAAGATCGTTGATCGCGTCATTCGTCCGCACTCGGGAAGGCCGGAAATGCGGCTATAGCGTCTGCGCGCATGCCGACGATCAAAATCCGGCTTTGTTCCTGTGGGATGCCGTGTCCTTCGGTTTCCACGCGATGGATCTGTACCATCAAGCGGCCGAACGGGTAGCCCTCCGGACGGGGCGCTCGCGGTGAGTACGCCTCCCAAGGCCAGCGAGAGCTGCTGCCACAGCGTGTCCTGCTAAAAATCGGCTTTCGAACGGCCAGAACGTCCGCGATGCTGTCGCGGTAGCCGGTCGCGGACTCCGATGGAATCTTTCGGCTACTCAGCTCGATGACTTTGGCTTCTGACTGTCGGCCGGAGCTTGCGGGTTGCCGCTGATGCAGACGCCAAGCATTCAAACGGCATCAATCGCTCTTTCTCATCTGGCGTCTGGCTCATTGCTTGCTGCTCGCCGGCCCCTTCGATCGCAGCTCCGATCCTGGCGCTTTTCGCCGTCCCCGCTGGCCGCATTTACTATCCGGAGCAGACCCACACGCCAGGGAGAACTCGGCGCCTTTTCGAACCTTTCTTTCGTTAAATGGGAACAGTTGCGCCAAATCGAGGTTGAGGAGCAGAGAGCATTTCCTTTTCATAAAGGAGCTCAAAATGCCACCTACAAGCGGACCACAGACAAGCAAAGCCGGCTCGAAGTCTGGCGGCAGCAAAAGTGCTTCGACAACAGCTCGAGTTCGACCGGCAGCACGGCTATTCATACGAGCCGCATGCCAAAGCTGGCGAACAGAGCCATAAAAATTCGAAGTGAGATGGCCAGAGCATTCGCGGGCTCTGACTCGCTAGCGGATCGGCCGATGCCACCGTACGACAGGATTTAGGTGCTGAAGGACCCAACCAAGTCGACCAAGGGGATGAGCTTGGCGGAAATGATATTGGACGATATCGAGAGACGACGGGCGCGCCGCGCGGAGCGCCGAGAAAAACAGCGGCTAGCGAATATCGATCGCGCAGTGAAAATGCATCAAGTCCGGATCGCGAATGAGCACAAAGCGGCAGTAAGACCCGCCGGCGGGCCATCGAATGCTGTCCATATTGGTTGTTCGGGTTGGTATTATTGGCATTGGAAAGGCCAGTTCTATCCAGCAGACGTTCCTTCCAGCGAGTGGTTTTCGCTGTATGAACAACAATTCAAGTCTGTTGAGTTGAACGCTCCCTTTTACTCCTGGCCGACCATTGGGACGGTCAAAACCTGGCTGCGTCAGGCGAAGAGCGACTTCATTTATACGATCAAGGTGTGCGAGCTCATCACCCATATCAAGCGGTTTGAGAACACGGGCACCCTCATTAAAGATTTCGGTTACATCGGCGATCTTCTTGGGGACCAAATGGGATGCTTTCTCTTTCAGCTCCCGCCAAGCGTCCGCTTCAGCCCGGAAACCTTACAATTGATCTTAAGCCAACTCGATGAGCGCCGACGCAACGTGGTTGAATTCCGGCACAAGAGTTGGTGGAACGACGATACCTTCAAAGCGTTTCAAGCCGCCGGCGCGATATTTTGCTCTTGCAGTGGTCCCCGCCTTCCAGACGAGCTGGTAAGGACTGCCGATGATATCTACATTCGTTTCCACGGGACGACGCGTTGGTATCGTCACGACTACAGTGAAGCAGAGCTTAGAGTATGGACCGACCGCGTAAGCCAAAGCGGCGCGAAAAGAGTTTGGGCATACTTCAACAACGACCGTGATGGCAATGCGATCAGGAACGCAAAGCTCTTTACGAGGCTTCTGCACCCCTCGGGTAGCTAGCTTCCAAATCGACACTCCCGAGGCGGGGTTCACGTCCATTCCACGAAGTGGGCCGGCTCCGTGCCACTGTTCGCTATTGCCTTCAAGCTGACGGACCTTCTCAAAAAGCTCGCCATCGATGATCGCCGCACATGAATAACCTTGACCATCAATTTTGGGTTTTACCTCGTAGTCACCACCGGAAAGCGTCATTTCTCGTTGCCGCTCGGGGTCGTGATCTGTGTAGATACGCCACCCTTTCCTGTAGGGATCGGGTCGCGGTCGGAGGGGGCGACGTTCCGATGCTGGATTACTGTTAAACGTTCCACTTCCTGCCGGGATGTTAGCGACGGGTCAGCGCTTGTAGAAGCTGTTGGCTCCGCGTCGCCATGAATGCTTTCCAAAAGGTTCACGGCATCCTCTTCCGGGGTGGTGTTTCGGATGCAGTTTTGACGCTCGTTTGGCTTTCTTGCTTACTCACTCAACGTGACCAATCGGCGGTCCGCGAAGGCACGACCACCCCCTCGCGGACATCAATGTCCGATGTGCCACACCGGGAAGCCTAGATCGTTTAACGAGACTTCTTGTACAGCTTCTCAGCGATCTCGAACATCTCCTCCGGCGCGTAGTCCGGGGTGAAGGCTGATGGCACTCCTACGAACTGCTGGATCTTACCGCCTTCCGGCATGCCTTCAACAACTTCGAGCTCGCCGGGCGGATCGCCAGGGAGCGCGACTTCGTCATTGCTCCAGATGCCGGCTATCTCCTTATAGTCCTTGGGGCTCCAGGTGTAGAGGCGGCGATGCGATCCCTCGTCAAGGTACTTCTGGCATTCTGGAATGTTGGCCAGCGGAATGTTCGGGCACGGTAGGAACTTCTCTATCTCGACGCCCGTGATCTTCTTCAGCGCAAGAGCGTAGGCGTGGGCATGAACCGAACCGCGCACCAGCAGGTAGCCGCAGACTTCGCGGCCGGTCGGATCGTTCAGCGTCTCGAAGACACGCAGCTTATGAAGGCGTGCGCCGCATTCCAGGTGGAAGTTGTGAAGCAGGTCGACGACAACGTTACCCGTCGTGGTGATGAAGTCGTTATTCCAGGACACGCCGTTGCTGTTGACCGGCATCGCACCGCCGCCGCCCGAAAGGAAGGCCGCTGCCAGACGGATGTCTTTCATATCTTCGAAGGGCGCTCCGGAGATGTCGCCGCCGTCGCCGGCGTCTCCGTCAGGGATGTCAGGACCATTGTTAAGCATGGCCACGCCGTTGCTGACCAATTCGACGTGGCCAAGCTCTTCGGCGGTGATGCTCGCGACCAGGCTGTAGAAGGGCTGGAGCTTTTCTTTAGAGCGGAAATTGAAACTCTGGAACATGTAGTTTCCGAGTGTGGACATCTCGCCATACTTTCCGCCAAGAAGCTCTTGAAGAGCGGCGGCGGCGTTCGGATCGGCCCGTTTCGGGGCAGGCAGCTCGGCCTGGAGCTGGTCGACTCGCATAAACATAGGATCGTCCTTTTGTTGGAGACCTACGGCGAACCACAACCAGAGCCGATTGTTCCTTTAAGTTTTTTCGATGGTGCCTCTGACGTCGGTGTGCTGGATAAAATCTGCATCTACCGCAAGAAGATCAACGTCTCGACCGTGCTGACCGGACAGAAACTGGGCTCGGCAACTTCATCACTAGGATCTGGGATATATCGAGTTGTAGCAAGGGACTTTGCAAACCATCGACAACCCGTTCGGCACGAGATTGTTGTTGCGCCTATTGATTTCTAAGATCACTTCCCGGAGCCGAGTGTCTACTTTGCGCCCCATATCTGGGCTTTCGCGGTCAGTGAAACGAAGGTCGCGTCTCGGACCCTTTGAGACGTTTGTCATTCGTGGCCGCCATTTTACGGCGAAGCACACTCCGGCAGGCGCAGCGGCTTCTTTATCTTCGCGAGCTCTTCCGCCTTGGCGCAGTCCGGGAAGGCGGCGAGCCGCATGGTTTCGATCAACCGCTGGCGCTCCGCTTCATTGAATCCGGGAATATTGACAAATCCCTCGACCGTCAAATTGGGAAACCGCCTGAGTGCGTCCGTTACTGAGACCTTCGCCTCTTCAGTTCGGCCAAGAGCCGCAAGCGCGCCAGAACGCATCACCCAGTGTTTCCTTCCATAGTTTTCCGGCGTCAAGCGGTCCAGCATCCGCAGGGCATCCTCATACCGGCCCGCCATGAAGTAGGCGTAAGTGAAAATCCTGGCGCTCCACATCGGAAAAGCGGGGTTGAGACTGACCGCCTTGTCGACCAGTTGCGCGCCGCGCTCAGGCTCGCCGAAGGTCGAGGCCCAACCGATGTAAAAAGTCAGAACCTCGAACTGGCCGGGAGCAAGGCGCAGCGCTGTGTCGAACTCTGCCTTGGCGCGCTCGAATTCGCCTCTGTCACCTAGAGTGATGGCATAAACAGCATGCGCCTCGGCATCGCTCGGATCGAGCTGGACGGCGCGCTCGGCAGCGTCGGTAGAGAGAGCCCGGTTATTTTCGGGTTCGACGCCGAAGTTGAACAGGAACCCGTGGGAATGGCTAAGTTCGACCCAGGCACGGGCAAGGCCAGGGTCCAATTCGACCGCGCGGGTGAGCAGCCTGACGGCCTCCTCGACATCCGCCTGATTGACTTGCTCGAGTTTTTCGGTGCCGAGCAGATAAAGTTCGTAGGCATTGAGATTCTCGGGCGGCTTCCGGTGGGCGGTGATGCGGCCCGCCTCCTGGACCAAACCTGCGCCGCCGCCGAGGCGGTTAGAAATCTGCTCGGAAATTTCGATCTGGATTGCGAACAAGTCCTCGTCCGGCCGGTCCCAGCGCTGCGACCAAAGATGTTTGCCCGTTTTGGCGTCGATGAGCTGCGCCGTAATTCTTACGCGGTCAGACTGACGCTGGATGGAACCCTCGACCACAAATCCTGCGCCAAGCGCCTTACCCACTTCACTCGGCACGGCGGGTTTGTCCCGGTATTGTTCAGTCGAGTTACGGGCGATCACCTGGAATTCAGGGAACCCCGCCAGATCGGTGATTATGTCCTCAATGAGGCCATCGGCGAGGCGTCCGGTCGCCTCGTCGCCGCCATAGTTATCGAACGGCAGCACCGCTACCGACGGTTTGCCGCTTACTGTCGCAGTCGGCCACAATTGCCAGACCGTTCCGGCCAGAACCAGAATAAGGACTGGCACGGCTGCTGCTGCCCAAACCCAGCGCGGAGGCGATGACCGCGCTGGTTGGCGTGGGGCTTGTCCCTCAAAGATGACGCGGAAGGCCTGCACCGGTTCGGCGATATTCTTCACCTTCTGCTCGCCCATCGGCTCGAAGCCGAAAGCCAGCTTCTTCTCAACCTCCCTGGCGACCTTCGCCGAGACACAGATGCCGCCCGGGTCTGCCAGTTGCTGAAGCCTGGCCGCGACATTGACGCCCTCGCCATATCGGTCCTCGCCCTCGACGATCACCTCGCCGAGATTGATGCCGATCCTGACCCGAATCCGCTGGTCCTCGGGAACGGCGGCATTCCGTTCTGCCAGCCCGCGCTGCAGCGAGACGGCGCATTCCACGGCGTCCACCACGCTGCCAAATTCAGCGAGCATCCCGTCGCCCATAAGCTTGAAAATCTGGCCGTGATGGCGGGCAATCTCCGGCTCAAATAGTTCCTTGCGCCCCGCACGAAGGCGCTCGAATGTGCCAGCCTCGTCGCGTTCCATCAGCGCGGAATAGCCCACGACATCAGCAGCGAGGATGGCGGAAAGCTTGCGGTCCATTGGCTCGGCCCACCTCACAGGATTATAGGACTGGTCGCACTTAAATGATACTCCCGACCTCAACAGCGCTTCAGGGGAACCCGTGTTTCATCCAACACTTCTACTGAACGCCGCAGGCAGTCCCTCGGTGTGGAATGCCCATGCGAGCCCGATTGTTCGTGTGCCTCCCGCAAGTCGCTTGCAATGTGAGGACCGTCGTCGAACGCAGCCCCACGGACCGGTGTGGGTGGCGAAGCGGCGCATGGCCTAGCCTTAGCCTAAGTCCATTTCCGCAAGTTTCGAGACATTCGAGCTTGCCTCCGGCTTGACGCACGATGGGACGTCGTCGAATGAGCAGTCCACTTCCTCGCCTTGTCGAGCACTTTTTCACGCAGCGGCTTATACGTTAGCGCAATGTTAGCCCTCATACGGTCGCTTCCTACCGAGATACTTTCAAGCTCCTGCTACGTTTTGCGCACCGCAGAACCGGAAGATTTCCATCGTCCCTCCGGCTCGAGGATTTCGATGCGGATCTGGTGGTCGCGTTCCTGAATGACCTCGATAGCGAACGACAAGCGAGCCCTGCGACACACAATCTTCGCCTCACGGCCATCCGCGCCTTCTTTCGCTACCGTGCTTTTGAGGAGCCAGCCTATAGCGGGCAGATACAGCGCGTTCTCGCGATCCCCGGTAAGATCGGATCGAAGCGCGAGGTCCAATTCCTTGTCCGCAGCGAGATTGAAGCAATTCTGGTATCTCCCGATCGGCGCACATGGGCAGGTCGCCGTGATTACGTCTTGTTGCTCACCGCCGTGCAGACCGGCATGCGCCTCTCGGAACTCGTCGGCCGCGATCGCAGCGCGGTGACGCTCGGAACGTCAGCCAGCATTCGGTGCTTCGGCAAAGGTCGCAAGGAGCGAGTCACGCCAGTCACCAAGATGTTGAACTCTGCGTTGACGATCTGGATCAACGAGCTACGTGCAGGTCGTTGCGACATCCTTTTTCCGACAGTGCATGGGTCGCGGATGAGCTCGGATGCAGTTCAATATTTGTTGGCGAAGGATGTTAGGAAGGCGTCTGAGCAATCCCTGAAGGCGAAGCGCGTTTCACCGCATGTACTCAGGCACAGCGTGGCAATGGAGTTGCTCGACGCCGGCGTGGATAGCACGGTGATCTCGCTCTGGCTTGGCCATGAATTCACGCGATCAACGCAGCCGTATCTACATGCCCATCTGGCAATCAAAGAGGCGGCAATCGCGAAAGTCGATCCATTCAATGATCGACCCTACCAGCGGTTCAAGGCAGACGACAAACTTCTATTGTTTCTTGACCGGCTCTGACGAGGGTTTCGATGTCGCGGCGCGTGCCGCGACATCGATGATCTGGCGCACCTAGTTCCGTTCAAAGCACTTGCCAACTGTCGGCCCAAAGCGGCCAATCACTCAGCTAAATATAGTGTCGGCTTCGCGCCTTGTCGGCCGTTCGAAGGCGGCGATAGACATTCTCAGAAGCCGACGTTCGTTCAGCTTTGCTAAGATTATCCGTTACGTCATCGTGTCGGTCGCTCGAAACAATGATTTTGTCTTCACTTTCCGGAGAACGGAGGTTCTAATTTTATGGGAGCTGCTTCGAAGTCGGTCCTGGATCGCGGAAGGGGACGTGACATGGTGGATTCTGATCGGATCGACAACCTGATCGCAGCGGTGCCCCCCGCCTTGGCGCTTCGCGCCGGGCTAGACCTTGGCATCTTCACCCAACTTGGTGGCAGCGCGGTGACTGCTGACAGCCTTGGGGCCGTGCTCAAAGTCGAGCCCGACCGTCTGTCGCGGCTCCTCTACGCGCTCGCCAGCATCGGTCTCCTCGAAGTCAAGGATGGCCAATTTCGCAACGGAGCCGAAGCGTCCGCCTTCCTCGACGCGTCCAAGCCGACCTATCGCGGCGGCGATCATGCGCTCCTGCGCGAGCTCTGGGGAGCCGACCTGCTAACCGCAGAGTCGCTGCGACAGAACCGGCCGGCTGCGCTGCACGACTTTTCCGAAGCGGGGCCTGAGGCCGCGGCGGCGTTCAGCCGCATGCTCGCACCGGGTGGGGTGATTTTCGGCCGACATCTGGCCCAGGAGATAGACCTCTCGGCGATCGGTTCGGTGATCGACATCGGTGGGGGGCCCGGGACCATTCTCGTTGGCCTTCGCGAGCGGCGGCCGCAGATTGCGGCGACGCTGATGGAACTCCCAACGGTCGCAGCGGTCGCGCCAGATATCCTGTCAGAATACGGTGCCAACGACGTGGTTGTCGAAGAGGGGGACATAACTGTCGCGCCATCGAACGGTCGGCACGATCTGGCGATCCTGAAGGCCGTCGTCCAGGTCCTTCCGCCGGACCAGGCGCGCAGTTCGATCCTGAACGCGGCGCGTTGCCTCACACCCGGAGGCGAGATCGCAATTGCGGGGTGGGGTGTTGTCGATGACGACCGCCTTGGCCCGCCTGAGGGTGTCTTTCTGAATCTCACCTTCTTGAACCTCTATCGCCACGGCGAATCGTACACTGAAGGTCAGTATCGTGCGTGGATGACCGAGGCTGGATTGCGGGATATCTCCAGGTCGCGCCTGACGGACGGCTCCACGTTGTTTCGTGCGCGCCTCACGGGCTGATCGTGGCTGAATGGTTGGTTTCGGACGCAAGGCACTCCGAGGCGCGAAGCTAACTTTACCACACCAAACGCGCTGGTCTGCTTTCAAACCCGTCCAACTTGAAAGCTGACTATCCGATTGCGTGAAGAGTTTCGGGCGCCGACGGGCGTACGAAAGTCGCCGAGGAAGGAACCCGCGGGCCACGGGTGATGGTTATGGGGATTTCGGTTTTTGGCTGCTGTTCGGGATGCCGTAACCGCTGTCGGTTATCGCTGGGATTGGTGCGGACGGACCGCTGCGTCGCTCGATCAGGCGGTATTGTCGGTTCGGCTCCCGGCCGGACACGGCGCTTTTGGCATCGATAATCACCATGGACGCACGTGGGTTTGGCACCGGAGGCTGGGGGCCTTTGGCTGGAGAGTGAATCGAACCATGCCGGGTCATGGGGTGGTCTCCCGGTTCGTCGTCGTCCTGTCTGGTGGTCCGCGCGGCTGCCTCCAGCGTTCGAATACCTCGATGATGATCATGCGTCCGCCACAGCAGGGACATGGCGGGCGAACGTCAGCCAGTTCGTCCGCTGCATCGTGATCGGGCGGCGCAGCGACGTTCAGGAGTTCGCGAGCGCGTGCGAGACTGTCCTTGCGGGCGGCGCCGGCGAGCAAGCCGTAGTGACGAATGCGATGGAAGCCCTTTGGCAGAATATGGAGCAGGAAGCGGCGAATGAACTCGTGGTGGCAAGCGTCATGATCTGCTGCCGGCCCGCGCCATCGCGGCGGTAGTCCTTGTAGCGGAAGGTGACGCCGCTCCGGTCGAAGCGGATGAGGCGAGTGTTCGAGATTGCGACCCTGTGCGTATAGCGCGACAGATAGGCGAGTACCGCTTCTGGTCCCGCGAAGGGTGGCTTGGCGTAAACCACCCAGTGCTTCTTGCGCACCGGTGACAGGTGCCGCACGAATGCCCGGCGGTCGGTCAGATGTGCCGCCGTTCCGAAGAAGGCGAGCCGGCCGGCGTCGTGCAGCGCGAGCAGACGCGCGAGGAACAGGCGGCGGAACAGCTTGCCAAGCACGCGCACCGGCAGAAGGAACGCAGGGCGCGACGATATCCATCGGTTCCCGTCGAGGGCAATGCCGCCGCCGGGCACGATCATGTGCACGTGGGGATGGTGCGTCATCGCCGAGCCCCAGGTGTGGAGCACGGCGGTGATGCCGATGCGGGCGCCAAGGTGTTTCGGATCGGCGGCGATCGTCAGCATTGTCTCCGATGCGGCCTTGAACAGCAGGTCGTAGACCAGCGCCTTGTTGTGGAACGCGACGTCGGCCACCTCGGCGGGCAGCGTGAAGACGACATGGAAATAGCCGACCGGCAAGAGGTCGGCCTCCCGCTCGGCAAGCCAGGTGCGCGCGGCAGCACCCTGGCACTTCGGACAGTGCCGGTTGCGGCAGGAGTTGTAGGCGATCCGCCATTGGCCGCAATCCTCGCAGGCCTCGAGGTGACCGCCAAGGGCTGCGGTGCGGCAGTGTTCGATCGCAGACATGACCTTGAGCTGGGCGAGGCTGAGGTGCCCTTCACGGGCGCCCCGGTAGGCGGGCCCGGCAGCGCGGAAGATGTCGGCGACCTCGATCGAGGCGTGCACGGCTCAGCCGTCGGGCGATATCTCTTCCATCTTGAAGAGGCCAAGCTTGTCGAGTGGACTGATCACGGAACGTACCGTTCGGGTCGCCACCTTTGCGTAAAGGGCCGTATTGTTGAGCTTGGCGTGTCCGAGCAGGACCTGGATGACCCTGATATCGGTGCCGTCCTCCAGAAGGTGGGTGGCGAAGCTGTGGCGCAACGTGTGCGGGCCGACTCGCTTGGCGATATCTGCGGCCTGGGCAGCCTCGACGACGATGCGATGGAGCTGCCGGGTGCTGATCGGCTTCAACGGGTGCTGCCCCGGGAACAGCCAGCCGTCGCGGTGCATCACACCCTGATGACGCCCGACGATCCACCACTGACGCAGAAGAGTGAGCAGATCGGCGGAGAGCATGGCGTTGCGATACCGCCCGCCCTTGCCGCGCTCCACGCGCAGCAGCATGCGCTCGCTGTCGACATCGGCGACCTTCAGCGCCGAGACCTCGGCGACGCGCAAGCCCGCGCCATAGGCAACCGACAGCGCAGCTTGGTGTTTGAGGCAAGTCGTCGCGTTGAGCAGACGAGCGACCTCGTCACGGCTCAACACGACCGGCAGATTGCGGGGCTGGTTCACACGAACCAGCCGGCGCGCGAGATCAGGCCGGTCGAGCGTGTGGGTGAAGAAGAAGCGCAATGCCGACACGATGCTGTTCATGGTCGGCACGGGAATGCCGACCTCGTGCTGTTCGATCTGGAAGCGTCGCAGCTCGTCCGCAGTCGCCGTGTCCGGCGATCGCCCGAGGAACGTCGCGAAGCGTCCAATGTCGCGGATGTAGTTGCGCTGCGTCGCCATTGAGAAGTGGCGCATGTTCATGTCGTCGATCAGCCGCTGGCGTAGCGGACTGACAGGGGTATCGGGCAGGATCGGCGTCATTGTTCGGCTCCTCTGGGTTGAAAGGAGCCAAGATGGTCCACCCGAACCGGACCGCGCTCAATCGAGCTGCAACGACAGAGGCCTTGCCGCTACCTCGCCGCGTGCACCCTCCCGCGAAGCGGGTTCGTTCCCCGGCCTCATTTGGCCGGAGAGACAATGGTGCACAATGACTGGTGTTGGCCGATACTGTTGAAAAACTCGTCATTGCAGGCACTTGGGACGCGTGATTCAATCCTCTGAGTGATTTGGCAGGGGATCAGGCGATGATGGGATTTCAGGCGGCTCCGGCGCAGCTCTTTTACGATTTCAGTCTCGATGAGCACGTACCAGCCGACCATCTTCTGCGCCGGATCGACAACCACCTGGACCTCGATGGCGTTCGCGCGCAGTTGAAGCCCTATTACAGCAGTACGGGTCGACCCTCGATCGATCCGGAGCTGATGATGCGCATGCTGATCATTGGCTACAGCATGGGCATCCGGTCGGAGCGCCGGCTGTGCGAGGAGGTTCATCTCAATCTCGCCTATCGTTTGTTTTGCCGGCTTGGACTGGACGGCAAGGTGCCCGATCATTCCAGCTTCTCGAAGAACCGCCATGGACGTTTCCGCCAAAGCGATATCCTTCGGCATCTGTTCGAGACGGTGGTTGAGCGCTGCCTGGCACAGGGTCTTGTCGGTGCTGAAGGCTTTGCCGTCGATGCCAGCTTGATCGCCGCGGATGCCAACAAACAGCGCTCGGTATCTGGCGCAGAATGGAACGCGCAAGAGGCGAAGGAGAATGCAGGCCGCTCCGTTCAGGAATATCTGGCGGTGCTCGATGACGCTGCTTTCGGTGCGGCTTCGCCGGTAACGCCGAAGTTTATTTCCCCGTCAGACCCGGCAGCCCAGTGGACGGGTGCTCATAAAGGCCATGCCTTCTTCGCCTACGCCACCAACTATCTGATCGACACCGACCATGGCGTCATTCTTGACGTGGAAGCCACCCGTCCATTCGACAGGCTGAAGTTGGCGCTTCACGCACCATGATCGACAGAACAGAGAACCGCTTTGGCCTGAAGCCGGGTTATCTGGTCGCCGACAGTGCCTACGGCTCCGCTGACAATCTCGCCTGGCTTGTGAAGGAAAAGGAGATCGCGCCGCACATTCCTGTGTTCGACAAGTCCAACCGCACAGACGGGACTTTCTCGCGTGCCGACTTCAATTGGGATGGCGAGGGAGATCGCTACATCTGCCCGGCGGGCAAGGAGCTGGTTCAGTTCCGCCGCACCTACGCGACACCCCGATCCGGCATCACCAGTGAGGGCACCCGGCTCTATCGGGCCAGCAAGAGGGACTGCGACGCTTGCGAACTCAAACAGCGCTGCTGCCCGAATGCAGTTGCTCGCAAGGTACCCCGTGATCTCAATGAGGATGCCCGTGACGTCGCCAGAGCCATTGCTGGCACGCCCGATTACGAGCGTTCACGGCATCGTCGCAAGAAGGTCGAGATGCTCTTCGCTCACCTCAAGCGCATCCTGCGGTTGGCCAGGTTGAGACTGCGCGGTCCATGTGGTGCACGCGATGAATTCCTGCTCGCAGCAACGGCACAAAACCTCAGAAGGCTGGCAAAGCTTAGGCCTTCACGCCTCCCAACCGCCGCCATGGCTGCATAATGGCCCGCGGCTTGGAGCTTCCAGTCGTCCGGGTCAGAGCACCACACCCCTGAAAACCTTGCGCAGAGCGTCGCCGAGGCTCAAACTCTGAGTTTTTCAACAATATCGGCTATAAGCGGTCATTTCAAAAGCTTTGCCATAAGAGGATTAGGCCGGTGTGCATCGACAATTTCCCAGCCAATTTTGTAATAGAAACCCACTGCGTCGGGCGCTGCGTGGGCTTCTAGCCTGACTGCCTCGTGAGCCATGGCTAGTCTCTCGACGGCGGTCATCATGGCTCGGCCGATACCTTGCCGCTGGCGCTCCGCAACGATTGCAACCGTGCGAACCACCCCATTCCCGTTCCCAGTGAGATCAAGACGGACGGCACCGACGCACTCATTGCCATCGACAAAAATCAGCGGAAGATGCTCCGGCTTTCTGTCGTCAGGATGGTGATCGTCGTATCCAGACAATCCGCGCAGATCGAACAGCACATGCCGTCGAATCTGATGATACGCCTCCCATTCAGATTCGCTCGATACCCGTACTAGCTTCAAATCAGCAGCCTCTCGCAGTAGAACGATTATAGGGGCGGTCCATCGGGGCGCAATGACCGCAATTGGCGCGAAGCCGCCAAGGTACCAAGGCCTTCTATCACCCCTTGGTCGGCTGGGACCTCAAACTATCGCGGGAGGGAACCAGCCTCGTACATCTCCGCGTACTGGTCGCTCGGGGGGATCGGCTTGATGATATCGATAAGGACCCCATTCGGGTCGGCTGTTATAAAATGCCTCTGGCCAAATTCCTCATCCCGAAGCTCAAGACGGATGGGCAGGCCCGCTTTCAACAGCCTCTGATATGATCCGTCTACGTCCTCAACCTCGAAATTGAGTAGCAACCCCGACGCTTTGCCTCGAGCCCCTTCTGGGATCGTGCTGTGACTGCCGTCGAGCACAGCCAGGGCCACATGTTCGCTGTCTTTGGACTGCAGATGAACATACCAATCTGCTGAAAACTGCGCTTCGAAGCCAAAGTGTTCGATGTAGAAGGCTGCTGTCGCGGCGACGTCGTCCGTCATAATGACCGGGTAGTAGCTCGTTGTCTTCATGGCTTTCGCTCCTGATCAACATCAATTACATTCAATCTGCATGTTTATAGAAACATTCTGCCTGTATGTAAAGGAATGCCGATGGCACGCAACAATCGAGAACGGACAGATGCCACTCGGACAGCACTGCTGGATGCCGCCAGAGCCGTCTTCGTGGATAGAGGCTATGCCGAAACCGCGACTCCGAATATCGTCGCTGCAGCGAACGTGACGCGCGGCGCACTCTACCACCACTTCCCGGACAAGAAGGCGCTGTTCACCGCAGTGGTCGAAAGGGAAGGCGCTGCCGTAGCTTCCGAAATAGAGAAGCGCTCGTCGGCAACGTCCTCTGCGCGTGATGCAATCCTCGCTGGGGCGGCCGCATACTTCGACGCGATGGCCGTGCCAGGGCGGACCAGGCTTCTGCTGCTGCAGGCTCCGGCTCTCGTCAACGAGGATCAGGTCGAGAGCACTCTCAGGAGCGGGCTCTCGGCACTCTTGGCAACTTCAGGGTCGCTGGGCCTCGTCGACCCACTGACGGTCCTTCTTTCGGCCGCGTTCGACCGGGCGGCACTCGAAATTGATAGGGGCCGGAAGAGGTCGGACTACGAGGAGGCGATCGTAACGTTGATCGACGGCCTCGTGGATTGAACGTCCGCGTACGGCGCATTGCTGTCGAGACGTTCGTCTGCAGTCGGCCCTCTGCGGACATCAGCTTTCGTTATCCCGTTGTCGCTCTGTCTTTGGGAGACCAGCCTTCCCTTGTGGTGACATAGACGAGATTTTTTTGGGCGTTTTCAGATACCCGAGGGATTGCACCGATTCTTTTTGCGACGGCGATGGAGGCATAATTTTCAGGATGAAAGATGTGGACTGCTTCCATCCAACCAAGCTCTTCAAACGCCCAAATTAAGCAGCGAGTTGCCGCCTCAGTGGCGTATCCTTTGCCCCAAACGTCGCGACTGAACGCCCAGCCAATCTCAGGGCCTACCCATCCGGGAGGGAACCACGCGCCCGCGCGGCCTATCCAACGACCCGTCGCCTTCTCGATTACCGAGAAATTGCTATACCCCTGAACGCTCCAAGCCCCTGCGAAAAGGCATAGATTGCGCCACGCACCTGTAGCATCTTGCGGGCCGCCGATGAATCTAGTGACCTCAGCGTCGGAGAGAAACACGGTCCAAGCAGGGAGATCAACCGCGCTGGGATGCCGCAACAGAAGACGCTCTGTTTCTATCATTTTGTCGCCTTTGGGAGTTGCCGTGAACGACCGCATACCGCCGCTACAAGACATAACGATGACCGCTCATGGCGCTTTCCGGAAGAAGATGGTGCTCCCCTTTCGCCAGCGGGAGAAAGGTCCAACAGGGCAGAGTCCTCATCCCATCAATAGTGGTCTTAGCGTGTTGAGGTGATCCACGGTATAGTCGAAAAAGGCAATAATCCTTGGCGTTTTTCGTATGTCCGGATGGGTCAGCAGATACCACCCGCGGTTCAGCTCTTCGACCGGTGCGGAGAGTTGAACAAGGGTCTCATGCATGTTGGCGATCGTGGTAGGCAATGGAGAGATTCCGAGGCCAGCCATTACGGCATGGAGGACACCGAGAACACTGTTGTTCGTCGCGGCGGTCTCCGCATCGGGAGCTATCCGTCGGAGCCACTCTGCAGCACGATGGTTTGACAGCGCGCCTTGAAATCCGATGATTGTATGGTTGGCGATGTCATGGAGGCCATTCAACGTCCCATGGCGATGGACGTAGTCGCGACTGCCGTATACAGCCCAGACTGAGTCGCCGATCCTTCGTCCCACCAGCTTTTCATCTGCCTGTTCGCCTGATCGGAGAGCTACGTCTGCTTCGCCCTTGGACAGGTCGAGATAGCCGTCGCTCATCACAAATTCCACCCGGAGGCTGGGATAGAGTTCGTAGAAGTCACTCAGGAACTGCGAGTTGGAAATTCGTGACACGAGGGGCTCAGGGCAGGTTAGCCGAATGATGCCTTTTAGTTCGTTGGCGTAGGCCTTCGCCTGCCGTTCGATGGCGATCATCGCTTTCTCGGCGTCTTCTGCCAATGGCAGGAGTGCAAGGCCAAGTTCCGTTAGCTGGTATCCCGACGGATGTCTTCGGACGAGGCCATGCCCGATCCTCCCTTCCAGTTCGGCGACGCGGCGATGAACCGTCGACTGATTGACGCCCATCGCTCTTGCCGCCGACAGGGTGCTCCCGTGCCTGGCAACTGCGATGAAGTATCTGATGTCGTCCCAGCCGAGCATAGGACCACTATGCGCTTTTGCGCGCAACCTTTGCAATGGTGCTGCTCCCGGTCGAACCGCCACTTGTCTAGTGTGGCGCAATTGGAAATGGAGGCAATCATGCAAGACATTAACGGACAGGATGCGATCTCGGCTCTTTTAGTCGGAGCAACGACATCCGCCGCGCCCACCGGAATGGCCAAGTTAAAGGTCCTTCACCGAGAGGCGACCCAGAGCCTTCCCCAACAGGAGGCGCAGGAAATAAGGGTACTCCTTGCGACGTTGGAGCCGGGTGATCGCACTCCATATCACTCTCATCGGTTTCCGGTAACGGTCTTTATGCTGAGCGGCGAATTCACGTTGGAACTCGATGGTCGAGACCCGGTCATCCTGCACGCGGGGAACGTCTTTGTTGAACCGTCCCTCGTTGCGATGACCGGACATAATCGGAGTGAAAGGCCCACGACAATGGCCCTGTTTTATGTCTCTGATCCCGACACGCCTTTCGCCGATGCGATCAGCTAGGCGGTCCCTGACTGGATTTGCGCGGAGCGGAAGAGAGCTATCTTCCGCTACCGGCCAGAGCTGCCCTGTCTTTGGAATTGCTCGGAGATGGCAATAGGATAGTCGCGACGACGGTTCTTGAGCGAGTGACGCCAATCCTCCGACTTCAGCAAGACCACCTGTCGGTCGTCATTATTGGCCAACCATAGGACTGTATAGCGTTGCAACTTCAAGCTAGCGCGTCTTGGCACATACTCGTTTGGGCTGGCTTGAGGCCAATGCCGCTTTCGGCCCGAAGTGGACCAACGGAAGCGGCTGGAGATAGCGCAACATATCGATACTCCCGAGGCTGCAACCGCCGACCGTTTGTTCAACTTTAACAGAACCCTGATTTGATCGCCTCATGGCAACTAATCTGACCTGGGCATCCTTCATCGCATTTTTCGTGCTGGCGCTATTCAGCCCATTCCTACCGCTGTTCCTTATGTGGAGATCGGTCGCTCTCTCGGCTCTCGCATTCATATCATTCCGGTTGCTTCAGGGCCTTATTCATTGGTCCGATCAGGACGCGGGCTATGCCATTGGAACGGCCTTTCTGACGTTGTTCATTTCGGCTGTATTCGTCGCTTTGGCACTCCGGCTTTGCGTTGCTGCTTATTACGATTGGCTGAGATCAGAAATCCTGCTCGGCGAGAACACGCACTGGATTGACAGGGTCTTGCTTGCAGTCATAGGTGCTGTGGGGGGGCTTGCGTTGACGATCGGCCTAGCTTCCCTCCTCGGCGGCAGCTCAGGCGGGCGCATGTTGGATCTGGGCATCGGCCTAACTGCCAGCGCAGTCATCATCTTCATGGCCGTCCACCGCGACAGTGGCCTCGCGATCCCGGTTACGGTTCTCGCGATCGTGCTTGCAACAATTTCGTTCGCCGGTTCTGAGCAAACCCGCCGAATCATTGAGGGCGCGGAGGCGCCCTGGCAGACGGCCGCTCGTGGTGCCTCGTCGTGCCGAAATGGCGTTACCAAGAACCCGCGATCTCTGATCTTGGTTTTTTCTCCCTCCCAAAAAGAAGCCTTCTACCGCACCTCGTCTTATTCGTCCGCGACGGCAACAAAGACACAAAGGCTCATTGGTCGATCCGGCAGCAGCGCTTCGTGAACGGTGCAATAGCCATAGATGCGACCTGCAATTCTCACGCTGACTATTAAAGATAGCCTCCGAGGCGGATTGAAGGGCTAGACTAATGAAACAAGAGACCTTCCTCGGCAATGAGCGCAATTGCGCATTGTCGAGGATCCCGCCAGATACTATGCCGAGCGTATTGTCGGGATTTACCGAAAATCGCGGGCTTTGGGGAATGGACTCGGCATAGCCTCCGGCTCGGGATAAATCCCGGATCTCCATATCGACACCTTGAAGGTGAAGGCGCGAAATTTCCACTAGCTTCGTGTGTCGGTGTCGGATTGTCGTTCCCCCGTTCGTCCTCTGCTTGAACAGCACAGGAGAACGGCAATGAACAACGAAACCAAAGTCAATATCGAAGAAGAGGCGATTATCGCCATGCTAACGATGCGCGCTTCCGCGCTCGGCGAAAAAGATGCCAAGGGCGCGCTTTCCTACGAAACCGATGATTCTGTCGAGTTTTCGCTAGCACCGCCGCTCGTCTATCACGGCAAGGACGAGGCAGGCCTGCAGGCGTGGTTCAATACCTGGGAAGGTCCGATCGGTGGCGATGTTTGCGATGCCAAGCTAACGGTCGGCGGAGACGTTGCTTTCTGGAGTGGTCTGACGCGCATGACGGGAACTAAAACTGACGGCACCGAGGTCGATCTTTGGTTTCGTCAAACCCTTGGCCTGGTGAAGCGCGATGGCCGCTGGATGGTGTCCCACCAACATGCATCCGTGCCATTCGCCATGGATGGAAGCGGTCGCGCTCTGCTCGATCTCAAACCTTAAACGGCTGGCCTCAGGGTATCGATGTCCCCAGGCCGCCAACGGGGGAGCTTTACTTTGTTCGATGAGGTCCAGGCTCTGATGCCAATCTCAGCGCCTCTTCGCGACGTCTCTTTTCGCTCTCATTGAGAGGCGCACCGATCATCGCGATGGCTTCAAGCTCGGCTGCAGTTGCGGTCCGCCATCGTATATTCACTAGTGTAACGGCCTCCCTGCGCCGCACGGACGATTATACATTCAATCAGGAGTGCTTTTCTGCGCTGAAATGCGCTTCCGCCTGCAATCGCGTGGATGAGTGAGGGTCGTTCACAAATCCGTGATCGGCCAAAATTTTGATCCCTTGTCGCGATTTCTCCTTGGCGCACGTTGTCAACATTTACCGAACCGCAAGGGATGGTGGGCGCGCCTGTTGTCAACTTTTCGATCAGACAATGGATTCCGGAGGCGCCAGTCCGCGCTTATGGTGGTCATAGTCCGAGAACTGCGGGTGCGAGTCCGCGCTTATGCGGTGACACAGAATGGACCGAACGGAAATGGCGCACCCGACAGGATTCGAACCTGTGACCTTTGGAATCGGAATCCAACACTCTATCCAGCTGAGCTACGGGTGCATGCCTGAGGCGGTTTGAATCGCCTGTCCGATGGCAGGTTCTTAGCCTAGCTTGCGCTGCGCTTCAATCTCCAAAATTGAAAAGTCCGCCGTTCTTGCGAGCGGCGGGACTTTGGTGTTCACGGGTCCATTCGTTCAGACCTGCATGGCGCCGGGGCCGGGGATCGCCTTTGGCGGCACCTTGCCAAGGATGATCATGCCGAGCACCTCGTCCTTGGTGACGTCCTCGGTGCGGGCGTGTCCGACGACCTGGCCATTCTTCATGACCGAGACGCGGTCGGCGAGGTCGAAGACGTCATGAATGTCGTGGCTGATGAGGAAGATGCCGATGCCTTCTTTCTTCAGCTGCTTGATGAGCTCGCCGACCTGCGCCGTTTCCTGGGGACCGAGGGCTGCCGTCGGCTCGTCCATGATCAGGATACGGGCGTTGAAGAGGATCGCGCGGGCGATCGCCACCGACTGCCGCTGACCTCCCGAAAGCGCCTTTACCGGCTCCTTGAAGCGCTTGAAGTTCGGGTTGAGGCGCCCCATCACCTCGCGGGCCGAGGCCTCCATGGCGACGTCGTCGAGCGTGCCCCACTTCGTTCGGATCTCGCGGCCGAGATAGAGGTTTGCGGCGGCATCGACGTTATCGGCAACGGCGAGCGTCTGGTAGATCGTCTCGATGCCGTATTTCTTCGCATCGCGCGGGTTGCGGATGTCGGCGGGTTCCCCGTTGATCAGGATGTCGCCGCCGTCGCGCTTGTAGGCACCGGAAAGAATCTTGATCAGCGTCGACTTGCCGGCGCCATTATGGCCGAGGAGGGCGACGACTTCGCCGGGGTAGAGGTCGACCGAGGCGTTGTCGACGGCGTGTATGCCACCGAAGGAGATCGAGATGTTTTTCAATTCCACAAGGGGAGTGCTTTGGTGTGTCATGGTTTGGCCTCCTCTTACTTGGCGCGGGCGCGGTAGACCGTGTCGAGCCAGACGGCGACGACAAGGACGACACCGACAACGATTCTCTGGAGCGGGCTGTCGATTCCGAGCAGTACCATGCCGGACTGCAGCGACTGCATGACGAGCGCGCCGAGCATGGCGCCGGCGATGGTGCCGGTGCCGCCCGCAAGCGACGTGCCGCCGATGACGGCAGCGGCGATGGTATAGAGTTCGTCCAGCTCGCCCTGCGCGTTCGTCGCGGCATTGAGGCGGGCGGTCGAGATTGCGCCGGCGATGGCGCAGAGCAGGCCCATGAGCGCGAAGATGCGGACCGTGACCCAGCGGGTCTTGATGCCGGCGAGCTCGGCTGCCTCCGGGTTGCCGCCGATGGCGAAGACGTAGCGGCCGAAGCGCAGGCGCGTCGCGACGAAGGTCATGATCGCGCCGACGATGACGGCGATCAGAACCGGCACGGCAATGCCGTAAGGAATATCGAGGCCGGACTCCGGCCAGGGAATGCTGTTTGCCTCCGCATATCTCTTGGCGATGTTTGTCGGCCAGTAATAGTTGTTGGCGACGGCGATGGCGCCGAGCACGAGCACGCAGCCGAGGGCCGAAAGGAAGTATTCGGCCCAAAGCGGGCGCCGCGGGAAGCCGAAGCGCCGGCGCTGGCGGCGGGAATTGATGATGCTGGCAATGATGGCGAGGCAGGCGATGACGCCGACGATCCAGCTCCAGGTGGCGCCGATCGAGCCGTCCGTGCCGCCGCCCATGATGCGGAAATTGATATCCATTGGCGCGACTGTCTGGCCGCTGGTGACGAACCAGGTGGCGCCGCGCCAGACCAGAAGCCCGCCGAGGGTGACGATGAAGGACGGCACGTTCAAAAAGGCGATGATCATGCCCTGGAGCATGCCGATCGATCCGCCGACGATGAGGCCGGCAGCAAGCGTGATGATCCAGGTGGCGGGGCTGTTGAAGCCGAGATATTGCGGCAGCACCTGCGCCTGCAAGACGCCCATCACCATGCCGCAGAAGCCGAGCATGGAGCCGACGGAAAGGTCGATGTTGCGGGTGACGATCACCAGCACCATGCCGGTCGCCATGACGGCGACGGACGAGGTCTGGACCGAGAGGTTCCAGAGGTTGCGCGGCGTCAGGAAGAGGCCGCCGGTCATGATCTGGAAGCCGATCCAGATGATCAGCAGCGCGCCGACCATGCCGAGAAGCCGGGTGTCGATCTCCGTCGCGCGGAAGAAGCGCGCCACCGGATTGGCTTCCGCGTTGCGCGGCCCGTTGGAAGTCGTGGAATGTACCGTTTCGGCCATGGGTTTGCCGTTCCCCCATCGTTTGGGCAGGCTGCGGCGCTTTTCTTAGTCAACCGCCACTTACGCCCAGTTCTTAAACTATCACCATCACCGATCTCTGCAGATCCGGTCTCAGCGGCCATGACGGCATCGGGTCGGGATGGGTAATGGCGGTCGATCAGCGGTCGCGACCTGGGCTGGCGCCGGATCTCGATCCGCATCCGGCGCCGCAACGGTTTGCCGTTGCGGCGCCGGCACTGTTTTCAACCTGTCGGCAGCGATTTAGTTGCAGGCAGCAACCGAACCGGCTTTGACGCCCTGGCAGGCTTCCGCCTTGCTGATCCAGCCGGCGTCGATGACCACGTTGAGGTTGTCCTTGGTGATCGGCAGCGGCTTCAGGAAGACGGACTGCATGGCGACGCCCTTCGGGCCGCCGTTGAAGGTCTCAACGCCTTCGATCTTGTCCATGGTCTTGCCGGCGGCGAGATCGAGGGCGATTTCGGCAGCGCGCTTGCCGAGCTCGCGCGAGTCCTTCCAGACCGAGACCGTCTGGGTGCCGAGGGCGACGCGGTTGAGTGCTGCCTTGTCGGCGTCCTGTCCGGAGACCGGGACTGAACCAGCGAGACCCTGTGCATCGAGAGCGGCGATTGCGCCACCGGCCGTGCCGTCGTTCGAAGCAACAACGGCGTCAACCTTGTTGTCGTTGGCGGTGAGGAACTGTTCCATGTTGCGCTGCGCGTTTTCCGGCTTCCAGCCGTCGGTATAGGCTTCGCCGACATTCTTGATCTTGCCGGCGTCGACTGCGGCCTTCAGCACTTCCATCTGGCCCGAGAACAGGAAGTCTGCGTTCGGGTCGGACGAGGAACCCTTGATGAAGACGTAGTTGCCTTCAGGCTTTGCGTCGAAGACGCCCTTTGCCTGCATGCGGCCGACTTCCTTGTTGTCGAAGGTGATGTAGAAGGCTGCCGGATTTTCGATCAGGCGGTCGTAGCCGACCACCGGGATGCCTTCGGCGGCGGCCTTTTCGATGGCGGGAGCGATGGCATCGGAGTCCTGCGCAAGCACGATGAGGGCGTTCGCGCCCTGCGAGATCAGCGATTCAACGTCCGTCAGCTGCTTTGCGGCAGACGACTGGGCGTCAGCAGAGATGTATTTTGCGCCCTTGGCCTCGAGGGCCTTCTTGATGGCGGCTTCGTCGGTCTTCCAGCGCTCTTCCTGGAAATTCGACCAGGAAACGCCGACGACGAGATCGGCAGCCATGGCCGCCGTGTGCACGGAAATGAGGATGGCCGTGCCGGCCATCAGCTTCAAAATAGACTTCATATTGTCCTCCCGAATGAATTGCGGTCGACCCAGCCCGAATGTTTCCTCCGGCCGCCGCGGATCGCTGTCCAGAAATCGATGAATTATTTTCTCGACAGTCGAGAAATTTAGTGTCAGAGATTTTTTCAACTGTCAACACCGCACTACCGGCTAAATTCCATTGCGAAAATCGGCTGGAGATTCGGTGTGAAAGCGGGGCGGAATACGGGGAGAGGGCGGCATTCATGCTGACCAAATCGAGCACGGAGCTGGTCCGGCAGAGGAATAGCGTGCTGGTGCTTTCCGCTCTTCGCCGCCACGGTGCGGTCGCGCATACCGAGATTTCCGACTACACGCGCCTGTCCTCCGCGACGGTTTCTGCGATCACCGCCGATCTCGAAAAGGCGCAGATCATCGAGAAATCGGAGCACCAGGCGGCAAGCGGAAGAGGACGGCCACGGGTGCTTTTCCGGCAGCGGCGGGACTGCGGCTATCTGATCGTGGTCATAATCTCGTCGGACGCCGTGCAATATTCGCTGGTGGATTACGCCGGCAAGCTGATCGATCGCTTCAGCGAGGAACGTTCGCATGACCCTGCCGGGGCGGCGCGCTTCGCGGCTGCGGTCAAGGCGGGTCTGTCACGTATTCTGGAGCGTTCCAGGATCAGCCGCAACAAAGTCTTGCTGATCTCAATCAGCAGCAAAGGGCTAGTGAATTCGCTCGAGCCCGTGCTCGTCTGGTCGCCGATCTTCGGCAGCGAGCAGATCGATTTCGAATCGGCGCTGCGTCCGGAATGGCAGGCGAAGATTATCCTGGACAATGAAACACTGCTCGTCGCCGCCGCGCTCGGCGCGCGCGAGGAGAATGTAAAGGGCGAGGATTTCCGCTCGCTTGGCGCACTCTCGCTCGGCCACAGCATCGGGCTCGGCATTGTCAGGCGCACGCCGCATGGCGGCCACGAGATATCGGCGCCGAATTTCGGGCATATGCTGCACATGGCCAATGGCGGTCTCTGTCGTTGCGGCGCCAAGGGATGCATTGAGGCGCATGCCGGGTTCTATGCGATCCTTCGAACGGCCTTCGAAGTGCCGCTCGATACGATCCCGGCAAAATTCGTGCCGGTCGCCGAACTCGACAAGATCGCCGCGCAGGCTCGCCAGGGGCATCGCATGCCGGCCTTCGCCTTCCGCCAGGCGGGCCTTGCGCTCGGCAACGGGCTGTCGCGCGTGCTGAGCCTGACGGAGCGCATGCCGATCGCAATCACCGGGCCGGGCACGCGCTACTACGATCTGCTGCGGCAGGGGATTGAGGAGGGCCTTGGGCAATCGCATATAGTGCGCATGGAAGGCATGCCGGAATTGCGAGTGGTCGCAGACGAGCAGAACCTTGTCTTCGAAGGACATCTGAACCGGGCGCTTGGCGTGATCGACGAAGATATCGTCAATGCAGGCGGACCGGGGCACGGCTGAGCGATCGGCCCTTGCGGGCGCACTCCACGCAAGGTCCACTGGCGCGATTTGCCTCGACGGGGCGGGCGGAAAATAATCACATGCCCACTTTTTGGTCGTGCTCGCTCGACCGGCCGTCCAGGCCCTCGCGATGCAGCCGCCTAAATGCCCGGTTTTTCGGCTGTTTTTGGCGCCGAGGGGGATTTTAGGAATCTTCTCTTCGAACTGTGCATGGTTCTTGCATTGCCTTTTGCATTGTATTCAAATGAACAAAAAGAAGGGGAGCCACACCTTTGGCATTTGATGAAATGATCACACCGGGGATGAAAATCCCCGTCAGCCATATGAGAAATATTTCGAGTGGTACAATGCCCAGGACAGGGCGCATCTGATTGCCAAATCTCGCGACGCGGAAAACATCTTCCGGAAAACCGGCATCACCTTCGCAGTTTACGGACATGCGGATTCCTCCGAGAAGCTCATTCCCTTCGACATCATCCCGCGCATTATTTCCGGCCGCGAATGGCGGAAGCTCGCTCAGGGCATCGAGCAGCGCGTGATTGCGCTGAATGCCTTTCTGGACGACATCTACCACAAGCAGGAGATCATCCGCGCCGGCCGTATTCCGCGTGAGCTGATCGAGAAGAACGATACGTTTCTTTCCGAGATGATCGGCTTCCGCCCGCCCGGCGGCGTCTATACGCATATCGTCGGCACCGACATCGTGCGCACCGGCGAGGATCAGTTCTACGTGCTGGAAGACAATGCCCGCACGCCGTCCGGCGTCAGCTATATGCTGGAAAACCGGGAAACCATGATGCAGATGTTTCCGGAACTCTTCCACGAGAACAAGGTCCAGCGCGTCGAGGACTACCCGTATCTGCTGCGCCAATCGCTTGCCTCGCTCGCCCCTCCCGGCTGCAAGGGCAAGCCGCGCGTCGCCGTGCTGACGCCCGGCATCTACAATTCCGCCTATTACGAGCATTCGTTCCTCGCCGACATGATGGGCGTGGAACTGGTCGAGGGGGCGGATCTGCGCGTCATCGACGGCAAGGTGAAGATGCGCACGACCCGCGGCTATGAGGCGATCGACGTGCTTTATCGCCGCGTCGATGACGACTTCCTCGATCCGCTGACATTCCGTGCCGATTCCGCCCTCGGCATTCCGGGCATCATGGATGTCTACCGCTCCGGCAACATCACCATCGCCAATGCGCCGGGCACCGGCATCTGCGACGACAAGGCGATCTATTCCTACATGCCGGAGATCGTCGAGTTCTATACCGGCCGGAAGGCGCTTCTCGAAAACGTGCCGACCTGGCGCTGCTCGGAGGCCGACAGCCTCAAATATGTGCTGGAACACCTCGAAGAACTCGTCGTGAAAGAGGTGCATGGCTCCGGCGGCTACGGCATGCTGGTCGGCCCGACGGCCTCGAAAAAGGAGCGGGCCGATTTTGCCGAAAAGCTGAAGGCCCGACCGAACAACTACATCGCCCAGCCGACGCTGTCGCTCTCCACGGTGCCGATCCTCGTCAACAAGGGCATCGCACCGCGCCATGTGGACCTGCGGCCCTATGTGCTGGTTTCCGACAAGGTGCAGATCATTCCGGGCGGCTTGACCCGCGTCGCGCTGAAGCAGGGCTCGCTGGTCGTCAATTCGAGCCAGGGCGGCGGTACCAAAGACACTTGGGTATTGGAGGATTGATGCTCGGAAGAACTGCAAACGGACTCTACTGGATGTTCCGTTACATCGAGCGCGCCGAGAATATCGCGCGTCTTATCGATGCCGGCCTGCGCATGTCGCTGACCCGAAGCGGCACAGGCGACGACGACTGGGATGGCGTGCTGCAGAGTGCGGGTGTCCGCGAAGCCTACGACGAAGGGCACGCCAAACTCACCAGGGTCGATGCGATCGACTATCTGCTGCGCGATCATTCGAACCCGTCGAGCGTGATGTCGTGCATCGATTCCGGCCGCAACAACGCCCGCATGGTTCGCACGGCTCTGACGCGCGAGACCTGGGAGGCGACCAACGAATGCTGGATCGAGCTCAAGGCCCTGCTTTCCAAGCGCCTCAAGGCGGCCGAAATGCCCGAGGTCATCGATGTCATCAAGCGGCGCGCGGGCCTTATCCGCGGGGCCTTTCATGGCTCGATGCTGAGAAACGAGCTCTATAACTTCGCGCGCATCGGCACCTTCATCGAGCGGGCGGACAATACGAGCCGCATTCTCGACGTGAAGTACTACGTGCTGCTGCCATCCATCTCGCAGGTGGGGTCCTCGATCGACAATGTGCAGTGGGAATCGATCCTGCGTTCGGTTTCAGCGCACCGTTCCTATAGCTGGGCCTATGATGAGGAGTACAAGGCGGCCAATATCGCCGACTTCCTGATCTTGAATGGCCAGATGCCGCGGTCGCTGGCCTATTGCTACGAAAAGATCGTCAGCAACCTCGGTTATATATCGAGCAGTTACGGTGGTGAACGGCTGTCGGCCCACGATACCGCCGACGCCATCCGGACATCATTGCAAACGAGGCAGATCAAGGACGTCATGGACCAGGGGCTGCACGAATTCCTTGAGGATTTCGTCAATCGAAACAACCAGCTGGGCATGGAAATTTCCGACGGCTATCGGTTCTACGTATAAGCGGGGCATGAGATGAGACTGAAGATTAGCCATGTCACCGAATACCACTACGACGAGCCGTCGCAGTTCTCGCTGCAGCGGCTGCGCCTGACACCGCCCTCAGCCTTCGGTCAAAGCGTTTTGAACTGGTCGTTGCATGTCGAAGGCGCCAAGCCAGAGGTGGAGTATGACGACCAGTTCGGCAACCATGTGAACCTCGTCTCGCTGCAAGGCGAACAGCAGGTGACGCGCATCGTCGCCGAGGGTGAAGTCGAAACCGAAGATCGCAATGGAGTGACCGGCCCGCATACAGGCTTCTGCCCGCTTTGGCTGTTCCTGCGCGACACGCCGCGCACCAAGCCCGGCAGGCTCATCAGGGAACTCATACGGACAGTAAACGGCGACAATGAACTCGCGCTGATGCACGCGCTGATGGGGGCCATTCACGAAGCGGTCGACTACAAGCCGGGAACTAGCAACACGGACACGACCGCCGAACAGGCGATGGAGAAGAAGAGCGGCGTTTGCCAGGACCACGCCCACATCTTCGTTTCGGCGGCCCGCGCACTGCAGGTGCCGACGCGCTATGTCTCCGGCTACCTGATGATGGAGGGAAAGGCGGAGCAGGCCGCGACGCATGCTTGGGGCGAAGCGCACATTCCTGGCCTCGGCTGGGTCGGCTTCGATCCGGCAAACGACATCTGCCCCGATGCCCGCTACGTCCGCGTCGCTTCCGGCCTGTGCTACCGCGACGCAGCCCCTGTTTCCGGCATGCGCATCGGCACGCCGGGCGAGAAACTCTCGGTCATGGTCAAGGTCGAAGATCAGGGCCAGATGCAAAGCCAGAGCTGATGGCCAGCGTGGCTTAAAACTATTCGCAGAAAAGAAGATCGGAAGATTTTCATTTTGGCGTTACTTAGATTTCGGCTCAAAGCCGTGCTATAATAAGCCATGGCTTATTCTTCGAAAGATCTGGAGCTTTCCCGCCGGCGCGTGGCGGAAGACAGAAAGCACATCGCGGCGCAGGAAGCCCATATTGCGGGTGTTTTACTGAGGGGAGAACCGACCTCGCTGGCCACAGAACAGCTCGTCGATTTCAATCAGCAACTGCGTGCCCACACTTTTGAATGCGATCTGATCGCTGCAGCTCTTCGCGCTGACCGCGCTCATTTGGAGGACTAACCGAATGACGCTTATCTTTCCCAACAGAAGCCGTACTTTCGACGAAACGAGGAAGGCTGTACGCTTTACCGGCTACGACGGCATGTTCGAAATCAGGTTTCTCGTCGAAGCAGCCGCGCTTGGACAATCCGCTGCGGCGAACGCTTCGGAGCTTGCCTGTCTCAATGCCTTTGACGCCGCACGCTCTACGATCCAGGAAGCAGCCGCCAGAGCCTATGCAAATCGGCGCGGAAACAATCTGACGCTCACCGCACGGGATTTCCGCTGATCGTGAAAATGTTCAGGAGATGGCGTCGTTATCGCTGGGCACCTCTTCCGTCACGACATCGAACTGCTTCAATACAGCCGGGCCGAAAGCGGTCGAGATGGCCACATCCGTCGCATCGCGGCCGGTTCCCATCAGTATGCGGCCGATGCGCGGAACGTTGTGCCGGGCATCGACCGTATGCCAGTGGCCGCCCAGATAGACTTCGAACCAGGCACTGAAATCCATCGGCGCGGGATCGGGCGGCACGCCGATATCGCCGAGATATCCTGTGCAATAGCGCGCTGGTATGTTCAGGCAGCGGCAGAGCGTTATGGCAAGATGCGCGAAGTCGCGGCAGACGCCGGTCTTGTCGCAATAGCCACCATGCGCGGTACGGAGTAGATCGGCTTTCAGGTAGTCAAATTCGATATGGCCGTGCACGAAATCGGCAATGGCCTGCACCCGCGGCCAGCCGGGTTTCGTCTTCGAGAACGTCGCCCAGGCGAAATCGCTCAACCGGTCCGTATCGCAATAACGGCTGCCGAGAAGGAAAACGAGCACGTCGTCCGGCAGGTCCTTGATCTCGTGTTGCTGCGCATCCAGCGGCACCGCATCCGGCTGGCCGCTGTCGTAGATCTCGAACACGGTCGAAATCGTGGTCAGTCCCGGCGGGGCGACGATGCGTGTGCAGGAATTCCCGAAACTATCCGTGTAGTTCCACGCCGCGATCGGCTGGCTGAACGACAGCACCTGATCCGTCAGAAGGTCGGGACGCCGCGAGGGGTGGACATTGAGGACGAGAAGCATTGGCGTTGGCTGCACACATTCATAGCCGATCGTGAAACCAGCGCGAATCTTCATGGAAGCTCCTTCGTTCAGCAAGCCCGCAGGCCATCAAGGAACGCCAGCAGAACCTTTCGGTTCCACAGGGAAGAGACCCTTCGCCATATTTTACTGTTGGGTGGTGACGTTGACCTGCACAACCAGGTCGTCGAAATCGTCCGCCGCTCCGTCATAGCTGCCCCAGAGCGGAACCGCCTGGCGAGGATCGCGCGCAACGCCGACGCGGATCAGATCGTGGTTGCCGACGATGCCGTTCGTGGGATCGAATTCCACCCAGCCGGCGCCCGGGAGATAAACCTGGCACCAGGCATGCGTCGAGCCGCCGCCGAGCGTCGTCGAGCCGTCGCGATCCGGCACGTAGATATAGCCGGTGACGAAACGGGCGGCCAGGCCAAGCGAACGCGCCGCTTCCATCATCAGCAGGGCAAAGTCGCGGCAAGTTCCCTGCCGCATCATCAGCGTCTGGATCGGCGCCTGCGTTCCATGTTCAGAGCGGCGGGCATAGATGAAACTCTCGTGGATCGCATAGCAGAGCGTCATCAGGACGTGGCCCGTCTGGCCCGACGAGCGTGTTCCGACGAACTGATGCGCCCAGTGTGCGACCGCACCACCCGGATCCTCGTAGTGGCGCGTGATCGTACAGGAAAGGTCCGCCATCTCCTCGTCGTCGTAGGAAAAAGGGTAGGTTAGCGCCTTTCGATCGATTTCGAGATCGAGCGGCACCTGCGGCGTGTGGTCGAGGCGAATATTGGTCTCGAACCGCAACTGATCGGCCGGCCGGTCTATATCCACGAGCGCAATGCAATTCCCGAAGACGTCGTGTATCCAGCGGATTCCTGCCGGTTCCGGATCGATTGTCATCGTTGCATCCAGAAGGCGCTGGTCGAAGCTGTCCCGCGGGCGGAAAAGCACGCGGTGCTGGCCAAAGGCAACAGGCCGTTTATAGGAATAATGCGTGATGTGCTTGACGGAATAAACGGTCATCCTGCCTCGCCCGCCCCGGAGCTTTGATACGATAAGGGCTATGGCTACTCGAATTCCGGCACCAGACCTGAGCGGAACAGGATCACCGATGGGCCTTGTTCGCCGATGGCATGGTTTTTCTCGCTGCACCAGACGACGACCCCATCATAATCCTTGACGAGCGTCTGTGCGATATAGACGGCCGTTTCTTCCCTCTTCATCTGCCGAGGCTCGAATGCCGGAATCAGGGTACCGTGCTCATCCTGGTTGAAGGCGCTGAGCACAATCGATTTTTGCACTCCAGGCATGGTTCCCTCCCTACCGCGGTAACGGCGGCGAGGCGAGAACGTTCCGGAAGAAATGCGGTTCGCAAAGAAAAAGGCGGAACTTTCGTACCGCCTTTTGACGCTGGTGACCGTTTGGCCCCAGGGCCTGCGCGGTCCATCGGGATCTTCGAGCCGCGCGGGCCGACCAGGAAATCGACGTCACCCTTATCGGCCTGTATGACTGTTTGATGTAAGCTGGCCATCGCCGCCCTCGAACGGCACTTGCGGCTTGAACCAGGCGGCGGCGCGTGGCCCGTTCATCGAAAACCTCGAGCTGGATGGTGGGTAAGGGCCTGGATCGGCGCCGCCATGGACAGTCGGCGACGCGGCGCTGAAGCGCCTTTTCTTTCCACCAACCAACGAAAAAGGCGGGCTTCACCCCCGCCTCATCGATTTGCTGTCTCGATGCGCTCCGCTAGTGGCTGTCCTTGCCGACCGCGTTTCCGCGACATCCCTTGAGGAAGTCGAGGTCGGCGCCGGTATCGGCCCCTTCGACATGCTGCTGGTGCAGCCAGGCATAGCCGGACGTCGGCAGATCATGGTTCGGCTGCCATTCGGCGAGCCGCCGGGCCAGCTCCTCCTCAGAAATGTCGAGATGCAGACGACGGTTCGGCACGTCCATCTCGATCATGTCGCCGTTTTTCACCACGGCGAGCGGCCCGCCGACCGCCGCTTCCGGGGAGGTGTGCAGCACGACGGTGCCGTAGGCCGTTCCGGACATGCGGGCGTCGGAGATGCGCACCATGTCGGTGATGCCCTTCTTGAGCACCTTGGGCGGCAGGCCCATGTTGCCGACCTCGGCCATGCCCGGATAGCCCCTTGGTCCACAGTTCTTCATGACCATGACACAGGTTTCGTCGATGTCGAGGCTGTCGTCGTTGATCTTGGCCTTGTAGTCGTCGATGTCCTCGAACACGACCGCCCTGCCACGGTGCACCATCAGATGCGGGGAGGCGGCCGAAGGCTTCAGCACCGCGCCCTTCGGCGCCAGATTGCCGCGCAGCACGACGATGCCGCCCGAAGAGGTCAGTGCCTTTTCGGCAGGCAGGATCACATCCTCGTTCCAGTTGACGACGTCCTTGACCTCATCCCAAATGGTTTCGCCGGATACCGTCAGCGCGTCCTTGTGCAGGAGGTCCGCCTCGCCGAGGCGCTTCAGCACCACCGGCAGGCCGCCGGCATAGAAGAACTCCTCCATAAGGTACTTGCCCGACGGCATCAGGTTGACGATGGTCGGGACCTCGCGGCCGCAGCGGTCCCAATCGTCCAGCGAAAGATCGACGCCGACCCGGCCGGCCATGGCGAGCAGGTGGATGACGGCGTTGGTCGATCCACCGATAGCCGCATTGGTGCGGATGGCGTTCTCGAAGGCCTCTTTCGTCATGATGTCAGAGGGCTTCAGATCGTCCTTAACCATCTGAACGATACGCCGGCCGGTGAGCTGTGCCATCACCTTGCGGCGGGAATCGACTGCCGGGATCGCGGCGTTGCCGGAAAGCGCCATGCCGAGCGCCTCGGCCATGGAAGCCATGGTAGAGGCGGTGCCCATGGTGTTGCAGGTGCCCGACGAACGGCTCATCGAGGCCTCCGCCTCGAGGAACTCGGCCTGCGTCATCTCGCCAGCCTTCACCATTTCGGAAAACTTCCACAGATGCGTGCCTGAGCCGACGCGTTCACCGCGGAAATAGCCGTTCAGCATCGGTCCACCCGTGACGACGATCGAGGGCAAGTCGCAGGAAGCTGCCCCCATGAGAAGCGACGGCGTGGTCTTGTCGCAGCCGACCATCAGCACGCAGCCATCGATGGGCTGGCCCCGGATCGCCTCCTCCACCGCGAGCGCGGCAAGGTTGCGATACATCATCGCCGTCGGGCGAAAGGTGTTTTCGGATGCAGAGAACACCGGCACCTCGACCGGGAAGCCGCCTGCTTCCCATACGCCCGCCTTCACCTTCTCGGCGAGCTCTCGCAAATGACCGTTGCACGGCGTCAGATCCGACCAAGTGTTGAGGATGCCGATAACCGGCCGTCCGTCGAACAGATCGTGTGGATACCCTTGGTTCTTCAGCCAGCCGCGGTGATAGATCACGTCTCGGCTCGTGCCGCCGTACCATTCCTGCGACCGCAGCTTACGCGGCCATTCAGCTTTCTTTTTCATAGTCTCTGTCCTTCACGGCTTCCAGTTCGCCTCGCGCGACCCGGAAGCCGATGATGTCGTTACGCCAGGGTGTAAGCGGTCTTGACGGTTGTGAAGAATTCGGCGGCGTATTTGCCCTGCTCGCGCGAGCCGTAGGACGAGCCCTTGCGTCCGCCGAAGGGAACATGGAAGTCGACGCCGGCGGTCGGCAGGTTGACCATGACCATGCCGGCTTCGGCATTGCGCTTGAAGTGCGTCGCGTGCTTGAGGCTGGTGGTCGCGATGCCCGACGACAGGCCGAACGGCGTGTCGTTGGCGACAGCCAGCGCCTCTTCGTAATCCTTGACGCGGATGACCGATGCCACAGGTCCGAAGATTTCCTCGCGGGAAATGCGCATCTGGTTGGTCGCTTCGGTGAACAGCGTCGGCTGCAGGTAGAAGCCGGGCGTGTCACGCGCGATCAGCTCGCCGCCGAAGGCAAGCTTGGCGCCTTCCTTTTTGCCGATCTCGATGTAATCGGTGTCGGTCTTGAGCTGTCTCTCGTCGACGACCGGGCCGATATGCGTGCCGGTCTTCAGCGCGTGATCGACGTTCAGTGTCTTCAGCTTCTCGGTCATGGCCGCCACGAACCTGTCGTGGATGCCTTCCGTCACGATCAGGCGAGACGATGCCGTGCAGCGCTGGCCGGTCGAAAAGAAGGCCGAGTTGGCCGCCGCTTCGACGGCGACGGAAAGATCGGCGTCATCGAGGATGACCATCGGGTTCTTGCCGCCCATTTCGAGCTGAATCTTGCGATTATGCTCGATCGAGGAAACCGCGACGCGCTTGCCGGTGCCGACGGAGCCGGTGAAGGTGATGCCGGCAAGGTCGGGGCTGTCGAGCATCGTCTGGCCGACGATCGAGCCCTTGCCCATGATGAGGTTCAGCACGCCCTTCGGCAGGCCTGCACGGTTGAGGATGTCGACGATCGCCCAGGAGCAGCCGGGTACGAGTTCGGCCGGCTTGAAGACGATGGTGTTGCCGTAGCAGAGCGCCGGGGCGATCTTCCAGGCGGGGATCGCGATCGGGAAGTTCCAGGGGGTGATGATGCCGATGACGCCGAGCGGCTCGCGGGTGATCTCGACGCCGATGTTCGGGCGCACGGAGGGCACGACTTCGCCGGCAAGGCGCAGCGCTTCGCCTGCGAAGAATTCGAAGATCTGCGAGGCGCGGATCGTCTCGCCGATGGCTTCCGGCAGTGTCTTGCCTTCTTCGCGGGCAAGCAGCGCGCCGAGTTCGTCCTTGCGCGCCATGATCTCGTCGCCGGCCTTCTTGAGGATGACGTGGCGTTCCCAGATGCCGGAACGCGACCAGGCCGGGAAGGCGGCCTTGGCGGCGGCGATCGCGTTCTTGGTGTCGGCGGCGGAGCCGCTGGCGTAGAGGCCGACGACCTCCTTCGTATCGGACGGGTTGATGTTTTCGACGGCGTCGGCGCCGGTCCATTCGCCGGCGATCAGGTTTTGATAAATGGTCATGGGCTGAACGAGCCTCCTTTACCCTTTACAGAGTGGTCCGGCCGCAGATCGCGGCCAGCCCAGCGCAAAATTCAAAGCTGCTTCACAGCGATATTTTCCTCGGCGGCAACCTTCAGCGGATTGCGCAGCGGCATGCCGAATTCGGCAACCTCGATTTCGAAAACATCGCCTTCTTCCGTCTTGACGCCATCTGCGAAGGAGAGCGTCGCCGTGCCGAACATGTGGACGTGAACGTCGCCCGGGACGCGGAAGAGGCCATACTTGAAGTGGTGATATTCGAGGTTCGCGAAGGTGTGCGACATGTTCGCCTCACCGGAGAGGAACGGCTTTTCGAAGATCACCTTGTCGCCGCGCTTGATGCGCGAGGTACCGCGAATGTCTTCCGGGGCAACGCCGATGCGGATTTCCGGACCGAAGCTTGCGGGACGCAGCTTGGAGTGGGCGAGATAGAGATAGTTGATCCGCTCGGTGACGTGGTCGGAAAATTCGTTGGAGAGCGCAAAGCCGATGCGGAACGGGGTACCGTCCTTGGCAATCACGTAGATGCCGGCCATTTCCGGCTCTTCGCCGCCGTCAAGCGCGAAGGAAGGGGAGACGAGGGGAGCGCCGGGCGCTGCAGCGCCGTAGCCGTTGCCCTTGTAGAACCACTCGGGCTGGACGCCCTTTTCTCCAGCCTTCGGCTTGCCGTTCTCGATGCCCATCTTGAACATCTTCATCGAGTCCGTGAGCGTTTCTTCCGCGGCCTCGGTGGTCTTCTTGTGCATGGAATCGCGGGTCGCCGCTGAGCCAAGGTGCGTGAGGCCCGTACCCGTCAGATGCAGGTGAGCAGCATCCGGATGCGTGATCGGCGGGAGGAATTTGCCTTCGGCATAGGCCTTTTCCAGATCGACGGCATCGCCATAGCCATGCGCCTCGATGATGGAAACGAGCGACTTGCCGGCGTCTGCAGCTTCCATTGTCAGCGCGTATACGCTGCCTGCATTCTTCACGGCTTTCGCTGCACCGCCCGGCTCACGCACGGCGACGATGATCTCTCCGTTCGAACCCTTGATCTGCGAAATAAGCACGGCTTTCATCCTCTTTAGCTGGGTGCGGAAAAGCTCCGCCTCTCCGGCTCCCGAGGGAGCCGGAACTGGTCGTTCTCATGACTGCAAATGCGAGGACTGGCGCCGGAGCGCTTAGCCCTTATTCTTGTTATAAACGTCGAAGAAGACGGCGGCCAAAAGCACGAGGCCCTTCACCATCTGCTGGAAGTCGATACCGAGGCCGACGATCGACATGCCGTTATTCATGACGCCCATGATGAACGCGCCGATGACGGCACCGGTGATCTTGCCGACACCGCCGGAGGCCGAAGCGCCGCCGATGAAGCACGCCGCGATGACGTCGAGCTCGAAGCCCACGCCTGCCTTCGGCGTTGCCGAGTTCAGTCGAGCCGCCACGATCATGCCTGCGAGACCGGCAAGAACGCCCATGTTGACGAAGGTGTAGAAGCTCAGGCGCTCGGTGTTGATACCGGAGAGCTTGGTGGCCTTTTCGTTGCCGCCCATCGCATAGATGCGGCGGCCGATCGTCGTGCGGCGCGTTACAAATGCATAGGCTGCGATCAGCACGAGCATGACGACGAGAACGTTCGGCAGGCCTCTGTAGGTCGAAAGCTGATAGCCGAGGAAGAGGATCGCCAGGGAAACGACGGCGTTCTGGGCGATAAAGAAGCCCATCGGCTCGACATCGATGCCGTGGCTCTCATTCACCTTGCGGCGGCGCCAGGCAAGGTAAAACAGCACGACCGGAATAATGAGTGTCAGGATCAGCGACGTGGATTGCACCGGCGTTCCGGCGATGTCGATCATGCTGCCCGGCAGGAAGCCGGTGCTGATGATCTGGAAATCCTTCGGGAACGGGCCGATGTTTTTGCCCCCGAGTACGAAGAGCGTCAGGCCGCGGAAGACCAGCATGCCGGCAAGCGTCACGATGAAGGACGGGATGCGGTGATAGGCGATCCAGTAGCCTTGGGCGGCACCGATGATGCCGCCGATGATCAGGCAGAGAATGCCCGCCACCACGAAATTCATCTGCCACGTGACCATCATCATGGCGGCGAGGGCGCCGACGAAGGCGACAATCGAGCCGACGGACAGGTCGATATGGCCGGCCACAATGACGAGCAGCATCCCGAGCGCCATGATGACGATGAACGAGTTCTGCAGAACGAGGTTCGTCAGGTTGACCGGCTTGAAGAGAATGCCGCCGGTGTAGAACTGAAAGAAAACCATAATCGCGACGAGCGCAATGAGCATGCCGTATTCACGGATATTGCCACGGATATAGTCGGCAACGGAAACGACGTTGCTTTCCTCGGCGGCTGGAGGGTTGACCGGAGTCATTGTTTCTTCTCCCCTGAGCGCATGATAGCGCGCATGATGGTTTCTTGGCTCGCCTCTCCCTTTGGCAGTTCCGCAACGATACGTCCTTCATTCATGACATAGATGCGGTCGCACGTGCCAAGCAGTTCCGGCATTTCCGATGAGATCATCAGAACGCCTTTGCCGTCGGCGGCGAGCTGGTTGATGATAGTATAGATTTCGTATTTTGCACCGACATCGATACCGCGGGTGGGTTCGTCGAGGATCAAGACATCGGGATCGGAGAACAGCCACTTGGACAGCACGACCTTCTGCTGGTTGCCGCCCGAGAGATTGACTGCTTCCTGGAAGATGCTGGAACTGCGGATGCGCAGCTTCGAGCGGTAGTCCGATGCGACCTTGGATTCCCTAATGCTGTCGATGACCGTGGCGTTCGAGACCCCGGCTAGATTGGCGAGCGTGGTGTTGTGAACGATGTTCTCGCCGAGCACGAGGCCGAGATGCTTGCGGTCCTCGGTCACATAGGCGAGACCGGCGTCGATCGCCTTGCGGACGGTGCTGACATCGACCTGTTTGCCATGCATCAGCACTTCGCCGCTGACCTTGTGGCCATAGGACTTTCCGAAGACGCTCATGGCGAATTCAGTGCGGCCGGCACCCATCAGGCCGGCGATGCCGACGACTTCGCCCTTGCGGACGCTGATGTTGACATTGTGCAGCACCTGCCGGTCGCGGTGATGCTGGTGATAGGCATTCCAGTTCTTGACTTCGAGGATCGTTTCGCCGATCGGCACGGAGCGCGGCGGATAACGATCGGCAAGCTCGCGGCCCACCATGTTCTTGATGATGATATCTTCGCTGATTTCTTCGGTGTGACAGTCCATCGTCTTGACCGTCATGCCGTCGCGCAGAACCGTGATCTGGTCGGCAACCTTGCGCACTTCATTCAGCTTGTGGGTGATGATGATCGAGGTGAGGCCCTGGTTGCGGAACTCGATCAGCAGGTTCAGCAGCGCATCTGAGTCGCTTTCGTTGAGCGATGCCGTCGGTTCGTCGAGGATCAGGAGCTTCACGCTCTTCGACAACGCCTTGGCAATCTCGACGAGTTGCTGCTTGCCGACGCCGATGTCGGTGACAAGCGTGTCCGGAGATTCGCGCAGGCCGACTTTTGCGAGCAGCTGCCGTGTGCGGTTGAACGTTTCCTGCCAGCTGATGATGCCACTCTTGGCATTCTCATTGCCGAGGAAGATATTCTCGCCGATCGACAGAAGAGGCACGAGCGCCAGCTCCTGATGGATGATGACGATGCCGATTTCTTCCGAATCCTTCAGGACCTTGAAGTTGCGGACGTCGCCTTCGTAGACGATCTCGCCATCGTACGTGCCGGCCGGGTAAACGCCGGAGAGAACTTTCATGAGGGTCGATTTTCCGGCCCCGTTCTCGCCCACCAATGCGTGAATTTCACCCTGACGAACCTTAAGGTTCACGTTCTCAAGCGCTTTTACGCCCGGGAACGTCTTGGTGATGTTCCGCATTTCGAGGATTGTATTGTCCATAGTCAAAATCCAACGCCAACAGCCGGAAATTCGGCGCGACGATCATAAAAGTGAAGACCGGAACCCGCAACCAGCGGATTCCGGCCAACTTGGTACAGTTACTTTAGCTGGTCAGCCGTGTAGTAACCGCCTTCGACGAGAACCTTCTCGTAGTTGGTCTTGTCGACCGCTACCGGCTTCAACAGGTAAGACGGAACAACCTTGACGCCGTTGTCGTAGGTCTTCGTGTCGTTGACTTCCGGCTCCTTGCCGGACATGACAGCGTCAACCATTGCAACGGTGACCTTGGCGAGTTCGCGCGTGTCCTTGAAGACTGTCGAGTGCTGTTCGCCGGCAATGATCGACTTCACGGACGGAACTTCAGCGTCCTGGCCGGAAACGACCGGGAGCGGCTGATCTGGGGTGCCGTAGCCGACGCCCTTCAGCGACGAGATGATGCCGATGGAGAGACCGTCGTACGGAGACAGGACGGCGTCGACCTTGGCGTCGGTGTAGTTAGCCGAGAGCAGGTTGTCCATGCGGGCCTGGGCCGTTGCCGCGTCCCAACGCAGCGTGCCGACCTTGTCCATGCCGGTCTGGCCGGACTTCACGACGAGCTTGCCGCTGTCGATGTAGGGCTGCAGGATAGACATTGCGCCGTCGTAGAAGAAGAAGGCGTTGTTGTCGTCCGGCGAACCGCCGAAGAGTTCGATGTTGAACGGACCCTTGCCATCCTTGAGGCCGAGGGCGTCAACGATGGAGGTTGCCTGCAGAACGCCAACCTGGAAGTTGTCGAACGTTGCATAGTAGTCAACGTTGGCCGAGTCGCGGATCAGGCGGTCGTAGGCGATGACCTTGATGCCGGCGTCATGAGCCTTCTGGAGAACGTCGGAAAGCGTCGTGCCGTCGATGGCGGCGATGACGAGAACCTTAACGCCCTTGGTGACCATGTTCTCGATCTGAGACAGCTGGTTCGGAATGTCGTCGTCTGCATACTGCAGGTCGGTGCCGTAGCCCGCTGCCTCAAGCTGCTTGACGATGTTGTTGCCGTCGTCGATCCAGCGAGCGGAAGACTTCGTGGGCATTGCGATGCCGACGGTCCCCTTGTCCTGCGCGAGTGCCGGCATAACGAATGAAGCGACGCCGAAGGCGGCCGCAGCCATCAATGAGATAATGGATTTCATTTCTCTCTCCCTTGTTAATAGACGGCGGACGAATAGTCGCCCGCCACGAAACTGTGGCAGGTTCCGTAGATTGGATAGTTACTTCAGATGGTGAGAAACGAAGTAGGTCTCCTCCACGATCTCACACGTGTTGAGTGCCAACCAGCACACGGCCGCAAACTCGTATGGAATCTTATAACTGTCAAATAGAATAAGTGGTAAAGTGCATAACAAATTTGGTATATCGTTAAAAAGTATTACTTTTGATGGAAGGCGGATGGGAGGCCGCAACCATGGCGATTGTTTCCGGGTCGATTTCCGAGGAGCGGATCGATATCCACAGCGATAATATTGGCGATGATGCCTTTCTGCGTGCGGGCTTGAAGCTGAATCACCTGCGCATAATCGTCGCAATCGAAGATAGCGGACAGATTTCCGCGGCGGCGGAGATCCTGAACATCTCCCAGCCTGCCGCCTCCAGAATGCTCGCTGAAATGGAATCGATCGTTAAGACGCCGCTTTATGAACGAATCGCCCGCGGTGTCGTGCTGACGACTTTCGGACAAGCACTCGCCAAGCGTGCACGAAAAATTCTGCTGGAATTGCGCGAGGCCAGCCGCGAGATCAGCGAATTGAAGAGCGGCAAGGGCGGTTCCGTCTTCATCGGCGCGGTCACAGCGCCGGCCATGAGCCTTGTTGTTCCGGCCATCGACAAGGTTCGCAAGGCGTTTCCGGGCATCGAGATCAACATTGAGGTCGAGACCAGCAACGTTCTCGCGCGGGAATTGCTCGCCGCCAGGCACGATTTCATCATCGGCCGCATTCCCGACGACGTTAATCCGCGACTCTTCGAAGTGCGCGAGATCGGCATCGAAAAAGCCTGTCTGATCGTGCGCAGGGACCATCCGCTCCTCAAGAAGAATGCGAGCAGCCTCGCCGATCTCCATGGTTACGGGTGGGTCTTCCAGCCGCCGGGCACGCTGCTCCGGCGGACGCTGGAGGATATCTTTCTGGCGGCGGGCGTGCCGTTGCCGGAAAATATCGTCAATACGTCTTCCTTGCTGCTCACCTGCGCGATCATCTGCGAGACGGACGCGATCGCACCCGTGGCGCTGGATGTTGCCCAGTTCCTCGCCGGCCAGGATGCGAAGGCATCCGACGTGCGCGTGCTGCCGACCGATTTCAAAATCGACGTAAAGCCCTACAGCCTCATCACCGCACGCGAGCGCGCCCTGCCTCCGAGCGCGCGGCTTCTCTACGACCTCATCCTCGACGAAAGCCGGAGGCAGGGAGGCTGAGCGCAAGCCCGGCGCCATGCTGGCGGTGTTCAATGCGCCACTTCGAAGGGAAGGGGCATGTTGTTCGGGCAATCGGTTTTTCAATCCGTTCTGGAGCGGCTGAAAGCAGAAGAAGAGAACGAAGACGAGGCAGAGGCGTCCGTCGCGCATCGCGTCCATGGCTTTACCACCGGTCTCGCCTTCGACGTGATGGAGGGCGTATCAGCGGCCTCGCAACGGGCGGGCCAAGCCTATCTCGATAATCTGGAACTGGAGACGCCTGTTGCCGGGGCAGACGAGGACATCCAGGCGCAGCCCCTTGCGGAGCCTGAGCCGGAACCCGTCATGCCGGAACATCTTGCGCGCACTGCGCCTGCCGATATCGCTGCGGAGCTCTCCATCACAGCCGCCGATACGCTGCAGACGCTGAACGAAAAGCGCCGTGCCTTTGCCAAGTCGAACCATCCCGATCGCGTCGCGCCTGCATTCCGGGAGAATGCAACGAAGCGCATGATGCTCGCGAACCTGCTGATCGATGAAGCCGTGCGCCGTCGCGGCCGCTGATTATTCGGGGTCCGTCTCTTCCGGTTTGGGAGGCTGGGCGGGTTCGGCGGGTGGCTGCGGCTTGAAAGTCCAGAAGAGCATGTAGAAAGCATAGACGCCGGCGCCGGCCGATAGCACGCCCCAGAACGGGTCGCCGGTAATGAATTCCAGCGCCGCCCAGCCCAGGCACAGGCCCACGATCAGCGCCCGCACCCAGACGCGGCGGTAGGCCGGATGGTTTGGATCGATCAGCTGCATGTGTCCCCCGGTCATATTTCGATCACTTGTCTTTAGGATGGATTTCGAGAATGTGAAAGGGCAACGGGCTTGACGGCTCGAACAGAAAATGGAATGAAAATTCCACAATTGTCACAATTCGGTTTATTTGTTCCGAATTCCAGGGAGGTTCTCATGACAGTCAGATTTGGTCTTCTCGGCGCCGGCCGCATCGGCAAGGTTCACGCGAAAGCCGTGAGCGGCGACGCGAATGCGAAGCTCGTTGCCGTCGCCGACGCGCTTCCTCAGGCGGCTGAAGCGATCGCTTCCGCTTATGGCTGCGAGCTCCGGACGATCGAGGCGATCGAGGCGGCCAAGGATATCGACGCCGTCGTCATCTGCACGCCGACCGACACGCACGCGGATCTGATCGAGCGCTTCGCGCGGGCCGGCAAGGCGATCTTCTGCGAAAAGCCGATCGATCTCGACGTTGCCCGTGTCAAGGCCTGCATCAAGGTTGTCGATGAGACTAAGGCGAAGCTGATGGTCGGTTTCAATCGCCGCTTCGACCCGCATTTCATGGCCGTGCGCAAGACAATCGACGACGGCCGCATCGGCGAGGTCGAGATGGTGACAATCACCTCGCGCGATCCCGGGGCCCCGCCTGTCGACTACATCAAGCGCTCTGGCGGCATCTTCCGCGACATGACGATCCACGACTTCGACATGGCCCGCTTCCTGCTTGGCGAGGAGCCGGTCTCGGTAACCGCAACGGCCGCTGTCCTTGTCGACAAGGCAATCGGCGAGGCGGGCGACTATGACAGCGTTTCGGTCATCCTGCAGACGAAGTCCGGCAAGCAGGCGATCATCTCCAACTCCCCGCCGCGCCACGTACGGCTACGACCAGCGCATCGAAGTGCACGGTTCGGAGGGAATGGTGGCGGCCGAGAATCAGCGTCCGGTCTCGATCGAAGTCGCCAACAGTGACGGCTACACGCGCCCGCCGCTGCACGACTTCTTCATGACCCGTTACACGGAAGCCTATGCCAACGAGATCGCAAGCTTCATCGCCGCAGTCGAGAAGGACGCAACGATTTCGCCCTCCGGCGCCGACGGCCTTGCCGCGCTGGCGCTCGCCGATGCGGCGGTCCAGTCCGTCAAGGAAGGCAAGCTCATCAAGATCGGCTGACGGCAACTCCCGGCCGCAAGCCGCGCATGAGATGGCCGGGCAGACGCCCGGTCATTTCCGCTTTTTGCGCCAATCATCAGCGAAACTTGAAATAAGTATCAATGCTTCGCCTTTGACGCGAGGGCGCTTGGGGGCTATCAGCGCCCGATACCGCATTGCCCCCAGGCCTCCCATGACCCTTGACCGTTTCGCTCCCGCCATTTTTGTCCTGCTTTGGTCCACCGGCTGGGTCGTCGCGAAATATGCAGCACGCCATTCGGAGCCCTTCACCTTCCTCGGCATCCGTTATGCGCTTTCGGCGCTGGCGTTTTTCGGTCTCTGCTGGGTGCTGAAGGCGAAATGGCCGGATCGCGCGACGGTTCTGCGCGCGATCTATTCCGGTTTCTTTCTGCACGGATTCTATCTTGCCGGCCTGTGGTGGGCGATTGCCAATGGCGTTGCGGCTGGCATTTCCGGGATCATCGCCGCGCTGCAGCCTCTGCTGACGGCGATGGTGGCGCCCTTCCTGATCGGCGAACGCCTGCAGCCCACCCAGAAGTTCGGACTTCTCCTCGGCTTCTTCGGCATAGCGATCGCCGTTTCCCCGAAACTGTTCGATCCAGCCTCCGCGAGCCTCGTTCACGCTGCGGTGCCGCTCGCGATCAACCTAATCGCCATGGTCTCCGTGACATACGGCACGATCTACCAGAAGAAACACTTGCAGACGGGTGATCTCAAGACGATCGCGACGATGCAATATGTCGGGGCGCTTATCGTCACCCTGCCGCTCGCGCTCGCCTTCGAGCGCCTGCATTTCGATGCAACGCCAGAGGCTTTCGGCGCGCTGATCTGGTCGGTCTTCGGCCTGTCGATGGGCGGGATCGGGCTGCTTCTTTACTTGATCCGCCGCGGCCAGGTCTCGCGGGCCGCATCGCTGATCTACCTGATGCCGCCAACGGTCGCGATCGAGGCCTTCATCGCTTTCGGCGAACCGCTGACCGTGCCGCTGATCATCGGAACGATCGTGGTCGTCACCGGCGTCTATCTGACGAACCGGAAAAGCGCCCGGATGGCTGAGGCTTGATCAAGCCTAATGGTTGGCATGGGTCAACTGCGCGATTTTCCGCACATGCGTGACGGCCGCGGTACCGCCGGCTGTCTTGGTGAACAGATCGAGCTTCTCTTCCTCGCTGTCATCAACCGGCGTCAGCGCCTGGTCCATGTAGTTTTTTGATGCCGGATTTCTTTTGATGAGGAACGCAGTTGCGCTCATGCGCAGGATGGAGCCTGCCAACGCGACGTGCTTGGCAACGGTTTCCCACACGAATTGCGGCCAGAAGACGAGGGGATGCTGCTGCGGCAATCCGGGCCGCCGTTCCGAGGGGTGCTTCAGCCGCAGCAGACCGCTTTGCAGGGGATGCACTTTTTCGAGCGGCACCGTTGTTGCAAAGGACACCAGCACCTTGACGAGGCTTGCAAGCGGCAAGCCGCTCGCAACGGCCCGGCGCAGCAACGTCTTCACATGCTCCGGCGAATAGTAAAGCGACCAGGCCTCGTGATAGATGCTCTCCCATTCCTGCCGGCTCATCTTCTCGTGCGCAGTGCAGACATGTTCGACGTCATAGGTATTGAGGTCGGCGTCCATCGGGATACCCTTGCGCCAGAGTGTCTGGTGATCCTCCGAGCCCGGCAGCGGCGTCAGGACGAAGAACTCGATGACATCGAGCGGCAGCTCGTGCTGAATGATCTTGATGTCGCGGCGAATGGTTTCCGGCGTGTCGGAAGGAAAGCCGAGGATGTAACCTGCGAGCGTCATGATGCCCTGCGCTTTCCAGGCGAGCAGCATCTTCCGGTATTCGGTGATCTTGTTCTGGTTCTTCTTGGCGGCCGTCAGGTTGTCCGGATTGACGTTCTCCAGGCCGATGAAGACCCGCGTGACGCCGGCGCGTTTTGCCTTTTCGATGAAGTGCGGGATCTTGTGACAGAGCGTATCGACCTGGATCATTAGGCCGAGCGGGATGCCATGCCTTTCCTTCAGTTCGATCAGCCGGTCGAAGATCGCTTCCCAGTCCCTGTTGCGGGCGAAGTTGTCGTCGGTGATGAAAAATTTGTGGATGCCCTGCGCCCAGTTCATCCGCACCAGCTTTTCGATATCGTCGGTGGAGCGGAAACGTGATTTGCGGCCCTGCACATTGATGATCGTACAGAACGAGCACTGGTAGGGGCAGCCGCGGCCGGCATCGAAGCTGCTGCTTAGCCCGAGCGTGTGTTCGACATTCTTTTTGGGCAGAAAGGGCACAGGCGTGCCGCCGATGCCCGGAAGGTCGTTCATGAAATTGTAGACCGGCTCGAGCTCGCCATAAGCCGCGTCCTGCAAGACCTTGTCGAGCCTGCCTTCGGCCTCGCCGGCGAACATCGAAATGCCCATCTCCCGGCAGGCGTCGAGTTCGACCGCCTTGCCGTCGAGCATCGAAAGGCAACCGGAAACGTGAAAGCCGCCCATCGAGACTGGAATGCCCGCCGCGCGAAACGGCCGGGCAATGTCGAGCGCCCGCGGATACTGGTTCGACTGAACGCCGACCAGCGCGACCATGCCGAAATTACCGTGCTGCCTCAGCAGCGCGAGCAGTTCCGGAATATGCACGCGTGTATTGGTTTCGTCGATCACCTTGATGTCGATGCCGACGCCGGGGCCGAGCACTTCGCGCTCCGCGCAGTCTGCCGCAATGCCAAAGAGAGCCGCCAGCGAGTTCGAAGGGATCATGGCCCGCCACCAGCGGATCACATAGCCGTCGTCGTCATAATGCGACGGCTTGAGCAGAATGAGCTGAAAGCGGCGGCTGCCGGACGCTACGGGTGATCGCAAGGTCTATCTCTCTTATTGAATAAGCAGTCTGTCGTTGAATGCACTCAATGAGGGCCAGTGTCGCGAAGGCGCTGGCATGCAACCGGAATTGCTAAGATCGGCAGATATGCCCGGAAAATAGCAATGCAGATTGCGATAGTGTTCGCATGTCGCCGGCGCGCAGTCCTTTGAGACCGTCTCGCCGGGGTAAGCCGTTCACCTAGGCTTAAAGCAAAAAAAGGCCGGAAGCTACCCGGCCTCTTTCAGTTCTGTATTCAAGCCTGTTCGCGACGTTGGCCGCCGCCATTGCGGGGGCCTTTGCGACGTATGCCGCCAGAGCCGTCCTGGCGGTGCTCACCGTGAGCCTGCTGGCCGCGATCCTCACCATGCTTGCGGCCAGGGCGGCCGTGTGTGTTACGGGCGCCGCCGGGATGATGGCGGTTCGCATCGGCGCTGCCGTGCGGGCGCTGTTGCGGCTTCTTGGCCGGTCGGAAATCCGAGGTCGATACGAGGTCGTTGTCCGGCCCCTGGGGTGTCGCTTCGCCGCGGCGCTGGCCGCGGAAGTCCTCGTTGCGGGCAGTCTGGCGCTCGGGACGCGGACGGCGCTCGCGGCGTTCCTCGTTGTTCGCGCGGACCTCGCCTGCTTCGCCTTCGCGGCGCGGACGGCGGTCCTGGCGATTGCCGGAGCGCTGTTCACCCGGACGGCCATCGCCGCGACCTTCGCCACCACGGCCCTGGCCACCGCGATTGCGGTTGTTGCCGTTGCCGTTGCCGCGGCGCGGAGCCGCGCGCATGTCTGCCGGCGGTTCGCCGCTGGCAACGATGATCTCGATGCCCATCAGCCTTTCGATATCGCGCAGCAGGCGTGCCTCATCCGGCGCGCAGAAGGCGATTGCGATGCCGTCGCGGCCGGCGCGAGCCGTGCGCCCGATGCGGTGCACATAGGCGTCCGGCACTTCCGGCAGATCATAGTTGAACACATGGCTGACGGCCGGGATATCGATGCCGCGGGCGGCAACGTCGGTTGCAATCAAAGTCTTGATGCCGCCGTCGCGGAATGCCTTCAGGGCACGCTCGCGCTGGCCCTGGCTCTTGTTGCCGTGGATGGAAGCGACCGAATAGCCGACGTGATCGAGATGCTTCATCAGCTTCTCGGCGCCGTGCTTGGTGCGCAGGAACACGATCGCGCGGCCATCCGGATTTTCGGAAAGCGACTTCTTCAGCAGTTCCGTCTTGTCATTCTTGCCGCCGACGAAGTGGACGTACTGTTCGACCTTGTCCGCAGCCTTGCCGGGAGGCGTCACTTCCACCTTGATCGGATCGGTCAGGTATTCGCCCGCAAGATCGGCGATCGCCTTCGGCATCGTTGCCGAGAAGAGCATGGTCTGGCGGCGCTTCGGAACGAGCTTGGCGATCTTGCGCAGATCATGCACGAAGCCGAGATCGAGCATCTGGTCGGCTTCGTCGAGCACGAGATAGCGCACCGTCGTCAGCGTGATGGCGCGGCGGTTGACGAGGTCGAGGAGGCGGCCGGGTGTCGCGACGAGAATGTCGGTGCCGCGTTCGAGCTGCAGCTGCTGCTTGTTGATGGACACGCCGCCGACAACGACATTGATGCGCAGCGGCGACTTACGGACGAAGTTCTTGAGGTTCTCGGCGATCTGGTTCACCAGCTCGCGGGTCGGAGCGAGGATGAGCGTACGCGTCGTGCGGTTGTCGGGACGCCTGTCATCGGCGAGCAGTTTTTCAATCAGCGGCAGGCCGAAGGCAGCCGTCTTGCCAGTGCCGGTCTGGGCGAGGCCGATCAGATCGCGGCCTTCCAGGAGAAGAGGGATTGCCTGCGCCTGAATGGGCGTGGGCGTTTCAATGCCGAGCTGAAAAAGCGTGGCGACGATCGGCTTGGAGACACCAAGCGATTCAAAATTAGTCAAGTCATAACCTTTCGGGGCGCCGAAACGATGTGCCGGATCACACCATGCGGTCCGGTATCATTCTGGCGTCAAGAACCCCGCGTGAAGTGGGAACTTGTGTGTTGGAAAAACTTTCCAGCGCTTCTGGCCGCACTTGGGATCGCGGCATCCTATGAAATGCGCTTTTATCCTTCTTCTTGCGTTTGTCTTTTTTCGCAGGGGCAGCTCACGCGGCGGCCGGAAGGTGAAAGCTGGCCTGCATTTGGTCTAGTTCAGGTTGAAAGTCAAGAGACGAGCGAGAGAAAGGTGCTGCGCCGCCGCCTAAACGAGCGGCGGCGTGCCGCACGCATATTCCTTAATAGCCGGGGCAGACCCGAACGCTGACCCATACGTCCGCTCGGTGATCGTAGCGGCGTTCCACACCGCAATATCCATAATTGCGGTAATAGGCCGGGTAAGGCCGATAGTAGGAGCGATAGTAAGGCCGGTACGGCCGGTAGTAGCTGCGATAGACCGGGTACGGCCTGTAGTAAGGCCTGTAGTACGGTCTATAGTAGGCTCCGTAATAGGGCCCGGAGTCGGCTCCATAGTAAGGTCCGGGATAATAATAGCCGTAGCCAGGGTAGGGACGCGCAGCCTGCGAGAGCAGGATGCCGCCGATTGCTCCGGCCGCAACACCGCCCCAAAAGGCATCGCGTCGCGAACGGGCGTCCGCCGGCGTTGCCGGAATGAGGGAGGTGCCAGTCAAAGTCAACGCCATCAAGCCCGCCGCCATGCTTTTGTGAAGTACGGACATGATCGTCTCCTTTCATAGACGAACTTGTTTCTTGAAGCCGTCAGGAGAAACCGTGGCGAAACGCGGCCAACTGATCGAGTTCAGTCTTACAACGTGGGAGATTATAGCATAGTTCCTGATACTCTTGGGCCGAACTTCGTTGTCCCGGGGTCGGATTTCCGGAACGTGTCATGGTTAAAACCTTGTTAAACGGCTTACACCTATAGTGGATGCCAGAACAAAACTCCTTCTCCTGACAGCGAGGCGAGATCTTTTGACATCGAGCGGGGACCTTCTCGAACTGGCATGCAGCCGGATCGCAGATCTGGATACGCCTGCCTATGTCAAGAACAGCGAGCTTCGCTACGTTGCCGTCAACGAAGCCTATGCCCGCTTCTTCGGCAAGGAAATTTCCGATTTCATCGGCCGCCGGACCCGCGAAATTCTCGATCGTCCGGAAGAGGAGGAGCGTGAAGACAAGGAGCGCCGCGCGCTCGTCTTCGGCACCGAAGAAACCGCCATCTGCTTCGATGCTGCCGCAACCGAGCATGAGCGGATCCGGATCGAGAGCTTCATGCCGTCGGAAGACCGGGCCTATGTTCTCGGTATCTTCGAGGCGCGCGCGCAGCCCCGCCGGCCGGTTCTCTCGGGGCCGGATCAGGCTTTGCTCGCCGATTTCGAGCGCGTCCGTGCCACGCTGGAAAAACTCGATCATCCGGTCGGCATTTTCGCTGACGACGGCCGCCCGCTGATCGTCAATTCGGCCTATCGAAGTGGAGGCAAAGCATCGCCCGCTGAAACCGGATGGCACGAGAGCGTGAACGAGCTCGATCTCCTCCAGACCATCATGGAAGACCTGCCGGTCGCCGCCTTCGCGCGCGATGAACAGCACCGCCTCGTCTATGCCAACCAGTATTACGAGACCTTCACCGGCCATGTCCGGTCAAAGGTGCTTGGCCTCACAGAGTCTGAGATGTTCGGCGAGGAGAGTGGCGCCAGCATCTATGAGGAAAACGCTCTGGCGCTCAAGGACGGCTCGCTAACGGAGGTGGAAGGTAAGCTTCCAAGCACGGACGGAACAGTTTATCCGATCTTGACGCGCGTCAATCGCGTGCAGACGCCCGACAGCAGGGTCTATGTCGTCGGCTCTTTTTCGGACATCTCACCGCTCAAGGAGCGTGAAGCCAAGCTGATCGAGGCGCAGAAGCATGCCGAAATCCTGCATCGCGACATTGAAAACATCCTGCGTTCGCTGCCGGTCGGCGTGCTGATCCTCGATAACAATCTCGATATCCTCTACATAAACGACGAATTCTACACGATCTGTGATCTGCCGCCTGACGATCGTTTTGACGGCCGGCCGTTCATCGATGTCATCCGCCGCAATTGTGAACTCGGGCGCTATGGCCACGAGCACAGCCCGGAAGAGATCCTGGCGGAGCGCCAGCGCCATTTCGGTTCGGATGGGGAGCAGGAGCCGATCGAACTCAGCTGGTCGGGCGGCAAATCGATCATCTTCGACAGCCGCCGCATCTCGAACGACCGCATTCTTCTCTCCTATTCCGATATGAGCGCCATTCGCGCGAGCGAGAAGGAAATCCATGAAGCGCGCGCTGCCCTGGAGCAACTCGGCGAACTGATGCGGGATGCGACGCGGGCCATGCCGCAAGGCCTGACGATCGTCCAGGACGGCATCATCAAGCTCTCCAACGATGCGCTTTCGGACGTTCTGCGTATTCCGCCGGAATACCTCGTTGCAGGCCGCGGCTGGATCGACCTCTTCAATTTCTGCGCCGATCGCGGCGACTTCAAGAGTCCCGCCGCCGAGGTGTTGCACTATTGGCGTTCAAACATCGCTGCGAAGCAGCCGATCGCCACTGTTTTTCATGTGGCCGGCGAGCGCTGGGTGAACATGGAGGCGACGATCAGCGAGCGCGGCCATTGGGTCGCGCTCTTCACCGACGTCACCGAAATGAAAGAGCGTGAGGAAGAGCTTGAGAGGCTGCTGGCACGGGCTGAAGCTGCCGATCGCGCCAAGTCGGAATTTCTCGCCAATATGAGCCATGAAATCCGCACGCCGATGAATGGCGTGCTCGGCATGGCCGAGCTGATGGCGAAGACCGATCTTGACGCGCGGCAGAAGACCTTCATCGACATCATCGTCAAGTCCGGCAACGCGCTTCTGACGATCATCAACGACATTCTGGACTTCTCCAAAATCGATGCCGGACAGATGACGCTGCGCAAGGCGGCCTTCGATCCGGTGGAAGCGGTCGAGGATGTCGCGACGCTGCTTTCTTCGCCCGCGGCGGAGAAGGATCTCGAGCTTCTGGTGCGCGCCGATCCGAACCTGCCTGCCGCCGTCATCGGCGATGCCGGGCGGTTTCGCCAGATCGTCACAAATCTCGTCGGCAACGCCGTCAAGTTTACCGAGAAGGGGCATGTCTTCGTCGATATCGGTTTCCGGCCTGGCTCGGACGGCGAGGTCATGGTCGAGATCAGGATCGAGGATACCGGCATCGGCATCCCGGCAGACAAACTGCAATCGGTCTTCGACAAATTCTCGCAGGTCGATTCCTCTTCGACGCGGCGCCACGAGGGTACCGGCCTTGGTCTTGCCATCACTGCCGGTCTGGTCGATCTCTTTGGCGGCTACGTCAACGCCGAGAGCGAACCGGGCAAGGGCTCGGTCTTCACCGTCAACCTGCCCTTCGCCATCGCTGCCGCCCGCCTCGATCCCAAGCCGCTGCCCGTCAATGTACGCGGCGCACGCGTGCTCGTCATCGACGACAACGAGGTGAACCGCCGCATTCTCTCCGAGCAGCTGTCGCTTTGGGGTTTTGACGGCGTGGCTGCGGAAGACGGCAGGACCGGCATTGCCATCCTTGAGGCCGCACACCAGATCGGCGTCCAGGTCGATGCCCTGGTGCTCGACTATCACATGCCGGAAATGAACGGTGCGGAAGTCGCCCGCAGGCTCAGGGACGACGCCCGCTTCGAGAGCCTGCCGATCATCTTCCTGACCTCAATGGATATCTCCGGCACGGAAAAGGAGTTCGCAGCCCTCAACGGCCATGCGCATCTGATGAAGCCGGCCCGCGCCAACCTTCTTCGCAACACGATCGTCGAGGTCGTGCGCGCAAGCCGCGTGAAGCGGGCTTCTGCAGCCGAAATCGCCCGCCTGCAGGCAGAAACCGAGATGAGGGAACCGGAGCCTTCTGCGCCGCCGGCATCAAAACAGCGCAAGACTGCCTTCATCGATGTGCTCGTCGCCGAAGACAACGAGGTGAACCAGATCGTCTTCACGCAGATCCTGCAGGGCACCGGCCTGAGTTTCCTCGTCGTCAACAACGGCCAGGAGGCGGTCAACGCCTGGGAAAGCCATGCGCCGCGGATCATCATGATGGACGTCTCGATGCCGGTGATGAACGGCCACGACGCGACCCGCGCGATCCGTGTCCGAGAGCGCGGACAGGGCCACCGCGTGCCGATCATCGGCGTAACGGCGCATGCGCTCGAAAGCGACCGCGAGCTCTGTCTCGACGCCGGCATGGACGATTGCATGTCGAAGCCGATCAGCCCCGAACTGCTGGAAGAGAAAATCCAGGTCTGGCTCGGCAAGAGCGCGCAGTTGCCCGGCCGCTCAGGCCACTAGGGTTTTACGCCGCAGAGCATCTCGCGCTTGCCGGCGAAACCCTTGCGCCGCTCGACCGCAAATCCCGCCGCCATCAGATTGCGCCTGACGAAGCCGGCCGCGGCATAGGTCGCGAAGCTTCCTCCAGAGAGGGTCTTCTCGCAGATGAGTCGCATCAGCTCTTCCGACCACATGTCGGGGTTGCGCGACGGCGCGAAACCATCGAGATACCAGGCGTCGAAGCCGGGTTCGGCGGCCGCAACGCCATCGATTGCCGGGCCGCAGACAACGCTCAAGGTCGTCTGCTCGTCCAATGCCAGCGTCACGGTGCCTTGCGGCTGGCCGGGCCACAGCGCCGTCAGCGCCTGCCGCTCGGCATCGATTTGCGGCCAGTGCGAAAGCGCGCGACCGATCTCCTGCGGGCGCATCGGGTAAAGCTCGAAGGAAATGAAATTCAGATGTTGGTCCCTTTGGCGATGCGCTTTCCATTGCCGCCATGTTTCCGCGAAGTTCAGCCCGGTGCCGAACCCCAACTCTCCAATGCGGAAATTGTCCTTGCCGGTCCACCGTTCCGGCAGGCCATTGCCCGCCAGAAAGACGTGGCCGCATTCGAGCCGCCCGTCCGTCTGGCAATAAAAGTGGTCGCCAAAAGCCTGCGAATAGGGCATATCGCCGTCGCGCCATTCGAGCGGCTGGCTCGTGCTGCCAATCTGATCGGGATCAATCTCTGTCATGCCTAAAGCCGATAGTGCGGCCATCTCCTCCGGTCAATCGTCCGTCAGCCTGCTGATTGCCGGCGGCGGCATCATGGGGCTGTGGGCGGCGGTTCATGCCGAGCGGCTTGGCATCGACACGCTCCTCGTCGATGCCGGTGAATTGGGGCAGGGTGCGAGCGGCGGGCTGCTCGGGGCGCTGATGCCGCATTTGCCGGACAAATGGAATGCCAAGAAGCAGTTCCAGTTCGATGCGCTGGTTTCCCTCGAAGCCGAGATCGCTGCGATCGAAGCTGCCACCGGCCTTTCCACCGGCTTCCGCCGCTCCGGCCGCATCATCCCGCTGCCGAAGCCGCATCTGCTCAAGATCGCGCTTACCCATTCCGCCGATGCCGAAACACATTGGCATCGGCACGGCCGCAGCTTCCATTGGTATGTCGCCGATGCCCCGCCGGTTGCAGGTTGGATCGACCCTGCCGCTGGTGCGAGCGGCTTCGTGTACGACACGCTCGCTGCCCGCGTCGCACCCCGCTCGCTGGTCGCCGCTCTTGTCGCCTTTCTGAGGCAGGCAAAGCGTGTGAGCATTATCGAGAATGCTACAGTTGGCGGTCTCGAACCGGAACGCGGGATCGCCGACGCCGGTGGGAGAACAATCGCCTTCGGCCGCTGCATCGTCGCGGCAGGTCACCAGTCATTTCCACTTCTGCAGCGGTTCACGCCCGGATTGGAAAGGCCGCTCGGCCAACCGGTCAAGGGGCAGGCGGCGCTGTTGAAGGCCGAGATCGATCCCGCCTTTCCCACCATCTTCCGCGACGGCCTCTATATCATTGCTCATGAGGGCGGCCATGCTGCGATCGGCAGCACCAGCGAGGACCGTTTTGACAATCCCAATACGACCGATGCTCAACTCGACGCTCTGATCGAAGCGGCGCGCGAGATGGCCCCCGTGCTTGGCGAGGCGCCGGTCGTCGAGCGCTGGGCCGGCCTTCGTCCGAAGGCGATCGACCGCGATCCGATGATCGGTCCGCATCCGATGTATCCGAAGCTCATCGCCTTGACCGGCGGCTTCAAGGTCAGCTTCGGCCTTGCCCACCGTCTTGCCGAAGCTGCCGTACATATGGCCGACGGCCGTTCCGCACCTTTCGCCCTGCCGGAAAGTTTCGCGTTTTCGAGCCATATCGCGGCTGCTTCACGTTAAACGTGAATTAGAAGCTGGTGCTTTTCGTTATTCTGTCATGCAAATCACCTATCTGCTTGCGCATCGACGGCGCCGGAATCGTCTGCGCGCCCTTCCTTTGGTGGAGGAGATTGCATGCGCTACGCCATTTGCTTCACCGCCGACGCCGAGCGATCCGCTCAGCCAGGTGGCGGCCAATTGGCTTGGCCGCAACGTCTTTTCCGGCGAGATGGTCGAACCTCCGGCCATTGGCGGCATCGGCATCCACGATATAGCGTTCCATACTGCCGTGCCGCGCCGCTACGGTTTCCATGGTGTGCTGAAGGCGCCGTTTCATCTTGCACCCGATGTTTCGGAAACGCAACTTTTACGCGATATGATGCGCTTTTCCGGCAGCTTCCGGCCGTTCCGGATTCCAAGGATCGAGGTCGCGCGCCTGCGCAATTACTTCAGCCTCGTGCCGTCGGTCCCCTGCGAACACATGCACTATCTCGCTTCTGCGGTCGTGCAGCATTTCGACCGCTTCCGTGCACCCCTTTCCGAAGCCGAGATCGAGCGCATCGATCCGGATGGGCTTTCGGCCGCGCAGTTTGCCAACCTGCATCGCTGGGGCAATCCCTATGTGATGGACGAGTTCCGCTTCCACATGCCTGTGACGGGTCCTGTCAATCTTGTCGATATGCCGCGCATCGAGCAGGCGCTGCGTAACGTCTTCGAGCCTGTTCTCGCTGAGCCGGTCACCGTCGCCAACATCGCGCTGATGATCGAGGAAGGCACAGGCGGGCCGTTCCGCGTCCATTCGCTGCATCCGATGGGCAAGGTCAGCGCGCGCAAGATCGCCTGATCACTTTTGTTCAAGAATGGGGGGCCCAAAGATGCTATATCCGGCCGATGGACAACATCTCCCAGGAACAGGCAACCGAAGCCATGCCGCTGTCTGGAGCGGAGACGACGCGATTCTGGCGTGACAGCCGTTTCGGCGGCATGGAGTGCCTGAGCGCGACGTTCCTGACGCATGAGTTCGCGCCGCATGCCCACGAGACCTTCAGCATTGGCGCTATCGAAAGCGGCAGCCAGATTGCGACGATCCGGGGGGCGCGCGAAAGCTCGGGGCCGGGCGATCTCTATCTGATCAATCCGGGCGAAATCCATGACGGCGTGCCTGTCGAGGGCGGCTATCGCTACCGGATGATCTACCCGGACACGTCACTCTTCCGCGAAATCCTGGAAGATGTCACCGGCCGCACCTTCAGCGGCATGCCGGCCTTCGGCAAGCAGATCCTTCACGATCCCCGGCTTGCCGAGGCTTTTTATGATGCGCACCGCGCGCTGGAATTGGGGGCCGGTGCGCTGGAGACCAGTCAGGGCATGTTCCTTGTGCTCGAGGCCATGTTTCGGCATCACGGCAGTTCAATCATCGTACCGATCGACACGCAGGAGCGGTCGGCCGTGCAGCGCGCCCGTGACTACCTGATGGAAAACTACGCCTTTGATGTCGGACTTGAAGAACTCGCCGCCGTGGCGGGCCTCAGCCGTGCGCATCTGATACGCGCCTTCCGCAAGGAATTCCACATCACGCCCCACGCCTTCCTCACTGATATCCGCATTCGCGTTGCCCGGCGCAAGCTGCAGGCTGGCGGACAGCCGGCGGAGATTGCGCTCGAATGCGGTTTCGCCGACCAGGCGCATTTCAGCCGGCATTTCAAGGCGCGCACCGGCGTGACGCCCGGCCAATACCGCGCGCGGTAGTCACTTTCGTTCAAGACGACCATTCATCTCCATTCTAAAACCTCCGCATCAAATCGGAGATCCTGTCGTGAATGAGAATGGAAAATGGGCGGAGTTCCTGGGCGGCATGAGAGCCATTTCGCCGCTCATCGCTGCCGTCATACCGATCGGCCTCGTCTTCGGCGCGGTCGCAGTCACGAAAGGGCTTTCCCCGGTCGAGACGGCACTGATGAGCGCGTTGGTCTTTGCCGGCGGTTCGCAGTTCGTGGCAATGGATATCTGGACGCATCCGGCCTCGTGGACGAGCGTCGGTTTTGCGGCCCTGCTCGTCAATATCCGCCATGTGCTGATGAGTGCTTCGCTCGGCACCAAGATGCAGGCTTTTGGCGGACGCAGGCGCTATTTCGCATGTCTGTTTCTTGCAGACGAGATCTGGGCGATGGCGGAATTCCGCGCCGGTCTTGCGCGGCTCACGCCCGCCTGGTTCGCTGGGCTTGCCGCGCCCTTCTATCTCGCCTGGGTGCTTTCGAGCCTTGCGGGCGCGACGCTCGGCGCTTTCCTCGGTGATCCCGTGGCGCTTGGACTGGATTTCGCCTTTCCGGCCGTCTTCATCGTGCTCGTCATGGGCTTCTGGAAGGGACCGGAAACCGGCGCTGTGCTTATCGCAAGCGGTGCGGCCGCGGTAGCGACCCAACATTTCGTACCGGGCGTCTGGTACATCGCAGCCGGCGCCGGCGCCGGTCTGCTTGCGGCAGTCGCCAGCGGCAGTCGGCGCGTGGAGGTAACGCAATGACAGTCGATTTCTCCACCCTTGTCGCGATCATCGCCATGGCAGCCGTGACGGTGCTCACGCGCCTGAGCGGTCTTGTGCTCGTGTGGCATGTGTCCTTGGAGGGAAGCCGCCGAAAGGCGATCGAATCCATTCCGCCTGCCGTTCTGATGGCGGTCGTCGCGCCGACCGCCTTTGCCACCGGCATTGCGGAAACGATCGCCTGCGCGCTCACCGCCATTGCCGCACTCCGTCTGCCGATGCTCGTTTCCGTGGCGCTTGGCGTCTTCTGCGTCGCGCTATTGCGGGCCGCAGGCATATGATCCAGCCGCAGAGCCGGCGACTTGTGCCGTAGCGGCGAAAGTCAGTTTCGCATTTCCGTCTCGACATTCCGTCTCCGGGTGCTACCGTTTCGCCTGACTTTCAAAAGGTGATTTGATGGCTTCCGATACCTATCCGCGCAATCTCGTCGGCTATGGTCGCAATACCCCCGATCCGAAATGGCCGGACGAGGCCCGCCTCGCCGTGCAGTTCGTCATCAATTACGAAGAGGGCGGCGAGAGCTCGATCCTCGATGGTGATCCGTCGTCCGAGAACCTGCTGTCGGAAATCGTGGGAGCGGCGCCCTGGCCCGGCCAGCGCAACTTGAACATGGAATCGATCTACGAATACGGTTCGCGCGCCGGGTTCTGGCGGCTCTGGCGCATGTTCACCGAGCTCAAGGTTCAGGCGACCGTCTACGGCGTGACGCTTGCGATGGCCCGCAATCCGGAGGCCGTCGCGGCGATGAAAGAAGCCGGCTGGGAGATCGCCAGCCATGGCTACCGCTGGCTGGAGTACAAGGATTTTCCGGAAGACCTCGAGCGCAAGCACATTCTCGAAGCGGTGCGTCTCCACACCGAACTCACCGGCGAGCGCCCCTTCGGCATGTACCAGGGAAAGCCCTCCGACAATACGCTGCGGCTGGTTCAAGAGGAGGGCGGGTTCCTTTATTCGTCAGACTCTTATGCCGATGACCTGCCCTACTGGGTGAAGGGGGTTGATGACAAACCGTTCCTCATCATTCCTTATACGCTTGAAACGAACGACATGCGCTTTGCGACGCCGCAGGGCTTCAATTCCGGCGATCAATTCTTCACTTATCTCAAGGATGCCTTCGATACGCTCTACGAAGAAGGCAAGGCCGGCAACCCGAAGATGATGTCGGTCGGCCTGCATTGCCGTCTGGTCGGTCGGCCCGGCCGCGCTGCAGCCCTGAAGCGTTTCATCGAATATGTGCTGAAGCACGACAACGTGTGGATCCCTCGCCGCATCGAGATTGCCGAGCATTGGCACAAGAACCACAAGCAGGACATGACCTGATGATCCGGCGGGATGAATTCGTGTCGCGTTTCGGCGGTGTCTTCGAACATTCGCCCTTCATTGCCGAGCGCGCCTATGACGACGGTTTCATTGGCGATGAGTTGACTGTGGACAAGGTGCACATTCCGCTCGTCGCGATCTTCCGCGCGGCAAGCGAGGACGAGCGTCTTGGCGTGCTTCGCGCCCATCCCGATCTTGCCGGACGCCTGGCAGTCGCGGGCGAACTGACGGAAGACAGCAAGAAGGAGCAGGCAAGTGCCGGACTTGACCGGCTGAGCCGCGAAGAGCATGCCCGCTTCACCGAACTCAACGCCGCCTATGTCCAGAAATTCGGCTTTCCCTTCATCGTCGCCGTGAAGGGACTGAACAAGGACGATATTCTTGCGGCTTTCGAAAAACGCATCGGCAACAGCCGCGACGAGGAACTTGCGACCGCCTGCGCTGAGGTCGAAAAGATTGCGCTTTTGCGCCTGACATCCATGCTTCCGGAGAAGTGAATGACCGAGAATACCAATGCCAGCCTGCCGTCCTTCGCGAACGGCGCGATCAACCTTGCTTCCGCGCGCCTCGGCGCCAGGGGCCTCTATGCGACGGACGAGTTCTTTGCGCCGCTGGAGCGCATGCTGCAGGATGTGCCGGCGAGCTTCGATCCGGACCTTTACGACGACAACGGCAAGTACATGGACGGCTGGGAAAGCCGCCGCAAGCGCGTGCCCGGCCATGACTGGGCGATCGTCAAGCTTGCCATGCCCGGCCGCATCTTCGGCTTCGACGTCGATACCAGCTATTTTACCGGCAACTATCCGCCGCATTGCTCGATCGAGGCCGCTTTCGTCGAAGACGGCGATCCGACCGATGCAACGGTGTGGACCGAAATCCTCGCGAAATCCCCTCTGGGGCCAAGCGCGCATCACTTCTTCGAGAATGCCGGCAAGGAGAAGATCTGGACGCATCTGCGCCTGCATATCTATCCCGATGGCGGCGTCGCGCGCCTGCGCGTCTACGGCTCGGCCTATTTCGACTGGTCGAAGGTCGGTGCGAGCGAGGAAGTTGACCTCGGCTATATATTCAATGGCGCGAAGTCGCTTGCCTGGTCGGACGCCCATTACGGCCACCCGGACAAGATGCTCGGCCCCGGACGCGGCATCAATATGGGCGACGGCTGGGAAACCAAGCGCCGCCGCGGCCCGGGTCACGACTGGGCTGTTATCCGCCTCGGCCACCCCGGCACAATCAAGCGCGTCATTGTCGATACCGCCTTCTTCAAGGGCAATTTCCCGGACACCTGCGAGCTTCTCGGCGCTTATCTGCCCGATCTTGGCGATACGCTGAGCGAAGTGGACACAGCGGCTTCGGAGAACTGGAAGCCGATACTGACACGCACCAAGTTGCAGATGGACCACATCCACGAATATGGCGAGGATGCCATCGCCGATATCGGGCCGGTGACGCATGTCCGCATCGCGATGCATCCGGATGGCGGCATCATGCGGCTGCGGCTCTTCGGGGTGAAGGGGTGAGTTCTTTCTTCTTTATCGCCGCTCACCTATATTCGAGGCATCAGGAGTGATGCCTCGATGAAGCCATCGGAAGTGCTGGAAAAGAACAGGCAGGCGATCCGCGACGCCACGACGCGTTTCAACACGGCGAACCCGCGCATCTTCGGTTCCGTCGCCCGCGGCGAGGACAGACCGGACAGCGATCTCGATATTCTCGTCGATGCGCTGCCGGGGACGACGCTTTTCGATCTCGGCGGGTTGCTGGAGGAGTTGCAGGCGCTGATGTCCGGGACGGAAATCCACGTTCTGACGCCAGGCGATTTTCCCGAACGTGTCCGCAGCCGGGTCCTGCAGGAAGCCAAGCCTGTATGAGTATCGATCGGCTTCGAACCTATCTCGACGAGATGCAGCAGGTCGCATTCGAAACCATCGATTTCGTCAAGGACATGAGCAAGGATGAATTTCTGAAGGACCTTGTGAGACAGCGCGCAGTTGGAATGAACCTCCTGATGATCGGCGCGGCAACATCGCGCATCATGGAGGAATATCCCGAGTTTGCAGCGGAATTTTCCAACGTGCCCTGGCAAAAGATGCGCGGAATGAGAAGCCGGATCGCTCACGGCTATATGAGCATGAACCTAGACACCGTTTGGGACACTGCGCAAACAGCCATCCCCGATCTTCTCGATCAACTGCACGGATTGCGTCACTGGCACGCCCAGGGTGAATGACATTTGACAAACCTTCTCGACATCCAGCCTCTCACCAAAACTGCTTTCGCGCCGTTCGGCGACGTTATCGAGGCCGATCCGGCAACAATGCGGTATATCAACGGCGGCACGACGGAACGCTTTCATGCGCTGGCTACGGCCGAGGCGGCAGGCGAGGGCGCACGCGTCATCATCAATCTCTTCCGCGGCCAGCCGCGCGCCTTTCCCTATGAGATCGGCATGATGGAGCGGCATCCTTTCGGCAGCCAGAGCTTCTCGCCGCTTTCCGGGCGGCCGTTTCTGGTCGTGGTTTCGGAAGATCAGGACGGAAAGCCCGGCAGGCCGCAGGTGTTTCTCGCACATGGCGACCAGGGCGTGAACTATCGCCGCAACGTCTGGCATCACCCGCTGCTCGTGCTCGGCCAATCAAGCGACTTTCTCGTTGTCGACAGGGACGGTCCCGGCGACAATCTGCAAGAGCATTTCTTCGAAACCTCATACACGATCAGCGAGCCAGCTCTATGACCGGACTGACGACCCATGTTCTCGACACCGCCTCCGGTAAGCCTGCTGAAAGGCTGAGGATCGACCTTTTTCGCCTGGAGGGGGATATCCGCCACCACATCAAGACGGTCGAGACCAATTCGGACGGCCGTGTCGACGGCGGCGCGATCCTCTCAGGCGCGAATTTCCAGGCAGGAACCTACGAACTGCTGTTCCATGCCGGCGATTATCTGCGCGCGTTAGGCATGCCGCTGCCGCATCCGGCCTTTCTCGATCTCGTACCCATCCGCTTCGGCATCGCCGACACCGGCGCGCATTATCACGTGCCGCTGCTGATCTCGCCTTACGGCTATTCCACCTATCGCGGGAGCTAGCCGATGCGGTTTGCGGCGATCGCCGATATCCACGGCAACCATCTGGCTCTGGAGGCCGTGCTTGCCGATATCCGCGCGCAGGGCATTTCGGATATCGTCGATCTCGGCGATTGCTTCAGTAGCCCCCTGGAAGCAGGAAAGACCGCCGAGCTGCTTCTCTCGCTCGCCCTTCCGACAGTCCGCGGCAACCACGACCGCTACCTGATCGAGCAGAAGCCGGAATCCATGCATGCTTCCGATAAAGCTGCCTATCAGCAGCTTCTACCGCGTCATCTCGATTGGCTGCGATCTCTGCCGAGCGACCTCATCTACAAAGGTGAAGTCTATCTCTGCCACGCGACGCCTAAGGATGACAATCTCTACTGGCTGGAATCCGTCGCTCCGGAGGGCCATGTGTTTCTGAAGCCGTTGAAAGAAATCGAGGCGCTCGCGGACGGGATCGATTTGCCGCTGATCCTGTGCGGCCACAGCCATATTTCGCGCCTTGTCCAGCTTCGCGACGGCCGCCTCATCGTCAATCCCGGCAGCGTCGGCGGCCCGGCTTATGACGATGACAAACCCTATCCGCACAAGGTGGAGACCGGCCATCCGATGGCAAGCTACGCCATCCTGGAGAAATCCGCGTCCGGCTGGACACCCTATTTCCGCAACGTCGCCTACGATCACATGGCGATGTCGAGACTTGCAAAAGCAAACGGCCGCCCCGACTGGGCGGCCGCGCTGGCAACGGGCTGGATTCGATAGCTGTTTAGTCGTCTTCGTGAAGCGCCTTCGGTGCGCCAGGCTTCGCCTTGGCGGCATCCAGATTGTCCAGCAGAGACGAAACGGCATTGTCGCCATCGAAGCCTGCTTCCTTCATGAGCCGGTCCAAGATGGGTTTGTTGGCCTGATAGGATAGCAGTTGCGCTGCAAGGCCTTCGCCCATGCCGATGCCGTTTTGGGCATCTCCTCTAAAGCCTTTTCCGAGGACCGGACTTCGTAGTCGTAATGCATCGTGGTCGCGATCAGCCCTTTTCCATGCGGGCGGATGAGCACGGTTCGCATCCGGCGAAAGAAAACCGTCTGCGCGATAGCAGCGACGTTTGACTTCCGCATGCCGTCTCGCCTTGATTTATGCACCATTCTCTGGCGATTGCACTGGAAGGTAGCTCATAGGAACGAGGCGGGTATGCAGATCGGGGCCATCTGATTGCCCAGGATCATAGAAGATGCCGTTATCGGCGTCGTAGAGGATAAAGTGGTCTCCTTCGACATGGACTACCGCTACCCCCCGAACATCGCCCCAGCTCTCTGCCTTGCGTAGTCCGCGAGTATGCCAGCCCAACTCGGTCAGGACGCCGCGCAGTTCTTTCCACGTTGTGTAATGATTGGTCTGAACGCCCCAATCGATCATGCTGGCAATTTGGTCGTAGGGTTTGCCCGTCAGCATCTGCAAGACGAAAATGCCGCAGCCATCATCCCTTGGACATTGCGTGACAAATTTAAAGCGGACCTTATCGGCTGCGGGTTGTGTCAATGCTCAGTTCCTTAACTCAATTCCATAATGCACAGCATCAGAATGGTACCATAAAGGCCTATGCGGTTACTCGTCAGAAGGCGCTCTGAGTAACCGACGCCCATGACACCTACGCAACTGGTTGCTCCGAGTTGGAACTGCTTTCCATAATGGAGACTATTGTGTCGGCGGAGCGGCCGCAATTGGCGCGAAGGAGGCCGGACTGTCTTCAGCTTCGGCCCGAAGCGGCCATTCAGCTTTCCCTTGCAAGCCAGGATGAATCGACCGTTCAGTGTCGTGGTTTCGCCAATTTCTAGCCTCGAACGCGAAGTAACGGGAACAGCCCGACGCCAGGAGATCCGCGATCGGCACCGCGGTTTTTATCTCGCTGGGAGGGCGTGCAAGCGAGGTCGTTGTATTAACGCCGGAATTTGATGGTTGTTTGTGGCGTTGCATCGCTCGAAGATTGGTTTCAAGTGACACAAGTGTTGGATAATTCGTTCGTCGGCGCAAGTTGAAGATATTGTTCGCGGGCGTTGACCCTGAGCCGCCGACACACATGCGACACCGCGCCTTCAGAAAGTTCCGGAGTCAGATCTATCGGAGCTTAGCTCTCGTCAGCCGTCACCGCGATGAACTCGACTAGGGGCGACATCAAATATGGCCTCAAAAACGCAACATGGCTTAAAGCCGTGGTTTTTCAGACCGTGTCGTCAATGAGCCAGCCATCGCGACAGCGATCCTGGGATTCGTGACTCTTCTGAGTAGGCTTCTCACTTGCGAGCGCTACTGCCGCCCGGCGATGATTGAGGAGTTGACGTCGTTGATGTCGCGTTTGCCGCAGAGCGCCATGGTGATGTCCATCTCCTTGCGGAGGATGCCGAGCGCCAGCGTCACGCCTTCTTTGCCCATGGCGCCGAGGCCATAGAGGAAGGGTCGGCCGATATAGGTGCCCCTGGCGCCGAGCGCCACGGCCTTCAGCACGTCCTGGCCGGAGCGGATGCCGCCGTCGAGATGGATCTCGATTTTATGTCCGACGGCATCGACGATCTGCGGGAGCATGCTGATCGAGGAAGGGGCGCCGTCGAGCTGACGGCCGCCATGGTTGGAGACGACGATTGCGTCGGCCCCCGTCTCGGCTGCGGCCTTCGCGTCCTCGACATCGAGAATGCCCTTGATGATCAACGGGCCGCCCCACTTTTCCTTGATCCAGGCGACGTCGGCCCAGGAGAGCTGCGGATCGAACTGCTCGGCCGTCCAGGAAGACAGCGAGGAGAGGTCGGAAACATTCTTGGCGTGGCCGACGATGTTGCCGAAGGTGCGGTGCTTCGTCTTCAGCATGTCGAGGCACCAGAAGGGGCGCGTCGCCATTTGCCAGATATGCTTCGGCGTGAATTTCGGCGGGGCCGAGAGGCCGTTGCGCAGGTCCTTATGCCGCTGGCCGAGGATCTGCAGGTCAGCCGTCAGCACCAGCGCCGAGCACTTGGCCGCCTTGGCGCGATTGATGAGGTCCATGACGAAGTCCTTGTCCTTCATCACATAGAGCTGGAACCAGAACGGCCGTGTCGTCACCGAGGCGACATCCTCGATCGAGCAGATGCTCATGGTCGAGAGCGTGAAGGGAACGCCGAATTCCTCGGCCGCGCGGGCAGCCAGCATCTCTCCGTCGGCATGCTGCATGCCCGTCAAGCCGGTTGGCGCGAGCGCCACCGGCATCGAGACTTTCTGGCCGATCATCGTCGTTTCCAGCGTGCGGTTCGTCATGTCGACGAGTACGCGCTGGCGCAGCTTGATCTTGGCGTAATCGCTCTCATTCGCCTGATAGGTCGACTCCGTCCAGGCACCGGAATCCGCATAGTCGAAGAACATTTTCGGCACGCGGCGCTGGGCGAGTTGCTTGAGGTCAGCGATGGTGAGAGGAGTGGCCATGGACGAGACTTTCGCATCTGGATAGTGCCGTGGCCCTTAACATGATTTCCAAGCTGTTGGGTATCTCTTTCGTCGCCTATGGAACAAGAATGAGACTACCCGCAGCACGTCCTTCTTCGAGGACTTGCTGCGCCTTGGCGGCGTCGGGCAAAGCGTATTCTCCGGCAATCGTTGCGGTGATGCCGGAACGCAGAATCTCGACCACGGCTTTGGCCGCCCCTCTGTAGTTATCGAGGTCGGCGACATAGGCGATGATGCTCGGATGGGCGAGAGATTTTCCGGGGCGCAGCTCCTCGACAGCGACAGGCGGTATCGGGCCGCCAGCCTGGCCGATCGTTGCGGCGACGCCGAATGGCCGCAGGCATTGGATGGTCTTGGACAGCATGCTGCCGCCGATGCCGTCATAGGCGGCATCAACGCCGCGGCCGCCAGTCAGCCGCTTCACTTCGCCGACGACATCCGCATCGCGCCCGACGATCAGGTGGTCGGCGCCATGGTTGCAGGCGAGCACTGCCTTTTGCGCTGAACTGACGGTCCCGATAACTGTTCCTCCGAGATGCCTTGCCCATTGAACCAGAATGGCGCCGAGCCCGCCGGCTGCCGCATGCACGAGGACGATCGTGCCGGGGGCGACCTTGTAGGTCTGCGTCAGCAGCATGTAGGCAGTCATGCCCTTCAGCATCGAGCTTGCGGCGAGGCGTGATGGAATTTCGTCCGGAAGTCGGATGGCGCGCGCGGCGGGGAGCAGGCGCGTTGCGGCATAGGCGCCGACCACGCCGGCATAGGCAACGCGGTCACCCGGTTTCACCTCGACGGCGCCGGTACCAACAGCCTCTACGATGCCCGCGCCCTCGACGCCCAGGACTGCCGGATAGGCTGGCAAGGGATAGATGCCCTTCCGATGGTAGATGTCGACGAAATTCATGCCGATCGCTTCATGCCGTATGCGGATCTCATTGGGGCCAGGCTGCTGCGGTGTGTGCTCCAGGACCTGCAATTGCTCGATACCGCCCGGCGCCTGAAGTGTAACGATCTTGTCCATGACTGTGCTCCGGTTTGCTGTCGCAGCAATCATGGCCGATGGCCTGTTGATCGGAAATTCCCTATTGTCTGCCAATTAATGGGAAAAAATGATCAATGTTCGATTGGGAAAATCTTCGCTATTTCGCGGCCCTGGCGCAGACTGGCACTTTGCTCGGCGCTGCCCGCTCGCTCGCCGTGGAGCATGCGACGGTCGCCCGCCGCGTCGCCGGCCTGGAGGCGCAGATGGGCGTGAAGCTAGTCGACCGGCGCGGACGGCGCATATCGCTGACGGCTGAGGGGCAGCGGGTCGCGGCGATGGCCGAGCGCATGGGGGAGGAGGCGCGGGCGATCGAACGTGTGAGCCTTGCTGCCGGCGGCAGGCTTGCCGGCGATGTCAAGGTAAGCGCACCTCCGACGCTTGCGGCCGCGCTGCTTGCCGGACCGCTCGTCGAGCTCCGGCGCAACCATCCGGACATCGCCATCACCATTGTCGGCGAGACGCGATACGCCTCGCTCGACCGGCGGGAGGCGGACATCGCGGTCCGCATGACGAAACCGGAACAGGGCGACTTTACCATCACCAAGCTTGGCGACGTGGCATTTGGCTTCTATGCGGCGCCAACTTATCTGGCTTGTGTGCCGGAAGAGGACTGGAACTTCATCGCCTATGACGAAACCATGTCGAGCTCGCCGCAGTCAACTCGCCTGCTCGAGGTGGCGAATGGGCGAAAACTGTCCATCAAGGCCACGACCCTCGAGTTCCAGCTTTCCGCCGCGAGGGCCGGCGGCGGTGTCGCCCTCCTGCCGAATTTCCTCCTTGCCGGCTTGGATGGCCTCGTGAAGGCCGTTCGGGAGCCCAAGCCGCTGACGCGCGAAGTCTGGCTTGTCGTTCACTCCGACATCAGGAATGTCCCGATCATCCGCGCAGTGATGGGGGCTTTGAAGAAAAGCTGGTCGTATTGATATCCTATGCCGTGTTGTTGGTACGGATCGGCTGGATCAAGATGTCGGTCGGAATCTCGAGATGCTCATGCAGCCGGCGGATCATTTCAAGCGAGAGGGATCGCCTGCGATTGAGAATTTCCGCCACGCGTCCAAGCCTGCCGAGCATCGGTTGAAGGTCCTTGCAGCTCAAGCCCTGTTGATGCATGCGTAAATAGAATGGCGGCGACTGGGTCGGGCAGATGGATTGGAGAGTGTGACGCCTCATAAGCATCGATCAGCGTCGCGAGAATGTCCAGTTTGTCTCTTCAGAGAGTGAGGTTGCTCTTCGCTGCCTTGCCCGCCACATAAGTCTCCGCGACCGCCCGGTCGTCGCCCATCGTCTGGAGCAGGAAAAGTTCTTCCGGCAGCGTTTTCACCACGTCCATCTTCAACGCCATGGCAGGCGTTGCCGCGGCGTTCAGGACGACGAGATCGGCGTCCGTGCCTTCATCCAGGGTGCCGATGCTATCGGCGAGCGAGAGCGCCTCGGCGTTGCCGAGCGTCATGTAATAATAGCTTTCGAGCGGGTTGAGGCGCTCGCCGAGGAGCTGCTGGATTTTGTAGGCTTCGTCCATGGTGCGCAGCATCGAATAGCTGGAGCCGCCGCCGATGTCGGTGGCAACGCCGATCCTGACGGTTTTTTCGCGGCGCGCCAGTGCCTTCAGCGGGAAGAGGCCGGAGCCGAGGAAGAGGTTCGAGGTCGGGCAATGGACTGCAACCGAACCGGCTTCGCTCATGGCATCTGCCTCGCGCTCGGAGAGGTGAATGCAGTGGCCGAAGAGGCTCTTCGGGCCTAGCAGGCCGTAGCGGGCGTAGATATCGGTGTAGTCGATCGCGTCCGGATAAAGCTCGCAGGTGAACCTGATCTCATCGTGGTTTTCCGAAAGATGCGTCTGGATGTGCAGGTCCGGAAATTCCTGGGCGAGAGCCTGGGCCGCCGCCATCTGCTGCGGCGTCGAAGTGATGGCGAAGCGCGGGGTGATGGCGACGTGGTTTCGGCCCTTGCCGTGCCAGTCGGCAATCACCTGCCGCGTTTCGTCATAGCCCATCTCAGGCGTGTCGAGTAGGCCCTGCGGGGCATTGCGGTCCATCATCACCTTGCCGCCGACCATGCACATGTTGCGGCGCATGGCCTCCGAGAAGTAGGCGTCGGCGGAGGTCTTATGGACGGAGCAATAGGCGGCAGCCGTCGTCGTGCCGTGGCGGGCCAGTTCGTCGTAGAAATGCGACGCGATCTTTTCGGCATGCGCGGTTTCGACGAAGCGGCATTCTTCCGGGAAGGTGTAGGTGTTCAGCCATTCGAGCAGGTTGGCTGCGTACGAGGCGATCACCTGCATCTGCGGAAAATGCAGATGCGTGTCGATGAAGCCCGGCATAATGAGGTATGGGCGGTGGTCGATCTCGACCGCATCTGCCGGAGCCTTCTTCCTGATGTCGGAATAAGCGCCGATCGCCGCGATCTTGCCTGCCTCGATCAGCAGGCCGCCGTCGCTCTCGTAGCGGTAGCTGTCCGTATCAGTGACGCTGAGGGGCGCGCGCTTGAACGAGAGCAGGCGCCCGCGCAGGAGTTTCGTCATCATTGCTGTTTGCCTTCGACTGCGCTTTCGAACCAGGCGACGAGCAGTTTCCGCTCGTCCGACGTGATCTCCGTCACGTTGCCGGGCGGCATGGCATGGCTGCGGCCTGCCTGTATATAGATTTCACGCGCATGGGCGGCGATTTCCGCGTCGTTTTCGAAGATGACGCCGTTCGGCGGCCGGGCAAGGCCCTCATAGACTGGCTCGGCGGCATGGCACATCGAACAGCGCGTGCCGATCACCTCCTTGACCGCAGGGAAGTGGGGATCACCCGCAAACTGCTGGAAGGCCGGCGCGACGGCAGCCGTTTCGCTTCCACCGGTCAGCACCTTAGGCACCGTCGAAAGCCACATGATGATGATGAAGAGGATGACTGTCGCGATCCAGGTCCAGGTCGGGCGCCCCTTGCGTGCGTGCGTCGTGTTGAACCAGTGGCGGATGGTGACGCCCATCAGGAAGACGAGGGCTGCGATCACCCAGTTGAAGGCGGTGCCGAAGGCCAGCGGATAGTGGTTCGACAGCATGAAGAAGATGACTGGCAGCGTCAGGTAGTTGTTGTGTAGTGAGCGCTGCTTGGCGACCGCGCCGTATTTCGGATCCGGCGTGCGTCCGGCGATAAGGTCGGCGACGACGATCTTCTGGTTGGGGATGATGATCATAAAGACGTTGGCCGACATGATCGTCGCCGTGAAGGCGCCGAGATGCAGGAAGGCGGCGCGGCCGGTGAAGAGCTGCGTATAGCCCCAGGCCATGAAGACGATCACGCCGTAGAGCACCGCCATCAGGCCCCAGGTGTTCTTGCCGAGCGGCGACTTGCAGAGCAGGTCGTAGACGATCCAGCCGACGGCCAGCGAGGCGAGCGAGATCAGGATCGCGACAGGCGCGCTGATGTCCAGCACATGGCGGTCGATGAGGAAGAGATCGGCTCCGCCGTAATAAACGATGCAGAGCATCAGGAAGCCGGAGAGCCAAGTGAAGTAGCTTTCGTATTTGAACCAGGTCAGATGCTCCGGCATCTGCGCCGGCGCCACCAGATACTTCTGGATGTGGTAGAAGCCGCCGCCATGCACCTGCCACTCCTCGCCATAGGCGCCCGGCGGAAGATGCGGACGCTTCACCAGCCCGAGATCAAGCGCGATGAAATAGAAGGACGAGCCGATCCAAGCGATCGCGGTGATGACGTGAAACCAGCGTGTCGCAAAAGCCAGCCATTCCCACGCTATGGCATATTCATACATTCAGTTCCCCTGTCTTCCTCCGACTCGCCACATTGCAGAAAGTTGCTGCGGGAGGGAAGGGGAAAGACGTCAGCCGCTTGCTTGCCGAGGAGCACGCATCGGCGATTGTTTCCCTCGATTATTGTGAAGGCAGAGGATTTGCTGTCCGCGCAATTCATTTCTGTGAAATTCCTGGCGGTTTAATCGTCAGGGGTGGCTTGATCGAAGCAGGGCTGCCAAAAAGTCGAGCTCTGCCGAGCGTCTCAAACGGGTAACACCGATCTTTCGGCCGCGATTGAGGCTGCCCCCGAGAGCATTGCCGTCACGCATTTCCGCACGACAAGCCTCAATTCGGTCTCCGTCAGCATGGATTATGTGACCGTGAGGTCATTGAAAGTTGCGGACGGTTTAAGGCAGCAAGTCTGGTTTGAGTATGTTGCACTGCAGAATTTAGTGATCCTTGAAATGTCACGACTCGGTTACAATTACCATTATGGGCCGCCAGGATGAGGTGGAAACCGCATTGAGGCGGCGCATTCATCGACGGAGAAGATGCCCATGCGCAGCATTCTGGCAGGTGTGATGATTGCGTTCGCGTCGAGTGTAAGTGCCCACGACGCGCCGGCGGGTTGGTCTTACGAACCCTTCTGTTGCAATGGCGACAACCATACTGGCGATTGCCAGATGATTCCTTCGAAAAGCGTCAAGGTGACGCCCAGAGGGTATCGGGTGACGCTGTTGCCCGGCGACCACCGGCTGGTGACGCGGGCGCATGTCTTCATGCTGCCGATGACGAAGGCGATGCAATCCGGCGATGGCGAATATCACCTCTGCCTGTTCCCGAACGAGGACACGCCGCGCTGCTTTTACGCGCCGGAAATGGGCTATTGAGCGCGCTCAGAGAGCGTGCGCGTCCATCTCGCCGATGATCCAGTTCCGGAAGGCCCTGATCTTCGGCACATTCCTTCGGCTTTCCGGATAGGCGAGCCAGTAGTCGGCGCCGTCGTAGCAGACGAGGTCGAAGGGCTGGCAGAGCCTGCCGGCGGCGAGATCGTCCGAATAAAATTCCGGCGTCAAGATCGCAACGCCTTGGCCGGCAATTGCGGCACTTGCTTCAAAGGACTGCGCGCCGAGCCTTGAGCGAGGACGACCGGCAAGATCGGGGTTCGGTACGCCGGCCTCGGTGAACCACTGGAGCCACCAAGGGTCTCCGGCATCGATCAGCCGCAGCTTCAGCAGGTCGGCCGGTGAATGGATGCCGCCGATCGACTCGGCCAATGCGGGCGCCAGCATCGGCGTAAACGTCACCTTCATCAGCATATGGGAACGCAGGCCCGGCCAGTTGCCTTTGCCGCTGCGGAGTGCGAGATCCGCGGATTCGCGCGAAAAATCGATCAGCGTGTCTGAGGTTTTCAATCTTACGGCAGTGCTCGGATATTTCAGGTGAAACGAGCCTATATGTCTCGCCAGCCACTGCGCCGCAAAGGTCGGAGTCGAGTGGATAAGCAGCATTTCTTCTGCTGCGGCGCTGACGGAGGCGACTGCTTCGCTCAGGATGGCAAAACCTTCCGTCACCCTCGGCGCCAGCCGTTCGCCGGTATCCGTCAGGCTGATCTGGCGCGGGCGGCGCAGGAACAGCGGTTCGCCGATACTCTCCTCCAGCAGTTTCACCTGATAACTCACAGCCGTCTGCGTCATGCCGAGCTCTTCGCCCGCCTTCGTGAAGCTGCCGAGCCGCGCCACGGCTTCGAAGACGCGCAGCGCATTCAGCGGGAACTGTTTCGACAGCTTCATGGATAAGTTCTCTTTATGCACATAGACGGTTGTTCGATTGGAATTGCAGCATTTTTAGCGGCAATCTGCAAGCCTTAGCATCAGTTGAACAAGGGTGACGTCATGGATTGCCATGCTATCGAAGAGAGCACAAATCTCGTCAATCTTTCGCTTTTGTCACTTGTTTCAGGCGTGACAGGGTGGGCCTATGGCAAGATCTTCCACCCGTCGCGGCTCGATCTCGACGGCATTCCCGATCGTGTAAAGCGCGATCTTGGCTTCCTGGACGGGCGCGATCCCCGTTACGAGAGCGATCTCTGCCGATAGGCCGAAAGTGCCGTCAGTATTTCGGCAGCGGTCATGGCGGCGATCACGTCCGGCCGCTTGTCCCTGACAACCGAGCCGCCGATCGGCAGGGTGAGGCGGTCGAGCCAGTTCCGCTCGCCGCCTTCGCGCGAAAGCCAGTTTGCAAAGGTTGCCCGTTTCGTGGCCGAGCCGATCATGCCGGTATAGGCAAGATCGGTTCTCGCCAGCGCCTCGCGGGCGATCAGAAAGTCCAACGCATGGTCGTGCGTCAGGATGACGACGGCGGAGCCCGCGGGCATCTCCTTCACCAGCGCTTCCGGCATCGGCGTAAGCTGTGTCTTCGCTTCCGATGGCAGGTTCGCAAGCTCTTCCTTACGCGTCTCGACCACTGTCACGAAGAGCGGCAGCGGCGCAAGTGCGGCCGCGAGCGCATGCCCGACATGGCCTGCGCCGAAAACATAGACCTCCGGAAAGCGTGACGTTTCTTCGGCCTGCCTTGCTTTCAGCTCTGTCATCAGATCATCCGTCACCCGCCGGAACCGCAACTCAGCACGCCCGCCGCAGCATTGCCCGATCTCCGGCCCAAGCGGAATATTCATGGTCGCCCTGCCGCTGCCCATAAGCAGGTCTCGTGCGTTGCGGATCACCATGAACTCCAATTGCCCGCCGCCGATCGTGCCCCAGGTGGCATTTTCGGCGACGAGCATGAAGGTGCCGGCTTCGCGCGGCGTGGAGCCTTGGGTTTCGACAATGTCGATGAGGATGATGGCGGGGTGAGCGGACGTGAAGGCGAGGAAAGAGGACGTCATGGCGCGAAAGCACCCCCCTCCGTCCTGCGTGACACCTCCCTCACAAGGGGGAAGACTGATATGAAATTATCGCAGCCTGCTGATTGCAGGGAGCCACCGCCTCTAGCCGGGCAAGTCTTGCTCCCCCGCTCATTCACCTTGGCTTGAGGCATCAGTAAGCCAGCCACTCTCACACCCGCTTCATCCGCTCCACCGCCATCAGGACCCGCTCCGGCGTTGCCGGGGCGTCGAGCCGTGGGCAGACCTTGTAGTCGGCGACGCTGGCCACCGCCATCGAGAGTGCTTCGAGCACGGAGATCGCCAGCATGAGCGGCGGTTCGCCGACGGCCTTTGAGCGGCCGATGGTGGGCTCGGCATTTTCCGACCATTCGGCGAGACGGACGTTGAAGATCTTCGGCCGGTCGGAGGCAAGCGGGATCTTGTAGGTCGAGGGCGCATGCGTGCGCAGCCGGCCCTTGTCGTCCCACCAGAGTTCTTCCGTCGTCAGCCAGCCCATGCCCTGCACGAAGCCGCCTTCCACCTGGCCGATGTCGATCGCCGGATTCAGCGAGCGGCCGACGTCGTGCAGGATGTCGGTGCGGGCGATCAGGTATTCGCCGGTCAGGGTGTCGATCGAGACTTCGCTGCAGGCGGCGCCATACGCGAAATAATAGAACGGCGTGCCGCGCCCTGCTGCCCGATCCCAGTGGATTTTCGGCGTCTTGTAGAAGCCCGCTGCCGAGAGCTGCACGCGGGCGAAATAGGCTTGCTTGATGAAATCGGGGAAGGGGACTTCCTTCTCGCCGACGCGCACCCGGTTCGGCAAAAAGACGATTTCTGCCGGATCGACGCTCCATTTGTCTGCGGCGAAGGCAACGAGCCGCTCCTTGATCTGACGCGCAGCGTCATAGGCGGCCATGCCGTTCAGGTCGGAACCGGAGGAGGCGGCGGTCGCAGACGTGTTCGGAACCTTGCCGGTGGTCGTCGCGGTGATCTTCACGCGGTCGATATCGACCTGGAAGCTGTCGGACAGCACCTGCGCCACCTTGGTATAAAGGCCCTGGCCCATCTCCGTGCCGCCATGGTTCAGATGGATCGAACCGTCCTGATAGATATGCACCAGGGCGCCCGCCTGGTTGAAGGCGGTCATCGTGAAGGAGATGCCGAATTTCACCGGCGTCAGCGCAATGCCCTTGCGGATGAAGCGGCTGTCGCGGTTGAAACCGATGATGGCATTGCGGCGGGCCTGGTAATTGGCGCTCTCCTCCAATTCCTCGACGATGCGCAGGATGATGTTGTCTTCAACGTCCTGGTGGTAGGGCGTCGTCGTGCGGCCGGAACCGGGCTGACCGTAGAAGTTCAGTTTGCGGATTTCGAGCGGGTCCTTGCCAATCGCATAAGCGATCTCTTCGATGAAGCGCTCGGCTCCCAGCATGCCCTGCGGCCCCCCGAAACCGCGGAAGGCAGTATTCGAGGGGGTATGCGTCTTCAGCGGCATCGAGGTCAGATGCACATGCGGATAGAAATAGCTGGAATCGGCATGGAAGAGGGCGCGGTCCGTCACCGGGCCGGACAGGTCCGACGAGAAGCCGCAGCGCGCCGCGTAGGTTGCGTCGACGGCGTGGATGCGGCCTTCATTGTCGAAGGCGAGCTCGTAATCCACCAGGAAGTCGTGGCGCTTGCCGGTGGCGCTCATGTCCTCGTCGCGGTCGGGGCGGAATTTAACGGCACGTTTCAGCTTTTTGGCGGCAATTGCGGCAAGCGCTGCAAACTGGTTGCCCTGCGTTTCCTTGCCGCCGAAGCCGCCGCCCATGCGGCGCACATTCACCGTAACGGCATTCGACGGAATGTTCAGCACGTGGCCGACGATATGCTGGATTTCGCTCGGGTGCTGTGTGGAGGACCAGACGGTCACCTCGTCGTCCTCGCCGGGGATCGCCATGGCGACGTGGCCTTCGAGGTAAAAATGCTCCTGCCCGCCGATGCGCATTTGGCCTTTCACCCGGTGCGGGGCATTGTCCATCTCGGCCTTGGCGTCGCCGCGCTGCAGCGTCATCGGCGCGATGACGAGCGGGCTGCCGTTTTCGAGCGCGCCGTCGATATCGCTCCAGTGCGGCAGATCGCGATACTCGATCTTCGCCTTTTGTGCGGCCTTCCGTGCTGCATCGCGGGTCTCGGCGATCACCGCAAAGACCGGCTGTCCGTGGAACTCGACCTCGGTTTCGGCAAGCAGCGGCTCGTCATGGCTGCCGTTTGAACTGACGTCGTTGACGCCCGGCACGTCCTTGCCGGTGAATACCCAAACGACGCCGGGGTGCCGGCGGACTTCGGAAAGGTCCATGCTGAGGATCTCGGCATGGGCGCGGTCGGACATTCCGAGCGCGCCGTGCAGCAGGCCCGCGGATTCCGGAATATCGTCGATATAATCGGCAGTTCCGGTGACATGCTTATGCGCTGAATCATGTTTCAGTGCGCTGTGCATGGGACCGCTGATGATGACCTTGGCGGTGTCGAAGGTGGATTTATCCATCAGATGGCTCCTCCGAGTTGCCTGCACTGGCGCTTGGTTTCCACTCTAGCCGCTCGGACGTGGATGCTCGGCTCAAGCCCGAGCATGACGGAACCCGGCGGGGAGAAGGTGGCGGCAGCCGGATGAGGGGGCCTGCTTGCGGCGATGTTGATGATCGTCATCACGCCACCCCCTCGAACCGCTTCAATTCCACTGGCGTTCCAACCGTTTCCAGGTAAAAGCGCCTCAGCAGGTTCTTTGCCGTCAGTTGCCGGTACTCGGCGGTGGCGCGCCAGTCGGTCAGCGGCTGGAAATCGGCGTCGAAGGCGTCGCGTGCTCTGTCGACGGTTTCCTCGTTCCACGGCTTGCCGATGAGATCGGATTCGACGGTGCGGGCGCGCTTCGGCGTTCCGGCCATGCCGCCGAAGGCGATGCGGATGTCGTTGACGTCGCCTGCCTCGTCGAGTGTTAGATAGAAGGCGCCGAGCACGGCAGTGATGTCCTCGTCGCGGCGTTTGGTGATCTTGTAGACCGCGAACTGGCTGCCTTCGGCCGGGTAGGGCATGAAGACGCTCTCGACGAATTCGCCAGGCTTGCGGTCCTGGTTGCCGTATTCGATAAAATAATCCTCGAGCCGCAGCATGCGCGTGCCCGTTGCCGAGCGCAGCTTCAGCGTGGCGCCGAGCGCAATCAAAGGCGGCGGGCTGTCACCGATCGGCGAGCCGTTGGCGATATTGCCGCCGATCGTACCCATATTGCGCACCTGCTCGCCGCCGATGCGGTTGATGAGATTGCCGAGCGTCGGTACCTTCGGCGCAAGGATTTCGAAAGCCTTGGTATAGGTGACGCCCGCACCGATCGTCACGCCGCCATCCGTGGTCTTGATCGCCTGCAGTTCATTCAGGTGATTGATGAAGATGGCGGGGCTCAAGGCGCGCATCTGCTTCGTCACCCAGAGTCCGACATCGGTGGAACCGGCGATGACGGTTGCCTGCGGTTCATCGGCCAGAACGCGCGCCAACGCCTCGACCGAGCCGGGAACGATCAGCCGGTCCTCGCCGGAAACAATGGTGATCGTTTCGCGTGTCTGCATCGCCCAGAGCCTGGAGACGATTTCGGAGCGGGTCTTTTCGAGCGGATCAAAGAGCGTGCTCGGACGCGCGCGGCTGACGGCTTCGGCCGCCTTGACGATCGGCTCGTAACCGGTGCAGCGACAGAGATTGCCCTGAAGCGCCTTTTCGATCTCGGGCCGTCCGGGCTTCTCGTTGGAAAGCCACAGGCCATAGAGCGACATCACGAAGCCCGGCGTGCAGAAGCCGCATTGCGAACCGTGGGAGTCCACCATCGCCTGCTGTACCGGATGCAGCGTGCCGTTCCTGGCGGCCAGATGCTCGACGGTGACGACATGCGTGCCGTTCAGCGATCCTAAGAAGCGAATACAGGCATTGACCGTCTCATAGAAGAGCTTGCCGTCGAGCAACCGGCCGACGAGCACCGTGCAGGCGCCGCAATCACCCTCGGCGCATCCTTCCTTCGTGCCGGTCAGCCGGCGCCTCAACCGCAGAAAATCGAGAAGCGTCTCGGAGGGGTGGACATCGCTCAGCGTGATGTCCTCGCCGTTGAGGATGAAGCGGATGCTGTCTTTCATGTTGTTCCTTGTTCTTGTTTTTGAAATGGTTATGCCGCAGTCCAGCCCCCGTCAATCGAGATGTGGGTGCCGGTCACCTGCCGGGCGTCGTCGCTGGCGAGGTAGAGCGCCATGGCGCCGATCTCCTCGGCCTTGACGAATTCGCGCGTCGGCTGGGCCTTGAGGATGACCTCGGTCTTCACCTGTTCCTCCGTCATTCCGCGGGCCTTGGCGGTATCCGGTATCTGCTTTTCGACGAGCGGCGTCAGCACATAGCCGGGGCAGATGGCGTTTACCGTCACGCCGAATTCGGCAAGTTCGAGCGCCGCTGTCTTCGTCAGGCCTAATATACCATGTTTTGCGGCCACATAGGCGGATTTGAAAGGCGAGGCGACGAGGCCGTGCGCCGAGGCGATATTGATGATGCGGCCATGCTTCTTCGCCTTCATCTGCGGGATGGCGGCGCGCATCGTATGAAACGAGCTCGACAGGTTGATGGCGATGATCTGGTCCCATTTCTCGATCGGGAAATCCTCGATCTTCTCGACATGCTGGATGCCGGCATTGTTGACCAGCACGTCGACGGTGCCGAAGGTCTTCGCCGCCGTGGCGATCAGGTCTGCGATCTCCGCGGGTTTCGTCATATCCGCTGGGTGGTAGAGCGCACTTCCCTCGGAAAGCGATTCAAGCCGCTCCACTATCGCCTTGATTTCGTCCGCCTTTCCGAAGCCGTTGATGACGACATTGTCGCCCTTTCCGGCAAAGGCGGTGGCGATCGCAAGCCCAATGCCGCTGGTGGATCCGGTGACGACAACGGTTCTCTTCATGCTGTTCTCCCCTATGGCTTGTTTTCGCGACGCAATATCGCGAAGGTTATGCCCAAAGCGGCGCTTCTGGCAATCGCGCGGGAGAGACGATTTGCAGGCTGGAAGGAGAGCAGCCGAGGGCGGGACGGGCGTAGCTTCTTTTTCGTTTTATTTTCTTTTCAGGTTCGCTTTGGTGCCTTATTGATTTCTGCAACAAAGCAATGCGCATGGGAGGGACAGGCGTGAGCGGATATGTTTTGGCGATCGATCAAGGCACGACATCGACGCGGGCGATCATTTTCGATAGCGAGATGAGGATCGCCGGCGCGGGCCAAAAGGAGTTCACGCAGATCTATCCGCGTTCCGGCTGGGTCGAACACGATCCGGAGGAGATCTGGGATTCGGTGGTCTCCACCATCCACATGGCGCTGCGCGAGGCGAAGATCGAAGCCAAAGACATCGCGGCACTTGGCATCACCAACCAGCGCGAGACTGTTGTCGTCTGGGAACGCGAGACCGGCAAGCCGATCCAGAACGCCATCGTCTGGCAGGACCGCCGCACGGCGAGCTACTGCGACAATCTCAAGCGCCAGGGCCTCGAAAAGACGTTCACGAAGAAGACCGGGCTGATCCTCGATCCCTATTTCTCCGGCACCAAGCTTTCCTGGCTGCTGGCCAATGTGAAGGGAGCTCGGGCGCGTGCCGCCAAGGGCGAGCTTTGCTTCGGCACCATCGACACCTTCCTGATCTGGCGGCTCACCGGCGGCAAGAACTTCGTCACCGACGCCACGAATGCCTCGCGCACGTTGATGTACAATATCGCCGAGAACAAATGGGACGAAGACCTGCTCGAAATCCTGCGCGTGCCGGCCGCCATGCTGCCGCAGGTGAAGGACTGTGCGGATGAGTTCGGCGTTGCCGATGCCTCGATATTCGGCGCCGCGATCCCGATTCTCGGCGTAGCCGGCGATCAGCAGGCCGCGACCATCGGACAGGCATGCTTCGAGCCTGGCATGATGAAATCGACCTACGGCACAGGCTGCTTCGCGCTCTTGAACACCGGCGCCGACTTGGTGCGCTCCAAGAACCGGCTGCTCACCACGATCGCTTACCGCCTAAACGGCGAAACGACCTATGCGCTCGAAGGCTCGATCTTCATTGCGGGCGCGGCCGTGCAGTGGCTGCGCGACGGCCTCGGGATCATCGACCGCGCTTCGAGGACCGGCGAGCTTGCGGAACGGGCCGACCCGACACAAGAGGTCTATCTCGTCCCCGCCTTCACCGGACTTGGCGCGCCGCATTGGGACCCGGAGGCGCGCGGCGCGATCTTCGGCCTCACCCGCAACAGCGGTCCAGCCGAATTCGCCCGCGCGGCGCTCGAAGCGGTCTGCTACCAGACCCGCGACCTGCTTGATGCCATGCAAAAGGACTGGAAGAACGGCAAGGACGACACGGTGTTGCGCGTCGACGGTGGCATGGTCGCCTCCGACTGGACGATGCAGCGGCTGGCAGACTTGCTCGAAGCTCCCGTCGATCGCCCGGTCATCCTCGAAACCACCGCCCTCGGTGCTGCCTGGCTTGCCGGGAGCAGGGCGGGTGTGTGGCCCGACCGCAAGACCTTCTCCGCCACGTGGAAACGCGACCGGCGCTTCGAGCCGGACATGGATGAGAAGACGCGGGCCGCGAAGGTCAAGGGATGGCGCAATGCTGTGAAGCGGACGCTGAGCGAACTTTAGCGTTTGTTTTGGCGCAGGCTATCGCCCGCTTCAAGCGGCAATCGCTTGCCGCTTGCGCCTTGCGGGGGGAACGTAGAGCCAGCCGGCGCCGCTGCGATCGGCAACGGCCTTGATGGCGAGCGACAGGCCGATCGCGACGATCGCGACAAGAGGCGCGGTCACATAGCCGCTTGCCGCGTTCGCCTTCACCAGCGTTGCGATCGCCGCCACCAGCAGCGAAACAATCATGACGTGCGTCACATAGACCGGAAGCGTGTTACGCCCGAAATAGGCGAAAGCGTGCCGAACTGGCTGCAGCCGCGACATCAGTACGGCGGTTCCGCAAAGCCATGCCAGACCGGCGATGGAAGAGAGCAGCGCCCAACTGCCTTTCTCGATGGCCTGTAGCCGCCAGCGCAACAGATAGAGTGCCGCAAACAGCAGGAAGCCGCCGAATGCCATCAGAAGCGGGCGCTGCGTGATCGTGCCGACCACGGATTTTCCGTACCAGCAACCGAAGAGGAAGAAGACAAAATACTGCAGCACATTGCGATGGGTAAAGAGATCGATCTGCAGATGCTCGCCGAAAGTCAGGATCGAGACCATGGCGGCGATCGCGATCGTCGTCGCATGATGGGCGGAAGAAAGAAGCTTCGTGGCGACCATGAAGATCGCCAATGCCCAGATGAACCAGATGCCTGTATTGGGCGCCCACCACATCTCGATCAGCTGGTAGGGATCGCTGCCTTCGGCCGGTACCAGGGCATTGGTCTGGATATAATGGAAGAACAGCCAGCGCGCGGTGCTCCAGACGGCGAAGAGATAGATGAGAAGCCAGATCTTCCGGCTCAGGAAGTCGCGCCAGGGCGCCCGTACGGCCGATGCCGCAAGAAAGCCGGAGACGGTGAAAAACAGCGGCATCCGGATCGGCGTCATGATGCCGCTGATGCGGGCATAAATGTCCGGCGCAATCTCGTGGAAGTCGTGGTAGAGGAGCGTGTGGTAGATGACCACGAGGATGATCGACATTCCCTTGGCGATGTCGAGCCAATCGATGCGGGTCTTTTCCTGCCGCATGGTTCCCTCTCTTAACCGTGCACTGCAGCAGGAAACAAATAGACGAAATGCGTCAAAAGCGTGGGCGTATCGCCAATCTCTTCATGGGATGGAACGCGCAGCACGGCCGCTTGCTAATTCTGTACTGATAGGTACAATCCATTCTAATCAGTACAGGAGTTGATCATGAGTGCACTCGTCCCGCCTTTCACACTGGAAACCGCAACGCAGAAAGTCCGCATGGCAGAAGACGGCTGGAACAGCCGCAATCCGGAAAGGGTATCGCTCGTCTACACGCCGGACAGCAGCTGGCGGAACCGGGCGGAATTCATAAACGGCCGCGCGGAGATCGTTGCGTTCCTGACGCGCAAATGGGCAAAGGAGCTGGATTATCGCCTGATCAAGGAGCTCTGGACCTTCGGCGAGAACCGCATTGCCGTGCGCTTCGCCTATGAGTGGCATGACGACAGCGGCAACTGGTTTCGCTCCTACGGCAACGAGAACTGGGAATTCGATGCAGCGGGCTTGATGCAGCGGCGTTTCGCCTGCATCAACGATCTGCCGATCAAGGAATCGGACCGCAAATTCCACTGGCCGCTCGGCCGGCGGCCGGATGATCATCCCGGCCTCTCCGACCTTGGTCTCTGAAGGAAGGTGGCAGCTCTGAGAACGCTCTACGAACGCGCTGATGTCGTACCGTTGCTTGCGGAAATCTTCCGCGAGCTGGGCTTCGAAGGGGCGACGCTCAGCCGGATCACCGAGCGGACGGGCATCGGCAAGGGCAGCCTCTATCACTTCTTTCCCGGTGGAAAGGAAGAGATGGCAGCAGCCGTACTCGCCGATGTCGACACCTGGTTCGAACAATTCGTTTACGAGCCGCTGCGCCGCGACGATCCTGCCGAAGCGATCGCGGCAATGTGGAAGAACGCCGACGCCTATTTCCGCTCCGGCGGCCGTATCTGCCTGGTCGGCGCCTTCGCGCTGGATGAAACCCGTGAACGATTTGCCGCCACCATCAACGGCTATTTCCAGCGGTGGATCGATGCGCTCGCCGGTGCCCTTGTCCGCAGCGGCCGCCCGGCCAGCGAGGCGAGGGCGACGGCGGAGAACGCCGTGCTCGGAATACAGGGGGCTCTTGTGCTGTCGCGTGCGCTCGATGACAAGGCCATGTTCAAGCGGGCGCTGGATCAGATGGCGAAGCGGTTGATCACGTCTTGAACATAGCCGGTGCGGCAACGCGGCTGCCGGCGCTCGCGGGTCTTTCACCATTACGGCTTGCCGATCTTCTCAACGATAATTTTTGCTGCGCCCTGTCGGATGCCGGGTTACTTCTTCGTCATTGAGGAAGAGGAGTGAGAGATGCTTTACGCAATCCTTTGCTATGCCAATGAAGAGACGGTTTTCTCCTGGTCCAAGGAGGAAGAAGACGCCGTCATGGCCAAGCTCCATGCAGTGCAGGCCCCCGTCGCTCGGGCCGGAAGACTCGGTCCGACTGGCCGGCTGATGCCGACGACAGCGGCGACCACCGTGCGCAAGGGCAAGGAAGAACCGCTCGTGCTCGACGGTCCTTTCGCGGAAACCAAGGAAGCGCTTCTCGGTTTTTACGTCGTCGATTTTGAGACCCTGGACGAGGCGATCGCTTTTTCGAAGGAGCTGTCGGCGGTCAATCCAGGCTCGACGTCCTATGAAATTCGGCCGTTTTACGTTTTCCGGCCCGGAGAAGCCTCGACATGACGGATATCGCCTGGATCGACGTTGCGCTGACTGCTGCCCGGCCGAAGGCGCTGGGCGCGTTGCTGCGTTACTTCCGCGATCTCGACATTGCGGAAGAAGCGTTTCAAGAGGCGTGTCTGCGGGCAATCCGCACTTGGCCGGACAAAGGCCCGCCGCGCGATCCGATCGCTTGGCTGATCTTCGTCGGCCGCAACAGCGGTATCGACGCCGTGCGCAAGCAGGCAAAGACCCAAGCGTTGCCGGACGAAGACCTGATTTCCGACAAGGAGGATGCCGAAAGCGATATCGCCGACCGGCTGGACGAATCCAACTATCGCGACGATATCCTGCGGCTGCTCTTCATCTGCTGTCATCCGGATCTGCCGGCCACCCAGCAGATCGCGCTGGCATTGCGCATCGTTTCCGGGCTCTCCGTGCAGCAAATCGCGCGGGCCTTTCTCGTCGGCGAAAGTGCCATGGAGCAGCGGATTACCCGCGCCAAGGCACGCGTCGCGAAAGCCGGCGTGCCGTTCGAGACGCCGGGTCCCGAGGAGCGGGCGCAGCGTCTGTCGATCGTCTCGACGATGATCTACCTGATCTTCAACGAGGGCTATTCGCAGGGCGATCCGAAACGCGAGGCTGCCGCCTTCAGCGACGAGGCGATCCGGCTCGGCCGTCTCCTGCTTCGCATCTTTCCGGGCGAGCCGGAGATCATGGGGCTCTTGGCGCTGATGCTGCTGCAGATCTCGCGGCGCGACGCGCGCTTCGACGCAAATGGCGAACTGGTGCTGCTCGAAGATCAGGACCGCTCGCGTTGGAATCATGCTTTGATCAACGAAGCGCTGAATCTGCTCGACAAGGCGATCCGCCACCGCCGGCCCGGACCCTATCAGTTGCAGGCGGCAATTGCGGCTATCCATTCTCGGGCGAAGCGAGCTGAAGACACGGACTGGGAAGAGATCGATCTGCTCTACCGCGTGCTCGAGCGCCTTCAGCCGTCCCCGGTCGTCACGCTCAACCGGGCGGTTGCGATTTCGAAGCTCAAGGGACCGGAGGAGGCCTTGCGGCTTGTCGAAACGCTCGGTGAAAAGCTCGACGGCTATTTCTACTATCATGGCCTGCGCGGCGGCCTGCTGAAGCAGATGGGCCGGGCGAGGGAGGCGCGCGAAGCCTTCGACCGCGCGATCGCGCTTGCAAATTCCGCTGCCGAAGCGGCTCACATCCGCCTGCAGATCGACAAGCTGCAGAGCGAGCCGGCACACCCGGTTGCGAAATAAACTTCAAGAAATAATCGTGGGCGATGTCGGAACGGCAAATGGCGACACGTCTTTGTAACAACCTGATGGAAAACAGGTTTCGCTCAACAGGAGGAATGCCGAAATGATTGCCGATGCAAAACATGAACTCGTTCTCGTCCGCGAATTCGATGCCCCGCGCGAAAAGATATTCAAGGCCTGGACCGATCCGGAACTTATGAAGGAATGGTTCGTCCCGCGCCCCTGGACCGTGTCCAAGGTCGAAAGCGACGTTCGCCCGGGCGGTTCGAGCCTTGTCGTCATGCGCAGCCCGGAAGGCCAGGAATTTCCAAACCACGGCGTCTATCTGGAAGTCGTCGAAAACGAGAAGATCGTCCTGACTGACGCCTATACCAGCGCCTGGGTTCCATCCGAAAAACCCTTTATGACCGCCGTGGTGCTTCTCGAAGACCTCGGCAACGGCCGGACCAAGTACACCGCCAAGGCACTGCATTGGCGGGCCGAAGACAAGGAAGAGCACGAAAAGATGGGCTTCCACGAAGGCTGGGGCAAGGCTGCCGATCAGCTCGCCGAGCTTCTGGCCCGCATCTGACTTTCCGCAATGGAGCAGGAGATCGGTGCTGAACGCCGCTCTCCTGACCGGTCATGATCATTGTAAAGCTGTTCGGAAATTGATTCCGTTGAAGCTGCGAAGTGGTTCATTTTACAGTAGAAATGCGAGTTTTTCGCCCGCTGACGTGCTGTGGCTGTTCCTTGGCGAGCACAGGAATCCAGCCCGCTTGCGTCCGCAAGCCGAGAAACTCTGCAGCCTGCCAGAGGACTTGCAGCTTCCCATTCAAGTACCGGGCAATGACCCATCAACTCCATCGAACGGTCCGTTCCAGAATTTCCGGTTGCCCTCCGCTGCTTGTCTTCTTATCTCCATGGGCACATTCAACGGGATGCCGATTATGGAATTGGGCCTTTATACCTTTGCCGACGTCAATCCGAACCCTGAGCGCAGCAAGGGTGCGGAGGGAGCCGATCGGCTCAAGCATCTGATCGAGGAGATCGAGCTTGCCGATCAGGTGGGGCTCGACGTCTTCGGGCTCGGCGAACATCATCGGCCCGACTATGCAGTCTCCGCGCCCGCCGTTGCGCTTGCCGCGGCTGCGGTCAAGACGAAGAATATCCGGCTGACCAGCGCCGTGACCGTGCTCTCCTCGGACGATCCGGTTCGCGTGTTCCAGCAGTTTGCGACGCTTGACCTGATTTCCAACGGTCGTGCCGAGATCATGGCAGGACGCGGCTCGTTCATCGAATCCTTTCCGCTCTTCGGCTACAACCTCGAAGACTACGACCAGCTTTTTGAAGAGAAGCTTGATCTGCTGATGACGCTCCGCGAAAGCGAGACCGTCAAATGGCAGGGCGAGCTGCGGGCGCCGGTCAACGGCCGCGGTGTCTATCCGCGCCCGCTGCAGGACCCGTTGCCACTCTGGATCGCTGTTGGCGGCACGCCGCAATCGGTGGCGCGCGCCGGTGCGCTCGGCTTGCCGGTGGCGCTTGCGATCATCGGCGGCGAGCCGCGCCGCTTTGCACCGCTCTTCGATCTCTATCGCGAGGCTGCGCGCCGGGCAGGGCAGGACCAGGCGAAGCTGAAGACCAGCATCAACGTCCACGGTTTCATCGCCGACACGACGGATGCGGCCGCCGATCAATTCTACGGCCCGCAGGCGGAGGTCATGAACCGCATCGGCCGCGAGCGAGGCTGGGGACCGACGAGCCGGGCGCATTTCGATATGTCGCGCGGCCCTTCCGGCGCGCTCTTCGTCGGAGACCCGGAGGTCGTGGCCGAAAAAATCGTCGCACATCACAAGATCTTTAGGAACGATCGCTTCCTGCTGCAGATGGCCATCGGCCTCATGCCGCATGATCAGGTGATGCGGGGCATCGAGCTTTACGGCACGAAAGTGGCCCCGCTTGTCAGAAAGGCATTGACTGACAAGGGCGAAGGGGCGAAAGCCACGGCCTGAACCCGCAATGGCCTGCGCCTTGCGGCCGGCCGGGAAAAGCGATGGTAATCGAAAACGACGACGAACTGGTAAAGCTCAAGGAGATCGGCCGCATCTGCGCCAATGCCATTCAGGTGATGGCGGCAGCAGTCGAGCCCGGCATGACGACGCTGGAACTCGACCAGATCGGCCGCAAGGTGCTGGAAGATGCGGGCGCGCGTTCGGCGCCGGAATTCTGCTATCAGTTTCCGGGTGCGACCTGCATCAGCGTCAACGAGGAAATCGCCCATGGCATTCCGGGATCGCGCATGGTCCGCCCGGGCGATCTCATCAATATCGACGTCTCGGCCGAAAAGGACGGTTTCTTCGCCGATACCGGCGCCTCCTTCACCGTGCCGCCGGTCAAGCCGAAGATCGAGAGGCTCTGCCGCGACGGCAAGCGGGCGCTCTGGGTCGGCCTCAATCAGGTGAAGGCCGGCGAGCCGCTGGCGAAGATCGGCAAGGCCGTCGGCGCCTTTGCGGCAAAGAACCGCTATACACTGGTCGCCAACCTCGCGAGCCACGGTGTCGGCCGCTCGTTGCACGAGGAGCCGGCCGAGCTTTCCACCTGGCCCGATCCTTCCGAAAAGCGGATGATGACCGAAGGCCTCGTTTTTACCGTCGAGCCTTTCCTGTCGCTCGGCGCGACATGGGCCGAAGGCGGCGACGATGCCTGGACGCTCTACGCCGACCCGCAGGCCCCAACCGTGCAGTTCGAGCACACGGTGGTGGCGACCCGGAACGGGCCGCTGATTTTGACGCTGCCGGATGGCGGGGTTTAGCGGCGATTTCTCGCGAGGTAGTGTCACCCTAACCAACGAGCTCTAATCCTTGGCCGGTGGCCAAGCACAAGATTTCGTATCCTCTCGCCTGTGGGAGAGGAAGCCTGCCTTACCGCTTCGTCTCCGGCTTGCCACCCTGCAGAATTTCCGTGGCGGCGCGTTCCAGGATGCCGGCGATGCGGGCGGCTTCTGCATTCGACCACGGGTAACGCATCCTGAGTGCGGCACGCAGCAGTGTGCGGGCGGCGCGAATGTCGCCGTTGTCGCGCATCAAATCCTCCTCGTCCTCGGCGTCGCGGTGGCGGCCGTGGTGGTCCGGATCGAACATGCGGTTGACGAAAGCCATCTTCTCGCCGATGCGCTCGAGCTTGTTCAGCGTGTGCTGGATCATGGCGCGATTCTCCTCGACTTTTTGCCTGCCGCGTTCGGTGATCTTGTAGAGCTTCTTGGTGCCTTCGATCTGGACTTCCGCCAGTTCCGTCTCTTCGAGATAGGTCAGCGCAGGATAGATGACGCCCGGGCTTGGAACGTAGAATCCGCCCGAGCGCTCCTCCAGGGTCTTGATCAGCTCGTAGCCATGACGTGGCCGCTCGTCGAGCAGCGCCAGCAGCACCAGTTGAAGATCACCAGCCGAAAACTTGCGGCCCATTCCCATCCGCATCGCTTCACCGAACATACCGCTACCTCTGAAACCTCTCATGGTTCGTTCCTTTGTCACTCGATGTATCGTTCACTATATCGTAAAACATATATTGTAAGATATGTCGTTTCAAGAGGCGCCGAGGATTTGTGGAATTGATCGATCGATCAGATTTTCTCGTTTGTCCCGGCTGTTGTGCAGCGCGATAAAGCCAAGCATGTTGGTACGCAGCGATACCGAACCAGTGAACCTCTTCCGGACGGCGCTTGCCGGCATGATCGCGATGTCGGCGGCCATGGGTTTCGGGCGGTTTTCCTATACGCCGATCCTGCCCGGCATGATGAGCGGCGTGCCGCTTTCGGCGGCCGATGCAGGCTTCATCGCTTCGGCCAATTTCGCAGGCTATCTCGCGGGCGCCGTGCTTGCCACTTACAGCTGGGCCGCTGGCCGCGAACGCAAGGTCGCGCTCTCGGCGCTTCTGGCGAACGCGCTGCTGCTTGCCGCCATGGCCGCCACGAATTCCGTTCCGGTCTTCGCTACCATCCGTTTTCTGGCCGGATTGGCAAGCGCATTTGCGATGATCTTCACCTCGTCGATCGTCTTGAGCCATGGCGCTGCGGCGGGCAACGATCACGTTCAGGCGGCGCATTTCGGCGGCCCGGGGGCTGGCATTGCGCTCTCTTCGGTCATGGTGATGCTGATCGGTCTCATCTTTGCCGGCGCCTCCGGCTGGCGAGCCGACTGGATCGGCGGTGCGATCTTTTCGGCAATCAGCTTCGCCGCCGTCTGGCTTTTGCTGCCATCTGCGCCGATACGCTCAGGCAATGCCGGCGTGGAGCCGCCGATCGTCTGGAAACCGCCGGTGGCCCTGCTCACGCTTTCCTATGGCATCTTCGGTTTCGGCTACGTGATCACCGCGACCTTCCTTGTCACAATCGCGCGCATGGACGCGGCGGGGCAGACGGTCGAATTCCTCTGCTGGTTCATCGCTGGGCTCACGGCAGCCGTTGCGCTTTTTGCATGGCGGCCGCTGGTATATCTGCTTGGCCTCGGCTGGGTCTATGTCGCCGCCCTGCTGATGGAGGCGGGCGGGGTTCTCGCGACCGTGCTTTTGCCGCATTCGATGGCGCCGCTGATCGGCGGCGCTCTCTTCGGCGCCACCTTCCTCGCCATCACCGCCTACGGGCTGCAGATCGGCCGCAAGCTGGCTCCGGAAAGCGCGCGCCGAATCTTCGCGACAATGACCGCCGCCTTCGGTCTCGGCCAGATCATCGGCCCCATAGTTGCCGGCTGGATTGCCGAGCAGACCGGCAGCTTCACCATGCCAACTTTTATCGCTACCGCAGCCCTCATCCTGTGCGCCACCCTCGTACTGCCCGTCATCAAGAGATTGGGATAAGCCGTTACAAATGCGTAACAATGGGCCGAACCCATTGCTGCCTTCTTCGAACTGCCATAGTTTCCGGCACAATCAGTTAGCTGATACTCCCAAGATTCCAGTTCAGGAAAGCGACTGCTCGTGTTCCATTCCTTCTTCCCGCAGCCGAAACTCTTCTTCCCGTCAGTAGCCATCTGGGCACTTATCTGTATCGCCATTTGGTATGGCGTCGGAGAATCGACGGGACTTTCTCTTGGTTTCGGTCCGCTTCCCGAGGGGCAGGCGCCCCCAATCGGACTCGACTTTTTCCTCTTGCCCGACAATCTGTTTTTTTATGCTTTCTTCCTGATATGCGTTGGTCTCTTCTGCGGTTTTTGGCACCTGCGAGCGAAAGACCATCCTTGGAGGATCTGGTCCGTTTGGGGTTCTGCGCTCATTATCATGGCGACATATTTCGGGGTTCAGATTTCCGTTGCCATCAACAACTGGCGCCGTCCGTTTGGTGATACGTTGCAGAATGCGCTAGCGAAAACGGCCCCTGTCACCGTCTGGGACTTCTATAGCCTTATGCTGATCTTTGCGCAGATCGCGTTTCTCAGCATGTTCGTTTCAATCATCACCGACTTCTTCACCAGCCATTATGTGTTTCGCTGGCGAACGGCCATGAATGATTTCTACATGTCCAAGTGGGAGAAGCTTCGCCATATCGAGGGTGCTGCGCAGCGCGTTCAGGAAGATACGATGCGTTTCTCGAGCATTCTTGAAGGTCTTGGCATCAACTTGATCAATTCGGTGATGACGCTCATCGTCTTCCTGCCGATCCTGTTTGCCCTTTCAAGTTACGTCTCAGAACTGCCGATCGTCGGTGAAATTGGGCATACGCTGTTCTGGCTGGCACTCTTCTGGTCCGCGTTCGGAACGGTGCTTCTCGCCGTCGCCGGTATCAAGCTGCCGGGATTGAACTTCCGCAACCAGCGCGTGGAAGCTGCTTACCGCAAGGAACTGGTTTACGGCGAAGATTATGCCGACCGGGCCCAGCCGCCGACGGTCAACGAGCTGTTTGCGAACGTCCGCCGCAACTATTTCCGGATGTATTTCCACTATCTCTATTTCAACGTTGCCCGCTACTTCTATCTGCAGGCCGACGCGCTGTTCGTGACCTTCATGCTAGTGCCGACGATCGTGGCGGGAAAGATCACCTATGGTATCTATCAGCAGATCCTGACGGCCTTCGGCCAGGTCAGCAACTCCTTCCAGTATCTCGTCAATTCCTGGACGACGATCATCGAGCTTCTGTCGATCCACAAGCGTCTCAAGGCCTTCGAGGCGGCGATCGACGACGAGCCGTTGCCGGAGATCGATCAGCGCTATCTGGAGCGTGAGGGCGTCGTCCAACCGGACGGCTAAGACTTGGGTCGCGCTAAGCTGGAGCGTCCCGTTTGCGGCAACCCCTCATCCGCCTGCCGGCACTCGTGGTGACGTTTGCGTCACTCGAAAGATGGAGGGCGGCGGTGTCGCTGATAAGAGTGGCGCCGCTTTGCTCTTCTCCCCAGCGGGGAGAAGGTGCCCGAAGGGCGGTCGAGGGCGCGGCCGGCAGGAGTTTCAAAGGGCGCGCAGAGGCGTCGCTCAAAGCCCCGAAGTTTCCTGTTCGTGCAATTTCCCGCGCGCCTCGATCATCGGGATCGCTTCCGCGTAGCTGACGCAGGCGACATCCGTTCGGCGGCAGACGTCGCTCACCAGGCGGTCGAGCGCGCGCCAATAGGCGCCGCCGTTCATTTCCACGAAGTGGAACCCGAGCTGGAGGGGAATGCGGTCTCCGGCATATTGCTTGTCGAATGCTTCTTTGAAAGCCACGTAGGCGCGCTCTTCGAAGACCTTGCTGTCGGTCTTGTCTTCTTCGCCCTTGGAGTGGCGGATGAAGAGGTTGTAATCCATGCCGATAACCGGCTTTTCCTTCGGACCTTCGGGGATCAGCGGCAGGCCGAAGCGGATGATGCCGTCTTCGACGACGGGCGTGGCCGGACCCTTGGTGACGAGGCTGGCGTCATAGGAAAAGCCCGCCTTCTTCTCCGCAGCGATCATGTCGCCGCCCGCCGTCGCGGAAAGATAAGGTGCTCGAAAACCCTTGATGCCGCGCTCGACCAGATCCTGCCAGCCTTGCGGCTCTTTGAGGTCGACGCTTTTCCAGGCGTTCTTCAGCGTCGCCTTGAAAGTCGCGTATTCGGCGGACCAATCGGCCTCGCTCCATTTGCGGCCGTCGAAATGGCCACAGGCGTGGCTCGAAATATCGTGGCCTTCGAGATGCGCATGCCAGATGTTGCCGAGCCGCTCGCGGATTTCGTCGTCGCTTTGGGCAAAGCCGACATTGGACTTTCCGCGTTTCTGATGTGGGGCTTGGTAGGCTTTCTTCGCAACCTGATTCATCAGGAACGTGCAGGAGAGAAAATAGGTGAAGTGCGCGCCATTCCTTGCTGCCATCTCGCGGCTCTTCTGCCACAGCGCGTTGTCATGGGCGCCATCGAAGGACACGATCACCAGCTGCTTCGGCGGCTGGTCGGCTGCCTGGGCGGGAAGGGAGGTGACAAAGGAAAAGGCGAGGCAGGCAGAAAAAATGAAACGAAACATGGGCACCGCGAAAATTTGTTTGCGGCTTTCCTGTTACAGAATTGCGGCAAAGCTGCGGTGCCGCTGGCATTTTCCTGCAGCTACGGCTAAGCCTCGGGTAACGGATAGGAGACGCGCGCCATGGCCTTGCTTATCGTCGGCATCATACTTTTCCTCGGTATCCATCTGGTGCGGGTGGTCGCGCCCGGTTTCCGCCAATCGATGATCGCAAGCCTCGGGGAGAACGGCTGGAAGATCGCCTATTCGATCGCAAGCCTTCTTTCGCTGATCCTGCTGGTCTACGGTTTTGGCCAGGCGCGGCAGGTGACCGGCATGCTGTACATGCCGCCGGTGTGGATGGCGCATATCGCCGTGACGCTGATGCTGATTGCGCTCATCTGTCTGGCCGCCTCGCTGCTGCCGGCGGGGCACATCGCGGTTCGGACCAAGCATCCGATGGTGCTCTCGGTGAAGATCTGGGCGCTTTCGCATCTGATTGCCAATGGCGAGACCTCGTCCGTTCTGCTGTTTGCGGCCTTCCTCGCCTGGGGCGTCATTCTCCGCATCTCCCTGAAGCGGCGCGAGCGGGCGGGCGAGTTGACGCTGCGGCCCTTCGTTTCAGCCAAGTATGATCTTTATGCCGCCGTCATCGGCGTTGTTGCCTGGGGGCTGCTGATCTGGAGAGTGCACGAATGGCTGATCGGCGTTTCGCCGCTTGCCGTGTGACGAATCTTTGCGATCCCCCTTACAAGTGGCGCAAAATGGAGTAGAAGGCCCCACAATATGCGGCAACGCATGCAATGGGCTTATCCGTGCCGGAGACGAGAATGGCATTCAACGACGACAGCTTCATCCGTGAAGTCAACGAGGAACTTCGTTCCGACCAGATGAAGGGCGCCTGGCGCCGTTTCGGCCGCTATGTCATCGCCATCGCCGTTCTGATCGTGGTCGGTACGGCTGGCAAAGTTGCCTTTGACTACTGGGACGACAACCGCTCGTCCGGCACCGGCGACCAGTTCCTGGCGGCGATGAAGCTTGCCGACGAGAACAAGAGCGACGAGGCACTTGCCGCGCTCGCCACGCTCGAAAAGGAAGGCCACGGCGCCTATCCGGTTCTCGCCCGCATGCGTGCAGCCTCGGTTCAGGCGCAGAAGGGCGACAATGCCGCGGCCATCGCCACCTTCGAAGCGATCGGCAAGGACCAGTCCGTTCCGGAAGCCGTCCGCGATGCCGCCAGGATGCGCGCCGGCTGGCTGCTGATCGAAAGCGGCACTTACGAGCAGGTTTCCGCCGCCGTCGAAGAAATGGCCATTCCGGCGAACGCCTTCCGCCACTCGGCCCGCGAAGCGCTGGGCCTTGCCGCATACAAGGCCGGCAACCTGGCGCAGGCCCGCCAGTGGTATCAGGCGATCGCCGACGATGCCGCAAGCCCGCGCAACATTGCAAACCGCGCCCAGATCATGCTTGATAATATCACCGCATCCGGCAAGGCGCCCGCCGCGCAGGGCTGAATCTAAGGATCTCTAATGAGCTTTACGGTCGCGATCGTCGGTCGCCCGAATGTCGGCAAGTCGACGCTTTTCAACCGCCTGGTTGGGAAGAAGCTGGCGCTCGTCGACGATACGCCGGGCGTTACCCGCGACCGCCGGCCGGGCGATGCGCGGCTGATCGATCTTAAGTTCACGATCGTCGACACCGCCGGTCTCGAAGAGGCCGATGCCGAAAGCCTGCTCGGCCGCATGCGCGCCCAGACGGAAGCGGCAATCGACGAGGCCGATCTATCGCTGTTCGTCGTCGATGCCAAGACCGGTCTGACGCCGGTCGATACCGCCCTGGCCGAAATGCTGCGCCGTCGCGGCAAGCCGGTGGTGCTTGTTGCCAACAAGGCCGAAGCGAAGGGCTCCGACAGCGGTTTTTACGACGCCTACACGCTCGGTCTCGGCGAACCGACGCCGATCTCGGCCGAACACGGGCAGGGCATGCTCGACCTGCGCGATGCGATCGTCGCCGCGCTCGGCAAGGAGCGCGCCTATCCGCCTAAGGAAGACGTCGCCGTTACCGACGTGGACGTTGCGCGGTCCGAAGTGGAGGGGGAAGAGGACGAAGAGCCCGCCTACGACGATACCAAGCCGCTACGCGTTGCAATCGTTGGTCGGCCGAATGCCGGCAAGTCGACGCTCATCAACCGCTTCCTCGGCGAAGACCGGCTGCTGACCGGGCCGGAAGCTGGCATCACGCGCGATTCCATCTCCGTCGAGTGGGATTGGCGCGGCCGCACGATCAAGATGTTCGACACCGCCGGCATGCGCCGCAAGGCGAGGGTGATCGAAAAGCTGGAGAAGCTTTCGGTTGCCGATGCGCTGCGCGCGATCCGTTTTGCCGAACTTGTTGTCGTCGTCTTCGACGCGACGATCCCCTTCGAGAAACAGGATCTGCACATCGTCGACCTGGTACTGCGCGAAGGCCGTGCGGCCGTTCTCGCCTTCAACAAGTGGGACATGATCGAGGATCCGCAAGCGGTCCTCGCCGACCTGCGCGAAAAGACCGATCGCCTGCTGCCGCAGGCACGCGGCATCCGCGCCGTTCCGATTTCCGGCCAGACCGGCCGCGGGCTCGACAAGCTCATGCAGTCGATCATCGATACCGACAAGGTGTGGAACAAGCGCATTTCGACGGCGCGGCTCAACCGCTGGCTGGAGCAGCAGCAGGTGCAGCACCCGCCGCCGGCCGTTTCCGGCCGCCGCATCAAGCTGAAATACATGACGCAGGTAAAGGCCCGCCCGCCGGCCTTCATGATTTCCTGCACGCGTTCCGATGCGCTGCCGGAATCCTATACGCGCTATCTCATCAATGGTTTGCGCGAGGATTTTGACATGCCGAGCGTGCCGATCCGCATCCATTACCGCTCGCCGGACAATCCGTACGAGTCGAAGAAGAAGCGATAGCCGCCTTTCGCTCCTGTTCGGAAATGCGCGCCGCACGGCGCGCGGAAAAGCTGGAGCTGCCTACCGGGCCGCTCCAGCAATGACCCTACGGAACCTTGGCGCTCCTAGTCGAGGAACGCCGCGCGCAGCCGATGGAGCATGCCGCGCTTTCCTTCAGCGTAGAAAGAGCGGATTTGCCGGGCAGCGGTTGCAGCGTTTACCGTAGCGCCGAAGTGGCAGTAGCAGATGACCTTATGCAACTCCCTGTCGGTCAACTCGAAAAACCGCTTTGCTTCGCCATAGGTGTCGTTTTCCATCCCGGCTGCACGCAGCACAGGATCCTTGAACGCGACGGAGATCGGCGAATTGTCGGCGCGCATGATGTCGCGCCCTGCTTCCGGCTGATATTCTGTCTGGTGCAGTGTCGAGAGATGCCGGTTCGGGAACTGCTCGAGGATCTCTGCCCAGCGCTGCAGGCGCTCGCTGCGCGACATCGGCCGGCGCGGCTGATCCGGGTTGACGTTTGCGACGGTCCGCAGTTGGTCAAGTGCTTGATGTTTCATTTTAGCCTCCGATTCAGACGATGGCTGCTCCGCCCCCTTACACTTTTGCCCTGAAATAAGATTGACTCCAGCGGGCGCGGAAGTCCAATCACGATGCTCATCGAGGCGGCTTTTTGCGTCATCGGCAGCGTTTTCGGGCAGGGGCCTGATTTGCTGGGCAGGCGATCATGATCCACCGACCGGCAAAGTCATCGTTTTTTGCTCTGCAAAACATGCTGGGACGAACAAAAGTGAAAGGGCAATCATGGCACTGCCGACTGCCGACACACATGGCACCTCAGATTACGCGTGGCTCCTGTCATTGGGGCGCTGCGCGCTCAAAGTTTCGAGCACAGATATCGGTGCCACGATTTGCGATTGCGCCGTCTGCCGCCGCTATGGCGTTGCGCACCGTCGCTGATGTCTGGTTCTGAGAGAGTCGTCGACGTTTTTGGTATGGCCGTTTAAGCCGGAAGGCGAAGTCGGTGGCTGTCACTCAAAGCTAACATTCGCCCTTCTCAGGCCGCCACACTCCTATTCAACGCCTCGCGTAACGCCACGATCTCGGCCTGCAGGCGCGCGAGGCCGGCGGCGTCCCGGCCGGTAGCGCCGGCGATGCAGTTGGGTATCGCGCAGGCCTTTTCTTGCAGTCCGATGCCTTCGCCGCTCAGGCGGATGACGACGACGCGTTCGTCTTCCTTACTGCGCTCGCGGCGGATATAACCGGCGGCTTCGAGGCGCTTCAGCAAAGGGGTAAGCGTGCTCGATTCCAGGAAGAGCTTTTCGCCAAGGCCGCCGACGGTCTGGCCGTCTTCCTGCCAGAGCGAGACCATCACCAGATATTGCGGATAGGTGAGGCCGAGCGCGTCGAGCAACGGCTTGTAGACGCGGTTCATCGCGTGGCTTGCCGTATACATCGCGAAGCAGATGAAATTGTCGAGTTTTGGTTGCTCCTGCATGGCATTTCTCCGGAAAAACATCAATTTAAATCGCGCGATAAATAATAGCAAGCGATTTTAGAGCATGGCAGCTATGCGTCATTTTTAATTGTGCAATAATCAATCGTGCGCGATACAAAGACCGTTCGCAACGAACAGCAAACTGAGAGGACAAGACGATGTCGACCATCAAGACCGCACTTTCCGCAGCAACGATCCTGGCCGCCTCCGCCCTTGGCGCCGCTGCCGATCCCGTGCTGGAACCGGCCACGCAGAAATTCATCGATGCACTTGCCGGCAGCAAGCCGATCTACACCTTCTCTCCGGCTGAGGCCCGCAATATTCTCGTCGGCGCGCAGAAGGGCGAGGTGAAGAAGCCCGCAGTCCATCAAGAAAACAAGACGATCAAGGCCGGCCCGACGGGCAGCATCAAGCTCCGGATCGTCCGCCCTGAAAATGCCAAGGCTGCGCTGCCGGTCGTCATGTATTTCCACGGCGGCGGCTGGGTGCTGGGCGATGCCGATACGCATAACCGCCTCGTCCGTGAGATTGCCAATGGCGCCAACGCTGCGGTCGTTTTCGTCGACTACGAGCGTTCACCCGAGGCGCGCTATCCGATCGCCATCGAGCAGGCCTATGCCGCAACGAAGTATGTCGTAGAGCATGCCAAGGAGTTCAAGGTCGATGCGAGCCGCCTTGCCGTTGCCGGTGACAGCGTCGGCGGCAACATGACAGCGGCCGTCACCCTGCTTGCCAAGGCGCGCGGCGGCCCAGCCATTAATCAGCAGGTACTGTTCTACCCGGTCACCGACGCCAACTTTGAGACCCGCTCATACAATCAATTCGCCAACGGCCCGTGGCTCACGAAGGAAGCGATGAAGTGGTTCTGGAACGCATATCTGCCGGACGAAGCCAAGCGTAAGGAGCCGACGGCAACGCCGCTCAACGCTTCGCTGGAACAGCTGAACGGCCTGCCGCCGGCACTCGTCATCACCGATGAGAACGACGTGCTGCGCGACGAAGGCGAGGCCTATGGCCGCAAGCTGTCGCAGGCCGGCGTGAAGGTCACCTCGGTCCGCTATAACGGCACGATCCACGACTTCGTGCTCTTGAACGCCATCAGCGAAACCCCGGCCGTCCGCAGCGCCATCACGCTTGCCAACGACACGCTGCGCAGCGCCCTGCACAAGTAAAAAATCAGGTTCCGGATTTCATCGGGTCGGCGGCATCGCCGGCCTTTCTGCTTTTGGGCAAGGTCTTGGCATATTGCCAGGCCTTCTTCCATTTCGGCGTAATGACGCCGTTGGCGGCGCGGATATTGTTGATGAACTGCTGCGTTGCCGCTTCCCAGGAATATTGCAGGGCAAGATCCCGTGCCTTCTCGCGTGAGGCGGACAATGCGCCGAGGCAGGCCGCCTGCAGGTCTGCGTCCAGTGCGCCGACCTCGCCATCCTCGCCGATGATGTCGAGCGGGCCGGTGACGGGAAAAGCGGCAACGGGAACGCCGCAGGCGAGCGCTTCCAGGATCGTGTTGCCGAAGGTATCGGTCAGCGACGGGAAGACGAATACATCGGCCTGTGCATAGATCCTGGCAAGCTCCTCGCCGAATTTCAGGCCGGTAAAGAGCACGTCTGGATAGCGCTTTTCCAGCTCGGTGCGGGCAGGGCCGTCGCCGACCACGACTTTGGAGCCGGGCAGGTCGAGATCGAGGAAGGCGGGCAGGTTCTTTTCCAACGCCACCCGTCCAACCGTCATGTAGATGGGGCGATGCAGGCCGAAAGGCTTTTCTTCCAGTTCCATCGGGCGGAACTGCGCGGCGTCGATGCCGCGGCTCCAGGGCATCAGGTTGCGGATGCCTTTTTCCGATAGCTCGCGGGCAAGGCTCGGCGTTGCCACCATGCAGCCGGCGCCGGAATTGTGGAACCACTTCACGAAGGCGTAGAGCCAGCGCTTCGGGATGGGCAGACGGGCCGAGACATATTCCGGGAAGCGCGTGTGGTAGCTGGTGGAAAACGGCATGCGGTTCCTCAGGCACCAGCGCCGCGCCGTCAGCCCGAGCGGGCCTTCGGTGGCGATATGCACATAGGACGGCTTGTGCTTTTCGATCTCGCGGGCGACCCGGCGGTAATTGGCGATCGAAAGGCGAATCTCCGGATAGGTCGGGCAGGGGAAGCTACTGAAGCGCTCGGGCGTCACCATGGACACTGCGACCCCCAGTTTCGCGAGTTCGCGGTTGGTATTCTCGATCGAGCGGACAACGCCGTTGACCTGCGGATGCCAGGCGTCGGTGACGATCACCAGCCTCTCGGGCAAGCTTCCAGGCGCGGTATCGGCCCAGCTCTCGCCGCGATAGTTATTCGACGGATGTTGCAGCATGTCCCGTTTTCCATCCACGCCACGCCATATCGGACGGCTGCGGCACAACCCCAAGCGGGCGTAAGGAACGTGATTCCCGCGTGCTTATTTTGAGGCTTCTCTGTGATGGATTTATTACAGGCCGCCGATCGAGGCTCAGAGCCCGAGCTTATCCTTCGCCACGAGTGCACCGTGCTCGCTGACGACACGCGCGGCAACCTTCACTGCGACACAGGCGCTGGCGACCGCATCCTTCGTCTCGAGATATTTGGCGAGGAACGCGCCGTTGAAGCTGTCGCCGGCGCTGGTGGTATCGACGACCTCGTTGACCGTTTCGGCCGGCACGAAGTTCTGCTGGCCGGCGAAGTTCAGCGTCGCGCCGTCGGCGCCGTTCTTGATCAGCACGTTCGGTGCGCCGAGGGCACGGTAGCGATGGATGGTGGCTTCGATAGAGTCGTCGCCGAAATGCAAGGCCTCGTCGTCGAAGCTCGGCATGACGAGGGAAGAGGAGCGGGCGCCTTCGCTGATCGTCGTATGCATGACGTCATAGCTCGCCCACAGGCGCGGGCGGATGTTCGGATCGAAGACCACGAATTTTCCCGCGGCCTTGGCGCGGCGGGTTTCGGCAAGCAGCGTGTCGGCGTCTTCGCGCGGTAGAATGGCGAGCGTGATGCCCGAAAAATAGACGACGTCCGAGCCTTCGATCGCTTCGCGCAATCGGTCGGGATCGGCGGCAAGCTGCCTGGCGGCGGAGTTGTCGCGCCAGTAGCTGAAGGAGCGTTCGCCGTTCCTGAGGTTGATCATGTAAAGGCCGGGCGCTTTGCCCCTGATGCGCCTGATGAGCTTCGTGCCGATGCCTGCTTCTTCGAAGAAGGCGATCATCTCGTCCGACATGGCGTCATCGCCAAGCGCGGTGAAATAATCGACGCTCCAGGCGGGCTGCATGCAGGCGCGAGCGTACCAGGCGGTGTTCAACGTATCGCCGGCGAAACCCTTTCTTAGCAGGCCGCCGCCTGCCTGCGAAAGCTCCACCATGCACTCACCGATCGATAAGAACCGTCCGTTCAAAACTGCCTCCCGAAAAATCTCCGCGTCTGCTGATTACGCGCAGAGACGTTTGGAGGCAAGTGCAGGCGCCGACCCAGAAATAGTTGGTGAAAAAGCCCGCCGGCGTGACGACGGGCTCATGTCGCAGATCGTTCGTTTGCCTATCCGATCTCCGGGCAGCCGCGGCGGTTGGCGAAGACGATGCGGTCCGGGCCATAACGGGTCCAGCCTTGCACCGTGACGCTGCGCCTCGTCACACGGACGACCTCAGGCCGGCGAAGGCCGGAATCGCGAGCGGCGATTTGTGCCTCGCGCGGGCTGCAGCCCCGGCGGTCGTCGTCGCGATAACGATCATAGCGATCGCGATCGCGTTCGTAGATACGCACGCCGTCCGGGCCGATACGGAACTGGAGGTCCTGAGCCTGAGCAAAGGACGCGGGCGCGACAGCGCCCCCGAGTGTGAGCGCCAGCACAAGGCCGGCATTGGATATCAGCTTGAGCAATTTCTCCTCCTTCGGAACCCTGCTGTGACCCGCATGCTTGTGTAAGGAGAACTGCCCCGGAGCGCGATTGTTCCGCTCCGGGGCAGGCGCTGGGCAACGCGCGTGTTGCGCGCGAGCTGACCCAGAGCGGACGCGATTTACCGGTCCATATGGTAACAGGCTGCCGTTTGACCCGGGCGCACATGCTCGGTCGGCGGCATTTCCGTCCGGCAGATATCCGTCGCCTTCCAGCAGCGGGGCGAGAAGACGCAGCCCTTCGGCGGGTTCAGCGGCGAGGGCGGATCGCCCAGAAGGCGGATGCGTGTGCGCTGGCGGGCAAGCTTCGGATCGGGGATGGGTGCGGCCGAAAACAGTGCCTGCGTATAAGGGTGCGCAGGATGTTCGAAGACCGTCTGGCAATCGCCGGCTTCCACTACCTTGCCAAGATAGAGCACCAGCACGTCGTCCGAGATCAGCCGCACGACGGAAAGGTCGTGGCTGATGAAGATCAGCGTCAGGCCGAACTCTTTCCGGAGCTTGCGCAGGAGCGTGATGACCTGCCCCTGGATCGAAACGTCGAGGGCCGATACCGGCTCGTCGCAGATGATGAGCTTCGGCCTTGTCACGACCGCGCGGGCAATGCCGATGCGCTGTGCCTGACCGCCGGAAAACTCATGCGGGTAGCGGTTGATCATTTCCGGCACGAGGCCGACAGCACTCATGATCTCGCGCACACGTTCGAGGCGCTGCGATTTGGAAAGTTTCGGCTCGAAGACGGTCAGCGGCTCGGCGATGATGTCGCCGACCGTCATGCGCGGGTCGAGCGATGCGATCGGATCCTGGAAGATGATCTGCATGTCGCGGCGCGCGGCGCGCATCTCCTCGTCCGACAGGTCCAGCAGGTTGCGGCCCTGCCAGAGGATGCGGCCCTCCTGCGAGCGTAGGAGCCGCAGGATGGAGCGGCCGAGCGTGGACTTTCCGCAGCCAGATTCGCCGACGATGCCGAGCGTGCGGCCCTCCTTCAAGTCGAAGCTGACATTGTTGACGGCCGTCAGCATCACCGGCGGCTTGAAGAAGCCTTTGGAGGGCAGTTCGAACTGGGTCGTCAGGTTCTCGACCCTCAACAGCGATCGTTCAGCCATGATTGAGAAGCTCCTCGATACGCGGGAAGGGGTGGAAGCAGGCTGCGCAATGGCGTGGTGAAAGCGTTTCGAGCGGCGGCGGACGATCGATGCAATCGTCTTCTACCTTGGGACAGCGCGGCGAGAAGTTGCAGCCCTTCGGCAGGTGCTGCAGGTTCGGCGGCCGCCCGGGAATGACGACGAGCTGGTCGACGTCCTGGTCCGGCCGCGGGATCGCTGCGTGCAGCGCCGCCGTATAGGGATGTGCCGGATTTTCAAAGAGCTCATCGACCGGCGCTTCCTCGACGATGCGGCCGGCATACATGACCGCGACGCGATCGGCGAGGCCGGCAACGACGCCAAGATCGTGGGTGATCATCGCGAGCGCCGTATTCATCTCGGCCGTCAGATCGTTGAAGAGATCGAGGATCTGCGCCTGGATAGTGACATCGAGCGCGGTGGTGGGCTCGTCGGCAATCAGGAGCTTCGGCTTGGTGAGCAGTGCCATGGCAATCACGATGCGCTGGCGCATGCCTCCCGAGAGCTCGTGCGGATAAAGGTTGAAGCGGCGCGTGGGGTCGGGGATGCCGACCCGCTTCAGCATGTCGAGCGCTTCGGCAGAGGCTGCGCGCGCCGTGAAACCGCGATGAACCTCAAGCTGTTCCGTCAGTTGGCGGGAAATCCTGAGAGACGGATTCAAGGCGGTCATGGGATCCTGGAAGACCATGGCCATGTCCTTGCCGCGCACCTGATCGAGTTCACGTGGCTTCAGCGACAGCACATCCCTGCCTTCGAGTAGCGCCTGGCCGCTGGTCTTGCCGTTCTTGGCGAGCAATCCCATGATGCCAAGGAAAGTCTGGCTTTTGCCGGAGCCGGACTCGCCGACGATCGCGATGCGCTCGCCGCGCTTGATCGTGAGGTTCATGTTGGAGACGGCCTTCACCTGGCCGTCCGGCGTTTCGAAGGTGATCGAGTAGTCTTTGAGTTCGAGAAGGTTGTCGGTCATCGTTAGCGATCCTTCGGGTCGAACGCGTCGCGCAGGCCGTCGCCGATGAAGAGCAGGCTGAGCAGCAGGGCGACGAGGAAGCTTGCCGGGAAGACCAGCAGCCAGGGCATGCTCTCCATTGCATCGGTGCCTTCGGCAATCAGCGTGCCAAGCGAGGTCAGCGGCTCCTGAACGCCGAAGCCGAGATAGGAAAGGAAACTCTCCGTGGCGATGATTTCGGGAACGGTGAGTGCCGCAAAGATGACCACCGGGCCGACCAGGTTCGGAATGACGTGCTTGAGGATGATCTTGAAAGGCCTCTGCCCCGAGGCGCGTGCAGCCTCGATGAATTCGCGCTGCTTGATCGACAGCGTCTGGCCGCGGACGATGCGGGCCATGGTCAGCCACTCCAGCGCGCCTATCGCGGCGAAGAGCAGATAGACGTTACGGCCGAAGATCACCATCAGCAGGATGACGAACAGGATGTAGGGGAGGGCATACATGATATCGACGAAACGCATCATGACCGAATCCAGCCTGCCGCCGATATAGCCGGAGACGGCGCCGTAGAGCACGCCGATGACGACGGAGACGACGGTTGCCGTCAGCGCGACGGCAAGCGAGACACGGGTGCCGTAAAGCACGCGGGCCAGAAGATCGCGGCCGTTCGGATCGGTGCCGAAGTAATGCCCGCTTGCAAAGTCCGGGGGCGTGCGGAAGGCGGCCCAGTCCGGATCTTCATAGTTGAAGGGAATGAAGTAAGGGCCGAGGAAGGCGAGGAGGACGAGCAGCGCCAGCACCGCGATGGAGATCACCGCGGCCTTGTTGCGTGACAGGCGCCGAAGCGCATCCTTGGTGAGCGAACGGCCTTCGGGGGCTAGGCCTTCGGCCTGCAGCAACTCGGCAGCGAGAAGCTCGCGTCTTGCGGGGTTGAGGATCATCGGTTTCTCACTTTCGGATCGAGCCACGCATAGGCGATGTCGACGAGAAGGTTGAGGAAGACGATCAGCACCATGTAGAAGATGACCGTTCCGAGAACCATGCCGTAGTCGCGGTTCAGCGCTGCAGTGATGAAATAGCGGCCGATGCCGGGCAGTCCGAAGACGCTCTCGACAACCAGCGAGCCGGTGAGAAGATAGCTTGCCGCCGGTCCGAGATAGGAGACGACGGGCATCATGGCGGGTTTCAGCGCGTGGCGCATGACCGTCAGGCGCGGACCGATGCCTTTTGCCTTGGCGGTCCGGATAAAGTTCTGGTTCATGACCTCGATCATCGAGCCGCGGGTGATGCGCGATATGCGGCCGGCATGCGGCAGCGCCAGAACGACGATCGGCATGACAAGGAACTTGAAGGAGCCGTCACCCCAGCCGCCGACTGGAAGCCATCCGAGACGGATACCGAAAACGAGCTGCAGGATCGGGGCGATCAGGAAGTTGGGAAGCACGACGCCGATCAGAATGAGTGCCCCCAGGATATAGTCGGGCGTCTTGTTCTGGTAGAGCGCCCCAAGACAGCCGACGGTGACGCCGACAAGGATGGCGAGCAGGAAGGCGGCGGTGCCGATCGTGAAGGTATAGGGCAGGCCGATCATGATCTGCTGCCCGACGGTGAAATCTTCGCTGGCGAAGGACGGGCCAAGATCGCCTTTCAGCAGGTCGCCGACATAGATCATATACTGCTGGATCAGCGGCTTATCCAGATTGTAGTGGGCCGCAAGGTTCTTCATGATGACCGGCGGCAATGGCCTTTCGCCATCGAAGGGGCCGCCGGGGGCAAGGCGCAAAACGAAAAAGCAGGCTGTGACGGCGATCCAGAGAACGGGGATCGTCGACAGCAATCGACGGAGTGCATATTTGATCATGATCGTGGACCGGCCCTACCCGCAGACCGCGGGAAGGGCCGTTTTCCTTACTCTTTCATCGACAGCCAGCGCGTACGGTGGATGTCCTGCACGTTGTCGACGAAGCCCTCGATCTTCGGCGAGACGACGTTCTTCGAGACGTAATAGTAGATCGGCAAGGCGGCGGAATCGTCCAGCGCCAGCTGCTCAGCCTTCTTGAAGATTTCGGCGCGCTTGGCCAGATCCGTCTGCGCGTTGCCTTCCTTGATCAGCTTGTCGTATTCAGGGCTGGACCAGCGGCCATAATTCATCTGAACGCCGCTAACGAGCAGGTTCAGGAAGTTGTCCGGATCGTTGTAATCGGCAAGCCAGCCGGCGCGGCCGATTTCCACTTCGCCACTTTTCAGCTGATCATAATGCACCTTGGTCTCGGCGTTGACGAGTTCGATGTTCACGCCGAGCGGCTTCCACATGGCGGCAATTGCCACGGCGATGCGCTTGTGGTTGTCATTGGTGTTGTACTTGAGCTGTGCCGTTAGTGGATGGTCAGGGCCGAAACCTGCTTCCGTAAGCAGTTTCTTCGCTTCGACGACCTTCTCGCTGTAGGGCAAGTCCTTCCAGGATACGTAGGCCGGCTCGCCGTAGTTGGCCGTACCCGGCGGCACCCACGAATAAGCGGGCAATTCACCCGTTCCGAGAATCTGCGGGCCGATGACCTCGCGATTGATCGCCATGGAAAGAGCCTGGCGGACGCGCTTGTCGCTGAACGGCGGCTTGCTCGAGTTGATCACGTAGTAATAGAGGCCGGAAAACGGCGCCACGTGCGCCTGACCGGGCAGGTTCTTCTTCATCCATTCGTACTGATCCGTCGGAAAGTCCGTAAGGATGTCGAACTCGCCGGCGCGGTAGCGCTTCAGCGCGGCTTCCTGGTCTTCAAGCACGAAGAACTTCGCGCCGTCGATCTTCAGATCTTTGACACCATAATATTGGTCATTCTTGACGGTTGTAACGTGCGAGCCAGGTACCCACTCGACGGGCTTGTAGGGGCCGTTGGTGACGATGTTGCCGATCTTGACCCAGTCCGCGCCCTTGGCTTCGACGACATGTTTCGGCAGCGGATATGCGGTGTAGTGAGTCAGCGCGCCGATGAAATACGGCGTCGGGGCTTCGAGCGTAATCTCGAGCGTCTTATCGTCGATTGCCTTGACGCCGAGCTGGTTGAAATCGGTGATCTCGCCCTTGTTGATCTTTTCGGCATTCTTGATGGTGAACTGCAGATAGGCGTAGTCGGCGGCATTCTTCGGGTCCATGAGGCGCTGGAAGGCGAAGACGAAGTCTCCGGCCGTTACCGGCTGGCCGTCGGACCACTTGATGCCGTCGCGTAGCTTGAAGGTGTAGACTTTGCCGTCGTCCGAAACGGTCCAGCTTTGGGCCTGGCCCGGAATCGGGTTGAGCTTAGCATCTTCGGCCACGAGTCCTTCGAAGATGTCGCCGGCAATGCGATTCTCCCAGTCGCCGGAGAGCTTTTGCGGATCGAGCGATGCCGGATCGCCGCCATTGTGGATATTGAGCGTCGCCGCGTGGGCCGAGAAAGCCAGCAATGTGCCAAGCATTGCTGAGGCTAGAAATTTTTTCGTTGTATGGGTCATATTGGGCCACCTTTCCAGGCTTTTTTGCCTATTCTTAGTCATTTGTTCCCGGTTTTTGACCTGTTACGTGCAAGTCAATGCGCACCTTATCGCAAAGGTTTGGCGTTGCAACCCCCAATGAAAGAGGGTTGCTCAAGTTGTGGACAAGCCCGTAGGCGGTGTTTTCTTTGCTATGCGCGTCCCGCCCAAAAGAGGTCATCGGCGCAGTTGTTTTTTGACTTCCGGGCTTTAGTCTGTGCGCATTTCGAATGGCGCGGAGAATCCGGCAAATGGCGATACAGGCAGCGGACTGGTGGCGGGGTGCGGTCATCTATCAGGTTTATCCACGGTCGTTTCAGGATACGAACAGCGACGGTCTCGGCGACCTCAAGGGCATTACCCGCCGCCTCCCGCATATCGCCAAGCTCGGCGTCGATGCGATCTGGCTCTCGCCCTTCTTCAAATCGCCGATGGCTGACATGGGCTACGACGTCTCGGACTACTGCGACGTCGATCCGATCTTCGGGACGCTCGAAGATTTCGACGAGATGATGGCTGTCGCCCATTCGCTGGGGTTAAAAGTCATCATCGACCAGGTGATCTCGCATACGTCCGACCAGCATCCGTGGTTTGTCGAAAGCCGCTCGAGCCGCACCAATCCCAAGGCGGAGTGGTATGTCTGGGCCGACCCGAAGCGCGACGGCACGGCGCCGAACAACTGGCTTTCGATCTTCGGCGGACCGGGCTGGGAATGGGATGGCGTGCGGCGCCAATATTACCAGCACAATTTCCTGACCTCGCAGCCGGACCTCAACTTCCACAACAGGGAGGTCCAGGATGCGGTACTGAAGACCGTGAAGTTCTGGCTCGACCGCGGAGTCGACGGCTTCCGGCTCGACACGGTCAACTATTACTTCTGCGACAAGCTGCTTCGCGACAATCCCCCCCATGAGCCGGATACGAGCGACGGCGGTCTCGATGCACCAGACAGCAACCCCTACGGCATGCAGAACCATCTCCACGACAAGACGCAGCCGGAAAACCTCGATTTCCTGAAGCGCTTGCGGACGCTGCTCAATCAATATGAAGCGCGAGCGACGGTCGGCGAGGTCGGTGACGGCGCGCGGTCGCTGAAGACCGTCGCGGCCTATACGAGCGGCGGCGACAAGCTGCACATGTGCTACACCTTCGATCTGCTCGGACCGGATTTCACGGCCGCGCATATCCGCAACTGCGTCGAGACCTTTCAAAAGACGGTTGTCGACGGCTGGGTGTGCTGGGCCTTCTCCAACCATGACGTCAAGCGCCATGTGAGCCGGTTTGCAAAAGCCGAGGAGGAGCGGCCGATGATCGCCAAGCTGGCAATTTCCGTGCTGGCGGCGCTGCGCGGCTCGATCTGCCTTTATCAGGGCGAAGAGCTGGGACTTGCTGAAGCGGAACTTGCCTTCGAGGATCTGCGCGATCCTTACGGCATCCGCTTCTGGCCCGCCTTCAAGGGCCGCGACGGATGCCGCACGCCGATGCCCTGGGAGGCCGGCAAGGCGCATGCAGGCTTTACCTCGGCAGAGAAAAGCTGGCTGCCTGTTCCCTACGAGCAGGCAGCCCTTTCCGTCGATACGCAGGAAGAGGACGTAAACTCGGTATTCACTCATTATCGCCAGATGCTGGAATTCCGGAAGCGGCATCCAGCGTTGCTTGACGGCGATATGGAATTCATCGGTACAAATCAGGATCTATTGGCATTCACGCGCGAGAAAAATGGCGAGAAACTGCTCTTCGTCTTCAACCTGACCCGCAAGTGGGCGGAGTTTAGATTGCCTGCGGGAATGACGCTTGGCGAGCACGTCGATATGCCGGGCTCTGGCGGATTGGCTGGCAGGGAATCGATCCAGCTTGAAGCGCTAAGCGCGATTTGTAGCCGGATTTGACGCAGGCGGTCGCAGGCATCACTTCAAGGGCTTTCGTAATCGGCATGTGAACCGATGACGCTGTCGCCATCTCGGCAAGCCAAGGTCCTCCAGGAGGAGCCGACGCGTGCGGACCAGAAACAGCCAAGGCTTTTGAAATGCAAAGATGGGTGCTTCGGATCCGATTTCAGCAAAGAAAAGCTCCCGTCGGCCACTTCGAACCCGCTCCCGGCAAGCCTCCTATACCTTCAAGAACTCTGCGGTGGCGTGTTCCGCGCGTCATTCCCGCATGAAAAGTTAGCGGTTTGCTTTTCATTTGCCAAAATGCCTTTCACCCGATCAGCACAAATCGATCCACGTCCACCATGCCCCGGTCCGAAATCTTCAGGTGCGGGATCACGGGCAGGGGCAGGAAGGCGAGCTGAAGGAACGGCTCCTCCAGCGTTGCGCCGAGCGCGTAGGCTGCCTTTCGGAGATGGTGGAGAGTGTCGCGGACCTTTTCGTAAGGCTCGAGGCTCATCAGGCCGGCGACGGGGAGGGCGATTTCGCCGGTCACCTTGCCGTCCTCGACGACCACGAAGCCGCCTTTGATTTCGCCGAGGCGGTTGGCCGCGCACGCCATGTCCTCCTCGCTGACGCCGACGACACAGATGTTGTGGCTGTCATGGCCGACGGTGGAGGCGATCGCTCCTTTCTTTAGGCCAAAGCCCTGGACGAAGCCGTTGGCGTGGTTGCCGTTCTTGCCGTGACGCTCGATGACGGCGACCTTGATGATGTCGTTTTCGAGGTCGATGCCCGTCTGGTTTCCCTTTGCCGGAAGGCGGTGCCGGCGAAATTCGGTGATGATCTTGCCGGGGGTGACGCCGATGACCGGCGTCTCGCCTTCGGTGGCCGGGACGCCGAAATGAGCGGCGTTGACGGGTCGCGCCTTCACGCTGTCGAGACCCACTGGCGCGACCGGTTTGCGGGTGGCGAAGAGTTCATCGCTGACGCGGCGGCCGGCAGAAAAGACGATCTCGGCTTTGCAGCGCTCCAGGCTATCGATGACGGCAAGATCGGCGCGCCAGCCAGGCGCGATGAGGCCGCGATCCATCAATCCGAAGGCGCGGGCGGCGGAGATCGAGGCGGCGCGGTAGATCGCAAGCGGCTCGACACCGCTCGCGATCGCGGTGCGGATCATGTAGTCGAGATGGCCCTGCTCGGCGATGTCGAGCGGATTGCGGTCGTCGGTGCAAAGCGCGAGATAGGGCGATAGACGCTCGGTGATGATCGGCATCAAGGCCCTCAGGTCTTTCGAGACCGAACCTTCACGCACGAGGATCTGCATGCCCTTGCTGATCTTTTCGAGGGCCTCTGCTGCGGTCGTGCATTCATGCTCGGTGCGGATCCCGGCCGCGAGGTAGCCGTTGAGGTTTATCCCGCGCAACAATGGCGCGTGGCCGTCGATATGGCTGCCCTGGAACGCTTCGAGCTTTTCCATGCAGACCGGGTCCTTGTGGATCACGCCTGGGAAATTCATGAATTCCGCAAGGCCGATGACCTTGGGATGATCGCGGAAGGGCAGGAGCCTCTCGATCGGCAGATCCGCCCCGGATGTCTCAAGATGTGTGGCGGGCACGCAGGAGGAGAGCTGGACGCGGATATCCATGATCGTTTCGAGCGCCGAATCGAGGAAGAACTGGATACCGTCGGTGCCGAGCACATTGGCGATCTCGTGCGGATCGCAGATGGCGGTTGTGACGCCATAGGGCAGAACGCAGCGGTCGAATTCATGCGGCGTGACGAGCGAGGATTCGATGTGGAGATGCGTGTCGATGAAACCTGGAACGACGATCTTGCCGGAGATGACGATCTCGGTTTCTCCCTCATATGTGCCGCAGGTCCCGACGATGCGATCGCTGCCGATGGCGATGTCGGATTCGACCAGCTCGCCGGTCACGAGATCGAAGAAACGTCCGCCTTTCAAAACGATATCGGCCGGCAGGCGGCCTGTGCCCTGGTCGATGAGGCGTTCGAGCTTGGTGGTCATGGGCATCCTCGTTTCTGGCTATCCGTCCGTTATAACTGAAGTGCCGGACAAAGCGCTATAAGGGAGGCTGCTCCACAAATGAAAACCGGGCGCCGATAAGACGCCCGGTCAATGGGATACGACTGTCAGGCCTTATTCGGCGGCGACGATCTTGCCGCCTTCCCACTTGTAGAGCGCAAAACTCTGCGAGGTGAGATCGCCGGTTTCGCCATAGGTGAGCTTGCCGATCGCGGTTGCGATCGGTTCGCCGCTCTTGAGGGCGGCGGCAACAGCTTCGGAGTCTTCGGCGCTGCCAGCCTTCTCAATGCCGGCCTTGAGGACTTCGACGGCCGCGTAAGCATTCAGCGTGAAGGCTTCGGCCGGGATGTTCTTGGCGGCAAGCGCGTCGGAGGCTGCCTTGGAGTCAGCGCTCTTCGTCGCATCGGATGCGTTGGTGAAGACGGTGCCTGCAGCAGCTTCCGTGCCGATATTCCAGAATTCGCTATTCGAGAGGCCGTCACCGCCGATGATCGTTGCCTTGACGGAAAGGTCGGCGAGCTGACGGGCAAGCAGGCCGCCTTCCGGGTGGTAGCCGCCGAAGTAGATCACGTCGACATTTTCGGCTTTGAGACGGGTGGTGAGCGCGCTGAAATCCTTGTCGCCGGGAGTGATCGCATCATTGATGACCTCGGTGACACCGCCGGCATTGAGCGTTGCCTTAAAGGCGTCGGCAAGGCCCTTGCCATAAGCGCCCTTGTCGTTGACGATGGCGACGCGCTTGTCCTTGAAGTTCTTGAGCACGTATTTGCCGGCGACTTCGGCCTGCTGGTCGTCGCGGCCGCAGGTGCGCAGCACGTTGGTGAGGCCGCGCTTGGTGAGGTCCGGTGCTGTCGCCGTCGGGGTCACCATCAGGATGCCATTTTCGGCAAGCACGTCGGAGGCGGGGATGGCGACGCCGGAGGTGACGGGACCGACGACGAAGCGGATGCCTTCGCCAACGAGCTGGTTTGCTGCGGAAACGCCCTGCTTCGGCTCGCCCGCGTCGTCGGCAGTCTTCAGGACTACCTTTTGGCCGAGGATGCCGCCTTTCTTGTTGATCTCGTCAACGGCGGTCTGCGCGCCGTTCTTTACCTGGTCGCCATAGGCGGCAACGGGCCCGGTCAGCGGTGCGATCAGGCCGATGGTGATGTCGGCATAGGCAAATGGCGCAAAGGCCAGCGATGCGACAAGGGTCGCGCCAGTCAAAGTCTTCAGACTCATTTTCGTTCTCCTTGGGTGGGGCTTCTGCCCGCGATGACTGCCGCGACAACGAAACCCGTTCGTTCAACACCCCAAAGGGATGCGCCAAAAGACGACGGCTACGGTGCGGTCAACGCGCCTTCCGGCCACTTTTGGCTTCGGAAGGCACAGATCAATTTTCTATGAATTTTGCTGCGATTACGCAAGGAGATAACAGAGCGAGGCCCGTCTTCGCAAATCCGGAATGGAACAGGCGTCGATCGCGATTTTTTTAAGTTTTCACGACCTATCTCGTTGGAAGGGCTCTTTGCAGGAAGGCGACGATCATATCGGCAACTTGTCGATGAATGGCGTTTCGATCGGCGCCCTGACCATCCTTGCAGACGATGCTTTCGCCCGGAGCTTCCTCCTCAATCAGCGCTGCCGCTCCCGGTTTGCAAGGCTGCATGAAACTGAAATGCAGGGAGCCGGGGACGAGAGCATAGGAGGTCGTGGCAGAAGGCAGATACTGAGCCAAATAGGCAGAGTCCTTGTTGGTGGCGGCGATATCCGCTTTGGCGGCGGTCTCCTTGTCGACATCCTCGGCCGCTCCGAACACGAGCGCTGGCACGCGGACGGACGCGAGGCTTTGCGGCGTAAGGCCGCGTCCTGGGCCGAGGTCAAGCGTGACGACCGCGCGGATCCGTCGGTCGCTGAGATCGGCACCCATCGCTAAATTGGAGGCCGCGTCCCGCCCGACACCCAACGCCTTGAATATCTTGCAATAGAGAGAGCCGAACTGTGTCACGCAATTCTTCATTACATCTTTGGCATCGAAGCGACTGCCGGCAAGTTCGATGACCGTCCATCCGCCGAGCGAATGACCGATGGCAGCGATGCGGTCGCTCGCAATGCCGCCGGTCAGCTCCCGACGGGAAAGCAACGCGTCGATAACGCGGCTGAGATCGCGCGGGCGCTTCCAGAGAAATACGGCTTCAGGTGGCCGCATATCGAAGGCGGTAGTGCCGGGGTGGTCGGGTGCTGCGACGACATAGCCTTTGTGGACAAGTTCGCTCGCGAGCCAGGCGGGGTTGCGCCAACTGCCGCCATAGCCGTGTGAAAGAAGCACCAGCGGGTGAGGGCCGGTCCCGGCTTCGGCATCCTTGACGACAGGCTGGCCCCTGAAGGCGGGCGTTTCGCCGAGCAGCACCGGCTCCCGGTCGGTATCCGTGGGATACCAGATGCTGACATGCATGGGGCGGCCCTGTTTGTCCGGCAAGGTCATCTCGCGGAACCCGACCGCGGCGAATGCCGACTGGGCGGTGAATGAGACGAGCAAGGCGATAAAAAGCATGAACTTGAGCATGGAAACCTCCGGCTGGAAATGAACTCGTCTTTCCTGCCGGGAATGTGTGCGGGCGGCGACCCGCAACGCGATCGAGGTCGCCGCCTTCGAGAAAATCTCCGCCTCTCATGGATGTGGTTCCATGGAGCGAATGCCTGAAACCAACGACGGCAGCTCTACCGTCAATAGCCGACACCGCCGTATTAACTCGGCGGGACGGCGGCTAGGTGGCCTATGCGCTTTGGCAACGGTCCGGGTTCCAAACGCTCTGGCTATCTGCCGTTACACGACTTTTCATCGTGAACCTCGCGGGATACCCCGGCGTTCAGGCCGGGGAGGAACGCGAGAGCGGCCTTGGGCCGCTTCCCGCTGGGATTTGACATATTCGGCGATCACCGAGAGCGGTGCGCCGCCACAGCTTGCCGCAAAGGAGGACGGCGAACCCTCTCCCCACTTGCGGGGGAGAGGTTAAGGTGGGGACAGACGCTTGCGCGGGTCTCAAATGTTGTTTTGCAAAATCCCGCGCAGCTTGCCGAAGAGCTCATCGATGTGCCTCTTTTCGATGATGAGCGGCGGGGAAAGGGCGATGATGTCGCCTGTGGTGCGGATCAGCAAGCCGTTCTCATAGGCCCTCAGGAAGGCGGTGAAGGCGCGTTTGGTCGGTTCGCCGGCGATCGGGTCGAGTTCGATCGCGCCGATCAGACCGGTGTTGCGAATGTCGATGACGTTCGGGCAGTCCTTCAGCGAGTGAAGGGCGTCGGCCCAGTAATCCGAGAGTTCGCCAGCGCGGGTGAGCAGGCCTTCTTCCTTGTAGGTGTCGAGGGTGGCAAGCGCGGCGGCGGCGGCGATCGGGTTGCCCGAATAGGTGTAGCCGTGGAAGAACTCGATCATGTGCTCCGGGCCGTTCATGAAGGCGTCATGAATCTCGGAGGTGACGAAGACGGCGCCCATCGGGATGACGCCGTTGGTAAGGCCCTTGGCGGTGGTGATGATATCGGGCTTCACATCATAGTACTGCGCGGCAAAGGGGGCGCCGAGGCGGCCGAAGCCGGTGATGACTTCGTCGAAGATCAAAAGGATGCCGTGCTTGGTGCAGATTTCGCGGAGCTTCTGCAGGTAGCCCTTCGGAGGAATGAGAACGCCGGTGGAACCTGCGACCGGCTCGACGATGACAGCGGCGATCGTGGAGGCGTCATGCAGCGTGACGATGCGCTCCAGCTCGGTTGCGATGTCGCCGCCATGTTCCGGCTCGCCGCGGGTGAAGGTGTTCCTGCCCGGCTGATGCGTATGCGGCATGTGGTCGACGCCGGTCAGAAGCGTGCCGAACATCTTGCGGTTGGAGACGATGCCGCCGACCGAGATGCCGCCGAAATTGACGCCGTGATAGCCGCGTTCGCGGCCGATCAGGCGGAAGCGGGAGCCGTTGCCCTTCACCCGATGGTAGGCGAGCGCCACCTTGAGCGCCGTCTCCACCGACTCCGATCCGGAATTGGTGTAGAGGACGTGGTCCATGCCTTCCGGCGCGATATCGACGAGGCGGTTCGCAAGCTCGAAGGCCTTCGGATGGCCGAGCTGGAAGGCTGGGGCATAATCGAGCTCGCCGGCCTGCTCGCGGATCGCTTCGGTGATCTTCGGCCGGCAGTGGCCGGCATTCACGCACCAGAGACCGGCGGTGCCGTCAAGCACCTGACGGCCGTCATGGGTCGTGTAATACATGTCCTTGGCGCCGACGAACATGCGCGGCTCCTTCTTGAATTGCCGGTTTGCCGTAAAGGGCATCCAGAAGGCGCGAAGATCGTTCGGTGCGTTGAGGCGATTGGACATGCTGTTCTCCTGGCCGTCGCGGGGCCGTCCCCGGGGCTTTGCGCCCATATTTTTACTGTCCGGTCAAATTATCAGCGCTTCTTGGGGCGTCAAGCCATGGACGCCACCATCGATGGCGCGTTCCGGCCATTGGCGTATGGAATGTCGCAGCTTTCCCGCAAATAACAAAACCGGCAAATCGAGAGATTTGCCGGCCAAAGTTATATTATCGTGCTGAAATACTGCTCACCATGCCATTCCGGAAACATCCCTTTGGCGGCACGGCTTTTTAGCAAACATTATGTCTGCGTTTATGCTGCAGATCTGCTGCGGCCCTGGACTGCATAAATGTCCTCGAGCGTTGCCAGGATCTTCATCACCGGTTCCGAATTGCTCGAGTAATAAATGGTCTGCGCGTCACGGCGGGTCTTTACCAGCTTCTGGGCCCGCAGCTTTGACAGATGCTGCGAAAGCGCGGACTGGCTCAGGCCAACCTGGGTCGCAAGGACGCCGACAGGAACCTCGCCTTTGACGAGACTGCAGAGGATCAGGAGGCGCTTGGGGTTCGCCATCGCTGATAAAAGGGCGGCCGCCACGTTAGAGTGGTCTGAAAGGTTAGTGGTTTCCATAGTTCCAATCTTCCTAAGCGAATTATGTATCCGTATAGGCACAGGGCGTTAGACGGGGTTGGCGGACGTTCAAAACGTAGCAACTGGTCCGGAAGATTGTATATACCTAAATTTCACGTAGCGAGTATGCTATTTTAGATATGTGTGACTTAATGTCCGTCGCATTCTCGATGGGTGACTCAAATTCGCAACGGTTGAGCAAATCACCGGAAATAGCGTCGAACCCTGCGCAATCCACTCCACATATGCGCCATCCCGCATCCCCCGGCGCCTTAAAAAGCTTCGCAAGCGCTTCGGACAGGTCGGCATGCTCCTCTACTAAATCTCGCACTGTCTGCGCTGCCTGCGCGGCAACGGCCTCGTTCGCGGGCGAGAGAATCATGAGGTCGGTACCTTCCAGAAGATAGGCGCGGCCGAAGCCGCCATTGAGGCTTGCCGACTGCGGAACGAGACGGAAGAAGCGGAAGTCCGGGAAGTCGATATAGAGCTTCGCCTTCGCATGCCGGTCGAGGAAACGGGTGCGGATGCGCTGGTGAACAGCGTTTCCGTGCTCGACCGGTTCGGCAATGCATCGGATGGTGAGCCGCGGATGCGCAAGGGGATCGCCGCTGCCGGGTTCGCCAGTCAAGAGGGACGCGCGCGGGTCGGCCTCCAGCGCCTTAGTATGCGTCGACAGCGCCGAAACGAGGATGACAGGTACGCCGTCGATATCCGTGCCGAGCAGAACGCGGCTCGCAAACGGAAAGCCGGTCGCGGGGTCGAGCACGGCAAGAGCACCATAGCGGGCGGAACGCAAAAGAACGCGCGCGAGCTTGCGCGCTTCTTCGTCCGTTTCCCTGAGTACGGAGGCCTGATCTTTCATGTCCACTTTCTTGACGGAAGCAGACCGCGGGATCAAGCCTGTTCTTTGCGCCGGTGCTGGGTCAGGCCGGTAACGACATCCTGAGCCGAAATCGTGCCGATGATGGCGCCGTTCTCGACGACCCCGATGCTGCCTGGCTGGCGGGCGAGCGCGTCGAGAATATCGACGAGCGGCGTTTGGGCGCGCGCCGTGGCGCTGACGCTCGCCCCCGCCGCATGGCCAAGGCCCGGTTGCATCACATCCTGCGCCGTCAGCATGCTGATCGGATTCATGTGCTGGACGAAATCGGCGACATACTGATCGGCAGGGTTTTTGACGATATCCTGCGGCGTGCCGCACTGGATGATGCGCCCGCCCTCCATGATGGCGATGCGGTTGCCGATGCGGAAGGCCTCGTCGAGATCGTGGCTGACGAAGAGGATCGTCTTCTTCAAGCGCCGCTGGAATTCGAGTAGCTCGTCCTGCAGGCGGGTGCGGATCAGCGGGTCGAGCGCGGAGAACGGCTCGTCCATGAGCAGGATCGGTGCGCCGGTCGCAAAGGCGCGGGCGAGGCCGACACGCTGCTGCATCCCGCCGGAGAGCTCGTTGACCTTGCGGTCCGCCCACTTCGTCAGGTTGACGAGTTCAAGCTGCTCCTCGACCCGTTTCTTGCGCTCGGCGTCCGGCATGCCGGCAAGTTCGAGGCCGAAGCCGACATTCTCCGCAACCGTCCGCCAGGGCAGCAATGCGAACTGCTGAAACACCATGGAGACGGTGTGCATCCGCAGATCGCGCAGCGCCTTCGGGCTGCATGCATAGGGATCTACCGGGCCAGTTGCCGAGGAAACTGAAACCTTGCCGCGCACGACGGGAGCGAGGCCGTTGACGGCGCGCAGCAGCGTCGATTTGCCTGAGCCGGAAAGGCCCATAAGCACGAGGATTTCGCCTTCCTCGATCGTGAGCGAGGCATCGGCGACGCCGAGAACGAGACCGGTTGCGGCGCCGATCTCGTCGCGGGTCTTTCCCTGATCGACGAGAGAGAGGGCCGTTTGCGGCTTGTCGCCGAAGATGATGCTGACATTGTCGAAGCGGACCGAGGTCATGCGCCGTCTCCTTCGCCTGCCGTGCGGAACATGCGGTCGAGAATGATCGCCAAGATGACGATACAGAGACCGGCCTGGAAGCCCATGGAGACATTCACCGTGTTCAGTGCGCGAACGACGGGCTTTCCAAGGCCATCGGCGCCGACGAGCGCAGCGATGACCACCATCGATAGCGACAGCATGATCGTCTGCGTGAGGCCGGCCATGATCTGCGGCATCGCGAAGGGCAGTTCGACCTTGCGCAGCACCTGCGTCGGGGTTGCGCCAAACGATTCGGCTGCCTCGACGAGGGAGGGCGGTGTCGAGATGATGCCGAGGCGGGTCAGACGGATTGGTGCAGGGATGGCAAAGATCACGGTTGCGATCAGGCCTGGCACCATGCCGAGGCCGAAGAGTATGAGTGCGGGGATCAGGTAGACGAATGTCGGGATCGTCTGCATCAGGTCGAGCACGGGACGCATGATGGAGAAGACCCAGGCGCGTCTTGCCCCGGCAATGCCGAGCGGAATGCCAATCGCCATGCTGACGAATGTGGAGGCGAGAACGAGCGCCAGCGTTTCCGTCGTCTCCTTCCAGTAGCCCTGGTTCATGATCAGCAGCAAACCGAGCAAGGTGAAGACCGCAACGCCGATCGAGCGACGGAGCCAATAGGCAATCGCCGTGATGGCGAGGAGAACGATCAGCGGATGTGGCGCTTGCAGGATGAAGAGCAATGCGCCGATCACGTGCGAGAGAGCGAAGGCTAGCCTGTCGAAAAACCATTCGCCGCTCGACGTCAGCCAGTCGACGGTGGATTTGGCGACGGGGCCAATAGGGATTTTGTAATCGGTGATCCAGTTCAAGGAGCGCGCCTATCCGAAAGAGCAGAGATCAGGATGAAACAAAAAGGGGCGGCGCGTGGGCCGCCCCGTTCATCAGATTCAGAGGCCGAGGCCGGACTTGACGGCCGCGGCGGCGTCCTTGCCGTCCTTGGTCGTGACGCCGGCGAGCCATGGCTCGACTGCCGTCGGATTCGCCTTCAGCCATTCGGTTGCCGCGACCTGCGGATCCTCACCATCATTGAGGATCTTGCCCATGATCTGGTTTTCCATCTCCAAGCTAAACTTCAAGTTGGACACGAACTTGCCGACGTTCGGGCATTCGGTGACGAAGCCTGCGCGGGTGTTGGTGTAGACCGTCGCGCCGCCGAAGTTGGGGCCGAAGGTGGTGTCGCCACCCGTCAGGTAGGTCATCTTGAAGTTCTCGTTCATCGGATGAGGTGCCCAACCGAGGAATACGACCGGCTTACCGTCCTTTTCGGCGCGGGCAACCTGCGCCAGCATACCCTGTTCGGAGGACTCGACGACTTCAAGTCCGCCCATTCCCATCTCGTTCTTCTCGATCAGGGTCATGACAAGGCGGTTGCCGTCGTTGCCCGGTTCGATCCCGTAGATCTTGCCGTCAAGGGCGTCCTTGTGCTTGCCGATGTCGCTGAAGTCCTTGATGCCCAGTTCGGCGCCCTTGGCGTTGGTGGCAAGCGTGTACTTGGCACCTTCGAGATTGGCTCCGATGGATTCAACCGACTTGTCGTCGAGATAAGGTTGGACGTCCTTCTGTTGTGCCGGCATCCAGTTGCCGAGGAACACATCGATGTCCTTGTTCTTCAGCGACTGATAGGTGACCGGTACGGAGAGGACCTTGACGTCCGGCTCGTAGCCGAGGCTCTCCAGAACGACCGCGGCGGCGGCGGTGGTTGCGGTAATGTCCGTCCAGCCTACGTCCGAGAAACGGACGGTCGAGCAACTTTCGGGTTTCTGCGGCAAATGATGCGGTTGCGATGGAAAGTGCGGCAACTGCAGTGGCGGTGGTCAGTTTGAATGCGCTTGTTGTTTTCATTTTAGACTCCCAGTCTTTGGTTCCCAAGCCAAGCATCAATAGCGGACATTTACAAGCGACCTCAGTGTGTTTGCGCCGCATTGGCTACCCCGAATGCGACGTGTCGCATTTTTCATGACACGGCCGGTTTCCCGGGCATTTTACGATTTTTGCCTCCGGATTTCCTGTGATTATCGATTCTGCGGTCTTTTCTTTGCCGATTCGAGCTTTCAAGAAGCAAAATGCGGAGAAAACGATGGCAAAACTCTATTTCAACTACTCTACCATGAACGCCGGCAAATCGACCATGCTGCTGCAGGCGTCCTATAATTACCAGGAACGCGGCATGCGCACCGTGCTTTTGATCGCGGCCTTCGACGAGCGCACCGGCAAGGGTATCATCGGTTCGCGCATCGGGCTGGAAGCGAGCGCGATCGCTTTCGAGGGGCATACCGATCTTTTCGGGCTCATTAAGGAATTGAGCGGCGAGGGCGGCCCGATCGCGTGCATCTTCGTCGACGAAGCGAATTTCATGACGCGCGAGCATGTCTGGCAACTCGCCCGCGTGGTAGATCGGCTGAACATACCGGTCATGGTCTACGGGCTTCGCACCGACTTCCAGGGCAAGCTGTTTCCGGCTTCCGAGGAACTGCTGGCGATTGCAGACGAGATGCGCGAGGTGCGCACCATCTGCCATTGCGGCCGCAAGGCGACAATGGTCGTGCGGCTCGGTGCTGACGGCGAGGTTGCGCGCGAGGGCGCGCAGATCGAAGTCGGCGGCAACGAGAAATATGTATCGCTCTGCCGCAGGCATTGGGACGATGCAATGAACGGCGAATGGCGCGCCGAGGCGGTTTGAGCTTCGGCCTTCGAGCGGCTAGGCTAGGCTCGGAGATTCTCTGGAGAAGCCGGTGCGCAAAGCTCCCTCGTTCGACAGTCTATTTGAAGCAGCCGATGCGCTTGTCTCAACCCTGCGCGCCGACGCAGCCGCGTGCGCTGCCTTCATCGAGGACTTTGCGCGCAATGGAGCGCAATCTGACGACGAGGCGTTTTTGGCGCAGCGCGATCGGTTCCAGGCTTTTGCCACAGCGCGCCTGGAGTTCGATGGGCTGCTTGGCGAAATGGTGGCCGGCCTCGACCGCATGACGGCGGAGGTTTCGGCGGATCTGGACAGTTTCCGCGGCCTGACCGCGCGCGAGAAGCTGACCGGCTGGTTTTCGAGGCAGCGCATGTGGCACCTCCACAGTCAGCGCGTGCGCGCGGCCCCCGTGATCGAGCGGCTGCTCGACCTGCTGTCGAAATCGAACATTATTGCGGGATTGGTCGGCAGCCACCGCGAATTCGCGCTTGCCTGCCACAAGGCGGCTGAGCGCGGCGTTGTCACGATTGTCGGGCAGCGCCGGCTCCTTGTCGATGCCATCGATATTGCGCGGCTGCGCATGAAGGAGCTGAACGCAAAAGCACTGACGACGCAGGGGCGTATCGGCCTTTACGGCGGCAAGACCGAATGGGAGCGAATGGAGGAGGAGCGGCGCGCGCTCAAGGCGCAGGCCGACAAGATCGCCGAAGAAGAGCAGACGATGCGCCACGAAAGCCAGCGCCGCGAACGCTTCATTACAATGTTCCAGGCGTTTGTCGACGGGTTGAACAGCCAGATCGGTCTTTGCAACGCCTTGGCCCGCAAGCTTTCGATCGATACGGAAGAGCGACTGATCATCTATCAGGCGCAGGTGGATGCCGACGCTCCGGGTTCGAAACGGAAGATAACGCAGGAGCTGTTTCCGCATATCGCCGGGCCGATCTCGCTCTTCGAAAAAGGCATGCTGGTTCCGCAGGAAATCGGACTGCGCAAGGCGGCAGCAGATGCGGCCTTCGCCCGGAAGTTCGCGGCTTTTGCCGAAAGCCACGACGCGGCCGATGCCCCGATCATCGACCTGACGCAAAAGCCTTCGAGGTTCAGACTGCGCTTCCTGCGCTCTTAATGACGTCTTAAAGGCAATAATCGCGATCCCTGTCCTTTCTGGCCCGCGCGATCCGTTAAAAATCTCTCCTTCATGTTGTGCTCGATCGAGCAAACACATATGTGAAAGCAGAAATTTCTGACGTTCTGCTAGGAGAAGGGCATGCTCGACCGGATCGCCGGTTTCTTCAGGCTGATCGGCCGCACGATCGCCCGCTGGTTCAGCCTCCTTGCCGCCTGGGCGTTCTGGCCCTTCCTTGCCGCTCATGGCTGGTACCAGCGCCGGACGTGGATGATCCGAATTCCCATCATTGCGCTCGCGGCGCTGCTTGCCATCCTTTACGCGTATTTCTTCTGGCAGACGCAGGTCTGGTCGAATTTTAATCCGTCCTTCGTCGACCAGTACCGTCTTTCGGAGCGCAAGGTTCCGGCCGGCCAGGAACTGCCGGTTGCCGGCGGTGCAGCACCTGCGGCCAAGACCTGCCAGCGTTCTGCGATCGTCGATGTCGCTGCCGATCTGACCGACTTCAACGTCAACCAGAACGCATGGATATCGTCCATGCTGCTCTACCGGCTCGGGCTTTTCGGCATCGACTGGGATCATACGCCGTTCCTCGACAACAAGGCGTCCTTCCAGCGCGGAGTCAATCAGGCGGCGAGGCGGACATCGGCCGAGCTTGTCGATACGCTCGGGCGCGTGCGCGGCACCTCCGGCATCAACAACGATCTTCAGAACGCCCGCGGCAATCTGCAATTCGACGAATACAGCTGGTATTTCGGGCTCAATCCGTTCGGGCCGAAGACGCCGACGCCGAGCTACTATCGTTCGGCCATCGGCAGCCTGCGCAAGTTCAATACCGACCTTGCCAGCTGCAACGCTGTTTTTGACGGCCGTGCGGACAACCTCATCCAGTTCATCGACCGCATTGCCAACGATCTCGGCGGCACGTCCGACATGCTGGCGGAGCGCTCGGAAAATCACAATCGCGGCTGGTTCGACACGCGTGCTGATGACCGTTTCTGGTTCGCCTACGGGCAGCTCTATGCCTATTACGCCATCCTTTCGGCAGCACAGTCGGACTTTTCGCAGGTGGTGGCCGAGCGCAATCTTGGCGCCATCTGGAGCGGCACGACAAAGCAGTTTCAAGCGGCCCTGCGCATCCAGCCGGCGATCATTTCTAATGGCCGCGAGGACGGCTGGATCATGCCGAGCCATCTGGCGACAATGGGCTTCTACATCCTACGGGTCCGGTCTAACCTCGTGGAGATGCGTTCCGTCCTCGACCGCTGATCGTCAGGACCGAGGCGAATTGTCTTCGATCTCCGCAATGCGAAGCGGTTCGACGAATTCGTAGGTGAGGCCGACGATCTCGTGGCCGCACAAACGCCTGATCAATCTCGCCATCTTGTAGCCGCCGTGCCGGTTATCGACCCTGTAGCATGGTGAAATCCAACCTTGTGCAGACTCTCGTGCTTGAAGGTCTGCGCGATCAGGATGCGGTCCTCTTCATGGAGCCGTGAAAGCAAGTCGACAAGATTTTCGGCACCGGGCGTGGATGGCAGGTCGAAGATGGTATGGACGTCTTCGGTGCCAAAGAAATGCGCTGTCTCGATGTCCATGCGCCAGTAACCGAAGGGCGGGGGGGCAAACAAGTCGAACGCTTTCAGCATCGCTGATGCTGATATGGTCGCCCGACGGGCTCTTTCTTGTGGAGTCCCGGCTGATCGAATCGAAGAGGCGCGTTCAGGTGATGAGCTTTAATCGGATAGCCTTTGCAACCAACTGTGTGCGGTTCACGCAATCAAGTTTTTTGATGGCGTTCGTCATGTAGGCGTTCACGGTATGATCGGAGAGGGCGAGGATCTGGCCGATTTCCACGGAGGTCTTGCCCTGGGCGGTCCAGCGAACGACTTCGAGCTCGCGGGCGGAAAGCGCGTGATAGGTGCTGTCTTCGTTGCGCTTGACCGCACTGTAGGCGTCGAAGGCGTGAAGCACGATCGCCGTGAGTTCGTTCATCTCGCTCTGGCTGAGCGGTGCGCGGTCGCCTGCGAACCAGAAAACCAGCCGTTTGCCGTCTGCCCCATTGACCGGCAAAACGACGCTGACCGGCATTTTGTGCCGGAGCATCAGGCTGCGAAGTTCGCAACGAAACATCTCAGAGGTTGGGGGGTCAGAGAGATTCCATTTTTGCGGGGCGACGGACTCTCCGAGCACTGTCGAAAAAGGAAAAGCGCGCAATGTATGAGCGCGGTCGAATTCTCTGAGATACGTGCCCGTCAGCGAGGTTTCGATTACTAGCGGTTTGAGAAAAAGGTCTTCCGCGGACGGCTTATTCATCAGCGTATAATGGGCAAATCCAAAAGCATCTGCAATCCTGTGCAAGGCCTGGACAAAAAGAGCGCGCGTTCGCGCCGATGCCAATTCTGCCGATAAAAGTGACTGCCTTTCGGAGGTAGTCATGTAAGACATAATGCGCCCCGCCTTGCCTTCATGTTTAAGCTATCAAATACGCTAATTGCCGGTCACGCTAGCCCTAATTGACTTGGGATACGCTGATTAAATCATACTGTTAAAAATTAACCACACTGCCACGCTCTCTGGTTGTGTTTAATATTATACAGGTAGCAGTCCGGCCGACTTTACTTCTTCTATTACTGCATCAGTGCGGGTTTCCGCACGCCGGCAGCGGCAGAATCACTTCGGAAAGAAATTGCCGGTGGGTCTCCATGCCCAGCGGCGCGTGCCTTGACGTAAACGAAGCCGCCTTTGACCCTGTGGCACTCCATGACGTCGTCTGAACGTTTCACGGCGTCCGAGAAGGCATCGAAGACGTCGCGCGTCAAGGGGCGGCCCCGACTATCTGCAACTTCGCGCTCGAACAGGTGCTCTCTGTCAACGCGGCGACAGTAGGAGGCAACGCAAGGTTGAAAAACACCATGTCATCGGGAATGCCAAGCGAGCCGACCGGAGCTTAACGACATTGGTCGGGCTCGGCACGCCGATTTCCGTGGCGTCCGGTGTGTTCCAGGTGCCGTCGCAGCAAGATGACGAGATTCACGATTCTTTCCCGTTTTCCTTGGGAGAAAGCGTCTGCACTTTAACGCAAATTTCAAAGAATAACGCTCTCGAAAGTTGGGTCCATGAGTGACGTACGATTGTGGTGGAGGCAATGAAAAAGCGGCGTCCGGGGTCTTGTTTCCGGCGCGGGGATCGCGGCATGTTTCCGGGGGCAGAAGCATAAGCTCCCGGGGAGACCAGCGTGGCCATCAAATCCGACATCGAAATTGCGCGTGCGGCAACGAAGAAGCCCATTTTCGAGATCGGCGCGACGCTCGGCATCCCGGCAGAACATCTCGCGCCTTATGGTCACGACAAAGCGAAGGTCCGCGCGGAGTTCATCGCCGCGCAGGCAGGGAAGAAGGATGGCAGGCTGATTCTGGTCACCGCCATCAACCCGACACCGGCGGGCGAAGGCAAGACGACGACCACCGTCGGTCTCGGCGACGGCCTCAACCGGATCGGCAAGAAAGCCGTCGTATGCATCCGCGAAGCGTCACTCGGGCCATGCTTTGGCGTCAAGGGTGGTGCTGCCGGCGGCGGCTATGCGCAGGTCATCCCAATGGAAGACATCAACCTGCATTTCACCGGCGATTTCCATGCGGTCACCGCCGCGCACAACCTGCTCGCCGCGATGATCGACAACCATATCTACTGGGGCAACGGGCTGGACATCGACCTGCGCCGCGTGACCTGGCGCCGCGTGATGGACATGAACGATCGGGCGCTGCGCGAAATGGTGTCTTCGCTTGGCGGCGTTGCCAACGGCTTTCCGCGGCAGAACGGCTTCGACATCACCGTCGCTTCAGAAGTCATGGCGATCCTCTGCCTGGCGACAGACCTCAAGGATCTGGAAGCCCGCCTCGGCAACATCATCATCGGCTATCGCCGCGACAAGACGCCAGTCTATGCCCGCGATCTGAAGGCGGACGGTGCAATGGCGGTGCTCCTGAAAGACGCGATGCAGCCGAACCTTGTCCAGACGCTGGAGAACAATCCGGCTTTCGTCCATGGCGGACCGTTCGCGAATATCGCCCATGGCTGCAACTCGGTGATTGCGACGAAGACGGCGCTGAAGCTCGGCGATTATGTCGTGACCGAGGCGGGGTTCGGGGCCGATCTTGGCGCAGAGAAATTCTTCGACATCAAGTGCCGCAAGGCGGGGCTGAAGCCCGATGCGGCGGTGATCGTTGCCACGGTGCGCGCGCTGAAGATGAACGGTGGCGTGAAGAAGGAGGATCTGGCGGCAGAAAACGTCATAGCACTCGTCAAGGGTTGTTCGAACCTCGGGCGGCATCTTGCGAATGTGCGGAAATTCGGCGTTCCGGTGGTGGTCGCGATCAACCATTTCGTTTCGGACACGGATAAGGAAATCGCGGCCGTCCAGGAATACGTTGCTCGCCACGGCGCCGAAGCGATCCTCTGCCGCCACTGGGCGGAAGGCTCGGCTGGTATCGAGGATCTCGCCTACAAGGTAGTAGAACTGGCGGAATCCGGCCAGGCGAGATTCGAGCCGCTTTATGCCGACAGCGTGCCGCTGTTCGAAAAGATCGAAATCGTTGCTTCGAAGATCTATCACGCCGGCGAGGTGACGGCGGACAAGGCGGTTCGCGATCAGCTCATCGTCTGGGAGGAGCAAGGCTACGGCAACCTGCCTGTCTGCATGGCGAAGACGCAGTATTCCTTTTCGACAGATCCGAACCTTCGCGGCGCGCCCGAGGGCCATATCGTGCCGGTGCGCGAAGTTCGGCTTTCGGCAGGCGCCGGGTTCGTCGTCGTCATCACAGGCGAAATCATGACAATGCCGGGGTTACCGAAATCGCCATCCGCCGAGCGGATATTCCTGAATGAGCAGGGTTATATCGAGGGGTTGTTTTGAATTTGCTGCGAAGCTTTATTTTCACCGCAGTGGCGGTCCTTTCGCTGTCTGCAGCGAATGGTCCAATGGCCGCCGATCCGCCGCCTGCCGAGGAGCAGAGCATGGCGGATTTCATCAAGAACACCCCTGGCTGCTTGGAGTTCAGCGACCAGTGCTCGATCTGCGCCATGGTCGACGGCAAGGCCGAATGCTCCACGCCAAAGATTGCCTGCGTCAAGAAGCCGTATGTGTGCACGCGACGTGCGGACAACTGAAGCGGCGATCGGCTCGGCAACCAGCTCTAGATATTGGAGCACTCGCGACGCTCGCTATTGGCAATAACGAAATCCTCCCTTGCGCTGCAGCACGTCCATGTGGAAATGCGTCTCATGCGCGCTATCGCTTTCGGGGTCGAGCACGGTGGAAAAATAGAGGCAGCCGGAGGCGCTGACTGTGCGCTGGAAGGCGCCGGTGAGGGTGGGATCTTCCCGGCGCGGCTTGACCGCAATGTCATCGCCCTTTTCGAAACCGAAGCTTGCAATATCGATGGCGTTGCCGCGGGCATGTTCGGAAATCTTTCCTCTCGCAGCGCCGTTGCGCAGGCGACAGAGGTAAGACGACGCCTGATTGACCGCCGTGATCCGGCCCTGTTCCTTCGCAGCGGCGGTGGCGGCTGGAACGACGCTCTCCTTCATCCAGCGGGCAAGCGCCAGAGCCGCCGGACAGCGCAATGTCGCTTCCGGCTTCACCTTGATGCCGGGAAGCACCTCCACAAGACTGATCGGCTTGTCGATGCCGCAGCCGTGGCCGTCATCGATGCGCGGGATATCCTTGAAGACGGCGCCAAGCGCCTGCAATTGCCTCACGCATTCCGCGTGATCGGCATCGCTTTCCGCTTCGATGGTCAGGTTCTGAGCTTCCAACGTGCCGGGCGCCGGCGGGCCGAACTTCTCCGGCTTCTTGTCCTGCGGCTTTGCCGCCTCCGAAGGCGTCTCGTTTTGAGGGGCGGGCGTGCTCTGTGCATCGTTAACGGTTGATGGCCTCCGTTCGGGGGTTGGCGTCGTTTCTGCCGGTGCTGTGGCTTCGCCGGCAATCTGCGGCTTTTTGTGCGGGATGGGACCTTTGTCTGGGAGGCTTGCGCCAGTGAGGATAATCAGGGTTGCGGTGGCCGCTGCAATTGCGATGTTCTTCAAGCTTCAACCGTCCATGGCTGCCGATGGAAAAGGGGCAACGCATGAGGGCGGATTTCGTTGCAATTTCGCAACGTTCCCGGACATCCTTAAAACTTGATAATTGAATTCAAGATAAACCGAGCGTTTATATTGACAATGTCCGACTTCCAGTCGTGGTCAGGTCTTGCCAAAGGGACTTTCCATTTCGGCGATGGCGACGAGCAAACGGTGCGCTTGTCCTATCAGCATTGGGACAGCGATGCTAACGACCAGGACTATGCACAGACCGGCACACAGGCCGCATTCGGTACTGTCGACCGCCATGTAATCGATGATACCGCGGTACTGAGCTACGAAAATCCCGTCAGCGACAATCCGTGGCTCGACCTCAAGGCCAGTCTCTCATACTCTGATACTTCGGTTGACCAGAGCGATGGAACGCTCGGCGGTTTTTCGAACATCATCGATGCCGATTACGGCTACCGGACATGGCAGGCCAATCTCCAGAATACGTCCGAGTTCTCCGGCGATAGCTGGGTAAACTACCTGACTTACGGCACCCAACTGAGCCATCAGGACCGCACCGCGGATTCGCCGCTTGCGACCAGCCCGACGCCCGGTGCGATCGCCACACATCCCGAGGGCACCGACAACAAGGTCGGACTCTTCGTGCAGAACGAATTCATCTATGACGAGCGGCTGACCATCATCGGCGGCGTTCGCGGCGACTTCGTCTGGAGAGAGCCCGGCGATTCCACGGCGGCTTTCAGCAATGCCGTCGACGTCAACGATCAGGCTTTCTCGCCCAAGCTTGCCGCGCATTACAAGCTCACCGACGAATTCGGCGTTTTTGGATCGATTGCCCACACCGAACGTCTGCCGACGTTGGATGAGCTCTACACCTGGAGCAAAGGAACAAGCCTGGACCTCAAGAAGGAAAAGTCCAACAACTACGAAGTCGGCTTTACAGCAACACGGGATGACATATTCCAGGCGGGCGACAACATCAGTTTCAAGACGACCGCCTTTTACAATGACCTGGAGAATCTCATCGCTACCACGGGCACGGGCGCGTCCTCCTATTTCTACAATGTCGGCAAGGCCCGCATCTATGGCGTCGAAGTCGAAGGGGCGTACGAATCGGACTACGCCTTCGCCAAGCTTGCCTATACCGGCACGCAGGGCCAGGACCGCAGCGATGGGGTGAACTACAACAAGCCGCTGCCGACCGTGCCGGCCCACAAGATCGCCTTCACTCTGGGCGGCCGGCTTCCCGAGCGCGACATCGAATATGGCACCCGCGTAACGCATGCCTTCGAGGCGCAGAACAGCGTCCGCGGAACGGCTGCATCCTCCGGTTCCACGCCCAACCATCTCGTCGTGCCGGCGCCTGATTGGACGACCGTGGATATCTTCGCCTCCTGGAGGCCGCAGAGCGGTGAGATGCAGGGATGGCAGGTCCAGGCCAGCGTCAACAATCTCTTCGATCAATACTATCGGGAAAATACGTCTAACGATTACGCCAAGGGGCGCACGTTCAAGATCACTTTGAGCAAGCAGCTCGACTGGTAGTTCGACTTTGCGGGTTCGCTTCAACTGGTGCCAGCCGGCGAAAGCGAACCCGCTTAAAACCGCTCTTGCGCTTGCCCCAATCTCACGCTAACAATCCTCCCATGAAGCCGTCGTTGAACATTGCTGTTTGGTGGTGGGCTCGCTGAGGCGGCCTCGACCAATCGTGTTCAAAGACGACGAGTGAGCCGCCCGAGACTTCGAGGCGGCTTTTTTTGTTTTTTAAGGCCGCCTGTCGTCCGGGCCCCGATAACGGAGTGGAACAATGGTAACGATCCTTCGGGACGATGGTGCGGAAATCTACGAGACGAGGGGCGGCGTTACCGTTACCCGGCAGCGCAGGGCGATCCCCTATGCCGATGCGGTGGTCTCCTATGTCGACAAGCTCGATGAGCGTCGCGGCGCGGTCTTTTCCTCCAACTACGAATATCCGGGTCGTTACACACGCTGGGACACGGCCGTCGTCGATCCGCCGCTCGGCATCTCCTCTTTCGGGCGCGACCTCTGGATCGAAGCCTATAACGAGCGCGGCGAAGTGCTGCTCGGCTTCGTGACGGAGCGGCTCAAGACCGTTGCCGAGCTGGAGCTTGGTGCTGCCACCGCGCGCCGCCTCGATCTCAAGGTGAAGATGCCCGATCGCGTTTTCACCGAAGAAGAACGCTCGAAGATGCCGACGGTCTTCACCGTTCTGCGCTCGGTCACCGACCTCTTTTATTCGCAGGCTGACGCCAGCCTCGGCCTTTATGGCGCCTTCGGCTACGATCTCGCCTTCCAGTTCGATGCGATCAACCTGAAGCTCACGCGCCCTTCCGATCAGCGCGACATGGTGCTCTACCTGCCGGACGAAATCCTTGTCGTCGACAATTATTCCGCCAAGGCCTGGATCGACCGCTATGATTTCGCCAAAGACGGCCTGACTACGGAGGGCAAGAAGGGCGAGATCGCGCCCGAGCCCTTCAAGCAGACGGACGCCATTCCGCCGAAGAGCGATCATCGGCCGGGCGAATATGCCGAACTCGTCGTCAAGGCGAAGGAAAGCTTCCGCAAGGGCGATCTCTTCGAGGTCGTGCCGGGGCAGAAATTCATGGAGCGCTGCGACAGCAAGCCTTCGGATATTTCCAAGCGGTTGAAGGCGATCAATCCGTCGCCCTATTCCTTCTTCATCAACCTCGGAAACCAGGAATATCTGGTCGGCGCCTCGCCGGAAATGTTCGTGCGCGTTTCGGGCCGCCGCATCGAGACCTGCCCGATCTCCGGCACGATCAAGCGGGGCGACGACCCGATCGCCGACAGCGAACAGATACTGAAGCTGCTCAACTCCAAGAAGGACGAATCCGAGCTGACGATGTGCTCGGACGTCGACCGCAACGACAAGAGCCGCGTCTGCGAGCCGGGTTCGGTCAAGGTCATCGGCCGCCGGCAGATCGAGATGTATTCGCGCCTCATCCACACCGTGGACCATATCGAGGGGCGTTTGCGTGATGACATGGATGCCTTCGACGGCTTCCTGTCGCATGCCTGGGCCGTCACCGTCACCGGTGCGCCGAAGCTCTGGGCGATGCGCTTCATCGAAAGCCATGAGAAGAGCCCGCGCGCGTGGTATGGTGGGGCGATCGGCATGGTCGGCTTCAACGGTGACATGAACACCGGGCTGACGCTGCGCACCGTGCGCATCAAGGACGGCATCGCCGAAGTCAGGGCAGGGGCGACCCTTCTCAACGATTCCGACCCGCACGAAGAAGAAGCCGAAACCGAACTGAAGGCCTCCGCTATGCTTTCTGCCATCCGCGATGCCAAGACCGGCAACGCCGGCAAGATCCAGCGCGACGTTGCCGCCGTCGGCAAGGGCGTCAACATCCTCTTGATCGACCATGAAGACAGCTTCGTCCACACCCTGGCCAATTACTTCCGCCAGACCGGAGCGACGGTTTCGACCGTGCGCACGCCGGTGTCGGAGGAGATTTTCGACCGGCTGAACCCGGACCTCGTCGTCTTGTCGCCGGGACCTGGCAATCCGAAGGATTTCGATTGCAAGGCGACGATCAAGAGGGCGCGCGCCCGTAACCTGCCGATCTTCGGCGTCTGCCTCGGCCTACAGGCGCTCGCCGAAGCCTATGGCGGCGAGTTGCGCCATCTGGCGCTGCCGATGCACGGCAAGCCGTCGCGCATCCGGGTGCTGGAGCCGGGCATCGTCTTCTCGGGCCTCGCCAGAGAGGTGACGGTCGGCCGCTATCACTCGATCTTCGCCGATCCCTCGACCCTACCGCGCGATTTCATCATCACGGCGGAAAGCGAGGACGGCACGATCATGGGCATCGAGCATGCGAAGGAACCGATCGCCGCCGTCCAGTTCCACCCGGAATCAATCATGACGCTCGGCGGCGACGCCGGCATGCGGATGATCGAGAACGTGGTGGCGCATCTGGCGCGCAGGGCGAAGACGAAGGCGGCTTGAGCGAACGCCCGCACTTCGGCCGGTTCGCTGCCATGGATCGGCCGTTTATGCTCGGCGTTTGACGACGCGCAGGTTCATGTCGGACCGCAGCCTGAAGCCGAGCGACCTATAGAGTCCGATTGCCGGCGTATTGTTTGCATAGGCATGCAGATACGCCGTTTCGCCCCGCGCGGCGATCTCGCCGGCGACAAAACGAAAGAGCAACGTTCCAAGCCCGCGCCGCTGGAATTGCGGATGCGTGCAAAGCCCGCTGAGTTCCGCAAAGCCGGTCTGCCGCAGCCGCTGGCCGGCCATGGCGATGAGCCTGCCTTCAGCCTTGATCCCCCAGAAGGTGCCGAGGCTCTGCGCCCGCCGCGTGAATGGACCGGGCTTGGTCAAGGTCGCAAGCGCCAGCATCTCCTCGGCGTCGGCCTCGCTCAGTGGCTGTATACGTGAATCCGTGATCCTCTCATGCTGCCGTTCGGCGATCATCTGGACGGCTAAAGCCTCGGAAACAGCAGCCAACCCTCGTGGAATGGCGATCGGGCCGGCTTCGACAAGCAGCATCGTTTCGTCGGCTTCCGGGAGGTTTTCCAATGCCTCGAGACTTTCCGGCGTCTCATCCGCCGAGGCTGCGAAAGGAACGATGGACGGCGGGTATCGCCGGGCTCTCTCGTTGCCTTCGGCGAGGCTCGCATGCGCGGTGTCGAGCGCGCTCCAGATCGGACGGTCGAGAATATGTCTCATGTCGTTTCCTCCTTCGCGGCGCGGCGGGCGAGGGCAGCTTCGGTAAGACCGTCCTCGATGGCGGCGAGCTGCGCGAGGATCGGTCCGTTCAGATCGCCGCAAAGATCGGCGACTGCCGCCGAAATCCGCGGCCACACCGATTGTTTCGAGTAGTCGACGAGTTCCTGTCCCTTCCGGGAAAGCGAGATCAATCGCCGCCGCTGGTCGTCGGGTGCTGCCTGCATGTCGACCAAGCCCAATTCCAGCAACTGGCTTACTGTCCGGGTGGCACCCGGCTGCGTGATGCCGACCGCCTGCGCAAGCTCGCCGATCGTCAAAGGGCCGGCGCGATCGAGTGCTGCGAGAAAGGGATACTGGGCAGCCTGTATGGCGATGCCGTATTCTTCGATGATCTGCTGGGTATCGGCCTGCAGACGCTCCCCGATGCGGCGGAAACGGCTGCCCATGCACAGAAAACCGAGGGTTCGCACGACGTCGTCAACCACAGGAAACCTCCGCAATCAATCAGCAGTTATATAACGTGTTATGCAATTTTCGTCAATCGATACCGCGGGCGTCCCAATTTGACAAAATACCGATAATCCCCCATATCACCCGCATTGGCCGCCTGCGCGATTTTCGCGCGGGCGGTTTTGCGTTTGAATGGGCCAATGCTGCAATTCATTCGCATCCGCATTGAGGCTGGCAGGGTGATCGATATGGACGGACAAGGCAATCTCGCGGTTCAGCGGCTGGCGCTTTGGGGCATTCCGCTATCGCTCGGTGTCATGGGACTGAAGATGGCAGCGTGGTGGGTCACCGGCTCGGTCGCGCTGCTTTCGGACGGTCTTGAGTCGACCGTCAATGTCGTTGCCGCCTTCATTGCCTATTTCGTCATTCGCTACGCCCAGAAGCCGGCCGATCACGACCATCCGTTCGGGCACCAAAAGGCCGAGTATCTCTCGGCGGTGACCGAAGGCGCGCTCATCGTGGTCGCCGCGCTTTTGATCGTCAAGGAGGCGATCGGCCATCTGGCGGCGCCGCGCATGCTTGACGCGCCTGCGCTCGGCCTCGCGATCAATTTCGCGGCGGGCGTGATCAACGCCGTCTGGGCGCAGCTGCTGATCCGGACTGGCCGGAAACACCGCTCGGCGGCGCTCGCCGCCGACGGCCAGCATATCATGTCGGACGTCGTGACGTCCGTCGGCGTGCTGATCGGCCTGTTTCTGGCGATCGCGACCGGCTATCCGATCTTCGACCCGGTGCTTGCGATCCTGGTTGCCGTCAACATCCTCTATCAGGGCTGGAAGGTGATCTCGCATTCGATCGGTGGGCTGATGGACCAGGCGGTGGAACCGGAGGAAGAGGAGGCGATCAAGCAGGCGATCGCCACGCATGCGGCGGGCTCGATCGGCGTTCACGACCTGAAGACCCGCCGGGCGGGGTCCGTCACCTTCGTCGATTTTCATCTCGTGGTTCCGGCCGCAATGCCGGTAAGGCAGGCGCACGATATCTGCGACTGCCTTGAAGATGCCATCCGCGCGGTGCATCCGGGCGCCAGCATTGCCATTCACGTCGAGCCCGAGGGCGAAAGGGCCCATGGGATCCGCGTCAAAGTCGTAAAGGACGTCTAATGCCGAAAACCGATGTTTCCAGCCTGTCGATGCTGGGGAAAGAGACCGAAACAGCCAAGTCGCCGGAAGAGGCGGTGCTGGAGAGGGTGCCGTCGAACCATGCGGGCACCGACTACGTGGTGCGCTTCACCGCGCCGGAATTCACCTCGCTCTGCCCGATGACCGGCCAGCCGGATTTCGCCCATATCGTTATCGATTACATTCCGAACGAATGGCTGGTGGAGTCGAAGTCGCTGAAGCTCTTCCTGCATTCCTTCCGCAACCACGGCGCCTTCCATGAGGATTGCTCGATCTATATCGCCAAGCGGATCGTCGAACTGCTCGATCCGAAGTGGCTACGGATCGGCGCCTATTGGTATCCGCGCGGCGGTATTCCGATCGACGTCTTCTGGCAGACAGGCAAGCCGCCGGAAGGCGTGTGGCTGCCCGACCAAGGTGTCGCGACCTATCGCGGCCGCGGCTGAGGCTTAGGCCGATCGATCAGACATCGAAACTGTCGTCGCCGGACTGATCGCTAGCGACGTCGTCATCATTGTTGTCGTCGCTGCTGTAGTCGGCCTGCCGGATGTCATTATTGTTGTTGTCATCGGCAACCTGGGGGTTCTGATCGCCATCGTAGTTGTTGATGACGGTCTCCTCGGCGGGGGCGTCGGCATTGCCAGAAGGGTTGCTGCCGGAAAAAGGCGAGCCCCAGCCGAGCGACGACATATGATTGCCGAAGATGCCGCTCAACGAATTGGCAAGCAGCATGCCGCCCGCCACGCCGGCGGCGGTGCCGAGCGCTCCGCGAAGGAAGCTGCCGCCAGCAGACGGTGCGCCGGGTTGCGGGTCCCACGGGCCGCTCGGCTGCTGTCGCATCGGGCGGACGGGTTCGTCGTAACCGCGATCTTGATGGATGGTCTGGCGCGGCGCATTGCCCCAGGGATCCGAGGTCGGTGCCGGCTGCTGCGCCTGGCCGGTGCCGAAGATCGAGCTCAAAAAACCGCCGCCCTGTTCGGCCTGGTGATGTTGGCTTTCGCCGGCCTCGAGCTGGCGAATGCGCTCTTCCAGTTCCTTGATGTGGTTGGCGGCCGCTTCAAGACCCTTTTCCTGAACGATGACGGCCTGCGCCAGATAATAGGTCGTATAGGGCTGCTCGCGCACGCCCTGATCGATGAAGGCCTCCGCTTCGCGGTCGCGCGGTGTCGCAGCGGCGGTGCGGATCCTGTCGAAGAGGCCGGCCAGCAATTGGCGTTCTTCCGGTGACATAGCTGTCTCCCTTGTGTCTTTCGTGCGGACATGGCCGCCTGAGGATGAGGTAGGAACGGATTTTGGCTTTTCAAAGCCGCGGCGCGTTACATTTCGGTAAGGCGCTCAGGACCGGACCCAGACGCGCAGCGGGCCGAGCGACGTAAAGCCAAGCTCCAGCGCATCGCTCAAATCCTCGCCGTGCTCGTAGCCGACGATCGGCATGCCGGGAAAGATCTCGGCCGCCTTCTGCACCAGCCCGGCGCGGACGGCGCGGTCGCTCTTTTTGATGGCAAAGACATTCGAATGGCCGACCACATCCGACTGGCGATTGAGAATGCCGCCGCCGCAGAGCGCTTCCCTCTCGAAGGCGGCAAGAAAGGCGATATCCGCATTGCGCAGCAGCGGTTCAGCGAAGATCGGCGTTGTCTGCGGCGGTTCGCCGGCGCCCCAGGCTCTTTCCCAAAGCTCGAGTTCAACCGCCGTTGTGATCCGCTTCCATGTCAGGGACTGCTCTTTCGGCGCATGAATCTCAACCGCCTCGATGCCGATCCATTCGGCCTCGAACAAGATTTCGAAACCGAGAGGAGTAAGGGTGAGCGCGGCGTAGCTGTCCTTGACGCCCCAGCCGCCTTTTCGCGAGCGGATCAGCACAGCGATCGCTTCCTCCTGCTCGCGTGCGCTATCAGCGCCCGTCAGCGTTATAACGTCCGGATAAAAGCGCGGCGTGCCCTGGCGGTGAAGCCAGACGGTTGCGGAAAATTCGCCGGACACGCCTTGTGCCTGACAGACGGCATTGCACCACAGCGCATTGTTGCGGACAGCCGCGCGCAGCATTTCCGATGTCATTTTCGCCTCCGCATTCGAGCTCTCCGGCAGAATGCGAGCATATCGCCGGTTTGTCATAAGAATATCTTCACCCGTTCCGTGCCTTGTCTTTTTCCCGCATTGTTTTACCCATTGAGTCGCACTATGTGCGAGGAACCCGATTTGGAAGTAAGAGAGGTTCGAATGAACGACGAAGAACAAGACGACGACAAGACGAAGGAGCTGCCGCTCGGCAAGGAAACGGAGGCGAATCTTTTCAAGTCGCGTTCGATCTTCATCTACGGGCCGATCAACCAGGAAATCGCCCAGAAGGTCTGCTCGCAGCTCGTGGCGCTTGCCGCAGCCAGCGACGAGGACATCCGTATCTATGTCAGTTCGCCCGGTGGTCACGTCGAATCCGGCGATTCGATCCATGACATGGTCAAATTCATCAAGCCAAAGGTCTGGATGATCGGCACCGGCTGGGTCGCCTCGGCCGGCGCGCTGATTTACGTCGCGGTACCGAAGGAACGGCGTCTTTGCCTGCCGAACACGCGCTTCCTGCTGCACCAACCGTCCGGCGGCACGCGCGGCATGGCCTCCGACATCGAGATCCAGGCACGCGAGATCATCAAGATGAACGAGCGTCTGAACAAGATCATGGCGGCCGCCACTGGCCAGTCGATCGAGAAGATCGCCGCCGACACTGACCGCGACTACTGGCTTTCGGCAGAAGAAGCCAAGGCTTACGGCCTGGTTTCGCGGATCGTAACGTCGCAGAACGAGATTTGATTCACTTCGCCCCGGTGGGGAGAAGGCGGGCTGAAGGCTCGAATGAGGGGGCGGCGCGGCAAGCGTTGCCCCTTTTTTCTTGGTAAGCGGCTGGTGTTTGCATCGATCTCAAGGATCGATCGCCCGGCTAGGCCGGCCCCGACATTTCCCTTACGAGCACCTTCTCCCTGAGGGGAGACGAGGGAACCATAAGGCGGGCATCTGGACTTGCGCGACTCCATTCGATGGGGCTCCATGCAACTTTTCCAGTCATCCGAGACCCGCCATGCTCAAAGACTTTTCCCTCCAGGCCCTGTTCATGGGCGTCCTCACAGCCTTTGTCGGCTTTGCCAGTTCCTTCGCCGTCGTGCTGCAAGGATTGCAGGCAGTGGGCGCAACGGATGGGCAGGCGGCCTCCGGTCTTATGGCGCTGTCGATCTCGATGGGCATCTGCGGCATCGTGCTGAGCGCGGTAACACGGCTTCCAGTCAGCATTGCCTGGTCGACGCCGGGCGCAGCACTTCTTGCGAGCACCGGGGCGATCGAGGGTGGGTTCAATGCCGCCGTCGGTGCCTTTCTGATCTGCGCGGTGCTGATCGTCGTCGCCGGCCTCTTCAAGCCGCTTGGCCGCGCGGTCGCCGCGATCCCGGCGCCGCTTGCCAATGCCATGCTTGCCGGCGTGCTGCTCGGCCTCTGCTTTGCGCCGGTAAAGGCGATCGCCTTCAATCCGCTGCTGGGGCTGCCCATCATTCTCGCCTGGATCGTCGTCGGCGCCTTCAGGCGGCTCTGGGCAGTGCCTGCCGCCCTCGGCGCCTTCGTGCTGGTACTGACATTCGGCATCGACATTCCGGACGAAGCGCGGGCCTCGATCGGGCGGTCGCTTGTGCCGACAATCGAGATCGTCCGTCCGGTGTTCAATCTTGCGGGCCTCGTTTCGGTCGCGCTTCCGCTCTTCATCGTCACCATGGCATCGCAGAACATTCCGGGCATCGCGGTGCTGAAGGTCAATCTTTATGATCCGAAGCCGGGGCCGCTCTTTGCCGTCACCGGCTTCTTTTCGGGTCTTTCCGCGCCCTTCGGCGGCCATGCCGTCAATCTGGCGGCGATCACGGCGGCGATGTGTGCGGGGCAGGACGCGCATGCAGATCCGAAGCGACGTTATTGGGCGGCGCTGATCTCCGGCGCCGGCTATGTGGTGTTCGGACTGCTTGCCGGCGTCGTGACAGCCTTTGTGGCTTTGGCGCCGCCGATCCTGATTCAGGCGGTCGCAGGGCTGGCCCTCGTCGGCGCCTTCTCCGGATCGGCGATGGCCGCCTTTCAGGCGCCGGAATCGCGCGAGGCTGCGGCGATCACCTTTCTGGTGACGGCATCGGGCGTTTCCTTCGCCGGCATTTCCGGAGCGTTCTGGGGGCTCGTGGCCGGCGGGTTGATGCTGGCGCTGTCGCGTTTCGTGCAGGCGGCAAGAACATAGGCGGGGGGTTGCCGTTTTTTTGTTCGGCAGCTATAAGCGCGGGCATGAAGACCACTGGCGCAAAGATTTCCGACACTATTGTCCGCGGCCGCGTTGCCCTGCGTGACAACACGCGCGCCCTGACGTCGCTTCTTCTCCTCGGCCTTACACGCGGTTGCCGGGTCCTTTGAGGAGCGCCCGGCGGCCGAAAGCCCGCTGGCCCTATCGCTCCTCGCGACGAATTCCCTGAATTCAACATAGACCAACAAGGTCCGCATTTGCTGTCGCCAAGCCCGCCATGATGGGCTAAGACGCGGGGCAAATTGCCGGGACGAGGAAGAAGACAATGGACGCGAAGACGCAAAATCCCGCAAAAGGCATGCAATCCGCAGGCGTGAAATACCGCCCGTACCCGCAGGTGAACATTCCCGACCGCACCTGGCCCACGAAGACGATCAGCAAGGCGCCGGTCTGGTGCTCTGTCGACCTTCGCGACGGCAATCAGGCGCTGGTGGACCCGATGGGCCATGACCGCAAGGCTCGCATGTTCCAGCTGCTGCTCGACATGGGCTTCAAGGAAATCGAGATCGGCTTTCCCTCCGCCTCGCAAACGGACTTCGACTTTGCGCGCTGGTGCATCGAGGAAGGAAATGTGGCGGACGACGTTTCGCTGCAGGTCCTGGTTCAGTGCCGCCCTGAGCTGATTACCCGTACCTTCGAGGCGCTGCAGGGTGCCAACAAGCCGATCGTGCATTTCTACAACTCGACGAGCGAGCTGCAGCGCCGCGTGGTTTTTGCCAAGGACGTGCCGGGTATCAAGCAGATCGCCGTCGATGCGGCGAAGATGATCACCGACATGGCGGCGAAAGCCGGCGGCGGCTACCGCTTCGAATACTCGCCGGAAAGCTTCACCGGTACCGAGCTCGAAGTGGCGCTGGAAATCTGCAATGCCGTCATCGACGTGATGAAGCCGACGGCGGACAACAAGCTGATCATCAACCTGCCGTCCACCGTCGAGATGGCGACGCCGAACGTCTATGCCGACCAGATCGAATGGATGTGCCGCAATCTCGACAATCGCGAGAACCTGATCGTCTCGCTGCATCCGCATAACGACCGCGGCACCGGTATTGCGGCAGCCGAGCTCGGTCTGCTGGCAGGCGCCGACCGCGTCGAGGGCACGCTCTTCGGCAACGGCGAGCGCACGGGCAATGTCGATGTGGTGACGATGGCGCTCAACATGTTCACGCAGGGCGTCGATCCGGAAATCGACTGCTCCGATATCGAGCGCATCAAGAGCGTCTTCGAATATTCGAACCAGATGACGATCGGCGAGCGCCACCCTTATGTCGGCGAACTGGTCTATACGGCCTTTTCCGGCTCGCATCAGGATGCGATCAACAAGGGTATGAAGGCGATCAAGGTCGCCAACCATCCGGTGTGGGAAGTGCCCTATCTGCCGATCGACCCGCAGGATGTCGGCCGCTCCTACGAGGCGATCATCCGCATCAACTCGCAGTCCGGCAAGGGCGGCATCGCCTATATCCTGCAGCAGGACTACGGGCTCAATCTGCCGCGCAATCTCCAGGTCGAGTTCCGCGAGGACATCCAGCGCATCACCGACGAAGAAGGCAAGGAACTGCCGTCGCGCCGCATCTACGACCGCTTCATCGAGCGCTACGTGACGCAACCCGAGGGCCGCATCAAGTTCGTCGATCATCACACCTTCGCCGATCCAGAGCGCAAGGGCGTGCGTGTCGTCGCCGCTGAGATCATCGACAATGGCGAGACGAAGCGTATCGAAGGCCGCGGCAACGGCCCCATCGACGGCTTCATCAACGCGCTCTCGCACTATCTCGGCATCGAGATGTCGGTCGAAGACTACTCCGAGCACTCCCTGCAGCACGGCTCGAATGCGGCGGCCATCTCCTACGTCGAGACCGCCTATCCCGGCGGCAAACTCTTCGGTGCCGGCATCAGCACCAATATCGTCGGCGCCTCGCTCGAAGCGATCGTCTCGGCGGCCAACCGCGTGCTGGATGTGAGAGCCGGGAAGAACTGATCGAGATTGCGCAGCGGGCGCCGCCGGCTGCGCGCTTCGACCTCAGGCGGCGAAAGATGGCTTGCGCGGGCGGACGATGCAGTCGGCAATGTCGGCGATTTCATTCTGCGCCTCGGCGTGGCGCTGGCCCCATTGGCAGAGCGCCAGCAGCACCGGTTCAAGCCCAAGCCCGAGCTCCGTCGCGGTATATTCGACGCGCGCGGGAACTTCGGCAAACACCTCGCGCCTTACCAGACCATGTTCCTCCATTTCGCGTAGCTGCTGGATCAGCACCTTCTGCGTGATCTCCGGCATCATGCGTTTCAGCTCCGAAAGGCGCTTCGGGCCGCAGAAAACGTAGTAGAGGATAACCGGTTTCCAGCGCCCGGCGATCACCTTCAGGGCGCGTTCGACGGGCAATTTGGGCAGTCGCTTGATGAGTTCAGCCATGGTCACTTCCTGGTGGGTATGGCACGAAAGAGTGTCTATTCCTGCCGCCGAGCTTACTGATAAAGCGCTGCCCACGCCATTCAAACGTGAGGTCTGCCCATGAAAGCCGTCCGCTTCGACCATTTCGGTCCCCCTGAGGTTCTCAAGGTCGTCGAGGTGCCGAAAGCAATGCCGCGCGAAGGGGAGGTGCTCGTTCGGGTCCGTACTGCAGGCGTCAACTTCTTCGAAGTGCTGATGCGCGCCAACCGGTATGCAGTGACGCCGCAATTGCCGATGCTCCCGGGTGTTGAAGTCGCGGGTGTTGTCGAGGCGATAGGCGAGGGAGTTGATTCCGCTGTCATCGGTGCGCGCGTTGCCGTTCCGCTTTTCGCGCTCGGGCGGGGTGAGGGTTATGCGGAGTACGTCGCCGTGCCGGGTGCGTCAGTGATCTCGATCCCCGACGCGTTGTCCTTCGAGGCGGCGGTTGCGCTGATGGTGCAGGGCCTGACGGCGCTGCATATGGTGCGTCAGGCGCCGCCACGGGACAAAACCGTTCTTGTCCACGCGGCGGCCGGGGGCGTTGGCTCGCTGCTGGTGCAATTGGCGAAGCGTGAGGGCGCCGGATCGGTCATCGCGACGGCAAGCAGCGAGAAGAAGAGGTCGCTCTCCCGCACGCTGGGCGCGGATGCGGCGATCGACTATACAGCCGAGGGCTGGCAGGAGACCCTCCGTGAGAAGGCGCCCGTCGATCTGATCTACGATACGATCGGTGGCGAGGTGACACGTGCCTCCCTTGCAGCGCTTGCGCCGGGTGGAGAGCTTGTCTTTGCTGCACTGGGCCGCTTTCGGCTTGAGGTTGCCGACCTGAATTCCATGTTCGAGAAGAACCAGACGCTCAAGGGATTTGCGCTGCTGCCGCTGTTATCTGAAACGCTGGCGGACGATCTCTCCGCGCTGTTTTCGCTTGCCGTCTCCGGCGCGCTGATCGTCGCAAAGGGCGCGAGTTTTCCGCTGGACAAAGCTGCCGATGCGCATCCGCATCGCGCCATCGAAAGCCGGGGCGTCAGCGGCAAGGTCGTGCTGGTCCCGTAAGGCTCAGATCGCGGTTGCGACTTCCATGGCGATCTGGCTGAGCGAGGCTTCGGCGGAAGGTCCGGCCAGAACGTAGGAGGTGCCGGCATTGTGCCAGGTGATCAGGCCGATTTCGTCCCTGATCGTTTCCTTGAAATCCTCGGACTCGGGCGGCTGGGCATCCTTGCGGAAGCAGATGGAGATGAGATCGCCGTCCGTGCTCGTATAGACCAGCTGGCCGACCGGCTTTCCGTCGCCAAGTAGCACGCGGGCGCCCTGGAAGGCCCAGCCGTCGGTAGACAAGTCAGGCACGCGGAAGGCGACGCCGACCGTGGACGTCAGCCAGTTGGAAATCTCCTCGGCCTGGGTAGAGGGCACCTCGACGATATGCCGCGGCTGGCGGATCATCAGGCGCTGGTAGGCGGTGATGTCGTTCAGCCAGTTCTTGCTGCTGGCATTGTCGTCCACGATCTGCGTCGTGCCATTGCCCGTGGGAGTGCCGGGGCTCGTGCCGGCGAGATAGCCGATGCCGCAGCCGACGATAAAAAGGATGATCGCTGCGGCCAGCGCCTGCGTGCCGCTCGGCGCGAGCTTCATCGACGGGCGGGTGGTTCGCGGCGCGATCGGCGCCTTGGGCGGCTGGACGCTCTTGATCGAGCGCACGAGTGCCAGCGGAACCGGCTCCTTAAGAATATCGTCCAGACGGCGGCGGCCGAAATCGGCGCCGTGACGCAGCTTGTCGTAAAGCCGGCGCGCACCTTCGTCGTTGGCGAGGCGCTGCTCCAGCTCATGCTTCTGTTCCGGCGTCGTTTCGCCGTCGAGAAGGGCGGTCAGCTGGGCGTCAAGCGATAGTTTTTTGAAATCGGGCAAAGTTCAGTACCTGTGAGGATGATCGTCGGCGAGGCTTGCGAAGTGCAGCCGCGCCGCGGCAAGCTGCGCGGGCACGCTGCCGGCCGATATGCCCATGATGTCGGCGGTCTGCTGATAGGTATGTCCTTCGACAGCGACGAGCAGGAAGACGCTCGAAATGCCTTCAGGCATTTCGGCGAGCATGCGGTGTATGGCATCGGTATCGGCGACGGCTGCGCGGTCGCGCGCCGCGTCGCGGATATCCGTGACGTTGCTCTTGGAAGCCGGTCGCGCCTTGCGTCTGCGGCCATCGTCGCTCCACTGTTGGCGGGCGAGTGTGTAAATCCAGCTTTCGAGCCGGCCTTCGCCGCTCCACTGGTGGCTCTTTGCCACCGCACGCTGACAGACCGCCTGCACCAGATCGTCGGCAGCCGCCGCATCGCCGGCAAGCGTCATCGCGAAGCGCCGCAGCCGCGGGAGCAGGCCCACCAGGTCGCGTCGGATATCGATGGTCGTTACAGGCTGACGCATAGTCTCATTTCATGAATGTGTTCGGGCGAGGCACCCGATGTGGGCCAAGCTTTTTATATCGTGGAAGTGACCTTTATGGAACAATTTTGCACTGCCGCGCAAGAAGAAGACGGCGCGGTCGAAGAATTCCCAAAGGTTTCTCTCTTGGTCGCCGGAGCGGCCCCCGTTTCAATAGGTCCGGTAGCCGTTCAGGCTCTGCAATAGCGCCCGATAAGCCCAGGTGTTTTCGCCGCCGCGGTCGCGAATTTCGACGAGCTGGACGCGGGCACCCTGGATGTCACCTTCTTCGGCCAGGGCCTGGCCCATGTATGATCGTGCGAGAATATAATTCTCGTCGGCTTGCAGCGCCTTGCGGTAATAGGACATTCCAAGTTCCATCCGGCCCGCCTTGCGGTTTGCATAGCCGAGATAGTTCAGGATGCGCGGATCGTTCTTGTTCCTGGCGAGGTTCAAGACGGTGATGGCATTTTCATATTGGCCGGCATAGGCGAATTCGCGTGCTGCCTCGTAGAGGTCGTCGTCGTTAAAGCTGCTCTTCTTCGGCGCGACGCATTCCTTCCTCTTCTTGTCCCACACCTTGCCGTCGGCGCATTTGGTCGTGGTTTCGGTCTTCGGAGGCGGGCCCGTCTCGTCGGTTTCGTCACCGACGGCGAAGGCCGGTGCCGAGAGCCCGGCCGCAAGACCGAAGGCGAGGATGAGACGGCAGATGCGGTTTGCTGCGGCGCGCATGGCTTGTTCCCTGATCGGCGGCGATTGCGGCCGGATTGTACAGTGGGATTTGGAAATACCAAGGGCTTAAGCATTGCCTGGGGGAAAATCGCAGCGGCTTCAGAAAGTGATTCAAAAAGCGGCGAAAAAGATTCCGCTTTTCCGTCTAAAGCTTGAAAATGTCGACACTTTCCGACGAAACGCCATCGCCCATGTCGTTCAAGCTGAAGCGTTCGCCCCTCAGTTCCCAGGCGCCGGGCGAACCGTCGATGCTGAAGAGATTATAGGCGGCACGGGGCTTCAAGCCACCTGGTCCCTGCGAGGCGGAAGCAATGCCGACCACAGGCACGGGACCGGTCTGGCCGCGCAGCCAGTGGAGCGTATTGAGATGCGTATGGCCGTGGAGCACGAGTTCTGCGCCGCCGGTCGAGACGACGGCGGCAAAGCGGCGGATGCCGATCATCCGCTTGTAGAAAGCAGTCGCGCCGCGGATCGGCGGGTGGTGGATCATGACGACGCGAAAGAGGCCGGCTTCACCGGCCGCGCGGAGCATGTTGACGGTCTCGCGGGCCTGCCGCTGGCTGAAGAAGCCGCTGGCGGCAAATGGTGGCGTGGCGACGGCCGTCGAGCAGCCGACGAGCGCGACTTTGCCGCGGACGCGGAGATAGGGAAAGATGTGCTTGTCTTCCTCCCATTCGGCTGGGGCGAGGTCGCCGCGCACATAGTCATACCAGGCGCGCATGGATTTCTCGTAGGCGCCGGGCACATAGGCGTCGTGATTGCCGGGAACCACGGAGGTTTCCGCCGGTTCCCCGAGCGCGCGAAGCCAGGCGGCGGCGGAGCGGATCTCAATGCCGCTTGCGAGATTCACCAAGTCGCCGGTCACGGCCAGGTGGTCCGCATGGCGCGCACGGATATCCTCCAGGAGCAGATCCAGCGTGCCGCCGAAAAGATGCTTGCGCCTGTGGCGGTGCCAGTTCACAAAGCCGGTAATGCGCTTCGAGAAAAGCTCGCGGAATGAAAGATTGGGAAGTGGGCCGAGGTGGATATCCGAGATATGCGCGAGCTTGAACATGGTACGACACATAGACCAGGATACTTACAAATCAAACACATCCGATTGAACGAAATAGTGAAAACAGACCCATGACGATCAAGGAAATCAGGCCCTGGCAATCCAAGCTGCTGATGCGGATCGTGCATGGCTATTTCGCCCTCGCGCGCGGCATGACCATGGGCGTGCGGGCGGCCTGTTTCGATTCGTCGGGGCGGATTTTTCTGGTCCGCCACAGCTACCTTCCCGGCTGGCATATGCCTGGCGGCGGGCTGGAGCGCAACGAGACGGCAGAGGAAGCGCTGATCAAGGAACTGCGCGAGGAGGGCAACCTCAAGATCATCGGCAGGCCGAAGCTCTTCCATGTCTATTTCAACGCATCGGCGAGCCGGCGCGATCATGTAGTCTTCTACCGCGCCGAGGTCGAGCAGACCGCGCCGCGCAAGCCGGATCGCGAAATTGTCGAATGCGGCTTCTTCGCGCTCGACGGTCTGCCGGACGGCACGACTGAAGCGACGAGGCGCAGGCTGAGGGAGTTGAGCGGCGAAGAGCCGGCCGCTCACTTCTGGTAGGAGTCACGCGGCAGCGGCAAGCTTGGCGCGGCCGTGCAGGCGGTCGAGATCGAGAGCCGGGCCGACCGGGACCACGCCCGTCGGATTGATCGTCCTGTGGCTGCGGTAATAGTGCTCCTTGATGTGGCGCAGGTTCACCGTCTCCTTGACGCCCGGCGTCTGGTAAAGATCGCGCAGGTAGCCCGAGAGGTTCTTGTAGTCTTCGATGCGGCGGATGTTGCACTTGAAGTGGCCGACATAGACTGCATCGAAGCGCGCCAGCGTCGTGAACAGCCGCCAGTCGGCTTCCGTCAGCCGGTCGCCGAAGAGATAGCGACTTTTGCCGAGACGCTCGTCCAGCATGTCCAGCGTTTCGAAAATCTTCACGACATTCTCTTCGTAGGCTTCCTGCGTCGTTGCAAAGCCTGCCTTGTAGACGCCGTTGTTGACGGTGTCGTAGACGATCGTATTCAGCGCATCGATATCGGCGCGGAGAGCGGCGGGATAGAAATCCATCTTCGAATCGGTCAGCCCGTCGAAGGCGCTGTTGAACATGCGGATGATCTCGGCCGATTCATTATTGACGATCGTGCCGGTCTTCTTGTCCCAGAGCACGGGAACGGTGACGCGGCCGGAATAGTGCGGATCGGCCTTCACGTAGATCTCGAAGAGGGTCCTTGCACCGTAAAGGTGATCGCCGGTCGCGCCGTCGCCGACTTTGAATTCCCAGCCTTTCTCGGCCATCAGCGGATCGACGACGGACACGGAGATGATGTCATCGAGCTTCTTCAGTTTGCGGAAAATGAGCGTGCGGTGTGCCCAGGGGCAGGCGAGCGAGACATAGAGATGATAGCGGTCAGCCTCGGCCTTGAAGCCGCCGGTGCCCGTCGGTCCTGCCTCTCCGGTGGCCGTGATCCAGTTGCGGAACTGAGAGGCCGCGCGCTTGAAGTGGCCCTTCGTTTTTTTCGTATCGTACCCGACGTTCTGCCAGACGCCGTCAACCAGCATGCCCATTGTGCGCTTCCTTCAAATTCGCTGTTGGCAGAAACATATTGCACGCGGCCGATCTTTGCAGGGGTGCAAAGACTGAACAGTGCGTCACAAATGTTTTTTCGGTCGCGTCACTTTGCGTTGGACGAGGGAAATTTTTCCTGCTATCGGCCGTTTCACATTTTCTCAGGAACCCGATTTGTTTTACGCATCCAGAAATCTGCGACGACGCTGATGCTTCCGAACGCCTAAGCGCGTGCTCGAAAATCATCACTTCCGTCTATCCGGTTTCTGTCTCATCATGCACAAGCACGATCTGGTCTACCTCACCGAGGATGCGTCTCACGACGCGGCTATCGAACACATCAACGAAGAAGCATTCGGCCCTGGCCGGCACACGCGTGCGGCTGCGCGCATCCGCGAGCAGGGGCCGCACGATCTGTCGCTCTCCTTCATCTGTACCGATGACGGCGAAACGATCGCCTCGGTCAGGATGACGCCGGTCATGGCGGGCGATGTTAAAGGGCACCTGCTCGGGCCACTTGCCGTCCGGCCGACGCACAAGAATATGGGCATCGGCCGCGAACTCGTGCGGATCGCGGTGGAGGCGGCAAGGCGCAAGGGCTCCGAGGCTGTCATTCTTGTCGGCGATCCGCCGTATTATTGCCCGCTCGGCTTCGAGAAGGTCGCCTACAACGCGCTCGCCTTTCCAGGGCCTGTCGATCCCGCCCGCGTTCTGGTCGTTTCGTTTGCCGAAGATGCGCATCAGCGTCTCAAGGGTATAATCGGCTGGCGTGCATAGTTCATATGTTCTATCGCTGATTTTCCCTGACCTCACTTTGCGCGAGGTTTCGGCAGCTTGGTGGAGGGTGGCATGAGCGGAATTTCGATGGACGAGGCGCTGGATCGCGCCGGGACGGGCGCATTTCAGCGGCGGCTGATGGCGATTTTCGGGCTTGTCTGGGCGGCCGACGCCATGCAGGTGCTAGCCGTCGGGTTCACGGCCGCTTCGATCGCCGCCACGTTCCAGATGACGGTGCCGCAGGCACTGCAGACCGGAACGCTTTTCTTCCTCGGCATGCTGATCGGCGCCGTCGTCTTCGGCCGGCTCGCCGACAGGGTGGGCCGACGCTCCGTGCTGATCCTGACGGTCGCCTGTGACGCCTTGTTCGGTGCTCTTTCGATCTTCGCTCCGGATTTCACCAGCCTGCTCGTTCTGCGCTTCTTAACGGGGATGGCTGTTGGCGGCACCTTGCCGGTCGACTATGCGATGATGGCGGAATTTCTGCCCGCAAAGAACCGAGGCCGTTGGCTCGTCGTGCTCGAGGGGTTCTGGGCGGTCGGCACGTTGATCGTTGCGCTTGCCGCATGGGCCGCAAGCGTCGCCGGCGTTGCCGATGCGTGGCGCTACATCTTTGCCGTGACGGCGCTGCCCGCCATCTTCGGCATCGGGCTACGCTTCTTCGTGCCGGAATCGCCGCTCTATCTGTTGCGGACAGGCCGTGCCGAAGACGCCAAGGCGATCGTCAACCGCATGCTGAAACGCAACGGCAGGCCGGAGCTTGCCGCCGCCGATCAGATTGTGCCGGCCCCGCATGCGCCTTCAGAGGGCATCTTCTCCGCCTCGCTTCGCCGCCGCAGTCTGATGATCCTGGCGATATGGTTTCTCGTTTCGGTCTCCTATTACGGCGTCTTCACCTGGATGCCTGCAAGGCTTGCCGGCGAGGGCTTCGGTTTCGTGCGTGGCTATGGCTTTCTCGTCTTCGTGGCGCTCGCCCAGATACCGGGCTACGCGCTCGCGGCCTACGGTGTCGAGAAATGGGGACGGCGGCCAACGCTGATCGGCTTCTGCCTGCTTTCGGCGGCGGGATGCCTGCTCTTCGTGCTTTCGCCGGACGACGTGCTGATCGGGGCATCGCTGCTGATCATGAGCTTCGCGCTGCTCGGCACTTGGGGCGCGCTTTACGCCTATACGCCCGAGCTCTACCCGACGGCATCGCGCGCCACCGGGATGGGGACCGCAGGCGCCATGGCTCGGCTCGGCGGACTTGCCGCACCATCGCTAATGGCATTCGTCGTGTCGCTGGGCCTCGGCATCGCCATCGGGCTATTTGCAGCGCTGCTGGTGGTGGCTGCCATCGCCGCGCTTGCGATCGATGCGGAAACGCGGCGGGTCTCGCTCGCCTAAGCGAGACTCATCGTCCTTCACGCCACCACATGGCGCCGAAGGCGAGCAGCAGCACGCCGACGCCGGCAAAACCGGCAAAGAGCGGCAGGGTATTGATCCCCTTCAGCACGGTCTCGTTCGTCAACTTGATCTGCATGCGGTCATTGTCGGCGACGCGAACCTGGCCGTGAACCGGCAGGATCGGCGGGACTTCGATCGCTCCATTTGTATCTGAAACGCGGGTGACAAGGCCGCGTGTCTTGCCGGAAATCGGCTTCAGCACATCCGTCGTCGAAATCATCGCCTTGAATTCGGGCGCATCGACGGCGCCGACATGAACGAGCGTCGTCAGGTCGCCGTTGCGGATTTCGAAGAGGCCGATCTCGTCCATCTTCTTCTCGGCCTTGAAGAGACCGGGTTCGGACTGGTTCAGCGGCAGATTTTCCGTCTTGCCTGATGGATATCGGACTGTGGCCTCGCCCGGATTGTCGCCGATCGTCTGGCGGGTTACCTCCAGTGTGCGGCCGGAGGCGCGCGCCGTCAGCGCTTCTTCCTCCAGAGCCGGTTCCTTCATCAGCCAATGGGCGATGCGACGGTAGAGCGAGACGTGCGGGCCGCCGCCCTCGAAGCCGCGGGCCCAGAGCCAGCCCTGGTCGGAGAGCAGCATGGCGACGCGCCCCTGGCCGGCACGGTTCAAAAGCAGAAGCGGATGATTGTCTGCGCCAACCATGACCGTCTGGCCATGCGGAGACGCGACATCGACGCTGCGGAACCAGCGGCCCCAATGCGGCGGCTCGTCAGCGGAGCCGTCCAGGCCGCGGGTGACGGGATGCTTGCGGCCCTCCTCGGAGAGGCGGGGATAGAAGGCCTTGTCGATCATCTGGCCGGTCGGCTCGGCAGGGAGAACGGCCGAAAGCGGCGTCAGTGCGATCGAATCCTGGCCGGCATGCTCGGGACCTGCGGCAATCAGCAGCGCACCGCCGTTTTCGACATATTGTGCAATGTAGTCATAGTAGAGGATCGGCAGCACGCCGCGGTGCTGGTAGCGGTCGAAGATGATCAGGTCGAAGTCTTTGATCTTGTCGACGAACAGCTCGCGTGTCGGGAAGGCGATCAGCGAAAGCTCGTTGATCGGCGTGCCGTCCTGCTTTTCAGGGGGGCGCAGAATGGTGAAATGGACGAGATCGACCGAGGCGTCGGACTTCAGGAGATTGCGCCAGGCGCGCTCGCCGGCATGCGGCTCGCCGGAGACCAAAAGCACGCGCAGGTTTTCGCGGATGCCATCGATGACATGAACGGCGCGGTTGTTTGCCTCCGTCACTTCGCCAGGCAGCCCGGCCACCGAGAATTCCAGCACGTTGCTGCCGCCGCGCGGAACCTTAAAGGAAAACGGCGTATCCTGCCCCGGTGTCGCCTGGAGCGCGGCGATCACGTCGCCGTTCAGCTTCACAGTGACATCGGCCGTGGTGCCCGGGCTCGGGCCGTCGTCGAAGACGCGCAGGACCAGTTGCTGCTCTTCATTGACGATGCCGAAGCGCGGCGCCTTGATCACCTCGACGCGGCGGTCAAATTCGTTGGCCTTGCCGGTGATCAGGCCGTGGACCGGCGCGTCAAAGCCGAGCGCCTGATTGACGCCCGGCGTATCATGCACTTCACCATCCGTCAGCATGATCGCGCCGCCGATGCGCGCTGGAGGTACGTCGGCAACGGCGGCCGAAAGGGCGGAAAAGAGGCGTGTGGAGGGCGTATCGGAATTTTCAGGCTCGGTCGCATCGACATAGCGCGGTTCAATATTCGGGAAACGAGAGAGGCGATCCTTCAACTGCGCCAGCGCCTCGTCGGTCATCTTGATACGTTCCGGCGTCTGCTGACTCTGGCTCCGATCGACGATGACGGGAACGACCGTCGAAAGCTGCTCGCGATCTTCCTGCATGAGTAGCGGATTTGCGAGCGCTGCCAGCAATGCGAGGGCGGCGAGCGTGCGGATCCAGGCGCCGCGGATGCCGCGCCAGATGGCGAAGACCGCGACAACCGCGACGACGGCCGCGAGCGCTGCAAGAACCGGCCAGGGAATAAAGGGCGAAAAATCAACCGTCATGTCATTGCCCCAGCCGTTCGAGGAGCGCGGGGATGTGGACCTGATCGGTCTTGTAGTTGCCCGTCAGCATATACATCATGATGTTGACGCCGGCGCGATAGGAGTATTCGCGCTGCATCTCATCCGGCGGAACGGTCGGCAGCATCGGTGCGCCGTTCTGATCGACCGCCCAGGCCCCGGCTAAATCGTTGCCGGTGATCAGGATCGGCGAAACACCGTCGGCCGAGGCCGTCGATTTGGTGTCCGATGCGCGATTGTCCTGCCTCGACTCGATCCAGAGCGGGCTTCCGGAATAGCGGCCCGGGAAGCTGGAGAGCAGGTAGAAGGACTTCGTCAGAACATGGTCCGAAGGAACCGGCTCCAGCGGGGGGATGTCGAGATTGGCGAGGATCTGCTGCAGGCGCTCGCCGTTGGCACTCGAGGCACCTCCATTGTTATCCAGTGAGGAGAACTGGTCGCGCGTATCGAAAAGGACGGTGCCGCCGGCGCGCATATAGGCGTCGATGCGGTTGATCGCAGCCGTCGACGGCATCGGCGCGGAGGCGGAAACCGGCCAGTAAATGATAGGATAGAAGGACAGCTCGTCCTTCGTGAGATCAAGGCCGACGGGCGGCGCCGGCTCCAGTGTCGTGCGGAAGGTCAGGAACTCGGTCAGGCCTTCAAGGCCGTGCTCGGAAATATTGTCGACATCCTGCTCGCCGGTGACGACATAGGCGAGGTGGGTATTGTCCAATCGCTGGAATATCTGGTCGTCGTCGGGCTTGGAATCGTCGGCGCGCAGTTGCGAGGGTTGCAGGAAGAAGGTCGTGCTGACGGCGACTGCGATGATCGCCGCAGGCCGGGCCGCCGAACGCAGCCGGGAGAAGGCGCCGCCCATGAACATCACGACGAGGCTGTCTGCCAGGAGCAGCAGGAAGGCGATGAGGAAGAGAGCGGGCTTGGCGGACCAGGTTTCGCCGCCGATCAGGCCCTCGCGCAGGACATTGATGCCGGCCGTGTCGAGCGGCCTCAGCTCGGCGTTATTAGGCAATACATTCAATGCGGTAAAGCCGTCTTCCGAACCATAGAGTCCTGGCGGATTGTCGAAATTGGAAACGGGCTCGGTCTTTGCGTTCGGGATCAACGGCCGTGCCGTGCCGGTCTCCGTCGTGAGCACGCCCTTCGCCGTCAGCAGGCGGAAGGGCGGCAGGGCTTCAGCGGTCGTTGCAGCACCGGCTTCAGAGGTGACGCCGCCCGAGCGGGAGAGCTGAACGATGCGACGCAGCATCTCGACGAAATTGCCGGAGATCGGCAGGTTGGACCACGTTGCCTCGGCGCTGACATGGAAAAGCACGATACGGCCCGCGTTGATCGGCTTGGTCGTAACCAGCGGCGTGCCGTCGGCAAGGCTTGCCCAGGTGCGCTCGGCAAGATCGGGCGTCGGCTCGGCCAGAACCTGGCGCTTGACGGTCACGTCAGTCGGCTTGGCCATGCCGGCGAAAGGACCGAAGTTCGGAAAATCCGCCAGCGGCTGCGGCTCGGCCCAGGAGAGCGCGCCGCCAAGCGCACGCTCGCCCTGGCGCAACGTCACCGGCACCAGCGGATCGTCCGCGGGGGCGGCGGCAAGGCGCGGCCCGGCGAAGCGGATCAGCGTGCCGCCATTGGCGATCCAGCGCTGCATCGGACCATAGGTTTCCTGCGGCAGCCGACCGATATCGGCCATGATGATAACGGACGGATTCTGCGACAGCAGATCGGGGATGGAGGCAGCGAGATCCGGCGTGTTCGGCTGGATCAGATCGGCATAAGGCTGCAGTGCGCGCTGGATGTAATAGAGAGGCGATAGCAGCGGCTGGAATTCATCGCCCGCTTCGCCGGAAAGCAGCACCACGCGGCGGCGCTTGAAGCCATCGTCGAGCAGATGGACCGAACCTGCCGTCGCAAGATTGTCGATGCTGACGCGGGCGAAATCGTTGCGCATCTCGAAGGGGGCGGGGATCGAGCCGGAGGCGACCGACTGCCCGGGCTGGAAATCCACCGTGCCTGCGGCAATCGCACGGCCCTGGGCATCCTGCGCCGTCAGCGGCAGCGAGGCGGCGCCCGCGCTGTCGAGGCGCGTCGCGGTCACGCTCATGGCGTCGGCGGCATTCGTGGCACCGGTGATGGCGATCGTCCGTGTGGTATCGCCTTCGATGAGACGGAGCTCGGCAGGCTTCAGATCGGCGAGCCGGCGGACGGTCGCATCGTTTTCCTTGGCGGCAGCGCCGTCGGAAAGGAAGGCGAGCGTACCTGGTTTCGTGCCGTTGAGGGCGGCGCGCAATGCCTCGAAGGCGCGTTCGCGATCCGGAACGAGCGGCTGCGGTTCTGCGGCGCGCAGCATGTCGCGGGCCGCCGTTGTGGTGCCCGGCACAGCATTGTTGGTGGGATCGGCGGTAAAGGCGACCGCGACGGGGGTGCCGGCCGATTCGGCGTCGTCGATCAGCGCTTCGGCGGTCTGCACGCGGCGTTGCCAATCCGGCGCCGTCGCCCAGCCATTGTCGACGAAAAGAACGAGCGGACCGCCTGCGGCGAGCGAATTGGTACGCGGATTGAAAACCGGATCGGCGATCGCAAGGATCACGGCAGCGGCGAGCAGCATTCGAAGCAGCGTCAGCCACCAGGGGCTCTGAGCGGGCGTTTCCTCGCGCTTCAGTACGGCTGCCAGTATCTTCAGCGGCGGGAAGACTTCGGATTTCGGGCGCGGCGGCGTAAGCCGCAGCAGCCACCAGATGACCGGCAGGGCGACGAGCGCGCCGAGGATTGCAGGATAGGCGAAAGCAAAGGGAAGGGCGCTCATAGCAGCCCCCCATGTGTCGCCTTGGCCGGCATCCCGGACAGATACATATGCACCGCAACCAGCGCTTCGGATGCCAGGTGATCGGTGCGATGGGTGACGAACGTCCAGCCGAGATGTCGAAGCGATTGGCCGAGACCGTCGCGGCGGGCCAGATAGGCGCGGCTATAGGCTTCGCGGATGTTTTCCGCGCGGCCGGACACCAGTTTCGAGCCGGTTTCCGGATCGGTGAATTCGGTACGGCCGGTATAGGGGAAAAGCTCTTCGGCGGGATCGGCGATCTCGACCACGTGGCCGCGAAGGCCGCGACGGGCAAGCGGTGTGAGGCGGGTCATGATCGCCGGCGCATCGTCCAGGAAATCGCCGATGAGCACGAGATCGCTCCAGCCGCGGATCATGGCGATATCCGGCAGCCCGCCCGGTAGCGGCGCATGCATGAGCGCGGTTGCAAGCCGCTCGGCGGCGTTGCGGGCGGCAACCGGTTCCATGACGCCCGGACAACCGATGCGTTCGCCGGAGCGCGCAAGGATCTCAGCGAGCGCCAGCATGATGACGAGCGCGCGGCTTTCCTTCGAGACACTGCCGAAGGTCGACTTGTACATCATCGAGGGCGACATGTCGGCCCACAGCCAGATGGTGTGGGCGGCTTCCCATTCGCGCTCGCGAACATAGGTATGGTCGTCGCGGGCGGAGCGACGCCAGTCGATGCGCGATAGGCTTTCACCCTCGGTATAAGGGCGGAACTGCCAGAAATTCTCGCCGATACCGCGCTTGCGGCGGCCATGCCAACCGGCAATCACGGTGTTGGCGATGCGCTTGGCTTCGACCAGGCAGTCCGGCACCAGAGAGGCCCGCTGTCTTGCGCGGGCGAGGGCATCGCTGCCAGGGGTCGGATTGACGATCTGTCCGATAGATGCCACGCGTCCGGCTTCCTTATCCTTTGGCCTGCTTGACGAGGCCGGCGATGACATCGCGGACCGACATGCCCTCGGCACGTGCAGCGAAGGTAAGCGCCATGCGGTGTTCGAGAACGGGTTCGGCAAGTGCATGGATATCGTCGAGCGACGGCGCCAGACGGCCTTCATAGAGCGCGCGGGCGCGGGCGCAGAGCATCATCGCCTGGCCGGCGCGCGGCCCCGGGCCCCAGGCCACATTCTTGTCGGTCGCAGCGTTGCCCTGGCCGGGGCGGGCGGAGCGCACTAGATCGAGGATCGCATCGACGACCTTGTCGCTCACCGGCATCTGGCGGATGAGCTTCTGGATTTCCATCAGCCGCCCGGCGTCGAGGACGGCTTGCGGCTTCGTTTCGCTGATGCCGGTCGTTTCGAGCAGGATCTGGCGTTCGGCGGCAAGCTCGGGATAGTGCACGTCCACCTGCAGCAGGAAGCGGTCGAGCTGAGCTTCCGGCAGCGGGTAGGTGCCTTCCTGCTCCAGCGGGTTCTGGGTGGCGAGAACGTGGAAAGGCGTCGGCAGGTCGTAGCGCTGGCCGGCGATCGTGACGTGATATTCCTGCATCGATTGCAGCAGCGCCGACTGCGTGCGCGGTGAGGCGCGGTTGATCTCATCCGCCATCAGCAGTTGGGCGAACACCGGGCCCTTGACGAAGCGGAAGGAGCGGCGGCCGTTCTCGTCCTGGTCCATCACTTCGGAGCCGAGGATGTCCGACGGCATGAGGTCCGGCGTGAACTGGATGCGGTTCGCGCCGAGGCCGAGCACTTCGCCGAGCGTGGTCACGAGCTTGGTCTTTGCAAGGCCGGGCACGCCGACCAGAAGTGCATGGCCGCCTGAAAGAACAGCGAGCAGGGTGTTTTCGACGACGCTTTCCTGGCCAAAGATCACCTTCGAGACTTCTTCGCGCACAAGGGCAATATCGGCGAGCGCCTTTTCTGCGGCAGCGATGATTTCCTTCTCCCCGAGGCTATCTTCGGTCTTCATCATACCCATCAAGTATCTCCAACGGCTGAATCATTCGTCGCGAATCGGCGGACTTACGCCTCTGGCTCGTACCCTATAGAGTTATGGATATGTTGCGGGCTGACAAGTTCGTTCCAAATGACTATCTCGTGACTATTCTATCGTTAAGAGCAAACCGGGACAGAAGAATGGCAGCGCAAGAGATCAGGGCGAGTGAAGATGCCGCAGGGCTTGCCGCGCTGATTTCGCGCGCTGCAGGCGAAACCGGCGGCAAGAAGCGCGGACTTCCACCGGTCGAGAAATGGAATCCGCCCTTCTGCGGCGATATCGACATGGAAATCCGCGCCGACGGCACATGGTTCTACATGGGAACGCCGATCGGCCGTGCGCCCCTGGTTCGCCTGTTTTCCACCGTCCTGCGCAAGGACGAGGACGGAAAGACCTATCTCGTCACCCCTGTGGAAAAAGTCGGAATCAGGGTCGCTGACGCGCCGTTCGTTGCCGTCGAGATGAGCGTGACGGATCGCAATGGTCAGCAGGTGCTGACATTCCGCACCAATACCGGCGATGTCGTCGAGGCCGGCCAGGAGTATCCGCTGCGCTTCGTGATTCATGGAGAAAACAGCGAGTTGAAACCCTATCTGCATGTGCGCGGGCGTCTCGAGGCGCTGGTGTCGCGGGCCGTGATGTATGAACTGGCAGACCTCGGCGAGATTGCGGATATCGAGGGCAGGGAGATGTTCTGCGTCCGCTCGGCCGGCTGCGTTTTCCCTGTCATGGCCGCCGATGAACTGGATATGCTGTCCCGATGAGCAATGCCCCGACCCAAAGCTACCCACTCTATTCCGCGGCCGAATTCCGCCGCCGGGCGCTCAATCAAAACGGCGGGCCGGTCGATCACTCCTGGCGGGATCACGGCGACCACATCCTCAATCCGGATATCGTCGCGATGGTCGAGGGCTTCCACCTACGCGACGCCGCTGTGCTGGTGCCAGTGGTCGACGACGGCGACGAGGCGCGGGTCATCTTCACCAAGCGCACGGCGAACCTGCGCAAGCATTCCGGCCAGATATCCTTTCCTGGCGGAGCGATCGATTCTACGGACATTTCTCCGGAGATGGCGGCGATCCGAGAGACACAGGAAGAGATCGGCATTGCCGGCTCCTTTGTAGAGACGGTCGGACGCCTGCCGCACTATCTCGCCGCGACCGGCTTCCGCATCACGCCGGTGCTCGGCGTCGTCCGGCGGGGGTTCGAGCTGAAGCCCAATCCGCGGGAAGTCGACGACGTCTTCGAGGTGCCGCTTTCCTTCCTGATGAACCCGCAAAACCACACCCGCGACAGGCGCTTGGTCGAGGGTGTCGACCGGCATTTTTACCGCATGCCCTATGAAAGCTGGATGATCTGGGGCATCACGGCGGGCATCGTCCGCACCCTTTACGAGAGGCTTTATGCATGACCAACCTTGCTGATGAAGCATGGTTCAAGGATCCCCGCCTTCAGCGCGTCTTCGCGCTCCTGAACGCGGACGGCGGGGAGGGGCGCGTCGTGGGCGGCGCCGTGCGCAACAGCCTGATGGGGCTTCCGGTCAGCGATATCGACATCGCGACGACGCTGACGCCGGATGCCGTGACGGAACGGGCGAAGGCGTCCGGCAGCAAGGCGATCCCCACCGGCATCGACCATGGCACCGTGACGCTGGTGATCGAAGGAAAGCCGTTCGAAGTGACGACGCTGCGCACCGACGTCGAGACTGACGGGCGCCGCGCCAAGGTCGCCTTCAGCACCGACTGGCAGGCGGATGCGGAACGGCGCGACCTGACGATCAATGCCCTTTACATGAATTCCAAGGGTGAGGTGGTCGATCTCGTCGGCGGGCTTGCCGATATTGAGAAGCGCAACATCCGTTTCATTGGGGATGCGGCGACACGGATTGCCGAGGATTACCTGCGCATCCTGCGGTTCTTCCGCTTTTTTGCTCACTACGGCTCCGGCCGGCCCGATGCAGACGGACTGCGGGCCTGTTCGGCGGCGCGTTCGAAGCTCACTACGCTTTCGTCCGAAAGGGTTTGGTCCGAGCTTCGCAAGCTGCTTGCTGCCGACGATCCGGGCCGGGCGCTGCTCTGGATGCGGCAGGTTTCGGTGCTCAGCGAAGTCCTGCCGGAGACGGAGAAATGGGGCATCGATGCCATCCCGGGACTGGTCGCTACCGAAAAGGCGCTCGGCTGGACGTCCGATCCGCTTCTTCGGCTCGCTTCGATCGTTCCACCCGATGCCGAACGGCTGGAGAAGATGGCGGTCCGTCTGAGATTTTCGAATGCCGAAGCGGCCTATTTCAGGGCCTGGGCGGCGGCGCCCCCGGTCGATGACGAAATGTCTGCCGCGGCCTTCGACCGGCTGCTCTATCGCAGTGGTGCGGACGGTATCGTCACGCGCCTGAAGCTCGCGCTCGCCGTTGCTCGCGGCAAGGCGGAAGGCGACATGAAGGAAATGAGCCGGTCGGCCAGGCTCGGCAAGCTGTTGGACCGGGCGCTGGCGTGGAAGAGACCGCAGTTTCCAATCGGCGGCGGCGATGTCGTTTCCACCGGAATTCCCGCAGGTCCGCGTGTCGGCGAGACGCTTGCGAAACTCGAGAACCAATGGATCGACGAGAATTTTGCCGCCGACCGGGCGACGCTGCTCGCCCGGCTGAACGAACTTTCGAAGTGATCAGGCCGCTGTCGCTTCGTCGCGGATGCGGGCCTTGATATTGTCGATCATGTTTTCGCGAATGGTCGTTTCACCATGGGCGGACTTCATGTGCTCGACCGCGCGGCGGACGATTTCGGCGTCCTCATCGGCGCGGGTGTGCCAGGTGCAGCCCGGAACGAGCGTACCGCATTCGAAAAGTCGCATTGTCTACTCCTTTGTCCGGAACATGACGGGATGATCGCGCTGACACGCGGTTCTCCTCGATGTGCGAAACTTCAATGTGCGAAACGGAGAGAAGGTTCCGGCCGATGATGACATCGGCCGGCAAATCACTTGCGATATTCCGGCATCGCCCAGGCGCGGAAGCAGTCGGACGACTGGTAGGACGCATTCGAATTTGCGCTTTCTCTTGCCTGTCCGCGCAGTTCTTCGAGCGATTTTCCGGCAGCGAGCTGCAACCTCACCTGTTCGATGAAGCAGGAAAGGGGCAGGTCCGAGCCGCTCGTGGCTCGCATTTCTTCGGCAATGCGGTTCAGGAAATCCGGGGTCTCGAATGCGCGGGATGCCTCCCGAACATCCCCAGACGCCGGCGAACCGCTCTGTATCATCATGACAATCCTCCTCCGATTGTTACGCAACACAAGCTCAGTTTAGCACGTTAGTTTAGGGCGTGCTCACGGTTCTTGAAGGCCATGTAATGTATTTTTACCCGTACGCTGTCGTACAGTCATGGCCACCGGACGACCGGCGGCATCGACGAGAGTATCGACTCGATATTGCCTCCCGTCTTCAACCCGAAAATTGTACCGCGATCGTAGAGCAAATTGAACTCGACATAGCGCCCGCGCCTGATCAATTGTTCGTCACGGTCGGCTTCGGTCCATTCCTTGTTGAAATTGGAGCGGACGATTTTCGGATAAACCATGGCGAAGGCCCTGCCGACATCGCGGGTGAAAGCGAAGTCGGCATCCCAGCCGCCGGCTTCCTCGCTCGAATGCAGCCAGTCATAAAAGATGCCGCCGATGCCGCGCGGTTCGTTGCGGTGCTTCAGGAAAAAGTATTCGTCGCACCATTTCTTGTAAGCGCCATAGTCGGCGACGGCCGAATGGCTGCGGCAGGCAATTTCCATCGCCTTGTGGAAGAGGCGACTATCGTCGTCTTCCTGCGTGCGGCGCCGGTCGAGCACCGGCGTCAGGTCCGCACCGCCCCCGAACCAGCGGCTGGAGGTGACGACCATGCGGGTGTTCATATGCACTGTGGGTACATTGGGGTTCACCGGATGGGCGATCAGCGAAATACCTGAGGCCCAGAACCGAGGGTCTTCGCTGGCGCCCGGCATCTGCGTGCGCAGATCGGGTGCGAATTCCCCGTACACTGTGGAGGTATGCACGCCGACCTTTTCGAAAACGCGGCCGTGCATCATCGACATCCGGCCCCCGCCGCCGGCGCCATTTTCACGCGACCACTCCTTGCCGACGAAACGGCCGGGCTCCTGGTCCGAAAGAGTGCCGGTCAGCTCGTCTTCCAAGGCCTCGAAGGAGGCGCAGATCGTATCGCGCAACCCTTCGAACCAAGTGCGCGCGGCGACCTTCTTTTCTTCGATATCGTCCGGCAGGCCGATCGGCAGGTCTGGTCGTTCCATCATTATCCCCAGCAGTCGTTATTGCATCACACGCGACTCGATCATCGCTGATTACGGTTTCGTGGTATCAGGTGCATCGGTGCCTTGCCAGCCGGCGGAAAGCCGCAGTCGAGGCGGCAAAGATTCGACTCGCAAATTGATATTTTCAATACTACCTTTCCCGCTCAGAGGTAGGTTTCATGACTAAAATCCCGGGACCTCCGTCGTTTGACGGCTTGAAGCGCAGGATCGAACGGCATCGGGCGGAAGGCACTGCCCGCAAGGGTGATCACTTCGTGCGCCAGACCTATCGGCTTGGCCTGCTTGACGCGCGGGCAAAGGCACGCGAATGGTTCGCCGAATATCCGAAGGCGGCCTATTGGACCGAAGTGGAAAGCTGGCGGCAGCTCGACAACGACCAGATCGAATTCACCATGCGCCGGCTGCCTTCCGCCGACTAACCGTCATTGCGCAGGCGTGCGCAGGCGGCTCTCGATGAGCAATCCGCTCTCGTCGAGGATCGGATGCGCGACCGAGACGATATGGGCGTTGATGCGTTTCAGATCGCGCAGCATGTCGAGATGCAGTGAACTCGTCTGCAGGCTGTCGGCGTAGCCCTCGCGCAGGCGTTCAAGGTGGCGTTCGGCGGATTGCTTCTCCATCCTGCGGACTTCGACCTTCACTTCCATCATCTGTTTGGCGAGATTGAAGTCGCGCGTCACGAAGATCGTTTGCGCGATCCGCAGGTTGTCGATCGTCAAATGGAAGAGCTTCTTGAGCTCTTGGTAACCGTCGTCGGAAAACCGCAGGCCGAGCGAAGCCTTTTTGCTGATCTGCGGCAGCAGGCCCTTTTCGATGATATCGCCGATATGCTCGAGGTTGATCGCGTAGTCGATGATGATGATCGAGTGGCGGCCGTTCTCTTCACTCAGGCCCTCGCGGCCGAGCTTGGAAAGATAGACCTTCACTTCCTGCTGCAGGCTATCGACCCGCTTTTCGAGCGTGGGAATTTCCTTGAGCTTGGTCAGGTCGTTCTGCTCGAAGGCGTCGGAGGCTCGGATCAGCATGCGCTCTATGAGGTCGCCGACGCCGAGGACTTCGCGAGTGGCGCTTGCAAGCGCCACGACGGGCGTCGACAGCTCGTGCTGGTCGAGATATTTCGGCCCATTGTCGGTTTGTGCTTCCTCCGGAACGAGACGCAGCATCAACTGCGACAACAGGCGCGAGAACGGCCAGGCGATAGCGGCGAGGATCAGGTTGAAGCCGAGATGCGCATCGACCGGCAGCTTGGCGGGATCGAGCGGCAGCATCTCCAGAAGCTCGGCGCCGTAGCCGGCAAGCGGGAGTGCGATCACGCAGCCGGCGGCCCGCACGATCAGGTTGCCAAGCGTAACGCGCTTTGCCGAGGCAGGTCCGCCAAGCGAAGCGACGACCGGCGGAATTGCGCCGCCGAGATTGGCACCCAGGACGAGAACGATCACCAATCCCGCCGAGACAATACCGGTCGATGCCAGGGAAAGGATCAGGACAACGGCGGCAAGGCTCGACGAGGAGACGAAGGCAATGCCGGCGGAGAACACAAGCGCCACCGGCCAGGCGTTGTCGAGCAAGCCGATAAAGGCGGCAAGCGCGGGCGATTGGCGCATAGGCTCTGTCGCGCCGCTCAAAAGATGCAGAGACAAGAGCATCAGGCCGATGCCGATCAGTGCGGTGCCACCACCTTGGCGTGCGGTCGAGCCGCTGCGATAGAGGATGATACCCGCGAGGATGACGAGCGGCGACAGCCATTCGATACCGGTCGCGACGATCCAGGCTGTGACGGCCGTGCCGACATTGGCACCGAGCAGAACGATCTGCGCCATGCGTGGCTTCACCAGTTCGCGCTCGACGAAGGAGGCGACCATCAGCGCCGTTGCCGTGGAGCTTTGCAATGCCAGCGTTGCGAAAAAGCCTGAAACGAAGGAGCGCAAGCCGCCACGCGTGCCCGTCGCAAGACCTGTTCGCAGCCGCGCACCGAAAGCCCGCGACACACCGTCCTTCACCTGCGCAAGGCCGAACAGCAGCAAGGCTACCGCGCCGAACAGGTTTATCATGACGATCGTGGATTCCATTCTCTGCGGGTCTTTTCTTCTTGTTCACGGCCGGCGCAATGCTGCGCAATCGGTGTCTCAGCGCATTGCCATCTCTTTGAAATCGTGGCCTGGTTCTCACTTTTTGATTGTCCGGCTAATTATAATACGCCTGTTCCTGGATATCACAACGCCGTTTGCGACATATCATGGCGAGGCTTCACGAGGTCTCTCAGAAGCGAAATCAACGCCAGACGGTCTGGCGCATGGCCTCGCCGGCGATCATCGCGGCGGAGACCGCGACATTGATCGAGCGTTGGCCCTCGACCATCGGGATCAGGATACGCCCGGCGGCTTTTTCATGTACATGATCCGGAACGCCTGCGCTTTCGCGGCCAAACAGCAAAATGTCGTCCGGCCGGAATGCGAAGTCCGTGTATCGGACCGATGCCTTGGTGGAGGCGAGCACGATGCGGCGGCCCGTTGGAGCCCGCCATTGCTCGAAGCGATCCCAACTGACATGACGGGTGAGCGCAACGGCTGCGATATAGTCCATGCCGGCGCGTTTCAGGTTGCGGTCGGAAATGTCGAAGCCGGCGGGCTCGATGATGTCTACGGCAACTCCGAGGCAGGCGGCAAGACGCAGGATCGTGCCGGTATTGCCGGGGATGTCGGGCTGATAGAGCGCCAGTCTGAGATCGGTCATCCGAAGTTCCGTCTTGCTGTTTGAGGCAAAGAGACCTAGTTCAACTGTGATTTCGGCGCAACAGGGCGCCTTTTGCCCATGAATTGTTCAGTTTTTTCCGACTTCGGACTGGAAATTTCGCAATTTTCGCGTTATTGGTGCGCATCTTCAATCGCCAGCTAGGGAGGGCCGACATGAATATTCTGATGCTTACGCGCCTTCCAGCCGCGATACCAAGCGTGGCGATCTCGCGCTCCTGAGCGCAAGCTTTCTAAAATTCCCCATTTTTGATCCATTGCGCGGCTGTCGTGGCCTCGCCCCTCGAACGCCCGGTTCCCATATGTGCCTTAGTGCGTTTTGCGCAGGCCGGGAGGTGGAACGGTGAAGTTCCGGAGCACTTTCATGTTTAGCTGGTTCGAACAGCGACTGAACCCCTTTCCGAGTGAGGAGCCTGTCGTTCCCCCGAAGGGTCTTTTTGCCTTCTGCTGGCACTATACGAAGCCTGCGGCGCCCTGGCTTGCAGCCATGGCCGTGCTGACGGCGCTGATTGCGATCGGCGAAGTGGCACTCTTCCAGTTCCTCGGCGATATCGTCGATTGGCTGACGAATGCCGACAAGGCGACGTTCCTGCAGAACGAATGGCACAAGCTTGCCTGGATGGCGGCTTTGATCCTCGTCGGCCTGCCGCTGGCGGCTGGGCTCGATTCACTTATCATGCATCAGGTCCTGCTCGGCAACTACCCGATGATCGCGCGCTGGCAGATGCACCGCTTCCTGCTGCGCCACAGCATGACCTTCTTCGCCAACGAGTTTGCCGGACGCGTTGCGACCAAGGTGATGCAGACCTCGCTTGCCGTTCGTGAAACAACGATGAAGATCCTCGACGTCTTCGTCTATGTCGTCACGTACTTCCTGACGATGATCATCGTGATCGCAGCGGCAGACTGGCGGCTGATGGTGCCAATCCTGGTCTGGCTTTCCATCTATGTCAGCATCGTATCGTATTTCGTGCCCCGGCTGCGCAGGATCGCGGCGCAGCAGGCGGATGCGCGCTCTATGATGACGGGCCGGGTGGTCGACAGCTACACGAACATTGCGACCGTCAAGCTCTTCTCGCATGCGGGCAGGGAGGAAGGCTATGCCAAGGCCGGCATGGACGAATTCCTGCAGACGGTGCACCAGCAGATGCGTCGCGTCACGCTGTTCCATGTGTGCGTCTACATCAACAACTGCGTGGCGCTCTTCGTCATCTCGGGCCTGTCGATCTGGTTCTGGCTGAATGGCCAGATTTCGGTCGGCGCGATCGCCATCGCGATCGGCCTTGCGATGCGCGTCAACGGCATGTCGCAATGGATCATGTGGGAGGTATCGGCGCTCTTTGAAAACATCGGCACGGTCTATGACGGCATGGAGATGATGACGAAGAACCACGACATCACCGACAAGCGCGATGCACCGCCGATGCAGGCGAAGAAGGGTGCGATCCATTACGAGCGCATCCGCTTCCATTACGGCAAGGGCAAAGGCGTCATCGACAACCTGTCGCTCGACATCAAGGCGGGTGAGAAGGTTGGCCTTGTCGGCCGCTCCGGCGCCGGTAAGACGACTCTGATGAACCTGCTGCTGCGCTTCTACGATCTGGAAGCCGGCCGCATCACCATCGACGGCCAGGATATCTCGCTGGTGTCGCAGGAAAGCCTCCGCTCGCTGATCGGCGTGGTGACGCAGGATACGTCGCTGCTGCACCGCTCGATCCGCGACAACATCGCCTACGGCCGTCCGGATGCGACGGACGCGGATGTGATCGAGGCGGCCAAGCGGGCAAATGCCTGGGAGTTCATCGAAGGGCTTGTCGACATGCAGGGCCGCAAGGGGCTCGACGCGCAGGTCGGCGAGCGCGGCGTGAAGCTCTCCGGTGGCCAGCGTCAGCGCGTTGCGATCGCCCGGGTGTTCCTGAAGGACGCGCCGATCCTGGTGCTCGACGAGGCGACCTCGGCGCTCGATTCCGAAGTGGAAGCGGCGATCCAGGAGAACCTCTTCGCGCTGATGGAAGGCAAGACGGTGATCGCGATCGCCCATCGCCTGTCGACGCTGACGGAGATGGACCGCCTGATCGTGCTCGACAAGGGCCGGATCATCGAGGCCGGTTCGCACGCCGATCTCGTCAGTCAGGGCGGCATATATGCCGATCTCTGGACCCGCCAGTCCGGCGGCTTCCTCGCCGATCGTTCGCAAGAAGCGGAGGAAGCGGCGGAGTAAAGCGAAAGGCCCTCCCGGCGAAAGCGGGGAGGGCTTCTTAACTGTTGAGACCAGTTAAGAAGCCCTGTTATCCTGATCAGGAGAGAAATCGCGGCATTCTTCGCGTTTAGCACGGTCGGCGCGAGCTGCCGCAGGCACTGAATGATTCCCAAAAGATCCGTTGCCGGTTTACAGGCTGTCTGCCCAGTCTCTTACCCTGTGACGCTCGACCACGACGATGGCGCCTGCCATCGTGCGGAGTGGCGTCACGCGGCGCTCTTCCTCGTTGTCGAGCCATGCGGCAACCGCCTCGCTGACGATCGTGTCGCGCGATATGCCGAGTTGGGCTGCGGTTTCATCGAGTCTGTCCGCAAGCGGAAGCGGAATATGCGACGCGAGCACCCTCGTTTCCATGACGGTATTTCTCCAATAAGCGGCCATTGTACTCCGAGATCGTCACGAGGTCAGCGACATTCAACACGGATGCCGCCGATGTTACCGAAAATTACCAAAATATAAGGTTGTGTCCGCCCTCCGTTGCCTTTGCCGCAGGGTTGTCTCGGACTATAACGCAATGATGCTCCTGCGCCCGATACTCAATCTGTTTGAAAACTGGATCGATCCGTTCCGCCGGCGCGGCAATATACAGCCGCCGCGTTCGACGGCCGGCTTCATCTGGTTCTACATCGGCCAGGCGAAATGGCCCTTCGTCGCGATGCTCGTCCTCGGCGGCATGTCGGCGGCGATCGAGGCGGCGCTTTTCTGGTTCGTCGGACGGCTGGTCGATATTTTGAGCACAGTCAGGCCGGGCGTTGGCTGGAGCGAGATGCTTGCTGCACACGGCAGCGAGCTCTTCGGAATGCTGGCTTTGATCGGCTTTGTCCGTTTCGTTGTGGTCTTCCTCATCGCGCTGGTCGATCAGCAGGTCATCACGCCGGGTTTTTACAATCTCGCGCGCTGGCAATCCTATCTCCACGTCTCGCGCCAATCGCTGCATTTTTTCCAGAGCGATTTTTCCGGGCGGATCGTGACGAAGGTCTGGTCGGCCGGCCAGGCGGTGGGCGATCTCGTGACCTCGCTCATGGAGAGCGTCTGGTTCGTCGGAATCTATGCGGCGACGACACTGGTGCTTGTGGCTCAGCTCGATTTTTCGCTTGCGGCCGTCGTGCTGTTCTGGCTCGCTGCCTTCGGCGTGCTCGCCCGCTATTTCGTGCCGCGCATCCGCTATCACTCGCGCGAGACTGCGGAAGCCGCCTCTATGCTCAACGGCCGCATGGTCGATTCCTACAGCAACATCCAGACGCTGAAGCTTTTCGCTCGTGACGAGGAGAGCGACCGCTACATGCGCCAGGGTTTCGATATCTATCAGGATACCGTGCTGCGCTTTACCCGGTTCATTACCGGTGTACGTGCCTCCATGGCGCTGCTTTCCGGCCTGATGATCGTGACGATGGGCGGGTTAAGCGTCGATCTGTGGCTGCGCGGGTTGGTGAGTTCCGGTTCCGTGGCTTTTTCGCTGGCCCTCGTCCTGCGCCTCAACTTCCTTCTTGGGCGCCTGATGACGCAGTTCAACGGCATCATGCGCAATCTGGGCACGATCCAGAATGCTGCCGAATTGATCTCGCAGCCGCTCGGTCTCGTCGATCGGCCCAATGCCCCCGATCTCGTCGTCAGGGAGCCTAGCATCCGCTTCGAAAACATCTCCTTCCATTACGGCCGGGGCAAGGGTGTCATCGAGAATTTCTCGCTCACCGTCGCACCCGGCGAGAAGGTCGGGATCGTCGGGCGCTCCGGCGCCGGCAAGTCGACGCTGGTCAATCTGTTGCTGCGCCTCTACGACCTTGAAGGCGGGCGCATCCTTGTCGATGGCCAGGATATTGCTGCGGTCAGCCAGGAGTCACTGCGCATGCAGATCGGCGTCGTCAGCCAGGATACGTCGCTGCTGCACCGTTCGGTCCGGGACAACATCCTCTTCGGCCGGCCCGATGCGGACGAGGAACGGCTGCTCGATGCCGCACGGCGGGCAGAGGCGCTCGGCTTCATCGAGCGCTTGCACGATCAGCTGGGGCGCAAGGGTTTCGACGCGCATGTCGGCGAGCGCGGCGTGAAGCTTTCCGGCGGGCAGCGGCAACGCATCGCAATCGCGCGCCTCATGCTGAAGGACGCACCGATCCTGGTGCTCGACGAGGCGACCTCGGCGCTCGATTCCGAGGTGGAAGAGGTGATCCAGTCCAATCTCAGCCGGATCATGGAGGGGAAGACTGTGCTGGCTATCGCTCACCGCCTTTCGACGATTGCCGCGCTCGATCGGCTGATTGTTGTCGATCGCGGCCGAATCATCGAAGAAGGCACGCATAAATCCCTGGTCGAAAGTGGCGGGCTTTATGCCGAGCTATGGGCGCGCCAGTCCGGCGGCTTCCTCGGTGCAGACGAAGATATGCCTGGGCGCGAGGCGAGGGCCGTTTAGGCATGCGTCCGCCAGCAAGGCTCCGATCCGCTGAATCCAGGGGATTGCGGTAGAAAGATCATCTGAAAATACCCGCGACATTGTGCCCTCATACTATTGTCAAGGCTGGACATAATTTGCGATCAAGCATAGAACGCGCCGGATTGGCGGGGAATCTAAGGCCGAATTGTGTCTGTGTAGATTCGCCGCTTAGAGGGGCAGGGCGGAATTCCGCGAAAATTGCGCAGAGGATGGTTTAGCCGTGAGCGAACACGAAACGACAAGCGAGGCTTCACGGGAGCCCACGCGCCGTGATTTCCTTTATCTCACCACTGGTATGGCAGGCGCCGTCGGCGCTGCGGCGGTCGCTTGGCCGTTCATCGATCAGATGCGTCCGGATGCGTCCACGCTCGCTCTTGCTTCCATCGAAGTCGACGTATCGAGCCTTGGGCCGGGCATGTCGCTGACCGCCAAGTGGCGCGGCAAGCCGGTGTTCATCCGCAACCGTACGCCCGAGGAAGTGAAGGCCGCCGACGAGGTTCCGCTTTCGGATCTCAAGGATCCGATCGCACGCAACGAGAACCTTCCGGCCGAAGCGCAGGCAACCGGTGTCGACCGCTCTGCCGGCAAGGACAAGGAAAACTGGATCGTCATGATCGGTTCGTGCACCCATCTCGGTTGCGTGCCGCTCGGACAGGCCGGCGAATACAACGGTTGGTTCTGTCCCTGCCATGGGTCGGTCTACGACACGGCCGGCCGCATCCGTAAAGGTCCGGCGCCGACGAACCTGCCGATTCCGACCTATTCGTTCGTTTCCGATACAGTGATCAAGATCGGTTGAGGGGAGACTGATTTATGAGTGGCCATTCCAGCTACGAGCCATCAACCGGCCTCGAGAAGTGGATCGATGCGCGCCTGCCGCTGCCGCGCATGGTCTACGACAGCTTCGTTGCATATCCGGTTCCGCGTAACCTGAACTATGCTTATACCTTCGGCGCCATGCTTTCGGTCATGCTGGTCGTGCAGATCCTGACCGGCGTTGTGCTCGCCATGCATTATGCTGCCGAAACCTCGGTCGCCTTCAATGCCGTCGAAAAGATCATGCGCGACGTCAACCACGGCTGGCTTCTGCGCTATATGCATGCCAACGGCGCCTCCTTCTTCTTCGTCGCGGTCTACCTGCACATTGCCCGCGGCCTTTACTACGGCTCCTACAAGGCGCCGCGCGAAATCCTCTGGATCCTCGGCGTTCTCATCTATCTGCTGATGATGGCGACCGGCTTCATGGGCTACGTTCTGCCCTGGGGCCAGATGTCCTTCTGGGGCGCGACCGTCATCACCGGCTTCTTCTCGGCCTTCCCGCTGGTCGGCGAATGGGTGCAGCAGTTTCTGCTCGGCGGTTTTGCCGTTGAAAACCCGACGCTCAACCGCTTTTTCTCGCTGCACTACCTGCTGCCCTTCATCATCGCAGGCGTTGTCGTCTTGCATATCTGGGCGCTGCACGTGACCGGCCAGACGAACCCGACCGGCGTCGAGGTCAAGACCAAGACGGACACCGTCCACTTCACGCCCTATGCAACCCTCAAGGACGCACTCGGCGTTTCGATCTTCCTGCTGGTCTACGCCTACTTCATCTTCTACATGCCGAATTTCCTCGGCCATCCGGACAATTATATCCCGGCAGACCCGCTGAAGACGCCGGCGCACATCGTTCCGGAATGGTACTTCCTGCCGTTCTACGCGATGCTGCGCTCGATCACCTTCAACATCGGTCCGATCGATTCCAAGCTCGGCGGCGTCCTTGTGATGTTCGGCGCGATCATCGTGCTGTTCTTCCTGCCATGGCTCGACACGTCAAAGGTCCGCTCTGCGGTCTACCGCCCCTGGTACAAGATGTTCTACTGGCTGTTCGTGATCGACGCGATCATCCTCGGCTGGCTCGGTTCCCAGCCGGCGGAAGGTGCCTTCGTCCTGATCTCGCAGATCTGCACGCTGCTTTACTTTGCTTTCTTCCTGGTCGCCATGCCAGTGCTTGGTCTCGTCGAGACGCCGCGCCGCATTCCAAACTCGATCACCGAAGCCGTACTGGAAAAGCGCAATCAACAAACAGCTACGGTCAAGGCATAAGCGAGCGGAAGGAATAGAACGATGAAAAAGCTTGTTGCAAGCATTCTGCCGCTCGCAGTCGCAGCTATCCTCGGAACTGCTGCATTCGCTCAGGAAGCGACGCACGGCGAGGGCGCTGCTCCGGCCGAGCACGAGGAAGGCGCCACGCCGCACTATCCGCTGAAGCACCCGCGGGAGCAGGACTGGAGCTTCGCCGGCCCGTTCGGCCATTATGACAAGGGCCAGCTGCAGCGCGGCCTGAAGGTCTATACGGAAGTCTGTTCCGCCTGCCACTCGATGAGCCTCGTTCCCTTCCGCATGCTCGGCGAACTCGGCTACTCCGAGGCGCAGGTCAAGGCTTTTGCCGCGAACTACGAAGTTCAAGATGGCCCGGATTCTGCGGGTGAGATGTTCACACGCAAGGCTATCCCTTCGGATTATTTCCCGTCGCCATACGCCAACGCCCAGGCCGCTGCCGCCGCGAACAATGGCGCGGAGCCGCCGGACTTTTCGCTGATCGCGAAGGCCCGCGGGATAACCCGCGGCTTCCCGCAGTTCGTCTTCGATATCTTCACGCAGTATCAGGAAGGCGGGCCGGACTATATCTACTCGCTGCTGACCGGCTATGAAGAGCCGCCGGCGGGTTTCCAGGTTCCAGAGGGCGCGCATTACAACCCTTACTTCAACGCTGCCGCGGCCTTCGCGATGCCGAAGCCGCTCTCCGACGATCAGGTGACCTATGACGACGGCACTCCGCAGACCGTCGATCAGTACTCCAAGGATGTCTCCGCCTTCCTGATGTGGGCCGCAGAGCCGCACCTCGAAGAGCGCAAGAGCACTGGCTTCATGGTCATCGTGTTCCTGCTGATCTTCTCGGGTCTCATCTTCCTGACGAAGCGCTCCGTCTATGCCAACAAGGAGCACTGAGCGGTTCTAGCTCAACCAGCAAAAGGCGGCTTTCGGGCCGCCTTTTTTGTTGGTTCCATGTCAGTCAGTTGATAGGGTGCAACCGACTAAATGCCCTCGCAGACAGACGGACTTTCCATGAACAATATTGCCTCGGAGCTTGCGGTTAGCATCCGCTCCATCCCGGACTATCCAAAGCCCGGCATTATCTTTCGCGACATCACGACGCTGCTCGGCAATCCGCGGGCGTTTCGCCGCGCTGTGGATGAGCTGGTGCAGCCTTATGCGGGCCTGAAGATCGACAAGATCGCCGGCATGGAAGCGCGCGGCTTCATTCTCGGCGGCGCCGTGGCGCATCAGCTTTCGGCCGGCTTCGTGCCAATCCGCAAGAAGGGCAAGCTGCCGCATGATACCGTGCGGATCGCCTACAGCCTGGAATATGGCGTCGACGAGATGGAGATGCACCGGGATGCGGTTCAGCCGGGCGAGAAGGTCATTCTCGTGGACGATCTGATTGCAACCGGAGGGACGGCCGTCGGCGCGACGAAGCTACTTCGCCAGATGGGTGCGGAAGTCGTCGGTGCGTGCTTCGTCATCGATCTGCCGGATCTCGGCGGCCGCAGGAAGCTCGATGAGCTCGGGGTGAATGTCCACACGCTGGTCGAATTCGCCGGGCACTGAAGCCCGGCTTTACTCCAATTCGAGCACGCTGCCCTCGAAGCGGATGACAGGCGTGCCGTCTTGGTTGACGCCTTCGTTGAGGATCGAATTGAGGAACCAGCCTGGCCGCGATGTGAGAGGCCGGCTGGCAAGCAAGGTCACCGAATAGCTGACCGTCTCGTCGACGAAGACCGGACGCAGCCATTGCAACTTCTGGAAGCCGGGCGAAGGGCCGAGCTTCGGCGGGGCGACGCCCTCCCTGGCAAGTCGCGCGGTTTCCTTTTCCCAGTAATCCAGGAAAGTTCGCATCCAGGCGGCGCATGTATGCCAGCCCGAGGCGCAGAGATTGCCGAAGAGCGTCTTCCTGGCTGCTTCCTTGTCAACATGGAAGCGCTGCGGATCGAAGCGCGTGGCGAAATGGATGATCCGCTCCTCGGTAAAGGTATAGCCGCCGATCGCGGCCTTTTCGCCGATCGTATAAAGCTCCGCCATCCTCATGGGTTTGTCTCCGCTGTGTCGCGCATGCTGAACATGATCCAGTTTTCGCAATAGCAGACCAGATCGCCGTGCTGATTTTGGACCTCATGCTTGAAGCGGGCGATGCCGATCCCCGGCCGCGAGCGCATGGCGCGCGACTCCAGCACCGTCGAACGCCCGGACAGCGTGTCGCCGGCAAGCACGGGCTTCCTCCATTCCATCACGTCGATGCCGGGTGCGCCCTGGGAATGTGAATTCAGCAGAAAACCATAGGCCATCATGCGCATGAAGAGCGCGGACGTATGCCAGCCGGAAGCCGCGAGCCCGCCAAGGATGCTGGCGCGTCCGGCCATCTCGTCCATATGCATCGGCTGCGGGTCGAATTCGGTTGCGAACTCAATGATTTCCTGCGCCGTCACGGCGATCGGGCCTAGCGCAAAGCTGCGGCCCGGCTCGAAGTCTTCAAAAACTAGCTTCATCTGGCCTCGTCCTCCCTCGGCCGTGCGGCCGATCAGGTATTGAAGCGGAAGTGGATTACGTCGCCGTCCTGAACCACGTATTCCTTGCCTTCGTCCCGGGCTTTGCCCGCGTCCTTGGCACCGGTTTCGCCGCCCAGCGCGATGTAGTCGTTATAGCCGATAGTGAAGGCACGGATGAAGCCGCGTTCGAAATCCGTGTGGATGACGCCGGCAGCGGCCGGTGCCTTGGTGCCGCGCACGATCGTCCAAGCGCGGGTCTCTTTGGGGCCGACGGTGAAATAGGTGATCAAGTCGAGCAGGTGATAGCCCGCACGGATTAGGCGGTCGAGGCCGGCTTCTTCGAGACCAAGTGCGGAGAGGAATTCCTTGCTTTCTTCTTCCGGCAGTTGAGCCACTTCGGACTCGATCGCGGCCGAGATGATCACGCATTCGGCCCCTTGGGCTTTCGCCATCTCGGCAACAGCCTCGGTATGTTCGTTGCCTGTTGCTGCCTCGGCTTCCGCGACGTTGCAGACGTAGAGCACCGGATGGGAAGTCAGAAGGTTCAGGCCCTTCAGGACTTCGATTTCGTCGGCGCCGAGCGTCTTCAGCAATAGACGAGCCGGCTTGCCTTCGTTGAGGAGCTTGATCACCGCGTCCATGACGGGAAGCTGGGTCAGCGAATCCTTGTCCTTGGAGGCGGCGCGTTTGCGGGTTTGCTCGACACGGCGCTCGAGACTTTCAAGGTCGGCAAGCATCAGCTCGGTTTCGATGGTTTCGGCGTCGCTGACCGGATTGATGCGGCCTTCGACATGGGTGATGTCGTCATCCTCGAAGCAGCGCAGCACATGCACGACGGCATCGACTTCGCGGATGTTGGCGAGGAACTTGTTGCCGAGGCCTTCGCCCTTGGACGCGCCGCGCACCAGACCGGCGATATCGACGAAGGAAATGCGGGTTGGGATGATTTCCTTCGAGCTGGCGATCGAGGCGAGCTTCTGCATCCGTGGATCTGGAACGGCGACTTCGCCGGTGTTCGGCTCGATGGTACAGAAGGGATAGTTCGCCGCCTGCGCCGCTGCCGTCTTGGTGAGCGCGTTGAAGAGTGTCGACTTGCCGACATTCGGCAGACCGACGATACCGCATTTGAAGCCCATGACTGGATGTCCGTATTCGCTGAAATCGTTGCCTTGCCTATGGGATAAAGGAGCCATGCGGTCAAGTCTTCCGCCGCTTTTACCGCTGCTCACTTGCCGATCGGGAAACGCTGGCCTATTTTCTGCACGCGGAGATTTCGAGACGTAATATTGCGGATTTCACCGAAAGGGCAGGTGACCTTCACCCAAGGAGACCTAGACCATCTTGGTGTCAAACACCCGGCGACGAGCTTGAACTTGAGCTCTTCCTTGATCGCAAGGCTGTAGTCCGGGCTCGCAATCGACAGGTGAGTGTCGAAATTCCCTAACCGACAATGCTTGTCTAGTTTAGAAACTACCTCTCATGTCATCAACGGGTGGATTTTCCGATGAGTGACAACGACGTTGCCATAAAGCCGAAAACGAAGGTCAAGCTGAAGCTGGATAAGCCCAAGCTCTACAAGGTTCTTCTTTTCAACGACGACTATACGCCACGCGAGTTCGTCGTCATGATCCTCAAAGCCGTTTTCCGTATGAGCGAGGAGACGGGATACCGGGTGATGATGACGGCGCATAAAATGGGCTCCAGCGTGGTCGTCGTCTGCGCCAAGGACATTGCCGAGACCAAGGTCAAGGAGGCGATGGACTATGCCAAGGAGGCAGGCTTCCCGCTGATGTTTACGGCAGAACCCGAAGAATAGGCGTTTCTTAACCAATCTTCTTAAGCCGCCATCCGTCAATTGCCGCTAGATTGCGCCCACGACGGAGGCGCGCATGCATGCTGAGGCAGCTACTTGGCATTATTTCGTCGCCGCGGCGCTCTTTGCGATCTTCGGTGCGATAGGCCATGTCGTCCGTGCGCTGTTCAACGTCTATCCGGACAGGCTTTCGGACAAGCCGATCATCGATCTGACCATTTCGGACGGATATGATCTTTCCGACATGCTCTTCGGAACGGAATATGACGATGCCGGCTACTATCGGCCCGACAGCCTCAAGAACCTGCGCATTGCCTGCTCCATTGCCGTCGTTGCCGGCATTGGCACGATGCTTTTCGTAGAGGATGCATCGATCCTGATGGCAACGGCGATCGACGACGGAGCCAAGGCACTTTGGGAAATCCTCCTCGACCGCCTTCAAGAGCTGCAATTGCTTTGATCAGCCGGGGCGCCTGATCTGATAGCCGGTCTTATCCCGCATGAAGCCGCAGTTTTCGTAGAAACGCAGCGTTGCGGGGTTCTTTGAACCGGTAAGGAGCATCACTTTATAGCAATTCTCCGCCCAGGCCGTTGCGCAGGCATGACGGATCAATGCGCCGGCATACCCCTTCCTGCGGTGATCGGCATGCGTGATGACATTCTCGACCAGAGCGTATGAATCACCGTTTCGCGTGAGATTGGGTGTGATGATCAGCGTAGCGGATGCAACAGGCATATCGGCGGCCAGCGCGACAAATATGGTCATGCCCGGTTGGGCGAGGATGGTTGAGAAGCGGTCGCTTGCCCAGGCGGGATCGATCGCTGGATCATCGGGATTGAGGTGGCGATAGAGCTCGAGAAGCGCCTGTAAGTCGCCGGGCCCGGCGGGCTTGATCATGATATCTCGCTTCGGCATCTTGCTTACTCGCCCTTGTTGCCGAACATCTTCTTCAGCATTTCGGCCATAGGGCCGGTCGCAGGCAGCTTAGGCTGCGCGTGATTTCGCGCCTGATGGATGTGGGATTGCGCTGCCGGCTTCTTTTCGGGCTTCGGCTTGTCCTCCTCCGCCTTGCCGCCGACGGCGAGCGCCAGCTTGTTCATCAGCTGCGAATCCTCCTTGCGCACCAGCATGTCGGCATTGTCGGCAAGCGTTTCCAGGAGCGGCTGCAGCCAGACCTGGTCGGCCTTGGCGAAATCGCCGAGGACGTGGTGCTGCACAAGTTCCTTGACGCCAGGGTGACCGATGCCGAGGCGCAGGCGCCCGTAATCCTTGCCGCAATGGGCGTCGAGCGACCTGATTCCGTTATGGCCGCCATTGCCGCCGCCGATCTTCAGCCGGGCCTTGCCGGGCGGCAGGTCGAGCTCGTCATAGATGGCGACGAGATCGGAAGGCTGCAGCTTGTAGAAACGCATGGCTTCGCCGACGGCTTCGCCGGAGAGGTTCATGTAGGTTTGCGGCTTGATCAGCAGCACCTTTTCGCCACCAAGCTCGCCTTCCGAAATTTCCGCCTTGAACTTCTTGGACCAGGGGGAAAAGCCGTGGCGCCGGTGGATGGCGTCGGCTGCCATGAAGCCGATATTGTGACGGTTTCCGGCATATTTGCTCCCGGGATTGCCGAGACCCGCGATGATCAGCATTGGCCAGTCCGTTTCTTGAATGCCTACTGCCCGCTTCCCACCGCGAAACGGGCAGGAAGTCAAGCGCAAAGGCACGGCGCGGCGCTAATTGCCGAGATGCAGCCCATACTTCAGGAAAATCTTTTTCTGGGTGCCGTCGGCGATCAGCTTGTCGAGGGCGGTCTGCATCCGCACCTGAAGATCGGATGGAAAATCCTTGTGACAGGCGATACCCATCGGCTGTGAGGAGAGCATAGTGACCACCTCCACCGGCTGATCCGCCTTCAGCTTTTCGAAGTAAAGCTCTGAAATGGGCATCATGTCGATACGGCCGCCGAGAAGCTTGCGAAGCGTGGCATTGAAGTCGGAGGCGATATCGAGCTTGGTAAAGCCCTTTTGCCTCAACACCATCTCAGTATAGTCCTCGCGCTGCGTGCCGACGGTATATTTCTTGGACGCCTCGAGGTCATTCGCAACGACGCCCGATCCCTTCCGTGTGATCAAGATATTGCGATCGACGAGCAGCGGCTCGATCCATTTGAAGAGGGGATCGCGCAGGGCATTGTGTGCCGTGGCAAAAACGCAGGTCATGGGCTGTGATTGCGCGAGGCTGTAGGCTCGCGCCCAGGGCAGCATCTCCATGGTATAGTCGACGCCGATATCGGCCATGACCTTTTCGACTTGTTCGACGGTCGCGCCCTTGATCACCTTCCCGTCGCGATAGTTGAAAGGCGCGTATTCTTCAGTCGTGAAATTGACGGTCTGCGACTGTGCCGGCGCTGCACAAGGAAGCGTCAGAAAAGCAAGAAGCAGGAGCTTTTTCATCTATTTCCACCTTCAATGCGCCGATCACGAGGCTTGGGCGACCTCGTTTACCACGGCTGTGAGGTCCTCGATCAATTTTGAGGCATTCTGCGGACGATGGAAGAGGTAGCCCTGACCGCAGTCAAGCCCCATCTGGTGTAGGGTGCGGCATTCTTCTTCGGTTTCGATGCCTTCCGCGATGACGGTGCAGTCCATCTTGTGCGAGAGCGTGGTGATGCCTTCGATGAGCATCCGGCTCTTGTGGCGGACGTCATCATTCGTGTCGTTGATCGACCGGGTGAACGATTGGTCGACCTTAATGATGTCGACGGGGAAGCGGTTGAGATAGCTCAGCGACGAGTAGCCGGTGCCGAAATCGTCAAGGGCGATGCGGCAGCCGAAACGGCGCAGTTCGGTCAGCACCATGCGTATTTGCGGATTGTCGTGCATCAGAACGGCTTCGGTGATTTCGACGACAATTCGATCCGGACGGATGCCGTGCCGCCCGACGAGCCCGGCGAGGCGGGAGGGCAGGGTGACTTCGAACTGCAGCGGCGAGAAATTGATCGCGAGATAGGTATCCTGCATGCCCGGGATCCTGGAGATATTCGCCAGATGCCCGATCGCCTTTTCCATGATGACGTTGCCGACGCGGACGATCTTGGCGGTCTCCTCGGCGACGTGGATGATGCCAGCCGGCGGCATCAGGCCCTTCTGGGGGTGATTGAGGCGCAGGAGCGCTTCGAAGCCGGCGATGCGGCGATCGTCAAGGCCAACGATCGGCTGCAGATAGGCGTCGAACCAATCCTCGGCGAGGCCATTTTCGATGTGGCTTTCGATCTCGGCGCGCGTCCTTGCACTGTCCAGCATGCTGTTGTCGAATATCTGCGCGCCATTCTTGCCGTCACGCTTCTTCGAATACATCGCCATATCCGACTTCTGCAGCAGTTCGGCTGCATTCGACGCATGGCGCGGATAGATGGCGATGCCGATGCTGGCGCTCAGATGCAGGTCGGGGCCGAAAGGCGCCTCGAAGACGGTGGCAATCTGCTCGCACATCGCCCTGGCGCGCTTCTCGCCGTCCTTGGCCGGAAGCAGGATGGCGAATTCGTCACCGCCAAGGCGCGCTGCTTGATCGGAGGGCGCGAGATGCTTGTTGAGCCGCTCGACGAGCTCGCGCAGTGCGCGATCGCCTTCGGCATGGCCCATATTGTCGTTGATCCACTTGAAGCGGTCGAGATCGATGAAGAGGCAGGCAAGCTCCTGGCCAGCGGCGTCGGCTTCGGCGATCTTGCCGTCGAGGGCGGTCTCGAAGCCTTGGCGGTTCAGCAGGCCGGTGAGATGGTCGGTGATCGCCTGGCGGTGGTTGCGGTCTTCCGAGGCCTTCAGTGCGGTCACGTCGGTCATGACCGACAGCGAGAGCTGGTTTGGTCCGGTGGCTGTCTTGGATTCCAGGATCAGCACGTCCATGATGCGGCCGCCTGCGCAGAGGAACTTCACGGTTACGTCCAGTGCCGCGCCGTTCTCGAAACCTTCCTTGCGGTTTTGGAACGCGTCGCGGGTATCGGACGTCACGAGTTCGGAAAATCTGCGTCCGATCACCTCCGCCCTGCCGTAGCCCGTTGCGACCAGCCAATAGTCGCTGACCGCTATGATGCGATCCTCGTTGTCCAGCGAGAAGAGCATGGCGGGCGTGAGGTTATAGATATCGGTTGCGAGGCGGTGGGCGAGCTTCAGTTCCTTCTCCTCGCTCTCCAGCTTCGTTTGCATCTCGTTGAAGCTGCGGGCAAGGCGGCCGATCTCATCGCTTGACTGCCAGTCGACGTGATGGCGCGATCCAAGCTGACGGGTGGCCTCTATGGCCGCGATAAGCCGCATGAGTGGCTGGATGACGAAGAGGCGGTTGCCGATCAGTGCGGTGCCGAAGACGGTGAGCACGGCGAAGATGAAGATCGATATGAAAACGACTTCTTCATGCTTCAGGCCGGAGAAGAGGCCAAGCTTCGGATAATAGACCGCGATGCTGCCAAGGTTCTTCGGACCGTCGACCGTGTTGTAGATGATTGCGCGGGAAACCTGAACGAGCTCGCCATCAAAGGATTTCGGGATGGTCGATTGCGTCACGTTGAGCTGACTGGATTGATCGCGAACCTCGACCTTCACGATCGCGCCCTGCGAAACCATCGTGGCGCTGATCTGCGTTACGCTGTCTTCGTCCAGATCCCAGAGCGGCTTTGCAAGCGCCTGGGAATTGGCAACCAGAAGAACGGAGATGTGGTCGCGTATTTCCTTGTCGGCGCGCTCGGAGGAAAGGAAGAGAAACAATACAAAAAGCGGAGCGACAAATATGAGAAGCGCCCCGCAAACAATCGCAAAAAATCTGTTCTCAACGGAATTGTTCATGGTTCCGTTTTCTCCCCGGGCTCTCGCTTCGCGGCCATAACGGCAAAGAGCGGCAAGTGTAGAAATGCTTGGGGAATGCTTTCACGAATGTGTTAAATGTTGCTGAAGTGGGCTCGCGTTAAAATTGATAAGGCCCGCCTTCCAGGGGAAAGCGGGCCTTATAATTACGAATTGGTGTATGCGGATTATGCTTCCGCTTCGCCTTCGCCTTCAGCCGGAGCTTCTTCTTCAACGCCAGCGGCCGGAGCAACGATCGTTGCGATCGTGAAGTCGCGGTCGATGACCGTTGTCACGCCCTTCGGCAGTGTGACTTCGGAGATATGGATGCTGTCGCCGATCTTCCTGCCGGAGAGGTCGATATCGAAGAATTCCGGGATCGCATCAGCCGGGCAATGAACTTCGATTGTGTGGCGAACGATGTTCAAAACGCCGCCGATCTTCACCTGCGACTTCTCTTCGTTGATGAAGTGAACCGGGATTTCGACGGTGACCTGCGTGTTGCCGGAGACGCGGAGGAAATCCACGTGCATCGTGAAGTCGCGAACCGGATCGAGCTGATAGTCCTTCGGCAGAACCTTGTACTTCTCGCCGCCGACGTCGATCGTCGCAACAGTGGTCATGAAACTACCGGCATGAATGCGCTTCGTCACCTCATTGGTGCTGAGAGCGATAGAAATGGGGGCCTGCTTGTCACCATAGATGACAGCTGGAATCAAACCGTTGCGGCGAAGTTCACGGGCGGACCCCTTACCAACCCGTTCGCGCGCCTCGGCCTTGAGCTCGTAAGTTTCCTGGCTCATGGCTATTCCTTTCGAGGTTATTTGGAGAGTCTCCGTGCGGTATCATCCTTCCGGTGACTGGAGGGGCGTTTGGGCCTTCCTCATCCGCGTTGCCTCCAAGGGTGTCTGCGCGGACGCGTGCGCTATAGTATAAGTGAAGCGGAAACGCAAGGCGACGCGGCCCCTATATCTCGGGTTGCCGGTCAGTGCCAGGATACTGCGAAATAAAGGAATCCTACGCGGTAATACAATAGAGACAGGACCGGTATCAAATTCGGTTTCTAAATGTTGCGATTCAGCAGCTCCAGGGCTTGCCTTTTCGGCAAGCCTGAGTTGACATCCGGCCGCGCACATTCTCACATGACCGCCGATCGACGAGGCGGAGGAGCACATACATGCGGTACAGGCTGATGACGGCGACGAGCGCCGTTGTTCTCGGATTGATGACGGCGGGCCATGCGGCTGAAATCGACCGCGATGGTGCAAACGCCATTCGCGACCATCTCAACAGCCTGCTGCCCGAAGACATTGCCAAGAGCGGCGTCGTCGCCGTCAATCCGGCCGGTGCGCGCTACGAGATCATCTACGACCTGGCCAAGCTGCTTTCCAAGGTCAACCCGGCCGATCTTGCGATCAACGGCCTGAAACCGATTTCGATGTTCGCCACGCCGCAGGACAACGGGCTCTGGAATGTCGAAGGCGACAACAGCCTGAACGTTTCCGGACATTTCAAGGGACCGGACCAGAAGCGCACCGATTTCACCTATTCCATCGCCTCAATGGTCTATACCTCGGTCTTCGATCCGGCGATCAGCTATTTCCGCTCCGGCGATTTCAGCGCCAAGGATATCAAAGTCACGACCGCGACCGATACCGAACAGGTCAATGCCAGCTTCGGCGGCATGAAATACAAGCTTACCTCCGCTGATGGCGCTTCCGCCGACAGGACGGACTTTGCGGCGAACGGCACTTTGACAGCGTTTGCCGAGCAGGTGAGCGGGAAGGAAATGCCGCCGCTCCAGATCACTGCCGATACCATCGATTTCGACGCCAAGGTCAACAGCCTGCCGGCAAAGCAATTGAGGGACATTGTCGTCTTCGCAGTCGACCATGCCGAGGAAAAGCAGATGAGCAAGGAGAGCGAGGAAAAGCTGAAGGGTATGCTGCGCGACGCTTTTCCGCTGATCTCTTCGCTCGAGGAAACCATCACCCTCAACAATCTTGCAGTGACGAGTGCTGCGGGCGGAGGCGGCGCCAAGAGCTTCGGCTACCGCCTGGCTGTAAATGGGCCGAGCAATGCAACGCAGCTTGGCGTTGCATTGAATGCTGCCGACGTCACATTTGACAGCCCGATGGTTCCGGCCGCCTATTCCGCCTTTCTGCCTCAGGTAGTCGATGTGCAGTTCGCCATCCCGGATATGGATTTTGCGGCATTCGGTGATGAATTCATGAAACTTGATCTCACCAAACCGCCGGAGGGCGGGGAGGACGCGGGCAAGAAGGCCGTGGAGCGGCTTTTCCGCGATGGCAGGTTTGTGATCGACTTTTCGAAGGTCAGCGCCAAGTCCGGCGTCTACGACATCGACATATCCGCAAAGGTCGAGAGCCGCATCGATGCGGGCAAGGACGACTATGCGCTGCAGGCCTCCATTCTGGCGCGCGACTACGACAAGACCATCGCGGCGGTTCAGGAGCTTGCCAAGACCAATCCCGAGCTCAATCAGGCGTCCTTCGGAATGCTGATGGTCAAGGGTTTCGCCAAGACAGATCCGGACGGCCGGCAGCGCTGGGACGTGACGGTCAGCCCCGATGGCACGGTGACCGTCAATGGCCAGCAGCTCAAGGGGCCGGATAAGCAGGAATGATTTTGCTGAGCGCCAGGCGACAATGATTGTCACGGCCGTTCTGGGCGCCTAAAAGTGGCCGACAATGGCGTTGGAGGCGTTTCGCGCGTGCCTCATGCGATAAGTCTGAAATGCTTAAACGAGACCGCATTGCCGATAGTCGAGCTTTGGCAGGAAGCGTCGGCGTTCGAACCTGCTCCATCGATGAAGGCCCTAGACTATCCTCCGCATGTGACCTTAGCGGTGTATGAGGATTTTGCGCCCACCGATGTGCTGTCCAGAATTTTAGGCGCTCAATCGGTAATACCCGTGACTTTTTCGGGTATTCGCTATTTTCAAAACGAATTCTTAGTGTTGTGGGCGCGTCCTGTATCGAATGATCGGCTGCTGCAACTTCACGCGGCCGTCCATCGTGAAATAGACCCAGCGCTCTGTCGTGAGCACTATCGACCCGATCGCTGGGTGCCTCATTGCACGATCGCAATGAAGATCCCCGGGTCCATGTTCGAGCCCGCCATCAAGTGGGCATCCGAAACAGAGGCACAATTCTCCGTGACATTCGATGCGTTGGATATTGTGCAGTTTGTGCCAGTCGAGGTCTTGAGCGAAGTCAAGTTGACACCATGACCGCATGCAGTCGCCTTTCCAAACCGCTTTGGCACAGTCGGGCTAGGCGGCCGGTCCTTTGGGCCAACATCATCGCCGGTATCGGGCCGATGATCAGAAGCGGCACTCGCCGCCGCTGATGATCCGGAAGCCTGCATTGCCTGCCTCGCAGGGGTTCGGGAAGGTCTGTGTCTGACGGCCGCGCTGACCGCAGACCGGCGCATATTCGCGCGTGCAGATGCCGCCCGGGCGTTCTGGACGGTCAGGTCTGTCCTGGCGATCCGGCCAGTCGGGGCGCCCGGGACGATCCGGCTCGGGGCGCGCAAAGGGCGGCGGTGCGCGGCGGCATTCGCCGCGGCCGACGATCATGAAGCCGCTGTTGCGGGCCTGGCAGGCATTTCCGAAGGTTTGAAGCCGGCCGCCGCGTTCGCCGCAGACCGGCGCATATTCCATGGTGCACATTTGCTGCTGCGGCGGCCACGGGCGGGGCGGCGGGCGCGATGGACCGGGATCGACCTCTACCGTGCAGGCGGAAAGCAGGGGAATAAGCGCGAGAACCGCAAAGCGCTTCGAGCCGACTGGACATTTCATATTGATTGCCGTCATAGGGCTTCCCATGCAAATCACTTTGCGTGAGACTAGCCGAAAGCGGGCCGCCGAAGAAGACGAAAAATACAACCTTGCCTATCTTTTGCCGACGAGGAAAACTCTCAGTCGAAGAGACTGGAAACAGATTCTTCCTGGCTGGTGCGGTTGATCGCTTCGCCGATAAGGGTTGCGGTCGTGATGACGCGGATATTGTGGGCCGACTGGACGGCGGTGGTCGGCTGGATCGAGTCGGTGATCACCAGTTCGCGCAGCTTCGACGAGGTGATGCGGGTGACCGCGCCCCCGGAAAGAACGCCGTGCGTGATGTAGGCGGTGACGCTTGCCGCACCTTGGGCCAGCAACGCATCGGCGGCGTTGCAAAGCGTGCCGCCCGAATCGACGATGTCGTCAATCAGCAGGCAATCCTTGCCTTCGACGTCGCCGATGATGTTCATGACTTCGGATTCACCTGGGCGGTCACGGCGCTTGTCCACGATCGCCAGAAGACAGTCGAGGCGTTTGGCAAGCGAACGGGCGCGGACGACGCCGCCGACGTCCGGCGAAACGACCATGACGTTGCTGATGTCGTAATTGGCCTTGATATCGCGCGTCAGAACCGGAACGGCGTAGAGGTTGTCCGTCGGGATGTCGAAGAATCCCTGAATCTGGCCGGCATGCAGGTCGAGCGTCAGAACGCGGTCGGCACCGGCCTCGGTGATAAGGTTGGCGACCAGCTTCGCGGAGATCGGCGTGCGCCCTGAGGCGCGGCGATCCTGGCGGGCATAGCCGAAATAGGGAAGAACTGCCGTGATGCGGCGCGCGGACGAACGGCGCATCGCATCGATCATGATCAGCAGTTCCATCAGATGATCGTTGGTCGGAAAGGAGGTCGACTGGACAACGAAGACGTCTTCGCCGCGGACGTTTTCCTGGATTTCGACGAAGATTTCCTGATCGGCAAATCTTCTGACGCTGGCCTTGCCCAGGGGCACATTGAGATAGGTGCAGATCGCTTCGGCAAGATGCCGGTTCGAATTGCCTGCGAAAACCTTCATTTTGGCCCGCCTGTTGTCTGCTGATAGCCGCGCTTTTTAGCCAGCTTGCTTCCGAATGCAAGCGCAAAGGCGCCACAGGCTTTGATATTTGTAAAAAGCCTGTTGCTAACCGTCGCGCGTCTGCCGCCAGGAATTGAACTCGGTGATCGTTCTCGTGGCGATCTGCTGCATGACGGAGGCAGGAACGCCGACCCAGGGATCCTGTGCCGCGGACGGCACCTTTTCCTGTCCCTGGATGCGGTGCAGGCGGGCGCCGCTGCCGTCGAGGATATCCCAGACGTAAACGACGGTCACGTTGCCTTCGTCGGTAAAGGCCGAGAGGTAACCCTTCAGGATATAGTCGCTGCTGGTGTCGTTCGAACTCTTGATCGAGAGACCGTGCGAGCGCGCCTCGGCTCCAAGCTGGCGGGAAAGCGGCGTCACCGCTTGGACGGGAGCACCGATAATCGGCAGGAAGCGAACGGTGTTGCCACCGATTGCGGAGGAGGCGGCAGGATCGATGGCTGCGACCCGTTTCTGCTGGCGGGCAGGGGCCAGATTGCCCATGTCTTCTTCTTCCGCCTGCGCATTGGAAACCGGTTCGTCAAGCGTCCGGCCTTCGACAGGCTGCGAAGCTGCGGGCGAGGGTCCGCGCCGGGCAAGCGCGTCGGCCTGCTCCTGCATTGTCGTCGGCGGCGCGCCGGGGCCGGATCTGTAAGTCTGATTGTTGTATGCCGGGTGATAGCCGGCCTGCCTGGATTCGCCAGCAAAGGCCCGCGGAGACTCTGAGCCTGCCATGCGCTCGACTTCGCGCTGGGTGACGGGTGAGGAGCGGCCAAACGATGAGTCGCCAATATCGACTTGCGGCGTCAGCGCATCGGTGGTGTTGCAAGCGGAAAGCGCGGCCAGGCAGGCAAGGAGCATCGGCGCAGTCTGAGCTCGCGTCATCGCTGTCGTCGTCCTTCCCTCATTCGCATCAGCCCGCCTGATTTATGGGGGCGGGGGCTGTCCGCTGTCAATTCCGGATTCTTGCCGGTGATTACCCGTCATGCGCCGATGAAATCGAGCGAGTGGCGGGAAAGCGTCCGCGGCGCATCCGTCGTCGTCAGGTAGGTCTGGCCAAGCGTCATGGCCGTTCCGGTGTCGGAATCGGCGATGATCATGTGCACGAAGAGCGACATGTTCGGCTCGATCGGCTGCGGATTGCCGACATGGAACATCTGATGTTCCATCCAGGACGGCGAGAAGCGGGCGCCCAGGGAATAGCCGCAGGCGTTCAGCCGATGCCGGGCAAGCCCGCGCTCGTCCATGATCTTCGCATGCATGTCGAAGACGTCGCCGAAGGTGTGCCCCGGTTTCAGCACGGTTTCGATCGCCTGCAGGTTTTCCAGGCAGGCGTTATAGAGTTCACGGTGGCGGTGCGTCGGCTCGCCGATGACGATCGTGCGCATCATGGCTGCGTGATAGTGGGCATAGGTGCCCGCCCATTCGAGCGTAAGCTGGTCGTTTGCATCGAGCTTGCGGCGGCCGGCCTTGTAGCGGCAGAGCAAAGCGTCCGTGCCGGAACCGATGATGTATTCGTTGGCGGGGTAGTCTCCACCACCGGAAAAGACCGCACCCTGCATGGCGGCAAGGATGTCCGCCTCGTCGGCGCCGGACTTGGTCAGCCCGATTGCGGCATCCAGAGCATCGTCTGCAAGGGCTGCGGCACGCTCGACATAGACCACCTCCCCTGGGCTTTTCACGAGGCGCAAGCGGCTGACGAGATAGGAGGCATCGACGATCTGGCCGAAGGTGGAAAGCTGGGCGTCGAGCAGGCGGGCGATTCGCCCGGTCATGCCGTGGGTGTCGTATTCGACGCCGATGCGCGCGCCCAGCAGGTCCATATCGACCAGCAGGTTCCTAAGGTCGAGCGTCGGATCGGCATTGACGCGGTCGACCCAGATGTGGATGTCTTCGAGGATCGACGTGTGCTTGGCCTGACGAAGGTCCGCAGAGCGGGTAATCAGCGACATCGTGCCATCGGCCTTGACCACCAGCGTCTGGAAGAAGCAGTAGCCGAACGTGTCGTAGCCCGTCAGCCAGTACATGCTTTCCTGCGCGAAGAGCAGGACGGCATCGAGCTTTTCCGCGCGCATCTGGTCGGTAAGGCGCGTGAGGCGGCTTGCGAATTCGGCTCTTTCGAAATGCAGTGCCATTCGGTCAAATCTCCCTGATGCTGATCGCTGAAATCTGGCGGCCGTAGTCCGGCTCCTTATTATGTGTGGTGCGCCGGTACGAGAAAAAGCGCTCGCTGTCCGGATAGGTGCAAATGCCAAGGCTTTCGGCCCGCACACCCGCCTTCAGCAGCCGGTCGATGGTCAGCGCCGGAAGGTCGAACATCGCATGGCCCGACTTCTTCGAAGGAATGAAATAGCGCTCGTAAGACGAATCCTGTGTGACGAAGCGCTCGACGAATTCCGGGCCGACCTCATAGCTTGTCTGGCTGATCGAGGGGCCGAGGCAGGCGATGATGGTCCGGCGCTTCGCTCCAAGTCTTTCCATCGCTGCAACGGTGTTTTCCAGGACGCCGGTCAGTGCGCCTTTCCATCCGGCATGTGCGGCGCCGATCACCCGGTTTTCCGGGTCGGCGAACAGGATCGGGCCGCAGTCCGCAGCAAGAATGCCGAGGACGATGCCAGGAGTTGCCGTGACCAGCGCATCGGCTTCGGGGCGCGTACCGTCATAGCTGCTGTCGACGGTGACCGCATCTGGCGAATGAACCTGATGGACTGTCGCGAGCCTTTCCAAGGGCTGGCTGAACCAGGCGGCAACGCGACGGCGGTTCTCCATCACTTTTGCGCGGTCGTCGTTCGAGCCAAGCCCGACATTCAGGCCGCGATAGAGCCCTTCCGAGACGCCGCCCGCCCGTGTGAAATAGCCGTGGCGGATCGCTTCGCCGGCCGCTTCGTTCAACAGCGCGCTTTCGATAGGTGCGGGAGAGGCCGCGTCTTGCATCAGTGATTCCGGGATGTTTGAACGGCGACATTGTCCGCCGGCCCGCCCGGCGAAGCATTCTTGATTGCGCCGGATGTTGGCCCAGGGCCGCGCATCCTGTCAATCCACCGGGCGGAACGGCATGAGATCGACGGCCGGATAGGAGACGGCCATCGCCTTGAAAAGCTCGCCCATCCGGCCCTCACCGGAGCCGGCCAGCCGGTCCACCGCGCTCTGGATGATCTGCTGGGTGCGCGGTTCACGATCGCGGCCGAGAGCGGCGGCGCGCTCGAGAATGCCGAGGCCGATCAGGAAATCCCCCTGGTGCAACGCGCCGTTGAGATGCAGCCCGGCGCCGACAGCGGTCTTCGCAAGGTCTTCGAAATCCACATGGCTCGTCAGGTCCGCTTCGCCGGGATGGGCAAGCGGCGGATCGAACTCGTGCATGCGCACGGCCTGTAGCGTATCGCCGAAGCCGGTGACGAGATGGCCGTAATCGATCGCCAGCGCCGTGCCGCCGAAAGCCTTCAGGCGATCGCAGATCGTCATCATCACAGCCTGCCGGGCCGGCGAAATCTCGAAGAGCGTGCCGGCCGGCGCGGCCTGCGGTTTTTCAGGCAGCAGTGCCGGATCGATGCCGGCGATCCCGGCGGCGAATGTCAGCTCGCCATCGATATCGAGGCCAACCACGCGCTCACGAAAGCCGGTCGGCGTCTTGATGAATTGGCGGATCGGAATGGCGTCGAATAGCTCGTTTGCCGCAATCAGCGTGAAGCCCGGCGGCACTTCCTCGAAATCGGCATGCCAGCTGATCTTGCCCACATGTGCGTCAAGCGTCTGCTGCTGGATACCGCGCAGGCGCTCGCTCGTTTCGACGAGATGAACCGTCATATTTTCGAGAAGCGGCGCGGCGAGACGCTCGATGACGCGCAGCATGTCGGCCATCATCGTCCCGCGACCGGGGCCGATTTCAACGAGGCGCACGCCTGCCGGCGCGCCATGGCGCTGCCAGGCATGCACGACGAAGACCCCGATCATTTCGCCGAAGAGCTGGCTGACTTCGGGCGCAGTGACAAAATCGCCGGACCGGCCGAAGGGCTCGCGGGTGCGATAGTAGCCGTATTCCGGATCAGCGAGGCAGAGCGAAAAATAATCCGTGACGCTGATCGGCCCGTTCGCCTGAATGATCGACTTTATCTTTTCACCGAGTGCGGTCGTCATGATCGTACCGTCCTGACGGGCTCAATGCTGCAAAGCGGCCTGGCGGCGGGCACGCGCCATCGCCCAGATGCCGAGCAGGACCATCGGGAAGGAAAGGACCATGCCCATGGTCAGCCAGTTCGTGCCGAGCAGGTAACCAAGCTGCGCATCCGGCTCGCGGAACAACTCGACGAATATGCGTGACAGCGCGTAGCCGCAGACGAAGAGACCGGTAACAAGCCCCGGTGATTTCAGCGCCCGGAAACCGTAGACGATAAGAGCAAGCGAAAGCAGCAGCACGATGCCTTCGAGGCCTGCTTCATAGAGCTGGCTCGGATGCCGCGCAAAAGGCCCGCCGGTCGGGAAAACGACTGCCCAGGGCACATCCGTAAGTCGCCCCCAAAGCTCGCCGTTGACGAAGTTTGCAATGCGGCCGAAGAATAGGCCGATCGGCACCACGGTAGCGACGATGTCGAAAAGGCTCCAGACCGGAATGCCGTTCTTGCGCGCAAAGAGGATCATGGCGATCGTCGTGCCGATGGTTCCGCCGTGGAAGGACATGCCGCCATTCCAGATCTCGATGGCACGGAGCGGGCTCTCGATCACGGCCGGCAGATCGTAGAAAAAGATGTAGCCGATGCGACCGCCGAGAACGATGCCGAGGGCTGCCCAGACGATGAAGTCGTCGATCTGCGCCTTGGTGATCGGCGAGGCATTGCCCGGCCAAAGCGCATCATTGCCGGCGATCTGCCGGGCATAGAGCCATCCGAGCATGATGCCTGCGACATAGGCGAGACCATACCAGTGAACAGCCAGAGGGCCGATCGAAAAGGCGATCGGATCGATATCCGGAAAGGGCATGATCGAAACAAGATTGGCTGCAGTCGGCAAGGTTTTTCCACCCGTTGATGTGCGCGGAACATGGCGTTGCGATACGAAGCGGTCAAGTCGATTGTGAGGCAGAGCAATGCCCGGAGCGGCTTATCCAGAGCAAAGCGCTTGCATCCTTAACAGCAAAGCCCTACCTCATTCCTTAGGGCTTCAGGCCCATCAAAATCATGTGGTGGGAAGGAGAAAAACCGCCATGACCAGTGGAACAAACCGCATCATGGACGAATTCGCCAAGCTGATGACGGATGCAGCGGGCGCTGCCCAGGGTGTGCGCAAGGAAATCGAGACTGCCTTCAACGCTCAGGCCGAACGCTGGCTGAACACCATGGATGTGGTCAAGCGCGAGGAATTCGAGGCCGTCCGCGAAATGGCGATCAAGGCGCGCGACGAGAACGAAGCGCTGCTTGCCCGAGTCGCCGCGCTCGAAGCAAAGCTAGCTGCAAAAACGAAGTAAATCCCATTCAGGCACAGGGTACGGTGTGGCGCTTAAGCGGCACGCCGCCTCATCGACAAAAAAATCAGGTGTCGTTTTCCACCTGTGGACACTGCCAAAAAAGCCAATACGCAGAGTCGTTTACAACCTCCTTCTGAAATCAAATTCCGAACGGCTGTCCACAGTGCCTTTCCGGAAATGACCGGAGAGGGGCTGGCTTGTCACCGGGGGCATTATACACTGATTTTAAATGATGATTCGAAGCGGACATTGGTAAGCTCCGGGCAGGTTCACTGCGTTAGGTCTGGCAGCGGTTCAACGAACATCCGAGTGGTGGTTCCGGTATTTGCGTGTGTCTTTTCTTGTGTTCGTAAACCCAAGTTCAGTCGCATTCATTCCGGTCAAGAAGGTGCTGCATGAGCCTTATGGAATTGGAATTCGAGCGTCAGTCGAACCCGGTCGACATGATCGAGTACGTCGCCGCCAATAACGACTGGTCGTTTGAGCGGTCGGGCGAGGATGAGATCGCAATGACGGTCGAGGGGAAGTGGGCCGATTACCACGTTTCCTTCTCCTGGATGGAGGAATTCGAGGCGCTGCATCTCGGCTGCGCGTTCGATATCAAGGTTCCAGAAGCTCGCGTCAACGAGGTCACCAAGCTTTTGGCGGCGATCAACGGGCAGGTTCTGATGGGTCATTTCGATCTGTGGCGGCAGGAAGACGTGATCATCTTCCGGCAGTCGCTGCTTCTGGCGGGCGGTGCCGAGCCAACCAACCGTCAGGTGGAAGTTTTGCTTTCCAGCGCGCTCGATACCTGCGAAGCTTATTATCAGGCGTTCCAGTTCGTCATCTGGTCCGGCCTGGATGCTGCCAAGGCCATGGAAGCGGTCCTCTTCGAAACGGTCGGCGAAGCGTAAAATGTCACCATCGTCTTCCGATACAGTCGTTCTCGTCGGCGCCGGCAATATGGGCGGTGCGATGCTCTCCGGCTGGCTGAAGAGCGGAGTGCCGGGATCCTCCGTTGTCGTGGTCGATCCGGGTCCGTCGCCCGCGATGATGAAGATCATCGGCGATGCGGGCGCGACGCATGCCTCAACCGTTCCCGCCGGCCTCAAAGCGGATGTCATCTTCCTCGCAGTGAAGCCGCAGGTGATGGAAACAGTCCTGCCACCGGTGAAAAGCGCCGTCGGATCCAAGACGGTGGTCGTTTCGGTGGCTGCCGGCAAGACGCTGGCGTTCCTCGAAAAGCATCTCGGCGAAGCCGCCATGGTCCGCGCCATGCCAAATACGCCCGCCATGATCGGCCGCGGTGTCACCGGCGCCTTCGCCAATCCGCGCGTCAGCGCCGGGCAGCGCGATCGCGTTCATTCGCTTCTTCGCGTCTCGGGTCCTGTCGAGTGGGTTTCGGCCGAATCGGATATCGATGCCGTGACGGCATTGTCAGGCAGCGGCCCGGCCTATGTGTTCTATCTCGTCGAGTGTATGGCAGAAGCAGGCCGTAAACTTGGCCTGCCGGCGGACCTTGCCATGCGCCTTGCACGGGAAACTGTCGCGGGGGCTGGTGAACTCCTACACCAGTCCCCCGACGACGCCTCGAAGCTTCGCCAGAACGTAACCTCGCCGGGCGGCACGACGGCCGCGGCCCTTTCAGTGCTTATGGCAGAAGAGGGCATGCAGCCGTTGTTCGACGAGGCTCTTGCGGCTGCGCGCGCGCGTGCCGAAGAGCTTGCCGGTTGAGGATGCGCTATGGCTGAAGAAATCACCTACGCCGATTTCGAGCGTGTGGACATTCGTGCCGGTACGATCATTGAGGCCCAGCCCTTTCCGGAAGCCCGAAAGCCGGCCGTCAAGCTGCTGATCGATTTCGGCCCGGAAATCGGCGTCAAGAAATCCTCGGCGCAGATCACTGTTCACTACACGCTGGAAAACCTCGTCGGCCGCCAGGTTCTCGGGGTGGTGAATTTCCCGCCGCGCCAGATCGGACCGTTCCGCTCGGAAGTGCTGACGCTCGGCTTCTCAGACGAAGCGGGTGCGATCGTTCTTGCTGCAACCGACAAGCCGGTGCCGAACGGCAGGAAGTTGATGTAATCCGAGTTTCGGTTCAATTGGCATGCCAGACGTTATCGATACAATACGGGCATGATCAAAGCGACTTGGAGCGTTGAGAAAAACAATCAGCTGAAGGCAATCAGCTGAAGGCTCGCCCGGTCGCCGAATATGCTTTGAAGATGTCGTTGCAGCAATCGAAAACGGCGGGCTTTTGGATGGCGTGGTCATCCCAAAGGTCCTCGCAGACCATGCCGACGTCAACGCGGCGGTCAACATCCTGGCAGCCGGAACACGGCCATCGAAGGCGGTTAAACCCGTCTCCCGAGAACGCGAAAGGGCGGCCTGAGCCGCCCCTGAAAATCCCCGTTTTTTAGGGCGGGAAGATGTTGAAAAAACGTATCGTGCTGATGTGATCAGTGAATGTCGCGCGAGACCGGATCGGTCAGTGTGAAATCATGAAAGATGGCTTCGAAGCCAGAGCGCTGCGGCGAGCAGAATGCCGGGCCGACCATAACCTCCTCAATCGACGGATCGAACCAGGCGAGGCGCGCCATGCGCCATTGGCTGATTCGGTCGGTCCGGTACTGAATGAAAATTGCGTCCCTGTTGCGGGTCACGCGAAGGAAGAGCAGCTCGAATTCGTGCTCGATGCGAAAGGCCGACCAGTCGGAATTGCTATTGGTCACGACGGTGCTGAAGTGTTTTGCGCCGTCGGTATATTCGATTCCGCATTTCATCCAGTGCGCTGAATCTGCTCGGACCATCAGGCCGGCCTGGTCGTACAGCTCTTGATAGCGTCCGGAAAATGTCAATTCTGCCGTGAAGTCGCCCTTGCGCCGGTGATAGAGAAAATGGCCGTCATCACGGTGGAACCCGTAATACGTACCTTGCCAGAAGTCCGTCTTGTCGCCCGATCGGACGTGCAATGCACCCTCGTGAAGCTCCGCCAAGGGCGGAGGATTGAGCCAGGTCATTTCTTTCCGGTCGATTGCCATCTGGAACTCACGCGGGGATGCGGATGGTGGCGCGGAGACCGCCCAGCGGGCTGTCGCCGAGCGTGACATTGCCGCCATGGCTACGGGCGATATCGCGCGCGATCGCAAGGCCGAGCCCGGTGCCGGAATCGTCCAGATTGCGTGCTTCATCCAGACGGAAGAAGGGCTTGAAGACATCCTCGCGGTTCTTTTCGGGAATGCCGGGGCCATCGTCGTCGAAATTCAGCGTCAGCCATTTTGCGCCGTGCTTCGCTTCGATGTTCAGCGTATTCGCATAGCGGCGGGCGTTGGATGCGAGGTTGGTCACCAGGCGCGTAAATGCGTTCGGCCGGACCGAGATCTTGTCTTCGCCTTCGATCGAATAGGTGAGGTGCTTTTCGTGCAGAGCAAAGTCCGTTGCGATCCTTCCGAGCAGTTCGGTAAGCTTTAGTTCTCCGACATCCTCCTCGATCTCGCTGCGCGCAAAGGCCATGTAGGCTTCGAGCATCGACTGCATGTCGTTGACGTCGTCATTCAGTCCTTGCAGTTCCGGGCTATTGCCGGCAAGGGCAAGCTGCAGCTTGAAGCGCGTGAGCACCGTGCGTAGGTCGTGACTGACACCGGTCAGCATTGCGGTTCGCTGTTCGATCTGCCGTTCGATGCGTTCGCGCATCAGGATGAAGGCAAGACCCGCGCGCCTGACCTCGTCGGCGCCGCGCGGATAGAAGTCATCGTGTTTGTGTCCCTTGCCGAAGCTTTCGGCGGCTTGCGCGAGCGTCAGGATCGGCCGAATCTGACCGCGCAGAAAGATGATCGACACGCCGATGAGCACGAGAGAAGCGCCGACCATCCAGACGATGAAAATGTGCGTGTTCGACGCATAGGTCTGGTTGCGCTTGGTCAAAACGCGCAGAATCTTGTCGTCCAGCTTTATACGGATCTCGACGAGGCTCGAGTCTCCCACCGTGTCGATCCAGAAGGGTCGTTTGATCTGGTCGCTGATCTCATCGCTCAGGATGCCGTCGAGGATGGAGAAGAACGGCTTTTCGCGCGGCGGCGGCAGATCTCCGTCAGGCTCGATCGAAATCTGCAGGTTCAACTGCTCGCGGGCGATGCGCGTGGCCTCGCTGTAGTCCGTATCCTGCGGATAGGTTTCGATGATCTGGATGATCGCCGCAATATCGCGGGTGACGGCCATCGACAGGCGTTGCGTCACCATCTGCCAGTGACGCTCCATGAAGACCGCGGCGACGACGGACTGCAGCAGCACCATGGGAATGATGATGATCAGCAGCGAACGGACGTAGAGACCGGTCGGCAGGTGGCGGCGCAGCCAGCGGCCTAATCCTTTCCATCCAGAGGCTGGCGATCGTTCTTCGCGGCGCAGGGAGTCGAAAGTTACCATCACTATCGCGATCCTGACGTTGAGGCCATCAATCGATGCTCAGCCTGTATCCTATACCACGAACCGTCTGGAGCCAGACAGGATTTGCAGGGTCGTCCTCGATCTTGCGGCGGAGGCGATTGATCTGCACGTCGATCGTGCGCTCGCCGACGTCGACGTCGTTGCCGATGAGCTCGTGCCGCGGAATGGTGTCGCCGGCGCGCTTGGCAAAAAGCAGCATGATTTCCTGCTCGCGGTCGGTGAGGCGGATCACCTCCGTCGCCTTCTTCAATTCCTTTCGGGTGAGCGAGAAAGTGTATGGGCCGAACATGATCTGCTCGATCTTCGGCGCGTCCGAGGCGTTGCGGCGCAGGATATTATTGACGCGCAGCACCAGTTCGCGCGGATCGAAAGGCTTCGAGAGATAATCGTCGGCGCCGGCTTCAAGGCCCGCTATGCGATTGTCGGATTCCGCAAGCGCTGTGAGCATGATGATCGGCACGTTCTTAATGGCGCGCAGGCCGCGCGTCACGTCGATGCCGGATTCTCCCGGCATCATCACATCCATGATGATGAGATCGAAGTCGAGCCCGGCGAGCTTGCGTTGCGCCTCGGCACCATCCGCAGCCACGGTCACCCGGAAGCCGTTCTCCGTCAGGTAACGGTTCAAAAGAGCGCGGATTCGGGTGTCGTCATCGACCACCAGCAGATGCGCCGCGTCATCAGAAATGATTGTCTTCCCCGCCATTCAATCCGCTTTCGTTGTTTGCCTGTCCCTCATACCCCTCAGAAATGCCTTTACGCTTTCGCGCACCTCCGGAGCGGCACCGTCGAATGCTCTCTCAATGCGGCGCGATTGCGGCTCCGCCAGAGCGAGCGCGAGTTCGCGCCCGGTCTTAGTCGGATAAAGCTTACGCTGGCGCCGGTCTTCAGGCCCAGCAACCTGACGAATATACCCCGAATCGATCAGTTGTTTGAGCACTCGAGCGAGGCTCTGTTTGGTAATCTTCAATGTATCCAAAAGATCGGCAACGGTCATGCCCGGTTCACGGTTAACGAAATGCACTACCCGATGATGAGCCCGGCCGAACCCGCTCTTTTCCAGGATCGCATCCGGATCAGAGACGAAATCGCGATAGGCGAAAAAGAAGAGCTCGATGATCTCGAAATCGATGATGCCGGTGTTTTCCATCGGTGCGGCCAATGGTTCGCCTTTGGCTACTTTCGAGCTGGTCTGTCGTGCCGCCACGTCATTTCCTTTCTCGTTCTGCGGGCCCCGGGAAACTTTAGCAAAGATATGTCAGCTTTGTTGACACAATTTTACGCCGCTGTTAGCTTCCCCGGACTTTGCGGAGGCGGGACGTTCGTTCGAAACCGGCCCGTCTTTCCTCCCCATACAACGCATATTTCTCCCCACTGCGTAGTGGATAAAACGTAATATGGGCAACAATCAACAGGCATGGCGTGCGGGCGCCGGAGGATAAGAGAATGGCTTCAGTTCCCTTCGACCAGCTGGATGGCGAAATCTGGTTCAACGGTGAATTCGTGCCGTGGAAGGACGCGAAGGTTCATGTGCTGACGCATGGTCTGCATTATGCCAGCGCGGTCTTCGAAGGCGAGCGCGCCTATGGCGGCCGCGTTTTCAAGCTGACGGAGCATAATCAGCGTCTTCACAACTCCGCTGAAATCCTTGGATTCAAGGTGCCTTACTCGGTCGAGGAACTCGATGCGGCAACTATCGAACTGCTGAAGCGCCAAGGTTTTTCCGAGGCCTATGTGCGCCCGATCGCCTGGCGCGGTAGCGAAATGATGGGGATTTCGGCGCAGTCGAACCGCATCAATGTCGCGATCGCCATCTGGCAGTGGGGCAGCTACTTCAATCCCGCCGAAAAGCTTAAGGGCATCCGCCTCGATATCGCCGAATATCGCCGCCCCGACCCGAAGACGGCGCCGTCTTCGTCGAAGGCCGCCGGCCTCTACATGATCTGCACCATCTCCAAGCATGCCGCGGAGGCCAAGGGCTATGCAGATGCGATGATGCTCGATTACCGCGGCCAGGTCGCCGAAGCGACGGGCGCCAATATCTTCTTCGTCAAGGACGGCGTCATCCATACGCCGCTTCCCGACTGCTTCCTTAACGGCATTACGCGCCAGACGGTGATCGAACTCGCCAATCGCCGCGGCTATCCGGTCGTCGAGCGGGCAATCCAGCCAGAAGAGCTTTCGGGCTTCAGCGAATGCTTCTTGACGGGCTCTGCTGCGGAAGTGACGCCGGTCTCCGAGATCGGACCTTATAAATTCACGCCGGCAACGATCTCCGAGACGTTGATGAACGACTACATGAAGGAAGTTTATCCGGCGGCGTCTATCGCGGCCGAGTAAGGTCTCCATCGTACAAAGCCCGGTCGCGCCGTCCGCGCACCGGACTTTGGTTTTGCTGCGCCCGCGCCATCATCATTCCGACCACGGTCGAGGATGCCACCGTGCACGGCAATCAGTTGCGTGATGAACGGAAGCGCTCTTCCATGATTTCCTCCCGGGGCGATCAATGCGGATCACCGCGCAAAAAGCAACCCATACGCGCGGTTCGGTGCGGCAGAAAGCTGCGGGAAACTCTAACGGAATGAGGCGGTCCAACGACCGCCTCACACCGCACGCCTATTGATAGACATAGACGATGCGGCGGGTGCCGGGATCGACAAGCACGGGCCGGTCATTGATGCGCACATAGCGGTATTGGTAGTCGGGAATCTCCTGGAAGGTCACGGTATCCGGAACCTCGGCACCCACGACGACATCGCCGCCCAACTGAACCGTCTGCGTCGGCGTGGTTTCGATATAGGTGCGGACCGTCTCCGGTGGCGTTATCGCTTCCACGGAGCCGACAGGGCCAAGCAGTTCATCGCCGGGCGCGGGCTGCGGATCGGCGGGCACGACGGTTGCGGTCGACTCATAAGTCACAGACGGGACGCCAAGAACGGCCTCGTTCTCTTCGACGATCATCGCGTTGCCTTGGTGCTCGACCTGCAGGTATTCAGCATAGACCCAGCCGCGCATGCCGTTAACATCGACGCGGCACCAGCGGCTGCCCTGGATGCAGCCATCCAAGATGGCCGCAGAGCCGCGCGTTGCGACGCCGACCGAGGGATATTGCGGGCCAGGCCCGGAACGCACGTTGAGGTCGTTGATGGCCGTCGCGCTCATTTCCGCATGGGCAAAGCCAGCGCTCGCGGCGAGCACGGCACCTGCCAGGAAAAGATTTCTCGTGAAGGTCATTCTTTTTCTCCTTGCTTTAGCTGGAGTGAAACGCTTCGTTCACCATCTAGTTCCGCCGCTTGACCGCGCGGGCTGAAATCTGGATTCATCGGAAAATCGCAACGAATTGAAATTTAATAATAAAGCTGGACAGAGCCCGGACATTTCAGAAGCGATGAACTGTTGTTACGATGCGTCTTGAAGGCGTGAGGCAAGGGCGATGCCCGCCAAAAAGCGGCTGGCTTTGATGACCTTTCCGGCTATATCGGAAGCAGGCAGAGACAAGCGAGGCATATCATGGGCATGCTCCAGGCCGGCATCATTCCGGTGACACCCTTCCAGCAGAACTGCACGGTTCTCTTCGATCCGGACACGAAGGAGGGCGTAGTCGTCGATCCGGGCGGCGATGTGCCGGTCATTCTCAAAGCGCTTAAGGAGAACAGCCTGACCATCAAGCAGATCTGGCTGACGCACGGGCATCTCGACCACGCGGGTGGCGCGAAAGAACTGAAGGAAGCGCTCGGCGTTGAAATCGTCGGTCCGCACGAGGACGATCGGCCATTGCTGGAACGGATCGAGATGCAGGCGCAACAATACGGCATTACCGGTCTTCAAAACGTCGTGCCGGACCGCTGGCTGAAGGATGGCGACAGGATTTCCTTCGGTAGCCACGAGTTTGAAGTCTATCACACGCCCGGCCACGCGCCCGGCCATGTCATCTATTTCAATCGCGCCCAGAACTTCGCCCATCTCGGCGACGTGCTCTTCAACGGCTCGATCGGCCGAACCGATCTGCCGGGTGGCAATCACCAGCAGCTGCTGGGTTCGATCCGTGACAAGGTGCTGCCTCTCGGAGATGATGTCGGCTTCATCTGCGGGCATGGCCCTGGCAGCCGCATCGGCGACGAACGACGCGGCAACCCGTTCCTCAGGGGTATCTGATCTCGACAGACGACCAAAACAAAAGCGCCGCCCCATAAGCGGCGCTTTGCGTTTAAAATGGTCCGCGGATCAGCCTGCGGTGCAGAAGTGCTCGCGGCCGTCGTTGCCGACGAAGGTACCGCTTCTCGGATCGAAGCTGCGGTAGCGGTAAGAGCAGTAGCGCTCCCACTGCGGCGTCCAGGGCTCGATATCAGCGCGGACAGGGGCGTAGTAACGCGGCGGTGCGCGGTAAACCGGCACGGCTTCATATTCCGGCTCATAGGGCGGATCGATATAGCGCGGCTCTTCATAATAGCGCGGCTGATTGGCGATGGCCGAGCCGACGATCAGGCCGGTTGCGAGACCGACGGCGCCGCCGACAAGCGCTGCGTCGCCATTGTGATGGCGATGCCAGCGGTCACGGGCGGATGCTTCGCCGATTACAGAAAGGGTGAGGGCTGCGGCAGTAGCAGTCAGAAGAAATGTCTTGGCGAGCCTGTTCATGATCATATCCTGTTCTTTGAACCCCGTGAGCGGTTCCTGCACCGTGATGATGACAACATAGTGGCGGTATCTGAACGGACGCTGAACGACAAAACCCGGCATAGCTGCCGGGCCTCAACTCGAATTCGACGGCCTTGTGGAGGCCTCAGCCCGCAATCTGCAGATTGACGGCCTTGGGGCCCTTGCCGCGACGATCCGGCTCCGTGTCGAAGCTGACCTTCTGATTTTCCGTCAGGCCGGCAAGCCCGGAAGCCTGAACGGCAGAAATGTGAACAAAGATGTCGGCGCCACCCTTATCCGGCTTGATGAATCCGAAGCCTTTGTCGGTATTGAAGAATTTTACAGTGCCAGTCTCGGCCATGCGTCAGGTCCTTTTCTCTCTGCCCGCCATCCACACGGGCAGCATCAACTATGTCCCTTGCGGGGCGTTGGCAGGCAATTCTTGAAATTCGAGAAAAAGGTCCCCTCTACCTCGGCCTGTCTCATGACGGGATTATTCCCCATCTTGGCGAGACCGGCTGACCGGAATATTAGCGTTTCCGGCGCGCACATACTTAAGGACTTCCCATGCTCGCAAAATGCCCGAACGCCGTGAGATTGCTGCGATTAAGGGGAATTGGCAAGCAAAAGTTTTTTAACGTGTTATCGAAAGCACATTCAGGTCGACTATCCTATTTGCGTCAACACGCAAAATTTCGCTCACAGTCCACGTATGATTAAGGTTTTGTATTGCTTGCAATATAAGTTGAGAGCAGTTTTTCCCAAAAATGCAATGATAGCGCGTCCTGAACGGCGCGCTAAATTTTTTCCAGAATTGCCGTCCAACCCGGAAAAAGCCATACCTCAGGCGGGCTGGCTGCGCCTCTTTCCGACTTCCGGTACCAATTCGACCACAAGCATAGCGATAAACATCAGCGCACAGCCTGCATAGCCGAGCGGCGGCATCGTCTCTCCAAGCAGCAGGGCGCCGAGTGCCGAGCCGAAGAGCGCTTCGGAGGAGAGGAAGATGGCGGCTTGCGACGGCGTGGTGTAGCGCTGACCGATCACCTGCAGCACGAAAGCGACGCCCGAAGAGAAGACGCCGACATAGAGGATCTCCGGTGCCGCGCCCAAGATCGCCTCCATGCTGATAGGCTCGAAAATTGCGGCCACGAAGAGCGCGGCGACCGCCGTCACGGCGAATTGGGCTGCCGACAGCGTAAGCGGCCTTCCCGTCTCGGAGACCGTCGTGCCGGCGAGCGTGATCTGTATCGCCCAGAACGCGGCACAGACGACTGTCAGGCCGTTGCCCGTGGTCAGCGCGGAAAGATGCCCGCCGGACAGCATGTAGATACCGGCGACGGCCATGATGGCAGCCGGCCAGATGATCCAGTGCGGCGGTCGGCGCAGGAAGGCGACTGCGATCAGCGGCACGAAGACAACATAGAGCCCGGTGATGAAGCTGGAGTTCGTCACGGTCGTCGTCTGAAGCCCAATCTGTTGCGTCGAAGCGCCGCCGAAAAGGGCAAGGCCGATCAAGATATAACGCCACAGATGGCGGCGTGTCGTCTTGACACTGGTCTTGCGCAGTTCAAGGAAGAGAAAAGGCAGGACGGCGACGGTCGCGACTGCAAAACGCAATCCTATGAACCAGAACGGACCGATTGCCTTCATGGCCGTCGACTGCGCGACGAAACCGCCGCCCCAGATGGCGGCAGCAAGCAATAGAAGGAGGTTCGCCTGGACGCGCGTCATATCAGTCCTCGATGTGGGGCAAGCTGTATCGCGGACGGTTACCAGTTGCATTTCGTTTCGACAAGGGCGAAGAAGGGCTCGTTCCGAGTGCCGAGATTGCGTGCATGGCCGAAAGAATGACCGCCGGTTACTCCGGAACTCCGCTTGCCAAAAAGCTCGGCCTGAGGGACGGGCAGGCGGCCTTGCTGATCGGCGTGCCCGACACGTTCGGCGAGATCCGCGGGTTTGCCGGCTTCTCGCGCGTTGATGATGCGCTGCCCGAAGACGGCACATGTTTTGACTACATACATGTCTTCGAAGCCAAGCGAGTTGCCCTGGAAGGCATGGCGGGTCACCTTTTGAGGGCCTTGAAGCCTGACGGCATGCTTTGGATATCCTGGCCGAAGGAGGCAGCACGCCTGCCGACGACGATAACTGAGGATGTGCTGCGGGAAATCCTGCTTCCGACCGGTCTCGTGGACGTCAGGGTCTGTTCCTTCGATGCCGTCTGGTCCGGCCTGAAATTCATGATCCGCAAGGAACTGCGCAGTGCCTATCCGTTCTGGCGGTCGGAGCGCGAGACACGCAGCAGTGCGCCATCGGCCTCGTCCGTGACTATCAAGAGCGCACCGTCCGGTGCAACGATAACATCCCGCAGGCGGCCGTAATCGCCCTCGAAAATCTGCTCCCCTTCAACGAAGGTACCGTTTTTATCGCGCTGCATGCGGGAGAGCAGTTGAAATTTGAGCGCTGCGACAAGGAAGTCGCCGTCCCACTCCGGAAACATTTTGCCGCGATAGATCGCGAGCGCGCCTGGCGCGATCGACGGATCCCAATAATGCAGCGGCTGTTCCAGTCCTTTCTTGGCCGTGCCTTCGCCGATCTTTGAACCGGAGTAATTGCGTCCATAGCTGATGATCGGCCAGCCGTAGTTCTTGCCGGGTTCAATGACATTGATTTCGTCGCCGCCGCGCGCGCCGTGCTCGACGGTGTAGAGTTTGCCGTCGGCAATGTCGAAGGTGATGCCCTGCGGGTTGCGATGGCCTTTCGACCAAATTTCCGGCAGCGCCTTTCCGCTGTCCTTGAACGGGTTGTCCGCAGGGATGCTGCCATCGGCATTGATATGCACGATCGAGCCGGCATCATCCTTCCAGTCCTGCGAGCGATTGCGGTTGCCGCGGTCGCCGATGCTGATAAAGAGACTACCGTCGCCCGCGATGGCAATGCGCGATCCGTATTGGATACTGCCGCCGGTGAACTGCTTCATCGTGAAGATCGTCTTCACGTTCTCGAGTTTGCTGCCGTCGGTGGCAAGCGTGGCGCTGAAGGCTTCGGTTCCCGAGCCTCTTCGATTGGCGGTCGATGCCGTGAAATAGATCGTGCGGCTCGTCGCAAAATCCGGCGCAAGTGCCACGTCCATCAAACCGCCCTGGCCACGGGCGCGGACGTCCGGCACGCCTCCGATCGGATCTGAAAGCGTGCCGTCCCTGACTATCCGCATCCGCCCAGGCCGTTCGGTCACCACATAGGCGCCGTCAGGCAGCACTTCCACAGCCCAGGGATGCTCCAGCCCTTCCGCCAGGGTTTCGACGCTGACTGCGACCTTTTCGGTCTCGACCCTGTCTGCCGCCGCGGCAAAGCCGGGTGCGAGGACCGGCGCGCCGAAAAGCAGCGAAGCGGCGAATGTTCTGGCGCTAGTCATGTGACGTTTCCCGTCGCTTTCATCCGCTTTCAACGTGGAGCGGAGGGCAGGGCGCTTCAACCTTATTGCGGCGCGGATAACGGCTTTGTGTTTTGAGGTTGAATGGAGGCGGTCGGCGTCGTGTCCACCAGCTCGGGTCCCGCGAAGGCGCGCTGCAGCAGGATCTGCGCGACGGCAGCCTTTCCCTTGATGTAGAAGCCGTCGCTCATCAGCGCGATACCATAAAGGGCAAGCCCGGCAATGCCGAGCGCAATCATCCGCTCGACCGTCGAAAAGCGCGAGAAAAGGAAGCCTTTCTCACGCTGCTTCGGCCCATCATGGGCTGCGGCTGCCGCGGTCGCCATGGCCAGTTCGAGGTAGGAGGGAAGCGGTTCGAACCCGTACGCATCCTGATGCCGGTTTCCGTTGCGGGGACTTGACATCATTACCGGGTCCTCGTGGTTATTAGGCGCTTGATACGGCGGCGCCATACTGCAAGTGCGCCCGCAGCGGTCAGGGCGAAAAGCAGCATGGTCAGCCCGCGCATGATCTGCCCGTCGGCGTGCGTCGTCCGCAGCGGCTTCGCCGAAGCCGCAGGCCGAGCGATCGCTTCGGTTGCTGCCGGCACCGGCGCGGCGACGGAGCCGGTTGTTTGCTCGGTCTTCGGCAACTGCGGCATCCCGTCGGCGCGAGCTGTCGAAATGACCCCGAATGCCATCATCGTCGAAGCGGCGACAACGCCTGCTGCAATCAAAAAAGAAAGCGAAACCCGGCGGGCGCGAAGCCGCGCTGCGGCTCGCTCGTCCTCCAGAAACATTGGCATACCCTCAACAACCAATTACGGAGCGCTAAAGATGAGGCTTAGATCCCGGCAGGCTCGCGACCGAATTGCGGCATGCCGTGTCATTTGTTGCGGCATAATCATGGCGAAGGCCGAATCCGGCGAAGTTTTTGATTCCAGGGATGAAATCCGCATCTCTTCAGAGAATGATTCAAGTTCTTCGCAAAGTGATTCATACTTCGGCCGCCGCGCCCGGCAATTGATCAATAAGAATCATTGGCACCATCACGCCTTTGCGCTTGAAATGCCGCCGCACATTGGACATAGAGCTAACCGCAGAACTCCGGTCCCGGCCTTCTGCCCGTTTCAACCGTATAGGACCGATATCATGGCCTTTCTTGCCGATGCTCTTTCCCGTGTGAAGCCTTCAGCCACCATCGCCGTCTCCCAGAAAGCGCGTGAGCTGAAAGCAAAGGGGCGCGATGTGATCGGCCTCGGCGCCGGCGAGCCGGACTTCGATACGCCGGACAATATCAAGAAGGCCGCCATCGACGCGATCAATCGCGGCGAGACGAAGTACACGCCGGTTTCCGGCATCCCGGAACTGCGCAAGGCGATCGCCGCGAAGTTCAAGCGCGAGAACGGCCTGGAATATTCCTGGGAGCAGACGATCGTCGGCACCGGCGGCAAGCAGATCCTGTTCAACGCCTTCATGGCGACGCTGAATCCGGGCGATGAAGTCGTCATTCCGGCTCCCTACTGGGTGTCCTACCCGGAGATGGTGGCGCTTTGCGGCGGCACACCTGCAATCGTCTCGACCACGCAGGAAAACAACTTCAAGCTCCAGCCAGCCGATCTCGACAAGGCGATCACGCCGAAGACCAAGTGGTTCGTCTTCAACTCGCCGTCGAACCCGTCAGGCGCCGCCTATACGCATGCCGAACTCAAGGCTCTGACCGACGTGCTGCTCAAGCATCCGCATGTCTGGGTGCTGACCGACGACATGTACGAGCACCTGACCTATGGCGACTTCAAGTTCGTCACGCCGGTCGAAGTCGAGCCGAAGCTCTACGACCGCACGCTGACGATGAACGGGGTCTCCAAGGCCTATGCGATGACCGGCTGGCGCATCGGCTACGCGGCCGGCCCGCTTGAGCTCATCAAGGCGATGGACATGGTCCAGGGGCAGCAGACCTCGGGTGCGACGTCGATTGCCCAGTGGGCCGCCGTCGAGGCGCTGAACGGGACGCAGGATTTCATCCCGGCGAACAAGAAGATCTTCGAAGGCCGCCGCGATCTGGTGGTTTCTATGCTGAACCAGGCCAAAGGCATCACCTGCCCGTCACCGGAGGGCGCCTTCTACGTCTACCCGTCCTGCGCCGGCCTGATCGGCAAAACCGCGCCTTCGGGCAAGGCCATCGAGACCGACGAAGATTTCGTTTCTGAGCTGCTCGAAAGTGAAGGCGTCGCCGTCGTGCACGGCTCGGCCTTCGGCCTCGGCCCGAACTTCCGCATTTCCTATGCGACCTCGGAAGCTCTGCTCGAGGAAGCCTGCAAGCGCATCCAGCGCTTCTGCGCCGCCTGCAAGTAAGGCAGTTGGCAGAATTGAAGAAAGGCCCGTCAGCGATGGCGGGCCTTTCCCTTTTCATTCGATCGTTGACGGTGTGGCTGTGCGTGCATTTGATGGATGCAAACCTCGATCCGCAATCCCGAGAACGGCCAGACTGAGCTTGCCCGTGAGGTCGAGGAAGGGAACACGATTGTCGTAACGCGAAACGACCGTCCGGTCTTCGATCTCGTCCCGCATAAGACGCGCGGCGGTGAGCCTTGATCCGGCCGAAGCCCACAAGGGGCATGACGAGGGCGGAGATGTTCATCCGACGACTTCGATGATCCCCTGCCAGAGGCGATCCCTTCGACCGCCTTCTGCTCGCCCAATGGCAAGTCGAAGGACTGCAGCTTGTGACGATCGACTGGGCTCTGGCAGGTTATCCGCCGGCCCTGAAATTCTGATTCGGTTCTTCGACAGCCGATGATCTTCCCCATCAGGCAGTGCGACTGCGGGGCGAATTTGCAGTCTTGTGCATTTAATGGAATACTGCCGATATTGGTCAGCCGGAAGCAATCGCGGCGTGCCTCGTAATTCTCGCCTTGCCGCGCGCGATGGAACCGGATGCAGTCCGGCGACCTTCGGCTGATTGCCGACAGATCGGGTAACGAGAAAAGAGGAGAGGTGCATGATCAAGGTGGTTTACGAGGTCGTTCCCCATGACGGCGGCTGGGCCTACCGGCTGGGAGAAGTCTATTCCGAAGCATTCCCGTCGCATGCCGAAGCGCTGGAGGCAGCCCGCATCGTCGCGGCCGAACAGCAGGTCGGCGGCGATTCCGCCGAGATCAGCTGGCAGGACGAGAAAGGCAAATGGCATGAGGAATATGCCGAAGGCGGCGACCGGCCGGAGACGGAAGTCGTCGATACCAAATGGAAGGGTGGCGGTTCCGCCGATGTCTCTCCGCGTGCCTGAGCCGAGCGCCCGTTCGACGACCATGTTGATGAAGCCGCTTTTCCGCGGCATTCAAGCGCAGGCTCTTGCGCGTGGCACGATCTGCCGCATGAAGAAACCATCCTCTGACCTTTATTGAAGGAAGCCGCTAGGCTTGCCGCAACTCCGCCAGAGCGATGCGCGCGACGGCAAGCGGGCTCTCTGCCGACGTATTCATATTGTCGCCGAGGAACCAAGCCGCCGACAGGCCGGAATAGGCAGCAATCCATTGCAGCAGGCGTCTGGGCTCCATGCCGGTTTCGGCACAAACGATCCGGAGCTGGCGCTGGAGGCGCCCCGGCACACTGATGGCCGGAAGGTCTTCATTGGCGAAAGTATTGGCATAGTCGATGCCGCGTTCGCCGATCAGGCCCTTCGGGTCGATCGCAAGCCACCCGTCTTCTTCGAAATCGAGAATGTTGCTGTGGTGAATGTCGCCGTGCAGCACGACCGGATCGCGCGGATCGCAAAGCAGCGCCTCGGCGATAGCACCGCATTCGGGAAGAATGCCGCCATAAGCTCTCGCTGCAGGCGCCAGTTCCCGGAACCAGCGGCGCAGCGGAATGAGGCCGGGCAGGGGCTTTTGCCGCGGTGCGTGCAGTCTTTCGACGGTGCGGCAGATGATCCGGCTTGCCTCATCGTCTTCGCCATCCATCGCCATCTTCAGCAGAGAGCGACCGCCCGTCGCCCGTTCGAGCAGAACAGCTTCGTCATCATGAGCATAGACCTTGGCGGCACCGGCGCCGTCCCACCAGTGCATCAACGCACCGCCGGCCCTTTCGGCCTCGTCACGAGACTTCTTGAGCATTGCCGGTTTGCCGTTCCAAAGGACGGGCAGGAGGTGACTGGAATGGGTGATGATCGGTTCGCCGTCGGGCGCCAGCGACCAGCGGTCGAGATGGGATTCGAACATGGCCGCATTCTAACGGCAGGAGTTGAAAAAGAAATCCCGCGCAAGGCGGGATTTCGTCCGGTACGTCTGAAGGTCAGGCGACCTTTTCGAGCAGTGGATAGTCGATGTAGCCCTTTGCCCCGCCGCCATAGAAGGTGGCCTGGTCCGGCGTGTTCAGCGGCAGGTTCTTCTGCAGGCGTTCGACCAGATCCGGATTGGCGATGAAGGGCTTGCCGAAGGCGACCAGGTCGGCGCGGCCGCTTTCGACGGCATCGATTGCCATCCGACGGTCGTAGCCGTTGTTGACCATCCAGTTTGCATGCCCGCCCGCCTTTTCATAAGCCTGGCGCAGATCCTTGTAGTCGAAGGGTGGATTTGTCCCCTGCGTGTAGTCGCGCTCGCCGCCCGTCTGGCCCTCGATAACGTGGACATAGGCGAGGTCATATCTGGCGAGGCCTTCGACGACATAGGTGAAAAGCGCCTGCGGATCCGAATCATAGCTTTCGCCCGAGGGTGTGACCGGCGAAATACGGATCGCCGTGCGGCCGGCACCGATCTCCCGGGTCACGGCATCGACCACCTCGAAGGTGAAGCGAGCGCGGTTTTCGATCGAGCCGCCATACTGGTCGGTGCGGTCGTTGATACCATCGCGCAGGAATTGGTCGAGCAGGTAGCCGTTTGCGCCGTGGATTTCGACGCCGTCGAAGCCTGCGTCGATCGCAGCGCGCGCTGCCTTGCGATAATCCTCGATGATGCCGGGAATTTCAGACGTCTCGAGCGCACGCGGCTCGGAGGTCTCCGCGAAGCTGCCGGTGCCATCGGCGTTGACCAGATAGGTCTTCGCCGTCGCGACTTTATTGGTTGAGGAGACAGGTTTGCCGCCGTTCGGCTGCAGCGTGGTGTGCGATATGCGACCGACATGCCACATCTGCACGACGATTTTGCCGCCGCCTGCATGCACGGCATCCGTCACGCGCTTCCAGCCATCGAGGGCTTCCTTCTTGTAGAGGCCGGGAACGTCGGCGTAACCTTGGCCCTGGTGTGTGATGGCCGTTGCCTCGGTGATGATGAGACCGGCTGTGGCACGCTGGCGATAATATTCGACGTTCAGATCGTTCGGGATCGCGCCGGGCGAGCGGTTGCGGGTCAGCGGTGCCATGACGATGCGGTTCCTGACGGCAATGTCGCCAATCTGCGCGGGTTCGAGAAGCTTGTTCATGGAAGTCCTTTCCTGTTCTGGCGGGAGGATCACTCCGCCATGGCGGGGCAACTCGACCCGGCGGAGAGATGGGCAAGTGCGGTGGCGACGAGGCCGATCAGGCTGTCACAGATCCTGGCTTAGTTGCTTGAGGAAGGCAGCGATCGTTTCTTCGTTGCGCTTGTAGAAAACCCATTGGCCGACGCGCCTGGTCGTGACGAGGCCGGCGCGGCTCAATGTTGCGAGATGAGCGGATACGGTCGATTGCGAAAGGCCGCAGCGCTCGAACTGGCTGGCACAGACACCCATTTCCAAAGGGTGCTCCTGGGAGGAGAAGTGCTCCTTCGGATCTTTCAGCCAATTGAGGATTTCCACCCGCATCGGATGGGAAAGCGCTTTCAGGACTTCATCTCTATCCATCGTCTCGTGCCGAACTATAAATCGAATTCTTTCGATATATGGATCGTCGTTTTTCGATATGCAAATCACGAGCACGTGAGCTGTTTGGTTTTGATGAACGCCTAAATTTTAAGCAAAAAAAAGGGCCACCGAAAGCTCGGGGCCCTTAAGGTGTGAAGGTCAAAAAACCTCCAGAGGGGAACAGCTAATGCGGTGGCACTGGGAGAGAAGCCACCGAAGTGCATCAGCTATGTGCGATATGGTGCTTTCTTGGGCGGCTTTCAATGCATTATTATGCATGCCTGCCATGCGCTGCACAAATTATGTTGCGATGCAGCGATTCTGGGCAAAAAAAGAGGGCCGCCGAAAGTTCGGGGCCCTTTAAGGTGTGAAGGTCAAAAACCTCCAGAGGGGAACAGCTAATGCGGTGGAACTGGGAGGAAAAGCCACCGTGTGCATCAGCTGAGTGCGATATGGTGTTTAATTGAGCAAACGGCAACCCTCTTTTGTGCATGCCAGTCATGCGTTGGTTGCATGGTCTGCATTTTAGTGAACAAAAACGGGAATCAGAAGTTCCAGTTTCTCGCCTTGCTGACGATAAAATCGCGGAATGCCTTCAGCTTTGCGGCATTCTTGATTTCGTCCGGATAGCAGAAATAGGTGTCGAACGAGGGCACGTCGGCGTTGATCGCTAGCTGGATGAGGCCCGGATCGCGTCCGACGATGTAATCCGGCATGCAGGCGACGCCGATGCCAAGCAGGCAGGCGCGCTTGATCGAGGTCTGGCTGTTGATCTGCAGATGCGGAATCCGCTTGTTGTCCGAAGAGCGGCCGGCAATCTCCAGCCAGTTTACGTCCAGCAGATAGCTGGGGGCGGGCTCGCCGAAGGTGATGATGCGGTGATTGTCCAGATCCTCGACCGACTGAGGCTCGCCGTAGCGGTTAATATAGGAGGGGGCGGCATAGACGTGCATATGCACGGTGAAGAGCTTGCGCTGAATGAGATCGGACTGCTGCGGTTGGCGCAGGCGGATGGCGCAATCTGCGTGACGCATGTTCACGTCCAGTTCCTCGTTGTCGAGAATGAGCTGGATCTGGACGTCCGGATAGAGCTGCATGAACTCCTGGATCTTGTCCGTCAGCCAGCCCTGTCCGAGGCCGACGGTGGTGGTCACCCGCAGCTTGCCGCTGGGCGTTTCCGTCGTTTCCGTGAGCTGCATCTTCACCGTCTCGAGCTTCAGCAGCACATCATGGGCGGTGCGATAGAGCAGTTCGCCCTGTTCCGTCAGAATCAGGCCGCGGGCATGGCGGTGGAAGAGTTTGGTGCCGACGTCCTGCTCCAGCGCGCTCACCTGGCGGCTGATCGCGGATTGGGAGAGATGCAGCTTGTCGGCCGCATGCGTGAACGATCCGGCCTCGGCAGCCGCGTGAAAAATACGCAGCTTGTCCCAATCCAATGGCATCCCCCCACCCCTCATAGCCGATCTTACTCCGCGGCCACGGCGACGGGCATGTGGCCCGTGAGATAACGCTCGGCTTCGAGGGCGGCCATGCATCCCAGGCCGGCGGCGGTGACCGCCTGCCGGAAGGTATCGTCCGTCACGTCACCCGCAGCATAGATACCCTCTATGTTGGTTGCAGTCGAATCCGGAGCGGTCCAGAGATAGCCGTTGTCCTTGAGCTTGAGCTTGCCCTTGAAAAGTTCGGTTGCCGGCGCATGGCCGATCGCCACGAAGACGCCATCGACCGAAACGTCGCTGATGGCGCCGGTGCGGGTATCGCGCAAGCGCGCGCCGGTAACGGAAGGCGGCATCGGCGGTTTCGCCGGCGTGCCGGTGATTTCGGCGACTTCGGTGTTCCAGAGAACCGTCACATTCTCCTTCGAGAAGAGGCGCTCCTGCAGGATCTTTTCGGCGCGGAACGCATCGCGGCGATGCACGACCGTCACCGACTTCGCGATGTTGGAAAGATAAAGGGCTTCCTCGACGGCGCTGTTGCCGCCGCCAACGACGATTACGTCCTTGTTACGATAGAAGAAGCCATCGCAGGTGGCGCAGGCTGAAACGCCAAAGCCCTGGAAATGCTGTTCGCTTTCGATGCCGAGCCATTTTGCCTTGGCGCCGGTCGCGATGATCAGTGTATCGGCGGTCCAGACCTGGCCGCTGTCGGTGCGGGCGACGAAGGGCCGCTGGTTCATCTCGACCTCGGTGACGATGTCGCTGACGATCTCTGCGCCGACATGCTTGGCCTGCTGCAGCATCTGGTCCATCAGCCACGGGCCCTGGATCGGATCGGCAAAGCCCGGATAGTTCTCGACGTCCGTCGTGATCATCAACTGCCCGCCTTGCTCCATCCCGGCGATCAGCACCGGCTTCAGCATTGCGCGTGCCGCATAGACTGCGGCCGTATAGCCCGCGGGACCGGAGCCGATGATGAGAACTTTAGTGTGTCGGGCAGTCATGGTCCGGATCCTTTGGTGGCAGGCATCCTGTCGAAGCCGTGCGAGATATCGTAATAAACGCTTTTGTATAGTCTAGGGATGAACCAAGCTACCTTTCAAGGGGACAGCATGGAATACGCACAAGTGCTTGCGTTATTATCATGGGCTATTCGCAGATGTTTTTGTTGGTTCGACCCCGACGCCCTCGTTTTCGCTGGCTGATGCTGTTATCGACCATTTCATCGACACCGCTACAACAGAGAGCCAGCAATGGGCAAGCGCCGATCACCATTTCCGTTGAAGGATCCGCGAGCGAGTACCAAGAGATATTGAAAACAGTGTCTGACGAAAGGCGGTATCGATTTTGTCTATGATGGATCTCTGACCTATTCTTCTCCCGGCCAATCAGTTGAGTGCGGCTCAACATCCCAGATTTGGGCATCGGATCAGATGAAGAAGCCTTAAGGATCGAGGTGCATATAGGGCCGCTTTCGCGCTATTCCTGCCTCGCTAGAGGCTTGCTGTTGCCGAGGTCACTGCATCTCGGCAGCAACACGATTATAAAGCAAGGCGGTTCGGGAGACGCTTAACGAGGACGATGTATGGATTGGCGCGGGTGCTAAGATACTGTGTGGTTTGCACCTATCGAAGGCTTCATTATAGGCGTGCATGCCCTCGTCAAGGGCAAGTTCGAACCTCAACTGAATATACTTTGGCAGCGAAGCGCGGCGTTTGAAGTTGTCGCGGGCAATAATAGGAAGCGGCCTGCAAACGGCCGATCGAAAAGAAACAGGAAGCTCTACCATGGTGATGCGCGTCGAACTTGATGCAATAGATATGAAGATTCTGCGCGAGCTCCAGAATGATGGCCGGATGACGAATGTCGAACTTGCCGAGCGGGTCGGTATATCGGCGCCGCCGTGTCTGAGGCGGGTGCGTAAGCTGGAAGAATCCGGCTTCATCCGTGGCTATCGGGCGCTTTTGAATGCGCCGGCGCTCGGTTATGATCTGGTGGCCTTCTGTATGGTCGGCCTGAAACACCAGTCGGATGCCAATCTGAAGGCATTTGCGAAGCAGACAGCCAATTGGCCGCTCGTGCGAGAGGCCTGGATGGTGTCGGGCGAATCCGATTTTCTCTTGCAGTGCGTCGCTGAGAACCTTGCGGGCTTTCAGGATTTCGTGATCGAAGAGCTTACGGCCACGGAGAATGTGGATACCGTGCGGACGATGTTGACCATCCGACAGGTAAAGGATGTCTCTCTGGTAGATATTTAGACATACTGGCGCGCGGTATCTCCGATTGTCGAGAGGAACTGGGCTGGACGCGCGGCGTCGAGGTCACTTCCAATTTCACGAATACGGGTGCGCCTCGCGCCGGTCGATCGGGCCCGCGCTGAAGACACCGGAAGATGCACCTGTCGTCATGTCCATGGGTCGCTTTGTTCCGCGCAAGGAGTTCGCTTTGCTGACGCCTGCCATTGCCAAGCTGCCGGGCGTGGACGGCGAGGAGCGAAAGAATGTCGAGAAGGTTGCGGCCGATCTCGGCATTGTCGATCGTGTCCGCTTCCTTGGCTGGCAGAAGGGTGCGCGGCTTTCGCGGCCGACGTCGACATCTTCGTGATGCCTGTCGAACCATGAGCTGCTCGGCAAGGCTATCCTCGAAGCTGGGCGCAGCACAGCCGGTGGTCTCGAGCCGATCGGAGGGGCCGAGCTGCGCGAACGGTCTCTTTGCCGAAATCGGCGATGTCGATGGTTTCGCGAAGGCGATCGAGCGGCTGATTCAATGATCCTGTCCTCGCCGCCAAGCTGGCGGCGGGCGGCAACGCGACGCTGATAAGCCGGTTCTCGGAAGATGCGGTCGCCAGTGCCTATCTCGAACGTTTCAAGCGCAAGCCGTAATCGATAGAATTGACCGCTACCGCCGTAGAAGATCCTCATAGACGGCCTTCAACGCCGTCGCTTCGCCTTCCAGCGCAAAATTCGCCCGCACATGCGCGAGCGCAATCTCGCCACGGGCGAGCGTCCTTTGTGGATCGGCGAGATAGGGGGCGATTGCCTTCGTGAGAGCTTCGCCATCGCCGGCCGGAACGACGCTTCCGTTCGTCCCGTCCTCGATCATTTCGGCATAGGCTCCGGCGTCCGATGTCACAACCGCAGTCTTCGAGGCCATAGCTTCGAGAGGCGTCAGCCCGAAACCTTCATTTCGGGAAGGGGCAACATATAGGGTCAGGCGGCGATACCAGACCTTGATGTCTGGCACTTCGCCCAGAAAGACGATCCGATCGGCAAGGCCGGCGGCGGCGATATCGGCCTTCAGCTTGTCGGCGAAAGCTCCATGCTCTGCCGTTACCCGGCCGGAGATCACCGCCGTCCAATCCGGATGTTGCGGCAGCAGATCGATCATCGACCGAACGAAAAGGTCGGTGCCTTTCTGATGCCGGATGCGGCCGAAGCAGCCGACGAGATACCTGCCGGGCAGGCCGGTGGCCTCTATGGTGTCCTCGGCGGTCTGGGGTGGATGGAAAAGTTCCAGATCGACGCCGTGGCGGATCACAATATACGGCACCTGGAGGAAAGAACCGGATCGGGCATTGGTCGCGACGACCGCGTCCATCCGGCGGATAAGCCAGCGCGTGTAGGCGGTATGGCGGCGCTGGGCGGCCGACGTAAAAAGCAGCTTCAGCGGCATGCGCAACACGTGCCGCAGCACGATACCAGCGGCCATCTCGTTGTTGCGGCGTGCATGCCATACGCGCTGCCGGCGTCCGGCTGACGGACGCCATGCGCCAAGAAGCTGTCTCCACGTCAGCTTCGGTAGGTCTTTCGGTAAGCCGGGGCCGAGCGTCGCAATCTTGATGCCGAGTCTGACCTGGAGGGGGATCAGCTGAACGATCGTCGACGTGACGCCGGACAGGCGCTGCTTGAAGTTCGGTGCGATGATTTCGACGTCAGCAATATCGATCGCGGCCGGCTCGACCGTTTCCGCCACAGGCAATCAACCCCAGGAGATCGACAGGACTTCGTAGGCTTTCGAGCCGCCCGGTGCGATGACCTCGATGGAATCGCCGACTACCTTGCCGATCAGCGCGCGGGCGATCGGGGAGGAGATGGAAATGCGGCCGGCTTTTACGTCGGCTTCCTGATCGCCGACGATCTGGTAGGTCTTTTCTTCCTCGGTGTCCTCGTCGACGAGTTTGACCTTAGCGCCGAACTTGATCTTGTCGCCGGACATCTTCGCAAGGTCGATCACTTCGGCGCGCGCCGTCAGGTCTTCGAGCTCGCTGATGCGGCCCTCGTTGTGGCTCTGCGCTTCCTTGGCTGCGTGATATTCGGCGTTTTCGGAAAGATCGCCATGGGCACGGGCTTCGGCGATCGCTTCGATGATGCGCGGGCGCTCCTCCTGCTGACGCCAGCGCAGCTCTTCCTGCAGCTTGACGAAACCACCCTGTGTCATCGGAACCTTATCAACCATTTTCCTGTCCTTTGATCTTCGTGTCCTATAGTCAGGCAGCGACACAAAAGAAAACAGGTCCCGAAGGGGACTTCGGAACCGTGCAATAATCCTAATCGCCCGCTTATAGCAGATCGTTGCCGCCGATTTCCATAAAATTCGTAATGTGGCGCGCCCGGCTAACTGTCTCCTTGCAGCGCGCCGATCGCGTTGGTGAAGATGTGAGTCGGATCAAGCGCTTGGACAACTGATCGCAGAGAGTGATTCAAGCCGTTAAGAAACGAAGTCAGGATCTGCAGGCAGATTCGGCGGATTGTAGGGGCTGGCATTCATCCGTTCCTTGACCGAGATATGGATCAGCGCATCGTCCCGAATGAAGCGCAGGTCGCTCAACGGGAAATAGATCGCATTGCGGTTGCCGTGCTTGCGCCAGGAATTTTCCGGCACGCGCCGCGGAATGTATTCGAGGATTTTCCATCCGGCGGTCATGGATTCATGGAATGGAGCAGTGGCGTCCAGCGGCACATACTTCTTCCCGCCTTTTCCGAGCACGATGTCGTTGACGATGCGGGTGCGGTAGAGGAGCCCGGCCGGTTGCGTTTCCTGGATCATCCAGGCGAGGGGAATCTTGACTGCCCCGCTTTGCGCTTCCGGATAGCCGCCGCCGATATCGCCGTGGACGCCGGTGAACCATACTTCCCGGAAATTCTGCTTCGCCACCGGTGCCTTCGGCCGGAACGGGCGGCCCCAATATTCCTGGTCCCGCTCCCAGAGCTCTGGCTGGAACATGGTCCGCCGTTCATCTATGGCGACTGCGTGCCGTACCCATTCGACGCTCGGGTTCTTGCGGGTGAAAGGATGGGTCTTGAACTGCGGAAACCATTTCCCCGTTTCGATCACTGAGGTCACCGTATCGAAAAGACCAAGCAGCTTGATCGGCGGGCGGTCGTTTCTGAGCATGCGTTCGTAGAGACGCATGGCGGCGAAAGCAGAGGACGGATCCTCGCCATCATTCTCTGCAGCGCCGCCGGCTTTCTCTTCGTGCGCGGAAATTCCCTTATAGGTCCTGTAGGCATAATCGAGCAGGTTGAGATGATGCCGGCTTGTAAGGCCGAAGGCATGGATGAAACCCGCTAGCACCCGCGCCGAATAGGCGCCACGGCTGAAGCCGAAGATGTAGATGCGGTCGCGGTCGGAATGCCGCCGAGCGGCGTCGGGCGGGCCGCGATCGTAGTTTTCGACCAGGAAGCGGTAGGCTTCCTTGACGTTCTGGTCGAGGCCCCAGCCCGTCGCGAGCCCGAAAACCTCATAGGATTTGCGAAGCAGTCTCGACCAGGCATTGGCCGCGCCGAACGTGCCGACGCCTGGATCGTAGTAGACGATCTGCTCATCCGAGCGTTTCAAGGTGCCGAACAGTCTGACAATATTGGTCCGGTCGGCCGAAATCTCGTTCGATGTGCCATCGAAGAGAATGACGATGTTCTTTGCCATCAACCGCTCCGGATGTGCCGCCGCAACGGTAACATCCGGGAGGTTTTACGGCAACTTCCGGTCGTCTAATGCTCAGAAATAGCTCTGCAGCGGGCGAACCTCGAGGTTGCCGGCCTTCAGCGCCTTGATCGCCTGGGCGGCTGCTTCGGCACCGGCCATGGTCGTGTAATACGGCACCTTCTGCATCAGTGTCGCGCGGCGGAGCGACTTCGAATCGGAGATCGCCTTGTTGCCGTCCGTCGTGTTGATGACAAGTTGGACCTGGCGGTTGCGGATCGCATCCTCGATGTGCGGACGGCCTTCGAGCACCTTGTTGATCTTCGTCGCTTCGATGCCGTTTTCAGCCAAGAAGCGTTGCGTGCCGCCGGTGGCGAGTACCTTGAAACCTTCGCCTACAAGAACACGGATCGCAGGCAGCACGCGCGGCTTGTCGTGGTCGCGAACGGAGACGAAGACCGTCCCGTCACGCGGCAGTTCAACGCCGGCGCCGAGCTGCGACTTGGCGAAGGCAAGGGCGAAATCGGTGTCGAGGCCGATGACCTCCCCGGTCGAGCGCATTTCAGGCCCAAGCAGCGTATCGACGCCCGGGAAGCGCGCGAAGGGGAAGACGGCCTCCTTGACGGCGATGTGCTTCAGGGCGCGCGGATCGGGCTTTTGGCCGTAGGCGGCGAAGGCCGCATCCAGCTTCTCGCCGGCCATGACGCGGGCGGCGATCTTGGCAATCGGCGCGCCGATGGTCTTTGCCACGAATGGCACGGTGCGCGAGGCGCGCGGGTTGACTTCGAGTACGTAGACGGTGCTGTCCTTGATAGCGAACTGCACGTTCATCAGACCTCCGACATTTAGCGCCTTGGCCATGGCCTTTGCCTGGCGCTCGAGCTCGTCGAGCAAGTCCCCCGACAGCGAGCGCGGCGGCAGCGAGCAGGCCGAGTCGCCGGAATGGATGCCGGCCTCTTCGATGTGCTCCATGATGCCCGCGACGTAGACGTCATCGCCGTCGGAGAGGCAGTCGACGTCGACCTCGATGGCGTTCGTCAGGTAGCTGTCGAAAAGCAGCGGGTTCTTGCCGAGCAGCGTGTTGATCTGGCCGGTCTTGTCGTTCGGATAGCGCTGCTTGATGTCTTCCGGAACCAGTTCCGGAACGGTGTCGAGCAGATAGGTCTGCAGCATCGATTCCGAGTGGATGATCTGCATGGCGCGGCCGCCGAGAACGTAGGAGGGGCGTACCACCAGCGGGAAGCCGATTTCGGCGGCGACGAGGCGGGCCTGCTCGACGGAATAGGCAATGCCGTTGTTCGGCTGGTTGAGGTCGAGCTTCATCAGGAGCTTCTGGAAGCGGTCGCGGTCTTCGGCAAGGTCGATCGCATCCGGCGCGGTGCCGAGGATCGGGATGCCGTTCTTTTCCAGCGCTTCGGCAAGCTTCAGCGGCGTCTGACCGCCGAACTGGACGATGACGCCGACGACCTCACCCTTTTCCTGCTCGGCGCGCAGGATTTCGATCACGTCTTCGGCCGTTAGCGGCTCGAAATAGAGGCGGTCGGAGGTGTCGTAGTCGGTCGAGACCGTTTCCGGGTTGCAGTTGATCATGATCGCTTCGTAGCCGGCATCCTTCAATGCGAAGGCGGCGTGGCAGCAACAGTAATCGAACTCGATACCCTGGCCGATTCGGTTCGGACCGCCGCCGAGGATGACGACCTTCTTGCGGTCGGAGACCTGCGCCTCGGAGCGGGCGGCGCCGACGAAGGGCGTTTCGTAAGTCGAATACATATAGGCAGTCGGCGAGGCGAATTCGGCCGCGCAGGTGTCGATGCGCTTGAAAACCGGGCGGACATTCAGGCTGTTGCGAAGTTCCGCCACTTCTTTCGGACGCTTGTTCGTCAGCGTCGCGAGGCGCGCGTCCGAAAAGCCCATGGCCTTCAGCATGCGCAGGTTTACGGCGTCGCTCGGTAGGCCATGCTCGCGGATACGGGCTTCCATGTCGACGATCGCCTTGAACTGGGCGATGAACCACGGGTCGATCTTGGAGCCCTCGTGAACCTCGGCCTCGCTCATGCCCTGGCGCAGCGCCTGGGCAACCATGCGCAGGCGATCGGGCGTCGGCGTGCCGATCGCGGCACGGATGGCGTTCTGGCTGGACTCGCCTTCCTCGACGTCTGGAATTTCGATTTCATCAAGGCCAGTCAGGCCCGTTTCGAGGCCGCGGAGCGCCTTCTGCAGCGATTCGGCGAAGGTACGGCCGATCGCCATGACTTCGCCGACGGACTTCATCGCCGTCGTCAAGATCGGCGAGGCGCCCGGGAACTTCTCGAAGGCAAAGCGCGGAATCTTGGTGACGACATAGTCGATCGACGGTTCGAAGGAGGCGGGCGTGGCGCCACCGGTGATGTCGTTTTCCAGTTCGTCCAGCGTGTAGCCGATCGCGAGTTTCGCCGCGACCTTGGCGATCGGGAAACCGGTTGCCTTGGAGGCGAGCGCCGAAGAGCGCGAAACGCGCGGGTTCATCTCGATGACCACGAGGCGGCCGTCCTTCGGATTGACGGCGAACTGGACGTTTGAGCCGCCAGTCTCGACGCCGATCTCGCGCAGCACCGCAATCGAGGCGTTGCGCATGATCTGATATTCCTTGTCGGTCAGCGTCAGCGCCGGAGCGACGGTGATCGAGTCGCCGGTGTGGACGCCCATCGGATCAATGTTTTCGATCGAGCAGATGATGATGCAATTGTCCGCCTTGTCGCGGACGACTTCCATTTCATATTCCTTCCAGCCGAGGACCGACTCCTCGATCAGCACTTCGGTCGTGGGCGAAGCATCGAGGCCGCCGCCGACGATGTCGAAGAATTCCGAACGGTTGTAGGCAATGCCGCCGCCGGTGCCGCCGAGCGTGAAGGACGGGCGGATGATGGCCGGCAGGCCGACGTCATCGAGTGCCTGAGCGGCGATCGCCATTGCGTGGTTCAAATAGCGCTGCTTGCGGTCGCTCTCGCCCAGGTTCCACTGGTTTTCCAGATCGTCCAGCGCAGTGTCGAGCGCGGCGCCGGAGAGGCTTTCGCGCAGCTTTGTGCGCTCGGCCTCGTGCATCTTGCGGTCGGCGTCCTTGATGTCTGTGGCGTTCGCCAGCATCGAGCGCGGCGTTTCCAGCCCGATGCGGGCCATGGCTTCACGGAAGAGGGCGCGGTCTTCCGCCATGTCGATCGCCGCCGGCTTGGCGCCGATCATCTCGACATTGTATCGGTCGAGCACACCCATGCGCTTTAGCGAAAGAGCCGTGTTCAGCGCCGTCTGGCCGCCCATGGTCGGCAGCAGCGCATCCGGCCGCTCCTTGGCGATGATCTTGGCGACGACTTCCGGGGTGATCGGCTCGACATAGGTCGCGTCCGCAAGACCCGGGTCGGTCATGATTGTCGCCGGGTTGGAGTTGACAAGGATGACCCTGTAGCCTTCCTCCTTCAGCGCCTTGCAGGCCTGGGTGCCGGAATAGTCGAATTCGCAAGCCTGGCCAATGACGATCGGTCCCGCGCCGATGATGAGGATCGATTTGATGTCTTGGCGCTTCGGCATGGACGATATCCGTTTCTAGCTGCGCAAAAAGCCGGCCAGGGTGGGAGGCACCGGGTCGGTCGCGCACGAGGGGTCTTTTCAGGCTAGAAGCGGCTTATAGGCAAATGTATTTGCAAACGGAACCCCATAAATCGCGGAATCGACAGGAATCCGAAAACTCCTGAAATGCCGTTTACGGGCCGGGTACCACAATGACGCGGATCTCGCCGTTGCGTGCCGGATTGGCGATCGCTTCCGGCGCGTCATCAAGCCCGATCCGTCGGGAGATGAGAGGCTCGACCTTGATGACGCCCGAGGCGATCAGGTCCGCAGCGCGGCCGTGGGTGAAGGGGTTCAGAAACGAGTTCACCAGCTTGATCTCGCGAAACAGCAGATCGAAGGGCTGCATGGAAATCCTGGCGCCTTGCGGCATGACACCGAGGATCACGACGGTGCCGCCGCGGCGGGCGAGGAGAGGAGCCTGTTCCATGGTCTCCGCAACGCCGGCGCATTCGATCACCACATCGGCACCGCCCGGCAGAAGGCCGTGGTCAGCCGTCACCAGATCGGCGACGTCGCCTGATGAGGGGTCGGCCGTTGCCGTCGCGCCAAGGTCTTCGGCAAGCCGCCGTTTATCGGCGTTGCGCGTCACCAGCACGACGCGGGTTGCACCGGCGAGCCGCGCAAGCTGCACGACCAGCAGTCCGATCACGCCACCGCCGAGCACGGCCACGGATGCGCCGGCCCTGATCTTTGCCAGATCGACGCCGTGCAGACAGCAGGCGAGGGGTTCACAAAAGGCGCCATGCAGCCGCGCCAGCGACTGAGGCAGTTCGAACGCCTGTTGCTCCGGCATGCAGACATATTCGGCAAAACCGCCATCCCGATGAATGCCGATCGCCTGCAGGTTCCGGCAGAGATTGACACGTCCGTGCTGGCACTCCGGGCAGCGTCCGCAGGCGATGTTCGGGTCGCCGGTCACCCGCATGCCGGGGCGAAAGGCGGTCACGCCTTGCCCAACGGCTTCGATGATGCCGACAAATTCGTGCCCGAGTATCACCGGTGGCTTCGACGGAAATTCACCCAGGAAGAGATGGCGGTCAGTGCCGCAGATGCCGCAGGCTTCGACCTTCACCAGCATTTCGCCAGGGCCTGGCACCGGCTTTTCCATTCGGCTCACGGCAAGCCGCCCCGTCGCTTCCAGGCGTACAGCTTTCATCATGTCCTCCCGCATCCTCTCCTTCAGTGAGGGCGAAAGCGGGAGTCACGTCAAGCATTTGGTGCATTTTCTTCATGCGAAGCGACGCCGCACCTCAGCCGCATAGCCACGGCTGACCTGATATCGAAGGCCTCGCGCGTCAGGATAAGGAGCTTCCGTTGTCCCGCTTCAAGCGCTCGACAGGGGCATCGGCCGTGGCATCCGTCTCCTTCAGCGCATCGGTAAAGCGCAAGGAACACGAGTTCGCGGCCGAGGCGCCACGTCTTCGGCGTAGCGATCTTGCACCGGTCTGTTCACTCTTGTGCCGGTGCGGATGAACGAGGCGATCTTCAGCGGGAGGGATACGGCTTCGGCCATGGACGGCATTGTGCACGCGACGATCGGTGCCATTCTCGCGCTTTGTCCGCGTCTAAAGCCCTTTGCCTGAAACCTGCTGGCCTTCACGCCCTCGCCGGATATATAATTGCCTTAGAGCGCATGCCTGCGCATCGCCAGGGGAGAGTTCAGATGGAATGGAAGGGGCGCCGCCAGTCGGACAATGTCGAGGATCGCCGCGGTGATGCGACAGGTGGCGGGTTCGGCCGTAATCCGTTCGGCCGCAACGGCGGCTTCAGCTTTCCAACCGGCGGCGGTGTGGGACGCAGGGGCGGCGGGCTTTCGATCGGCACGATCATCTTCCTCGTTGTCATCTATCTGATCTTCAAGGCGATGGGCATCGACCTGATGCAGGTGTTGGATGGCGGCATGACGGGCGGCTCCGGCTACGAGCAGAGCCAATCGGAAGGCACTAGCACGCCCGCCGATGACGAGATGACCGCATTCATGCGTACCGTGCTGGCCGAAACCGAGGACACCTGGCAGGGCATCTTCCAGGCTCAGGGCAGGGATTATGAGGAGCCAACACTGGTGCTCTTTGCGGAGGCTACGCGATCGGCCTGCGGTTTCGCATCCGCCGCCAGCGGACCGTTCTATTGCCCCGGCGATCACAAGGTCTATCTCGACACCGCGTTCTTCCAGGAGCTCGAGAGAAAATTTGGCGCCTCCGGCGACTTCGCCGAAGCCTACGTCGTCGCCCATGAAGTCGGCCACCACGTCCAGAACCTGCTCGGCATCCTGCCGAAGTTCAACGAGGCGCGCCAGCGCATGAGCGAAGCCGAGGCCAACAAGATGTCGGTGCGCGTCGAGCTGCAGGCCGATTGCTTTGCAGGCATCTGGGGGAAATATACCGAGCAGAAAGGCATGCTCGATGCCGGAGACCTTGAAGAGGCGTTGAACGCCGCTCAGCAGATCGGCGACGACACGCTGCAGAAGCGCAGCCAGGGCTATGTCGTGCCGGAAAGCTTCAATCACGGCACGTCGGACCAGCGCATGCGCTGGTTCAAGCGAGGCTTCGACAGCGGCCAGCTCGCCGCCTGCGATACGTTCTCCGGGCCGGTTTGAGCGAGCATCTTTTGCTCACCCTCTCCTCATTTTGACAGGGAGGGGGCTGGGGAGGGCGCTGCCAGCAGGAGCTTATGGCCCTATTTTTCGCTGTCCATATGCTGCAATTGCGCATCCGGGTAGCGCGCACCTGCCGCCGCATCCTTCGGCACGGCGCGTTCGATGGTGCCCATATCATCTGCAGAAAGCTCGACGGCTCTTGAGCCGAGCGCTTCCGTCAGCCGGTCGCGGCGGCGGGCGCCGACGAGCGGGATAATGTCCTTGCCCTGTGCGGCAACCCAGGCGATTGCGATCTGGGCGACTGAAACCCGCTTTGCCTCGGCGATCTTGCGGAGTTCTTCGACGAGCGCCAGGTTCTGGTCGACATTACCTTCCTGGAAACGGGGGCTGTAGCCGCGAAAATCGCCTTTGCCCGATTCCTGGCCCTTCTGCCAGTGGCCGCTGATCAAGCCGCGCGAAAGCACGCCGTAAGCGGTGATCGAGATGCCGAGTTCGCGGCAGGTGGGCAGGATTGCATCTTCGATGCCGCGGGAAATCAGTGAATATTCGATCTGAACATCGACGATCGGATGAACGGCCGCCGCCCTGCGGATCGTGTCGGCGCCGACTTCGGAAAGGCCGACATGCCGGACATAACCGGCCTTGATCATGTCGGCGATCGCGCCGACGGTCTCTTCGATCGGCACGTTCGGGTCGAGGCGGGCAGTGCGGTAGATGTCGATGTAGTCGACACCGAGACGCTGCAGCGAGTAGGCGACGAAGTTCTTGAGCGCCGCCGGCCGGCAATCGTAGCCGAGCCACGTGCCCTGCGGATCGCGAAGCGCTCCGGTCTTGACGCTGATCACGACATTCTCGCGTTTGCGGCCCTTCAGCGCTTCGCCGATCAGCATCTCGTTATGGCCCATGCCGTAGAAATCTCCCGTATCCAGCAGGTTGACGCCGGCATCCAGCGCAGCATGGATGGTGGCGATGCCCTCTTCGCGATCCGAAGGGCCATACATGCCCGACATACCCATGCAACCGAGGCCGATGGCGGAAACTTCGGGCCCGGTCTTTGCCAAACGATAGGTGTGCATCTCTTTTCCCTTTTTTCGATAACCTAGCGGCATCCTCAGACGTGTTTTACCCGGCCGGAATTTGTGCGATAACCCGTATAATATCGAACAACCTGTACGGAGCTACGCACAATGGATGACTTTGCCTCTCAGTGATCTGGCTGCCTTTGCCGCCATTGCAAGGGAACGGAACTCGCACGGCAGCCCGCAAACGCGGTGTGTCGCCATCTTCGCTTAGCGCATCTCTCCGTAGCCTCGAACAGCGGCTCGGCGTGCGTTTCCTCAACCGCCACGACCCGCAGCAATGACGCCGACCCAAGCAGGCGAAAGGCCTGGAGCGCCTCGTGTCGGCGCTTGGCGATTGTTTCGGCACTCGGTCAAATCGGCGCACGTCTCGACTGGGAGTTCGAGAGCGACGGCGAAACGCTGCTGATCTCGCCGTCCGGGCCGCTGGTGGCCAACGTCATCGAGATGGAGGTGGTTCTGCGTTCGCCGGTCTCATCGGCTCCTTCGAGGAAGGGCTCGCTCCAACCATTGCACGTGGCGAACTCGCGCCGATCTGCCCGATCCTTCAGGAGTGAGTCACCGAATTCTCCGGACCGTCCTCAATTATGCCAGCCACAGGCACATGCCGCCTGCACTGCGCGCCTTCGTCGATTTCGTGAAGGAGTAGCGGCGGCCCGCTTAGAGTCCCCGTTTGTTCCGCCCGCCGATCAATTTCACTGGCGGCTTGATCAAAAACTTTGAAATGTTCACGTATTGTTTCATTTTTCTCGTTGAGCTATGTATCGACCCCGGCGACGAGATCGTCTTTCCAGAAAGCAATCCGCTGTTGAGAGATGTTCCATGCTTGATCCCAAATTCGTTCGCCGCGGCCTCTTCCTCGTTTTCCTGATCCTGTTTTTGGACGTGATCGGCATTGCGATCATCATGCCGGTGCTGCCCGCCTATCTTGAGGAACTTACCGGCGGAACCATTAGCGATGCCGCACTCGACGGCGGCTGGCTGCTGGTCGTCTACGCCGGCATGCTGTTTTTGTTCTCGCCGCTGCTTGGCAATCTCAGTGACCGTTTCGGCCGCCGTCCGATCTTGCTTCTCTCCGTGTTGACCTTCGCGATCGACAATCTGATCTGCGCGGTCGCCACCAGCTTCTGGATGCTTTTTATCGGCCGGGCGCTCGCAGGCTTCAGCGGCGGCAGCTATGCGACGTGTTCTGCCTATATCGCCGACATCAGCAATGACGGGAACCGCGCAAAGAATTTCGGCCTGATCGGCATCGCCTTCGGCGTCGGCTTCACCATTGGTCCGGTCATTGGCGGTTTACTCGGCGAATTCGGCCCGCGTGTTCCATTCTTCGGCGCAGCGGCGCTTTCCTTCCTCAATTTCGCTGCGGCCTATTTCCTGTTGCCGGAAACGCTGGACGCCAAGCATCGGCGCACTTTCGAATGGAAGCGAGCCAATCCGCTGGGCGCGTTGAAGCAGATGCGCAATTATCCCGGCATTGGTTGGGTCGGCGCCGTCATGTTCCTCTTCTGGCTGGCACACGCCGTTTATCCGTCCGTCTGGTCCTTCGTCTCGACCTATCGCTACGGCTGGAGCGAAGGCCAGATCGGCCTTTCGCTCGGCATCTACGGCATCGGCGCTGCGATCGTCATGGGGCTTGTGCTGCCAAAGATCGTGCCGGTGCTCGGTGAGTGGAAGACCGCCATCGTCGGCCTTTGTTTCTCTGCCGTCGGTCTGACGGGTTATGCTTTCGCCTGGGAGGGCTGGGTCGTCTACACGGTCATTATTCTGACCGTGATGGAAAACGTCGCCGATCCGCCGCTTCGCAGCATCGCCGCCGGCAAGGTGCCGCCATCCGCGCAGGGCGAATTGCAGGGAGCGCTGACCAGCCTCAGCAGCATTACGACGATCGCCGGCCCGCTGATCTTCACGCAGATGTTCGGCTATTTCACCGGGCCGGATGCTCCGGTGACCTTTGCCGGTGCTCCCTACCTGCTCGCCGCCTTCTTTATTCTGTCGGCGGCCCTGGTGTTCCTCGCGAAGGTCCGGACACCGAAAACTTCGGAAGCCTTGGAGGCGCCGGCGCAATGAGCTATCAGAATTCGTGATGATGTGATGAATTTTTCATCATCTGCCCCTTTTAGGGTGGCTCTTTGCGGGCCTTTGATCTAAGGCCCGGTATTACTTTGCCGCGAAATGCGGCCCGAAGTGATTCAACCAAACAGGAATGGCTCTGATGGACGCGCCGATCGACGTGCACAGGCTTGCGCCGCAAACCGACAATCACTGGGGTGCGCATTTCCGCGCTACGCTAGCGCTCGGCATTCCGTTCATCGGCGCCCAGCTTGCCCAGCTTGGCATCAACACGACGGACGTGATGATCGTCGGCCGCCTCGGCGCCGAGAACCTAGCTGCCATGGTGCTGTCGGCGCAGTTTCTGTTCACGATCCTGATTTTCGGTTCGGGCTTTGCCATCGCGGTTATCCCGATGGTCGCGCAGGCTTACGGCCGGGGCGATGTCGTCACCGTTCGTCGCTCGATGCGCATGGGCCTTTGGATGGTCACAGTCTATTGGCTCGTCATGCAGCCGGCCTTCTTCTATGCCGAGGAGATATTGCTCGCCGCTGGCCAGAAGCCGGAGGTGGCAAAGCTTGCGCACGGCTATATCCTGATCGGCCATTTCGGCGTGCTGCCGGGGCTGCTTTACAATGTTGTGCGCGCGCTCGTCAGCGCGATCGGCAAGGCTGCCGTCGTCCTCAATGTCACCATCGCCATGCTGGTGATGAACGCGATCTTCGCCTACGCCCTCGTCCTCGGTCATTTCGGCTTTCCGGCAATGGGCCTTCAGGGCGCTGCGATCGTCTCGGTCGCAGTGCAGACTGCGGGCTTTTTCTTCATCCTCGCCTATGTGCAGATGAGGGAGGAGACGCGGCGTTACGAGATCCTGGTGCGTTTCTGGCGGCCTGATTGGCACGCGCTTTGGGACGTCGTTCGTCTCGGTCTGCCGATCAGCGTGACTATTCTTGCGGAAGTCAGCCTCTTTACAGTTGCCTCGCTGCTGATGGGTTACATCGGCACGATCGAGCTTGCGGCACATGGCATTGCGCTCCAATGGGCGTCGATTGCCTTCATGATCCCACTCGGCCTCTCGCAGGCCGCAACTGTCCGCGTCGGCATTGCGCACGGGCAGGGGGACCATTCCGCTCTGGTTCGCGCCTCGATCGCGGTACTGATCATCGCGGCGGCGATCTCCGGTATCGGTGGCGTGCTTTTTGCCATCATGCCCGAATTCCTCGGCAGCTTGTTCCTGGACGTCAGTTCGCCGGAAGCGCCGCAGGTGCTGGCTTACGCCGGTCCGCTCATCGTCGTTGCCGGTCTCTTCCAGCTCGTCGACGGCATGCAGGCGGTTGCCAATGGTTTGCTGCGCGGCCTCAAGGATGCGCGTGTGCCGATGATCATGGCGCTGATTGCCTACTGGCCGATCGGATTCTTCCTTGCCTGGTTCTTCGCTTTCCCAATGGGCTTCGGCGGCGTCGGCATCTGGTTCGGTTTTCTCGTCGGCCTTGCGGCTGCCGCGGTCATGCTCTGCGCACGATTCTACATTCTCGTGCGTCACGAGGGGAAAATGGCCGGCGCCTGAACCGGCCATTTAATCGTCAAGCTGCAACCGGCTTGTAATTGGCGATGTCGGCGCGAATGCCGAGCCGCGTGAAAAGCGCCTGCGGATCGAAGTTTCGCGCCCGGTGCGCCGCCTGGACGGCGGCCTTTACCCGCTCGACGATCTCGGCGCTTTCCCATTCGGCAATCGTCACGAAATTGAATTCGCCCGGCCCCGAAACCTGCTCCAGTACCGTGTGCCGGATGAAGCCTTCCTGGGCCTGCAGTACCTCGTGCGTCTTCAACACATTGATCAGAAACTCCTCGCGTGCCTCCTCCGGCACAGCAAACTTGTCCACGCGATAAAGAGCGCCGTTCATCACCATCTCCTTTGTTGTCGATGTCACGGCAACCGGTCTAGTTCCTCAAGTTAAGTTGAGGTCAAGCGCCAGGTAAAAGAAAAAGCCCGCGGCAGGCGGGCTTTCGTTCGGCTGACCACTGCGTCTCAACGCTCGGCGAGCGCTGCTTCGCCTTTCTTCCCGCGCACCATGTTGATGAAGCGGCGGAAGAGGTAATGGCTGTCCTGCGGGCCGGGAGAGGCTTCCGGATGGTGCTGGACGGAGAAGATCTGCTTGCCGGCGACGCGCAGGCCGCAATTGGTGCCGTCGAAGAGGGAAACGTGAGTCTCCTCAACGCCTTCCGGTAGCGACTTCGTGTCGACCGCAAAGCCGTGGTTCATCGAGACGATCTCGACCTTGCCGGTCGTATGGTCTTTCACTGGATGGTTGGCGCCATGATGGCCCTGGTGCATCTTTTCGGTCTTTGCGCCGAGCGCGAGGCCCAGCATCTGGTGGCCGAGGCAGATGCCGAAGACCGGGATGTCCGTCTTGATCAGCTTCCGGATCACCGGCACGGCATATTCGCCGGTTGCCGCCGGATCGCCCGGGCCGTTCGACAAAAAGATGCCGTCCGGCTGCATGGCAAGCACGTCCTCGGCGCTGGTCGTTGCCGGAACGACCGTGACCTTGCAGTCGAGGCCTGCAAAGAGGCGCAGGATGTTGCGCTTCACGCCGTAATCGAGGCAGACGACATGGTATTTCGCCTTGTCGGCGCCGAGTTCTGCGTAGCCTTCGTTCCAGATCCAAGGCGTCTGCGCCCATTGCGACGACTGGCCGGAGGAGGCGATCTTGGCGAGATCGAGGCCCTCGAGGCCACTCCAGGCCTTGGCTTCCGCCTTTAGGGTTTCAAGGTCGAAGACGCCGTTCGGGTCATGAGCAATCACCGCATTCGGTGCGCCGTTCTCGCGGATCCAGGCGGTGAGCGCGCGGGTGTCGATGCCGCAGAGGCCGATGACGCCGCGGGACTTCAGCCAGGCATCGAGATGCTTTGCGGCTCGGTAGTTGGAGGGCTCGGTGATGTCGGCCTTGAAGATGACGCCGACCGCGCCGTGGCGCGCTGCCGGCGTCAGGTCTTCGATGTCTTCGTCGTTTGTGCCGATATTGCCGATATGCGGGAAGGTGAAGGTGACGATCTGGCCGAGATAGGAGGGGTCGGTCAGGATTTCCTCGTAGCCGGTCAGCGCCGTGTTGAAGACCACTTCGGCCTGGACCTTGCCGGTGGCGCCGATCCCCTTGCCTTCGATCACTGTTCCATCTGCCAGAACGAGCAGGGCGGTCGGCTTTTCGGTTGTCCAGGGTGCTGTCGCGGTCATCTTCATCCCGTTTCCGGCAGGTCCTGACGTCTTGGGGCCGTCAGACTGCCATTTGTGTTCGCAAGGGTATGGGCGCAGCTTCTCGCAACGCATCTCAGGCCTGATCACGAATTTTGGTGCAGGTGGCGGTAGATAGCCGCGCTGTGCCCCGGCGTCAATCTTTCTGGCGTGGATCGGCCGCCTTTTCCTTCGCTTTCTCGCGCAAATCTCGCAATTTATTTGATCCCTGCCATCGGGCTGGTTTATGAAGCGCCATTCAACAGGAGTGAAGATAATGCTGCGCGATCAGGTCGCCACCGCGCTCAAGGACGCGATGAAATCCAAGAATGCCGAACGGCTCTCGACCGTCCGCCTGATCCAGGCGGCGATCAAGGACCGCGATATCGCCAACCGCGGCACAGGCAAAGGCGAGGCTCCGGATGACGAGATTCTGCAGATCCTCGCCAAGATGGTGAAGCAACGCGACGAATCGGCGAAGATCTACGAAGAGAACGCCCGTCCGGAACTCGCTGCCAAAGAGCGTGCAGAGATCACTGTGATCCAGGACTTTCTGCCGAAGCAGCTTTCGGACTCCGAAGTGCGGGCGAATATCGCTGCCATCATCAAGGAGACCGGCGCCGAGGGGCCGAAGGACATGGGGAAGGTCATGGCGGCGCTCAAGGAACACTATGCCGGCCAAATGGACTTCGCCAAGGCGTCCGGCACGGTCAAGGAACTGCTGAAATAGGCCTATGCAGCCGGGCCGAGCACTGCCTCGGCCGCAGCATCGACGACCGCGAATTTCGCGGCCTGATAATTCCAGTATTCGAGAATGAAGCCGCGCGAGAGCCAGAGATCGCCCTTGCGCGGCGGCTCCTCCCAGCCGATGCTTCCCATTTCGGCGGCCTGTGAAAGCAGGCGCTTCAGGTGCGTATTCGAAATCATGAATTGCGCACGGATTTCGCCGAGTGATACCGGACCAAGAGCCATGTGCTCCTTCGACCGATCGAAGCCCGGCAGGCGCGACATCAGATAATCCATGACCAGCCCGCCCGAATTTGCCCAGTTGAAGAGATTGAAGGTCCTGCCGGGGTCGCGCACGGCATCGGTTTCGATGATCGCCTTAGCGATCAGCGGTTGAATTTTGCCGATGGTGGAAAGATCCGCGCTTGCCCGCTCGAAGCGTTTCCCGCCATCGAGTCCGTCGAGGATGAACAGATGGGCGAGCAGCCACTTCAGGAAATGCTGCTCGGCCGTTTCCGTCGGCTCAAGCAGCCGCGTGCGGCGATCGCTCTGGCCGCTTGCCGGCCTCAGGAAGCGATAGGCAAGCATTTCCTGCATGAAAGCGGCAGCGGTATTGCGGCTGGCGATCTTGTTGGCGACGACGAATTCGACAAAGCGGCCGGAGTAAAGCCCTTTCTTTATGCCGTCTGGATAGCCGTAGTGCAGCGCAAATCCGGCATGCGCCATCAGCCAGCGCTGCTGTGCGGCAAAGATCGAGGCAATGCGCGGGCTTTCGCGATAGATCGCAAGCATCTCATTAGCGCAGAGTAATACCGCTTCAAAAAAACGATCATCGGCTGCAAGTTTTTCTGCGGTAATAGACATCGAACATTCCAGGCGGGCACTCGTATTCCATCTGTTATGAAGGACGCGCCTGTCAATGTTACTTTGCACAAGGATGCTGCAAAATTCCGATGGTCAGTTAACCGACAAGGTTAAAGCCCAAAAGTAAAGAAGGCAGGAGCTGGGGGCGCTCCTGCCTTCTTGCTCTTTGCTTGTCGCTGGCGACGCAGGCCGAAACCCAAACCAGCGGCGTATTTGCAAAGGCACCCTTGCGAGGCGGCGCCGGGGGTAGGGATGGAGCCTCGCTCGGGGATCGCTTTGTTGGGAAGGAGCGTATTGCGATGCAGCAGAGGATTCAAATTACAAAAATATAATAATTCGATCGTGAGCTTGTTACATGCGAACGAACGGTGCGCACGGACAACGCCAGTCATATCCCGCCATCTTCTTAAACGCGTGCTAATCGATTGATAATCAATGATTTTATTCGTCGGGAGGCGTGTCTTGCCGCGAGCCTGTTTGGTCTGTTCGGATTGCGGACCGGCGGTCGGTGTGCACAGTTGTCGCACCCCTCGGCCGCAAGCTGTCACGCTTTTTTGATTGTCTTTTTTGTTATTTTCGGAGTCGATCTTTCAAAGCCTTCTGGGGCTGGACATCGTGGCGCAGGACGGCGTTGATGCGAGTTTGATAGCCCTTGCCGCTTGCCTGGAAGAAATCGACTACCTCCTGGTCCAGCCATATTGACAGCGGTTTCTTGGCGGTCGGGCAAACGGCTTCCGCCTTCGACCAGTCAATGTCGACGAATCCACCCAGTCGAAATCGTCGCCATGGCACGCTCGATGTCCTCGTCGGTCATGGCGTCGACGCGGGCGTGGTCGGTCCGGTCTTCGCCGCGTGCAATCATTTTTGGATCTCTTCAGCCGAATACCTGACGATACGCTCTTCGCTCGTTCTTGCGTGCCGCACGATTCAGCGCGCAGCGTATAGACGATCGCGATTACCATGAGCGAACCGGAGAGATTGCCCATGTGCGAACTCCTCCATGTCGATCGGATTCTTTCCAGATGCGGTTCGTTCTATGCGGCCGCTGCTTTTGGAAAGTCGGTTCCAGGTTTCATGGATATCTGCTCGCCGCTTGTTTTCGTCCCATTCGAAGGACGAGAACTGCTTGTGGACAGGCTCCATGTTGCACCTAAAAGTTCAATTGCTTCTAGGCACGCATGCGTCTGCTTCTAGGCACGCATGCGTCGTCGTCTATGCAAACTCGAGGGCGTCAAGCCTGTGAATAGCGCGTCTTTCCGCCGAAGTTCATGGCAGGTTCCGCCAAACCTGCGTATATGATGGTTCGCCAAGAGGTTCATATGCGCTTTTCCAATTCCTTTCTCGATGAGATACGCGACCGCGTCCAGATTTCGGATGTGATCGGCCGTCGCGTGAGCTGGGACAAGCGCAAGACCAATGTTTCGCGCGGCGATTACTGGGCCTGCTGCCCGTTCCACGGCGAGAAGTCGCCGAGCTTTCACTGCGAGAACCGCAAGGGCCGCTATCACTGCTTCGGCTGCGGCGTCACTGGCGACCATTTCCGCTTCCTGACCGAGCTTGAGGGCCTGAGTTTCCCCGAAGCCGTTCAGCAGATCGCCGATATGGCGGGTGTCGCCATGCCGATCGCCGATCCTGTCATGGAAAAGCGCGAGAAGGAGCGCGGCTCGCTTCAGGACGTCATGGAACTGGCGACGCAGTTCTTCCAGGACCAACTGCAGACGGCGAACGGCGCGCGGGGGCGGGCATACCTGCGCGACCGCGGACTGACCTGCCGGACAATCGACACCTTCCGCCTCGGCTTTGCGCCGGACAGCCGCAATGCGCTCAAGGAGTTTCTGGCGGGCAAGGGCGTTGCCAAGGAGCAGATCGAAGCCTGCGGTCTTGTGGTCCATGGTCCCGACGTGCCGGTCAGCTACGATCGCTTCCGCGACCGCATCATGTTTCCCATCCTCTCGTCGCGGGAGAAGGTGATCGCTTTCGGCGGCCGCGCCATGTCGCCGGATGCGCCAGCGAAATATCTCAATTCCAACGAGACCGAGCTCTTCCACAAAGGCAATGTGCTCTACAATTTCGCGCGCGCACGGCGAGCGATCCAAGGCGCAGACGGCGCCGGCACCATCATCGCCGTCGAAGGTTATATGGACGTCATCGCGTTGCATCAGGCCGGCGTCGAGAATGCCGTTGCGCCGCTCGGTACGGCTCTTACGGAGAACCAGCTCGAACTGCTTTGGAAAATGACACCGCAGCCGGTGCTCTGCTTCGATGGCGATGGCGCCGGCATCCGCGCCGCAAACCGTGCCGCAGATTTGGCGCTGCCGCATCTGAAGCCCGGCCGAACCGTGCGTTTTGCGCTGCTGCCAGATGGCAAGGACCCGGACGACCTCGTGCGCCATGATGGCCGTGCGCCTTTCGACAAGGTGATGAGCCAGGCAAAGCCGCTCGCTGAGATGCTCTGGAGCCGGGAGATCAACGCGGGCAAATTCGATACGCCGGAGGCGCGCGCCGAACTCGAAGCCCGACTGAAGCAGATGGTCGCCGTCATCGTCGACGAAAATGTCCGCCGCCACTATCAGCAGGACATTAGGGACCGGCTCAACGCATTCTTTCAGCCGCAATTCCAAAACCGTGGCGAGCGCCGAAGCTTCGATCGCGGCGGCCGGCCCGGCGGACGCGGCGGGCAGGAGGCGCGCGGCGCGCGCATCTCCGGCGGCGGCGTTTCCGAGCGCCTTGCGCGTTCGGGTCTCGTGCGCGGGCATCAGGAAATTCCGGCGTTGCGCGAAAGCGTGCTGGCGCTCACCATCGTCAATCATCCCGCCCTGATGCAGGACGAGTATGACGAAATCGCCTCGATCGATTACGACAACCGCGAGCTTCAGCGACTATGGTCAGGTGTGCTCGGTGCTGCGGCGGCCGTCGCGGGGCCGCATCTGACGCGCGAATACCTGATCGAGCGGCTGGAGGAGCAGGGTTTCGGCGCGCTCCTTAAGAGCCTGGAGCAGCAGATTCGCAACGCGCGCCTCTGGATCGCGACGGAGGAGGCGGCCATGGAGGATGCCCGCGAGGGCTACCGCCAGGCGCTTGCCTTCCACAAGCGCGCCAAGGCGCTGCGCTGGCAGAAGATCGAGCTCGAACGCGAGATCGCAGAGGCAACAGAGGCCGGAGACGGCGATGTCATCGACCAGTTGATGCGCGCCCTGCAGGAAGTTCATTTCGAAGGCCTCCGGCTGGAGAACCAGGAAGCCATCATCGATGGTTTCGGCGTGCTTTCCGGCCGCGTGAAGGGCGCGGCTAGCCATTGATGGACGGCGGCGACATGGCATTTTCGGCCGCAGGTGCGCTCTTCGGCAACGGCCGGGACCCGCTCGTTATCCTGAAGCGCGTCTACGGCTATCCCGCGTTTCGCGGCAAGCAACAGCAAGTGATCGATCAGCTCGTGGCAGGCGGCGATGCAGTGGTGCTCTTTCCGACGGGCGCCGGCAAATCGCTCTGCTTCCAGATCCCGGCGCTCTGCCGCGACGGCGTCGGCATCGTCGTTTCGCCGCTGATTGCCCTGATGCGCGATCAGGTGGAGGCGATGAAGCAGCTCGGCATCCGCGCTGCAGCGATCAACTCGTCGCTCACCCGCGAGGAATTCGTCGATGTCCGCCGGGCACTCTCGGCGGGTCAGCTCGATCTTCTTTATGTCACGCCGGAGCGGATCCTCATGGACGGCTTCAGAGAGACGATCGGCAGTGCGAAGATCGCCCTCTTTGCGATCGACGAAGCGCACTGCGTCTCGCAATGGGGGCATGACTTCCGTCCGGAATATCGCGAACTCGGCAGGCTTGCAGAACACTATCCGGGCGTGCCGCGCATTGCATTGACGGCGACTGCCGATCCGCACACCCGCGACGACATCATCGAACGGCTGGCGCTGAACAACGCCAAGGTTTTCACCACCAGCTTCGACCGGCCGAACATTTCCTACGAAATCGTTGAGCGCGATCAGCCGCGCCAGCAGCTCCTGCGGTTCCTCTCGAGGCACAAGGGCAATAGCGGCATCATCTACTGCCTGTCGCGTGCCAAGGTCGAAGACACGGCAGATTGGCTGAACACCCAGGGCATCCGCGCGCTTCCCTATCATGCCGGCATGGACCGGTCGCTGCGCGATGCCAATCAGGATGCGTTCCTGAAAGAGGAAGAGCTTTGCCTCGTCGCCACAGTCGCCTTCGGCATGGGCATCGACAAGCCGAATGTGCGTTTTGTCGCGCATCTCGACCTGCCGGGCTCCATCGAGGCCTATTACCAGGAAACCGGCCGTGCTGGGCGCGACGGCCTGCCGTCGGAGGTCTGGATGGCCTATGGCATGTCCGACGCCATCCAGCGCCGCCGCATGATCGACGAGGGCAATGCGGCCGATGAGATCAAACGCATCGAACGCGGCAAGCTCAACGCGCTGCTCGCCATCTGCGAAACGGCTTCCTGCCGCCGCCAGGCGATCCTTGGGCATTTCGGCGAGGCGCATGCCGGCAAGTGCGGCAACTGCGATACCTGCCTGAAGCCTGTTGAAACCTGGGATGGGACGGAAGCGGCGATCAAGGCGCTTGCCGCCGTCTATCGCACCGGCGAGCGTTTTGGCACCGGCCATGTGATCGATGTGCTTCTCGGCAATAACAATGAAAAGACCGAGCGCTTCGGCCATGTGGACATGCCGGTCTTCGGCGCCGGCAAGGATACCCCGGGCCGCATCTGGCAATCCGTCTTCCGCCAGCTTCTTGCCATGGGTCTGATCCGCATCGATCATGAGGCCTATGGCGCGATGAAGCTGGAGCCGGATGCCCGTGCCGTGTTCAAGCATGAACGCCAGGTCTTCTTCCGCAAGGATCGTCCGGCCTCGGAACGCCGCACCAAAAAAGCCGAACGTAGCGAGCGCCGCTCCGGCCTTTCCGGCGCCGACGGCCTTCTCTTCGAAGCGCTTCGGGCCGAACGTACCTCGATCGCCAAATCCCTCGGCGTTCCGCCCTATGTCGTCTTCCCCGACACGACGCTGATCGCCTTCGCCACCGAGCGGCCAAGGAGCCGGAAGGAGCTGCTGAACATCTCGGGCGTAGGGCAATCGAAGCTTGAGCGCTATGGCGATGCGTTTCTGGACGTCATTCTGGCAAACGATGACTAGACCGGAATGGGGCGGTTGCAAGGGCCTGTCTAATGCAATCGGGTGATGTTCTGCGTGCCAGACCTCTGATATGTTTCCCCTAAAGTCCGGGGAGCTTCAATGACAATTTTCAACAGAGCGGTGGTTTCGTTGCCCGGGCGTGAGCGGATTGCTAGACATCTGCATGACGGGCAGGTCTTTGACGTCGAAATGGAAGCCGAACTCTAGGACCAAGATCGGCATCTTGCAGTCCATCCACCGGGTGAAGCTAGCCGCAAGGGCAGTTTTCACATCCTGACGGTCATGCCGCAATCGACGGTCAGGACATGGCCGTTGACGAAGGAGGCAATTCCGAGCGAGGTCAATCGGCGAAATCAAGGGCGGTGTTGTGCGTGCCAGCTCCATCGTGCTGCGGAAGGCTGCTTCCCGCTGGTCTCGGTTCAGCGCTGAACAAGACAAGCCGACGGCAATATGCTAACTCGGCGACAGTCGGAAGCATCGGAAGAAAGACCGTCAATGACCTCGCAATTCATCTCCCATCTGCGCGGCGAACTCTCCGCGCTCAAGGATGCCGGCCTTTACAAGTCCGAGCGCGTCATTACCTCGAAGCAAGCCGGCGAAATCGCCATCGCCTCCGGCGAGCGCGTGCTGAACTTCTGCGCCAACAACTATCTTGGCCTTGCGGATAACGACGAGCTTGCCGAGGCGGGCAAAAAGGCACTCGACCGTTATGGATACGGCATGGCCTCCGTCCGCTTCATCTGCGGCACGCAAGAGGAGCACAAGCAACTCGAATCCCGCATTTCGTCGTTCCTCGGCATGGAGGACACGCTGCTTTATTCCTCCTGTTTCGATGCCAATGGCGGTTTGTTCGAGACGCTGCTTGGCGAGGAGGATGCGATCATCTCCGATGCGCTGAACCATGCCTCGATCATCGACGGCGTGCGGCTCTCCAAAGCCAAGCGTTTCCGCTATGCCAACAACGACATGAAGGCGCTGGAAGAAGAGTTGAAGAAGGCCGAAGGCAGCCGCTTCAAGATGATCGCGACCGATGGTGTGTTCTCGATGGACGGCATCATCGCCAACCTGCAAGGTGTCTGCGATCTCGCGGAGAAATACGGCGCCATGGTCATGGTGGACGACAGCCATGCCGTCGGCTTCGTCGGCAGGCATGGCCGTGGTTCGCCGGAACATTGCGGCGTCGAAGGCCGTGTCGATATCATCACCGGCACGCTCGGAAAGGCACTCGGCGGTGCTTCGGGAGGTTATACTTCGGCGAAGGCCGAGATCGTCGAATGGCTGCGGCAGCGCTCGCGGCCCTATCTCTTTTCCAATACGCTTGCACCGGTTATTGCCGCCGCCTCGCTCAAGGTCTTTGATCTGATCGAGAACGGCAACGCATTGCGCGAAAAACTTTCAGCGAATGCTGCGCTCTTCCGCGCGGAGATGACCAAGCTCGGTTTCACGCTGGCGGGCGAGGGGCATCCGATCATTCCCGTGATGCTCGGCGATGCCAAGCTCGCACAGGACATGGCGGCGCTGATGCTGAAGAAAGGTGTTTACGTGATCGGCTTTTCGTTCCCGGTCGTGCCTAAGGGCCAGGCGCGCATCCGCACGCAGATGTCGGCGGCGCATTCCAGGGCGGATGTCGGGCGCGTGGTTGCGGCTTTCGCGGAAGCTGGCAGGGAACTGGGCGTCATTTGACGCCGCTTGCTCCATCTTCTCCCCGGCGGGGAGAAGATGCAAAAGGACAGATGAGGGGCCGAAGCGTCAGCGACGCTCTGAATGGAAGACGAGCAATTAACGGTGTGCCGTGCTCCCCGAGGGGAGAAGGCAAACAGCGAAGCTAGGCACTACAAGACGGGAAACCTCGAATGTCGAATATGATGAAGGCGCTGGTCAAGTCGAAACCGGAAGTCGGGCTCTGGATGGAAAACGTCCCGGTTCCCGAGGTCGGGCCGAACGACGTTCTGATCCGCGTCAAGAAGTCGGCGATCTGCGGTACGGATGTCCATATCTGGAACTGGGACCAGTGGGCGCAGAAGACCATTCCGATGCCGATGGTCGTCGGTCATGAGTTCTGCGGCGAGATCGCCGAGATCGGTTCCGCCGTCACCAGATACCATGTCGGCGAGCGGGTCTCCGGCGAGGGCCATATCGTCTGCGGCAAGTGCCGCAACTGCCGCGCCGGCAGGGGGCACCTTTGCCGCAACACGCTTGGCGTCGGCGTCAACCGTCCCGGCTCCTTCAGCGAGTTCGTTTGCATTCCGGAAGCCAATGTTGTGCCGATCCCGGACGACATCCCGGACGAGATCGCCGCGATCTTCGATCCTTTCGGCAATGCGGTTCATACAGCACTTTCTTTCGATCTCGTCGGCGAGGACGTACTCGTCACCGGTGCAGGCCCGATCGGCATCATGGGCGCGCTCGTCGCCAAACGTTCCGGCGCCCGCAAAGTCGTCATCACCGACATCAACCCGCACCGGCTGGATTTGGCGCGCAGACTCGGCATCGACTACGTCGTCGATGCGTCGAAGGAGAACCTTGCCGATGTCATGAAGGCGATCGGCATGACGGAGGGTTTTGACGTCGGCCTGGAAATGTCGGGTGCAGCACCCGCCTTCCGCGACATGATCGACAAGATGAACAATGGCGGCAAGATCGCAATCCTCGGCATCGCGCCGGCTGGTTTCGAGATCGACTGGAACAAGGTCATCTTCAAGATGCTGAACCTCAAAGGCATCTACGGTCGCGAGATGTTCGAGACCTGGTACAAGATGATCGCCTTCGTGCAAGGCGGGCTCGATCTGTCGCCGGTCATCACGCACCGTATCAAGATCGACGAATTCCGGGACGGCTTCGAGGCGATGCGCTCAGGCAATTCCGGCAAGGTCGTGATGGATTGGAACTAGGGGAAAACGATGATCTACAAGGAAGCTGCCATTGCGGCAAGATCGCATTCGAGGTGGACGGAGACTTCAAGACGGCGATCGATTGCAATTGCTCGCTCTGCCGCCGGCGGCGCGGCCTGCTTGCTTTCGTACCGCGCGACAAGCTAAAGCTGCAGACGCCGGAAGAAAACAAGTCGACCTATACTTTCAACAACCATGTCATCAAACATCACTTCTGCAGCGACTGCGGTATTGCACCCTACGGCGAAAGCGTTCTTCCGAACGGCGATCCCATGGCATCGGTCAACCTGCGCTGTATTCCCGTGATCGATCTCGGTTCTCTGGAAATCATGCCTTACGATGGTGCGTTCCGATAGCGATGGGCGGCGGATATCCTGCAACGGCAGCTAAAAACCAGGAAGATCTCTCGTTGCCGTGGCAAGAATTATTGCTCCCCTTGTCTTCTTGCGGTGACATCCTATCTAAGCGAAGCAATCGCTTGAGCGGTTCCCATCCTGTGGATAAGGCTTTTTCCGTGTTTTCGACGGCTTTTTTAGTGGAAAAGCTTGACGCGAACAAAAATTGTGGGAATCACCGTTCGACTTGATAAGCGGTGAACTGGGTCGAGGCGGATCGCACATAACCATGGCCGGAAATTTCGAAGCACTAAAGCTCTGTCGTCCGGCATCAGCGATCGTGGTTAATTGGGCATTAAAGGTCATCCCGTTAGGTGGGTAAGGTGATTCGAGGCTTGGGTTTGCGCACTCAGGCTTCGAGGGCCGTTCACCGCAGCGAGTTTGAATAGCGTCAGGAAGGCGACGATATAAATGGTAACCAAGGTCAAAGAGAACGAAGAAGCGGAAGTCGAACGCGACGGCGCATCCGACGGCCCTCTTCTCGATCTTTCCGATGACGCGGTCAAGAAAATGATCAAGGCCGCGAAGAAGCGCGGCTACGTGACGATGGACGAGCTGAATGCCGTTCTTCCGTCCGAGGAAGTGACGTCCGAGCAGATCGAAGACACGATGGCGATGTTGTCCGATATGGGCATCAATGTCATCGAAGACGAAGAAGCCGAAGAGGCAGGCCAGAGCGGCGGTGACGACGACGACGCGGGCGGCGATGACGAGAGCGAAGGCGGCGAACTCGCGCCTTCCGGCGGCACCGCGCTTGCAACGGCAAAGAAGAAGGAGCCGACCGATCGTACCGACGATCCGGTGCGCATGTATCTGCGCGAGATGGGTTCCGTCGAGCTCCTGTCGCGCGAAGGCGAAATTGCCATCGCGAAGCGCATCGAGGCCGGCCGCGAAACCATGATCGCCGGGCTCTGTGAAAGCCCGCTCACCTTCCAGGCGCTCATCATCTGGCGCGACGAACTGAACGAGGGCACGACCCTGCTTCGCGAGATCATCGATCTCGAAACGACCTATTCCGGTCCGGAAGCCAAGGCCGCCCCGCAGTTCCAGAGCCCTGAAAAGATCGAGGCTGACCGCAAGGCCGCCGAAGAGAAGGAAAAGACCCGCCGCATGCGTTCCGGCGACGACGACATCACCGATGTTGGCGGCGAAGGCATGCCCGTGGAAGAAGAGGAAGAGGACGAAGACGAATCCAACCTCTCGCTCGCAGCCATGGAAGCAGAGCTGCGGCCGCAGGTCATGGAGACGCTCGACCTCATCGCCGAGACCTACAAGAAGCTGCGCAAACTGCAGGACCAGCAGGTCGAGCAGCGCCTTGCCGCGACCGGCACGCTGTCTTCTGCCCAAGAGCGCCGCTACAAGGAACTCAAGGACGAGCTGATCAAGGCCGTCAAGTCGCTGTCACTCAACCAGAACCGCATCGAGGCTCTGGTCGAGCAGCTTTACGACATCAACAAGCGCCTCGTTCAGAACGAAGGCCGCCTGCTGCGTCTGGCTGAATCCTACGGCGTCAAGCGCGACTCGTTCCTGGAGCAGTATCAGGGTGCCGAGCTCGATCCGAACTGGATGAAGTCGATCGGCAATCTGGCTGCGCGCGGCTGGAAGGAATTCGCCAAGGGCGAGAACACGACGATCCGTGACATCCGCCAGGAGATCCAGAACCTCGCCACGGAAACCGGCATCTCGATTTCGGAATTCCGCCGCATCGTGCACATGGTGCAGAAGGGCGAGCGCGAAGCGCGCATCGCCAAGAAGGAAATGGTCGAAGCGAATCTTCGCCTCGTCATCTCCATCGCCAAGAAGTACACCAACCGCGGCCTGCAGTTCCTCGACCTCATTCAGGAAGGCAATATCGGCCTGATGAAGGCGGTCGACAAGTTCGAATACCGCCGCGGCTATAAGTTCTCTACCTATGCGACATGGTGGATCCGCCAGGCGATCACCCGCTCGATCGCCGACCAGGCGCGCACGATCCGCATTCCGGTGCACATGATCGAGACGATCAACAAGATCGTCCGCACGTCCCGCCAGATGCTGCACGAAATCGGCCGCGAGCCGACGCCGGAGGAACTGGCCGAAAAGCTCGCAATGCCGCTCGAAAAGGTCCGCAAGGTCCTGAAGATCGCCAAGGAGCCGATCTCGCTCGAAACCCCCGTGGGTGACGAGGAAGATTCGCACCTCGGCGATTTCATCGAAGACAAGAACGCGCTGCTGCCGATCGACGCCGCAATCCAGGCGAACCTGCGCGAGACGACGACGCGTGTTCTCGCCTCGCTCACGCCGCGCGAGGAACGCGTACTGCGCATGCGCTTTGGCATTGGCATGAACACGGACCATACGCTCGAGGAAGTCGGCCAGCAGTTCTCGGTTACCCGCGAACGCATCCGCCAGATCGAGGCGAAGGCGCTGCGCAAGCTCAAGCATCCGAGCCGCTCCAGAAAGCTCCGCAGCTTCCTGGACAGCTAAGAGCCGTACCGGCTGCGATGACAGCCTTGCGGTTGACTGATTGATGATCGAAGAGCCGGGTTCGTCCCGGCTCTTTCTTTTTGGGTTTCCAGACATTCCGTCGCTTTCCGCGCGGCTCAATGGTATAATCCAGATGATACGGGGGACGGGACCGGCCGCAGCGCGTGAGCGAAGGTCGCCACATACCTGCGTGGACCAAAACCCTCCGTAGGGAGGTGTGCAATGACCACTTACGTCATGCTTATCAACTGGACGGATCAAGGCGTTCGCAGTGCGCGCGACTCGGCAAAAAGGCTGGACGCGGCAAAGAAGGCGCTCGGCGAGATGGGCGGCTCCTTCAAGGATTTCTTTCTGACGATGGGTGAATACGACATGGTCTCCATATGCGAGGCGCCGGACGACGCGGTGATGGCGCGGTTCACGCTGCAGCTTGCGACGGCCGGCAACGTTCGCACGAAAACGCTAAAGGCGTTTCCGGAGGCTGCCTATCGCGAAATCATAGGCTCGCTCGGCTAGCGGCGATCGGCCTGCGGATCGCAGCCTCGTGAAGGTGAAAAGATGTGGACGATCCGCCGCGCGGCCTAAGCTCGGTCGCGCGGCAAAGGACTTTTTTGTTTTGCGGCTTGATGCTGCCTTCTTAAAAGGCCACATCCGTACCTTGTCGGAGAGCATAATTCGCGGGCATGCAGAAGATCGTCGCAAAGCGCTGGAGAGAGATCAGTTGGGGTGTCACAGCCTCGATCGCGCTGCATATTGCCGTCGTTGCGTTTTTCCTTGTGAAGCTGCCTGAAAAGACGCCGCAGCCGCCGGAAGAGGAGACGGTGAACGTCGATCTCGTGCCTCCGCCGGAAGAGGAAAAGAAGCCGGAGGAGAAGAAGGCCGAGGAAAAGAAGGCGGAAGAGCAAAAGCCGCCTGAGAAACCTCCCGAACTGCCGAAGATCGAGGAGAAGGCTGAGCAGAAACCGCCAGCGCCCCCACCACCACCACCTCCTCCTCCACCACCTCCTCCGCCGGATGCCAAGCCGCAAGAGAAGCCGTCCGAACCGCCGAAATCCGAAGCCAGGAACGATCCCTCCGACAAGGAGGGGAAGGGACAGAGAATGCCCGTCCTGAGGCCCGTCTTCGAATTTGGCGACAAGGATAGTGGCCCGCGCAAATCCGAAACGGGCAATGCTTCGACGGAGGCTGGCGAGCCACCGGTGACGCCGCCCGACGAGCCGAAACCGGATGAGCCCAAGCCTGCCGAAACGGCCGCGGCAAAGCCTCCCGCCACGGACCAGCCACCCGCAAACCCGGTGCCGGACGATGTCAATCTGCCTCAGGTTGATGTGGCCAATATCGACCCGCAGAAGAACGGGCCTGCGGCTGGCGCAGGAGACCAGGCGAAAATCGGCTTCGAACAGGCAAAGCCTGCGGACCAGCCCAAGATCGACCAGACGGAAACGACGAAGGCTGAAAAGCCTACCGAGCTGAAGGAAGCAAAGACGCTGTTCTCGCAGAACGAAACGGATGATCCGATCGCCCGGACCGCCATGGGCAACATGCCGCGCGGAAGGCGGGCCGCGCAGCTTTGCAGCACCGAGCTTCGCGAGCAACTGGTTCACGGATCGCCCGCTTACAATCCGGTGATGGTCCCCACTTACGCGCTGCCCCGCGGTACGGTGCTCGATGTCCGGCGCGGTGCCTTCCGCACGCGCGAGGGCTGGTACGACGTTCAATTCCGCTGCGAGGTGGACGAGGGCGTAACCAAGATCGTCTCGTTTGCCGTCGATGTCGGCGATCCGATCCCGCCCAGCCTGTGGCGGAGCCGTAATCTTCCGGAGTTCTGACACGGGGCTCGCACCAGCCCTGCGCAAGTGAGCTCTCCTAGTCTGCTTTCATCGCTGAATGTTCCGGTGAATGAAAGGACGATGATGTCGAACGAGATCGAGTGCTTCTTTGAAATGCAGGACGAGGCCGCGAGCCTGGCGTTCCTCGAAAACAAGGGTGATGAGCTGACCGATATTCTGGTTGCAGCGCTCGACGACGCCCTGATAATTCTCACCGACGAAATCTGGCCTGAAACACTTCACTAATCTCGGCAAAGACGTTGCGTGCTTCGCCTGCCGCTGGCAGAGTCCGGCCGGAAGGAGACGCTGCGTGGCCAAAAGTCAGTTCACAATGCACCGTTCGGCGATGGCCGGGGTGGAGGCCGTGGAAGCGGAAACCCGCCACAGTTTCGCACGGCATACGCATGAACAATTCGGCATCGGCCTGATAGTCTCCGGTGCGCAGAAGTCGCTGAGCGGGCGCGGCATGGTCGAGGCGGAAGCCGGCGATCTCATCACCGTCAATCCGAACGAGGTCCATGACGGCGCACCGATCGGCGAGGGGCGGTCGTGGCGCATCCTCTATTTCGATCCGGCGATCATCGGCGATCTCGCGCAGGATGCCGACGAAAGCAGGATGATGCGCTCGGAAATTCCGCGCCCCGTTATTCAAAACAGCGTCCTTGCAGCACGCTTCGCGAGCCTCTTTGCCGCAATCACCCGCAGTTCCACGCAAGATGACCTTGCACGCGAAGAACTGCTCCTCGGCGTTGTTGCAGATGTGATGCGCGAACAGCCGATGCCGGACGTGGCGCGTATGGCGCCGGGCACGATCCGCAAGGCGCAGAGCCTGATCGACGGCGATCCCCTCGCCAATGTCTCGCTTGCCGATCTTGCGCGGGAAAGCGGCCTTAGCCGGTTTCAGGTGCTGCGCGGTTTTGCGAAGGCAACCGGCATGACGCCGCATGCCTATCTCGTCCAGGCGCGCATCCACATGGCCCGCCGCCTGATCGCTTCCGGCACGCCGCTTGCCGAAGCCGCCTTGGCCAGCGGCTTTGCCGATCAGAGCCACATGACACGCGTCTTCACTGCCAAATACGGCCTCACGCCGCGTGTCTATGCCACGGCACTTGCCTGACGGCCTGCAATTTCGTTCAAGAAGCTACTTCGTCTTTGCGGTTTTCTTCGTCCATCGAAACGGAGAATCCCATGACAAAAGCATTTCAGGGCTACATCTATCTGACGCTGGCGATGATCACGGTCGGCAGCACGGTGATCGCCAGCAAGATCATCGCATCAGGCCTTCCGCCGTTTACGGCAACGGCACTGCGTTTCGCTGCGGCATTCCCCTTCTTCTTGCTTCTGATGCAGCTCACCCGATCGCGGCTGCCGAAACTGTCGCGCCACGATTGGCTCATCCTCGTGACGCAGGCAGGGGCGGGCAGCGTCGGCTATACGACGTTGTTGATCTCCGGCCTGCAGCTGACGTCGGCGACGAATGCCGGCGTCATCATCGGCACGCTGCCGGTCGTCTCGGCGGTGATCTCGATCCTCATTCTCGGCGAAAGGCCGCACCGCTTCCTGCTGGTTGCCATCGCGCTTGCTGCTTTCGGCGTCTTCTGGGTCGCGGTGACACCAGGCGCATCCGCAGGCGGCTCACTGGCCGGCAATGCGCTGATCCTCGGCGCCGTCATCTGCGAGGGGCTGTTCATTCTTCTCAACAAGCGCATGCAGAGCGAGATCCTGCCGCTCACGCAGTCGGCGCTGATGACCGGCATCGGTTTCCTCGTTGCCGGCATTCCGGCTCTCTTCGAAAGCCATGCCGCAAGCGGTTTTTCGGGAGCGGCGCTCTTGGCCGTCGTCTATTATGCGCTGGTGCCCACCGTCGGCGGCTTCATCTTGTGGTACGCGGGCTTAGAGCGCGTCAGCGGCAGCGAGGCTTCGCTATTTACGGCAATCGCTCCGGTCTCCGCCGTCATTTTTGCCTTCGTGCTGCTCGGCGAGCCGGTCGGCCTCCATCAGATTTTCGGCGTCGCCTGTGTGCTCGCCGCCGTTCTGGGGCTCGGCTTTTCCGCACTTGCCCGGGTGCGGCGCGCGTGACGGACCCCTTGGGAAGCGCCGGGTACGACCCTATGTAGGGACAGTGCAATCTTTCGAAGGCGAACGCTCATGTCAGACAAGCCGATCAAGATTCCCGGGCCTGATCATCCGATCACCGTAGACCACAATCCAGCGCGCGTCGTCGTCAAGGTCGACGGCAAGATCGTCGCTGATACGCGCGATGCGCTGACATTGCGCGAGGCTTCCTATCCGCCGGTGCAGTATATTCCGCGCAAGGATGTCGACATGTCGCTGCTTCAACGCACCGACCACTCTACTTATTGCCCCTACAAGGGCGAGGCTTCCTATTACAGCATCACGCCTGGCGGCGAGCGCGCGAAGAACGCCATCTGGACCTATGAAAACCCGCATGCGGCGATGCGCGAAATCAAGGACCGTATGGCGTTCTATCCGGATCGCGTCGATTCGATCGAAGAACTGCAGGCGCCTGAGGCCGGCGAGTTTTAGTGTCCCGCCCCGACAAGACAGCGCACGAGACCTTCCAGCGACACGCGGCCTGCGGGCAGGCCATCGGCGCCGGTGACGGTCGCGTGCGTGACGTTGCTTTCGGTCATCATCCGCATACCTTCCTCCACGGTCGATTTGCCGGGGATGCGGATCACGGTGTCGCTTGCGGGATTGCTGAGCGGCTCCATCAGCGCTTCGATCGGGATGACGCGGCTGCGGTTTACTTCCTTGACGAAGGCCTCGATGTAGTCGTTTGCGGGATTGAGCACGATATCGGCGGCTGAGCCCTGCTGGATGAGCTCGCCATCGCGCAGAATGGCGACCTTGTCGCCAAGCCGCAATGCCTCGTCGAGATCGTGGGTGATGAAGACGATGGTCTTCTTCAGTTCCTTCTGCAGGTCGAGCAGCACGCCCTGCATGTCGACGCGGATCAGCGGGTCGAGGGCGGAAAAGGCCTCGTCCATCAAGAGTATCTCGGCATCGTTGGTGAGTGCACGGGCAAGGCCGACACGCTGCTGCATGCCACCCGAAAGCTGGTTCGGATAATGCCCGGCAAAGCCGTCGAGCCCGACGCGCTTGATCCAGATATTCGCACGCTCTTCGCGCTCGCCCTTCGGCACGCCTTGTATTTCCAGTCCGTAGACGGTGTTCTGCAGCACGTTGCGATGCGGCAGCAGGCCGAACTTCTGGAACACCATCGCCGTCCTGCGGCGGCGGAACTCGCGGAGTTCCTCTTCGCTCATCTTGCAGATGTCGGTATTGCCATAGAGCACTTCGCCCGCTGTCGGGTCGATCAGACGGTTGATGTGGCGGATCAGCGTCGACTTTCCGGAACCGGAAAGCCCCATAATGACGGTGATGCTGCCGCCGGGAATCGAGATGTTGATATCCTTCAGTCCGAGGACATGCCCGTGCTCCTTGTTGAGCTCGGTTTTCGACATGCCCTTGGTGACGGCTTCGATGAAATCGCCGCCACGCGGACCGAAAATCTTGTAGAGATTGCGTATTTCAATCGACTGACTAGCCATGCACGATTTCCCGGTGCTTCTGCAGCCTGAGACCATAGGCCTGGCTGATGCGGTCAAAGATGATGGCGATGCCGACGATGGCGAGACCGTTGAAGACGCCGAGGGTGAAGTACTGGTTGGCGATGGCCTTGAGGACCGGCTGGCCGAGGCCCTGGACGCCAATCATCGAAGCAATGACGACCATGGCGAGTGCCATCATGATCGTCTGGTTGATGCCGGCCATGATGGTCGGCAACGCCAATGGAAGCTGGACGTTGCGCAGCTTCTGCCAGCTCGATGAACCGAAGGCGTCGGCCGCTTCGAGCACGTCCTTGTCGACCATGCGGATGCCGAGATTGGTGAGGCGTATCATCGGCGGCAAGGCATAGATGACGACGGCGATGACGCCGGGCACGCGGCCGATGCCGAGCAGCATGACGACCGGGATCAGATAGACGAAGCTCGGCATGGTCTGCATGACGTCGAGCACCGGATTGACGGCATTCTGGAGCCGGTTGGAACGCGACATGCCGATGCCGATCGGAATGCCGATCGCGACCGAAAGCAGCGTGCAGACGAAGATCATCGAAACGGTCTTCATCGTGTCTTCCCACATGTCGAACCAGCCGATCAGCAGAAGCGTCGCGGCGCAGCCGATGACAATCTTCCAATTGCGGCTTCCAAGCCAGGCAATGCCGGCGACGACCAAGATCACCAGCGGCCAGGGCGTGCCGGTGAGCAGCCTTTCAGCCCAGATCAGAAAGCTTTGCAGCGGGCTGAACAGCCCTTCGATGCTGTCGCCGTAAGCGCGGGTAAAAGCGCGAAAGCCTTCGTCCACGTTCTTCTTGAGAACGCGCAGCGTGTCGGCATCCATTGTCGGAAATTTCCAGAGCCAGTCCATGTTAGTTCCCCATGGCTAAAGCGGCGGCGGCCCTTTCTTCTTATGGCCGTCGCGCAAAAGGATCGGGCTGGCGGTGCCTGGATGTCAAGCACCGCCTGCTTGCGGATCATGAGGGATCAGAGGGAAGCCTTGATCTTCTCGGCGACTTCCGGAGAGACCCATTCCTTCCACAGGGCTTCGTTTTCCTTGAGGAAGTGCTTGGCGCCGTCTTCGCCGGTAGCCTGGTTGTCGGTCATCCAGGCAATCAGCTTGTTAACGGTGTCGTTCGTCCAGGCACGCTTGTTGAGATAGTCCATGGCCGGGCCGGCGCGATCGGCAAAGGTTTTGCTCACGAGCGTCTGAACGTCGTCGGCCGGCCAGGCGTTCGGCTTGGGATCGGGGCAATCGGCAACCGAGGTACAGCGCTTCCATTCCGCCGCATCGTATTCGGAGCCGTAGCCGAGTTTCACCATCTCATATTTGCCGAGGAGCGAGGTCGGGGCCCAGTAGTAGCCGACCCAGGGCTGTTTGCCTTCGTAGGCCTTGGCGATGGAACCGTCGAGGCCGGCTGCCGAGCCGGTATCGACCAGCGTGAAGCCGGCCTTGTCGCCGCCATAGGCCTTGAAGAGCTGCGAGGTCACGACCGTTCCGCCCCAGCCTTGAGGGCCATTGAAGACGGCGCCCTTGCTCTTGTCTTCGGGAGCAGGGAAGAGTTCGGGATGCTTGAAGAGATCAGGGATCGTCTTGATGTCTGGATGGGCTTCGGCGATGTATTTGGGGATCCACCAGCCCTGGATCGCGCCGTCCGAAAGGATTTTCGAGGCAGCGACCACCTTGCCGCCTTCCAGGCCGCGCTTCACGAGTTCTGGCTGGAGGCTTACCCAGGCTTCCGGTGCGACATCCGGCTCACCCTTTTCAGCCATGGATGTGAGCGTCGGAACCGTGTCGCCGCTGACGATCTCGGCGGTGCATCCATAGCCTTCCTCGAGGATGATCTTGTCGAGGTTTGCGGCAACTTCGGCCGATTGCCAGTTCATGCTGGCGATGGTGACGTTGCCACACTCCGCGGCCGAAGCCGTGCTCGAAAGGCCGATCAGGCCAGCTGCAAGGACGGTTGAAGCCAAAAGTGCTTTCATTTTCTTGTTCCCTCTGGTCGCGGTGTGACGTGAACCCGGGCGCCTGCGGCACCGCGTCCGCCGGCAAGCCTATTGAGCATGCTTTCATGCGCCATGCGCCATTCCGTTTGCGTCAAAAAATGGCGCATTGACGTTTTCTTTCAATGGCTGGTCAGGTGATCGGAACAATCGTTCCAATGGGCGCAAATTGTGCCAAGCGGATCATTCAGAAAGAAACGCGTCTTTTGCCTGATCTTGCCAAGACCGGGACGCCGCGGGGCTGGAAATCGGCGGATCACGCATATTTTCTCACCTATACTGTCGGGCCTCGCGCTCGCCATCCGTCCTATGATCGTCAACGAAGTTAGGAGAACGACAATGCCTTACATCGATGGATTCGTCGTGGCTGTTCCGAAAGCCAATATCGAGGCTTACAAGAAGTTGGCGAATTTCGCCGGCTCGATCTGGAAAGAGCATGGTGCGCTCAAATATGTCGAGTGCCTTGCCGACGACGTGCCCTATGGCGAACTCACTTCGTTTCCGCGTGCGGTGATGGCGAAGGAAGACGAAGTGGTAGGGTTTTCCTGGATCGTCTATGGATCGAGGACGGAGCGCGACGATATAGTGGCCAAGGTCATGTCCGATCCACGCCTGCAGGGCGATGAATGGAAAACGGTCTTTGATGGTAAGCGAATGATCTACGGCGGCTTCGAAACTGTCGTCGAACTTTGAAAAAGGGACTTCCATGCCCCAGGCGATCATCTCCGTTTCAACCCGGGGGCAGGGCCTCTATGAATTCACCGACCAGGCGGCTGGCTTCGTCCGCGCAACCGGCGTGGACGAAGGTTTGCTCACCGTCTTTTTGCGCCACACCTCCTGTTCACTCTTGATCCAGGAAAATGCCGACCCGGATGTGCAGACGGATCTCAGTGCCTTCTTCCGCCGGCTCGTGCCGCCGTCATCGGACCCATCGATGCGCTGGATTGTCCACACGACCGAAGGACCGGATGACATGCCTGCCCACATCAAGGCGGCGCTGACACAGGTTTCGTTCGGTATTCCTGTTACGAGCGGCAAGATGGTGCTCGGCACCTGGCAGGGGCTCTATCTCTTCGAGCATCGCGACCGTCCTCATCGTCGCGAAATCGTGCTGCATGTCAGCGCCTGAACCGAACCTGAATACGCAATTCGAACGCCATTCAGTCTTAGCCCTATTGTCGAATCATTCCCGGAAGGGAGTTCGATCGTTCTTTGAAACTAGGAAAACCCGATGACCAATTTCATTGCCAAGGCATCGTTTTCCGCATTGCTTGCCATTGCTTCGATCCCCGCCAGCGTCTCGACTGCTGCCGCAGCAGGCCCGGAGCGCGGTGTTGTCATCGACGTCCAGTATCATCGTCCGCCACCGGTCTACCGCGGTTGCTCGCCAGTCATGGCTGTCCGCGCGGCTCGCTGGACCGGCCTGCGCGACGTGCGCGTCGTCAATGTCACACCGCGCCGCGTCGTCGTTGCCGGCCGTGACCGCCGTGGTTGGGACCGCATGACCTTCGCGAATGTCCGTGGCTGCCCGCTGATCCGCCGTTAAAAAGTAGCAGCCGCCGGTCTTTCAGACGCGGCGGCACAAGAACCGCCTTTGCCAATTCTTCTCGGATCACGGCAAGGGCGGTTTTTTATTGCCGGGCGGACGCTAAATGAAAAAAGCCTCGCGACGGGCGAGGCTGAGTTCTAGGCCGCTTCGGGGAAAAGAAGAAGCGACGCTCATTTCATTAGTACCGTCGAGTACGGCTGCAAAGTGCACTTTTGTCAATTCCGGTACGCTTTTGTGTTCGGGGATGCATTTTTTACAGGGCTTTATCGCCTTGATTTAGAACGTTCCAAACCGATCCGAGAACGGTGTGACTGCGCTGCAATTCATTTCTTGACAAATTTGGAACGTTCCAATTAACTTCCATAGTCTTGGAGGAGCAATCATGAGCAGGGAGCGGGTGACCGTTATCGACATTGCGAATGCCGCCGGCGTTTCAAAGTCGACCGTATCGCTCGTGCTGCAGGGAAGCTCGCTCGTTAACGAAACGACGCGCGCCAAGGTGAATGCCGCAATCCGCGAGCTCGGTTATGTCTATAATCGGGGCGCTGCCAATCTGAGGCAGGCGAACGCCAAGTCAAAAATCGTCGGCATGGTCGTCAACGACCTGACGAACAGCTTTTTCGCCGAGCTCGCCGTCGGCATCGACAGCGTCATGCAGTCGGCGGGTTACGTGCAGTTTCTCGCCAATACCGGCGAGAATATCGACCGGCAGCGCGAAGTCATTGCATCGATGCGCGAACACGGTATTTCCGGGCTCATCATCTCGCCGGCCCGCGGCACGGAGGCTGCAGATTTCGGGGCGCTCGCCAATGCCGGAATCCCTGTCGTGATGGCCGTCCGCAATGTGCCAGGTGCGCGGGTGTCATCGCTGACGTCGGACAATCACGCGGGAGCGGCCGCCTCCGTCGCGCATCTTGCAAAGCTCGGCCATCGCCGCATCGCCTTTCTCGGCGGCTTTCCGGATACCGCCGTCTTTACCGAGCGCTTTATGGGATATCGCGATGCGCTGATTGACGCGGGGCTGGATTTCGACGCGGATCTGGCCATCGGAGCGGCACCCTCGCGAGCGGGCGGCGTCGAGGCGATCGAGCGGGCGATGCGGCTTGCTGCCCCTCCGACGGCTGCGGTCTGCTTCAACGACGCGGTTGCCTTCGGCGTCTGTGACGGGCTTCGAAGCCGCAAAATAGAGCCTGGCGCCGAGTTCGCGGTGGTCGGTTTCGACGATGTGATCGAGGCAAAGACGGCGGTGCCCGCGCTGACGACCGTTTCCGTCGATCCGCAAGGCATGGGGCGCCGGGCAGCGCAGCTGCTTCTGAAGCAGATCAATTCGGGGGCGGCTGAGCCCGAAGCGTTGGTCAAAAGCGTGCGCCTGGTCGTCCGTCAAAGCTGCGGCACAGGCATTCAAGGAGGAGTGCGATGACGAATTGGGGTTTGATCGGTGCCAGCACGATCGCCAGGGAATGGGTGATCAGTGCGATCCGCGCAGCGGGCAGCGAGGCCGTCTCGGTGATGAGCACGGATGCGGCGCGCGGCAAGGCTTACGCGGCCGAGAACGGCATTGCGAAATCGGTGACCAGCGTTGCCGACCTCGTCCATGATCCGGATGTCGAGGCTGTCTACATCTCGACCACCAACGAACTTCACCGCGACCAGGCGCTGGCGGCGATCCAGGCGGGCAAGCATGTGCTGTGCGAGAAGCCGCTGGCAATGAGCCAGGCCGATGCGAATGCGATGGTAAAGGCTGCCAGGCAGGCGGGTGTGGTGATGGCGACGAACCACCACCTGCGCAATGCCGCCACCCACCGCGCCATGCGCGATGCGATTGCAGCGGGCAAGATCGGCAAGCCGCTCGCTGCCCGTGTCTTTCACGCCGTCTATCTGCCGCCGCATCTGCAGGGCTGGCGGCTCGACCGGCCAGAGGCGGGCGGCGGAGTCATCCTTGATATCACCGTGCACGATGCCGATACGCTGCGCTTCGTGCTCGGCGACGATCCGGTCGAGGCGATCGCCTTCGGCCAGAGCGGCGGCATGGGCAAGGCCGGGCTGGAGGATGCCGTCATGGGCGTACTGCGCTTCAAGTCCGGCGTCATCGCGCAGTTCCATGACGGTTTCACCACGAAATATGCAGAGACCGGCTTCGAGGTGCATGGCAGCGACGGATCGCTCGTTGCCAGTAACGTCATGACTCAGCGTCCAGTCGGCCGCGTGACCCTACGGAATGCAGAAGGCGAGACCGAACTCGAATGTAAAAACACCAATCTCTACGAGGTTGCGCTCAGGGCCTTCCACGATGCGGTTGCTGGGAAGGGCAGGCCGTCGGCGACGGGCGAAGACGGCGTCTGGTCACTTGCGACCGGCCTTGCCGTCGTCGAATCCGCAAGGACCGGCAAGGTGGTCAAGATCGAGCCGGGGCTCTGACATGGACAAGCACGTCACACCCGCCGACGCTGCAGCCCTGATCCCCGACGGTGCGATCGTCTCGGTCTCGTCGTCCAGCGGCCTCGGCTGCCCCGATTTGATGCTGAAGGCGATCGGCGAGCGTTTCGAAGCGACCGGCCATCCACGCGATCTGACGACGCTGCACCCGATTGCGGCGGGCGACATGAGCGGTATCAAAGGCGTGGACTACATCGCGAGGAAAGGCCTGCTGAAGAAGATCATCGGCGGCTCCTATCCCTCCGGCCCGTCAGGCGCCGAGCCACCATTGATCTGGCAGATGATCGGCAACGACGAGATCGCCGCCTATAACGTACCGTCGGGCATCCTCTTCGACATGCACCGTGAGGCGGCCGCCAAACGGCCGGGGGTGATGACCAAGGTGGGGCTCGAAACATTCGTCGATCCAGCGCGCGAAGGCTGCGCCATGAATGCCAAGGCCGCTGCCGAACCGGTCGTCAAGAAAATCAGCTTCGAAGGCGAGGACTGGCTGTTCTTCAAGGCAATCGCACCGCAGGTGGCGATCATCCGGGCGACGACGGCGGATGAGCGCGGCAACCTGACATACGAACATGAAGGCGCCTATCTCGGCGGCCTCGACCAGGCGCTCGCCGCCCGCAACAATGGCGGCATCGTCATCGCGCAGGTGAAGCGCATCACCAAGGAAGGCTCATTGAAGCCCCACGATGTCCGCGTTCCGGGCGTGCTCGTCGACTATGTCGTGGTCGATCCCGACCAGAAGCAGACGACGCAAACGCTCTACGATCCGGCAATCTCCGGCGAAATCTTCCGGCCGCTCGACACATTCCACCTGTCGGAATTCAATATCCAGAAGGCGATTGCGCGCCGGGTGGCGCAGGAACTGCAGGGTGGGAGCGCCGTCAATCTCGGTTTCGGGATTTCGGCCAACGTGCCGCGCATCCTGCTGGAGGAGGGACTTCACGGGGCGGTGACATGGGTGATCGAGCAGGGTGCCGTCGGCGGCGTTCCGCTTCTCGACTTCGCTTTCGGCTGTGCCTCGAATGCCGATGCCTTCATGCCGTCGCCCTATCAATTCACCTATTTCCAGGGTGCGGGCTTCGATGCCTCGCTGCTCTCGTTCCTGGAGATCGGCCGCGACGGCTCGGTCAACGTCTCAAAGCTCTCCTTCCGTCCACACGTAACGGCAGGCGCCGGCGGCTTCGTGGATATCACGGCGCGGGCGAAGAAGATCGTCTTCTCCGGCATGTTCAATGCCGGCGCAAAGCTCGGCGTCGAGCACGGTAGGCTGGTGATCGGGAAGGAAGGCAAACTCAAGAAACTGGTCAACGCCGTCGAGCACGTGACCTTCTCGGGTCCGCGCGGCGTGGCCCAGGGGCAGGATGTCACTTATGTCACCGAGCGGTGCGTAATGAAACTGACGCCGGATGGCATCGTGCTGACCGAGATCGCACCCGGCGCCGATCTGCAGGCACATATTCTCGACCAATCGGAATTTCGGTTGATCGTTTCGGACAATCTGAAGGTCATGGACGACGCTCTCTTCGGCGAAGCGCCGATCGGCCTCAAGCTGCCAGAAAAGCCAAAGCGGGTTCTGGAAGGAGCATCCCATGGGTGAGGTGAAGGTCTCAATCGAAGGTCACATCGCGGTCATGACCGTCTCGCGGCCGGAAAAGCTCAATGCCTTCGATATCGACATGCTGAAGGCGCTGGCCGCGGCCTGCGACGGGGTGGAGGCGAACGCCACTGTCCGCGTCGCCATTCTGACAGGCGAGGGAAAGGCCTTTTCTGCGGGCGGTGACATCAAGGCCTGGGGCGGCATGCGGGCCAATGAGTTCGGCCATGCCTGGGTGCGCTTCGGCCACCGCATTTTCGAGCGACTTGCGACGCTGCGCATGCCGCTGATCGCGGCGCTGAACGGCCATGCGCTCGGCGGCGGTCTGGAGCTGGCGGGCGCTGCCGATATCCGCATTGCCGAGAGCCAGATCAAGATTGGCCTACCTGAGACAGGCCTCGGTATGATCCCGGGCTGGTCGGGCACGCAGCGGCTGGTCAAGCGCTTCGGCGCGCAGATCGTCCGGCGGATGGTGCTCGGCGGCGAGATGTTTTCGGCCGACGAGGCAAAGGCGAACGGTATCGTCGACGCCGTCGTCGATACCGGCACATCGCTTGCCGCGGCCAGGGACTATGCCTCGCGCATTGCACTTCGCGGGCCGGCGGCGCTGGAGATTTCGAAGCTTCTGATCGCATCGGCCAATGGCGAGGACAATGGTGCGGCGGTCGAGGCGCTGGGATCGATCCTGGCTGCCAAGACTGGCGATCTCAAAGAGGGCGTTTCGGCATTTGCCGAAAAGCGTCCGGCTCAATTCAAGGGAGAATGGTGATGACGGTGCTGCTGAAGCCGCAGAAGCTCGTGGACGCGAAGGTGCGCGAGTTCAGCATGCTGATCGACGGCAAATGGGTGGAGGGCATCGAGGCAGGCACGATTGAGCGCGTGGCCCCGAGTCATGGCGTTGCCGTCAGCCGCTACAAGGCAGCGACCAAGGATGATGCGGTCAAGGCGATTGCTGCGGCCCGCAAGGCATTCGACCATGGTCTGTGGCCGCGCATGACAGCCTCCGAGCGCTCCAACATTCTGCTTAAGGCCGCGGACATGATCGCCGCGCGTACCGATGAACTTGCCTATCTCGATGCGATCGAGGCCGGCAAGCCGATCACGCAGGTCAAGGGCGAGATCGCCGGTGCTGCCGACATCTGGCGTTATGCGGCAGCACTTGCCCGCGATCTGCATGGCGAAAGCTACAATACGCTGAGCGAGGGAACGCTCGGCGTCGTGCTGCGGGAGGCCGTCGGCGTCGTCTCGATCATCACGCCTTGGAATTTCCCGTTCCTGATCGTCAGCCAGAAGCTGCCTTTCGCGCTTGCAGCGGGCTGCACGGCGGTCGTCAAGCCATCTGAACTCACCTCCGGCTCGACCCTCGTGCTCGGCGAAATCCTGATGGAGGCGGGCGTTCCGGCGGGCGTCGTCAACATCATCGTCGGCACGGGTGCAGCCGTCGGCGCGACGATGACCGGGCATCCGGATGTCGACATGGTCTCCTTCACCGGCTCGACGGGCATCGGCCGGCTGACGATGGAAAACGCCTCGAAGACGCTCAAAAAAGTGTCGCTGGAGCTTGGCGGCAAGAATCCACAGATCGTGTTTCCGGACGCCGATCTCGACGCCTTCGTCGATGCCGCCGTCTTCGGCGCCTATTTCAATGCAGGCGAATGCTGCAATGCCGGATCGCGACTGATCCTGCATCGCGACATCGCCGACGACGTGACGTCGCGGGTGGCGGCGCTGTCGCAAAAGGTGAAGGTCGGCGATCCACTGGATCCATCGGCGCAGGTGGGTGCGATCATCACGCCGCAGCATCTGGAGAAGGTTCAGGGCTATGTTTCCGCCGCCGTGGGCAGTGGTGCGAATGTCACGCTTGGCGGCAGCCATATCGACTTCGGTTTTGGCCAGTACATGGCACCGACAATCCTTTCCGGCGTCAAGCCGGAGATGGCGGTGGCGCGCGAGGAGGTGTTCGGACCGGTGCTTTCGGTGCTGACCTTCAAGACTGCGGAGGATGCTGTCCGCATCGCGAACTCCGTCGATTACGGCCTTTCGGCCAGCGTCTGGAGCCGCGACTTCGACACCTGCCTGACGATCGGACGAAAGGTAAGGGCCGGCACGATCTGGATGAACACCTTCATGGATGGTGCGGCGGAACTGCCCTTCGGCGGCTATCGCCAATCGGGCCTCGGTCGCGAACTCGGCCGGCATGCGGTGGAGGACTATACCGAGACCAAGACGCTCAACATGCATATCGGCGCCCGGACGGGCTGGTGGATGCCGCGCTGAGCCAAGGGCTTGCGTTCTGGGAGGATCGCTTGGTGAAGCAGCAGGACATCGTCATCATCGGCTCGGGGATCGGCGGGGCGACCATCGCTGCCGCGCTTGCTCCTTCTGGCGCCGATATCCTCGTTCTTGAGGCGGGCGGGCATATCGAGGACCGGCCGGAGAACCGCGACCAGCGCGCGATCTTCCAGCGCGGCCACTTCCGGCCAAAGGAATTCTGGTACGAGAGGGACGGCAAGCCGTTCAATCCCGGCAATTACTACAATGTCGGCGGCAATTCGAAGTTCTTCGGAGCGGTCATGGTGCGCTACCGGCGCGAGGATTTTTATGAGATGCGGCATCTGGAAGGCATCTCGCCCGCATGGCCGTTTGCCTACGAAGAACTGGAGCCATGGTATAGCCGGGCGGAGCAGCTTTATCAGGTGCGCGGGCAGATCGGCGAAGACCCTACCGAGCCTGTACATTCGCAGAACTATGCCTTTCCGCCCGTGCCCGACGAGCCGTCGATTGCGCTTGTGCGCGAGCGGATGAAACGGAACGGCCTGCATCCGTATTCGCTGCCGCTCGGCATCGATATCGAGCGCTGGCTTGCCAAGGCGAAGACGCCCTGGGACGCGCATCCGAACAGTTTCGACGGCAAGATGGATGCCGAGACGATCGGCCTTTCGCTGGCGCTGCAGCATCCGAACGTCCGGCTGCAGACCGGATCGCGGGTGACACGGCTTCAAACGGCGGCTGACGGCAAGCGCATCGAGACGGTTCATTACCGCAAGGATGGCGCCGACGAGGCGGTCTCTCCGAAGCTCGTGATCCTTGCGGCCGGCGCGGTGCAATCCGCCGTCTTGCTGCTGCGCTCGGCGGACGAGAAGAATCCAAAAGGGCTCGCCAACAGCTCGGACCAGGTCGGCCGCAATTTCATGAACCACAATTCGAGCGCCGTGATCGCGGTCTCGCCGACCTATCGAAACGACGCGATCTATCAGAAGACCTTCGGTTTCAACGACTATTACCTCACGGACGGCGAGAGCGGGCCGCCGCTCGGCAATGTCCAGCTGCTCGGCCGCGTTTCCGGCGCCATCCTCAAGGCCAATATGCCGTCGCTGCCGGAATGGATGCTGAACAAACTCTCGGCGCATGCGATCGATTTCTATGCGATGAGCGAGGACATTCCGCATCCCGAAAGCCGCATCATGGTCGATGGCGAGCGCATTCTGTTGCAGTGGGTGCGGACGAACTGGCCGGCGCATCTGATGCTGGTGAAGAAGCTGAAGCAGGCGCTGAGGGCGGCGGGCTTTCCTCTGGTGCTCTCGCGGCCATTCGACAAGCGCACGCCGTCGCATCAGTGCGGCACGATCAGAATCGGCAACGATCCGGCGCAGGCGCCGCTCGACATCTGGTGCCGCGCCTACGACCATCCGAACCTCTTCGTCGTCGATGCGAGCTATCTGCCGACGTCCGCCGCGGTCAATCCGGCGCTGACGGTGGCAGCGCAGGCGCTGCGCGTCGGGGATCATATCCTGCAGAAGGAACTCGCGTGATGGCACAGGGAAGGCGGTCGGTCGCGCTTGTCACCGGAGGGAGACAAGGTATCGGACTGGCTATTGCCGAGGCGTTGGCGAAGGCGGGGCATGACGTCGCGATCACCGGAATAGAGGATGCCGGGGCGAACGATCTGGTGGTCGAGACATTGCGTTCGCTCGGGGTCGACGCCTCTTATCTGAAGGCTGACCTGGCGGACCTTGACGGGCATGCCGCAACCATCGAGGACGTCCTGCAGACATTCGGGGCGATCGACTGCCTGGTGAACAATGCCGGCATCGGTTCGATTGTCCGCGGCGACTTCATCGAGCTGAAGCCGGAGAATTTCGACGCGGTGCTCGACACCAATCTGCGGGGGACGGTGTTCTTCACGCAGGCGGTCGTCAAGGCGATGCTGGCAAGCGGCGCCGGGCAGGCAACGCGTTCGATCGTCAACATCACCTCCGTTTCCTCTGAGCTGACGTCGCCGGAGCGGCTGGACTACTGCATCAGCAAAGCCGGCCTTTCAGCCTTCACCAAGGGATTGGCGGTGCGGCTTGCCGAGAGCGGCATTGGCGTCTTCGAAGTGCGGCCAGGCATCATCCGCACGGCGATGACGGCGACGGTATCCGAAAAATACGATGCGTTGATTTCAGGCGGGCTCGTGCCGATGAAACGCTGGGGGAAGGCCGAGGACATCGGCGCGATCGTCGCAGCCCTCGCGTCGGGGAGCTTCGGCTTTGCCACGGGCTCGGTGATCGATGCTGGTGGCGGGCTTTCGATCGGCCGCCTTTGAGCGGGGGATTTGGGATGGCATACGACTACATCATCACCGGCGGCGGCCCGGCGGGCTGCGTTCTCGCCAACCGTCTGAGCGAGGATCCAAATGTCAAAGTGCTGCTTTTGGAAGCAGGCGGCAGCGACTGGAACCCGCTGTTCCACATGCCGGCAGGCTTTGCCAAGATGACGAAGGGCGTCGCGAGCTGGGGCTGGGAGACGGTGCCGCAGAGGCACATGAAGGGCAGGGTGCTGCGCTATACGCAGGCCAAGGTCATCGGCGGCGGCTCGTCGATCAATGCGCAGCTCTATACGCGGGGCAATGCCGCCGACTACGATCTCTGGGCCAGCGAGGAGGGCTGCGATGGCTGGGATTATCGCTCCGTTCTGCCCTACTTCAAACGCGCCGAAGACAATCAGCGTTTTTCCGACGACTACCATTCCTATGGCGGACCGCTCGGCGTTTCGATGCCGGTTTCCGCGTTGCCGATTTGCGACGCCTATATCCGGGCGGGGCAAGAGCTCGGCATTCCCTATAACTACGATTTCAACGGCCGGCAGCAGGCGGGCGTCGGCTTCTATCAGCTTACGCAGCGCGACCGCCGCCGCTCCTCGGCCTCGCTCGGCTATTTGTCACCGATCGGAGACAGGGGTAACCTGACCATCCGGATGAATGCCCGCGTTGTGAGGATCGTGATTGAGGGTAGAAAAGCGATCGGCGTCGAGGTTGCCGGACGCAACGGCGTCGAGCTCATCCGCGCCGAGCGGGAGGTCCTCGCTTCTTCTGGTGCTATCGGGTCGCCGAAGCTGCTGCTGCAATCCGGAATCGGGCCTGCGGACCATCTGAAAGCTGTTGGCGTGGATGTGAAGCATGATCTGCCCGGCGTCGGCGGCAATCTGCAGGATCATCTCGACCTCTTCGTCATTTCCGAATGCACCGGCGACCACACTTATGACGGCGTCGCCAAGCTGCACCGCACGCTTTGGGCGGGCTTGCAATATGTGCTCTTCCGCTCGGGCCCCGTGGCCTCCTCGCTCTTCGAGACCGGCGGCTTTTGGTATGCGGATCCAAACGCGCGGTCCCCCGATGTCCAGTTCCATCTCGGCCTCGGCTCCGGTATCGAGGCGGGCGTCGCCCGGCTGAAGAACGCCGGGGTGACGTTGAATTCCGCTTATTTGCATCCGCGCTCGCGCGGCACCGTGCGTCTCGCATCTGCCGATCCGGCGGATGCGCCGCTGATCGACCCGAATTACTGGAGCGATCCGCATGACCGGAAGATGTCGATCGAGGGCTTGAAGATCGCCCGCGAGATCATGCAGCAGGCGGCGTTGAAGCCTTATGTGCTGGAGGAGAAGCTGCCGGGAAGCGGCGTCGTCACCGACGAGCAGCTTTTCGACTACGGCTGCGCCAATGCCAAGACGGATCACCATCCAGTCGGCACGTGCAAGATGGGCGCGGATGCCATGGCCGTCGTGGGTCTCGATCTGAAGGTGAGGGGGCTGGAGGGACTGCGCGTGTGCGACAGCTCCGTCATGCCGCGTGTTCCCTCGTGCAATACCAACGGTCCGACGATCATGGTCGGCGAGAAGGGAGCCGACATCATTCGCGGGCGCGAACCCTTGCCACGCGCCATCTTCTCCTGGGAACGCAACGACACGCGGCCGAGAGCAAGGTCAGACGTTCGCTAGACAGGTCAGGCGCGAATGAAGAGCGCGCCGACGAGGCCGAAGATAACGATCGATTGAAGGATGAACATCGGCAGTTGATCGGACATGTTTCCCTCCCATGGGCACGATTTTCATGCTTGTTCGGTGACAGTCATGCTGCCGGCCAAAGCCGGAATGCTGGAGGCGAATGCTGCCACGGCATCATGACGAGCGCAAATCACCTTTCCGAATATCGAATTCCTCTTTTTTGCGATCGGAAGAGCAAAAGATGGTATAATCGCTTTCGATGCGATGTGCGGCAGACACCGCTTTGCGAATGTCCGAAGAGGAATAGCATTCGAAACTTAGGCGGTTTTGCAATATTCGAGCGTCGCATCATAACACAGCATGGAACCTTTTATGCACTTAGTAGTTTTAGAGTGTACAGGAGGACTACTATGACCAATGATTTTAATAGACCTGGACCGGATGTTCGTTCGACACCGGGAAGCGACCGCCGGTCACCATGGGCAATGTGGATCGGTATCGCGGCTGTTGTTGTAATCATAGCCCTTGCAGCGATTTACTGGCCGCGCACGAGTGCACCGCCAGCCACACCGCCCGCCGGCGAGACAACAACGACCCAGCCGCCAGCTACAACGCCACCGGCAACGTCGACCGCACCGGCAACGCCACCGGCAACCGAGCCGGCCCCGGCAACTCCGGCACCGGCAACGCCGCCGGCTACCGAACCGGCACCGGCAACACCGCCGGCAACACCGCCGGCAACGCCTCCGGCGCAGCAGTAAGGTAATAAAAAGCCCGCCAGAACTGACCCCCGAATGTTGGACATCAACCTTCGGGGGTTTTGCATGTCGAAACACAGTCTGGCTTTTAAGCTTTCTGTTGTCGAGTTTTGTTAGAAGGGCGAGCGAGGCGCTCGCAAAGTAGGCCGGCATTTCGGAGCGGCATCGATGCCCACATCGACTGGGCGGCTGCAGTTCGTCGATGAGCACACCCATACGGTCTGGTCGGATTACATCTTCGGCAGTTGACAGGCGATAGCGGCGCGGGTGCGACGCTCGGGGACTTCAAATCCCGCGTCTTTGGCATCGGCCCGCAGATCGGTTACAAATTCGAAGCCAACGACACCACCGACGGGTATGTGAACCTGAAGGGCTACTGCGAGTTCGGAGCGGAGAACCGTGGCTGACGCTGACAGTCTCACCAGCGGAGAGGTTCGCAGAGTGTTGCAGCGATCAATTGAACCCACCGCCGATTGGGGACGTTCGCCGCCGTGCGCCATAATCTCGCGGCCAATTCTCTTGCTCTTTGACAGCGGCCATCGCGTTAGGTGCGGGCGATGGATTCGACTTCATGCGCGTCGACAAGCAGCAGCTTGGGAAAGCTCGATCTTTTATAATGATAACGAGCGATTAGCTTAAACTGTGCGTTTTAGCGATCGGACAACTTCTGGTCAGCATGCACGTCGCGGCCATCGCGCCGAAATTCCGCGGACTAGAAGAGTCGAGCTCGAGGATGGATGAAACGCGATTGCATCCAGTTCTGCGCGTATTAATTGCATGAATTACTTAAACAAGATGGTTGATTGCATTATCGGTGGTACTTCTCGTACCGATATTGAATCTAAACATCGAGACCATAGAAAAAATTTCGTTTGCATACTCGAGTTTCATCGATATAAAATATAACTAATAAAAAATATACATGGAAACGCCCTTCTATTCGGCCTGTAGTGTAAAAAGTCAGGATTGGCGAAAATGAAGGACGAAAATCTATTACTTGATCCGCGTGATCATAAGATACTTTCAGTATCAAGGGCACTTGGTTATGTGTTCGCCTTTATGCTGATTTTCACGATCGCCATGGCGATGATCCCCAATCAGTTTTTCATTGTCTCCACGCGCGCAGTCATCAATGCGCCGGTGCAAATGATCGCCTCGCCGATTTACGGCAGGGTGGACAGGATTTCCCTGCAGGTCGGACAAGTCGTCAAGCTCGGCGATGTCATGGCGACGGTCTCCAATCCCAACCAGGACCAGACGTCGCTGACCGGCTTGCGGCTTGAGAAGCTCGATCTCACCGAAAAGCTGAACAATACGAGAAGCGTCGTTCAGGAACGCACCGACCAGCTCCAGAAGGTCAAGAGCCAGATCGCGGACGTCAAGGACGGCGTGATCAGCGAGCTTTCGGCGGTCATCGAGAATGCCCGTTACAACGTGCAGACCTACGAGGCGCGGCTCAATGAACAAAACGCCCTGCTGCAGAGGCAGCTGGTGCTTCTGAAGAAGAAGCTGATCTCCGAGGCCAGCATCGAACCGCAGCGCCAGAAGCGTAACGCCGCGCAGTACGAACTCGACTCCGCGCGCGGCGAACTGCGCCGCAACGAGATTGTCCTGTCGCTCGTCGAACGCGACATCTACACCGGCGGTACCGTCGCCGCCAATCTGCTGACGCTTGAAATGCAGCGCACCAAGCTTGCCGGCGAGATCGCCGAAGACAACATCGAGATCAACCAGATGACGGAGCGCAAGCAGCAGGTCGAAAACCTGATCGCACGGGAGGAGGGTCGGCTTGGCAAGACCGGGGCCGCCGAGGTCGTCGCCGAGCGCCATGGCCAGATCGTCAGCGTCGACGCATCCTTCGGCGATTTCGTGATGCAGGGCCAGCCGGTGGCAAAATCGCTGGATTGCAACGAGGCCTTTGCTGCCGCCGTCTATCGCAGCCGCGATGTGACGTCGCTCGAGATCGGCATGCCGGCGATGGTCAATTTCCGCAGCCTCGGCGTCAAGCGCGACGCCCATATCTACAAGATCGTGCGCTACTTCAACTCAGGCCCGGAAAATCGCTATTACGCGAAGTTTCCGGAAGCCGAAGGCCACGAGGTCTATGTGCTCGTCAAGATCGACGAACCGGCCGGCAAGGGAGGCGGTCCGGCGCATCAGAACAACGACAAATTCTTTGGATGTCATGTTGGCGAGGATGTGATCGTCTCATTGGGCGAGACGATCGTCTCCCGGATCGCCCGCTATTCGAAGCTGGCGATGGACAGGCTGGCGTCGCCCGGGACGATACATTCGGCGTCCGCGCTTTTCGACAAGGCGACGGCGCCGCGCTCAGCCGCTGCCGAACCCACCAATCCGTAACGCCGGTTTTTCCGCTGCATTGATGAGGGTCAACAATGAAGCATCTGAGATCGACCATCAACATAGGACGCTTGCTGCTGCTCGCCGCGGCAGTGATTGTCCTGCCAGCATTCCCGGCGCTTGCAGATAGCGAACATCAGGAGCTTGCCTGCACGCTTTGCGACGGGCTGGCTGCCCAGATGGGCGGCGATCCGGCGCAGCCCTTCGTCCTGCGCAGTTTCGAACCGGCAAACGGCGGCTCGGCGCTCCATCCGGCTCTGGAAAACACCGGCTTTACCTATGACAACGCGCTTGCCCTAATGGCGTTTTACGGCTGCAAGCGAAAGGCCGAAGCGCGCCGCATCGCCGATGCCCTTGTGCTCGCCGTGGAGACGGACCGTCATTATCATGATGGACGGCTGAGAAATGCCTACCGGTCCGGTCCGGTCGTTTCGGGCAAGGAGGGAATGCTGCTGCCCGGCTATTGGAGTGCGGCCAGCAATTCCTGGATCGAGGACGGCTACCAAGTCGGGAGTGCGACGGGCAGCACCGCATGGGGCGCGCTGGCGCTGCTGATGGCCTACGAGGAGACGGAACAGCCGGCCTATCTCGACACCGCACGCAAGATCATGGATTGGATCCATCGCAGCACGGCAGATCCACAAAGCCCGGGTTATTTCGGCGGCTTTTTCGGCCATGAGCCGGCGCCTGAGCGCATGACCTGGAAATCGACGGAACACAATCTGGATATCTACGCCGCGGATAGCTGGCTTGCGCGTCTGGACGCCGGCGGCGACTGGACCCACCGCGGCGACAGCGCTCTGAAGTTCCTTCGTGCCATGTGGGACGACGGCGAGGGGCGCTTCTATATCGGCAGCGCCCCCGACAGCAACGCTCCGAATATCGCGATGTCGGGGCTCGACGCCGAATTGTGGCCGTTGATCGCCGTGCCGGACTTCAAGACCAAGGTCGAGCGGGTCATGGAATGGACCGAGCTTAACCATGGCGTCGATGGCGGCTTCGACTTCAACAACGACCGGGACGGTATCTGGCTCGAGGGCACGGCGCAGGCAGCACTCGTTCTGCGGCTTGCCGGACAGTCCGAAAAGGCCGAACCCTTGTTCAAGACCATCGCTGCCCAGGTCACGCCCGGCGGACTCATCTATGCGACGGTCAACGAGCAGATTTCGACAGGCCTTCAGGTCGGTCCCAACTCCTCGCCCGGCGATTTCAAATATTACCGTCTTCCGCATATCGGGGCGACCGGCTGGGCCGTGCTTGCCGCGCTTGACCTCAACCCTTTCCTCGGCCGCGCGGGCCAGGCGCTGATCAGCAAGGATAGCCCATGTCCCCCGAAGTAGTCACTCTCTCGGACGCCATTCTCTTCTCGCTGCTGGCGCTTGCGCTCATCATGGGCTGCGCCTGGCTGCTCGACAGCCGCCGGGGCAAGGATCGCGTCATCTTCGGCATGATCCTCATCGTCATGTTGTTGAATTATCTCTATTTCCGCATCACCAAGACGCTGCCGGACTTCGAATGGAGCGCCTATGCGCTGTGGCCGCGCGCCTATCTCTCTTTCGAAATCGTCGTCATCTTCTATACGGTGCTTTCGATCGTCTTTTTCTTCCGGCGGACGGACCACAGTGCGGCTGCGGACGCGAGCGAACTCACCATCGCCGGCGCCGCATCGCCGCCGGCCGTCGATGTCTTCATCTGCACCTATAATGAAGAGCTATCCATTCTGGAGCGCACGATCCTTGCCGCAAAGGCGATCGACTATCAGAATTTCACTGTCTGGGTGCTCGATGACGGACGCCGCGACTGGCTGGAGGATTATTGCACCGAGGTTGGCGTGCGATATCTGCGGCGCGGCGACAATGTGGGCGCCAAGGGCGGCAATCTCAACAATGCCATCCGGCAGTCGGCGAAGGAGACCAACGCGCCCTTCATCCTCATTCTCGACGCCGATTTTGCGCCGCAACGCGCCATCCTGAAGCGCACCGTCGGCCAGTTCGCCGATCCAGGGATCGGGCTCATCCAGACACCGCAGTTCTACTACAATGCCGACCCCGTCCAGCATAATCTCCTGGCATCGAAGGCATGGGTCGATGACCAGCGCATCTTCTTCGACGTCATGCAGCCGTCGAAGGACGGATGGGGGGCTGCCTTTTGCGTCGGCACGTCCTGCATCGTTCGGCGCGATGCGCTCGGCCTGATTGGCGGCATGCCGCAGGAAACGGTCACGGAGGATATCCACCTGACCTACCGGCTGCTGCAGAAGGGCTTGAAGACCCGCTGGCTGAACGAACGCCTGAGCGTCGGGCTCTCGGCCGAAAGCCTCTCAGGCTATATTACCCAGCGCTGCCGCTGGTGCCTCGGAACCATTCAGGTCGCGCTGCTCCGGGATGGCCCGTTCTTCGGCCGCGGATACACCTTCCTGCAACGGCTGCATTATTTCCACGGACTGCTCTTCTGGTTCTGCCGCCCGTTCATCCTGCTTTTGATGGCAGCGCCGATCCTCTACTACTTCCTCGGCCTGCCGGCGATCCAGATGGAACCGGAAGCCTTCTTCCTCTATGCGCTTCCGATGGTCGGCGGCATGTGGGTATTTCATGCCTGGGTTTCTGGCCGGCGCAGCATGCCGCTCTTTACGGAAGTGTCGCAAATGGTGTCGGCGATCCCTATCACGATCGCCCTGCTTCACGCCCTCATCCATCCGTTCGGGCGGCCGTTCAAGGTCACGGCCAAGGGCGAGGACCGAGCGCGCGTCGATGTCCTTTACCCGATCGCCGGGACGTTCCTCCTGGTCATCATCCTGACGTTCATGGGTATGCTCAACGGTCCCCTGATGGGCACCTACAACGACCTCGACGGCTTCAGCGTCGCGTGGGGCATGGTCGTCATGGTCTATGCCTTCGTTTCCCTGCTCGTTTGCATAGAACTTCCGCGAGAGCCGCTTGACAGCATCCGGTTTCCGCTCGCACGGCAGGCAAATCTTGCACGCGACGGCAATCGTATGCCCTGCACGGTCGACACCATTTCAATCAGCAAGGCCGAGATCACTCTGCATGACAATCGGACGGCCGGGCAGATTCGTGCAGGCGACATTGTAATCTTTTCGCCTTTCGCCGACTTCGACGTCGCGGGCAGGGTGAGCGGCGTGGATAGGTCGCGCCTCGGCCTATCCATGTCCATCGTCGCAGTCCGCGACCGCCGCTACGACTGGGAAATCCGGCAGAGCGCCGAGGATGTCCGCCGGAAGATGATCCAGCGCCTGTTTAGCGAGATGCCGCAGGCCATGCCCGCCCGCGCCTATCCACTTGCCGCCATCCGAGGCCTCTGGCGCCGCACGTTCGATCGCCCCTCGAAGCTTGCCGGTACCATCGAAAAGCACGCCGTCAGCGTCAGATCGCGGCAGGCTCTGCTACGCTGGCAGAGGCCGCGTGACCTTGCACAAAGGGTGCCGCTTTTGCAGATCGGAGCGGCGAGTGCTGCGCCGCCGCTGGCCGAGTGAGCGGAACGACTGCTAACGCTTGGTCCGGATGCCTCGGGAAACCTCGAACTTCAACGGTTGGGAGTTGGCTATCATTCAAGCTTCTATGCTCTGTGTCGTTAGCGATCGCTAGGCAGACCGGGCTTTCTATCCGCTAATCAGAATATGTTTCGATAGAACGGAGTAGAGATCGACATTTTTCTGCGATTCACCAATGTTGCTTGACGTATTACTCAAATCATCCTTTGGAAACGTCTTCAACGATTAAACCCGTTATGTGCCTTAGAACAAATGGTGGGCCTGCAGGGAAGCCCTATTAATTTGTAAAAGGCGAACAAAAACAATCATTTTTCCTCTCTGCTGCGTAGCAGTTGTGTAGCAGTCATACGTAGAAATCAAGCACCGTTTAACGGTAGGATGCTATACTCATGATCGGTCTGCGAGAACAATTGCCAATCGCGCCCCCACGCACATATTCGAAACGGGGTCTACTCATTTGAGCGAAGCTGCCGTCCCGATGTGGCCGCGTTGTCGAACCGAGCGAGCAGGTCCGCTGCCTCGACCAGGATGGGATCGGAGATGCACGGTCCCCCCGTGACAATCGCATCGCTCTCGCGGAGCAGCCGATCGGCCAGGTGCTCCAACCTGTCCCAGAAATCGTCGCCGCGTTGCTTCGCCAGAATGGCGGAGAAGTGGAGCCTGCGGCTTAGGAGACGGATAACGCCGTACTTCTCGCCTGGCGTCATCTTGTCGAGGTTCGTCGTCACATCCATGTCATCGCTCCGGTGTGGGGAAACAGGCGAACTCAGTTGCTTGTGACGTTGCTTTCGCCGGTACGTGCGCGGGGAAGGCGTGGACCTTTATGAACATCGCACGGTCGGTCCGACCTTCATACGGACAAACTCGCCGTTGACGGAGCAGGTCGCCCCCGGCGATGCCCCGCACTCGGGAATGGCGCATTCGCAAGGATGGCGACGTAGATACGCGTGGCTTTGTCGACATGAGGGCGAGGCCGACGGCATACGCGCCGATCAGTACTATTCCGGCAAACGCAACGGGTAGCGCGTGCCCGCGAGAGTTGTCGTGGGTGGGGACGTGTCGCATTGTCGTGATGTCCGAGGTGGTTTCCGTTCAGAAACTTTAGCAAGCCCCCCACGTCCCGAATATTGATCTTGGATATCGCGGGCCTATACCGATGGATACTGTCGCGCGTTTCCGTGCACGCTTCATCTAAAGCTCGTTAGAAATTCGGAGATCAAAGCGGCGATTTCGTTCAGGTTTTCCTTGAGCGCGAAATGGCCGGTTTCAGAGAAATGAAGCTTGGTGTCCGGCAGGTCGGCAAGGGAGGCCTCCGCCCGGGTGCAGTGAAAAGCGGGTCGTTATGGCCCCACGTGATCAGAGCCGGGGGTTATTCGCCCTCATCCAGGCTTGCCAACAGGGTACTGCGGCGGATTGGTTCTGTAGGTTGGCTAGCTGGTTGGTATTCGATACGACCCTGCAAAGGACGGCTTTGAAGTCGCTATGACCTCGCCGGACGGTAATCTTTTCTGGCGGCCCTCTACCATATGGCTTCGCAATGTTGCGTTTTCGTGGAGGTAATGTGTAGAGTTCATTGCGCAGGGTCATTCCGGAACTACCGGAGATTGCGATGGAAAATTCTTTTGGGCAGTCCCGTAACGGCTTATGTGGGCCTGAGAGTGGAAAAGAGGCTTGTCACGCCGCTCGTGACCGTGACGGAGGCGGCCCGCTCGATAGCGTCGGGCGACCTTGGCGGACGGGCGTCGGGCCAAGGCAGCTTCGGCGAGGCCGACCACCTGATCGAGTTTCAACCGCATGGCCGAATGGTTGCAGCGGGCGGCGAAGGAGCCGAAGTACTCGAATTCCGCGACCCCCACGAACTCAGGACCCCGCTGACGATCCTGCGGGGCCGCATGCAGGGGCTAGCAGACGTGTCTTCGCCCAGTCAGGAGCTGTTCCAGAGCCTTAGGTGAATGCGCGCGCTGGAGAAAACATGAAGTCGAGGATTAGATCCGATATGAAGCCTTCAACCGCCATCCCGCTTGCTCTGCTGCTCGGCGCTGCCACTATGCCGTTCTTGGGAACAACCGACGCGCAGGCCCAGAACCGTGACGTCAATCAGTCGGTATTCGCCTTCGGCGGCACGATGGTCGACGCCGACATCCTCCAGGCAGCCAATCCTTTCGGCGTCACATACGAGGACCTCCCGATCTTCGGCCTCGGCTACCAGTACTTCCCGGCTAGGATGGGCTCCTTCAGGTTCGGACTGGAAGCGGGGCTCGCCGGAAGATTCGGCGGGCATCCGAATGCGGAATTCTGGGGCGGCGGCGTCGCTCGCTACGACGGTTTCGAGATTGGTGATACCGTCCGTATCTCACCAGCCTTTACGTTTGGCATCAGCCATGTCACGCATACCCAGGAGGGACGGGAGCGCAAGAACGAGCTGGAGCATAACGGGGACGCCAGAACGCTGTTCTATCTGGGCCCCGAGTTGAACCTTTCCTTCAACGCCATGCGCGACGTCGATTTCTTCTGGCGGATACACCACCGGTCCGGAGCCTGGGGGACGCTCGGCGACGTGCACGGCGGCTCCAGTGCAAATGTCTTCGGCGTGCGGTTCAATTTCTGAACAACCTTCTTCATCTCCAATCCGACGACGTTCGCGGCGGTCCGTGTCCCACAGGGGCAGGACCTCGCCGGATGGGCAGCAGCGCTGTGGTTGATGACGGCATCGTAGGTTGGCTTTGGTATTGCCGGGACAGGCGATTCAAGAGTTTTGGAATAATCAGCATGAGGTCTTCTCGACCATTGCAAAGCCTTTAAGATCGAGCCTTAACAACTTCAGAGCCAATGTTTTGGTGCAAAGCCGCCGCAATACGAAGGCTGCAAAGCGGTTGGGGCGAAAGCTCCTGAACCAGATGCAGGCTTGGAGCCTACAAGAATCAGTCAGGATACGGACACGAGCCGGTCCGCCATGCGCACACCTGAATGGGCGTCGAACAGAAAGCCTCGATCGAGCGGAAAGTGCACGGCAACCGCCTTGTCGAAGTCGATGTCGTAATCCCTCGGCATCTTGACCGACAGGCTCTCCTTGCCCACCACGAGCGTGACCAACGTCACGTCGCCGGTAGGCTCAGCGGCGTAGACAGTAGCATCGAACAGACCAGCGCCTGGCTTGACGATGTCGGCATCTTCCGCGCGGAAGCCCATGACCACATCCTTGGCCATGGTTCCCGTATCTGCTGCCACCGGCAGGCTCAAACCGTGGCTCTCGAAGCGATTGTTCTCGATCCGCCCGCGCAGGAAATTCATCGGCGGCGAGCCCATGAAGCCGGCGACGAACAGGTTCGCCGGGCAATCATAGACCTCGCGGGGGGTGCCGATCTGCTGCAGCACACCGCGGTCCATGATCGCAACGCGATGCGCAAGGGTCATGGCCTCGACCTGATCGTGGGTGACGTAGACGGTGGTCACCCCGAGCAGGTGCTGCATGCGCTTGAGCTCGGCGCGCATGAAGCCGCGGAGCTTCGCATCGAGGTTGGAAAGCGGCTCGTCCATCAGGAAGGCCGAGGGCCGCCGCACGATGGCCCTTGCCAGCAGTAAACAAAGCCTTTGTTTACAGGATTTTTAGCGAAATCAAAGCGGTAGATGGTGGTGGGCCCGGAGGGACTCGAACCCCCAACCAAGCGGTTATGAGCCGCCGGCTCTAACCATTGAGCTACAGGCCCTCGCGTGGCTTTGCCGCGCGGGCAGCGGGGCAATGGCTCCCCGGTGCGATTTCGCTCTAACGCAATTCGGATGCAGCGACAAGACGCTGCCGCAATAGCTTCACAATCAATCGTCAAAGAGTGAGGCGGGATGGCGACAACCAAGGAGTGAAAAAATGGCGCTACGGACTATCAGAAACGTGGCTTTCGGCATGCTGATCGGCATGCCTGCCGCGCTGGCGGGGGCTTCGGCTTCGGCTGCCGACGAAACGAAGCCGCGCGAGGCGGTGGTCATGGTCTCGGGCGAGGGGGAATCGGCGCTGGCGCCGGACATGGCGGTGCTCAACCTTGCCGTCGTAAAGCAGGCGAAGACGGCGCGCGAGGCGCTCGACGAGAACAACAAGGCGATGGCTGGGGTGCTGGCAGCGCTGAAGAAGGGCGGGATTGCCGACAAGGACCTGCAGACCTCGGGTTTTTCGGTGCAGCCGCAGTATAACTATCCGCAGAACAACGACGGCCAGCCGAAGCCGCCGGAACTGATCGGCTACCAGGTTTCCAACGGGTTGACGGTTCGCGTGCGCGATCTTGGCGAGCTGGGTGGCATCATCGACCAGGCCGTGACGCTCGGCGTCAACCAGGGCGGCGACATCCAGTTCACCAACGACAAGCCGGACGCGGCAATCGAGGCGGCCCGCAAGGATGCCGTCGCGGCAGCGATCAAGAAGGCAAAGACGCTGACGGAGGCTGCCGGCGTGAAGCTCGGCCGCATCATCGAAATCAGCGAAAACAGCGTTCGCCCGCTGCCGCAGCCGGTCTATCGCGCGGCGATGATGAAGGAGGCAAGCGACGCCGCTGTGCCGGTTCAGGGCGGCGAAAATGCCTATAATGTTACCGTCAACGTCACCTTCGCACTCGAGCAGTAGCCTCAATTCTCCACTTCAAAGTGAAAAAAAGCCGTTGATGTTCTTCAGCGATATCAGCGGCTTATCCCATTCCGGAGGCGTGTCGGCAGCCCGGTGGGCATAAATCGCTTTATCACGCGAGTGTTACACTATAAAATCGATCGTGTTATTCGGTCCGGAGGGAACCCTGGGGTTCTGTGTGTCCTGCTTCGATCCCGGCCGATGAGGAGGAATTGGCTTAATCCACAAGAGGAGACAGACATGACGAATGCCTTGCCGCCACTTCACAACGGACACGCCCCGATCACCCTTCAGGAATTGTTCCGCGAAGCGCTCTATGCCTTCGAGGAATGGGATACGGAACTTACCGAACCGATCGTCACGTTCGAAGGACGGGTCATCCCGATCAGCCTCGTCTTCGAAGCCATGCGCGAATGCGACGACATCGTGCCGATGAACATTGTCGGCGCCGTCACCGAAAGACTGACCAAACCCTGGGAAGGTGAAGGGCCGCTCGATCAGATGAGCTTCTCGACGGCCGCCCGCGTCATGCGCGTGCTGGTGCGCAAACGCCTTCTTGCCAACGGCGGCGCCGATATCATGGCCGTCTCCAGCCGCACTGCAGAGCGCAAGCCGCCCGAATGAGCCTTTGAGGGATCGCGCCAGGCCGCGGTCCCGTCACGCTCGCAGGGAACCGGTCTCACTTCCAATCGTTGAAGACAGACACGAAGGATGTGAGCACCATGCTAAAATCAATCATACGCGAAATCATGGGTCCGGCGCCGCGTGCGCCCGTTTCGCCGGACTGTCTCAAACCATTCATTGGCTCAAAGCGCGTGCTCATCATATTTGCGGATGCGGATGATGATCGTGCGGCCGTTCAGGACGAGTTGCTACGCACCTCGCATCTGCGTTTCATCGAGGATGATATCGAGGTGTTCAGTATCGCCGGTGGCGGGGTGTTTCCGCTTTTCGAAGGCTCCTACGACCTCGACGCCGATGAAATCCGCGATGACCTCGAAGGACCGCAGCCCGGTGAATTCGGCCTTGTCCTGCTCGACCGCGACGGCACCGTGAAGCTGCGCTCCAGCGAGCCCGTGCGGCCCGAGGAAATCATAGGCGCGCTGTCGTCGATGCCGCACTGAGCTTCGGTATCATCACGATTCTGCTTTACTTTTGCCGCCGGATGCGGATGTTTTCCGCCGGTTCGATGACGCAAGAGGAGCGAGTTTTATGACCATCGAAGAGGATCTCGGCCGGATCGCTGAGCAGGAAAAGGTGCTGAGCTTCGACGCCTTCGATCTCACCACCGCTTGGCAACTCGGCAAGCTCTTGCACGAACTCGCGACCGAACGCGGCCTTGGCGTGGCAATCGACGTCACGCTGCATTCCATGCCGGTCTTCTACGCGGCGCTGCCAGGCGCCACGCCCGACAACGTCCAGTGGGTTCGCCGCAAGCGCAACATGGTGTTCCGCTATTGGAAGAGCAGCTATGCCTGTGGCCTGAAGCTGCAGAAGGACGGCAAGACGGTCGAAGACAACGGGCTTTCCGGCGCCGACTACGCGCCGCATGGCGGCAGTTTCCCGATCAACGTCAAGGGAACCGGCTGCATCGGCGCCGTCACGGTTTCGGGCCTGCCGCAGCGCGACGACCACAACCTCGTCGTGGAGGCGCTGTCACTGATGCTGGCGAAGGATTTGGATATCTTGCGGCTGAGATGAGGGATTTAACTGCGGAGCGCCACTTTACGTGACCCTCATTCCTGTGCTTGGCACGGCGCGCCTGCGCCGTGAATGACTCTCTTTTTGGCTAGCCTCAATGAGTCTCCCGCGCCATGGACATGGCGCTGCTGGATCTCTGTGACAAGCACAGGAATGTGGGCGTCTGAGGGAAGCGCCCGCGCCGGCAATTGCCTCAAATCGTCCCGCCAGCCTCGATGATGCCCTTGGTCAGGCTGCCGGTCGCCGGGAAGAGCGGGATGAGGCAGGCCTGTAGCGCGTGGTAGATATCGCCCTTGCCGGGGAAGAGGCTGTGGGACGGAACGAGGTCTTCCGTCAGTTCTTCGTGCCAGCCGCCGTTCTCATGGTCGATAAAGGCGCGTTCGATGACGTTCCAGATCTTGCGGTAGCTTTGCTCGTGGAAGTCGCTCGGCAGGTGTTCGTTGAGGAAGTGGGCGGCGCCGGCGCCCTCGCAGGCGGGCCACCAGAGCTTGTTGCGCTTGGCGGGCTTGTCGTGCCAATCGAGCGTGTAGAAGAAGCCGCCCTTGTCGTCGTCCCAGCCGAGCGCCATGGATTGTGCGAAGAGGGCCTTCGCCGCGTCCGGCATCCAGTCGTGGCGCTTGCCGCCGAGTGACCACAGCTGCAGGATGAGCCGGGCCCATTCCAGCCAGTGGCCGGGCGTGGTGCCGGCGGGACGGAACATTTCGTTCGGATGATAGTAGTTCTTGTCGATAGCCCAATCGGCGCTGAAATGCTCGGCGACGCGCCAGCCGACGGAACCGGCCGCGTGGAGGATGACAAGATTGGCGATGCTTTCGGCCTTGGCGAGATATTCCTTGTCGCCGGTGGCCTCAAAGGCGGCCATCAGCGCTTCGGTCAGGTGCATGTTGGAATTCTGGCCGCGATAGGCGCCGCCGTCGAGCGGCTGCCAGTCGGCGGTGAACTCTTCGGCGATGGCGCCATGCTGCGGCTCCCAGAACTTCGTGTTCAGGATTTCCGTGATGTCGGCCAACATTCCGTCGGCCAGCGGATGGCCGATGGTTTTCGCTGAGGACGCAGCCAGCAGCACGAAGGCGTGGCCGTAGCCCTGCTTGTTGGAATCAACGGGGCCATTATTGTTCAGCGACCAGAAATAGCCGCCATCCTTCTTGTCGCGATGGCGGTTCCAGAGGTAGTCCATGCCATGATCGACGACGCTGGCGGCACCCGGACGGCCGAGAAGGACGCCGATCGAGAAGCAGTGGACTGCGCGCGACGCAATATGAATGCTGCGAACCTGTCCCTCGGCATCAAGCGGCTTGCCATGATCGTCGAGATCGTAAAAACCGCCCTTGGGATTGACAGAATTGTGCTGGAAGAAATCGAAAAGGCCGCTTGCCTGGGTGAGAAGCCAGTTGCGGTGATAGGCGCGGGCGCTCCAGTTTCCGAGCCCGGTGCCGCCGATTGCAGGTGCCATGTTACTCCTCCGATTTCATGCACAACGCCTTGCGAAAGGCCTATATAGAGCACGCTCTGGTCTGTCACCCGCCCAGCCTTGCAAAACCGGAAACGTCAGGCATATATTGACATAAAGATATCTTTATGTGATCTGGTCGCTTTGGTCTTTAAAACGACGTCAAGGAGTCCGCCCGTGTTCGACAATCTTTTCAGCCCCGAAGGGGCAAAACGCGACGGCAGCGAAGTCTTTGCAGCTCTGCGGAAAGCCGCGAGCGAACGAATCCTCGTTCTTGACGGCGCCATGGGCACGCAGATCCAGGGGCTCGCCTACGATGAGGACCAGTTCCGGGGCGATCGCTTCATCGGTTGCGCCTGTCACCAGAAGGGCAATAACGATCTTCTGATATTGACGCAGCCAGATGCGATCGAGGAAATCCACTATAAATACGCCAAGGCTGGCGCGGATATTCTCGAAACCAATACCTTCTCCTCGACCCGCATCGCGCAGGCCGATTATCAGATGGAAGGCGAGGTCTACGCGCTTAATAAAGAGGGTGCCGAGATCGTGCGCCGCGCGGCGATCCGCGCCGAGCGCGAGGATGGCCGCCGCCGTTTCGTGGCGGGCGCCATCGGCCCGACAAACCGCACTGCCTCGATTTCGCCGGATGTGAACAATCCGGGTTTCCGTGCGATCAGCTTCGACGAGCTCCGCATTGCCTATGGCGAGCAGATCGATGGCCTCATCGACGGTGGCGCGGACATTATCCTCATCGAGACCATTTTTGATACGCTGAATGCCAAGGCTGCAATCTTTGCCTGTGAGGAGCGGTTCGAAGCCAAGGGTATCCGCCTGCCGGTGATGATCTCGGGCACGATTACCGACCTTTCCGGCCGCACGCTGTCTGGACAGACGCCTTCAGCCTTCTGGAACTCGGTGCGCCACGCCAAACCGTTCACAATCGGCCTCAACTGCGCGCTCGGCGCCAATGCGATGCGTCCGCATCTGCAGGAGCTCGCGGGTGTTGCCGACACCTTCGTCTGCGCCTATCCGAATGCCGGGTTGCCGAACGAATTCGGCCAGTACGACGAGACGCCGGAGCTGATGGCGGCGCAGATCGACAGCTTCGCCCGCGAGGGCCTCGTCAATATCGTCGGCGGATGCTGCGGCTCGACGCCGGAACATATCCGCGCGATTGCCGAGACGGTTGCCAAGTACAAGCCGCGGCCGATCCCGGAACACCGGCCTTTTATGTCTTTGTCGGGGCTCGAGCCTTTCGAACTGACCAAGGACATTCCTTTCGTCAACGTCGGCGAGCGCACCAACGTTACCGGCTCGGCCCGCTTCCGCAAGCTGATCACCAACGCCGACTACAATGCGGCCCTGGACGTCGCCCGCGATCAGGTGGAAAACGGCGCGCAGGTGATCGACGTCAACATGGACGAAGGCCTGATCGACTCCGAAAAGGCGATGGTCGAGTTCCTGCACCTGATCGCGGCCGAACCGGATATTGCCCGGGTGCCGGTGATGATCGACTCGTCGAAGTTTTCGATCATCGAGTCGGGCCTTAAGTGCGTTCAGGGCAAGGCGATCGTCAACTCGATCTCGTTGAAGGAAGGCGAGGAGAATTTCCTCGCCCAGGCGAAGCTGCTGCACCGCTACGGTGCGGCCGTCGTCGTCATGGCTTTCGATGAGGTAGGACAGGCGGATTCTTACGAGCGCAAGGTGAATATCTGCACCCGCGCCTATAAGCTCCTGACCGAGAAGGCGGGCTTTCCGCCAGAGGACATCATCTTCGATCCGAACATCTTTGCCGTCGCCACCGGCATCGAGGAACACAACAATTACGGCGTCGATTTCATCGAGGCGACGCGCACAATCCGCCAGCGCATGCCGCTGGTGCATATTTCCGGCGGTGTTTCCAACTTGTCTTTCTCGTTCCGTGGCAACGAGCCGGTGCGCGAGGCAATGCATGCCGTGTTCCTCTACCACGCCATCCAGGCGGGTATGGACATGGGCATCGTCAATGCCGGCCAGCTTGCGCTCTACGACCAGATCGATCCGCAGCTGCGCGAAGCCTGCGAAGACGTCGTGCTTAACCGGCGCCCGGATGGTACCGAGCGCCTGCTCGAAGTCGCCGAGCGTTTCCGTGGCGCAGGGACGAAGGAGGCCAGAGTTCAGGATCTTTCCTGGCGCGAGTGGACGGTCGAAAAGCGTCTTGAACACGCTCTGGTCAACGGCATCACAGAATATATCGAGGCCGATACCGAAGAGGCCCGCCAGAAGGCGGCACGTCCGCTGCATGTCATCGAAGGCCCGCTGATGGCCGGCATGAACGTCGTCGGCGATCTGTTCGGTTCCGGCAAGATGTTCCTGCCGCAGGTCGTCAAGTCGGCGCGGGTGATGAAGCAGGCGGTCGCCGTGCTGCTGCCTTACATGGAAGAGGAAAAGCGCCTCAATGGCGGCGACGACAGGAAGACTGCCGGCAAGATCCTGATGGCGACGGTCAAGGGCGACGTGCACGATATCGGCAAGAACATCGTCGGCGTCGTGCTTGCCTGCAATAATTACGAGATCATCGACCTCGGCGTGATGGTGCCGGCGACAAAGATTCTCGAGACGGCGGTAGCCGAAAAAGTCGATATCATCGGCCTTTCGGGCCTCATCACGCCGTCGCTCGACGAGATGGTGCATGTGGCAGCCGAGATGGAACGCGAGGGCTTCGATATCCCGCTCCTGATCGGCGGCGCGACAACGAGCCGCGTTCATACCGCGGTGAAGATCCATCCCGGCTATGCGAAGGGCCAGGCGGTCTATGTGACGGATGCAAGCCGCGCCGTCGGCGTCGTCTCGTCCTTGCTGTCTCCAGATACGCGCCAGGGCTATATCGACGATATCCGCGGCGAATATGCCAAGGTTGCCGCTGCTCATGCGCGCAGCGAGGCCGAGAAGGTTCGTCTGCCGCTTTCGCGCGCCCGTGAGAATGCGCAGCAGGTGGATTGGGCCGCCTACAAGCCGACTAGGCCGCAGTTCATCGGCACCAAGGTGTTCGAGGACTATGATCTGGCGGAGATCGCCAAGTATATCGACTGGACGCCGTTCTTCCAGACATGGGAATTGCGCGGGCGCTTCCCAGCAATCCTCGAAGATGAGAAGCAGGGCGAGGCGGCGCGTGCCCTCTGGGCAGATGCGCAGGCGATGCTAAAGAAGGTGATCGACGAGAAGTGGTTCCGGCCGCGTGCCGTCATCGGCTTCTGGCCGGCGAACAGCGCCGGCGACGATATCCGTCTCTTCACGGATGAGGCGCGCGCCGGAGAGCTTGCGACCTTTTACACGCTCCGCCAGCAGCTTTCCAAGCGCGATGGCCGCCCGAACATTGCGCTGTCGGATTTCGTCGCACCGGTATCGAGCGGCGTCGAGGACTATGTCGGCGGCTTCGTGGTGACCGCGGGCATCGAGGAAATTGCGATCGCGGAGCGGTTCGAGCGTGCCAACGACGACTACTCCTCGATCCTCGTCAAGGCGATCGCCGACCGCTTCGCCGAGGCCTTCGCCGAGCGCATGCACGAACGGGTCCGGCGCGAATATTGGGGCTATGCCAAGGACGAGACGCTGACCAACGAGCAACTCATCACCGAGGAATATGCCGGCATCCGCCCTGCGCCGGGCTATCCGGCGCAACCCGACCACACGGAAAAGGCGACGCTCTTCCGCCTGCTCGACGCCGAAAAGGCCGCCGGCGTGAAGCTGACGGAAAGCTACGCCATGTGGCCCGGTTCTTCGGTCTCCGGCCTTTATATCGGCCACCCCGACAGCTACTATTTCGGCGTCGCCAAGGTGGAGCGCGACCAGGTCGAGGACTATGCCGCGCGTAAGGGCATCGAGATTTCCGAAGTGGAACGCTGGCTCGGGCCAGTGCTCAACTACGTGCCGCGCAAGGCTGCCGAGGAGATCGACGACGCGGCGTAACGCGTGGCGTATGCGATGTCTTCAGGCATTGATCAAGAAACCCGGAAAAGTGCTTCACTTTCCGGGTTTATTCTTTTGGTATCTCTAAAGCCCGGGGAATCGGTAGTATATGGAGCAAATAGCTAAGTCGGCTCAGGGTGCGCTGATGACGGTGACTCTCTGCGCCGCCAAGATCAATGTGTTGAAGCTGATTGAGGCCGCACGCGCTGGCGAAGAAGTGGTTATTGTGAAGGGACAGAAGCCGGTTGCGAAGCTGGCGCCGCGCGCAGATCTCGTTTCAGATTGGTTTTCTCAAAGAGAAAGCTATCGGAACGGGTCCGAACTTTTTCGAATTGATGGACGAGGAGGACATCGCAGCTTGGGCAGGTAGTAGTCTCAGGCCCCGATCGTCAGTTCCGCCACAAAATCATAAGCGTCTCCGCGATAGAGCGAGCGTGTGAATTCAACGGCACGCCCCGAGCCGAGGTAGGAGATACGCTCGATCGAAAGGCCGGCGGCGCCAACGGGGACGCCAAGCAGATGGGCGTCGGCCTCCTTCATATTGGTGGCTGAGATGCGCTGCACCGCGCGGACGGGACGAACCTGGCGCCTCTCGAGTTCGGCATAGAGCGATGTCGTGACCACGAAAGGGTCCGGCAGGAATTCGCCCGAGACACTGGCGTTCTCGATTGCCAGAGGCTGGTCGTCGGCGATGCGCAGGCGGCTCAGCCGTGAGACCTTGATATCGGCGGCAAGGCCGAGGTTCATCATCTCGTCGGGCGAGGGCGTATGGATGCCCTTATGCAGCCACTCGGAGCGCGAGGTCATGCCGCGGCGGGCCATATCCTCAGTGAAGGAGGTGAGCTGCGACAGCCGCTGTTCGACCTTCGAGACCGGCTTGGCAACGAAAGTGCCGGAGCCGTGGCGGCGCACGAGCAGACCGTCCGCGACGAGTTCGTCTATCGCCTTGCGGACCGTGACTCGGCTGACGGTCGCAAACTCCGCAATGTCGCGCTCCGGCGGCAAGGCATCGCCGTGGCCGAGCGTGCCGGCGCGAATGGCTTCTTCAAGGGTGCGGCGCAGTTTGACATAGAGCGGGCCGCTGCCGCCGCCTTGAAGCCGCTCGGGCGAAAGGATGCTGGCGAAATCATCCGTCATGCCGCACCCTTCTGCCGCTCCTGAAGAAATTTTAATGCGAGATCGATCGCGCCCTGGAGGACGTCGCCTTTCGGCTCTCTGAGAAGGACTTTGTGCCGCTCGGCGAGCCAGGGTTCATAGGCCTTTGCGAGGCCGCCGAGCAGGCAGATCGCTGGGCATTCCGGCCAGAGGAGGGCGTCCAGATTATCGCCGATCGCCGCAGCGGCGTCCTTGATGATGCCTATTGCGATCTCGTCGCCTTGTGCGGCGTAATCGAAGACAAGCGGCGCGTATCGGGCAAACTCCTTGGGTTTCGAGGCGTGGGCGAATTCGACGACGCGTTCGGGGTCGTCGCCATACTCGGTCATGAGCTTTACTGTCAGCGGCGAAGACGGGCGCACCTTGTCGTAGGCGAGCAGAGACTTTTCCAATAGGTCGCGGCCGAGGCGCGCGCCGCTTGCCTGATCACCGACGACGAAGCCCCAGCCGCCGATACCTCGCAATTTGCCGTCCCTGCGGGCATTGTAGACCGAGCCGGTGCCGAAAGCGCCGATGACGCCGTCCGAATCGCCGAGGGCGCCCTCAAGCGCGATCAGAGCATCAGTGACGACATGGCAATCTGCAAAGGGCAGGGCGTGCTCGATGCGGGCTCCGTAGTCGCCGACATTGGCGCCCGCGACGCCGACGACGGCGCAGACCTTGGAAACGGTTTCACCAGGCAGACCCGCATCCCGCAGAGCCTCGCGCGCTGACGAGATGATATTGAGGAGAGAGTTATCGAGATCGGAGAGGATGTTGGCAGGCCCCGCCTTGCCGCGGCCCAGAACGTTGCCCTTGCTGTCCGCAACTGCAGCCCGGCAGCTCGATCCGCCCCCGTCTATGCCGATTGCCAATTCCGTCATCGAGCCTCCGAACGCTGCATGCTTTAGGTTATTGCTACAATACCAAAAAAATACCATTTACCAAGCAGAATTGGTTCGAAAATTTTGCGCTTATATGTTATTGATTTTCAATGATAAAATTTTTAACTGAAATTTTTGGGCGCCAAAAGTTAAAATCGGCTGGACAATTGGTATTTTTTTGGCCTTAATTCCGGAAAAGGGAACAGCACGTAGAGGCAGAGAAAAACCGGCATCAGGACATTAGCCGGTTTCAGGTCGCATCACGATTGCCGCTTCGGCGCAAACGCCATGGAGACCAAGCCGCCTGCAGCTTTTTCCTTAGGAGATTATCGCGCCCGGTTCAGCGTATCGGGAGGGCGCATACGGGCCGGCAGCGTCATTGCTTTCCGCGTCCGTCGAGCTTTCGGGGGCCGGCAGTTGCTGGCGGCCCTTCCAAGGGGCGTTGGGTGTAATCCTCAGGCACGCCAACTGCTTGTTTCAGAACCAAGATGGCGCCCTGCGGCGCTTAAAACAGGAGAGGGAAATGAAAAACACTGCTCTGAAAAGCCTGCTGCTTGCCTCCAGTCTGCTCACGTCTGCCGGCTTTGCCTATGCTGCGGATGTCACGCTGACGATCGAAAGCTGGCGCAACGACGACCTGCAGATCTGGCAGGAAAAGATCATCCCGGCCTTCGAAGCCAAGAACCCGGGCATCAAGCTCGTTTTCTCGCCGACGGCGCCGACGGAATACAACGCCTCGCTGAACGCCAAGCTCGACGCCGGCTCCGCAGGCGACATCATCACCTGCAGGCCGTTCGACGCCTCGCTCGAACTCTTTAACAAGAAGCAGCTTGCAGACCTAACAAGCCTGCCGGGCATGGAAAACTTCACGCCGGTTGCGAAGGCTGCCTGGTCGACTGACGACGGCAAGTCGACCTTCTGCGTTCCGATGGCTTCGGTCATTCACGGCTTCATCTACAACAAGGACGCCTTCGACAAGCTCGGCATAGCCGTTCCGAAGACGCAGGACGAGTTCTACGCCGCTCTCGAAAAGATCAAGGCGGACGGCACCTACATTCCCATGGCGATGGGCACGAAGGACCTTTGGGAAGCCGCAACCATGGGCTACCAGAATATCGGCCCGAACTATTGGAAGGGCGAAGAGGGCCGCATGGCCCTGATCGAAGGCAAGAAGAAGCTGACGGATGCCGAATGGGTCGAGCCCTACAAGGAACTCGCCAAGTGGAAGCCCTATCTCGGCGACGGCTTCGAAGCGCAGACCTATTCCGACAGCCAGAACCTCTTCACGCTCGGCCGTGCGGCGATCTACCCGGCCGGCTCGTGGGAAATTTCGCTGTTCAACAGCCAGGCGCAGTTCAAGATGGGCGCATTCCCGCCGCCGGTTCCGAAGGCTGGCGACACCGGCTACATCTCCGACCATCCGGACATCGGTGTCGGCCTGAATACCAAGAGCGCACATGCCGAGGAAGCCAAGAAATTCCTGAGCTGGGTTGCTTCCTCCGAATTCGCAGACATCTACGCGAACTCGCTGCCGGGCTTCTTCAGCCTGAACTCAAACCCGGTGAAGATGAGCGATCCGCTGGCTCAGGAATTCGTTTCCTGGCGCGGCCCGTACAAGTCGACCGTCCGCTCGACCTATCAGATCCTGTCGCGCGGCACGCCGAACCTGGAAAACGAAACCTGGGTTGAATCAGCCAACGTCATCAACGGCACGGATACGCCGGAAGTGGCTGCCGAAAAGCTCCAGAAGGGTCTCGACGGCTGGTACAAGCCGGCCAAGTAAGCCTCCAGCAAGAAGGGCGGCGATCTTCGCCGCCCTCATTCCTGTGCTCGTCACAGGAATCCAAGCCACGCGAAGTCTTTCGCGTGAGAAGAGTCTCCCGCGCCGCCGAGGCGGCGCAACTGGATCCCTGTGTGATTTTCGGGATAAACCCCGAGGACAGGGATGAGGGAGAGAACGAAGCAAAGCGAGCCAGAAGCAATGACCGATCTGACATCGGCAACCCCAATTCCGCTCAAGCGCCCGGTGCGCTGGCATATCGGCGTCTTCCTTCTCCCGGCAGTCGTCGTCTACTCGGCGATCATGATCCTGCCGTTGATCGAAACGCTCCGGCTTTCGTTCTACAATGTGGTTGACGGCGTGCCCGCCTTCGTTGGCCTTGCGAACTACAAGGTGCTGTTCGGCGATCCACGCTGGGCGCATGATTTCTGGAATGCGCTCGTCAACAACCTGATCTTTTTCGCCATCCATATGTGCGTGCAGAATCCGATCGGCGTTGCGCTTGCAGCGCTTCTGTCCACCCCGCGGCTGCGTTTCGTCGCCTTCTACCGCACGGCGATGTTCCTGCCGACGCTGCTTTCCTTCGTGATCGTCGGCTTCATCTGGAAGCTGATCCTCTCGCCGATCTGGGGCGTTGCACCCTGGCTGATGAGCCTTGTTGGCATGAAATCCTTCTTCGCGCCCTGGCTCGGCCAGTCCGGCCCGGCGCTGGTCGCCGTCTCGCTGATTTCCAACTGGCAATATATCGGCATCCCGATGATGCTGATCTACGCGGCGCTGCTCAGCATTCCGGAAGAGGTGATCGAGGCGGCGGAATGCGACGGTATCACCGGCTGGGCACAGTTCTGGAAGATCAAGCTACCGCTCATCCTGCCGGCGATCGGCATCATCTCGATCCTGACCTTCGTCGGCAATTTCAACGCCTTCGACTTGATTTACACGGTGCAGGGCGCGCTTGCCGGTCCCGATATGTCGACCGACATTTTGGGAACGCTGCTTTACCGCACCTTCTTCGGCTTCCAGCTGCAGCTCGGCGACCGTTCCATGGGGGCGACGATCGCGACGACGATGTTCCTAATCATTCTCGCTGGCGTCTCTTTCTATCTTTTTGCCATCCAGCGGCGCATGCGCCGGTATCAGTTCTGAGGAGCGTGGTCCATGTCCAACAGAGCACGCACATCGCCGATCCGTACCGGGCTCGTTCACCTGGCTTTGATCGGTTACACGCTCGTCGCCATCTTTCCGGTGTTTCTCACGATCATCAACTCGTTCAAGGACCGCAACGCGATCTTCCGTTCGCCGCTGCAGGTTCCGACGCCCTCGACCTTCAGCCTTGTCGGCTATCAGACGGTGCTGGGGCAGGGCGACTTCGCGACTTATTTCCAGAACAGCTTCATCGTGACAGTCGTCTCGATCTTCTTCGTGCTGCTGTTCGGCGCGATGGCGGCGTTCGCCTTGTCCGAATACCGCTTCCGCGGCAACACGCTGATGGGCCTCTACATGGCGATCGGCATCATGATCCCGATCCGTCTCGGCACGGTCGCGATCCTGCAGGGCATGGTGGCGGCGGGTCTCGTCAATACGTTGACAGCGCTGGTTCTCGTCTATACGGCGCAGGGCATTCCGCTGGCGATCTTCATCCTGTCGGAATTCATGCGCACGGTCTCCGATGACCTGAAGAATGCCGGCCGCATTGACGGGCTTTCCGAATACGCAATCTTCTTCCGGCTGGTGCTGCCGCTTGTGCGCCCGGCGATGGCGACGGTTGCGGTCTTTACGATGATCCCGATCTGGAACGATCTCTGGTTCCCGCTGATCCTGGCGCCTGCCGAATCCACCAAGACCGTAACGCTCGGCTCGCAAATATTCATCGGGCAATTCGTCACCAACTGGAACGCGGTTCTGGCTGCGCTGTCGCTGGCGATCCTGCCGATCCTCGTGCTCTACGTCATCTTCTCGCGGCAGCTGATCCGCGGCATCACCTCCGGAGCAGTGAAATGACCGTTTCGCAGAAGCCGGTCCGTGTTCTCGTCGCGGGGCTCGGCAATATGGGCCGCAGCCATGCGCTCGCCTATCACAACAACCCGGACTTCGAGATCGTCGGTCTCGTCAACCGCTCGCAGCCGGAGCTTGCGCCGGAGCTGCAGGGCTACGGCATCTATCCGGACTTCAAGACGGCGCTGGCCGAGCTGAAGCCCGACCTCTGCTCCATCTGCACCTATTCCGACAGCCATGCCGGCTATGCGGTCGCCGCATTCGAGGCCGGTTGCGATGTCTTCGTCGAAAAGCCGCTTGCAACGACTGTCGCCGACGCCGAGCGCGTCGTGGCGGCTGCGAAGAGGGCCGGGCGGAAGCTGGTGATCGGCTACATCCTTCGCCATCATCCGTCCTGGATAAAGCTGATCGAGGAAGCACGAAAACTTGGGCCGCCCTATGTGTTCCGCATGAACCTCAATCAGCAATCCAGCGGTCCGACCTGGGAGACGCACAAATCGCTGATGCAGACGACATCGCCGATCGTGGATTGCGGCGTGCATTATGTCGACGTCATGTGCCAGATCACCGATGCCAAGCCCGTCGAGGTGCGCGGCATGGGGCTGCGGCTTTCCGGCGAGGTCGCGCCGGACATGTACAATTACGGCCACCTGCAGGTGATCTTCGAGGATAGTTCCGTCGGCTGGTACGAGGCCGGCTGGGGGCCGATGATCTCGGAGACGGCCTTCTTCGTGAAAGATGTCATGTCGCCGAAGGGGGCGGTCTCGATCGTCATGGACCCGAAGGCGAAATCGGACGACATCGACACGCACACCAAGACCTCCGTCATCCGGCTGCACAATGCCGAGACCGGGCCGGACGGCAAGTTCATCAATCCGGATCAGGACATGACGATGGCGGGCGAACCCGGCCATCAGGAGCTCTGCGACCGTGAGCAGTCCTTCATGCTCAAGGCCATTCGCGAGGATCTCGACCTCAATCGCCACATGGCAGATGCCGTCCAATCGCTACGAATCTGCCTCGCCGCCGATGAGAGCGTGCGCACCGGCAAACCGGTCAAACTGTAAGGGAACGACTAGTGGGATCGCTTCAACTCAAATCCATACGCAAGACCTATGGCACGCATGAGGTGCTGAAGGGCATCGACCTTGAGGTCAGGGACGGCGAATTCGTCATCTTCGTCGGACCGTCTGGCTGCGGAAAATCGACCCTGCTGCGCAGCATCGCCGGTCTCGAAGACGTGACGTCCGGGGCCGTCCTCATCAACGGCAAGGACGAGACGCTGACGCCGCCCGCCAAGCGCGGTATCGCCATGGTCTTCCAATCCTACGCGCTCTATCCCCACCTGACCGTGAAGGACAACATGGGACTCGGCCTGAAGCAGGCCGGAATGCCGAGGGACGAGATCGAGACGCGCGTCGGCAAGGCATCGTCGATGCTGTCGCTGGGGCCTTATCTCGCGCGCCGGCCGGCCGAGCTCTCCGGCGGCCAGCGCCAGCGCGTCGCGATCGGCCGCGCCATCGTGCGCGAACCGGAACTTTTCCTCTTCGACGAGCCGCTTTCCAATCTCGATGCGGCGTTGCGCGTCCAGACGCGCCTGGAGATCGCCCGCTTGCATCGCAGCCTGAAGGCGACGATGATCTACGTCACCCACGACCAGGTCGAGGCGATGACGCTGGCCGACAAGATCGTCGTGCTGAACGCCGGTGCGATCGAGCAGGTCGGTTCGCCGATGGAACTCTACAATCGTCCGGCCAACGTCTTCGTCGCTGGCTTCATCGGCTCGCCGATGATGAACTTTATCCCGGCAGAAAAGCTCAGCGACAAGGAGGCGAGGACGATCGGTGTTCGTCCCGAGCATCTGACGCTTTCACGCGAGCAGGGGACCTGGAAGGCGAAAATCGTGCATGTCGAGCATCTCGGCGCCGATACGATCGTCTATCTGGAGACCGACCAGTGCGGCCTGCTGACGGCGCGCCTCTTTGGCGAACACAAGTACGAGCCGGACGAGATTGTTTATGCGACGCCGGACAAGGCGCATATGCATCGCTTCGATGAAAACGAGCAGGCGATACGGTAAGGGCGACTGGAGGGGCGCAGCCTCCTGCCGCACCCTCGTGCCATACGGATCTTCCTCGCGCCTTCTGCGCCAGCCGCTCCGTTCGCTCCTCGATGCCGATATCGGCTTCGACGCTGTCGCCCTTGGCATCAGGTAAAGTCCGAGGATGAAGGCCAGTACGGCGATGAAGAGCAGGTAATAGGCACGCGCCATCGGATTGATCGGCAGCAATGACGCGACCACAAGCGGGGTGAGGCCGCCGAAGATCGCGTTGGTCGTGGCCATCTGCGTGGTGACGACGATCCCGGCCGACAGGATCCAGGCCAGCAGCATCGAGAAAAAGGCGCCACGGAGAATGGCGCCCTTGTCCGATTATTCAAGCAAGATCAATCGCGGACGACGAGCAGGTCGGCGGCCATGAAGCGGAGCGTGACGGTTTCGCCCGCCTGCGGCGGGGTGACGCCCGGGCTGTTGAACATGTCGAAGGAAATGACGTTGCCGCCGACATTCATGCGGGTGCGGATGACGGAGCCGAGGAAGTGGGCGGAGATGACCTGACCGGTCAGCGCCGTATCGCTCTTGACGCTGTCGGAAAGCGAGCCCGCTTCCGGACGAAGCGCCAGCGAAACGGTCTCGCCCGCCTTGTAGGCTGCGAGCGACTGCTTGAGCGTCACGCCCTGGTCGCCGATCTGGATGCGGTTTGCCGCCGGATCGACGACCTTCGCCTCGATCATGTTCAGCGTGCCGACGAAGGAAGCGACGAAACGGGTTGCGGGCGTGTTGTAGACCTCGAAGGGTGTGCCGATCTGATCCGCCTTGCCGGCGTTCATGACGACAATACGGTCGGAGATCGAGAGCGCCTCTTCCTGGTCGTGCGTCACGAAGATGGTGGTGATGCCGAGCTTCTGCTGGATGAGGCGGATCTCTTCGCGCAGCGACACGCGGATCTTCGCATCGAGCGCGGAGAGCGGTTCGTCGAGCAGCAGAACCTGCGGCTTGACGGCAAGCGCGCGGGCAAGCGCCACGCGCTGCTGCTGGCCGCCGGACATCTGGTAGGGGAAGCGATCAGCGAGATGGTCGAGGCGGATGAGGCCCAGCATTTCCTTCACGCGCGCATCGATGTCGGCTTTCGGCATGCCCGCAACCTTGAGACCGAAGGCGACGTTGTCGTGCACGTTCATGTTCGGGAAAAGCGCGTAAGCCTGGAAGACCATGCCGATGTTGCGCTGGTTCGGCTTCAGCGGGCGCTGATCCTTGCCGTTGATGAACAGGCTGCCGCCGGACGGCGTTTCGAAGCCGGCGATCATGCGCAGTACCGTGGTCTTGCCGCAGCCCGACGGCCCGAGGAAGGAGACGAATTCCCCCTTCTCGATGCTCATGTTGAAATTATGGACGACCTGAACCTGGCCGAAGGACTTCTGAAGATTGGTCAGCGTGAGGAATGACATGGCCAGTTACCTTGCGGGGGCGGATTTTTGGAAGCGGGAGATGAGGTTGAGCAGACCCATGCAGAGCCATGTGATGGAGAATGCAATGACGGCGAGCGCCGACGGCTCGTAAGCCTTGTTGGCGCCGACCAGCTGCAGATAAGGCCCGAAGGCCGGCCGGTTGAGGAGGGCAGCCATCGTGAATTCGCCCATGACGATCGCCAGCGTGATGAAGGCGCCGGACAGCACGCCGCTCATGACGTTCGGGAAGATGCAGCGGAACATGATGGTCGGCCAGCTGGCACCGAGGCTTTCGGCCGCCTCTGTCAGCGTGCGGACGTCGATGGCGCGCATGGCGGTATCGACCGCTCGATACATGTAGGGCAGCGACAGCGTGATGTAGGAGCAGACGAGCAGGATGTTCGTACCGATCGTAGAACCCGTCAACGGCAGGACCGACGACGAATTGTACATGCGCAGATAGCCGAAGACGATGACGATCGCCGGGATAACCAGCGGCAGCAGCGTCACGAATTCCACGATCGGGCGCATCTGTGGCAGGCGCAGGCGAACCCAATAGGCCGTCGGCACGACGAGCAGCATGCCGAAGACGATTGTCAAGAGGGCCATCAGCATGGAATAGCCGAAGGTCTCGCGGAACTGGATGTCCGAAAAGACCGACTGATAGGCATCGAAGCTGTATACGCCGCGGCGCATGCGCAGCGAAAACTCGATGGTGCCGATCAGCGGAATGATGAAGTAGGACGCACCCAAAAAGATGGCGATCCAGGCGCCGAGACGTTGAGCTTTCATTTCTGCCACCGTTCGGCGCGCATGCGCAGCATCAGGTAAAGGACGTTGGAGACGCCGGTGATGACGATCATGCCGAGCGCGATCGCGTAGCCGAGGTTCGGGTTGTGAAGAACATCGCCGCGGATCTGCGCGTAAAGCAGGATCGGAACGATGTTCAGGGAGCTTCCTGTCAGCGCATAGGCTGTGGCGATGGCGCCGAAGGCGTTTGCAAAGAGCAGCAGCGTCGTGCCGAGCAGGCTCGGCCAGAGGATCGGCAGGGCGACCATCGTCCAGTACTGGCGGTTCGTGGCGCCGAGGATTTCAGCGGCCTCGCGCCATTCCTTCTTCATGCCGTCGAGCGCCGGCGTCAGGATCAGCACCATCAGAGGGATCTGGAAGTACATGTAGGTGATGGTGAGGCCGAAGAAGGATAAAAGGTTGAATCCGGTGCCGTAGAGATTGAAGCCGAACCAGTCGCGCAGGAAGATGGTGACGAGGCCGGTGCGGCCGAGCGTTGCCAGGAACGAGAAGGCAAGCGGCACGCCGGCGAAGTTCGATGCGACGCCGGAGAAGGTCAAAAGCGTCGAGCGGACAGAGGAGGGCAGCCCCCCGAGGACGACTGCCCAGGCGAGAAAGAAGCCGATCAGCGCACCGCCGAGAGCGGAAGCCACCGATACGCGGATGCTGATCCAATAGGCGCTCATGATCGACGGCGTGAAGAGATCGCCGATGTTCTTGAACGTGAATTCGCCTTCCGGCGTGAGGAAGGCGCCGACGACGAGATAAAGCGTGGGGATGATCAGAAACAGCAGAGCGAAGATGACGAAGGGCGCGATACCCAGCCAGTCGATCACGCGATCCTTATTGATCAGGGGGGCGGTGCTCGCCATAGGCGTTGAAACGGTGCTCATGCGCTCATCCGGGGGCGTCGGAGTGAAAGAAAATGCCTCCCCGCTATAAGGGCGGGGAGGCCAGATGTCATGCCTTACTGAACGTTGGCGCCGACGACGCTGTCCCACTTGGTGGTGATGGCGGTCTTGCCTGCGGCCTGCTCGTCGAGCGTCGGGAAGATAGCCTTGGCATAGCCTTCAGCCGGCGGCAGCTTGTCGAGCAGTTCCTTCGGAATCAGGCCCTTCTGGGCAAGGTCGTTGAAGCGGATCGGGTGGCAATAGCCCTTCAGCCAGCCGAGCTGACCTTCGTCGGAATAGAGGTATTCCATCCAGAGCTTGGCAGCATTCGGGTGCGGAGCAAAGGCGGAGATCGCCTGAACGTAGACACCGGCAACGACGCCCGAGGCCGGAACGACGACTTCAACCGGAGGGTTGCCGTTGAGGCTGTCGCGCCAGGAGAGGCCGTTATAGTCCCAGGCGACGATGATCGGGGTGGAACCCTGAGCCAGCGACGCGGACTTGCCGATGACCGGAACGAGGTTGCCGGCCTTGTTGAGCTCTGCGAAGTAAGCAAGACCTGCTTCGCCAGCCTTCGTGGCATCCTTTTCGCCCGCAGCAAGACCAGCGGCGTAGACGGCTTGAACAGCCTGGTTGGAAGCGCGCGGATCGCCAGCGAGCGAAACGGTGTTGGCATACTCGGACTTCTTCAGGTCGGCCCAATCCTTCGGGACGTTCTTGACGATGTCGGTGTTCACGACGAACGAAAGAACGCCGTAGTAGTCGCCGTACCAGAAGCCGTCGGCGTCCTTGGCGGAGTCCGGAATGGAATCCCAGGTGGAGACCTTGTAGGGCTGGATGAGGCCTTCAGCCTTGGCCGACGGGCCGAAGGAGAGGCCGACGTCGATGACGTCCGGAGCCTGCGGGCCGGTGTTGCCCTTGTTGGCCTTGATTGCTTCGATTTCGTCGCCCGAACCTGCGTCCGGGTTCAGTTCGTTGACTTCGATGCCATACTTGGCCTTGAAGCCGGCAATGACGTCGCCATAGCCGCACCAGTTGTGCGGGAGAGCGATGGTCGTCAGCGTGCCTTCCTTCTTGGCGGCAGCGATGAGTTCGGCGCTCGGTTCTGCTGCGGCAATCGCAGTCGAAGCTACGACGATCGCAGTAGAAAGCGAGAGCAGTCGAGAAATGTTAGAGATCACTGTTGTTCTCCTTCGGTTTTCAGTGGTCTGGCGATGCTGTTACTGGCGTTGCATGAAGCTTGTATGACGGTCGCGTGACGTTCGTTTTTCTTATGATTTCCAGTATTTTTCGAACTCTGTTTCGTCTGCGACACGCAGTTCTATTTCCTTCACGCAGCCTCATTGTTTTTGTTCGTTCCTGCCTCTCCTCCTAGCCGGGTTTTCGGAAGAGCTTGGTCTGTTCGAACAGGCCCTCCAGTGTTTTCATGCGCTCCTTCGTCTCGTCCCAGGTGGTATTCTGGACCGCTTCGATGAGCGCTTCGACGATAAAGAGCGTGACGACCGAGGAATCCCAAGCCGACGGTGCCTCGATCTGGACGCGGAAGGCGTGTCTCGCAAGCTTTGCCGCCGGCGATCCCCATTGGTCCGTGAAGACGATGATTTCGGCGCCGCGCGTGCGGGCCGCCTGGGCAAGGCTCACCATCTCCTGCTCATAGCGGCGGATGTCGAAGATGATCAGCAGATCGCCGGCATTCATGTTGAGAACATACTGCGGCCAGCTCGACGAGTTGGACGACAAGAGGGCGGTATTCGGCCGGATGACCTGCATGTGGGTGAAGAAGTATTCGGCAAGCGCGCCCGTGATGCGACCGCCGACGAAATAAAGGCCGCGCTTGCGATCCGAAAGCAGGGCAGCGGCGCTGTTGAAGGTCGCGGGTGTCGAGACCGCTCAGCGTTTGGCGCAGATTGGCGATGATGGCATCGGCAAAACGGTTGAGGATATGGGTGCCCGGCGCATTGGAAGCCCACCGGTCGTGCTTGGCGATCGGATTGGAGATCGTCGCTTCGACCTCCTGATGCAGATGCGCCTGGAAATCCGGGTAACCCTTGAAGCCAAGCTTCTGGACCATGCGGACGACGGTGGGCGTCGAGACGCCGGCGTTCTCGGCAATCGTGGTGATGCTGCCCAGCCCTGAAACGGGATAGTTATCCAGCAGACTCTCGGCCAATTGCTTCTCGGCGCGCGTCAGCGCTTCGAAATGCGAATGGATGACGTCCGAAACCGTCTTCGACGCAGCGCTCACGCGATCTTGCTCCCCGGGATTGGTCTTGTGCCACTTTCCCACTCAAAGTTAACAACGCTGTCACAATCCATGTCAACCACTGTGATGAAAAGAAATTTTCAGAGCGCGCTTGACACCGCCCGAAGACTGAAGAATTCTTTTCTTGTAAAGATTTTATTAAGGGAAGGGCAGGCGCGGGTAGGTGCTCACTCAGCTCAAGATCCTAAGCGAAGCGGATGGAGACTGCGTCGGCATCGAGCGGCCGCACGGCAAGAGCCCGTTGCTGGTCATCTGCGAACACGCCTCGCGAGCGCTACCCGAGCAATTCGGCAATCTCGGCCTTTGCGAAGAAGCGTTGAATAGCCACATCGCCTGGGATCCAGGCGCTTTGGCCGTTGCACGCGGCATCTCGACGACGCTTGACGCAACACTCGTCTTTCAGCGCTTCTCTCGCCTGATCTACGACTGCAACCGCCCGCCGGAATCGCCGGGCGCAATGCCCGAGAAGAGCGAAATCTATGCCATCCCCGGCAATCAGAGTCTGAGCGCAAAGGAGCGGCAGGCCCGTACCGAAGCGCTGTATCTTCCTTTCCACGATGCAGTAAGCCGTCTCATCAAGGACCGTCAGGCGCAGGGGCACGAGACGGTCATCGTCACTGTTCACAGTTTCACGCCGGTCTATAATGGCAAGGAGCGTGCCGTCGAGCTCGGCATCCTGCACGATGCCGACAGCCGGCTGGCAGACAGCATGTTGGCAGGGGCGGCTGACGCGCCGCTCTACAAAACCGAACGCAACGAGCCCTATGGCCCTGAGGACGGCGTGACGCACACGCTGATCCTGCACGGGCTCTCGAACGGGCTCCGCAATGTAATGATCGAGGTCCGCAACGACCTTATCAGCGACGATGCCGGCCAAGGGGTCATGGCCGACTATCTGACAGGGCTCCTCCAGCAAAGCCTGGAAGCCTGACCATAAAAGAAAAGACCCCAGGGAGCAGTCTAACTGCGATCTGTCCGTATGGCGAAAGCCAGCGGGCAACTTTGGTACTGGATCTGCGGCAATTCCGCTGCCGATCGTCAAACAGGGGGAAGTCATGTCGGACTATACCGAACTTGATAAGAAGCAGGATATGAGCATCCTGCATTCGATGGGCTATGCCCAGGAACTGGAACGGCGGATGAGTTCGTTCTCGAACTTTGCCGTCTCCTTCTCGATCATCTGCATCCTTTCCGGCGGCATCAATTCGCTGGCGCAGGCGACTGCCGGCGCGGGTGGTGCTGCGATCGGCATCGGCTGGCCACTCGGCTGCTTCATTTCGCTCGTCTTCGCCGTTGCGATGGCGCAGATAAGCTCCGCCTATCCGACCGCGGGCGGCCTCTACCACTGGGGTTCCATCCTCGGCAACCGCTTCACCGGCTGGCTGACCGCATGGTTCAACCTGCTCGGCCTCGTGACGGTGCTCGGTGCCATCAACGTCGGTACGTACTACTTCTTCATGGGCTCCTTCGGCACGAGCTATCTCGGGCTGGCGGACACGACATTCGTTCGCATCGTCTTCCTGATCATCATCACCGGTGCGCAGGCGCTCGTGAACCATATGGGCATCGGCCTGACCGCCAAGCTCACGGACTTCTCTGGCTACCTGATCTTCGCGACGGCAATCGCGCTTGCCGCGGTTTGCCTGATCGCTGCTCCGTCCTACGAGTTCGGCCGTCTCTTCACCTTCTCCAACTATTCGGGCGAAACCGGCGGCAACGTGTGGCCGGCGACGTCCGCTACCTGGGTGTTCCTGCTCGGCCTCCTGCTGCCGATCTACACGATCACCGGCTATGACGCGTCGGCGCATACGTCGGAAGAGACCGTAAAGGCGGCGCATTCCGTGCCGCGTGGCATGATTTCCTCCGTGCTCTGGTCGGCGTTCTTCGGTTACATCATGCTTTGCTCATTCGTTCTGATGCTGCCCAGCATGGACGAAGCTGCCAAGCAGGGCTGGAACGTGTTCTTCTGGGCGATGGACAGCCAGGTGAACCCGATCGTCAAGGATCTGCTCTACCTCGCCATCTTCATTAGCCAGTGGCTGTGCGGCCTCGCAACGGTCACCTCGGTTTCCCGCATGATCTTCGCCTTCTCGCGTGACGGCGGTCTGCCGGCATCCAAGGCACTGTCGAAGGTCAGCCCGAAGCACCGCACGCCGGTTGCCGCGATCTGGACGGGTTCTATCCTCGCCGTCCTCTTCGTGTGGGGTTCGTCGCTCGTTTCGATCGGCGAAACGCCGGTCTATACCATCGTCGTTTCGTGCACCGTCATCTTCCTCTTCTTCTCCTTCGCGATCCCGATCACGCTCGGCCTCTTCGCCTGGGGTACGTCGAAGTGGGACAAGATGGGGCCGTGGAACCTCGGCGAGGCGATGTTCAAGCTCTTTGCCGTGCTCTCGATCATTGCAATGGTGCTTATTTTCGTTCTCGGCATCCAGCCGCCGAATGACTGGGCACTCTACATCACCGTCGGCTTCCTTATTGTGACTGGCGTCGTCTGGTACGGCTTCGAAAAGCGCCGCTTCAAGGGCCCGCCGATCGGCGAGGAAGTCGCCAAGCGCCAGGCTGAAATCGCGGCTGCCGAAAAGGCCGTTGGCGAAGCGTAAGAAAACCGAGCTTCCCTCTCAGATGGCGGGGCCGCCGTTCGCGCGGCCCCATCACCGGTTCAACGAAAAGGCATCTGGTCGGTCATGGCGGCCCCTGCATGCCGTTTCATTGCCCCGAGTTTCCAATCCAGATTTCAGGCGGATAAATGATGAGCAACAGCTATACTTTCGATGATCTCAAGAAGGACGTGGCCGAAGGGCGCATCGATACCGTTCTCGCTTGCCAGGTGGACATGCAGGGCCGCTTGATGGGCAAGCGCTTCCAGGCGGAATATTTCCTCGAAAGCGCCTGGAAGGAAACGCATAGCTGCAACTATCTGGTCGCGACCGACATGGAGATGGAAACCGTCTCTGGCTACAAGGCGACGAGCTGGGAGAAGGGTTACGGCGACTACACGATGAAACCGGACCTTTCGACGCTGCGCCGCATTCCCTGGCTCGAAGGAACGGCACTGGTCCTTTGCGATCTGCTTGACCATCACACGCACGAAGAGGTGCCGCATTCGCCGCGCGCCATCCTGAAGAAGCAGGTCAAGCGCCTCGAAGACATGGGCATGAAGGCCTTCATGGCATCCGAGCTCGAATTCTTCCTCTTCGACCAGACCTATGAGGCTGCGCATGCCGCCGGCTACCGCAATCTCAAGCTCGCCAGCGCCTACAACGAGGACTACCACATCTTCCAGACGACCAAGGAAGAGGATGTGATGCGGGCGATTCGTACCGGTTTGCAGGGTGCGGGCATTCCGGTCGAGAATTCCAAGGGTGAGGCTTCGGCGGGGCAGGAGGAAATCAATGTGCGCTACGCCGACGCGCTGACGATGGCTGACCGGCACGCCATCATCAAGAACGGCTGCAAGGAAATCGCCTGGTCGAAGGGCAAGGCGATCACCTTCCTCGCCAAATGGAGCTATACGTCGGCCGGCAGCTCCTCTCATATCCATCAGTCGCTCTGGAGCGCCGACGGCAAGACGCCGCTGTTCTTCGATGAGACGGGTACATACGGCATGTCGCCGTTGATGCGGAACTACGTGGCCGGCCTTCTCGCCCACGCGAGCGAGATCACCTATTTCCTGGCGCCCTATATCAATTCCTACAAGCGCTTCATGGCCGGCACCTTCGCGCCGACGAAGGCGATCTGGAGCAAGGACAACCGCACCGCCGGCTACCGCCTGTGCGGCGACGACACCAAAGCGATCCGGATCGAATGCCGCGTCGGCGGTTCGGACCTCAATCCGTATCTCGCCTTTGCAGCACTGCTGGCGGCTGGCATCGAGGGGATTGAGAACAGGCTCGAACTCGAAGCGCCATTCGTCGGCGACGCCTATGGCGCGCGCGATATCCGCGAGATTCCACACACGCTTCGTGCCGCGACGGTCGCCATGACGGAATCGAAGATGCTGCGGAAGGCTTTCGGCAACGACGTCATCGACCATTACACGCGCGCTGCCGAATGGGAGCAGGAGGAATACGACCGCCGCGTGACGGATTGGGAAGTGGCGAGAGGCTTTGAAAGGGCGTAAGGCATTTTGCGGCCTGTCGTTGCTCGCCCTCACCCTGACCCGCTTTGAGGGGGCGAGGGGACTTGCCCTAAGGGGCGTTGCGATTGACGAGACCGGTGCGGCATACTGCCTTCGCGCCGCTTGCGGGGAGAAGGTGTCGGCCGGCGGATGAGGGGCTGGTGCCCGAAGAGATTTGAAGAATACAAAGGCAGGATTCGATCATGACTATGATCCAATGCATTTCGCCGGTCGACGGATCGGTTTTCGCAGAGCGCTCGGCGCTCTCGCTAGAGGCGGCTAAGGACGTTGTCGCCCGCGCCCGCAAGGCGCAGACGGCCTGGGCGAAGCGGCCGCTGGAGGAGCGCGTGCAGCTTGTGCTCAAAGGCGTCGCGCGGCTCAACGAGATGTCCGATCTCGTCGTGCCGGAGCTCGCCTGGCAGATGGGTCGGCCGGTCAAGTATGGCGGCGAATATCGGGGCTTCAACGAGCGTTCCAACTATGTCGCGTCGATCGCTGCCGACGCTCTGGCGCCGCTTGTTGTCGAAGAGAGCGATAAGTTCGAGCGCCGTATCGAGCGTGAAGCGCATGGCGTCGTGTTCGTGATCGCCCCGTGGAACTACCCTTATATGACGGCGATCAACACCATCGCTCCGGCGCTGATGGCAGGCAATACCGTTATCCTGAAACACGCGTCGCAGACGCTTCTGGTGGGCGAGCGGCTGGTTCAGGCTTTTGTCGAGGCAGGTGTTCCGGAGGATGTCTTCCAGAACGTGTTCCTCGATCACGAAACGACCTCGGCGCTGATTGCGGCAGGAAGCTTCAATTTCATCAACTTCACGGGTTCGGTCGAAGGTGGGCGTTCCATGGAGCGGGCTGCAGCCGGCACCTTTACAGGCCTCGGCCTCGAGCTCGGCGGCAAGGATCCGGGCTACGTCATGGAAGACGCCGATCTCGATGCGGCCGTTGATACGCTGATGGATGGCGCGACCTACAATTCCGGCCAATGCTGCTGCGGCATCGAGCGTATCTATGTGCACGAGTCGCTCTATGACAGCTTCGTCGAGAAGTCGGTTGCCTGGGTTTCCAATTACAAACTCGGCAATCCGCTCGATCCGGAAACCTCGCTCGGTCCAATGGCCAACAAGCGTTTCGCCAAGGTCGTGCGCGAGCAGATCGCCGATGCCGTCTCGAAGGGTGCCAGGACGCTAATCGATCCGAAGCTCTTCCCGCAAGATGACGGCGGAGCCTATCTCGCGCCGCAGATTCTGGTCAATGTCGATCACTCGATGGCCTTCATGCGCGAAGAAACCTTCGGCCCGGCCGTCGGCATCATGAAGATCAAGAACGATGCCGAAGCCATCGCGCTGATGAACGACAGCCAGTACGGGCTGACGGCTTCGCTCTGGACGAAGGACCCTGAGCGGGCAGGACGGCTCGGCCGCGAAATCGAAACCGGCACCGTCTTCATGAACCGTGCCGATTACCTCGATCCGGCGCTTTGCTGGACCGGCGTCAAGGAAACCGGCCGCGGCGGCTCGCTGTCGATCATCGGCTTCCACAATCTGACGCGCCCGAAATCTTATCACCTCAAGAAAGTCACAGCATGAGCAGCAGCAATATCACAGCCAACTGGAGCTATCCGACAGCCGTCAAGCTCGGCCGCGGCCGCATCAAGGAGCTGGCGGACGCCTGCAAGAGCCTTGGCATGAAGAAGCCGCTGCTGATTACCGATCGCGGCCTGGCCTCGATGGCGATTACCAAGAATGCGCTCGACATCCTGGAAGATGCAGGCCTCGGCCGCGCGATCTTCGCAGACGTCGATCCGAACCCGAACGAGATGAACCTCGATGCCGGCGTGAAGGCTTTCAAGGACGGCGGCCATGACGGCGTCGTCGCCTTCGGTGGCGGTTCGGGCCTCGATCTCGGCAAGTGCGTCGCCTTCATGGCCGGCCAGACGCGTCCGGTCTGGGATTTCGAGGATATTGGGGACTGGTGGACGCGTGCGAGCGTCGAGGGCATTGCGCCGATCGTTGCGGTGCCGACGACGGCCGGCACTGGCTCGGAAGTCGGCCGCGCCAGCGTCATCACCAATTCCACAACGCATGTGAAGAAGATCATCTTCCATCCAAAATTCCTGCCGGGCGTCGTCATTGCCGATCCGGAGCTGACCGTCGGCATGCCGAAGATCATCACCGCCGGGACCGGCATGGATGCTTTTGCGCATTGCCTGGAAGCCTATTCCTCGCCCTTCTATCATCCGATGTCTGCCGGTATCGCGCTGGAAGGCATGCGCCTCGTCAAGGAATTCCTGCCGCGTGCCTATAAGGAAGGGACCGACCTCGAAGCCCGCGCCAACATGATGGCGGCTGCCGCCATGGGCGCTGTCGCCTTCCAGAAGGGCCTCGGCGCCATCCATGCGCTGTCGCATCCGATCGGCGCCGTCTACAACACGCATCACGGCATGACCAATGCCGTCGTGATGCCGGCGGTGCTGCGCTTCAACCGCGCAGCGATCGAAGAGAAGATCGCACGCGCTGCGGCCTATCTCGGCATCTCCGGCGGCTTCGACGGTTTCTATGATTACGTGCTGAAGCTTCGCTTTGAACTCGGGGTTCCGGAAAGCCTTTCGGCCATGGGAATCGCACCGGACCGGATCGACGCGCTCTCGGCGATGGCAATCGAAGACCCGAGCGCGGGCGGCAATCCCGTCCCGATGACGCTCGAAAATACCAAGACGCTTTTCAAAGACTGCTTCTGATCAAAAAGGCGGACCGTCAAAACTTGCCCGGAAAGCCCAAGCTTTCCGGGCTTTTTTCGTTTTCCGGCATCCCAACTTTTAGGGATGTGCAAAATGCGGGCTGCAATTTCGGCGCGTTTGTTTGGATTTTGTTAACCATCATCGGAAAGGATGCGTTAACCGCACGATGAACCCGAAAGTGCGCAAAGAGAGCGATATCCGGCTCGCGATATTTCCCTTCGAGGATCGAACATGCCAGTCATCACATTTGCAAACACCAAGGGCGGGGCAGGCAAGACCACGGCCGTCCTTCTGCTCGCGACGGAACTTGCCCGCAAAGGTTACCGCATCACCATTCTCGATGCCGATCCTCAGCACTGGATTTCCCGCTGGCACGAGATTTCCGGCCATGTGGCGAATATTCAGGTCATCGACTTCGTGACGTCCGCCTCGCTTCCGCAGCACATCAGCGAGAACAAGCATTCCACGGACTACTTTATCATCGACCTGCCGGGCGCCCGCAATCCGCTGCTGGCCACCGCAATCGGCCTCTCCGACCATGTGCTGATCCCGATCCAGGGCTGTGCCATGGATGCGCGCGGCGGGGCGCAGGTGCTGGAATTGCTGCAGTATCTGGATGAGAAGGCGGGCATCAAGATCGGCCATTCGGTGGTGCTTACCCGTGTCAATTCAATGGTGACCACCCGTGCACTGCAACTCGTCAAGGCGCTGCTCAACGAGCGGAACGTTCCGGTCCTCGATACGGCGATCATCGAGCGTGCGGCATTCCGCGACATCTTCGATTGCGGCGGCACGCTGCACGATATGGACCCGATGCGGGTTTCCAATCTGGAGAAGGCCTGCGAGAATGCGCTCTGTTTTGCCGAGGAAATCATTCGCAAGGTGCCGGCCAAGCTAGCCGCTTGCGCCCGGACAACCGGGCCACTGATCCGTTCGGCGGCTTGAATATTGGGGATGATTTGAACCGACCGCCGGAGCGATCCGGCGGTTTTCTTGTTTGGGCTCGGCTCAAAGTTGTGTCGTGGCGGACGCGCTCACCCTAACCATCTCCCGGTGAACGGGGCGAGGAACCGCTTGCGAAATGGCCAGGAGAAACGGAGAAGATGCCGCATATCTCCCTTCTCCCCGTCAGAAAGGGGAAAAGGTGCCGGCAGGCGGAGGGGCAGAGGATTCAATCGACGAACTCGACTGTCACGCCGGGCCTTACCATCTTGGCGAGCTCCGTGGCATCCCAGTTCGTCAGACGGATGCAGCCGTGGCTCTGGGTGCGGCCGATCTTGGATGGTTCCGGCGTACCGTGAATGCCGTAGGTCGGCCTTGAAAGGGCGATCCAGACCGTGCCGACGGGACCATTCGGGCCAGGTGGGATATTCAGGATGCGGTCGTTTGCGCCCTGCTGGAAGTTGATCTTCGGGTTGTAGGTATAGCCGGGGTTCAGAGCGACGCGTTCCACGGTGACGAGGCCGGAGGGCGAAGGGGTATCGCTGGAGCCGATCGAGGCGGGATAGGCTGCCACGAGATTTCCGGCAGCGTCATAGGCGAAGACCTGCTTCTTGGCCTTGTCCGCGAGAATCTTCGCGACGGCGCCGGTCTTGGCTTGCCCGGCATTGACGACCTTGATGATCGTGCCGGGCACGGTGAAGTCTGCGCCCGGGTTCATTTCCCTGAGGAAGGCTTCGTCCATGTGGAAGCGCTCGGCAAGCATTTCGGTCGTCGAGGTGTAGGCCATCGAAGGCAGAAGCGCCTTTTGCGAGTAGTCTTCCGGAATCGCGGCCACATAAGGCCCGGCGGCATCTGCCGGCGTGATCGTGTAGCTGGTGACGGGTAATCCGCCCGACAGGCGCAGCTGCTCGAGGATCGCTTCGGTATTGTTGGGGTCGAGCTTTTCGCCGGTCATCTGCTCATAGGCATAGATCGCCTTGGTGACGTTGGACCCCATGTGGCCATCGATGACGCCCGGAGAAACGCCCGCGCGGTCGAGGAAGACCTGGATGGCGACGATCTCAGGCTTCGATTTTCCCTTGAGCGTGATGACCGGTTCTGAGGGCGGCTTCGGTTGCATGTCGCCCGGGAACGGCTGATCCGGTTCAATCGACGCATAGTCCTCGTTCTGCGGGTAGCTTTCCCCGTTGGCATCCGGATAGGGCTGATCGTAAAGTGGATCGCGCTGGATTTCCGCATCGCGCGGGATCGAGCCGGTCACGGCGCCGCGCTCCACATAACGCGTGCTGCCGTAGCTGTTGTCCGGGTAGTAGGGGTCATTGTTATGGGCTTCGCGGGCAGGGGGGCGCGGATAATAGCCGCTGCCGCGCATTTCCGTCGCGACGACGTTGCCGTAACCATCGAGCAGGACGCGGTTGCCGTTGCGATCCCGCGAATAATAGACGTCGGCGCCTGGCGGAATGTAATCGATGATCGCACCGTCGGGAGTCACCATCACGACATCGCGCTGGCGGCGGCCGTACTGCTGCGCGTCGGCAACCGGTGCGGCAGCGGCAAGGGCCAGCACGACTGCGGCGAGGGACATCCCCGATTTCAAAAAGCGATTCACGTCTTACACCTCGAACAGTGATTTGGCCGACACACACCTGCGAATTTTGACGCTAGTGTGGAATTTATGAATTCGTACTAAACAAAAGATGAAAATTACCGTGCTTTCTGCCTGAGGCAAAACGTTTGGTTTGGCAAGCGGGTTCCATGGCGCATCGCCGGTTGTGCGCAACAGGTTTGCCGCGATTGACGTATGTGCGGACGGATCCTAACCCTACGGCAGCTTTAAGATCGGGAGGAGTTGCAATGATCGAGTTTGCCGCCGCCAAGGGGCCGCGCCTGATGCTGGACGAAACATCGGTGATGGATATCGGCGGATGCATCGTCGACGGCGTCGATATCGCGCCGAAGCGCGCCATTCCTGACGACGGCGATTCGCGTATCGACCACTCGCTCGAAGGCTTTCTCTTCACCTGCGGTCCGGATCACATCCGCCATCGCGAGCCGATCACGGGGCGCACGGATGGCAAGGTCTACCCGCTGCACGGTTCGGCCTCCGGTCATCCGGCCAAGGTTCTCTGGACCAAATTCGAAAACGGCAATGCCGAGTGCTGCGCCCACATCGATATCGTCACCGTCGAAGGATTGCCGCAGCGGATCGAACGGCTTTGGCGCATCGACGGCGCGACGGGGGAGGTCTCGCTGGACGACAGGGTCGTCAACACCAGCGATCAGGCGGTGCCGACCTTCCTGATGTACCACATGAATACCGGCGGCAAATGGCTCGATGCCGGTACGCGCCTGGAAGGGACGATGCTCGAAGGCGGTGGTTTTCCATGGACCTTCGGCGAAGAGCTTGGCGGCCTCTTTTGCGTCGAGGCCCCGGCCGTGACGGATGGCTTTGCCGAAGTCCGGCTCGGTCCGATGAAAGCCGCAAGCGGCAAGACGCTGTGCGTGCGTTTCCGCGCGGATACGCTGCCGCACCTGCAGGTCTGGCGGAACCAGAAGACGCCGGCGGACGTTTTCGGCATCGAACCGGTTTCGCATCGCTGGGTCTCGCGTCGCGAGCTTCAAGCAGGCGGCGAGTTCAACATGCTGCAGCCGGGCGAGAGCCGCAGCTATGGGCTTCGCTTCGCCTTCCTCTGAGCGAACTGTTGTTGACGCTTCCGATCCCGCATCGTAGAGCTTCTGCCATTGATTTTCAGGAGGAACGCGCGATGGACATCCGCCAGATCGACGACGAATATTCGGTATCCGGCCAGATCACGCTGGAAGATCTCGACCAGATCAAGGCGATGGGCTTCAAGTCGATCGTCTGCCATCGCCCGGACCAGGAAAGCCCGGACCAGACGCCGTTTTCGGTGATCGAAGCCCGCGCCAAGGAACTCGGCCTCGACATCGCGCATGTGCCCGTCGGCGCGATGGGCGTGACGGAGGAAGCCGTGCAAGGCATGGTCGACGCACTCGACGAATTTCCGCGCCCGATGCTCGGCTATTGCCGTTCCGGCGCACGCTCTACCGCGATCTATCAGAAGACCCATCATATTCGCGGCTGATCTTTTGGCGCGGCTTTCGGCCGTGCCCTTTATTTCATAAAACTCAGGAGAACTTCATGAGCATCAAGCGTATCGACGTCGGCGCCCGCATGAGCGGCGCGGTCATCCACGGCAACACCGTCTATCTCGCCGGTCAGGTCGGCGAAGGCGAGACTGTGACCGATCAGTGCAAGTCGGCGCTTGCCGAAGTCGATCGTCTGCTTGCTGCTGCAGGTTCCAGCAAGTCGAAGATTCTGCAGACGCTGATCTATCTCTCCGACATTTCCTACTTTGCGGAAATGAATGCTGCCTGGGAAGCCTGGGTCGACCCGAAGAACACGCCGGCACGCGCCACCAGCGAGGCCAAGCTCGCCGCACCGAAGTACAAGGTCGAGTTCACCGTCATCGCCGCAATCGACTAAGAGCGGCGCCATTTGCCAGTTTCAAAGCCGGTGGGTTCGCTCACCGGCTTTTTGTTTGCGCGATTTCGGTAAGCGTGCGTGTCGGCGTGATCGCCTCGGGATCGAGCTTCACCTCGATGATCGAAGGCTTGCCGCTGGCGCGGGCCCGCTCAAAAGCCGGCGCGAAGTCCTCGGTTTTCTCCACCGTTTCACCATGGCCGCCATAGGCGCGGGCAAGGGCCGCGAAATCCGGATTGGTGAGATCCGTACCGCTGACACGGCCGGGATAGTCACGTTCCTGATGCATGCGGATCGTGCCGTAGATGCCGTTGTTGATGACGAGAGAGATGATTGGGAGGTCGTAGCGGACGGCGGTGGCGAATTCCTGCCCGTGCATTAGGAAGCAGCCGTCGCCGGCAAAGCAGATGACTTCGCGCTCCGGAAAAAGCCGCTTGGCGGCCACGGCAGCCGGCAGGCCGTAACCCATCGAGCCGGATGTGGGGGCCGCCTGCGTATTGAACTGCCGGAAGCGATGGAAGCGGTGCAGCCACGTGGCATAGTTGCCGGCACCATTGGTGAAGATCGTGTCGGCCCTCGTGTTGCCCTCGATCCATTCCATGATCGGTCCCATGTGAACGGCGCCGGGGCCCGTTTGCGGCGGCTTCGACCAGGCAAGATAGGCTTGGTGCATATGCTGCGTCCGTTCCGCCCAGCGCGGTTCGGCAGGCGCTTCGAGATCGGTAAGGGCGGCGACGAAGTCCTGCGGCGATGCGCAGATCGCAAGGTCCGGACGGTAGATGCGGCCAAGTTCGGACGGGTCGGGATAGATGTGGACGAGCGATTGCGCCGGGTAGGGGACGTCGACCAGCGTATAGCCTGACGACGGCATTTCCGACATCCGGGCGCCGAGCAGGATGAGCAAATCGCTCTCCTTGATCTCCTTGGCCAGCACCGGATTGATGCCGATGCCGACATCACCGGCATAGCCCGGGCTAAGGTGATCGAAGAGCATCTGGCGGCGGAAGGAACAGCCGACCGGCAGCTTGAAGCGTTCGGCAAAGACGCGGAAATCGGCAACCGCATCTGCATCCCAGCGTGTGCCGCCGAGTATGACCATCGGCCGTTCGGCCTTCAGCAGCCGCATGTAGAAATCGTCGACCTGACGGCGCCCGGGATGAGCGGGAACGCGGGCATAAGGCTTCGCGCGCGGCGCGTCTACTTCGTCGCGCAACATGTCCTCGGGCAGTGACAGCGCGACAGGCCCGGGCCTGCCGGAGGTGGCAATGGCAAAGGCGCGGGTCACGAATTCGGGAATGCGCGCCGCATCGTCGATTTCGCCGACCCATTTGGCATATTCGGTCAGCGCGCGACGGAACTCGACCTCCTGGAAGGCTTCGCGCTCGCGGGCATCGCGCTGGACCTGACCGATGAAGAGGATCATCGGGATCGAATCCTGCCTGGCGATATGCAGGCCCGCCGTGGCGTTGGTGGCGCCGGGCCCGCGGGTGACCATACAGATGCCGGGTTCGCCGGTGAGCCGGCCCCAGCAATCGGCCATCATCGCGGCACCGCCTTCCTGACGGCAGACGATCACTTCGATATCGGTGTCATAAAGCGCGTCCAGCACAGCGAGGAAGCTTTCCCCGGGCACGCAGGAAAGTCGCTTGACCCCGTTTGCCTTCAGCGCTTCGACAATCAGCTCGCCGCCGGTCTTCTTCATAGTGCGGATTTCCCCTCCCGTTCGGCGCGCTCCAATGCCTCGAGCTCAGCCAGAACCTCTTCCTGATGCTCGCCCAGCCGAGGGCCCGGCCTCTCGTAACGCAGGGGCGTTTCGGAGAGCACAACCGGCGTCCTCACGCCGGGGATCACGTTTCCTGCCGCATCCGGCAGATCGATGCGCAGTCCGCGCGCCTTTATCTGCGGATCGGCGAACATCTCCTCGATCGTGTTGATCGCGCCGGCTGGCACGGCATTTTCTTCGCAGGCTTTCAGCAAGTCGGCTTTTTGCCATTTCAACGTCTCGGTCGAGATCAGGCGGCGCACCTCGTCGCGGTTGACGACGCGGGCCTTGTTGGTCGAAAAGCGCTCGTCGCCGGCGATGCCATCGAGGCCGAGGATCACGCAGAGACGCCGGAACTGGTTGTCATTGCCGACGGCAAGGATCAGGTAACCGTCCGCGCTCGGCACGACCTCATAAGGAGAGATATTCGGATGGGCATTTCCGAGCCGCGCCGGCGCGCGGCCGGAGACCAGATAGTTCATGTTTTGATTGGCGAGCACGGCGGATTGCACGTCGAGCAGCGCCATATCGACAAGCTGGCCTTCACCGGTTTTCAGCGCGTGGATGAGGGCTGCCTCGATCGCCGCCACGGCATAGATGCCGGTGAAGATATCGGCGATGGCGACGCCTGCTTTCATCGGCTGGCGATCCGGCTCGCCGGTGATCGACATGAAGCCGGACATGCCCTGGACGATGTAATCATAGCCCGCGAGGCTGGCATAGGGGCCAGACTGGCCGAAGCCGGTGATGGAGCAGTAGACGAGCTTCGGATTGATCTTGCGCAGGCTCTCATAGTCGAGGCCGTACTTGACGAGGCCGCCGAGCTTGAAATTCTCGATCAGGACATCGGCCGTTGCCGCGAGCCGTCGCACCAGCGACTGGCCTTCCTCGGTCTTCAAATCGGCCGTGACAGAGCGCTTGTTGCGATTGGCGGAGTGATAATAGGCAGCTGAAAGGTTTTCGCCGTCGCCGCCCTCGACGAAGGGAGGCCCCCATTGCCGCGTATCGTCGCCGCCGTCCGGATTTTCGACCTTGATGACGTCTGCGCCGAGATCGGCCAACATCTGCCCGGCCCAGGGGCCCGCCAGGACGCGGGCGAGCTCGATCACCCTGATGCCGGCAAGCGGCGGTTTCTTACGACTGTCCGTCATGTTCCTCCCAAGAACGGATCATGGTGCCCGCGTTGCCTCAGATGTATCGGATACGGGTTTGGATGCAAAGCGGCGCTCGCGCCAGATGATGTAAAGTCCGGATGCGATGATGATGAGAATGCCCAGCCATTTGATGGCGTCGGGAAAATCGCCGAAAACCAGCCATGCGAAGATCGTGGCCGAGACGATCTCGAAATATTGCAGCGGCGCCAAAGTGGAGGCGGGTGCGGAGCGGTAGGCATAGACGCCGAGGATGCTGGCGATCGCGGCCGTTACGCCGACGCCGAGGAGCCAGACGAGACCTATCATGGTTGGCATTACCGGTTCGAACACATCCGAGCCGCTTGCTCGGGCGAAGAAAAGCAGGACACCGCAAAAGAGCAGACCCCACAAGCCCATGTGAAACTGCATCACCCACGGGTCCTCGCGCTGCGCCAGGGCCCTGTTCATCATTGCGGAGATGGCGATGCAGACTGCGCTGACGACCGGCAACAGCGCCACGTAGCCGACTTCCTGGAAGCTCGGCTGAATGACCAGTATCGCGCCGAAGAAACCGACGCCGCAGGCTGTATAGCGCCGCCAGCCGATCGTCTCGCCGAGAAATAGGCTGCTCAGAATGGTGAGGATGATGGGTTCGACGAAGAAGATCGCGATCGCATCTGCAACCGCCATGTATTTCAGCGTGGTGACGAACGAGATCATCGAAATGGTAATGATGGCGCCGCGGATCGCGTGGAAGAGGCTCTGCCTCCATGACGAATCCGTCAGTTTTTTGCGCCAGATAACGATCGGAAGCATGCAGAGAGCCTGTATGGCAAAGCGTGCTGCGGTGATCTCCGCAGACGGAATCGTCGTGATGGCAAGCTTGGAGAAAATATCGATCAGAGGCGATACGAGCACCGAAAAAAACATGAGCATCAGGCCCATGCTGACTTCGGAGGAGCTATTCTTCGTTATTGCGCTGTTCATTTCCGGTCCGCTGGTCAGGATCTTGCGGTTGCTTCATCGCACCAATCGGCAAAGGCCGAAATCGCCGCTTCGGCGCCGATCTCGTTCAGCGTCTCGTGCCGCTTATCCTGATATATTTCGGTCGTGATACGGGACAAACCGTGCCGTTTCAAATGGTTTGACAGCCAGATCACCGCTTTTCCGAAATCGGTCGCTGGATCCTTTCCGCCGCCGACGAGGTGGATTGGCAGGTTCCTTCGCAGCCTGTCGAGATGCCGCTTCTGCGGCGCGCGAAAGGTGAGTTCGAATATGTCGAGCCAGAGCGAAACGGAAGCATCGAAGCCGCAGAGCGGATCGGCGATATATTTGTCGACTTCGGCCGGATCGCGGGAGAGCCAGTCAAATTCCGTCCGGTGGCCGGGGATGGATTTGCCCCAGGTGTCGAAGGTGAGCTTCGGCAGCAGGCCGCTCGGAACGTCGGAACCTTTCAGGGCTTTCTCGGCAAGCAGGATGGCTTGCGCGGCCCGGCCTGTCAGACCGACAGCGAAGTTCGAATTCCACACGGCGAGGGCACCGAATTTTTCCGGATAGGTTACTGCAGCGTTGAGCGCGATCAGCCCGCCCATGGAGTGGCCGAAGAGGATCACGGGAAGGTTTGGATGGAACCCTGCCGCATAGTCCCGCATGGCGACCATGTCGGCAAGAACCTGCTGCACGCCGTTGCGGCGGGCGAACTGGCCGATCGGCGCGCCGTCGGCCACCGTCTCGCCGTGGCCCCGGTGGTCGTGCGCATAGACATGATAGTCGCGCCCGGCCATCGCCTTGGCAAAGCGTGCGTAGCGCTTCGAATGTTCAGCAAGTCCGTGGGAGATCAGCACGATGCCGCGCGGGCCGCCGCTGGCTGCCACATGATGAAAGGCGAGCGTCGCCTCGGGCGTCTTAAGCCATTGTGTCTGCGAAAACATTCCATCCTCCCGCTGCAACAGAGCAGATCGCGAGCCAAATGCAACATCCCGGCGCATGTTTGCAGTGGAATTTCCTGCGAGTGAGGGTTGCAGGGTTTTGGGCTTCGTGCTTACTTGTTCCTGAATTGTTCTGTCTGCGGGGAGTGGCGATGAGCAGGGTGTTTCTGCGCTGGATAGCGTTTGTTCTGTCAATGGTTTTGGCTGGCTTTGCGGTTGCCCAGGAAGGCGAAGGGGGAACGCGCTTCATCCTTGCCGCAAGTTGGCAGCCGGCATTCTGCCAGACAAACCAAAGGAAGCCGGAATGCAGCAGCCAGACGAAGGAGCGCTTCGACGCGACGAATTTCTCGCTGCACGGCCTGTGGCCGCTGCGGCAGAACTATTGCGGTGTATCGAAGGACTTGCAGGCAGTCGACAAAGAAGGCGATTGGCAAAAGCTGCCGGAGGTCAAGCTGACGGTTGAGAATGCGTCAGCCCTTGCAAAGGCGATGCCCGGAACGCAATCGGGCCTCGAACGTCATGAATGGACGAAGCACGGCACCTGCACGAAGATGAGCGCCGACGATTATTTCGGCGTGGCGATCCGCCTGATGGATGACCTCAACGGCTCGGCGGTGCGCGACCTCTTTGCCGCGAATGTCGGCAAGACCGTCAAGGCCGATCAGATCAAGACGGCTTTCGACAAGAGCTTCGGGGCGGGCGCTGGCGAGCGTGTGAAGATGAGCTGCCGGCGCGCGGGCGGCGTCCGCGTGATCAGCGAGCTGACGATCGGGCTGTCGGAGGATGCGGGCTCGGCCGCCGGCGCCGGTGCGGGGCTTGCAAAACTCATGCAAAACGCCGGCCGCACCTCCTTCGGCTGCGACGAAGGTGTTGTCGACGCTGCGGGGTTCTGAGAGTTTGTCGCAAGGTTCGGGACTGGAGCACGGCTCGAAGCGGGTGGGAGAACGATGCAGGCTGGATGACTTCGGAAGCGTGGGGGACGCCTACCAGAGATACTCGGCTGGGATACGCGGCAAAATACGTCACGAGCTGGTGTTCGAAGTCGTGGCCGGCCTCGCGTCTGCCGGCGGAACGGTTCTGGATATGGGGTGCGGCGATGGCGAGATATCCGCGCGTCTATCCGAAGCCGGTTTTAGAGTTCTCGGCATTGACGCTTCGCCTGAAATGCTGCGCCGGGCAAATCTGCGCAAGGCAGAGCTGCCGGAGCAAGTGCGCAGCCGGCTTGAGTTTGCGCTGGGCGACATCACCGATTTCGCATCAGAACATCTCTTCGATGCAGTTTGCTGCCATGGCGTACTGATGTACTTGGACGACAGTGCCGCTGCCATCCGAAAATTGGCAAGCCATGTGAAACGCGGCGGGCTGCTTAGCATCTTGACGAAAAACGCACTCTCTGGCGGTTTCCGGCAAGCGCTGCGTGGAGACTACGCGACGGCAAGGGAATTGATCGAAACCGGCGCGGCAGCCAGCATCGGCAACCTTGGAATTAGAACGCGTGGTGACGATCCTTCGGCGGTTGTTCAGCAAATGGGGGCCTGTGGCTTTGCCGACTGCCAATGGCGAGGGGTCCGCGTGTTTTCCGATCATCTTGACGAGCAGACCTTTGACGGCGCGCTCGCCGCCGAGCTCATCGCGCTTGAGCGCGCTGCTTCGCTTCGTGACCCATACCGTGCGATGGCTCGGCTATTTCATGCGACTGGGCGGAAAGCCTGACGAGATCAGGCAAATCCCTTGCTCTTCGAACGGAACCAAATCGATTGCCGTAGAGAAAGCCGGTTTCGGCGTTGCCCGAAAGCCGGCTTTCGCCTACATAGCGGCCACGGTTTTCAAGTTTCCGCCCGGAGCAGCGTATAATGGCACGTCAGTTTATCTATCATATGGCCGGCCTCAACAAGGCCTATGGCAACAAGAAGGTGCTGGAGAACATCCACCTTTCCTTCTACCCCGACGCCAAGATCGGTATCCTCGGCCCGAACGGCGCCGGTAAGTCCACCGTCCTGCGCATCATGGCCGGCCTCGACAAGGAATATACCGGCGAAGCCTGGCTCGCCGAGGGCGCAACGCTCGGCTTCCTGGCGCAGGAGCCGCAGCTCGATGCGTCGAAGACGGTGCTCGAAAACGTCATGGAAGGTGTGGCCTCCAAGAAGGCGATCCTCGACCGCTACAACGAGCTGATGATGAACTATTCCGACGAGACGGCGGAAGAGGGTGCGAAGCTCCAGGACATCATCGACAGCCAGAACCTCTGGGACCTGGAAAACCAGGTCGAGATGGCGATGGACGCGCTGCGCTGCCCGCCGGGCGATGCTTCGGTCGACAATCTTTCGGGCGGCGAAAAGCGCCGCGTGGCGCTCTGCCGCCTGCTGCTTGCCCAGCCGGACCTGCTGCTCCTCGATGAACCGACGAACCACCTCGACGCCGAGACGATCGCCTGGCTCGAAAAGCACCTGCGCGAATATCCGGGTTCCGTGCTAATGATCACCCACGACCGCTACTTCCTGGACAATGTCACCGGCTGGATCCTCGAGCTCGACCGCGGCCGCGGCATTCCCTATGAGGGCAATTATTCGGCTTATCTGCAAGCGAAAGCGAAGCGCATGCAGCAGGAGGGCCGCGAAGAAGCCTCCCGCCAGAAGGCTCTGTCTCGTGAGCAGGAATGGATTGCCTCCAGCCCGAAAGCGCGTCAGGCAAAGTCGAAGGCGCGTATCCGCGCTTATGACGAACTGGTGGCGGCAGCTGCCGACCGCCGTCCCGGCGACTCCCAGATCGTCATCCCGGTCGGTGAGCGTCTCGGCCAGGTCGTCATCGAGGCCGAGAACCTCACCAAGGGATATGGCGATACCGTCCTGATCGAGAACCTGAGCTTCAAGCTGCCGCCGGGCGGCATCGTCGGCGTCATCGGCCCGAACGGTGCCGGCAAGACGACGCTCTTTCGCATGATCACCGGCCAGGAAAAGCCCGACAGCGGCGAAATCCGCATCGGCGATACCGTCGATCTCGGCTATGTCGACCAGAGCCGTGATGCGCTCAACGGCAACAAGACCGTTTGGGAAGAGATCTCCGCCGGCAACGACATCATCAAGCTCGGCAAGCACGAAGTGAATTCGCGCGCCTATTGCGGCGCCTTCAACTTCAAGGGCAGCGACCAGCAGCAGAAGGTCGGCACGCTTTCCGGCGGCCAGCGCAACCGCGTCCATCTTGCCAAGATGCTGAAGGCCGGCGGCAACGTCATCCTCCTCGACGAACCGACCAACGATCTCGATACGGAAACGCTGGCCGCGCTCGAGGACGCGCTCGAAAACTTCGCTGGCTGCGCCGTTATCATCAGCCACGACCGCATGTTCCTCGACCGGCTTGCAACGCATATCCTCGCCTTCGAAGGCGACAGCCATGTCGAATGGTTCGAAGGCAACTTCGAAGATTACGAGCAGGACAAGATGCGCCGCCTCGGCGTGGATTCGGTCAATCCGAAGCGGGTGACCTACAAGCGCCTGACGCGCTGATCGTCAGCGCCGTCTCTTGGATCAGAAGCCCCGGCAAGCGCCGGGGTTTTTGTATTTTTGCCGGTCGCTTTCAGAGCAGTGAATTTCGTGAACAGAGCGGATTCCTGCTTGCCAGGCCTTCTCAAATCACATAAAGATATCTTTATATGTTGATTGGGTCGGGATATGGCTGAAGCTGTGAGGCTTGGATTGGATGCGCTGGTGGACGTCTTGAAGGCGGCCGGTGAGCCGACGCGCCTGCGGCTTCTCGCGCTTCTTGCCGCCGGCGACCTGACGGTGACCGATCTTACGGAAATTCTCGGACAGTCTCAGCCTCGCATTTCGCGGCATCTGAAGTTGCTCGGTGAGGCCGACCTCATCGATCGCTATCAGGAGGGTGCCTGGGCCTATTTCCGGCTGAGGCAGGACGGCAAGGCGGCGGCGCTGGTGCGCGTGCTGCTAACACACGCGTCCCAGAACGACCCGGTGATCCTGCGCGATGGCGAGCGGCTTTTAGCCGTGAAGCGTCAGCGGGCAGAGCGGGCGCAGGCCTATTTCAGCCGCAACGCCGCCGAATGGGACGAGCTTCGGCGCCTCCATGCCGCCGACGAAGAGGTGGATGCCGCGGTCATCAAGCTGCTCGGTAACCAGCCGGTCTTTTCGCTGCTCGATCTCGGCACGGGGACCGGTCGCATGCTGGAGCTGCTTTCCGGGCTCTATCGCCGGGCGATCGGCGTCGATGCCAGCCGTGACATGCTGAGCGTCGCCCGCGCCAATCTCGACAGGGCGGGCATCACCAAGGCTTCGGTGCGGCATGCCGACATCCTGAACCTGCCGTTCGAGGGACAGGATTTCGATCTCGTCACCATTCATCAGGTTTTGCACTTCTTCGATCAGCCGGAAATCGCGATCGCCGAGGCGACGCGGATGCTGGCACCCGGTGGGCGTCTCATGGTCATCGACCTTGCGCCGCATGGGCTCGAATATCTTCGCGACGAGCACGCGCATGTCCGCCTTGGTTTCTCGCATCAGTCGATGACCGACTGGCTGCGCAAGACGGGGCTCGATGTGGAGCAGACCGTCGATCTTCATCCGGGTCAGCCGGGCGAGAAGGGGCTTACGGTCACGATCTGGCTTGCGCGCGATCCGAGGCGCCTCATTGCATCCGAAGGCGCCGAAACAGTATTGGCCGGGGAGGTATGATATGGCATTGAACACCGGAGACCGCCGCAATATCGGCATTTCCTTCGAATTTTTCCCGCCGAAGTCGGAGGAGATGGAAGGTCAGCTCTGGAAGACCGTGGCCGAGCTGCAGAGCTGGGATCCGGATTTCGTCTCGGTGACCTATGGCGCTGGCGGTACCACCAAGGCACCGACGATGACGGCCGTGACGCGGTTCCTCAACGAAACGCCGCTTGCGACTGCGTCGCATCTCACCTGCGTGGGTGCCACGAAGGAAGAAACGCACCAGGTGATCGACCATTTCCGCAAGGCTGGCGTGAAGCACTTCGTGGCGTTGCGCGGCGATGCACCGGGCGGGGCAGGGGTGCCTTACCAGCCTCATCCGGGCGGCTACGCCAATGCGGCCGAACTCGTGGCCGGCCTTCGCGAGATCGGCGATTTCGAGATTTCGGTGTCCGCCTATCCGGAGAAACATCCGGAGAGCCGGGACGTGGCGGCCGATATCGACATGCTGAAGCGAAAGGCCGACAACGGCGCGGACCGCGCGTTGACGCAATTCTTCTTCGACAACGACAATTTCGAGCGCTACCTGGAGAAGGTGCGGGCCGCAGGCGTCAAAATCCCGATCGTTCCCGGCATCATGCCGATCCAGAACCTGACGCAGCTGAAGCGATTTGCCAGCGCATGCGGCACGGTGATCCCGGCCTTTCTCGACGAGCGCTTTGCCGGTCTCGACGACAAGGTGGAGGAGCGGGCGAAGGTTGCCGTCGATGTCGCCGTCGAGCAGATCGAGGATCTTGTCCGCCGCGGGCTGGACGAGTTTCATCTCTATACGATGAACCGCTCGCCGTTGGTATCAGCCGTGCTCACCAATCTCGGCCTCAGGCGCGAGGGCGCAAAGAGGGCAGCGGGCGCCGCTGCCTGAGAGCGGCGGCAACGCATCGAATAAAAAAGCGCATGTCTGGCGGTGACATGCGCTTTTTAATTGGCTGAACTGTTAGCTTGTCAGGAGCTAGGTATTCCAGTCATAGGGTTCGCCGACCGCTCAAATGAAAAGCATGGACAAGACGAACGCGAACGCTGCACTGACCAACAGGACATTCAAGGATCGTGTGATACCCATGTCTGCCTCCTCGCGTTAACCGGCATATAATATGTCTGAATTGTGTCGCGTGGAAAGCGGATTCTATGCTGCAGCGCAGCGGCGGACTGCGGATGAGCCACGTTCTGATTGGCTAAGCAATTGGAATTAATCGCCAAATCACGATGGAATTTTATTCACACATTTTAACCGTGCGTTAAATTGGGCGATTGGCCCGTTAACGGCGATGGCTACATAAAGGCATGACCGGAAGCTGCTGATATGATGCGGGAAATCGAAATCGCGCCCCGGCATTTTCCGGGACGCGATCGAATGGGCCGGCCTTCACGAAAATGGATTGATCACAGCGCGCTCAGCAGGCCGGGCGTCGCCCAGCCATCGGCGGGCATTCCGAGACGCTGCTGCTCCTTCTGGATCGCGACACGGGTGCCGGAACCCAGGATGCCGTCGATCTGACCGACATCGTGGCCCTTCGACTGCAGTTTGGTCTGCAACTGCTTCATCTGGTCATTCGCAAGGCCCTGTTCCGGCGTCCCCTTGAGATAGGGCTGCGCACCGCCAAAGCGGGTGGCGAAATAGGCGGCCGAGGTCGTGTAGATGAACGACTTGTTCCACTCGAGATAGATCTTGAAGTTCGGGTAGGCGATGAAGGCCGGTCCGTGACGGCCCTGCGGGAGAACGAGGTCACCCTCCAGATTGCCGAAGCTGGTGTTGCCGTCACGCGGTTGGACACCGAGTGCAAACCATTCGCCCGCCGTCATGGTGCCCCCGAGGCCCGATTTTTCCCAGGGAAGGTTGTCGGGCAGGGTGACTTCCTGCAGCCAGGGCTGGCCGCGCTTGAAGCCGAGATGCTGGATGAACTTCGCAGCCGTCAGGATGGCGTCCGGGCCGCTCTCCTTCAGCCGCACATGGCCATCGCCGTCGCCGTCCATGCCGTAGGCGACGATGTCGCGCGGAAGCATCTGCACCTGGCCGATTTCGCCCGCCCATGCGCCGGTATTGGTCGCCGGGTCAAGGTCGCCGTGCTGAACCATTTCGATGAGCGCGATCAATTGCGGGCGGAAGAGTTCGGGACGGCGGCAGTCATGCGCCAGCGTGACGAGCGCGTTGCGCGTATTGAAATCGCCCTGAACCGCGCCGAAGTCCGTTTCCATTGCCCAGAAGGCGGTGATGACGCCCGGGGCGACGCCATAGTCCTGCTCGGCCCTGGCGAAGACGTCTGCGAACTGTTTCAGCTTCTGGCGGCCGATATCGAGACGGGCCTGGCTGACGGTACGCTGCGAAAACTCGAGGAAGGTCTGCTTGAAGACGCCCTGCGCGCGGTCGCGGCTCAGAACCTTGGGATCGATCTGCGCGCCGGCGAGCGCCTTGTCGGCAGCTTCGGCGGAGGCGCCGGCGGCGATTGCATCGGCCTTCACGCCAGCCAGAAATTCGGCAAGATCGCCGGCGCAAGCCACGGGAGGAGCCTGAGGCGTTGCCGCCGGTGGCGGGGAGGCCGCCGGAGCCATTGCCTGCTGCTGAGCCAATGCCGTGGTTGCCGCGGTGATTGCAAACAAAAGAGCAAGTGCAGAGCGGCTTCTAAGCGAGCGGTGCATGAGTTCGTCCTTATATCCGAAATATGTCCGTTGCTTTCACAGATGAATGTGACGGAAGCAAGAAAGATCGGCGGACGTTACTAAGAATTTCTGTCCTTAGAAACGGAAGCCACCCAGTTGGCCCAGTTCTTTGAGGAGCCCGCAAACACATTGATGTCTGCGGGGCCCTTGATGCCGGGGATCACACCGGTCGACGTGTACTGCCAGAAGGCCCAGCGGCGGTCGGCATAGGTGACTTCCGGGTGCGCGGCCACCGAGCGGACCCAGAAGTGATAGTCCTGGAAATAACCCTGCAGATTGTCGCGGTGGAAATCGACCGATGTATAGATGATCGGCCGCTTGCCGTAATAGGCTTCGAGGCGGTCCATGAAGCGCTGCATCTGAGCGCGGACGGTCGCCGGGTCCGGCCGGAAGCGGCAGGTCTTCGATTCGCCATTCCATTCGACGTCCAAGACCGGGGGCAGGCGCATCGATTCCTGCGGGACGTTCTGGATGAACCAGTCGGCCTGCTCATCGGCCGACGAGCAGAAATAATAGAAATGATACGGCGCATGGGGGATGCCGACGGCGCGGGCGCGCTGCCAGTATTCATTGAAGCGCGGGTCGAACCGATCCTTGCCCTCGGTCGCCTTGATGAAGGCAAAGGCGACGCCCGAAGTTTTCACCGTCTGCCAATCGATATCGCCCTGCCACTTGGAGATGTCGATGCCGTGAACCTCGTTCCGATGCGGATGCTTCGCCCCGAAATCCTGCGGGTCGGTATCCTTGAAGCGGGTCTTCGGTTTTATGGATGCGGTCTCAAGATAATCATATCCCGATGAAGTACAGCCGGCCAACATGATAGCCAATGGCAATACACAAAACAAAATCCGGCGCATAAATGTCCCGTCGTGGACCGAATGATCGACTTGCCCCACAGCTTGACCTTCGAAAGACGAGTTTCAGTAGAGGAATCCCCCTCTTTCAACATATCAACGTAAAAAATCGGTTAGTTTCAAGTGATTTGTGAAGGCCGGGCGATGATTGCTGCCCGCCAGGCATAGCCGCGGCCGATCGTCTCGAACGACAATGTTGCGTTGTTTTCATGGGCTTGCGCTTCCAGCACCTCGCGCAGATCGGCGCGAGGCGTGACGTGAAATTTTGCAAGCCATGACTTCAGCACCGCCCTGAACCAGGCCGGCAGGCCCTCCTGCTGGCCGAAATCAACGATGTGCAGCTGCCCGCCGGGGTTCAATGCGGCGATTGCGGCATCGACGGCGCGTTCCCAATTGGGAATCATCGAGAGCGCATAGGAAATGAGGACCCGGTCGAAGCCGCCGACACCGAAGTCCCGTGGGGTGAAGGCGGTCGCGTCGGCAACGCGAAAATCGGCAACCGCGGCCTTCGTGGCGAATGTCTTACGCGCCGAAATCAGCATTTCCTGCGAAATGTCGAGGCCATAGAGCCTCGCGCCGGAAAACAGCCGGTGTGCGAGCACCAGGTTGCGGCCGGTGCCGCAGCCGACTTCGAGCAGCGTGCCGCCTTCCGGGACGTCCAGATTGCGGATCGTACGGTCGCGGCCGAGCAGGTAGTATTTGCGCGTCAGATCGTAGATATGGCGCTGGTAGCGATACATGCCGTCCATAAGATTGGCATGCTTTTCGGTTTTCTCGTCCACGATGGTGCGGATTTCGGTCACGCCTTTTTTCCGTAAATGTGGAAGCCGCCGTAGATGGCCGAACGGTCGAGTGCGGTCATATCTCGGGACTTCTCCTCGAAATATTCCCATTGTTCGCGGATCGCCGGGGAAAGACGGCCCTCGATGACGCTTTTTTCGGCCGCCGTGCGGAAGATGACGCGGGCGCCGGGGCGGGCGGTGCGGGTAATCTCCGCCCAGAGCTCGTTCAGCTGCTGGTCCGTCATCCAGTCCTGCGCGTCGAGCAGGATATAACGGTCGCGAGAGGCGGCGGGTTCCTTGGCGAGAAGCTCGGTGAAGCTTGCGTGATGGACGTTGACGCGATCGACATTGGCGCGGATCACCTCGTAGTGCTCCCGCTTCAGATAGGTCGGCAGCGGGCCTTCGTCATCGGAGGCATACCGGCGACCAAATGCCTGCCAGGCGAAATAGTTTTCGCTCATCGGAAAATGGCAGGCGAGCTTTTCGAGGCGATGCTTCAGCACCGGTGCGATCGACTGATCGGCGGCGAGGCTGGCAAGCTCGTCATATTGCTGCGGCGGAATGCCAAGACCGAAAAGCGAGCTCTTGCGCCCTGTAATCCAGCGCACCACCGGCTTTTCGAAGAGGGGCGCAACCTGCTCGTCGAAGAACTGGCGCTGTTCGCGGATAGAGCGGGTCTTGGTCATCTCTTTGAGATCGACGCCGTGCAGGCGGGCGAGCAGATGGGCCGCGCCGATGAAGCGGCCGAGCAGGCCGGTCTCATAGAAATTGCGGTTGAAGACGGTGACGCGGCGGCGGCCGAACTTGCGGCCGTTCCAATAGGCGCGTGTCGTCTCATCGAGCTTGGACGACAGGAAGTGGTCGAAGGCCTGGCTGTTCGAGCGCTCGTTGGGCATGGCGAGGAAGCGTACCAGGTCGGTATGGCCGGGAAGATGCTTGAAGGCAGCAAGCTTCAGGCGGTTGAGCGCGATATGGTGCGGGTTGAGGTCGACCACATCGATGGAGGCCGGCGCCTTGGAGAGATAGGCGAGCATGTTGCAGCCGCCCGAGCCGATCGTGACGATGCGGTGATGCGGCTGCAGTTCCATTGCCTGCATGTCGAGATCCGGATCCTCCCAGATCTGCGGATAGACGAGGCCGGAAAAGAGCAGGCCGAAAAGCCGTTCCGAAAAGCCGTCCTTGGAAAATGCCTTGTGGCGGAGAAGAGCGTCCTTGAGTTTCCGGTTCTTGCGGAAGCCGGTATCCGGTGCAAATTCCGTCATATGAGTCTGTCACCCTTTTTGCGTTCAGGGCGTGTAGCGCGTCCCTGCTACAGTTTGATGACGCAGACTGTGGGTATCGATTTCCACAGGAATTGCCTGGCAGGAAACGGCACTCGCGTTCTTGTGCTCTTTTTTGTGAAGAGATTTCCTGCTTTTCTCCATTCGTGGAGGCTATGACATGCGATTTGTTCTGCGTATCGTGAAGGCACTCGCCACTGCTTCCGTTGTCATCGTCATCGGAGGCGGGACCTGGCTATACGTCAATCCGCCGGAGCTGTTGCGCGTGGGTGACGGATATGCGGCGAAGATCGTCTGCTCGAATGTCTTTTTGGCAGGACGCGACCCGCAAGCGGTGCTCTACGGCGACGTACAGGCGCCGGGCAATCCGCTGCTGCGATTGGTGAGGGTTTCGGTCGATCGGGATCAGGGGCATGTGACGGCGCGCATCCTGGGGCTCTTCGCACCCGGATATGCGCTCTATCGGGGGGCGTTCGGCTGCACGAGCGTGCCTGACGGCAATTTCAAGGCTGCTGCCGAGGCGGCACCTTCGGATACGCCGCCGCAGATGGTTCCGGAGAACGCGGCACTATGGCCGGAAGGCGAGAGCGTTGCTGAAGCTAACGACGGAGCGCTTGCGTCGCTGCTGGCAAACGACGTGCTGGCCGGTCCGCAAATGCGCGCGATGGTCGTCGTTCACAACGACCGGATCGTGGCGGAGCGCTACGGCGAAGGCTTTAATGCGAGGACGCCTCTGCTTGGCTGGTCGATGACCAAGACAGTCAATGCGGCGCTCGTCGGGCGCGCCATGCTCGATGGAAAGTTGGATTTCAACGCGACCAACCTTTTGCCGCAGTGGAAGGATGACGAACGGTCGCAGATCAGGCTCCGGGATCTGCTGGGCATGGAAAGCGGCCTGGCTTTCAACGAGGAGTACGGCGATGTCACGGATGTGACGCGCATGCTCTATCTCGACCCCGATATGGTTTCGTTGCCCGCCGATGCGCCGTTCGAAGCAAAGCCCGGCGAACGCTTCCGTTATTCGAGCGGCACGGCGGTCCTATTGTCGCGAATCTGGATGGATGGGGTAGGCGACCAGAAAGGGGCCTTCTCTTATCCGAGGGAGGCACTTTTCAAGCCGCTCGGCATGTCGAGCGCGGTGCTGGAGGTCGATGCCCGTGGCACCTTTGCAGGCAGTTCCTATCTCTACGCGACGGCGCGCGATTGGGCGCGTTTCGGGCAATTCCTGCTTCAGGACGGCGTCTGGAACGGTCAGCGGCTGTTGCCGGAGGGGTTTGCCAGGGCGATGCGAACGCCGACGCAATCGTCGGGCGGTAAATATACGCAAGCTCAGGCATGGCTCGTAGCACCCGGCGGAGATACGAGCGCCGAAGCGGGGCTGCCGGAAGATACCTTCTGGCTGGAAGGACATGACGGGCAAAGCATGGCGATCGTGCCGTCCGCCGATCTGGTTTTCGTCCGCATGGGCTTGACGCCAGGCCGCCTCGGCTACAAGCCGCAGCTTATGCTGAAAGAGCTGCTGGCCGCGCTGCCTGCCAGTTGAGCGTATGTGAAGGCGAAAGCTTAGTAGTTGCCCTGGGCAATACTCGTCATGCCTTTGCGCTTGGCATCGTAATAATAGCCGCGCGCATAAAGCCTCACGGCATCTTCTTCCTTGTTGTCGGAAACGAGCCATGCGCCGCGCAGATATTTCGCGGCATATTTGATGTTGGTTTCGGCGTCGAGAAGGCCGGTCGGCGCGCCGTCATAGCCCATCGATTTGGCCGTATTGTATTTGATCTGCATCAAGCCGAAATAACCGCGCTTGTTGTAAGCCTTTGGATTGTAACGGCTTTCGCGGTGCACGACGCGGTGGATCAATGTTTCAGGGACTTGGTAAAGTTTCGAATATTTGCTGATCAGCTTGCTGATAAAGCTCTTTTCCGCGGTCGGCGCCGTATCAATGTCGCTGTCGCTGAACATCGGCGGCGCGGCCGGCGGGTCCATTGGACCGGACTCGTCGAAGGTGAAATCCGACATCGAACGCCGCGTGGGCCCGACGGAGGCAATGGCAGCCAGGGCGCCGCTCTGCGGCGCTGTCGCTGCGAAGGCAAGCTGGTTCGATGGCGATGCCGGAGTGCCTGGACGGGGGGTCGGCACGACCGATTGGATCGCGGTCATTTCCGGTGTCAGTGGAATCTGTGTGCCACTCGCGGTCATCGCCTGCTGCATGGCAGGATCGGCGGACGTTGCCGTCGCCGGCATTGCCGTTGCGGCGGCGGTCAAAGCGGGTGTCGCCTGCGGGTTGGAAGCTGCGAATGCGGTTTCGGGATGGCTGGTGCCGTCGGCGGCCGGTACGGCGGCCATCATCATCGCATCTTCGCCAGGCTTCGGGGTTGGAACGACGCTCTGCACAGCGGTCAATTCCGCCTGGGACGTGTACTCGACCGTCGAGCATCCGGCTATACCGCAGAGCATTGTCGTCACGACAAGGCCGCGTTTCAGGCCGGAAAATCCGTTCGCTACCATTCTGTCACTTTCGTGAATCGCGCCGCCCTGGCAGCATTTAAAATTTATCGAGACCCTGAACCCTGATTTGCCATTAACCTATTCGCTGTTGCGCCGCAACCCGGCGAAAATCGTCAGGCGGCGATCCGGCGATAACCGGCCGTCACGGCGCCTGCAGCGATCAATAACGTCCCGCCGGTGCGATTGACGGCGCGCTGTACGCTGGCCTTGCGGATGAGGCCGCGTGCGGCATTCGCTAGAAGTGCGTAAGTCGAAGCATTGATCGCGGCGAGAACGAGGAAGGTCAGCTCCATGATGACCATCTGTTCGAAGAAGGGCTTTGCGGGGTTGAGGAATTGCGGAACGAAGGCGACGAAAAAGACGATGCTCTTCGGATTGAGCGCCGTCACGATATAGGCGTGCAGGAAGATCTTCAGCGACTTCTCTTCCGGCAGGTTGTCGTTGTCGGCCACCGGTTCGGTGATGAGCGGCGCGCGCCAAAGCTTGATGCCTAGCCAGATGAGGTAGGCGCCGCCAATCCACTTCAACACCGTGAAGAGCATTGCCGATGCCGCCAGAACCGCACCGAGGCCGAAGAGGGAAGCCGTCATCGCCGTGAAATCGCCGAGCGCCACGCCGCTCACCGTCGCCAGCGCCGTCCTTCGTCCATGGCCAAGCGCATAGGACACGACGAGCAGGATGGTCGGCCCCGGAATGGCAAGCATGATGGCGGATGCGGCGGCGAAAGCGAGCCAGGCTTCAAGCGACATGGAATCTCCTCCTAATCCCTAGGAAACAAGCAAAGACACCATATTAGCCCTGCGTCAATCATGCTTCCTGGTATTTTTGTCCGATCGTATCCATCACTTCGGCGAACCATCTGGTCGAAAGATCGAAGGCCTTGCCGCCCTTGATGCGGGGGAACTCGATGGTGCGCAATTTGCCGTCCTGTCCTTCGTCATGGCCAGTGACGCCGGAGACCTTGTTGAGGGCGCTTTCGACAGCCAGGTCAACCATGCTGTGGATGAGGCGGAGGTCGTCGGCATTGGCGGGCGCGGAGCGGGCGAAATAGCCGGATTTCTGGACCAGCGAACGCTCGGCATTGACGAGGTTGGCGAACTGTTTCTGGAACCAGCCGCCGACATTGATCGTGTCGATCTTAACATGGCCGAAGGCATCGCGCTTGATGGTCTCGCCGGCGTCCTCGCGCTCCGCGACGATGGCATCGAGGCAGGCGCCTTCAGAGACGAAGACGGTTGCATGGCCGGTCTTGTCCATGATCTCCTTGAGGCGTTCGGCTTCGGCCTGCAGATCAAAAGCCATTTCCGGCAGATAGACGGCATTGATGCTTTTCAGGCCCGCATTCATCATCATCCCGTCGACATATTCGTAGTTCTTCGTACGGCTGAGATAGGCCCGGGCGGTCGCCGCCGTCAGCCAGCCGCAGTGGCGGCCCATGACCTCGTGGATCACGAGCGTGCGCGGCGCCGCACTCTGCTCGTTGCTCACATTGTCGAAGAAATGCGCACCGACTTCAGCCGCCGTCCAGGCGCCCAGAGACTGGCGGATCGGCACGACGTCGTTGTCGACCGTCTTCGGCAGGCCGACGACGGTAAGGTCGTAATTATTGGCAGCGAGATAGGCTGCGAGATCGGCAGCAGTCGTGTTGGTATCGTCGCCGCCGATGGTGTGAAGGATGGTGACGCCGTCATCGGCAAGGCGTTCGGCGGCGACGCGAAGCGGGTTCTCACCTTCCTTGACTAAGCCGCGCTTGACGCAATCGGCGGCATTGGTGAGCTTGACGCGGCTGTTGCCGATCGGCGAGCCGCCGAAGCGGTGGAGAAGCGGCGCCTTTTGGCGCATATCCTTGCTGATCTGGATTCTGTCGCCAAGCAGCACGCCCTGATACCCGGATTTATAGGCAATGAGCTCGGCATCCGGCGCGACGTCGCTGTAGCGCTCGATGAGGCCGCCGACGGCAGAGGAAAGACAGGGAGCCAGGCCTCCGGCGGTCAGCATTGCTACTTTCTGTTTGGCCATTTTCCCTCCTTGAGTGCTTCGTGCGGGTAGTCGCATGCAGCTTACCTAACGCATGGATGCGGCAGGGAAAGAGGCCTGTAAAGCAAAGAATTTACGAAAAATGCGCGGCTCCGGCGGGCAAGGCAAGAAAGGTGGCAAGAAGGACGCATCTAATCGTTTCAAGCCCCGATTTGCTTTCTGAGACGCGCTGTGGAAAATCTCGATCAGGCAATGAAGCCTGTCCGAAAGGCGCATAAAGGTGCGCATGCGAATGCTGTATCTCGCCTGATAAGAGGCGCGACAATTACCGAATTGTGAAAAGTGTTTTCAATCCTACGACCAATCGCCGCCTTGCAATGGCTATGATTATTTGATCAAGGTATTTTCATATTGCGATGCGAGAAACTTCGATGTCCTTCTGGGAAAAACTGTTGAATGCTGTTGGCAACGCTGCGGGTAACCTGCTCTCGGCGATCGTCGAGGCGATCCGCACGGTTTTCGAGGGTGATCCCGAGACCCGTCGCAAGGTCGCGTTCTCCGTTGCCATCATCGCGCTTTCCGCCAAGATGGCGAAGGCCGACGGGATCGTCAGCGAGAAGGAAGTCCGGGCTTTCCGCGACATTTTCTTCTTTCCGCAGGACCAGGCGAAGAACGTTGCCCGCCTCTACAATCTCGCGCGCCAGGATGTCGCGGGTTACGAGGCCTATGCTGCGAAGCTTTCTTCACTGTGCGTCAGCTGCGCCTCCAATTGCGCTGTTCTGGAAGACGTGCTCGACGGCCTCTTCCACATCGCCAAGGCGGACGGGGCGGTCCATGAGAAGGAGATGAATTTCCTCCGTCATATCGGCCAGATCTTCGAGATGAGCGAAGAACGTTTCGAGCAGATCGCGGCGCGCCATGTTTCGATCGGCCGGGACCCTTACAAGGTCCTCGGCGTTTCGCCTTCCGACGATTTCCCGACGATCCGCCGCCGCTATCACGGCCTTGTCAGCGAGAACCATCCCGACCGGCTGATTTCGCGCGGCGTGCCCAGGGAGTTCCACGCGATCGCCAACGAGCGCATGGCTGCCCTCAACGATGCCTATGCGACGATCGAGAAGGAACGCCGCGCCGCATGACCTCGTTCGAGGCCGACTATCGCAAGGCTTGCGTGCAGCCGTCGCCGAACCATGGCGAGCGTGCGGACGGGCGCAAACCGGATATGATCATCCTTCATTACACGGGCATGCCGACGCCGGGCTCGGCGCTCGATTGGCTCTGTCGCGAGGAGAGCCAGGTCTCCTGCCACTATTTCGTCCACGAGAACGGCGATGTCGTTCAGCTCGTTGCGGAGGCGCGTCGGGCGTGGCATGCCGGCAAGGGCAGCTGGCACGGCGAGGGGGATATCAATTCCCGATCCATCGGCATCGAAATCGCCAATGCCGGGCATCCGGGCGGCCTGCCGGACTTCCCTAAAGAGCAGATTGCGGCGGTGATTGAATTGTGTCGTGATTGCGGCAAACGTTGGTCGATCGCACCGGAAAGGGTGCTTGCGCACTCGGACGTTGCACCCATTCGCAAGGTCGATCCGGGCGAGAAATTTCCGTGGGCGGAACTGCATCACGCAGGGGTAGGACACTGGGTCGAACCGGCGCCGATCACCGGCGGGCGCTTCTTCCAGCGGGGCGACTGCGGCCAACCGGTCGAAGCCCTGCAGTCGATGCTCTCGCTTTACGGTTATGCCACGGAAATCACAGGTGAATTCTCCGAGAGGACGGCGGGTGACGTGGAGGCCTTCCAGCGTCATTTCCGCCAGGAGCGCGTCGACGGCATTGCCGACTTTTCGACGATCGACACGCTGCACCGGCTGCTCTCTGCGCTGCCGCGTTATTCATGACGTCTGTGTGACGCTCAAGCAACGTTTTTGCGCAAACGACCTTGAATGCTGCACTGCCACATCATTTCCCTATTATCTCCTCATTGCGATGGTCTAACCCCGGTCGCTGAACGGCGCTCGCGGCTGTTTTTGTGTGTAGCTGCGGGAGTCAAAATGAAACGATAAGAATTGCTGCGGAACGTTGCCAGTCCTTGGCACGTGGAACCGGAAGACGGCGAGGCGCGCAGTCCAGTAATTCTTTGGGTCGGAGTAACTAGACTACATGAGACATTTGATTATTGGTGCAGCGGCATGCGCAAGTCTGCTGCTGGCAGGGTACGGCTGCGCTGTTGCTGGCGATGCAGGTAATAAAAACAATGACGGCAACGAGAAAACCCAGACGGTCCTTTTCAAGACCGTCGACCGCCAAAGCGGTTATGCAATGCCCGATTTCACGGCCAATAAGTATTCCGTTCTAATTGCCAAATACGCCGAGCAATATGACGTGCCTGTCGAGCTTGCCCACGCCGTCGTCCGTGTCGAGAGCAATTTCAACCCGAAGGCACGCGGCAGCGCAGGCGAGATCGGCCTCATGCAGATCAAGCCGGCAACGGCGCGCATGATGGGTTATTCGGGAACGAAGAAGGGCCTCTTCGATCCGGAAACGAACATCAAATATGGGATGAAATATCTAGCGGCTGCCCACGAGCTCGGCGGCGGGCAGACCTGCAACACCATCCTCAAATACAATGCCGGCCACGGCGCACGGAAGATGAACCCGATCTCAAAGGCCTATTGCGGCAAAGTGCTGACTCTTATGTCAAGCGCAGCGCAAACCTCGATTTAAGAATATGAATCGCGTCGGCCGCCGTGCTATCTGGACCTCATAGCGAGGTGAGATATGGCGGCTGATTTCAAATATATCGTCGTCGGCCGCGGCATGATGGGCGCGGCGGCGGCGAAGCATCTGGCGAGACAGACGGACGGCGTTGCCGTGATCGGTCCAGACGAACCGGAAAATCGCAAGGCGCATCAGGGTGTTTTCGCCAGCCATTACGACGAGGGCCGCATCACCCGGACCGTCGATCCGGATCGCGACTGGGCGCTGCTCGCCAATCGTTCCATCGCCCGATATGCTGAGATCGAAGCAGAGAGCGGCATCACATTCTACACCGAAGCGGGTTGCGCCTTCGTGGCGCCGGCCCAGAGCGACTATATCGTCAACGCGACCAAAGCCGCTGCATCGCTTGGTGTCGAAACGAAGCTGCTCGACGAGGCGAGCCTCAAAGCAGCGTTTCCATTCTTTGCCCTGCCGGACGGCTGCGAGAGCGTATTCCAGGTAAAGGGCGCCGGCCATATCAGTCCGCGCAAACTGGTGGAGGCGCAGTCGATCATTGCGGAAAAGGCGGGTGCAACAGTCGTTCGCGACGCTGTGACGGCGATCCGCGAGGCGGGCGGGGTTGCTGTTGTCGAGACCTCGGGCGGCAAGGTCTACTCGGCGGAAAAAGTGCTGCTTGCGGCAGGCGGTTTTTCCATTGGCGAGAATCTGTTGCCGCAATCGGTTGATATGTCGGTTCATGGGCGCACGGTCGCACTGTTCGAGGTGAACGAGGCGCAGGCCGCAGAGTTTGCCGCCATGCCGTCCTTGATCGTCGAGGCGCCGGAGACCGACATCTATCTGCTGCCTCCGATCCGCTATCCTGACCTGAAATTCTATCTGAAGATCGGCGGCGATCCCGATGACTACCTACTTAAGACCGAGAAGGATTTGCGTGCCTGGTTCCGGACCGACGGCCGGCCGGCGGTGCGCGACCATCTCATGGCGATTGTCCGCCGTCTTGTTCCGGATCTGCGGCCGCTTTCCGTTTCGACGGCGGCCTGCGCCGTCTCGCATACGAAGAGCCGTTATCCGATGATCGGCTATACTTCGTCTCCACTGTTTGCGGTGCTGACCGGCTGCTCCGGCACTTCGGCGAAGAGTTCCGACGAGATTGGCCGTCTTGGGGCTGAGCTGTTGTTTAAGGGTGAAATCGGGGATCAGGGCTACGCTACCGATTTCAAACCTTCTTTCCGGTAATGTCATCCGTATATTTCCAGTGGCAATTGGCGGCACTCTCGGCTATTTGAGCCGTGCCAGTTGGCCGGGCAGCCGCGCTTTACCAATGTCGAAAGGCGGTAAGGTGAGGAAAGTCCGGGCTCCACGGAAATACGGTGCCGGATAACGTCCGGCGAGGGCGACCTCAGGGAAAGTGCCACAGAAAGCAAACCGCCTGCGCTTGCGCAGGTAAGGGTGAAAGGGTGGGGTAAGAGCCCACCGCGTCTCCGGCAACGGCGACGGCACGGTAAACCCCACCGGGAGCAAGACCGAATAGGGATGACGTGGCGGGCGAAAGCCCGCCGGCCGGTTTCCGGGTCAGTCATCCGGGTGGGTTGCGTGAGGCAGCGTGCAAACGCTGTCCCAGAGGAATGGCTGCCACGTTCCGGCTTCGGCCGGAGCCATACAGAACCCGGCTTACAGGCCAACTGGCGATTAACTTCTGTGGCGTCGGATTTCGGGCGCCGATCCGTAATCCTCTGATTGTTCGCGATTTTTGCGCGTGATCGCGCATGTGCCGTCGTGCGGACGTCTTTTTCTCATCGATGCTTTCTGGGACAGCGGAAATGTCGATCCTAACCCTTTGTTAAACTTAACAGCTTATAAATTTTCGATACTGCGCTCATCGCGAGACGGGCGTTTCCCATTGACGCCCATATGGTCCCATGATATCCCATAAATGCACTGCACGAGGGCAATCAAACGCCCGTCAATCGCAAAGCCAAGGCGTCTTCCTTTCCGGAGGCGCCGGATGGATTTTCGTTCATCCGGCTGGTGAAGCTGTGTCTGAATTTGAGGGTTCCGGGCATCTGAATTCTGCTCGGGCTCTTTCGGGAACGGATGTTTCGTGTCATGAGCCGCTTCCTTTCGAATGCGACCAACCGGATCGATTCCAAGGGCAGGGTTTCCGTGCCCGCGGCCTTTCGCTCCGTTCTGGCGCAGCGCAACGTCCAGGAGCTCTATTGCTTTCAGGACTTTGTGTTTCCGGCGATCAGCGTCGGCGGCCCGGATCTTCTCGAAAGGTTCGAGCGGCAGATCGCTGCGGAGGATCCGTTTTCGCCGGATGCGAACGAGATGTCGCTTCTTATCCATGGGGGCGGGGTCTTCATGAAGCTCGACGCCGAGGGGCGGCTGATGGTCACGGACTTCATCCGCGACTTTACCGGCATCTCGGACGAGGTGGCCTTCGTCGGTCGGGCGGACCATTTTCAGCTGTGGCAGCCGCAGGCATTCCAGGCGGCCCAGATACAGGCACGAGGGGAGCGCAGGCTGGCGGGCAGGCGCTCCGGATAGAACGAGGGTACGGAATGGCGGCGAATCCTGGCGGAGGTTCAACTGATGCCGGTGGCGGACCGGTTCGCCACATTCCGGTTCTTCTTGCTGAAGTGCTTTCAGCACTTCAGCCGGCTTCCGGCAAAATCATTCTCGATGGAACCTTTGGTGCCGGCGGCTACACATCGGCCATTCTCGAAGCTGGCGCCGATGTGATCGCGCTGGATCGGGATCCGACGGCAATTGCGGCCGGCCAGGACATGGTTGCAGCCTATGGCGGCCGCCTGAAGCTCACGCATTCGCAGTTTTCCAGCCTGGCCGATCATGCGCCTGAGAGTGGACTCGACGGCGTCGTGCTCGACATCGGTGTTTCCTCGATGCAGATCGATGAGGCCGAGCGCGGTTTCTCCTTCCAGAAGAGCGGCCCGCTCGACATGCGCATGTCTGCTTCCGGCGTTTCTGCCGCCGACGTCGTCAATCGCGCAAAGGTCGCCGAACTCATCCGCATCTTCCATTTCCTCGGTGAAGAAGATCAGGCGCCGCGTATCGCACATGCCATCGAGAAGCGCCGGGCCGAAAAGCCGTTCGAAACGACGCGCGATCTCGCCGGGCTCATCGAGGTGGTGACGCCGCGCAAGATGAAGGACAAGATTCATCCGGCGACCCGCGTTTTCCAGGCGCTTCGCATCTTCGTCAATGACGAGCTTGGCGAGCTCGGGCAGGCGCTCTTTGCCGCCGAGCGCGTCTTGAAGCCCGGCGGCCGTCTCGTGGTCGTCACCTTCCATTCGCTGGAAGACCGGATCGTCAAGAAATTCTTCTCCGACCGCGCGGGCAAAGCTTCAGGCTCGCGCCATCTGCCGATCGCCCATGAGCGCGCGGCGACCTTCGAACCAATCGGTAAATCCATGATTGCTGCAGGTAAGGCTGAAGCCGAGGCCAATCCGCGGGCGCGTTCGGCCAAGCTGCGGGCCGGCACGCGTACCAAGGCGCCGGCCGAAGCTGGGGATATGTCGATCTTCGGATTGCCCAGTCTTGCCAGCCTCGGAAAGCTTGGGGGTTGATATGCTGAGAACGTTCGACTTTGTGCTCATCGGCGTCATGACGGCAGCGGCCACCGTGACCTATACAATCAAGCACCGCGCAGAATTGAAGCTCGAAGAGGTTCATCGCCTCGAAGCCGAGATCAAGCTCGAAAAGGATACGATCGATCTGCTCAAGGCCGACTGGGCGCTGCAATCGCAGCCGAACCGGCTGGAGCGGCTGGTGAACACCTATAATGGCGAACTGAAGTTGCAGCCGACGGACTCCACCGCGCTCGTCCATATGCGCGAATTGCCGATGTTGAAATCACAGGTTCCGGTTCCGGAAATCACCGAGGCGAAGAACGGCCAGAAGCCTGGTGCAAGCGCAGGTACGGCCGGTGCTGCCAAGGCGCAGCCGGTTCCCACTCCGGCACCGCGGGCGGAAGAAGAGGATCTGATGTCAACGGGATCTGTGGAGTAGCCATGTCGTTTCTCTCTCGCATCATGGTCCTGAAAAGCCAGGCGCATTTCTCCTCCGGCGTCTATAACCGCTTCGGTGGCCCGTCGGGCAGCTTGCCGCTTGAAGGCTCGCGCAAGAAGAAGTCCGGTCAGGCCAAAAGCCGCGTCGGCCTGCTGATCATCGGGTTCACCGCGCTTTACGGCGTCATCGGCGGCCGCCTGGTCGAATATGGGATGAAGGATCCGGAAGTCGTTTCCAGCATCCTGCCACCGGACCGCCTGATGGCGTCGCGGCCCGACATCCTCGATCGCAACGGCGAAGTGCTGGCGACCGACATCCGCACGGTTTCCCTTTTTGCCGAACCGAACAAGATCGTCGATGCCGATGAGGCAATCGAGAAGCTTGCGACTGTCCTGCCCGATCTCGACGTGAAGGGCACTTACAAGAAGCTCTCGGTCAAGAGTTCGCATTTCGCGTGGCTTCGCCGCCAGCTGACCCCGAAGCAGCAGAGCCAGATTCTGGCGCTCGGCATACCCGGTATCGGTTTCCGTCCGGAAAAGCGTCGCTTCTACCCGGGTGGTCCGACGGCCTCGCATATTCTCGGTTACGTCAACATCGACAACCGCGGCGTCGCGGGCATGGAAAAATACATCGACGACCAGGGCCTTGCCGACCTGGCATCGGTAGGAATGACCAGCGATCAGCCGCTCGAGCCGGTCAAGCTCTCGATCGACCTGCGCGTTCAGAACATCGTGCGCGACGTCGTGATAAACGCGGTCACCAACTACGAAGCCAAGGGCGCGGGCGCGGTCGTCCTTAATATTCATACCGGCGAAGTGCTCGGCATGGCCTCAGCGCCGGACTTCGACCCCAATAATCCGGAAGAGGGCGCCAAGGAAGGCTGGCTGAACCGCATGTCGAACGGCACGTTCGAAATGGGCTCGACCTTCAAGACCTTCAGCACGGCCATGGCGCTCGACAGCGGCAAGGTCAGCATTAACGACAGCTTCGATGCGAGCCGCCCGATCCGCATCGGCGGCTTTACGATCAACGATTTCCACGGTCAGCGCCGCTGGCTGACCGTGCCGGAAATCTTTGAATATTCGTCGAACATCGGCACGGCGAAGATGATCGATATCGTCGGCATGGACCTGCAGAAGGACTATCTGACGCGCTTTGGGCTGCTGACCAAGATGCGGACGGAACTGCCGGAAGTGAAGATGCCGAGCCAGCCGAAGATCTGGAAGAAGATCAACTCGATCACGATCTCTTTCGGCCATGGCGTCTCGACGACACCGCTGCAGACGGCCGTTGCCGGCGCAGCCCTCGTCAACGGCGGCAAGCTCATCGAGCCGACCTTCCTGCCGCGCACCCGTGACCAGGCAGACGAGACGGCCGAGGTCGTCGTCAAGAAGAGCACCAGCGACGAAATCCGCTACCTGTTCAAGCTGAACGGCCTCAAAGGTTCGGGACGCAACGCCGACGTGCCAGGCTTCAACGTTGGCGGCAAGACGGGCACGGCCGACAAGGTCGTCAACGGCCGCTACGCGAATGATTTGAATTTCAACGCTTTCATCGCGGCGTTCCCGATCGATAATCCGCAATATGTCGTGCTGACCTTCTGCGACGAGCCACATAACGGCGAAAAGGGCCAGAACATCGCTGCCTACACGGCTGCGCCAATGGTCAAGAACATCATCCGGCGTGCCGCACCCATCCTCGGTATCGAACCGCAATTTGGCCAAGACGGATCGGCCTTGCTGGTGTCTTATTGAGTGTGAATGAATACCAGCGCCGATTCGCGTGGGGTGGGCGGCGTGAGAGAGAAAAGACATTCGATGAAACTGCGGGACATAGCCGGAAGCGCGTTTCCGGAAATCAAGGAGCAACTCGAAGGGCCGGTAGGCGGGCTGGAGATTTCCGGGCTTTCAGCCGATAGCCGCAAGATCGAAGCCGGAATGGCGTTCATTGCGGTGGCCGGCTCGAAGGCGGACGGCGCGGTCTATATCGCCGATGCCGCCAAACATGGCGCGACCCTTGCCGTGTCGGCTCAAGCCGTCGAGGCTCCCATTCCTGTCCTGGCGGTCAAGGAACCGCGCCGTTTTCTCTCCGTCGCCGCATCGCATTTCTATGGCAGGCAGCCTCAGACGATGGTTGCCGTAACCGGCACGGCGGGCAAAACCTCCGTCGCTTCCTTCACGCGCCAGATCTGGGCCTATGCCGGACATCCGGCGGCCATGATCGGCACGACCGGCGTCGTTTCGCCGATGCGCAACGAATACGGCTCGCTGACGACGCCCGATCCGGTTTCGCTGCACAAGCTGCTGGCCGATCTCGCTGACGAGGGCGTGACGCACGCTTCGATGGAGGCATCGAGCCACGGTCTCGATCAGTGCCGTCTGGATGGCGTGAAGCTTTCGGCTGCCGCCTTCACCAATCTCGGCCGCGATCACATGGATTATCATCCGACCGTCGAAAGCTACATGGCCGCCAAGATGCGGCTTTTCGATACGTTGCTGCCGAAGGGTTCGCCTGCCGTCATCTTCGCCGACGATGCCTGGTCCGAGCAGGCGATCAAAGCGGCGAAGGATGCTGGCCACGATGTCCGCACCGTCGGCCGCAAAGGGGACTATCTGGCGCTGAAGCGGGTCGAGCACTTCCGTCACAAGCAGATCGCCGAAGTTCATTGCGGTGACGAGATTTTCGAGGTCGATATTCCGCTCGCCGGCGATTTTCAGGTCGCCAATGGGCTGGTTGCCGCGGCGCTTGCCATGTCCACCGGCGTTTCAGCCAAGATCGCGATGGCCGCGCTTGAAAAGCTGCAGGGCGCCTCGGGGCGTCTCGAACTCGTCGGCCATACGAAGGATGGCGCGCTTGCTTATGTCGATTACGCCCACAAGCCGGATGCGCTGGAAAATGTACTGAATTCCGTGCGTCCCTTCACGACCGGGCGCGTGATCCTTGTCTTCGGCTGCGGCGGCGACCGCGACCGGGGCAAGCGTCCGATCATGGGTGAGATCGCCTGCCGCCTGGCCGATGTGGTGATCGTCACGGACGACAATCCGCGTTCCGAGGAGCCGGCCTCGATCCGAGCCGAGATCATGGCTGCGGCGCCATGCGCCACCGAGATCGGAGACCGTTCGGAGGCGATCTACGAGGCCGTCGGCATGCTGAAATCCGGCGACACACTCATCGTTGCAGGCAAGGGGCATGAAGAAGGGCAGACCATCGGGAGTGTGACGCTGCCGTTCTCGGACCACGCCGAAGTGCGCGAAGCTTTGGAGGAGCTGAAATCGTGAACTGGCTTTGGACCACCGATGACATGATTGCCGCCATGGCGGGCCGTCCGTTCGGCACGCTTCCTGAAGGCATCACCGGCATTTCCATAGACAGCCGCTCGATCGGTACCGGCGAAGCCTTCTTCGCCATCAAGGGCGACCGGGTCGACGGCCATGACTTCGCCTCGATGGCGATGGCGAACGGTGCTGCACTTCTCGTCGTCAGCGAAGCCCGCCTTCCGGGGCTTGGCCGATTGACTGTTCCGATGATCGTCGTCGACGATGTGCTCGCAGCCCTCGGTCGGCTTGCCGTCGCGTCGCGTCAGCGTTCGCGGGCTCAGATCATTGCGGTGACGGGCTCTGTCGGGAAGACGACGACCAAGGAGATGCTTCGCCACGTGCTTTCGCCGTCCGGAAAGGTGCACGCCTCCGTCGCCTCCTTCAACAACCATTGGGGCGTGCCCTTGACACTGGCACGCATGCCGCTCGACACGCACTTCGGCGTCTTTGAAGTCGGCATGAACCACCCGGGCGAAATCCGGCCGCTGGTGAAGATGATCCGGCCGCATGTCGCCGTCGTCACGACGATCGCTCCCGCGCATCTCGGCAATTTCAAGAGCATCAAGGAAATCGCCGCGGCGAAGGCGGAGGTTTTCGAAGGCTTGGTGCACGGCGGGCATGTCGTGCTCAACCGCGACAGCGACCAATACAATTTCCTCGAACGGACGGCGCAGTCGCTCGGCATCGAGAATATCCATTCCTTCGGCCAGCACGCGAAGGCCGAGTTCCGCCTTGCGGAATTCAACGGTTCGGACGAAAGCTCGGCGCTCTGGCTGACGATCGACGGCGACACGTTCGAAGTGGCGATCGGCGCGCCCGGACGGCATATTGCGGAAAATGCGCTGGCCGCTCTCGGCATCGTCACGCTCGTTAACGCGGACCTCGACAAGGCGATCGCAGCGCTGGCCACCCTGCAGCCCGAAAAGGGCAGGGGTCGCCGCCACAAGTTGTCGATCGGAAACGGCAGCTTCACGCTGATCGACGAAAGCTACAACGCCAACCCCGCCTCGATGCGCGCGGCGATCGCGCTGCTTGCCACAGCCGGTCCGGCAGGCCGCGGGCGCCGCATCGCCGTGCTCGGCGACATGCTGGAAATGGGCGAATACGCGCAAAAGGTTCATTCCGACCTATCCGGGCCGCTGCTTGCGGCCGGCATCGAACATGTCTGGCTTGCGGGCAAGGACATGCTGGCGCTGAAGGAATCGCTTCCCGACAGCGTGCAGATCGAATACCGCGAGAAGACGGAAGAACTGACGGAATATGTATTGAACTCGGTCGCGCCTGGCGACGTGTTGATGGTGAAATCGTCTTTGGGGATAGGCTTCGGCAAGATTGTCGCTGCGATCCTTGACAGGTTTGCGCCATTTGTAGACACGCAACGCGAACTTTGACCGGGTAAACAAGGGGCCCCGAATGCTGATTTGGCTAGTCGAACTGTCGGACCAACTGAAATTTCTGAACTTGTTCAGATACATTACCTTCCGTACAGGCGCCTCTCTCTTCACGTCCGCACTGATCGTCTTCCTCTTCGGGCCGATGATCATCAACTCGCTCCGAATCCGCCAGGGAAAGGGCCAGCCGATCCGCGCCGACGGGCCGCAGACGCACTTCAAGAAGGCCGGCACGCCGACCATGGGCGGGCTGATGATCCTCGCAGGCATCGTCGGCGCCTCGCTTCTGTGGGCCGACCTTTCCAACGTCTATGTTGTCGCGACGCTGCTCGTTACCCTCGGCTTCGGCGCGATCGGCTTTTACGACGACTATCTCAAGGTCACGAAACAGAGCGATAAGGGGTTCTCGGGCAAGGCGCGTCTCGGCATAGAGTTCGTGATTGCCGGCATCGCCGTCTATTTCATGATGCGCACCGCGCTTGCCTCCGGTACCGCAGGCTCGACCTTCGGCTCCTCGGTCGCATTCCCTTTCTTCAAGGATTTCCTGATCAATCTCGGCATCGTGTTCGTGGCCTTCGGTGGCTTCGTCATCGTTTCGGCGGGCAACGCCGTCAACCTGACGGACGGTCTCGATGGTCTAGCGATCGTTCCGGTGATGATTGCCGCCGCCTCCTTCGGTATCATCGCCTATCTTGCCGGTAATGCGGTCTTTGCGAACTACCTGCAGATCAACTTCGTGCCCGGCACGGGCGAACTTGCCGTGGTTCTCGGCGCAGTCATCGGTGCAGGCCTCGGCTTCCTCTGGTTCAATGCGCCGCCCGCCGCAATCTTCATGGGCGATACGGGTTCGCTGGCGCTCGGCGGCACGATCGGCACCGTTGCGGTCGCGACCAAGCACGAGATCGTCATGGCAATCATCGGCGGTCTCTTCGTTGCAGAAACGCTCTCGGTCATCATCCAGGTCGGCTTCTTCAAAATGACCGGGCGCCGCGTCTTCTTGATGGCGCCGATCCATCACCATTTCGAGAAGAAGGGCTGGACCGAAAGCCAAGTGGTGATCCGCTTCTGGATCATCGCCGTCGGCCTTGCGATGCTCGGCCTTTCGACCCTCAAGCTGCGGTGAGGCGGACATGATTCCTGTCACGACGTTTGCAGGAAAGAAGGTCGCCCTATTCGGGCTTGGCGGGTCCGGATTTGCAACGGCCCGCGCGCTCATTCTGGGCGGCGCCCATGTCACGGCCTGGGACGACAATCCGGACAGTGTCACCAAGGCGGCCGCCGAGGGAATCCATACCGCGGACCTGCGAAGCATCGATTGGAGCGTTCAGTCGCTCTTCGTTCTGTCTCCGGGTGTGCCGCTCACGCATCCGAAACCGCATTGGACGGTCGATCTCGCCCGCGCCGCCAGTGTCGATATCGTTGGCGATGTCGAACTCTTCGTGCGCGAGCGCCGGGCGCATGCGCCGGATTGCCCGTTCATCGCCATCACAGGCACGAACGGCAAGTCGACGACGACCGCGCTGATTGCCCATATCCTGAAATCCAGCGGCCGCGACACGCAGCTTGGCGGCAACATCGGAACGGCCGTGCTGACGCTCGATCCGCCGAAGGCCGGACGCTACTATGTCGTCGAGTGCTCCTCCTACCAGATTGATCTGGCGCCGACGCTGGATCCCTCTGCTGGCATCCTGCTCAACCTGACGCCTGATCATCTCGATCGTCACGGCACGATACAGCACTATGCCGGCATCAAGGAGCGCCTGGTTGCCGGCAGCGGCACCGCTATCGTTGGCGTCGATGACAGTCATTGCGAAATGATCGCTGATCGCGTCGAGCGGGCAGGAACGAAGGTCGTCCGCATTTCGCGCCGCCATCCGCTGGCCGATGGAATCTATGCCGAGGGTACGAAGCTCATACAGGCTTCTTCGGCTGCGGCTCTGCCGCTTGCCGATCTCGACGGCATCCAGACGCTACGCGGCGGCCACAATGCGCAGAATGCCGCTGCGGCGGTCGCCGCCTGCCTTGCCGTCGGCGTTTCGGCCGAAGAGATTCGCACCGGGCTTGCCTCCTTCCCCGGCCTCAAACATCGCATGCAGCCGGTCGGGACACGCGGCAACGTCGTCTTCGTCAACGATTCGAAGGCGACTAACGCAGACGCCGCAGCGCCCGCGCTTTCCAGCTACGATCGCATTTACTGGATCGCCGGTGGTCTGCCGAAGGCGGGAGGCATCACGACGCTTGCACCGTTCTTCCCGCGCATCGCCAAGGCTTATCTGATCGGCGAAGCGGCGGCGGAATTTGCCGCGACGCTCGGCGAGGCGGTGCCCTACGAGATTTCGGGGACGCTGGAACGCGCGGTTACCCATGCCGCGGCCGATGCGGAAAAAGATGACACTGGTCCATCCGCGGTGATGTTATCCCCGGCTTGCGCAAGCTTCGACCAGTACAAGAACTTCGAAGTCAGGGGCGATGCATTTGTCAGCCATGTGGCAGCGCTCGACGGAGTGACTATGCTGGTCGGTTCGGCAACAGGAGATAAATGACATGGTGAGCCGTGCGGAACGTGGGCCTTTGGCCGATTGGTTTTGGACCATCGACCGCTTTTTTCTGGCGATGTTCATCTTCCTGATGGGCGTCGGCTTCATGCTCTCCTTTGCGGCCTCGCCCGCGGTTGCCGAGCGCATCGGGCTCGAGCCGTTCCATTTTGTGAAGCGCCACGCGGCTTTCATGATCCCCTCGATCGCCGTCATGATCGGGCTTTCCTTTCTGACGCCGCGGCAGGTGCGACGGACCGCCATCCTACTGCTTGTCATCTCGCTCGCCATGATGGTCCTGGCACTTTTCTTCGGCATCGAGGTCAAAGGCTCCCGACGCTGGGTGACGCTTGCCGGCATCTCGGTCCAGCCGTCGGAATTCATGAAGCCCGCCTTCGTCGTCGTCTGTGCTTGGCTCTTTGCAGAGCATGCGCGTCAGCCGGAAATCCCGGGCAACCTCTTTGCGATCATCCTCTTTGGGATGGTCGCGGCTCTGCTCGTCGCCCAACCTGACCTTGGCCAGACGATCCTGACGACGGCCGTGTGGGGTGGCATGTTCTTCATGGCGGGCATGCCCTGGATATGGATCATCCTGCTCGGCGCCGGCGGTGCTGGCGGGCTGCTCAGCGCCTACTACGTCTTCCCGCACGTGGCGGGGCGAATAGACAAATTCATGACCGGCGAGGGCGACACGTTCCAGATCGACACTGCGCGCGAGGCCATCATCCGCGGCGACTGGTTTGGTAAAGGACCGGGGGAGGGCATCGTCAAGCGCATCATCCCGGACGCGCATACCGACTTCATCTTCTCGGTCGCCGCCGAGGAATTCGGCATCATCTTCTGCATCGCGCTCGTTCTGCTCTTCACGGTCCTTGTTTTGAGGGGGCTATCGCACGCATATAAGGAGAAGAACGACTTCAACCGGTTTGCCGTCGCGGGGCTCGTGCTTCAGATGGGCATCCAGTCGATCATCAATATCGGCGTCAATCTCGAGCTGCTTCCGGCAAAAGGCATGACGCTGCCGCTGATTTCCTACGGCGGCTCGTCCATGGTCGCGATCTGCGTGACCGCCGGTTTAATTCTCGCGCTGACGCGCCATCGCCCGGAAAAACGTGCACAGGAGCGGAGCCTCTTCCGCGTGCCGCACGGAATGCCGGCGGAGTAAAATATGCCCGTGCCGTCTAAATTGTCCCCCACCCTAACCCACTGCCCGCTTGCCGGGAGAGGGGACGTGCCCCATGAGACGGTGAGGGGTACTAAGAAGTTGCGGCATGCGTTCTTCTCCCCGTCAATACGGGGAGAAGGTGCCGCCAGGCGGATGAGGGGCGGCTGCCTGGTTGAAAGGCGAACCTACCGATGAGCAAAGGTATCATCCTGCTCGCCGCCGGGGGCACCGGCGGCCACGTGTTTCCAGCAGAGGCTTTGGCATACGAGCTGAAGGCGCGCGGTTATTCCGTGCATCTCGTGACGGACAGCCGTGCCGAGCGCTTTGCCGGCAAATTCCCCGCGGATGAAATCCACGTCGTGCCGTCGGCGACGATCGGCTCGAAGAACCCGGTCGCAGTCGCGCGTTCGCTGTGGACGCTGTGGACCGGAATGCGTGCCGCCAAGAAACTGATCCAGCGGCTGAAGCCTGCGGTCGTCGTTGGTTTCGGCGGCTATCCGACCGTGCCGCCGCTGCTTGCCGCCACGCGCCTCGGCGTGCCGTCGATGATCCACGAACAGAACGCCGTGATGGGCCGCGCCAACAAGGCGCTGGCGCAACGCGTGCAGGCGATCGCCGGCGGTTTCCTGCCGGAGAATGGCGGCGCTTATTCCGAGAAGACCGTGACCACCGGCAATCCGGTGCGTCCGGCGATCATCGAAGCGGCGAAGGTGCCATACAAGCCTTCCCATGCCGGAGAGCCCTTCAATCTCGTCGTCTTCGGCGGCAGCCAGGGGGCGCAATATTTCTCCAAGGCGATGCCGACGGCGATCAGCCTGCTTGACGACGAGTTGCGTGCGCGGTTGCGCATTACCCAGCAGGTGCGCCCCGAAGACATGGAAATGGTGAGCGGCTGTGTGGCCAGGCTTGAGATGGGGGCGGATATCGCGCCGTTCTTCACCGATATGGCGGAGCGCCTTGCAAATGCGCATCTGGTGATCTGCCGCTCGGGCGCCTCGACCGTTTCGGAAATTTCGGTCATTGGCCGTCCGGCCGTGCTTGTGCCTTATCCGCATGCACTTGATCACGATCAGGCGGCGAACGCCGCAGCCCTTGCCGCGACCGGTGGCGCGAAGGTCATCGCACAATCGGAGCTCTCGCCGGAGAAGATCGCTTCGATCCTGACTCATGTGATGAACGACCCGCAAAAGCTCGCCCGGATGGCGGCAGCCGCAAAGCAGGCCGGGAAACCGGACGCTGCGAACTTGCTTGCCGGCATGGTTGAGGCTATTGCCGCCGGACGCACAATTGCACAGTTCAAGGGGACACAGTCATGAAAATGCCGAAGGCGATCGGCCTCGTCCATTTCATCGGGATCGGCGGGATCGGCATGAGCGGTATCGCCGAGGTGCTGCATAATCTCGGCCACCGCGTGCAGGGATCGGACCAGGCCGACAGCGCCAACGTGCAGCGCCTGCGTGACAAGGGCATCGAAGTCTTCGTCGGCCACAAGGCGGAAAACCTGGGTGATGCTGAAGTTGTGGTCGTCTCGACCGCCATCAAGAAGGACAATCCGGAGCTTATCGCCGCGCGCGAGAAGCTGCTGCCGGTCGTGCGCCGCGCCGAAATGCTCGCCGAACTGATGCGCTTCCGCAATGCAATCGCCATCGGTGGCACGCATGGAAAGACGACGACGACATCGCTCGTCGCCACGCTGCTCGAAGCAGGCGGGCTCGATCCGACCGTCATCAACGGCGGCATCATCAATGCCTACGGCACGAATGCACGCATGGGCGAGGGCGAGTGGATGGTGGTCGAGGCCGACGAGTCGGACGGCACATTTCTGAAGCTGCCCGCTGACGTCGCGGTGGTGACCAACATCGATCCGGAACATCTCGACCACTACGGCAATTTCGACGCCGTGCGCGCCGCCTTCCGGCAGTTCGTCGAGAACGTGCCCTTCTACGGCTTCGGCGTCATGTGCCTCGATCATCCGGAAGTCCAGGCTCTCGTCGGCCGCATCGAAGACCGTAAGGTCATTACCTATGGTGAAAATCCGCAGGCCGACGTGCGCTTCATGAATGTGCGCATCGACGGTGCACGGTCGATCTTCGACGTCGAAATCCGCCGCCGCCGCACGGGACAGGTCATCAGGCTCGACAATCTCGTGATGCCGATGCCCGGCCGACATAACATTTCGAATGCAACGGCAGCGATTGCGGTTGCCAACCGCCTCGGCATTTCGAGCGCCGACATCGCAAAGGGTCTCGCCTCCTTCGGCGGCGTCAAGCGCCGCTTTACGCTGACCGGCGAATGGAACGGCGTGCAGATCTTTGATGACTACGGCCATCATCCGGTCGAGATCAAGGCCGTGCTGAAGGCCGCGCGCGAAGCCTGCAAGGGCCGCGTCATCACCGTTCATCAGCCGCATCGCTACACGCGCCTTTCCAGCCTGTTCGAAGAGTTTGCCGCCTGTTTCAACGATGCCGACAGCATTTTCCTTGCTCCGGTCTATGCCGCGGGCGAAGATCCGATCGAAGGCGTGGATTCCGAGGCACTCGTTTCCCGCATCAAAGCGGGTGGCCATCGCGACGCGCGCTTCCTCGCTCATCAGGAGCTTTTGCCTGAAATGGTCGCGGACATTGCAAAGCCCGGCGATTTTGTGGTTCTCTTAGGGGCTGGGAATATAACTTACTGGGCAGTCTCGCTGCCCAAGCAACTGGAAGGTCTTTCGGGAAAGTCTGCATGAAACAGGTGAATGGGGAAAAGCTTCTCGAGTCTCTCGGAGAAGGTGTGAAGGAGATCCGGGGCCGTATCACGCCGGATGCCCCCATGGACCGTGTCACCTGGTTCCATGCTGGCGGTCTTGCCGAGCTGATGTTCCAGCCGCACGACGAGGCGGACCTTATCGCATTCCTGAAAATCCTGCCGGAAGAGGTGCCGCTGACGGTCGTGGGCGTCGGTTCGAACATTCTCGTGCGCGATGGCGGCATTCCGGGCGTCGTCTTGCGGCTTTCTGCCAAGGGCTTCGGTTCGGTCGAGCTTGCGGGCGACAACCGCATTCTCGCCGGTGCCATCTGCCCGGACAAGCATGTGGCCGCGATGGCGATGGACAACGGCATCGGCGGCCTCCATTTCTTCTATGGCATCCCGGGCAGCATCGGCGGTGCGGCGCGCATGAACGCCGGCGCCAATGGCAGCGAGACCCGCGATCGCTTGGTCGAGGTCAATGCCATCGACCGCAAGGGCAACAAGCTCGTGCTGTCGAATGCAGACATGGGATATTCCTACCGTCATTCCACGGCCTCACCTGATCTCATCTTCACCTCCGTGCTTTTCGAGGGCTATCCGGAGGACCGGGCGAAGATCCGCGCCGATATGGATGCGGTGCGCAATCACCGCGAGACGGTGCAGCCGATCCGCGAGAAGACCGGTGGTTCGACCTTCAAGAATCCCCAAGGTCATTCGGCCTGGAAGCTGATCGACGAAGCGGGCTGCCGGGGTCTCGTCATCGGCGGCGCGCAGATGTCGTCGCTTCATTGCAATTTCATGATCAATATGGGGCAGGCGACGGGCTACGATCTCGAATATCTCGGCGAGCAGGTTCGCCGTGAAGTCTTCGAAAATTCCGGCGTCAAGCTCGAATGGGAAATCAAGCGCCTCGGCGTCTTCATGCCGGGCCGCGAGGTGCGCCCGTTCCAGGGTGTGACCAGCGAATAGCCGTTTTTATCTATCCAGAACGGCCAGTCGATTGCCAGTAATGAAAAAGGCCGCGACGGGAAACCGCCGCGGCCTTTGATTGACCTGGAGGCAGTCTCGATCAGACTTCGTCGCGGCCCGATGCCAGGATTGAGATCAGCGTGATCACGGCAGCAAGGCCGAGATAGTAGCCGACATAAAGCATGCCGTAGTTCGTCTGCAGCCAGGTGGCGATATAGGGGGCCAGCGAGGCGCCGAAGATGCCGGCAAGATTGAAGGTGATCGACGAGCCGGTGTAGCGCACTGCGGTCGGGAAGGGGGCCGCCAGCGCGGTACCGATCAGGCCGTATGTCATGCCCATGAGTGCCATGGCGACAATCGCGAAGACGACGATGCTGCCTTCGCCGCCGGTCATCAGGCCGGGCAGGAAGAACGAGAAGATACCGATCACGACGGTGGTAAGGATCAGCACTTCGCGGCGTCCGAATCTTTCAGCGAGCCTGCCGGCGGCGGGGATGAAGATGCCGAAGGCGACCGAGCCGACAATCTGGATTTCCAGCGCGTCCAGGAAGGGAATTTTCAGAACCTTGACGTTGTAGGACAGCAGATAGGCCGAGCCGATATAGAAGAGCACGAAGGTCGCGAGCGCCACGAAGGTGCCTAGGAACAAGCTGCGCTTGTGCTTGCGGAACAGTTCCGCAACCGGCACGGCAACACGCTCATGCTTGTCAATTGCCTTCTGGAAGGCCGGTGTTTCAGTGATCGAGAGACGAACCCACAGGCCGATGACGATCAGGACGATCGAGGCGATGAATGGAACGCGCCAGCCCCAGCTCAAAAGCGCGTCCTGCGAGATGACCTGCAGCAGCAGCCAGAAGACGCCGGAGGAGAGAAAGAGGCCGACGGGTGCGCCGAGCTGCGGGAACATGCCGTACCAGCTGCGCTTGCCTTCCGGCGCATTCTCGGTTGCGAGGAGAACAGCGCCACCCCATTCGCCGCCGAGGCCGAAGCCCTGGCCGAACCGGCACAATGCGAGCAGCAGCGGCGCCACGACGCCGATCGATCCGTAGGAGGGCAGCAGGCCGATAACGACCGTAGAAATACCCATGGTGAGGAGGGCGGCGACCAGCGTCGTCTTGCGACCGATCCTGTCGCCGAAATGACCGAAGACAACGGCACCGAGCGGACGGGCGAAGAAGGCGATCGAGAAGGTGGCAAAGGAAGCGAGAAGGGCGGTGGTCGGATCGTTGTTCGGGAAGAACAGCGTCGGGAAGACCAGGACGGCTGCCGTCGCATAGACATAAAAATCAAAGAATTCGATCGTGGTGCCGACAAGGCTCGCGATCAGAACGCGCGCCGGCGAATTGACTTGCGCACTGTTCGATGAAGCGGAGGTCGGCGATACGGGAGATATCGCGTCAGACATTTTTATTCCATTCGGGATTTATAAAGAGCGCCCTTGGAAAGGGTCGAAGGCTCTTAACGCAATTTTAATTCCGCGCAAACGCCGAATGGGCAAGAAAGTGATGAAATCCGATGCCGCCGCACCGCGATGATTTTCGTCTCGCGTATTATGATTAGCTGCGTGGCCAACGCTACCTGAAATTGAGGGGATTGACGAGAATCAGTTTTAGGCGACTTCCTTCTTCGCTCTCTGATTGAGATTGAAGGAAGAAATATGCAAAAAAGGCTTATCGCAGAGTTTTTGGGGACGTTCTGGCTGGTCTTTGGCGGATGCGGCAGTGCCGTTCTTGCTGCAGCCTTTCCGGACCTTGGAATCGGCTTTGCCGGTGTTTCACTGGCATTCGGCCTGACCGTGCTGACGATGGCTTACGCCGTGGGCGGCGTTTCGGGAGGCCATTTCAATCCGGCCGTTTCCGTCGGCCTTGCGGTCGCCGGCCGATTCCCGGTGGGACGCCTCGTTCCCTATATCGTCGTGCAGGTGATCGGTGCCATTGCGGCCGCCGCTCTCCTCTATCTCGTTGCAAGCGGCAAGGCCGGCTTTGAATTGGGAGGCTTTGCCTCCAACGGCTATGGGGAGCATTCTCCCGGCGGCTATTCGCTGACTTCGGCATTGGTCATCGAAGTCGCTCTGACGCTGGTCTTCCTGATCGTCATTTTGGGCTCCACGCATGGCAGGGCACCCGCTGGCTTTGCGCCGCTTGCGATCGGCCTGGCGCTGACGCTGATCCACCTGATCTCGATCCCGGTGACGAACACATCCGTCAATCCCGCCCGCTCGACAGGCCAGGCTCTCTTTGTCGGCGGCTGGGCCCTGCAGCAGCTTTGGCTCTTCTGGCTGGCGCCGATCGCCGGCGGTGCGCTTGGCGGGCTTGTCTGGAAACTGCTCGACAAGGACGACTGAGGGCGGCCTTCGCTGCCTGTCCGGGCGAACCCGCATGGATCATCTGTGCGGGTTTTTTCATGCTGTGAGCGAACTTCAGCATGTCGCCGCAACGCGCTGATTTCGAGTCGGAAACATGCAGGCCGAGAGGGGTTCCTGAGGGGTGGAAACCTTTCGGGAAGGCACCCGGTTAATAAAAGTAAACACTTCATTAACCATAATGTTGTCATATCCCTCCCATGTCTGAGGCGAAGCGGATTCGCGGGCAAGCTTGGTGCAAGCCTCGAAAATCAGGCTGAGGTTTATTTTGGGGGTTCGTATGAGTCGCAAGCATGTCGCTGTCCTGATGGGCGGATTTTCCTCGGAGCGGCCGGTGAGCCTGTCTTCGGGAACGGCTTGCGCGGATGCTCTCGAGGGCGAGGGCTTCCAGGTTACGCGGATCGATGTCGATCGCGATATTTCTGCGAAGCTGGCGGGGCTTCGTCCCGATGTCGCCTTCAATGCGCTGCATGGCCCCTTCGGCGAGGATGGCACCATCCAGGGCATCCTCGAATATCTCGAAATTCCCTACACGCATTCCGGCGTTCTTGCCTCTGCGCTTGCGATGGACAAGGGCAAGGCCAAGGGGGTTGCAGCGGCGGCCGGCGTCCCTGTGGCGCAATCGGAAGTCATCAATCGCTTCGCCTTTCCGGCCGAGCATCCAATGAAGCCGCCCTATGTCGTGAAGCCTGTCCGGGAGGGCTCCAGTTTCGGTGTCGTGATCGTTCAGGAGGATCAGGCCCATCCGCCACAGATCATCAGTTCGCCGGAGTGGCGCTATGGCGAAGAGGTCATCGTCGAGCGGTATGTCTATGGCCGCGAACTGACATGCGGTGTCATGGGCGACAAGGCTCTCGGCGTGACCGAAGTGGTGCCGCAGGGTCACAACTTCTATGACTATGATGCCAAGTATGCTGCGGGCGGCTCAAAACACGTCATCCCGGCGAAAATTTCACCGAATATTTACCAAAAAATACAAACATTGGCGTTAAGGGCGCATCAAGCAATTGGTTGTCGTGGGGTCAGTCGGTCCGACTTCCGTTACGACGACCGGTTCTCCGAAGATGGTGAAGTTATCTGGCTGGAAGTGAATACCCAGCCGGGCATGACGCCAACCTCCCTTGTGCCCGAAATGGCCGGCCATGCCGGTTATTCCTTTGGTGAATTCTTGCGTTGGATGGTGGAGGACGCCTCTTGTTCTCGTTGACGGTCAAAAGGATAGGGCGCCCAAGCCGTCAACCGAGCGTCGCTCTTGCTGAGGGCGATGGGCGGATGGTTCTCCCGCGTCCGCTGCGCCGTGCGGTGCGCTTCCTCGTCAGTCTCGGAACTGGCCGAATCCATATTCCTGCGCATACCGGGACGATTTCTGCCCTTGCATTCTTCGCGGCGACCGGCCTCTACGGCATGTCGCTCGGCGGCCATACGGAAACAGTCGCGCAGGCGGCGACGACGGCTGCCGGTTTCGCCATCGAGGATGTGAAGGTTTCCGGCAATTCCGAAACCTCCGAAATCGAAATCTTTGAACTTCTTGGTCTCGACGGAACGACGTCGCTGGTGGCGCTCGATGTCGATGCTGCGCGCCGGAAGATCGTCAAGCTTCCGTGGGTCGAAAGCGTCGAGGTCAGGAAGATTTATCCGAAGACGATCGAGGTCAAGCTCAAGGAGCGCCAGGCCTATGCGATCTGGCAGCACGGGCAGGAGCTTTCGCTGATCGAAAGGAATGGCAGCGTCATTGCACCGCTTCGCGACAACAAGTTTTCGACGTTGCCGCTCGTTGTCGGCCGAGATGCAGAAAGTGCTGCGGCTTCGCTCGAAGGCGAGTTTTCGAAGTGGCCGGACATCACGTCGCGCGTGAAGGCTTACGTCTGGGTCTCCGGCCGCCGCTGGGACCTGCACATGGATAACGGCGTGGTGGTGAAGCTGCCGTCCGACGATGTCGATCAGGCGCTCGCCAGGCTGTCGAAATTCAACAAGGAACAGGATCTTCTGGCGCGCGACATCGCAGCGGTCGATCTCAGGCTGGTGGACAGGACCGCGATCCAACTGACTCCGGAGGCGGTGGCGCGCCGGCAGGTCGTTGTCGATCAGCGGACCAAGGATTTGAAGAAGGCGGGGCAGAATATATGAGCTTGTTCGGTTCGTCCCATTTCGGATTGCCGCGCCTGAAGCCGCTGTCGTCGAAGCGGTCGCATATCGTTTCGGTGCTCGACATCGGATCGACCAAGGTCGTTTGCATGATCGGCCGCCTGACGCCCCGCGAAGAGAGCGAGATTCTTCCGGGCCGCACGCACGACATCGAAATCATCGGCATCGGCCACCAGCGCTCCCGCGGCATCAAGACCGGCGTCATCGCCGATCTCGATGCGCTCGAAGGTGTCATCCGACTTGCCGTCGATGCGGCCGAGCGTATGGCGGGCCTTACCGTCGAAAGCCTGATTGTCAATCTGACGGCCGGCCGTCTGGGCAGCGACATCTACACGGCGACGATTGATCTCGGCGGCCAGGAAGTCGAACTCAACGATCTCAAGAAGGTGCTTGCAGCCGCCTGCCAGCAGTCGCTGCGCCAGGATCGCGCCGTGCTGCACTCTCTCGCAACCGGCTTCTCGCTCGATGGCGAACGCGGTATCCGCGACCCGCTGGCGATGTATGGCGATGTGCTTGGCGTCGACATGCATGTCGTGACCGCCGAACGTGCCGCATTGAAGAACCTCGAGCTCAGCGTCAATCGCGCGCATCTCTCCGTCGAGGGCATCGTTGCGACACCTTACGCCTCCGGGCTGGCGGCTCTCGTCGACGACGAGGTCGAGCTCGGCTGCTGCGCGATCGATATGGGCGGCGGCGCGACGACGATCTCGGTCTTTGCCGAAGGCAAGCTGGTCCATACGGATGCCGTCGGTCTTGGGGGCCTTCACGTCACGACCGATCTGGCGCGCGGCCTTTCGACCCGCATCGAAGACGCGGAGCGCCTGAAAGTGGTTCACGCTTCGGCATTCTCGAACTCCTCCGACGAGCGCGAGCTCATCTCGATCCCGCCGATCGGGGAAGACGAGCGCGATCAGCCGACGCAGGTGCCGCGCGCGCTCGTTTCGCGCATCGTCGGTGCACGCATCGAGGAAACGATGGAATTGATCCGCGACCGGATCCAGCGCTCGGGCTTCAGCCCGATCGTCGGAAAGCGCGTCGTGCTGACGGGCGGCGCAAGCCAGTTGACCGGTCTTGCGGAAGTGGCGCGGCGCATCCTGGCGCGCAACGTCCGCATCGGCCGTCCGATGGGCGTCTCGGGTCTGCCGACGGCAGCCAAGGGACCGGCGTTTTCGACGGCGGTCGGACTGATGATCTATCCGCAGGTCGCGGACATGGAAACACATGCGTCACAGAGCGGTCTGCTCATGTCGCTTGGGGGTAATAACAGCCGCATCGCCCGGATGGGCCAGTGGCTGAAGGAAAGCTTCTGATATTGAGTGAATTGGCCGGCGTGGCGATGCGGCCATAAAGAGAAGGAACAGGTACCATGACTATCAAGCTGCAAAAGCCGGATATCACTGAGCTGAAGCCGCGTATCACCGTGTTCGGTGTCGGCGGCGGCGGCGGCAATGCTGTCAACAACATGATCTCTGCCGGTCTCCAGGGCGTCGACTTCGTCGTTGCCAATACGGATGCCCAGGCGCTGACCATGACGAAGGCCGAACGCATCATCCAGCTCGGCGCCAACGTCACCGAGGGTCTCGGTGCCGGTTCGCAGCCGGAAGTCGGCCGCGCAGCCGCCGAAGAGTGCATCGATGAGATCATCGATCACCTCAACGGCACGCATATGTGCTTCGTCACCGCCGGCATGGGCGGCGGCACAGGTACGGGTGCTGCCCCGGTCGTCGCGCAGGCCGCGCGCAACAAGGGCATCCTGACCGTCGGCGTCGTCACCAAGCCGTTCCACTTCGAAGGCGGTCGCCGCATGCGTCTTGCCGAATCCGGCATCGAGGAACTGCAGAAGTCAGTCGATACGCTGATCGTCATTCCGAACCAGAACCTCTTCCGTATCGCAAACGATAAGACGACCTTCGCCGACGCTTTCGCCATGGCCGACCAGGTTCTCTATTCGGGCGTTGCCTGCATCACCGATCTGATGGTGAAGGAAGGTCTCATCAACCTCGATTTCGCCGACGTCCGCTCGGTCATGCGCGAAATGGGCCGCGCGATGATGGGCACCGGCGAAGCATCCGGCCAGGGACGCGCGATGCAGGCTGCCGAAGCTGCAATCGCCAACCCGCTGCTCGATGAAACCTCGATGAAGGGTGCTCAGGGCCTCCTGATCTCCATCACCGGCGGCCGCGACCTGACGCTCTTCGAAGTCGACGAGGCTGCGACCCGCATTCGCGAAGAAGTCGATCCGGATGCCAACATCATCCTCGGCGCGACCTTCGACGAATCGCTCGAAGGCATCATCCGTGTCTCTGTCGTTGCGACCGGTATCGACCGTGCGATGAACGAAGCTGCTGCGAAGAACTTCCAGTCTGCCGCCAAGCCGACTATCCGTCCTTCCGCGGCCGTTGCTCCGGCACCGGCCGCAGTTCAGCCTGCGCCAGTCATGCAGGCACCGAAGCCGGCCGATCCGATCGCGCAGACCATCCGCATGGCAGAAGCCGAGATCGAACGCGAGCTCGAAATCCCGGCTCCGCGGCCTGCAGCTCCGGTTCAGCAGCCTGTTGCTCAGGACGCGTTTCGTCCGCAGAGCCGCATCTTCGCAGCCGCTCAAGAAGCTCCGGCCGCTCGCCCGGCTCCGGTGCAGCCCGCGCCGGCACCTGTTATGAGCCAGCCGGCGCCGCAGCCGGTCATGCAGCAGCAGCCGGTTCGCCAGGAACCTGCCATGCAGCAGCCGGTCCGCATGCCGAAGGTCGAGGACTTCCCGCCGGTCGTTCAGGCCGAGATCGATCACCGCGCCCAACCAGCTGCCGCACAGGCGCATGAGGAGCGCGGCCCGATGGGCCTGCTGAAGCGAATCACCAATTCGCTCGGCCGCCGCGAAGAGGAAGTCGCTCCCGAGATGACGGCAGCGCCTGCCGCCGCTTCGCAGCAGCGCCGCCCGCTCTCGCCCGAGGCGAGCCTTTATGCGCCACGCCGCGGCAATCTCGACGACCAGGGCCGCAGTGTTCCGCAGGCCCGCATGATGCAGGAAGACGACCAGCTTGAGATTCCTGCCTTCTTGCGCCGCCAGTCGAACTGAGCGGACACAGAATCGCCACGCATGCGCCCGGGATCACGGTTCCGGGCGCAGCTGTTTCAAAGTGTCATATAAGTTGATGATTCCTAAATCATTTCAAGCGGATGGTTTCGTAACAAAGCGAAACGAACAGTGATTTGGATTGGAGCCCGGCCGCACGTATGAATGACGTCATGGGACCGTGCCTTGCCGCCTTCATGGCGACAATTCGGCGATGGGCAAAATAGGTTGGCGGTTGGTTATTCGGTGCTTTTGGCGCTACGGACCGTAAATGCAATAAAGGCAGAATTTTATGGTTATTGGCATGCTTGGCTTCCAGACGACGGTTTCGCGCCCGGTGACGCTTTCGGGCGCCGGCGTCCATTCCGGCGCGGAAGTCACCATTACTTTCAATCCAGCTGAAGTCGATACCGGCGTCGTTTTCCATCGCATGCATGACGACGGCAGCGTCACCGAGCTGCGTGCCGTCTCCGCTCAGGTCGGCAGCACCGATCTTTGCACCGTCCTTGGCTTTTCCCCGGCGCATTCGGTTGCGACGATCGAACATGTCATGGCAGCGCTCTACGCGCTCGGTCTCGATAACGTCGTGATCGAGGTTTACGGCGCCGAAATGCCGATCATGGACGGCAGTTCGGCACCCTTTATCGAGGCGATCGAGCAGATTGGCCTCGTTTCGCTCGGCGTGAAGCGCCGCTATATCCGCATCACCAAGCCGGTTCGCATCGAGCATGGCGGCTCCTGGAGCGAGTTCCGTCCGTATGACGGCACGCGCTTCGAAGTCGAGATCGATTTCGAATGCCCGCTGATCGGCCATCAGAAATGGGAAGGAAATCTGACGGCAGCGACCTTCAAGTCCGAACTGTCGCGCGCACGCACCTTCGGCTTCATGCGTGACGTGGAGCGTCTCTGGGCCTCCGGCCATGCGCTCGGTTCGTCGCTTGAGAATTCAGTCGTCATCTCCGACGACAATACGGTCATCAACGTCGAAGGCCTGCGCTACGCAAAGGATGAGTTCGTGCGTCACAAGGCGCTCGATGCCGTCGGCGACCTGGCACTTGCCGGCGCTCCCTTCATCGGCTGCTACCGCTCTTATCGCGGTGGTCACAAGATGAATGCCAATGCTTTGAAGGCGCTGCTCAGCGACACGACTGCCTACGAAGTTGTCGAGACTTCTGCTGCGCGCCCGCGCGTTACACCCCGCGATTTCGTCGCCGTTAACGCTCCCGGATTCGCCCCCTGGTCGGCATGACCTCCACACCAAATTTCAGGCCAGGGCCGCCTCCTTCGGGAGGCGGTTTTTTTTAGCACTTCCGTAAGCCGATAACTGTTCTGCAGCATATGCTTAGGAGCAACAGGTCCGATTAAAGTCAAAAACCGGGATATTCTGACGCTTGCTGCCACAAAAATGCGTTAATGGCTCATCATTGCGTTGCTCTCGCCACACATTTGTGGCTAGAAACGCCCGCGAGGTGTGGCTGCCGCAGGGTGGGGTAGCGGCAGTTGGGATTCTTCTATGGATTATGCAAGGTCTGAAGGTATGATGAAGACAGCGCGCGCTTTGCTCGCATCGCTCGTGATTTTGAGTGCAGGCGCCTTGATTTCCGGTTGCCAGTCGGACCCTGATATCGACATCACCAAGCTCGGCCTTAACAACGATCCGCCGGACGTCCTCTACAACCAGGCGCTTGCCAACATGAAGGCCGGCAACATGGCCGAAGCCGCGCGCAAGTTCGACGCGATCGACCGCGAAAACCCGTTCTCCGAATGGGCGCGCAAGGCTCTCGTGATGAGCACCTTCGTGAAGTACCGCCAGGGCAAGATCGACGACGCCCTCGCATCGGGCAACCGCTATATGGCGCAATATCCGAAGTCTGAAGATGCGGCATATGTTCAGTATCTGATCGGCCTCAGCTATTCGAAGCAGATTTCCGACGTGACGCAGGATCAGCGGGCTTCCTCCAAGACCATCGAAGCCATGCAGGCCGTCATCGACAACTATCCGGACTCCGAATATGTCGACGACGCGCAGGCCAAGATCCGCTACGCCCGCGACCAGCTCGCTGGCAAGGAAATGCAGGTCGGCCGTTATTATCTCGAGCGCAAGGAATATCTTGCAGCCGTCTCCCGCTTCCGTATCGTGGTTGAGAAGTATCCGAACACGAATCAGATCGAGGAAGCGCTGGCGCGTCTCGTCGAGGCCTATTACGCGATGGGAATCGTCGAAGAAGCCCAGACGGCAGCCGCCGTTCTCGGTCACAACTATCCGGATAGCCAGTGGTATGCCGATTCCTTCAAGCTGCTGCAGTCGGGCGGTGCGGAGCCCCGGGAGAACAAGGGCTCCTGGATTTCCGCAGCCGGCAGGAAGCTGCTGCTCGGCTCGTGAGGCCTGACACGCAATGCTGATCCAGCTTTCGATCCGCGATATCGTTCTGATCGAGCGGCTGGATCTTGCCTTCGAAACCGGGCTCTCGGTTCTGACGGGCGAAACCGGTGCCGGCAAATCCATTCTCCTCGACAGTCTTTCGCTGGCGCTTGGCGGGCGCGGCGACGGCGGTCTCGTGCGCCACGGCGAGGACAAAGGGCAGGTGACGGCCGTCTTCGACGTGCCGATGGATCACGGTGTCCGCCAGCTTCTGCGCGAGAACGGGATTGATGACGAGGGCGACCTCATCTTCCGGCGCCAGCAATCGGCCGACGGCCGCACCAAGGCCTATGTCAACGATCAGCCGGTGAGCGTGCAGCTGATGCGCCAGGCCGGGCAGATGCTCGTCGAAATCCACGGCCAGCACGATGACCGTGCGCTTGTCGATACGCATGCGCACCGGCTTCTGCTCGATGCCTTCGCCGGCATCAACGAGGATGCGGCGGCGGTCTCCGAGCTTTACCGCATCTGGCGCGACGCGGAGCGAACGCTGAAAAAGCATCGCGAAAAGGTGGAGAACGCGGCCCGCGAAGCCGACTATCTCCGGTCCTCCGTCGACGAGTTGGAAAAGCTCTCGCCGCAGGACGGCGAGGAGGAGGAGCTTGCCGACCGCCGCCAGAAGATGATGAAAGCGCAACGCATTGCAGGCGACATCGCCGAGGCCTCCGAGTTTTTGAACGGCAATGCCTCTCCGGTGCCGCATATCGCCTCGCTGGTGCGCCGCCTGGAGCGCAAGAGCCACGAGGCGCCTGGACTGCTGGAAGACACGGTGGCGCTGCTCGATGCGGCTCTGGACCAGCTTTCCAACGCGCAGATGGAAGTGGAGGCAGCACTCCGAAAGACGGAATTCGATCCGAAGGAACTGGAGCGCGTCGAGGAGCGACTCTTTGCCCTGCGCGCCGCGTCCCGCAAATATTCCGTGCCTGTGACCGAGCTTCCGGCGCTTGCCGTGCGAATGATCGCCGACCTTGCCGATCTCGATGCCGGCGAGGAGAAGCTGGTGAAGCTCGAAGCCGAGGTGGGTGTCGCCAAGGCGAATTACGATGCCGCGGCCCGCTCGCTTTCGGACAAGCGTCACCACGCAGGCGAAGCGCTCGCCGCCGCCGTCATGGCGGAATTGCCGGCGCTCAAGCTGGAGCGTGCGCGCTTCATGGTCGAGATGACGACCGACGCGGCAGACGCAACGGCCGAGGGCATCGATGTCGTCGAGTTTCACGTTCAGACGAACCCCGGGACGCGTCCGGGCTCGATCATGAAGGTGGCATCGGGCGGCGAGCTTTCGCGCTTCCTGCTTGCTCTGAAAGTGGCGCTTGCCGATCGCGGTTCGGCGCCGACGCTCGTCTTTGACGAAATCGACACCGGTGTCGGTGGTGCCGTTGCCGATGCGATCGGCCAGCGACTGAAGCGGCTCTCCGACCGCGTGCAGGTTCTCTCGGTCACCCATGCCCCGCAGGTCGCCGCGCGTGCAGCAACGCACCTGCTTATCTCCAAGGGACCGGTTTCTGACGGCTCTGAAAAGATTGCCACGCGCGTCGCGACGATGGTGCACAAGGACCGCACGGAAGAAATCGCCCGCATGCTTGCTGGAGCCTCCGTGACCGAAGAGGCGAGGGCGGCTGCGGCTCGGCTGTTGGCGGGAAATGGTTAGGCACAAGGTCATGCCGTGGGATTGATCTTCGCCCCAACTTCTCCCCCGTTTTGACGGGAGTGGGGACGTGCTTCACTCAAGCGGACGTACTGCTGAAACGGCGCGGGCATATACCTTCTCCCCGTCACAACGGGGAGAAGGTGCCGGCAGGCGGAAGAAGGGCGGCCTCATCCACCTCTCTTTCAATCCATAATTTTTGCTCTAAAACGATTCCAGATTCTCTGGAGTGATCCCGTATGCCGACCGAATCCGTTGCAGTTGAAGACCTGACGATCGATGATGCCGCCACCGAGCTCGCGCGGCTGGCGAAAGAGGTCGCCCATCACGACGCGCTCTATCATGGCAAGGATCAGCCGGAGATTTCGGACGCCGATTACGATGCACTGAAGCGGCGCAACGATGCGATCGAGGCGCGGTTTCCGGAGCTGATCCGCCAAGACAGCCCGTCGCGCCGCGTCGGCGCTGCACCTTCGGTGACCTTTGCGCCGGTCGTCCATGCGCGCCCGATGCTGTCGCTCGACAATACGTTTTCGCAGGAGGACGTGCAGGATTTTGTGGCCGGCGTCTATCGCTTCCTCGGGCGCCTGCCGGACCAGTCGATCGCCTTTACCGCCGAACCGAAGATCGATGGGCTCTCCATGTCGATCCGTTACGAGAACGGCAGGCTGGTGACGGCTGCAACGCGCGGCGACGGCACAACGGGCGAGAACGTCACGGCCAATATCCGCACCATCAAGGAGATTCCGAACGAACTGCCGAAGGGGGTGCCGGCCGTCGTGGAAGTGCGCGGTGAAGTCTACATGGCAAAGAGCGACTTTATGGCGCTCAACAAGCAGATGGAGGCCGAGGGAAAGCAGACCTATGTCAACCCGCGCAACACGGCAGCCGGATCGCTGCGCCAGCTCGACGCGAAGGTGACGGCAAGCCGCAAGCTGAAATTTTTTGCCTACGCCTGGGGCGAAATGTCCGACATGCCGGCCGACACGCAATTCGACATGGTACAGCGCTTCAGGGACTGGGGCTTTCCGGTCAATCCGGCGATGAAGCGGCTGAATTCTGTGGCCGATATCCTCGCCCATTACGACGAGATCGGCCTGAAGCGCCCCGACCTCGACTACGATATCGACGGCGTCGTCTATAAGGTCGACAGCCTTGAACTGCAGCAGCGCCTTGGCTTCCGCTCGCGCAGCCCGCGCTGGGCGACGGCGCATAAATTCCCGGCGGAACAGGCCTTCACCACCGTCGAGAAGATCGAGATTCAGGTGGGGCGTACCGGTGCATTGACGCCTGTTGCGCGGCTTACGCCCGTCACCGTCGGCGGTGTGGTAGTGACTAACGCGACGCTTCACAACGAGGATTACATCAAGGGTCTCGGCAATTCCGGTGAGCCCATTCGCGACGAGGAGCACGATATCCGGATTGGTGATACCGTGATCGTGCAGCGGGCCGGCGACGTCATCCCGCAAGTGCTCGATGTCGTCATGGAAAAGCGGCCGGCGGACGCGGTGCCCTACGAGTTTCCGAAGCGCTGCCCGGTCTGCGGTTCGCATGCGGTGCGCGAAAGAAACGAGAAAACCGGAAAGCTCGATTCGGTCACGCGCTGCACCGGCGGCTTCGTGTGCCGGGCGCAGGCAACCGAGCATCTCAAGCATTTTGTCTCGCGCAATGCCTTGGATATCGAGGGCCTGGGATCGAAACAGATCGACTTCTTCTTCGAGAGCGACGAGGAGGCACTGAGGATCCGCACCGCGCCGGATATCTTCACGCTGGAGCGGCGCCAGCAGAATTCGTTGACGAAGCTCGAAAATATCGAAGGCTTCGGCAAGGTCAGCGTCGGCAAGCTATATGCGGCGATCAACGAACGGCGCAGCATCGCGCTTCACCGCTTCATCTACGCGCTGGGCATCCGCCATGTCGGCGAGACGACGGCAAAGCTGCTGGCGCGCTCCTACGGCACCTACGAGGCTTTTGCCGCGGCGATGAAGGAGGCCGCGCCACTCTCCGGCGATGCCTGGAACGACCTGAACGCCATCGAAGGCATCGGTGAGATCGTCGCCCGCGCGATCGTGGAGTTCTACAAGGAGCCGCGCAATGTCGAGGTAATCTCGGCCCTGCTTTCGGAAGTGACGCCGCAGGAGGCGGAGCAGCCGGTCACCTCCGGCAGCCCGGTTTCCGGCAAGACGGTGGTCTTCACCGGCTCGCTCGAGAAGTTCACCCGCGACGAGGCCAAAGCCAAAGCCGAGAGCCTCGGCGCAAAGGTCGCCGGATCGGTCTCCAAGAAGACCGATATCGTCGTTGCCGGACCGGGTGCGGGCTCGAAGCTCGACAAGGCACGCGAGCTTGGCGTCCAGACCATGGATGAGGACGAGTGGCTGGCGCTGATCCGTGGATAAGCTCACTTGAGGAGCGGCATCCTCGGGCGAAGGTGCCTTTAGGCGTTCGGTATTCAATCGTCAGCAAGGCGAACCGGACGGGACCGTCAGATATCAAGAAGACATTCGGCACCAACGTCGATCTCGCTGGCTATCACAGGGTGATCTTCGACATCGGCCGCAAAATACCGGTTGATCGTGCATGTCGCGCATAGTTATGGCCGTGGGCTGATCAAATTTGTCGGGACGCATGCTGAATGTGACAGGATCGATCCGCAGATTGTGTAACGGACATCGGGCCGATTGGAAGCGATGCTGATCTCGCTTGGGCGATTGGCGAAATCACACCGTATTTCGGTGCGCCTCTGGCAACCGGCTGCGCGGAGGCGGATCGATCCGAGTGCTTTCCGATCTTATCGAAGCCTATGAAAGCCGGCACTTTCCGGCGGCCGAAGTGGAGCCGGTCGACTTTCTTCATGCCTTCGTGGACATGCCGGCCGCACGCAGGCTGACCGCGGCGATGTTTTTGGATCCCGTTCCCGGGCCTTCGAGATTCTCCGTCGCAAGCGCGCGCTACGGTGGAAATGATCGTTAAGCTCAACGAGGCATGGGGCCATTCTGGCCGATCGCCTCGGAAAGCCTTACTAGCTGGCCCTGGCTTAGACCGGCTAGAGGCGCACCCGCGCCATCGCATAAGCGTCGACATACCCCCCGGCACGGAAGGCAAAGGCCTTGAGCAGGCCTTCCTCTTCGAAGCCGAATCTTCTGTAGAGGGCGATCGCGGCCTCGTTGTCGGTGTACACCGATAGTTCCAGTCGTTTTATGTTCATCCAGTTGTCGGCCATGTCGATGAGTTCGGCGAGCAATGCGCTGCCGATGCCCTTGCCGGTGAAATCGTCGTGGACCCCCATGCCGATGCTGGCTGCATGGCTGCGCCGCCCCAGATAGCGCATCATGCCTGCGTCACCGACGATCCGGTCGTCCAATTCCGCAACGAGGTTGACCTGGCCAGGGCCGGCGTTTTCGAAGCGTTTGCGGGTTTCGTCGACGGTTTGATAGGGCAGGCGCAGGGTGCCGAAGCGGAAGCCTGGCAGGTTGATGAGCGCCGTCACTGCCTCGATATCGGAGGCGCGCAACGCCCGAATGGTCAAGCCTGCCATCGCTGGCGGACGTTCGGATGGATTGTTTTCTATCGCTTTCAAAATGCTCTCCTTGAATTTGAAAGAGGAGAGCAGACTTCAAAAACCCTGCTCACCTCGGCAGGGCTTTCGGGACTGATCGGACGGCTAACGTGCCAATGCTGCCCCGCACCCTGCATGGGTCGTGGTCATATGGATGGCCGTGGGAATGATGTTCGATCGGATCATCAGCAAAAAGTCGTTGATCCTTTCGCGAAAGTCAACCTGCGGCATTTGCCTGGCTGAAGCCGCGCGATAAGCCTGTCGTTGAGGGCAGAATCGCGGAGCAGCCTTGAAGACCATCGCCATCGATTTCGAAACGGCCAATGAGCAGCGCGGCAGCGCCTGTTCGGTCGGGCTTGCCTGGATCGATGAGGGCAGGGTCACTCGTGTCGAGGAACGGCTGATCCGGCCGAAGGATATGCGTTTTTCCGGGATGAATATCGCAATCCACGGCATCCGGCCCGAGCATGTGGAAGATGCGCCGGAATTTCCGGAAGTCATGGAGGAATTCCACGATGATTTCCGGGGCGCGACGATGATCGCGCACAATGCCGCCTTCGATTTCAGCGTCTGGCGCGCTTCGCTCGACCTTTATCGCCAGTCCTATCCGGAACTCAGTTATCTCTGCAGCCTCAAGATGGCGCAGCGCATCTGGCCGCAGTTCCTCTCGCACAGATTGAACGTGATCGCCGAGCATCTCGGCCTGCGCTTTTCCCACCACAATGCCGCGGAGGATGCTGCAGTCTGCGCCCATGCGGCGATCGAGATGGCAAGGGCCGTCAAGGCCGTTGCGGTGCATGCCATTCCCGCGGCAATCGGCATGACACCCGGCAGGCTCACCGCAAACGGCTACGAGCCCTGCACCTGCCGCAAGGCATAGCCAGCTTTCTTGTTTTGGCGGTGGCCGTACTTATCTAGTGAAGCGGATTATTCACGGAGCCGCCATGTCCACTTTGCGCAAGCTTGTTCTTTCCGCCGCTTCGGTTGCCGCGCTTAGCGCAGGGGCCGCGTCTGCCGAGGTCGTTGGCAAGGTCGGCGTCGACTGGATCGGCAACGACATCATCGTCGATGCCATCGCCGATCCGGAGGTGAAGGGCGTGACCTGCCACGTCACTTATTTCGACCGCAGCGTGATCGACCGGGTGAAAAACGGCAACTGGTTCGAGGATCCCTCGAACAATTCGATCGCCTGCCGCCAGACGGGACCGATCGAAATCGGTGACATCAATCTCTCGAGAGATGGCGACGAGGTGTTCAAGGCGGGCATGTCGCTCATCTGGAAGAAGCTGGTCGTTAACCGCATCTACGACAAGTCCAACGACACGCTGATCTATCTCGCACATTCGCGCGAGCTGACAGATGGCTCGGCGAAGATGTCGATCTCGACGATCCCGCTCTACGGCCAGAACGTCACCTGGAAGAACGGCAAGCCGCAATAACGAAAAGGCCCAGTTTTCGCCGGGCCCCTGGTTTTGAGCGGAAGGCTTCTTACGCAGCCTGTGCCAGTTCGTCGGCGATGACAGTGTCGAGGTTCAGGAAGCAGACCATGGTCTTTTCCAGCGCCACGATGCCGCGGCAGAAGGCGCGCTGGGCTTCCGGGATGATTTCCGGCGCAGGCTGCAGGTCTTCGCTCTTGATGGTCATCATGTCGGAAACCTGCTCGACGAGGAGGCCGACGAGCTTGCCGGCGATGTCGGTGACGATGATGGCGGAGCGCTCCGACGGCTCCGTCATCTTCATGCCGAGACGGCAGGCCATGTCGATGACCGGGATCACTGCACCGCGAAGGTTGATGAGGCCGAGCACGTAGGGCGGCGTATGCGGCATTGGCGTCACCGGCGCCCATCCGCGGATTTCGCGGATCGCCATGATGTCGATGCAGAATTCCTGTTCGGCGAGATGAAAGGAAACGATTTCGAGATGGGAACCGGCCTGTGTGATGATGGCGCTTGTCATGATCAGAATTCTTCCCAGTTGTCTCCGGCCGGAGCGGCCACGGCTTTGGCGGCGGCGCCGCCACTGAATGCGCCCGCGACTTCGCCAATCAGGCTCCGTGCAGGTGAAAGGTTTCGGATGCGAGGCGGCGGTTGCTTCTCGCGGCGGGTGACGGGCGTTCATGCCCTCGCCGGTCTTGAACTGCCTACCCAGCGGATCGGATTTCGGCGTCCGTGGCTGATGGCAGTGTTGATGTCGTTCAGTCTAACGGATTTTTCGCTCGCAGAGGTTACGATTGATTTAACGTGCACCGCCGATGCGCAAACATCTGCCAATGCGGAGGGTGAGGCAATTAATCACGGGCAGGAAAACGGGATGTTGAATTGCGTGCGTGGCGCCGAAGAGCTATCAGGCGGGCAGTCGCGGGCCGCGCCGTCCGCTTGCTTTCAGGGGTCGCAGACATGAAGAATTTCCGTGTTGCTGTTTGGGTGGCCGTCATCATCGTCGCGGCGGTGCTCGGATGGCTGACGCTGAACATCACGAAGACGAGGGATATGCCGCTCGCCGAGGGGCCGTTCGGCGTTCCGTTCACGCTCGTTTCCCAAAGCGGCGAGCCGATCACCGAGCAGGCGTTGCGCGGCAAGCCGACCGCGGTGTTCTTCGGCTTCACGCATTGCCCCGAGGTTTGCCCGACGACGCTCTTCGAACTCAATGGCTGGATGGAGAAAGTCGATCCGGCGGGCGACAAGATACAGGCCTATTTCGTCACGGTCGATCCGGAGCGCGATACGCCGGAAATCATGAACCAGTATGTCTCGAACGTTTCGAAGCGCATCACCGGCATCTCCGGTCCGCCGGAGAAGGTTGCCGACGTCATCAAGGGCTTCCGCGTCTACGCCAAGAAGGTGCCGGTCGATGAGAAGGATCCGAATGGTGAATATACGATGGATCACACGGCATCTGTCTTCCTCCTTGATTCCGAGGGCCGTTTCGCCGGCACGATCGCCTATGGCGAAAACCCGGACACGGCGGTAAAGAAGCTGGAGAATTTGATCAGCAAGGGATGAAACTATGGGGGCCGGGCATCGCAACATCCTGATCGCCGGTGCCGGCGCGACGGGTCTTGCGGTAGCAATCGAGCTTGCCCGGCGAGGCTTTCGCCCGCGCATCATCGACAGCGATGTAGGCCCGGTGCCGCTTTCGGAAAGCCGGGCGCCCGGCATCAATGCGCGCACGCTGACCTTGCTTTCGCCTTCCCGGGCCGCTGACGCAATCCAGCAGGAGGCCTATCGGATCGATCGCTTTCGGGTACGGTCGGGCAAGAAAGTGCTTTTCGAGATCGATCCTTCCAAAATCGACGGCCGCTTTCCGGCAATCCAGGTGCTTGCGCAGGGCCATACGGAACGGCTGCTGCTCGGCAAGCTTTCCGACTATGAAGTCGAGCCTGAATGGCAGACGGTGCTTGAAAGCGTCACCGGCACGATGGACCGACCGCATGTGACGCTGCGCCGCGCAGATGGCTCCCGCGAGGAAGTCGACCTCGATATCCTGATCGGTGCCGATGGCGCACATTCCACCGTGCGCAAGGCTGCAGGCCTCGGCTTCCCGGGCGAGGCGATCGAAAAGGCCTTCTATCTTGCGGACTACCGCTATCCGCAGCCGATCGATCCGCGTTACGTCGAGATCAGCCTGTTCAATCCCGGCATGGTCGGTCGGATTCCCGTTTCCGGTGATTCTGTGCGCTACCTCTCGACGCTTCCCGATTTCGAAAGCCGCATCGCCCATCCGGTGCCTGGCGGCGAATTGGTGTGGACCGCGAATTTCCGCATCCATTTCCGGCATGTCGAGCGAATGTCGAAGGGTAACGTCTTCCTCGCTGGTGATGCGGCGCATATCCATTCGCCGGCGGGCGCCCGTGGCATGAATCTCGGCATCGAGGATGCCTGTTGGCTCGCCTATCTGATATCGGAAGGCAGGGAACAGGACTATGCGGACCTTCGAATGCCGGCGGTCAAAATGGTCTTGAAGCAGACCTATGGGCTAACGAGGCTGGTGACCATGCATCATCCGGTTGCGATCGGCCTTCGCAATTTTTTCACACCGCTGCTGATCCGCGTTCCGGGCTTTGCCAGGCGGTTTCTTCGCAGCGTTGCCGGTTATGACACGCCGCCGCCGGTCTGGATCGACGGCGCGCAATAGAAATAGGAAAAGTTCGAGTGAGTGAAATTCGCCTGTATGTGACGACGGCCGAAAAGAAGGCCGGGCAGGTTCTCGATCTTCTGACCGAAGTTTTCGGTGAAGAGGACTTCGCGATTGCGACGACCGAGATCGATGAGAAGAAGGATATCTGGGAAGCCTCCGTCTATATGATGAGGGAGGACGAGGACGAGGTTCGCCTTCGCGTCGAGGAGGCGCTTAAGGCGCCGTTCCCCGACCTGAGGGTCGAGCGCGAAGTCATTCCCGATATCGATTGGGTGGCGAAATCCCTTGAAGGCCTGAAGCCTGTCCGGGCAGGGCGCTTCCTCGTGCATGGCTCGCATGACCGCGGCAAGGTCCGCCCCGGGGATATCGGTATCGAAATCGATGCGGGGCAGGCTTTCGGCACCGGCCATCATGGCACGACGGCCGGCTGCCTGGAGGTGATCGACAGCGTGTTGCGTTCGCGGCCGGTCGGCAATGCGCTGGACCTCGGCACGGGCAGCGGCGTCCTGGCGATTGCGGTGCGCAAGCTCAAGAATATCCCAGTTCTCGCAACCGACATCGACCCGATCGCCACGCGTGTCGCGGCCGAAAACGTGCGGCGGAACGGCATTGCCTCGGGGATCGTTGCGAAGACTGCGCCAGGCTTTCATTCGACGGCCTTTGCGGAACACGGGCCGTTCGACCTTATCATCGCCAATATTCTGGCGCGGCCGCTGATCAAGATGGCGCCGAAGCTGGCCGAGCACCTGGCGCCTTCCGGTTCGGTGATCCTGTCAGGCATCCTCGCAGAACAGCGCTGGAAGGTGCTTTCGGCCTATAATGGCGCGAAGCTCCGCCACGTCCGCACCATCTGGCGAAACGGCTGGGTGACGATCCATCTCGACCGTCCGTAAGCTACCGGCAAAAAAAGAAGGCGGTGCCATTGGCACCGCCTTCGACCGTTAAACGGCCATGCCCGCGAGCTCGAAGGAGGAGGAGCGCTCGAGCGGGCTCTACAGTTCTGATTGCCGGTCCGTTGAGGGAGGAGGAGAAACGAAACGGCAAATAGCTCAGAACGCGTAGCTGGGTACACCCTTGTGGTGCGTAACTTTGTGGCCCGTGCCGAGCATCTTGAGGCTATCCCCATTGAGCGGGCGGCGGGCACCGATGACGTGATGCACAGTCTGGCGTTCGCCAGCCTGCACCGGGCTGCTGTAAGCGAAGCGCGACAGAGAGGCAGTCATTTTCATTTCCTTTTCGTTGCAGGCTCGGTTTCCGAAGCCGTTTGATGCGCCGTATATAGCTATTCCCAAATCCTGAGGCAGAGGGTTTCATTCATGGGAGCCATGCGTTGAATGCATAAAGCGTGCCAGTTTCGGTTTCCTTGTCACATTTCTGCCAAAGTATTGAGCGGCCTGACATGGGGCAAAGTGGCTGCTTTTTCTCCCATTGCCCTGATTTTTCGATAACATGGGCCGCCCCGCTTTTTGGCGGATTCGGATATAGCTATTGGGTTTTCAGATGTTCCAGTCTTTTGAGGTCACCTCCACGCCACAATTCGGCCGCGATCGGGTCGGGCAACTGCGCGCGAGTTTCGAGGCGCTCGGCATTGACGCCTTTCTCGTGCCGCGTGCCGATGAGTACAACGGCGAATATGTGCCGGCGGGAGCGGAGCGCCTGGCGTGGCTGACCGGCTTCACCGGGTCTGCGGGCATTGCGCTCATCACCCATAGCCAGGCGATCATTTTCGTCGACGGCCGCTACGTCACGCAGCTTGCCGAGCAGGTTGATAGTTCCGTCTTTACCGGCGGCGACCTCGTCAACGAGCCGCCGCATGTCTGGATTGCCAAGGACGGCAAGCATGGCATGCGTCTCGGCATCGATCCGTGGCTGCATTCGGGCGCCGACGTGCGGCGTCTTGAAAAGGCGCTTGCCGAGATCGGCGGCACGCTGGTGATCCTGCCGCACAATCCGCTCGACAGGCTCTGGACGGATCGGCCGGCTGAACCGCTCGGGGCCGTCGTCATCCAGAATGTCGCCCAGGCCGGCACGCTGGCAAAGGACAAGATTGCGACGATTGCCGCTGATCTCGCCAAGAAGAATGCGGCAGCCGTGCTGATCGCCGATCCGTCTTCGATTGCGTGGATCTTCAATATCCGCGGTGCCGACGTTCCGCATACGCCGCATCCGCTTGCCCGTGCCATCATCCATGCAGACGGCAAGGCCGAGCTGTTCCTTGATAAGCGCAAGACCAGCATCGAGCCGGAGGCCTATCTTGCGCAGATATGCGTGCAACTGCCGCCGTCTTCGCTCGACGAACGGCTTGCGGCCGTGTCGAAGGATGGCCGCCGGGTTATGATCGATCCGGACATCGCCTCCTATGCGCTTGCCGACATCGTCCGCAAGGCAGGCGGCGAAGTGGTGGAGGGTGCCGATCCTGCCAAGCTGCCGCGGGCGGTGAAGAACAGCGTTGAACTCAACGGCTCGGCGGCGGCCCACCTGCAGGACGGCGCGGCGATGGTCGAGTTCCTCTACTGGCTGTCGCAGGAAAAGCCGGGCACGGTGACGGAGATTGCCGCGGCCGAGAAGCTGGAGGCCGTGCGCGCCAACGTCGGCCAGAACATGCAGAACCCGCTCAAGGATGTTTCCTTCGACACGATTTCCGGCGCCGGCGAGCATGCCGCGATCATGCACTACCGCGTGACGGTCGACACCGACCGGACGATCAATGCTGGCGAGCTTTTCCTGATCGATTCCGGCGCTCAATACATCAACGGCACTACGGACATCACCCGCACCGTCGGCATCGGCGCGGTTTCGGAAGAGCAGAAGCGCTTTTTCACACTGGTGCTGAAGGGCATGATCCAGATCAGTACGGCGCGCTTTCCGAAGGGCACGCGGGGCTGCGATCTCGACCCGCTGGCGCGCATCGCGCTCTGGCGGGCGGGCGTCGATTTCGGGCACGGAACTGGCCACGGCGTCGGCTCGTATCTTTCCGTGCACGAGGGGCCGCAGCGCATATCGAGGCTTTCGACGCAGGAACTGCTGCCCGGCATGATCCTTTCCAACGAGCCGGGTTATTACCGGCCGGGCAGCTTCGGTATCCGCACAGAAAACCTGATCTATGTGCGCGAGGCGGAGGACATCGATGGCGGCGACATGCCGATGCTGGGCTTCGAGACGCTGACCTTCTGCCCGATCGACCGCACGATCGTTATTCCCGAACTGCTGACGCATGACGAGCTGCACTGGTTCAACGATTATCACGCCCGCACCCGCGAAGCGCTGATGCCGCTAATCCACGACGAGGACGTCAAAGCCTGGCTGGAGAATGCGACGCTGCCGCTGGAATATTGAGGTTTAAAGCGCCGCGCGGCCCTAGAATCCGATCGTGCGGCGCCAGGCCATGACGACAAGCCAGGCCGCGACGAGCATCCAGGTGTGCGACACCCTGAGACCGACGATGAGGGCGACGACAAGCGCCAGCTTGGAATCCCAACCGCCGTCGAAGAAGGCCGGTGCGACGATGGTCGTCAGCACGGCGGCAGGGACGGCGTTGAGGGCTGCCTCCATGCGCGGCGGGATGCGTTTCATCGTGGTGATGAGCACATAGCCGCCAATGCGCGTTGCATAGGTCGCAACAGCCGATGCGAGGATCACAAGGACCATCTGGAGATCGAATTCCATGTCAGACCTCGTGCGGTTCGTTTTCGGGTTCGGGCTTGAGCGCGCCAGGCAATGGCAGCAGCGCAGCCAAGGTGATGCCGGCCGCAGCACCCAGGCTGACATGCCAGGGTGAGCCGACATAATGGTAGGCGATCGCAGAGGCGACGGCACTGACGAGGGCGACCGGCAGGAAGTTGTCGCGGTTGCGGAAGCCGAGCACGATACCAAGGAAATAGGCGGGCAGCAGGATATCAAGGCCGAGCGCCTTCGGGTCGCCGATGAAGCTGCCGAGCAGCCCGCCGAGAAGGCTGACCAGCACCCAGGGCACGTAGATGATGATGCCGAAGCCGAGATACCAGATGAAGGTGACCGGCTTGCCCTCCTCGCCGCGCTTCACCATCTCGGCGAATTGCGGGTCGACGAGCAGGAAGAAGGTGAAGAACTTCTGCAGCGGCGTGAAATGGCGGACGTAGCGCGCGATCGCCGCCGAGTAGAGAACATGGCGGAAATTGACGGCGAGAATGGAGGCGACGATGAGCCAGGCCTGGACGTTGTTCCCGAAAAGCTCGATGCCGACCATCTGGCTGGCGCCCGCATACACGGTGGCGCTCATCAGCGTCAGCTCGCCGAGCGACATGCCGTTATCAACGGCAAGCGCGCCGAATAGCGCTGCGAAAGGCGCGGACGCCACGGCGACTGTGAAGCCGCCCCGCAAACCCTCGACGAAATCCCCGCGACTCATCGGCAGCTGTCCTCCTTCAAAAACGAACCTGCTCTATGTGCCCGGCGCCTCCGCCGCAATCGAATTTCCTTGATCGACCGATCGATTTCGCTGAACGGTGGGAACCTCTGACAATGGCAGGAGACGAGACTATGAAGCCGATAGACTTTTCCAAGGACGATAAGGCGGCACTGATTGCGCGGATCCAGCACTTCTTCGACAAGGAACTGGATCAGCCGGTCGGGCTGCTCAAGTCGGAACTGGTCCTCGACTTCTTCGCCAAGGAGATCGGCGCCGCCTATTACAAGCAGGGCCTGCAGGATGCACATGCGGCGTTTCTGAAGCGTGCCGACGACCTTGCAGACGATATCTACGGGCTGGAGCAGGCGGCGCGGGACTGAGCCTCAGCCGGCGAGAGCCTTTTGGCTGTCGATGATCTCGATGCCGCGTGCGTGCATCTCGTCGATTGCGGCAGCCACCCCTTCAGGCGTGATGCCGCGGCTTGCATCCTCGATGAAGCGGACCTTGATCCCGGGCATCATCTCCAGCGCATCGAGCGCCGAGAATTTGACGCAATAGTCTGTCGCCAGGCCGCAGACGTCGAGCTCTGTCACGCCCTGGTCTTCGAGGAAATCGGAAAGCCCGGTCGAGGCATCCTGGTCGTTGTCGCGGAAGGCGGAATAGCTGTCCACCAGCGGATTTTCGCCCTTTTGCTGGATGAGGTCGATCTCTTCGGATTTCAGCGCCGGATGCAGTTCGGCGTCGAGGGTGTTCTTTACGCAGTGATCCGGCCACATCATCTGCGGCTTGCCGGAAAGCTCGCCCATTTCGAAAGGCCTCTTGCCCGGATGGGAGGAGGCAAAGCTTCCGTGGCCGGGTGGATGCCAGTCCTGCGAGGCGACGATCAGATCGTATTTGCCGCTGTCGATCAGCTTGTTTGCGACCGGCACCACCTGATCGCCGTCCGGCACCGGAAGATTGCCGCCTGGGCAAAAACCATTCTGAATATCGACCAGCAATAACGCTTTCATCAGGCGACTCCATACGTTTGCGGTGCAGCTTGCCAAGCGGATATGCCGCTATCAACTAGTGGATTTGCAAGTGGTCAAGCGCAAGCTTTTTTTGGAGGAAGCGCGCATGCGCCGCGAGTGAGATGGCGCGACGCGGCCTGCCGCGCGGCGCCTCATTCGGGTAACGCAGGCCCCAAGCCTATCCCAGCGCCGACTGCGGACAAAAGCAAGCACTCGGCGAGGGATAAGCTCATAAGGGATTGACTTGGGAAGGCCCGTTACAGAAGAAGCCCGCTGCTTTGATCCAGGCTTTCGGATGCTGGCGTTCATCGACCATGATGGGGCGCAGGCGCTTGGCGACAAGGGCTTCGCAAGCGATCCAGACATATCCGTCGCCGGCGGGAAGCGTGAGGCCACGCAAAGCCTGGTCGAGCTGATCCGTGGTACCGGCCGGTGCCGCGCCGCGATGAAGCCAGAGTGTCGTCAGCCTGGCCTTGCTTTCCAGCGCCTGCTCCTCTTCGGGGCCTGCAACTTCGGCGACGACGAGCGCATGGGCGAAAGCCGGTAGTTCCTCGAGGCGGCGGCCGATCGCGGGAAGGCGGTCTCGTCGCCGACAAGCAGATACCAGTCGATCGCTCGGCGGCTTGGCAAGGATAAAACATGATTTTTAAATGAAGGTTTTGTAATGCCCGGCCCGCGAGCGGATTGGACGCCAACCGCTCATGCACCCACGGGGGTGTGTCTTGCCCGCTGGCGAAAACACGGCCATCGCGCTAGATTTCTCGTCCGGCCAGGCGAGGAGACCACAATGGCAATCAGCATCGTGCAACTGGGCTCGCCACGGAGCAAGGACGAGGGCTTGCGCATCGGCACCGTGCGCCGCCCGCCGCGCGGCGTGCCGAAGGGGGAGTTTGCGAGCCGCGACTATTACGACGTCTGGCTGCCGATGCTGTCGCCGAGCCAGGAGCTGGTGGCCGAGGCGAAGGCAGCGCAGACCGAAGCCGAGTGGAAGGCCTTTTCCCGCGCCTATCGCAAGGAAATGGCCGCACCCGACACCAGTCGGGTCCTCGACACGCTGGCCGCACTCTCGCACACCGCCAACTTCGCCGTCGGCTGCTACTGCGAAAACGAAAGCCGCTGCCACCGCAGCCTGCTGCGCGGGCTTCTTGCGGAGCGTGGCGCGCAGCTCACGGCGAAGGCCAGCGCCTAGGCGGCAGATGCGCTCTCTTGCCGATCCCGGTTATTTCTGCCTTCCTTGGCCACGAAGAGCAGCCGGGAGCAAGCCATGACCGAGCCAGGGCCAGAAGAGAAGATCGACGCCACCTTCCGCAACGGCTCGCTGACGGCTGCGGGCATCATTCTCGGCTTTTCGCTGAGCTTCATCAGCCGCTGGGTCTCCAACCCGAACGACTGGAGCCGCATCGACATCCTGCCGATGCTGCTCCTGACCGTCGGCATCGGTCTGCAGGTGAAGGTCTTCGCCGACCTTTTGGCGCGGGATTCGCTGATTGCTGCCAAATACGACCGGTCGCGGCGGCTCTTCCTGATCGGATTAGGCATCGTCGCCATCGGCATCGCCATCGCGCTCGTCAACGATATTCTGGGGATGGGCAAGATGCCGATGCTGGGGTGAGCGGGCATTCATGCCCGCTCCACAAGACGCTCGGCACACGCTTCTACCCGGCCGTCAGGTTCTGCTTTGGGCGCAGCGCCGTCGCGTCGCCATCCGCATGGATGGTTGAAGAGGTCAGGTCCCAATAAGCTTGTTGCAAGCTGCCAGTGCAATGCCCGGATTGCTGAGAACGGCAATCACCAGAGACAGACCAATCACCGATAGTGAATAGCGTTTCATCTCTATCCTCCTATTCCAGCCCGAAGGGAGTATGGGGGAGGGAGCGCGGAGGGGGAAGTCACGAATGGGTGAGGTGCAGTTGACGCCGATGTCGGAATGAGGCCCCAGCCCGTTCGAACAGCGTCTCGAGCTCTCGTCTGCACCGATTGCCAAATGCCGGGTACATTCAATCTAAATTCAGGGTTTTATTGCAGTGCCTATACGACGAATAAGCTTGATCCGTATTTAACTGCGCAAATTTCTGTACGAAGGTGCTTCAAAACAAGCCTAGGTGGCCGATGGATGTCGCATGGATACAATGAAATCAGGGTTGCGTGTGACGATTCCGAGACGGCTTTTTGCTTCAAGCAATGGGGCGGCATAAACGCGAAAAAAGCCGGCTGTGAATGTCAGGGTCAGCCTTTTGACGAGATGCCTCGTGCCGCGCGGGCCGGCTCGTCAAACCCGCTCGACAAACCCATCCAACACCCTCTTCTGCCCGGCCCGATCAAAATCGATCGTCAGCTTGTTGCCCTCGATCCCGGTAATATTCCCATTGCCGAATTTCAGGTGGAAGACGCGGTCGCCCATCTGGAAGCGGGAGGGTTCGGTGGAGGTGGATTTGGCAACGAGTTCGCCTTCGATGGTGCGGCCCCTGGGGCCGCTTTCGCCGTAGCCGATACGTTCGACCGCGTGGCCCGAGCGGGTGCCCCAATTGTCGCGGGTGGCGTCGGTCTTGTTGGCTTGGGCGCGTTTCCAGCCGGGGGTGGAATAGGAATTGGCGAAGGGGTCGGCCTTGTCGAAGCGCGACTGGCCGTAGCCGCCGCGGCCGTAACCGCCGTAGCTCTGCTCGACTTCGGCGACTTCGACATGGGTTTCCGGCAGCTCGTCGAGGAAGCGCGAGGGGATGGTCGATTGCCAGAGGCCGTGGATGCGGCGGTTGGAGACGAACCAGATGTGGCAGCGGCGCTTGGCGCGGGTGATGCCGACATAGGCGAGGCGGCGCTCCTCCTCAAGCCCGGCGCGGCCGCTTTCGTCGAGCGAGCGCTGATGCGGGAAGAGGCCTTCTTCCCAGCCTGGCAGGAAAACAGTGTCGAATTCCAACCCCTTGGCCGAATGCAGCGTCATGATCGAGACGGCGTCGAGGTCTTCGTTCTGCTCGGCATCCATGACCAGCGCGACGTGCTCCAGGAAGCCACGCAACGACTCGAAGCTCTCCATCGAGCGGATGAGTTCCTTGAGGTTTTCCAGCCGGCCGGGCGCTTCCGCCGTCTTGTCGGCCTTCCACATGTCGGTGTAGCCGGACTCCTCGAGGATCTGCTCGGCAAGTTCGGTATGCGGAGTCGTTTCAAGCCTTTGCTGCCAGTTCCTGAAGCTATGCACCACGTCGAAGAGCGCCTTGCGCGCCTTCGGTTTCAGCTCGTCTGTTTCAATGATGTCGGCGGCTGCGGCGAGCATCGGGATGTCGCGGGCACGGGCGTAGTCGTGCAGCGCGCGCACGGTCGTGTCGCCGAGGCCGCGCTTCGGGGTGTTGATGATGCGCTCGAAGGCGAGGTCGTCGGCGGGCTGGGCGACGAGGCGGAAGTAGGCCATGGCATCGCGGATTTCGAGGCGCTCGTAAAAGCGTGGGCCGCCGATGACGCGGTAGTTGAGGCCGAGCGTCACGAAGCGATCTTCGAATTCGCGCATCTGGAAGGAGGCGCGCACCAGGATCGCCATGTCGTTGAGGTTATGCTGCTTGCGCTGCAGGGCCTCAATCTCCTCGCCGATGGCGCGGGCTTCCTCTTCGCTGTCCCAGGAGGCATGCACCTGCACCTTGACGTCTTCCGGATCGACGCGGTCGGTGAACAGCGTCTTGCCGAGCCGGCCTTCGTTGTGCGCGATTAGATGCGCGGCGGCGCCGAGGATGTGTTCGGTCGAGCGGTAGTTGCGCTCCAGCTTGATGACCTTGGCGCCCGGGAAATCTTTCTCGAAGCGCAGGATATTGTCCACTTCCGCGCCGCGCCAGCCATAGATCGACTGGTCGTCGTCGCCGACGCAGCAGATGTTGATGGTGGTGTCCCTGAGCTCCCCCCTTGTGGGGAAGATGTCGGGGGAGCCGACCGAGGCGGGTGTACTCGCGCCGCTGTCCGAGGGGATATCGCCCTCTGCCTTGCCGGGCATTTCTCCCACAAGGGGGGAGATCGACTTGCGGCTCGGCCGCTGTGCCAACAGCCGCAGCCACATGTACTGCGCAGTGTTGGTATCTTGGTATTCGTCGACGAGGATATAGCGGAAGCGCTGGTGGTATTCCTTGAGCAAGTCCGGGTTTTTGCGGAAGATAGCGATGGGATGCATCAGCAGATCGCCAAAATCGCAGGCGTTCAAGGTCATCAATCGCGCCTGATAGGCGAAGTAGAGTTCCCGGCCCTTGCCGTTGGCAAAGGCGCGGGCGTCGCCTTCGGGAATGTCGGCGGGGCCGAGGCCCTTGTTTTTCCACGTATCGATCATGCCGGCGAATTGCTTGGCCGGCCAGCGCTTGTCGTCGAGGCCCTCGGCCTGGATCAGCTGCTTGATGAGGCGCACGACGTCGTCGGTATCGAGGATGGTGAAATCGGACCGCAAGTTAACGAGCTCGGCGTGGCGGCGAAGCAGCTTGACGCCGATCGAGTGGAAGGTGCCGAGCCAAGGCATGCCTTCGACGGCGCCGCCGACGAGTAGCGCGATGCGCTCCTTCATTTCGCGCGCCGCCTTGTTGGTGAAGGTGACGGCGAGGATTTGCGAGGGGAAGGCGCGCCCGGTGCTCAAGATATGCGCGATGCGGGTCGTCAGCACGCGGGTCTTGCCAGTGCCGGCGCCCGCCAGCACGAGGACCGGGCCTTCCAGCGTTTCGACCGCTTCGGTCTGTTCGGGGTTCAGGCCTGCGAGGTAGTCCGGCCGTTTGCCGCCGTCGCGGGCAGCCATGGCGCGGGCGGCAATCCCTCCGGCTGCAGGGGTGGGCACCTGCGGCTTGCGCGGCGCTTCACCCGGTTCTTCGTCGAAGAAGGGGATATCGTCGAAACTATTGCTCATGGCGCGTAATGTAGTGATTCGGGATGGAAAGGCCAGAAAAGATGTTCTTGGTTCATTCCAGCGCCTCCAGGACGAAAAGCCGACCTTGCCGGCGCGGCGCATTTGGGCGGCGGCACATGCCTATCCAATCCCCTAAAGTAGCGATTGGCAATTCAGGCCGGAAATAGGCTTACGCTCAAGCAAAAGTGACCTGTTTTCGCGAGGATGGAGATTACAATTCTGTAATGACTGGCACGTGCGCTTGATGGCCGCTTGTAAAGGGGCGATATTGCCGCAGTCAGGTGGGGAATATGTCTAAAGGCGCTCTTTCGATCGTCCCAGGTCTGACCCCTTGGTCCCTTCGGAGACGTGAATGGCTTTTTGGAAGCAGTTTGTTCTTTCTCTTATCGTTATTGCGGCCGGCTTTGCCGGATGGATTTTTCTTGTGCCGGGTGCGGCTGATGTTTTGAGAAATGCCGGCGTCCCGGAAAACATTGTCGCCAAGATGGCTCCTCCCGTGGAGCCCGGTGGCGGTGCGTCGGGGCAAGGCGAGGGCGCCCAGGGCGGCGGAGGACGCAATGGCGGCGGGCGCAACAGCGCCGTTCTAGTCGTGACACAGGCCGTCGTGCAGGGCGTGGTCAACGACCGGCTGAACGCGATCGGCACAGGCGACGCGATCCGCTCGGTGGCGGTGACGCCGCAGGCAATGGGCACGATCCGTGAAATCCTCATCAACTCCGGCGACAAGGTCAAGCAGGGTCAGGTGCTTGCCAAGCTCGACAGCGAGGAGCAGGTGATCGCCAAGGGGCAGGCCGAAGTGGCGCTGAAGAGCGCGATCGAGAAATCCAATCTCTATCACAACATCAAATCCAGCGTTGCGCGCATGGACGTATTCGATGCCGAGATTGCCGAGCAGGGCGCGCGGCTGCAGCTGCAGGCCGCCGAGCTCAATCTCACCCGGCGCAATATCGTGGCGCCCATCGACGGTATCGTCGGCATCGTCCCAGTCAACATCGGCGACAACGTGACCACCAGCACGCCGATCGTGACGCTCGACGACCGCTCGGAAATCCTGGTCGACTACTGGGTGCCGGAGCGCTTCGCCAATACGGTTTCCGTCGGCCAGCCGGTTGAGGTAACGTCGGTCGCGCGGCCGGGACAGGTGTTCACCGGAGAGGTCCAGGCAGTCGACAACCGCATCGACGCGGCCAGCCGGACGCTGCGCATCCGCGCCAAGATCGACAACCGCGCCGACGAGCTTCGCGCCGGCATGTCCTTCAATGTCAGCATGAAGTTCGCAGGCGACAAATATCCTGCGGTCGATCCGGTTTCCGTTCAGTGGGATTCGCAGGGCTCGTTCGTCTGGCAGGTGGTCGACGGCAAGTCGCACAAGGTGCGCGTCAGCATCGTGCAACGCAATCCGGATTTCGTGCTCGTGAAGGCCGGCATCAAGGATGGGGACGCCATCGTGACGCAGGGTCTGCAGCGCGTCCGCGAGGGCGGGCCAGTGCGGACCGGCAATGAACTGGCCTCGAACAACGGGGTCGCGACACAATGAACGTGACCGTCACCGAACTTCCAGAGAGAGCCTCCGGCAAGCAGACCTTTACGGCACTCTTCGTGCGCCGCCCGATCCTGGCGCTGGTTTTCAATACGCTGATGGTGGTGGCGGGTCTTGCTGCCTATGCCGGGGTCGAAGTGCGCGAACTGCCGGATGTCGACCGCCCGGTCGTGACCGTGCGCACCATGTTCGACGGCGCTGCACCGCAGACGATCGATCAAGAGCTGACGAAGGTCATCGAAGGCGCAGTTGCGCGCGTTAGCGGGCTGAAATCGATCTCCTCGCAATCGCAGTTCGGCCAAAGCCGCGTGACGCTGGAGTTCTCCGACACCGTCGATCTCGCCGTCGCCGCAAACGACGTGCGCGATGCGATCGGGCGCATCATGGAGCAGCTTCCGGACGATGCCGACGCCCCGCAGATCGTCAAGGCGGATGCGGATTCACAGCCGATCATGCGTCTTGCGGTCACCTCGACCAAGCTCGACATGGATGACCTGACGCTCCTCGTCGAAAACGAGATCGTCGACCGGCTGGCCTCCGTCGATGGCGTTGCCGATGTCGAGCAATATGGCGACCAGGAAAAGATCTTCCGGGTCGATGTCGACCAGGGCGCTCTCGCAAGCCGCGGGCTGACGGTCGGCGATCTGACGGAGGCGCTCGACAACTCCGCCCTCGACGTTCCTGCCGGATCGCTGAAGAGCACGACACAGGACATCGTGGTGCGCGCCACGGCGAGCCTGCAGAAGCCGGAGGATTTCGCCAATGTCATCCTGCAGGACCGCGTGCGTCTCGGCGACGTCGCGACGGTGACGCTCGGGCCGCGTGACGGCGATACGGCGCTGCGCTCCAATGGCAAGCGCGGCATCGGCCTCGGCGTCATCCGCCAGGCGCAATCAAATACGCTCAATATTTCGAGCGGCATCAAGACGGTGGTCGAGCAGCTTTCGAAGACGCTGCCGGAAGGCACGAAGATCGCGATCACCAGCGACGACGCCGTGTTCATCCAGGGCGCGATCCACGAGGTCGTGCTGGCGCTGATCCTTGCCGGCGTCATCGTCACCGGCGTCATCTACCTCTTCCTGCGAGACTGGCGGGCTACCTTGATCCCCGCGGTCAGCATGCCGGTGGCTTTGATCGGCACGCTGGCTGCGATCTATCTCGTGGGCTTTTCGATCAATATCCTGACGCTGCTCGCCATCGTCCTGGCGACAGGTCTTGTCGTCGACGATGCGATCGTGGTGCTCGAGAACATCGTGCGCCGGCGCGCCGAAGGCATGGGGCCGCGGGCGGCCGCCGTCCTCGGCACGCGCGAGGTCTTCTTCGCGGTCATCGCGACCACGGCAACGCTTGCCGCTGTCTTCATTCCGCTGTCATTCCTGCCGGGGCAGGTGGGCGGTCTCTTCCGGGAGTTCGGCTTCGTGCTGGCCTTCTCGGTCGGTCTCTCGTCGATCGTCGCGCTGACGCTTTGTCCGATGCTCGCCTCGCGCATGCTGACGAAGCCAATGCTGGAGGATCATGGCGCGCTCGGCCACTTCGGCGGAGCGTTTGCGCGTGTCTACCAATGGAGCCTGCAGCGTTGCCTCAACGCGCCCTTGGTCGTCATTGTCGCGTCGGTTTTCTTTGCCGGGGCGGCGCTTGTCGCCTTCTCGACGGTCAAGAGCGAGCTTACGCCGAACGAGGACCGCGCCGTGGTGATGATGCGGCTCACCGCACCGCAGGGGTCGAGCCTCGAATATACGCGCGACAAGCTGCAGCTCGTCGAAGAATACCTGCAGCCGCTGGTCGACAGCGGCGACATCAGGAACGTCTTTTCGATCTCCGGCCAGGGCGGCTCGGCCAATAGCGGCTTCATGGTGCTGACGCTGGCGCCTTGGGGCGAGCGCGAGCGCACGCAGGCGGAGATCATCCAGGACATCAACCGGGCGGCATCGCGCGTGCCCGCACTTCGCGGCAATGCGATATCCTCGAACAGCCTGCGCATTCGCGGCGCCGGCAGCGGCCTGCAGATGGCGCTCGTCGGCAATGACTACGACCGCCTGACGGCTGCCGCCGTCGAGCTGGTGCAGGCGCTGGACGCGACCGGGCAGTATGATACGCCGCGCCTGACCAACGAGCCGACGCAGGCGCAGGTCTCGGTCACGATCGACCGCGAGCGGGCTTCCGATCTCGGCATCGATATCACCGGGCTTTCGACGGCGATGCAGTCGCTGCTCGAGGGACGCTCCGTCGTCGACGTCTTCGTCAATGGCGATGCCTATCCGGTTCTGCTCACTTCGACCATGCGGCCGATCGATGATCCGACGGATCTCGAAAACGTCTTCCTGAAGACCGGCGAGGGCAAGATCGTACCGATGTCGGTCATCGCTTCGATGAAGGAAGGCGCGGTTGCGCCGCAGCTGAACCGTGAATCGCAACTCGCTTCCGTCGCGATCACGGCAGGCCTTAAAGAGGGCGTGTCGCTCGGCGATGCCGTCAAGCAGGTGACGGAACTTGCCGAGCCGATCCTGCCGCCAGGGGCGCGTCTTATTCCGCTTGCCGAAGCGGCAACCCTCGAAGAGAACTCCAGCGGCATGGCACTCACCTTCGGCTTTGCGATCGTGATCATCTTCCTGGTGCTGGCGGCGCAGTTCGAAAGCGTGCTGTCCTCGCTGATCATCATGTCGACCGTGCCGCTTGGGCTTGCCTGCGCCGTCTTCGCGCTCATTATCACGGGATCGAGCCTCAACATCTACAGCCAGATCGGCCTCGTGCTGCTCGTCGGCGTCATGGCGAAGAACGGTATCTTAATCGTCGAGTTCGCCAACCAGCTCCGCGACCGCGGGGTAGAAGTGCGCGAGGCGATCGAACGCGCCTGTGCACTGCGGCTACGCCCGGTCATGATGACGATGATCGCCACCATCCTCGGCGGCGTTCCGCTGGTCTTTGCGCATGGCGCAGGCGCGGAAGCGCGTATCGCGCTCGGCTGGGTGATCGTCGGCGGACTGGGTTTCGCAACGCTGGTCACGCTCCTTATCACGCCGGTCGCCTATCTTCTGGTGGCGCGCTTTGCCAAGCCACATGCGCATGAGGAAGCCCGTTTGCACGAGGAGATGGCGATTGCGGCACGGCCGAAACCGGTGCCCGATCCCAAGCATCTGCAGGCAGCGGAATAGATTTGACGCCGTCTGCTTAAAACGTCGCCGCCTCCCATCGCGGCGGCGTGTTCGTGGTCAATGAACGTTGCAAAACAGAATAAATTTCTTCTGAACGTTAGATGTTTCTTAAGCATAAAACGCAATGATCTACGCGTAACCGATCAGATGCCTCAGCGTTTCGGAGGCTCGCCCACCCGCTGATTTCAGCGCCCGAACATGACGTTTCGCGGACACGGTTCGCTGTTTGTAAGTAGCATGTAGTTGTGTTCGGAGTTCCGTTCCCGTGAGTATTTTTCAACGCACATCTGTCGATGCGGCGCTGCATACGCTTCGTGATATCAACCACAGCCTGACGCGGACGCAGAACCGCGTCTCGTCCGGCTTTCGCGTCGAGCAGGCCCGCGACAACGCCGCCTACTGGTCGGTGGCGACGACGGCCCGCTCCGACAATAGGGCGCATGCTGCCATTCAGGATGCGCTCGGCATGGCGGCCGCCACAATGGGTACGGCCTATACGGGCGTTGCCCGCGCCGTTGACGTCGTTTCCGAAATCAAGGCGAAACTTGTCGCTGCGACCGAACAGGGTGTGGACAAGGAAAAGATCAATGAGGAGCTGACGCAGCTGAAGGCACAGTTGCGCTCCGTCGCCGAAGCGGCAGCCTTCAACAGCGACAACTGGGTCGTCCTGACGGATGAAGACAATCCCACCGAGCCGAAGCAGATTCCGGCGTCCTATATCCGCAATGCCGACGGCACCGTCACCGTCGGCACGCTGACCTATCATATCGACCTGCCGTCGACGGGCGTCACCACATCGAAGGATGCCCGCTACCTCGTCGACGACCGTTCCGGCGGGAGCGGCGAATACGGCGCTCTGACATCATCCTATTTCGCGACGGAAATGGGCGCTTCGCAGAACTACGTCATGATTTTGAGCAAGGCGGGCAATACCGCCGGACAAGTGGAGATCGGGCTTTCATCCTCGACGACAAAAGATCAGGTCGATGAGATGATCAGCGTAGTGGACGGCATTCTCAGGCAGGCGACCACCGTGGGCTCGGCTTTTGGTGCGCTGGAAAAACGCATCGAGCTGCAGAACGAGTTCGCGAAAACGCTTTTCGACGCGTACAGCTCAGGCATCGGGCGTCTGGTCGATGCCGATATGGAAGAGGAGTCGAGCAAGCTCACGGCGTTGCAGACGCAGCGGCAACTTGGCCTGCAGGCGCTCTCGATCGCCAATGCCAGCTACGACACCGTAAGACAGCTCTTCCAGGCCTTCTAAGCGCATGCGGTCCCGCCCGTCTCGATATTATCGAGCCTGTCGAGACTGCTGTGGCAAATTGGCGATATCCTCGGGATTTGTGCAAGCGAGACGTGTCCATTCTACTGATTTTGTTTTATCGGAGGGGACGCGTTCATCTTGTTGCCGCATTCCATAATATTTGCTCGGGCCAGCTTCGAACGGAGAGCTTTCTGTCCATGATCAAGAAATTCGTACTTCTGGCGATGGCCGCCAGCTACCTGACCGCCTGCACCACGACCGACCCCTATACGGGCGAGCAGAAAATGTCGAATACCGCAGGCGGGGCAATGCTCGGAGCTGTCGGCGGAGCGCTTGCGGGTGCCGCCCTTGGCGGACGCGGGCATGGCCCGCGCAATGCGGCGCTGATCGGCGCGGGCCTCGGCGCGCTCGCAGGCGGCGCGATCGGCAACTACATGGACCAGCAGGAAGCGGAACTCCGCGCCCAGCTCCAGGGCACCGGCATTTCGGTGACGCGTAACGGCGACAACATCATCCTGAACATGCCGTCGAACATCACCTTCGACATCGACCAGGACGCCGTGAAGCCGGGCTTCTATCCGACGCTGAACTCGGTAGCGATCGTGCTCAGGAAGTTCAACCGCACATTGATCGATGTCAACGGCCATACGGATTCCACCGGCAGCCTGCAGCATAACCAGGATCTGTCGCAGCGCCGCGCCCTTTCGGTTGCCGGTTATCTCGGCGGACAGGGTATCGACCAGCGTCGCGTCTCTGCCGTCGGCTTTGGCCCGTCGCAACCGGTCGCGTCGAACGCGACGGAGGCTGGCCGCGCCCAGAACCGCCGTGTCGAGATTCAGATCGCGCCGATCACGCAGAGCTGAACTGCGCCACATTTATCAAAGACGGCCGGATCATCGCCGGCCGTCTTTCGTTTCAGGCATGCATCGTCGCGCCCTTAGTGATTTTGTCGACGATCTTCTTGCCGGCGCGCAGAGCGACGCCCACGACCTTGGCATCTTCCGGCGCGTATTCGGCAAATACCGCGCGATTGGCGGCGTCATGGCCGGTTGCAAACATCTCCTCGATGAACAGCGAGGATGGAATCTCGCGCTCCAGCACGCGGCGATGTATCGCTGAAATCGTCGCCTCATCGGCCGATAGCACGATGATCGGCTGGACTGACATGGCATTGTAGGTGTTGCCGGCGCGGTCCCTGTAGGCCTCGCCGATGATCGCGGGATTTTGCCCGGCGATGCCGCTCATCAAAAAGGCGGTTACATTCAGCTTCTGCCATGACGCAAGATTGTTTCGCAGAACGATCGCAATTTTGGTATCAAACATTCCAGTCTCTTTCATGCGGTTCGAGGTCGCGTTGAGCCAGGATGTAACGCCGCAGGTTTTCGAAGGTCTTGAACGTTTGTGCGTGCCGCAGGGCGGCGACGGCATTGTGGCAGCGCCAGCCTTTCCCGGGATCGAGCGCATCGAGGCGAAATTCAGCGGAAATGCCTTCGAGCCGCACCGGCACGACACTTATGGGCTCGGTGTGACGCTGAAGGGCGTGCAGACCTTCTCGTATCGCGGCGAAAGGCGCTTCAGCATGCCCGGTCAGGTGATCGTGCTGCATCCAGACGAGGTGCATGACGGCGGGGCGGGCACCAATGACGGGCTGCAATACCGTATTCTCTACCTGGAGCCCTCGCTGCTTGCCGAATGCCTGGAAGCCGGGAAACTCGGGCTGCCTTTTGTCGACCAGCCTGTCATCAGCGATGCGGTTCTTGCCGGCGTCCTGCTTGGCGCACTGACTGATCTCGATGGAGAGCTCGACGAGCTCTTCGTCGACGACTTCCTGATGCGCATAGCCGACGGGCTTGTAAGGCACGCGAAGGCATTGCGCAGGCTGCCCGCCAGTATCGCCTGGAATCAGGCCCGTTGCGCCCGCGACTACCTTGAAGCACATGCGACGCGAACGGTGCGTTCCGGCGAGCTTGAATCGGTAACAGGACTCGACCGCTTTGCATTGTCGCGGCATTTCCGGGCCGCATTCGCGACCAGTCCGCATCGCTACCTTCTGATGCGGCGGCTGCAGCAGGCGCGGGCGATGATCGGCGAGGGCAGCGAGCTATCGGACGTCGCCTTTGCCACCGGCTTTGCGGATCAGAGCCACCTGAACCGGCATTTCAAGAAAGCCTACGGCATGACGCCCGGCCAATGGGCCGCGCTCAGGCGGAGTTCTCGGCCAGGCCGCTCCTCCGCGCGATGAAGCGCGCGAGCATCGGCCCGGTAAACAGGATCACCACAAACCGCCCCACCTGCATCGCCATGACGAAGGGCAAGTCGACATCGCTAGAGGCGGCGATGATGGCAACCGAATCCGCACCGCCAGGGCTGGTCGCGAGATAGGCTGTCAGCGGATCGATGCCCGCGAATTTGTGCAGGGCCACGGCCATCAGCCCGCAGATCGACATCAAAAGCACGATGGAGGCGGAGACGCGCGGCAGAGCGCGGGCGGCATGCTTCAGGATCGAACGGGTGAAACGCAGCCCGATGCTCCAGCCGATCAGGGCATAGCTGATCGCGAGCAGCCACATCGGCAGCTCGATCGTCAGGAGGTCGAAACCCTGCAACAGAGAGCCTGCGAGAAGCGGCAGGATGATGGTGCCGCCCTGGACGCGGAAACGGAAGGCGGCATAGACGCAACTGCAGGCAAGCAGCACAGTCGCGGCAAATGCCGGCCAGTCGATCGGCGGGAAGAGAACAAGCGGTGGCAGCTCGCCGTCGGCGGCGACCCAGAGGCGCGAGACGGCGGAAGCGGCCACGCAGACGAAGACGACGCGCAGATACTGCATGAAGGCGACAAGGCGGGCATCGGCGCCATAGGCCTCCGACATGATGACCATGGCCGAGGCGCCGCCGGGGGAGGAGCCCCAGACGGCGGTGGTGCCGGGCAGCACCTGCAGCCGGGTCAGGAGATAGCCGAGCACGCCTGCGATGGCGATCACCGAGACGATGACCAGCATGAAGAGCGGCGCATCCTTGGCCATCGTGGCGAGAATGTCCGGCGTGATGGCGCGCGCCATCATCAGGCCGACCAGAGCCTGCCCGAACTGCAAGGACCAGTAGGGTACGCGCATCTGGCCCTTGCCGATCACCAAGGCGAGAAAGATCGCCGCGATCATCGGCCCAACGAGCAGCGATGCCGGAAGGGCGAAAAGTTCAAGAACGACAACGAGAGAGGTGGAGAGGCCTAGCAGCAGAACCCATCTCGGCAGGCTGGCTTCTCGTATGGCTCGGCTTGCGGCTTTAAACGGCATCGAACGCCTGTCTTTTCCGTCCGATGGGCCGCGGTGAACGGCATAGAAATTCATCGGTAGCAACATAAGGACCGGCGGGAGCAGCCGGAAATCTATCGCCGGTATATGGGCAGGTTAAGCCGGCCGCAATTGCGAAATATGGCCGCGTTGGCGAAAATTCCGCCTGGCGCGCGCCAGCCGAATAGCAGCGTTGCGACAGGCGCAAGGCTCGGGCTAGAGACGAACGTTGGCTGCGAGAAAATCGAGCAGTGCGCGGACGCGGGCGGGCAGCGGGCCGCCTTGGCCGATATAGACGGCATAGAATTCCTCAAGGTCGCCGGGGTTCAGATCTTCAAGGACAGATACCAGTCTTCCTGCGGCGATATCGGCGCGGACAGTGAAGACGGCAAGGCGCGCCAGGCCGGCGCCGGAAAGTGCCAGGTGGCGCATCCCTTCGCCGTCGCCGACCTGAATGCCCGGCGTCACCGGCACAAGCACCGTGTCGTCTTGATTAAGTAGCGGCCAGCCGCCGATGGCGCGGGAATACGAAAAGCCGATGCGGCAGTGCTGTTGGAGATCGGCGATCGACTTCGGTTCACCATGGCGGCGAAGGTAGTCCGGCGAGGCCACGATGAGCTTGCGGGCTGCACCGAGCTTGCGGGCGATCAGGCTGGAATTCTTCAGCGGTCCGGCGCGGATTGCGACGTCGGCGCGCTCCTCCATGAGATCGACGACCTTGTCCGTGTAGGAGATGTCGAGCGTCACGGCCGGATAAAGCGCCATGAAGGATGATAGGAGGGGCGCGAGTACATGATTGCCGAAGGACGCGCTGGTATTGATACGGATCGGCCCGGCCGACTGTTCGCCTGCCGAGGCATAGCGCTCGGCCTCGGCGATATCGGCAAGGATGGAGACGCTCCTTTCGTAGAATGCGCAACCCTCCGGCGTGAGTTGCAGGCGCCGCGTCGAGCGGTTGATGAGACGTGTGCCAAGCCGGGCTTCGAGGCGGGCGATGAGCTTGCTGACGGCCGACGGGGTCATCCGGCAGGCGGTTGCCGCGGCGCTAAAGCCGCCGAGCTCGACGGCGCGCACGAAGACGTCCATTTCGCCGGCGCGATTGATGTCCTGACGGCTCATGATGAATTCAAATCACAAATGACTTTCTCGCTGGCAATCTATATCGCGCCTTAGTGAGTGTCTATCTCTCAAGACAACAGGAGACAGTCCATGGAATACAGAAATCTCGGTGCATCCGGCCTCAAAGTGCCGGTCTTGAGTTTCGGCGCGGGCACCTTCGGCGGCAGCGGCCCATTGTTCGGCGCATGGGGCAATACCGACGCGGCGCAGGCGCGGCGTCTGGTCGATATCTGCCTCGAGGCAGGTGTCAATCTCTTCGATACCGCCGACGTCTATTCGGCGGGCGCATCGGAGGAGGTTCTGGGGCAGGCGATCGGCGGCAAGCGCGACGCCGTGCTCATCTCCACGAAGATGGCCTTGCCGATGGGTGACGGGCCGGCAGATTGGGGAACCTCGCGCTTGCGGCTGATCAAATCCGTCGATGACGCGCTTCGCCGCCTTGGCACAGACTATATCGATTTGCTGCAACTGCATGCCTTTGATGCCTCGACGCCGGTCGAGGAGATGCTTTCGACGCTCGATCGACTCGTTGCTGCCGGCAAGCTCCGCTATATCGGCGCGTCGAATTTCGCCGGCTGGGAGCTGATGAAATCGCTCGCCGTCTCGGAGCGGCATGGCTACGCGCGGTACGTGGCCCATCAGGTCTATTATTCGCTGGCGGGCCGGGACTACGAATGGGAGCTGATGCCGCTCGCCGCCGACCAAGGCGTGGGTGCGCTTGTCTGGAGCCCGCTTGCCTGGGGCAGGCTGACCGGCCGGATCCGCCGCGGCCAGCCGATACCGGAGGGAAGCCGGCTGCACCTGACGGCGGAATACGGCCCGCCGGTCGATGACGAAATGCTCTTCAACATCGTCGACATTCTCGATGAGATTGCCGTGGAGACGGGCAAAGACGGTGCCGCAGATCGCCATCAACTGGCTGACCGCCCGGCCAACCGTGTCCAGTGTCATCATCGGGGCGCGCAACGAGGAGCAGCTGCGCCAGAACCTCGGTGCCGTCGGTTGGTCGCTGACGAAGGAGCAGGTCGAAAGGCTCGAAAAGGTCAGCGCGGTGTCGGCGCCTTATCCGTATTTCCCATACAGGCGGCAGGAAGGCTTCGCGCGGCTCAATCCACCGCTCGTTTGAGCCATCTCACGAGACTCTTGACTGGACAGGCGCCATCCGTTGTCCCATACCAACCTTCCCGTGACGGCGGATAGTATGGGAGATCAACAGGATGGCGCTCAGCGATGCAAAGGCTGGAAAACGCAACGAGGAGGGCATTTTCGCGGTCGTCGGCATCTTGAAACAGCGCTTCGGCGAGCGCTTCCAGACCGGCGAATCCTTCCGCGCCCAGCATGCGCATACGACCACCTACATTCCGGCGCAGTTGCCCGACGGTGTGCTGTTTGCCGAGACGGCCGACGACGTGAAGGCCGCCGTCAAGGTCTGTGCCGAACACAAGGTGCCGGTGATCGGCTTTGGCACCGGTTCTTCGCTGGAGGGGCAGGTGAATGCCCCGAATGGCGGGGTTTCAATCGATTTCAGCCGGATGAACCGGGTTCTCGAAGTGAATGCCGAAGACCTCGATTGTACCGTCGAGCCGGGCATCACGCGCGAGGAACTGAACGTTTATCTCCGCGATACCGGCCTCTTTTTTCCCATCGATCCCGGCGCGAATGCCTCGATCGGCGGCATGGCTTCGACGCGGGCGTCCGGAACCAACGCCGTGCGCTATGGCACGATGAAGGACAATGTGCTCTCGGTTACGGCCGTGACGGCCAACGGCAAGGAAATCCGCACCGCGCGCCGGGCGCGCAAATCCTCGGCGGGTTACGACCTGACGCGCCTTTTCGTCGGCGCCGAAGGCACGCTCGGGATTTTGACCTCGGTGACGCTGCGGCTGCAGGGAATTCCCCAGAAGATCGCCGGCGGGGCTTGCTCCTTCCCGACAATCAAAGCCGCCTGCGACGCGGTCATCATGACAATCCAGATGGGCATTCCGGTCGCGCGCATCGAATTGCTCGATGACGTGCAGATGCGGGCATGTAACGCCTATTCGGGTCTGACCTACGCCGAGAGCCCGACGCTGTTCCTAGAATTCCACGGAACCGACGAGACCGTCGAGCTTCAATCGGCGCAGTTTGCCGAGATCGCGGCCGAATGCGGTGGCGGCGAATTCCTTTGGACGGCAAACGCCGAGGAACGCAACAAGCTCTGGAAGGCACGGCACGATGCTTATTGGGCCTGCCGCGCGCTGGCGCCCGGGCTTGCCGCACTTTCGACCGATGTTTGTGTTCCGATATCACGGCTTGCCGATTGCGTTGCCGAGACGCAGGCCGATATCCAGGAACATGGTCTGCTGGCGCCGATTGTCGGCCATGCAGGAGATGGCAATTTTCACGTGCTTCTCCTGTTCGACGACAAGACGGCGGAAGGTGTCGCGGTTGCGGAGAATTTCGTGGTGCGGCTAAACCAGCGGGCTCTCGCGATGGATGGAACATGCACCGGAGAGCATGGGATAGGACAGGGAAAGATGGCGTTTCTCGAGCAGGAACTCGGCGGTGCAGTCGATCTTATGCGGCAAGTCAAGCGGGCGCTCGATCCTGACAATATCTTCAATCCGGGCAAGATTTTTCATCTTGTCTGAAAACGGAACAATCTCATGATCTTCGGCTTTGCTCCCGGCATGAATAACAGTAGTGTCGGCAACGGAATCCCGAATGGAGAATGCTTGATTTGATGGGCCGGTTCCTCGTCTTTTTGGGGGGAGTGATCGTCGTAGTGCTCTTCGTGGCACTGCTCGCGCCGCTTTTCATCGACTGGACTGACTTTCGCAGGAATTTCGAAGAGCAGGCAAGCCGCATCATCGGCAAGAAGGTGACGGTGCATGGCACGGTCGATGCGCGCCTTTTGCCTTTTCCGTCGGTAACGCTGCATGACGTGCGTGTCGGGCAGGAATCCGACGGCCAGCCGACCGTGCAGATCGAGCAATTCGCCATGGATGCCGAACTTGCGCCGTTCCTTTCCGGCGAGGCGCTGATTTTCGATATGCGCGTCGTCAATCCGAAGCTGCGTCTTCGCCTGTTGAAGGACGGCACGCTCGATTGGATGCGCGGCAGCCGGCCGGAGATTCCTGCAAAGACCGTCGTTCTGGAAAGTGTGCATGTCACCGGCGGCGACGTGCAGTTCATCGACGATCAGTCGGGCCGCGCCCGCAGCATTACGGGGTTGAACGCGGAAATGTCCGCCCGGTCGCTGGCAGGCCCCTGGCGGATCGAAGGCGATGCGGCGCTCGACGGCGAGCATGGCAGCTTTTCGATTTCCAGCGGACAGCCCGACGAAACCGGCGCGCTGCAGGTCAGGACGCAGCTGATACCCGATCAGCGTCCGGTCAAAATCGATCTCGATGGTCAGCTGAAGCTGGCCGACAGAAAGCCGAATTATCAGGGCCTCATGTCGGCTGCGGTCGAGAACCGCGGCGCGGCCAGATCCGACGACAAGAATGCACTGCCGCCGCGCCTCAAGGGCCGCTTCGAACTGACCAACGAGCGCATCCGGCTTTCCGAGTACCGGATGGAAATCGGCTCAGTGGACGATCCCTATGTGATCACCGGCGAGGCGACGCTCGATACCGGCAACGCGCCCGAGTTCCTGCTGATCGCCGACGGCCAGCAGATCGATGTGAACAGGATCGGCAATCAGGGCGCAGGCGGCAAGACCGCGCGCGATCCCGGCCTGTCCGCCCGGCAGAGGCTCAATTCACTGATCAGCATCATCGCCCAGATTCCCGTGCCGCAGGTGCAGGGCAAGGCGAGCGTCAAGCTGCCGGCGATCGTTGCCGGGGATACGACCATCCGCGACGTGCAGCTCGATCTGCAGCCGGCCGGCAACGGCTGGACGATCGACAATGCCGTCGGGACGCTGCCCGGGCGCACCCAGGTGGAGGGCCGGGGCCAGCTGACGCTAAGGGGCGACCCTTCCTTCAACGGGCAGATTACCGTTGCCTCCAATCAGCCCTCGGGGCTTGCCTCCTGGCTTGCGGGTTCGGTCGACCCCGCGATCCGTCAATTGAAGCAGGCGGGCTTTTCCGCCGATGTCAGCCTGACGCATCAGCAGCAGCGCTTCAACAATCTGGAGATTGCCATCGGCCCCGCTACGCTGAAGGGCAAGCTGGAACGGCAAGCGCTGGAGAACCAGCCGCCCCTGCTGAACGTCGACCTTGCCGGCGATGCGATCGACCTCGATGCGCTGAGGGCGCTGACGGGTCTGTTCACGGGGCAGGACGCAGGCGAAAATGTGCTCGACCACAAGATTACGGCACAGCTGAAGGCGGATAAGTTCAGCGCCTTCGGCGTCGAGGCAGAGAATGTCGAAACCAGCTTTACGATCGCTGACGGGGCGCTTGCCATCGACGAGCTGGTCGCCAAAAATCTGGCGGGCGCCGAAATCACCGCCACCGGCCGCGCCGAAGGCTCCTTGCTCGATTACAAGGGCTCGGGGGAGATCACCTTGAAGTCCGCCGATCCGGGACCTTTCTTCACGATGCTAAAGGAGCATCTGCCGCAGCATCCGGTGATGGACCGGCTGGTGCGCAATGCCGCCTGGTACACCAACACGGCGCTGCGCGGTGCGCTGACGCTTGGCGGCGACGAGGGCGACGGGCTTGCGCTGACGCTTGCCGGCGTTTCCAACGGAAGCCGCGTGAACCTCGACTACCGCATGTCGGATCTGTTGGCGCTGACGGGCAAGGGCACGACCAATCTGGAGGCGACGCTTGAAAACAGAACGACTTCGATCCTGTTCGGGCAGGCGGGCCTCGATCCGCTTCCGGTCGAAGCTGATGCCAACGGCCGGCTCGCCCTGAAAGTCCAGGCAAGCGGTATCGATCCAGCCGATGCATCGCTGACCTTTGCGACGGACCGGACGTCCTTTACTGCGAATGGCAAGGTCGATGTCCGTCCCGGGAATTTCATGAACGGCCAGATCGGCGTCTCGCTCGAGAGCGCCGATCTCGATCCGTATCTCGTGATGAACGGCATTGCGCTGCCGCAGATGGGAACCGGGCTGCCTTTCGGGCTGCAAACAACGGCAACCATCGATGGCGACAAGGTCGTCTTCTCCGACCTCAAGGGTCATGCCGCGGAAAATCAGTTTTCGGGTGCGCTGACGGTCAATCGCAAGACAGACAGGACGACAGCGAGCGGCGAACTTGCGCTTGACCGCGCCGATGCGACCTGGCTGGGCGAGGCCGTCTATGGCCCGATGATAGATGCTGCGACGGGCAACTTCTCGACCGCAGTACTTGGGCAGCCGGTGTTCAAGGATATGGATGTCAACCTGAAGTTTTCGGCCAAGGAGTTCTGGCCGGGATGGTCGGCACCCGTAACCGGCTTCACCACCAATGCTGTCTACAAGGGCGACGAACTGCAGCTCAACGACATGAAGGGCGGCTGGGACGGCGGCCAGCTTTCCGGCAACCTGCTTTTTACCAATGCCGAGGGCACCGGCTTCTTCCAAACGAAGCTTTCGCTTGCCGATTCCGATCTCGCCGGCGTCGTCTGGCCGCGCGACGGCGCGCCGGTTGCGAACGGCAAGTTCGGGCTTTCTCTCGGTATGGAAGCCTCCGGCAAGACGATGACGGACCTCGTGAGCTCGCTCACGGGCTCCGGCGAGCTGCGGCTTGGCGAGACTACCGTGCGCGGGCTGAACCTTGCGATCCTGCCGCCGCTACTTGCTGCAACGGATCCGATGCAGGACCAGCTCAATGCCGGAAAGATACATCCGATCGTCGAAACGCTGCTCAACAATGGAGAGGCGAAACTTCCGCCGACGGGCATTCCGTTCAACATCACCGACGGCGTGCTCCGCGTGCAGAACGTCACCGTTACCAACGAACTCGCCAAGGTCACCGGCAATGCGCAACTCAGCCTGCCGCAGGAGCGCATCAACGCATCGCTGAACATCACTCTCAATCCGGGCGAGGAAGCGCTTGCAGGCTCGGAGCCCGCGCTGCGGCTCAACTATTCCGGATTGCTCGCATCGCCCGGCCGGACGATGGATGTAACCGATCTCGCCGGATATCTGTCGCTTCGTGCATTCGAACGCGAACGCCGGCGTGTCGAGCGGCTGCAGTCGAACGTACTGGAAAAGCAGCGGTTGCGGCGCGAGGTGGCGCTTTACAAGTTCAACGATGCGGAACGCGCAAGAGCCGCGGCGATCGAGGCGCAGCGCAAGGCCGAAGAGGAGCGCCTGCGCGCACTTGCCGCGGAAGCTGCGCGGCAAAAGGCCGAGGCGGAGGCGAAGGCTGAAGCAAAGGCGAAGGCGGAGGCCGAGGCGAACGCCGCTGCTGAGGAGGCGGCGCGCCGCGCGCAGCAGCTCAACCAGCCACCACCGATAACCGGCAACCGGCTGAATTTCGATGCCTTGCCGGGCGTGCCGTTGCCGCAGTAAAGGCTCGCTCTAGCTGCGGTTTTTCAGCCAGCTCAAGACATGGATCCGCAGCGCGGAGGAGAGGTTGCTTTCCGGCTCTCGCCGGTCGTCGATTTCGGATATGAGGGCCGCAAGCGGAATGGCGCGGGCTGTGGCGATCGCTTTCAGCTCGGCCCAGAATTCGTCCTCCAGCGAGAAGCTGGTGCGGTGTCCATGCAGGCTGGCGGAATGCTTGCGGATCATCGGGCTTTCCGCAGGCCTTTTTCGCGGAGTTCACAGATTGAGGGAGGAAATACCGCCAAGCGATTGACTGCGGATTCTTTTCGGCCCGTCTGCGCCGTCATTCGCCGCCTTCGTCCTTTTCGATCCGGCCTTGTCGGTGTGCTTTTTCGGCCTTCTCGTTCAGCGCTTTGGTCAGCTGCTTCTCGGTCTTGGTGCGGCCGAAACGGATACGATTCTGCTCGGCCTGTTTGTCCTTTTCGGAACGGGCCTGCTTCTTCTTGAACTGGCGGAGATTAACGATTTCTGCGCTCATGGCTTGCCTCCGTCCGGCTGGAAAAGGGCACATGAAAAAGGGAAGCGTCTGCTTCCCTTGGCATCTACTGCTTCTTGCGGAAGGCGTCGAGCGACACGACGGATCCCGGCTTCTTCTCGTCACCCTCGGCGGGTTTTGCCGCCGGCGGTTCCTCGCCTTTTTCGGGTGCGACCGGATAGGCGGTGATTTCGGCCGCGGGAACTTCCTCGCCGTCTGTCAGCGGCACGTCGAATTCAAGTTCGAAATTGACCGAAGGGTCATAGAATCCACGGATGGCATTGAAGGGGATGACCAGCTTTTCGGGCACGTCGGAGAAGGAAAGGCCGATCTCGAACAGCGATTCGGTGATCTTCAGATCCCAGAACTGGTGCTGGATCACGATGGTCATCTGCTCCGGATACTTGGATTTCAGATGCTGCGAGATGCGGACGCCGGGTGCACCGGGTCAGAAACGTAATGAAGAAATGATGGTCGCCGGGCAAGCGGCCCGTCGTTGCGACTTCGGACAAGACCTTGCGGATCACGCCACGCAGCGCGTCCTGTGCCAGAATGTCGTAGCGGATGTGGTCCTGCCCCATACTTTTCCTGTCTTTCTTTGGTTCGGAAGTCTTTTCACAAGGGTATATGCCATGTCCGGCGGCCTTGGGAAAGGCTAAGTGTCCGAGTCAGCTTCACAAACAATACATGATTTGGGCGGCAGGGAGAAGGTGAAGGCTTCTGTTGCCAGGTGCCTTCGGACCCCGCCTTAAGGTGCTAACCAAAAGGACTTAGAGCGGAATTCCCGCACCGCCGTTAGGCAGCGAGAGCATATTCCTTAGCGTTGTTGTCGTTTGCAACTACACTTGTGACCCGATAACGGCGGTATCATGCCGAGCAAAAAGTCGATCTTTACACCCTTGTCGATCCTGTTTCGCCCCCATCAAAAGCAGTCGTGAACCGGCTGTTTTTGGTGGAGGCGCCGGGTACCGCCCCCGGGTCCAATAGGTTTATTACACCGCTCATTTATCGCCATAGCCGATCCGAAAACCGGCAAGGCTGATATAGTGTTTTCCGAAGCGCATGGAAAGGGGATACGTCACAAAACCGTTGCAGGCAGCATGAGAATTGCCGGGATAAGCCTCCGCACAGTTGGTTTCAGCGGCAGAAGCGCCTAAATTGGGAAACGGAATCGGCCGCGACCATGTGATCGCACACGGGGAGACACGGATGCAGCGTCATCCTGAATATCAATATCTAGACATCATGTCCCATCTGCTGGAGAAGGGCGATCGGCGGATGGATCGCACCGGCGAGGGCACGCTTTCGACGTTCGGCGCGATGATGCGCTTCGATCTTTCGGACGGCAGCTTCCCGGCGTTTACGACCAAGAAGGTCTTCTGGAAGACGGCGGTGAAGGAGATGCTCTGGTTTCTGACCGGGCAGACGAACATCCAGTCGCTGCTCAAGGAAAACGTCAAGATATGGACGGACTGGCCGCTTGCTGCTTACCGCAAGGCGACGGGCGAGGAGATATCCCAGGACCTGTTCGAAAAGCGCGTTCTCGAAGACGACGCTTTCGCGGCGAAATGGGGCGATCTCGGACCGGTCTACGGCAAGCAGTGGAGGCGGTGGCTTGACCGGAACGGGGTTGAGCACGATCAGATCGGCGCGCTCGTCCATAGCCTCAAGACCAATCCGACGAGCCGGCGCATGCTGTTCCACGCCTGGAATGTGGGCGAGATTGATCAGATGGCGCTTCCTCCGTGCCATATGACCTATCAGTTTCACGTTTCCGGACTGCAGCGCGGCAGCGGCCGGCCGCAGCTTTCCATGCTCGTGAACCAGCGCTCCTGCGATATTTTCCTTGGCGCGCCTTTCAATATATGCCAGCAGGCAGCATTGCTTGCTATGGTCGCCCAGCAGGTGCAGATGGATCGGGGTGAACTCATCTGGGTCGGAGGCGATACGCATCTCTACCTGAACCACCTCGATCAGGCCAAAGAGCAGCTTGCGCGCAAGCCCATGCCCTTTCCCAAGCTGGTGCTGACGCGCGAGCCCGACGAGATCGACGGTTATCGGATCGACGATTTCGAGGTCGTAGGATATCAGTCGCACGATCGGATCGATGCCCCGGTCGCCGTCTGACGGACGATTGTCCTAGCGGACCGAGCGCTTTCCGTTGCAATCGGCAAGTGCTTGCTGACTTCCGTGAAGCTCGTTCATGACTTTCGCGAGCCGGCCTGCCTCCTGCTCGTCCAGCCCGTCGAGGATCTGTCCGCCGAACGACCCAGGCGACTCCGTGACGTGGTCCCAGACGATCCATTGGTTCATCGGGTCGCAGATCACGTCAAATCGAGGCATCGCATTCATCATTCACATCAGCCTTCCGTCATCTTTCCGGTTTAGGCCGACAGCCGTTAACAGACGCTTTCCGAACCGACCGAGCATGCGTTCCTTGCGTTTCACGGGGATGATCGGAAAGCCCATAAAATGCCAGGCGAATGCCGTGCCCAGGCCTGTCGTTACCGGAGAACCGGCCTTGCCGCCTGTGACAACCCACGCGAAAAGCCCCGCCGCCATGGCGACGATGACGAGGTCGATGCGGCTCGGCCGATTGTTTTGCGCGGATCTGTTTCCCATAAAACTCAACTTAACGTAGCATTTTCTGGAGTAAAATTGAAACGTTCGGCGTGGTTTACGAATTGCTTATGCTGCGTTGCGATATCTCGCATTCGGACGTGCCCGCAGGCGTGGACGGGATCTTATCGAGCCTCTCTTGCTTGTTGGCCGGCCCGGCGGTAGATCCGGCGGGCCAAGCCGTCACTTCAACCTCAGGAAGTTCATGTCCGACATCAGAAAGACCATCGTCGTTGCCGTGGCCGAAAATGGCGTCATCGGACGCGACGGCGATATGCCCTGGCGGCTTTCGACCGATCTCAAGCGCTTCAAGGCAATGACGCTCGGCAAGCCGCTCGTGGTCGGGCGCAAGACATATGAGAGTTTTGGCAAGCCGCTGCCCGGGCGCCCGCATGTGGTGATTTCCCGGCACGCGACGATCGAGCAATCGGATGTGAGAATGGCGCGTTCTTTTCCCGAGGCGATCGGGATTGCCGAAAGGCTGGCGCGCGAGACTGGCCAGACCGAGATCATCATCGCCGGCGGCGGAGAAATCTATGCGCAGGCAATGGCGCTTGCAGACCGGATGTGCGTCACGCATGTGCAAACCCATGTTGCGGGCGACACATCCTTCCCTTCGATCGACCCTGCCGCCTGGATGGTAATTGAAGAAATCGATGTACCGGCAGGGGAAAAGGACAATTATCCGACGCGCTTCGTCGTCTATGAGCGCCGCAGCGCCTGAAAACGAAATATTTATCAATAAATATCGCCAAGTTCTTCATGCCGCGTTGAAAGCAGCTGCGGCGATACCTATAACGGTCACAATCGCTTAAAGCCTGCCGCCCCCGCGGGCACGATGCGATTGGGAGTTTAACGAACAACGAGGTTTTGATGCCCTGGAGCAATCAGAATGGCGGCGGCGGCCCATGGGGCGGCGGCGGCGGTAATAATCAGGGACCGTGGGGGCAGGGGCCGAACCGCCCGCGCGGCGGCCGGGGCGGGCCGCCCGATCTGGAAGATATCATCCGGCGCGGCCAGGATCAGCTCCGCAACATCGTACCCGGCGGTTTCAACGGCGGCGTGGCAGTGATTATTGCCGCGGTTCTTGTCGTCTTCTGGCTTTTCCAATGCATCTACATCGTCCAGCCGGACGAGCGTGGTGTCGAGCTTCGCTTTGGCCAGCCGAAGGAAGAGATTTCGACGCCGGGGCTGCATTTCCACCTCTGGCCGATGGAAACCGTCGAGATCGTCAAGGTGACGGTGCAGCAGCAGAATATCGGTTCGACGTCGGCATCGTCTTCGACAGGTCTCATGCTGTCGGGCGACCAGAACATCCTGAACGTCGAGTTCTCGGTCTTCTTCACCGTCATCGATCCCAAGGCCTATCTCTTCAACGTCGAAAACCCGGCCGAAACGCTGCAGCAGGTGGCTGAAAGCGCCATGCGCGAAATCATTGGCCGGCGCCCGGCGCAGGATGCCTTCCGCAACAACCGCCAGCCGATCGAAACGGAGGTTGCCGCCATCGTGCAGGGCACGATGGACCGTTACAATGCGGGCATGGCGGTAACCGCGGTCACCATTCAGGACGTGGCGCCGCCGCGCGATGTCGCCGATGCCTTCGAAGAGGTGCAGCGCGCCGAACAGGACAAGCAGCGCCTCGTCGAAGAAGCGAACCAGTATGCCAACCAGAAGCTCGGCCAGGCACGAGGCGACGCGGCCCAGATTCGCGAAGCAGCGGCTGCTTACAAGGACCGTGTCGTCAAGGAAGCGGACGGTGAGGCGCAGCGGTTCACTGCCATCAACGAAGAATATTCGAAGGCTCCCGAAGTGACCCGCAAGCGCCTGTTCCTCGAGACGATGGAACAGGTGCTGAAGAATTCCAAGAAGGTCGTGATCGATGAGAAGCAGGGGATCGTTCCCTACCTGCCGCTCAACGAGATCGGCAAACCGGCACAGCAGGGAGGTTGAGCCATGACATCGAACAGACTTCCCGTTATCATCATCCTGGTCGCCGTTGTGCTTGTCATCGCTTATTCCTCGGTCTTCGTGGTCAATGCGCGCGAGCAGGCAATCGTCGTGCGCTTCGGCCAGATCCAGTCGGTGAAGACGGAGCCGGGCATCTACTTCAAGCTGCCTCTCGCCTTTATGGATGCCGATCGCGTCCAGATCGTCGAGAAGCAGGCGCTGCGCTTCGACCTTGACAATATTCGCGTCCAGGTTCGCGGCGGTTCGACGTTCGACGTCGATGCTTTCGTGATCTACGACATCAAGGACGTGCGCAAGTTCCGCGAGACGGTATCGGGCGACCGCGAGGCCGCCGAAGCGCGCCTTCGCACCCAGCTCGATTCGTCGCTCCGCCGTGTCTACGGTCTGCGCGACTTTGATGCCGCCCTTTCGGACGAGCGCGTGGCGATGATGCTCGAAGTGCGCGACGACCTGCATGGCGACGCCGAAAATCTCGGCATCAATATCCAGGACGTGCGTATCCGTCGGACCGACCTGACTCAGCAGGTGGCGCCGCAGACTTATGGCCGCATGCGGGCCGAGCGTCTCGCCGAGGCCGAGCTGCTGCGCGCGCAAGGCACCGAAGAGGGCCAGCGGCGCCGGGCTATCGCCGATCGCCAGGTGGTCGAGTTCACGGCGGAAGCCCAGCGCGATGCGGAAATCATCCGCGGTCAGGGCGATGCCGAGCGCAACCGCATCTTCGCAGACTCCTTCAGCAAGGATCCGTCGTTCTTCGAGTTCTACCGCTCGATGGCGGCCTATTCCTCCGCGCTGTCGTCCCAGGATACGACGCTGGTGCTGTCGCCGAATACGGAATTCTTCCGGTATTTCGACAATTCCAACGGCACGAGGCCTCCGGCTCCACCTCAAGCCCCGGCACCTGCGGTCCCATCAAACTGACGCATCCGGATGCAGGATTTCCTGACAGGAATCGCATTCTTTCTCATCATCGAGGGGCTGGTCTACGCACTGGCCCCTCGTTTTCTTGTCGAGATGGCCCGGCTGCTTCCAACGGTTCCGGAGCGCCAGCTACGCATCTTCGGACTTGGCGCCGTCGTGCTCGGTGTCGTGCTTGTCTGGTTCGTCAGACGCTGACACAGATTGCACGGGATTTCGCGAAAAGGTGATTTCACGCTCCATCATTCCGCCCTATGTTGATGGTCAGACTGCCGCTTTGACCCCATAAGAGGAAGCTTGATGGCCCCCACGACACGCCCGACCTTCAGACGATCGCTCGCTCTCCTGGCCGGTGTTGCACTTCTGGCAAATATTGGTCTTACCGGCGCTGCTGAAGCGCAGAGCACGCCTCCGTTGAATGGTCCGGCCTCTGTTGCCGATCTTGCTGAAGGGCTTCTCGATGCGGTGGTGAACATCTCCACCTCGCAGAACATCAAGGGCGATGAAGGTGCCGGCCCGGCGCCGCGCGCACCGGACGGCTCGCCGTTCCAGGAATTCTTCAACGACTTCTTCAATAAGCAGCAGGGCGGCCAGGGCGGCAACCACAATGTCAGCTCGCTCGGCTCCGGCTTCGTCATCGATCCATCGGGTTATATCGTCACCAACAACCACGTGATCGAGGGCGCAGACGACATCGAGGTCAATTTTGCCAATGGCACCAAGCTGAAAGCCAAGCTCATCGGAACGGACACGAAGACCGATCTTTCGGTACTGAAGGTCGAACCGAGGACGCCGCTGACGGCCGTGAAGTTTGGTGATTCCAGCGACATGCGCATCGGCGACTGGGTGATGGCGATCGGCAATCCGTTTGGTTTCGGCGGGTCGGTGACCGTCGGCATCATTTCCGGCCGCGGCCGCAATATCAACGCAGGCCCGTACGACAACTTCATCCAGACCGATGCGGCGATCAACAAGGGCAATTCCGGCGGTCCGCTCTTCAACATGAAGGGCGAGGTGATCGGTATCAACACGGCCATCATTTCGCCGAGCGGCGGCTCGATCGGTATCGGCTTTTCGGTGCCTTCGGAGCTTGCTGCGGGCGTGGTCAACCAGCTTCGCGAATTCGGAGAAACGCGCCGCGGCTGGCTCGGCGTGCGCATCCAGCCGGTCACCGACGACGTGGCCGACAGCCTGGGTCTCGATACCGCCAAGGGTGCGCTCGTCGCCGGTGTCATCAAGGGCGGGCCGGTCGACAACGGTTCGATCAAGGCGGGCGACGTCATCCTGAAATTCGACGGCAAGCCGGTCAATGAGATGCGCGACCTACCGCGTGTCGTAGCCGAAAGCCCAGTCGGCAAGGAAGTGGACGTCGTGGTGCTGCGTGACGGCAAGGAGCAGACTGTCAAGGTGACGCTCGGTCGTCTGGAGGACAGCGATCAGGCCGCTTCCAACGACGCTGATACCTCTCCGGATGGTGTGATCAATCCTGATCCGGAGGAGAACGACGACATGGACGAGCCGAATCCCGATCAGGATCGGGTCCAGCCGGCACCCGACGGCAAGGGCCAGACCGATCAGCAGGCGCCGGTAACGCCCGATACCAGGACGCCGAAGGATGTGCTCGGCCTCTCGCTGTCGCAGCTCAGCCCCGAGATCCGCAAGACCTTCGGCATTGCGGAAAGCGTGGACGGCGTCGTGGTGACGGAGGTGGCACCCGGCTCGGCGGCCGCCGAAAAGGGCCTGAAGGCCGGCGACGTGATCGTCGAGGTCGCCCAGGAATTCATGAAGTCGCCGGATGCCGTGGCTGCGAAAGTGCAGTCGTTGAAGCAGGAAGGCCGCCGCAACGCGCAGCTGATGATCGCCTCGGCAAACGGCGATCTGCGGTTCATCGCAGTGCCAATGGAATAACAAAGCGCGGAATGGCTTGATTCTTTCAGGAACTGCTGAACCGCTCCGCACCGATGTCTGCGCCAGTGACGACGATACGACAACAGCACGACATTCTCCTGTCTCTGTCGCGCATGGGTAATCGGTGTCAGCCGATCTTTCGTTCCCATTGCTGACGGCTGATCGCATAGAGCACGTGGCGTTTCAGATGCGGATGCGTGTCGGGAATGCGGGGATGATCGAAATCGCGGTCCGGATCGTGGTGCAGGCCAAGTCGGCGCATGACGGCGGTGGAACGATGATTGTCCGCTACCGCAAAAGAGACGATTTCGGGAGGATCGAACTGGGTGAAACCATGGCGAAGCGATGCTTCTCCCGCTTCCGTCACATATCCCTTGCCCCAATGCCGTTTGGCAAGACGCCAGCCGATTTCGATGGTGCCTGCCGGGAGGAACGGTTCGAGTTCGGGCCTCCAGAGGCCGCAAAAGCCGATCGGCTCATCGGTTTCTTTCAGTGCCATGGCATAAAAGCCAAGCCCGTCCGTGGCAATGGCATTGCGGATATTATCCAGCATCGAATCTGCTTCGGCGCGGTCGCGGCGAAAGGCGAAGAATTCCATGACTTCAGGATCGGAATTGATCTCGTGGAAAAGCGGCCGGTCCGCATCTGTCCAATTGCGCAAAAGCAGGCGGTCCGTCGTCGCGATCACTGTCATGGCGTCACAAAATCCGTCTTCCGGTAACCCTGGATATAAAGCAGGGCGGTCAGATCGCCGTGGTTGATGCGCATTTTCGCTTCGGCGGCGACGGTGGGTTTGGCGTGCAGGGCGACGCCGGAGCCGGCGAGGTGGATCATGCCGAGATCGTTGGCGCCGTCGCCGACGGCGATTGCTTCTTCGGTGGAGATACCGAGCCTTGCGGAAATTTCGCTGAGTGCATCCACCTTCGCCTGCTTGCCGAGGATCGGCTCGGCCACGAAGCCGGAGAGCAAGGCTCCCTCTTCAAGAAGAATGTTGGCGCGGTTTTCGTCGAAGCCCAGAGTTGCGGCGATCCGGCTGGTGAAGACGGTGAAGCCGCCGGAGACGAGGGCGGTATAATAGCCCTTCGATTTCATCGTGGCGATCAATTCCGGGCCGCCGGGCGTCAGCGTGATGCGCTTGGCGATAACCTCGTCGATAACTGAAACCGGCAGGCCTTTCAGGAGTGCAACGCGTTCGCGCAGTGCGGGTTCGAAAGCGATCTCGCCGTTCATGGCGCGGGCGGTGATCGCGGCGACCTTGTCCTTAAGGCCGACTTCGGCTGCGAGCTCGTCAATGCACTCCTGCCCGATCATCGTCGAATCCATGTCGGCGATCAGCAGTTTCTTGCGGCGCGTATCGGCCTCCTGGACGACCAGATCGATCGGCGCGCTGGCGATGGCCGCGAGGATATTCGCCTCCGCCGCTTGCGGATCGGTGCCGTCGCGAAGGGCGATATCGCAGGCGATGCCGTCTGCCAGCCAGTAGAGCCCGGATGCCGTCACGGTTTCGGCGGCCTGTTCGGCAAGCCTCGGCGTGAGAACGGGATTTGACGGATTGGCAACAAGCGTGGCAACGAGAGCCATATGGAAAACCTTCTGAGCGCAACAAGTGCGATCCTGATAACCGGGCCGACCGCCAGCGGCAAGTCCGCGCTTGCCGTGGAACTGGCGAAACGCCACGGCGGCGCTGTCATCAACGCCGATAGCATGCAGGTCTACGACACGCTGCGCATCCTGACGGCGCGGCCGTCCGAGGCGGAGATGCAGGGCGTGCCACATCATCTGTACGGCCATGTGCCAGCAGGCGCTGCCTATTCGACGGGGACCTGGTTGCGGGATGTCACGGCATTGCTGCCCAGTCTGCGTGCAAAGGGACAGTTGCCGGTGTTCGTCGGCGGGACGGGGCTTTATTTCAAGGCGCTGACAGGCGGCCTGTCGGATATGCCGGCGATACCGGAAAACATCCGCAACCGGCTACGGGCGCGCCTGCTGAATGACGGCGCGGAAGCGCTGCATGCCCAACTCGCCAAGCTCGATCCGGCCGCTGCCGGCAGTCTCAGCATCCAGGACGGGCAACGCATCGTGCGTGCCTTGGAGGTGGTGGAGGCAACGGGGCAATCGATCCTGCGCTTCCAAGGGCAGGCCGGGCCGCTGATCGTCGATCCGGCGCGTGCGGAAAAGATCATCGTCCTGCCGGAACGCGCCGTGCTCCACCAGCGCATCAACGGGCGCTTCGAGAAAATGCTGGAGCAGGGTGCGGAAGATGAAGTCAAGTCGCTGCTGGCACTCGGCCTTTCATCGGAAAGGCCGGCGATGAAGGCGATCGGCGTTTCGCAGATTGCAGCCATGCTGAAGGGCGAGATGACGCGCAGCCAAGTGATCGAGAAGGGTGCTGCCGCGACACGGCAATATGCCAAGCGGCAGATGACCTGGTTTCGCAATCAGATGGACGAGAGCTGGAAGCGCCTGACATCGCCGCAGCCGTGATCAGGGCGTAAGCTTCAAGTCGGTCAGCTGGTTATCATCATTGCGAACGGAAACCATCGGCCAGGAGATGTCATGAACAATTTTCTCGCAAAGACGCTTGCTTCCATCAATGCCCTGATTGCAATCGTCATTCTGGCCTTCTTCACGCTGTCCGGCGCAACCGCCGCCTCGGCTCAAGGCGGGTCCGGAATGTTCGTGATCGGAGCGATTTTCGGCGCGATCGCCGGCATCGTGGTCGCCGCCCTGGTCTGCGGAACGATCGCCTTTCTGACGCTGATAGAGCGCCACCTGAGTGTCATTGCCGCTGCAGCCAGGCAATCTGAGGGGCAATGAGGCCTCAATCCTTGTTATGGAGGCTCCTGAGCGGCTTCTTGAGAATGCTCTCGCGGAGCGACATGCCGGGTTCGCGGTGCGGGCTGGCAGCCGGGTCTTGAGAGGACACCGGCCGCTGGGACGTTGTCTCCTCGCGGCGCATCTCTCGCCGGAGAGCTTCCAGGCGGCTATCCAAAGGTGTCTGCGGCGGTGCGGTTTGCGGCTCGCGCGGCGCATGGCTGCGCGGCAGCATGTCCGGCCTGTAGGAAACGGTCGGCGCCAGCGGCGGCGCAGAGACGGATGCCGGACAGGGAGCATCCTCCGACGGCTCTTCGTCGTCGAACAGCATGTCGCTCAGCGCAGCACTGTAGCTTTGCTGGAAAGACGAGATATCCGGCCCGCCGCTGACGGCGCGCATGCGCGTCACGATCTTGCGCAGATCGACCGTATCGGGATCCTCGTCGGAATGCTTGGCGGTCGCCCCGTTCGCCTTCGGCAGCAGATGCTGCTCGACGCGCGAAAAGCGCATGCGCATCGGCACGCTGATCGCCTCGCCGAAGGCGATCGCTTCGCCGTTGCCGATCGAGGAAATGAAGCTCGTCGTCGAGATCGACGAATTCGGGATTGCCGAGCGGATGATGTCCTGGTCGCGATCGTTGGCAAGGCGCATGGCAAACAGCGTTGAGCACTGTGAGAGGATCGTCTGGTCGAGTTCGCCGGGGCGCTGCGTGATGATGCCGAGCGAGACGCCGTACTTGCGGCCTTCCTTGGCGATGCGGGCGATGGCCTGGCGCGTCGGGATGAAGCCGAGGTTCGGATCGGCCGGAACATAGCGATGCGCTTCTTCGCAGACGACGAGCATATGGACAGCGCCGTCGCTCCAGAGCCCGATTTCGAAGGCCATGCGGCACAGGACGGAGGCGACCGAATTCACCACTTCCGACGGGATACCGGAAAGCTGGAACGTGCAGATCGGCCGGTCGTCGCCAGGAATGCGGAATATCTGCGCCACGGTGTCCATGATCGTGTCGCTGATCGTGTTGTTGGAGAACATGAAGTGGTAGCGCGGATCGTTGATCGCCGCGATGATGCGCATCTTCAACGAGCGCAGGAAGGGCTTCTCGGCGCGGCCTTCGAGACGGCCGATGCGCTCGTCGATAAGCGCCAGCAGGTCGGCCATGCGGTAGGGGACCGGCGTGTCGGCGGTGATCGAGCTCTTCTCGGTGGTGCGGCGGACCAGAGAATTGTCGCTGCCGCGAAAGGCGCGCTTGGCGTCCGGCATGATGTCGCGAAGCATGTCGAGTTCCTCAGGCACTGGCGCGCGGCCGCGGAAGACGACTTCTGCGAATTCTTCAAGCCGCATTAGCCAGAAGGGCAGGTCGAGCGTGTCGGTATCGATGACGACCGAATGCTTCGGGAAAGCGGCGGCGAATTCGTTGTGCGGATCGAGGATCAGGACGCGCAACTTCGGATCGGCTTCGATCGCCTTGTGCAAAAGCAGCGAGACGGCCGTGGATTTGCCGACGCCCGTGGAGCCGACGATGGCGAAATGCTTGGAAAGCATCGAGGGGATGTGGATCGCCGCATCGATGCTTTCGTCCTGGGTGAGGTTGCCGATGACCGCCGTCGTCCCGGTGCCTGCGTCGTAGATGCGCATCAGATCGGCGGCCCGGATGCGGTGCGCAATGGCGCCGAGATGGGGATAGCGTGAGATGCCGGTCGAGAATTCCTCGCGGCCATTTTCCTCGACGCGGACTTCGCCGAGCAGCTCGGTCTCGATCCTGAAATAGTTGTCCTCTCCCTCGCCCCAGGCATGCGTGCCGGTGTTCATGGCGTAAACGAGGGCGACGACGCGGTTTCGGCCGACGCTGATCGAAATCAGGCGGCCGACGGACCAGAGTTCGGTGAGATCGGTGCCGCCGGCCTCTGCGACGGCGGCGATGGTCGCGCGTGAGCCGCTGCACGCGACGACGCGGCCGAGGAAGCGATTCCCGGGGGTTAGATTGTCGCGGCGATCTTGCTCGCTGGCTTTGCCTGATGTTTGCAAGTCGTTGTTGAGCAACGGCCTACTCCCTGCGTTAGCAGGCGATCATATGATTTATCCTTTAACAAAACCCTTCGGGCCTCTTGTTTTTTAGCGGGATAACCGGCGCTACATCCTTTAGCGCGCGCCGATTTTTTATTTCGGGAAGCGTTGACGCTGTGAAATTTTCTGTCTATCAATTGCGCCCATGAAAATAGCAGCAGCTCTTATTGTGGTGGGAAAGCGCATGGGCAGGATGGTGTAACCATCCGGCGATAGCCACCCATGCGCTAGTTGACAGGCTCCCTCTGGGGCCTTTTTTTATGCCTGAAATCCAGGCTTCCGCACCGAAGACCTCAATTCCAGCAGTCAAAACGGAACAGAAAACATGACGGGCACGGACAACCAGACACCAGACACTCGGATGACAGGCGCGGAGATCGTTCTGCGGGCGCTGAAGGACAACGGTGTCGAACATCTCTTCGGCTATCCGGGCGGTGCGGTGCTGCCGATCTATGACGAGATATTCCAGCAGGAGGAGATCAAGCATATCCTCGTCCGCCACGAGCAGGGCGCCGGCCATGCGGCCGAAGGCTATGCCCGCTCCACCGGCAAGGTCGGCGTCATGCTGGTCACCTCCGGTCCGGGTGCAACCAATGCCGTCACGCCGCTGCAGGACGCGCTGATGGACTCCATTCCGCTGGTCTGCCTCACTGGCCAGGTACCGACCTCGCTCATCGGTTCCGATGCCTTCCAGGAATGCGATACCGTCGGCATCACACGCCCCTGCACCAAGCACAACTGGCTGGTCAAGGACGTCAACGAGCTCGCTGCCATCATCCATGAAGCCTTCCGTATCGCGCAGTCCGGCCGTCCCGGCCCGGTCGTCGTCGATATTCCAAAGGACATCCAGTTCGCGACCGGCACCTATACGCCGCCGGCCGATCATGCGATCCAAAAGAGCTATCAGCCGAAACTCCAGGGCGATCTCAACCAGATTCATGCGGCAATCGAGCTGATGGCCAGGGCGCGTCGTCCGGTCATTTATTCCGGCGGCGGCGTCGTCAATTCCGGTCCGGAAGCCTGCAAGCTGCTGCGCGAGCTTGTCGAACTCACCGACTTCCCGATTACCTCGACGCTGATGGGGCTCGGCGCCTATCCGGCCTCCGGCAAGAACTGGCTGAAGATGCTCGGCATGCATGGTTCCTACGAGGCCAACATGGCGATGCACGATTGCGACGTCATGGTCTGCATTGGCGCCCGCTTCGACGACCGCATTACCGGCCGCATCAATGCCTTCTCGCCGAATTCCAAGAAGATCCACATCGACATCGACCCGTCCTCGATCAACAAGAATGTTCGCGTCGACATCCCGATCCGCGGCGATGTCGCCCACGTTCTGGAAGACATGGTCCGCCTCTGGCGTGCTCTGCCGAAGAGTCCGGAGAAGGGCCAGCTTTCCGACTGGTGGACGAATATCGCCCGCTGGCGTGCGCGCAACTCCTTCGCCTACACGAAGAGCAACGACGTCATCATGCCGCAATATGCGCTTGAGCGGCTGTACGAATTGACGAAGGACCGCGATACCTACATCACGACCGAAGTCGGCCAGCATCAGATGTGGGCGGCGCAGTTCTTCGGTTTCGAACAGCCGAACCGCTGGATGACTTCAGGCGGCCTCGGCACGATGGGTTACGGCCTGCCGGCAGCGCTCGGCGTGCAGATCGCCCATCCTGATAGCCTCGTCATCGATATTGCCGGCGATGCTTCGATCCAGATGTGCATCCAGGAAATGTCGGCAGCGATCCAGCACAATGCGCCCATCAAGATCTTCATCATGAACAACCAGTACATGGGCATGGTCCGCCAGTGGCAGCAGCTGCTGCATGGCAACCGGCTATCCAATTCCTATACGGAGGCGATGCCGGATTTCGTGAAGCTGGCGGAAGCCTATGGCGCCGTCGGCCTGCGCTGCGAAAAGCCGGATGATCTCGACGGTACGATCCAGGAGATGATCGACGTGAAGAAGCCGGTCATCCTCGATTGCCGCGTTGCCAATCTCGCCAACTGCTTCCCGATGATCCCATCGGGCAAGGCGCATAACGAGATGCTGCTGCCGGACGAAGCCACGGACGAAGCGGTCGCCAATGCGATCGACGCCAAGGGCCGTCAGCTCGTTTGATATCGAAGGTGAGGAAGCCAAGACAATGAACGCACATCTACAGCCGACAGGCTCCGCCTACTTCATCTCGCCGGAAACCGCAGCCGCCGAGAACCATACGCTCTCGATCCTCGTCGATAACGAGCCGGGCGTCCTTGCCCGCGTCATCGGCCTGTTCTCCGGCCGGGGCTACAACATCGAAAGCCTCACGGTCTCCGAAACCGAGCATCAGGCGCATCTGTCGCGCATTACCATCGTGACACGAGGCACGCCGCATGTGCTGGAGCAGATCAAGGCCCAGCTCGAGCGCATCGTGCCGGTGCACCGCGTCGTGGACTTGACGGTGCGTGCTCGCGAACTCGGGCAGGAGCGTCCGATCGAACGGGAAGTGGCGCTCGTCAAGGTGATCGGGACCGGCGAAACCCGGGCCGAGACGCTGCGTCTTGCCGATGCCTTCCACGCCAAGGTGGTCGACGCGACTGTCGATCATTTCATTCTGGAGATCACCGGCAAGTCCTCCAACATCGATCAGTTCGTGACGATCATGAAGCCGCTCGGCTTGATCGAAGTCTGCCGCACCGGCATCGCCGCCATGAACCGCGGTCCGCAGGGGATGTGAACCGGCGTCTGGCCAGCGCGCGGCAGCCTGAAGTCTCAGAGCATTTCGAGCGCCGATTTGCGGGTCGGCGGCGGGAAGGCGGCGTCGAGCGCCGCCCAGTCCTCGTCGCTGATATCGAGCGAGACGCAATCGCGGTTTTCAGCGGCGCGGTCGGCATTCGACGTCTTCGGAATGGCGATCACGCCGTCGCGTTCGAGAAGGAAGGCAAGGGCAATCTGAGCCGGGGTTGCCTGATTGGCCTTGGCGATGCGGATGAGCTCGGGATTGTGCAGGATGCGGCCCTGTTCGATCGGCGAATAGGCCATGACCGGGACTCCATGCTCCTGGCACCAGGGCAGAAGATCATATTCGATGCCGCGGCGCGCGAGATTGTAGAGAACCTGGTTGGCAGCGACGTGCCGGCCGCCCGGAACGGCAAGCAGTTCCTCGATGTCACCGATATCGAAGTTCGAAACGCCCCAGGCGCCGATTTTTCCGGCGTCCTTCAGGTCCTCGAAGGCTTCGACGGTATCGGCCAGCGGATGCTCGCCCCGCCAATGCAGCAGGTAGAGGTCGATCTGGTCGATGCCGAGACGTGAAAGGCTCCGCTCGCAGGCTTCGATCGTGCCCCTGCGGCTGGCATTCCACGGATAGACCTTGGTGACGATGAACAGGCCGTCGCGCCGGCCCTTGATGGCGCGGCCGACGATGCGCTCGGAATCGCCTTCGCCGTACATTTCGGCCGTATCGATCAGCGTCATGCCGAGCTCTATGCCGGCTTTGAGACTTGCGATTTCTCGCTCGGCTTCCGACGCCCGTTCTCCCATGTTCCAGGTGCCCTGGCCGAGAGCGGGGACTTCGATGCCGTTCGGGAAGGTGATCGCCGGGATAGGGTCGTCTTGCATGGCCGAATCTTTCATTTTTCCTTCAAAGATTGCGCAGACGCGTCATCTTTCAAGCAATCCTGTCACCATGACAATGATTATCTGGCTTAGGAAATGCAGGCGGGTTAGCGGATTTCAATCGACAGGGATCGTCATGGGTTGACGATCTACGGGAGGTTCCATGCCGCTGGATACGTTTCTGGCTCTCGTTCTCTTTGCCTTCACGACATCGATCACGCCGGGGCCGAACAATATGATGCTCTTTGCATCCGGGGTGAATTTCGGCTTTCGTCGGACGGTCCCGCATATGTTGGGCATCGGCGCCGGCTTTTTCTCGCTGCTTCTCGGCGTCGGACTTGGGCTCGGCGCGTTGCTGCGAACGGTGCCTGCGCTTTACACGGCGCTGAAATTTGCGGGCGGCATTTATCTCGTCTGGATCGCGTGGAAGATCGCGACGTCGCGGGCGCTGAGCGGAGGCAAGGACAGCGTCAAGCCGATGTCATTCCTTGCTGCTGCCGCCTTCCAGTGGGTCAATCCCAAGGCTTGGGTCATGGCGGTAACGGCCATGGCCACCTACACCAATCCCGACCTTTATCTCGCCAGCGTGCTGATCATCGGCCTTGCCTTTGCCGCGGTCAACATTCCAAGCGTTTCGACCTGGGCCGGCTTCGGTTCCGCATTGAGCGAATGGCTGTCCGACCCGGTGCGGCTCAAATGGTTCAACGTCACCATGGCGGTGCTCTTGGTGCTGAGCCTCTGGCCGATGTTGAAATAGAGAAAAGCGGACGGTCCAGGCGACCGCCCGCAGAAGCGCTTAGATGCCGAACCCGCCGATACCGCCAGACTGAACGATGATCGTCGGGTCAGTAAAGTTGCGGAAGCCCAGGAGCGGAATGTCGCAACGGCGGTCAAACTTGCCGACCGGAGCGGTGCGCTGGCAGTTCTCCGCGGATTTATAGGGATGCCCGGGGATCTGATACTCGCCCTTTTTCAGATCGCGATAGTCGTCCGCGCTTGCCCAGGAAGCGAATACAGCGCCGAGCGCTGCTGCGGGAAGAGTGATCCTGTTCATCGCAATACCTTTCCCCTACTTGCGAGATGTCGGAGAATATCACGCAAACCCGATTGGACCTCGGGTGCAATGGGATTAGCCCTTGGGGACGCTGCCTAACTTGACTGATGCTAAAACAGGGTGATCGAAGGCTTGTTGACCATCAGCCAGAGGATGCCGATCACTGCCAAGAAGGCCGGAAACCCGCAGGCGAACCAGATGTGGTAGAGCCGGAAATACTCCGGCGGCAGCTGTTCGCCAGCAGTGGCGGCTGCGCGTGCAAGATCGCGGAGCCTGACCTGTATCCAGACGACCGGCAGCCAGAAAAGGCCGGTAACGACGTAGAGGATGAGCGAGAGGGCGATCCAGCCTTCGCCGAGCGGCCAGCCGATGATGGTGGCAAGCAGATAACCTGTCACCGGCTGGAGAATAACAGCCGTTGCGGTGAAAATCGTGTCGGCGATCACAACGGTTCCCGCGACATGCGCAATCAGTTCCGGCGCTTGCGTCCTGTGCGCCTTTGCCATGAAAAAAGCGATCCCTGCACCGGTGCCCAAGAGCACGGTCGCGCCGATCACGTGGGCAAGCAGTAGAAGTTCTGCAAGCATCAGCGTTCATCCAGAATGGCAAGGGTGACGAGCGTCAGCAGAAGCGACGGGAGGACCTTGACGAGAGGTCCCAGCGGATCGCGCCAGAGTGAGGGTTCGAGCAGGGTTGCGCCCGCGAGATATGCGAGGGAGACGGCGAGCATGGCGAGAAGGGCTTTGCGGGCGATGGGCCGGAAAAGGAGTGCTGAACCGAGCGCGATGTCGACGGCGCACGTGAAAAGCGTGAGCGCCATTGCAGCGGCGGGCGGCATGAAGGGTAGAAGATGCTGACTTGCCGTCTGTGGCGACAGAAGCGGAATGATGCCGGACAGCAGCCAAAACAGAGCGAGGCCGGCGGCCATCAGCGGCTTCAGCAGATAGAGGCGCGCGAACCACAGATCCTGAATGCCCGACGGGTTGGCTGCCAGCGTGGCCGCGACTGAGCCGCTGCGGATGGCTGGAACCGTTCCATTGATTGTGACGCCCTTGGATATGATGGCCATGGCGGTCGAACGCAAGGGCGAACGCCAGCCGAGGCGCCCCGCAATATCGGCGAGCCAAGTCACGGGTTTTGCCAGCGCTGCTGGGATGGGGATGATGGGCGCGGGCGGAAGGCCTAGCCATTGGCGATGCAGTTTCACGAGCTCGGAGAGCATGAGCGTCTCGCTGGATGCGAGTGCAATATCTTTTCCGCTGGCAATTTCGCCGCAGACTGCTGCGCTGACGGCTGCAGCGACATCTTTGATATCGATCGTCTCGACCGGGCTTTGCGAATGGATAAGCGGCAACACAAAAGGCATTGATGCGAGCGCCCGCAAGAGCGCTGAGCCGCCATGCGAATTGCGCCCGATAACGAGTGCCGGACGCAAAATGACGTAAGGTAAACCACTTGTCGCTAGGGTATCGTCGGCGCGGCGTTTTGTGGCGAGGAACGGCAGATCGGCAGCTGGAGCATCCGTGTTTGCTGATATCTGGACGATGAGGCGGACGTCCGACGTCTTGGCCGCGGTATAGAGCGCCAGCATCGCATCTGCCTGTGATGCGGCAAGGTCATCGGAGAAGCCGTCCTGTAAGGCGCCTGCGCAATTGACGACCATATGCTGGTCTTTCAGTGTCTCTTGCCAATCGGCAGCTCTGGTCATGTGGGCGAGATCGGCACGCAGCCAGCGGACATCGGGCCATTTGATTCGAGCCCGGACAGAAGTGCGGCCTAGGCCGCTCACGGCATGGCCATCGGCCACCAGACGGGCGGCGACCGCGGAGCCGATGAAACCTGTTGCGCCGAGAATCAGAATGTTCATGCGCCGAGAATATCGAAAAACCGCAAGGCGCATAGATTAGCTTGGCGGGCTGCATTCAAGCGCCTAAAGATAATCATCCTATGCGCGGAGGGCCTCGTCTTGCACGATCATCCTGATCATGATCACCATCATCATCATCATCACGACAACCGCTATTCGGACATGCAGGCGCGGGTGAAGGCGCTGGAGACGGTGTTGACGGAGAAGGGGCTGATCGATCCGGCGGCGATCGATGCGATCGTCGAGACCTATGAGACGAAGATCGGCCCGCGCAACGGCGCCCATGTCGTGGCAAAGGCCTGGAGCGATCCGGCATTCGCCGAATGGCTGAAGAGCGATGCGACGGCGGCAATTGCGAGCCTCGGCTATACCGGGCGGCAGGGCGAGCACATGCGCGCCGTCTTCAATACGCCCAAGACCCACAACCTCGTCGTCTGCACGCTTTGCTCCTGCTATCCCTGGTCGGTGCTCGGCCTGCCGCCGGTCTGGTACAAGGCGCCGGCCTATCGCTCGCGGGCGGTGATCGATCCGCGCGGCGTGCTTGCCGAATTCGGCCTGACGCTGCCCGCGGAAAAGAAAATCCGGGTCTGGGATTCGACGGCCGAGCTGCGCTATCTCGTCATTCCCGAGCGCCCCGAGGGAACGGAAGGCCTGAGCGAGCAGCAGCTTGCCGGTCTCGTCAGCCGCGATGCGATGATCGGGACGGCAATTGCGTCTGCTCCGGGAGCAGCCGCATGAACGGGCCGCACGATCTTGGTGGACAGATGGGGTTCGGGCCGGTCGCGCCTGAAAAGGACGAGCCGTATTTCCATGCTGAGTGGGAGAAGCGTGCGCTTGGACTGACGCTATCGTGCGGTGCCTTCGGTGCCTGGACGATCGATGAGAGCCGGCATGCGCGCGAGAATATTTTGCCAGCTGATTATCTCTCCGCAAGCTATTACGAAATATGGATGCGGGCGCTGGAAGTGCTGCTCGATCGGCACGGATTTGCAACGGCTGCGGAGATCGATGCCGGCCACAAGCAGACGGCCGGAGCAGTGCCGAAACGGGTTCTGAAGGCGGATATGGTTGCGAACGTTCTGGCGCGCGGCGGCGCTTGCGACCGTCCGGTGGAAAGGGCTGCGCGCTTTGCCGTCGGCGAGAAGGTCCGGACAAGGAATTTTAATCCGGAAACCCATACCCGGCTGCCGCGCTATGCGCGTGCCAAGAATGGCGTGGTCGAGGCGGTGCAAGGCTCCTTCGTGTTCCCGGACGACAATGCGCATGGCAAGGGCGAGAATCCACAATGGGTCTATACCGTCGTTTTCGATGGCAGGGAAATCTGGGGCGAGGGCGCCGATCCATCGCTGACGGTTTCGATCGATGCCTGGGAGAGCTACCTTGAGCCTTTGTGAACCGGCATCGCCGCTGACGCGATCGCCCCAACTGCCGAAATCCGCCGATGGCGAGCCGGTCTTTCCCGAGCCCTGGGCGGCTGCTGCTTTTGCAATGACAGTGCACCTCCACGAACGCGGTCTCTTCACATGGAGCGAGTGGGCGGAGACGCTTTCGGCCGAACTGCACAAGCCGGGCCGGGTGGTGGATGGCAGCGACTACTTCGACTGCTGGGTCGAGGCGCTATCCTCGCTCCTTGTCAACAAAGGCATCGCCGATGCCGGCCCCATCCTTTCGCTGCAGGAGAGCTGGCAGCGTGCGGCGGAAGCCACGCCGCACGGAAAGCCGATCGAGCTTTCCAACGATCCGCTGCGCTGATCGTCACGACGGGAACTGCTTGTAGCACTCCTCGGCCACCTGCCGCAGCATATCGCGCGAAATCTCGCCGGTGACGGCATAGCCGAGCTCGCCGTCGATCCAGTAGAATGTCTCGACACCGCCGGCGGAGGCGAAACGGAAGCTCGTCGTCCGGTTCGCCTTGTTGCGGCCGATCAGCGCGGTCAGGCGTTCGCCACCCTGATTCTCGTACATGAACATCGCGCCCGGCTTTCCATCCACCGGCAGCAGCCGTCCGCCCACGAGCCGGAAGCCGAGGGCCTGTAGATCCGGCACCTTCAGGTTCGGAATAGAAAGCCGCTTGCCGAGCCAGGTCGCCAGATGCGCTTCCTCATTGGCGAAGACTTCGACAGGATGGCGGACCTCGCCTGCATAGACCAGGAAGGCGTTCTGCGCCTCTGCCGGCAGTGTCTCGGAAGCGGCAAGCTGCAGTTCGGGTTGCTGGACGAGCGGAGGGCCGTAATGACCGGCAAGGGCGCCAAGCGCGAAGAGAGCGACGGCGGCTGCGGCAATGGCCGAACGTTCCGGCCAAACGGAAACGCCATTTTCCGGATCGACCAGCAGGATGTCGCTTTCCTTGGATTTTTCGTAAGGCGCGAACGTTGAACGGATCGCAGCATTCTGCGCCTGCCATGCCGTCACCTTGGCAGCGTCCTCGGGATTGTCCTGCAGCCAAGCCTCCACGCGGGCGCGGGCGTTTTCGGGCAGTTGCCCGTCGGCATAGGCGTGGAGGTCCGCTTCGGGCACGGTCGAGTTGGTCTCGTTCATTTCGGTCTCCGAAGCGTAATCACATTGTCGGCCTTCATTAGGTCTCCAAGCCGCTGACGCGCGCGCGACAGGCGCGACATGACGGTGCCGACCGGTATGTCGAGCGCGGCGGCCACCTCGCTGTAGGTATAGCCTTCGATGACAACCAGCATCAGCACGGCGCGGTTTTCCTCCGACAGGCTGTTCAGCGCGTCTTCCAGCCGCAAGCGCTCTAGCGGATCGGCGGTCGTCTCGGGCGAGGGCATGTCTTCGGCGCTGTCAAGCTCGACCATCATGCTGGGCGGGCTCTGGCGGCGGGTGTTGCGGTAGAGATTGGTCATGATAGTCAGCGTCCAGCCGCGCAGGTTCAAGCCACGCCACTGCGAACGGCGGGCAAGTACCTTCTCGACACAGTCCTGCAGCAGATCCTCGCCGTCGGCGTCGGAGCGGGTGAGGCTTCGCGAATAGCGCCGGAGCGAGGGAAGGAGGGCCAGGATCTGGCCCTCGAATGTTTCGGGTGCGGGTGTCTTCACGCCGGTCCACTCAGGGTTTGGCAAGGTCCCAGTTGCCCCCCACGCCATCGCCGGTGATATCGCCCTTCTTGGTATCCTTCACCCAGAAATAGAGCGGCATGCCGTCCTTGGCCCATTGCTTTGTGCCGTCCTTGCGGTCGATGATCGAATATGCACCATCGGCCTTCGCATCGCCAGCGGCCATCAGCGGCGGCCAGTTCTTGGCGCATTGGTCGTAGCAATTGGAAACGCCTTTCGTGTCCTTCTTGAAGGTATAGAGCGTCATGCCGTTTTCGCCGGCGAGCACTTTGCCCTTGGCGGATTCGACGGTCATGACCGGCGCTGCCGCGAATGCAGCCGTTGCCGCAGCAGATGCGACGGCGAAAGCGATCAAGAATTTTACGGATTTCATGTGGGTCTCTCCTCACGTTCGGCAGCTTTTTTGCTTACCGGAGATGAGACACCGAAAGCCGTGATTTTATTCCATGCGGTGTGAGAGATTTTTGAATGAATGCCGCGTTTGGTGCCGTGCCGAGATTGACCCTGCTTGAACCAGATACACTCGTCACTTAAATTACCGGCCATCGTTGATCTCAACAGGATGTGTGCAGCAATGGATTTCAACCCGATCGCATCGCCAATTCGCCTTGCCACCGGGGAATTTCATGTCCATGCCTGCATTCATCACACTCTCCAATCTGTCGTGGTCCGCGCCTGACGGCCGTCCGCTTTTCTCATGTCTCGATCTAAGCTTCGGCGCGGACCGAACGGGTCTTGTCGGCCGCAACGGCGTTGGCAAGACCACGCTTCTCAAGCTGATCTCAGGCGAACTCCAGCCTTTGTCCGGGACGATTGCGTTAGGCGGTCGCCTGGGCGTGCTCCGCCAAAGGGTCCAGGTGGAAGCCGAGGAAACGGTTGGCGATCTCTTCGGCGTGACCGAGGCGCTCGCCGTCATTCGGCGTGCCGAGGTGGGCGAGGCGACCGCTGAAGAGCTTGCATCTGCCGACTGGATGCTGGAAGCCCGCATTGCTTCGGCTCTCGATCGCGCGGGGATCGACGCTGAGCCCGAAACGCGCCTTGTCGCACTGTCGGGTGGACAGCGCACACGGGCAGGGCTTGCAGCGCTGATCTTCTCGGAGCCCGATTTTCTCATCCTGGACGAGCCGACCAACAATCTCGACCGCGATGGCCGCCAGGCCGTCATCGAACTCCTTGCAAATTGGCGGGCGGGGGCCATCGTCGTCAGCCATGACCGGGAATTGCTCGAAACCATGGACGCCATCGTCGAACTGACTTCGCTTGAGGCCACGCGTTACGGCGGCAACTGGAGCCAGTATCAGGAGCGCAAGGCTTTAGAATTGGCTGCCGTGCAGCATGATCTCGCCGATGCCGAGAAGCGTGTGGCCGAGGTTGCCCGAAGCGCCCAAGCAACGGCCGAACGGCAAGCTCGCAGGGATCGTATCGGCCGGAAGAAGGCTGCCAGAGGCGACATGCCGCGTATCGTCGCCGGCGGCTTGAAGGAGCGCAGCGAAGCAACAGGCGGCGATAACGCCCGGCTTGCCGAACGCCGGCGCACCCAGGCGCTCGAAGACGCAGCAGCCGCGCGCGAGAAGATCGAAATCCTGCAGCCCTTTTCGGTGACGCTTCCGCCGGCCGGACTGCCTGCCAACAAGGTCGTCCTGAAGATGGATTCGGTGACGGCGGGCTATCGGCCTGCCGAGCCGGTCCTCAGCGATCTGTCCTTCGGCATCGTTGGACCGGAGCGCATCGCCGTCACCGGCCCGAACGGTTCGGGCAAGACGACATTGCTGGCGCTTGTCACCGCGGAGTTGAAGCCCTGGACCGGGACGGTCTCGGTCATTTCCAAGTTCGCAATGCTCGATCAGCAGGTGAGTCTTCTCGATCCGTCGATTTCGATCCGCGACAACTTCCTGCGGATAAACCCGCGCGCGGTTGAAAATGCCTGTCGGGCGGCGCTCGCCCGGTTCATGTTCAGGGACGATGCGGCGCTCCGGATCGTATCGACGCTCAGCGGCGGCCAGCTGTTGCGGGCCGGTCTGGCGTGCGTTCTGGGCGGACCGGAACCGCCTTCGCTCCTGATCCTGGACGAGCCGACCAATCATCTCGACCTCGATTCGATCGCTGCGGTCGAGAGCGGATTGCGTGCCTATGACGGCGCGCTGCTGGTCGTCAGTCACGACGAAGTCTTCCTGGAAGGCATTGGGATTACGCGCAGGCTGGAGTTGCCTACGGGCCGTTTACCAGCTTGAGGATAAGCTGCTGGATGTTGCCGCCTTGGCCCATTTCGACCTTGTCAAAGTCGCGGCCCTGCTGGCGCTGGTAGCCGGAGAGTTCGCCGAGGCGTTTTGTCAGCACGACGCGGATCTTGCTGCAGTCCGGATCGTCGGCGGCGGTGAGGCCGAGGCTGTAGGCTTCAATCGCCTTGACCATATGCTTTATGGTTTCGCCGTGCCAGCGCTCGTGGGTCTCGACGCCAGTAATGAAGCTGTCCCAGCTTGCCTTGGTTGCAGGTGGCAGCTGTGTCGTAGGCTCAGGTAGAGTGTAAGTGATAATCAGTTTCGGCCGAGCCACAGTCAGCCTGCAGGACCTGTCCGCCTGCGGCTCGTATTTCCTGGTCCAGGTGAGCTTGAAGGTCGTGTGCGCGATGACGCGTCCGATGCCAGCCTTCGGGCCGTGTTCGCCGATCGATGCGTAGAGCTCGGCGCCGGATTTGCCAGTGATTGTATATGGCTTGACCTGTTCGACGGCCTGCCATTCCGCGTGGGCGGCAGCAGGTATCGGCAGGGCCGCCATCATCAGGCATAATTGAATGCTTCTTCTCACGTGAATCCCTCAAGCAACGTGGCGACACTAAAGGGCGCAAAACCTGCGTTCAAGCGGCTGAAAGCAGGCAATCGCGCGGCAGCAATCTGCGGGCGCACTTTTCCACCTTGCTTCGCGGCTGCGAATCCTGCCAAGTCGCTCCCATGCAATTTGCTCCGCAACAGGACGAAGCCCTGAAGGCCGTTTCGAAATGGCTGAAGGAGGGCCGGTCGCCGCTCTTCCGTCTGTTCGGCTATGCCGGAACGGGCAAGACGACGCTCGCCAAGCATTTTGCGGAGAATGTCGATGGCGACGTGTTGTTTGCCGCCTTCACCGGCAAGGCGGCGCAGGTGTTGCGCTCGCGCGGTGCCAGCAATGCCAAGACCATCCATTCGCTGATCTATCGCCCGCGTGGGGAAGAGGCTGTCGAGGACGAGGAAACCGGCAAAACCTCGATGACGCCGATGTTCACCATCAACCGGCAGAGCCCGGTCGCCAAGGCGGCGCTGATCATCGTCGACGAATGCTCGATGGTCGACGAGGCGCTTGGAAAGGACCTGATGAGCTTCGGCACGCCGATCCTGGTGCTCGGCGATCCCGGCCAGCTGCCGCCGGTATCGGGCGGCGGCTTCTTTACCAATCAGGAGCCGGATTACCTGCTGACGGACATTCACCGCCAGGCGCGCGACAATCCGATCATCAAGCTTGCGATGCAGGTGCGCGAAGGCAAGGAGATCATGTATGGCGACTACGGCACCGCCCAGGTGATCGCCAAGAACGAAGTCAACCAGGCCCTGGTGCTCGATGCAGATCAGGTGCTTGTCGGCACCAACCGCACGCGGCGGCGCTATAACCAGCGCCTGCGGGAGTTGAAGGGCTTCACGGCGGATTATCCGCAGACGGGCGACAAGCTCGTTTGCCTGCGCAACGACCCCGCCAAGGGGCTGCTCAACGGTTCGCTCTGGCAGGTAATGACGTCATCGAAGGAGACGACGAAGCCGGGCATCAACCTGCTCGTGCGGCCGGAAGACGACGACATGGATCGCGGCGCAGCCAAGATCAAGCTACTGAAGCAGGTTTTCGAGGATGTCGAAGGCGAAATCCCGTGGAATACGCGCAAGCGCTACGACGAATTCGATTACGGCTATGCGCTCACCGTGCACAAGGCGCAGGGCTCGCAGTGGAACAATGTCGTGCTTTTCGATGAAAGCTGGGCCTTCCGCGATACGCGCGAACGCTGGCTTTACACGGCGATCACGCGCGCGGCGGAGACGCTGACGATCGTGCGGTGAAGCTGCGGAAACGGTGGCGGCCGTTGCCGGAACGTTATACCTTGACGATGCCGAGAAGCACTGCCTTGGTGATCGCCTGAAAGCGGTTGTTTGCCCGGAACTTCAGGATGATGTCAGCTTCGAGCGCCTGTGCTTCGTCATGCTTCAGGTCAAGCGCGCGGGCGATGCGCTGCGTCGAGAAGCCTTCGGCCATCAACGAGAGGCAGCGCAGTTCCTCATCCGAAAGGGCGGATTGATCCTCGTTGTCGTTCAGCGGCGGTATCTCGCTGCTGGCATCGGGGTCGAGCAGATCGCTGACCTGTTGCAGCTGACGGTGCAGCGTCGACATTTCCGCCGTCAGCTCGCGCTTGCGCACGGCGAGCGCCTCCTGGAAGATTGCCTCTGCTTGGTCCTGCGAGGAGGCACGGCGCAATTCGTCCATCAGCTCCTGAATGACCGCGATCGGCATCCCGGTCTCGCGGCAGACGTTGATGACGGCCATGCGCATCACGTCGTCCTCGCCGTAAACGCGCATCAGGCCGATACGATTTGCCGACAGCAGTCCTTTCTCTTCGTAGAAATGCAGCGTCCTGTGCGTGACCCCGAATGCGTTCGCCATCTCGGCGATAGGCACCGGTCCCTCAGGCAAATCCGGCGGCAGTGCGGCAGATGGCAGGAACCGGTATCTGGACCGGCGCTCCGAAGACTTACCGGCGGCGGCACGTTTGGTACCGTCTGGCATGAACCCTCCTGGGGCAAAAGTTGCACCTCATGCGGTTTTGCCAGTTGCTTCAAAGGCGCTGCGGAGTGGTGTTTCCTCGAGGCGTTCTTGTCGTCGGGAAGAAGCAGTACGCGGCGTACTTACTCGATACTTATTCTCACGTTATGCGTGAACGGACATTTTTGTAAGTGCTAAAAATAATCGCTTTTAAATAGGATAGCAACGCAGCGTCCGAAAACTTATATCCAACGTAAGGTTGGCCGGATAGGGTGCCCGCGGCGGCTGAATTTCTTGCGGCGGAATGGGAAATACTCCTGCCGTAGACACTTCCGACCATGCGGGCGTCCATCACAGATTTGCATGCAGTCATATGCGAATCTCGTTGGCCTCGCCGGGCCCATTGGCATAAAAAGCAGCTCACGCTTATCGCACTGAATGGATCATCGACATGCCGACGACGCTTTCCGTCAATCTCAACGCCATCGCCATGCTGCGCAACAGGCGCGATTTGCCCTGGCCGAGCGTCGAGGCGCTGGGGCGCATCGCCTTGCAGTCGGGGGCCAGCGGGCTGACCGTCCATCCGCGGCCGGACCAGCGGCACATCCGCTTCTCTGACCTGCCGGTGATCCGCAATCTGATCGACGACGAGTTTCCGGAGGCCGAGTTCAATATCGAGGGCTATCCGACGCAGGAATTCCTCGATCTCTGTAGAGGTGCCGCACCCGAGCAGGTGACCCTCGTGCCCGATGATCCATCGCAGGCGACCTCCGACCACGGCTGGGATTTCCGCAAGCACCAGGCTTTTCTCACGGATGTCGTCGCAAAACTGAAGAAGATGGGTACCCGGGTTTCGCTGTTTGCCGACGGCGACGGTGATGCCGAGGCGGTGAAGATCGCCAAGGCGACGGGAGCGGACCGGATCGAGCTTTATACCGGCCCTTATGGCGGCTGCTACGATGCGCCGGAGCGGGCAGGCCCCATTCTCGAAGCGCTCGGCAAGACGGCGGACGCAGCACTCGCAATCGACCTCGGCGTCAATGCCGGCCACGACCTGACCGTCGCCAACCTGCCGCCGCTTGTGAAGCGCATCCCGAGGCTTGCGGAAGTTTCTATCGGTCACGGCCTGACCGCGGATGCACTGGGATACGGCATGGCGGAAACTGTGCGGCGGTTCTGCCGTGCGTGCGGGCAGAAGATATGAGGGACAGTGCTTCTTCTTTCGAAGGACGAGGGGCGCGCAATGAGGTGCAGAGGGTCTCGACGTCTCATCTTTCTCATCTCTGTCCTCGGGTTAAACCCGAGGATTGTCACAGAGATCCAGCTACGACGCGTCTTCGCCGTGAATGACTCATTTACCTTGAAGGGAGTCTCCTGCGCCGCGCTGGATTCCTGTGAAAGGCACATGAATGAGAAAAGGGAGAGAAGGCCAAGACAGCGGCGCCCTGTTTGCCGCTCCCTTGCCTGCGATTGAAGTGCCAGGAGATGCCCGCCTTGCCCTCCCCATCAACTCTTGATGAGGCAGCAATCGACGCTTTACGTCAGCAGAGCCGCCTTGTTTGCAACGAAGAAGTCCTCGAGCTTCTGCGTCGGCTTACCGGTCAGCGCCCTGAAGTCGTCTGTGAGGAGGTCGAAGTTGCCGGCGCGGATGTTGGCGTCGGCTGAGACCAGCATGTCGGCGACAAAAGCGGGAAGGCCTGCGCCGCGCATGCCCTGGCCGAGCTGCTCGTCGCTGACCTTGACGGCCTGCAAAGGCTTTCCGACAGCAGCGGCGATGCCGGCGGCGATCTCGTCGGCGGTCAGCGATTGGCTGCCCGTCAGCGTGTAGGTCGCGCTCTCGCCCGTTCCGGAGGCGAGGGCGGCGGCAATTGCCAATGCGCAGTCTTCGCGGGAGATATTGGAAACCTTGCCGTCGCCGCTTGCCGTGTACCAGCTGCCGGACTGCAGGTTATGCGGCATGCCGTGTAGATAGTTGTCGAAATACCAGGCGTTGCGGATGATCGTGTAGGGAATGCCGGCAGCCTTGATGGCGTTCTCGGTGCCGAGGTGGTCCGGCGCGAAAGTGACGAGCGACTTGTCCGGCGAGGGCATCGAGGTATAGGCGATGTGCTTCACGCCGGCTTTTGCCGCAGCCTCCACGGCGGCCTTGTGCTGCGTCAGACGCTGGCCGGGGACGGCGAGCGCGTCGGTGCTGATGATCAGCAGGCGATCGACGCCCCTGAAAGCGGCTTCGAGGCTTGCCGCATCGTCGAAATCGGCCTTGCGGGTGGCAACGCCCTTGGCGGCGAGCGACGCGAGTTTCGCCGGGTCGCGGGTGGCGGCGATGATGCTTCGGGCCTGAACGTTGTAGGTTTCGAGCAGGTGATGAATGACGCGCCGGCCAAGCTGGCCGGCCGCGCCGGTGACGAGAATCGTTTCGCTCATAGGTCTTCCTCTATGGTGGTCTCAAAAAGAGAGCAGCTCTAAAATAGGAATTGACTTCGAGCTGTAAAGAAGGCAGTTTTTCCGCTCTACGTTACCAAAAGGGAACCGTCCCATTATGAGCGCTGTCCTCAATCTGAAGAGCAAGCCCGCCCCCGGCATCCGCCGGGAGATCGATCTGGGGAGTCTCGATTTCAGCAATTGTCCTGTCCGGGACATGATGCAGCAGATCGGCGGCAAGTGGTCGACGTTGCTTTTGGAAGCGCTTGCTGCGCGGCCATACCGCTTCGGCGAGCTGCGGCGGAAGATACCAGATATCTCGCAGAGGATGCTGACGCAGACGCTGCGCGACCTGCAGCGCGAAGGCTATATCGAGCGGGAGGTGTTTCCGACGAAGCCGCCAAGCGTCGAATACCGGGTCACCGAACTCGGACGCTCGCTTTACGCCACGCTGGCGCTGCTTTTGAACTGGGCGGAAGCAAATCATGACGCCGTTCGCGACGCCCGCGCCCGCTTCGATACCGCTGAAGGTTGAGGCGCGGCTTACTTGCCGCGCCCCTCGGTGAGGAAGAGCAGGAAGGCGAAAGCCGGAAAACAGAAGCCGATCCAGGCTGTCATCGTCCATCCACCCGCCGCATAGGCCCAGCCGCCGAGCGCGGAGCCGAGAGCGCCGCCGGCAAAGAAGGTCGCCATGTAGAGACCGTTCAGACGGCTGCGATGGTCGGCGCTGATCGCATAGATCGCGCGCTGGCCGCAGACCAGATTGGTCGTCACGCCGAAATCCAGAAGGATCGCTGCTGCCGTCAAAAGGATGAGCGCGGTCAGCGAGCCGTCGGCTGCGAAATGGCTGATGACGAAGGACACCATGCCGAGCAGCATGGCAAAGGCCGAAGCGATCTGCGTCAGCCCACGATCGGCCAGGCGTCCGGCAATCGGCGAGGCGACGGCACCGGCAGCGCCGGCAAGCGCGAAGAGCGCGATACCGTTCTGGGTCAGGCCGAAAGCCGGGCTTGCAAGCAAAAGCGGCGTCGTCGTCCAGAACAGGCTGAAGGCACCGAACATTCCGGCCTGATAGAGCGCGCGGCGCTGCAGGATGCGGGAGGTCATCGCAAGGTGCAGCATCGAGGCAAGCAGTGCACCGTAGCCGAGCTTCGTGTGGGGGGTGCGAACCGGCAGATTTGCGCGCAGGATGAGGACCAGCCCGACCATGACGACCGCGGTGATGTAGTAGACCATGTGCCACGACGAGGCTTCGGCGATGAAGCTCGCAAAGGGGCGGGCCAGCATGATGCCGCAGAGAAGGCCGCCCATGACGTTGCCGACGACACGGCCGCGCATCGCATCCGGCGCCATATGGGCGGCGAAAGGCACCAGAACCTGCACCGCGACCGAAGAGAGGCCGATACAGAGCGAGGCCAGCAGGAACAGGGCGGGCGTTGAGGAGAGTGCTGCGCCGACGAGCGCGACTGCCGATACTAGGATCAGCATTAGCACGAGGCGGCGGTTCTCGAGCAGGTCGCCGAGCGGCACGATGAGGAGCAGGCCGAGACCGTAGCCGATCTGCGTCAGCGTCACGATCAGGCCCGTGGCTGCCGGCGTGAAGCCGAGATCGGCACTGATCGGGCCGGCCAGTGGCTGGCCGTAATAGAGATTGGCGGCGACGAGGCCGCAGGCGGCCGCGAAAAGGAATGTCATCAAAGGCGAGATCGCCCGGGGTATAGCGGTCTCGTTCGTTGCAGTTGAAATGCTCATGAAAAACTCCGGTATGCTGATCTGGGGGAGGATCGGTCTTGAAGTCGTTCTGCGCCACCCGCTTGTTGCGGGCGAAGCGCTGTCAGTCGAGAAGTTTTATGGCGGCGTCCGCCACGGCGGTCATGTCGTCCTCTCGGCGGCCGGTCTTGCCGGCGACGCGCATGCCCTTCGTCAGGCACAGCAGGGCGCGGGCAGCCGTTACAGCGTCCAGCGTTTTTGGGATCGAGCCGTCGGACTGGCCGAGCCGGATGAGGTTCAGCAGCAAGTCCTCGTTGGCGGCAAAAGCAGCGGCGACGCGTTCCGCGGCCTCCTCGTCGAAGATCGCAAGCTCGTTGGCGCTACCGACGACGAGGCAGCCGCGACGGCCGATGACGCCATGCGATGACGCAGCGTAAAAGCGCAGGATTTCACGGATTTTGTCGCGGCCGGTCTCGACCCTGTCCAGGCGCTCATCAAGCAGGCCGCGGCGCACGGCGCGGTACCGGTCAAAGGCGGCAAGAAAGATGCCGCGCTTGTCCTTGAAGGCCTTGTAGACGCTGCCGGAGGTAAGCTCCATCGCGTCCGTCAATTCGCTGATCGAGGCTGCGTGGTAGCCGCGCTCGGAAAAGACGCAGAGCGCCTTGTCGAGCGCTGCGTCCATGTCGAATTCGCGCGGCCTGCCGCGGGATCGGCTTTTGTCATCGAGGGTTGCCGTCGTCATGGCTCACCTAATTAGGAAATGATCGTTTCCAAATCAAGCGAAACTTTTGCGACACGACAAAATCAGAGGTCGAGAACCCAGGTCTGGCCGTTTTCCTCTGGCCCGAACATGCGGTGTCTCTCTTCGGAGACAAGACGGAAACCGGCTTTGACATAGATGCTGCGTGCCGCGTGCAGAACGTCGTTGGTCCAGAGCGATATCTGGCGGTAACCTTTCGCCCGCGCGAAGCGAATGCACTCGTCGACCAGCGTCTTGCCGAGACCAAGCCCGCGCGCGGCCTCATCGACATAGAGAAGGCGGAGCTTGGCAACGCCGTCGCCGCCGTTCGTCACAAGAATAGACCCGACGTTGATGCCATTGCGCTCGGCGATCCAGCAATATTCCATCGCCGGATCGAAGGTCGCGAGGAACTTGCCGGCGACCTCGGCCACCAGGCCTTCGAAGCGCATGTCCCAGCCATATTCCTCGGCATAGGCCTTGCCCTGGCTCTGCACGATCCAGCCGATATCGCCGGGTCTATGTGCGCGGATGACCGCGGGGGACGGTTTGACGCCCGGGTCGAGCAGCGAGCGGATGGTCTGCATCGCGTTTAAGACGCTTTGCGACTCGCCAAGGGCAAGCGCATCGAAACGTTCGGCGATCTGCACATTCGAGCGGCGGCCGAGTTCCTGCAATTGCTCCTCTCCCTTGCCGGTGACCGTGATGATCTGGCTGCGCAGGTCGGCGGGATCGGCCTTCGTCTCGATGAGACCGTCGCTGCGGAAGCGCTTCAGAATGCGGCTGAGATAGGCGGGATCGAGATGCAGGTCGCGGACGAGCGCGACGGCGGTTATTCCGTCGTGCGAGCCGATCTCGAACAGCACCCGTGCGTCCGTCAAGGTGAACGGCGAGTCGAGATAGGCCTTGTTCAGCACGCCGAGGAAGTTGGTGTAGAAGCGATTGAAGTCGCGGGCGGCATCGATAAGGGAGGAATCGGGCATGGACAAAATCTCCTGATAGGAGACTTTGTCCTGCAATTGATTGACTCAGTCAAGTAAACTGCATGTTATGCAGCTTCTGTTTCATCGCTCCGCTCCTTGCCGATTGAAAAATCGACGGCCGCCCTTGCATGGATCGCCGTGGTGTCGAAGCCGGGCAGAGGCAGCTTGCCGGGGTCCAGGATGAGGCAGATCTCGGTGCAGCCTAGAATGATGCTGTCGGCGCCTTTGGCGCGTTCGCGTTCGATGATTTCCATCAGCTTCGTCCGCGAACTGTCGAGCACCTTTCCGGCGCAAAGTTCGTTGAAGATGATGTCGTGAACGATGGTGCGGTCGGCTGCATCCGGGACCGTCACGTTGACGCCCAGGCCCTTCATGCGGTCCGCGTAAAAGCCATGCTCCATCGTGTAGCGGGTTGCGAGCAGCAGCGGACGCTTGCGGCCGGCTGCCTTGAGCGACTTCGCCGTCTCGTCGATGATATGGATCAGCGGAACCGAGAGGCGCGATGCCACCTGATCGGCGATCAGGTGCATGGTATTGGTGCAGATGAGAACGCAGTGGACGCCGGCGGTCTGCAGGCGAAGCGCTGCATTGCCGAGGCGTGCTGCAGCGCCGTCCCAGTCACCGGCCTTCTGCATGGCGACGATCTCTTCGAAATTGACGGAGTGCATGACGAGTTCGGCCGATGCGAGACCGCCAAGGCGTTCGCGCACCATCTCGTTCACCAGACGATAATAGACCGCCGAGCTTTCAAAGCTCATGCCGCCGATCAGGCCAATTGTCTGCATTTCCACGCTCCTGCTTTTTGATTTCTGACGCGTAGAGCATGCCTCAGTCGCTGCGCCGAATGTTTGCATTCTTTGACGTTGATTGCAGTAACGAACTATCAGTTTGCGTAAGATTTCTGTAATGTGCAAAAAATCAGCGTCAATTAAAGAGATGGCAATGCTTGATGATCGCGATAGAAAGATTCTCGACCTTCTCCAGGCCGATGCCGGCATTTCCGTAAGCGATCTTGCCGAGCGCGTCGCGCTTTCGGTTTCGGCCTGTTCACGCCGCATCCAGCGCCTTGAGGAAAGCGGCCACATCGCCCGACGCATCGTCGTGCTCGACCGCGAAAAGATGGGCGTGCCGACCACCGTCTTTGCGCTGATCAAGACGGCGCATCATTCCGACGAATGGATTGAGACGTTCCGCAGGGCGATCAGCGGCATTCCGGAGATCGTCGAGGCCCATCGGCTGACGGGCAATCAGGATTACATCCTGAAGATCGTGCTGCCGCGCGTCGAACATTACGACGTCATCTACAAGCAGATCGTCCGCAAGATCGAGCTGTTCGACGTCTCGGCTTCGATTTCCATGGAGATATTGAAAAGCGGCAGCGCGATCCCGGTCGGCTATGCCGATTAAGATCGCACGGCAGCTATGTCGAACCGGCCGTTGAAAACCTGCCTGCAAAGGGCGACATTTGCGTCAGCAAAACAGCAAATAGGTTATGTCATGAGCGATCATCGGGTCGTCGTTGTCGGCGGGGGTTTCGGCGGGCTACAACTCGTCAACGGGCTCAAGGGTACAGGGGCCAAGATCACACTGGTCGATCGTCGCAACCACCATCTCTTCCAGCCGCTGCTCTATCAGGTCGCGACGACGATCCTATCGACATCGGAGATCGCCTGGCCGATCCGTCATCTCTACAGCAACAGGCCGGATGTTACGACGTTGCTCGGCGAAGTCACCGGCGTCGACACCGCGGCAAAGCAAGTGACGTTACGCGGCGGATTGACGTTAGGTTATGATACGCTTGTTCTGGCCACGGGCGCAACGCATGCCTATTTCGGGCGCGACGAGTGGGCGCCCGTCGCACCAGGCCTGAAAACGCTGGAGGACGCGACGACGATCCGCCGGCGCGTGCTGCTCGCCTTTGAGCGTGCGGAGACGGAAACCGATCCGGTCACGCGTGATGCGCTTCTGACCTTCGCAATCGTCGGCGCAGGACCGACCGGAGTCGAACTTGCCGGCATCATCGCCGAGCTGGCGCGCAAGACGCTGCCGCGGGAATTCCGCAACATCGATACGCGCAAGGCGAAGGTCGTGCTGATCGAGGCGGGGCCGCGGGTGCTGGCAAGCTTCGCCGAGGAGCTTTCGGCTTATGCGCAGCAGGCGCTCGAAAAGCTCGGCGTCGAGGTTCACGTCGGCGAGTTCGTCACGGACTGCACCGCCGCCGGCGTGAAAGTCGGCGAGAAGTTCATTGCCAGCAAGACGATCGTCTGGGCGGCTGGCGTGCAGGCCTCGCCTGCGGCAAAATGGCTAGATATTCCAGCCGATCGGGCAGGGCGGGCAATTGTCGAAAAAGACCTTAGCGCGCCGGGATTGCCAGATGTCTTCGTCATCGGCGATACGGCGTCCGTCGTTCAGGACAACGGCAAGCCGGTGCCCGGGATCGCGCCTGCCGCCAAGCAGCAGGGCGCTTACGTCGCTAAGGTCATCCGCGCGCGCCTACAGGCAAAGCCGGCACCAGGACCTTTCCGGTACTGGCATCAGGGAAGCCTTGCGACGATCGGGAAAAGCGCTGCCATCATCGATTTCGGCAAGATCAAGCTGAAGGGGTGGATCGCCTGGTGGATATGGGGCATTGCCCATATCTACTTCCTGATCGGGACGCGCTCGCGCTTTGCCGTTGCCTGGAGCTGGCTGTGGATCTATCTCAGCGGTCAGCACAGCGCGCGGCTGATCACCCAGAAGGAAACCATGCGGGAAGAGAATTAAGAGAAAGGCGGCTCGGGTGAGCCGCCCTTCCGTTGTCAGGCCGCCAGCGAGGCGATGTCGATGACGAAGCGGTAGCGCACGTCGCTCTTGATGACGCGCTCGTAGGCTTCGTTGATGTCCTGGATGGCGATCTTCTCGATTTCGGAGACGATGTTGTGCGCGCCGCAGAAATCGAGCATTTCCTGCGTTTCCTTGATCGAGCCGATCATTGAACCCGAAAGGCTCTTGCGGCCGGCGATGACGGAGAAGGCGTGGACAGGAACAGCATGTTCCGGAACGCCGACAAGCACCATGGAACCGTCGAACTTCAGGAGGTTGAGGTAGGCGTTCCAGTCGATCGCCGTGCCGACCGTGTTGATGATCAGGTCGAAGGTGCCGGCGAGCTTCTTGAAGGTCTCGGCATCGTTGGTAGCGTAATAGTCCTTGGCGCCGAGCTTCAGGCCGTCTTCCTTCTTCGACAGCGTCTGGCTGAGCACGGTGATGTCGGCGCCCATGGCGGCGCCGAGCTTGACGCCCATGTGGCCGAGACCGCCCATGCCGACGATTGCGACCTTCTTGCCGGGACCGGCCCCCCAGTGACGAAGCGGCGAATAGAGCGTGATGCCGGCGCAAAGCAGCGGCGCGCCGGCATCGAGCGGGATGTTGTCCGGGAAGGAGAGGACATAGCCTTCCTTGACGACGATCGAGTCGGAATAGCCACCATAGGTCGGCGTTTCGCCGTCCGCTTCGACGTCGTTGTAGGTCTGGGTGAGACCTGGCAAGAAATGCTCGTAATCGAGATCGCGTGTGGCACAGCCGATGCAGGAATTGACGAAGCAGCCTACGCCCACGCGGTCGCCGACCTTGAACTTCGTGACCTTCGAGCCGACAGACGAAACCACACCTGCAACTTCATGGCCCGGCACCATCGGGTAACGCGAATTGCCCCATTCGTTGCGGGCCTGGTGGATATCGGAATGGCAGACGCCGCAATATTGGACGGAAATGACGACGTCATCGTCATTCGGTTCACGGCGTTCGAAGGTGAAGGGCGCCAGCGGTTTTGACGCGTCAGTGGCGGCATAGCCTTTTGCAATAGCCATCTGAATCTTCCTTTGATTTGAGGAATTGGACGGCCGGACAATGCATCGAAACTGCAAGGTGGCGCTAGAGCGATCCTGCGAGCTTTTTGCACGATCCTGCAAATCCGCTACCCGCCAGCAAAATGCTATTGGCGGAAGTCGCAGGTTCGGCGCTGTCATTCAGGTGTGCTGGGCCGTGCTACAGGATGATGATCAGCGGACATTCACGTGTGAAAAACGTCGCCACGCAGATTGTCGGGATATGCGCAACGCCTCCAACTAACCCCGCGGGACCGACGCGTTTCCACGACCGATTGGAGTTGGTGCTCTTCCCCTCAACCGCTTCTTGAACCGGCCTGAGTGTTGTTGCCTCGCCGCAATGCACTCTTCACAGCTGAAAATGCGGCCGTATTCAGCGACTAGCGTGTCCAATTCGAAGGCTGCCTTCGCAGTCAGAGTTCACCTGACCTGTCAGGATAATCCGGACAATTCGAAGTCAAATGTTCCTCTTCAGCTCTGTGGTTCGCCAATTTCTATTGCGTGCCCATCCGGATCGTAAAAACGGAAGACCCTCTGTCCCCACGCTTGTTTTTCTACGGGGTGGATCAACTCCACATGCGGCGCGATCTTTTCAAAGGCGGCATCGACATCGCCATGTTCGAAATACAAAAGCAAGTTTCTTCGCCCATAGGATTCGGCTCCGTCACGCGTCTGGCGCCAGACCGTTTGTTCAAGCGATCGTCCCTCATGGATTGCAAAGCCGGACTCGAAAAGGACGAAATTTCCGGCGTCCTCTATAATTTTCAGGCCGAGCAGCTGGTTGTAGAATTCCTTCGAGCGATTGATGTCGCGAACGAAAGGAATAGGATTGATAAAACGCATCATTTTCCTCTCGACAGGCTCAAATTCATTGCCGCAAGATACTGACCAAAGCGCGCGAGTTCCGCATGAGGCTTTTGCAACTTGGCAGAATAGGAGGTTTCGCGAATGCCGCAACGGCCGATCCTGACGCCGAGCTGTCCTCAGCGGTCCATTTCCGCAATGGCGGCCACTCCCTTGCTTCCCGAGACCTGATAATGCGACTTCGGGTTTGTAGGATGCTGCCGTGAAGCTTAGATAAGGTGGACCTGCACCATCTCAGAACGAGTTATCCCATGACATTGCCCTTCAACCCTTATCAGGAAATCGCGTCTATCGCGGCGCGCCATACGTCCGGGGAGGGCGAGTTCGCGACGGCCATCGGCAACCTCTTCCTGAGCCGCCGTTCAAAGCCGGCGGGACCCTTTCACTCGGCCTACCGCCCGTGCGTCGCTATGGTGCTGCAGGGCGCAAAGAGCGTCAGGCTCGGGTCGGAAACGCTGAACTACGGCACCGGCGACTATCTTCTGACGTCACTTGACCTTCCGGTCGCTTGGCGCGTGACGGAGGCAAGCCCGGAGGCGCCCCATCTATGCTTTGCAATGGCGATCGATGCCGAAAGGATTGCTGCGCTTCTGCGCCGCGTCGATATCCCCCGTCCAGCGGCGCATACCGAGGGGCTGCGGGGCATGGCGGTCAACGCCGCGCCGCCGGAACTGCTGGAGGCGGCCGTGCGGCTGGTGCGCCTGCTTGACCGTCCAAATGATATCGCTGCCATGGCACCGCTGATCGAGCAGGAAATCCTCTATCGCGTGCTGACCGGGCCCGTCGGCCCGCACCTCTTGAACATTGCGCTCGCAGAAAGCCAGAGCAACAGGATTGCCCGCGCCGTGGGATGGCTCAGGGAAAATTATGCAAGACCTTTAAGGATTGAAGCGCTCGCCGAGCTTGTTGGCATGAGCGTCTCGTCGTTCCATCATCATTTCAAATCTGTCACCGCGCTGACGCCGGTGCAGTTCCAGAAGCAGCTCCGCCTGCACGAGGCGCGTCGCTTGATGCTGGTCGAGCGGCTGGATGCCGGAATGGCCGGGCATCGCGTCGGATATCAAAGCCCGTCGCAGTTCAGCCGGGAATACAGCCGTCTCTACGGCATCTCGCCTGCGCGCGACGTCGACGCAGAGCGCTTGGCGACCGCTGCCGAATAAAGCGGCCGGCTGCAGAAAATTTTTGCTTCGCCTCTCGTTCCCCTCTTGACGGGTGAGGGCGACTGCGCGATAAGCATCCACGAACCGTACCGTACGGTACGTATCTTGGGAGCGCATATCGTGTCTGTCGAAACCTTGGAGCCCAGCGAATTTTCGCCGCGTCAGAACGCCGTTCTGGAGCAGGCGCTGCAGCTCCTTGTCGATGGCGGGGAGAAGGCGCTGACGACGTCGGGCGTCGCACGCGCTGCCAACTGCTCCAAGGAAAGCCTCTACAAATGGTTCGGCGACCGCGATGGCCTGCTGTCGGCGATGATTGCCTATCAGGCCAGCAAGGTGCGCACGTTCGAGCGCAACGGCGAACGGCTGACGGCGACGAGTCTGCATGACCATGTCGTCCTCTTCGCGCGCGACCTGCTGGAGGTTCTGGCCGGCGATGTTTCGCTGGCGCTAAACAGGCTGGCGATCGGCCAGTCGCATCGCGACGGCTCGAAGCTCGGCAAGCTGCTTCTGGAGCGCGGCCGCCGCCAGATCGACCGCCGCGCCATGGCGCTGATCGATGCGGGGAAGCGGGCAGGGCTGCTGCGCTTTTATGATGCCGACGAGGCCTATCACACGCTTTACGGCCTGATCGTCTCTGACCTGCATGTGCGCATGCTGCTCGGCGAGCCAGGTCTCAAGGATACCGCGCGGCAGGCGGAGAGGGCGGTGACTGCTTTCCTCCGGCTCTACGGCACGGAGAAGGTTTTGGCGGAAATGCCGGCGCTGAGCTGAGTTCCGCTGTTTTACCAATCAACACGACAAGCAAAAGGGAAGGAACTTCGAATGCGCGTCTATTACGATCGTGATGCCGATCTCAACCTCATCAAGTCCAAGAAGGTCGCCGTCATCGGCTACGGTTCGCAGGGCCGCGCCCACGCGCTGAACCTGAAGGACAGCGGCGCCGGCAACGTCGTCATCGCGCTCAAGGCTGGTTCGCCGACCGTCAAGAAGGCCGAAGCCGACGGCTTTAAGGTCATGACGGTTGCAGAAGCCGCCAAGTGGGCCGACCTGATGATGATGGCGACGCCTGACGAGCTGCAGGCCGACATCTACAAGTCGGAAATCGCTGCCAACATCCGCGACGGCGCCGCGATCGCTTTCGCACACGGCCTCAACGTCCACTTCGGCCTCATCGAGCCGAAGGCTTCCGTTGACGTCGTCATGATCGCGCCGAAGGGCCCGGGCCACACGGTTCGCGGCGAATACCAGAAGGGCGGCGGCGTTCCCTGCCTCGTTGCCGTTCACCAGAACGCGTCCGGCAATGCGCTTGAACTCGCTCTCTCCTACGCCTGCGGCGTCGGCGGCGGCCGTTCGGGCATCATCGAGACCAATTTCCGCGAAGAATGCGAAACCGACCTCTTCGGCGAACAGGTCGTTCTATGCGGCGGTCTCGTCGAGCTCATCCGCGCTGGTTTCGAAACGCTGGTCGAAGCCGGCTACGCTCCGGAAATGGCGTATTTCGAGTGCCTGCACGAAGTGAAGCTGATCGTCGACCTGATCTATGAAGGCGGCATCGCCAACATGAACTACTCGATCTCGAACACGGCCGAGTGGGGCGAATATGTCACCGGCCCGCGCATCATCACCGAAGAAACCAAGGCCGAAATGAAGCGCGTCCTGAAAGACATCCAGACCGGCAAGTTCACGTCGGAATGGATGCAGGAATACCGCGCTGGCGGCTCGCGCTTCAAGGGCATCCGCCGCGTCAACGACTCGCACCAGATCGAAGAAGTCGGCGCGAAGCTCCGCGGCATGATGCCGTGGATCGGCAAGAACAAGCTGGTCGACAAGAGCGTGAACTAGGCGCGTCTTGACTGCTGGAATTGGAAGGGCCGGGGCGGAAGCTCCGGCCCTTTCATTATTGTGCTCGCAGGTGAAGCCAGCGCGTCGGCTTGTTGTCGTAGCCGCTACCATCGACTTCATCGATGGTGATGTTCCGCCAGCCGCCGGCCATCAGCAATTCAAACAGACAGGCCGCGGAAAGGTAGTTGTAATACCGGCCGAAGCTATCGTGTCCCTCTGCCGTCCCCGCCTTGAAGCTTGCATGGAGCGCGCCGCCATCCTTCAGCGCCTGGCGGATACGGGCTAGCACAGCGGGCAAGTCCTTTCGCGGCACATGCAGCAGGCTGGCCTCGGCCCAGACGCCGTCGAATTCGTCTTTGGCTTCCAACTCCTCGAAGCGCATCACCTTGACGGGCTTGCCGATCAGTTTTTCAGCTTGCTTGGCCAGTTCCACCGAGCCATCCGTCGCCATCACGTCGAAGCCTTTGGAGAGCATATAGGCACTATCCTGTCCACCGCCGCAACCGAGTTCGAGGATGCAGGCGCCGGAAGGTAGGGCGGAGAGAAACGCGTCGAGCCGCGCCGTCGGCAGCTTGCGGTTCCGCAAGGCATAGACTTCGGCATTTTCGTCATAGAATGAGGGCGTCATCAAGGTTTCTCGAAATCAACGGTACGCTCCAAATCTTTGAAGTGAGCGTCCAGCGTTAAAATATCGGTATCGTGAAGCTCTGCCGTCGCATAGACGATAGCGTCGGCCATGGCCAGCTTGTGAGAGGCCGAGACCTCTGACGCCCGCCGGGCGAGCATTGTATCGAGCGGTACGACGATGCATGTGGCGGGTCAAAGCGGTCGTTTCTGTCGCGGTAATTCTCTGGGTTTGCGCCTTGCGCAAGGCCGCGGAGATCGTTCAATCCCGGCACAGGCATCAGCAATACGCCTTTTCCTTTCGGGAGAAAGACGAATTCCCGTCCGGCCGACCAATGTTGTTGGTCCGGACTTCCTTCGGAATGGAAATCTGAAATTTCGCAGATAAGGTCGCAGTTGCCATTCTTACCTCTGCTTTATCGATATCCATAAGGCAAGAATACAGCATGGGCAGTCAAGATCCGCTCAATTTCCTTTGTCTCGCTATTCCTGTGCTTGCAGCTTTCGAATACAAGACCTGAAACTTGCCAGGACAAGAAAATAGGTCAGCATTATTGACATAAATGCCGCTGCATGGTCTGGTGGCGGCTATAGAAAATATGAGGAAATGCCCATGTTGAATTGGGAGAATATGTTTGCGACGCGATCGTCGCGCATGCGTGCATCGGAAATCCGCGAGCTGCTGAAGCTTCTCGATCAGCCGGACATCATTTCGTTTGCCGGCGGCATTCCGGATCCGGCGCTGTTTCCCGACAAGGAATTCCAGGCGGCCTATGCCGATATTTTCAATAGTGCGGCAGTGAGCTCGGCGCTGCAGTATTCGGTGAGCGAAGGTTACAAGCCGCTGCGCGAATGGCTGGTGAAGCAGATGGCGGCGCTCGATATCCCCTGTGAGCTCGACAATGTCTTCATCGTTTCGGGTTCGCAGCAGGGCCTCGATTATCTTGGCAAGCTCTTCCTGTCGCCGAAGGATACGGCGCTCGTCACCTGGCCGACCTATCTCGGCGCGTTGCAGGCCTTCAATGCATACGAGCCGTCTTACGATCAGTTGACGCCGAACGGCAACCGGACGCCGGATTCCTACCGCGCCACCGCCGCCCAGAACGGCGGCAAGGTGAAGTTCGCCTATCTCTCGGCGGACTTCTCGAACCCGACCGGCGAGACCGTCGATCGCGCGGGCCGTGAAAAGGTACTCGAACTTGCGGAAGAACTCGATATCGCCGTTATCGAAGATGCCGCCTATCAGTCGCTGCGTTATGACGGCGAGCCGATCCCGCCGATTCTGGCGCTGGAGATCGCCAAGAAGGGGCATATCGACAACACGCGCACGATCTATTGCGGTAGCTTCTCGAAGACGCTGGCGCCCGGTCTTCGCGTCGGTTTCGTCGTCGCCAACGCGCCGGTTATCCGCAAGCTGGTGCTGATGAAGCAGGCCGCTGACCTGCATTCCTCGACGATCAACCAGATGGCGATCACCCAGGTCGCCGAGCGCGGCTTCGATGCGCAGGTCGCAAAGATCAAGGCGGCCTACAGCCACCGCCGCGACGCGATGCTGGCCGCACTTGCCAAGCATATGCCAGCCGGTATCACCTGGACGAAGCCGGAAGGCGGCATGTTCATCTGGATCACGCTGCCGAAGGGCATGGACGGTGCGGCGCTGCTTGCAAAATCGATCGAGACCGCAAAGGTCGCCTTCGTTCCCGGCAGGGCCTTCTTTGCCGACGGCTCGGGCGAAAACACGATCCGCGTCAGTTTCTCCTGCGCCAACGACGTCATGATCGAGGAAGGCATCGGCCGCCTCGGCAAGCTGATCGCAAAGGAAATCGGCGGCTGAGCGCCGCCGATCCCTTAGAAGCCTATTTCTTCAGGTGCGGGGCGAACAATTCCATGTCCGCCTCACTCAGACGGTCGCTCGCCGTATTGAGCTGGTGCCAATAGGGATAGATCACCGGCGGCAGGCTGACGTCGTCGAGGCGCCTGCGCTCCTCCTCGGTCAGCTTCAGTTCGGCAGCGGCGAGGTTGTCCTTGAACTGCGCTTCGGTGCGCCCGCCGATGATGACGGAAGTCACGGCCTTGCGGCCGATCAGCCAGGCAAGCGCCACCTGCGCGGCCGATACACCGCGGCTCTCGGCGATGGCCACCAGCGTCTCGACGATATTCCAGAGGCGGTTTTCGTCGCGGATCGGTGGTTCGGTCCATCCGGAAAACTGACGGGTACCTTCCGGAGCGGCCTGATTGCGGCGATGCTTGCCGGAGAGGAGACCACCCGCCAGCGGGCTCCAGACGAGAACCCCGAGCCCCTGATCGATGCTGACGGGCAGCAGCTCGTATTCGGCGTCGCGGGCTTCGAGCGTATAGTGGATCTGCTCACTGACGAAGCGCTGGCGCTTGTCCCTTTCGCTAATGCCGAGCGCCTTCATGATGTGCCAGCCTGAAAAGTTCGAGCAGCCGACATAGCGGACCTTGCCCTGGTGCACGAGCGTATCGAGGGCCTCCATGGTTTCTTCGAGCGGCGTCTGGCCGTCCCATTCGTGAAGCTGATAGAGATCGATGACATCGGTCTTCAGGCGCTTGAGGCTTGCCTCGCAGGCCGCGATCAGGTGCTGGCGCGATGAGCCCGCATCGTTCGGGCCGTCGCCCATCGGGAAGCGCGCCTTAGTCGCGATCAGCACGCCGTTCTTGCGCTTGCCGCCGAGGACTTCGCCAAGAATCTCCTCCGAGACGCCGGCCGAATAGACATCGGCGGTGTCGATCAGGTTGACGCCCGCATCGAGGCACAGATCGACAAGGCGGCGGGCTTCGGAAACGCCGAGATCGCCGACCATCTTCGCCCAGCCCTTGCCGCCGAAGGTCATCGTGCCCATCGTCACGGTCGAAATCTTGAGGCCCGAGCGGCCAAGTAGACGATATTCCATTGCTCATCTCCCAAATTCAAAATCAAAAAAGAAACGCGGGTTAGAAAATAGCGGGGTACCGTCGTGGTCAAGTGCAGCTCGCGCCAGTATTCGCGGAGGCCCATGGCCGACTGTCACAATCATGTTATTCGGCCTCTCTATGGAACCGTCATGTTCATCATGAGGGAATTGCCATGAAGAAGCTTTCCATCTTTGCCGCATTGCTGGCTGCCGGTCTCGTTTCCGTTTCGGCTGAGGCTGCCAATCTCGTGCTTTATACCAGCCAGCCAAACGAGGACGCGCAGGCGACGGTCGATGGCTTCATGGCCGAAAATCCGGACGTCAAGGTTGACTGGGTGCGTGACGGCACGCCGAAGATCATGGCGAAGTTGCAGGCCGAGATCGAAGCCGGCAACCCGGTTGCCGACGTGCTGCTGATCGCCGATACGGTGACGCTGGAGCGCCTCAAGGAGGCCGGCAAGCTGCTCGCCTACAAGTCGCCGGAAGCCGCAAGCTACGACGCCGCTCTCTACGATGCTGACGGCCACTACTATTCAACGAAGCTGATCACCACCGGCATCATGTACAATACCTCGGCCTCGATGAAGCCGGCGAGCTGGAAGGATCTGACGAAGCCCGAAGCCAAGGGCCTCGTTGCCATGCCGAGCCCGCTGACCTCGGGTGCCGCGCTCATCCACGCCCAGACGCTGGCTGCAGTCGATGGCCTCGGCTGGGACTACTACAAGGCGCTTGCCGCAAACGGTGCCATAGCTGCCGGCGGCAACGGCGCTGTCTTGAAGTCGGTCGCCTCGGGCGAAAAGGCCTATGGCATGGTCGTCGACTATATGCCGATCCGCGAGAAGGCAAAGGGTGCACCCGTCGAGTTCGTCTTCCCGCAAGAGGGTGTTTCGGCCGTGACCGAGCCGGTCGGCATTCTAGCAAGCACCAAGAACGCCGAAGCGGCGAAAAAATTCGTCGACTACGTGCTTTCCGAAAAGGGTCAGGAAGGCTTCCTGAAGCTCGGCTATATTCCGGCCCGCAACGGTATGAAGCTGCCGGAAGGCTTCCCTGCACGCGACAGCATCAAGGTGCTGCCGATCAAGGCTGGCGAAGCGTTGAAGAATACCGATCAGGATCTGAAGACCTTCTCGGGCATCTACGGATCGAACTGATCACCACCGGATACCCGATGCAGGGATATGTTCGTGCAGGAAGCAGCCAGCCGGCCTGGTTGTTTCCTCTCATCATTCTGGTGGTTCTGATCCTCAGCGTGCTGCCGCTGGCGCGGCTTGCCGTTGCAGGCATCGCCGCGTTGGCAAATGGCGGCGTGTCTGCCGTGCTTGCCGATCCCGCACTCTGGTCGGCCACCTATTACACGATCGTCACCGCCATCCTTGGCACGGTGATTTCACTCGTCATCGGCTGCGCCTTCGCATTTCTGCTGACACTGACGGATATTCGCGGGAAGGGGCTGTTGAGCTTCCTCTTCGTGCTGCCGATGATGATCCCGCCGCAGGTGACGGCTCTCGCCTGGGTGCAGATGTCCGGCCCGTCGAGCCCGCTTCTCAAAGCGCTGCATATCGCGCCGCCGCTCGGCTCCCCGCAGCCGCTTTATTCGGTCGGCGGTATTGCGCTGCTCTATGGCGTGCAGCACGCGCCGCTCGTCTACCTGGCTCTGAGGGCCGGGCTGATGGCATTGCCGCGCGACGGCGTCGAGGCCGCGCGGCTTTCCGGCGCATCCAGCTTTCGTGTCTTTCGCGATATCATCCTGCCACTGTCGCTGCCCGGTGTCATCGCGGGTGCGGCGATCTCGTTTGTCTCCTGCACCGGCAATTTCGGCATCCCGGCGATCCTCGGCATTCCTGCCTCGATCTACACCTTACCGACGCTGATCTTCTCGAAATTCTCGGCCTTCACCAGCCGCACATTCGGCGAAGTCGCGCTGCTGTCGGCCATCATCGCGATTATCTCCCTCGCCGGGCTTGCGATCCAGGATCGGGCCTTGCGCGGCCGAGACTATCGCGTGCTTGGCCTTTCGGGTGCGACTGCCACCTTCGATCTCGGTGGCTGGAAATATCTGTTCGCGCCGCTGCTTTGGGTCATCTTGTTCTTCATGCTGGCCGCACCGTTCTTCGCGCTGCTCGCCGGCGCGCTGGTGCCGGCCTATGGCGTGCCACTGAGCTTCAAGACCATGTCCTTCAACGCTTTTCATGAAATCCTCTTTCGCCAGGCAGTGACGCGGACGGCCTTCGTCAATTCGCTTTCTCTTGCGGCCGGAACGGCCGTGTGTCTCCTGCTGGTGACTGTCCTGTCGGCCTATGCGTTGACGCGGCGCAGAGATGCGATTTCGCGCGCCGTCTCAAGTCTGATTGAGATACCCTATTCGCTGCCGGGCATCGTCATTGCCGTTTGTTTCATCCTCGTCTTCGCCGCGCCGCTGCCGGTTCTCAACATCACGTTCTACGGCACGATCTGGATCATCCTGATCGCCTACCTCTCCAGCTTCTTTGCCGTCAGCCTGAAGCCGGTCGTCAGCGCGTTCCATCAGCTCGATCCGGCGCTGGAGGAGGCAGCGCGGCTTTCCGGCGCAGGCTTCTTCCGCCGGCTGAGGGATATCATCGTGCCGCTGATTGCGCCTGCGGCTGGCGCCTCGGTCATCCTCGTCTTTCTAATTGCCTGCAACGAACTGACGATTTCGGCGCTGCTTTGGTCTGCGGGCACCCAGACGCTTGGCGTGGCGATCTACAATCTCGATGACAGCGGCAGTTCGGATCTGGCGTCTGCGCTTTCCGTGCTTATCGTCCTGATGGTCATCGTCATGATGCTGCTTCTGGAATTGCTGGCAAAGCGGCTGCCCAAGGGAGTGGTGCCATGGCGAAGCTGATCCTCAATCATGTCGGTAAGGATTTCGGCACTGGAAAACCAGCGGTGAGCGCGCTTTCACTCGACGTGCGCGAGGGTGGATTCCTGGCGCTGCTCGGTCCCTCCGGCTGCGGCAAGACGACGGTGCTGCGAATGATTGCAGGTTTCGAGACGCCGACCGACGGCTCGATCCATCTCGGCGAGCGGCTGCTTGCGGACGCGTCGCAATCCCTGCCGCCCGAACGGCGCAACATGGCGATGGTCTTCCAGTCCTACGCGCTCTGGCCGCATATGAATGTCGCCGATAATGTCGGTTATCCTCTAAAGGTGCGCGGCATTGTGGGCGAAGCCTATCGCCGGAAGGTGCGAGACGCCCTTTCGACCGTGCGGCTTGCGGAATACGCCGAGCGGCGTCCGGCCGACCTCTCCGGCGGCCAGCGCCAGCGCGTGGCGCTGGCGCGCTGCCTGGTGACATCGCCAGATGTGGTTCTGCTCGACGAGCCGCTCGCCAATCTCGACCGGCACCTGAAGCAGGAGATGGAAGAGAGTTTCCGCGAGTTTCATTTGCGCTCCGGCGCCACCATGATCTATGTGACGCATGACCAGAGTGAGGCCATGGCGCTTGCAACGGACGTTGCGGTGATGTCGGAGGGCCACCTGCTGCAGGTCGCGCCGCCTGCCGAGATTTATGCACGCCCGGAAGGCCGGATGGTGGGCGGATTGATCGGGCGAGGGGCGATCCTGACTACGCGGTCCCCTGGCGGTGATAAGCGAAATTTCGATTGGAATGCGCTGCAGGCCATCATTCTAGATCAACCGAGCGAGGGGCCGCAGATCGATATGCTCGTGCGTCCGGAAGACGTCCTGCTCGGCGGCGGGGGCATTCCGGCCACGGTGGAATCGGTTCTCTATGAAGGCGAGCGCTATGCGCTGAAACTCGCCCTGGCGGACGGCCAGATGCTGCGTGCCTTCAGCCGCACGACGGTGCAGGCGGGCGATGCGCTGAAGATTGCGATCCGTTCGGCATGGCGGCTCTGATTTCCGTCTCGCTGCCTTCCCGAATGCCTCTTTCGTCTCTACAAATGACATAACGCCAACCGGAAATGTTCGATGTCGCTTCGCATTGCCACGTTCAACGTCGAAAACCTGATGACGCGTTTCGATTTTACCGGTTTTCGCAACCAACTGCGCCAGGACCGCGTCATCAAGCTTTTTGAGATACAGAGCGAAGGCGTCTACCAGCAGCTCGAGCAAGCGCGGGTCGTCGCCTCGACCGACGATACACGTCAGATGACGGCGCTTGCGATCGCCGATGCCGATGCGGACATTCTCTGCCTGCAGGAAATTGATAGCATGGGGGCACTGCAGGCCTTCGAGTACGGTTATCTTTTCCGGATGGTGGGAACCGGCTACCGGCAGAAGTATCTCGTCAAGGGTAATGACAGCCGCGGCATCGATGTCGCGGTCCTCGTACGCGAGGAAACGCACGACGGCCAGAAGATCGAACTGAAGGAGATCAAGAGCCACGCGATGCTCACCTATCGCGAGCTCGATCTGTTCAACGATCAATTGGCGCTCACCAATCGCATCGACGACAAGATCTTCAAGCGCGACTGCCTGGAACTTGATCTCTCGATCGGCGGTGTGCCGCTGACGCTCTATGTCGTGCATTTCAAGTCGATGGATGGGCCGCGCACCAACGGCGTCAGCAGCCGGCACGCAACGATGCCTGTCCGCCGGGCGGAGGCGCTGGCCGTGCGCCGGATTGTCGAGAGCCGTTTCGGCGCCGGACATACCGCCAGGAAGAATTTCGTGATCTGCGGCGACATGAACGACTACCAGGAGCGCGTCAACGTCATCGGCGTGCGTCGCAGCGGATACCGTTTCGAACACACGGACGAAACCGAAAGCGCGCTCGACGTGTTCAGCCATGACGGTTTTGCCGAGAATGTCGCGCGCCGCCGCGATCCGCTCGACCGCTGGACGCTCTATCACGCGCGGGGACCGGAAGAGCAGTGGCTTTGCCAGCTCGACTATCTCTGGCTCTCGCCGGCGCTTGCGCAAGCGAACACCGGCCGGGTGCCGGAGATCATCCGCAACGGTCAGCCCTTCCGCACTATCTTTCCGCCCGGCCAGGAGGTCGAGCGCTATCCGCGCACCGGCTGGGATCGGCCGAAAGCCTCCGACCATTGCCCCGTCGTCATGACACTGGATTTGACATGAGTCTTGCATTTTCAGACGATCTTACCGGCTGGCCGCCGGAGAAGACTGTTTTTCCTGTCGCCTCCATCGACCTTCGCGTGCTGGCGGGCGAGCATCCTTATCATCTGCAGAATGCAGCACTCGCGAGCGAGAACTGGAAGCGCGAGATATCGGCCAAACCGGAGCTTTTCGATGGTCGTATGGTGTTTCAGCATCAGCTTGCGTTGAACGATGGCGGTATTGCGGGCAGGGGCCACATCATTCCCTTCTCCACCTTTCTGTGGTGGCGCAAGCAGGCCGAGCGCCGCGGCGGCATCCACCTTTTTGCCTTCGGCATCATGGTCTCGTCAGATGGCGCGATCATCGCCGTGCGCATGGGCGCGCATACGGCAAATGCCGGTCAGGTCTATTGCGCCGCCGGCTCGCTGGACCTCGACGATATCGCCGGCGGCCGTTGCGACGTCGAGAGCAATATGCGGCGCGAAGTGCTCGAGGAGACAGGCATGGAACTTCGCAATGCAACGCCGGATACCACTTACTACGCCTGCCATTTCCGCCGCACGGTCACCGTGTTCCGGCTGTTCCGTTTCGGCCTGGCTGCGGACGAAATGATTGAGCGGATCGCGGCCCATATGCTCGTTGCCGAAGACAAGGAAATTGCCGGAGCGGTTGCGATCCGTTCTGCTGATCACTCGGCCTATCCCTATAACGTCGCCATGCTTCCGATCATCGATTGGTATTTCGCTAGTACAAACGAGGGCTAATATCTTGCACTCGTTTCGCCGGTCGGGCAGGTTGCAGGTTCGATGACCGATTAAGGAGGCCGATGTGGCGCGCAGCTACAGCGTCTATGACGTGTTCACCGACCGCAAACTCGCGGGAAATCCGCTGGCCGTCATCTTCGACGGCGACGATCTCAGCGAGGAGGCGATGCAATCGATCGCCCGCGAGATTAATCTCTCCGAGACAGTCTTCGTACGCCCCTCGGCAAATCCAGCCTATACAGCCAAGCTCAGGATTTTCACGCCGGGCCGCGAACTGCCCTTCGCCGGCCACCCGACCGTCGGCGCGGCGATTGCCCTTGCCGAAGAGGCGCACGGCCGCGACATGACGCTCGATCTCGTTTCGGTATTGGAGGAAAATGTCGGGCCGGTGCGCTGCGCGGTCCGGCTGCGGCGGGGCGAGGTGAGCTTTGCCGAATTCGATCTTCCGCGGAAATCGCAGCAGATCAATATGCCGCTCGAAAAGCTCGGCATCGCCAATGCGCTGTCGCTCAAGGTGACGGAGATCGGTTTCGAAAATCACGTGCCCTCGATCTGGAGCGCCGGTGTTCCTTTCCTGCTCGTGCCGGTCCACGATGTCGGGGTTGCAAAACGGCTGGAATTCGATCCGCAGCTCTTTGAAAAGACCGTGCCCTTCGTCGACGGTTCGCTGGCCTCGGCCTATATCTACTGCCGCGCCGGCGTCAACCATTCGGCGAAGTTCCACGCGCGCATGTTTGCAAGCGACATGGGGATATCCGAGGATCCCGCAACCGGCTCCGCAGTCGCGGCACTTTCGGGAGCGATCCACCATTTCGACCGGCTGCCGGACGGCCATCATCCGATCACGATTGAACAGGGGGTGGAGATGGGGCGGCCATCCTTCATCCACCTGCATGTCGATGTCGAGGCCGGCACCATCTCCAATGCCCGGATCGGGGGGCAGGCGGTGCGCCTTGCCACGGGTACGCTCGACCTTTGATTTCATTCCCATTTCAGCCATGCAGAAAAATCTTCGAAATTAATCAAAGAATTTTCCGCAGGGCGCTGGACAAGGCCTGCGATCCTGTTTATACGCCCCGTCACACCGCGCAGCCAAGCGCGAACGGGTGATTAGCTCAGTTGGTAGAGCAGCTGACTCTTAATCAGCGGGTCGTAGGTTCGAGCCCTACATCACCCACCATTTTCCCTATTATGCAGGGGCATTCAGTCGAACCGTAAGAACGAACAAACGTTTCGCGAGGCGGCTGTTTTGCTGTACGCCGCCTCACTGCCTTAATGCATGCTATCCAGCCAGTCGGACTGCTGTTACCCGCGCCTAGGCGTGAGCATGCGGATGATGAACATCCCAGACTGCCCATAGCGATATCGCAGCGACGAGCACTCCCATGATGACGGCCGTCCACATCGCTGCTGCGCTGGCCGCAAAGCCGAGCGCCCATGGCGAGGCAATCAACCATAGGCCGACTACCAGGTTTGCCCATTCCTCCCATTCGGCGAAAGCCGAAAGCGCCGTGATCGCCAGGGCGCCGAGAATGATGCCGACGATCCATGCGTTCCAGGTCGGCGCGGCTTCAGCCGCAAAGCCGACAACCCATGGCGAGATGAACAAGCATACCGCCAGGACCAGGTTGACCCAATCCTGTATCCTTCTTCCTTCCATCAGTGTGTTTGCCATAACAACCTCCCAGCATGATGCCTAGCTAAGCATCATTCCCGCGTGCACTGCACGCCTATTAATATAAGTAATTTCTGATGTTCATCATTCAAGTGGCTGCGCCGATGCGGCCTTCGCGTCGAATGGCGATCTTCGTATTCATGATTTGGGATTGAAGACCGGAGTTGTTCGACCCACGGCATTGATTTTGCCGTTTTGTGTAACATGTTCACGGCATTGCCAATTCCTATCAGGGGATATCGATGCCGAAATCCATGCTCGCCTTCGCCTGCCTCGCGGCACTGCTGCTTTCGTCTTGCGGAAATACGGCCTGGGGCCTAAAGCGTGATGGCCAGGAAGCGAGCCGCGCTATGGACGACGCGTCGCATCGCGTGCTGTCAGCTGATTCGAAAAAGAGGTAGATGTTGGGCTAAGCGGGAGGCAGCATGGGCTGCCCCTCGCTTTTGCGTCTCAGTCTTGATCCTACCGCACCGGTGCTGCTGACGGGGTAATTGCCGGTTCCTTCGGCGAGAAGATGATGAAGGCGAAGAGCAGAGCGCCGGCGAAGATGATCAGTGACGAAACGGCGACGACCGGCTCCATGGCCGCATTCCCCCGCAGCATCATGTAGAGCGCCGGGACCAATACCGTAAGGCCCGCCGTGTAGATGTAATACTGGATCATAGCGATGCGGCGTTCCGCTTTCTTCGGGTTCAGTGCATGATACCCTCCGAAAATCGCCATGCTGACCCAGCCCAAGAGATTACAGTGGGCATGGGCGCCGATAACGGTATGATCGTGGGAAATGGCCATGTTCAAACCGATGGCGATCCCGATAATGAAGAAGACGATTGCGGTCTTGAAGTAAAGTTCTGCTACGCGTGGCATGAGTTCCCCCTATGTTTTATCCATGTAAAGAATACCACTTCCTTGCGAGTAGGAAAATGCGGAAGGTGAAAGTAAATCCACATCCCCTGCAGGGAGAGACGCACTGCTCTCTTCGCGGCAGCGGCTCTTTGCTTAGCCAAAGGCGGCCCTTGATTTCGTCTTCTGTCCGCGAAGTATGGTTAATTTTTAACTATCTCGGGGATATGACGGAACGGAAGCGTGCCGCCGGCCGTTAAGGCGGCGAACTGGAGGAGCCCATGATCTTTAGAATCGTTACCGCCAAATCCGAAGTCGAAACCGACGAAACCGGCACCTATCCCGACGGTATCTTCGAATCGAACCGCATCGATTTCAGCGCTCGCCGTAATGACCGCTATCCTTCGTCGCATGAGCGTGATTATGGTCCGAGCCGCAAGGTTGCGGTAATCCCGCTGGGCCTTGCCTGAGCCGGTTCAGGCGGTCTTTTCCGTCAGTGCTCGGAATGGAAACTTGCGGCTGCATTCGCAGCGGATGATGTATGTTTCCTGGAAATTCGAGGATTTTTGCTCGAAGAAGCCTTTGGGCAGCTGATCGACACGAAATGCGGGATTCTTGCGCGAAGGGTGGTCGTCCTCCGAGGCCTCGGCGAAGCCGGTATTGCCGCATTGCGGGCAGGTCAGCTTTTTCGAAAAACGGTCTCGTGCGGCCATCGGCTTCCTTTTCATTTTTATCGCGTCATACAGCTGAAAGGCTGCACATGAAAGCCAGAATGCTATCATGCAGCGGCACCAGCCCATTTAAGGTGCCGGCGCTTCGACCTGGGGCGGGGGGCGTGTAGAGCCGGTCGTCGCCTGATCAGGACCGGGTGAAATGGCTATGCTGCCGATGATGATGACAACGGCGATCGCTCCGGCGATCCCGAAGGTCCAGATCAGCCAGCTGCGCCGCTCCTCCGCCAGTAGGCGCGTTTCTTCCTCGGCGGGCGACGGCGGGACGGGCTCACCGCGTTCCTTGGGTTCATCAGTCATGAAAACTCCCTCTTTTATCTGGAACAAGCGCCTCTCCGGATTGTTCCGTTGCCGAAGGAGCTAAAGACTGTCCCGGCTTTCGAATAGCAGCGAGCGAGGGCCGGACTATGGCCATTGCGGGCCTATTCGGCAGGATGTTCCACGCCGTCGAAGCTGGCCTCAGCAAGCTCCGCCGTTGCAGAGACGGGGGCCTGATTGTCCACCGAGACGACGGCGGCCGGAAGCGGCGTACCGCGCTTGCGTTCGCGGGCGAGCGTGAGCAGGCCCGAGCAGATGATCAAAACGATGCCGGCGGCCATCGGGAGATCGATGGTATCATCAAAGATGAGATAGCCGAAGACGATTGCCCAGATCATCTGGCTGTACTGAGGCGGGGCGACGAGGTTTGCGGGCGCGAAGCGGGCCGCCGTCATCAGAAGCACGTTGCCGATCGCTCCGAGAATGCCATAGCTCGCCATGAAGAGCCACTCGCGCGGCGTCGGAACGGCAATATCCGAGAGCATCAGAAGGCCGCTGACGATCAGCGTTCCGAGAAGCCCGGCGCCATAGAGCGAAATGCGCTTTTCGGCGGGGCCCATCGCCCGCAGGATGACGATGGAAATGGCTGCGCTCAAGCCGCCGATTGCGGCCGCCAGATGGCCCGCCGACAATTCGCGAAAGCCGGGCCGCAACACGATCAGCACGCCGATGAAACCGACGACGACAGCCGTCCAGCGCTGCCAGCGCACGTCCTCCTTAAGAAAGATGACCGAGAGAATCGTCACGAAGGAGGGCAGCAGGAAGAGGAGACAGAAGGCCTCCGCCATCGGCAGCTTCGTGAAGGCGATGATCGAGGCGATCGCGCCGATCGCTCCGCAGACGAAGCGAAGCGCCCACAGTATGCGGTTCGATGTCTGGACGATATCGAGCCAGGAATCATCCCGCGCTTTGATCACCGGCAAAACGACCAGGCCGAAGATCGAGCCGATGAAGGCCACCTGGTAAGACGGGATCGCACCGTGAAGGATCTTGATCGAGGCATCGCTAAAAGCGAAGACTGCATAGGCGGCGAATGCGACGAGGACACCGCGGAGCGGCGAATGGGTGGGGGACATGTTCTCGAATCGAACTTGAGGAGGTTGTCTCCCGAATACGAAAAAAACCTTGCGGGGAGCAGATGCGGTTGCGAATAGCTGCCATGCGAATGGGCACTGCTCTTTCCGTCTACGTCAATTCGCTGCGAAGCTCTGCTCCGTATTCACGGTAGATGCTCAGGCAATCCGTGTAGCTTAGCGAACCGTGCTCACCGTAGATGATATGCACGGCTGACGCATCGGTTGCCGCTTCTTCGGAGACGAAGAGGATCGCCTCGCCAAGCGACTTGCCGGTGATGGGTAGGTCAGTTCCGTCTTCCTGTGTCATTCCCTTGACGATGGCTGCAATCTTGCGATGGCTGAAAACGGCGCGGCGGTCTTCCGGCGTCATCGAAATATCCTCGGTTGAATTCCGGCGCGGCGAAATCTGCCGCCCCGGTCATCATCAAACGTTTGTGAAGCCAATTTGTGCCGTTGATGCGTACAGGATCGCGCAGGAAACCGGAAATTGTAAGCGGGCACGGACCGTTTTGACTTTTCCCGGCAGCGTAAGGAGCGTATTCAGGGTGCCGAAATTCCTGCCTGCCCGGTTCCCAGCGGCGATACGCACTTCTCCTCCGCAATGCGCAATGGCATATCGATGACAACACTACAGACGAGTGAAAAAACGGACGAAGCGCCGAGCGCAGCGAAGATCGTTGCGCTGGTCGTCGCCGTATCGTTCTTCATGCAAATCCTCGACGGCACGATCGTCGCGACCTCGCTGCCGCAGATGGCGGCGAGCTTCGGCGTGCAGCCGGTCTCGATGAGCATCGGCATCACCGTCTACATGCTGACCATGTCGGCTTTCATCCCACTTTCCGGCTGGCTTGGCGACCGTTTCGGTGCGCGGCGGATATTCCTGGCGTCGATTGGCGTCTTCACCGGGGCATCGCTCTTCTGCGGCCTTTCCGGCAGTCTTACGGAATTCATCGTCGCACGTGCGATCCAGGGCGCCGGAAGTGCGCTGATGACGCCGGTCGGGCGCATCATCGTTTTGAAGAGTGCGCCGAAGTCTGAATTGGTGAATGCGATCGCGCTCATCACCTGGCCGGCGCTGACGGCTCCGGTCATCGGACCGGTGCTCGGCGGCTTCATCACAACCTATGCAAGCTGGCACTGGAACTTCCTGATCAATATTCCGATCGGCCTTCTCGGCATGGCGCTCGTGCTGCGCTTCGTGCCGGAGCAGCGCGAAGAGAACCCGGGTTGTCTCGATGTGCCGGGCTTCATCCTGAGCGGTGCCGGAATGACATTCGTGCTTGCCGCGCTCGAGCTCTCCGTGAAGCGGGAAGGCAGCCTGCTTCTAGTCTTTGCCATGCTTGCAACCGGCATCGTGCTTTCCGTCATGGCCACCCGGCATTTCCTGAAGGTGGAAAATCCGCTGCTCGACCTCTCGGCGTTCAAGGTCCAGACCTTTGCGATTTCGACGCTCTCTGCGGGCACGGCTTGCCGGGTAGCGATCAACGCCACGCCCTTCCTGCTGCCGCTGTTGTTCCAGCTCGGTTTCGGTTTGAACTCGATTGCCGCGGGCACATACCTGCTGGTTTATTTTCTCGGCAATCTCGGCATGAAAGCAGTGACCACGCCGCTGCTTGCGCAGTTCGGATTCCGCAATGTCCTTTGCGTGAATGGGCTGATTGCGGCTTTATGCATCATTGCGTGCGGCTTTTTCACGCCGGATACGCCGCTGGTGGTGATCTACGCGATCCTGTTTGCGGCCGGTCTTTCGCGCTCGATGGAATTTACCGCGCTGAACACGCTTGCCTTCGCCGATATCAGTCCGGCGCAGCGCAGCTCTGCCTCGACATTATCAAGCATGCTCCAGCAGGCCGCCATGCTGCTCGGCGTCGCTGTTGCGGCGGCTCTGCTTAATATCTCAACCGCGCTTCGCGCGGCACTGGAGCCTGCGCTTATCGATTTCCGCTGGGCCTTTTTGGCGGTCGGCCTGATGGGGATCGTGTCGTCGTTACGCTTTTTCAGTTTGCCTGCAGATGCCGGCGCGGAAGTGTCCAAGCACAAGCGCTTTCAAGAAAAGTGAAGGCGATGGAACCATTCCAGTCCGGCTGCGTTTAGTTTCGGGTTTGCGCATCTTTCTGCGTTCGCAGTATCTTTTTATCCCGCGGAGTCTCCAGCGGGCGGGGTCATATTGCCGGCATGATTTCAAATGCGAACTTCCTTCGATTGAAGGTCTGCAGGGGGACAGAGGCTTTGCCGCTGTTTACGCGCAATGGCCGATACAATACGACATTCGAATGCAGGCGACCCGGCCGCCGGGCAGTTGCGTTGCTGCTTGGCAAAGTCCGGAGGCCCAATGCGTGACTCGGCTGATGATGCGGATCTCGAAATCCGCATCCTTTACATCGATGACGACGAAACGCTCGCGCTGCGGCTGAAGGAGAACCTCGCTCGCCATGGTTTCGCGGTGGAATGGGCGCGAGACGGCGCGGCCGGATTGAAGCGGATTGCTGAAGGCGGCATCGATGCTGTCGTGATCGACCATCTCCTGCAAACGGAAACCGGACTCGATGTCCTGCCGCAATTGATGGCGCTGCCGGATCATCCGCCGGTGATCTATGCGACTGCCTCCGACGACACCGGCATTGCCGTTGCGGCGTTGAGGGCGGGCGCCGACGATTATGTCCTCAAGGGCAGTTCCCCCGATTATTTCGATCTGCTTGCGGCGACGCTGGAGCAAGGGCTGGAACGTGCGCGCTACCGGCGCGAGACGGCTGATGCGCAAGAAGTGATCCGACAGCAGAGGGACCGCGCCGAAATGCTGCTTGCCGAAGTCAATCATCGTATCGCAAACAGCCTCGGCCTTGTCGGAGCGCTGATACGCATGCAGTCGTCGATGACGACGGACCAGGTGGCGATCGACGCGCTGCACGAAACGCAGATGCGCATCAACGCCATCGCGAGCGTCCACCGGCGCCTCTACAACAGCCGCCAGATCGGCACCGTGCAACTTGACGAATATGTCGACAACCTTTTGAGCGAACTCGAGGCTTCCATTCGCGACGACAAGCGGCCGCACCGAATCGTTCTGACCGCCCAGCCGATGGATCTGCCGACCGACAAGGTCGTCACGCTTGGCCTCATCGTCAGCGAACTCGTCACCAACGCTTTCAAATATGCCTATAATGAAGGTGTTGAAGGCGAGATCAGGGTCATCGTCGAGCAAGCGGGCGAGCAGTTGCGTCTCGTCGTGGAGGACGATGGCGCCGGCTTCGACCATTCCAGCCCCGCGAAGGGCACCGGCCTCGGCACGAAGATCTTGACCGCGATGGCAGCAAGCCTCAAATCGGAGTTGACCTATGACCCGGCCCACCGCGGCACCCGGGCCATACTGGTCTTTTCCATCGATTGACTGCGCAGGGAGGGGAGCGGTGGCCAAGATATGCACGCCGGAGGAGGTGTATTCCTTCTGGTTCGAGGAATGCAGCCGCGAGCAGTGGTTCGAAAGGACCCTCTCACTCGATGAGGAAATTCGGCACCGTTTCCGGGATACGCACCTGGCACTGGCGGGCGGCGTGATCGGCGCCTGGCATGCGAGCCCGCAGAACCGGCTCGCCGCGGTCGTCGTGCTCGATCAGTTTCCGCGGAATATCTATCGGAACACGCCGCTTGCGTTTGCGACCGACGGATTGGCGCTTCGCGAGGCGAAACTGGCGCTCGATGCCGGTGCCGATCAGATCGTCGAGAAAGAATGCAGGACATTCTTCTACCTGCCTTTCGAGCATGCCGAGGACATGGCGGAGCAGGAGCGGTCGGTGATGCTGTTTCAGGCGCTTGGCGATGCGGAATATCTCGACTATGCCATTCGCCATCGCGACGTGATCGCTGCCTACGGCCGGTTTCCGCACCGCAACGCCATCATCGGAAGAGTTTCGACGACGGCCGAACTGGATTATCTTGCCAGGCCCGGCGCCGGTTTCTGAGCGGCGAAAACAACTTCCGCCTTTCTGTCGCCTTTCTTTGCTATAAGAAGCAGGCCTCACTGATGAACAGAATCCTTGCGGGGACATTTTGCGGCTGACAATCATTCTGCTCCGGACGCTTCTTTGCTTGATGCTTGCAGTATCGGCTGCCGGTCTGCCTGGCAGCTTTGCTGCTGCGCAGGAGCCGCCGCAACCGCAGGCGCAGACGGAGGCGCCGGCTCCCCTTGCGGATACGGGGCTCGACCAAGCAGTCAAGGAGATCGAAAAGGCCAAGGCAAAGCTCGCGTCCTTGCAGGACGGCGTGAAGCAGAACGCCGACAATGACGACGCCCTCGTCAGCCTGTCCGCGCAGGTGGATGAACTGGGACGCCACATTCTCACGACCTCCGTCAATCTCCGCCCGCGTTTCGATCAGATCAAGAGCCGTCTCACCGAGCTCGGCGATCCGCCGAAGGAGGGACAGCCGCCGGAAGCGCAGATCGTTACCGAGGAGCGAAATGCGCTGACGGCAGAGCGTGCGCAGATCAATGCCGTGACCGGCGATGCCGAAAACCTCTCGCTTGCCATCAACCAGCTGATGAACGAAGTGGTTGAAACCCGCCGGCGGCTTTTTGCTGCAACTTTGCTGAGGCGCACTGAGGTTTCGGTGTCGGTGCTCGACGATGCGGCCAAGGCCTTTGTCGAGGAGGTTGGCGAGTTCCGGCAGGCACTTTCGAGCTGGCTGAGTTTCGTGTGGAAGTTCAAGCGATTCGCGATGTTCGCCGCGATCTTCATGTCGCTCGCGACAGGCCTGGTCATGCTTTCAGGCGGCTACCGGATGTTCGGCCGCTACCTGACGCGGGACGACGGCGTCGAGAATCCTTCCTATATCAGCCGGCTCTCGATTGCCTTCTGGTCGACGCTGATCCGCACCTTCGCGCTTGCCGCAGTGCTGGTGACCTCATATATCTTCCTCAATGGTTTCAACGTGTTGAGGCCGGATATTGCGCCTGTTGTCGCCGCTCTTTTCGGAGCGATCGGGCTGATCTATTTCGTCGGCCGCTTCAGCAATGCCGTCTTCGCTCCCCGGGAGCCGCAGTGGCGCCTCGTGCGCCTTTCCAATCGCGGCGCGCAATCGATCGGCGCCTGCCTGCTGGCGATGGCGATTGTCAATGCGCTCGACTACCTGTTCGGCAGCGTCAGCGAAGCGATGGGCTCACCGCTGGTTTTGACCGTCGTCAGAAGCCTGATTGCGGCGCTGATTATCGGTCTCATCCTGATCGCGGCCTCCTTCGGGCGTCCGATGCTGGCGCACGACGGAGATCCCGATGCGCCAGGGCGCCACTGGCCGCGCGGCATGGCGATCATCCTTCGCCTGCTCGGCCTAGGTCTCATCGTGACCGCGCTGACCGGCTATGTCGGCCTTGCCCGCTTCGTCGCCACGCAGTTCATCATCACCGGCGCGATCATCGTGACCACCTATATCGGCCTGCTCTCGGGCAAGGCGATTTCCAAGCAGGAGAGCTTCGGCGAAACCTTCATCGGCCGTTTCCTGAAGAGCCGCTTCAATATGGGGCCGGTGGCGATTGATCAGGTCGGCCTTGGCGTGGGACTTGCGATCTATGCCGTTGCGCTCATGACCGGCATTCCCCTGATCCTGTTGCTCTGGGGCTTCCATATCCAGGATCTTCAGCTGATCGCCTACCGTCTTTTCACGGAGGTCCGCCTCGGCGGGATCAGCATTTCGCTGCTCGGCATCTTTACCGGTATTCTGCTTTTCGCCGGCGGATATTTCTTGACCCGCTGGGTTCAGCGATGGCTCGACAGCAACGTCATGGCGCGAAGCCATGTCGATCTCGGCGTGCGCAATTCCGTCAAGACCGGCATCGGTTATCTCGGCGTCGCCGTTGCAGCGATCATCGGCGTTTCGGCGGCAGGTATCGACCTTTCGAACCTGGCACTTGTTGCTTCGGCTCTTTCGGTCGGTATCGGTTTCGGCCTGCAGAACATTGTTTCGAATTTCGTTTCGGGCCTGATCCTGCTTGTGGAACGGCCATTCAAGGTCGGTGACCATGTCGTCTCGGGCACGGCAGAAGGCATCGTGACGCGCATTTCCGTGCGTGCGACGGAGATCGAGACTTTCCGCAAGCAGTCGATCATCGTGCCGAACTCCGAACTCATCAATGCTGCGGTCGGCAACTGGACACACCGCAACAAGGTCGGCCGTTCGGAAATTCCCATTTCCGTCAGCTACCACGCCGATCCGCAGAAGGTCATGGATATCCTCCTGGAGCTGGTCAACGAGGCGCCATTCGTGCTGCGCAATCCAGAGCCGCATGTCGAGTTCCTGCGTTTCGGCGCCTATTCGCTGGACTTCGAGCTGCGCTTCATGCTGGCCGACATGGGCGAGGGCATGAACGTCAGGAACAACCTGCGTATCGCCATCCTCAAACGCTTCAAGGAAGAAGGGATCGAAATCCCGCTGCCGCAGAGCGATGTCATTTTTCATCGCGACCACGTGCCTGCTCCGGCGCTGGAACCTTTCTCGACAAGAGCAGACGAACAGCCTGTCGGCGATACCGACGTGACGGACAGCGGAGCGGTGCGACAGCTGCGCAGCAAAGCGGCCGACGGCAATCGCAAAGGCTAAGGATTTTATTCAGGGATCGTTCAGAGGCTCTCGCTTATAAAGCCTGGGCAATCGGGATTTCGCTGCTGGGGCAGCAGCGCCGAGACGCTCCAGGGGAGGGCGCATCGCTGCGCCGCGCTGAATGGCAAGGTTTGCCACGGTCATGCTTCTTTCGCTTCTCATCGCCGCGGGCGCTGAAGCGGCGACAATCACAAACACTGATCCGGCACCGGTCGTCGTCATCGTCACCGAAGGCGGAAACCGCGTCGAGGTCTTCGTCGATGCCGGCGCATCGGAGACGCTCTGCGCCGCAGGTTGCTTCATGACGACGCCGGACGGCGACCGCATCGGCCTCGGCGGCGGCGAGTCTATCGAGATCGTCAAAGGCTCGGCGATCATCAAGTAGACGTTCGGCACAGCCCTTCGCGCATAGTCTCTTAAGCATAAGTCGAGAAATAGCAGCCGGTCTTACGGACTGCCTTCTTCTTATGGCATCGCGCTACGTCGATTAACAAATACTCAAACGAATTGATGTATCGGTTCGGCCGGGGACAGAATTTCCATCAAAAGGTTTGCTATGTCATTTTTAGGCATTTCGGGAATGCAGTATTCCGGAGAGATGTTTGCTGGTGCGCGTATTATTCTCGCTGAAGATTCAAATGTCTTTACGTCGATGATCAGCAAACGGCTGAAAGAGCTTTTCGATATCGACGTCGAGATCTGCCGCAATTTCGAGGAATTGCAGCTTGCTTACGACAAGTCTTCCGAGCCGATCATGCTCGCGATCTCCAACATCAACCTCCCCGGTGCTGAGAAGGGCGAGGCGCTGGAATATCTGGTCGATCTCAGCATTCCGACCATCGTCTTTACCGGCACCTTCAACGAGGGCCTGCGCGACGAACTGATGGCGAAGGATATCGTCGACTACATCCTCAAGGACAACATCTTCGCAGTCGATCTGCTCGCCGAAGCGATCTGCCGTTTCCTGACCAACAAGCGCCATCACGTGCTGATCGTGGACGACAGCGCCACGGCGCGCGCGCTGCTCTCCAGCCGCCTGAGGCGCTATAACTTCCGCGTCAGCGTTGCCGAGAGCGGCGCCAGGGCGCTCGAGATCCTGAAGGCCAATCGCGACATTGGCCTCATGGTCACCGACTACAACATGCCCGATATCGACGGCTTCGAGCTTACGCGGCGCATCCGCGCCAATATCGGCTCGCATCAGCTGCGCATCATCGGCGTCTCGTCCTCATCTAACCGGCTGCTTTCGGCGCGCTTTCTCAAGGCGGGCGGCAACGATTTCATGCTGCGCCCGTTCATCGACGAGGAGTTCTATTGCCGCGTCAACCAAAACCTCGACACGCTGCTGCAGATCCAGACGATGAAGAAGGAGAGGGCCGTTGCCTGATTCGAGGATCGAACGCGGTATCAGGAGGCCGCCCGGATGAATGAGGAGGAGCCCCCTGCCGCTGTTAAGATATCTCGAATAGTTGCAATTAGAGGTTACTTTATAGCCGTTTTGCCCCTTCAGCCCTTGCGGCCTCTCGGCTATCGTCCCTGCCGCCGCAATGAAGGCCGATTCGGGTTTTCATTGCACTTGGGAGAGTAGGGGGCATGGCATTTCAGGCGGATTTCAGTCGGGACGGCTCAGGCCCACGCTTCGGAACCCAGAAGTTACTTCTGGTTGAAGATTCCCGGATGTTTTCCGCCGTGCTCTGCCATCGGTTTCAGGCCGAACTCGGCCTCAACGTCAAACCCTGTTCTTCGCTGAAGGCGCTGCAGGAGGCTCTGGCGCAGGACGGTCAAGGCTTCACGATGGCTGTCGTCGATCTGAACCTGCCGGATTCGCCCTATGGCGAGGCGCTTGATTGCACGATCGAGCACAATGTTCCCACGATCGTATTTACCGCGACCTTCGATACCGCGACCCGCAACCGGATACTGGAACGCAACGTCATCGATTACGTCCTCAAGGACAATGAATTCGCGCTCGACAATCTGGTCGCGACCGTGCGCCGCGCGATGCTGAACCGCAAGACGCGCGTCCTCGTTGTCGATGACGTTCCGTCTGCGCGCCAGGTGCTCGTCGACCTCTTGAAGGCGCAGCAGTACATGGTCGTCGAGGCAACCTCGGGGCTCGAAGCTCTGGCTGCGCTTGAGGCCTATAGCGACATTGAACTCGTGGTGACCGACCATCACATGCCGGACATGACGGGCTATCAGCTGACGCGGCGCATCCGTCATCGCTTCGGTTCCGACAGGATGCGGGTCATCGGCATCTCCTCGTCCAACGACCGGATGCTGTCGGCAAGCTTCCTGAAGGCCGGCGCCAGCGACTTCGTTTACAGGCCGTTCGTGGCCGAGGAGCTTCAGTGCCGCATTGCCAACAATGTCGAGACGCTGACGCAGATGAAGCAACTGCGATCCGCGGCCGCATGCGATTATCTGACCGGCCTCTATAACCGCCGCTATTTCTACGATTGCGGGCCGAAGGTCGTGAACGAGTGCCTGAGGCAGAAATCGCCGAGTTCAGTCGCTATCCTCGACATCGATCATTTCAAACGGCTGAACGACACCTATGGCCACGAGATCGGCGACGAGGTGCTGAAGGCGGTTGCAAGCCGGCTTGCTGCAATCTTCGAAGGCAGCGACAATCTTCTCTCGCGCCTCGGCGGCGAGGAGTTTGCGATCCTTTTCCCGATGGTGGATTCGGCTGCGGCAACGAAGCTCTGCGACGAAATCCGCTCGGATATCTCACGGCTGAAGGTGGCTGCCGACGACGAGGAACTGTCGGTTACGATCTCGATCGGCGTTGCGGAAATCTCGGGCTACGAGACCTTCGAGAATTACCTCAACGCCGCCGACCAGTTTCTCTACATGGCCAAACACAAGGGCCGTAACCAGGTCTATTCCGACGCCAGGATGACGGAGGAGGCGGCGCAGTAGTGCGCCGCCATCTTTGTTATGCTGCGATCGCTTGGCGAGCCGTTGCCATCGTCAGCTTGCGCTCGGCGCGCTCCTGCTGCGGTGAACGGTTGTAAAGTTCGCGATAACACTTCGAGAAATGCGACGCGGAGACGAAGCCGCAAGCGACTGCGACCTCGACGACCGGCATCGAAGACTGCACCAGCAGGTGGCGGGCGCGATCGAGCCGGATCTCCAGATAGTAGCGGGCGGGAGACCGGCCCATTTCCTGCCGGAAAAGCCGTTCGATCTGGCGGCGGGACAGGCCGGCGCCATCAGCGATCTCAAGCAGCGACAGAGGTTCGGCGAGATTGCCTTCCATCAGTTCGATGATCGACAGAACCTTGGAATTCTGGACGCCGAGGCGGGCGCGCAGCGGCAGGCGCTGGCGGTCGTGCGGACTGCGGACACGATCGGTCAGATGCTGCTCGCAGACACGGTTGACGAGCGCTTCGCCAAAATCCTGGCCGATGAGGTTCAGCATCATGTCGAGCGAAGCGGTGCCGCCGGCGCAGGTGTAGAGATTGCTGTCCACTTCGTAGAGGTCGGCATAGACCTCCGCCTGCGGAAAGGCTTCGGAGAAACCAGGCAGGTTTTCCCAGTGGATCGCGCAGCGCTTGCCGTTCAAGAGCCCGGCCTGAGCAAGCACATGCGCGCCCGTACAGAGACTGCCGACGGCCACGCCGCGATTGTAGGATTCGCGAAGCCAGGCATTGACGGACTTGTTGTTGAAATCCTCGACATCGATGCCCGAACAGACGAGCACCATGTTCGGGCGGTTTTCACCGCCGAGGTGTCGGCGCTCTTCGGCAAGCGACGAATTTGCCTCGACGCCGATGCCGCAGGAGGAATAGACCTTGTTGCCGTCGACCGAGGTCAGCCGCCAGGTATAAGCCTGATAGCCGAGCATGCGGTTGGCGATGCGCAGCGTGTCGATCGCCGCCGAAAAGGGCAGCATGGTGAACTGGGGAACCATAAAGAAGACGAGAGAACGCTTCTTGGTCAGCATCTTGTTCATGAGAAAAATCCATGCTCGAGGGGCGATTGCCTATTCGTTGCGTGGAATGCGTCGTTCCGATGTCTCGAAAGCGACATTCGCATGGAAAAATGCGGCCGTGAAGAGCTATTTTGCGACATTGGCGAATTTGATCGTCGTCAAATGACGAAAACAGTCGGCAAAAGTTGCGGCATCGGCTTGTTTGAAGATATATGCCTCTAGAATTCAAGATTAAATCTGCGGGGCGCTGAAACGATGAAGGCGGCGCTGCCGGTGGGCTGGCGCCGCCTTCAAGCGGGGAGGTATGTCGCATTCATTACATAACCTTGCGTTCATCCGCGTCGTCCGCAGACGGCCAACCAATATCCTTGCGAATGTCGAAAGGCATGGATTCGATTTCCCGCGCGTTCTGCCACTGGTGCCAGGAATGTGCGAGCCTGCGGGCAAGGCTTGCTACATCAAAGTGCGCGTCGGAGGATGAGCTCTTGCCATCCCGGTAACCGATCGTAGTCATCATCGTTTCCTTTCTCACGAGGTTTGCACTTGATGCTTAATATGCTCCCTGGCCATCCATCAAACAAACGAATAGATTTTATGGATACGATCAGATTTGTTGAACCTATCGGGGCGGTTCCCGTTTGCCGCCGCAACCGCATATTTTGTCGAACCCGCCTTAAAGCGTCACAAAACCCGGCTTAGAGCGCCGCTGAATCACCAATAGCGAAATTGATGTCGGCACCAAGCACTTGGAACTCTGAACCCAAAGGATCGGGACTTTTTCTGACACTAATTGCGATTTCAGAATCGCGCTTTTAATTGCCGCCGGCCAACATAGACTTAGAAGCGACCGCCGCCTGCAACACAATCAAACTTCTGGAAGATCCTCACCCCATGAATTGAAACTTTCCTCAAAAGAACGGGATTTCGGAATGAGGGGAGATTCGGCGCAGGATGTCGACCGGAGAGGTCATCCAGCGTGGCGAGCGGCCCGCGTTGCCATAGCCGTCCGAGAAGCGTGCTATGGCGTGGAGTGGACCTCGTTATTAGCGCTGTCGTACAATTTGGATCTCGAACCGGAGCTCTGAACGAGATGGCGCAGGCCTACTGCCCGAGCGCTGCGCTCTCGGTGTCGTAATCGTTGTGAAGAAAATCCGTCTGGATTCCCCACCCCGGCTTCGATCCTGGCTCGATAAACGACACGCCGTTCGACACGTAGTGACGCATCAGCTTCTCTACGCTCACGATCCCTGCGGTACCATTCTCTGCTTTGAAAATTGTCTTCGGGCTTATTCCGGAAGCGGCAGCGACCTCGGCCTGCGTCTGACCAAGGAGAAGGCGAGCGGCAACGAGTAGACGTGGCGGCGGTCTCATAAGGATTGAGTGTCATCAAATCCTCCACCGCGCAAATAATAGTTGACACATACCAATTCGTGGCACAAAAAGACAAGAAAATAGTCAATATGTACCAATGAGTCGCACAAGGACTCGATATCCTTTGACGACGCCGAATCGAGGTCAACGAGGGGAACCGCTCAACATGTTCCAATGGATAGACAGCCGCGCAACCGAGCGCCTGCTGGAAGATATTCGCCGAGCGAACGCGGATGAGATTGAACTGAGCGATATCGCAAATGCGCCGCTGCTTGATGGCTACCGGGCCGTTCTTGGGCGCGCCTACGCGTTGTCGGGGATCGTAAGTGGTCATCCTCGTCTCCAGGACGGCAAGGAGATCATTACTAGCCAGCTTTTCTTCCTGGATCCCAATCGTGGTATCGCCCGGACAATGAACAATTGGTATCGCCTCTCCAATCGCAATCAGTGCTGGGGGAATTAGAATGCGGTTCGCTGGTGCAAAGGTCCGAAACCAAAAGCTCTCGAAAGATGCAGGCGTTTTCCTAGCCGGGTGCGGTCTTGTTCGCGCCACGAAAGCGATCGGCCGGCTGCGGTATGACATCAAAGGCTTCCTGGTCTTCGTTGTTCCTCCGGGATATCGTGCCGACGAGTACGAGGCCGCCGCATTGGCAATGCTGGACGTCGTACGCGATAGATGGGCGGATGACTGGGTTGATAAGGACATTAGGGTGCGTCTCGCAAACCCAGTTCGGAAAAAGGGCACTCCCCACAGACCGGCATCGATCTTCGATCTAAAAGGCCTCGACATTCTGGTCGCAAGAGATATCGGCGAAGTTCCGAAGGAAGTGCGCTTTGCGGCGACTGCTGTTCTTTTCGTCGAACCACCGACCGCGCGGCACATCAATGCCGCCAGGCGCATATCGGGGAAGGCCCCAATTTCAGATTTCGTCGCTTCCGAGGTGGCCAAGCGTCCTCAGAATGTCATTCTCGCAGCGGTTCTCAAACAGGCTTTCGTCGAGGGTGCGTTCAATGAGATTGACGATCTTCACCGACTGGACACGGTTGTTCCCAGTCTTTTCGAATTGCCTGGGTATGAGGAGGTCAAGCCCTGGGCGAGGGACTTGGTGGAGAATGTCTCCCGCTGGCGTCAGCGAAAGCTCGAATGGAAGCTGGCTCGAGCAGGGGTCCTCGTATCGGGGCTTCCTGGAACAGGTAAGACTCTATTCGCTTCCGCGCTGGCCAGCGCCCTTGAGATGAGGCTGGTCTCCGTGACTGTCGGCGCCTGGCAATCGGCTGGTGCGCTCGATGACATGCTTGCAGCGATGCGGAAGACCTTTGAAAACGTGAACGACGGAAAGGGCGCAGTTCTTTTTCATCGACGAAATCGACGCAATAGGCACGCGGCTCGCCCGACCGTCGGGAAATCACAACGACCAGTACTGGCAGGTTGTGGTCACGGATTTCCTGACGCTCCTATCAAGTCTCGGCGAGGGCGTCGTCGTGGTCGGTGCCACGAACTATCCTGACTGGATTGACTCGGCGATATTGCGCGCCGGAAGGATTGACGATCACTTCACTCTTTCTCTGCCCAATAGGGTGACGAGGGCTCAGATCCTCAGCCATCATGCAGGTGGGGCACTACCGTTCGAATCCTTGCTTGATATTGCCGAGGACCTCGAGGGGAAGCCTGGTGCGGATATCGAACGGTTGGTTCGCAAAGCTCGCACGGCCGCTAGGAATGACAACCGAGAGCTGGAACTGCGCGACCTAGAGGCCCAACTTCCGGAGAAACTGCTATACACTCCGGAGCAGTTGCTCAGGCTCGCTGCGCACGAAGCTGGCCATGCCCTCGTTGCGCTCGCTCTTGGTCACGCGACTGCTGCGACGATCGAGATCAAGTATACTTTCGATCCGAATGCAGATGGGTTTGTTGGAGGACTCACAACATACGAGCTGGTACCGGACTATTTTCCAACGGAAACGAGCCTGTTGAAAAGGATTGCCGCATCTTTGGCGGGAATGGCTGCCGAGTTTGTCGTGTTCGGCGATCGATCTGTGGGATCAGGTGGCTCGATGGGCAGTGATGTCGAGAGGGCGACCGCCATCGCAAGGCGCATGATAGGAAGCTATGGACTTGGCAGGTCTCCGATTTTCATGGGGACCGTTAAGGACCTCGGCGACAAACCACTTCCTGAAAGCATGGAATCTGAAGTCTCGCTACTCCTCGAGGAACAATGGAAGCGAGTGCTTGCCATGCTGACGGAGGAGCGCGAACGAATCCTAACCTTGGCAGCCGATGTCGTGACCTATGGCACTGTGAAGATTGAGCGGAGCGGTTTGGCGGAGGCGGCTTAACGCAAGTGGGCGGCCGCGCTGACGCGATTGGGGCGGGCGGCGCGCCATTGATTGTAATCCGCACTGCGACGATGAACTCGTGGTGGAGTTGGAGCGCTACCATGTCGAAGGCCTCGCAGGACGATGACGGCAAGGCTGAGAGGTCGAACCCTTTCGGCAGATCGGAGCACAGGAGCGAAAGGTTTATTGGCCCGCCGCCGAAAGCAGGACTCGCGCCGGGTCAGCTCGAACGCAAAATCGTAGGTCAAGGCAAACGCAGAGAAACCCTCAGGAAATGGAAGAAAGATCAGGAGTAGCTCAATCCATTTCGGCGGCCGGCGCGGCGGCCTATTGCGCGTCAGATAGACTGGTGTGCCTGGGCGCCTGGGATTCACGAAAAGTAGCTCGAATGCTCGACAGGACTCATCTCGTCGACGCAGCGCTGGCATAATCGTTTCGCCGAGGCGAGGCGGTTTCAATCCATGATGAACCGACGACGCCGTGTTGAGCTGCCGCGGACCTGCCGTGGGCAACATCCAACTATCCGCTAGACCTGAACTCGTTAAGGACGAGGATGCCGATCAGGTGATCGGGGGGATTGGCGGAGGGCTGAAACGACGACTAGGCGACGGCGCCGACCCACTACGAAGGATCGACACTGGCGCAGCCGCCTCGGTGTTGGTGGCAAATTGCTCAGAGGTCGCGCCTCCGCAGGCAATTACAAAGCGCTATCGGGTTTTGTCCACCGGGCTTCGTTCACGAGAGAAGATGTTCTTCCCAGAAATCGAGATCATCGGTTTCCATCGATATCCCCTCGGCCTGCTTGCTCTTCACGAACTCCTCGGCTTCCGGGCTCTCCAGGAACTCTTCCAACGCCTTCACGGCGATAGCCACCCGCTTCAGCTTGGCGCCCTTCCAGAGGAAATCATGTGGCACATCGGGGTCGGCCAGGTTGTACTGGATGGCGGATTCCATGTCCGCCTTTTGCTGCTGGTCTCGGGGGTCGATGGTGGCGGCCTTGCCGTAGAGATCCATCAACACATTGCTCCGATAGAACCAGATCGAAATCTTAGGCCGGGCCTTTGAAACGTTTTCGATGAGCTCATCGAAGCGGGCTTCGGCGTCGAAGCCGGACTTCTTCTGCATGATCGCCTTTACGGCAGCCGGATCCTTTGCCGCCTTGAGTTCTTCGATCGTTTCGTTCGCCGCCTGGTACTCTTCTTCGAGATTGGCGTACTGCTGCCGAAGTTCCTCCAACTCCTGCTTGATGGACTCGTGGTCTGCGGCGGTGACACTCGTCGGCTTGGCAATGTTCTTCAGGAGCCTGCCGAGGTCAGCTCTCCAAGCCGTGCGCTTCTTCTCCCAGTCGTGTTCGGAACGGGGCTCCAGGCCGATGCCCGTCGCCTTTATTTTCGCCCGCAGATCAATGAGTTTTGCGTGATCGTCGATCTTCCAGCCCTGCTTCAACCCGAGCGTACTGGCGATCACGTTGAACTGCACCGGAGGGACCACGATCGGAAGTGGGTTGAGCGAAATCGCCCATGCGGCTCCCACCTCCATCAGGCAGAACCAGCTCTCCATGTATTGGGGCGTCATGAGAAGAATGACTAGCTTTGGTTCCTGAATCTGATCCTTCATGTATTTGTTAAAGTCGTCACCAAGAGGGATTCCATGCCCATCCACGCTCGAGCAGAAAATGGCATTGGAGGGTACGCCAATTGCTTCCTTCAGGAACGTGACGAGCTTCTCAGCGAGAGCTTTGTCCACAACGGCGTGGCTGATGAAGATGTCTGCCATTTTCTACTCCGGGTATGTGGAATCCATCTATCCGCCACCTCTGCGATTCGACAAGGGATAGTCTGATGGGGGACCTTGGACTTCCCCGGCCAACGTCGCAGAGATTGGATATCGCGGTTGGACGCACGAGGGGGGCTGAGGCACGCTTCTGACAAGGGGCTGCGCGAAATCCAGGATAACGCCCTGTCTACGAGCTCGAGTAGTGACCGCCTAGAGCCGTCGTGTCAGAACGGCGCGTCTTCGTCATCTCCATGGTAATATTCTTCATGGGGAACAGAGTGGAACGTCGCGCCCTGCACCTTGTGCTCAGCAACGCTTCCGTACTTGAACCGCATGCGCGGCGCAACGCTCGGGGAACGGAAGCGGGGCAGGGACGAGACGAGACTGTCGAATGGCTCTCCGTAGGATGTCGTCTTTGCCTTGGTTTGAACAGGCATGGCCTCGATGGCGCAGGCGTCTCCGAGAATGACAATGTTCTTGCCTTCCGGGTGTTGTGCTGACTGATAGATGATCGCCTCGATACGGTGTTGGGAGCCGTTAACGTGAAAGTCGTGGTGGTTGAGCAGATACTCGGCGACCGCTTGAGTGGGAATGTAGTCCAGGTGCTCATCGTTCCGGGAGATCGGGCGTGCAATCTCGACCATGAAGCGCTGCATGAAACGCCACTGCGCTGTGCGCCTGATATGATCCTTGGAGAAGAGGTTTGGCTCCTTGAAGCGTCCTGAAAAGCGCGTCGTGTCGAGAACCCACAACGGTTCGATGATGTCGAACTGAGCCGACACGATCACGTCCCCCACAGTCGGACGCATCTCGGCGACGCAGGTCTCGAGGTCGAAGCCGGCGTAGAGCGCTCCAATGCCGGAAGGGTTCATTCGACCCGGACGACGAAGCCGCGAGGGCGGCGGACCCATGTTTGCGGGTACATCTTCCCGGATTTGCTTGCGAGCCTCCGGGTCGCCGACATTTCTCACACGGTATACGGTGGCCTGTTCCGATCCGGGCTGGATGGCGTACACCGGGTTGGCTCGCTGGAGGTCGCGCTGCAGGTGTATGCGGTCGAAAATCTTGAAGAGCAGCTCCTTGGCTTTCGAATTAAAGAAGCGCTGCCCGTGTACGATGCTTTGGCAGAACTCGTCCCATAGATAGCTGTGGCCGTTGAATGCGTCGTAGCTGCGTTGATACGCGACTTCGCTGGAATAGAATGGGTCCTCTCCGTCGGGTGGCCAGTAAGGATCGCCTTCGATCAACTGGTCGGCAATTGCCGAGACGACGCCGTCAAGATCAGCGCCGGTCAAACCGTACAGCACGCCCTGCAGGTCTTCTCCCTCTTGCTCGTCGTAGAACGAGTTGTAGCGGCCGAGGCCATAGTTGTTGCGGAAGACCTCATCGATGATCTGGGCGACAGCCTTGACAGGGATTCCCTTCAGGTTGGGATGGAACGTGCACCGATCGTCCGGAAAGGTGGGTCGGATCTCTATGAGGCGCTGCTGGAGCCCTTTGTTGGAGAAGCAGTGCGGACACAAAAGGGTCAAGGATGGACCTCATTCAGGATTGAAGAAATGGATGACCACGTTCAGTCGTGACCCGTGGCGGTGAAGATGCCGCTGGATGGCCATAGGTCGGATCGTCAAGTTCAGCTTCTTCGCGCCATTCTGCCCGGACGTGGCACGACCACGGCCGCGGCGATGCCCCTGATTTTCTCGAGGCCGGACTGAAGCTCGTGATGCTGTTCGGTATGCGCGGAATCGTCCCAGACGAATGCCACTATACGGTCGAATTCTGTCACGGCGCTCAGGTAGAGCGACGCGTCGGCCGCGACTTCGTCGATAACCTTGGCGAAGTCCGTCTGCGAACCGCCGCGCATGAACTTCACCTCGATGAGGGTGCGAAGCGATGGCACGGCGAGATCGACCCTTGGGCGCTTGTGCCCGACCGACGGGAGGTTTTCCTCGTCTTCGAGATCGGGGAAAATGGGAGCGAGTATTGTCCACAGCAGAGCCTGAACATGGTACTCGTTTTCGATATGCCACACGGCCACCTGAGATCGTGCCGTTCGCGGCTTTGCTTCGAAAGGCCAATGCTTCATCGCCCGGGGAACTCCGCGCAATGCGAGCAGCAGGTCCCCGAAGTCGGGCGAGGCGATCCTGATATGGGTGCTTCTTGCCATTACTGCGTCGAACGCGGCGATACGCACGGCCAGATGATCGAGTCCCAGCCTGGGGGCGGGGACACGGGAGGCGATTTCCCAAGCGTTCGCCGCCATGCTGTCCGTCGTGTCTCCAATGCCGCGTAGCGAAAGCGCGAAAGCCAGATCCTGAGGGCCGGAACTCGGGAGCGGGACGTCGAGCAGGTATCTCGCTGCGGAAACGAACCCCTGGTTCCAGAAATCGTCTTCCACCTCCGCCGCCGATCTCGCGAGAAGTTCGGCCAACCATTTTCGGTCATTCATGTCTCTGGCGGCAAACGAGATGCCGAGGAGGGCGACGCCGTCTATTTCGACGCGAAGGGGGCGGCCTGGACTGAAAAATCGCCTGCCCGAAAACTGGATCATCTCCGATTTCAGGCGGTTCTCCTGATCATCGGTCAGCGTGCCGCTAGCCTTCCCATAACCCAGCGCTGCTATCTGCTCCGGCAGCGTGTTTTGGGCTAGACCTTCGGCAGCGGTTCCCACTTCTGTGGCCAAGCGCGCAGCGTCACCGAGTATCCATCCGGCAAAAGCGCGCACATGGACGGCGGCGCCGCTGCTTTCCAGCCCGCGCTCAAGTTCCTGGCGTATGGTGCCGAGATCTATCATCGTTAGAGAAACCAAGGCTTATGGCCGATTGCTCCGAACGTCACCGCATCGGGATCCCAGTCCTTCACCGATGCCAATCCTGCCAGTCGTTGGGCAATGAGGTCGGAGTATCGGATGGTTATCGGGAACGGCTCGGGAGAAAGCATGCGCCATGAGTGGGCGGAGAAAGCGAACGCCTGTCGAGACAGATACGTCATGTCCTTGAAGGTCGACTTCGGATGGAGCTTGATCAAAGCGGGCCGGGGCATCCCGTCGGTTGTCTGCTTCAATTCCGAAGCTCCCGCAAACACGACGAGGGACTCATAGTCGCTGAGGCGGATGTGAAGCTGGCGGGCGGGGCCGAGAACACCCTTCCTGCCGCCGCGCGCGGGCAATCCTTTCTGGCTGTGGTCGAAGACAACAAACGGATGATCCGGCGCGATGTGAAGATATGCGGCCGTGACGTCCCCCAGACCGAGATCACCGGTAAGGGTGTCTATCGCCTCTACCTCCGAATCCTTGAAGGGCTTGAATGAGTGGAAGACCAGCCGGACCTTGTCTGTACTTCGCCAATTGTCGTCGGCTCGGACCGTCTCGATAGTGCGCTTGAGGGTTTTTCGAAGCTCCTCGGAATATTGTTCGTATGAGACGGCCGCGGTTCGGTCGCTGAGGAGGTAGCTGCCGTCGCTCGAGAATACCGTGGTGATGCCAACGTGACGTGTTTGGGGACCGAGACGGCTCTCGGAACTGGTACTCGAGCCCAATCCTATCACCAACTCATGCGCTACCGTCTGGCTTGCTGCGAGCAGCCATGGTGTTCCACCAAGCTTCGCATAGGTCGCCAGACTGAGATGGTTCATCGAGAAAACGAGTTCATTGTCCGGGAACGACATCGTTTCCAGTCTGACGCTTTGCACCGGGACGTTTCGCTTCAAGAAAATCGACTTCGTAGTGTAGTAGGGATTCGAGCCATCGGCCAGCGACTTGAACTCTTCCTCAATCTGAACGATCGCGAGATCCCATTCGAACCCTCCGTCCCGGGCGCGATCGAGCGCTTCGCGGCTTGCCTTCGCATACGCGTCGTCAGAGGTGCCGTCCGCAAGGAAGTAGTGAACCGTGGGCTTGTTGAAACGAAACCGCTTTACGAACCCGTCACCATATCGGGCGAAGCTCTTTCCTTGCTGCACGACCTTTGGCATGCCGTCTAGGAATTTTGCGACGAATTCATCCACTCGCCCTTCCAGCCGTGCCTGACACACGACGGCAATCTTCAAGCTTTTCGGCGAGAACACCTTTTCGTCGTATGGGCCGTGGGTCTTCAGTCCGCGCTCTGCCCAATCGTCCTTCCGGCTGCCGCTTGGATCAAACATCAGAGACGGCTTTTCGATCAATTCCTGCGAGGGAAACAACCTTCTATGCGAACCAAGAAGAGGGTGGATCACGAAGTGGGATTCCGGAGTCGCGGCGGGCTTCTTGTCCCTGATGTACTGAACGATCTCCGTGATGTGTCGCAACTTGCCCGGACCGGAGGCGAGCTCCTGTGAAGCTCGCTGGGATTTTTCCAGGACAAGTTCGGCCTCACGTCCAAGCATCTTCCGCACGCAGGCCTCGAAGGTCTCTGTGCGCGGCTCCAGGAAGGCCAGTTTTGTTGCCACCCGCTCAAAGCCGGGCTCATGGTCATCGAGGAAAAGCTCTTCGCCCTCGATGCCGCGGACGCGTCCTACGAGCTTCCGTTTAGGCATCGTCCGGGGATCAATCGAAGGGAGTTCGACTAGGACGTACTTGCCAACGACAGGCACACCTGCGTCGATGAGAATGTCGCACGATGCGGCGATGAACGACCTGGCGCGAACGTCGCATGCGATGCCATGAACCTTCCTTCCGTCAATGGATATGTGCCGCGTGTATATCTCCGTGACCGAGACGCGTTGCAGCCAGTTAGGAAGATTCGCATGCTCGATCAGCGGGACTCGGGCGCCAAGGAACTTCAAGGGATTGTGCGAAAGAATCGGACGCTTGCCCAGCAGTTGGATCAACGATTCCTGCAGCAGCATTGGCCAGTATTGTTGGTTACGCCTCAGATCGATGGTTTCCTGCACATTCCCGACTGGAGACCCGCCGGGAGCTATCGGAATATCGACCATGCTATCGGCGCCATCGCGCCTGAAGAGGTGAGTGCTTCGAAAGTCGGAACGCAGTTCGGCCAGCCGATCCTTGTCATAGTTCTGGCGCCCAACGAGGACCTCGCAGTCGCCATCTAAGGATATCGGTGCAAAGTTGATCGTAAGGGCCATTAATTCTGCCAGTAGAAAATAGATTCGCTTGAATCAATTGTATCGACGCAACGTATGCTCGCAATGGAAAGCGCGAAATAATCCCCTGACTTGATCGCTAGAACCCGATCGACTTAAAGGGCTGCGGATGTATCAAGACAACTGAAGATCCCGCCTTTTCACGAGGCTAAGGAACTGTTGTCAGGGATCTCCACATTGACACGCTCAAGGTGAAGGCAAGGAATTTCCACTAGGCAGGCGCTCAAAAGCTACTCGACCTGTGGTTTCCTGCTCCTGCAACTATCTATAACGGGGTAGCTGGCGGCGCTCGTACCTCGTCTTGGCCTGAACGCGGGTTACAAGAATCCCGTGGCTGCAGAATCGTCCGTGATCGCTTGCACTGCGGGCACTGACATACTTGGCCTCGAGACTCCTCAATCTTTGAGCCCAACTCAAACTTCTAATCCAGGTTCTTAGATTTGGTTGCGCAGCGGCCTGAACGAGTCGCGCAGCTCTGCCGTAAACAGCTCCGGCTGTTCCCAGGCGGCAAAATGCCCGCCCTTTTCCGGCCTGTTGTAGTGGATGAGCTTCGAATAGGCCTTTTCCGCCCAGCTCTGCGGCGCCTGGTAGATCTCATCCGGGAAGGCGCTGACGGCCACCGGGATCTTGATGCCGCGCGGATCGAAGAAACCGCCCGAGGGGAAATGCGCATTGTCCCAATAAAGCCGTGCCGAGGAGATCGCCGTGTTCGTCAGCCAGTAGAGCGTGACATTGTCGAGGATATCGTCAGGCGTGAGGCCCTCCTTCTCGCCGTCGAAGGAGCGGGCGATCATTCGGTAGCTTCTGATATCGTGGTCGAGCATCCAGGAGGCGAGGCCAACCGGTGAATCCACGATGCCGTAGAGCGTCTGCGGCCGGTTGTTCATCTCGATCGCGTAGCCGAGGCCGTTCTTGTAAAAATCGTCGAGCTGCTCGTAGGCGCGCTTTTCATCGGCCGAAAGATCTGCAGGGGCCGGGCTGCCGGCCGAAAGCGCCTTGGCGATATCGGCGGGCACGGTCGCTGCCATATTGGTGTGGATGCCGAGCAAGCCCGGAGGCTCCTGCACCGCCATCAGTTCGGAAACGGCATTGCCCCAGTCGCCGCCCTGGGCGACGTATTTCGTGTAACCAAGACGCTGCATCAGCACGGCCCAGGCCTTGGCGATGCGTGGCGGATTCCAGCCGGGCTGCTTTGGCTTGCCCGAAAAGCCATACCCCGGCAGCGAGGGGATGACGACATGGAAGGCATCGGCCTCGGTGCCGCCATAGGCGGTCGGATCGGTCAGCGGCTTGATGATCTTCATCTGCTCAATGATCGAACCCGGCCAGCCATGCGTGATGATAATGGGCAGCGCCTTTTCATGCTTGGACTTCACATGGATGAAATGAATGTCGAGACCGTCGATCTCGGTCATGAACTGCGGGAAGGAATTGAGCCGGGTCTCGACCATGCGCCAGTCATGGCCCTTCCAGTGCTTGGCGACTTTCTGGATCGTATCAAGCCGCACACCCTGCGTATCATCCGTCACCGTCTCGCGGTCCGGCCAGCGGGTCGCTGCAACACGACGTCGAAGATCCTTAAGCTGCTCGTCGGTGGCCGAAAACTTGAACGGTGTGATGTCGGGGGTTGTAGTCGAAGCGGCGAGTGTTCCTGGGAGCATACCCATCGCGCCTGCGGCTGCGGCGACGGCGAGAACTGTTCGACGTGTGACTTCGGGCTGTATACGGGGCATGGCATCCTCCTGCGTGTTTGCTAGGGTTGATGGGAGGAAGGTCACACTGAACAGGCGCGGGGACTATTGCACCATGGTATCGCCGACACTTTAGTATGTACAATGTTCTTCGTTGCGCCTCTGCAAGCCTCGCAATGTAACAAAGCACCTGAGACCTTTACGAAGGTACAACATCTCGGATGACGAGATTGCTTCGAGTACTCAAAAAATGACCGCGCCTTGACTGTGGGAAAGTGAGGTATGGAAGCAGACCTCTGGAAACCTTTCGACATCCTGCTTGGGTTAGTCTGAGCAACAGGGCCAGATGGCGTAACGACTTTCGTGAATCGCCGACCGCGAGTGCACTGGCATTGACGTCAAAGAGCTTCGGGAACGCGGCTGGACGGCGACAATTCATCCAGATGACATCAAGTGGGTCCGCGATAGTTGGCACGATGCGGTCGCCAGGGGTGGTTCCGCGGAGTTCGAGATGCGCCTTCGTCGGAACTCGATAACCGTCTGCCTTAATGTTCCAAACCAGGATTGGCAGCGTGTTCAAGAAATGTCCGGCATTATGGAGCAAACGCCCGGCACTTGCGCCATAGTGCCGGAATTGTGTGAAACTACTCTCCATGACCGAGACTGCGAGGGGACCGTCAGGTCACGAGGGAAGCGAGGCGAAGCGCATTCTGCAGCTCGTCATCACTGAACGGTTTGAACAGGCACCCCACCGCTCCGTCGCTTATCAGGCGCGCGCGCACCATCTCGTCAGCGAATGCGGTCACAAAAATGATCGGAAAGCGTAGATTTCTACGTCTAAGCTCGCGCTGCAATTCGGGACCCGTCATGCCCGGCATTGCCACGTCCAGGATGATGCCGTCACTGGTCTCCAGTGCCTGCGATCCGAGGAAGGCCTCCGCGGATGGAAATGCTTCCACCGACAGACCGAACGATCGGAGCAGGTCTGGGAGAGCTTCTCGTACAGACTCGTCGTCATCGATCACCGATACGAACTTTGATCGCTTTCTCATCGAACTGTCCCGGAGGGCGAGTGGGGCCTGTCTCGAACTTCAACGTCGCAAGATTCTCCGGCAACGTCATATGTCGGAATGGCAAACGCAACTGTTGCGCCATGGCTATTGTTCGCTTTCGCCCACAGCCGTCCATTGTGGTTTTCGACTATGGATCGACTGACAGATAGTCCGATGCCCATGCCATCGGGTTTCGTGGTATAGAAATCGTCGAAGATCCGTCCCATCTCCTGCGAGGCGAATCCGACTCCGTCGTCACTCACTGAAACTTGGACCTCACCTGTCGGGTCTGCTTGGGTGTTGATTATGATTTGCTTCGGCCTGTCGTTGATCCCAGCCAGAGCCTCGATGGCGTTTCGGAGCAGGTTCATGATCACCTGCTGGAGCTGGACACGGGCACCTGCGACGGGTGGCAGGTTATGGCCGAATTCTGTCGCGACTGACACGCGCGCCCGCTGGAGGTCGCTCAGTGCCAAGGCGATCACTTCGCTTGCGATCTCGTTCATGTCGATCGGCTCGATGATCGGAGGTTTTCTGCTGAACAGCGCCCGCAGCCTGACGATCACGTCCGCGGCCCGGTTGGCATCGCGGATCATACGGCGAGCCGTGTCTTTCGCGACCTCCATGTTGGGCGGTTCCGTAGCCAGGACGCGAAGACACGTGTTCGCATTGGTGACGATCCCGGCAAGAGGCTGATTGACCTCGTGGGCGATCGACGCCGTCAGCACGCCAAGGCTTGTAACGCGCGTGACATAGGCGAGCTCGGACCGAACCTGGTTGAGTGTCTCTTCTGCCCGTCGGCTTTCAGTTACGTCCTGCACTGCGCCAGTCAGTTCCTGCTCGCCGTCCTTGTTTCGCTCGCTGTGAGCCAGGACGCGAACGTGCTTCATCGACTTGTCGGGCATAACCAGCGTGATGTCGTAGTCGAAGTCACCACTTCCTTCGCGCGCGCGTTCGAGGACGCGCTGCACGCTTTCAAAGCTGTCGTGATCTAGGCGCGACAGAATGGTGCGCAGCGTCACTCTCGTGGAAGGATCGATACCGAAGATGCGATAAGTTTCCGCCGACCAGGTGACCTCGTCGGTGCCAAGCTTGAGCGAGAAGCTTCCTGTCTTGCTGAGCCGCTGTGCGTCGGCCAGAAAAGCTTCGCTTCTGCGGAGATTTTCCTCGGTACGTTTTCGATCGTCTATATCCGTCAGCAGGCCATACCAACGCACGATCTGACCGTCCGTGTTTCGCAATGGCAACCCGCGAAGCTGAAACCAGCGCCATGTTCCATCATGCCGGAGGAAGCGGGTCTCGTAGTCATAGGGTTCTCCGGTCGCGATGGCTCCCATGAAACTGTCGATGCAGATCTGGAGATCGTCGGGATGTGTGATCCCATTCGTCGCCCAGTTGTCGAGCTCCTCGATAGGGCGCTGGAAATAGTCGATTATCTGCTGGTTGCCGCCAATCAGTTTGGCGTCCGGCGAAAAGATCGCAATCATTCCCGCTATGCCGTCGATGACCAATCGCGATTCGCGTTCACGTTCCGCCAGCGCTTCTTCTGCCTGCTTCCGATCGTCGATGTCCATGTGAAGGGCGTACCACCGGATGATCTTGCCATCCTCCGACTTCAAGGGATGTCCGGTGACCTGGAACCAGCGATATGTTCCGTCGGCGCGCCGCAGACGCACCTCTCTATCATACGGAGATCCGGATGCGACAGCATCCGACACGGCTGCGATCATTCGGGGCATGTCGTCCGGATGCACAACATCCGTGTTGCCCCAATCGCGCAGCTCCTCGAGCTTGCGTCCGTAGTACCGCAACAGCGGTCCGTTGATCGCCTCGACCTTTCCATCTGGAGCCAGGACGGCGATCCCGGCCGGGATGCTCTCCAATACCAGTTGCGCTTCGCGCTCGCGCATGGCAAGCGCCAATTCAGCCTTTTTGCGGTCATCGATGTCGACGAGAAGATGAAACCAACGTAGAATATTTCCGTCGCGGTCCTTGAAGGGCAAGCCAAGCACATTGTGCCAGCGATAGACGCCGTCCGAACGGAGATGACGGCTTTCGACATTGTAGAAGGTCGCGGTCCTGTGCGCCTCGAGCTGATCGGCGATGGTATGCTGCAGGTCTTCGGGATGGACGACCTCGATCGCCTTCCAGTTCTTCAGTTCATCCAGCGTCATGCCGAAGTATTCGAGAGCAGGATTGTTCAATGCTTCAACGTCTCCAGTCGGTGTGGTGACCGCGACTGGAACAGGAATGCTATCCACGATGCGCTGAAAGTCCGTTTCGTGCTCGGTACGACTATCCGTGCTCGCAAGCTCACGTTCGTTGGCAAGACCATACCATTTCTGGACCTTGCTGTCTGTGAGCATGGGGTTGCACCGGACCCTCAGAAGGCGGCGCTCGCCGTCGGCCCGCAGGATTGGGATATCCATCTCGAATGGCTCATCCCGAGATAGCATCGATCGAAACCTATCGACGATCATCGACGCCTCCGCAGGTTCCCCGTGAACCGGCCATTCCCACGCGTTTGTCTCGGCCATCGGGACGCCGGAAAAATGGGCCAGGTCCTTATTCACAAAATCGATGCGTCCGTCCGGAAGAGCGCAGAACACCATCCCAGGCAGCGCGTCGAGAACCCGACCGAGTTCCGTCTGCATGCATGTCCTTTCAAGGGCTGACCTACCCTTTTCGTGCACTGTATGGTTTCCGCCACCTCTCGTACATTGTCCTATGGTGTCGGATGGGGCCAGACTATGCTGAATTGCACGCGAGCTCACAGTCTCCTAGGCGAAAACCCGATCCAGCGTTTCCTGCAGGGCGACATCACTAAACGGCTTGAACAGGCAGGCAACCGCGCCGTTCTGCATGAGGGGAGTTCGATCGTTCTCGTCCTTATGGGCCGTGATGAAGACGACTGGAATTCGGTCACCGCGACGGATCAACTCTTCCTCAAGTTCGGGACCGGACATGCCAGGCATGGCGACGTCGAGTATCAGGCAGTTCGTTCTTGATACCCATTCGGAATCCAAGAACTTGTCGGCAGAGGAGAATGCACGGACGTCGTATCCGAATATCCGGATCAGGTCGGGAAGAGACTCTCTGACCGACTCATCATCAACGACAGACACCAGCGCGCACTCGATCGTCATTGTCGATGCGCCTTCGTCGCGCTGTGGCTGTCTTGCGTTCTCTGGGCCCTTAACGAAAAGCCAAATATTGCGCCGCCTGCGGCGGCGATCTGGGCTGAAGCATGCCGCGGCAGCACAGGATTGTCTGCATGGATATTGTCCGGGTTTTGCGTCTTCACAATATTGGAACATCCGAATTGCTTGTCGTAGCCGGTAGCCGTCCGGCCGTCGCTCCATGCTTTTGCGAGGACGATGTCGTCACCGCATTATGCATCACCCTGGCGGTATCCAAACTATTGTTCAATGGTGTCGGTATCAGCGGAAAATGAGCGAGCCCGCGATGCCGCTCGTCCCGGCTTGGCCTCATTCAGCGCCGCCACGCACAATGGTAATCAAATCGGGAGAGGACCGCCCGACTGCTCGCTCACCATATATTCGGCGTACCAGTCCGGCCATTCATCGTCGTGTTTCCCACCCATGCGTTTCTCATGTTCGCCATGGGCTTCGGCGGCACGACGAAGCGCGTTAGCAAGATCGGCGGCGGAGCTGAAGGCTGCACCCGTGGCTTCGATGCGGCCAGGAAGTCTCGCGGTCACTTCCTGTAAAAGCCATCCGTTTCCGTCAGGATCGCTGAAGGAGGCAAACGAGCCATAGCTGGCGCGAGAGGGGTGGGGGCCGGCGACGCGCCCATCGGTGCCTTTGTGATGGAACACGCCACCCCCGTCATGGAAGACCCCGCTCATTTCGGCGCCGCGAGCGGCGAGTGCCGCATGGGCCATCTCGATGTCCGAGACGATGAGATGGAGTCCTTGCGCTGATCCCGGGACGGCCGCAGTGACGTTCCTGCCGAAGATGACCGAGCAGGACGATCCTGGAGGCGTTACCTGGACGACCCTGAAGCCGTCTGCGCCAGAGACATCGGCGTCAAGTCTCCAGCCAAGGCCTGTGTAGAATGACTTCGCGCGATCAACGTCGGATACCGGTATCACAACGACCTCAAGCTTCATGTCGATGTCTTTCACGGCGGTGGCAGACTGAGTGCTGCGCTCCTGGACGGTCATTCACCTTCTCCCTCTGTGTGTCCCTGCGGACTGCTAGCAGACGGCGCTACGATGATCTCGCGCACCGGTCGCGTCCATTGTCCGATGGTGTCGGTTCCAATCTGCGATCGCTCACGAAAACCCCTTCCAAGGTATCGCCGATACCTTCGTCCAATGGATTCCGGGCGGAATCCGAACGATCCCTAAGGACGACAAACGCCAACAGTCGGGATGGGCAGCACGCCCGCGGAGGCTCAGCACGGAGACGCTAGATGACGCAATCGTCCAAAGGAACAGCTCTGATTACAGGTGCATCTTCAGGTATCGGTGCGATCTATGCCGATAGGCTCGCCAGACGAGGCTATGATCTCGTGCTCGTGGCGCGCAGTCAGGATGGACTTACGAACGTGGCCGCAGAGGTTACTCGCGGGACGGGGCGCCGCGTGACGACGCTGAGAGCCGATCTCGGCGCCAGGGAGGACCTACTCAAGATAGAGGGGTTTCTTCGCAGCGACCCATCGATCAACATGCTCGTCAACAACGCAGGCGTTGGCGCGGTACAGCCACTCCTTGTCTCTGACGTTGAGGACATGGAGCGCATGATCAGGATCAACGTCACGGCGTTGACCCGCCTGGTCTACGCCGCCGCTCCTTCGTTCGTGGCGCGGGAGCAAGGTACTATCATCAACGTCGCCTCGGCGCTTGCTCTCGCCCCCGAAATTCTCAACGGCGTCTACGGCGCCACGAAAGCATTCGTTCTCGCGTTGACGTTCTCGCTGCACAAGGAACTCGCCGAAAAGAACGTTCGCGTTCAAGCAGTCCTTCCAGGGGCCGTGGAGACGCCCTTCTGGGAATCTGCCGGGGGGTCACTCGAGCACCTGCCAGACAGTATCGTCATGAAGGCCGACGACGCGGTGGACGCCGCTCTCGCGGGCCTGGATATGGGTGAGCTGGTGACGCTTCCATCCGTTCCGGACGCCGATGACTGGAACGCATATGAGGCGGCGAGGCGGAAGTTGATACCGAACTTGTCGCGGAACACTCCGGCGCCCCGATATCGCGCCGCAGCGATTCCCCAGGATGCCACGCCCGGAGCGTTCAATGCCTGAGTTTAAGTTGCCGATCGCCCTCAAAGCGTGGGTTTCAAAAGGACGGCAAGCAGTCGTCCTCGCCACGATGACAGGTGTGCTGGCATCATGCTCAAATGTGTCACGGACGAAGTCTGCTTTCGCGCCTTCCGAAGGTGGCGGAGGTCGTAACATGGGTGACCTCAGCTCTCGGAATTCCGGTGCGAGCTGCACGCCATCGGGATGCGGATCGGCGTCATGACGAAGCACCGCACCGATGAAGGAGATGACCAATGCCACTGGTAAGGATCCACGTCTTCAAAGGCGCAGCGTCGACGAACTTCAGACGCTGCTCGACGTCGCCCACGATGTCGTTGTCGGAGCATTCGGCGTTCCGCGCCGAGATCGGTATCAGATATTGGAGGAGCACGAGAGATCGCATCTTCAAGTCCTTGATACCGGCCTTGGGATGGATAGGTCCGAAAGATTCGTTCTTGTCGAAATCGTCAGCCGGGTCCGGTCACGCACGATGAAGCTGGTCCTATACGAAACGCTTGCCCGGTCGCTGCGCATCCAATGCGGCATCGATCCGTCCGATGTCATGGTCTCGATCTGAAGAATTCAGACGAGGACTGGTCGTTCGGCATGGGACGGGCTCAGTTCATGACCGGAGAACTGACTGCAAGCAGATCCGACTGAGACAGTCGTGCCGCACACCACACGCCGATGCCTAAAACACCGCTCCTAAGCCGCTTCCCGCGCACCCGTCTGATTGAGGGGCCGACGCGGCGGTTCACGCCTGCCCGGCGTCTTCGTCACCGCCCGAGTGCGCTTATGACCGTCTAAGTGACTCCGGAAGCAGCTCCGCCGGGAAGTCCTGGTAGGAAACGGGCCGCAGGAATCGATAAATCGCCAGTGTCCCGACTGAGGTCGATCTACCGTCTGACGTGGCCGGATACGGTCCCCCATGGACCATCGCCGGGGATACCTCGACCCCGGTTCCGAAGCCGTTGACGAGAAGTCGGCCCGCGAGAAGCTCCAACTGCGGGATTATCGTCGAGGCGGCCGCGATGTCCTCGGCATCCACGTGCAGGGCGATCGTCAACTGACCCTCCAAGGATTCGATGACTTCACGTAGCTCCGTTTCGTCCTTACAGCGAACAATCAGTCCTGAGGCGCCGAAGATTTCTTCCTGCAGCGCGGGATCGCGGAGGAATGCTGCGGCAGTCGTTTCGAAGAGCGCGGCCGCGGCCTGATAGGAAGTTCCGTTCTTCCCCGCAGCGACCTGCCAGACCGACGATGACGACGACAGCCTTGCCACACCCTTGCGGTAGGCCTCGCAGATGCCGCCCGTCAGCATGGTCTGGGCCTGCGCTTCCGAAATCGCTGCACCGGCACTTCCGATGAACGCATCGAGTCCAGGACCATCGACGGCGATGATCAGGCCTGGATTGGTGCAGAACTGGCCCGCGCCCAGGGTTAGGGCGGATGCGAACGATGTTCCGATCTTGGTTCCGCGATTACGAAGCGCGCTCGGATAAAGAATGACGGGATTGATGCTGCTCATCTCGGCGTAGACAGGTATTGGTTGCTTCCGCTCCGAGGCGATCTTCATCAACGCGGTACCGCCGCGGCGCGAACCGGTGAATCCGACGGCACGGATCCGGGGATCGGCGACGAGGGTCTGTCCCACCTCGAATCCTGCATCGAACAAAAGGGCAAACGTCCCAGGTGGAAGACCGCATGCCGTGACGGCATTCACGACTGCTTTGCCAACGAGCGCGGACGTTCCGGGGTGGGCAGAGTGAGCTTTGACGACAACAGGGCAGCCGGCGGCAAGGGCCGAGGCTGTGTCGCCGCCAGCGACAGAGAATGCGAGAGGAAAGTTCGATGCTCCGAATACGGCGACCGGACCGAGAGCAATGTTTCTCAGTCGAAGGTCCGGTTTAGCAACAGGCTTGCGGTCAGCGTCGGCCGGATCGAAGCGAAGCTCCTGAAACTTGCCGTCGCGGACCTCTTTCGCGAACAGGCGCAACTGTCCGACAGTTCTGGCGCGTTCACCTTCGATCCGTGTGCGCGGCAGGCCAGTTTCGTCCATCGCTCGCAGGATAAGGTCGTCGCCGAGTGAGATGATGCCTTCAGCGATGGTTTCCAGGAGGCGCGCCCGATCTTCGAGCGTCGTCTCCTTGTAGACCGGGAACGCGTCCCACGCCAAAGCCGTGGCCATCTCCACCTGCGCCTTCGTCGCGCCCGCGAAAGTCGGGTCCATTGCACTGCCGTTGGCAGGGTTTATTGCGGAAAAGGTCGCAGCCGCGCCACGCACGTTTGAGCCGCCGATGAGAAGGTCTCCGGAGAATGTCATGTGGATCCTTTCGAATTGGGAGCCATGACCGCCTCTCTGTACCATATTGGAGGATCGACATAGATCGGCGGCAGTCGGCTGTCGAACTCACATAGGTGCCGGCGAAGGGCATGCCAACCCTTGAGGGTTAAAAAGTATTACTTTTCGATTTTGATGGGAGATCCGGCGTGCGTCCGTGAACGCTCGCCAGATGCTGATGGCGCCGAGACGCAAGCTTACGCCGCTTGTGTAAGGGCGATCGCTTCGATGGCTTCCGTGGTGTCGACGATAGCGCTGGCATAGTTGGGGAGGTTGACCTCCAGAGCGGCATGCATCATCTCCTGCGAGTAATCGGCTACCGCGTCCTTGACGACGGTCACGTCGTATCCGAGTTCGGCGGCGTAGCGCACGGTCGCCTCGATGCAGGTGTGGGCAACGAGCCCGATCACGATGAGCCTCTGGATTCCATGCCGCTTCAGCTCGAGATCGAGATCGGTGTTGGCGAAGCCGCTGGAGCACCAGTGTTCGGAGGCGACGACGTCACCCGGCTGTGGCACGAACTCGGCGCGGAATTCTCCGCCCCAGGTGCCGAACTCGAAGCTCTTGCGATGCCATGCCGCGCGCTGGATAGGAGCGATAAACTTCCAATTTTCGTAATCGCCGGCGCGATACCGATGATGCATAGCATAGAAGACGTGAAGCTTCGCCTCGCGCGCCGCGTTCAGCACTTGGAGCATGTGCGGTACGCAGTTGTTCGCCTCGGCCACTTCCTTGATCCTTGGCCAGATCTTGCCGCCTTCGGAAATGAAGTCGTTGTACGGATCGACCACCAGCAGACCTGTATTATTCCGGTCGAAAGACAGTTGGGTCATGGGGATTCCTCCGATGATCAGGCCGCTTTCGTGGAGGCGGCGTTCTTCAGCGCCGCCCGCTCGATGCTTGCCGCAAACAGGGGAGTCTCGCCCTTGTTGTGTGCGATCGACATCGGTTGCCGTTGCGTCCGGAAGATCTCGAAGGGGATGCCCTGGCGGTCGAGGAAGGCCATCATCTCGTCCGTTGCATAGGACCTGACGCGGTTGGTGAATTCACATCGACCCGGGTCGAGTTTCTTGACGCTGAGCTCCCAGGTGACGTGGATCGTCACGCGGCCATTTGGCGTGAACACGTCGGAATCGGAATCAAGGACGAGATGATCCTTCTCGCCGAGGGTTTCGAGGTAATGCTGGACCATCAGGCTTCCGCCGATCGTCTCGACATTGATCGACATGCGCGTGCCGTCGGGCGCCGTCGTGAAGCCCGCAGCGATGTGCGCCGGAGAGCAGCCCTGGTATTCCTTCTCCGGCAGGGTAAAGCACCACTTCGGAATATCCACCTGTTCGATCGGTGCGTTGATGATTGCCGAAAAGCTGGAATCGACGATCTGGTTTTCGATGCTGTGCATGTGACTTCTCCATCGCTGGTTGGGTTGTCGGTGCGGAAGATCTCCGCGGCTGGGGACCGCGCGATTTCTCTGAGTGGACGACTGGCACGATGTGCGCCCGCGCGACCTGCCGTTCCAACGCGCGGGCGCGGCTCCGGCCTAGTTGTCGGCCAAAGTCTGGGTGTAGTGCCCGAGGCGCTCTTCGATGTCCGGGTTCGTCTGAAGTCCCATTTCCATCAGGCGGCCGATGTTCTTCTGGGCCACGGGGCGCTGGACGGACTGGATGAACGCGTCCCAGCCCGCTCCGATTTCCGGATCGCTCGGGAGGCTGGCGAAATCGACGAGGCGTTTCGTATCGGCGATCGCCTGGCGGTCGAAACCAGAAATCCTTGCGGCGAGCGCATCGACGAACGGGTCGAGCTTGTCGTCGTCGAATGAACGGTTGACATAGCCGTATTCCTCGGCAAGCTCGCCGTTGATGTCATCGGAGCCGAGAAGGACTTCGAGCGCGCGGCCGCGTCCCATCAGACGCGGGAGGCGCGCCATCGGACCGCCACCCGGAACGAAGCCGGCTCCGACCTCCCATTGAGAAAGAATTGCATTCTCCTTGCTGGCAAACCGCATGTCGCTGGCGAGCGCCAGTTCGCTGCCGACGCCCGTGGCTCGCCCGCGGATGAGGGCGATGGAGACAACGGGCGCCTTGCTGATGCGAACGAGCATGTCCGGCAGGGGGTGGAGCCCGGTCCTTCCATAGGGAAGGCTCGTGGATTCGGAGAGCGGCGGCGTAAAGTTATAGTGGGTGAGGAAGAAGCCCGGCACCGCGCTGTCAAAGACGACGACCCTCAGGCTCGGGTCCGCTTCGATCTCCGCGACGACCTCCTCCATCTGCGGAATGGTCTCCGGGCCGAATATGTTGAAGGGCGGATTGTCGAAGGTGACGCGCCAATATGCGGGCGTGCGCTTCTCGATCCGGATTTGGGGCTTCTCGCTCGCAGGCTGTGACTTGGAGTCGGCGGGACGATCTGTCGTCTCCGCGACCATGGTTTGCCCGGAAAGCGCAAGGGCCGGAAGCGTGAGCACTGCCGCAGCCGTCAGGAACTTCGATGACGAGATCATTGCGCTCGTCGAGATGGGTGATCTGAGTTTCATGAATAACTCCATTCAGGTCGTTGGAACGATGTCGCTAGGATTCGATCTTGAGCACGAGTTCGATTTCGACCGGCATTCCCAACGGTATGCTGGAGACGCCAAGGACGATTCGGGGCGGAACCAATGACGCGCCAAACACGTCGCGCAGAAGCTCGGATGCCCCGTCGGCCACCTTCGGGTGGTCCTGGAAATCGCCGGGCGACGCGATGTAGACGCCGAGCTTGGCGATACGGCTGATCTTGTTCAGAGATCCCAGGTGTGCCTTCGCCGCGGCGAGCCCGCTGAGGCAGGCAGCGCGGGCGGCGTCGTAGCCTTCAGGGACCGAAAGACCCTCGCCGACGCGCCCGTGGTAGACCGCTTCGTGTCCGATCACTGGGAGCATTCCGCTCAGGAAGAGAAGCGTGCCGACCTGGACCGCCTCGACATAGGCGCCGAAAGGTGTCGGCGGGGGAGGGAGCTCGATCTCAAGATCCCGCAATCGTGCGTCAGCGCCATGGACTACCATTTTCCCAAATGTGCGCCGTTGTCGACGTGCAGCACCTCCCCGGTGATGTTCGTGGATTCCGTCAGATAGACGACGCCGTTGACGATCTCCGAGACGGCGGTGATCGTGCCCATCGGCGAGAGAGACTTCAGAAAGTCCTTCGGATCCTTTTCATGCATCGGCGTGTCGACGATGCCGGGAGCGACGGCGTTCACCCGGATGTTGTCCTTGGCGAATTCCATCGCGAGGCTCTTCGTGACCGCATTCAGGCCGCCCTTGGTGATCATGGCGAACGACGCGGTCACGCCGGCGATCGGGTGGTCTGTCAGCGAGGTCGTTATCGTGACGACACTTCCGCCCGATCCCTGGCGGAGCATCTGCCGGATCGCGTGCTTGGTGAAGTGGATGAATCCTTCGACATTCGTCGCGGTAAGCTGCCGAAGGTCGTCGATCGTGTATTCGAGGAACGGCTTGGTGAAGAAAATGCCCGCGTTGTTCACCAGCGCGTCGATCGATCCGAAGCGTTCGATCGCGCGTTGCGCCACGCGTTCGGCGGTCACTGGATCGCCCACGTCGCCATCGACCAGTTCCAGGTGTTCCGGAGCGTCCGGCAGCAATGCTTCCGTGACACGGCGCGATGTGCCGACGACATTGTAGCCTCGTTCGAGGAACGATCTGACCAGTCCTGCCCCGATCCCCTGCGACGCGCCGGTGATCAAGATTGTCTTCCGCGTGCTCATTAGCACCTCCATTGTTGGACCACGCACGATCCTCCGACCGCCGACGCGCGGCAGGTTCGCCAGGATCTTCAAAGTCATGTCTCTGCTGTTGCGGATAGGAACGATCGTCGCCGCCGCCGTGACAACACCATCTCGCGGTTAAGCGCTTCTAGCTATTGTACGAAGGTGTCCCCGATACCTTTGGATCGGGTGTCAGATCATCAAGTGCAATAGACCCGCCACGTGCAAGGATCTAACCAGTGGTCGAGCCACACAATGGGATGGTGTGCGATATGACGAGCTGGCCAGACCGACGCATTCTCGATCTTTTCGGTATTGAGCTTCCGATCATCCAGGCGCCTATGGCTGGAGCAACGACCATCGAGATGGTGGTCGCCGCAGGGCAGGCTGGAGGACTAGGCTCGCTGCCGAGTGCGCAATTGACCGCCGATCAACTGAAGACTGCGATCAGCAGCATTCGCGCCTCGATCAAGGCGCCGCTGAACGTGAATTTCTTCGCGCATCAAACGCCTCCCGAGGACGCGGTCGCTGAGATCCGATGGAGGGCGTTGCTGGCGCCCTACTATGTCGAATTCGATCTCGACCCTGCCGCTCCCGTTTCCGGTGCGAGTCGTGCGCCGTTCGATGAACGCTTCTGTGAGGTTGTCGAAGAGCATAGGCCGGAGGTGGTGAGCTTCCATTTCGGATTGCCTGCCAGGCCGCTCTTGGACCGCGTGAAGGCGGCCGGCGCGAAGGTCGTGTCCTCCGCTACGACTGCGGCCGAAGCCGCGTGGCTGGAGGCGAACGGGGCCGACGCCATCATCGCGATGGGTTCTGAGGCCGGAGGGCACCGTGGCAACTTCCTCACGCAGGACATGTCCACCCAGGTCGGAACGATGGCGCTCGTTCCGCAAGTTGTCGATGCCGTAGCGGTTCCTGTGATTGCTGCGGGTGGTATCGCCGACGGGCGGGGCGTTGCTGCAGCCTTAATGCTCGGCGCTTCCGCCGTCCAGGTCGGCACGGCCTACCTTTTCTGCCCGGAGGCGAAGATCCCGGCGGTACACGCGCAAGCGCTCGCCGAGGCAGGTGATGACAGTACCGCAATCACGAACGTCTTCACCGGCCGTCCCGCCAGAGGTATCGTCAACCGCCTCATGCAGGAACTCGGTCCAATTTCAGAGGCCGTGCCAGCGTTCCCAACCGCCGGAGCCGCACTGTCTGCCGTGCGCGCGCAGGCGGAAAAGGCGTCACGGGGTGACTTCACAAACCTATGGGCGGGCCAGTCGGCGAGACTTGCACCCAGGATGGGAGCCTTCGATCTGACCCGGAACCTCTACGAAGCAGCGCTAATGGTGCTCGGGCGCCGAGCCTGCTCGCGTTCTGGCACGACGCTCTGGGACTGAGCGTCAGCAGCGCTCCGGTTGGCCTGCCGTTCACCGCGATCAGCTTCTTTGCCATGAACGAAGTGAGGCCAATCCGCGCGAGAAATCATGCCCGATACATGGGACTTCTGACGGCTGTCTTCGCTGTCGGACAGATCGCGGGACCTCCGGTGGTGGGGATCATTCTGGCGCGGACGGCTGGCATCGACGCGGGATTCGGTCTTTCCCTCGGCCTTGCCAGCATCGCCCTGGTCGTCGGGGCGGCCATATTCGTTGCGATGATAATACTCTATCCATCCGGAAGACGTCGAGCGCGAGGGTAGTGCCGTCGCCGCGCTAGACCGCCGGACGCTTCAGTCCGCCTCGACGCTTTCTCCGAGGCTGAGCTTTGCAGCCATGTTCACCAGTTCCGGAAGGGTGCGGGCGTCCATTTTACGCATGACTTGGCCGCGATGCGCCTTCACGGTGATCTCGCTTATATCGAGCTCGAATGCGACCTGCTTGTTCAAGAGACCCTTGACCACGCGTATCATCACTTCGCGTTCCCTCTTTGTCAGCGTGTCGTACGAGCGCTGCAGCCGTCGAAGCTCCTCGTCGTTGCGTAGCATTTCTTCGCTCCGCGCGAGTGCCGATCGGATCGCCTCCAGAAGCGCCATCGTGTCGATGGGTTTGGTCAGAAAATCGAGCGCGCCCCCCTTGAGCGCCTTTACGGTCATCGGGACATCGCCGAAGCCGGAGACGAAAATGATCGGCATGCGATTGCCGCCCATGTTGATCACGGTCTGCAAATCGAGGCCGTTCAGGCCCGGCATGTTGACATCGAGTACGAGACAGCACGGAGCCGACGAGAGGGGGGTTGCAAGATAGGATTGGGCGGATTCAAAGAGCAGGGGCTGCCAGCCCGCTGATACTATGAGGAGCTCCAGGGATTCCCTGACTGATATGTCGTCGTCGATAACCACGACGGTTGGTCGCTTGATATCCCCGCCATCGGGAAGCGCTGCATTCGTCATTGCTGAGATCATCCGATACATGTGCTTCGTCCCCAGAGAAGACAGCAGGCTCGTCGTCCAATCGAAGTATGTATATCACAACTCTCTCAACTTGCGGCGCGGCAGCGCAATGCGCTTGCTCCGACCGCCTGCTGAGGATGCGCCGTTCTCGCTAGAAGTCCATTGTACGATGGTATCGCCAGCGGCCTATCGGGGATTTTGCCGCGGTGGGCTTGCGCCGACACCATCGTATAATGGATTACGCAACCATCGCCGCGCATGTTGCCTTCGTCGGCTTGGCTCTGGAGCGTGCTGCCACCTTCCTCCAGTCGACCGATCGACGCCGCTGGATTGGCGTAGCTCGCCACAGATTCCGCAAAGAGGTTTCGACATGAAGGAACGTTTTGAAGAGATCACGGGTGCAGAACAGAAGGCAGGGAACGGTGGCGCTCTGGATGCGCTGATCGAATTCTACAGGGCCTTCAATGCTGCCGATATGGTGGGGCTGGAGGCGATCTGGTTCCCTGGGGCGGCTCCCAGCATGGACAACCCTATCGGCGGAATTCGTCGCGGTTGGAACGAGATCGCTGAGGGTTATTCTAAGCTGTTCGGCGGCGCCGCAACGGTAAATGTTGCGTTCCATGACTTCACCAGCCAGGGCGGACGCGAGTGGCATCTGTTCGTCGGTCGGGAACGGGGTAAGTGTCAAACTGCCAGCGACAGTCTTGATGTCGCCTTCCGAACAACCCGCTGGTTCGTTCAGGTGGATGGCGGCTGGAGGCAACTCCATCATCATGGCTCTGTCGAAGATCCGGAGATGCTCGCAGCCTATCGAAACCTCATTTTCGGCAGCAGCAGTTGACCACAGCATCCACGTTGGCGCGTTGCCTTCGCAATAAGTGCTTCCACCGACGGTGGAAACACTTCGCTTCCTCAGGCCCACGGATCGGGAACCGCCTGTGAGAAGGCGTCTGGTGACTTCTGGGGAAGGCTGTGGCTGATCCCCCGGCGATCAGGCGGTGTTGGTATCTTCCCTTGAGCCTCGTGTAATTCGATGACTCATTCAAGGACATTGTCCGCGAACAAGAGGCGCGACATCAGTGCCGAGGAGTTCTATCGAGCGGCGCATCGCCTCGGTTTCCAGTGCTGCGGTGCTCATCTGGAAGGTGATGCGAGAGACTCCACGCAAGGTATTGTTCACATGCATAATCTTGGCCGCAACTGTCTCCGGACTGCCAACCATGAACGCGCCACTTGGACCGCACATGTGCTCAAATTGCGCCTTCGTTGGCGGCGGCCATCCCCGTTCCCGTCCAGCGTCCGTGAACATCTGGAACCAGCCCGGAAAGAACGTTTCCCTGGCAGCCGTGTCCGTCTCTCCGACGAAGCCTAGGGCATGTACTCCGACCTTCTGGTCCTGCGCGGGATGGCCGGCGGCGAGCCACGCGCGACGGTAGAGTTCGACCAGAGGCAAGAAACGTTCGAAGCTTCCGCCGATGATGGCGACCATCAACGGCAATCCGAGTGTTCCAGCGCGGAGGAAGGATTCAGGCGTGCCGCCGACGCCCAGCCAGATTGGCAAGGTCGGCTGGTGCGGACGGGGAAAGACACCCTCGCCATTGATCGCAGGACGAAAGCGGCCCTGCCATTTGACATTGGGTTGCTCCCTGATCTTCAGCAAGAGGTCCAGCTTCTCGGCGAAGAGCGCGTCGTAGTCCCGCAGGTCGAATCCAAACAGAGGATAGGCCTCGACGGATGAGCCGCGACCGACCACGAGTTCGGCTCTTCCGCCGGATATCAGATCCAGTGTGGAGAACTCCTGGAAGAGCCGCACGGGATCGGCGGCACTGAGGACTGCCACGGCGCTTGTCAGTCTGATCGACTTCGTGCGCGCGGCCGCGGCCGCAAGGATGACGGCCGGGGCTGAATCGAGCGCGTTCTCTCGATGGTGTTCGCCCATTCCGAAAACATCTAGGCCGACTTGATCCGCGAGCTCAATCTCCGCCAGCACGCTCTCCATGCGGTCAATGGCTGACTGCAATCGCCCCGTGGCAGGGTCGGTCAAAAGCATTGCGAAACTATCGATACCGATTTCCAATCATCGATCCTTCCGGTTTGAGCTGGTGGTGTCGGCTACTAAAAATCCTTCCAGCTTAAGCACGCTCCTCGCCGTGCAATCGCGGAGAAGAGCTGTGCTATCTGGAAGTGCGTTCCACCATCACACGGCCGGCGGGTGTCCCACTAGGCACCATTTTCTGATCGATTTCATCGAAGGATTCGATACCTGGATTTTGACGGGTCACCATCGAACAGGCGTCGAGCCCAGACCGACGTGCGCGGAACTTGTCGGTTGATGCGTGCTCCCTCACAGGCTCGAGGCTGCGCCGATTTCGGTAGCTACGCCCAGCCGTCCACATCGATCACGGCACTAGCGAACGATTCCGGGGCTTCTTGCGGCAGGTTGTGACCGATCCCGCCTGTGATCTGGCGGTGCTCATATTTCGACTTGAACTTGTCTGCGTAGGTTTTTGGATCTGGGTGGGGTGCCCCGTTCGCGTCACCTTCCATGGTAATCGTAGGCACGTGTATTTCGGGACCGGCCGCGAGCTTGTCTTCCAACTCGTCGAACCGCTTCTCGCCCTCGGCCAGTCCGAGACGCCATCGATAGTTATGAACGACGATCGCGACATGGTCAGGATTCCCCAACGCGGCGGCACTTCGCGAGAACGTTTCATCATCGAACTTCCAATTTGGGGAGGCGAGCTGCCAGATGAGCTTGGCGAAGTCGTTCGTATATTTCTCATAGCCCTCGCGACCGCGATCTGTGGCGAAATAGAATTGATACCACCACTGAAGTTCGGCGGACGGCGGCAGTGGCATCCTGCCCGCGTTCTGACTTCCGATCAGATAGCCGCTGACCGAGACGAGGGCCCTGCAGCGTTCCGGCCAAAGGGCCGCGACTATGTCGGCAGTCCTCGCTCCCCAGTCGAATCCAGCGATCGTAGCCTCCCTGATCCCTAGGGCGTCCATGAGCTTGATCGTATCGACTGCAATTGCCGCCTGCTGCCCATTGCGCTTCGTCCGCCCGGATAGGAAGCGCGTGCCGCCGTAGCCCCGCAGGAACGGCACAATAACTCGGTGGCCTCGGTCGGCGAGCAGAGGTGCGACCCGCCCGAAGCTGTTGATGTCGTAGGGCCAGCCGTGCAGCAGCAACACTGGTGATCCGGTCGCCGGTCCCAGGTCGGCATAGGAGACAAGCAGGTCCCCTGCCTCGATACTCTTGTTTGCTTCGAGTATGGCTCCGGTAGCGGCCGTTGGTACGTCCACACGCGTGGTTGCCTGAGAGGCTTCAGCCATCTTTTCACCGAGGACACCCGCTGCGGTAATGGCGAGTGCAACGCTGCCAAAAGATCGGCGTGTAAGATTTGCGGGTACGAAATTTGACATTGCGCCAGTCTCCGGTGGTGATTGCTTCACTTCTAGGCTGCGCTCACGATCCGGATTCCGAGAGTGTTGCGCTGACCTTCCGTATCGATATCCGTCATCGATCCGTATCCGGGAACATTGAGACTGACCCGTGTAGCGCGCTACTGCACGATGGTATCGCCTATACAAACGTATCGCCTATACCAAGGTGCAACTGCCTTCCTGGTTGTCCCCCGACATAGTCTCCGTTGAAGCCGGCGGTTTCGGATCAGCCGCGGCCAGAAATCGGGAGCAGAAGATGATCTACCGAGAACAAGAACATCCTGGCTCAAGCTTTCCGCTTGTTGTGATCGCAATTGCCATGGTGGCGATCGTCGGGGTTCTGATTGCCATCAGCGATCGGCCAGCGCCGACACGTGTCTGGGTACCATCTGCGTCCGTCGGTTCTGGAGCGAGTGTCGCTCTGTCGGACCTCAGTTGAGCTCTCGGGGGAATTAAAAATTTCTCTTGGAAGCTGGGAAGCTGCATTCAATACCTTGGTATCGCCGATACCAATGTTCAACTGCGCCATCGATCCATCGAGAGCATAGTCTGCGCCGCAGCCTCTTTCGGCTGATCAACCTGGAAGGAGATTCTCCGATGAAGATACTGATGGTTTTCACTTCTCATGACACGCTCGGCGACACGGGGCGCAAGACCGGCTTCTGGCTTGAGGAGGGCGCCGCTCCTTACTACGTGTTCCGTGACGCCGGCATCGATCTTACTCTTGCGTCACCCAAGGGAGGACAGCCGCCTGTCGATCCTAAGAGTGATCTGGCTGAGAACCAGACACCGGCGATGGCCCGCTTCAAGAAGGATCCCGATGCGCAGAAAGTTTTCGCCCACACAAAGCTGCTAAAGGACATGAGGTCGGAAGACTTCGACGCCGTATTTTATCCGGGCGGCCACGGCCCGATGTGGGATCTTGCAGAGGATCAGGATTCGATCAAGCTGATCGAGGCCTTCTACAATGCCGGAAAGCCTGTCGCGGCGGTATGTCATGCACCCGGAGTTCTGCATCGGGTGACCCACAAAGGCGCTCCTATTGTTCAGGGCAAGCGTGTAACGGGCTTCACCAATACAGAGGAGGAAGAAGTCCAACTCACTAAGGTCGTTCCCTTCCTCGTGGAGGATGAACTCACGCGGCTCGGCGGCCTTTACGAAAAGAGAGGAAACTGGGAGAGCTTCGCTATCACTGACGGTCGCCTAATCACGGGACAAAACCCAGCATCCTCGACAGCAGGGGCTCAGCACCTAGTAAAGCTGCTGACGAGCGGCCACGCCTCAACCGCGGCGTGACTAATCAGGGGCGGCGTTCCAACCCCTGCTATCTTGACCTTCTCGAATGGGGCACTGGTCCGTGCTCGATGCCTTTGATATGAACCTGCCCCGTTCGAACACTACGCCCAGTGCCTGGCAAAATCGTCCTGGTGTCTGGCGAAGACGAGACTTCAGTAAGCCGCCCGCATAGAGCTTGGTGGGTCAGTTAAACACTCTGGGCCAAGGGAGGGATTTTTGGTATCGAAAAGGCTACCGTTGTGCCCGGTCCATCGTTGGGCGTCGCCCACATGCTGCCGCCGTGGTTTTCGATGATCGACCGGCTGATAGAAAGTCCGATCCCCATTCCGTTACGCTTTGTGGTGAAGAAAGGTTCAAACAGCCTCTCCGCAGAGTCCGCGGCGATGCCGACGCCCGCATCCACGATCGACAAAGTGAGCATGTCCTCGTCGGGTGAAGTCAGCACAAGCAGACGGCGGGGCCGCCCCTCGATCTCAGCCATGGCTTCGATCCCGTTCAGGACCAGGTTCAAGATGACCTGCTGGAGTTGAATACGATCGCCTCTGACAGAAGGCAGTCCGGATGCCAATCTGGAATCGAGGACGATAGATCTTTCCCGCATATCTCTCGCCGATAATGCGATTACCTCGCGAGCAATTTCATTGAGGTCGATCTCCTCCATAGTCGGAGCCTGCCGACTAAACATAGCCCGAAGGCGCTTAACGACTTCGGTTGCGCGCATAGTGTCCCGGATTGTTCTCCGTGCAGTGTCTGCCGCAGTGGCGATGTCCGGCGGATCGAGCGCTAACAGGCGAACACAGGCGTTGGCGTTGGCGAGAATGCCCGACAGCGGTTGGCTCACCTCGTGGGCGATGGACGTCGTCAAGGCGCTGATAGTCATCGCGCGTGAAACATAGGCGAGTTCTTCTCTCGCTTTCAACAGAGCTTCCTCACCACGTCGGAGGGCGTCTTCCGCCCGTTTCGTCTCAGTGATGTCCTGTACAGTCCCCATGAAGATCGGGTGGTCACCCACGTAACGTGTCACTTTTGCAAGTCCGCGGATGAATCTGACGGAAGCGTCCGTCCGGATGATCCGAAAGACGAAATCGGAGCCCTCGCCAGTAAGCCCTCTCTGCATTTCGACATTGAAAAGTTCCAGGTCTTCCGGATGGATTCGCTCCCTGACCGCATCGATGCTTGGCGCGAGCTTCGGATCGAGATCGAATATTCGATAAAATTCCTCAGACCAGATATTTTCGTCCCGCTGGATGTCGGATGTGAAGCTACCGGTCGAACTAATCCGCTGTGCTGCGACGAGCTGTGCCTGGCTCCGCTCGAACTGGGTCTCCCGCTTTACTAGCGCTTCTTCATGGCGCGTCCTGTCTATGGAAATCCCCGCTATATGCGCTGCACGGTCGATAATTTGCAGCTCGTGAGGTTTAAGTTCGGTATATTGATGACGGAGGATGGCAAAGATCCCAGCCGTGTTCCCATAGGGCGAGAGAATGGGAATTGCATGACAATAGTTGAATTTGTTGGCCAGCATGAACTGGCCCATGGACGTGTCGCGATGATCGCTTTCGCCTAGGTTTTGGATTTCAACGGCCTTCTTTGAAAGCGCTGCGACTGAGCACGCATTCTTGTCCGCAGCCACGTTCTTTCGGTCGAAGATCTCTCGGAATTCGCTTGGCAACCGGGGAGCCGCGCCCATTCTAAAGAACTTGCGATCGAGCGACAGCTCGAGAAAACAGCAAAGGAGATCGGGGATCAGATCGTCGACGACATTGCAGAGCTCTTGAAGAACCCTTGCTGATGGTGTGCCTCGGGCCACCATGTCGAGGATCTCTATTTCCTTCCCGAACAGGTAGGCGGCATCGCGAGAGTCCTGAACGTCGTTCTGAAGTACGACGTAGTTGGTCAGTTCGCCTGACTTCTCGATAATCGGCACGACTTGCGCCTCAAGCCACCGGAGTGTGCCGTCGGCATGCTGTGCTTGGTATGAGACGACCGCTGTTCGCTCTCCCTCCATGTATGCCTTAAGCGGAAGCAGGATCTCATCGAATTTCCTCGGCTCCATATCGGCCGAAGTCTCTTGCTCCGAACCCTCAGGCCGAAAGCCGTACCAACGCAACGCCGCGTGATTGGCAAACTCTAGTTCCAAAGCAGGGGTGATCAGCAGCGCTGGAAGCGATAAGCAATTGAGGAAGCGCCCGAATCTGCTTCCGATTTCCTCTTGGGCCCGTTCGCTGGCGCTCTCGTGGAGTTCTGTCCCGAGCCAGCAGACCTTTCCACCATCCGCCAGCGGCGACGCAGCAAGCTCGAACCACCTGAACTCTCCATCGTTTCGTCGCAAACGGGCGTTGATGACCGTATGCCCTTCGGTCCACCGCGCGCTTCGACCGTACTGGACCGCGAATATTACGTCGTCCGGATGCAAAACGCTCGCCCAGTGTGATGAGCGGCTCAAGCCGAAATCTATACCAGCATATTCTCCAAAACGGGCATTGCAGTATGAGATTGTGCCCGTTTCGTCTGTCGTCCAGACCAGACCCGGCAGGTGGTCCAGGATCAGCGCCGCATCGGGCTCAGTCGGGGTTGCCTGCTCGTTAAGTGAAATGGACATCCGGCCGTCCCGTTACCTTCTTTGCCCGCACGCCGGGGCATTTTGCGCCTTGCCTAATCTGGTACACGCTGCGTGCGCGCCGTGGACAGGCGCCGCCCGACGATCAAGTCCTGCACTGAAATCATCCCCAGTGCGAAAAGGAGCAACCATATCGCTGCGATCAGCGTTAAAGAGACCGATGTCCAGCCAAGCATCGATGACGCCAATATCGTCCCAACCGAGGTGGATATCTTCAGCACCGAGAACGTTTCGGCCCTCATTTCGGGCCTTACCGATCTGTTGATCTGCAAAGAGTAGTGAATACCGAGTGACGGGGCAAATAGTCCCACCAACGCACAGCCGACGATCGATAACCCAAAGGAATTTTGAAGTACGAGCGCGATACCAATGAGGATCGCCGCTAGCATTCCGGCGACCTGGTGCCTCGAAAAAGTTCGGTTAAGGAAGCTATTTACAATTGCGCCAATCAGGGAGGCCGCACACAAGGTTCCAGTGAACACTGCTCCATACCCCGCTTGGAGCCCAAATCCCATTGCAATTGATACCGCGCCAACCTCGATCGCACTGATTGCGGCGGAACTGGCGCAAGCGCACGCTAACCAAATAAGGACATCTGGAGATATCGCTTTTCTCTTCTCCGCCTCCTCGACCTTCACGTCGGCGGTCGGTGCTGACGGCAAGATGAAGGCAGGAAGCGCCCCTAGAACCGCGATAGCAGCTATCGCCAATGATGCGGAGACGGTCCCCAACGCCGCCGCCAGGATCGGCATGACCAGAAAAGCAAGTTCGGTTGCGAAAAACCCCCAAGCAAGGACTCTGGTCATCTGCGTCGGTGCGACAAGATAGTTCGCGGCGTCGCGCAGATGGCCGAAGGCTGCTCCTTGTACAAGCCCGGACGCAACTGCCGCAGCGATGAAAACCGAGTAGGGCGCGCCCATGCCACACGCTGCGGCGCCGCAGAATAGCGCCATGGTCCTGATGACAATGAGGATCTTGAAATACGCGATCGAGTTAGAACCGCGTCCCAACCGGGCAACGGGTATCGCTCCTGCCAGTTGCGCAGCGGTCATAGCTGCGAGCGCTGTAGCCCCGCCCGCTGCATTATCAGTGATCGAAAGAGCTGCCATAGCAAACGCGATCGACGCTCCGGCACGCGGCGCGCCAAAAAATCCGTATGCGACGACCCAGCGGAGAGACCGATGACGCTTCAAATCGCCCCCGTTCATTTGTCGTTAACGTCCGAACCGACGGACGTTGTCGATCTATCTCAAAACAGCCCGGCACAGGTGCATCTCGTCCTGTCAATTTGCTTGATGCCCTGCCGCGTGAAGTTGAGCTTACCGGAAACTGGCACCAAGCACATCATACTATGGTATTGCCCAAATCGTGAGGACAAGGTCGCTCTCTGCGCGACCGTCACATGCTATCGGGCCAAGGGAGCGATCCGCGATGTTGTGAAGGCGCATGGCCTGCCGGAGGATGTCATCAAGGCGCTTTCCTCTGACATGTGTCAGATGGCCGAGGTCGGCAAAGGGTGTCACATTCCTGACGATCGAGGACGAAACGGGACCGGTGAACGTGGTGGTATGGCCATTCGTGTTTGAAAAGCGCCGCCGCATCGCTGGGATCATCCATGATGGCCATCCACCGCCAATCGCTACCGCAGCAGACCTTCGCTACCGAACTCGTCCCACCCTCTCAAACCGTGCGCAGCATCTTCAGCCTGGGGATCAGCTTCTTCCACTTCCTGTTTTTTCTTCAATGAACGCGTCAGCTTCGCCTGGTAGGCGGCGCGCCTCCGGTTTTTTGCTTTCGCCGCCGCGTCTTCCTCGCGCCATTCATCCACGGCCCCGCGATTGAGCAGGTCTTCGACGACCCGCGGGTCGAATACGTGGAAAGTGATCCGCCGCGCTCGGCCCTGAAGCCTGACGGTTCGAGTTCCAGCGCTTGGAAGACGCCCGTCCTCCAACCAGCGCTTCCTTTCCGAGGAGGTTATTCCCAGGATGTCCTCGATCTCGCGAGGGATGATCGGAAGGTCAGCTATGCCCTGCAGTGATTCCGAGACAATCGAAGAGGTCGCGCGAAACGCTGTCTTCGAAGTTTCCGGCATGACGAGAGTAAGCTCGCCCGACTGCATATCCAGCGACTTCCTGACCGCGGGAGGCAGGCGAGATCGGATTTCCTGCAGGATTCCCTTCACCCTGACAGCCGATCCGAGCGTCGCCTCCACCGGGAGCGACCACTCTTTGATCAGCTCAGGATCATCGCTCTGCGCTTTTGTCTTCGTCTTGGGCATATTGGAGCAGATGGCATCGGAAGGGGCGAGCGTCAACGGGCTGCCTGTCTTGCCATGGCGGATAATCAGTGCCGGGTATCGAGCAGGGGCAAATCGTCGTCGAAATTCCCATTGCTGGCGGCATCGTAGGTGTTCACGCTCCGACCACCGCCTCTGGTACCGAACGCCGTTAACTGCACCATGATCGCGCGTGCGCGTTCGACCGCAGGGGCGAGTTCCACAGGTTCCTGGTCCAGGCGAAGAATCTTTGTTTCCTTGTTCGCCACGCCGCTCACTATCAGGGGAGAATGAGTGGCGATGATATAGTGGCAATCCGGGTCGAGTTCTTGCGGCCGTCGATGTTGCTACCTCGCGAGGATCATTCGTCCTGTGCCCCAGAAAACTAGGTGCGAGGCGTCTTGGGCAAGTAGTAGGTTCTGATCGCTTGTACGAATTGACGACCTTGGTTTGCTGCTCGGGATATTTTGCGAAATCGCAGTATTCATCGTGTTCTGGTCCGCGACCGGCAGGCTCCCGCTGAATTCCATTTTTGCCGTGTGGATATATTAATGGGGGACGAGGTACCGAGCCCAGACAGTCGCAGGCAATCCAACGGTCCGCCGCGCGATATTCGTTCGTTATTGTCTTGCCGTCGAGGAGGGCGGACTTCTTTCTAAAACGTCCGAACGCAAGGCGAAGCTGTTTATCTCGTTTGCACCCTACCGGTTTGGATTCCTGAAGATCAGGAAAAACTATTTGAAGCATGCTTCTTCCTTGCGCGGGCATGTAGTCGACTTCAGATATCGGCCCGGGGTGAAAAAATGCTGTCTTTTGATTATGAATATTTAGACGAGTTGGCGATTTTGTTCACGCCCGCGAAGGTGCTTGACGTTTTCTTGAGTATTGAATTTTCCATTTCCCGCAATGAAGCGGGCCTCCGAGCTTGCATCATTTGCGACGGACCATTTTTCCGGAGCATTCGAATAAGTGCGTCACGACCCAACAATTGCGAGTGTCGCTCTCGAAGCTAATTCGACAGGCACGACCAGCCTTTGCCGATTGTGTTCTGATGAGACGCTGCTTTACGGAGCTGCCAAACGGGTTTACAGAGCAGTGTATCCGCCGAAAGAAGATGGTGAGCCCGGCTAGTTGCGTGAGGGGTCGGACACGCGGACCCGACGTCTTTGATTTTGGACAATCCTATCTGTCGCTTTCCAAGGCCATGGTGCACTAGCTGTCATGTGAGACGGACGGCATTCCTTCTGGATAGGCGTAGAAGGGTGAGGGCGGCCGTTAAACCGTATCGAATATATCCATTGATCCACAAGTTGGTCTCGCTTCGACGATCTGGTAGTCAAACTTTGCTACGGTTCATTTTCGGGAGGGGAGCGTGATCCGAAACACAGTAATCGTTCTAGTTTTGGTGCCATTCATCACAATGTGGCCGTACCACCAGGTTGCGGCAAGCAACTTAGACATGCAGCTTTTCGGTCATCACGTCGTGGTCACCAGGGGTGACGATAGTCAAGATAGCCTGAAAGTCGACGACCGAGAGGTCCTGAAGAACTACTATGTCGACATCGACGAGATGCATGTTGTCGACGGCGTAGGGGTCGCTATTGGAAGTTCATCGGCAGGCGGAAACGCGTGTGAGGGATCGCCTTTCGTGGTCTCCTTCCCGAAAGGACAAAATCCACGAATTGATGGTCCGCTCGATACTTGCTTCATCGTGACGGTCAGACCTTCGAACGACAAGCTCATACTTTCCACTCCGGCAACACCAAACCAAGCGGGGCAGAAATGGGAGTGGACCGCCAGCGCTGGATTCAAGGAAGTCCAGGGAGAAGCCTTCGTTGCCGACACTTCCAAAGGCTGGGACCAGCTGAGGGAGCGTTCCGTGACGCACCCAGCAGGATTACTGGACTATGCGAAGGTCGCAGCCGAAATCAACCGCTTAGCAGGTGCCGACAAAGCGCTAGTCAACGACATCCTGCTTGGCGTCGGGTCGGGCGAATTTAAGGGTGACCTTTTTGTCGGTACATCCTGCTCGCGACATATGTGCACAGATCAAGAAGCCGTTGTCGTTGCGGACCTTGCTTCGAGGACGGTCTATCTTGCCTGGAAACCGTCTGGGCAGAAGATCAAGGTGAATCCCGACGTGAAAGCATGGCCTGAAAAGGCGAAGGCGGAACTTCGTCAGTGGGCAGCGAAATGGAAATGACGGGACAGTTTCGGTCAAGCGAAATTCGATTACCGCTGGACGATCACCCGGGTCCCCGGCTGAACCATCTCGTAAAGCTCCTCGACGTCCTCGGGATACATACGAAAGCAGCCGCTCGACGCGTTGGTGCCTATAGAAGAGGGATCGTTGGTACCGTGGATGCGTAGTAGCCCGTCGGCCAGGTAAATCGCGCGGGTTCCAAGCGGATTGGCAGGGCCAGCCTTCACGACCGCCGGAAGCCTTGGGTTCTTCTGCCGCATGCTCGCCGTTGGTCGCCATTCCGGATGCTTTCGCTTCGACACCACCCGCGTTGTTCCGTACCATTGCTTGCCTTCGCGGCCTACGGCGATGGGGTAGGCGAACTGCTCGCCCTGTGATGTCGTGTAAACAAGGATGTGCTCACGCGTGGCGATGACGATGGTTCCCCTTGCGCTTCGCGCCGATGGCTCCCGACGTTCTTGCCAAGGTTCCCAATAGCGAGGCACTGACTCGTAATCGAGCGGTGGCGGATAAGGGCTGTACGGGTCGTCATAGCCGTAGCCACCATAGTCGTCGTATCCATCATACGGCCCGTAAACCTGGGCTTGGGCCTGAAACGCCGTCAGCAAAAGGGCTGCAGCCAAGAGAGCCAGCAATCTCATTTTTCGCCATCCGCCTGTTATACAAGCATGATTGGGCTGAATTATATGGCGGCACTATGGCGGGCTGGGTCGCAAGAACATCGAAACGAGGCTGTCGCTCATGATCGAGCCGCCTCCTTCATTTCCGCTTTCGCCGAGATCGCCAGCTGGCATCGATCAATGCCATCGGGCTGATTCATACGTGCGCATCCCAAGGTCGCTCTGCGACGGATTTGCGATTGAGATACTTGCGCCGTACTATTTAACGACCGCCTGACGGTCGATAAGCAACATGGAGCGCCCCGGTTCTGGTCGTCGCATTGAGGGGCCTTATCACGAACAAGGATGAGGTGGTCGCGACCATTATAGACAAGGGATGCACGAGAGGGGCGATTTTTCCGACTGACAAAGACCCTGGGAAGTCGTTCAAGGCGAATTTCGAGAGACTTGGCTTTACGCGAGCCAAAACCGTGAGGTGATCGATGTCGCCCTTGCTCGCGACTTGTGCTCTTCAGGACTTGTGCCAGCGCCGTTTCGGCTCTTGAGCCGCAAGTGCGATGGTATTCTCGTCCCGCTCATCAATGTTGATGACGTGACGGGCGTCGAAGGGCAGTTCGATGCCGCTCCAGAATTCCTCGTTTTCCTCTATGGCGTCTGGATCGTTGTCCAAGATGCCGAGGTAGCCGCCGGGGACACGCTCACGAACCACCACCCACATGCGTTCCACCGCAACAGGGGCTTCCGGATCATCGACGCTGATGCGGAAGATCAGTTTGGCCAAGTCGCCCGGAAGGAGCCCCTCGCGAGCCTCACGATTAGGAACCCAAAAAGTGTCGGGTGCCGCACGATGGTATTCCTCCCCATCATCTAAGCGCCAGCCATCGACGTCGATATCAGGTTCTCGCATGGGAAAGAGCTACCGTGTCGGCCAAACGTCTGCAATCCCGCGCGGGTGGCTTATCTTCGCTCAAGTTGATGGCCGAATTTATGAGGGGCAGGGCAGCGCCGTGTAATACCTTTGGACGAGTTACAAGGAAGTCGAGGTTTCGCTATGCTCTTCTTTCCTGCTTGCGAAGCGCAAGAATGTGGAGTGTCACAAGGTGAAACGCGGCTTAGGAAGAAGGTTTGTGAGGCTGATCGTTGCGGTTGCGGCGCTCACCGTTTTCCTTCTGCCGCTATCCGGACGACACCAGCTAGCGCATGAACTAAGCTCTATCAGTTCGGCCTCAATCCTCTTGGCAAGCCAAGTAGAGCATTCGGCTGACTGCAGTCGACATGCTTCACGAGCGGCGGCCGACGCCGCAGCTGAGATACATTGCTCCGACCACACTCACGAAAAATTCTATCCAGCGCTTCAATCGCATCGAGGCTCCGAAACTTTCGCAGGTGCGCGTTTCCCAAAAGAGCCATCCCAGCAAGCAAAGCAGCTCGGCTATGGAATCGAACGGCCGCCGCGTTTCGTATCTGCCGTTTGAGGCGCAGCTAAGCCGCCTCATTATCCACAAACATCCTTAGAACGACAGGAAAGTGGCTCGTCGAAAGCGAACGCTGCCAAAGCTGGCAGATTGTCGACCTTTTGGCAGTGCGACGTGTGAAGGCCGTCGACGAACAGCGACTCTCCTCGAAAACGGAGACGGACAATGAGCAATACGAGGCTCAGCGTACCAGGAGAAATGATCTACTCGGTTCAATATCTCAGAGCGTTCGCCGCAACAGCAGTCGCTGTCTATCACATCGGTTTCATCTTCGGCTGGCAGTGGCGGCCGCTCGCGGCTGGTGTCGATTTGTTTTTCGTAGTCAGCGGCTTCATTATGTGGTCGGTTACGGCCGGGAAATCTGTGGGGCCTGCCGAGTTTCTCGCGCATCGGATTATCAAGATCGTTCCGCTCTACTGGCTCTTCACCGTAATATTTGTCGTTGGCGCAACACTGTGCCCAGGGCCATTTGATGAGGCATCCTCAACTGTTTCTGAGGTTGCGAAATCGCTGTTGTTTATTCCGTATTCTGGCCGGAACGGAGCTGTCGAACCAGCACTTGCCGTAGGCTGGACGCTCAACTTCGAAATGTTCTTCTATCTCGTGTTTGCGTTCGGGCTGCTGTTAAAGGAGAAGCATCGCTTACCCTTTCTCACGGTGACCTTGGGAAGTTTGATGTTGGCGCGTTTTCTCTCCAGTGAAGTCGCCGCCTTTAAAGTGGTCGCCTCACCTTTGCTGTCGGAGTTTCTCGCGGGCGTTTTCATCGCCGTCTGGTACCTCTCCGGTAAGGCACTTCCAAAAGCCATGGACACGCTTTTTATCGCGCTAGGCGTGGCAGGTATCGCTCTTTCGTTCTGGGTGGAGCCGCCCGAGGGCGGATTTCGGAGAGCCTTAATGTGGGGATTGCCTGCGGCGCTCTTATTGATTGGTGCACTCTCGTACGAGCGCAACGGAACCCAGCGGAAATTCGAACTACTTCGTCACATCGGCGATGCCTCCTACGCGATCTACCTCTCGCATCTGATCACCATCGCGTTCTGCAAGTACATCTTTGATAAAACTGGGTTGGAGCCTGGGAACGGATCGCTCAGTCAGCAGCTAAGCCTCTTTGCGGCCGTCTTTGTCGCGTGCATGGCCGTGGGAATGGCATGTTACCACTCACTCGACAAACCATCCCATCAATGGATGAAGCAGTGGCTGCGGCGTTATTGGACACAACCGACTGCCAATGCGATTCCTCTTCGATCATGAAGCCGTTATGTAACCGATAGCCGCAACGGCTCTCGGCCTGATCTCTGGGAATTGATAGCAGCCCGGCCTTTGAAGTGATATGATCTGTCATTCGCATGAACCACGGGAGGGGTGAATGCGTTGGTATCTGACCGTATTTGTCGCCGGGCTGTCATTGGTTTCCAATGCGAAAGCAATAGAACCATTGATTTTTCATACGGCGCATTTCAACGACGACACCGTTGTCAGCCTTGGCCTTATAAGCAACCACACCGCAGAGCGAGCCGGATACGATTTCGATGTCCTGATCTCGCTTTCACAAGGCAATGCTGCAGGTGCCCGTTACAGCGACCCGGGGAAGCATCGAGCATTCGTTAAATGTGGCGATCCAGCCAAGGTATCCGTCCGAGGCATCGAGTATCCGGTGCGCACATCAGGCCCGGGCGATGACTGGAAGGACGACCTTTGGAGGGCGGTCTGCATGCCCCCTGTCTCGTAGCGCAAGTTATCCTCGGTGAGTGTAAGGCCCGCTTCTCGGCGCAAATACCACACATCTATAGGGAGCCGACGTCCCGGCAGAACAACTGAACTCTGCCGTATCCAGAGGGCGGTCGGAACTGGCTGACGCAGTTGGGCCATCAGTGCTGACGATACGACGAGCGGCGCATCGAATGATTTGGCCAGAGACTCCAGGCGCTGGGCGACGTTAACCGCATCACCTATCACGGTGAACTCGCTATGGCATCCGCTGTCCAGAACACCGCCGACGACCGTGCCGTAGTGCAAGCCAATACCTGCGTTGAGGGCTGGGTAGCCATTCCGCACGCTGTGGTTCTTCCAATCGCCGAGCGCATCGACGAGATCGAGAGCACATGCCAAGGCGCGGTCTGCATCGTCCTCTGTGGGGGTGGGTTGGCCGAAGACCGCCATAACCCCGTCGCCGATAAACTTATCGACGGTCCCGCCATGCTCAAAAATGGTGCCGGAAACAAGGTGCCGGTATTCCCCCAGCACCCAGGCCAGTTCGCGTGCTGGCGCGGTTTCGGCAAAGCTCGTGAAATCTCGCAGATCAACGAACATGATCGCCGCGTTGCGACGTTCGAGGTCAAGTGCCGAGCTGCCTTCCTCAAGGTCCGCGACCACGAGCGGCGAAAAGAAACGCGAAAGGTTGAGACGTCGCTCATCCGCTCGCAGCGCCTCCTTGCGCGTCCGGTCGTGGTCCTTCGCGAGAAGATAGATTGCAAAGGCGGTGAAGCCAAAGCTGACCGTGAGACCCAGGTCCTGATTGAAAAACGATGCGATCACCGACACCGTATCAGCCGTATGATGTCTCGCAGCGGTGATAGCCAGCATGGTCATCCAGGAAACGAGGACGAGGCTGGAGAAGATAAGGACCAGCCGCCGATCCAGCTTGAGGCCCACATGGTTGAGCAGGATAAATGCCACCACCAAGCTGGTGGTCGTCAAATTGTGGTTTTCGGTAACCGGTCCGCCAAGGATGTGCCCATATAGAATTAAGACGACCAGCAAGGCGTCGAGCACGACAAAGAGCGTTTTCAGCCAAGAGCGATCAGGAAGGAATCGCGCTGTCGCGACGGAAGCGATGCTGATGACGAGATAGCTGACGACGACGATTAAATGCGTCCTTTCGGCACCTTCGTTGCCGCCCAGCAGGAGGTTAGCGAGAAGGATGGCGAAGGCGACAAAGCGCAGAAGGATCGAACGAATCTCTCGCGCGGAGGCCCAATGAGCGCCGATTGCAGATTTCATGGCCGTCGTTACCGGGGGCTAATGTCGGGCGATATCGAAGTTCGACCGGTACGCCTCGTAGGCAGATCGCGACTCTGACCGGACATTGATTGCCTTCTCGGCGAGCTCGTTCGCTGCCCGCATGTAAGCCAACTCGGCTTTCCTCATGCGAGCCTTGCCGGTATCGAAGATTGGAATGGCGAATTCCAGCTCGGCAAATCCCGTCGTGTCGACCTTCTTGTCGCCGTCCTCGATTTCGCGCTCCGTTTCGAGCCCGGTCAGGATTTCCAGATCGGTCACATACCGAGTTGCCTCTGTCAGCCCATAGGAGCGAGCGGTCGCCTCCAACTCAAGTTTGGCGACTTGCAGATCGATACGGTTGCGAAGTGCCTCCGCCTCGATGGTGTCGCGTTTCACGACAGCCTTTGGCAGGGACGGCAGACTGTTCGGGACTTGATAGTCGACGTCTGAGCCCCAAAGCCCCATAAGCCGCGTAAGCTCTTCCTTCGCGAGCCGGGCCGCGAGACGTGCTTTTGCGGTTTCTCCGGCAAGCTCGGCCACGAAGACGTGTTCACGAGCTTGAGCGCCTTTGGTCATTGCGCCGGTTTCACCGAGCTTCTGCGCCAGCTCGGAAGCTGCGTCCGCAGTCGCCTGCGCCCGTTGCAGCTGACCGACGTTTTCCCATGCCGCAACGGCGTTGATCCACGCCCGACGTGTTTCAGCAGCCAACTGGAGGGTACTCACCGCAGCAGTCAACTGAGCCTGACGAAATCTCGTGTCGGCAATTTCGATGTCACGTTTCTTTGTGGCAAGCGCCAGGATGTTGGTGACGATTGCCCCTTCGACTGTCTTGAAGGCTTCTAACCCGGGCGTCCCGATGCCCGTCAAGCCAACGGCTACAGTCGGATTCAGGAACATTGTCGTTTGCCAGGCGTCAGCCGCGCTGTCGCCAAGATCGGCATACGCCGCCTGAAGGCCCTTGTTGTTCAGCAGGGCGATCTGTACGGCGGTCTCGACGTCGAGTGACTTCTTGCGAGCCAGGAGCGTTTTGACCTGGGCAGATGCTGCCTGCGCCTGCTGCCGATTTTGCACCCAGACGGTTTGTTTAGAGGCAATGGCAGCAGTCTTGTTGGAGACGGTGGTGAAACCGGCTTCATTCCTGGCATATTCCGCGCTGCTGACGCAGCCTGCTAGGACAAATGGAATAACTGCGATGGCCGCGAGCGTTTTCGTCGGGGTCATGACGGGTCTCCTTCAGCAGGAGACTGCGACTGGTTCTGTTGCCGCCATGGCTTGGGATCAACCGGCTGGCGATCAACATAGCCGGAAATCGGGCTGCGATACCGTACGGGCTTGGCGCTGGACAAAAGCTGAGCGTCGGGAGTGTCGACGTCAGGTGGAACTGTGGCTGCGCATCCGCTTACGATGAGCGGCAATGCGACCACCAATATAATAGAAGGTCTCATGAATTTTTCCGAAATATGAGTGCAGTCCGGCTTGTCTCAGACGCGATCCGAGACAAGCCGAGGTTCATCCGCGCACGCGGATGGGCTCGCTATTCAGATATTCGGGGGGCGGTGAAGGGGAGGCAGCTCGCCAAAGGTTTGCTGATCATCGATGAAATGCCGAATTGACGTCACCACGGGTTCGTCGACGTGAAGACCGTCGCAAATAATGCCGAAGCCGCTACAGAAGTCGCTGCAGCAATCCTTCTTCACCGATTTGGTGCCGTCTTTGTCACCAGCAGCATGATCGTGGGAGTGAACGTGTCCAGACATTTGGGCTTCGTCATGGTCGCCGTGCTGCATAACCTGCGAAACGTTTTGCTCGAATTCAGGAAACGCTGTGCCATGCATGGCCGCGTTCGCATTGGACAAGCTGTAGCCTGCTAGCGATACGATGATCGCCAGCCGCACAATCAAGAGCAGTTTGCTCAGTGCGATTCGCCCATGCTCCGTCGACTACTAGCAAAGCAGCCGACTTTCAATTGCGATGAATGACTCGCAAAGATTCGCGTCGTTTATGTGACGACGGTGTTGCGAGTTAGAGGAACATGAACCTTCCCAGGGTTGGAAGGTCAAGGTGAAATGAGTCTATCGGCGGGCACGCGCTGCTTATCTCTCTCCGTTCTTTTGACGACGGATAACCTTGCCATCTTCAACCACGATGCGCAGTCCATTCATGTCAACTTCATAGACAAATTCTGCCGAGCCGGACGCTCGCTTGTTTCTTTTGGGATCGAACACATGCCACTCATAAATCCCACTTACCCGACAGCGCCCCGCCCTACATGAGCTGACAACACTGTCCGGTTGGACGACAGAGCTTCGCATCGGCCATCTGTCGACGTACGTCGCTTTCTCAGCCAAGACGTCGGGTTTCGATTTTGTCGTGCCATAAAAAGAAATGTCGTCAGAATAGATTTTCGAGGTGAGTGTGAGCAGATCGCTTTTGGGTAGCGAGCTTGCGGTGATGACGCCCAGAACAAATTGCTTTGCCGTGTCTTCGTCAACCGCGCTGGGCGGTGAGGTGGTCTGCACGGTGCCCGCTGCACGGTTAATCTTGAGCGATGAAATCTCCGCCGGATTGAAGATGTAGATGGCCTTTGGCGGCGTCCGGAGCATTCGCGTTATCACTGCAGGTGGGACGTCATATTTGCTCAGCGTTTCGATGACGTCCGACAGGTTCAATTGCGCAGATTCAATGTCTTCGGACCCGGAGATTTGGTGAACACCCAATTGGCCTGACGCCAGCCGGTTCACACCAGCGAAGAAGACATAGGAACAGGCTGAAACGCACAGGCTTCTTTCCGGAATGAGCGTACTCAGCTTGCGGTCGTATATTTCTTCTGCGATGAGCAAAGCGGCCTGGACTGAGCCGCCGTCGCTTTGGAGGATTATCACCTGCGTTTCTGGATGAGCTTGCAAGGCTCGCCTAAAGGCAAGCGGCGCACGGAATCAATTGATCCGTTGAGTACGAGGGCATTTGGAATTTCCGGAAGATAGACGAAGGGAGCGGTGTCGCTCGGCGACTGACCAATAGCCGAACCGGCCGCGACCGCCATAAACGATAACGCAAGAAGAGTACGTTTCATCACCAACCCCAGATTTCAGCGAATTCTCCACCGAATTCGATCCTGAGTCGAGATGGCCGCAAGCGCGGCATTAAGTATCGGTTAATATGCCGAACACGCTTAGAAACGCTGCGTAGGGGACAAACAGGCTTTCCGCGAGAGCAGGATTACGGGTAACAGCATCAATGTTTTCTGACATTTCCGCGTATGCGAGCCTTTTCCTGGTCGCTCTCGGGGCTGCCACCATTCTTCCGATGCAATCGGAACCCGTGCTCGTTGGTTTGGTGCTGAGCGGAAAATTCTCCTGGATTCTGCTTCTCGCGGTGGCGAGCATTGGCAATACGCTAGGAAGCGTCCTCAACTGGTTCCTCGGGCGAGGCATCGAGCGCTTTCGTGATCGACGCTGGTTTCCTGTCAGCGAGAAAACCCTCGAACGTTCGTCCCGGTGGTACCACAAATACGGGAAATGGTCGCTCTTGCTATCCTGGATGCCGCTGTTCGGAGACGCCCTGACCATCGTAGCAGGCGTATTGCGCGAGCCGCTTTTGACGTTCACGATCCTGGTATTCATTGCCAAGACAGGGCGTTACGTCGTTCTGACACTCGCCACTCTGAAACTGATGTCGTAAACTCAAGAAGCTGTGCGTCTGGGAAAGATCATCCGGTCGACAGTTTCGTCGCGCCAAACAAATGTGTGCCACGCAGCCGCAGCGATATGCAGCGCCAATAGCGCCAGAATAACCCGCGAGCCCAGTATATGAATTGGCGCGATCCCGAGCCATAGGTAGCTTGCAACGAAGCCCATGACCGCCTGAGCAATAATCGCAGCGTAAAATGCAAAGTGCATCGCTCGCGCAAGCCGATCCACCGGGCTTTTTGCTGGATGCCTCAAAGCGCTGCGATGAATGACCCGGAGACTGAACCGGGCAACCATAAGCGCCCCGATAGTCATCCCGGCGTAGTTATGAGCGTGATGCAGGATCACGTCCCATGGGTCTGGGGACAGGCCCATGTGAACCGCGTGATGCGTCCGCTCGATGCTTCCGCCTGTCCAATACTGGATGGGTATCAGCACGGCCACAACCCAATGGAGCACAATCTGCAAAAGCGAGTAGCGCGGCGTCATCTCAATCCCTCAACGCCACCACTCGTATCGCACGTCCCTTGAACTTCGGTTAAGGCATTTCCAGGCCGTTGCCTTCTCGCTCGGTTGATCCAGTTCAGAGGGTTAGCGGAACATCTTTCTACTGGGAGAGTTCTCTGGCGGAAGGGAATCTCGACGCATGGCCACTTGGAGTAAAATCTGCCGTCTAGCCGTCATCCTGCTGGTGGCGATGACCTTGGTCAACATGCCGGGCCGCCTCGCCAATGCAGGCGATGAAGGCTGCATTTCTCTGCGTGTGCCTGCGGGGCATTCCCAAAGTCACCAGCTGGATCGTCTTCCGGGAGTGTGCTGCGTGAGCATGCATTGTTGTCCAATCATGCCCGCACTTCCAATCGCCGCGCAGCCACTTTCGGAGCCGCTCGTCGTTCGCCCGTCGGTGGCCAACTCCAGTCCGCTTCTCCTGATCAGGCCGATAGACCCGCCGCCGAAGATTAGCGGCGTTTGAAGGTCTTCAAGCAGCAACTGATCTCAAAAGGAGAATCCAATGAACGTTTTCGTGAAAACCTCGCTCGCCATTTTCGGCGCAGCTGCTCTGCTGTCGCTGGCTCCGCTTTCGGCATCGGCCCAGGAGATGACCTATCCCGAAAAGTGCAAAACCGAAGGCATGGACATGTCGAAGATGGGCATGTCCTCGGGCGGCGGCATGCAAATGGGAGAGATGACCGAATATCAGAAGGCATCGATGGACGGCATGAAGTCCATGCACATGAACATGATGCAGGGCATGATGAAGAAGGATGCGGACGTCTCCTTTGTTTGCGGCATGATCGCTCACCACATGGGCGCGATCAGCATGTCTGAGGTTGAGCTGAAATACGGCGACAATAAGGAAGCCAAGGATATGGCTCAGATGATCATCGATGCTCAGAAGAAAGAGATCGTGGACATGACCAAGTGGCTCGACAAGGAAGCAAAGTAACAGGAGACCCGACCATGCATAACGTATCGCCCGAGATGAAGGAGTGCATCGACAACTGCCTCGCCTGTTATCAGGAATGTCTGTCGATGGCGATGACACACTGCTTGGCAATGGGCGGTGAGCACACGAAACCAGATCATTTTCGACTGATGATGGCGTGTGCTGAAATCTGCAGGACGTCGGCGCATTTTATGCTGATCGGCACAGAGCACCACAAGCACACCTGCCGTGAATGCGCAGAAATCTGCAGGCAGTGTGCGGCTGATTGCGAACGCGTCGGCGATATGGACAGCTGTGTCGGTGCGTGCCGTCGTTGCGCGGAAAGCTGCGAGAAAATGGGAGTGTAAGCGGAATGGAGGGCGCTTGAGCGCTCTCCATTCACGCCGCAACTGAAAACGACGCGCTTCATCTTTTTTAAAATCTCGCGGGGTACTGCTTCCTAGTGGGCGATAAAAGGACGCTGGAAGATTGGCAACGATGCTTCGTTTTCATTTGTGCTTTGCAGGATGAAGACGAAAGAATTCTCGGTCTTTTCCAGATCGGTCATCTGGGCGCATTGCGTAATTTCAAAGATCAGGTTCAAGAGTGGGTGCGCGGCATGAATATCGGTGAAGCTTTAAGGGATTCGGGGATCGGCGACGAAATCCTCAGAGAAGTAGACAATGAAAACACGATTGATGTTATCCAGCGATACCTTTCCAGTCGAGATGAAGAACGATTGGAAGATGACGAGTACAAGGCTCTCGTTGGCCTTCCTCGCGACGAACTAAACCAGATCGTGATGGAATTCGTCTCGGGGATGCGAGAGCGGAAAACTCTGCGATATGTGAGCGGCCTCAACATCTGAATTCCGTGGGTCTTCCGCCAGACAATTTCAATTTGCGGACGATAAAACTGGCAGCTCGATTGGAATGGGAGGTTTGTTCTGAAATATCGTGACGAATTCCTAAAGCGGATTCCGCGCAGGGCATTTCTCCCGCTCTTCCTGATGATTGCGCCCGTCGCAGCGGCAGGCGATATCGTTGATGTTCGGCAAGCCGACATGAAAGCAATTTCCGACGCCGCCAAGAGCATCTCAGAGATGTTCCGGGACCCCAACAGCTATAGGTCGGCTGATTTTGGATCGGCTGCAGACACGATCCGCGATAAGGCAGGCGAGAGATTGATTGATCATTTTGCCGAGGGCATCACCGATCCCCGCTCCAAGGCGAAGCCAAACATCGTTGAAGAGAAAGATCGCTTTGCGAGACTGGCCAACGATCTTCGGGATTATGCCAAGGCGCTTGACGTCGCGGCCCAAGAAAATCCTGTCGCGATGACAGACAAGATGCGCATGAAGCCGGGAGAACCCATGGGCGGCGGTCCTTTAGGCACTCATGCATCGAGCGGGGCCCTGGTGTCGATGCCTGCAGAGCATGCCTTTCACCTAATGCTGCAGACATGTACGACCTGTCACGCTCGGTACCGCATGGGACACTGAGTCCCACTCAGCGTCGAAGACGGCGTCCATTTTTTCTCGGCGAGAAGGCTAACAGTTGCCTTTTGCCGGAGCCGTTTGGCAGCCTGACGAGGTATGCTGTTGGAGGCGAGCCGCTCCCGTTGTCGGGCGAGTTGTCAGAGAGCCTGCACGCCGAACTTGGCCCCGATTGCGGGCAAATCATCATCATGAGCCTTGGCAATCTCTTCAATGATTGGGCAGTCTGGCCGCTCATCGCCGTGGCAATGATGAGCAAGATGCTTCAGCGTCCTGCTCATCGCTTGGATAGCGGCTGCCTTTCTCTCTAGCTCGGCGACGTGCTCCAGGGCTATGGCTTTCACATCTGCACTCGACCTGGACTTATCGCGCCACAAGGCAAGCAGCGTTTTCATCTGCTCTACCGAGAAGCCGAGGTCGCGGGCGCGGCGAATGAACTTCAAGGTGTGGATGTCATTCTCGCTATAGGTTCGGTAGCTGGACTCGGTCCGGTGCGCCGGGCGGATCAGTTTGATCTGTTCATAGTACCGGATCATCTTCGCTGATACGCCGCTGGTTTTCGCTGCTTGTCCGATATTCATTGCTTTACTCCTTGAACAGTGTGGCCGCCCAAAGGACCTGAGCGGCCACTTCAGCGTTATGGACTGATCGAGCGCAGCCGCAGCGCATTCCCTAGAACGAAAACGCTGGACATCGCCATCGCAGCTGCGGCGAGCACGGGCGACAGAAGGGTGCCGTTCACCGGATACAGGATACCTGCGGCCACTGGCACGAGACTGACGTTGTAGGCGAACGCCCAGAACAGGTTCTGCTTGATGTTCTGCATGGTCGCTCGGCTCAACTCGATAGCTCGCGCGACGCCTGTAAGGTCTCCGGACATCACCACGACATCCGCACTTTCGATTGCGATATCGGTACCTGTTCCAACCGCCAGGCCGACATCGGCCTCGGAGAGAGCAGGGGCATCGTTGATGCCATCGCCGATGAAGGCGACCTTCTCGCCGCCCTTACGGAGCTGCTTCACAGCTTCGACCTTTCCGTCGGGAAGCACTTCGGCAACAACGTGGTCGATGCCCAGCTGCGACGCGATTGCTTCGGCTGTTCGGCGATTGTCACCGGTAATCATCGCTACTTTCAGACCTTGGGCGTGCAGGGCCTTGATGGCAGCAGGCGTGGTCTCCTTGATCGGATCGGACACTGCAATGACCGCAGCAAGCTGCCCATCAACCGCCGCATATAAAGGCGATTTGCCCTTTCCGGCGAGATCACCGGAAATTGTCGCAAACTCCGTCACGCCGATGCCCGCCCGAGCGAGCGCCCGGTCAGCACCTATCAAAACCTTCTGCCCGGCCACCTGTCCGCTCACGCCAAATCCGGGCGCAGCTTCAAAACCCGTGACATCCAATGTTGGCAGACCTTTAGCCTTTGCAGCGGCAACAATTGCCTCCGCGATGGGATGTTCCGACAGCGCTTCGAGGCTGGCCACCCAAGTCAATACCTCGTCATGAGAAAACCCGGGCGAAACCTGAAAGTCGGTCAGTTCCGGTTTGCCTTTCGTGAGGGTGCCTGTCTTGTCCACCGCAATGATCTTGGTATCACGCAGGCTCTGCAGAGCTTCACCTTTGCGGAACAGTATGCCCAGTTCGGCGGCGCGGCCGGTACCGACCATGATTGAAGTCGGAGTTGCCAGGCCCATTGCGCAAGGGCAAGCGATGATCAAGACGGCAACAGCGTTGACCAGCGCAAAACTCAGGGCCGGTGACGGACCGAGGAGCATCCACGCGGTGAACGTTAGGAGAGCCGCAGCGATAACAGCAGGTACAAACCAGCTGGTGACCTTGTCGACTAACGCCTGGATCGGCAGTTTAGAACCCTGCGCGGCTTCCACCATCTTGATGATCTGCGCGAGCAGGGTGTCGCTTCCAACTTTCGTTGCGCGAAATGTAAAGGAACCGTTCTTGTTGATGGTGCCGCCGACGACTTCGCTGTCGACGGACTTCAGGACTGGTATGGGTTCCCCAGTGATCATCGCTTCGTCGACGTAGGATTCACCAGATACCACGGTGCCGTCAACCGGCACTTTTTCGCCCGGACGAATTCGAATGACGTCGCCGACAACCACATCGTTGATCTGGATTTCGACAAACTCGCCGCCGTGATCAACAAAGGCTGTCTTGGCCTGAAGACCGAGCAACCTCTTAATTGCCTGGCTGGTTTTGCCTTTCGCCCGAGCCTCAAGGTACCGACCCAGGAGGATCAGCGTGATAATGACGGCCGCTGCTTCATAATAGACGTTGACGGTACCGGCGGGCAGGGCGCTCGGAAGAAACGTGGCGACGACCGAATAGGCCCACGCCGCCGTTGTCCCGAGAACCACGAGCGAATTCATATCAGGTGTCCAACGCAGTAGGTTTGGCACACCTTTCCGGAAGAATCGAAACCCCGGTCCAAAGAGGACAATGGTTGCCAGCGCGAACTGAGCATACAGGCTCTCGTGCATTCCGATGGTATCCATGATGAATTCATGGACCCCGGGAATGAAGTGCGATCCCATCTCCATTACGAAAAGGGGCAAAGTCAGAACGGCGGAGAGAAGAAGCTGTCGAGCAAGCGACCGAATTTCAACGTCGCGCCTGTCTTCTTGATCCTCAGTGGCAACATTGACAGTGGTTTTGGTCTCATAACCCGCATTGCGGATGGCTGCGGAGAGAGCCGCTGAGGTCGTTGCGCCTGCGACATAACGGATTGTCGCCTTCTCCGTCGCAAGATTGACGGTGGCTTCCGTAACGCCTGGAACCGCCTTGAGGGCACGCTCGACGCGCGAGACGCAAGACGCGCAGGTCATACCCTCGACGAGAAATTCCTGAGTTTCGACTTTCGCTTCGTATCCCGCGTCCTCGATGGCCTGCAAGACAGCGACAGTATCGACCGCATCCTTGAACGTTACCGTCGCCCGTTCTGTCGCGAGATTGACAGACGCGGTCTCGACGCCGGGAACAGATTTGATGGCTTTCTCGACCCGGACGACGCACGACGCACAGGACATTCCTTCGATCCCGAACTCGGTCGGAATGGGCAGCGATTTTTCGATCTGTGATATGGCAGTCATGGGAGGGTCCCTTATTGAGCTGCATACATAAGTAATCCTTCCCATGATGGGAAGGTCAAGGGCTCTTGTTGGCAATGAATTTCCGAAGTTGCTTAGGAAGCCGACGCAAGCGAGAATGCGGTGTTGCTAGGGATCAAATCTTCGGGCCATGGAGAGCGATGTGAGGCAGCGAGAGAATTTGGATAAAGCACCGGCCACCGTTGCGTTCATAGATATCGCGGGATTCAGCGCTATTGCGGACGTTTATGGAGATGCGGCCGCGCTTGATGTGCTTGAGGTATTCGAGAGCATGGTCCGCGACGCCCTCAGCGGCTATGAGCCCCCGATCAAATGGATCGGCGATGAGGCAATGCTCTCGTTTCCTGAGCCCGATACAGCGATCCAGGTACTCGGAACGTTGTTGCAGGCATGCCGCAAAGAGTCGCGGCTACCCCTCACTCGGGCGGGGCTGAACCATGGGCCGGTCATCCGCAGGGCAGGCGATCTCTTTGGCACGACTGTCAACATTGCAGCACGGATAGCCGCGCTCGCATCGCCTGGTCAATTACTTGCCACTCAACCCGTTGCCGAGGCGGCTATCGCCAGAGGCATCCTGGTGCGAGACCTCGGAATGGTGGCGCTTAGATCGGTAGCCGGGCAAGTCCCTCTCTATGAAATCGAGCTTGCTCCGTTGGCTGATCCGGCCTGGATCGATCCGGTGTGTAAGATGCATGCACCGTACTCAGCCTATAGGCGGGCCGCCCCGCAGGGGCCGTGGTTTTGTTCGCCGCGTTGTGAAGAGGCATATCGACGGTCGCCGCAGACCTATGAGTTGCCCCGGTGACAGTAAGCGGATGGGGACGCCTGTTTAACTTGGCGGCCCGCTACGGAAATCAAATGTGCTTGAAGCTAGACGGATAGCCCGCTTTTTCGATGGCAGCGTTGATGGCCGCCGGTTCGAGCTTGCTCTGCACGCTGGCAGTCCTGGCCGTAAGATCAATGGTAGCGGACGCTTCCGGGTCGGCTGCTTTGATTGCTTTTTCGACTGTGCTCGCGCAATGGCCACAGGTCATATTCTGAATGTCGAACTCGTACATGGTGGTCTCCGTAATTTGCGACCATTCACATGTGGGGCTTCCCACCATGGGAAGGTCAAGAACCCGCAGGCGAAAAAGATTTGCCGCGTTTTGCCAGCTCTCGATAGAGCGCTTCCGGCGAGACTCCGATCTCATCAGCGAGGTTTTTCCATTCGCCCTTTGATGGTAGCAACCCATCATTCCACGCAAGCCATGCGCTTAGACGTGCCGCCACAGTTTTGAGGCTGGTGATCTCCGCACGCTTTCGTGCCTGCTGCAGCTGATGTGACAGATAAGAAGCCCAGGTTTCTGCGAATACGTGATCACTCCGCAGGAGCCTTCTGATGAACTGACGGGAATGATCAGCGCCTCCGAGTTCGTTACGGCGACGGCATCACAATGATACCGGGACGAGAACACGGAAGCTTCTGCGAGGACCATTCCTGGCGAAGCACGCTGCAGCACCGCGACGTTTCCATCAGCTTGATATCGAACAAGATGGATTGCACCGGCCCGCACCAGATACAATCGTGTGATCCCGTCACCTTGATTGAAGATGCGCTGACCGGCGGCAAAGTCTCCTTTACCCGTCGACAGTCGAAGAAATTGGTCGGTAAATGGATTGGACATGATGGCGATCATGTCGCAGTCAGCGAAAGCGGGCAAGAGTGGAGGGCATCCAAACTGAGGAACCCCCATGAGGTTTGTTTCGACTATCGCCGTCGTTCTTCTTTCCAATCCCACGTTCGCGGCTGAACAGCACCAGAACCACACGATATCGCCATACATCGAAGAAACTGGAAGGCAGATCAAATCCCTTTCCGAAGTTGACATCGCCGAGCTGATGCGTGGCGGCGGTTGGGGCCTTGCGAAACCGGCGGAGCTGAATGGATATCCAGGCCCATCACATCTGCTTTCGATGAAAGATGAGATTGGGCTGACGGAGGAACAGGTGGGGCGCGTTCAGTCGATTTTCGATGACATGCAACGTCGCGCGATACAGGAAGGGCAGACGTTCGTGGCAGCCGAGCGCGAGCTTGATGCCGTCTTCAAGGACAGGTCAGTTGCGGAAAGCCAACTACCGGCCCTGATCGATAACGCTGAGGAAAGCCGCTCACGCCTGCGAATGATTCATCTTTCAGCGCATCTGGAGGTAGCAGCGATCCTGACGGCAGAGCAGATTGCCGAATACAATGAGCTTCGCGGATATCGGAAATAGCACAAATTTTCGTGAGCCCGCTTTCTTCGGCCAAGGTGGCATGCGAGTATAGGCAGATGAAGTTCGTCGCCGCCATTCAACGCCTGCTTTGCGTCCTTGCAATGCTCGGAGTCATTCTTGGCCCGGTGAGTATGGGCATGGCGGAAAGCGCGATGGCCTCGTCAGGACCTGCCGCGATGGCGGGCATGGACATGCAGATGGCGTCTGCGGATACCGCTTCCATCACCGAGGAGATGCCTTGCTGTCCGGACGAGAAGCAGCCGCCAGTTGACTGCTCGAAGAACTGCCCGTTGGCGCTCATTTGCGCGTCTATGCTTCTTGTGCAAGCCTCAGACGCCACCAGCCTATCGGTTTCTTATCCAGGTGCGCCATCTTTCCTAGTTGGTCATGACGCGAGTTTGGCATCTGCCGTGGTGGAGCCTCCGGCACGACCACCACGCGTCTAGTTCTCATCCTCTTTTGACCGTCGCTGCTTGCGTGAGCGCGAGTGCGGCTACTTGTTTCCTGGCGAGGCCGTGGCCCGCCTATAGAGATGTGAACTATGAAAACCACAAGGAACTTTGCGCGTGGAAGTCTCGCTGCGATTGTCATTTTGTCAGCCTCATCGACGTTTTCTTATGCCAGCCCTCAAGACTACGAGTTTCAGCTCGTGTCTGCAGAGGTGAAACAGGGGCCAGATGCCGAAGTCTCTGTTCGTCTCGTTGATAAACGAAACGGGCAGCCCGTATCTGACGCGGTTATTTTCACCACCCGGATGGACATGGCTCCTGAGGGAATGGAGACGATGACAACGCCGGTCCAGGAACTGCCCTCGGAACAGGCGGGGACCTATAAGTTCAAGACCAATCTGAGCATGGAAGGCGGGTGGCGTTTTCAGCTTGGGGCGAAAGTTCAGGGCGAAGGCGAAACCGTGAGCGGTGAAGTCGTCGTCAAGGCCACCCCGTGAAGACCGCAACATGGCTGGCCGCCGTTACCTCCCTCGCCGTCGTCGGCGGGGGAGCGTACCTGGCTGGTGCCCAGGGAGTAGGCCAGCAGCAACTCCACATGCTTTTAGACATGGCTGTCGCTGAAGCGCAGCCGAGCAAGCCTGAACCGACCGGGGCCGTTATTTATTACCGCCATCCGGACGGGCTGCCCGAATATTCTGCCAAGCCTAAGAAAACGTCGGACGGGCGCGATTTCGTGTCCGTTCGCGAAAGTGAAGACATCAGCTTTACGGCCTCAGGCATCAAAACGGCCGAAACCTCCGACCAGCCGAAAACGTCGGCGTCAGGATCGGCTGCGACGGAACGCAAGGTCATTTATTACCGCAATCCGATGGGCCTTCCGGACACTTCCAAGGTGCCGAAGAAGGATTCCATGGGGATGGACTACATCCCGGTCTTTGAAGGAGACCAGGCCGACGCGTCGACGGTTAAGGTCTCACTCGGCAAGCTGCAACGCACCGGAGTCAAAACCGCTGCCGCCGAACTGGCGAGCATCTCGCGAAAAATCCGGGTGCCCGGAACGGTCGCCCTGGACGAGCGGCTCATCAGCGTCATCTCCATGCGCACCGATGCTTTCATCGATGACGTGGCAAATGTGACAACTGGTGACCGCATCGGCAAGGGACAGAACCTCTTCAACTTCTATTCCAAGGAGATCGCCACCGCCGGAGCTGAATTTGCTGCGGGAAAGGGTGATCTCCGCAACAGCGATGCCGGTTCGGCGCTTCGACTGAAGAACCTGGGTGTACCGGACGAAGTGATCCGGAGCATTGCCGAAAAGCATCAGGTGCCAACAAGCATCGAATATGTTTCCCCTCGTAATGGCGTCATCCTTGAACGCATGGCGACGACCGGAATGATGGCGAAACCGGGTGATCCGTTGTTTCGGATTGCGGACACATCGCATGTCTGGGTCATCGCCGACGTCCCGGAGTTCGATCTGGCTTCCATTCAAAAAGGAGGCCCGGTTGCCGTGACGGTTCGGAGCCTGCCGGGCAGGACCTTCGAAGGAACCGTCGATCTCATCTATCCAGAAATCCAGCAGGAGACCCGGACCACGAAGGTCAGGATCGAGCTTCCAAATCCGGACGGTATTCTGATGGCCAACATGTATGCCGACGTCGAGATCGAAGCTGGCGTACAGACGCCAGTCGTTGCCGTGCCCAACAGTGCGGTCATCGATACCGGTGACCGGCAGATCGTCTTCATAGACAAAGGTGACGGCAAGTTCGAGCCAAAGGATGTGTCTCTGGGCATGCGCGGTGAAGAGCAGACCGAGATCACCAAAGGCATCGCAGCAGGCGATCAGGTGGTGGTGGCGGCGAACTTCCTTCTCGACGCCGAAAGCAATCTCAACTCGGCCCTCAGCGGCATGGCGACAGATGAGGTGAAGCCATGATCTCCCGCGTCATCTCCTGGTCCGCTCACAATCTCGTTCTGATCTTCGTCGGCGCGGCGCTTGCCGTCGCGGGCGGCATCTATGCCCTGCGGTCTCTGCCGCTCGACGCCATTCCCGATCTCTCCGACATCCAGGTTATCGTCTACACCGAGTATCCCGGCCAGGCCCCGCAGGTGGTCGAGGATCAGGTCACCTATCCGCTGACGACGTCGATGCTGACGGTCCCGAAGTCCAAGGTCGTTCGCGGCTTCTCCTTCTTCGGCGTCTCCTTCGTCTACGTGATCTTCGACGACGGCACCGATCCCTACTGGGCGCGAAGCCGGGTGCTGGAATATCTGAACGCGGCGTCGAGCCGCCTGCCTCAAGGTGTGACGCCGACGCTCGGCCCAGACGCCACGGGCGTCGGCTGGGTCTACCAATACGCTGTCGTTGCCAAGAACCTCACGCTTGCGGAACTCCGCTCTCTGCAGGACTGGGTCGTGCGTTTCGGCGTCTCCAAGTCAGAGGGGGTCGCCGAAGTGGCCAGCGTCGGCGGCTTCGTGAAGCAGTATTCCATCGTCGTTGATCCCTCTCGGCTGAAGGCTCAGGGTATATCGCTTAACGACATTTCCAATGCGGTCCGGGCCAGCAACACGGATGTCGGCGGCCGAACCATCGAGCTTTCCGAATTCGAGTTCATGGTGCGCGGACGCGGCTATCTCAAGGGCATCAGCGACATTGAGAATACCGTGCTCAAGACGCGGGGCGGCACGCCGCTCAGGCTGGGCGACGTCGCCAAGGTGGAACTCGTTCCTGATGAACGAAGGGGAATTACCGAGCTGAACGGCGAAGGCGAAGTCGCAAGCGGCATCGTCCTGCAGCGGTTCGGAGCCAACGCCCTGACCGTGATCGATAACGCCAAGAAGAGTTTGACTTCGGTACAAAGCAGCCTTCCGGCGGGAGCGGAGATCGTGCCGGTCTACGACCGGTCGACATTGATCGAGTCCGCCATCGAGACGCTGAAGGGCACCTTGATCGAGGAGTCCATCGTCGTCGCGCTGGTAACGGTTGCCTTCCTTCTGCATGTTCGCAGCGCTCTGGTGGCAATCATCATGCTGCCAGTCGGCATCCTCATCGCCTTCGTCGCCATGAAGATTATCGGCATTGGCGCGAACATCATGAGTCTTGGCGGAATTGCCATTGCCATCGGCGCGATGATCGATGCGGCCATCGTCATGATCGAGAACGCTCACAAGCATCTCGAACGCGCACCACCGGACAAGCCAAGGATCAAGATACTGGTCGACGCCGCCAGCGAAGTCGGACCAGCGCTGTTCTACAGCCTGCTGATCATCACAGTGTCGTTCCTGCCGATCTTCACGTTGGAATCGCAGGAAGGGCGGCTGTTCGGGCCACTCGCCTTCACCAAGACGTTCGCCATGGCGGCGGCAGCATTCCTCTCAGTCACGCTTGTTCCCGCCTTGATGATCCTCTTCGTGCGCGGCCGCATCGTGCCCGAGCATAAGAATCCGCTGAACCGCTTTTTGATCTGGATTTACCGGCCGGTGATCGCGGGAGTCCTCAAGGTCAAGACGCTGACTATCCTGGCCGCCGTCGCGATCCTGGCGGCAACCGCATGGCCGATGCAGCATATCGGCAGCGAATTCATGCCCAACCTCGACGAGGGCACGCTGATGTATATGCCGACCACGTTGCCTGGCATTTCCGTGACCAAGGCGGCCGAACTGATGCAAACGCAGGATCGCATCATCAAATCGTTCCCGGAGGTCGAGAGCGTGTTTGGCAAGGCGGGCAGGGCACTGACGGCCACCGACCCAGCGCCGACAGAAATGTTCGAGACGATCATTACACTGAAGCCAAAATCGCAGTGGCGACCTGGGGTGACGACGGACAGCCTGAAGCAGGAGATGGACGCGGCCCTGCAGTTTCCGGGTGTCTCCAATGCCTGGACGATGCCGATCCGCGCCCGCATCGACATGCTGTCGACCGGCATCAGAACGCCCGTGGGGGTCAAAGTCTACGGCACCGATCTTGGCGAGATGGAAAAGGTCGCCCGCCAGATCGAAAGCGTGCTGAAAACTATCCCCGGAACATCGAGCGCCTACGCTGAACGGGTTATTGGCGGCTACTATCTCGACATCGTTCCAGATCGGATCGCCCTCGGCCGATACGGTCTGACGGTCAACGATATTCAGGACGTCATCAGCATGGCGCTCGGCTCTGAAGTCGTCACCTCGACGGTGGAGGGACGGGAGCGCTACGGAGTGGCCATTCGCTATCCACGAGCCTCCCGAAGTGACCCGCAAGCTATTGCTAGGGACGTCCAGATATCGCTGCCAGGCGGCGGTACCGTCCCGCTCGGCGAAGTAGCTGATGTGAAACTGACGCGCGGGGCGACGACAATCCGGACAGAGAACGGTCAGCTAGCCGTTTACATCTTCGTTGATATCGCCAATCGAGACTTGGGCGGCTACGTGGCGGAAGCGCAGGAGGCCGTCGCAAAAAGCCTGAAAATGCCAGCAGGCTATTCTGTCGCCTGGAGCGGCCAGTTCGAGTATCTCGAACGCGCAAAGGCACGCCTGATGATCGTCGTGCCGCTGACCTTGGCGCTGATCTTCCTGCTGCTCTACCTGAACTTCAAGGCGCTGACAGAGACGATGATCGTCATGCTGTCCCTGCCATTCGCACTGGTTGGCGGCATCTGGCTCATGTGGTGGCTCGGCTTCAACGCGTCAGTCGCCGTCGCGGTCGGATTTATCGCGCTTGCCGGGGTGGCGGCGGAGACGGGCGTGATCATGCTGATCTATCTCGACCAGGCCTTGAAGGAGCGACGCTCCATTTGCGCGACGGAAGGGCGGCACTTCACGAGAGCCGATCTTCATCAGGCGATCATGGTCGGGGCGGTCGAACGCGTCCGGCCGAAGATGATGACGGTTGTGGCCATCATGGCGGGGCTTGTGCCCATCCTCTGGAGCACTGGCACCGGATCGGAAATCATGCAGCGGATCGCAGTGCCGATGATCGGCGGCATGATTTCTTCGACGCTCCTCACCCTGGTGGTTATCCCGGCGATCTATGGGCTGGTAAAGGGCTGGCGGCTGCCCGACAGCGCAAAGGTTCCGCTCGCCGTTAAGCCTGGCTCGGACGAACTGAGCGAAGCGGCCGAATGAGAGGAGATGCCATGATGAATGACATGATGGCCAGCGGAATGATGTGGGGAATGGGCCTCGCGGCGCTTATTGGTGCTGTCGTCATCGTTCTGGTGATCGCAGCGCTCGTAAAATACGTGTTCTTTCGCTGAGCCGGATGCTTGTCCCGTAGGCGGGGCAAGCGCTCTCCGAAATGTGGTTTGACCGATCACAGACTCGACTCCGATAATGCAATTCTGACATGTCCGGCACGATGGTCGCCTCGACTCTGCTCCCGTCTCCGGACGTCATCCGAAAGGACAATCAAAATGAAAAGAAGAGAGTTCCTTTGGTCCGTCGTTGCCGCTGGATCGATTTCGTGGATTGGGCCAGCGCGGGCGGCCGGTGAAAACATGACCGTTTATAAGGACCCGAATTGCGGCTGCTGCGAGGCCTGGGCGAACGCAATGACCAACGCGGGCTTTACTGTCACGGCGAAGCATGCCGATGACCTGGCAGCTATCAAGGCAAAATACAGAATCCCTGCGGAGATGCAGGGCTGCCATACTGCTGTCTCCGGCCCTTATTTCTTCGAGGGACACGTTCCATTGGAGGCGGTTGAAACGGTTATGAACAAGCGGCCGGATATTGCGGGCTTGGCGGTGCCAGGGATGCCAGCAGGGTCACTTGGAATGGGAAACGATCCGCAAGCGTCGTACGACGTCTACAGTCTGGCGAAGGACGGGAAGGCCGAAGTTTTCATGAGCGTGCGCTCGTCTTAATCAAGGATGAGCGTTTCCAACGCGACGGCACAGAGGAAGAGCAGAGCCGCCAGTGAAGCAAGCAGTGCGATCTGGCGATTTGCCTTGACGAGCACGCCGCGCCGAACACCTCGTTTCGGCCGCAAGCGATGCTCGCGAACGAGAGCGACATTGGACCGGAAACGCTTCTTTTTTCCTGACGTGTCTGCCTCCCTTGAAACGGCGGCTGCTGTTGAAATCACCAGCCGCCGCCGCATTCTACACCTTAAAGGACTTTTAGGTTCTCAGCGGACGATTTCCCCGTTCGCTGATCCTGGACGACGTCGTAGCTGACCTTTTGGCCCTCCTGCAGATCCGAACGTTGAACGGCTGAAATGTGGACGACAGTGTCGGTCGATCCGTCATCCGGCTCGATGAAGCCAAATCCTTTGTCCGGATCGAACCACTTAAGTGTACCCAGGGGTAAATTTAATCCCAGCCCCTGACCAAAATTAGGAATGCCTACCGTCGCAAGAGTCGGTCGCAGAACTCCGACTTTTGCGACTCGGCTTTGCGACAGAAACTCTCCCGGTCTTCGCCACTGACGATTTTGTCGCCGATATTAGGATTTCCGCCAAGATAACCAGCTCCGGCGGTTAAAGCCCAAGCTCGTTATCGCGCATCAGCGGCTGGAGGAGAGAACACGTTCCCGCAGAAGGAGGAAGGTCCTCTCTACGCAAAACCAGAGTACGGTTGCTGTCACAAAGCTCGTCGCCAGATAGACCACGAAGCCGATGCCGCCCTGGAGGTTCTCTTCCCCAAAGATAAGCCTGTCGACATGGAAGGCCGACTTGTGGGTCAGATAAAGGCTGTACGACAGGGTGGCGATGACCGCAGCACCCGGAATCGGCCACCGTCTCATGACCTGCTCTAGGTCGAGCATAGCGCCAAGAATGAAAGCGATACCGTTGGAAATGAGCGGGAATCCTGCCACCGAACCAAGCTGCGCCTGAAACACGAGAAAGAGATTGGTTCCTTCAAGTGGCCCTCGAATCGAAGACAGCACGAGAGCGGCCACGACGAGAGCGACGCCCACCGGCAGGGCAATACGCGGAGGCGCGTAACGCTTGCAGAGTTCCGGCTTGAAAAACCGCGCAGCAGCAAGGATCACACCGAACATCAGGCCATCTAGGCGGGTGTATGTCGGGTAGTATACGTCCCTGAGATAGACCGCGAAGGCATCCCTCAGCTTGTTGGCATCAACGAGGACGCCGACTTGGCTTTCCCAAATCGCGTATCGAAGGATCATTCCCGCAATCACCATTGCTGCAGCGATGAGAAGCGTGCAACCCGTGCTTATACGACGATGCAAGAACAAGACGAGTAGCGGCAAAACCAGATAGAAGTGCTCCTCCACACAAAGCGACCAAGCCTGTGTAAAGGCTCGGCCTACGCGCGGGTCGAAGTCGAAATTCACAGTGAAGGCCGCAAAGCTCCAGATCGATTGCATCGTCGGAGCATCTCGAAGCACCGGGAAGATTGCATAGAGACCGAGAACAACAAAAAACGCCGGGAAAATACGGAACGCGCGGCGGAGATAGAAGGATTTCAGACCCACGCTTCCCGTTCGCGAGACTTCTTTAAAGAGTTGGGTTCCGATCAGAAACCCGCTCAGAACAAAGAAAATGTCGACCCCTAGCCATGCATAGGTACGAACGCCGACCAGTAAGGATGGTGTTGCCTCGACGGGGAGATGAACGAGCATAACAAGCAGGATCGCCAATGATCGGAGGACATCAGGGCCAACCGCCCTGGATTGCTCCTTTTCTGTTGTATGAGACGAGAGTCTTCCCGCTGATTGGAAATATGCAGAATGTATTCATTGTGACGATCCGTGACTGTCTCTGAAAAGATTGGGACACGCTCAGAGACGTGTTGGTGCAACCTTAGCTTTCTTTTTTCAGATCAAAACCGGCAGTCTTGGATCGATAAATTAGCCTAAACTTTTCGTAAAATTCCGTCGCAAATATCCGCTGCAGCGGCACCCAGATGCCCTCATGCCCCAACGTCAATCACCAGCATAAGGCCCCCGCCGCCTTGAACCTCGACGTTATTGTTCGTCGTATGGTGGGAGATGTGGCAGTGAACGAGCCATTTCCCTGGCCGCTGGGCTCTCCACAGGACATCGTATCGTTGCCCAGGTCCGACGTTGACCGTATCGGCAAGATAGCGGGCACTTTGCTGCAGCGTCGCTCCGTCGACTGCGGCTACCTCGAATGGTCCGCCGTGAATGTGCATCGGGTGGATAGCCGTCGTATGGGACCCGACGAAGCGCACCTTCAAGGTCTGACCAACCTTCATCTTGATCGTGTCGGTCGCCGGATAGGATTTCCCGTTGATGGTGAAGAAGTTCGGCAATGCGCCTTCCATTGGCATTGCCGGATAGGTGAGCCATTCACGTTTCAGCCACTCTTGTAGCTGCAGCGTATATTCGAGGTCGGCCGGAATTTCGTCGGTCGGGTTCTTCGGATCAATGATCAGGGCACCGTAGAGCCCAAGCGACTGCTGTCGGTCGACGTGATCATGCGTGTGGTAGAAATAGGTCCCGCTCTGGCCGACGGTGTATTCGTAGCTATAGCTTTCGCCCGGCTCGATGGGCTTCTGCGTAACCTCGGCGGGGCCGTCCATCTCGTTCGGCAAGATCAAGCCGTGCCAATGGACGGTGGTGCTTTCCGGCAGGTTGTTGGTGACATTGATCCGAACCCGGTCGCCCTCGGTAACCCGCAACGTCGGACCGGGCACTTGGTTATTATAGGCGTAGGCTTCCACTGTCTCGCCCGCCAGGATCGGCCAACGAATGACGGCCGCCGTCAGATCGAACACTTTGACGCCGTCTTCAAGGCGAGGTTCCAGGGGCCTTGCACCGGGGGACCCGGCGGCAGCCTCAAAGCTTATTCGACGTGGATCGACTGCCGCCATATCCAACATAGCGTCGCCCGGCGTGTCGAACGTCATGATCATGCCCGGAGCCATGATGGCACCACCGACGTCATGGGCGTTCAGTTGCATGTTCACCTTGGTGAAAGGGTAGGCGAAACCGGCGACGAGCATGAGTGTCGTGAATGAGGCCACGGCAGCAAGCTGCGCTCTCGTCGGAGCAAAGGCGGGAGACTGCCCAGCCTGATGGGAAGCGTCCTTGTTATGTGCTGCATGGTCAGACGCCTCAGAGCGCGTGTGATGAACTGTGTGTCCAGGGCTGCCACGCGGTTTTGTGACCTCTGCCGGAGTGTCACCGCGATCCGTCATGAGACCGTGTTTCAAGCCTTTGGATACCAACCAGGCATTGAACGGGTAGGCCGTCGCGAAGCCGACACCAACTCCCAGCGCCATCACGCCCCAGAATAGCATCTCGCCCGGCCACATCGCCCTCATGTCTCTGCCCATCATCAAAATGGCCATGACGGGAGCCATACCCGCCATCATCGCGTTCATGCTGATGAATTCTGGCATGAAGGATTTGCGGACATTCTCCCAATAGCTTCCACCCATCATGTTTTTCATGAAGAGCGCCTGAAAGATGAAAAGGCCGAGGGCGAACCCGGCCACGTACTCGATGATGATATCCAGCCACATCGGCAACCCGAGCACCGCCGTTATGACCGCTGCGATGATGATCCCCGTTGCGTCCCCCGCCACGCAATGAATCGTGCTGCCGATGCCCTGTTTCCATAGCGGTTTAATGAATTCCTCGTGCGTATTGGGCGCGGGTTCCTTGTCGGCGAGCACGTACAGCAGCAATCCGACGGGACCGAGGTATAGGGTGACGAGGATGAAGCCCCATTTCATCACGGCAGGCTCAGGATTGTTGCGGAACTGATCCCACGCGACGTACGCGGTGCTGAGTGCCGCAAGGATGAACCAAGCAAACAGGAGATAGTCGACGGGCTGAATGAACAAACGAACCTCCTCTTTTAACTCGCGCAGGCTGAGGCTTTCCATCGTTGGAAGGTCAAGTGTGATAGGCTAAAGCAAAAGGTAGAGCCCGACGCGTTGACCGAAAAGATGAACTTCACCATTATGGCGACGATGAATCACGGATGGCCTGTGTGCAAATGAGCAAATGCGCCTGCTGATCAACGCCTTTATCGCGACGATAATCCTGCTGGGGTCGCTTGCCGCGCCCTGCATCGCCGCGCCGGTTGATCATAATCATGCCGGTCAGGTTTCCATTAGCGCCACTTCGACTTCCGGGAGACACCATCGCGGTGACGGCCGATCTCTTTCAGGATCGCACTGTTGGTCGGATGGCATCGTGGCGCAGGCCCCTGAATCTCTTCATATCCGACCCACCGTTATATTGTTTGGCATTACCGCTTCTGTCGTGATCACAGGCATTCTGGAGCCTGTCGAGCAACGTCCCCCTATCGCTTTCGTCTGAGTTTTCTTCGTTAGAAATTCCAGACCAAAGGGAAGGGCATGACTTTTCGCACGTCTCTATTTGCAAGCCACAGCAGTGGTTTATCGTCACTACCGAATTTCTTGAATCAAATAGCCCGGGCCTGGCAATCGCTCCGTTGGGTGGCGTTTGCCGTGGTCGCCGTGCTCCTGAGCGGCTGCATGCAGTCGCTCGATGGTCTTGGCGAGGCTTCTCATGACATTCCGCCGAAGCTGCTGGCTAGTATGCGGGCAAAAGGTATGAAGCCGGAAAGTCCGGTTCTCATCCGCATCTTCAAAATGGAAAGCGAATTGGAGGTCTGGAAAGTCGACAGCAGCGGTAAATACGCGTTGCTCAAGACTTATCCAATGTGTCGCTGGTCCGGCAAATTGGGTCCGAAAATGAAGACCGGCGACCGACAGGCACCCGAGGGGTTCTACCGAGTTTCGACGGGCGGCCTGAATCCAAAATCACAGTTCTATCTCTCGTTTAACCTCGGCTATCCGAACCGCCTGGAAGCTGCCCTTGGCTATTCCGGCGAGGCCCTGATGGTGCATGGCGCTTGCTCGTCATCAGGGTGCTTTGCCCTGACCGACCAGGGTGTCGGTGAAATCTACGCTGTCGTCGAGAAGGCTCTGAAAGGCGGGCAGGGCGCGTTCCAGGTGCAAGCCTATCCATTTCGCATGACACCACAGAACCTGGCAGCGCATCGTGATGACCCGAACTTTGCCTTCTGGAAGAACCTCAAGGAAGGCTACGATATTTTTGAGGTTCGGCGACGCGAGCCCCGGGTTGCCGCCTGCGGCACGAAGTACGTCTTCGACGCCGAATTCAAGGATGGCGACCCCGACGATCCGCTCGCCGCGTGTCCGGAGCGCGTCGATCCATCTGATCCTGCGGTCGTAGCCAAATCATCTGCTGACGAAAAGAAATACCAGGAGCTGGCTGCCAAAGATTTCACGCCGCTGGCCTATCAGGATGGCGGAATGCATCCGAGCTTTCGTGCGCTGCTCAAGGAAAACGGCGACGTTAAGCTCGCGGAGAAGGTCTCGGTCATCAAGTATCCGATCAGTCGTCCGGCTTCGGCGTTGGCTGATCCATTCGACAGAAAGGAATAACGGACCTTGTCGGGGCCTGGATTGCGCCATGCACTGCTATCGTCAAATCTGAAAGCGAGGACGCCATGCGAATGCTACTTGCGGGGATCATGATCGTGGTGGCTACACTCGCTCATGCTCATCAAGCGCCGTCGGGCTTCACCTATGAGCCCTTCTGCTGCAACGGTGACGGTAAGAGCGGCGATTGCCAAAGGATTCCGTCGAAAACTGTGCGTCCTGGTGATGGCGGATACATAGTAACGCTTCTGCCTGGCGATCATCGCCTGGTCACGCGCAAGCACGTCTTTTCCATCCCGCAGGCCGAAACAAGAGAGTCTCCGGATGGCGCTTATCACCTCTGCCTTTTTCCCAGCGAAAACAGAGTGCGTTGCTTTTTTGCTCCAGCGATGAGTTTCTAAGCTAAGGAGAGCAGCGTCCGCGCCGACTATCGCCGTGCGCTCGGCATGGTCATCTGCGTCGCTCGCTGAATACGCCAGTGGCCGCCAGGAATTGCCGCTGCTCTACAGGCGACGGCTCCTGAGCTGTCTTAGCTGTCGGCTGAAAAACGCTAACCCGGGGGCCCGGTGTAACCGACCGCATTCGGCCCCCCGTTCATCTCTCGTAACTTGACGACGTACTGCTGCGGGCGGAGCCAGATGCCGGGCGTCTTATACCCCATGGAACGTGCTATTTTTCCGACGAAGGCATTGCAGTTACTAACTGTCGCCTGCCAGAAACGGGAAGTGGCCTGCAGCTTGCGTATGTACGCAACAACGTCCCTGTATTCCTGTTCGTTCAGCGTAACGCGCCAGCTAGCCGACCTGTACCTGTCATCCAGGTCTCCGTCGCTCTCCCCGGTCTCGGCTGGCACCGGTATATAATGGCCCAGGATGTAGGGTAATACACTATTCGAAGCCGGATGCAGACCGGCCACTTCGCGATCAATGATGTTGCCCGCCTTGCCCATACGCCCAAAAATCACGTAAGTGTGGCCGTAGCTGAGGGCATAGCGGGAACGGAACTCAATGAAAAATCGCCCTACCTTTTGTTGATGTCGCGCTGCCGTGACCACATTCCGTGGTGTCGTTGCAGAGACTGTCGGAACGGTTACGTCGCCGGACGCAGAATCCGACCTGGTCTCCCCTCGCGTCGGACAAACCGCTGTTGCGAGTGCGAGCAAGGTTACAAACAATAGGCGACCGCTCATGAGCGACTCCACTCACTAACTCCGAAGAACACACGAAGCTGGATGATTGGACGGCCACGCCGTATGCCTTCAGTCCGATCCGGTCGGGATCAAGCGTTGAGGGGCGGATGCAAGCCTCCTCAGTTGCGAATATCGGTTGCAGAATACCACAAATAGAGCTGGCCGCTAAATCATTTTCCGCGAAAACTTACGTTCGGCCGCCTTCCCGCTCCTGGTGCTTGCGCCACCCGTATCGGGTCATTCCGTGCGGTTTGTACACCGACAGCATTGTCGTTACGAGCAGTACGACGAGACCACCGGCAGCATGGATAACGAGTGAGCGCCTCAGGCCGAGAAGGTCGGTGTTCAACAAGCTTGTCTCGGTCGACACCGTTGCCATGAAGGATATTCCCTCCATCTGCAGCAGCAAGACGATCAGGGTAAAGAGGGTCAGCAGGAGTTTCACCAAGACCCAGTAGTGTCTGAACAGCCCCCATGTGGTGCCCAGTGCCTGGACGAGCCCCGTGAGCAAGGAGGCGAAAACCAAAGGCACCACGACGAACCGCGCGATCACTTCCATTGCGAGATAGGGGCTCCGCATCACCTGAACGTCCTGACTGGTCAGCCCTACGAGGGCGAGCGCAAGAAAGCCTGCGACCGCTCCGAGCGACCCGACCGAGGAAACGATATGCGTGACGAGAGCAATCTTGCGGAAGCCAGGAGTCATGATCATCATTGATCACCTGCGGGTGGTCTCTGGCTGTCCGTATCAGGGGGAGAGAGGTGGCGGCCTGGCCCGTGAGGACCACCAACGCCGGAGACCATCAAAACGACAGCCAGCAAGATTATCACGCCGACGACAATCCCGGATATTTTTACCCAGCGGGGCATGCCGGGGTAGGCGGGTCTGTCAACCATCTTCGTGGGTCCTTCGGAAACGGCTCCGTCTGTTTCAGAAACAAAACTGAACAGCGTGTCTGATAACAGATATGATGTTCACTCCTGTCAACGAACAAACAGTCGGGAAGGTCCGATGTTGGACGATCTGCTCGATCTGCCCGGGAATAGTGATGGAAACAACGAAGCATACGATAGATCGTCGCGTCGCCCGCACCCGGACATCGCTGCACCGGGCCCTGATTTCCTTGATCCTGGAAAACGGCTACGATCCAATCACTGTCGAGGAAATCTGCCAAACAGCAAACGTCGGTCGCTCGACGTTCTATCTCCACTACACGGGCAAGGATGACTTGAAACAGAGCGGCCTGGACCGCTTGCGCAGGCAACTCGCCGATACGGCCGCTTGCACAGTGAAAGGCGATGGACCTAGAGAAAGTTTCTGCTTCAGTCTGGCTATGTTCGAACACGCCCGTGATCATGTCGATCTATATCGGGCGCTGGCTGGCAGCCGGGGAGGCACGGTCGCACTTGGCACAATCCGTCAGATACTTTCTGATCTGGTCCGCGATGAGTTGGCCACAAACCCCGACAAAAATTCTCCTGACCCCATCCCGCGCGAACTCGTCGTCCATTATGTCGTCGGTGCCTATATGGCCGTGCTGACCTGGTGGCTCAACGAAGGCGCGAAGCTGCCGCCCCAGCGTATTGATGCGATGTTTCGCCGCCTGGCGTCGGCAGGAGTGATGGCGACGCGCTCATGAGGTGTCGGATGAGCTATCGACCTGAGGGCATGCTCTGGGGAAGACAAGTCAGACGGTTGCAAACCGGCAATAAAGCATCGTATCCACTGCAGACCTCCTAGTTCAGGACAAATTGCTCGGTGCGCCAGTGTCTCAGATCAAAGAACAATTACTTCAGCACCCCGGCCTGAAGGTATACTTCGGTTGCCGCAAATGCGACGAGCCGGTCGAGGATTACATTGAGGACGCGACCTTCGACTGGACCGCTGACCCCATGTCCGAAGGAGTAGGTACCGCCGAAACCACTTTAGATTGTTCGAAATGCGGGGCCGAATACGTTCTCTCCGTTGTTGCTAATGCTGGCCAGAAGGGTGTCTACGCAGCCGGGATGCCTGATCTTCAAATCCAGTTCCACGATGACACGTACGACCACGACGATTACGATGAATTTCTGGCCGGGTATGAGCCATATGAACCGTACGAGGTTTATTCGCAATCCGTCCGGGAACTCTCAGAAGTTGATATTAACGCGCCGATTTCCGGCGCTGCGAAAGCGGCACTGCTGAAGATGCTCCACCTGCAGTATGTGGCAATTTTGGAAGCCTATCTCAGCGACAGGCTTATCAACCTCATTTCCGATGATAATGCCAAACTGATTGCCTTAATCGGCAGCAGCGAAGCCCTCCGCGAGACCAAAGAAAAGTTGATCGAGATCGCGAAGCAGCCGGATTATGTGAAGAAAACCACCAAGGCCTTCCTCCAGCGTTTCTCCTTCCACGATCTGGAAAAAGTTGCGAAATTCTACAAAGCGGTCTTGCGTGTCGATTTATATTCAAGCGATGGCAACAAACTTGAAATGGATGAAGTCATTCAGAAGAGGCACCATATCGTGCACCGCAACGGACGTGACAATGATGGCAACGTTGTTTCAATCACGTCACTGGAAGTCTCTCGTGTAAAGCAACTCATAAGCGACATTGTTGAGCGTATCGAGCAGGCATATGTCGAGTATCGTAGGGATCGGTATTTCGCAGATATCGATGACAGCCTTTCATTCTGAGTTCATTCTCCTTCTCTCTTCACGCGAAGAAAACCTCGCCATCAGCCACATAATCTGAATGGAGGCACTGGCCGCAGCACTTTAAGACGCTTTCCGGAACTTAACTTGAAGTCGTATCCTCTTTCCGGCATGACTGCGATTTTTTTTCGTCAAGACCTCTACAGATCGATTACAAGACTAGGACGAAATCCATTCATGTCTCGCTCGCCTCCGTAGCCACGAGGATTGCAGATAATTCGAGTGTCGCCAGCCAAATAGTCTCGGGCCCTATGAATATGACCATGGACCCAGATAGACGGCCGTCGCCGCGCGATGAGATCGGATAGATCACTTCCGAAAGCCGCGTTGGTTATATGACCGTAGAACCGGGAGTCGAAGCTTTCTGTGAGCGGTGCATGATGTGTCAGAACAACCATGCGACCGTCGAACGGCTTTTCGAGTTCTTGATCGATATACGACCGGCTCGCGATGTGGCGCTCAAGGATTTCGTGAACCGTGAGCAGCCCGTTTTCGCCTGGGCGACGTTCATCGGATCGAAAAATGCAATTGAAGTCCGCCATCTGTGACGGTACAAGGCGGAAGGCTTTAACCCTCCGCTCTTCAGGTGGAACGTGCTCGTCGCCGCCGACCGAGACAGCGAAATCCGTCCAAAGGGTAGCGCCGACAAAACGGCAACCGGCAATATCGATGCTTTGATTTTCGAGAAGATGGATGCGGGTGCCTTCGATTTGGCGACGTGCCCTTTCCAGCGCAAAATCGATGCTGGCGCTGTAGTAGTCATGATTGCCCAGCACCAAGATGATGGGCATATACCGTTCGATATTCCGGCGCAGGTAAGCAATACTCGTTGAAACAACGTCCGAAATGTCACCCGCGCAGATGCAGATATCCGCATCTGGCACTTTAAGCGGAGTACCCCACAGAGAATCCATAGGGGAGAAGTGGATGTCACTGACGATCCATGCTCGCATTCGACCGTTCCTTTTGTAAAGCCAAAGGGGTAGGGATGACGCGCCGGGATATCCGCCGCTGTCCGTTTAATTCGAAATTTGTCAGAAGACTGGTCGTCAGCGAGGTTTCAGAGACACAGGAACGGGCCGTGACGCTTTACCATCGTGGGAAATACGCCATTGAAGGTGTCACGCTTTGTTCGCCGGGCGCGTCTGGTCACATAAAGCGTCATGGGTGACGGCAGCGCGAGAGCACGCTTCTCTCGGTTCGGCCAAGGAAATGGGAACAAAAAGGATGCTCAGCATTTCCTTATCTCCGTCTCGTCTGTAGCCGGTGCTCCTGGCCAAAGCTTTTCTAACTGATCTCCTTGCAATCGTTTGCGTTTGTTTGGCCAGTTCGACGGCGAATGTCACTAGCGTGTGCTGAAATCCGCTGAGCATATCTCTTGCCCGCCCGTATCCGTCTGAAGGATTTCGTTGACTTCATCTCTCAATCGATGATCGCGCCAAAGCTCAGCCGGACTGCCCGTGTTTACGGCGCCTGGGAGATAGTAGGGCGATTTCCCGAACCCCCATTTAGTGACCATTTCCACAGCGATTTCCGTTGCCCTCGCAAAATCGCTTTGGCTGGCCCCTGACGCTGTGGTCGACCGGTCGCCGTAGAAGACCTCTTCCGCCGCCGCGCCAGCCAAATGGAACGCGATCCGGTTCATCATTTCCCACCTGGTTTGAAAGGGCACCGTCGGGTATCGCATCACTGTCACCCCGTGAGCGTCGATGTCCGTCGCGAAGTTCTCGGCGTTGTCGAAAATCTCCACTCGTTCGACGTTTCCAACCTTGAGCGCGTGGGCAACGAGTGCGTGACCAGCTTCGTGGATGGCGATTTGCAACTGATAGCCCTCGTTCAAAATAGGCAGCGGTTCGATCTTCCCACAGAGATCGTCAACTGTTACGGACCGGTGCTCCCGCCGCGCAATTCGTCTCGCATCCCGCGACAGGCGCTCTAAATCAGCTCCGCTTTTGCCCGGCAACCTGGCCGCGATTTCCTTTAGAGAGGGATGTTCCGCGAGCGAAGGAAGATGGAATGCGAGGATTTGGGCGCGACCATGCGCATCCGGCAAAGGGAAGTGGACGTGTTTCTCCAGCCTCCCGCTCCTGACAAGGGCGGGGTCGATGCGTTCAGGGTGATTACACGCACCGACGACAACCACGCCCTCGCGCCCCTCGATGCCATCGAGGCATTCCAAAAGTGCGTTGACCACTTGGGTACTGTAGTCTGCGTGTCGGGAATCGAATTTCGCGCGATCACCAATGGAGTCAAATTCATCCAAGAACAGTAGGCAGGGCGCATTTTCCCTGGCGGCTGCGAAGGATCGGTACATCGCCTTCAGCATATCGCCCAGATGACCGTCTTTGCTGCTCTGCCACCTGGAAATGCTGGTAGCTTCCAGATGCATGTCGCATTCCGCCGCGAGGGCCGCCGCAAACCTCGTTTTTCCAGTTCCAGGCGGGCCATAGAGGAGGCATCCCTTGTCAACATCAGACCAATGTAGCCTGCCATCTCGCCAGTCTAGCAGGTCCTTTTTTAGCTCTTGGGCCCAAATGCCGGCCGCCCCAAAACCTTTGGAGATATCCAGCCGGTTTGTTTCGGCGGTTGTCGGACGCTGCTTGCTTTCGTTCAGGAGCCGTAAAGCTGCCCGCTCGGCCGGTTGTCCAATCCGATAGATAGCCTCCATCCTCTCCGAAGGCTGTTCGGCAATCAGCGCAATATTGTCGTCGGAGATATCGCCGCAGCCTCGAAGTCGCCCAAGCGCCCGAAGGTGGCCGGGGTCACACAGGAGGAGGCGGTCACGGACCGTTGCCGCGAGTTCGAAATCCTCGTGGATGGTGCTGTTCTCGTGGGCGAAGATGATCAACTTATCTGTTGTAAGGTGCTCGGCAGGGTCGATTTCCCAACCGCGCCTGCTCTTCGCAGCTGGATGTATGCAAAAACGAACCTTCTCGTACTTGAAGATTATTTTCGCCGCTTCCTGGATATCTTTCAGCTGCCATCCAGCCGGTACGATAACCAGCGCTACGCAAAAGGGCTCAGAGATCAGATCAATATTTCGCCGAATGAAGCTGATCAAAGCACAATAGGCAAGGAAAACGCGTGCGGATTTCATCGCGATTACCGCGCCGTCTCGCCTGTTTCTCCAAGTGCTCGCGGACCGCGAACCATGCAGCTGCCTCGATATCTGTTGAAGTTTGCCGATGTATTCGTCGAGGTTGTCTTTAAAGGCCGTATCCATCGATGTTCTCCACGTCGGGGTCAGATAAGGCCTTCATCGAAGCGGTACCATCGGCTGAGTGTCCTCGCCAATTTTCGCTTCTGGTCCAAATAGAAGATTTCGCTCGTGACTCCGGGGCCCTTGATGGAAGGGTGCCCGTTCATCTCGCCGATGAGACAAGGCACAGCGCGGTTTGCAAGGATGCAATTTCGGATGATCACAGCATCCTTAATGTTTGGAAAGCGATGCGGGGCGGCGAGATTTTCAAGATCGTCGACGAGGGATTTCAGTCGCGGAATTATCACGTCGGGGGGTGTACCGAGCCATTTGTCAAACATTGGGCATTCCTTGGGTACGCAATCCGTGGATCGCGGCGGTTGATTGTCTAGCAGTCGCAGAGGTTCGTTTTTCGGCGTGCGTCCACGCCGAAATAGGATTTGCGTCTGGAGCGGGATGCGAAGACAGCGGTCGTTTGATCGACCGGATTTGCCTGAGTATTACCCCATCGATTCGCGATTTGCTCTTCGATGTGACCGCAAGGAAATACGATTCGTGAGGCATAAGCAAAGAAAAAGAGTCATATGCGAGAATTTTGAGGTGTAAGCGCATAATGTTGACATTCTGCGCCCCATTGCCGTTCTTCCGTCTATGCAAGTCTTCGCCAGCCTTCTCCGTGCCTCGCGAGCCCTTCTTGGTAAGGAGCAAGAAGTTGTGGCCGGATGGGTCGGTCTCGATAGGCGCGAGGTTGGCGGTTGGGAGGCAGGAAAATACAAACTCATGTCGAAGGCCGCGATTGATCTACGCAAAGCGCTGGAACGCGAAGGTGTAGAATTTATCGAGGCAGAGAATGGCTTGGGGGCGGGGGTGCGGCTTCGGAAACCCAGCACAGATGACCCACATAGAAGCGCCCAGTATCGAGCTGCGCGAGCGTTAGTAAATCTCTCCCAAGTCGGCGTCGCCAGTTACGCTGGCATTAATCGAAATTTCGTGGCCAGGCTGGAATTGGGTGAGATTTCGGGCGTGAACCTTGCAACGTTGCGGAAGTTGGATCGCGCCTACTCCGATCTGAATATCGTGCTGATCGCCGAGACCTCAACGACTGGTGTCGGTGTGCGGTGGAAAACCGAAAATCCAGAAATTCCGCAACGAAGGTAGAGGTTCTTATGAGAGAGGCGATCCGAAACCCTACGTCTCGACTCACGAACCGGCAGCTGCGCCAGGTTGATCCCTCCGACACCGATTTCGACGACGCCACGGGTCTTCCGCTTGCAAACGAGGACGGGCTGAGTTTCGCGTTGAAACTCAGCCCGTTCCCCGGCGAAGGATTGCTGGATTTACTATTCAGGTGCGTAGCGGAAAATGGCTTTTACAGACTGAAAATCCTCAACAAGTTTATGGGCGTGTCTGTAAACTTGAGCTGTTCACATTTCACCTTCGCGAAACAGAAAATCGACGCGAGGCAGATCGCGAGAGTGATCGGTATCAGCCCCGAGGAAGTTGAGCCGTTGATTTATCGCAAGGCGGACGGCCGAGTGGAATTTTTTGGCACTACAGTTTCACCAAACTATTTCAGTAACCTTCGAAGAGTTTCTCCTCGGTTCTTGAAGCAGAACGGGTACCAACGGGCTATTTGGGCATTGCGATGCTTTTCGTTCGATCCATCGAATCGAGAGACTTTGCTTACACACTGTCCCAGTTGTTCGTCGCCGCTGACATCGAAGGTGTCCGTCGGGGTTTTCTATTGCTCTCGTTGCAGAGCTGATCTTCGTGACTATCCTCAGGAGATCGTACGAATTGGAGAGGAGGCTTCGCTTGACTTCGTTGTTGTCTCTTATCGACCCGGCCTATGAAGGATCGAAGAAATTTCGCCTAGCGGACTGCTTAGCGCCATTCTCGAAAGGCGAAATCTTTGCGTTGATAGTAACACTCGCAAAATTACTGCATTTAGAGAAAAATGGCGGTGTTCACGAGAAGGTTCTCACAAAAACTGAACACTATAACGTTTCTTCGGATGCCCTGATCGAAGCAGCGGGCGCTGTTCTTGGCTGGCCGAACAAGTTCTTGGAAGTTGCTGACAAGGTCAGGGAAACGAAGGGGTACCTGCGGAACAAGAATGACCACCCCCTGACTTTAGGAGTTCCGCTAGCTTTTCATTCGCTCAGAAAACTGCTGGCGACCGAGTTGAGAAAAAGCTCAATATCAGGGGCTCGTACCAAGCACTATTTCCAGCATCCTTCGGGAGATCGGCAGGAGCTTTATTTCACGTTTCCGCCGTCAGTAACCGATCAGGTGGCTGTACTCGGTCTCCCGGTGAGCGAAATGCTGTCGTTGTACAAAATGGGCTCTATCCTGTGTCCTGACAAAGGACTCAGAGATCGTCTTGGCGCAAGGATAGATGCACCACCGCTCGATCTAGAGGCGCTGGAAAATCGGGCGGTCCACGGCAGGATTGGAAGTTCGGTGACGGACATCGTGCTGTCATCAAGACCATCTCGGCATCCTTGGGCCGAAGTTCTTGCCGCAATATTGCGAGGTGAGATCGAGGTCTCTATCAACCGAGAAAAGTCAGGCAGGCTTTTCAACAGGATTTATACAATTCAAGAAGTTTCTTTGGAGCGCATTTGTCTGATGCGGGAACCACAAATCGATGGCGATACCCTGCTAACCAATATGAAAGACGAGAGCTTTTATCTGGGAATGGGGTGGGATACCATTCGTCTGTTGAAGCAAGCGAAAGCGTTACCAGCTGGCAGGATTAAACTTCGTGACGTGTGGGACTTCCAGGATAGGTTCATGTCCAGCGCGGAAATCCGGGCCCACGCCCGGGTCGGCGGTCATAGAACAGATTCTAGGTCTTTGTGGATGTCTATTGAGAGATTGGGCTTCGAACGAGCATTGCCAAATGTGGGTGTGCTTCGGCGTGAAGATGGCGAAGCCTTTTTGAAGATTTTCAGCGCTCAGCGACGTCCGAAATCACGGCGTGAATCAAAATAAATTCCAAACCACTTAGAAAACAACCACTTAGGCGAATCAAGAAAAACTTCTGGCGATATATTGAGGAACCCGGCTTAAAGCGAAATAACTCCGGCCTATAGCGAAACAGATTCGGGAAAAGGGAAACTGATTTACCCATGGCGAAACCATTTATTAACATACAACGTCGAAGATAAAATCAAAGAAATCAATGATCTAATCGAGCGAATGGTGCTGGACTCAACCTCTTTAATTTGCCCGGCAACGACGAGATAAAAGGTCGGTGGCGTAACGGGCAGTTGGAGTGGAAGCTCGCCCGCGCCGGGGCGCTTGTTTCCGGACTGCCGGAACTGGAAAGACCCCATTTGCGTCCGCGCTCGCGGCCGCCCTTGGAACGAGCGTGTTGTGCGAAGCAGGAGCGATGCTGACCCTCGGGACCTTGCTCGACGGTCGCCACCCCGATGCAGGGTAGAGCGCTTAAGGTGGACGGCCAGTGGCAACTCAGCGGTTGCCGTTCATCCGTGTTGCATGATGACGTGGTTGTTCAACTACACCGAAGGAAAGAGTCGGGCGCCAGCCCGCCAATTTTTCAGTCGGAGCAACCTGCCGACGCTGCGATCTGCCGGTTAAGAAACTTGATCTTCAGTCAGTGGATCGTCGGGTAAATACCGCTTCACCAGTGCCCTCATGGGTTTGGGTCGTGAGGTAACCCTGGGTTGGTCAGGGTATAACGGATCGAGCCTGACAACGCGGCTAGCCTTCTGTGGACTGCGCTCTAGCGTTCGTGGCCAGCGAATTGTCGACCAGGCCCCACCCTTGTCCGCTGACAGGTCGAACGAACACGATCCGCCTTCTGGCTTAAGTGCAATGGTGTGTATCTCTCCTGAGGTGCTTAGTTCGGCAGTGGACATCATCTGCCGCCATTTCCGGGAGCGGTGCCCGCTCTTTGCTTGAGCACGCGGCTCAGCACGACGTGTTGGCTTGCCGCGGTCGAGGCCGCGTAAGATCACTCAGGGTAAGCCTCGACGCCCTCCGGCGGCGGCTTTTGGAAAAGGATGAATACAAGGGGGTTGGCAGGCTCGGACATCGCGTCGCTGCGCTGGCCCGTCACCTCTCCGGTAACGCCGCTTGTATATTCCGCAACAACCTCACCGAAGCTGTTGCGCTGGATCGCCACCTTCTGCCCGGCTTCGAACTTGTCGTTGAGCTTGACCAGGTGCTCGACGATCCCGCCTTCTGTTGCTAGTATCGGGAACGCACTGTTGCCAAGAAAAACACTCACGTCCTTGCCTGTGCGCCCCACGGGCCCAGCAATGATACCGTGATGCTTGAGGACGTTCATCGTACCTTCCACGAACAGCGAGATCATCTCGAGGTCCAAGACCCGTGCAGCGCCTATCTCCGGGCAAAAGGACGGGATGCCTGCGTCGACAAAAGCGTTGTGAAGGACACCGGGATACACATGACTGTCGAAGATCTGGCCGACTGGGTAGAGTTCCACCATCGCCTTGACCTCGGGAATGTCCATGCCGCCGATGTTGAATGCAGTGACATCGAAACCGCTCGTCCCGGTGTGGAAGTCGATCGCGGCGTCGGCGTTCGGCCGCAGCAGTCGGTTGAACAGGAGCCCGGCGTGTCGGCTCGGCGCGGTGGCGCCGTTCTCGTTCCCTGGCCATTCCCGGTTCATGTCGATCAGATCGTTGCCCCTGCCAAAATTGGGCCATCTCCGCTGCATGCCCTCGATGGCCGGGCGGGAGATGTCCGTGACCGTCATCACCGTGCCCGACATCTGCACCGGGTCGAGCTGGTTCATCACGGTCTGGACCGTATGTATGGAACTCATCTCGTCGCCATGCACGCCACTGGTCATGACGACGCGCTTGCCCGGCTTCGCCCCCTTGGCGACCGTCACTGACACATACCAGTACTGTCCGGTGGGCATCTGCACGCCCTGAAAATACAAGAGGTGCTTCTGCCCAGATTCCAGGTCGTTGACGTCGAGCGCGCTGACGACCTTTTTTCCCTGGATCACTTCGCCGGTATAGACCGTTCCCTGAGACCCATCGGATGCGGCTTCGGCAGGGAGCCGCTGCATCCTGGGCTTTCACAGAGCCAGCTGCGAGAGTGGCCGCGGCGCCGACCGTGGCGATGGATGCTATTAGCAGATCGCGACGGTCGAGGCCTCTTTTGGAGTTGCCGGACATGATGAAGTCCCTTGTGAAATGTGGGTGGGGTGGCGGATAGATTTCCTGGCATTTCATGATTTAGTTCGATCGACATCTGAGCAGGGGCCCCACGTTCGCGAGATGAATGCACCTAGTGCATAAATTCGCGGTTCCGCTACGATGCCTTCGACAGCATCGTCACCTCACCATTTTCGCTCACGCTCGATCAACAGTCCCGAATCCGGAGGCCACCGTTGGCAAGAACCGAGGGCAGCCGGGATCCAATTTGGGCAGTTGCTTCAGGAACAATGCCTGGACTTCGTTGCAATCGCCGGTGGATCGTGGTTACAGCTTGAGAACCCTCACGATGCTGCATATGTGAGCGCAAGCAGCGCAGCGCCGCAGTTGTTGTTCTGTTCCTTTCCACTACCATCGAGATAATCAGTACTGGAATAGTCAAACCTAATCAGTTCCGTTTCAGTCGTTGAAGATAGCGCCTTCTGGCCGCCTTGCCATTGGCTCAGAATTCCAAAACTGTGCGTCTCGTCCTACATCAGACGATATTCTTGAAAGCGCTGCTCTGTTCTCGCGGCCTATTGTCCAATGTAGTCAGCCACACCGGGATAACCCCGGGCGCGCGGTTAAGATCGTTGCCTCAGTCCATGTCCGTGATTCCCCTAATTCGACTTCCTTTCTGTCAATCGGTTCCGCTTCCGGTTCGGCGATTGGCGAAGAAAGTCTTCAGCCGCAAGATGTCGTCGGCGGTTACGTTCGGCGGATCGGTCACCGCTACCCATCCGTCGATGTAGTGCTCCGGGGCGAACACGTGCCCGTAACCCATTGGCGACGTTGTCGCGATTGCCATGTCGACAGCGAGCTGCAACATCGTGACGACTGGATACCACGCGATTTCCGTCGAGACGTCGGGGCCTCGTGGTGGACGAAGCCAGTCCGGCTCCCGGTATAACGTGGCAGTGTCGAAGAAGGTGATCGGATCGCTGGCATATTGGAGGTAGACGATCCGCATCGGCCCCCAGACAGCGCCGGGGATATCCAATGCGTTCTTCTGGTTCGTGAATCGAAAAACTGAGCCGCTGCGGAACCGCGGGAGCCATTCGGGTGTCCGTGGATCGCGGCCGTTCGTCACCGACCGCCAGGTTCTGCTCGTGAACGGAGGCCCGCTCCACAGAGCGCCTTGCAACGGATCGGCAATAATATCGTACAGATCGGCCGATAGCTCGGAGTTCATGGCACCGAGGCTTAGTCCGTGGAGATAGAGCTTGGGGCGGTCGTCGCGTGGAAGCGTGATCCAGTAGTTGTACACTGCGCGGAACAAGGCCACGGCTGTCTCGCTACCGTAGGTGGGCTCCACGAGGAGTGAAAGCCAGCTTGCAAGATAGGAATACTGAACCGCGACGCTCGCCACGTCGCCTCGATGTAGGTACTCCACCGTATCAAGAGCGGCTGGATCGACCATCCCAGTCCCGGTCGGAACGACAATGATTAATATCGATCTCTCGAATGCGCCAGTCCGCATGAGCTCCCGCAGGGCGAGCTCCGCCCGTTCTTCCGCGGTTCCGGCAGAATTCATTCCGACATAGACTCGGATCGGCTCAACGGTTTCGCCGTAGAACAAGTCCCGGATCATAGCCTCGGTGGGCCCGGATGATACAAATCGGCGTCCCTGCCGCCCCAGATTGTCCCATGACACCTCGGACGGCGGGCTTCCAGTCTTCCCTGGCTGTGTGGGGCGGGGGATGTCGTCCTCCACCAGAGCATCGAGTTCCTGAAAGGACGAATCCATCACCCTCAACGCCACCCTAAAGAGAATACCTTCGGCGGCGAACCAGAACAAGGTTGTCGCGACGATCGCACCGATCGCGTAGGAAATCCGCACGGGAACGAAGCGCTCGAATGTCGTCGAGACGCGTACGAAGCAGAACCTGAAGAGACGTCCCAAAAGGACAAGCATTAGAAAAACAAGAGCCGTCACCAGTGCAGTCCGTAGTCGACTGCCAATCTCGACGGCTTCCAATCCCATCAACAGCCGGACGGAGTTCTGCCAATCAGGCATTTTCAAAAGAGCCGCGAGCGCGACTACCGCGCATGCGAGCGTGGCCGCCGTAGCTATCACCCGCGCAATCAGCCCCTTTGCCGGTGGAAGCTGGAGAAAAGTCCATGTCGCGGTTACCGAAAGCCCGATGCCATACCCGAGCGCTGTCGCGAGTCCCGATAATATGCCCTGAATGAGGTCGGTTCTCGGAATCATGCTGGGTGTCAGCGACCCGGCGAAAAACAACAGCGCCATCATCACTCCCGCGCGGGAGTGCAGCTTGAGCATTTCGATAACTTGGGGCAATCGAGACACCTTCTGCATAGCTTCTCCCGCCTCAATTGCACATCCAGGACGAGCATAGGCTGTCGCGCATGGCCGTGGGGAAGCTGCTACCTCCTTGTTGGCCGCACCACCCGCCCATCACGCGAGTTCAATGCGACCTTGAACCGTCTTATGCCGAGCCGGGCCCGGTAGATGTAGAAGCGTCCCGGCAATCTACCCGCCTGATATCGGATCCGCGGAGGCGAAGTAGCCTCTCGCCTTGGGAGCAGGTGATCGACCTGCCATTGTTGAGACTTGTCCCTATGCGGATATTGACATCCACAGATTGCGCGAGCGCGGGTTGGGAGACGAACGTCATCAGGATCAGTGCCAGGCACAGCTTGGCGGCAACAAAGTTGCCCATCGCGACCTCCATCGATTGTGCCGATGGATGCATCATTCTCTGAGACTGTGGGTTGTCAAGGAAGACGGCGACCTGCTCCATGAATTGGGACGGAGCGTCAAGGTCATGGATTCTCGGCTCATGACTACCACTACGAGAAGATTATGATCCGCGAAAAAGCTACCACAAAGGCCCGTGGTCAATAGGAGGAGCAGCGCCGACGGATCTGTTCGATGGGTGCATGGATGGCAGGCTTCGGAAGACGGTGGTATCGGCTATGAATATCGGTCGTTTTTACTGTGTCGCCAGATGCGCTCGCTCCAAGCCTGGCAGACGACTTCGAGGAACCAGCCGTTCCGGTCGGAAGCTTCGCTTGCACGGCTTGGTCGCCGTACAAACCTGCAGAGGCGCTAAAAAATGGCGACCGGCGACAACGGCGAACTGATGGCCTTGTCAGGATTCATCAACCAGACATCGCCCATGCAAGACGGCGTCGGCTGGTTCTCTCGTCCCTAGCAGACATCAGTTTGACAGGAGTGCGCGGCGGATCAAGCGTCAGCTGCGTTCAAGTTCTCCGTTTGCCACCCCTCTGTGCCCAAAAGTTCCGCTATCCATCTGGTCGACGCGAACTGGGTGCAGAACGCGAGGACCGCGATCGTGATGGGCACGCCGATGAACGCGCCGAATATTCCCCAGAGAAACGTCCAAAGGAAGACGGAAAAGAGGACGAGCGACGGAGAGATGCCGAGCGTGTTTCCCGCCACTCTTGGTTCGATGTAGCTCCCTATCACAAACTGTGCAGCACTCAAGCATGCAAAGACGACCAGAGCGGACTGCGGGGACTGGAACTGAGCAAGGGCATAGCATGTCGGAAGCAGCGTCGCGATCCAGGGACCGATGAACGGGATATAGTTCAATGCGAACGCGACTATTCCCCATTCGGCGGCCAATCGCAGACCGAATGCAGCGGCAAGTGCCCAGACTGCCAGCCCGGTTGCCGCGCTCATGATCGTCCTGATAAGAAGGTAACGTCGGATCCTCGATGACGCGAGTGCGAAGCCTTTGATCATGTGAGCAGCGTTTCGGCTGTCTGCCAGCCGACGGATCCTGTTTCCCAAGTCGGGCACCTCCAAAAGTCCGAGGATGACATAAACGAGAACCACGAGCCAGAACGCGACCATCGTGTTCAGCCGAGCCGAAATTCCTTGCAGGACGCGCAACAGGACCCGGGAGTTGAAGTTATCGGCCCAGACTCCGCCCAGAGGTATTCCATGCCCCTCCAGCCATTCGGCGAGGCGAGTGTAAAGCAATTGAAACTGACCGACATCCGCCATCAGCGAGCGCCCGATCCTGCCGAAGCTCAACGTCAGGAGGGACATGAACACTAGAAAGATCCCTAACAGCAGCGCCGCGACGATGGCCAACGCCAAAACTCTGGGCAGATGTACTTGCAGGCGGCTTTGAAGCGGCCACAGTATGGCGATGATGAACAGCGCGCCTGCGACAGGTGCCAGCACCGCGTCCGCGAAATAAAGGGCCGTTGTCGTGCCGATCACTGTGAGGATGGTCGGCACAGCTGCCGGAGCGCGCTCAATCATCGTGCACCTCGAGGGACAATCGGCGGCATGTGGGCAACTCCGGGATAAACCGAGGTTATGGCGGTAGGAGTTCCACCCTAGAAGCGCCATATGAGAGGAACGATGAATACCGAGACGACGAAGAACCATAGAATCAGAGGCAGGCCGAGCTTCCAGTAATCGCTGAACGCATACCCTCCCGGTCCCATGACCATCAGGTTCGTCGGTGTGGCGATCGGGGTCAGGAACGCCGCCGCTGCGGCGACGGACGTACTCATGAGAACCGGATGAGGGGAAACGCCCATGGTCGTCGCTGCGGCCACGCCGATGGGAATGATGATCAGGGCTGTCGCCGTGTTGCTGATCAGTTGCCCCAGCACGGCGGTCATCAGAAAGAGACCAGCCAGAAGAGCGATAGGTCCCGCATCGCCAACTAGATCGACAAGCTGCTCGGCCATAAGCTTTGCCGCTCCCGTCTCCACCATCGCTGTGGAAAGCGGCATCATGGCGCCGACAAGAATCACGGTCGTCCATCCTATCGCGCGATACGACTGCTCGACCGTCATGATCCCGGCGAGAATCGTCGCGCCGGCAGCCAGGAGACCCGCAACAACCGGAGGCACTATTCCCGTCGCGAGCAGAAACACCATGGCGATAAGGATGGCGATCGCCTGCCATGCTCCCGGACCCATTGGAACTGCTTGACGCCGGACAAGTTCCGGCGAGCTGACGACCAGGACATCCGGGTCGTCGAGGTGCATATCCAATGCCTTCCAGGTACCTTGAAGTAGCATCGTGTCGCCAGCCTGCAAGGTGGTCGTGCCTGAGCGTTTGCCGCCTGCCTCGCTGTCGATCTCGTTGCCGCCCCTTTGTACCGCGAGAACAATGAGGTCTCCGCTTTCTGTGACCATACCAGGGAACACTGACCTGCCGATTAGGCCCGAGCGGGGCGGAATGACTACCTCCGCAAGGCCGGACCGGCGATTGAAGAGCATGTCCTCGCCGCTTGAGGATTCAGTCTTCTCACGGAAGGCTAGATGCATGTCGGCGGCGAGAGCCGCCACCGCCTCGTTGTCGCCCCGCACCAGGAGGTAGTCTCCTTCGGCGATAGTAGCTCTGCGGAGAGGCGCGCCCGACTCGGCGTCCTGTACGGCAACCAGTTGAAGATTGGCCGTCCCCGAGAGAACGATGGACGAAGCTGCTGCGCCAACATTGGGCGAGCTTGCCCGCACCCGCATCTGGTGAATACCGCTTTCAAGGCCATATTGTTCGACCAGCGTCTTGGCGTGCCGGCTAAAGTCGGCCGGCATCGCCGCGCCGTTCCGTTCCGGCAGGAGAGGACGGCCAAAGAGTATGATTATTGCCATGGTTCCGGCAAGCAGTGGAACACCGACGAGCCCGAACTCGAAGAAGCCGAATTCGCCTACACCAGCATCGCGGCCAGCGTCCGAGACCAGCACGTTCACCGGGGATCCGGTAAGCGCGAGCTTCGATCCGGCATGCGCGGCGAACACCAGCGGCATGAGAAGTTGCGATGAATACCGCCGGAGCCTTACTGCAATAACCACCACCACTGGCAGCAGGGCGGCGACGGCCCCGTTGACGCTGATGAGCGCTGTAAGGAGCGCGACAAGGCCCATGGTCAGTAGCAGAAGGCGAAATCTGCTTTCCTTGCCCGCTCCGCGGATGAGAAGCTGTCCTGCCCAGGCCGTCACGCCGGTCACCTCGAGGCCTGCACTGATCACAAACAGTGATGCGATGAAGATGACAGCAGGATCTCCGAACCCTGCGAGTGCCTGCTCGACCGTCAACACCCCACTTGCCCAGAGTGCCATTGCGGTCATGATGGCGACCAGAACCACTGGCAGCTTGTTCCAAACGAACAAAACGACGGCCCCGGCGACGATTGCGGCGATATAGGCTATCGGGCTCAATTGGTCAGCTTCCTTCTAACAACTGCGTCTGGCGGAAAACTTTGCAGGTCCCTGTTCGCGCGATCATTCGCACGTCCTAAGTGAAGGCTAGTCCGGCATCGTCGCGAGAAGCACACCCAGGCGGCATCCTTTCTCGTACTCCGCGAGGTCGACATACTCCTTCACGGTGTGGATTTCCGCTTGGCCTGCGCCGATCGTGATCGTCGGGATGCCGTGCTTGTCTAGCCAGTTTGCGTCGAGGCCGCCGTTTGAGAACAGATAGTTCGGCTCGAGTCCCAGCGACTTCATTGCCTTGGTCGCACGAACCACGACGGGTGCATCTTCGTTCAGCTTGAAGGGCGGGTAGGCGATTTTGTGGGTAAAGGTCACGCGGGCAGTCGCTCCGTGTTGGTCTTTCACGCTGTTCTTCGCCTTCTCGAAAGCGGCTTTATATCCCTTGGCGATTATCGTCGCGAAGGTCAGTTCGGGGCTGCGGGCCTCGCCTCTTAGGAAGGCGTAGTCGGTGACGACGTTGGTGGCGTCGCCGGCAGGCCCGCCGTTCTTCCCCCCGAATATTCCGATGTTGCTTGTGCCGCGACCGTCGGGTTTCTCGACTTTCCCGAACCAGCCTGCCGCATGGGCCTCGGCAAGGGCGAGAGCTCCCACGAGCGTCGCTGAGATACCCTTCTCCGGAGCGACGCCGGCGTGGGACGCCTGTCCGTGGATTTCCACTTCCCAGTTCTCCTGCCCCACTGCTCCAACGATGAGGTCCGATGCGAGCTGGCCGTCGACGTTGACGCACATCACCGGTCCGCCGAGGACGGTCGGATCGAGTTCGCGCGCGCCATGCAATCCGCTCTCTTCGCGCACGGTGAACAAGAGGGTGATTGGCGGGTGCGGGAGGTTATGCTTGATCAGCATCTCCGCCGCCACCACCAGAAGCGCTACTCCTGTGCGCGCGTCGCCGCCGAGAGCGGTTGTTCCGTCCGATACTATACGGTCGCCATCACGTCGCGGCTTTGCCCCCGCACATAAAGGGACGGTGTCGAGATGCGTGGAGAATAGCAGGCGAGGGCCGGGGCGGGTTCCCGGAAGATCGACAATCAGGTTCCCCGTTTCGGTTGGCAGAGGAATCCTGTCGTTTGCATCATCGAAGCGGATATCCGCTTCAGGAACGCCAACAGCTTTCAGAGCTTCGATGACCGCCGACGCGATGTTCGCCTCATGACCTGTCACGCCTTCGACGGAGAGGAACCGCATGAGGTGTTCTTCGGCAGCAGTCTTGTCCAAGGGAATCGAGGGGTTGTCCATCGTGTCCATCCTTTGATGCGATTAGATTCTGGCGCTCAAGCAGCTCTCATAGCCCCCAGGGTAGTCCCACCATCTTCCAAGCCGCGAATAGCAAGGTCCACAACACGAACATCCAAGCCACGTAAGGCAGCATCAGGGATACAATGGTCCCGACGCCAGCCGACTTGTCGTACTTCTGGGCGAAACCTACGACCAACGCGAAGTACGCGTTCAGCGGAGTGATGGCGTTCATCGGAGAATCCCCAACACGATAGGCAGCTAGGACCGCCTCCGGCTCTACTCCGAGCTTCATCAGAAGGGGAACAAAGACTGGTGCGAATATCGCCCATTTGGCGATCGCACCCGTCAGCAGGAGATCTATGATCGCTACGACGATGATAAATCCGAGGAGCAAGGGCAGTGCTCCGATACTGGCGGCCTGCAGCGCTCCGGAGAGGCTCAGGGCCATGACGGTGCCCATGTTAGTATACGTGAAATAGGCGACGAACTGGCTCAGCACGAAGAATAGGAAGATCGTGCCTCCTAGATTCCTGACGGATTTCTCGATCGCCGTGATCACCTCGGTGAGAGTCCGAAGAGTGCCGGCTCCGATTCCGTAGCACCAGCCGGAGACAAGGAAGATCAGCATGATCAGCGCGATTAGGCCGTTCATGAAAGGCGAGTTGCCGATCAGTTCGCCCGTCTCGGCGTTCCGTAGCGGTGCGCCGCTGGGCAGCGTCAGGAGGCAGAACACGATCACGAGGCCAATCAGTCCGAACAACGCGAACCGCAGCCCCCGTGATTCCGATTCAGAAAGCACCGCTCCTTCGCCGGTGCGCTCACCGTCCACCGGTCGGTCAGGGGTGTAAGTGCCGAGCCTCGGTTCGATCATGCGGTCCGAAATGAAGGCAATCACTACGGTCAGGAACAGAACTGATGCGACAGAGAACCAGACATTGGAGGCCAACCCGATCGACCTGGTCGCGTCGACAAGATGGGCGGCGTCATTGGTGAACTCGACAAGAACCGCGTCGAGCGGCTTGATCAGCATGTTCACGGTGAATGCCCCGGCGACGGCGGCAAAGCCCAAGGCGAGACCTGCAAGGGGATGACGCCCGACAGCGAGATATGCGATGCCCGCGAGAGGAATAAGGACGAGATAGCCAGCGTCCGCCGCAACGCTGGCGATGATGCCCACGAAAGCAAGGATGTAGGTCAGCGCCCAGCGCGGGGATACAATCACCAGTTTCCGAATCAACGCCGTCACAAGCCCGGATTCCTCGGCGACGCCAGCGCCAACCATCGCGGCTATCATCAGTCCGACCGCGGTGAAGCTCATGAAATTCGGGATGAGCGACTCGTACATGAAGCGGATGCCGTCGGTGTTCAGCAGGCTCCTGATCGAAGTCGTAGCGGCTTCGATCTCATGGCTTTCCGGATTGATCCGCTCAAAGGTTATCGAGGCACCGAATGTACCCAGAAGGGCCGACAGTCCAATCACTATGGCGATGAGGATGAGAAAGATTATGACGGGGTGGGGGACCATGTTGCCCACCTTTTCGACCCCATCGAGGAATCTCTGCATAACGGTTTTTGGAGCCGCTCCCGCCGTGGACATGGGTGATCTCCTACCCCTTAGCCCCGCAGCGCGAGGCGCAACGCCGACATCGCCGACGCGGACGAACTACAACCCATCTTAGTTGGAGCAGCCGCAGAGTCGTGAGCGCAGAATCCACAACCTGAGCAGGGTGTCCCGAAAAGATCCCGCAGTGGGGCGAGGCTGCCGCCACAAGAAGCGCGAAGTAGAAAACAGCGCCGTGCGGCGCGAAATGCAGCTGTAGCGCGATATCACGATCTCCAAATACCTCCGTAGCGGTTGTGGTTTGTTTGAAAAAATGATACTACCGCTCAGGTTTGAAATGGAAAATCTTTCGTGGACATCGGCGAAGGTATTGTCATGGACAACATGCCAGAGACGGGTACCGAGCGAGCGATTGATTACAAATTCCCTTGCTCGATAGATCTGAGTACCCAATCGTTTCCCAGGGACAACCAGTTCGAGATATTCAGGAGTGCTCACGTTGGCGTCGCTGATCTGACATTCTGCAAGAGCGCGGACGGTTCCTTTCCCGCCCGACTGAAGGTCTGGATACTCGGTTCGATGCTGGTTGTTTCCACTGTCCTACCAGGAAGAGGCTACGCCCACGAATGGCGGCACGTGAAGAAGGCGGCATTGGATAACTGGTATTTGTGCTTGCCGGTCCAGGCCCTGGAGCGCGCCTCTGGAGGGCAGACCTTGCCCCATCTTCGATGCCTGGCCAAACCGTTCGAGGTTATGGTGGAAGATGAGGGCGCATTGTCGGTCTTTCTTCCGTCAGATGGGTTTGTCGCGACGTCCACGCTCGAGAGCCTGCTCCATAGGAAGATGGAGGGAGCGTTCGGCCATCTCCTCGCCGACTACCTTGTGCTTCTGGCTCGATCGTTGGCCGACCTCACCGTGGCAGAGGTGCCATACGTGGTCGAGGCCACGAGGAACCTTATCATCGCGTGTCTAGCTCCCTCGCAAGATCGGGTCGTAGACGCTCACACACCAATCGGGGCGGTGGTTCTGGAACGCGCCAAGCGTTTGATAAACACGAGACTTTCCGACCACTCGCTCACTGCCGAGACGATCTGCAGCGAGCTAGGTGTCTCGCGCTCCCGGTTATATCGATTATTCGAGCCGCTGGGTGGTGTTGCGGCCTATATCCGGCATGAGCGTCTGGTCAGGACGCGTGCAGGAATCACCAATAGCAATGACGTTCGGGCTATATTTCATATCGCGGAGGAATGGGGTTTTGACGATCCGTCCGCATATAGCCGGGCCTTCAGACACGAGTTTGGAATGACGCCAAAAGAGGCGCGGGAGGTCGGTTGGTTCCGGGATGTCTTTCATGTTCAACGAGAGAAGAATCTTCGGCATGGAGGCCCGCTCACACTCTGCCAGGCCCTTCGTGGTGTCGCCTAGTCCGGCCGCCTTGCTGCCCTGCCTAACTTGAGCATCGCGAATTGGTGACCCGTACTTCCGCGACAACGGAACAACCCAACGATAGTCACGGTCGTTCTACGGGTGCTGAGGGATGAGATCCGCTATAAGCTGACCGTGTTGTTGCAAATCAGTGGCTTGGATGATTCTCTTTAAACCGAGTTCGTCACATATAGTGGTATCAGGGGAACTTTTTCTTGCTTCCAGAAGGAAGTTTTCTTGCACCAGAGAATGCCTGGGTCTCGTGGCCGATACCTCGCTCTCCGCCCTGCGTGTTGCTCGTGAGCTGGATCGGATCATCGAGGAACGCGGAAAATCCAAGATGATCGTCAGTGACAACGTCCTAAGTGCGGAAGAAAATGGGCTTGGCAGGCAAAGTTTCTCTGTTCGTCAGCATGCTCGCGCTGCATGACGCTCGTCAAGTCACATCGTCGAACCAGGCGGCCTCCACTGGAATGGGAAAAGGTCTCGTCCATAGCAAACACAGGGTCCATCATTTTGGCCCTCACCGTCCTTAACACGAGCTTCTGATCCAGGTGGAAGACCCAAGCATTGTCTACAGGGTCATCCGATGGGATGCCCTCACGGCCCTACCTGACAGAGGTTCTTCCACCTGGTACCCGCCCTTCAACGAAGGGCCGGTAGTCTGAACCGCTTTTGACGACGGCGTGTACGACACGCGCCATCTTGGCGGTAATAGCGGTCATTGCCTTGCGGCGGAGATCGGGATTGTCACGATCCCTTGCGATGTAGCGTTCGAACTTATGCCGGAAGCCGTTCTCACGCTGGCGGATGGCAACTTGTCCAGCAATCCACAGCGTCCGTCGCAGCCGCGCGTTGCCGAATTTGGAAAGCCGGGTCTGGCCACGATACTGGCCCGATTGTTGTGTCGACAGATCCAGCCCGCAGAATTTGAGAAACTGACGGTGATGGTGAAAGCGGCGTAGATCCCCAGCCTCCGCGATGATCGTCAGCGCGTTGATGGGACCGATCCCAGGTATCTGCCGCAAAAGCTGATAATCGCGGCTGTGTCGCAGCAGCTCATCGGCCTGTGTTTCGATCTCGTTACGTTGGCGGATCAGGCTACGGGCTTCGGCCACAACCATCCGAAACATGCGAATGGCAGGCGCATCCAGCGGCAATGGCAAGCCGATCGATGTGCATGCCGTCTCATAAATATCCATTAAAATCTGTGACTTGCTGACTTTCCTGCCGACAACATCCCATGCCGCTTCGACGAACTCCTCTTTCGTCAGTGTCGTGATGCTCGCGGGTGTGGGGAACGCATCGAGGAAAGCGAAGAACCAGTCGCTACGGCTGTTGCCCCTGAAGCGATCAATCTCAGGAAAATACAGCGGCAGGTAATGCGTCAGGATGCGATGCTGGATCTCGGTCTTGGCGTTAGCAATGGCTTCGTGTGTCTTCGACAATTCCTGAACGTCGTTGATGCCGGCACGCAAGGGATCATGATAGACTTGTGTCGAATGGATCCTCAACATGTGCAGGATCACCTGCGCATCCTTGGGATCGTTCTTGTCCCAGCTGTTGTGCAAGGCTTCTCGCGTGCGGGCCAGTGCCAGCGACGAGACCAACCGCGTCTCGAAGCCGGCTTCGACCAAACGCCAGGCGACGGGTCGGTGATAATTGCCCGTTGCCTCAAAAGCACAGACCACCGGTTGGCCATAAGCCTGCAGGACTTCGATCAGACGATCATGCTCCGCACGGGTGTTGAGAATTGCCAACCGGCGGCGGCGTTTATGGCCGGGTGCTTCGATCAACACTTCATTGCGAACCTTGGCGATGTCGATGGCTACCAACACGGCAGCGGTGGGTATAGAATTCTGACTGGTCATGGTCGGTCTCTCCGGAATGAGTTGTGAACACTCACATTCTAGAGATACTTTGGCTGGCCATGGCCACCTCAAACGGTGCGCGCTTGCAGCAAAAAAGCTGCGCGCACCGTTCCCTCGGTGGCTCCAATTCTTCCTTCCGTAGGTGCTATGGCAGCGAATTCACCAGCAACATGATCCTTCAATGGACGGATTGAACCAAGGTGGGTTGGGATTACATCGCGCCTGGCAAGCCAATCCAGAACGCCTTCATCGAGAGCTTCAATGTACTTGCGAGATGAGCTATTGAATGAAACGCTTTTCTCGTCACTGGCTCATGTTCGGTCAGCGTTTTCTAGTTGGCGCAGCGATTACAACGATCTGTCTTCACGCTCTATGCATTTCGCGGTACGCGGCTCTGTCGACATGTCTGATCCAGAGGCATGGGCTGGTCTTGCGACCTTGATCGCTCTCGAAATCGTGTTGGGGATCGACAACCTGGTCTTCATCGCCATCCTCGCTGACAAGCTGCCACCGAACCAACGATCCATCGTCTGCCTGTTCGACCGAAAGCTGATCGTCCTCATAGTCTGAGGACTTTGATCAACCAGACCTGCCTTGTCTTTTAGACGCGCCGCGCCTTGCGGGCTGCGTAGCGGCGGTCCCGCTCAGCCTTCCGATCTGCCTCGTCTGAGATCACTCTGGCAATTCGCTCTCTTTCTTGCGTTTCGCGCTCCTCGGCTTTCGCCCGCGCCTCAGCATTGGCTGCGTCAGCCAGGGCGGCTGCGGCGGCAAGGTTGCGTTCGGCTTCTTCCTGTTTTGACTTCACGCGCTCGGCACGTCGTAGTTCACGGGCCTCGGCTGTGGCCCGTCGTTCGGCTCGCCTGGCGACCATCTCAGGGTCGTCGGCCTTGGGCGCGGCCTTGAGTTTGTCAAGCAGGTGCTGCTTGGCTTCGTTCGCCGCTTTGCGACGATTGGCAAAATTATCATCGCCTGGATGTCTCAAGCTATATCGTCCTGTCGTGTGGTTTTCCTATGCCGTTCACAGCTATCCACGCACTTAGCATACGACACGGCATTGCTCTATAATAACCTGACCCTCCCTCACAAACAATTGCGGGGGCGGCTAAGAATTTGGGGCGAAAAGCGTCAAACAATGGCTGCGGCTCGCGAGGCGGGCCGAAATGAGCGAAATCGCCTTTCCGAAGCGAATTCATGACAATGCAAGACAAAGTGATCTTCATCAGCGCTCGTGATCGCCTTTGTCACCTTCGCCCGTTTTTGCCATTGTCTTGGCCTTCGTGCGGCGGTCGGTTGCCAGAGATTTTCCGACGTCCACTGATTCCTTGAGCCGGCCGTCTTCGTCGCGCCGGACGTAGCGTTTGTCGGTGCCGCTATCGATGAGTTCGCGCTTTGTCATGTGTCTTCTTTTCGTCGGAGGTTATTGTGTTTTCTCGGTGCCTGCTGGCGCGACAGACTGAGAATCTCCGCCCGTACCGGATCCAGCAGTCGGATCGCGATCCGTCGGCGCGGTTTGCATCTTCTCACCGGCCGGAGGGGTATTGTCGATCACCTTTTGGTCGGTAGGAGTGACAACGGCATTCGGCTCCGTCGTGGTCGATTGGTTGACGTCGGTCGCCGCATCGTTGTCAACCGCCTCGCCAAACATTTCCGAGATGCCCCAAGCGATCATCGCCAGAAACAGGCCCCCGACCAGGACCATCAAGACCGGACGGCCCAGAAACCCTTGTCGTGCTTCGACCGGCGATTCCACGACATCCTTATCCTTATCCTTGTCCTCTGACGCGACCCGGTTGCCGCGCTCGTCTAAATGGGTAGCCATGGCATCATCCTCTTGAATTTCATGCCGCTAAACTGAGATGCTATGGGAATGTTCCCTCACAATGAAACGAACCTCGCGTCGTGTGTTGCCTGCTCACCAGGAGACACGCTGAATGCCCAGGACCCGGATAATGAGAGTTGCACGCGAAGTTCGATCTTCTCATCATGCGGCTAATCGCAGAGTGCGCCGAAGGCGGATTCGCCTGCGACGGTCCTCGGTACGCTTAGGGACGAAACTGGGAAAAGAGGCTTGTCGCAATAGATGAAAGTGACGGGCGGCTTCGATCAATATTTGTTCCAGGCTTAAGTATTTCAATCAGTTAGCTGAATCATTATCAACTTCCGCCGGCAAGTGGGCAAAACGAGGCGAATTCTTTTGTCTGCCAAATGCAGTTTGTTGACTCAGGAAGCTCATCTTGAACGATGAGCAAAAGACGCAGTCGAGGAAAAATAAACCTCGATAAGTCTTCGTGGGAGCACTCATCATAGATAGTAATTCAGTGAGCTGACACAAGAACCAAACGCCTGCTGCCAAGCGTTCAGCGGCGTCCCATCAGACGTGACCGGATCGCATTCGAGACGGCGTCGAAGGCAAACACGACAATCAGAATGAGGAGCACCATGTAGCCGACGTTCTCCCAGTCCTGGTTGGTGCGCATCGCCTCCCAGAGTTTGAGGCCGATTCCTCCCGCGCCGACGGCGCCGATGATCGTCGCGGAGCGCGTGTTGGACTCCCAGAAGTAGAGGGCCTGGGACGCGAAGACAGGAAGCACCTGCGGCAGGACGCCGAACCGCTGCACCGCAATCGGCGACGCTCCGACGGAGCGGACGCCTTCCCGCTGCTTCTCGTCGATGTTCTCGAGCGATTCCGAATACAGTTTGCCCAGCGTCCCGGTATCCGTGAAGAAGATCGCCGAGATGCCGGCCAGAGGCCCAGGTCCGAAGCCGCGTGTGAAGAAAAGCGCCCAGATCAGCATGTCGACGGAGCGAAGGAAATCGAAGAACCTTTTCGTCACCTGGTTCGTAGGGCGGTTGCGGGTGATGTTACGTGCCGCCACGAATGCCAGGGGGAAAGCGACGAGCGAGGCGAACATGGTGCCCACGAACGCCATCACGATGGTCTGCAGGAGCTTCGTCCAGACGTCGAGGTGCTGCCATTCGCTGTTGTAGAGGATGTTGTCCCAGGCGAGAGCGAGGTTGCTTCGCTCCGGGTCGATGCGTGGACCGCTGAGGATGAGGCTTGCAACCTCGGAATATGGCTTCCCGAAGAAGGGAGACCGCGTGTCGAACAGGAAATTCACCCACCCGAGAAACCGCTTGTGGACCTTGACGTCGTTGGTCGTGACTTCCGCCCAGCCCGCGAATCCGAAGCTGGCTATGATCTTCTCGCCCGGCCGCCTCTGCGACGCCCAGTCCGGAAGGGGAGCGCCAATGCGGATGTCCGGCCTGCCCATCGGCACGACGACCGTTTCTCCGCCTCTCGTCAACACCGCCTTATTGGCAGTCATTTCTATCGAGGAACTGCTGCTCATGGCGATCCGCGCCCGTGTGACAACCTCCTCGGTGACGATTGCCGGAGCGGTCGCCGCCGGGGGCTGCGCGGGCGAGCCGGACCCTTTAGGTGCGGACGATCCCATGGCCGCACCGGGAGCCATCAGCAATATGCTGCTTTTCGGCTTTGTCTGTGGCTCGGACGGGCTGGCCGTCGGTGTGGCCGTGCCGGTCTGATGGGTGACGACGGATTTTTCGGTCTGCACCCAGTCGGGGTTCGGATGTTCGCCGAGCGGATCGAACCGGGAATAGGAAATCTTCATGGTCCCGTCGGCTGCCATGTCGATCTCGGGACGAACCTCGAAGGAGATCCAGTCGGCAAGGTAGGTGCCGGCGATCGAGTAGTCGGCCTGAGAGAAGACCTTTCCGAACGCGAAGAACCAGAACGAGAACGCTACATAGGCGGCTGCGAGAATGACGAGAAGAGGAGCGCGGTAGCGGCGCAGCGAGGTGGTGTCGAAGAGCTGCGGGTGGCGCGCGGCGATGTCGGCCTTTTGGACGGGCGAAAGCGTGTTCATCGATGCAACCTCATGCCACGGCGCGGAACGACTGCTCGCCGACCAGCCTTTTACGCAGCCATGCGGAGAACTGGTCGACGGCAATGATGGTGCAGAAAAGCAGGAATACGATCGCAAGAGTCTTGGCCGGATGACCCTGTCCGATCGAGAGCCTGAGAAGCTCGCCGATGCCGCCGCCGCCGACCGCACCGATGATCGTGGACGCCCGCACGTTGATCTCAAGCCTCAGGAGGAAATAGCTCACGAAGTTGGGCATGACCTGCGGCACCATTGCGAACCAGACCCGTTCGAGCCAGGTCGCGCCGACGGCCCGCAGGCCTTCGTCGGGGCGCATGTCGGCGTTCTCCACCACCTCGAAGAACATCTTTCCGAGCGCTCCGGTGGTGTGGACGGATAGTGCGATGATCGCAGGGACCGGCCCCAGCGACAGAATTGCCAGACAGAAGCCTGCGATGACGACCTCGGGAAACGCTCGAAGAATTTCCATGAAGCGGCGTACGGCGCCCCTGACATAAGGATTCGGCGTCATGTTCTTCGCTGCGAAGAAGCAGAGCACGAATCCCAGGCAGAAGCCGACGCCTGTGGAGAAGATGGCGATATTCACCGTCTCGACGATCTTTTCGACATATTCCGGAACGTAGAGGGTCTGCGTGACGTAGAACCGGCCCTCGGGGTAGTCGTACTTCTGGCTCCCGTCGTAATAGGGGGAGGGGAGATCGAGCAGGGCACGCACCGGCTCCCACGCGTCGCGCGGCACGAGGTCCCCGACGAAGTCCGCCAGATAGGGGAGGCGGTCCCAAAATTTGCCCGCGTTGGTCTCATTGGCGAACCACACCGAACCCGCGGTGAAGACGACGACGAGAAACAGGGCAAGCAACGTCTGGCCGCGGCGCCGGGAGGCAAGCTCATGCCAGTGCCGCTCGATCATGCTTGCAGTTTCACTCGGGGGGTGGCGCAGCGCAGTGTCGCTCATCTTCAGCCTGTCGAACGTGGGATATGGCAAAGCCGCCGGAGGGATCCGGCGGCTTTGCGGGAGGAAACGGCATCAGCCGCCAATGGCTGCCTTGCGGACGTCAATGATCGGCTTGTAGAAGTCGACGTTGACCTCGGTGTAGCCCTTGAAGTCGCCGCCCTGGATGGCAGCGAAGCAGGCCGGGTCCGACTTCGGCAGGCCGAGCATGAATGCCTTGAACTTGGTCTTCATGTCGTCGTTCAGCGAGGAGCGGATGACGACCGGGCCGTTCGGGATGAGCGGCGACTTCCAGAGTTCGACGAGGTCGTCCATGTTCAGGATGCCCTTGTCGACCATCTTGCGAAGGTTACCGGAGCTGTAGCCATCCTTGAACTCGCCCACGCCCGACGCCCAGGTGGTGCCCGCGTCGAAGTTGCCCTTTACGACTTCCAAGACGAGGTTCTCGTGGCCGCCGCCAAAGCCGGTGGAAGAGAAGTATTCCTTGACCGGAGCGCCAATGGCTTCAGGCAGCGTGACGAGGGGAACAAGGTAGCCGGAAGTCGAGTCAGGATCGGCAAAGCCGAGCTTCTTGCCCTTCATGTCTTCGAGCTTCTTGATGCCGCTGTCCTTGCGGGCGACCATGACCGAGTAATAGCCGGTTGCGCCGTCGGTCTGCACGGTCGTCAGGATCGGTTCGACGGCCTTGGAATTGGCGAGATAGACCTTGGCAAAGGCGGAGGCGCCAAGTTCTGCGTAGTCCAGCGTGCCGCCGAGCAGGCCCTGGACGACGCCGTCATAGTCGGCTGCCGGGAAGAAGGAGACCTTCTCGACACCGATCGCAGCGGGAAGCTTTTCCGACAGGCACTGGAAATTGCGCAGGCGATCAGCCTCGTTTTCGCCGCCGAGAATGCCGACACGGAATTCCTTGAGGTCTTCGGCTGCGGCAGCGCCGGCAAGCGCTAAAAGCGCTGTCGCGGCAAAGAGTGCTTTCTTCAACATGGTTCTCTCCTGATTGACCGGTTCCCCGGTGGTCTTGCTGTTACGAAGAAGTGTGCCCTTGACGCGGGCGGTCGATCGCCGCCGTCTCTCAGAGGCCCGCCAGGGCAACCGGTTGCAGGCCGACGGATGCTTGAGCGGTGGCTGGCGCGGGCATGTTGATCGAGGTAGACGTCATGGTCTCGTCGATGCCGGCGCCATCCTTGTCGGTGCCGTAGATTTCCTTGACCGCAGCCGCTGTCAGCTCTGAAGGCTTGCCGTCGAAAACGACGCGGCCGGCGGCCATCCCGACAATGCGTTCGCAATAGTTGCGCGCCGTATCGAGCGTATGCAGGTTGGTGATGACGGTAATGCCCTCGCGCTCGTTGATGTCGCGCAGCGCATCCATCACGATTTTGGCGTTCAGCGAGTCGAGCGAGGCGATCGGCTCGTCGGCGAGTACCATCTTCGGGTTCTGCATCAGGGCGCGCGCGATCGCCACGCGCTGCTGCTGGCCGCCGGAGAGCGTGCCGGCGGTCTGCAGCGCCGTCTGCTCGATGCCGAGGCGCTCCAGAGCCGCAATCGCATGAATGCGCTCGTCGCGGCTGAAGATGTTGAGGATGCTCAGCATGGTCGGGCGGTGATTGAGGCGGCCGAGCATGACATTGGTCAGAACGTCGAGGCGAGGGACGAGATTGAACTGCTGGAAGATCATCGCGCAATCGCGCTGCCAGTTGCGCAGGGCTTCGCCGCGGAGTGCGGAGACTTCGACGCCGCTGAATCGGATGGAGCCGGACGTCGGCTCCTGCAGGCGGTTGATCATGCGAAGAAGCGTGGATTTGCCGGCGCCCGAGCGGCCGATGATGCCCACCATTTGGCCCTGCGGTATTCTCAGGTTCGTCTGGTCGACCGCCGTCTTGCCACCGAACCGCCGGGTCAAATCCGTTATTTCCAGCATTGGCGCGTCCCTCGTCATTGCGTTGGAGGGGACATATGCCGCGTTCTTAACGGTGTAATGTCGGTTTTATGTCACTTTTATAATGTTTGCCGATTTTCCCTTGGCTGCGCGACGGATAATGGATGTGTTGGCCAGCTCTTTTCTGCCTGGACGCCGGAACCTGCCGGCTCAGTTCGAAATCAGATGGGCAAGTGTCGGGAAGGCATTGACTCTGTTTGTCTAATTTGTTTTTGGTTCGATACTTAAAAATCGGCCTCACTGGCGCAGCTGGCGCGCATCGCCGATGCCTTCCTTCCCGTACAATGAATTGATACAAAACTGTCACAAAACTGTTACGTGGTGCCTATAGAGGGGAGCCGACGCCGAAGCGTCATCGTTAAATTCTACGGGAGAGTATCCATGAAGAAATATCTCGGAAGCTGCGCAGTCGCCGCTATTTTGCTGGCAACCGCAGGCGTCGCATCGGCCCGCGATCAGATCAAGATCGTCGGTTCGTCCACCGTGTTCCCCTACACCCAGGCCGTCGCTGAAGAGTTCGCGAACAAGACCGGCAAGCCTGCCCCGGTTGTCGAGTCGACCGGTACGGGCGGCGGCTTCAAGGCCTTCTGCGGCGGCGTCGGCGAAGACTTCGCAGACATCACCGGCGCTTCCCGCGCGATCAAGGAATCGGAAGTCAAGCTCTGCGCCGGCAACGGCGTGACCGACATCACAGAAGCCCTCATCGGCTATGACGGCCTCTCGATCGCCGTCTCCCGTTCCAATACTGGCGACTGGAACCTGACCAAGGAACAGATCTTCCAGGCGCTCGCTGCCCAGCTTCCCGACGGCAAGGGCGGCCTCGTCGCCAACCCGAACAAGAAGTGGTCCGACATCGACAAGTCCCTTCCGGACGTCAACATCGTCGCCTTTGGCCCGCCGCCGACCTCCGGCACCCGCGACGCCTTCGTCGAACTGGTCATGCTCGAGGGCTGCGCCAAGGTTCCTGGCATGGCCGACATCAAGAAGGCCGACGAGAAGAAATACACGGAAGCCTGCTCGCGCATGCGCCAGGACGGTCCGTTCATCGAAGCCGGCGAAAACGACAACCTCATCGTTCAGCGTCTTGAATCCGATCCGAATTCCGTTGGCATCTTCGGCTATTCGTTCCTCTACGAGAACGAAGACAAGCTCAAGGACATCAAGATCGAAGGTGTGGAAGCCAGCTTCGACACCATCAAGGACGGCTCCTACCCGGTATCCCGCCCGCTCTTCATTTACGTCAAGAATGCGCACCGCGACGTCATTCCTGGCATGAAGGAGTTCCTGGAAGAGTACACTTCCAAGGCTTCGATGGGCGAGGACGGCTATCTTGCCGAACGTGGCCTGACGCCGCTTGACGACTCCAAGCGCGAGGAAGTCGAGAAGGCTGTCCTAGCCGCCAAGAAGCTCGGCTCGTAATATCGAATTTCACCGGCCGCCCGCGCACCCCGCGGGCGGCTTCTTCTCACATGGGGGCAACATGTCCGGTTATCTCTTCCTCGTATTGGTTGCCGCGGCCGTGATCGCGGCCTACTTTGGAGGCTCGCGCGCCCTCGCCGTAGCGACAACGGCAGGAACGAGCCGCATAAAGGCGCATTCCCGGCCAATTTACCACGGCCTCAATGCCGCGATTTGGACTGCTGTTCCCGCTTTCGTATTTCTTCTTCTCTGGCTCGCCTTCCAGTCCAGCGTCATCAATCAGCTTGTGGTGGCCTCATATCCAGGCTCCGAAGCCATGGACGGTGCCGCACGGTCGCTGCTGATCGGCGAAATCCGCCAGGTCGCGGCCGGAAACCTGTTCCGCCAGCCGTCGCCCGAGGTTGCCGCTGCAGCAGAGCACCTGCGGTCCCTCCAGACCTACTCTACCTACCTGATGACGGCCATTGGCCTCTGCATCGCCGCCGTCGGCGCGTTCCTCGGCATGAAGGTAATCAGCCCACGGTATCGCGCCCGCCACAGCGTCGAGACTGCGGTCACGGGCTTCATGATGTTCTCCTCCCTGGTCGCCATCATCATCACGCTGGGCATCGTCGGCTCGCTCGTCTTCGAAGCGCTGCACTTCTTTGCGAAGGTGCCGGTTACCGAATTTCTCTTCGGCCTGCGCTGGGAACCTCAGATCGCCATTCGTGCGGACCAAGTGGCGGGGCAGGGCGCGTTCGGCGTTCTTCCCGTTCTGTTCGGCACGTTTGTCATCTCTGCGATCGCGATGCTGGTCGCGGTGCCGACAGGCATCCTCTCCGCCATCTATCTGACCGAGTATGCGCACCCGCGGTTCCGTGCCGTCGTGAAGCCGCTTCTCGAAATTCTCGCCGGTGTTCCGACGGTCGTCTACGGCTTCTTCGCCGTGCTGACTGTCGCCCCTGCTATCAGGGCTCTGGGCGCGGCCGTCGGGATACCCTCGTCGCCGAACAGCGCGCTTGCCACCGGCCTTGTCATGGGTGTGATGATCATCCCGTTCATCTCCTCGCTTTCGGACGACGCCTTCGCCGCAGTGCCCCGTGCCATGCGCGACGGTTCGCTGGCTCTTGGCGCGACGAAGGGAGAGACTATCCGCAAGGTCCTGCTGCCCGCCGCTTTGCCAGGGATTATCGGCGGCGTACTTCTTGCACTCAGCCGTGCGGTCGGCGAGACGATGATCGTCGTCATGGCGGCCGGCCTGATCGCGAAGATTACTCTCAACCCGTTCGACGCGGTCACCACCGTGACCGTCCAGATCGTCACCCTGCTGATTGGCGACTCGGAGTTCGACAACCCGAAGACGCTGGCGGCCTTTGCACTCGGCCTCGTGCTCTTCCTCGTCACGCTCGGCTTGAACCTCATCGCGCTGCGCACCGTGCGCAAGTACCGGGAGAAATACTGATGTCCACGACCGCAGTCGCCGGAACGCGTGTCAACTGGCATTCGGACGACATGAAGGCGCGCCGGAAGGCACGCTATGCCGCCGAGCGCCGTCTCCAGGTTTATGGCATGATCGCGATTGTTTTCGCGCTCGGCTTCCTCGCCTTCCTCATCGGTTCTCTGACGCTCACGGGGTACAAGGCGTTCACCCAGACGGTGGCCACCATCAACATCGACCTGAGCAAAGCTGAGCTCGATACAAGCGATATGATGAAGGCCGATTGGCGCGGCGCTGTACGCGACGCGTTGCGCACTCAGGTGGGGGATTTGCCTCGCAGGCAGGAGAAGGCCTACTTCGACCTCTTCACGTCGTCGGCACCGTTCCTCGTCCGCGACGCGGTCATCAAGGATCCGGCGCGCCTTAAGGGGCCGAGCACCTTCGTTATCCCGATGTCGGACCCGGCCGACCAGTTCGTCAAGGGTGAGATCAGCCGGGACACGCCCGAGAGCCAGCGCCGCGTCAGCGACGAGCAGATCGGCATGATCGACCAGCTCGTATCCAAGGGCGTGATCTCCAGCCCGTTCAACTGGGCGCTCTTCCTCAATGCCGACAGCCGCTTCCCGGAACTGGCTGGCTTGGCTGGCGCGATTTCCGGATCGTTCTGGTCGCTGCTGGTCTGCTTCGCGATCAGCTTCCCGATCGGCATCGCGGCGGCGATCTACCTGGAAGAGTTCGCTCCCAAGAACCGTTTCACCGACCTCATCGAGATCAACATCAACAACCTTGCGGCGGTCCCGTCGGTGGTCTTCGGTCTCCTCGGGCTCGCCGTCTTCCTGAACGGCTTCGGCCTACCGCGGTCGTCTCCGCTCGTCGGCGGCCTCGTTCTCTCGCTGATGACGCTGCCGACGCTCATCATCGTCACACGCGTGTCGCTGAAAGCGGTGCCTTCCTCGATCCGCGAGGCGGCTCTCGGGGTCGGCGCCTCCAAGCACGAGATGATCTTCCATCACGTGCTGTCGCTCGCCATGCCGACCGTCATGACCGGCGCGATCATCTCGCTCGCGCGAGCGCTTGGTGAAACGGCGCCGCTGCTGCTCATTGGTATGAACGCCTTCATCACAAGCCCGCCGGATGGTATCTTCGCGGCGTCGACGGCCCTTCCCAGCCAGATCTACATCTGGGCGGACAGCCCGGAGCGCGGCTTCGTATCGAGGACCTCCGCCGCAATTCTCGTGCTGTTGGGCTTCCTCATATTGATGAATGCAATCGCCATCTTCCTCAGGCAGCGTTTTGAACGCCGCTGGTAACGGAGTAAGGATTATGAACATGTTGACTGAAACAGCAGTTGAGAAGGCTCTGGAGCAGAAACTGAATACGAGCGCCTATAAGATGGTCGGCAAGACGGTGTCTGTCTACTACGGCGAGAAGCGTGCGCTTTTCGACGTGAACCTGAACGTCCGCGAAAACACTGTTACCGCCCTCATCGGCCCATCGGGCTGCGGCAAGTCCACGTTCCTGCGTTGCTTGAACCGCATGAACGACACGATCGACAATTGCCGCGTCACGGGCGAAATCAAGCTGGACGACGCGGATATCTACGATCCGGACATCGACGTCGTGGAACTCCGCGCCCGCGTCGGCATGGTCTTCCAGAAGCCGAACCCGTTCCCGAAGTCTATCTACGAGAACGTTTCTTACGGACCGCGCATCCATGGAATTGCGAGGTCGAAGGCCGACCTTGATCAGATCGTCGAAAGCAGCCTCCATAAGGCCGGCCTCTGGAACGAAGTCAAGGACCGCCTGCAGGAATCCGGCACCGGTCTGTCGGGCGGCCAGCAGCAGCGCTTGTGCATCGCGCGCGCCGTTGCCGTCAGCCCGGAAGTCATCCTGATGGACGAACCGTGCTCGGCGCTCGATCCGATCGCGACCGCCAAGGTCGAGGAGTTGATCCACGAGCTTCGCGAGAACTACAGTATTGTCATCGTGACGCACTCGATGCAGCAGGCAGCCCGCGTTTCGCAGCGCACCGCCATGTTCCACCTCGGCAATCTCGTCGAGGAGAATGACACCGACAAGATGTTCACCAATCCGGACGACCCGCGCACCCAGGATTACATCATGGGCCGCTTCGGCTGAGCTGCGGCGTTCAGGCTATTCAAGGACAATCCCAATGGCATCGACCCATATCTTTTCTGCCTATGACGAGGATCTGAAGTATTTGTCCCGCCGCATCTCGGAAATGGGCGGGCTTGCCGAGCAGATGGTGTCGGACGCCGTCCGCGCGCTAGTTAACGGTGACGCTGGCTTGGCCCAGAAGGTCATCTCCGACGATGTCGTCATGGATCACGCCGAGCGCGAGATCGGCGACAAGGCGATCGTCACGATTGCCCGCCGCCAGCCGGTGGCCTCGGACCTTCGCGAGATCATGGGCTCGATCCGCATCGCGGCCGATCTCGAGCGCGTCGGCGATCTCGGCAAGAACACCGCCAAGCGTGTCATCGCCGTGCAGAGCACCGGCGTTCCGCGCAAGCTCGCCCGCGGTCTCGAGCATCTTTCCGAACTGGCGCTGGTCCAGCTCAAGGAAGTACTCGACGTCTATGCCTCGCGTTCAGCCGACAAGGCGAAGTCGATCCGCGAGCGCGACGAGGAAATCGACGCGATGTACACCTCGCTGTTCCGCGAGCTGTTGACCTACATGATGGAAGATCCGCGCAACATCACCAGCTGCACGCATCTTCTCTTCTGTGCGAAGAACATCGAGCGCATCGGCGATCACGCCACTAACATTGCCGAAACGATCTATTACATGGCGACCGGCGCACAGCCGGAAGGCGAACGTCCGAAGGACGATACTGCCAACACCGTCGGCGCGGTCACGGAATGACAATTCCGAACCGGCCCTCAGGAGACAGAACCGAATGATCCCGAGAGTTGCAGTCGTTGAAGACGAAGAGGCACTGAGCGTGCTTCTTCGCTATAACCTTGAGGCCGAAGGTTTCGAGGTCGACACCATTCTGCGCGGCGACGAGGCCGAAATCAGGCTTCAGGAGCGCACGCCGGATATTCTGATCCTCGATTGGATGCTGCCGGGCGTGTCGGGCATAGAGCTTTGCCGCCGCCTGCGCATGCGCCCGGAAACGGAGCGTCTGCCGATCATCATGCTGACGGCGCGCGGCGAGGAAAGCGAGCGTGTGCGCGGCCTTTCCACCGGCGCCGACGACTACGTGGTCAAGCCGTTCTCCACGCCCGAACTCGTTGCCCGCGTCAAGGCGATGCTGCGCCGCGCCAAGCCCGAGGTGCTCTCCACGGTGCTGAAATGCGGCGATATCGAACTCGACCGCGAAACGCATCGTGTTCACCGCAAGAGCCGCGAAGTCCGTCTCGGCCCGACCGAATTCCGTCTACTGGAATTCCTGATGTCGTCGCCCGGCCGCGTCTTCTCGCGTTCGCAGCTTCTGGACGGTGTCTGGGGCCACGACATTTATGTCGACGAGCGCACCGTGGACGTTCATGTCGGTCGACTGCGCAAGGCGCTGAACTTCTCCAACATGCAGGACGTCATCCGCACCGTCCGCGGCGCAGGATATTCGATGGAAGCATAGCAGGGAGGCTGGAGAAGATGTCGGTGCGGGTACTTGTTGTTGAGCAGGACGAAGATCTGCTCGCGACACTGAAGCATGCTCTGGAGACAGAAGGGTATTCGGTGAACTGTCTTCACCCGCATGCGTCGCTGGTCGAGCTCGTTGCGTTGCGGCTGCCTGATGCGGTGATATTCGGTGCGCCGGCTCCTGGCTCGATGGCAATCTCGACATGCCGCCAGTTCCGGACAACTGGAGCGACCGCCCGCCTTCCGATCGTGGTGCTGCTGGACTCGGCCCTCGAGCAGGACCGGTTGGCCGTTCTCTCCGCCGGAGCCGACGACTGCCTCATAAAGGCAGTCTCCCCCGTGGAACTCCTCATCCGCTTGCGGAACCTCCTGCGGCGTCTCAATCCAGCGCTGCTGGAGAGCACACTGAAGGTCGGGGATCTGACGCTCGATAAGAACGCCCGCCGGGTTCACAGGCAGAAGAAGGAAGTCAAGCTCGGCCCCACCGAGTTCAGGCTGCTCGAGTTTCTGATGAAGTCCCCCGGCCGCGTCCACTCCCGATCGGAATTGAGGGCATCGCTGTGGGGTAACGATGCCAGTGTCGATGAGCGCGCTGTCGACGTACACATCGGGCGTCTCCGGAAGGGCATCAGTTTCGGCAAGGCCGATAAGGTGATCCGGACGGTGCGTGGCGCCGGCTACGCACTCGGCGACTTCTGATCCGGATCAGGTTCCTATCCTATCCCCGTCGCTGTGCGCACAGATTGAGACGCGCGATACAGCTGTTCGCGCAATACGTGTGTCACGTCGATTTCACGCGACTGCCTATATTAGGGTGTGCTTAGTCGCGCTGGAGGTGATTCCAGTCCGCCTTCGGCTCCCATACTCGCCTAAGGGCGTCAGACATATAATCCCGCTGGGATGAGGGTTCGGCCCGATAGGCCACACTCGTCCCAAAGTACAGCTAGTTTGGTTGAAGCGATTTGGAGTATTCCATGACGATCAAGACGGCGTTGTTGAGAATGTCCCTGATTATCGTTTCCGGGTGGGTCATGGTCGGCACCATCACCTTGGTGATGTTCCATTGACCAGCGAGGTGTAAACGGCATGCGGTTCCTGGTGTACACGAAAACGATCGCTGAACTCGATTATGACGAAGAGACGCGCGTCTTGACGATCATCTACCGGGACGGCCAACTGCGATCCGTTCCCCATGTCGATCCCAAGATCATGATGAAAATGGTTGCACAGCTTCCTCCGGAACGATCCCTCTACCTGATGCAGGCGGCGATCTGAACGTCGCGGGCAAGGCAAGGTGCGACCGCACCTGGCGTCAATGCATGGCCTCGATAAAGGCGCGGCGATAGAACGCGCCGAGGTTGATCCGTTCTGCAGCGACCGCCACAAGCTTCTTTTCGAGACGGCGCTCGAATTCCCGCGATCGGGCCGCCCGCGGCCTGCCGTGCGGTGTCGTAGGCTTTAACCGCATCCGTGGTCCGACGTCGTCGCGGTACTGGGCAAGCGTCATGGCGGCCTTGATCAGCAGAGTTCTTATCTGCGGACGGTGCTCGGCAGCGATGACGAGGCCAAACGACTTGATCAGGACAGGCTTCGGGACGGGCAGCTCGATCTCGTCGATGATGTCATTTCCCACTTGCGCTTCCTCGGCGAACACGAGGTATTGGTCCACCAGGTCATGAGCGGCCTCGAGGGTCTCGGTGTCCGGGCTGTACCGGCACCAGGTGTCACCAAAAGCACTCAGCGATCCGTATGACATCAAGAGCTCCTTTGCCCTTCAAATGAACGCGGAAACTGCCTGATTGTTCAAAAGGATGCCGCAAGTGGTGCGAAAGCGGCGCGGCTTCGCCACGATCATTTGCTCCGCGGCGGGATGGCCGCCGCGGGGCAGGGAGGCGCATTCGCGTAGATTCTCCATTTCATTTCGGCCCGTGGGGGCCAATGACGCTAGGGTTGTCATGAAGTGCATGGAATAGTTCCTACCGTCACTTCCATGGCAACGAGTGATTGCGTGCTAACAAGTGTGCAGCGTTTGCTAGCCATGGGACACAGGAGTAAACTTTCAAACGTGATGGACCGGGAGCGAGGTGGGAGCACTCGCGAAAGGAGGCCCGGTATGAGCAATGCGACCGTAAACGACACCCCGCGGAAACCGCCCCCGGCAGAAGCCGGTGTCATCTTCGCCGGCCATGTGCGGGAAGTGACCGTCCATGCCGACGTTCTCGCTCTGCTGCCCGATCCGGCAACTGCGCAGCCTTGCCTGGATATCGCAGAAGACGCCGCCCGCGCCATCCACGGCACCATGGCCGTGGCCCATGTCGGTGCGGATCCGGAACGGATGATCGCCGCGCCCGAGGAGATCGATCTGCAGATGCTGCGCGACCTGGCCGAAGGCTCGCCGCAAGAGCGGTTCGAGCGGGTCGCCCGCGCCTTCGAGGATTGGAAGCAGGGCAAGCCCAGCCGAGAACGGCTCCTTCTCGATGACTGCCGCGGCGATCTCAATCGCTGCGTGACCGCCGAAGCCCATGAGACGGCGCTCGTCGTCGCCCCATGCCATGGCAACATGGATGCCCGCGACGCTTTTCACGATCTCCTTTTCAATGAGCACAAGCTGGTATTGGCACCATCTGCCGATGCCTATGCCGGCAATCTGCTGGGGCATGTGGTGATCGGCTGGAAACCGCATGATCATGCGCAGGGTGCCGTCGCCGCCGCCAGGCGCTGGCTGGCTGCGGCCGATCGCTTGACGGTTCTATGCGTCAACGACAAACCGGACGGAAGCTACCAGTCAACAGCAAGGGAATTGCTAGATCAGCTGGGGCTTGACGGCGACGTCGTTGCAATCAGCTCGGGAAGCCGGTCCGTCGGAGAGGCGATCCTCGATTTCGCCAAGTCGGTGAATGCGACGTGCCTTTTGATTGGCGCTTTCAAGCATGGCTATTTCCTGGAGCTGCTGCTCGGCCGTGTCACTCACTACCTGCTGTCGCATTCGCCACATCCAGTGATGATGAAGCATTAGCGGCGGCGACGCTTGATCTCGCCTGCGCCAAGAAAAGCCGCTACAAAGTCGGTACTTCCATCTGGCTATATCGATGACACACGAAACGGCGGCCGCATCTCAATCGCGCAACTTACCCATGGCATTCGCGGGAGGCGCAATTATTGGCGCGCTCGGTGGGCTGATCGGCCTCGGCGGCGCGGAATTTCGTTTGCCGTTGCTGATTGGCCGCTTCAATTTCGCGGCCCTGGAAGCCGTCATTCTTAACAAAGCCATGAGCCTCGTCGTGGTCGCGACGGCCCTGCCGCTCCGTGCCGGAACGGTGCCTTTCGCCGTTATCGCCGAAAACTGGCCTATCGCCGCCAACCTGCTCGCCGGAAGCCTGCTTGGTGCATGGTGTGGGGCCGGATGGGCAACGCGCCTGAAATCGGAAACGCTCTACAAGGTTATTGCCGTCCTGCTCGTTGTTATCGCGGCGGTGCTGGTCCTCGGCCATGACGCTCGTGCAGGTCAGCCGGTTCTGACTGGGCCGTTCCAGCTGATCGCGGGCGTGATCGCAGGCTTCGTCATCGGCGTGGTAGCCTCGCTGCTCGGCGTGGCAGGCGGGGAATTGCTGATACCGACTTTGGTGCTACTGTTCGGCGCCGATATCAAGCTGGCCGGAAGCCTCTCGCTCGCGGTGAGCCTGCCGACGATGCTTGTCGGCTTCACCCGCTACAGCCGGGATCAGAGCTTTTCGGTTATCCGTCGCAACAAGGCATTTTTGCTCGTGATGGCGGCGGGATCGACTGTCGGAACCTTCATCGGCGGGTTACTTCTCAGCATTGTACCGAGTGTGTTCCTATTGCCTACGCTTGCCGTGATCCTCCTGATTTCGGCGTTGAAAGTCTGGCGGCATCAATAGTTCAAGTGAGGGCACACCCCCGACTTGCACACCTAGGAGCCAGCTACACGTTGCGACGATAGCTGGCGGCGGACGAGCCGGGCGTGAACCGCATTTCATGCAGTGTCTGTATCGCCAAACGTGCAGAACTCTGGTGAGGAGAAGGTTGCGTGCCTCCTTCTCGGGTATTGTTGAGCGCATATGGGTCGACATCAGCGATCAGGTGGCTGGGCAGCGCGGTCATCTGCCGCATAGTGTTCTCCCAGGTGGTGCGCTGCAGTTGCCTTGCCCTGAACGCAAAGAAGATGTCCAGAATGCTGTGTGCAGCCTCGGTCATTATGGCCTCCTTTGTTTTATCGAGCCATGTTGCTAAAATAGCTTTGCGTTGACTTTCAAACAAACGAAATGATATGGTGTTTAATATCAGAAAAATTGAAAGATGCGACGATGACTATGCCCTTTCGCCGCCCGATCCCGTTGCTCGACAATGATGTTCTGAGAACCTTTGTCGCCATTGCGGAAACGGGTAATTTTTCGACTGCAGCCGAGGCTGTGTTCCGCACGCCGTCGGCGGTTTCCATGCAGATCAAGAAGCTCGAGGAACAGCTCGGCGCGACGCTCTTTTTGCGTGATGCGCGTTCGGTGACGCTGACGCAGCACGGTGAGCTCTTGCTGACTTACGCTCGCAATATCTTGGCGCTCTCCAACGAGGCGGTCTCGCGCTTCATCATGCCGGAACTCAGCGGCGTCGTGCGGCTCGGCGCGCCGGAGGATATCGGCGAGCGGCTGCTGCCAAGTATCCTGAAGAGCTTCGCGGAGAGCTATCCGGGCATCATGGTCGACGTGACGATCGACATGAGCATCGGCCTCAAGAAGCGCATGGAAGAGCAGAGGCTGGATCTGGCGCTGATCAATTGCGCCACGCGGCCGTTTCCGACCGGCGGGGAGATCGTGTTTCGTGAACGCCTTGTCTGGGCAGGCGCCAAATGCGGTACTGCCCACAGGCGCGATCCCCTGCCGATCTCGATCTGGGAGGATGGCTGCATCTGGCGCCAGGAGGCACTGGCGCAGCTTGAGCGTAACAAGCGGCCTTACCGCGTCGCCTATCTCAGCGGCCATACGATGGCGCAGCGCGCCGCCGTGCTTTCCGATCTTGCGATCGCGCCGCTGCCGCGCTCCTATGTGGCCGACGGCATGGTGATGCTCGGTGCGCAAGAAGGCCTGCCTGAACTCGGCTCGTTCGACATCCGGCTGCTGACGGCCTCCCAGCTCTCGGGGCCTATGGAGGCGGTCGCCGACAGCATCCGCTTTGCTTTCGCGGAAAAGGCAAAGGCCGCCGCCGCTTGATCCGGACGGCGAGGAACTTTAATGGATTTCGGCGCGTTGAACGGCGAGAGCAGCATGTTGCCTCGGCCGCGCGATTTCTAGTTTGCAAAAGAGGATTTCCAAAATGACGATAACGGTCAAAATCGGCGCAGCGCTGATGCTGCTTCTGGCGCTTTCTTCCTGCGGCAATACCATCCGTGGCGTGGGCCGTGATACGGCAAACGCCGTCAACGCGACGCAGGATGCCGGCCATTCGGTCAACCGCGCCGCACGCCGCTAAATCTTTTCAGACCGTTGCGGCAGGATAGGCGCGTTCGAGGCCGCCCGATCGGTTGAGGCCAGTGCGGAAAGCAAGATAGGCCGGATGCTGGCTTGATTTCGCCGCTTCGGTCAAACGGATCTGAAGCCGCGCCGGCGCGGCTTCACCAACCCACATTCCGGTATTTTCAAGTTTCAGTGAATTGAGAAAGGGCGCAGCCGCGGCCACATCCAGATACCGATGCAAGCCGTCGATCAGGCTGTCGTCCTGCGCTGCATTTTCCATGAGCAGCGCAAGATACGACCTGTCCGCTTCGGAAGCGCCTGCAAATTTGCTGGCAACAGTGTCGCGATCGGGAAAGGAAGCGGCTGGCGTCATCGGTCATCCATTGCGTTGCTGCCATTGGCCCGGCAGTCGTTTGACTAGAATATGCCGTCAGCCTAGGAGCGATAGCCTACGCGAGGCTGGAATTGCTCAAAGAGCGGCCTTCACCTTTTCCGCGACGTCAGCCGGCATCCACCGTGTCCAGAGTTCGGGGTAGTTGCGCAGAAAATAGAGCGCGGCGTTCTCGCTGCTTTCCCGGTTTTCGTCCTGCCACGCTAGAATGTCGTTTATGGTGTTGTTGTCCCAGGTGCGGGAGCGCAAGTAGGCGAGTTCCGGACCGGCACGGTCGGCAAAGGCCTTGGTGACGACGGTAAAGGCCTGGGAGACGGGATAGGCGTTAAGCTGCGGACGCGCGCAGCCTTCGACCGAGGTGCAGGCCAGCCATTCCGCCTTATCGTGGCTGACACCCATACTGAGCCGTGTCATGTCGTATTTGCCGAGGATCGCCGTTGGTGCCCAGTAATAGCCGAGCCAGCCAACTTTGGCGTCGAAGGCTGCGCCGATCGAATCGTCCAGGCTTTGCGGGCTTTCGCTGTCGATCAGCTCGAAACCGGCCTTCTCGCCGTTCAAGGCCCTGAAGAGATTGGCTGTCGAAATCCGGCAGCTCCAGCCCGGCGGACAATTGTGGACGGCGCCCTTGGCGGCATTTTTCGGCGCGGGGAAGAGGTCTGGCCGTTTCAGGGCATCCTGTACGGAGCGGATGTCGGGATTTGCATCGGCGATGAATTTCGGGATCCACCAGCCTTCGATTGCGCCATCCGACAAAATCTCGGAGGCCTGGATCAGGCGCCCGCTCTTCACTGCCGCCTCGAGTTGAGTCCTGACGGACGCGGTCCAGAGTTCCGGTGCGATATCGGGTTCGCCCTTCTGATCCATCGAAGCAAAAGTGGGCACGGTATCGCCGGCCACGGTCCTGACATTGCATCCATAGCCGTTTTTGAGAATGAAGCTGTCGAAATTGGCGGCAATCGCCGCCGAGGCCCAACTCATCTCCGCGATCGAAACATTACCGCAATCAGCCTGCGCGGCGCGGCCGCCGGCGACGAGACATACGGCAATAAACAGCCAAGCCAGGATGATCTTCATCGCTCGTTCCCCGATTTTTGATGCTGACATGCAGCTTTTGGATGTAATACTAACCGCCCAATGCGTTCGTTCAATGAATGCATGCAGCAGTTTGGCCGTCGCAATTTCAGGTGCCATGCGTTTTTTTGCATCGCGATCGCCGGCCTGGGACATTCCGATTACATCCCAGCCTACGCCTTTGACATGGCAATTGAAATCCGCTTGCGGCCGAATTTTTTTGAGCTAAACGACTGATTTGAATGAGCTAATATTCCCACTGATCCACGAGCGAAAGTCTGCATCGAGCTTGACCTCAATGAACTGCATGCGGATCGAGAATCGGTAAAATGTCAAAAAAGGTCAAAATCCACCATTGCTGAGTTCCGCAATAACACTCCGGTAAGAATGTCACGCTATCAGTTGAACCACGGCGGGGGACAACCGCCGCTTTCTCCGGATCAGGTAGTGCGTCCCGGAGAATACGAGTTTCGCCGTGTATTGGCGAATACGCCAGAGTTTTCGGCAAACCGCGCGCGCCCGCCAGCCCGCGCGGTTTTCGCATTTCGGACAGACGATTGACCGCGGATCGTGCCGCGTTGTAGGCCTCATCGCATGACCAAGGCGATCATGTTGCAGGGAACCGGCTCGGATGTCGGCAAGACGGTGCTCGTTGCCGGGCTTTGCCGGCTTGCGGCCAATCGCGGCCTCAAGGTGAAGCCTTTCAAGCCGCAGAATATGTCGAACAACGCGGCTGTTGCCGATGACGGCGGGGAGATCGGCCGGGCGCAGTGGCTGCAGTCGCTTGCGGCGCGCACGTCCTCGTCGATACACATGAACCCGGTTCTCCTCAAGCCGCAATCCGAAAACGGCAGCCAGATCATCGTGCAGGGCAAGGTCTTCGGGCAGGCGAAGGCCCGTGACTACCAGAGGTTAAAGCCGCTGCTTCTTGAACATGTCCTGCAGAGTTTTGCGATCGTCTCGGAAGGCGCCGATCTCGTCATCGTTGAGGGCGCGGGCTCGCCGGCCGAAATCAACCTGCGTCCCGGCGATATCGCCAATATGGGCTTTGCCACCCGCGCCAAGGTGCCAGTCGTGCTCGTGGGCGATATCGATCGTGGCGGCGTGATCGCCTCTCTTGCCGGCACGCACGCGATCCTTTCGGATGACGACCGGGCGATGATTTCCGGTTATATCATCAACAAGTTCCGCGGCGATGTTTCGCTCTTCGATGACGGCAACGCAGCGATCAATCGCTTCACCGGATGGCCGTGTTTCGGCGTGGTGCCCTGGCTGAAGGCCGCCGCCCGCTTGCCGGCGGAGGACTCCGTCGTGCTGGAGCGCCTCGCCAGGGGCGCCTCCGGTGCGTTGAAGATCGCCGTACCGGTTCTGCCGCGCATCGCCAATTTCGACGATCTCGATCCTCTGCGTGCCGAGCCCGATGTCGAGCTCGTCTTCGTGAAGCCGGGAGACCGGCTGCCGGGCGATGCAGCGCTGGTGATCCTGCCCGGGTCGAAATCGACGATTGCCGACCTCCGTGATCTGCGCGCTGCCGGCTGGGACCGCGATCTGGAGACGCACATCCGGCGTGGCGGGCGCGTCATAGGCATCTGCGGCGGGTATCAGATGCTCGGGCGCACGGTTCGCGATCCGCTCGGCATCGAGGGGGCGAGCACTGCGACACCGGGTCTCGGATTGCTTGATGTCGAGACCGAAATGGCGCCGGAAAAGACCGTGCGGAACAGCCTGGCGGTCTCGGCCGAACACGGCGTTCCGCTTGCCGGCTACCAGATCCATTTGGGCGTCACGACCGGGCCGGACTGCGCCAGGCCATCAGCGGTGATCGACGGTGTGGCCGATGGCGCTGTATCTGCTGGCGGCCGGATCATGGGCACCTATCTGCACGGCCTTTTCGGCAGCGATGCCTATCGCGGCAAGCTTCTCGAGAGCTTCGGCCTATCCGGCGAACGGCGGAGCTACCGTCAAAGCGTCGACCAGGCGCTCGACGAGGTCGCGGACGAACTCGAAACCCATCTCGACAAAGGCTGGCTGGCCGGGCTTCTCGGCTAGATTTCGCCGGAGACCTCGCGGCGCCTGCGGTCGAGCTCTTCGCTATAGCGGCGCAGCGTATAGCTTTCGCTGAGCTGGCCGACGACGCGGCGCTCGATCAGATTGTTGAGCACGGCGAGTGCTTCGCTCTCCGTCTTGTCGAAGATCGCCGCCGCCTGCTTTGCGTTCATCTGCGGCTGCAGGAAGTCGTTCCGGTAGCGGATGAAATCCTTCAGATCCTTGCCCTCGTCGTCGGTGGCAACCGGGCTCGCGTAGATTTCCGGAACGAGCACGATGCCGGCATATTTGTCGGAGTCGTCGACGAGGATGACGCGCTGCCTCGATCCGATCGGGAAGGCCTTCTTGAAATCATCAATCGTGATGCTGACCTTCGCCGTTTTCACGTCCGAGCGCATCAGCTTGTCGACCGTCAGATTGCGGATCCAGCCGACATCATGGGCGCTGCGGATGCTTTCGCCACGAAGATGAAAACGCCATGTCGCGAAGGAGTAGCCGAACGTGTTGCGCACGACGAGCGACGAGGTGATGACGGCCGCAAGTACCAGCGCGGTGATCGGAAAGTCCCCGGTTATCTCGAGCGCCAGGAACGTCATCGTCAGCGGCCCTCCGATGACCGCAACGGCGAGCGAACTCATGCCGACCACGGCATAGATCACGGGCGTCAGCGTCGCATGGGCGAAATAGGGGGCAGCATAGGCGAAAAGCTTGCCGAGCAGAGCGCCCATGAAGAGTGAGGCGAAGAAGAGGCCGCCCCTGAAGCCGGAACCGATGGAGATCGCCGATGCGAAGGATTTCAGCAGGAGAAGACCGACCAGGACCGGGACGGCAACATCACGGCCAAGGTTCAGATGCAGCGCGCCATGGCCCGCCGAAAGCACCTGCGGCGTAATCATCGCCAGAAGGCCGACGACGATGCCGCCGAGCGCCGGGCGAAGCGGCGTCGGAACCGAACTCTTGCGCGCCAGCTCCTCGATGAAGGCTACGCCCTGCATGATCAGGATGCCGACGCCGGCGCTGAAGGCGCCAAGCAACAGGGCAGGGATATAATCAGCCGGAACCACCGTGCCGAACTCCCCGACATCGATCATGAAATCGCTTCCCGCCAGCAGGCGCGCGACGAGCGTCGAGACGAGCGCGGAAACGACGACCGGCGTCAGCGACACGATCGTGTAGGTGCCGATGATGAGCTCGAATGCATAGAAGGCGCCTGTCAGTGGTGCGTTGAAGGCCGCGGCGATCGCACCGGCGGCGCCGCAGCCGACAAGGACGCGCAGGTCTGCACGGCGGAGCTGCAGCTTCAGTCCGAGCTTGGAGGCGATACCCGCCGCGAGCTGGACATAGCCCGCCTCGAGGCCGACGGAGGCGCCGAAGCCGTTCGAAACCAGATTCTGCACGGCGACGATGATGCTATCCGTCAGCGACAGCCGTCCGCCATGCAAAGCGTTCGCTTCGATGGGATCGACCATGGGCTTCTTGCGGGTTCGCGCGAGAATGAAAAACAGAAGGCCGAGCAGCATCCCGCCGCAGACCGGCGCCATCAGAAGCAGGAATTTGTCGTTTGTCTGCGATGAACTCAGCCGTTCGATGTCGCTGATGCCGAAGATCAAGCGATGCAGCTCGCGCGAGAGGAGGCTCATGCCGGTGACAGCCAGGCCCGACGTCACGCCGACGGCGATCCCGGCGAAGACCATGCCCATTTCACTGCGGCGGGCAAGCGCACGAAGCCGCCCGGCGTCGAGCAGGCGGTAGAGCCGGTAGAGGCGCGGGAAATTCAATTTCGTGAGCATATGCAAAGAACTAGGTGGCGGCCAACAGCGTCAAGGGCGAGAGGGGCGCTTGCTCCCGAAATGTGGCGAAAGCCCGGCGCGAAAGGCACCGCGAATTGGAAGCTGTTCGCCGCCGGTTTCATTTGGGTGCCCGCAATTGACTTCGGAAGGCGGCTTGCCTAACGATGAATATACTTACGGATGGTTCCGGGACGGCAGATGCCGTTCCGGATGAAAAGGGAATGTGAAGGGACGGACCCAAGCCGGGCGTCTCCATCACAGCCGACCCCGCGACTGTAGAGCGGTCAGGGTCTTCCGTCCGGCGTTCAGGCCATTTCACGGCTCCTTTCGCATGTTGCGGATCAGGTGAAGTGGCTGGGGCGCCGGAAAAGCCACTGGAAATGCATTGTGATCAGCCGGGGCAGGACGCCTCTATTTCTACGAATCGTCCGCCTTTTCACGAGAATGCAGCCGGGAAGGCGAGGAAGATCCACTGGCGCGATCAGGGGCGACCTTAGATGGTCGCCCCGGTCGGCCGACACCCGCGAGCCAGGAGACCTGCCATGCGTGCCGGGCGAAGAGCCCATTCTGGGGCATTGTTCCCCGCTGCCAGCACGGAGGTTGTCATGGCTGAACGATGGAATTCCATGCCGCATTTTGTGGCGTCTTTGCGGGACACCGCACTTTCGACTTCCCGCATTCCTGTCCTCGGGTTTAACCCGAGGATTGTCACAAGAAACCCGCCACGGCGCGTCCGCGCCGTGAATGAAACAGCCATCTCGAGGGGGTCTTCCGCGCCCAAGGATTCCTGTGACAAGCACAGGAATGAGGGTTGGCTGCGCCATACCTCGGCAGCGCCGTTTCTTACGCCGCAGGCCTCCAGATGACTCATCCCACATGCGGCACCGCCTTCGTCCTCGGCGGCGCGCGTTCCGGCAAATCCCGTTTTGCTGAGCAACTGATTGCCGATAGCGGGCTTGAGCGCCACTACGTCGCGACGGGCCGGGCCTGGGACGAGGAGATGCGTCAGCGGATCGAGAGCCACAAAACCGATCGCGGCCCACTCTGGACGACGCACGAGGAGCCGCTGGAGCTCGTCCCCCGTCTTTCCATTATCGACCGCGAGGGCCGGGCGATCCTCGTCGATTGTCTGACGCTCTGGGTCACCAATCTGATCATGGAGGAGCGCGACATGGCAGCGGAATTCGCAGCACTTGCCGCTTGGTTGCCGAAGGCAAGAGCGCGGCTCGTCATCGTTTCCAATGAAGTCGGCCTCGGCATCGTGCCGGAGAACCGCATGGCCCGGGATTTCCGTGACCATGCCGGACGGCTGCACCAGATGATAGCGGCGGAAGCCGCGGAAGTGTATTTCATCGCGGCCGGTTTGCCGCTGAAAATGAAGGGTTGAACCTATGAGCCAGCAGAAGATCCCCACAACCGTCATCACCGGATTCCTCGGCGCCGGCAAGACGACTATGATCCGCAACCTGCTTTCCAACACTGGCGGCAAGAAGATCGCGCTGATCATCAACGAGTTCGGCGATCTCGGCGTCGATGGCGATGTATTGAAGGGCTGCGGCGCGGAAAACTGCACTGAGGACGATATCATCGAATTGACCAACGGCTGCATCTGCTGCACCGTTGCCGACGATTTCATTCCGACGATGACGAAGCTTCTCGAGCGCGCCCAGCGTCCGGATCACATCGTCATCGAAACCTCCGGCCTTGCCCTGCCGCAGCCGCTCGTTGCCGCCTTCAACTGGCCGGATATCCGCAGCGAAGTGACCGTCGATGGCGTCATCACCGTCGTCGACAGCGCGGCCGTCGCGGCCGGCCGTTTTGCCGACGATCACGATGCGGTGGATGCGCGCCGCGCAGACGACGCCTCGCTCGATCATGAAAGCCCGATCGAAGAACTCTTCGAGGACCAACTGACCTGCGCTGACCTCATCGTGCTCAACAAGACCGATCTCCTTGACGGCGAAGGGCTCAGCCGCGTGCGCCACGAAGTGGCCTCCCGCATCGCCCGCAAGCCGGCGATGATCGAGGCGAGGAACGGCGAGGTTCCGGCAAGCGTGCTGCTCGGCCTCGGCATCGGTACTGAAGAGGACATCGGCAACCGCAAGTCTCATCACGAGCTGGAGCATGAGGACGGCACGCCGCACGATCACGACGAGTTCGACAGCTTCGTGGTCGACCTTGGCCCGATCGACGATCCGGCAGGCTTCACCGAGAAGCTGAAAGGCGTGATTGCCGAGCACGATGTTCTGCGCTTGAAGGGCTTTGCCGATGTCGCGGGTAAGCAGATGCGGTTGCAGGTCCAGGCCGTCGGCAGCCGTATCGACCAGTATTTCGACCGCGCTTGGGCGCCGGGCGAAGCGCGCGGCACACGGCTTGTGGTGATCGGATTGCACGAGATGGATCAGAACACCGTCCGCAAGGCCATCCAGGCACTCGTCTAAGGCTCGGCCATGCATCTGCTTCTTGCCCAGAGAGGAACGATCAGCGACGGCGACGAGGCGATCGACCTCGGCCAATCGCCCGCCGATATCCTGTTTTTGTCTGCGGCGGATACGGAGCTTGCGGCGATCGCCGCGGCTCACGCGCAAGGCGGAAGGCCTTTCACGCTCCGGCTCGCCAGCCTGATGAGCCTCAAGCACCCAATGTCCGTCGATGCCTATGTCGAGCGCACGGCGAGGTGCGCAAAGCTGATCATCGTCCGGGCGCTTGGGGGCGCGAGCTACTTCCACTACGCGCTGGAGGCGCTGCATGCCTGCGCGGCGCGGCATGGTGCGATGATTGCGGTGCTGCCTGGGGATTCGAAGCCGGATGCCGGATTGACGCCATTTTCGAACGTGCCGCTCAACGATCTCAACGCGCTCTGGGCTTATCTGATCGAAGGCGGCGACGGGAATTCGCGAAGCTTTCTCGATTACGCGACGGCGATGCTCTCCGGCGATGAGAAGCCGGGCGCGGCTGCGCCGCTGATGAAGGCGGGTATCTGGTGGCCGGGTCGAGGTGTGATTGGGGTTGAGGAGTGGAAAGTTGTTTCCGCGTGCGGTATCCCAAACTCGAAGGAAGAGGCCGGATTCAAACCCACCGTCGCCATCAGCTTCTACCGCGCGCTCGTGCAAAGCGGCGAAACGGCCCCCGTCGAAGCGCTCATCGAAGCGCTGGCGGCGGAAGGCCTGCGCCCTCTGCCGATCTTCGCCTATAGCCTCAAGGATCCGCTGTCGACCGGCATTCTCGAGCGCATCTTTGCAGAAGCGCCGCCCGAGGTGGTGATCAACACCACCGGCTTTGCCGTGTCTGCGCCCGGCGCCGATCGCGCGCCGAGCGTGCTTGAAACAAACGGCGCCGTCGTTCTCCAGGCGATTTTCTCCGCCACATCCAAGGAGGCGTGGGCCTCGTCATCGCAAGGCCTTTCCGCCCGCGATCTCGGCATGAACGTCGCGCTACCGGAGGTCGATGGCCGCGTGCTGGCGCGGGCCGTTTCGTTCAAGTCTGCCGCCCGTTACGACGCGGCCGTCGAGGCCAATATCGTCGCCAGCGAGCCGGATACCGATCGCATGCGTTATACGGCGAAACTCGCCGCCAACTGGGCGCGCCTCCGAAACAGGCAGCTTGCGGGGCGGCGCATCGCGCTGGTGCTTGCAAACTACCCAAACCGTGACGGACGCCTCGGCAACGGCGTCGGCCTCGATACGCCAGCCAGCACGATCGAAGTGCTGAAGGCGATGCGGGATGCAGGTTACGCAGTTTCCGGTTTCCCGGCTGATGGCGATGCGCTGATGCGGCACCTCGCCGAGGGGCCGACCAATTCCGGACACGATGGCAAGGTGATCCGCGAGACGCTTTGCTTGAATGGGTACAAAGCGTTTTTCGCATCTCTTCCGAAAAAGATTCAAGACGAGATTGCCGCCCGCTGGGGGGACCCGGCGTCCGATCCCTATTTCAAAGACGGCAGTTTCGCCCTGCCTTTCACCCGCTTCGGAAATCTCCTCATCGGCATCCAGCCTGCACGCGGCTACAACATCGATCCGAAGGAAAGCTACCATTCACCGGACCTCGTGCCGCCGCATGGCTATCTCGCCTTCTATGCCTTCCTCCGCGAGGAATTCGGCGCCGATGCCGTGATCCATATGGGCAAGCACGGCAATCTGGAATGGCTGCCGGGCAAGGCGCTGGCGCTGTCTCCGGAATGTTATCCGGAAGCGATCCTCGGCCCGCTGCCACATCTCTATCCCTTCATCATCAACGACCCGGGCGAAGGCACGCAGGCCAAGCGGCGCTCGAGTGCCGTGATCATCGATCACCTCACGCCGCCGTTGACGCGGGCCGAGAGCTATGGCCCGTTGAAGGACCTGGAAGCGCTGGTCGACGAGTATTACGAGGCCTTTGGCGGCGACCCGCGGCGCATTCGGCTGCTCGCCAAGCAGATCCTTGATCTCGTCGCCGATATTGGTCTCGACCGGGATGCGGGGATCGCCAAAGGCGAGAGCGGGGACGAGGCGCTGAAGAAGCTCGACGCCTATCTTTGCGATCTGAAGGAAATGCAGATTCGCGATGGCCTGCATGTGTTCGGTGTTGCGCCGCAGGGCCGGTTACTGACTGATCTCACGGTGGCACTGGCCCGCGTTCCGCGCAGTCTGGGCGAGCGGGGCGATGCCAGCCTGCACCGGGCGATTGCGGCAGATGCGTTTTTTGGGTTCCCTCTTCTCCTGCGCGGGGAGACGATGTCCGCCAGGACAGATGAGGGGGTAAGCGACAAAAGGAGCGAACGAGCAGGCGCCAGCCAGGCCGAACATTCCGCCCCCTGCGTCTCGTCCGACCCTTCGGGCCACCTTCTCTCCGTTGGGGGACAGTCGCTAGCCTTCGACCCCCTCGATTGCGATATGTCGGCGCCCTGGCTCGGTCCGCGGCCCTCGCTGTTGGTAGAGACCTGCAATACCCCCTGGCGCACCAACGGCGACACCGTCGAGCGCATCGAATTGCTTGCCGCAGAACTGGTCGCCGGTGAAATTCCATGCCCGCCGGACTGGCCGGCAACCCAATCGGTTCTCACCGAGATCGAAACCCGCCTGAAGCCTTCCATCCTCGCCTGCGGCAAGGCTGAAATCGCGGGCCTTCTTCGCGGTCTCGACGGCCGCTTCGTCGCTCCCGGTCCTTCCGGCGCGCCGACGCGCGGGCGGCCGGACGTGCTTCCGACAGGGCGGAATTTCTACTCAGTCGATAGCCGTGCCGTTCCGACGCCTGCAGCCTTCGAACTCGGAAAAAAATCCGCCGAATTGCTCGTCCGGCGCTACGTTCAAGACCATGGCGACTGGCCGGTTTCGTTCGGGCTGACGGCCTGGGGCACATCGAACATGCGCACCGGCGGCGACGATATCGCGCAAGCGCTGGCGCTGATCGGCGTCAAGCCGGTCTGGGACATGACCTCGCGGCGCGTCACCGGCTACGAGATCATTCCGCCTGCGCTGCTCCGGCGCCCGCGGGTCGACGTGACGCTGCGCATCTCCGGCTTCTTCCGGGATGCCTTTCCCGAACAGATCGCGCTATTTGACAGGGCAATCCGCGCTGTAGGTGCTCTGGATGAAGATGCCGCCGACAACCCGATCGCCGCCCGCATGCGCGGCGAAGCCGCGCGCCTTGCCGCAGCCGGCCTCGATGAGGCATCCGCACAGAAACGCGCCGGCTACCGCATCTTCGGCTCCAAACCTGGTGCTTATGGTGCGGGCCTGCAGGCTTTGATCGACGAAAAGGGCTGGGAGCGGCGGGCCGATCTGGCGGAATCCTATCTTGTCTGGGGCAGCTATGCTTACGGCGCGGCGGAGGAAGGCAGGGCCGAACGCGGCGTCTTCGAGGAGCGCCTGCGCTCCATCCAGGCCGTGGTGCAGAACCAGGACAACCGCGAGCATGACCTGCTCGACAGCGATGATTACTACCAATTCGAAGGCGGCATGGCGGCCGCGGCCGAACAACTGGGTGGAGTACGTCCCGCGATCTACCACAACGATCACTCGCGGCCCGAAAAGCCGGTGATCCGCTCGCTGGAGGAGGAGATCGGTCGCGTCGTGCGCGGGCGTGCGGTCAATCCGAAATGGATCGATGGCGTCATGCGCCATGGCTACAAGGGCGCCTTCGAGATCGCCGCGACGGTCGATTACCTCTTCGCTTTTGCAGCGACGACGGGTGCCGTCGGCAACCACCATTTCGAGGCCGTCTACCAGGCCTTCGTCGCCGATCCGAAAGTCCGCGATTTCATGGCGGAGAAGAACCCGGCGGCGCTTGCGGACATGAAGGAGCGGCTGCTCGAAGCGATCGAGCGCAGGCTCTGGACGCCGCGCAGCAATTCGGCGCGCTTCGATCTCGCACCGTCACATCACACAGAAACGGCATAAGGTTTAGAGGGAAGAACAATGAGCGAAGAAGCAGTGGAAAGCGGCGAGAAGGACGATGCACGTCACGCCGAAAAGATGGCCAAGAAGAAGGCCGCGCGCGACAAGATCATGGCCACGAAGACCGACGAGAAAGGCCTGATCATCGTCCATACCGGAAAAGGCAAGGGCAAGTCGTCTGCCGCCTTCGGGATGATCTTCCGACATATCGCCCACCGCAAACCGTCTGCCGTCGTGCAGTTCATCAAGGGCGCGATGTGGACCGGCGAGCGCGACCTGATCGAGAAGCATTTCTCCGACGTTTGTCAGTTTCATACCATGGGCGAAGGCTTCACCTGGGAGACGCAAGACCGCGCGCGCGATGTTGCAGCGGCGAGGGCTGCGTGGGAGAAGGCGAAGGAACTGATCCGCGACGAGCGCAATTCCATGGTGCTGCTCGACGAGATCAATATTGCGCTCCGCTATGACTATCTCGACGTCAACGAGGTGGCCGCATTTCTCAAGGCCGAGAAACCCTATATGACTCACGTCGTGCTGACCGGCCGGAACGCCAAGGACGAGCTGATCGAGATCGCCGATCTGGTCACGGAAATGGAGCTGATCAAGCATCCGTTCCGCTCCGGTATCAAGGGACAGCCCGGCGTGGAGTTCTGATGGCGGATCAATCTCCCGGCAGGTAATCGGAGGCCATTGCCAGGCTCCAGAGGCGGAGAGGGTTCGTCGGGTCGGACAGAAGCTTGATCGTGAACGCGATGCAAACCGTCACGAGCAGTGGTTTGATGAGCTTGGCGCCGGTGCGCATCGCAAGCCGTGAGCCGACCTGTGCGCCGAGGAACTGGCAGACACCCATCATCAGCCCGACCGTCCAGAGGGTTGCTCCGAAGGAGGCGAAGACGATGAGCGCGCCGGTATTCGAGCCAAGGTTCAGAAGCTTGGTATGCGCCGTCGCCTTCAGCATGCCGAAACCTGCAAGCGTCACGAAGGAAAGCATGAAGAAGGAACCCGTGCCCGGGCCGAAAACTCCGTCGTAAAAGCCGATCAGCGGCACGAAGGTCATGCCGAAGACGAAAGGCGTGATGCGGCGGTGGGTATCGAGGTCGTTGAGGTTTGGCTTGAAGGCGAAATAGAGCGCGATCGCGATAAGCAGCACCGGCATGATGGCGCGCAGGACATCGCCGGGCACGATCGTCGCAAGGGCCGCACCGAGCGCACCGCCCATAGCCGCCATCATGGCCATCGGCAGTTGTTCTCGAAGGTTCACATGGCCCTTGCGCGCATAGGCGATCGTCGCGGACGCTGCTCCGAAAACGGATTGTACCTTGTTCGTGCCGAGCGTCTGGAGCGGCGGAATCCCTGCGATCAGCATCGCCGGGACGGTAATGAGCCCGCCGCCGCCGGCGATGGCATCGACAAAGCCGGCAAAAAAGCCGGCAAGGCAGAGGAGAAGAAGAAGATGGGGTGCGATATCGGACACGGCGGAACTCGAAGGCAGGACTGAAGTCCGCGCCATGTTGCATTTCCGGCTTCCGGCTGCAATGGCTGGAAGGACACGCATGCATTTCAAAATAGGGCCGATGACAGGGATCACGTTCGATATTTCACGCCGCCATGTCCTCGGCCTCGGTTGCGAGCGCGGCACGCCGCCCGACGAAGTCATGGCGCTTGCGGCCGAGGTTTTGTGGCTGGGCGGTCTGGCGCCCGGTGAACTCGCCGCGATCGCGTCGATCGACGGCCGGGCCGGGGAGCCTGCTATTATCGAGGCCGCCAGGCATTTCGGCGTGCCGATGCTGTTTTTCAGTGCCGCACGCCTTGAGGAAGAGACGCCGCGCCTTAAGAATCCATCCGACATCGTCTTTGCCCGGGTCGGCTGCCACGGCGTTGCCGAGTCCGCTGCGCTTGCCGCTTGCGGCCGCAACGCAGAGCTTGCGGTGCCCAAGATCAAATCTGCGCAGGCAACTGCGGCGATCGCCCGCATGCGGTTGCAGAAAGAATAACGGGCGCTATGGTGTCGCCACTTCGCGAGGCGTTTTCCGGCACGCGGCGAACAGCATAAAAGGAAATCTCATGCACAAGGTCATTTATGACACGGACCCGGGCGTCGATGACGCCATGGCGCTCCTCTTCCTGCATCGTCACCCCGACGTCGATCTGATCGGCATCACGACCGTTTTCGGCAATGCCTCGATCGAAGCGACGACGCGCAACGCGCTGTTTTTGAAGCGCGAATGGAATATTTCAGCCCCCGTCGCCAAGGGTACGGGTACGACGATCGATCCGTCGCGCAAGGAGATCGACTGGCCGACCTTCGTGCATGGCGACAATGGCCTCGGCAATATCGACGTGCCGGAATCGGTCGATGTGCCGCTCGATCCGCGCCCGGCCTACCGGTTCATCGTCGACACCGTGCGCGCCAATCCGGGCGAGGTGACGCTCGTTGCCGTCGGCCGCATGACGAACCTTGCGCTGGCCCTGAAGGAAGATCCGGAGATCGCCAAGCTCGTGAAGGCCGTCGTCATCATGGGCGGCAATTTTTATGTGCCGGGCAATGTCTCGCCGGTCGCAGAAGCCAATATTCACGGCGATCCGGAAGCTGCCGACATCGTCCTGACCGCTCCCTGGAAGGTTGTGGTCATCGGCCTCGACGTGACCGCGGTCACGACCATGAGCCGGCGCTATCTCGCCGCTGCCGCCGCAGAGGGCGACAGGGCCGTCAAACTGCTGAACGATCTCTCGCAGTTCTACATCGATTTCTACGCGCATGCGGTCGATGACGGAATGATGGTCCACGACAGCTGCGCCTGCGTCTATGTCGTGGCGCCGGAACTCTTTTCGACCATCACAGGTTCTATTCGCGTCGTCTGTGGCGGTATTGCCGACGGCCAGACGATCGTGAAGCCGGACGGCCGCCGCTTCCCGCCCGGCGATTGGGACGGCCTGCCGAGCCAGATCGTCTGCACCGGCGTCGAGTCGGAAAAGGTGATCGGCCTCGTTCGCGAGACGCTGCTGCGCGCCTGATGAATTGCCGACCGGCCGGCGTCTCCTCCGGCCGGTTCTTGCTGAATCCGATCAATGGGATGGCTTGCTTTCCTTAAGTTCGGATTCAACCCTTTCCAAAATTGAGTCAGTTTTCACCCGGCAGCCTGTGGTCGGCTTTCACCGTTGCCGTTGACCTTGCCTGCTGCCGGGCATAGATCACCTGAATGATCGAAAGCGCATTCTCCCATCTGCCGGCGCTGGAGCCGGGCAGCGTCTGGCTCGTCGGCGCCGGGCCGGGCGATCCTGGCCTGCTGACGCTGCTTGCCGCTAAGGCGATGGCGGAAGCCGATTTGATCATTCACGACGCGCTGGTGAACGAGGAATGCTTGAGGCTCGCGCGGCCCGATGCCGTTCTCGAATATGCCGGCAAGCGAGGCGGCAAGCCTTCCGCGAATCAGCGGGATATCTCGCTTCGCCTGGTCGAACTTGCGCGCTCCGGCAAACGCGTGCTGCGGCTGAAGGGCGGCGATCCCTTCGTCTTCGGCCGTGGCGGCGAAGAGGCGCTGACGCTGGTCGAGCACAACATCCCGTTCCGCATCGTGCCGGGCATTACGGCCGGGATCGGCGGGCTCGCCTATGCTGGCATTCCAGTCACCCACCGCGACATCAACCATGCGGTCACGTTCCTCACCGGCCATGATTCTTCCGGCATCGTGCCGGATGCGATCAATTGGGAGGCGATCGGCCGCGGTTCGCCGGTGATCGTCATCTATATGGCGATGAAGCATATCGCCCAGATCAGCGCCAACCTCATCACGGCGGGCCGCAATCCGTCGGAGCCGGTCGCCTTCGTCTGCAACGCGGCAACCAGCGGGCAGCAGGTTCTGGAAACGACGCTTGGCGAAGCACCGGCCGCCGTCGCGGCGTCCGGCTTGGAGCCGCCTGCAATTGTCGTCGTCGGCGAGGTCGTGAGATTGCGCCCGTCGCTCGATTGGCTGGGTGCTTTGGCGGGGCGCAGGCTACAGCCCGATCCGTTTCGCCGCACCGGAGGGAAGGTGACGGCATGAGCGGGTTGCTGATCGCTGCGCCGTCCTCCGGCTCCGGCAAGACTACGATCACGCTCGGCCTGCTTCGGGCGCTTCGCAACCGCGGCGTTGCGGTCGCTCCCGGCAAGGCCGGCCCGGACTATATCGATCCCGCCTTTCACTCCGCCGCCAGCGGCACGCCTTGCCTGAATTTCGACGCCTGGGCCATGCGGCCCGAGTTGATTTCCGCCAATGCCGCGCTGCACCGGTCCGGCGATCGCATCCTGGTCATTGAGGCGATGATGGGCCTCTTCGACGGTGCGGCCGACGGCAAGGGGACCGCGGCCGATCTCGCCGCCATGCTTCGCCTATCCGTCGTGCTCGTTGTCGACGCTTCGCGCATGTCGCATTCGGTCGCGCCGCTCGTCAGCGGCTTTGCGAGCTTCCGCGCCGATGTCCGCATCGCCGGCGTCATTCTCAACAAGGTCGGCAGCGAGCGGCACGAGACGATGCTGCGCCAGGCGCTCGATGCGATCCGCATGCCGGTCATCGCGGTCATGCGCAGCGACAAGACACTGGCGCTTCCGGAGCGGCATCTGGGCCTCGTCCAGGCGGGCGAGCATCAGGGGCTGGAGGACTTTATCGAGCATGCTGCCGAAGCCGTATCCGACGAGTGCAATTTCGAGTTTCTTCTGCGCACCGCGCGCCAGGGTCTCAACGTTCCCTCGGCGGCGAATATCCATCGGCTGGCGCCGCTCGGAAGCCGGATTGCCGTTGCCCGCGACATCGCCTTTGCCTTTTCCTACGAACATATGCTGCTCGGCTGGCGCCGCCGCGGGGCAACGATCGCCTTCTTCTCGCCGCTGGCCGACGAAGCACCCGCTGCCGATGCCGACGCGATCTATCTGCCGGGCGGCTATCCGGAACTGCATGCCGGAGAGATCGCGGGTGCGCAGAATTTCCGTCGGGCGATGATCGAGGCTGCAGGACGCGGCACGCGCATTTACGGCGAGTGCGGCGGCTACATGGTTCTTGGCGACGGGCTGATCGATGCCGGCGGCACGCGGCACGAGATGCTCGGCCTGCTGCCGCTTGTGACCAGCTACGAAGAGCGCAGCCGGCATCTCGGCTATCGCCGCGTTCAGCCGGTCGACGGGGCATTCTTCGACCATGCCATGACGGCCCATGAATATCATTACTCCACTGTCGTTCGCGAAGGCGACGCCGACAGGCTCTTCACGGTGAGCGATGCTCTCGGCATCGGTCTCGGTGAAGCCGGCCTTCGCCGCGGCCAGATCGCTGGGTCCTATATGCATCTGATCGACCTTGCCGGAGCCGCCGCATGAGTGTTGCGATCCTGCATGGCGGCGGGATCTCGGCCGCCGCCGCTGCCTTTGGCGGAAGGCCGCAGGATTGGCTTGATCTATCGACCGGCATCAATCCGTGCCCGGCGGCGCTGCCGGACATTCCTGCTGAATCCTGGCATCGCCTGCCGGACAAATATCTGGTGCAATCCGCCGTTGCCGCTGCCCGCGACTATTACCGCAGCGGCGATCTCCTGCCGTTGCCTGTTCCAGGCACGCAATCGGTGATCCAACTTCTGCCCAGACTGGTCGAGCCCGGCAGGCGAATCGCGATCGTCTCGCCGACCTATGGCGAATACGACAAGGCGTTCCGGTCAGCCGGCTTTATCGTGGATGCGGTCGATGGGATCGGGGCTGTCGACGACCGGCACGCGCTTGCCGTCGTCGTCAATCCGAACAATCCCGATGGCCAAAGCTATAAGCCGGACGAGCTAGCCGCGCTGCATGACCGGCTGAAAGGGCAGGGCGGCTGTCTCGTCGTCGACGAAGCCTTCGGCGATGCTGAGCCGAATTTGAGTCTCGTGCCTCTGGCATCGCGGTTTTCAAATCTCGTCATCTTCCGTTCGTTCGGAAAGTTCTTCGGACTCGCAGGTCTGCGGCTCGGCTTCGTCGTGACTGCAAGCGATATCCGCGCACGTTTCGAGGATTGGCTCGGCCCTTGGGCGGTCTCCGGCCCGGCGCTGTCGATTGCCGCGTCCTTGCTGCGGTCGGATACGGCTCCGATCATCCGCAGGATCGCCGAGCGCCAGGATGCCTTGGAGGGCGTGTTGAAAGGCGCCGGTTTGGAAATGACCGGCGGAACTCGGCTCTTTTCGCTCGTCGAAGACAGCCGCGCAGGCCGCATTCACACGCATCTCTGCCGCCACCATATTCTCGTCCGCAAGTTCGACTATGCGCCGGAATGGCTGCGTTTCGGCCTCCCGCCCGATTTCGCCGCCGACAACAGGCTTTTGGTCGCTTTGGAAAGTTTTGACGGATGACGATCGACGAAAATCTCCTCGTGCTGTTGCTGGCGCTCCTTCTCGACCGGATCGTCGGCGATCCGGATTGGCTGTGGTCGCGGCTGCCGCATCCCGTCGTCCTCTTCGGCAAAGCGATTTCCAATTTCGACCGGCAGTTCAACAGCGAGACGCTGACGAAGGCCGAGCGGCGGCTGAACGGCACCGTCTCGATCACGGTGTTGTTGGCGTTCAGCGCCGCCGCCGGGCTCGTGCTGCACTGGTTCTTCGGACTGTTCGGCTTTGTGGGAATTCTTCTCGAAGTTGCCTGCGTCGCGATCTTCTTGGCGCAGAAGAGCCTTGCGGATCACGTGTCTGCGGTGGCGGAAGCCTTGCGCGGCGAGGGGATCGTCGGCGGTCGCAAGGCCATCTCCCGCATTGTCGGGCGCGATCCAGAAACACTGGACGAGCCGGGCATTTGCCGTGCGGCGATCGAAAGCCTCGCCGAAAACTTCTCCGACGGCGTCGTTGCACCGGCGCTCTGGTATGTCGTCCTCGGCCTGCCCGGCCTCTTCCTCTACAAGATGCTGAATACCGCCGACTCGATGATCGGACACAAGTCGGACAAGTACATCGATTTCGGCTGGGCCTCGGCTCGCCTCGACGATCTGGCGAACTGGCCGGCCGCCCGTCTTGCCATCGTGCTGATTGCCGCTGGCGCCTGGCTTCGGCGCGGCGCAAGCGCCAGCCGCGAGGCCTTCCAGGTTGCGATCCGCGACGGCGGTCTGCATCGCTCACCGAATTCCGGCCGGCCGGAAGCGGCCATGGCCGGTGCACTTGATGTTCAATTGGCAGGTCCGCGCGTCTATTCCGGCATTGTCGTCAGCGAACCGATGATCAACGGCGCGGGCCGCGGCACCGCCACCGTCAAGGACGTCGAAGACGGGATCGCAGTATTCAATGCGAGTTGCATGATACTGGCGATCGCCGTGTTTCTGGCATTCGTCGCTCTGCTTTGACTGTGCTTCGCAGGAGAGTTGCGGCGCTATCCAGATAAGAATGCTGGCCTGGTGTTCCGAGCCTTTATGCGAATTGCTGTTTCGGCAACAGTTGCCCGTCAAATTTGAAAGCAGATCATGCGAAAGCATTGGCTTTTGAAATGGATTTGCCTATGAGGGGGATAAATTCGTCATTGAAAGAGGTACAGCGCGTGACCGCTACATTCGATAAAGTTGCCGACATCATTGCAGAAACCAGCGAGATCGATCGCGAGACGATCACGCCGGAGAGCCATACGATCGACGACCTCGGTATCGATAGCCTCGACTTCCTCGATATCGTTTTCGCCATCGACAAGGAATTCGGCATCAAGATCCCGCTCGAAAAGTGGACGCAGGAAGTCAACGAGGGGAAGGTCTCCACCGAGGAATATTTCGTGCTGAAGAACCTCTGTGCCAAGATCGATGAGCTTCGCGCCGCTAAGGCCTGAGCGACACAGCTATCTTTTTTCTCCGCCCTGCCTCTGCGAACCGTAGCGGCCGGGCGGTTTTGTTCCTAACTAGGCGTATCCGGCGCTCGCTTTCCCGCCGGGCCGGAGGATCCGATGCTGCTGGAATATTTCCAGATGATTGACCGCGTGGAAGCGGTCGACCTCGAAAAGGGTGTGCTCAAGGCGCGTTCCGTTGTGCCGGCGAAAAGCCCCGTCTTCGAAGGCCATTTTCCGGGTATGCCGCTCGTTCCGGGCGTGCTTCTCATTGAAACCATGGCGCAGGCCTCGGGCATGCTGGTGCTGGCCGCGACTGATTTTGCCGCGATGCCGTTCCTGATGTCGGTGGATGGCGCCAAGATGCGAACCTTCGTCGAGCCAGAGGCGGTTCTCGACATCGAGGCGTTTCTGGAGCATGACGGGTCCGGTTTTGCCGTGACCAAGGCAAAGATCACGAGCGGCGGCAAGAAGGTCTGCGATGCGCAACTGAAGTTGCGCACCATGCCCTTCAGCGAGGTTCCGCTCGGCGATATCGTGAAAAAGCGCGCGGGCGAGGTCGGCCTGATGGATGCGATCGCCGCGCAGGGAGTAAAGGGATGAGCAAGGCTCAAAATGATGTCGTCATCACCGGCGTCGGTATCGTCACTTGTCAGGGCGTCGGCAAGGATGCGCATGTCGCGCTCTTGACGGCAGGTCGAGCGCCGGAGCCGATCATCGAGACTGAAAAATTCAAGCCCTATCCGGTGCATCCGCTGCCGGAAATCGACTGGTCGCAGCAGATCGTCAAGCGCGGCGACCAGCGCCAGATGGAGAACTGGCAGCGCATTGGCGTCTTTGCCGCCGGCCTGGCGCTCGATGACGCGGGCTTCAAGGAGAATGCGGAAACCTGCGGCAGGATGGACATGATCGTGGCCGCCGGCGGCGGTGAGCGTGACATCAATGTCGATACGCTGATCGTCGACGAGGGCCTGAAGCGCAATGATCGCGAGCTCTTACTCAACGAGAAGCTGACCACGGAACTGCGCCCGACGCTCTTCCTGGCGCAGCTTTCCAACCTCCTTGCCGGCAATATTTCGATCGTCCATAAGGTCACCGGTTCCTCGCGGACGTTCATGGGCGAGGAGGCTGCAGGCATCTCCGCCGTCGAAACCGCATTCTACCGGATCAAGTCGGGCGAATCCTCGCATGCGCTCGTCGGCGGCGCCTTTGCCGCCGAGCGTCAGGACATGATCCTTTTGCCCGAATCGATCGGCGCTCACCTGCAGGGCAAATGGGCGCCGCTTTGGTCGCGCAAGGATACCGAAGGCGGCGGCATGATCCTGGGTTCGGCCGGGGCGTTTCTCGTTCTGGAATCGCGCAAGCACGCGGAAGCGCGGGGGGCGCATATCTATGCGAGGATCGATTCCATCGAGGGCGACCGCGGTAACCGGAATGCCGGAAACCTTGAGGTTCGTCTCGAGCGCCTGCTGCAGCCGGCCAAGAAGCTTGCGCCGGAAACGACTGCGATCTTCTCGGGCTCGACCGGCATGCATGATCTGGCAGAGCGCGAAAAGGCGGTTCTGGAGCATCAGCTTCCGGGCGCGGTCGTCCGCGGCTTCGGCGGCGTGTCCGGCCATGCCATCGAAGCGCAGTTTACCCTTGGACTTGCTTTTGCGGCACTCGCCGTCGACAGCAAAGCGAAGGTGCCGCCTTTCGATGCCGCGCACGAAAAACCGATGAGCGCGAGTACCACGGCCGCTGTCGTCACCGCAGTCGGCCACCAGCGCGGCGAGGGTGTCGCCGTTCTTTCCGCGGATGCGTGAGGAGTGATCAAATGACAGAAGCGACTTACAAGGATCATCTCGGCCGCCCGATCGTCGCGGTCACGGGTATGGGAATCATCACCTCGCTCGGCCAAGGGCTCAAGGACAACTGGGCGGCGCTGACCTCCGGCACTTCCGGGATCCACGGCATCACGCGCTTTCCGACCGACGGGCTCTCGACCCGCATTGCCGGCACTGTTGATTTCATCGACATCCCGGTGCCGAACGCCGTTGAGCGTTCCTACGCCTTCGCCCGCGAAACGACGGTTGAAGCGCTCTGCGATGCCGGTATCTCCGGCGATTTCAACGGTCCGCTCTTTCTCGCCGCGCCGCCGATCGAGCCGGAATGGAGCGCCCGCTTCGATCTCGCCGACCGTTCGCCGCCGTCCGAGCACCCGGGCGATGCCTACGAGCGGTTCCTGGCCGCGATGCGCCAGCGCACGGATGCCGCCTTCCATGAAGCAGCACTCTTCGGCGCGATCTCCGAGCGTCTGGCCGACCGTTTCGGCACGCGCGGGCTGCCGGTGACGCTTTCGACCGCATGTGCTTCTGGCGCCACCGCGATCCAGCTCGGCATCGAGGCGATCCGCCAGGGTCGTACCGATCGCGCCCTTGCGGTTGCGACCGATGGTTCGCTGAGCGCCGAAGCGCTCATCCGTTTTTCGCTGCTTTCCGCGCTGTCGACGCAGAACGATCCGCCGACCAAGGCTTCCAAGCCCTTCAGCAAGGATCGCGACGGTTTCGTCATCGCCGAAGGTGCAGCGACGCTGGTCCTCGAATCACTGGAAGCGGCTGTCGCGCGTGGCGCCAAGGTACTCGGCATCATGAAGGGCGCGGGTGAAAAGGCCGACTCCTTCCATCGCACCCGTTCGTCGCCGGATGGCGGCCCGGCGATCGCGACGATCCGTGCCGCGCTTGCCGATGCCGGCATCGATGAAAGCGGCATCGGCTACATCAATGCTCACGGCACCTCGACGCCGGAAAACGACAAGATGGAATATGGCTCGATGCTTGCCGTCTTCGGCGAGCGCATGGCCTCCATTCCGCTGTCCTCCAACAAGTCGATGATCGGCCATACGCTGACGGCGGCTGGCGCGGTCGAAGCGGTGTTCTCGCTGCAGACCATGCTCACCGGCACGCTGCCGCCGACGATTAACTACAACAACCCGGATCCATCTATCGTTCTCGATGTCGTACCGAACAAGAAGCGCGAACAGCAGGTCTCCGCCGTGCTTTCGAACTCTTTCGGCTTCGGCGGGCAGAACGCCAGCCTTGTCATGGCGCTCGAACCGGCTTAAGCGGTTGCCGACAAAATAAGAGAGAGAAGACGCCTTCGAGGCGAGAGGTTTTTTATGCGCGCTTTGCAACTGATCGATGACCGCAAGCTTGAGATCACCGATCTGCCGGAACCGGATGCTCCGGCTGCCGGTGAGGTGACGCTGCGGGTCAAGGCAGTCGCCCTCAACCATATCGACGTCTGGGGTTGGCGCGGCATGGCATTCGCCAAGCGCAAGATGCCGCTCGTCATCGGCGCGGAGGCCTCGGGCGTCGTGGAGGCGATCGGCCCGGGCGTCGCGAATGTCCTGCCCGGCCAGTTGGTCGCAATCTACGGCGCGCGCACCTGCGGTCTCTGCCGTCCGTGCAGCGAAGGCCGCGACAATCTCTGCGAACACGTCTCCGGCGTCCATGGCTTCCATCTTGACGGCTTTGCGCAGGAGAAGGTGAACCTTCCGGCCCGCCTGCTCGTTCCGGCACCGCCCGGCGTCGATGCCATCGGCGCGGCTCTGGCGCCCGTCACCTTCGGGACCGTCGAGCACATGCTCTTCGACAATGCCAAGCTCGAACCCGGCGAGACGATCCTCGTGCATGCCGGCGGTTCGGGCATCGGCACGGCGGCAATCCAGCTCGCCAAGAAGATCGGTTGCACCGTGATCACCACCGTCGGCTCGGACGACAAGATCGAGAAGGCCAAGGCGCTCGGCGCCGATCACGTCATCAACTACCGCAAGGACCGCTTCGAGGGCGTCGTGCGCAAGCTCACGAAAAAAAAGGGCGTCGATGTCGTCTTCGAACACGTGGGCAAGGACACCTGGGCGGGCTCGATGCTGTGCATGAAGCGCGGCGGCCGCCTCGTCACCTGCGGCTCGACGTCGGGCGTTTCCACCGACATGAACCTGATGATGCTCTTCCAGCAGCAGCTGAAGCTGCTCGGCTCCTTCGGCTGCCGCATCGAGAATATGGCGAATGCCATGCAGAAGATGGGCCGCGGCCTCGTTCATCCGGTCATCGACACCGAAGTCAGCTTCGACGATATCGACCGTGCGCTCGAACGCATGGAATCCCGCCAGATCTTCGGCAAGATCATCCTGAAGATGGACTGAACCGGTGAAGCTCTTCCTCACCCGGATCGTTCTGAAGCTCGAGCATTTCCGCCAATGGCTGATCGCTCAGCTGGCCTTTGGCTTCATGAATCTCCTGAAGCTGTTTCCGGCAGATAGCGCGATCCGATTTGCTGATTGGCTGACCCGCAAGATCGGTCCGCACACGTCGCGCCACAAGCTGATGCTCTTCAACCTGCGCAACGCCTTCCCCGAGAAGGGTGGGGCCGAGCTAGAAGAAATCGCCCTGGCGAGTTGGGGCAATATGGGAAGGCTCGCCGCCGAATACGTCTTTCTGGACCGTTTGTTCGATTTCGATCCGGAAAGGACCGATCCGGGCAGGGTGGAGGTCTCGGGCATCCCGATCTTCCTCGACCTGCGGGACAATCCCCGGCCGTTCATCGTCTTTACGGCGCATACGGGCAATTTCGAACTCCTGCCCGTCAGCAGCGCTGCCTTCGGTCTGCATGTGACGGTTCTCTTCCGTCCGCCGAACAATCCTTATGTCGCCCAGAAGGTCTTCGATTTCCGCAGCGCCCGCATGGGCAAGCTCGTGCCGTCGCATGCCGGCTCGGCCTTTGCGCTGGCGCGTCAGCTCGAAGCCGGGCAGGGTGTCGGCGTTCTCGTCGATCAGAAGTTCCGCAAAGGGCTGAAGACCACCTTTTTCGGCCTGGACACGAAGACGAACCCGCTCTTGCCGAAACTCGTCCGCCAGTTCAACTGCGAGGTTTATCCCGCGCGCTGCATCCGGCTTCCCGGCAACCGCTATCGGCTGGAGATCGAGCCGAAGCTGGACATGCCGCGCGACGAGAAGGGCAATCTCGACCTGACGGCGACCGCTCAGATGCTGAACGACAAGGTCGAAAGCTGGGTGCGGGAATACCCGGCCCAATGGCTCTGGTACCACGACCGGTGGAAGGTAAAGCACGAAGTTCTTAAGTGAAGGGCTTTCAACCTCTCATATCTCATCCACTAAAACCCATGTGCCGTCCACGTTGAACGTGAATCCTAATCATGTTATCCGTCGCTACTAGGGCGAGTAGCGGGATTCATGTTTACGTCATATGCGTTGAATTCTGCCAAAGCGAGGAGAATGTGAATCCCTTTGGAGAATAAGGGATCTGGAGGCGCCTTGCTCGAGCTTTTGCAAGCTTTCTCATCACGCTGCTCGCAGATCGAAGAGGCAATTCGTCTTGGCGACGATCGGCGTGTTGCAACTCTTGATGGTGGTCTCGATCTTTTGGTCCAAACAATTGTGGACCATCACGCGTCCAACCTGATGGAGATGTACATGCAGCTTCAGTTTGTCGGCTATCTGCTGCAGCAGGATGCCGATGACGCTGCCAGCGTCAGCCATCACTCAGCCATGCTCATCTCCCTTTTGGAGCGCTATTTCGGCGCGCTGCCGCGTGCGGATTTCGCGTTGCCGCGGGAATTGCCGCTACCTGCACCGAAGGCCTATGTGCCCAATGTCGACAACGGGAATTTTCTCAATTCGGCGATTCTTGAGACGTTGCCGGATCGTGTTGCGGTGCTCACGCGCGACTACCGGTATCTTTATTCCAATCCGGTGAACTGTGCATATTTCGGACGAAGGCCGATCGACATGATCGGCCGCCACGTGATGGAATTCATCGGCGAGGAACAGTTCGTGGCACAAGCGAAAGCCAACTTCGACGCCTGCTTCGCGGGGCAGCATGTCGAATACAACTACGAACAGCGCGGTGAAAGCAGGCGCACGCGTTGCCGCATGTCGCCGTTGCGCGACCTGTCCGGGCAAGTTCTAGGTGCGCTTGTCGTGCTGGAATCTGCCGATGCGATCTCGACAATCGCTGCCTAGCTTCCGGCTTTAAGACTTGCTCCACACGGCCAGTTCGTAGGCATCCTTGTCAAGGAAGTGAAACCGCCGGCCGCCCGGAAAGGCGGCGATCGGCTTTACGATCTTGCCTCCGGCCTGTTCGACCTTCTCCAGCGCTTCCTCAAGTTTGTCGGCGTATAGGATCACAAGCGGGCCACCACCCGGGCGCGGCGGTTGGATATTTGTGAAGCCGCCCGTCAGGCGGCCGTCATTGAATTCGCAATAGCTGGGGCCATAATCGGTGAAACTCCAACCAAATGCGTTACCGTAGAAGGCCTTTGCCGCCGCTATGTCGGCGACGTTGAATTCAATGTAGTCGATCTTCAGGTCGTTTGCGCTTTTTTCCATCGGTTATATCTCCATCAGCGATTTTAAGGCGCCGAGGTCCTTCTGCACATGGGCGGCATCAGCGGCGAACTGGTCGTCCGTCATGCCTGGCTGTTTCAACAGCGTGAACATCACCTCGCAGCCGTCGCCGTTCGGCACGATTCGCAGCGCGTTGTAGACCCGTAGTCCGCTTTCGATTGTTACCGTATGGTCGATGACGCCGAACTCGTTGTGCGGGACGAAGCTCACACGCACCGTTCCCAGAGGACCGTGCGCGATCCAGTCGCTTCCTTGCGGTTCGAGGCCGGAGGCCAGCCCCGAGGCCCAGAGCGACATGTTTTCCGGCTTGCCGGCAAAGTCGTAGACCTCCTTCCAGTACCGATTGATCGAGCAGTGAACAATTTTGGCAGGCAGGGTGCTCATCGGATTTTCCTTGGTGTTTCCTCCGCCGATAATAGCAGACAGGAAGGCGGCGTATTGAAGAAACGGCCGGTCAGCCTCCGAACTGTGCGCTGCCGAACTGATCGGCGTCCTTCCAGACTTGCCGTTTTTCCCGGAGAGTGCCACAACACCGGTCCAAAATGACTCATCGGAGGTGTATCGTGGAAAAGGCAGAAATCGGGCTGATCGGCCTTGCCGTCATGGGTTCCAACCTGGCACTCAACATTGCGGAAAAAGGCAACAAGATTGCAGTCTTCAACCGCACTCCCGAAAAGACGGACGAGTTCTACGAAAGCGCCGGTGATCTCAAGAAGCAGATCGTCCCCTGCAAGACCATCGAGGAATTCGTCGAGGCCATCCGCCCGCCGCGTCCGATCATCATCATGATCAAGGCGGGCGAGGCTGTCGACCAGCAGATGGAAGCGCTGCGGCCGCACCTTTCCAAAGGCGACATCATGATCGATGCCGGCAACGCCAATTTCCGTGACACGATCGCCCGTTTCGACCGCCTCAAGGATACCGAGCTGACCTTCATCGGCATGGGGGTATCCGGCGGTGAAGAAGGCGCCCGCCACGGCCCGTCGATCATGGTCGGCGGTACCGAAGACTCCTGGAAGCGCGTTGAGAAGGTTCTGACCTCGATTGCCGCCAAGTACAACGGCGATCCCTGCGTCGCCTGGCTCGGCAACGATGGTGCGGGTCACTTCGTCAAGACGATCCACAATGGCATCGAATACGCCGACATGCAGATGATCGCCGAAATCTACGGCATCCTGCGCGACGGCCTCGGCAAGAGCGCCGGCGAAATCAGCAACATCTTCGGCGAATGGAACAAGGGCCGCCTGAATTCCTACCTCATCGAAATCTCCGAAAAGGTGCTGGCGGCGACCGATCCCGTGTCCGGGGGCCCGATGGTTGACATGATCCTCGACAAGGCCGGCCAGAAGGGCACCGGCAAGTGGTCGGCGATCGAAGCACAGAACATGGGCATTCCGGCGACCGCTATCGAAGCTGCCGTTGCGGCCCGCAGCATCTCCTCGATGAAGGACCAGCGCGAAGCCGCCGAGAGAATCTTCGGAAAGCCGAAATACGATTTCCCGATCGCCTACGGTCAGGACCTCGACAAGGATCTGGAACTGGCGTTGTTTGCCGCCAAGATCGGCGCATATGCGCAGGGCTTTGCCGTGATGGCGGAGGCTTCCCGCGAGTTCAACTGGTCGCTACCGATGCCGGTGATCGCCAAGATCTGGCGGGCCGGCTGCATCATCCGCTCGCAGTTCCTGGACGAAATCACCAGCGCTTTCACCAAGGCGCCGGATGCGGCAAACCTCATCGTCACGCCGGCCTTCTCCGAAATGGTCAAGGAATCGATCCCGTCGCTTCGCCGCGTCGTTGCGGCAGCACTTGCGGCCGGCCTGCCGGTTCCGGCGCTCACCTCGGCGCTCACCTATTTCGACGCCTACCGCCAGGGCCGCGGCACTGCGAACCTCATCCAGGCCCAGCGCGACTTCTTCGGCGCCCACGGCTTCGACCGCCTCGATGGCAAGGATTTCCACCATGGCCCATGGGGCAGCGGCGCTTCGACGTTCTGAGTATCGATCGAACAAGGAAAAAGCCCGGTTTCGATCGGGCTTATTTTATTTTGAACATACCGAAGCAGGATCATGGAGCTGCGCACTGCTTGTCCGCTTCCCGTGGTCTCTTCCACATTTGCTTTCCTGCGGCCTCATCAAGTCAGTCGGTGAGGAGCGAGGAAAAACGACATGCCATCAGCCTTGAGGGTCGCGCCGTGCGATCTTGCGCCTTAGGTGAGCTTGATTGCCAGAAGTATTGGCACCGTCTCAACACACTCCAAGTTGCCGCGAGCAGCGTTCACCCTTAACCACTGAGGCGGGAGAGGGAGTGTCCAGCCAGGATAGCCGCATCGGATAACTCCGCGAAAAGCGCGCGCCAGCTTTTCCGTGCCGAACTGCGGCGAAGAAGGATAATTCGGCGCATCTGCACCAGGAAACGTGACCGCCTATCTGCGATCGTCCGGCCAGACCGGCTTGCTGATGCTCTGCAGCAGTTCCGGCTCAATGCCATCGATGCGGGCGATGACGGCCTTGGCCAGTTCGCGGCCGGCGTGGCGAACGTCTTCATTGGCGGTGATGATCTCGGGCCTGATCCAGTTCAGGATCGGCGCGGACTGCTTTGAAACCATGTCGATATCGTAGCCGACGCGCTTACTTGTCGCCTCGATGCCGGCGTTGACGGCAATAGCGGCACTTCCGGCCGAACAGACGATGCCGTCGGGCGCGTTCGGCATGCGCATCATCGCTTCGACCGCGGTCTTGACCTCCTCCAGCGGCGTGTCGGTGTTGACGCGCAGGGGGACTTCCTCGGCGCCATAGTCGTGAAGACCGGTCTGGAAGCCAATCCTCGTATGGGCATAGTAAGTGAGCTTGCTCGCCGGCTGGAGCAGAGCGATGCGCCTGCGGCCGCGCTCGACGAGCCTCTTCACCGCCTCGTGCGCGAAGGATTCGTTGTCGAAATCGTGATAGGGGTGGACCAGTCCCGCATCTGTCCGGCCATGCGTCGCGAAGGGCATGTTCTGCTCGGCGAGCAGCCGCACGCGCGGATCGTCGGGCTCGATGCGGGAAATAATGACGCCATCGGCAGAGCCAGTGTCCAGGATGTAGCGCACCGGCAGCATCGGGTCTTTGCTGTGCGAGTGCGGTGTCACGACGATGTGGTACGGCGTGCCGGTCAGCACCTCGGAAATACCGAAGACCATCTGGCTCGAGAAACCCATGATCTCTTCGTCGATGGAAAGAACGAGCGCGATGACATTGGTCTTACCGGTCCTGAGGCGTACGCCGGCGCGGTTCGGCTGGTAGCCGAGCTGGCGGGCGACCATACGCACGCGCTCCTTGGTCTCCGCGCCGATATCCGGTGCGTCCTTGAGTGCGCGCGAAACCGTGGTAATGCCCAGGCCCGTCATGAAGGCGATTGTCTTCAGCGTCGGCCGTTCGCGCTGGATAGCCGCTGCCGCTCCCCCGGAATTTCCCTTGTTTTCCATCCCTTTATGTCACCCTCGCGCGATTTCGGTCCGCTTATAGAATGTTTTTCGTAAAGCCGTAAGCACATTCCCCGCTGAACAACACTCCTCACTTGAGCCATTAAATCTGTAACGATACAGTGGAAATGTCGAGCACTTTTTATGATGTTCGCACCATCACTAGACGCTTAGGTTGAATTGCGGTTTCAAGCTTGGATCTTTGCAATTGCGAAGGCGATTTCTTCAGACGACATACGCCATAATGGAAATTAACATATAATATCAATACATTGCTCCGTTCGTCATCATGCAATCTTGAATGCCCAACCTAACGCCATATGTCGCGGAGTTGTGAAGCAAGAACAGGCATGGGTAGCAATGGCGAGTTTCGCATAGAATTTTGACAGCGGGCTGTTGCGCCTAAATGTCGATTGCACTAAGTTTTTCCGGCAACGTTTCAGTGAGGGAGGAGAACTCATGAATTTTCGTTCGATGGCGGCTGTGCTTGCCGCTTCCGTCGTGCTGCCGCTTGGCGCGGCCAACGCGACCGATCTCGAAGTCACCCATTGGTGGACATCCGGCGGTGAAGCTGCCGCCGTCAAGGTCCTTGCCGACAGCTTCAATGCGAGTGGCAACAAGTGGGTCGACGGCGCTATTGCCGGTTCCGGCACCACCGCCAACCCGATCATCATTAGTCGAATTCTCGGCGGCAACCCCATGGGCGCTACCCAGATGAACACCGGCCGCGACGCCGAGGAACTCATCAAGGCAGGCCTCATGACGGATCTGACGCCCCTTGCCGAGGAGGAACATTGGAAGGACGTCATCCGTCCGGCCAAGCTGCTCGACGCCTGCGTCTATGAAGGCAAGATCTATTGCGTGCCGATCAACATCCACTCCTGGCAGTGGATGTGGCTCAACCGCCACGTCTTCGAAGACAACGGCATGGCTGTTCCAAAAAACTGGGACGAGCTCGCAGCCGACGCGCCGAAGCTGAAGGAGAAGGGCATCACGCCGCTCGCCACCGGCGCCCCGTGGCAGGTCGAAGGCATCCGCAACGTCATGCAGGCCGGCATCGGCGGCAAAGACCTCTACTTGCAGATCAACGACAAGAAGAGCGAAGAGGCCGTTCGCAGCGATCAGAACAAGAAGGTCTGGACCGCATTCGCCCAAGCCCGCGATATGGTCGATCCGGCTTATTCCGGCCGCGACTGGAACGTTGCCACCAACATGGTGATCGAGGGCAAGGCTGCCGCTCAGATCATGGGCGATTGGGCGCAGGGTGAATTCGGCGTCGCGAAGAAGGTTGCCGGCACCGACTACGATTGCCTGCCCGGTCTCGGCTTCAATGCGCAGCTCGATACGGGCGGCGACGCCTTCTATTTCCCGAAGAACAGCAATCCGGAAATCACCAAGGCGCAGCTTGAACTTGCCAAGTTGCTTCTCTCTAAGGAAGTCCAGGTCAAATTCAATCTGGTCAAGGGTTCGCTGCCGGTTCGAGGCGACGTCGATCTCGAAGCTGCGAACGCCTGCATGAAGAAGGGCATCGAAATCCTGTCGGACCTCAACAACGTTCTGCCTTCGACCGAGCAGATGCTCGATTCCGATACGCAGGGCCAGCTGCAGGATCTCGCGCTCGAATTCTTCAGCTCCAAGATGTCTGTGGACGATGCAATCGATCGTCAGGCCGACATCATCTCGCAGGCCCAGTAAGGCCACAGACGCTCTCATAACTGAGACGGTTTTGTGGGGCGCGAGCGGACACAGCTTTCCAGTCTGGTCGCGCCCCTGACCGCCAACAGGAGGTATTGATGGCTCATGCCGGCCGGCCGTTTGGCCTATTGCGCAACCTCAATGCGAAGGTCGCAGCAATCCCTATGATGCTGACCGTCATCGTGATTTTCATCGGTTGCACGCTTTGGACCGTTTTCTACTCGTTCACGTCGTCGCGGCTGCTACCGACGAGCGATTTCGTGGGCGTTGACCAGTACAGCCGCCTCTTCGGCAATTCGCGCTGGAACCAATCGGTTCTCAATCTTGCCACCTACGGCGTCTGCGTGCTGACATTCGTCTTCATCATCGGCTTCCTGCTGGCTGTTCTCATCGATCAGAAGATCAGGTTCGAGAACACATTCCGCACGATCTTTCTCTATCCGTTCGCCCTGTCGTTCATCGTGACGGGGCTCGTCTGGCAGTGGATTCTCGATCCCGGCCTCGGAGTGCCGAAGGTTTTGAACGATCTTGGTCTTCCGGGGGGCAGCCTCGCGCTGCTCGGCGACAAGAATACCGTCATCTATGCGCTCGTCATCGCCGGCCTCTGGCAGGGGACGGGGCTGGTCATGGTGTTGATGCTTGCCGGCCTGCGCGGCATCGATTCCGAAATCTGGAAGGCGGCGCGCGTCGACGGCATTCCGGCGTGGCGCACATACCTCTTCATCATCATTCCAATGATGCGCGGCGTCTTCGTCACCACACTGGTGATCGTCGCTTCCGGCATCGTACGCGTCTATGACCTGGTCGTCGCAATGACGCAGGGCGGACCCGGCTTTGCATCGGAAGTGCCCGCCAAGTACGTCTATTCGTTCATGTTCGAGCGCGCCAATCTCGGGCAGGGCCTTGCGGCTTCGACCGTGATGCTCGTCACCGTCTTCATCATCCTGGTTCCGTGGGCTCTCGCCGAGTTCCGCCAGAAGCGATCCTGAGGGAGCACGATCATGGCCATAGCCACCACCACCAACAGCATCGCCAGCGTCGTCGAGCCGGCAGGCGCAAGGCCGCGTCGCATGTTCGCGCCCTCGACCATCATCCTCTACAGCATCCTGACAGTCGCCGCGCTTTATTATCTTCTGCCGCTCTATGTGATGGTCGTGACCTCCCTCAAGGACATGACAGAAATCCGCATGGGCAACATCTTCGCTCCGCCGGTGCAGATCACCTTCGAGCCCTGGGTCAAGGCATGGAGCCAGGCCTGTACAGGCCTTGATTGCTCCGGCATCAGCGTCGGCTTCTGGAAGTCGGTCAAGATCACCATTCCGAGCGTCATTATTTCCGTGGCGATCGCCTCGGTGAATGGCTACGGCCTGTCCTACTGGCGCTTCAAGGGTTCGGAAGTCTTCTTTACGATCCTGCTTTTCGGCGCTTTCATCCCCTATCAGGTGATGCTCTATCCGCTCGTCATCATCATGCGCGAGCTCGGCATCTTCTCGACCATCTGGGCCGTCGTCCTGGTGCACACGATCTTCGGCATGCCGATCAACACGCTGCTCTTCCGAAATTATTTCGCATCACTGCCTCCCGAACTCTTCAAGGCTGCGCGTGTGGATGGGGCAGGGTTCTGGCAGGTGTTCTTCCGCATCATGCTGCCGATGTCGCTGCCGATCTTCGTCGTGTCGATGATCATCCAGATCACCGGTATCTGGAACGACTTCCTGTTCGGCGTGATCTTTGCCGGCAACCAGAATTTCCCGATGACGGTGCAGCTCAACAACATCGTCAACGCCGTTCAGGGCGTGAAGGAATACAACGTCAACATGGCCGCAACGCTGCTCACCGGTGCGGTGCCGCTTATCGTCTACTTCGTGTCCGGACGTCTCTTCGTCCGCGGTATCGCCGCTGGCGCAGTGAAAGGTTGATCATGAACACAAGCGTTTCCATCAAAGATCTGTCGCTGAATTTCGGCGCCGTCAGCGTCCTCAAGGACCTGAACCTCGACATTAACGACGGCGAATTCCTGGTCCTGCTCGGCTCGTCCGGCTGCGGCAAGTCCACGCTGCTCAACTGCATCGCCGGGCTGCTTGATGCATCCGCGGGACAGATCTTCATCAAGGGCAAGAACGTCACCTGGGAAGAGCCCAAGGACCGCGGCATCGGCATGGTGTTCCAGTCCTATGCGCTCTACCCGCAGATGAGTGTCGAGAAGAACCTGTCCTTCGGACTTCGCGTTGCAAAGGTGCCGCAGGCCGAGATCGACAAGCGCGTGGCGCGCGCCTCCGAAATCCTGCAGATCCAGCCGCTTTTGAAGCGCAAGCCCGCCGAACTGTCCGGCGGCCAGCGCCAGCGCGTGGCGATCGGCCGCGCACTGGTGCGCGATGTCGATGTGTTCTTGTTCGACGAGCCGCTGTCTAACCTCGATGCCAAGCTGCGTTCGGAATTGCGCGTCGAGATCAAGCGCCTGCACCAGTCGCTGAAAAACACGATGATCTACGTCACCCACGACCAGATCGAGGCGCTGACGCTGGCAGACCGCATCGCGATCATGAAAAGCGGCATCATTCAGCAGCTCGACGATCCGACGACCATCTACAACAGGCCGCGCAATCTTTTTGTCGCAGGCTTCATCGGCTCGCCGTCAATGAACTTCCTGCACGGCGAGCTGACCAAGAACAGCGACAAGACGGTGTTCAGATCTAACGGCATCAGCTTCTCGCTCGACGGCTATGATGCGGCTCAACCGCTGCAATCGGGCCGCAAGGTGGTGCTCGGCGTGCGCCCGGAGCACATCAAGGTCGACGAAAATCTCGGCCCCGAAGTGCATGATGCGACCGTCGACATCGAGGAGCCGATGGGCGCCGACAACCTCCTCTGGCTGAAGCACGCCGGTCACACGATGTCGGTGCGCATCAATGGCGCGCGCCGCTTCAAGGTGGGAACACCGGTGAAGCTCAGCTTCGACATGTCGCTGGCATCGCTCTTCGATGCTGAGACGGAGGAGAGAATTTAGGAGGAGGCGAGTGTGCGGTGGGCGAGGGCGGTAACCAGCCCCTCATTCGCCTGCCTGGCACCTTCTTCCCGCAGACTGGGAGAAGCAGATATGCCGCAGCGCCTTCCCCGATCGCAATATTGCGTTCGGCAAGTTCCCTCTCCCCGCAGGCGGGGCGAGGGCTAGGGTGAGGGGCAGTCACGTGCTCCTGGGCAAGCGAGGGCATCCTCGTTCCAATGTTCGAGATCAGAGAATGACCACGTCCAATACTTCGTCCATCGATCTTTCCGGTTCCTGGCAACTCGCCTCCGCTGAAGGCGAAGTCACCACATCGATCACGCTTCCGGGCGACCTCCATACGGCGCTTCACGCGGCAGAGCTCATTCCGGATCCCTATTTCGGCCGCAACGAAGAGCAGGTTCAGTGGGTCGCGCATCGGGATTGGGTGCTCGAGCGAAGCTTCCAGCTCGATGATGCCGAAGGCGACTGGTATCTCGACATCGATTACCTCGACACCGTTGCCTCTGTCTTTATCAACGGCTTCGTCGTGCTAGCGGCCGACAATTGCTTTCGCCGCTACCGGCCGGATGTTTCGAGCATGTTGAAGGGAGGTGAAAACACGATCCGCGTCGTGCTGCATTCGAGCATTGCCGCCGGCGCAGAGCGGCAGGGCAGGCAGCCTTTCTACGTACCCTATCACCCGGGCAACTCGCCGATCGCCAACGGCAATATGCTGCGCAAGCCGCAATGCCATTTCGGCTGGGACTGGAACATCGCGATCGCGCCGCTCGGGCTTTATGGCACGATCGCACTGAAGAAACTCGAGACGGCGCGCATCGAGCACGTCACGACGCGCCAGACGCATAGCCTCGACGGCAGCGTCGAACTGCAGGTCACGGCAACGCTCTTCGCGAAGGACCCCGGCATCGTGCCGGTGCACTTCGCGCTCGACGGCGAACGTATCCGACTCGATGTCGGTGTCAATGCCGGCGAGACGGTGGTCAATCATATCTTCTATGTCGAAAAACCGCGACTGTGGTGGCCTTCCGGCAGCGGCGAGCAGGCGCTTTATGCGCTGACCGTCGATCTGCCGTCAGATGTGGTGACGAAGCAGATCGGCCTTCGCACCGTCGAACTCATCACTACGCCGGATGCGGCCGGCAGCCGCTTCGCTTTCAAGGTCAACGGCCGCGAGATCTTCTGCCGAGGTGCGAACTGGATTCCGGCGGATGCGCTGTTTTCGCTGTCGTCGGCGGAGAAGACGGAGGACCTGCTGCAGTCGGCAAAAGCTGCGAACATGAACATGATCCGCGTCTGGGGTGGCGGCTTTTACGAGCACGACTGGTTCTATGACCTGTGCGACCGGCTCGGCCTCATGGTCTGGCAGGATTTCATGTTTGCCTGCAACCTCTATCCCTCGACAGAAGACTTCCTCGACGATGTCGCGCTCGAAGTCGACTATCAGGTCAAACGCCTGGCCTCGCATCCCTCGATCGCGCTCTGGTGCGGCGATAACGAACTGGTCGGTGCGCTTACCTGGTTCGACGAGCCGAAGCGGGACCGCGACCGCTATCTCGTCTCCTATGATCGGCTAAACCGCACGATCGAGCAGGCGATGAAGAAGGCGGCGCCAGGTGCGATCTGGTGGCCGTCGAGCCCGGCCTCCGGCTATCTGGATTTCGGCGACGCCTGGCATGCCGATGGCTCCGGCGACATGCACTACTGGTCGGTCTGGCACGAAAACAAGTCGTTCGACAATTACCGCTCGGTGCGGCCGCGTTTCTGCTCCGAATTCGGTTTCCAGTCCTATACCTCACTGCCGGTCATCAAGACTTATGCCGATAAGAGGGACATGAACATCGCGTCACCGGTGATGGAGTTGCATCAAAAGAATGCCGGCGGCAATGAGCGGATCGCGGGCACGATGTTCCGCTATTTCCGCTTCCCCAAGGACTTTCCGAACTTCGTCTATCTCAGCCAGATCCAGCAGGGGCTGGCGATCAAGACGGCGGTGGAATATTGGCGGTCGCTCAAACCCCATTGCATGGGCACGATCTACTGGCAGCTCAATGACACCTGGCCGGTCGCGTCCTGGTCGAGCCTCGACTACGGCGGGCGCTGGAAGGCGATGCACTATCTCGTCAAGCGATTCTTCCAGCCGGTCGCCGTGGCCGCCATTCCATCGGAGGACGGCAAAACGATCCGATTCTCGCTGGTCAACGACACGCTTTCGGAGGTCAGCGCCGATCTATCGATTTCCATTCTGACGATGAAGGGCGAGCGCAGGCACCTGAAGGATATCCAAGCCGTCTGCACGCCGGATGCTGCCGTGACGGCAACGGCGATCAATGTCTCGGATATCCCCGAGGGCACGCTGCTTGGCTGGCGCTTCACGGCGTCGAACGGCATGGGCGGTGAGGGGCACTACGTTCACGGCACCTACAAGGCACTCGAATTGGAGCCTGCCGGTCTCCAGGTGACCCGCGAATATGTCGAGGAAGACGGCTCGGTCTGCCTCAATGTCACCGCCAAGGGACTGGCGCTGTTCGTGATGATCGAGACCGAGACCGACGGCAAATATTCCGACAATGCCTTCGATCTGGCAGCTGGCGAGACCCGCCGCATCCTCTTTACCCCGGCAAAGCCGCTCCAAGACGGCGAGCTTCCGGACTTCCGTTTCTACGACCTGCATTCCTGTCAGTCCGCAGATTGATTTTGAGAAAGGGCACGAGGCCCGAGGAGAAAATGATGACGAAACTGAGTTTCCAGCTTTATAGCGCCCGCAATTTCCAGCCCTATTCGGCAATCTTCGAAAAGCTCGGCAAGGCCGGTTATTCGGAGGTCGAAGGCTTCGGAGGCATCTATGCCGATCTCAACGACGCTGATTTGAAGGGCCTGCGCGCCGATCTCGACAAGAATGGTCTCACGATGGCAACCGGCCATTTCAGCCCGGATTTCCTCGACGGCGAAGTCAAGAAATCGCTGAACATCGCAAAGACGCTCGGCATGGATTCGATCTACGCACCGCATCTTGCCGCCGACCAGCGTCCAGCGGACGGCGCCGGCTGGCTTGCGTTTGGCAAGCGCCTGCAGGAAATGGCCAAGCCCTATAAGGACGCCGGCTACGAATTCGGCTGGCACAATCACGACTTCGAATTCGTGAAGCTTGCCGACGGCTCGCTGCCAATCGAGCGCATCTTCGAAGGCGCGCCCGACATTTCGTGGGAAGCGGATATCGCCTGGGTCGTCCGTGGCGGGGCGGATCCGTTCGCCTGGATCGAGAAGCTCGGCTCACGCATCACTGCCGTACACGTCAAGGACATCGCGCCGGTCGGCGAGAACAAGGACGAGGACGGCTGGGCCGATATCGGTCACGGCACACTTGCCTGGCCCAAGCTGATCGCTGCGCTCAAGGGCACCAGGGTGAAGCACTACGTCGTCGAGCACGACAATCCGAGCGACATCGATCGCCTGATCACCCGCTCGATCGCATCCTTCAAGACCTACTGAGGGCAAACCATGACCAAGGAACTTGGCGTCGGCATCATCGGATGCGGCAACATCTCCACCACTTACCTTTCGCTCGCGCCCCTCTTCAAGGGGCTGAAAATTCTGGCCTGCGCGGACATCAATGTGCAGGTAGCCGAACTTCGCGCCGAGGAATACGGCGTCACCGCTCAGACCATCGAGCAGCTTCTTGCCAATGACGAGATCGACGTCGTCGTGAACCTCACGATCCCCGATGCGCATTATCCGGTCTCAAAGGCGGCGCTTGAGGCCGGCAAGCACGTCTTCTCTGAAAAGCCGCTCGTGCTAACGCTGGAACAGGGTGAGGATCTACGCCGCATCGCCAAGGAGAAGAAGCTCTCCGTCGGCTGCGCGCCGGACACCTTCCTCGGCGGTGCGCACCAGCTTGCCCGCAAATATGTCGACGAGGGTGGCATCGGGCGCATCACCTCCGGCGCCTGCTATGTTATGGGGCCGGGCATGGAGATGTGGCATCCGAACCCGGACTTCTTCTTCCTGCCGGGCGGTGGTCCCATCCTCGACATGGGTCCGTATTACATCGCCAACCTCATCAATTTCATCGGCCCGGTGAAGCGCGTCGGCGCGATCACCTCGATGGCGTCGGAGACACGCACAATCACCAGCCAGCCACGCCACGGCGAGACGATTCCGGTCAAGACGCCGACGACGGTCCAGGCACTGCTGGAATTCGTCAGCGGTGCGACGGTGACGCTGACGGCGAGCTGGGATGTCTGGTCGCATCGCCATGCCAATATGGAGCTCTACGGCACCGATGGCACCCTTTTCGTTCCCGACCCGAACTTCTTTGGCGGCGTCGTCGAGGCCAGCGGCCGCGACAAGGACATCAAGCCGCTTGAAGCCTGGGAGCATCCCTTCGGCAGGTTCAACCAGGAAAGCCCGCAAGGCCCGCGCGCCAACTACCGCACGGCAGGTCTTGCTGACATGGTCGCGGCGCTGATCGACGGCCGCGATGCCCGCTGCTCGCTGGAGCGCACGCTGCATGGCGTCGACGTCATGACCTCGATCCTGAAATCGGGCGAGGAGGGCAGGTTCGTGGAGCTCACGACGACCTGCACGCAGCCCGCCGCGCTTGGCATCGAAGAGGCTCAGGCGCTCTTGAAGTAGGCCTCCAAAGGGCTATTTTCCGCGCGGGCTTTTCCGGCTCGCGCGCACTTTTCCAAAGGATCAGGACCATGAGCTGGCAACCGGCTTCCGACCGCTATTCGAAGATGAAGTATAACCGCACTGGCCGCTCCGGCCTGAAGCTTCCTGCCGTTTCCCTCGGTCTCTGGCACAATTTCGGCGACGACACGCCGCATGAGCGCAAGATCGACATGTGCCGCACTGCCTTCGATCTCGGCATCACCCATTTCGACCTTGCCAACAATTACGGCCCGCCTCCAGGTTCGGCCGAAACCGCCTTCGGCGAGATCCTTCGTACCGAATTCGTGGGCCTGCGCGATGAACTCATCATCTCGTCGAAGGCCGGCTACGATATGTGGCCGGGTCCCTATGGCGAGTGGGGCAGCCGCAAATATCTGATCGCTTCCTGCGACCAGAGCCTGAAGCGCATGGGCCTCGACTACGTCGATATCTTCTATTCGCACCGTTTCGATCCGGATACGCCTCTCGAAGAGACCTGCGGCGCGCTCGACCATATCGTCCGCTCCGGCCGCGCGCTCTATGTCGGCATTTCCTCTTATAATTCGCAGCGCACGCGGGAAGCAGCCGCGATCCTCAAGGATCTCGGCACGCCGTGCCTCATCCACCAGCCGAGCTATTCCATGCTCAACCGCTGGGTTGAGGACGACAAGCTGCTCGATACGCTGGACGAGGCCGGCATGGGCTCGATCGTCTTTTCACCTCTGGCGCAGGGCATGCTCACGACCAAATATCTCGCCGGCATCCCGGAAGACAGCCGTGCGGCTCAGAACCACTTCCTGAAGCGTGATTTCATCCGCCCGTCGATCATCGACAACATCCGCAAGCTGAATAGCATTGCAGAACGCCGCGGCCAGACGCTGGCGCAGATGGCGATCGCCTGGGTATTGCGCGGCGGCCGGGTGACGTCGGCGCTGATCGGCGCCAGCCGTTCGTCGCAGATCGTCGATTGCGTCAAGGCGCTCGACAATCTTGAGTTCACGGCGGAAGAGCTGAAGGAGATCGATGTCTACGCCCGCGAGGCCGACGTCAATCTCTGGGCGAAATCCGCAGAGCGAGAATAAGCGCAAGCAACGCCTGGCCGGAAACTGCCGGGCGTTTCTCATTCAGTCTGACGTACGTGCCGCAGTCTGCGGCTATCCGGAGGAGCAGCCGTCATGATCCGCAACCCCGTTCTGCCTGGTTTCAATCCCGATCCGTCTATCTGCCGCGTCGGCGACGACTATTACATCGCGACCTCGACCTTCGAATGGTATCCGGGTGTGCAGATCCACCATTCGCGCGATCTGGTGAACTGGACACTGGTGCGCCGTCCGCTGGAGCGCCAATCGCAGCTCGACATGCGCGGCAATCCCGATAGCTGCGGCGTATGGGCGCCGTGTCTTTCCTATGCCGATGGGCAGTTCTGGCTGGTCTATACCGATGTCAAGCGCTTCGACGGCAACTTCAAGGACGCGCACAACTACATCGTCACCTCGCCGACCATCGAGGGCGAGTGGTCTAATCCGGTCTACGTCAACTCCTCGGGTTTCGACCCGTCGCTCTTCCATGACGACGACGGCCGCAAGTGGTTCGTCAACATGCAGTGGAACCACCGCACGGAAAGCTATGGCGGCGCGCCCAAGCATCCGGCCTTCGATGGCATCCTGCTTCAGGAATGGTATCCGGTCACGAAGGCGCTGAAAGGTCCGATCAGGAACATCTTCGCCGGCAGCCCGCTCGGCCTTGTCGAAGGCCCGCATCTCTTCAAGCGCAACGGCTACTATTATCTAACGACCGCCGAAGGCGGCACGGGCTATGATCACGCGGTCACCATGGCGCGTTCGCGCAACATCGACGGTTCCTACGAGATGCATCCGAATATCCATCTCATTACCTCCAAGGACAATCCGGAAGCCGTTCTGCAGCGGGCAGGGCATGGGCAGTATGTCGAGACGCCCGACGGGCAAGTCTACCACACGCATCTCTGCGGGCGGCCGCTGCCGCCGAAGCGCCGCTGCACGCTTGGTCGCGAAACCAGCCTGCAGAAATGCGTCTGGAAGGCGGACGGCTGGCTCTACCTCGAAAACGGCACGACGGTGCCGGATGTCGAAGTTCCGGGCCTCAAGGGCGCGGTTCGCGCCGAAAAACCGGTTCGCACCGAATATAGCTTCGATGGCGGCAAGTTGCCTGCGGATTTCCAGTGGCTGCGCACGCCGCAGCCGGAGCGCATCTTCGATCTGACCGGACGCCCCGGCCATCTGCGCCTCATCGCCCGCGAAAGCATCGGCTCGTGGTTCGAGCAGGCGCTCGTCGCCCGCCGCCAGGAGCATCACAGTTTCCGAGCCGAGACTGTCGTAGAGTTCGACCCGGACACCTACCAGCAGGTCGCCGGCCTGACGCATTACTACAATCGCCACAAGTTGCACGCCGTAGCCGTGACGCTGCACGAAAAGCTCGGCCGTTGCGTCACCATCCTTTCCTGCAATGGGGATTATCCGAATGGCCGTCTCAGCTTCCCGGCTGGCAGCGGCGTCGCCCTTCCGGCGGAAGGCCGCGTCCAGCTTTCTATGGAAATCCGCGACAACGACCTGCAGTTCTTCTGGCAGACGGAAGGAAAGGGCGCCTGGCAGCCGATCGGCCCGGTTCTCGATGCCGGCGTTGTCTCCGACGAGGGTGGCCGCGGCGAGCACGGCTCCTTCACCGGTGCCTTCGCCGGCGTCTTCGCCTTCGACACATCTGGGCGTGCCAAGACAGCCGATTTCGACTGGTTCAACTACGAAGAGCTTTGAAAATGGCGCCCGATATCGTCATCGAACCGATCGCCGTCCGGCACATCGAGAGCTATCACCAGGCTCTCGACGTTGTTGCGCGTGAACGCATGTATCTCACCTTCCTTGAGGCCCCGCCGCTTGAAGATACACGGAAATTCGTTCTCGACATGATCGAGAACAGGCATCCGCAATTTGTCGCAGTAAAGCACAGCGGGGTGATCGGCTGGTGCGATATCCGCCGGCATTCCCGCCCGGCACATGCGCACCGAGGAACGCTCGGCATGGGCATCATCCCTGCCCACCGCGGACAGGGCCTCGGATTGCGTCTCATGGAGACGACGCTGAAGCAGGCAAGGGAATACGACATCATACGGGTCGAACTCAGCGTCCATGCCGACAATGCCCGCGCAATCCGCCTTTTACGAGAAGGCCGGCTTCGTCAGCGAGGGCGTGAGCAAGGACGCCGTTCATATCGACGGCCGCTATCTCAACGTCGTCAACATGGCTTTGATCTCCAGCCGGACTTAAATGCGCGGCCGCTTTAAAAGGTGAAGCTAAATATAAGGTTATGCTTATAAGCATCGGTTTCTATTACAAAAGTTTAATTTGATTTTCAGATTCGGTTCACCTTCGTGGACGTAGTTTCGGGGGTGTTCAACACGAGGATCCCCCCGATGAGAAAGATATTCACAACCCTGCTTTCCGCTTCCTTCCTGATTACGCCGATTGCTTTTGCATCCGAGGCAAGTGCTGCCGAGCACCGCCGTCCGATCATTGTCGAAAAGAAGGTCGTGGTCCACAAATACCGCTGGACGAAGGGTCATCGCATGACGGCTGCCGAACGCCGCCACATGGCCGAAGTCCGCGACTACCGCCGCTACCGCCTGTCGGCGCCGCCGCGCGGCTACCGCTGGGTCAGGGTCGACAACGAGTTCCTGCTGATCGGCGTCACGAGCGGGATTGTCTCGAGCATCATCGCTGCCCGCTGATCGGGCGTTTTTAAAAAGCCACCTTTGGGCTCTAAAGTCGCTCGCAGCAAGACGCTGCGGGCGGCTCGACTTATTGAAGATATTTTCACGAGGCCTTGGTGAATGCTGGTGCTGGCAAAAGTCCAATTTTGCGACGGTGTAAGAATCAGCTGCAAATCTGGCGCTTTAATCGGGAACTTCGCGATAGGGTCTTTTCGGCTCACGACACTACAGAACTATCTGCAGTCGGAGAGGAAACCATGGAGGCCAGCGTAAGGAAGCTTTTCGAGCGATACGAACGCTGTTTCAAGCAGTCCCTCGGCGGCGACATAGACATGGATGAGGTCGCATCTTTGTATGCATCCGACTTCATAGCTGCCTCGCCCGCTGGGGTGATGACTGGAAAGAACGACGATCAACTCAAGCAAGTCATGGCGCAAGGTTATGCGCACTATCGGGCGATAGGGACGAAGGAGATGCGGATACGCAATGTCCGCCTCTCGCCCATAGATGAACATCATTGCGTGGCCCAAGTCGCTTGGAGGGCAACCTATGTCCGCAAGGATCAATCGGACGTAGCGATAGATTTTGATGTTCACTACTTCGTCCAAGAGCTGGACGGGGAGCCGAAAGTTTTCGGCTGGGTATCAGGCGACGAGCAGGAGCTTTTAAGGAAGCACGGCATCATCTGAAGTCCGCTCGCTGCCCGATTACGACACCGCTCCGTCGCGCGATTCCTGGGGTCAGGATCCATAACTGAGCGAGACTCGCATGACCGCTTCGAGCCGCCCAGAGCGGACTTTTCTCAGCCGGTCGATGCGGCGATGAAAACCGCCAACTGAGCGTCGAAAGCACGCTTGTATGCGGGCCGCGCTTCACCGCGGGCGACATAGGCGGAGAGGCTCGGATATTCGTCCAGTATGCCCGATCCTTTCAGCCTGAGCAGCACCGACACCATCAGAAGGTCGCCGGCGCTGAACTCGCCGTCTAGCCAGTCGGCATCGCCAAGGCGATCGGAAAGTTCGCTCAGCCGCTTACGGATGCGTTCCTCGACGACAGACAGGCGCTGCTCGTACCAAGTCTCGTCGCCCTCCAGGAGCCTAGCGACTTCGCGATCGACGATCGTCGGCTCCATCGTGTTGAGCGCGGCAAACATCCATGTGATCGCGCGCGCCCGGGCATTCGCATCGTCCGGCAGCAGGCCCGCATGGCGCTCCGCGATATGGAACACAATTGCCCCCGACTCAAACAGGGTGAGATCGCCTTCTTCATAGGTCGGAATCTGCCCGAAAGGATGAAGCGCGAGATGCGCGGGTTCCTTCATTGCTTTAAACGAAAGAAGACGAACTTCGTAAGGCTCGCCAACCTCTTCGAACGCCCAGCGAGCGCGCATGTCACGCGCCAGACCTTTGCCGCCATCGGGCGACCGTTCAAAGGCGGTAATAGTGATAGTCATCGCTGTTCTCCATAGGACGTCTGTCTTGAAGACGAGTGGCTAAACGAGATTCAGACACCCATGTCTGCGATCGCCCCTTCATCCATGAATTTCTTTCGCCAGTTTGTATTGTCGCAAATCGTGGAATGGGACTTCTGATGACGCGGTCCCGGTTGCAAAACAACGGCAGGCTTTTTTGAGGATTTTCCGGCCCGGATGTGCGAAAATCGCGAAACGGCACGCAAACAGGGCGGCGGCAAGATGTCGTTTTCTCGATCCAGGATTTGCAAGGGCTGCTGGCAGCAGATGCGCCTCCCGGTGCCTCTGCGCGGACCGGCTTCCATTCCCTTCCGCGCCTTCGGCATCCGCCCGAGCCGGATGAATCCGAACACCTGCACGATTTGCGAACTCATGTTCACACGCGTGATGAAAGCCCGCAAGATCACTGTTGATGTATCCGTGCTTTTTGCGGATCTGAGAGGCTATACGACGCTTTCGCAGTCGCTTTCGGCAGATACTGTCTCGTCGCTGCTGGATGATTTCTACGATGAATGTGCCACAGCCATTTGGCAATACGACGGCCTTCTCAACAAGACGGTCGGGGACGCCATCATGGCAATATTCAACTTTCCGATCCACCACCAGGACCACGCCGAACGTGCTGTGCTCGCTGCACGGGAGATTCAGCGCCGCTGCCAGTTGCGTCGTGAACGTCACATGGCTGAGGGTGCCGGGCTGGACGGAAGTGAACTCGGCATTGGCATCGGCATCGACACCGGCGAGGCCAGCTTCGGAGAGTTCGGCCGATCGCATCGCGACCTGACTGCGATTGGAACGGTTGTGAATACTGCCGCTCGCGCGCAGTCAGTCGCTGACGCAGGGCGGATTCTCGTCACCAAGGCCGCTTGTGAGCGGGCGCAGAGCCAAACGGCCGACAGCAAAGGTCGGGCATACCGCCTGAAGGGCTTTGAGAAGCCGATTGAGCTTTACTCGATCTGAGCACCGTTGAATGCCGGGTCGCTTGAATACCGCGCATTTAGGGCCGGGCCGCGCTTTCGTTTACCCAGGCGGCTTTCCGTTTCCAACGCAGCTTTTGGCTGCAGATAGCAGAATCTCCCTTGGCGAGATCCCGCGAGACGCAGCCCCATTCTCAGGGGGCTCGCTCAGTCCCTCGATCGGCGGCAGCGGTTCACATTCCTCGCAGATACAGCGAAACGGCCTGATTGCGATTGCCGTCATGCTGCGTGCAGTGCCCAGCTTGCGAAGGGGTCGGGGAGATTCCGCCATTTCTCGGGCGTGAAGCGTTCCGATTTTATCTGACAGGCGTCGAGCTCGCTTCGGATCCAGTCCTCGTTCATCGGATCGGCGCCGATGAAGACGATCTCCTGCCGGCGGTCGCCCCAGACGGGATCGAGATAAGGGGCGATCGCCTTTCGGAAGCCCGGTTCGCGCGGCCATTGCTCTTTCGGCACGGCCGACCACCAGAGACCCATTTTGCTTGTCCTGACGATCGCACCCGCCTGGCTGATCTCTCCGACATAGTGCGGCCGCGTCGCCAGCCAGAAGAAACCTTTTGCGCGGATGACGCCCGGCCAGGTCCGGTCGAGGAAGGCCTGCAATTTCACCGGGTCGAAGGGCTGCCTTTCGCGATAGACGAAGGAGGTGATGCCGTATTCCTCTGTCTCCGGCACATGGTCCTTGAAGCCGTGCAATTCCTTGTACCAGAGCGGGTGGGTCTCGGCCTTGTCGATGTCGAAGCGGCCGGTTCCCAGCACATCCTTCAACGCAACGCGGCCGAAATCCGTTTCTATGAGCTTCGCATCCGGATTGAGCCCGGCGATGATCTTGCGCGCCGCGTCGCGCTGTTCGGGCGTTGCCGTTTCGACCTTGTTAAGCACGACGACATCGGCAAATTCGATCTGCTCGACGAGGAGATCGACGATCGTGCGGTTGTCGCCATCGCCGGCCGTCTCGCCTCGATCGGCGAGGAAATCGTAGGACGCGTAGTCGGCCAGCAGATTGGCGGCGTCGACCACCGTCACCAGGGTGTCGAGCCGGGCGACGTCAGAAAGGCTAGCGGCGTCCTCGTCGCGGAATTCGAAGGTGGTCGCGACGGGAAGGGGCTCGGCAATTCCGGTCGATTCGATCAGCAGGTAATCGAACCGGCCCTGGTCGGCGATCTGCCTGACCTCCTTTAGGAGATCGTCGCGCAGGGTGCAGCAAATGCAGCCGTTGGTCATTTCGACCAACTGCTCTTCCGTGCGCGAAAGGTTCGCTCCGCCGCCCCTCACAAGCGCCGCATCGATATTCACCTCGCTCATGTCGTTGACAATTTCCGCAACGCGCAGGCCTTCGCGGTTGCCGAGCACATGGTTGAGCAGCGTCGTCTTTCCTGTCCCGAGGAAGCCGGACAACACGGTGACGGGAAGTCTCTTATCCATGGTCTACCGTACAAATGTTATATCATTACAGAACGATGCCTGAAAAAGGCGAGCACAAGCGCGCTCGCCTCTCCGGCTCAGCTTTCGCGCGAAAGGCAATCCTTCATGCTGTTGGCGATGCCGCGCATCAGTGTGAAATAGAGATCGGGACCGGCCTCCAGCGTTGCCGCCTCCGGGTCGAGTACGCCGGCTTTCGCATCGGTGCCTTCGATGACGACATTGACTAGGCGCGGCTCGAACTGCGGTTCGGCGAAGACGCAGGTGGCGCCGAGGTCGGCAACCTTCTTGTGGATCTCCGAAACGCGTTCGGCGCCGGGCATGTTTTCCGGGCTCACCGTGATGGAGCCAGCGACGCGGACGGCATAGCGGTGCTCGAAATACTGGTAGGCGTCATGGAAGACAATGAAAGGCTTGTCCTTTACCGGGGTGACGATGCCGGTGATTTCCTTGTCCAGTGCATCGATCTTTTCGTCGAGCGCCTTGGCATTGGCCTGGTAGGTCAGCGCGTTGGCGGGATCGGCGGCCACAAGCGTCGTGGTGATTTCCGCAGCCATGGCCTTGGCATTCATCGGGTCGAGCCAGAGATGCGTGTCGAACTCGCCGTGATCGTGATCGCCTTCTGCATGCGCGTCATGATCGTGCCCGGCCTCTTCGTGTTCATGCCCGGCTTCCGCCTCGTCGCCGTCATCGTGCGGTTCGAAGGCACCGCCTTCGCGAAATTTCAGCTTCACAAGGCCCGGCGCATCCTCCAGCTCGGCAATGCTGGCGCCGGAGCCTAGCGATTCCAGCGGCTTTTCGAGGAATGCTTCGAGGCCGGGACCTACCCAGAAGATCACCTTGGCGCTTTGCAGTGCGCTCGCATCCGACGGCTTGAGGTTGTAGGTATGCGGGGAGGCGGCGCCATCGACGATCAGTTCCGGCGTGCCGACGCCCTGCATGATCGCCGAAACCAGCGAATGGATCGGCTTGATCGAAGTAACGACTGCCGGCGCATCCGCCGCCTTGGGGGCCCCGGCCAGCAGGATCGCCGGGATCGCGAGGGAAAGACCCATAGCCAGTTTCATGTTCACGCTCCGCTTGAATAGCAATTGTAATGTTATTACATCAATTGCGTAATGCTATAACGTGTGCGATAGCATGACGCAACAGCACTGTCGGAAAAATGATGTTATCTCCCGCAAACCCTGCCTCGAAGCCGCTGGTTTCCCTCCACAATGTGGGTGTCCGGCGGGATGGCCGCTGGCTCGTCCGGGGCGTGGAGTTTTCGATTTCACGCGGCGAGATCGTGACCCTGATCGGTCCGAACGGCTCCGGAAAATCGACAAGCGCCAAGGCGGCGATCGGCGTTTTGAAGCCCGATGAGGGCAGGGTGGAGCGGGCAAGCGGCCTCAAGGTCGGCTACGTGCCGCAGAAGCTTGCGATCGACTGGACGCTGCCGCTCACCGTCCGGCGCCTCATGACGCTGACCGGCCCGCTTCCCGAACACGAGATGATGGCCGCGCTCGAGGCCGCCGGCATGGCTCATATGCTGAATGCCGAGGTGCAGCACCTTTCCGGCGGCGAGTTCCAGCGGGCGCTGATGGCGCGTGCCATTGCCCGCAAGCCCGATCTGCTCGTGCTGGATGAACCGGTGCAGGGTGTCGATTTCTCCGGCGAGATCGCGCTTTACGATCTCATCAAGCAGATCCGTAATTCCACCGGCTGCGGCATCCTCTTGATCTCGCATGATCTCCATGTCGTCATGGCCGAGACCGATACCGTGATCTGCCTCAACGGCCATGTCTGCTGCCGTGGCACGCCGGAGACAGTCAGCCAGAGCCCGGAATATGTGCGCCTCTTCGGCAGCCGCGCGGCAAAGACGCTCGCCGTTTACAGCCACCACCACGACCACACGCATCTGCCGGACGGCCGCGTGCTGCATTCGGATGGTTCGGTGACGGATCATTGCCATCCGGACGACGGCCATCACCACGATCACGACCACTCGGATCATGACCACCACCATCATGCGGGAGATCGCCATGCTTGACGATTTCTTCGTCCGCGCGATCCTTGCCGGTGTCGGTCTGGCGCTCACCACCGGGCCGCTTGGCTGCTTCATCATCTGGCGGCGCATGGCCTATTTCGGCGATACGATCGCTCATTCCGCGCTGCTCGGCGTCGCGCTGTCGCTGCTCTTTGAATTCAACCTGACGCTTGCCGTCTTCGCCGTTGCGGCGACGGTTTCGATCCTGCTGCTCTTCCTGCAAAAGCGGCAGGCGCTGTCAGCCGATGCGCTGCTCGGCATCTTGTCGCACGCGACGCTGGCGATCGGGCTCGTCATGGTCGCCTTCATGAGCTGGGTACGCATCGACCTCATCGCCTTCCTCTTCGGCGATATCCTCGCCGTCTCGAAAACCGACATCGCGTTGATCTGGGGTGGCGGCCTCTTTGTCGTCGCCGCGATCGCGTGGCTCTGGCGTCCGCTGTTGGCATCGACCGTCAACCCCGAGCTTGCCGAGGCCGAGGGGCTGCAGCCTGAGCGGGCGCGGCTCCTTTTCATGCTCCTGATGGCGGTCGTCATCGCCATCGCCATGAAGATCGTCGGCATTATGCTGATCACGTCGCTGCTGATCATCCCGGCGGCCGCGGCCCGCCGCTTCTCGTCGACACCGGAGGTCATGGCCGTTCTCGCATCGCTGATCGGTGCTGCCGCCGTCGTCGGCGGCCTATTCGGCTCGCTCACCTACGACACGCCGTCAGGCCCTTCGATCGTGGTTGCCGCACTCATTCTCTTCGTCCTCAGCCTGCTGCCGCGGCTGGGGCGCAAGGAACCGCAAGGACAAGGCTCATGAACGCACCGCAACTGACCAAGAACCAGGCGCTGGTCTTCGACGTGCTGGAAAAGGCCGACGGCCCGCTCAGCGCCTATACGATCCTCGACAAGCTGCGCGACCACGGGTTCCGCGCGCCACTGCAGGTCTACCGTGCGTTGGAGAAGCTGCTCGAATATGGCGTCGTGCATCGCCTGGAGAGTATCAATTCCTTCGTCGTCTGCGCCCATCCGAACGAGAATTGCCACAGCCACGGCACCGTTGCCTTCGCGATTTGCGAAAGTTGCGGCCATGTCATGGAGTTCCACGATCACGAGGTCGATCACCGGCTGATGGACTGGACGCGCGGCAAGAAGTTCAAGGCGGAGAAGACGACGATCGAAATCCGCGGCCTTTGCGAGACCTGCGCCGCCTAGCGCAATTCCGGGGAGTTAGTCGATCCGCTTCAAGTCGCGGGCGAAACGCTGCCAGTTGGCGACATATATTTCCGCCGAGCGCCTAAGCCCGTCGATCGCCTTTTCATCGAGCGTCCGTATGGCGCGGGCAGGTGAACCGACGATCAGTGAAGCGTCCGGAAATTCCTTGCCTTCCGTCACCAGGGCATTGGCGCCGACAAGGCAGTTGTTGCCGATCTTTGCGCCGTTCAAGACGGTTGCGCCCATACCGATCAGCGAATTGTCGCCGATCGTGCAGCCGTGGACGATCGCGTGATGACCGATGGTGCAGCCTTCGCCGATCGTCACCGGAAAGCCCGGATCGGTGTGCAGCATCGCGCCTTCCTGGATATTGGTGTTGTTGCCGACGGTGACCGGCTCATTGTCGCCGCGAAGCACGGCGCCGAACCAGATGCCGACGCCTTCGCCAAGCTCCGTCTGCCCGATTACATGCGCGTCCGGCGCAATCCAGTAGAGCCCGCTCGGCGGCAGTTTCGGCGACAATCCCCCAAGCGCGTAAACGGGCATGGCAATCTCCTCAGGCGACGGTTACGGAAAGCGTCGCGATACCGTCGATGCCGCATTCGACGCGATCGCCTTTCTTGACGGCGCCGACACCGGCCGGCGTGCCGGTCATGATGACATCACCCGGCGCCAGGACGAAGAGCTTGGAGAGCTCAGCGATGATTTCCGGCATCTTCCAGATCATCTGCTTCAGATCGCCGTCTTGAACGCGCTTGCCGTTGTGGTCGAGCCAGATGCGGCCCGCGTCCGGATGGCCGAGGCGGCTTGCGGGCACGATTGCCGAAACGGGCGCCGAATATTCGAACGCTTTCGCAACTTCCCATGGACGGCCGAGCTTCTTTGCCTCGGCCTGCAGATCGCGGCGGGTGAAATCGATACCGACGGCGTAGCCATAGATGCAGTCAAGCGCGTTGCCGAGGGGAATGTTCCCGCCGCCGGATTTCAGCGCAATCACGCATTCTGCCTCGTAATGCACGTCATTCGAAAGAGACGGATAGGGAAACGGCTTGCCGGGAGGCAGCAGGTTGTCGGCGTTCTTCTGGAAGAAGAAGGGCGGCTCGCGGCTCGGGTCGTGCCCCATCTCGATCGCGTGGTCCGCATAGTTGCGCCCAACGCAATAGACGCGGCGCACCGGAAAGACGTCGCTGCTGGCTTCGATGGGAAGCAGAACCGGCTGCGGAAGTGGGATGACGGTGTCGGGGCTTGTTGCGGACATTGAGATGCTCTTGCTGTTTTCGAGTCCGGCGATCTTAAACGGAAAATCGCAAGCGGGGAAAGCGCAACGGGACGATTATCCTTCCGTGCCCGAGACATCGCTGCGAACGATCGCATAATAGGCCGCAAGTTCGGGGATCACCTGCGGCAGCGTCTGGAATACGGGATCGTCCGGCGAAAGCTTGCCGGCATATTTCATTTCCACGAAGGCCTGGTGCGCCGCCAGCGCCGCGGCATCCGCGTGATGCAGCACCGTGAAAACCGGGGTGGGGAGCGTCTTGCCTTTGACGAGGACACGGTCGAGCTCGGCGACCGTATAGGTGCCCGCCACAAGCTTCGCAGTCTGCTCGCCGAGAAGCAGAGCGACGCCATAATTCTTCGATGCTCCCTCCAGGCGCGAGGCGAGATTGACCGCGTCCCCGAGACAGGAATAGTCGAAACGCCTGTTCGAGCCCATGTTGCCCACAACGCACTCGCCGGTATTGATGCCGACGCCCATTTTCAGCGCATGCAGCGGCGTTCCGTTTATCCTGGCCTCTTTCTCGAGCTGCCTGTTCAGGCTCGCGATCGCTTCCTGCATCGCGAGCGAGGCGGCAACAGCATGTAGCGCATGATCCGCATCGTCGAGCGGCGCGTTCCAGAACGCCATGATGCAGTCGCCCATATATTTGTCGATCGTCCCGGCGTGATCCATCACGACATCGGAAAGCGGTGTCAGCAGGCGGTTGATGAGGCCGGTGAGCTGCTCCGGATCGTCCTTCAGCGTTTCGGCAATTGTCGTGAAGCCCCGCACGTCCGAAAACAGGACCGAGAGCGTCCGCCGCTCGCCGCCGAGCTTCAGCTGTGATGGATCCTCGGAAAGCCGTTTGACGAGATCGGGCGATATATATTGTGAGAAGGCGAGGGTGACCTGCTTCTTCTTGCGCCGCTCTTCGGCAAAATCGAATGCCGCCTGTCCGAAGGCGACGGACACATAAGCCACGACCGGCCCCAGCGGCGAGACGAACAGATTGCCGAAGCGGATGCCGGCATAGCTCAGCGCCGCCGCCACGCCGATGAAGACAACCGTGGCGGCGAATGTCCGCCAGCCCGTGGATTTCCAGACGGTCGCAGCAGCGAGAATGGCGGCAATCAGGATGGCGAAGGCAACCACTGGAAGGCGCGCCAGCTCGATCGAATAGCGGTGCACGATATTGTCGTAGATCGTCGCCTGGATTTCGACGCCGGCGACCAGTCTGCCCGTATGGACCGTGTAAGGCGTCGCAAAAGCATCGGCGCCGCCTTTTTCGATTTCCGGCGCATTCTGCAGGCTGAGTCCGACGAACACCACGCGGTCCTTGAAGAAATCCTTCGGCAGAAAGTTCTCTGGGTCCAGCGCCTGATAATAGGAAACCGTCGGATAACTGCGTGATGGTCCGAAGGACTGAATCAGCGCGTTGGCGGGCAGGCGGCCCGGTGCCTTCCCGGCTGCCTGCGCAAGGGTTATGGCAAAGCCGTCCTGATAGGATGGGATGTTGCGGAAGACGCCGTCGCCGCCGAGATCGATCGAGGCGATGCCGGTTCTGGCGCCGGCTTCTGTCAGTTGCGGCATCGGCGTGGCGCGGATCAATTGGTCGGCCTGCGGCGTCTGGATTAGCGTCTCGTCGCCGGCAAGCACAATGTCCGGCCCGACCGCCGCCGTTATTGCCGCATCGTCCTCTCGCGAAGACTGTTCGGCCATGATGATATCGAGGCCGATCGCCTTGGCGCCCGCTGCGCGCAGCTGCCGGATCAGCCGGGCATGCAGGCTGCGCGGCCAGGGCCATTGCTCATTCATCTCCGCCATCGACGGCTCGTCAATCGCCACGATCACCGGCGCATCGGCAGGCGGCAGCGGGTCGTCGACGGTCGAAAGATAGTCGAAGCTCCGCAGTTCCAGTAGCGACCAGGCGGGCAGACGCGAGAGCAGCGAAATGGCAATCAGCGTCAAGAGCACCAGTACCGCCAGCCGCACCGGCCGGCTGCTGAACGGCCAGCCTGGCTGGCGCATTTTATGCCTGGTATCCGCGACCGCGATCATCAGAAGCGGATTTCAAGCGTGCCTTTGAACACGCGGCCCCAGCCGTTGAACCCTGAGGCGACCTCGAAATCCTCATCAAGCAGATTGTAAGCTGCGGCTTCCAGTGCGAACCGTTTATCAAGTGGCTCCCAGACAAGATTTGCATCGAGCGTCCAGTAATCGTCAAGGATCTCATCGGATTGATCGCCGTGCCGTTCACCGACATAGTTGGCCGCAAGCGTAGCTTTCACATTGGCTTCGTTCACCCACGTGAGGGCAATTTGTCCGGAGTGCTTTGGAAGGAATGGCAATTCTTGGCCATAACCGCCGCTTGACGGGTCGTTATCTTCGGAATCGCTGAGAGCGTATGTCGCAGCCAAGCCAAACCCATATCCCAATGCAATGTTTGCTGTAAACGAAGCACGATTTGCGCGCGCTTTGCGGGTGTCAAAGCTCTCCAGCGCAATGATGTTGTCGATTGAGAGATCGCGAAGTTCCTGATGCTGGAAGTCAACAGCCGTAAACAACCAGTCATTCCATTCAGCATCCCACCGAACAGTGAACGTATCCGCATACCCTGAAAGATCGATGCCGAATGTGTTAGGCTGCAGGCCAACGATGCCGACCGGGGCAAGGGTTGGTGTGGTGCCGTTCGTGCCTTGTCGCAAATAACCGGCTCGCAGCCAATGGCCTTCCGCCGGCGACCACGCGACTCCTATACGGGGCTCGAGACGTTGAATGTCTACCTCGTCGCCTTGGTAAAAGGTACCGAAGAGCCCGTACTCCGCCTTCAAATCGGGCGTTATCTCATGAAGGAGATCGATGTACACCTTGCCATAGCGTGTACCGGTATGTTCCTCGACCTCACCGAGAGGAACGCCAACCAATGAAACGCCCGTGGTCGTTTCTGTGTCGATCCATCCTCCTTCGACACCATAGCGCCAGGTCAGGTCATCCATTCCGTAGGTGTGATTTATCGCGCCAACGTAATTTTCCTGCTTAGTGTGTATCAGGCTTGAGAACAGACCGGGAATTAGTGGCGGAACGAGAATGTTTTGATCCATCGAAGAATCAATCGATGAATAGAAGAAAGCTGAATTTAATACGTTTCGATATCCGAACGTGTGGCTCAAGCCGACTCCGGCAATGGTAAATTTGTTATCAAGCCCATAGTAGAGGCCTGGCACCAGCGGCAGAAATGCTCTGGATGGAATGTCGAGATCGTATTTTGAATCTGAATGATTGACGAAAGCGACGAAACGATCGTCCGGAGTCATCGAGGCCGTCACGTAGCCATTGCCGGCGACCAGCTTGGTATCGGTGTTTAAATCAAGTGTGCCGTTATTGTATTCGCGGGTCGTGTCCGAGGTCTTTTCCCATTGAAAATTTGCGAAAAAGCTGATGGGCCGAGGTTCGTTGGAAAAGCCCTGAACTTCAGCCTCACCCAACGATCCCGCATTTTCTTGCGTCAGCGTTGTTCCGGCGCCAATCGAGCCTTCCAGGAAGGGCATGCGCGCGAGATTTGCCGACCGCGAACGACCTGAAAGCATATGGGGATCGAACAATAATCCTTGAATGAAGGATGAATAGGATGACGCGTTTGCGGCGTTGGTGACCACGTTCCCGCCATAAAGAAATGAATTGGCGAGCGGGTTCACGCTTCCACGAAAAGTCTGGTCGAAATAGCTACTGCCCGAAAACGGATCGAAGACCGCATCCCCGTAATATTGGCCCCAGGCGTCCAAACCTTGGAGGCGGAAAGCTGCATTGAGCGTCGAGCCGCCGTTTTGATTGGCTCCAAGCGAGGCGTAATATCCGCCCCGCGCGCGCGATCGCTCGAGGTATTCACGGGCGCTCTTCATCGCGCCCTCCGAGTCATAGTCGTCAATTGCGACGGCTGCGCGGAATGCCGCGACAGAAGGATCGTTCTCGTCCAGCCGATCGGCATTGTCGAGCGCCTGGCTGGAGGCTTCGCGGTTGCCATTCTCGTAGTGGCCGGCGGCGAGCATCAGCTGGGCCTGCGAATAGCCCGGGTTGGCTGTTGAGGAGGCGAGCAGGTCATCGACCGCCTTCTCCCTCTCGCCCATCTGCAGATAGTAGCGGCCGCGTGCCAAAATGGCGATGTTGAAGGCCGGGTCGGCTGCGAGCGCCAAATCGATCTCGCGCTTGGCTTCGTTCATGCGCGACTGGTCGAGATAGAGGATCGCGAGATTTGCATGGCCAACCGGATCGTCTGGATCGAGCTCGATGGACTTCTTGAGTGCGGCCTCCGCTTCACGCGTCGCACCGCGGGCATCTTGGATCAGGCCGAGGTCGTTCCAGGCCGTGGACGAGCCCGGCGCGACCTTGATCGCATTGTTCAGGTCCTCCAGCGCGCCGTCGAGATTGCCTTCATAGTCGGCGCGCATGCGGGCGCGGGCCTGCAACGCATTGGGGTCGGTGGGGTCGATCGAGAGCGATCGATCGATCGCCTCCTTCATCTGGATGCGGTCGTTGATCAGCATCGCGAGCTGCGCGCGTAAGGCGGGCAGGGTGGAATCGTTCGGATATCGCGCTTCCGCCTGCTTCATCGTCGCTATCGCGGCTGGGATATCCTCAAGGAACCCTGCCGTGTAGGCCTTCATCACGGCAGCATAGGGTCCCGTGACGTTTGCCGGCGGCTTTTCGGCATGACGCGGATCACGCAGTGAACGCGAATAATAGCTGCCATAGGCCGCGATGCTCCGGCGCTGCGGATCGAGCACCCGTTCGGCCCGCGAGAACAATTTTGCTGCCTCGTCGTATCGCTTCTCGGCGCCGGCAATCAGGGCGTCGATCAGGTCGGTACGGGCGCGCTGGGCGGCAGAAAGCTTGAGCGAGCGCGCATTCGCCAGCGATTCCAGCGCCTTCTGCCGGCCGTCGAGCGACAGTTGCACCTCGGCTAGCGTCAGCCAGTCCTCCGCACTTCTTGCCTCAGGTGCCTTGGCTTCGATGCGGCCGCGTTCGTTGCGCATCTTCTGCACCGGAAGCGGCGAGGCGGGCATGAAGGTGAAGCCGCCGCGCAGCGTCAGGTAGAACAGCATCTGCTCGCGGTCGTCCGGCGTAACGATGACGAGCTTGCGCGGCGCCTGGCCGATGGTGGCGACGGCTGCTTCGCCCTGCGCGACCTCGACGCTGCCGTGCTCGTTCTTCAGCTCCACGCGGCCTTCCAGCACGATCAGCGAGGTCTGGTCGCCCTTGACCGTCAGCGTCCAGTCGGTGCCGCGGATGGCGGCTGCCGCGGCCGGTGTCTGAACGGTCAGGCCGGAGCCGCCGCGCTGGGCGCGGGCCCACATCGTACCGGATTGGAGGTTGAGGATCGTATCGCCCGCCGGCGCCATCTGTTTGACCTGCAGCGACGAATTCCGGCCGAGGCGTACCTGCGTGCGGTCCGCGAATAGGACCGCGAGCTGGCCGGTGGCATTGGTACGCAGCACGTCACCGCCCAGCAGCTCCTGGTGCAGGTCGACGTTCTGCCAGTTCGACAGGTCGACGAAGCGGACTTCCTCGCCGACCTTGCGGTCGATGACGGAGCCTGCGGCCGGTGCCGCGCGCTGTACGGGTTCAGCGGCTGCCGGCCGCGCAAGACAGCACGCCGCCACGCTCAACGCCGTAACGGCGGACATGGAACTGATGAATCTACCCCTCATGTCTAAAGCGTTTGTCTATATGAAGTTGAAAAGTCAAGATGCGCTGCATCCGCGCTATTGCTTTGGCTGTGAAGTGTAATATCACGGAAACACTTTTGGGCTGGAGTTGAGAACGTGACGGATTTTGAAAGTGCGGCAGAGCTTATGAGGAGTGGGCCTTCGACGGAGGATATCGGTGCAGAGTATTTTGATCACATAAAGAAAATCAACGATATCTTTTACGACCAGATCAAGATTTCTGACCAGAAAGCCGCGTATATCTTTACTTTTATGCTCGCCTTTTTGGTAAGTTCAAGCGATGTACGCAGCGTATTTACCTTGGAGCGCTATGTGAACGGTTATCAGCAAAGCATGCTTTTCTCGGGATTGCTTGCCGCGGCCTCGGTCTTTTCAATCATATCGGCCATCCTCGTAGTTCTGCCGCGCCACGTGAACAAGTCGACCTCCCTGTTCTGGGGCTCCTGGGGCAAGCACCGCCATCGCTTCTGGGATGCGGCGCAGCGCCGGGACGAGGTCTATCTTTTCAACGAGTACCTGAACAATGCCGATATTCTCTCGGCCATCGCGCGTGGAAAGTACCGCTGCGTGACCTTTGCCTTCCGCGGGCTGATGGTGACCGTCATCGCCTACGTGCTCCTGCTCATTGCGGCTTGAGCGATGCAGCTGCGGCGCAAGCTGGCCTTGGACCTATTTCTTCGCTATGAGCCCTCGTCCCGCGCGAGCTAAGCGCACCATGCTCCGGTTCGGAGCAGCGGGGCGACAGCGAAAAGGCGGTAAGATCTCTGTGGCGGACGGCAAGTGGCACCCAATGGCCCCGTGTTCGCCGTTGCGCCGATGATCGACTAGACTGGGAGCGACATGGCGGCGGAAGCCCACGGCTCCATAAGATCAAATTAGGCAGCTCTGGCAATTCGCCGGAGCATCATAAAAACCCGTTGCCTGAGGGATTCTTGAACCGGTCTTCACAGTGGACATCATACGTCTCAATATTTCACGCAGCCTGATCGTGAGGCGCTTTACGCGACTTATCCATACGCGACGCACCTGGCGGATGGGCAGTGGGCGCTGATCGCGCCGATGCTTCCAAAAGCCGAGCCCGGGGGGCGGCGGCGTTTACTTCCTGCGTGCCGGTTTCTGCCGCACGACCTGCCACCGTGTTATCAAGCGCGCTTTAGCGGCGCTCGACGCCCATTGCCACCAAGATGTCATCAACAACGGCTGTCGACATCAGAAATTCCGACAGCTGCTTGGCAGGTTCTGCGTCCGTTGAATCGGCGCTAATTCCAATGGCGAAGTCAACGTAACTTTGGAGTTCTGCCGGAAACCGACCGACAAGTATGACCTCGGGAGCGGCTGCAAGAATCGAAGTCACGGGAACGACCGCCAACTCGGCTTCCCCACGGCCTACGGCCGACGCTGTCTGGCCTCCTGGTACGGCCACCAGCTTGGGCTTTACCTCATCCGCTATTCCCAAGCGTTCCAGCAAACCGGAGAAGTAGCCGCCGCTGGTTCCTTCACTGGCGTAGGCGATTGATCTGGCGCTCTTCAACGCATGTTCGAATGCTCCCACGGACCCAATGTTGAGCGGTCGACTGCCTGCCTTGGCCGCCACCCCCCATTGCTATCCGGCCGAACGCTACCTGGCTTCCCGCCTTGACTTTTCCCAAGGCGGTCAGATCCTGAACCAGGTTCGGATTGATGATGACGAGGTCAAAAGGTTCCCCAGCTTCAATCTGCTTCTTTACCGTCGGATTGAGTTCCCACTTGACCGCAACTGTCAATCCTGTGGCCGTTTCGAACTGGGATATGAGAGCGAGGACGGCGGGTCGGACCGCAATAGCGCCAAAAAGCCGGATTTCCTGATTCATGGCCTAACCTGAAATCGGTCGAAACGATCTTCCTTACAATGCGTATCCAGCCCGCGTTCCACGGCTGCCCGCCAATCTATGTTCAGCGTCCATCGTGTCGGCCTCCGAAACAAACCGACACCCAATGAATCCATACCAGAGTCATGCTGGGAATGCACTTCTCATGCACGCTCAAAGAGAGGGGAAAGGCGCGCCCAAGCCGCAATTGGCGGTGCATTCGATCTAACCTTGACCGGCGGCCACCCAGCATTCAGTACCGAACGCAGTTGCAGATGATCTCTCGAACTTCATGATCTCTCGTCATTGGCCTCGACCGCAATGGCGACCGCATCGCGTGCCGAGTTCCGTCCGTGCCGCGCCAGCAGCGAGGGCACTAGCAGATCGCAGTTCCGGCGAGCCTCGATCTTTCGGCCGGCAAGATCGCGCGCAATGAGCCAGCCTTCATCGCGGTCATGCGAGCGGATAGGACCGCGAGGGCGGCGTCGCTAGCGTGAGCAGGTTGCCGTCAGGATCACGCACCTGCGCCAGCGTCGAGTAGTCGCCCTCAATGTCGTCCCCGAGCACGATCCCCACGCCCTGCAGCCTGCGGCGCTCGGCCGCGACATCGTCGACGACAAGGAACATCACGCCCCTGCCGGCGATCTCGTCGTCGGTTGAAAGCGCTAACCCGCCCTGATTAAAGAGCTCCCACTGCACCAGCGTGTCCATTGGCCGATAATCCGGTCCACGACCGAGCAGCTTCGTATACCAGCCTTCGGCCGCCGCAAGGTCTGCGGTGAGCAATGCGGTGTAGATCTTCTGCAGGTTCATTTGTTCTTCTCCGGGCCAAACTCGGCGTGAAACGCTGGCCGACCAGCAAGGTTGCCGTGACATCTGGAGCGAAGCGGGCGGCCGCCCCGTTTCAGTCAATGAGAAAGCGTGACGTATAGTGTCAAAGAACGGCCGAAAAAGCGAGCTGCTTTGAATGCAGACGCGGGCAACTATTCGTTAGTTCGGTAGCGGCCCTGTATCAGCGCAGGCTCGGGTTGATAGTGATGGCTACCGGCGGCATTAGAGTGCTACAAAACCTCCTGCAAGTGCTACGCCGTAGCATTTGGCATGTCAAAACGGGCGCAAAAGGCAGAAAACGAGATCGAACGAGACATGACGGAACTCACCAGAAGGCCTGCAACACAAGGAAAATCCCAATATTCCAATGGCCTTGTGCTCGCGGTTGCACCCATGATCGACTGGACCGACTTGGCGTGAAATAAGGGCGATTGCGGGGCGTGTCGTACCTCTCGTCGTACCGAGCGGGAGCACAGAAGAAACCCGCCGACTGGTGAGGTCGACGGGCGCGCTGTGGTGGCGTGGTAATAGAGAGGCCCGCCGTCGAATGCGAACAGCAGCAGGCTGGCGCGCATACGCGCCTTAAAGGTGTAGCGGCCGGTAGCGTCGTGAAGCCACTAACCGGCCGCCGGGCTCGGAGGTTGAAGCGCCGAGCCGCCCCCGCGCGGGGTTCTGAAACTTCTTCAAACTGTATGCCGACCGCTGCGGATCTCGCGCTCGAACACTCTCAGTGGTGCGCAATTCGCGCCAACGATCTGGACAAGATACTCATCCAAACAATCAACTATCTGGATCCGCCCAACGATCACTGCGGGCTCGTCCGTGCATAATAACATAACCGGCTGGCCGATCATGAACGCCATCTCATAATCAGGATTTGCGAAGCGTCTTCTTGGAAGGAGTCCGCGTGGCAACTGGGTTCTATCGGAATGTTTTATCTGTGCATGTGCAGTCATCGGGGGGGGTCCTCGTTCGTTTGCATTTGTTAGTATTTGATAGCAAATGATTTCATAGCGGTCAACTAGAAAATGCGATAAATGTTTGCATGTTGCGAACAGAGGGAACTAGCATGGCGAAGACAGCAGCCATCGGCATCCGCGTCGAGCCGGAACTAAAAGACGCGATAGAGACAGCAGCGAAAGCCGAACGGCGTTCTGTAGCTTCCTATATCGAGAAGCTCATTGCCGATGACCTCGAGAAAAAAGGTCTTCTGCCAAGGGGAAGCGGCACCGGAATTATCGGCGGATAGGGCGGCCCATTGCGGAAAGTCATTGATGACCTAGTGTACTTTTTGGAGCGCCAACCCGACGGGAAGTATCAGATCGAGGGCGAGCACCTGCTGGCTGACATGGGCAACAACGTTCCCTGCGTCGGAGACCGCATCACTCTGACTGTCCATGATGTTGGCATCTCAAGCATGGAGGTCGTCGGCCGGCACTTTGTGCGGCATCTCGACGAAGTTTCAGATTCCGAGTGGATTGCGTGGTTCGTCATAGTCCAATCGGTCGACCTGCAGGAAGACGACCTATTCGAGGTCATCAACGAAAACTACGGGCAACGCGACGGCGGGGTGCCGACACGTTAACAACATCCTAGGGACAACTCAGAACAGAAAAAGAACAAAATTCCTTGTGGATGAACCGACGATGGACGCACGCTTTGTGGCGAACTCAGTCATAATACGTCCGTCGCCAAGGAAACGACCGCGCTGACAACGCTTTGAAGTCGCTCCTCGGCTCTGTCGCTACGCCCGCAAAGGGGAGGCTGGCTGCAACCAGTCTCCCCGGATCCGGTAAAGCTACCGTGCTACAAGTAGGCCTACGCCGCAACCAACCGCGTTGCGTTTTTTGCAACTTTTCCACTGCCGAAGCAAAGCCCGAAAGCGAGCTTGACTGCCACCCCACGTTGATTCATGATTCCGCATATCAACTGGGGGCGACTCATGCATCGTAAAATTCTAGCCGCGGCAGCGCTTGCCGCGACCGTATCCTCGTGCGCTACGACTGAAAGCATGTCGAGGACGAGCACCTATAGGTTCCCGGTTCACCACGTGAAGATGGCCGACGACACTTACAGGATTTACGATCACAAGACCGATAACTCGCTGATGGTGGCGCCAAGCCTAGGTAAGACCATGGCGATCGGTGCGGCCCAAGGCGCAACGCTTGGATTGGCTGACGCAATGACGCCTGAGTAGAAGCTTGAGGCCGCGGCGCAGCAGTACTTGGCGAATACTGGCCGCGGAGCCTGCAAGATTACGCGCGGCTATCTCCTGCAAAAGCCTCTCTACGAGTTCTGGTTTGAATGCCCGACGGTGGCGCCGAAGGCTTAGCTATAAAAACCTCTGAATTCCTCTACGACTCATGCGATGGTTGCTAAACCAACAGCGCAAGATCAGGTCACTGCATGGGTGTAGAGTTCGAAAACAGGCCACCAATCCCCGCAGAAATAAGACGGCGAGTACTTGTCGAAGCTGGGCACAGGTGTGCTATCCCGACCTGCAGACACATCGAGGTCGATATCCACCACATTATCCCCTGGTCGCAGTGCCAAGCGCACGAGTACGACAATCTCATTGCTGTCTGCCCCAACTGCCACAGGAGAGCTGATCGGGGTGAGATCGATCGAAAGAGTCTTAGGCTGTATAAGCTTAATCTTCGCTTCGCTCATGATAAATTCTCCCAGCTTGAAACAGACATGCTGTTTGAGCTTTTCCAAGCGCCGGATGGCACCGGCGCGCCATGGTCGTCTTTCATGCTGATCTTCTTCAAAAGGATGCTGGAGGCAGGATACATGACGATTATCCACGGCAGGATGCCTGGCCAGCCGGGAGTGCGGATCTATTCCTCGGTAGGCGGAGTGGATACGTCTCCCACTTTCCTGGTGATCACCCCGAAAGGCAGGGCATTTGTTCAGGAACTTGGCCTGCATGAACTATAAACCGATCGATGGTCCGTGTTCACGCCAGCGTCACAGTTCCTGACCTGACGACACCATCACTGCCGCGCAGACGGAACGTGACGCCAGTGTTGGCGGTCGTCTCTATGATGAGGTCGCCATTGCTGGCAGGCGCGATAATCGTACCGATTCCGGGGTTTAAGACGATGTTATTAAACCATCCTCGGAGCCAGCGATACGTCGCGGAACCCAAACTCTTGCTGTCAGTGGACGCGGGGCGTACTTCTGCATCTGGCACCAACTCGGCCGCCTCAACGACGAGTGAAGCATCGTTGTTGCCGGTGCCGCCAACCGGCCGAACCGTAGCGTCAGGATTGGTGTTGCCAGACGAGAAGAAGTGTAGCTTCGGATCGTTTGCAATTGTCCGATGCCCGATCAGCACCAACTGATCTTCGCCAATAAACTGCGCGTTACCGTTGGAAATGTTTAGACCGTCGCCGACAACGTATGATCCGCTCACCGCCGTCGAGCCGAAGTCGATGCCATTGAGGAGGCTGGTGACATCCACCTTTAACAGGGTGCTAGAGGCACCGAGTGGCATACCGCCGTTCTCGTCACCGAAGTGAATGCCCACTCGCCAGATGGCGCCGCCTGCCAGATTGCTGATGGCCACGGCATAGTCGTGCTCGGTGCCCTGCACAGGCCCGCCGCCCGCAATCTGGATGCCAGATCGATACCACACAGAAGACCCGGCCTGACAGGTCGTGTTGAATTCGGCCGCCGTGAGGTTTTTCCAAGCGGTCGCCCCAGATTTCAGTTCCGCGAAGCTGTTGAAACCGAATAGAGCGCCTTGGCTTGTTGTATCAGACGACGGGTCTGTGCCGTTGTCAGGTGTATAGGCGAATGCACCCGCCTGTACAGCAACGTAATGCGCGCCCTCGCCAGGGGCATTGCCGCTGGGTGCTTCTACGTGAATCTGACCGGAAAGATTCTGCCGGATGCCAGTGATACCAGCCTTCTGCCTAGTGTAGACCGCAAGACCCTGAACCCGACCGGGGAAGGCCTTCACATCATCTTGTATGTCTAGGACGTAGTAGTCGCAGCTCATTCCGGCATCGAGCGCCATGCCTTTAGCGTCGATCCGCTCGGTGATGGTTTTGGTGATGCCATTCTTCGGGTCACGCCGGCCGTGCTCGACAACGGTCCCCGGCAGGATGTTAATCCAATTAAATGAGGTCAGTAGCAGATTGCCGTATATTTCCCATGTTACAGCTTTGTCATTAGCGTCTGGTTCGATCCCGACGGTGAAATCATAGTCGCCAGGAGGAACAACGATTGTGTCGCCTTCGCTGGCGGCGTCATAGGCATCCTGAAACGCGACGGAGTTTGCCGCCGCGTTGGCGCCGTCGTCGTAGGCGCCATATTTCAGGACGCTGGTAGTCCCGCCAAAGATCTGGCTCTCCAGCCACGTTCCCCAGCGGCGGATATCAGACTTCTGTGGCTTGTGTTTACCCGTCGGCGGTACGCCATCAGTCACATAGTCGCGCCAAATCTGCTTGACTTTTTCAATGAGAGGCATGTCGTTTCTCCATAAGAAAAAGCCCCGGCGCGGGCCAGGGCTAAGAACGCTGAATGTTTGGGTGGTGGCTTACTGAGCGAAGCCTGCGCCGTCGCCGAAGGTGGTCTCATTCTGCACTTGGAAGGTGCCGAACATTTTCAGCGCCTCCTCCGAGATGGCCACCATCGTCGCACTAAACTTGGTTAGTGAGATGTGGGCGCGGTCGTCGCCGCGACCGGGGGTTACTACGAACAGGCCTCCGTCCGAGTGTCGTTTCCGGATGTGCGCGCGGCTGATGAGGAAGTCACCAACGTGAGCGTTGAATTTCGCCACCACGTCCGACTTCTCCCCCGCCTGGTGAAAGCGGCGCATATTGAAGATCGATACTTGGATCATGCTTTTCTCTCGTAAAAAAGCCCGCTCCGAGGCGGGCCGTTTTGGATATGTGGTGGAGGCTAGCGCCACTCGGCGCCGCCCTTCTGCTGCTGATGGCGCGCTACTGCGCCAGGCGCTTGCTGATTTGCTGCCGAGAGTATCTTGGGAGCCGCTGAAGCCACTTGCTCTTGGCTAACCTTCTTCACGTAGCCTTGGAGCCTCCCGTCGTCGTCGACGGTAACGCCGACTTGAACATTGACGCCTTGCTGGCCGCCCATCTTCGCGCCTCGTGGCAGAACGACCTCGCCGCGCTGCAGGATGGCTGGAACTTCTCCAGGCTGAAGGCCAGCAACGCCGCCCTTGTGATACCGCTTGGCGCCGGCGAACGTAGAAGGCGACACAGATCGTCCGTGTCCATAACCATCAGACCCAGCAACGCCGCCCTTGTGCAGGATGCCAGGAATAATGAAGCCGCCCAGTAGTCCTCCGGACTTGCCTGCGCCGCCGCTGAAAATGCCCGAGAAAAAACTATCTAGGCTAGCGTCCAGCATTTTGCTCACTAATTTGTCCAGAACGCCGGAGAGCGCCTCAGTCGCAGACTTGCCTTGCCGCAGGTCACTGATGAAGCCGCCAAGCAAATCCTTGCCGACGTTTTGCAATTCCTCCATGGCCTTCTTATTCTGAGCCAGAGCATCCTTTTCGGCTTGAATTTCGGCGACTAGCGAGCTGATGTGCGCTCGCTGCTCATCGGTCGCGGTCGAGCCGGCTTTACGCAGAGCGTTTGATACGGCGCGCTGTTGGTCTGTCTGTCCGAGCGTCTCCTGCTCGAATTCAAGCTGCTCGATTAACTTCGCAACCGACTCCGCCTCGCGCTCGGAGGCTGACTTGCCGCCATGCCCACTGCCACGTCCGCTTCCGGCGCTCGATGATCCCGGCAGCCCTTCTAGTTCAATTAGCGGCCGGCTCTCTGGCGTCGGAGTTTCGCCTACTGGCTGAAACTGCTCTCCGGTCAGGAATTTCCCATTTTCGGAGAAGAGCGGCGATAGCGTCCCGAGTTTCGGCCCATTCTTGCCGACCGTGAGGGCGTCGATTGCCTGCTGTTTGAACACAGCCGCCTGCCGCGCAGCGCCGGCGATAGTGCCGGCCAAGTTACCGAAGGCCGTAGCGAAGCCATCAAGTGCGGGTATCCCCGTTTGGCTGATGGCAGCGGCCAGCGCGTCCTGTACCGCCTGCATCGCTGCGGTATTTTCCGTGCCATCCTTGACGGATGCGGAAACCTCATTAAACGCATGCTGAAGAGCGAGGATCGTTTCGTCCTCGGCGCCCGCCAGCCGGAGATCCGACACGAGTGCCGCAACATCAACGTTCAGGTCGTTGACCTGCTTGCGAGCGACATCCCACTGTTGATCGGCCAAGCTGTCTGTGGCCTTGATCAGGTCCGCGCTATTCTTGGCGCGGTCGAGTTCAGCGACATAGGCCTGAAGCGCGGGCACGGCGCCGCCCCATTCGGCGGCTACAGCGCGGATGAGCTCGGCCTGCTCCTTTAGCGTTGCTTCGGACTTCTCGCCCTCTGAGAGCATGCTCGCAAAATATTGAACCGCCGCGCCGCCCAGGCCGATAATGGCGAATGTTGCCAACGACACCGGATTGACTACAGAGGCGAAAGCTCCCCCGAGTGTTTGTACCGCGCCGACTACGCCGCCCGAGCCTTGGAGGACCTGCGCAACTTGGCTGCCCTGCTGGGCCATCACGGTAAACGGTGACGCTCCGCCGGCGAGACTGGTTGCGATGTCGTTTAGCTGGAAGCTCAGATTCTGCACTGCGGCGCGTTGGGCGCCGGCGGATTGAGTAATGCGCCCAGTTGATCGTTCGAACGCCTTGGCAATGTTGTCATTGGCCTTGCTAAAGCGACCCTCGACACCGGCCATTGATTTGTCGACGGTGGTCTGAAACTTAGCCAGGCGTTTTTCGGCGTCGTTAAGCCGAAGTTCCATTCTGGCATAAAGGGTTGCCTCACCTGCCATCGTTCCACTCCTTTATCGCCTTGGTCATTGCGCGACGACGACGGGCCGTGAATCGCTTCTTTAGGCTTCGGTAAGCCGGCCAGAAAAACGGCGAAGCCTGCATTTCCCTGGTGCCAAATTCCTGCCCGACTGCGTAGTCATAAGGCCCATTGTCGGTCTGTTTGGTTGTCGTTTTGCCGCCAGCACGCACAATCTGGCCGCCCGTTTCGCTGGGCTCGCGACGAATTGAGGGTTTTAGGAAAACGCCATCAGCTGGATCAACTGGCGCGAGCGACTGCGCTAGATCGACCCATTCTTCGGCATCTTTCTCAATTGCCTGACGGACGGCTTTGCGGACCATCTGCGGGATCTTCGCAAGACGCTTTTTGAATGCCGCGTTGTCGTAATTAGGCATCAACGGCAACTGTGTCAGGCTGGCCTGGCGCCGCTTCGGGCTGGCCGTTTAGGAAGGCGTCTAGGATCGAAATCATGAGAGGGAAACTCTCTACCGCTGGCCTTTCCTCGACATATGTCCGAACTAGCTTCAATGCTTTGGCAGGCTCGAGGCCGGCGCCGATAAGGCCAAGGCGGATGATTTCCCGAATATCGGAGATCGTGGCAATGTGAATGCGCGCCGCCTGCAAGAATGTAGCGAGCAAACTGCGGTTCTGGTCCTTCTCCCACTCGGCGGCCAGATCCCAGGAGAGCCCGAACTTATAGGTGCCATCGGCGAAGTCGGATTCGACGATGGCGAACGGCTTCGCTGCGTGGGGCAGTGATGTTGTTGTCATTTGATGTTCCTTTGAAGTTAAACTGCGAACAGCGACAAATCGCTCAAATCCGCGTCTTCATATGAAGAGCGACCAGATGCACCTTGGATGGCTCGGCCGGCCGAGATGATTGCAGCCACGGCGGGGTCAATCTTGTCGATGGAACGCTCTTTGACTGGCCTGCGGTTGCCGCTGGCGTCGGTATAGAGAACGACGTTCCCGACCGCCCATCGGAGCAGCGGATTGCCTCCGTGGACGAAGTTTCTGTCAAACATGGTCGCTTCGAAGTCGATAACCGGCCGCGCGAAGGTCGAGATGTTTTGCGGGAATTCGGCGACCGGCAGTCCATCGTCCTCAAGGGACTTCATGATGTCCTGCGCATGCCACCTGTCGAAGGCGATTTCTTCGACTTGGAAGCGCTCTCCGAGCCCTCGGATGTAATCTTCCACAACAGCCAGATCGATCGTATCGCCAGGCGTGGCGGTGAGGTAACCCTGATCGCGCCACAGTGCATAAGGCACGCCGTCGGTCCGCCGTCGGATGGCGCCTTCGGGGCAGAACGTCTGCACATGGAGCGCGATACGACCGTCGCCCATCGGAATGGACATGGCGACGGCACAAAGATCGATACGCTTGGCTAGATCGACGCCAACCCATGCGGGACGCCCTTCCAAGGCTGATAGGTCAAGCTCGCCTGCGTTTTCGTCCCAGACATCGAGCGACCATTCAGGATTAGCGGCGCCGTCGAGCCAGACGTTCAAATGAAGCTGGCGAAACATCTCTCGATCGGCTGGTCGGTGCTCTGCCTCGCGGACCATCTGCCGCATTCCGTCAATGTCAGGGTAGGGCGGATTGCAGCTAAGGCCGGGGTTTACGCGGTACCATACCGCCTCATCGCGCCAGTCCTCGTCTTTGTCGGCTTCGAACAAGATGGGCAAGAACGCATCATCGACGATCGCGCCGGAAGCCACCGCAGACGCATATTTGTACATTTCGTAGGCGATATTCTCGTGCCCTATGCCTGCCGTGGTCGTGACCACGAGAAGCGAGCCTGGTGTCTTCACAAGACCGGTCTTGATCGCATCCCAGAGATCTCGCTTCTTCCATGCGTGGAGCTCATCGACGAGAGCAAAGACAGGAGTTCGGCCGTGGGCGGTAGCCGCATCTGCAGACATGGCACGATAGAACGCTCCGCTCTTGCGATGCGTAATACGGTTTTTTGTGTCTTGCACTTGAAAGGCCGCTTCGAGCGAAGAATGGGCGCCAATAACGCCTTTCATCTCCTCGAGCGCTATTCGTGCCTGGTCTCGGTCCACGGCCGAACTAACGACCTGGCTGCCGGGAATGCGTTCCGGACCAAGGTGAAGCATCGCAAGAGCGGCGCCCAAGGTGGTCTTGCGGTTCCCGCGAGGAATGAGCGCGAACACAGTTTTAATGCTGCGCGTGCCGTCGGGCTTGGTGTCCCCGTAGACTTTGCGAATTATCCGATCTTGCCAGTGATCCAACTGAAACTGACGGCCGGGGAGGGTACTCTTTGGATGCTTCAAAGCCTTGAGGAAGTCGACCGCTCGCTGGCCTTTTCCATGTGGATCAGGGATTCTGCTGTCGTCGAAAATCCAAGCTAGGTGGTCAGATACACCCGAGGGCGTCGTCATCGTCACTCGCGGCGCCTCCCTTGTTTTTTGCGCGGCTGGCCGGCGTCAGGCCGAGCTCGTTTGCAAGCTGGCGAAGCGTGGCGTGATACTCTTTGAGGAGCATGGTTTCTGGTCGTCTCTTCAGTTCACCGGTTGGTGACCTGAAGGTCAGCCCATGGTCGGCAATTGCGGCCTCGCAGTCGCCAATGTGGGCAACCACTCGGCAGTAGGCGTCGACGATTGGAAGCTCATGCTCTGCGATTTTGGATTCCGCGACGAGAACGGAAAGCACCTTGCGCCACTCCGATGCAGCGCGCTTGGGCATTCCCTTGGGAGCTGGCGGCACCGTGCGGAGCGCGCCATCCAGCGCGGTAATAACGGCTTTGCGTCCCCGAGCCATTTACTCGAAGGCGTATGAACGCCTCTCCCTGACGACGTCCCATACGGACAGGTGAACCTCAAAAAGATTGGATCCTGTCGCTTCGCGATTTTCGAACCAGTGCCCCAGCAGCATCAGGACAGCCTCACTGAGATCGGCCGGCGCGCCATCGGGGAATTCAGTGGTGATTTCGTAGCCCAAAAGGCTTTCAAGATGCGCCTGCGCAGCATCGATTTTGCTTGTAATTATTGCATCTTCGTCGTCGTACTCGATGCGCAGGTGGTCCTTGGCCGCAGCCAGGTCGACAATTGCCATAGGATGAAATTCCCAATTAGGGGTTATACCGAAGAAAGTAACCACGCTGGTCCAGGCCGAACGGTGGGAAATTGACGACCCACCCCAGTCCATGCCACCTTTAGGTGCATCATTGGATGGGAGGGCGTGCAATGTCGGCCAACATGATCAGAGAAGGCACATTCAGAGACGGCTTTGAGGTAGGCTACCGCGCGGTCAAAGGCACTTCAGTCGGCCTTCCTGGTATACCAGGTCAGCCTGGAACGCGCGGCAATAGCACTCCCTTCCTGATGGGTGTGCGCAAGGGCATAGAGCGTGCTCTGGATAAGGACATCGATGACTTGCGGGATTAATGGTGGTGGCGACCAAAGCCACCTTCGCTCTTGATCGCCTTGCGCCTGTTGCACGCATCGTTGTAGGGCTGCCAGTTCTTTCGGTTCCAGAACAGCGTCATGTCACCTTTCGGTGCAACGATGTGATCCACCATGTTTGCGGGCTGTCCGCAACCACAAGCACAAAGCGGGCTGCCTAAACTGGCTAACCATGCCTTGGACTCTTTAGCCCACTTGCCGTCATAGCCACGGCTGGCCGCACTGCCGCGCTTCTCGTCATTCTCTCGCTGCCGTGCAACTGCCGCCCGTTGGCGACAGTCACACTTGGTGCCCTTCGGTACAGCGTAACCGCAAGGGCAGATCACGTTAGGCAACCGGTCGGCTCGCGGCGTTGCCCTTGACGAGGACGGCGCCAACAGCGATAGACGTGCCGCTGTTCTTGGTTGTCACCAGCCGGAGATAACGCTTGTTGCCAATATATCCCTGCTTGAATACACCACTGGCCGTGAGTGACGCTGGCAGCGTACCGATTAGGTCAGCAGCGGCGACATCAGCGAAGCCAGATCCAGAAGCGTCGGATTCCTGTAGCTTGGCCGTGTAGTCACCGGAACCAACAATTGCGCCAGTGTTGACCACCAGCATAGCCGAGCCGAAGCCAAGCAGGTCGATTGCGGCGGAGGTGTCAGTTGCCGCAAGAACCTGCGGAACGAGCGCCTGAACCACGCCGAGATTATGCGATAGATCGCGCATTTTAGATCCTTATGAAAAGAGAAGGGGCGCCACGATGGGCGCCCGAGATTGGGGTGAAGCTTAGGCGGCCGCGCACTTAATCTTGCGCAGGGCCTCGACCATCGTCACTGCGCCACCAACGCGGCGTCGCGCATGGAATCTGACCTTGCCAGTCGTGGCCTGCGTGTACGGATCGCGCAGGATGGACATGGCCACACGATCATAAATCCGGTAAGCGGCATTGAAGTCGCCAAGGATGATCGGGAATGCACCAGCGCCTTCATCCGGCATATCCGGAACCTCGATGACCGGACGGCCAAGGATGGTCGACGGCTCGCCGGCCTGCAGGCCTGGCTGCCATACGTAGTTTTTTTCCGCCGTTTTCAATTTTCTAGCCGATCCGAGCGTCGTCGAATTCATCATCCAGACGGCGCGGGCACGGTACTGCATCGGCAGCGAGTAGAACGCGGTAATGAGGCCGTTTGCCTGTCCGTCAGCATCAGCGATCGTGGTTGCCGAGCCAGTGACGACTTCCGTTATGCCGGAAACGGTCATGAAGCCTTCTGGCTTTTTGAAACCGTTGCCAGTCACAAAGGACGAACCTTCGAGGCGCGCGAATTCTTCAGCAAGGTCGCTGGCAACTTCGCCTTCGATGTTCACCGCCGCGTCTTCCAGAAGCTGTACGCTCACGTCGACATACGCGGCCATTTCGTGGACGGGGATCTCGACTTGGCCGTAGCTCGATTCCGTCGCGCTGCGCGTTTCGGTCTCGCCGACCCATTGCGCCGTCGGCGTGCCTGTACGCTTCGGAAGGATGACGCTGCCTGCGCTAGTCGACCCGACGCGCGCCGCCTGGCGAACCGGGGAAATTTCCACGAGGTTTTTCAGGATTTCCGTGCTGAATTCGGCCGGCGCCAAGTAACCGCCGCGGGTGTCGTCCGCAACGACGAGAGCCTTGACTTCCTCGGCCAGCATGCGCTGCTCGCCGTGCCGGATGAACGAGGTGAACGCCTTCTGTTCGATCGACGGCTCGGCTTCTGTCTTGCTCGTCGTGATGATGTTCGGACGAGCCAGGGCGGTTTCGGCAGTTTCGAGACGCTTGGTCAGCGCGGCAATGTTATCGTTGGCGGCCTTCATTTCGGCCGAATAGTCTTTGTTTTCGACGTTCTCTGCTACTGCAGCGGTCATGGTAAGTTCCTTCTGGGAGGTAATTCGCGCGCCGGGGTGCGCCGGGATTGCGACGATGCTCGTCTCGAGAAGATCGAGCGACTGAATGGTCCTGCCGCCGCCCTTGCGGGGCATAGCCTTCCGGGTCATGAAGCCGATGGACAGTCCGCCGACCGCATTGGCTTGGATCATCGACCGCACTTCACGAGCGCGCTCGACAGTTTCGATGAGGAGTCGGCCCTTCACCTTGAGCCCGTCAGGCTCCACAACGAAGGAGTCGAACACGCCCACGACTTGACTTTGATCGTGGGCGAAAAGAGCAGGGATGGACTTGCCAGATAGACCAGCGAATGCGCCAGGCTCGATTACGTCGCCGACCCTGTCAGGACTGGTGAAGTCCCACGCAATGCCTTCGATCGCACCGGCGTCGGTTGTCGTGAATTTTGTCTCGAGGACGAGCCTATCAAGCTGCGACATTCGCGGCCTCCTTGGGGGTTTTGTTTTCATTGGCCGGCTGGGTGACATCGATCGCCGGGTTTGCGTACTCGTTGCCGCCCTCGTAAGGCGGGTATCCATCCCATGCGCGCAGCTCATTCGGGTTGTAGACGCGGCTTGTGATGAGCGACGAATACGCCGTTGCCCGCGAAACAAGATCCGCCTGACTGGTATCGTCGATATCGAAGCAGAAGCGGTGATCGGCACGCTCTTCGTCTGTGAGCAAGACACGGTTAAACGCGCCTTCCAGCACCTTGAGCCAAGGAGCCAAGGTGTATGTGACGAAATCCTTTGATTGGCTTTCCGCGTTATTCCAAGTTGCCCTGGTCAACTCGTACAGCATCGCGGGGCTTACCCTGAATGCCCTTGCGATTTCGAGTATTTGGAATGTTCGGGACTCGTTGAACTGGCCGTCAACAGACGTGAGCGCCATCTGCTTATAGGTGGCGCCTTCGTACAAAATCGCCGTTTTGCCGGCGTTCGCCTTTCCGCTGAACGCCGCCTTCCAGCCCGCCAACATCGCCTTGACGCCTTCGTTGCCAAGCTTATTCGGCGTCTCGATAACCCCGCCTGGTCGGGCGCCGTTGGTCCATAGACCGTTGGCGTATGCCTCCATCGCCGACGCGGTACTGATCGCACTGCGGGCCATCGAAAGTGGGCACTTCGTGAAAGGGCCGCGGACACGCATGATATTCTTCGACGAAGCGAACTGGCCGCCGATACGATATTTCGGCTCGCCTGTCTTATCGTCCTCATCGACGGTAATAATTCCGTCTCTGTAGACGACGACTTCGCGCGGCTGGTCGTTGACCTTCGTAACCCACGCAAGGGCGCCAGTGTCTTTTGTCAGTGCTCCGGCAACCAGATCGCGGATGAGCTCGAAGCCGCTGGTCCATCCATTCGCCTGGCCGGTGAGCAGCTTAAGGGCAGGGTGGTCGTCGACGTCTTCTTCCGCATCGCCCACCTTGCGCTTGAGTTTCAAGTCGAGGCTGGCCGCCGCTTCGGAAATTATCCTCACAGCAGCCGACACGGCCGGCACGGAAAGCGCTTCGGCGTTACTTATTCTCGTGCCGGCGGGGATGGCTCCGAAGAGCTCGAGCAGTTCTGCCGTCGGGTCGCCAAGGCTCTTGGTTTCCGTGACGACAGGAGGCGCCGCAGATTTAGTTTGAAACGGCCACAATTGGCGTCTCCTTCAGTTCGTTACACGACGCGGTGACTTCGGTGGCTATCTTGCCGATAGGCAGGACAATCATCGATGCCGCGCTAGGCAGGCCAGACAGCCCCGTCAGCACGCGGCCAGACCTTGCGCTGACCGACAACACCGGAACGACAAGAAGCGCGTCCACAGGTGGCGGTGTGGCGAGGTGTTCGAATGCTTGAGCCAGGGCAGTCGGCCAATTGCGACCTGCGCGCTCAAGTTCGTAGGCGAGTCTTAGAACGGTGATGTCGCGCTGGCTGAACCAACGACGGCCTTTCAGCTTTTCGGAATACAGCGGCGCGAGCGCCTTGGTGCGATGGAGCACGACATCGAGCGTGACAGGATGAAAGCCGCTCAATGAGGCGGCTTCGGCGCGCGTAAAGACGCGATCCGTCCAGGCCATGGCGGCCTCCTTTCAGGTGAAAAGATTTCGATTGGGCAAAAACGAAAGCCCGACCGCGTCACGGGAGACGAAAGCGCGGTCGGGCTCGATCAACCGAGGATCGCCCTCGGGATGGTATTGCCGCCCGGTACATCCGCGGGTTCGGCAAATGGGTGTCGTCATCACCGCATGTCCCTACACAGTGACAACGACTATCCGGCGAGAAAACCTCTGAAGAAAACGCGCCGGTTTTTGACGGTGGGAAACCCCGTAGGGCCGCCCACCGGCAGGACGGGTGAGACGCCCTGCAATAAAAAAGGCCCGCCGAAGCGAGCCTAAATTCCTGCCTATAACGTTTGGCGTTTGAAAATGGGGTACCCCTACGCGGCAGCCCTTCGCCGTTGCCAGAAACGATCGACGATCTGGAAGCCGTCAAAGATCCAGGCCCGAGCCGCACCTTTTGCGCCCTTGCTTCCCGCCCCCAGAGATCGACCGATTTCCTCGATCGTGTCACCGTCTACAACAGCCATCTCAAACGCCGCGATGATGTTGTCAGTTACGGAAAGCGTGTAGCGCAGATGAGCCAATTCGCTTGTCGCATCAATCTTATTGACGAGCGGCATATCGCCCATCCACTTTTTTGCGATCGGCGCGGCTCGCTTCTTTGTCTCGGCGGTGGTGGCAATATTTCTTGTCGCGGATATTTCCATGTTGGCACGCTTGCCGCCAACGACTTTTACTTCCTTGGGCTTTCCGTCGGCATCTTCGTTGTGAAGGACATAGACGTTCTCCGATGCGTCCGTGCCGATTAACTGCGTCGGCCTCGTCGCGATGTCATGGAGGTGGCGATAGCGACGCGCCAGCCTAAGGCAATGGTCGTTCTTCTCCGTATTAAGAAGCTTCTCAAGCGGCCAGTCCTTGTTGTCGTTTGCGTGCTGGCCACTATAAAAGTTCGACGAGTACCAGGCTGTTCCGCGATCGATGAATTCATCAACGCTGTATTCGGGTCTATCGCCAGGAAAGGCGATGCGAATGCCTTTTGCCACAACTCTTGTGCGGGAAGGCTGCCAGTCTGCCTTGTCGATATCGTCTGCGATAACAGGCAGGGCGTCGCGCCGGTCGAACACCGGCATGTCGTCGTCTCGGTCCAAGTCTCACCTATGGAACGGAGGGAAGGTTGCCGCGGGATGCGGCGGGCTATGTTCGATGGAACCGTTACACGATGCTGTAAACTTACAAATTTGTCAACCTTGGATTAGTTGACACTGAAGTCTAGATGTGCATTTGCGCCTACTTTGCTAGCGATCGGCGGTTTGGGTTCGATAGGCGCCACCTACTAGAAGCGGATATAACTCGCCGTCGCGCTCCTTGATCGCAACGAAGTTCATTTCATCGTCCTGGTAGCTGATGCCGACCACTTCCAGCGGCAAGTCGTCGTCGTCAAATGCCTTGAACGGCTGGATGCGCATCATTCGCGGCTGTGGCTTCTGCTCGCTCATTGCATCGATGAAGGCAGCTTTGGTGGATTCGTATACTTCGCCAGCATCAATCATGCGACCTCCTGATAGGAAATTGCGAGTTTGTTATTGATGGTGCAATAGACATAGCAACCGATTAGTTGGTCCGTGTCGGTAATCTCAGTCTGGCCGGTGACTTCAGCGAGTGTCTCGATGAATTCCTGACCCCTCGCCTGGATTACTGGGTCGGGATGCTGGTAGTAAAGAGTGTGCTCGGCGTCAGGACCATGGCCGCGGGTATTCCATCGCAGAGAAATGACTACCTTCTCTGTATAGGCGTCGACACGCTCCGCGACCGCTCCGACTATCTCCGCTTCGAACGAGCCGAAAGGCGTAAACGGCCCGACGTCGCAGACCATCGGTCCAGACACATAGATGGCGTCATCATCTGCATTGTCATTTGCTGGTTTGGGCTTTGCCTTGGGGGGCGGTTCTGCCTTTGCCGATGCGTTCGCCTTGGCCTTGCTGATAGCAGCGCCCTTCGCGTCTCCGTGGACAATCGGCAGGGCCTCATCATACCGCTCGAGCTTCAACCAGTTGCCCGGCTCCGGGATGTATTTGAGTGGCACGTCATGCTTCGCATAATGAGCAGCCCACATGCGGGCGATGACGACTATGTGCGAACCTTGCTCGGCGTCCGGCGCAAGTTTCTTCCACTCGGCTTCCGCCTTCTTCTTCCCATGTTTTCGGGGCCAAGCTTCCCAGAAGTCGCCAAACCTTCCTCCCTCCGGCCTGCCCGCGCCGGTGGCCCCCAGGCCATCCGGAAGCGGCGGCGAAGCCGGGGCGGAGAACTTATCTACCACTACATGTCCCCGGGTCTGTGGACCGGGTCCAGTAGGTGGGTCTTCGTTCGGGGATTTCTGAACGCTATCGCCTGTAGCGTTCGGAGTTTCCCGAACGCTTGCGTTCGGAGTTTCCCGAACGCTAATTGAATCATCTGTAGCGTTCGGGCTTTTCTGAACGCTATCAAATTTTGACCAGACTGGGACGTAGCGGCTAGCTCGGCGGCCAGACCCTTTTTCCTGATTGAGGTAGCCCCATGAAACAAGGTCAGTGAGCGCACTGTGTACGTCACCCATGAACAGCCCCTGGCCGAAAGGATCGCGCTCTTTGAGCTCGGCAAGCACGTGCCGTGAGCTTGCAAGGGCGTCGCCGTACTTCGAATGAAACCAGTCGAGAATGAAGCCATAGACGAGCGAGTGCTTGCGCTTCACCCGCTTATCAAAGGGGAGTAGCTGCATCATCTTGAATTTGGCTTCAAGACTTTCAGGCTTTGGCTTATCGCTCATCGACGGCCGCCTCATAGGCTTCTACGGCCAGGGCGGTCAGTTCCTCGGCTAGCAGCTTAGAGAACGTGGCGGTGCGCCGCTCGCCTGCTTGCGGGGCATAAACGAAGTGCTTGCCGTCCGGCTGGCGTAGCAGCCGCAGCCCATACAAGCGGACGTCGTCATTGATCTCCACGTCGACGAAGGCGATGGCGTCCCGCGGTCTCTTCTGATCTAAGGGATGGCAATACAGGATTTTCATTGGGTCTCCTTTAAGGCGCAGTTGCGCGGCCCGCCGACGATGCCGGCAGGCGATTGATTTCCATTCTGACCGCTAGTTTAGGTAGATAGATTTAGTGCAGCTTCTGCAGCCTGCTTACGCTTCGCCATGTCCTTGATACGGATGGCGCCCTGAATGACCAGAAGCGAGGCTGCGCCGTCTTCTGTCAATCCTAGTGCCATCAATTGGCTGACCGCATCCTCGATGATTTCACGAGCCTTCGCTTGCTTGTAGTCGGTCATTTTCATGCCGCTACTCCCATTGCTCGAACGTTATCGTTTGCGTGCGCATAAACAGCCGTGCGGCGCGTGCCGGAAATCCATTCGTCGAGGTCGGCGCGGAGGTAGCGGACGCTACCGCCAATCTTAAGGTAAACCGGCCCTGTGCCCGATAGGCGCGTTTTATTCAACCAACTTGCCGACTTGCGAATATATACTGCGGCTTCATCGGTTGTCATTTTTTCGCTTGACATGTTTTCTCCGTAAGTTTACAAAATTTGACAGTGAGATTATAATCTCGCTGTGCGTTTGTTTCGCGCATCATAAACTATGCTGTAAACTGACAAATTTGTCAACGCGTGTCACTTACTGGCAGGCGATATCAAGCCATTTCCAGCCGGCATACTTGTCGCCGGTTTCCTTGATGTCGGTATACCGCTTCAGCGAATTCCACGTACGATGGCCGCTGACGCTGGCTGCGAGCGGGATTGTGCGTCCCATCTCGAATAGTCTCGAAATGCCTTCGTGCCGTAGGGAATGGAACACAAGGCGATCTGCATCTGGTGTCTCTTCCTTGTTGATCTCAAGGAACTGGCAGGCCCGCGTGAAGGCGGCGCTGATGGCGTCTCCTGTGTACGGAAAGATTTCCGGATGGGTCCGCGGCATCGATTTAATGATAGCCATGGCTTCCGGCACCAGTTCGCACCAAACATTGTTACCCTTCTTTTGGCCGGGGTGCTTTAGGTCTCGCACCAGAATGCGGCTATGCGGCTCGTCGAGGTCGGTCCAAAGGATGCGCGTTATCTCTTCCTGCCGCCGCGTGGAGAAGATGCCGAAGCTGATCAGCTTGCACATCGGCGCTGAGTGCGGCGCGCGTATTTGCCTATCTGCAAAGTGCTGCATCAACATGTCGAGTTCGGCGAGGGTAGGGCGGCGCGTCCTCTCTTCGGACTTCGAGACCTTCTCAAGGCGGGTGAGTGCCCTTTGGGCGGCCTGCATCTCCGCATAGTCAAGATCGATGTCCCATGCCGACTTGGCATCTCGAAAGATGGCGGCAAGATGTGAGATGTAGTTTCCAACAGTCTGGGGCTTCCGATCTCCGGCTAGAAGCTCGTCGGCGAACGCCACGATATCGACGCTGCGGATGGTGCGGCTCTCTTTGGAGGCAATTGGATAGGTCTTGATGCTCCGCAGGACTTGCTCTTTCGTGCGTCCGATGGTCCGCTTCGCGGCGAGGTACTTATCGATCGCATCGGCCAGGGTGGAGTCGGACTTTGATAGCTGCTCGATTGCGCCGGGTTTATCAAGCTCGGCCTCGCGCCAACGGATCCACGCCTTAGCCTCTCGCTCTTTGTCGAAGGTCTTGGCCTCGCGCCAAACTATCTTGCCGCCTTTCTTTCTCAAGATTTGAGCGGTATATCCGGTGGTTCCGTCCTGCCGCTTGCGTGCGCTGATGGTGCCCATGGTACAACATTCTCTCCAGTTGGTACGACAATGTTGTACCTGAAGGTGAAAATCGGTGCAACGGGCTGAAAAAGTCTGACAAAGTATGACAGAGATCGTCGAGGCTAACGAATTGAATTTCTACCAAAAAGCCCGTATTTCCGGGCTTCCGGTGTTCGCCGTTGCCCCTATGATCGACTGGACCGATCGCCATTGCCGGTATTTCCACCGGCAGATCAGCCGGAATGCTTTGCTCTATACCGAAATGGTCGTGGCGGACGCGATCATTCACGGGCCGCGGGAGAGGCTGCTGTCGTTTGATAGCGATGAGCATCCGGTGGCGCTGCAGCTCGGCGGATCGGATCCGGTGAAACTTGCCGAGGCGCTGCGGATCGCCGGGCCCTACGGCTACGACGAGATCAACCTCAATGTCGGCTGTCCTTCGGACCGGGTGCAGTCGGGAACCTTCGGGGCCTGCCTGATGCTGACGCCGGAGGTGGTGGCGGATTGCGTTAAGGCCATGAAGGCAGTCTCCAAGGTACCGGTCACGGTAAAGTGCCGGATCGGCGTGGACGAGCAGGAGCCGGAAGAGGCACTGCCGGTACTGTTGGCGCGGGTGCTGGACGCAGGCGCCGATGCCGTGTGGATCCATGCGCGCAAGGCCTGGCTCAAAGGGCTGAGCCCGAAGGAGAACCGCGAGATCCCGCCGCTTGACTACGGCATCGTCTACCGTATGAAGGAGCGGTGGCCGGAGGTCTTTATCGGTATCAACGGCGGCATCCAGACGCTGGACGAGGCAGCGGCGCATCTGGAGCATGTCGACGGCGTGATGCTGGGGCGGGCGGCCTATCAGAATGCGGGGATCCTGGCGGATCTCGATCACCGCTTCTTCGGCGCGCCGGCGGCCAAGCCGGACTGGGACGGGCTGCGCGACCGCATGATGGCCTATGCCGTGCGGCATATCGAAAGCGGCGGGCGGCTGCAGCATGTGGCGCGGCATATGGTCGGGCTCTTCACCGGGCTGCCGGGCGCCAGGCGCTACCGGCAGGTTCTGTCGAGCGATGCGGCAAAGGCAGGCGCCGGGCCGGAGGTGATCGCGGCGGCGTTTGCGGCGGTGGATTTTTCCGGTGCCAAGGAGGCGCTGAGCGCCTGAGGCCCAAAGCAAAAACGGCGCCCGGGAGGCGCCGTTCTCATTCCTGCCGTGGCAGAAGCTAAAATCAGTTGGCCGAGATGTTGACGGCCTTCGGGCCCTTGCCCATGCGGTCCGGCTCGGTGTCGAAAGTGACCTGCTGGCCTTCGCGCAGCGACTGGATGCCGGATGCCTGGAGAGCGGAGATGTGGACGAATACGTCCTTTGCACCGCCGTCAGGAGTGATGAAACCAAAACCCTTGTCCTGGTTGAAGAATTTTACGACGCCTTTGGTGGCCATGTGGGATAGTCCTTTTCCCTTAGTCTGTCTGGTATCCGCGCCCCCGAGAGGAAGCGGACGGCTTTAGCTTTCGTCCCGTTAGACCGGAACGAAGGGTCAGTCGGAGAAGTCACGTACGGGGAAAGAACGTCTACGCAGGCGGGGGTTACCCGCGCCGCCTTCCGTAACGGAAGGCTTTACCACATCTGTCCAGTCACCGGCATGCTAATGCCCGAGTGCTGCAATTGGTGACAGCATTTCGGGAAAAAAGCAAGCGGCAATATTGTGGCATGCGCTGATGCAAGCCCGGAAACGCCAAAGATTCAAACACTTGACGAAATGTTACCTTTCAAAGTGCGGCCTGTGTCATTTTCGGATTCCGTACCGGAACGGGACCGTGCCACCCTTCCTCTGCAGCGATATCGACCGCCGCCTTGCACCCTGCGGTTCCGTACCCGCCGCCATCTGCCGCGCGCCTCATTCCCTGTGTTTTTCAGAGCAATCCAACCACGGCGCGTCGGCGCCATGCCGACGCCGTGAGTGACTGTCTTACAGTGTGAATGAGGCTCCCGCGCCATGGACATGGCGCCGCTGGATCCCTGTGACAAGCATAGGGATGAGGGATGGCCGCCGAAATTGGCTCATCGAAGCGCTCGTGCGCCCCAGTGAATTCACATGCCGCTCCACAATTTCGTCCCGACTGGACCCGAATATGGCGGGCGCGGGTGCTTCGGGCTTGATGCCGGAGGGCCGAGGGGGTAGGTCACGGGTGTGGGGACAGGTGAATGCTAAAGGACAGGTGGGCGGTTTGATCGATCCCTATATTTTGCTTGGACTTGACCGCGACGCCGGCGAGCAGGCGATCCGCAGCGCCTGGCGCAAGGCCGCCAAGACCGCGCATCCCGACTCGGGCGGCGATGCGGAGCATTTCGGCCGGTTGCAGACCGCCTACGAACTCTTGAAGGACCCGGTGCGCCGCCGCGTCTACGACGACACTGGCTACGATCCGCAGCTTGCCGACCCCAAGGACCTCGAAGGCGTGCTGATGCTGGAAAAGCTCGTCAACGACGTCATCCTCGACGAGCGTGAGCCCGGCAGCTTCGACGCGGTGGCGGCCATGCGCAGAAAACTCTCCGACGACATCGTCAAGAACCGCTTCCACATCCTGGAGCTGGAGCGCCACCGCAACCGCGTGCGCCAGCACATCGACCGCCTCGGCCGTCGCCCGGAAACCGACGTGCTCGGCTCCATGCTGCGCGCCCGCAGCCAGTCGATCACCGACGCCATCCGCAAGGCGGAAGGCCAGATCGAGGCGATCGAGCATGCCTATCAGATGCTCGAGGGGTATTCCTATGAGGTGGAAATGGTGGCGATGGTGACCGTAACGGAGCGGCGGGGGGAGGCTGCGGAGTAGGGGCGCTCCACAGCTCTCGGTCATCCTCGAGCTTGACCCGAGGATCCATGCTAACGCCCAATTCTGGATATCGATCCTCGCAGGCGCATCGCAGGCATGAGGATACGGATCATATGCGCGCATTATGGACCGTCGGTCGGAAGCTGCTTTCGCATGTCGTGATCGACAACGACTTCCGACAAGGTGCTGCACATCGATCAGTGGCTTGGCTGAAGGGTGCATAGAAAAAGGGTCATTCACCGCGCCGACGCCCGGTGGCTGGATCCCGGACCGAACCTGGGATGGGGAGGAAGTTCAGTGGCCCGGACGCCCGGTCTTGCCCTTCGTCCGGCCCTTGCGCTTCTGATCCGCAGGGTCCTCGTAGGAGCCGGCGCCCGTTTTGCCGCGGACGAGGGGGCGGGGGTCGTCACTGGATCCTCGGGTCAAGCCCGAGGATGACGGAGAGGAGGGCGCGTCGGCGCGTTCCGGCTGGCCTTCTTCCAGCGGTGAGAAGGGCTTCGTGCTCTTCGCGGCATCCGGCTTTATCGGCAGCTTGCCGGTGACCGGTTTTTCGGTGCGGCCGACGGTCATTTCGTCGAGGGTGTTTTTGCGGAAAAGGGGCTTCCTCGCGGGTTCGGCGATGTCGCGGCCCATTTCATCCAGATCGGGCTTGCGGAAGAGCGGTATTGCGGTGTCGGTGCCGGGTCCCATGTCGTCGAGGCTGGGTTTGGCGAAGGAGGAGGTTCCACGCCCGCCCTCGTGGTTCGAGACGGTCCTTTGAGCCTCCTCACCATGAGGGCTTCTGCTGGCGCCAGTTGCGGCACGGCTTGCTCCACCCCCATGCTGAGGCGCGGAGGTCGAAGACCGGAGCCTTGAAGCATCCTTACGTCCGCCCTCCATCGCCCTTGACTCCTCGCGGGCCATCGGGTCGTCCATGACCGCCAGCTCGGCGGCCTTGAGGCGCTTGATTTCATCGCGGAGGCGGGCGGCTTTTTCGAAATCGAGGTCGGCGGCAGCGTCGCGCATCTGTTTTTCCAGCGCGTTGAGATGAGCAGCCAAATTGTTGCCGACGAGGTTGCCGCCGTCGGCAAAACCCTTGCCGGAGACGCCGGAGATGTCGGCGCGGACGTGGTCGCGTTCGTAGACCGAATCGAGGATATCGGAGATGCGGGCCTTCACCGATTCCGGGGTGATGCCGTGTTCCTCGTTGTAGACCACCTGCTTTTCGCGGCGGCGGCTGGTTTCCTCCATGGCGCGCTTCATCGAGCCGGTGACGGTGTCGGCATAGAGGATGACCTTGCCGTCGACGTTGCGCGCGGCGCGGCCGATCGTCTGGATCAGCGAGGTTTCGGAGCGCAGGAATCCCTCCTTGTCGGCGTCGAGGATGGCGACGAAGCCGCATTCGGGGATATCGAGGCCCTCGCGCAAAAGGTTGATGCCGACCAGCACGTCGAAGGCGCCGAGGCGCAGGTCGCGGATGATCTCGATGCGCTCAAGCGTGTCGATGTCGGAATGCATGTAGCGGACACGCACGCCCTGCTCATGCAGGTATTCGGTGAGGTCCTCGGCCATGCGCTTGGTGAGTACTGTGACGAGGGTGCGGTAGCCCTTGGCGGCAGTCTCGCGGATTTCGCCGAGCACGTCGTCGACCTGGGAGCGGGCGGAGCGGACTTCCACCGGCGGGTCGATGAGGCCGGTCGGGCGGATGACCTGTTCGGCGAAGACGCCGCCGGCCTGCTCCATCTCCCAGCTGCCCGGTGTGGCGGAGACAGCGACGGTGTCCGGGCGCATCGCATCCCATTCCTCGAAGCGCAGCGGGCGGTTGTCCATGCAGGACGGCAGGCGGAAGCCGTATTCGGCGAGCGTCGCCTTGCGGCGGAAGTCGCCGCGGTACATGCCGCCGATCTGCGGCACGGTGACGTGGCTCTCGTCGATGAAGAGCAGGGCGTTGTCAGGGATGTATTCGAAGAGGGTGGGCGGCGGCTCGCCGGGGGCGCGGCCGGTCAGGTAGCGCGAATAGTTCTCGATGCCGGCGCAGGAGCCGGTGGCCTCCAGCATCTCGATGTCGTAGCGGGTGCGCTGCTCCAGGCGCTGGGCCTCCAGCAGGCGGCCGGCCTTTTCCAGCTCGGCGAGGCGGAGCCTCAGCTCCTCCTTGATCGCCTTGATGGCGCCGTTGAGGGTGGGGCGTGGCGTGACATAGTGCGAATTGGCGTAGATCTTGACCGATTTCAGGTCGCCGGTCTTCTGGCCTGTCAGCGGGTCGAACTCGGTGATGGCGTCGATCTCGTCGCCGAACATGCTTATGCGCCAGGCGGCATCTTCGAGGTGCGCCGGGAAGAGCTCGATCGTGTCGCCCCGGACGCGGAACGAGCCGCGCTGGAAATCCATGTCGCGGCGCTTGTATTGCTGGGCGACGAGATCGGCGAGCAGCTGGCGCTGGTCGAGACGGTCGCCGACCGACATCTGGAAGGTCATGGCGGTGTAGGTCTCGACCGAGCCGATACCGTAGATGCAGGAGACGGAGGCGACGATGATGCAGTCGTCGCGCTCCAGCAGCGAGCGTGTCGCCGAGTGGCGCATGCGGTCGATCTGCTCGTTGATCGAGGATTCCTTCTCGATATAGGTGTCGGAGCGCGGGACGTAGGCCTCCGGCTGGTAGTAGTCGTAGTAGGAGACGAAATATTCGACGGCGTTGTCCGGGAAGAAGTTCTTGAACTCGGAATAGAGCTGGGCGGCGAGCGTCTTGTTCGGCGCCAGGATGACGGCGGGGCGCTGTGTCGCCTCGATCACCTTGGCCATGGTGAAGGTCTTGCCCGAGCCGGTGACGCCGAGCAACACCTGCGAGCGATCGCCGTTTACCAGGCCCTCGACGAGGTCCTTGATGGCGGCCGGCTGGTCGCCGGCGGGCTGGTAGTCCGAAGCCATGCGGATGGTGATTCCGCCTTCGGATTTCTCCGGCCGGGCCGGGCGGTGCGGCGTCCAGATCTTGCCGTTCTTGTGCAGCGGATTGCCGGACTCGATGAGCGCCGAAAGCGCTTCGACCGTGGCCGTGACGGCGGTGCCGGCCGAAAGCTGCGAGGCCTCCTCCAGTGTCGTATCCATGCCGGAGACCGGATTGAGGCCGGCGGCGGCGCGAGTCTTCGGATCGGTCGAACCGCCCATCGAGGTGCCGCGCGCCGATTTCGAGGCGGCGATCTCCACCTTCTTGCGGTGCTTGCCGGCCTTGGAGGCTAACTCGCGCTGCGTCTCGACGCTCGACGCCTCGGCATCGGCCTCGAGCTGCTTCACCCAGTCGGCGACGGAGCCCTCCAATGGAGCGCCTTCAATGGACGACTGCTGGGCTTCCTCGAAGCCATTCGGGGCGGGGGATTTCTTCGTCGATTTGGCCATGCGCGGAATATGGAGAGAGTCAGCGCTAAAGGGAAGAGGCAAAGAGTACAAAAGGGAAACGATTAACATCTTCCCCCGTTTGAAAGCGGGGGATTTCCGAGGGGGCGCGAAGCTCCGCCGATGGTTATCGCTTCAACGGAGAGCCGCTGCCCTTCCTCCACGATCATAGACGCCGTGTTCCGACGCAGGATGTTGATTGCCGCATTGTGGTCGGCATGGGCGCGCAAGCCGCATTGGCAACAGCGGAAAGACGCTTGGCTTTCGCGGCTTTCCCTGTCCACGGCTGCGCAGGCCGAACAGGTCTGCGAGGTGTGGCGGGGATCGACCTTGCACAGGTATCCGCCCCGTTCTTCGAGCTTGTAGGCCAACACGGTTTCAAAGCCGTGCCAGCCTTGTTCGAGGATCGCCCGGTTCAGGCCCGCCTTCTGGCAGACGTTGGTTGCGGGCGCGTCCACGGTTCCCCTGGCGCTGCGCGTCATGTTGCGCGTGGCGAGGTCTTCCAGCACGACCGTTGCGAAGCGACGGGCGATATCAAGACTGGCCTTGTGCCGCCAATCCTGCCGGATGCGGGCAGCACGGGCCTGCAAGGCTGCAACGCGGCGGCGGGGCCTTCGCGTGGCGACGCGACCCGCGCTTGCGCCGCGCCAGGACGCGCTGGGCCCTGCGCTTCCTGGGCTCGATCTCCGCAAGGCCGGCAGGCATCCACCAATGCTCCCCGGTCGAAAGCGTCAGCGTGTTCGCCACGCCCCGGTCGATCCCCACGGCGGGCAAATCGTTTTGCGGGACGGCATGGTCGATTTCGCAGGCGAAGGCGATGTGCCAGCCGTTCGCCGCCAGGCTCACCGTCACATTCATGGTCTTGCCACGCAGGCGCCGCGTGTCGCGGAACTTCACCCAGCCGATCTTGGGAAGGCGCGCGGCGGACCACTTGCCGTTCAGGCGCTTGACCTCGATCTCCCGCCCCTGAAAGCGGAAGGCGCCGTTCACGCCCTTCTTGCGGGGTGAGGGATATCCGCGCGCCCCGCGAAGAAGTTGGCATACGCCTTATCCAGATCGCGCAGGGCCTGCTGCTGGGGCGTCACATGCACGGCGGCAATCCAGTCGAACGCGGCCCGCAGTGCGGTCAATTCCCGCGCCTGGGCGATGTCGTTCAAGCGGTTCCCGGCCGCCGGTAATGCCGCCACCAGTCCCTGCGCTGCTCCAGCGCCAGATTATAGACCAGCCGCACAACCCCCGCGAACTGCCGCAACAGGACTTCCTGTTCGGCGGTCGGAGCGAGCTTGTAGCGAAAAGCGCGGTGGATCATGTTACGATTCTATCAATTGCTCCAAGGAGCGCAACCGTGGATCGCACCGGCAGGCATGTCGTCTACATGCTCCATGGTCAGTTGGTCTTTGTCACGAAATACCGCCGTGACGTTCTGTCAGAACCGGCAATCGGCGACCTGCGGCGCATCTTCGCCAAGCTGTGTCGCGACTTCGAGGCCGAATTGATCGAATGCGACGGCGAGGACGATCATGTTCACCTGCGGGTGCATGACCCTCCGAAGATCGCCCTGTCGAAGCTGGTCAACAGCCGCAAAGGCGTATCCAGCCGACGTCTGCGCGAGAGCCGCCCGGAAATCACCGGGCGCTACCACAAGGGCGTTTTGTGGTCGCCGTCCTCCTTTGCGGCAAGCTGTGGCGGCGCACCGCTCTCGGTGATCGCCGAATATGTCAAATCCCAGCGGCAAGCGGCCCAAGGCCGCTCTCGCGTTCCTCCCCGGCCCGAACGCCGGGGTATCCCGCGAGGTTCACGATGAATCGTTCGGATTTGGTGAATAGTGCCGATCAATTTTTTCCCGGGCCATTTTTCCCGGCCGTTGTCGGCGCGGACAACTGCCCCACGTCCTTGGCATGTAACGGGGGCATGTAACGGGGGCATCTAACGGGCCACTGGCGCCACTAAGGAACGCAGATATGAGAAAGATCATCACCGGTGCATTTGTCAGTCTCGACGGCGTCATGCAGGCCCCGGGCGGCCCAGACGAAGATCCCGTCGGGGGCTTCAAGTACGGCGGCTGGGTTGCCCCTTATTTCGACGCGGCGATGGGAAAGGCCGTGGGCGAGATGTTCGCCCGGCCGTTCGATCTTCTGCTCGGCCGTAAGACATACGATATTTTCGCCGCGCATTGGCCCTATGTCGCTGCCGACGACCCGATCGGCCCGCTGTTCGACCGCATCACCAAATATGTCGCGACCCGCAATCCGGACTTCAAGCTCAGCTGGCAGAACAGCCGGGTGCTCGGGGCCGACGTGGTCGGCGCACTCAGGACGCTGAAAAGCGGGGATGGGCCGGATCTTCTGACACAGGGCTCGACCGACTTTCTGCAGACCCTGTTCAGAAACGACCTGGTCGATGAAATCAATGTCTTCTTCTTTCCGGTCGTGCTCGGGAAGGGCAAGAAATTGTTCGGCGACGGTGCCTTTGCGGGCGCGCTGAAACTCGTCGGATCGATGGCCTCCGGATCCGGCGTCACGATCAACAAATACGTCCGCGACGGCGACGTCGTCACCGGCTCATTCGAATTCGAACAGCCCACCGCGGCGGAGCTTGAGCGGCGCAGGAACCTGAGCTGAGGCGAACGGGCGCGGCCGGCCAGGCCGGTGCTTTGTAGCGGTCAAACTGTCGCAGGCGCGGAACAAGGGCAGGAGTGCTGCCGTTGTCCGGCGTTGCCATCCGGCAACCCCGGTTCCGGGCCAACCTCTCTTCGACGGCATCCGGACATTGCCCGCCTCGCCGCCGCTTTCGGACGGAGGAAGCATAATGTCCGCATTGGAAAGCCTGCGCGCGCTCAGCCAGCAGCAGCGCAACACCGTCATTGCCAGCTATCTCGGCTGGACGCTCGATGCCTTCGATTTCTTCATTCTCGTTTTCGTTCTCAAGCATATCGCCGAGGAGTTCGACACCGACGTCCCGGCTGTTTCGGTGGCGATCTTCCTGACGCTTGCGATGCGGGCGGTGGGCGCGCTGATTTTCGGGCTTGCGGCCGACAGGTTCGGGCGGCGCGTGACGCTGATGGCCGACGTGCTGCTCTATTCGCTGTTCGAATTCCTGACCGGATTCTCGACGGGCCTGACCATGTTCCTCGTGCTGCGCGCATTCTACGGCATCGCCATGGGCGGGGAATGGGGCGTCGGCGCCTCGCTGGTCATGGAGACCGTGCCGGAGGAGAGCCGCGGCATCGTCTCCGGCATCCTGCAGGCGGGCTATCCCTCCGGCTATCTCGTCGCCTCGATCGTCTTCTTCCTGCTCTTTCCGGTGATCGGTTGGCGCGGCATGTTCTTCGTCGGCGCGCTGCCGGCGCTTCTCGTGCTCTATATCCGCCGCAATGTCGCCGAAAGCCCGGTCTTCCTGAAGCGGCAGGCGGAGGGACGGCGGCCGTTCCTCACCATCCTCAGGGAAAACATTCCGCTGTTCGTCTGGTCGGTGCTGCTGATGACGGCATTCAACTTTTTGAGCCACGGCACGCAGGACATCTACCCGACCTTCCTGGAAATGCAACGCAACTACGACAGCTACACGACCGGCGCAATCGCCATCGTCTACAATATCGGCGCGATCTGCGGCGGGCTGTTCTTCGGCCAGCTATCGCAGCGGATCGGACGGAAGCGGGCGATCGTCATCGCCGCGCTGCTTGCCGTGCCCGTTGCGCCGATCTGGGTCCATGCGCCGGGGCCGGTGCTGCTCGCCGTCGGCGCCTTCGTGATGCAGTTCTTCGTGCAGGGCGCCTGGGGCATCGTGCCGGTGCATCTCAACGAGCTGTCGCCCGACGAGGTGCGCGGCACCTTCCCGGGTTTCGCCTACCAGCTCGGCAACCTGCTTGCCTCCGGCAACGCCACGATGCAGGCGGGGCTCGCGGCGCGCTGGAACGGCGACTATGCGACGGCGCTGCTGATCGTCGCCAGCGCGGTGGCGGTAGCCGTCGCGCTTCTTTCCGGCTTCGGCTACGAGAAGAAGAACGTGCGTTTCGCCACGGAGGAGGCCGAAACGCCGCAGGGCGTTTTGCACAGCTGAACGACGAGGGACCTGGCGCGATGTGCGCCGGCTTCCTCGTCGTCTTGCCATGGGCCCCTCTTAACCGCCCGACGCTAATGTTTTTCGCGCGGAGATCAGCTATTGCGTCCGGCCGCGAGGGTTTGATGGCTTCCACTGACAATTTCGCTTTTCTGCTGCCGGTCATGATGCTGACGTTCGGCTGAACGTTCCTGCTCGTCGCCCGGTTCGGATCGAGCGAAGCGCACCACAGCATCGGTCGAAAATCTGGTCATTGTCTTCCTTCACCTGCCAATCCATATCTCACGGCGATTTGGAATAAATCGATCGCAACCTGTCAGTGTATTATGATCTATTGTTGGGTGGCTTGCGATAGGACGGGTTTTTGGCCACAGGACCGCAGTATTTGAATCGGGCGAACTTGCTCGCCAGGTATCCATCCTATGTAATCAACGCATGCATTCAGTTTCTGGCTTCAGTCGAATCCGCTTGGACTGTGAGGATTTTGTGCAATGACGTTCGAGTGGCGGAAAATGACACAAGGAGGGACATTCCATGCTTTACGCCATCCTGGCCTATCACGAAGAGAAAGTGGTCGAATCCTGGACCAAAGAGGAGGATGCAGCGCTGATGAGCGAACTGCTCCAGGTCAATGATCGCCTCGTCGAGGAGAAGCATTTGGGACCGGCTGCGCGGCTTGGCCCGACGGGGCGCGCCGTGACCTTGCGGGGGACGGGTGCCGGCATGATCACCGACGGCCCCTTTGCTGAAACCAAGGAGCAATTGCTCGGCTTCTACGTCGTGGATTATCCAACGCTTGAGGCAGCCGTCGCCGCAGCGCGCGACCTGCGCCGCGCCAATCCCTCCGCGGTCTATGAAATCCGGCCGATCTCGCTTTATCTCCCTGGTGCGCCACTGGCATCGGAGGACGAGGGTTAGCGCCCGAGCTGTCGGCGGTGGCATTCGCACCGCTATACCGGCGTCTTCGGTGGGGAGGGGCTGCGGCATGTCGCCATGGCCCCTTGAGCCATGGCTATTTGGAGATACAAGCTGGCGCTAGTTTTCTCCCATCGGATTCGCCCATGTATTTTTCGCTAAGCCCCGCCGCCATCTGGCCTGTCGTCATGCTTTTCGCCTCAAACATCTTCATGACCTTTGCCTGGTACGGGCACCTGAAGCACAAGGGCAGTGCGATCGCCCTTGCCATCGTCGCGAGTTGGGGGATTGCCTTCTTCGAATACTGCCTGGCGGTGCCAGCGAACCGTATCGGCTCGGCGGTCTATACGACGGCGCAGTTGAAGACGATGCAGGAGGTGATCACGCTGATGGTCTTCTCCGGTTTTTCGGTTTTCTGGCTTGGCGAGAACCTGACTTGGAATCACGCCATCGGCTTTGCGCTGATCGCCGTCGGCGCCTCCTTCATCTTCCGCGCATGAACGCTACCTTACTAATGGATTACAAAGAGTCCATGTCGGGAAATCTACCGAATTGCTGACGCATTTGGCTGGGAGGCTGTCACCATTCAGTGATCAGGAGGTGACCGGTCATGAGCCTCTCTTTCCAGACGATGGCGGCGATCCGGTTCGGCTATGGATCCCGGCCGGGCGAGGCGCCGCCGCAGAACAAGGATCAACTGCTTGGTCAGGTGAAGGACGCCGCACTGCGCGCGCCGTCTTTTCCGGCCGGCGGCATCGATGGACGCCATCAGCAGATTGTCGATCTGCAGGACCGGCTCCGGGAGCTGCGCCAGAGCGGCAGCGACGATGAGTTGCGCCGGAAAAGGCGCAAAGCGATCCAGAAGCAGGTGCAGCAGGGGTTCCAGCGCGACGCCAACGCGCGGCTCATGCAGGCCGTGCTTTCGCCGAACGGATTCTACGAGCGGCTTGCGACCTTCTGGACCAATCATTTCTCGACGAGCGCGAACAAAAGCCTGCCGATGCGGATGATCGTGCCGCTTTACGAGGCGGAGGCGATCCGGCCCAGTATCGGCGGATCGTTCCGCGACCTGCTGCGGGTCGCGACGGAGCATCCGGCGATGCTCATCTATCTCGATCAAGCGCAATCCCAGGGGCCGGAATCGGCCCGCGGCATGAAGCAGAAGAAGGGTCTCAACGAGAACCTCGGCCGCGAACTGCTGGAACTGCATACGCTGGGTGCGGGCAGTGGCTACACGCAGGCCGACGTGCGCGCCGCGGCGATGGTGCTGACCGGGCTGACGATCGATCGCGAGGAGATGGACGCGGCTTTCCGTCCCGGCATTTCGGAGCCCGGCAGACATACGGTTCTCGGTGTCAGCTATGGCGGCGCGAAACGGTCGCGGAAAGACTATCTGGCGCTGCTTGACGATCTCGCTGTCCATCCGAAGACGGCGCAGCATATCAGCCGCAAGCTCGCGGCTCACTTCATCTCCGATCAGCCGCCGGAGGAGATGGTGACGGCGATGGCGGATGTCTGGAAACGGACGGACGGCGACCTCACGGCCGTTTATGGCGCAATGCTCGACCATCCCGCAGCGTGGCGCGCCGAGGGCGCGAAGGCGCGCCAGCCGTTCGACTATGTAGTGACGGGCTTGCGGGCGCTGAACGCCGGCAGCGGTAACGGTATTGCTGGCGACTTCATGAAGGCCGATCAGGAAGACGACGACGATGTGATGGCGCCGTCGAAGGACATGGCGGGACAGGACAATGCCATGGGCGGCGATGCGGGCGCAATGGCGCCCGATCCTGTCAATGAAGCCAAGTCCAAGCGGCGCAAGGCTTTCCAGACGGGGCGGGCGCTGGGGCAGGGTGCGCTTCGCCGTATGGGCCAGCCGACCTGGCTGCCGCCGAGCCCCGCAGGCTTCGAGGAGAATTTCTCCGCCTGGATAACGGCGAGCCAGCTTGCCGAGCGGCTTGCCTGGGCGCGGCGCGCTTGCGCCCAGTTCGGCAAGGACGAGGATCCGCGCGAATTCCTAAGGTCGACGCTTGCCGATGCGGCGCGCGACGAGACGATCCGCGTGGTTTCGCAGGCGCCGAGCAAGATCAGCGGCCTGACGCTGGTTCTTGCTTCCCCCGAATTCAACCGCCGATAGGAGCTGGTCATGACCGAGATTACGCTTTCCCGCCGCGGCTTTCTCGCTTCCGCCTGTTGCCTTGCTGCCGTTCCGATCTTCACGCCGGTCACCTTCGCCGCCATGCCCGGCGACAGCCGCTTCGTAACCATCGTGCTGCGCGGCGCGATGGACGGCCTCGACATGGAGTAATCGCGGCGCGATCACCCTCAGCCATTTATACGATGATGGCTGGCGGGGGTGGTTGCCCCCGATATGATGGAAAAACGGGCTCACGATTGGAACCGGGCCCAAGGCATCGAACGGAGAGCAACCATGGACCAATATATCGGGCTTGATGTTTCATTGAAAGATACCGCGATCTCGATCCGAGAAAACGGGAAGCGGATCTGGCGGGGGAAGTGTCCTTCGGATCCAAAACTTCTAGCGCAGATGATCCGCAAGCACGCCCCAAACGCCAGGCGCGTCGTATTCGAGACGGGGCCGCTGTCGACGTGGTTCTATCACGGACTGACGGCGGAGGGGATTCCGGCGATCTGTATTGAAGCGCGGCACGCGCAAAAGGTATTGGACGAGACGCTCAACAAGACCGATGCCAATGATGCGGATGGCTTGGCGCAGCTGGCCGAAGCCGGCTTCTACAAGGCGGTTCGGGTAAAATCGTTCGACAGCATGCTGACGCGCACGCTGGTCGGGGCTCGCAATCAGCTCTTGAGCATCTCAACCCAGCTCAGCAACCAGATCCGCGGCCTGATGAAGACGTTCGGTCTTATCGTCCCCAACGGAAAAGGTCGGGTGTTTGATGGCAATGTGCGGGAGCTCTTGGATGGGAATGACGGCCTGGCACGGATCATATTGCCTCTGCTTGAGGCGTGGCGCGACATCCGCAAGCGCGCCGCCGATCTTGATCGCCAGCTGCTCGCAGCGGCACGGGAGAGCCAGGCCACGCAGCTGTTGATGACGATCCCGGGGATCGGCGCCGTCACGGCGGTCTCCTATGTCGCCGCGATTGAAGATCCAGACAACTTCCGAACGTCGCGCTCGGTTGGCGCCTGGCTCGGGCTTACAACGCGGCGCTACCAGTCAGGCGAGGTCGATTATGATGGCCACATCTCGCGAAGAGGCGACAACCACCTGCGGGGACTGCTTTATGAAGCGGCGACGGTGATCCTCACAAGAACCAGCGCCAGGAACGACAGCAGTCTCAAGAGCTGGGGGCTTAAGCTGCGGGAGCGGTTGGGCTTCAAGCGCGCTGCGGTGGCGGTCGCGCGTAAGCTTGCGGTCATCATGCACAGCATGCTCAAAACAGGAGAGGTATTCAACACATTGGCTGGCGCCACCGCATAAGCGAAGTGTCAGCCTTCTTCCCTCAGCGCGTCAAATCTGATTTGAGGCACTGAGCGTCCCCTGCTGCGGACGTGGGTTCGATCATTCCGTTGCACTGGGCTGCAGCTCGTTCGAGACTGCGCCCTCGACATAGGAAGATCCTACCTGCGAAGACCCATTGTGCGGCGACCATTTGTCGACCGCGGAGACAACCCTGCTCCCGGCGCGGGACAGCTCTGAAGAAAATATGGCCGCTGAGGCCCGATCCAAACAGTCCATTCACGCCGCGTTGCCTATTCTGCAACACGGCAAGATGGCGAGTGCCCAGACGACCTTGACTAAGGGAACGCGATTAGACAACCTCGTGCAGCCCTACGGCGACGTAGCTTTTGCGGCGCTGAGGCCGACGTTGGCGCTGACGCCGGATAAGGGGCTTCTCGACCTCGACGGGCATTTCGGGCTCAATCCGGCGGCGGCCGACCTGATGCCGCTCTGGAAGAGAAGGGAGCTTGCCTTCGTGCATGCGGTTTCGACGCCCTATCGCGACCAGCGCAGCCATTTCGACGGGCAGGACATGCTGGAATCGGGCGGCGAACATGTGGCCGAGGAGAAGACCGGCTGGCTGAACCGGGCGCTTTCGGTGATCCCGCGCTCGGATGCCCGCAAGGCGATCGACGTGAATACCTCGACGGAGCTGATCCTTTCGGGCCCGAACAATGTCGACGTCTGGGCCTCGGATTCCAATCTCGGAACGGCGAAGGACGAGATGCAGTTCCTGATGCGGCTCTATGCCGGCGATCCGGCCTTTGCCAAGGCGATGGAAGAGGCGACGCGCGCGAACAATGCGGCGATGATCACCGAGCCGGACGGCAAGCGCGGCGAGAAGATCGCCGACGTTGCGACGCTCGCCGGCAATATGCTGAAGGGCGACTACCGCATCGCGAGCTTCTCGATCACCGGCTGGGATACGCATGTGGCACAGACTGGGCAGTTCAAACGGCCGGTAGAGGATCTGTCACAGGCGATCAATACACTGAAAGCGACGCTCGGTCCGGAGGTCTGGTCGAAGACCGTGGTGCTGGCGATGACGGAATTTGGCCGCACCGTGCGTCAGAACGGCTCCGGCGGCACCGACCACGGCACCGGCGGCTGCGCGGTGCTGGCGGGCGGGGCGATCCATGGCGGACGCATTCTCGGTAAATGGCCCGGCATTGGCGCCGGCAAACTGCTCGACGACCGCGACCTGATGCCGACGGCCGACGTGCGCGAGATTGCCGCCGCGATGCTCTACCGGCAGTTCGACGTGACGGCCGGGGACCTGACGGGCAAGATTTTCCCCGGATTGAGCTTCGACAAGGGCTCGCAGTTTTTGAAGGCGTGATGAAGGCCGTGCGTCAGGTTGTTAGGTGTCCTTAGCTCCTGCCGGGGTTTGTTGCTGCAATCGATGCCCACGGAGGTATGCCTATTGCCTTCGCTCATGCCTGTGCTTGTCACCGGCATCCAGCCCGCCCCGGCATTGAGCGCAGGAAGGCTCTCTTTGCGCCAACAAAGGAAGGCGGACTTCAATTTCTATTCTGGGGCAGCGCCGCGTTACTCGAGGTCGTGCGTCCTTTCGGTGGGGAGCGCCGGTTCTCCAAAAGGCGCAACAGCAAGTTCCGTTTTCTCTTGCGCTGGACAAGATCAATATCACTGACAAGCTTTGCGCCGCCCTCGCGCCGCTCCAATGTGATCTTGCGGCTATGGAAGGCTTCGAGCTCAGCTCGATGCGCTACGCTTATGATGGTGACCTTCGGCAATTCATAAATCAACATCTCCATCATCTTGTCCTGACTCTTCTCATCGAGTGCTGACGTTGCTTCATCCAACACGATGATATCGGGAGTGTGTAGCAGGAGACGCGCAAAGGCGAGCCGCTGCTTTTCGCCACCCGACAACGTCTGGTCCCATGGCGCGTCCTCCTCGATCTTGTCGTTCAGATAATCAAGTCCTACATTCTCGAGGGCCGCCTTGATCTCATCCAGCGTCCAGCTATCGGCGGCGCGGGGATAGGCGACCGCACGGCGAAGCGTCCCGGAAGGGATATAGGGCCGTTGCGGTAACATGAACAGTCGTCTGTCGGCGTGGAAATTGACGCTGCCGTCACCCCACGGCCAAAGACCTGCGATGGCCCGCACGAGCGTGCTCTTGCCTGAACCGGATTCTCCGGCTACGAGTACCCGCTCGCCGGGTTCGATCGCGACCTGGGTTTCCTTGACCACGGCAGTGCCGTCGTCAAGTGACACGGAGAGATCGTTCAGGCTGAGCATCGTATCGCCTTCAGTTTCACCGCGCTTGATGCGTCCCAAGGCGTTGCTCTGTTCCGCGCGCTCGAGCCCGTCGAGCGACATCATCAGCGAAGCGATGCGGCGTGCACAGGCGTTCCAATCGGCGAGACGGGGGTAGTTGTCGACCAGCCATCCGAACGCGCTTTGAACGATGGCGAAGGCAGAGGCAGCCTGCATCACCTGTCCAAGGGTCATGCTGCCTTCGAGAAACTTTGGAGCGCAAAGCAAAACCGGCACGACTGGCGCAAACAAGCTCGATCCCTGCGACACAAGCGCTGTGCGCATGTGTTGGCGCGCAAGGAGCGCCCATTGCCTGAGCACCTTGGCGAACGTCTTCTCGACGTCGTTACGCTCCTCCTCTTCACCGCCGAGCAATGCGATACTCTCGCCGTTTTCCCGTACATGCGTCAGCGTGTAGCGAAATTCGGCTTCCGCCTGATTTTTGACCTCAGAGACGTGGACGAAATGGCGGCCGATGACCGCCATCGAGCTCGATGTGATCGCGGCATAGAGTACCGCGGTGATGACAAGGAAGCCAGGAACAGCGACGGTCGAACCTGCGATTGTCAGACTGAGGGCTCCGCCGATGGTCCAAAGCACCACGATGAAGGTCGAGGCAGACAGAAATGCGGAAATGACACCCGCGATGAAATCGACGGGTGATTCGGTGGCAATCCGCAAATCTTCCGCGACGCGCGCTTCGGGGTTTTTGTGGTCGCCGCCGATGAGGTTCAACTGATAGTAACGGCCGTTTGCGAGCCAGCGCGCGATGACTGCGGTAGTGAGCCAGCAACGCCAGCGGCGCTGAATCGTCATACGAAGGGCGACTTGTGCAACGACGAGGACGACGGTTCCGAGCACCAGTGGCAGGAATACGGCGCTCAGAAAATATACGGTGCGGGCATTATGTTGCTCTATGGCGTCAAAAATTGCGCGGTTCCAGACATTGATTCCATACTGAAAGCCGACATTGATGCCGATCAGGGTCAATAGCCCGATTGAGCACGGCCACGCGAGGCTGTCGCCGCCGCGGCTCCAGTAACCGCGCGCGCTGATCCAGAAACGCGTTAGCAAATATCTCTTGCGCGCCTGCTCGGCCTCCTCAGGCGTCAACTCTGTATCGGGTTCGATGACATTTGGGGGCGGCGCGACCTCCACAGTCGATGCCTTCTCTTGGCGCGACGTCTCGGCACCGTGCGGGTTGGTGCCGTCGACCGATTTCGGATTGAATTTAGCGTCGGTCATACGCACGACAACGGCGTAAAAATCAAAAGGTTTCATGATGCCAGTGTCGAACATGGCATCGGAGGGCGTGTCGAGAACTCACAAGGCACCGGGACGCCACGCCACATTGCGCATTCTCCAAGTCGGCATGCGTGGATGCTGAGAAGGGGAGGCTCGGGCACAACGACCACGCCCGGCAAGACAACTGCAAGAACTTGAGCCCTTTCTTCGGCTGCCGTCCGGTAGGCGTCGGGTACCGCTCCTCCCGTAGTTATGACGTCCTCAATGAATGTAAGGCGGCTTCCCGCGACATCCCCTCGCTCTCGCGACACGTGCCATACTTTGCCTCTTTGCGAACCAAACAGGCAGGGAGGCCTGTTCCGCACATTGGAAATGGCTGGCGTTCTCCCCGGCTTGAGCGTTAACTGTTGTTCTGACGGAGGAGGTAAGCCATGGCCATGTATCTCACGCGCTTCAGCTACACGCCCGAGACGTGGGCGCGCATGATCGAAAACCCCGAGGATCGCCGAGAGGCGGCACGTACTTATATCGAATCCGTGGGCGGAAAGCTCCATGGGTTCTGGTACGCCTTTGGCGAGCATGATGGTTGGAATCTGTGGGAGGCGCCTGATAACGCATCGATGGCGGCTGTCGCGCTTGCTATCGGCGCAGGAGGCGCGCTCAGCTCTGTTGAGACCACTGTCCTCCTCAGCGTCGAGGATACGATCGAAGCCTTGGAAAAGGCGAAGTCGATTCGATATCGTCCCCCGGCAGCGTAGGCGGCGGCCCAATGCTTCCCATCCATGTTGAAGACGAGTGCTTCGCGCCTGTCTCGTCCCCGGCGCAATCTCTCTGTGAATTGCGCCGGAGGCAATAAGGGTCCGCATGGGGCCGGAAGCAGACAAGACGTTTCGCCTCGCACCACACTCCGTTTAAGAGGCTGGCTGCTTGTCTTCCGCGAGAGTGTGCGCCACGACCGCATTTGCATGACCGTGGCCCATTCCGTGTTCGCTCTTCAGCATACCGACAAGTTCCATGTGCTTCGCAGGATAGTGCTTTCGCACGAGCTCTTGCCAGTCATCGATAGGACGGCCGTATTTCTTCTCGATTGATGGAAAATAGGAAGCAGGTCCTTTGATCTTCTCGGTGGTCATAGCGCGTCATCCCCTTTTCGTGCCGCATCGATCACAGCTACGTCGATTTTCCTCATCGTCATCATCGCGTCGAATGCGCGCTTTGCTTGTTCGCCACCTGCTGCAAGCGCGTCCATTAGAATGCGAGGTGTGATCTGCCAGGATATTCCCCACTTATCCTTGCACCAGCCGCATTCGCTTTCCTGACCGCCATTGCCGACGATGGCGTTCCAATAGCGATCTGTTTCTTCCTGATCCTCGGTGCTGATCTGGAATGAGAAGGCTTCGCTGTGCTTGAATGTGGGGCCGCCGTTCAATCCGATGCACGCGACACCCGCCACCGTGAACTCGACGACCAACACGTCTGCCTCTTCTCCGTCGGGGTATTTGTCGGGCGCGCGGATGATGGCTCCGATCTTGCTGTCTGGGAAGGTGTCGGCATAGAAGCGGGCGGCTTCCTCAGCGTCCTTGTTGTACCATAGACAAATGGTGTTCTTAGACATCGCGTCGTTCTCCTGGTCGTTGTCCTTCAAATCGAGAGCCCGACCTGATGATACGATGACGCACCAGCCGCCCCCGATCCGACATCATGATCAAAATCGCTGCTCTCTTTTAACCCCTCTCGTCTTGCGCGGACCAAACGCCTCGGGCCGACAGGCAGCTTCGGCCGCCTTGCGCGCCAAGAGCGGCCATTGCGACCGTTGCAGAATTCCCTATTCTGCGATGTCGTAAAAGTCAGGAAAACAAGTGTCGTTTTAATCGGGGACTTCTGCGAAAGGTCAATGACCGCTTTCGGCGCCTTTTACGCACACTCAGCACAGTCAGCCGGCACAGTGGTCTTAATTTCGGCGAAAGAGGTGTCGAAGCTCCGTAGGCGTCAAAATCAGGGATGAATAATATGGCCACCTTTATCCTTATACCCGGAGGCTGGCAGGGCGGTTGGGTCTACCAAAAGGTGGCAGATATACTTACTGCGCACAGGCACAAAGCCTTACCGATCACTCTTTCGGGGCTCGGCGATGCTCCCGCCCCAACGGCCAATCTTGAAGATCACATAGATGAGGTCGTTAGTGCTGTGAAGTCGCATCGCGACGACCTGGTGATTGTTGGACAATCCTACGGCGGGATGGTCGTGAGCGGCGCAGCTGATGCTGCGGCATCGCAAATCCGGGCGTTGGTCTATGTAGACGCCTATGTGCCTGATTCCGGTGACTCTGTCTGGTCCCTGACGACGCCTCGTTTTCGAGATGTCTTCGTCGCGGGCGCGAAGGCTGACGGACTAACTTGCGCGCCGCCTCCCAATCTTGACCCGCGATGCCGACCGCATCCGATTGGGACGTTTCTCCAATCAATCAATCTCAGCGGACGTTGGCGTGAAGTGCCGCGCAAGACCTTCATCGGCGCATTTGGATGGGAAGGAAGTCCGTTCCTTGACCTTTATCAACGCTTAAACGGCGAGCCGGAGTGGTCGACCTTTGCCCTCGATTGCGGGCACAATGTAGCACGGCTGGAGCCCGAGGCTCTGACCGAGATATTGCTAGCTCAGGTTTGACAAACCAACGACTGCAATCCACCCCAATACGACATGCCGTGCAGCGAAATTCCTTATTTTCGCGCCAAAAACCGACGGTGCTGAATTTTTAGGAAATCTCTGTCGCAAAATTCCCTCGTTAGCGGCAGCGCAGAGCGTCGCAGCATTCGAGGACGGCCGGGATTGTCCTTCTCACCTGACTGGAAACGCCGCGGCGGGAGCCCGAAGCGGGCTCCCACGGTCCGCGAGCTTTTGAAGCGGCCCGGATCGTCGTCGACTGCAGCCTTGAAGCTCAATGCCGTCGCGTATCCGACACCTGGAACTCTCATAAACCGCGTGGTGACGGAGTCTTGGTGAGCTACCCTTCGGACACGTCGATCGACTTCAAGAAAGGAAGCTGCCGTTGGTGGCACTTCTACCGAACTGCGCAGGTGGCTGGATTCCTGCGACCGGCACAGGAATGAGGATGGATGGAACCAATTGCCGCCATAAAAGATGAAGTCTCCCGCTTACGGGTCAGACGGAGACCTAAGCATACCTCACCCAAGCACATCATAGAGCCGGAAGATCCAGCTGATCTGATAGAGCAGGCCGAGGCTGACGAAGGCGATGTGGAAGCGGCGGTTCCGCGTCCAAGCCGCGACGACGCAGAGGACGATATAGGCGAGGTTGCGGATGAGATATTCACGGCCGAGCGCATGGACATAGGCCTGGCCCTTGAGCCAGGTATCGCCGAGGTCCACGGCATAGGTCAGCGCCAGCATGCCGAAGAACCATGTGCGCCGGGAGATGAAATAGTCCTCGTAGTCGCCATACTCCTCGATCGAGGTCGGGAAGAGCAGGACGCTAAGGAAATAAAACAGGCAGCAGAAGCTGATGAGGAAGAGGTAAACGCCGAAGGTGATGACGACCAGCGAGCCGAGGCGATACTCCCACCACCAGAAATGGATGATGAAGAGGAACATCGACGCGACCCAACCGAGATGGACGTGGTAGACGCGGTGTTTCTTAGGCGACTGGACGATGCCGGCGAGACCCGTGAGCAGGCGGGTGAGGCTGAGGCCGATGACCATCGCCATTATGGCGCGGATATAAACGAAGACCTCCGGTGTCGCCGCCGCCTGCACGATGTCACTCCTCGGGGACCGGCTTCGGCGCGCCGTTTTCGTCGAGCGCCACCATGATGAAGGTGCCGGCCGTGACCTTTTCCATCTTGTTGTAGCGCGAACGGTGCGCCCAGGCCTCGACGCAGAGGGTGATCGAGGTACGGCCGACGCGGTCGATGTCGGTAAAGACCGAAAGTGTGTCGCCGATCTTCACCGGCAACTGGAAAGCCATTTCCTTGACCGCGGCGGTGACCACGCGGCCCCTGGCGCGTTCGGCGGCGCGGATGCCGCTCGCCAGGTCCATCTGCGCCATGACCCATCCGCCGAAGATATCGCCTGCGGGGTTGGCGTCGCCAGGCATGGCAAGCGTGCGGAGCGTCAATTCGCCTTTCGGCTTCGGGGTCTCGGTCATGGTCCTACTTCGTGATGTTTGCGGTTTCGATTCCGCCCGCACGGTAATGCAAAGCGCAAGCGAAATGAACACGCAAACGGCCGGCGTTTGTGCGCTAGGTGTCGCCGGTACTGAAATAAATCTCTTTAATATAAAATTCTAAGATAATTCAGATTGTTGCAACGGGAGCCGGACCGCCGGCATCCACCTTCCGTTACGTTATGTCGCCTCACTCTAATATTAGTTCACCGTCCAGTAATGGATCCCCCTCATCATTCAAAGATCGATTCTGCATGGGAATGCCGGGGGAATTCATGCGTAACATCAAGATATCAACGCGTCTCTATTGTCTCGTCGGCCTGACGCTGGCGATCTTTGTGGCGACGATGGTTTTCTTTCTGAACTATTCTTATTCCGAACTGGAAATGGAAAGAAAATCCGGTCTTGCGCAGATGGACGCGACGGCGGTCAACATCCTGCAGAAATACTACAAGATGGAACAGGCCGGCACGCTGACGCGCGATGAGGCGCAAACGGCGGCGAAAGACGTGATCGCTGCCATGCGCTACGGCGGCAGCGGCTACTTCTGGATCAACGACATGCACCCGGTCATGGTGATGCATCCGATCAAGCCGGAGCTGAACGGCACCGACCTTTCGCAGAACAAGGACCCGGCCGGCAAATTCCTATTCATGGAATTCGTCAATGTCGTGAAGGCCCGTGGCGAGGGTTTTGTCGACTACTATTGGCCGAAGCCAGGTGCTGAACAGCCCGTCCTGAAATACTCGCACGTCGCTGGCTTCGAGCCCTGGGGCTGGATCGTCGGCACCGGCGTCTATTCCGACGACCTTGCAGCCCTCTACTGGCAGAATGCGATCTGGACGGCGATCCTTTGCGCGATCGGAGCTGCGATCATCGTTTCCGTCGCCTATGCGATCGTCAAGAGCGTTACCGCACCCGTCGCACGGATCGGCGCGGCGATGCATGAGATCGCAGGCGAGAACGGGGCGGTCGAAGTCTCCGACAGCGATCGGCGGGACGAGATCGGCCACATGGCAAAGGCCCTGCTGGTATTGCGCGACTCGATGCTCGACCGCACCAAAATGCGTGCCCGTGAAGACGAGCGCCAGCGCGAGATCGACGGCGAACGCCGCGGCAATGAAGAGAGCCTGCGCGCCGCAGCCGAGCGCCAGAACCACGCGATGCAGACGCTGGGGGCCGGCCTCGAGAAGCTTGCAGCAGGCGATCTCACGGTTTCGATCGGCGATCTGGGCGAGGACTATTCAAAGCTGCGCACCGACTTCAATGCCGCCGTCGGCGCGCTCAACGACGTCATCCAGGCGATCGCCGAATCGAGCAATGTCGTGAACGACAACGCATCGGGTATCAGCGAGGCTACCAACAATCTGTCGAAGCGCACCGAGCAGCAGGCTGCTGCTCTCGAAGAGACGGCAGCCGCACTCGATGAGATTACCGCAACGGTGCGGACCGCGTCCGAACGGGCGACCGAAGCCCGCGAGATGGTCGCCGAGACCAAGGCGAGTGCTGGAAAATCCGGCGAAATCGTGCGGAATGCCGTTAGCGCGATGAGCCGGATTGAGGACTCCTCCAGCCGGATCGGCCAGATCATCGGCGTGATTGACGAGATCGCGTTCCAGACCAACCTTTTGGCGCTGAATGCCGGTGTCGAGGCCGCACGCGCAGGCGAGGCCGGCCGGGGCTTTGCGGTCGTGGCGCAAGAGGTTCGTGAACTCGCGCAACGTTCGGCAAACGCCGCCAAGGAGATCAAGACGCTGATCAGCAACTCGGCGGCGGAAGTCGAATCCGGCGTGGCGCTGGTTCGCTCGACGGGCGATGCTCTGGTCGAGATCGAGACGCTGGTGAACAAGGTCAACGACCATGTGAATACAATTGCCACCGCGGCGCGCGAGCAGGCAACGGGCCTCCACGAGATCAACACCTCGGTCAACCACATGGATCAGATGACCCAGCAGAACGCTGCCATGGTGGAGGAGACGACGGCGGCGAGCCAGACGCTTGCCGAAGAGAGCAGCCAGCTTCGTACGCTGCTTGCCAAGTTCCGCCTCGGCTCGCGCACGTCGCAGCATTACGCACGGCACGCAGCTTGATCAGCAGTGGAGCCGGGCTCGCCCGGCTCCACTCCCAAGGGTAAGCTTTCATTCATCGTTTTTAGCTAAATTCGAGTCAAATTCTTCAATGCAAGCAGGGCTGCGGGAGCGATGGAGAGTATTGTGTCTACCTCCCTTTTGCGGCGCGTCGCGCTGCCGGTCCTGATATCCACCACCCTCGCGACCTGTTCCATCAGCGACGGCATGATACCGCCGGCAAGCATCGACCGGGGGACCAAGGTGAGTTCGATCTCGCCTATGCCGGGGCAAGGCGCGAAGCGCATGGCGCCCGCCGATGCGCAGCCGTCCTATCCCGTTTCCAACGCACCGGTTTCAAACACGGAAGGCTCGATCGATTATCTCGACACGCCGAACCTTGCAGGCGCCGGGCATTCTGCGCGCGCGGGCAGCCAGCCGATGCCGAAGAAGCTGCCGATGATCGACAGCGATGAGGGACTGGCGCAAGGGCAGGGGCAGCCGCGGAACTGGGGCGGCACCCAGCAGCTTGCAGTGCCTTCCGGTGGCGTCAACATGGATGCGGAGCTTGGCGCGGAACCCGTCGTCGGGCTGGCGCAGGAACAGCAGATGCAGATCGCCGAAGGAAATTCGGCTGAACCTGTGGTCGACGGGATCGGCACCGACAATCCGACGCAATTGAACCGGACGGCAATGCCGCGGCCCGCCGCACAAGCCGAGATGAGCCGTGCCCCCGTGTGGAACGACGGCAGTTCGGTGATCGAGCCGTCGCGCGTTCCCGAAGAGGACGAGAGCCAGGAAGTGGCGATGCTCAGGCCGAACGACCCGATGATGAGCCGGCCCGTCGCCCCGGACCCGAACGTGATGCCGGCCTCCGAGCTTGCCTGCCGCCGTGAGCTGAAGCGCATGGGCGTGATCTTCACCGATAAGCCGGCGATCAACGACGGCCCGTCCTGCCAGGTGCCTTATCCGGTCTCGCTGCAGGGGCTTTCCGGCAATATCGGCGTGAGGCCTGCGGTGACGCTGAACTGCCAGGTGACGCTTGCCTTCGCCAAATGGGTGAAGAACGAACTCGCGCCATCGGCCCGCTTTCGCTACTGGTCTGGCGTCAAGACGATCCAGCCGCTCGGCGGCTATTCCTGCCGGCGCATGAACAACAGCCGCCAGAGATATAATCCGATGTCCGAACACGCACGCGGCAACGCGATCGACGTCGGCAAGTTCGTGCTGAAGAACGGCCACCAGATCGACGTGCGCAGGAAGGGCCTCTTCTCGTTCCGCGAGGGCAGGCTACTCAAGGCCGTGCGCTCCGACAGCTGCCGGTATTTCAACACCGTGCTCGGTCCCGGCAGCAACCCGGAGCACTGGAACCATTTTCACTTCGATCTCAGATCCCGCAAAGGCGGCAGGATTTATTGCAATTAAACCTGGTGGGCGACCGATGCGGGGCAGGTGGGTAGCGGATGGCAGCTTGGCGCCAAGAGCCAGGCGGAGCGCTCGCATTGGCAATGCCGACTTAAAGCGTATTCTCAGACCGGATCGCGAAGATCGTCAACGCGATCCGATCCCGACAACCTTTGCTCGATCCTGAGTGCTACTCATTGATCTCCGGCTCGACGAGCCGTGCCAGGTTTCGCAGCGACTCCTGCCAACCGAGGTAACACGCCTCTGGTGGAATAACGTCGGGCACGCCTGCCTGCGTTATCTCCAGCTCGGTCCCGACCGAAACTTTCTTCAAGGTCACAGCGACTTCCATTTCGCCAGGCAGGTTGGGGTCGTCGAATTTGTCCGTGTAGCGCAGGCGTTCGCCTGGGGCGAGCTCGACATATTCGCCACCAAATGCGTGGCTTTTGCCCGTTGTAAAGTTCCGGAAGGACATTTTGAACTTTCCGCCGACTGTCGGTTCAAAGTGATGCACAGTGCAGGTAAAGCCGTTAGGGGGAAGCCACTTGGCGAGCGCATCCGCTTCGAGAAACGCGCGATAGACCTTCTCCGGGCTGGTTGCCAGGACGCGATGCAAGCGTATGGTGTTCGGCATGGTCGTGATCCTTTTGAATTGATGGAATTGACGATCCTAAGGACGTACGAGGCTTTGCCAATCCGACACCGGATCGATCTGTTGTTGAGGTAAAATTACTGAGGCCCCACGCTGTACGATCTTAACCGAGATCAGCCATCGTCGGAAAAACAAACCCTTCCGCTTTGCGCCAAAACGCAGACGTTGCCCACTAGAGGCTGACCGGCTGCCGCATAGGCGACCAAATTACATCCCACCATTGCGACCGTGAGTATTGTCCCATGGCACGCTATCAGGGAGGACGACATGACCGTCAAACGCATTGTCGCGAACATTGCGGTTTCCGATATAGAAGCCGCCAAGGCTTTCTACCAGGGCATCCTCGGCATGGATGTCGTCATGGATCATGGATGGATCGTAACTTATGCGGCGGATGCGAGCGCGGGGCCGCAGGTCAGCTTTGCGACCGAAGGTGGCTCCGGAACGGCTGTGCCCGACCTTTCTATCGAAGTCGACAATCTCGATGAGGTCTATCAGCGGGTCATCCGCGAAGGTATCGTGGTGGAATATGGTCCGGCGAGCGAGCCTTGGGGGGTGCGGCGATTTTACGTGCGCGACCCTTTCGGGCGCCTGGTGAATATCCTGAGGCATGCGTAATTTCACTGCGGTATGGCAGGAATCGGATGCTTTTAGACGAAAAAAAGAAAGCCGGCCCAGGAGCCGGCTCAAGCTGGGCCGGCCGGGCAGGGGAACGCGAGGCCGGATTCTTAGGATTTCGTGACTGGCAATGACTGCTTACTATACGCGAGGCAGCGAAAATCGGACGTAACGAGCGCCCTGGAAACGGTTCCGCAAAGGAATGGGCGGCGGCGCGGAAGCCGTTGCTTGCCTCGACACTTCTTATCTGCGAAGAAGATCACCGCTTGATGACAAATAAAACCTGCGGCTGATTTTCTTTTCCGTGATCCGGCCTGCTTGGAAGGTGGGGAGATCGCGATGCCGGCTGTTTCGGAGCTTGCCCTTTTTGCACTGATGCTGGCGGCTGCGGGCGCGGTTGCGGGCCTGCTTGCCGGTCTCTTCGGCATCGGCGGCGGCGCGATCCTCGTTCCGGTCTTTTATCAGGTGTTCGGCTGGCTCGATGTGCCGGAGGCGGTGCGCATGCACCTGTCGGTCGGCACCTCGCTTGCGATCATCGTTCCGACGTCGCTCAGGTCCTATATGGCGCATCGCAGTCACGGGGCGGTCGACCAGAAGCTCCTGAGCGGTTGGATCATCGCCGTGCCGCTCGGCGCGATTATCGCGGCGGTGATTGCCTCTGAAGCGTCGAGCGTGACCTTGCGATTGATCTTTGCAGCCGTCGCGCTGCTCGTCGCCTTCCGCATGATGTTCAACCGCGCGAGCTGGCGGCTCGGCAGCGACTTGCCGGGTAATCCATTCAAGTTCCTGGTCGGGACGGGCATCGGTATTCTTTCCGGCCTGATGGGGATCGGCGGCGGCGTTCTCAACAATACCTTCATGACGCTCTATTCGCGGCCGATGCACCAGGCGGTGGCGACGTCTGCAGGCGTTGGCGTGCTGATCTCGCTGCCCGGATTGTTCGGCTATGTCTGGGCCGGTTGGGGTGTATCGGGCCTGCCACCGTTTTCGACCGGCTTCATCAACTGGATCGCCGTGGTGTTCATTATTCCGCTGACGATGTATATCGCCCCGATCGGCGCGCGGCTCGCCCACCGGATGAGCAAGCGTCAATTGGAGATCGGCTTCGGCATCTTCCTGATCGTCACTGCGGCGCGGTTCCTCATCAGCATCTACGCATAAAGATGCTTTCGCTGAATAGTCTGTTCAGCGCCGGCAGGATGTCAAAGTGTAACAAAGGGGCTATATAGCGGACGAAAAACGAGGAAATACTCAAGAAATCCGCAATGGCACCCATCATTTCCATCCGAAACCTCACAAAAAGCTACGCCAACGGGTTCGAGGCGCTGAAAGGCATCGATCTCGATGTCGAGAAGGGCGAGATCCTGGCCCTGCTCGGGCCGAACGGCGCGGGGCAAGACGACGATGATTTCGATCGTCTGCGGCATCGTCAATCCGAGCAGCGGCCAAGTGCTGGTCGCCGGGCACGATGTCGTCAAGGATTTCCGGGCGACGCGGACGATGATCGGGCTGGTGCCGCAGGAACTGACGACGGATCAGTTCGAGACCGTCTGGAATACGGTGAGCTTTTCCCGCGGGCTGCACGGCAAGAAGCCGAACCCGGCGCATATCGAGAAGGTGCTGCGCGACCTTTCGCTGTGGAACAAGAAGGACAATATGCTGCGGGAGCTTTCCGGCGGCATGAAGCGGCGCGTGCTGATCGCCAAGGCACTCAGCCACGAGCCGGAGATCCTCTTCCTCGACGAGCCGACGGCGGGCGTCGACGTGACGCTGCGCAAGGATATGTGGCGGGTCGTGGAAAGGCTGCGCGAGTCCGGCGTCACCATCATCCTGACGACGCATTACATCGAAGAGGCCGAAGAGATCGCCGACCGCGTCGGCGTGATCAACGGCGGCAAGCTGCTGCTGGTCGAAGACAAGACCGCGCTGATGACCAAGCTCGGCCGCAAGCAGCTGATCCTCGAGCTTGCCGAACCGCTGGACGAGCTGCCCGAATGTTTCTCCGGAAACGGCCTGTCGCTGGAACCCGACGGAAACCGGTTGATCTACGATTTCGATGCGCATAGCGAGCAGGAGAGCATCGCCGCGCTGCTCACCCGGCTTGCGGCGCAGAACATCCACTTCAAGGATCTTTCGACGCGGCAGAGTTCGCTCGAGGATATCTTCGTGGCGCTCGTGGGAGGCACGAAATGAACTTCGAAGCCATCAAGTCGATCTATTTCTTCGAAATGGCGCGCACGCGCCGCACGCTGCTGCAGAGCGTCTTCTCGCCGGTGATTTCCACCTCGCTCTATTTCATCGTCTTCGGCGCGGCGATCGGCTCGCGCATCCAAGAGGTGGAAGGCGTTTCCTACGGCGCCTTCATCACGCCGGGGCTCATCATGCTGACGCTGCTCGGGCAATGCATCGGCAACGGTTCCTTCGGCATCTATTTTCCGAAATTCACCGGCACGATCTACGAGGTGCTGTCAGCGCCGGTTGCGATGACGGAGATCCTGCTCGGCTATGTGGGAGCTGCGGCCACCAAGGGGCTGCTGATCGGGCTCATTATCCTTCTGACGGCCAATGCCTTCGTGGAGGTCAGGATCGAGCATCCCTTCATGATGATCCTGTTCTTCCTGCTGACGGCGGTCACTTTCAGCCTGTTCGGCTTCATGATCGGCATATGGGCAGGCAACTTCGAGCAGTTGAACCTGATCCCGATGCTCGTGGTGCCGCCGCTGACCTTCCTTGGCGGCAGCTTCTATTCGATCAACATGCTGCCGCCCTTCTGGCAGGCCGTCAGCCACTTCAATCCGGTGCTCTATCTGGTGAGCGGTTTCCGTTGGAGCTTCTACGGCATCGCCGACGTCAATCCGTTGCTCAGCCTTGGGATGATCACCATGTTCCTGGCGATCTGCCTTGCGACACTTGGCTGGATTTTCAAGACGGGATACCGGCTGCGGAACTGAGTCAGGCCTGCGCCGGCGGATGTTGTCGACGGCGATATTGCCTTCGAAAACGCCGCGCTCTAAGCGCCTGCCGTGCTCGATCTCGACGACGGTATAGAGCTTGTCGTTGCGGAAGGCGCTGGCGTTCATCGTCGTAACGTCTTCGGCGGCGCTGAATCGACCTCCATGAGAATCGAGTTCGCAGCTTGCGGCGACGATGCTGGCATCGCCTGCCGTGCGGGCTTCGACCACGATCTCGCCCTGCGAGGGTGAATTTTGCCAGTTCAGATCGTTGGCGGCGGCGACCGGGACCAGGCGATGGACATTGAGCGCTCCGCCATCGCCCGCTGCTGCGGAAGCCTCCTTCGCAGCATCATCGATCTGCGCTTGGCTTTCGACCGATTTACCGAAGCGTGTGCGGCTGATGCCAGTTAAACGCGTCCGTGCCGCCGGTCTTGGCGCTGTTCGACATGATCGGCCGCCTTTGCAAGACTGTGCCGGCCGGCGATCAGATCCTGTTGATTGTCGGCAGGAAGGATACGACCTGCCTGCGGTTGGCGGCATCCAGGGTGTCTATACGGTCTTTCCAGAATTGTGCGGCCTCGGGCGTATCTTTTTCCCAGCAGCGTGTGGATACGATGTTATCGTCGATCACCGCCCGGCGATGGCCGCCCAGGCGTATATATTCGTCCGCGAGTTGCTTCGAGGGATTATCCATGGCCAGCGCCTCCTTTCAATCCTTTCAACCCAGATGCGGGACGCAAGGTTCCACGGGTTGAAGAATATAGAGCCGGGCGCGACGCTATGCGCCGCTCCTCAAGCGCTCTTGGGTGCCTTCTGCGAGGTGTTCAGTGCCACAGCGGCGCGAATGAGCGCCTCCAACGCTTTTTCATCGATCTCGTCGCCCTCATGGAAATCGATGGCGCGCCTCGTGTTGCCTTCGAGGCTGGAGTTGAAGAGGCCTGAGGGATCCTCCAAGGAGGCTCCCTTGGCCAAGGTCAACTTCACGGCATTCTTATAGGTCTCGCCGGTGCAGATGATGCCGGCGTGCTCCCACACGGGAACCCCTAACATGTTCGAGGGCTTTCTCCATTTTACCTCCTCGACCACTTCGGGGTCGGCCTTCTTGATGAGGCTTCGCAGCCGGGCGAGCGTCTCGCCCCGCCAATCGCCCAGCGCCGCTACTTTCGCATCGATCAGTTGAGACGGAGAGGCTTCTGCTTCCTTCACGGCGTTCTTCTTCATGGTGGTTGTCGCTTTCATCATGGTGGTCGCTCACAGTCGTTCGCCGGGCAACTGGCTGGCTTGCTTCACCCAGTCGGCGAACTGAGCTTCGTCCAGTTCGTCCTCATGGATGTCGAGATAGCGCACGTCCTTGTGCTTGGATCGGCCGGGCGGAAGAGGGCGAAGCGATGTGCCGCGGAAGAACGTCACTTTCACGTATTTCGTGAAGCAATGAAAGCTGAGGAACCAGACATGGTCCTCGACACCATAGAAGGGCGAGTTCCATTTGACCGCCTTGTGCACGCCGGGGACGGTGCGCTCGATGAGCGCGTCGAGGCGGCGCCCGACGTCGCTCTTCCAGCCCGGCATGGCCGCGACGTAGGCCTGCACGGGGGCGTCGCCGTAACCCTTGGCGATCTGAGGGTTGCCGCCTGAGAGGAGGACTGGTTCTGTGGAGGCCGGTTTGGCTGTGGCCTCGTTTGCGGCCTTCGCTGACTTCGTGGGCGTCTTGCGGTCCATTGTGTTCATGCCTCCCCGCTGACGCTTCGCGCGCTGCGCCACTTCGTGGCGTAAGGCAGCACGAACATGTAGAGACCGCTAAACAGGAGCAAGAATAGCGGCAGCAGTGGCGAGTAGACGACCCAGCCGGGAGGTTCTCCCAAGCCCATCGCGACGAAGTTGGCGATCACGGTCGCCGTAAAGGCGATAGACAGCCAGCGGTGGAACTGCCGAATCCAATAATTCCAGTCCAATGGGGCCTCCTCTGAGTATCAGCCGAAGCGCAACACGGAAAACATCAGTCTGCCCGCGTCAAGACCTGCTCCAGGTTTGCAAAGAACTGCTGCCACCCTGCCTTTGCGCCTCCGTAAGCCTGCTTCTGATCCGGCCGGAAGCCCGACTGCTCCATGCGCAGGTGGGTTCCCGTGCTCGTTGGGGTGAGCGTAAAGGTCACGACGCTCTGCAGATTAAAGGCTGCATCATTGTGCGCAAAATTCCAAGTGTAGGATAGTGTTCTGTTCGGCTCGACGGCGAGGACTTCGCAGTCCAGCACGCCGCCCCAGTCTCCGCGAAGATTGAAAAGGTGGCCTACGTCAGGCTTGAAGTCGTTCTTCATGAGCCACTCCTCGATCAGGTGTGGTTGCGTGAGCGCGCGCCAGATCTTTTCCGGCGGAAAAGGAATCTCCCGTTCGACAATGACGGAAAGCGATTCGGTCGCGGCTTTGTTCATTGGTCCATCCTTTTGAGCAGATCTTCGAGGTCGTTGAACCGGCTCTGCCAGAAGCCCGCCATCTGGCTTGTCCAGTCGATCAGCGGGGCCAGGGCGCCGAGTTGCGCGCTATAGTGCGTATGGCGGCCTTCGTGTCGGTCGCGCACCAACCCGGCCTGCTTCAGGACTCCAAGATGCTTTGAGACGACCGGCTGTGAGACCCCGGCCCGGGCCGTCAAGGCCCCGACCGTCTTTTCTCCCTCGCGGCACAGCCGCTCGAAGAGAGCTCGCCGGGTCGGATCGGCGAGCGTTCTGAAGAGCATATCGGGATCGTTCGACATTTGGGATCCATACCCCGCTGACTATTGATCGACGTATAGTCGTAGAGGTATGAGTGAGTCAAGCTGAAACGCGGAGCGGGATGTGCCGATCACCGAATAGGCATCCGCCATTTTACCATACCCCGTTGGCTATGCGTGGTGCATTGTGGTCACCGAAGATGCGTGGCCGTGGCAATGAGGCGAAGCGCGCCCCTGTTGCTGCTATTGAGCAGCCTAGTCGCGCATCCTGAGCTCGTCCGTCTGCATCTGCAGGGAACCCAGCGTTTGGAGGAAGCTCATGCCGAGCAGGCTCTGGTCGAGCGCGCCGTCTTCGGCGACGCTGGCGGCGACGTCGGTGCGCACGATGGGGCCGATGGCGATGCGGTCGAGCGTCACGGGCGCGGCGCGGGCGCGGCCGTTCGCCGTCATGACGGTCATCGAATAAGTGAGGTTTTCAGGGATGATACCGATCCGCTCGGCATCCGCATGCGACAGGGCCACCATGCTGGCGCCGGTATCGACGAGCATCGGGATCGTCTGGCCGTTGACGGAGACGTCGGCCTCGAAATGGCCGTTCAGCAGTTTGTGTAGGATGATCTCGCTGCTGCCCTCGCTGGTGGTGACGACGACGGCACGGCCAGGCACGAGGCCGGCAAGCAGGCGGTTGCCGACGCCGAACAGGTCCTGGCGGTAGAGATAGACGGTTGCGAGGGCCAGGATGATGACCAGCCAGATCATCAGGTTGCGCATGGTTTCGCCGGCGCTGCGGCGGCTTGCCCAAATGCCGGCAGACAGCATCAGCACGATCGGCAGGAGATAGACCATGCGCCCGAAATCGTCGATGTTCATGCCGAGCACGCGGTCGCTGTCGTGGTTGTAGACGAGCACCGCAAGGCCGATCGCGAGGATCAGAAGGAAGAGCCCGAGCCGGTTCATGAACGGTGCTCCGGCATTGCGGCCGCCTCGCGGACCAGGGCCGCCGGTTCGGCAAAGAGGCGCGCGGCAAGGACAGTCATGATGCGTTGCCTTTCCTCATCCGAATAGGACATCCAGTTGCCGATCTCCTGAAGCGTGCGGCCGCAACCCGTGCAAAAGCCGGTTGCGGGATCGATCGAGCATACGTGGATGCAGGGCGTTTGCATGAGCGGAATATCGTGATTTCACAAGGCCGTGGCAAGGGCGCAGAAAGCTGCGATTTCGGAAATCTGCTGGGCGGCGCCGAGCGTATCCCCCGTATGGCCCGCAAGCTTGCGGCGGATATAGAGCGTGAAGGCGATGACCGCGATGCCGGTTGCAAGCAGGCTGCAGACAAGCGCCAGCAGGCCGAGCGCCGGCCAGACGAGAAGGGCTGAAAAGAGGCAGGCCGACACGACCGCGACATGCATTGCGCTTTCGCCGGGCTGGCCCGAGGAGGCGGCGATGCCGTCCGTTTTTGCGGGCGGCAGACGGTGCCAGTGCCAGACGAGGGCGGCACGGCTGAGGCAGGCGGCCGCGGGAATAGCGAAGGCGGCGGCAAGGGGGGCGACCTCGCGGGCGATGGCGGCAAGGGCTGCGGCGCGAAGTGCTAGCGAGAAGACGAGGGCAATCGCGCCGTAGCTGCCGATGCGGCTGTCCTTCATGATCGCCAGCGCGTGGTCGCGGTCGCGTCCGCCGCCGATGCCGTCGGCAGTGTCGGAGAGCCCGTCCTCGTGCAGCGCGCCGACGATGAGCGTCTGGACGGCGAGTGCGACGAACGCCGCCATCAGACGGTCGGCGCGCAGGCCAAGGAGAATGAGAAAGACGAGGGCCGGAAGAAGGCCGATCAGAATACCGGCGAGCGGGAAGGCGCGTACCGTGCGACTGAGCTTGCCGTCGTCTGCGCAAAAGACCCATTGCGGCACGGGAAGCCGGCTCAGGAAAGCGACGGCGCGGGCGGTGTCGAGCGCATAGGCCTTGATGTTCATGTCCCCAACTTCATGCATGAAAGGTTCGACGCTTTTCGAGTTGTGACGCCTGGCCGCTGCCTTTAATAGAGTCGCGACGAAAGAAGCCGATTTGTCTGCAAAAGACAAGTTGACCCCGGATCTCCGGACCGAAGCAAATACAAGGAAGCCGCATTCATGAGCGTTTCAGGCCTGCCGTTCGACGATTTCCGTGCGCTGCTGCGCGATCTGCCGGGACCGGATACCCGGGCGCTGGTGGCAGCGCGCGAGCGCGACGCGCAGCTGACGAAGCCGCCGGGCGCGCTCGGGCGGCTCGAGGAGATCGCCTTCTGGCTGGCGGCCTGGACGGGCAGAGCGCCGGCCGTCAACCGGCCGCTGGTTGCGATCTTCGCCGGCAATCACGGCGTGGCGAAACAGGGTATCACGCCCTTTCCGCCGGCGGTGACGCAGCAGATGGTGGAGAATTTCGCTGCCGGTGGTGCGGCGATCAACCAGATCTGCGTCGCCTACGATCTCGGGCTGAAGGTCTTCGATCTGGCGCTCGACTATCCGACCGGCGACATCACCGAAGAGGCAGCACTTTCCGAGCGCGACTGCGCGGCGACCATGGCCTTCGGCATGGAGGCGATTGCGGGTGGCACGGACCTGCTCTGCATCGGCGAGATGGGGATCGGCAACACGACGATCGCTGCGGCGATCAATTACGCGCTTTACGGCGGCTCGGCGCGCGACTGGGTCGGCCCGGGAACCGGTTCCGAGGGCGAGATGCTGGAGCGCAAGGTGGCAGCCGTCGAGCGCGCTGTCGAGCTGCATCGCGACCATCTGAACGATCCGCTGGAAATCATGCGCCGCCTCGGCGGCCGCGAGATTGCGGCAATGGCCGGCGCCATTCTTGCTGCGCGCGTCGAAAAGATACCGGTGCTGATCGACGGCTATGTGGCGACGGCGGCAGGCGCCATCCTGCAGGCGGCCAATCCGTCGGCGCTCGATCACTGCCTGATCGGCCATGTCTCAGGCGAACCGGGGCATCTCAGGGCGATCGAGATGCTCGGCAAAACGCCGCTTCTTTCGCTCGGCATGCGGCTTGGCGAGGGGACGGGTGCGGCCCTTGCCGCCGGCGTCGTGAAGGCCGCCGCGGCCTGCCATTCCGGAATGGCGACATTCTCGCAGGCGGGCGTTACCAACAGACACTGAGCGCTGCGGCTTTGTGTCAGATGGATGACGGGTGCTTGCGGCGGAAGCCTGGAACCGGTATTCGCATTTTGACCGATAGACGGCGGCTGCGGCCGCCGCCGACTGCAAGACGAGGGCGCGCTTTGACCAAACCTGCCATAGGCAAACTGACGGGTGTGAGCCATTTCTTCGCTGCCGCCGTCTATTCCTGGGCGGGCTTCCAGCGCCTGATCAAGGAATCGGCTTTCCGGCAGGAGCTGCTTTTTGCCGCGGTTTCGCTGATCCTGCTTGCCGCCGTCGGTGCATCGCTGTGGGAAATGATGATTGCCGTCGTGCTGTTTCTGGTGCTCTTCGCCGTCGAGGCGCTGAATACGGCAATCGAGGAGGTGATCGACCGCATCTCGCCGGAAATCTCGATGGTCGGCAAACATGCGAAGGATCTTGGCTCCTTTGCCGTCCTCTGCGCGATTGCCGCGTGCGGGCTCTATCTTCTCGTCACGATCGGCACGCGCCTCATCGCGATCGTCTTCGCCTGAGGCGGATGGCGTCAGGCATCAGGATTTTCTCCGATCGCTTTTTCGAAAAACAGGCTGATCGGTGACGGCCTGTAGGCGCCGTAAGGGGCCGCGCTCCTTGTATCCGGCCCAACGATACAGGCTTTGTCCATCCGTATTCCTGATACCGACTTCCATCTTGATAAGACGAATTCCTTTGGACAAGGCCGCTGCTTCCACGGCTTGCAACAGTGCTCTTCCAACGCCCCTTTGTCTGACCCTCTGATCCACGATCATCCGCTTGAGCTCCGCCGTGCCATCATGATCGTCGACGAGCGCGCAGCACCCTGCTGCGGAAAGATCGCCAGTGCGTGCGACAAAGACTGAAATATGTGGTGCGGATAATGCCTCCGGATTGAGCGGCCTTCGATACTCGCCGGGATAGAGCGAAGCCGCAACTGCATCGGACAGTAAGAGAAGCGACGCCACGTCATCTTGCCGCGGGCTTTCCTCTCTGACGGTCAATATCATTTGCACTGATCTGTCACCCTGGTTTCGCGCAGATTGCCGAGATTAAGCGAAGCTCTTCCGCTTGCGGGAAACGGGCTGCGCTTCCTCGACGGCCGGCAGGCTCTGCAGCACGCGCCGGGCAGGCAGGATGGCGATCACTTCGGTGCCTTCGCGCAGCTTTGATTTCAGGACAAATTGGCCGTCATGCTTGGCAAGGATCGCCTGGACGATCGGCAGGCCGAGGCCGGTGCCCTGTTCGGCGCTCTTGATGGCGATCGAGCCCTGGCCGAAGGCGGAGAGCACGACGGGGATTTCGTCCTCGGGAATGCCAGGGCCGTTGTCCTTGATGGAGATGTACTGGCCGCCACCTGCCGTCCAGCCGACCTTGACATGGATTTCACCGCCTTGCGGCGTGAACTTCACTGCGTTTGAGAGCAGGTTCAGCACCACCTGGCGCAACGACTTCTCGTCGGCCCAGACAGAAGGCAGCTCCGGTTCGAACTGCTGGGTGATGGAAATGTTCTTGCCCCTGGCACGCAGTTGCACCATGCCGATGCAATCTTCCGCGATATCAAGGAGCGAGATCGCTTCTTCGATGAGCTCGTATTTCCCGGCCTCGATGCGCGATAGGTCGAGGATCTCGTTGATGAGGTTCAGCAGATGCTGGCCGGAGCGGTGGATGTCGTTCGTATATTCCTTGTAGGTCGGATTGTTCAGCGGGCCCATGACCTCGGCCGACATCACCTCGGAGAAGCCGAGGATGGCGTTCAGCGGCGTGCGCAGCTCATGTGACATGGAGGCGAGGAAGCGCGACTTGGCAAGGTTGGCCTCTTCCGCGCGCCGGCGCGCTTCGTCGGACATGGATTTGGCGACTTCGAGCTCGGCGATCAAGTCGTCCTTTTCCGACTGGAAGGAGAGGATCTTGAGGTTCGACTGGAAGAGGCGGTCGCTGATGTAGTTGAAGAAAATGATGGTCGTCGTGAAAACGGCAGTGAGGCTGAGCTCAAGCAGGTCGCGCGAGATGCCGGCCTTTGCAGCGAGTGCCACGACGGAGGGTGCGAAGGCAACGAGCACGGCGGGCGTCAGCATGAAATTCGACATTGCCGTTACGGAAAGTGCGATGAGAAGCGTCGCGCCCTTAAAAAGGATGAAGCCGGAGGGATCGCAGGCGCTGCAGTCCTGAAGCGCAAAAACGGCCCAGCAGCTGCCGATCATCAGCTGGCCGAAAAGCAAGACGCGGCGCCATTTGCGCGCCGATTCCGGAGTTATCTCCTTTTTGCGGGCGCGGCGCACGAGATAGACGTTTGCCGCATAGGCAGTCAGCGTCAGTACGGCCCAGAGGAAGATTTGTGTGTTGCCGGTGAAATAGATGCCGAGGACCGCAATGATGATGACGAAGAGCGGCATGATCGACGCGCCCTGAATGAAGGCGCTCATATACATCCTGAGCGCGTCCCGATCGAAGGCGGCGGCGGAGGAATGGCCGGATTGCAGCCGCTCGCGCGTCTGCCGCACAGCCCTGGAGACAGGCTTGTTGCGGTGACTGCGGGATTTGTCGACGATAATCTTATCGGTCGATGTGCTAACGCCGGTACTCATGTGCACAATGATACTTGATCCGCGGATGGTTCCACCGTAACCCGCAATTCTTAAGAAGTTGTTTGCCATTTTTGCCAACGGTTTGTTTTTCAAGGAGGCGAAAGCGTGGCGCGTGGTTTCGAAACGATACGCGACGGTGTCACAGCTTTCGCAATGCTCGCGCTGATCTGGCTGATCGCCGCAAAGCTCAACGACAAGCCCGATACCGTGCACGCCGGCCAATTTCATGCGGCAGACGGCGACAGCCTGACGATCGGTGCCGAACGCATGCGGCTGAAGGGCATCGATGCGCCGGAGCTCAACCAGATCTGCGAGCGCGGCGGAAGGCGCTGGGCCTGCGGCCGGGAGGCAAAAGAGACATTGCAGGGTCTGGTGGCTGGCCGGGATACCCGATGCGGCGGCGCCGAACGGGACCAGTATGACCGGCTGCTCGTCGTCTGCCGGAGCGGCGGCATCGATCTCAACGGAGAGATCGTGGCCAGAGGCATGGCCGTCTCTTATGGGAACTACGAGCGGGAAGAGGAGAGGGCGCGGGCGGAAAGGGCAGGTCTCTGGGCGGGGACATTCGAACGGCCGCGCGACGTGCGCGACCATGAGCACAGGCAATCGGGATTCGAGGATGCGAGGCGGCTTGTCCGGCAGGTGACGGGATGGCATTGACGGGCGAAGCGGCGCTTGCCGCGCTGCACAGCGAAATTGCGCACTGTCGCATCTGCCGCGATCGGCCACTGCGGGCCGACGATCGGCTTCCGCACGAGCCGCGGCCGGTCGTCGTGATGTCGTCTACCGCGCGCATCCTGATTGCCGGCCAGGCGCCAGGCCTTAGGGTGCATGAAAGCGGCATTCCCTTCAACGATGCCTCCGGCGACCGTCTGCGCGACTGGCTGCAGGTGGAGCGCGAGACATTCTACGATGCAAAGCGGTTCGCGATCGTGCCGATGGGCTTCTGTTTTCCGGGCTACGACGCCAAGGGCAGCGACCTGCCGCCGAGACGGGAATGCGCGCCGCTCTGGCGCCAGAGGGTGATCGATCGGATGCCGCAGATCGAGCTTGTGCTCACTGTGGGGCAATATGCCCAGGCATGGCATATGAGCGGATTGCGCAAGCCGAACATGACCGAAACGGTGAAGGCGTGGCGCGAGACGCTGTTTTCAAACCGCAGTCCGGCGGTCTTGCCGCTGCCGCATCCGAGTTGGCGCAACAGCGGCTGGCTGAAGCGCAATCCCTGGTTCGAAGAGGAACTGCTTCCGGTGCTGCGGAACAGAGTAAAATTGCTCACATCCTGAAACAAAATTCTTTTCTGGCGCCGGAATCGCGTTATATAGAGAAAATAATTCGAAAAGGGCTTTCGCATATGGACCGTCTCGACCGCAAGATACTGCGTCTTTTGCAAGAAGATTCGACTTTGGCAGTTGCCGATCTCGCCAAGAAGGTGGGGCTTTCGACAACGCCGTGCTGGCGCCGTATCCAGAAGATGGAAGAGGACGGCGTGATCAAGCGCCGCGTCGCCATCCTCGACCCCGAGAAGGTCAACACGAAGGTCACGGTTTTCGTCTCGATCCGCACGGCGACGCATTCGATCGAGTGGCTGAGGCGTTTTTCCGAAGTCGTCTCGGACTTTCCCGAAGTGGTCGAATTCTACCGCATGAGCGGCGACGTCGATTACCTGCTGCGCGTGGTCGTGCCGGATATCGCCGCCTACGACGCCTTCTACAAGCGGCTGATCGCCAAGATCGAGATCCGCGACGTTTCCTCGGCTTTCGCCATGGAGCAGATCAAGTATTCGACGCAGCTGCCGCTTGATTACATGGTCTTGGACAATGCGAAGTCCAGCGAGGATTGAGGTCTAGCCATTGTGCGGGAAGAGCAAGGTTGGCACGTGCCGCCTATTATCGCGGCTATCGCGGTCAAGTAACCGCACCGGCAACGTTGCTGTTTTGTGCTGTCATTGCCCCGCCTCATGCCTGTGCTCGTCACAGACCAGTGCGCCCAAGTCCTTGGGCGCGGAAGGCCCTTAAACGTCGCATCAGTCATTCACGGCGCAGACACGATGCTGCAAATAGCGAACGTCGCGTCTGCCGTTGCATTCCCTCATGCTCGCACTCGCCGGGCTCCTAGGTCCATCGCCCCATTACCTTCTCATTGGTCAACGCCCTGACGGCGTCCTTGCCGATCCAGCGGGCGATCTTGTCGGGGCTTGCGGCAAGGCGTTCGGCGAGGGCCAGAGCCGGGGCGTGGCAGTCGCGGCTGCGCTTGCCGATGTTGCGCAGCGCCCAGTTGACGGCTTTGCGCACGAAGTTGCGCGGGTCGCCGGAATGCGCCTCGATCAAGGGGAGCCAGGCGAGGAGAGTTTCGTCCGGGTCCTGCTTGCGGTGGACAGCAGCGCCGGCGATCATGGCAAAGGCGGTGCGGCGGACGAATTCGCGATCGTCGGCGGCAAATTGCAAAATCACGTCATCGAGCCTCGCCTCGACGAAGAGGTCTGCGGCGCAATCGACGATTTCCCAGGAGTTGAAATCCTTTACCCAGCGGCAGGCTTCGGCGGGCGTGAGCTTCTTCGCCTCGGCTGTGTAGAGCGCCAGCATGCGTGCCTCGCGGATATCGCTTTGCCAAAGCTCCTGCGCGCGGGCGTGGTCCTTCTTCGCAAGGCGGGCGATTTTCTGGAGATCGGGATTGGAGATGCCGAGCGCGCTACCGGTGACGATGCCGAAGCGGATCATGCCGGCAATGTTCTCCTCCGAGCGCAGCGTCTGCAGATGCGCGATCAGCTCGGCTGCGCTTGCGGAGGGGCCGATCATTTTTCCAGACGCGCGAGCAGGGAGGACGTATCCCAGCGGTTGCCGCCGATCGCCTGGACGTCGCCGTAGAACTGGTCGACGAGGGCAGTGAGGGGCAGTTTCGCGCCGTTGGCGCGTGCTTCGGTGAGCACAATGGAGAGATCCTTGCGCATCCAGTCGACGGCGAAACCGAAATCGTATTTACCTTGGCTCATGGTCTTGTGGCGATTTTCCATCTGCCAGGAGCCGGCAGCACCCTTGGAGATGACGTCGATAACCTTCTCGATGTCGAGGCCGGCACGCTTGCCGAAATGGATGCCTTCGGCGAGACCCTGAACGATGCCGGCGATGCAGATCTGGTTGATCATCTTGGTGAGCTGGCCGGAACCGGCAGGACCCATGAGGCCGACCATGCGGGCATAGGCGTCGATGACCGGCCTTGCCTTTTCGAAGACGGCTTCATCGCCGCCGCACATGACGGTGAGCACGCCGTTTTCCGCACCTGCCTGGCCGCCGGAAACCGGTGCGTCAATGAAATCGCTGCCTTTTGCCTTGGCGGCTTCATAAAGCTCGCGGGCGACTTCGGCGCTGGCGGTGGTGTTGTCGATGAGCACGGCGCCCTTCTTCATGCCTTCCAAAACGCCGCCCCTGCCGGTGGTGACCGAACGCAGGTCGTCATCATTGCCGACGCAGGTGAAGACGAAATCGGCATCTGCTGCAGCTTCGGCAGGCGTCGCGGCGGATTTGCCGCCGAACTTGGCGGCCCAGTCCGCAGCCTTGGATGCCGTGCGGTTATAGACCGTGACGTCGTGGCCGCCCTTCGTCTTCAAGTGACCTGCCATGGGGAAGCCCATGACGCCGAGACCGATGAACGCGACTTTTGCCATATGCCAGATCCTTCTCCTGAATTCGGGGCATGATTAGCCGAAAGTGCCGCGGCAGGAAAGCCAAAGTAATGCCGGTCCGGTTTGCCTGCGAAATTCCTCGACGGCGTGTTTTGGAATAATATTTCGCAAAACGGGGACATTCCGGTCAGGAAAATTGCCGGGGCGGCAAAACTTACAAATAAAATTGTCGATATAATATATAGACATTATCATTATCGAGACATCGCAACGACCGGCAGATCAAGGATGCTGCCGCGAAGGAAAGGGGATTGCCATGATTTCTCGACGCCAGACGCTCGGACTTTTCGGTGCTGCTGCGGCGGCTGCCGTTCTGCCGGCCATCAAACCCGCACGCGCTGCAGCCACCGAATTCCGGATCGGCTGGCAGAAGAACGGCGTGCTGGCGCTCGCCAAGCGCCGCGGGGCGCTGGAGAGCCGGCTTGCCGATCGCGGCATTTCGGTCAGCTGGTCAGAATTCACCTCCGGGCCGCCGCTGCTCGAAGCGCTCGGTGCCGGTGCGCTCGACTTCGGCGCGACAGGCGACGTGCCGCCGCTCTTTGCGCAGGCTGCAGGCGGCCATCTCTATTATGTCGGCACCTATCGTGGCAGCCCGGCGGGTTCGGCGATCCTCGTGCGCAAGGATTCTCCGATCAAGACCCTCGAAGACCTGAAGGGAAAGAAGGTTGCGTTTAAGCGCGGGTCGAGCGCGCATAACGTTACGGTAAAAGTCTTACGCAAGGCGGGGTTGACGATCGATGATGTCCAGCCGCTGGACCTTGCGCCGCCGGATGCGGCCCCTGCCTTCAAGAACGGCAGCATCGATGCCTGGTCGATCTGGGACCCTTATCTTGCAATCGCCGAGGCCGATCCGGAGACCCGTATCCTGACGACGGCCGAGGGCATCGTTCCCTCATACAGCTACTTCCTCGCCAATCAGGAATTCACCGATGCCAACGCTCAGGTGATTGTCGACGTGATCGATGAACTCGGCAAGGTCGGTAAGTCGGCGCAGGGCAAGCTCGACGATACGGTCAAGGAGCTCTCCGAAATCACCGGCGTGCCGGCTGAGGTGACCCGCGTGACGCTGTCGCGGCCGGGCGCCGATCTAGGCGCCGTGACGACCATCACCGACGATGCGGCGGCCTACCAGCAGGCGCTTGCCGATGAATTCTACAAGCTCGGCATCGTGCCGAAGCAGTTGACCACCGGCGATATCGTCTGGCGGCCGAAGGCGAGCTGATTTCTGTTTCCGGTTTTCAAAGGAGATTTCCGACCCATGAGCGCTTCATCCAAGCCTATCGATTTCCTGTGGTTCATCCCGACCTCCGGCGACGGGGCCTATCTCGGCTCCGGCGAGCTGACCCGCGCGCCGGATATCGGCTACATGACGCAGATCGCGCAGGCCGCCGACCGGCTCGGCTATTCCGGCGTGCTTTTGCCGACGGGCGTCGCCTGCGAGGAGTCCTTCGTGACGGCCGCAGCCCTTTCGGCCAAGACCGAGAAGTTGAGGTTCCTCGTCGCGATTCGTCCAGGCACCGCGTCGCCGGCCTATTATGCGCGGCTGACAACGACGCTCGACCGCATCTCGAACGGCCGCGTGCTGCTCAACATCGTCGTCGGCGGCAGCCCGGGCGAGCTTGCCGGAGACGGCATCCATCTGGAGCATGACGAGCGCTATGCGCATGCCGAGGAGTTCTTCACCGTCTGGGAAGAGCTGCTGGAAAAGGGTGTCGCGAGCTTCGACGGCAAATATATCAAGGCAACCAATGCGCAGCTCGGCTTTCCGTCCGTCCAGACCCCGCGACCGCCGCTCTATTTCGGCGGCTCGTCGGATGCCGGGATCGATTTCTCGGCGGGCCGCGTCGACAAGTATCTAACCTGGGGCGAGCCGCCCGCACAGGTCGGCGAAAAGATCGAGCGCGTGCGCACCGCCGCGGCCAAGAAAGGCCGTGACGTGAGCTTCGGCATCCGCCTGCATTTCATCGTCCGCGAAACGGATGAAGAAGCATGGGCGGCGGCCGACCGGCTGATCTCCAAGCTCGACGATGCGACGATCGAGGAAGCGCAGCAGCGTTTCGCCAAGGAGTCCGACTCCGTCGGCCAGGCGCGCATGGCGGCCCTTCACGGGGGTCGCCGGGACAAGCTGGAGGTCTCGCCGAACCTCTGGGCCGGCGTCGGCCTTGTGCGCGCCGGTGCCGGGACAGCACTGGTCGGCTCGCCGAAGACGGTCGCCGCACGGCTTCGCGAATACCAGGACCTCGGCATCGAGACGGTGATCGGCTCGGGCTATCCGCATCTGGAAGAGGCCTACCGTGTCGCCGAACTGCTGTTTCCCGAACTGGGACTCGAGCGCCAGGAGCAGCGCCACGGCCTCAAGAGCGATTTCGGCCGTCACCATGTCTTCGGCGGTGGCAGCCATGGCGGCAACCTGAAGGTCGTTTCCGGCTCCTGATTTCAAAGCACGCAAGGAGATAAGCATGTCGGTTTTCGAAACGCCGTTCACGCGAGCGATCGCCGGGCAGGAGAGCCGCAAGGTGCGCTCTCGATTTTCGCTTCCGAGCCGCGAAGCGCTGCTGCCCTATCTGGTACCGCTCGTAATCATTCTCGCCTGGCAGGCGGCGTCTTCGGCAGGGCTTATCTCCTCGCGTGTCATGCCGTCACCGGCGGATGTGGCTGTCGCCTTCTGGTCGACCACGTTATCCGGGCAGTTGCCGCATGACGTTCTCGTCAGTGCGTGCCGGGCTTTCGCGGGGCTCATCGTCGGCGGGTCGATCGGCTTCCTGCTCGGCATTGCAAACGGCGTTTCGAAGATTTCCGAGCAGCTGACGGATACGACATTGCAGATGCTGCGCACCATTCCGCATCTGGCGATGATCCCGCTTGTCATTCTCTGGTTCGGGATCGGCGAGGAATCGAAGCTTTTCCTCACGTCGCTCGGCGTGCTTTTCCCGGTCTATCTCAATACCTATCACGGCGTGCGCAACGTCGACCGCGACCTGATCGAGATGGGCAGGGTCTACGGTATGGGCGGCTGGACGCTGTTTCGCAAGGTGATCTTTCCGGGGGCGCTGCCCTCGATCTTCGTCGGGCTGCGCTATGCGCTCGGTATCATGTGGCTGACGCTGATCGTTTCGGAATCGATCGCCGCGTCTTCCGGCATCGGCCACATGGCGAACAATGCCCGCGAGTTCATGATGACGGATGTCGTGGTGCTGGCGCTGGTGATCTATGCCGTGCTCGGCAAGCTGGCGGATGTCGTGGCGCGGGCGCTGGAGCGGCGGGCGCTGACCTGGAACCCCGTCTATCAGAAATAGGAGAGACGCAATGACCGTCATCACGCATGAGCGCTTCCAGGGGGCTACTGAGCCGGAATACGAGACGGAAGCGGCCGTTGCGCAAGCCGGTGCCGCTTCGATCACGCTGACGGGCCTTGAGAAGAGTTTCAGCGGCAACCGGGTTTTGCGCGGCATCAGCCTGCACATTCCGGCGGGCCAGTTCGTCGCGGTGATCGGCAAGAGCGGTTGCGGCAAGAGCACGCTGCTTCGGATCCTCATGGGGCTCGATCGGCCGACGGCCGGTGAGTTGCGCTTCGAAAATACCGCCGGTGCCGAGGGCCAGCCGAACGCGCGCATCGTCTTCCAGGAGCCGCGCCTGCTGCCGTGGCTGAGCGTGGCGGAGAATGTAGCCGTCGGGCTCGGCGACAATGTGGAGACGCGGTTGGCACTGGCGGAAGCGGCGGCGGTGCTCTTCGAAGTGCAGCTTGCCGAAAAGGCGTCGGAATGGCCGTCACGGCTTTCCGGCGGCCAGCGGCAGCGCGTGGCGCTGGCCCGGGCGCTGGTGAGCAAGCCGCGGCGTGCTGGCGCTTGACGAACCGCTCGGGGCATTGGATGCGCTGACGCGCATCAGCATGCAGGAACTCCTCAATCGCGTCTGGCGCGAACTCGGCTTCACCGCCGTATTGGTGACGCATGACGTCAGCGAGGCGGTGCATCTGGCCGACCGGGTGATCGTCCTCGATGAGGGGCGGATCGCGCTCGATCTCGCGATCCCTTATCCGCATCCGCGCAGGCACGGCAATGCCGAACTCGCCGAACTGGAGGGCAAGCTGCTTTCGGCGATCCTCGGCAAGGACGCGGCGCGTTAGATTAGCTTTGTCGATTTCGCTCGGAAATCCAGCGATCGAGATGGCCAAGCGCGTCCTGCTGCAGGCGGTAGGTGCGGACGCGGCCGGCCTTTTCGGACTGCACGAGGCCGCTCGATTCCAGCACGCTCAGATGCTTCATCACTGTCGGCAGCGTCATGGAGAGAGGCTTTGCCAGCTCCATGACGGAGGCAGGGCCGCGGCCGAGGCGATCGACCATGCCGCGGCGGCTGCGGTCGGACAAAGCGTGAAACATCCGGTCGAGGGCGGCAGGTTCCATGATCATTCGGTGGGCATTTCGCTGCGGATGCGCTCGGGGAGCTGGTGACTGTACGGGTAGAACTTGAAGTATGGCAGTGCCTCCTTCAGCACCCGCGCAAAGGACGGCCGCTCGAGCAGGCGTTCGTAATAGGCGCGGAGCTTCGGCTGGTCGTCGCCGAAGGGAACGAGCGTTTCGGCATAGAAGAGGGCTGGTGCCGCAGCGCAATCGGCCATCGTGAAGCTGTCGCCGGTGATCCACTGGTTGCTGCCGAGCTGCTGCTCGATCATGCCGTAGGCCGTTGCATGCGTGCCGCGTGCCTCTTGCACGCCATGCGGATCCTTGCCGCCGTCCGGCCGGAGGGTATCGGTGACGATCTTCTGCATCGGCGTCTGCACATAGAGATCGAAGAAGCGGTCCCAGAGGCGGACGCGAAGCGCCCGGTCGATATCGTCCGGCAACAGGCGGATAGTGCCGGGGTAATGTCGGTCGAGATATTCGATGATGATGCTCGTCTCGGGGATCGTGCTGTCCAGCGCCTCGTCGCGCAGGACCGGCATCTTGCCGACCGGCCAAAAGCGGAAGAGATCGGCGCTCGACATTTCATCGGCCAGATCGACGGTGCGGTTTTCGAAAGGCGTGCCGTTCTCGTAAAGCGCGATCAACACCTTGTGGCAGAAGGAGGCGAGGGGATGTCCGTAAAGAACCAGCGACATGGATCGAGCCTTCAGTGATCGGAAAGTTTACTGAATGGCTAAGTATCAGGTTGCTGCGCGGGCCGCAAGGGATGGTTTCCTGATTGGGTAAGTGTCCGATGCAGCGCGATCCGTTATTTCTTATGTCGCGTCAGGGAGGCTAGATGCTTATAAGCGAACGCAGTTAGCTTGTAGGATCGTGCGCCTCAGCCGGCCAACCGCGCGATCACCAGATGTCCCGGACTGGGCTGACCCTTCCTGCATTCGGACGTTGATTTCGCACATCTCCACGAGGTCGAAGCCGGTCGCTGTCAGGCGGTCGCGGATATAGGCTTCGGCGTGCAGGAAGCGCTGGTGCGGGCCGACGGCGTAAAGGCGGCCGTCGGTTGGCGGGAGCGTCTCGGAGGAGAAGATGAAGAGGCCCCCGGGCGTCAGGTTTTCGGCGACGCCGAAGAAGAGCGGCTCCAGGGCGCCGAGATAGGGCAGCACGTCGGTCGCGGTGATGAGGTCGAAGGCGTCTTCGTCGTTGTCGTCGAGGAAGTCCTCGACCTCGGCCACGAAGAGCGTCTCGTAGATTTCCTTCTCATGGGCGATCTCGACCATGTTTTCGGAAATATCGATGCCCGTCATCTCCTCGCAGAGGTCGCGCAGCGTGCCGCCCGTGAGCCCCGTGCCGCAGCCGAGGTCGAGCAGGCGCTTGAAGCGATCGAGCTTCAGCTCCTGCAGGCGCTGGCGCACCAGCATGGGGACGTGGTAGCTAAGCTGCTCGACAAGCACGTCCTCGAAAACTTCGGCATGCTGGTCGAATAGGGTTTCGACATAGGCATCCGGCGCCCTGACCGGCGTTTCGCCGCGGCCCATCGAGGCGATGCGGACGGCCGCGCCGCCGTGGTCTTCGGGGTCGATTGCCAGCACCTCCTCATAGGCCTTCACGGCAGCGTCGATGTCACCGGCCTTTTCGAGGGCAAGGGCGCGGTTATAGGCTTCCGCAAGCGCTTCCTCGTCGATCTTCTTTGCCATTGCCGTCACCACCTTTTTAAGTTCAGGCAAGCCTCTAAGGCGGCTTGCCGCCTTTTGCAATGGCGGCCTTGGAGGCGCAGAATGCGAAATGGAGATGTCAATAAGGAGGAAAGGGAGGAATGCCATGACGACGGACATCAGCAAGCCCGGCCTTGACGAGAGCGCCCGGAAGGAGGCAACGCCGCCACTGCCGCTGACGCCGGTTGAAATCACCAATACGCTCGCGCACTATTATCGCGGCGAACTCGGACGCATGACGAGTTGGCGGGATCGCATCGACCGGACGTCGAACTGGGCGATCACGGTGGTCGCAGCATTGCTCTCCCTCTCGCTGTCGACGCCGACCGCGCATCATGGCGTGCTTCTCTTCGGAATAATGCTGATCTCGCTGCTCTTGCTCATCGAGGCGAGGCGCTACCGGTTCTTCGATATCTACCGGGCCCGGGTCCGGCAGGTCGAAAAAAACTATTTCGCGCAGATCCTGTCGCCGGAGGCGAATTCCGCGCGCGATTGGGGTCCAGTGGTCGCAAGGAGCCTGCGCAAGCCGACGTTCCTGCTGACCTATGCGGATGCCGTCCAGCGGCGGCTGCGGCGCAACTACAGCTGGATGTATCTCATCATGCTGCTTGCCTGGGCGCTGAAAATCACGACGCCGAAACTGCAGACCGAGGGCAGCGCGCTGGCACAGGCACATTCCTGGACCTATGTGATCGACAATGCCGTGCTCGGACCGCTTCCGGGGCTCGTGGTGATTGCCCTCGTGGTGGCCTTCTATCTCGCCATCCTCTACGGCGTGTTACGCCGGGAACCCGACAAAGGCGAGTTCATTCATGGCGAGGCGCATGTCTAGCGGCCTCAATGCAGAATGAACTCGCCTTTCAGGGCGCGCCATTCCGTTGCCGAAATCAGTTTGCGGTGGATGTAGCGCACCGAATGCAGCGGGCCGTCCAGTTTTTCCTGCCAGAACTTCAGAAAGCCACGCATTTCGGGAAAATCCGGAGCAAGATCGTATTCCTGCCAGATGTAGGTCTGGAGGATCGCCGGGTGATCCGGCAGGTGGTAGAGGATGTGGGCGGTGGTCAGCCCGTATCCCTGAAGCTGCTTTTCGAAATCCTTGTTCATCTCAGCCTCGGTTTCATTCCCATGTCACGTTTGTGAACATTATATGAAATGGAAACACGCGTCGGTTAACGCAAGCTTGACAGATGTGGGAGGAAAAGGCTATTTGTTTTTGATTTCAATGGCTTGGCAGCACTCATATGGGAGTGCTACCAAGCGGTCAGCGCTTTAGATGCCGTGTCAGGCGGCGCTCGATCCAGTTCCAGAAATGCCGGAGCGTTTCGACCATCGAAAGATAGAAGATCGCCGCCCAGAGATAGGTCTGGTAATCGAAGGTGCGCGAGAAGGCGTAGCGGGTTTCGCCCATCAGATCGAGAACGGTGATGATGGCGACCACGGCAGAGCCCTTGATCAGCAGGATGATTTCATTGCCGTAGGGGCGCAGCGCCACGATGAGCGCCTGCGGCAGAACGATCTTGCGGAAGGCGACGGCCTTGTGAATGCCGAGCGCTGACGCTGCCTCGTGCTGGCCGCTCGGCACGCTTTCGATGGCGCCGCGTAGGATTTCGGCCTGATAGGCAGCGGTATTGATCGTCATCGAAAAGAGACCGCAATACCAGGCGTCGCGGAAGAACCACCAGAGGCCGGCGGCTTCGAGCTGCGCGCGGAAGCCGCCGAGGCCGTAGTAGATCAGAAAGAGCTGTGCCAAGAGCGGCGTGCCGCGGAAGACGTAGACGTAGCAATAGGCAAGCGTGCTGATGATCCTGTTCTTCGACATGCGCGCGAAGGCGAGCGGCAGGGAAAGTGCTGCGCCGAAGATGACCGAGATCGTCACCAGGATGATCGTCGTCATCAGTCCGTGCAGGTAGCGCGGACCATAGCGCGTGAACTTGTCCACGTCCCAGCCGGCGATCACCATGTAGATCAGGCTTGCGGCAAGCAGCGCCCAAAGGAGGACGAGGAACGAGCCGACGACGCGCATGCCCGTTATCGGCTTGACGATTTCCTTCGGCGCCGGCTGCGGCGGGATGAGGGTTTGCGCATAGCTCATCGGCGGGCCCCAGAGCGCTTCGCCCAGCGTTCGATATAGCTGAGGCCGATCGACGAGATGATCGCAAGCGCGAGATAGAGGCCGCAGGCGATGATGTAGAAGAAGAAAGCCTGCTTGGTGACGCGGACGGCGACGCCGGTCTGGCGCAGGATGTCGGCAAGGCCGATGATCGAGACGTAGGAGGTGTCCTTGAGCAGGATCATCCACAGGTTCGTGAGGCCGGGCAGGGCGATGCGGATCAACTGCGGCAGCACGATCAGTCCGAGCGTGCGGCCGTGATGAAGGCCGAGCGCATAGCCGGCTTCGTACTGGCCCCTCGGAATGGCGCGGAAGGCCGACAGCAGCACTTCCGCGCAATAGGCGGAAAAGACCACCGAGAGCGCGATCATGCCGGCGACAAAGGCATTGATCTCCACCCGCTGCTCGTAGCCGAAGGAGGTGAGCACCGACTGGATCAGGATCTGCAGGCCGTAATAGATGATGAAGAGCGTCAGGAGCTCGGGCAGGCCGCGGAAAATCGTGGTGTAGATGCCCGACGCAAGGCGCACCGACCTTTCTTCCGATTGCTGGCCAAGCGCGACAAAGAAGCCGATGATAAGGCCGACGGGAAGCGTCAAAAGCGCCACGGTGACGGTAGTCTTCAGGCCGAGCGCGATTTCGTCGCCCCAGCCTGCATCGCCACAGGCGAGGATGGTCGATTGCCCGAACCAGGTGAAAACGCCGGCAGGTCCGCAGAGCGGATCAAAGATATATCCTATCCAGGCCCAGAACGAGCCCGGCGCGGAAAACAATCCGCCCATGCCAACTTTCCCCTCACGGCTTATGCCGTTTTGATCTTTCCATGGTTGTCAAACAAAAATGGCGGAAGAGCAAGCCTTCCGCCACCATCTTTGCCGGTCAGTTACAAGTTTTCCTATTCGCCGTAAACGTCGAAGTCGAAGTACTTGTCCTGAATTTCCTTGTACTTGCCGTTGGCGCGGATCGCTGCGATCGCGGTGTTCAGCTTGTCCTTGAGCGGGTCGCCCTGGCGCACGGCGATGCCGGCGCCTTCGCCGTTGATTTCCTTGTCGACGGGAAGCGTCGTCAGGATCTTGCAGCAGGCGCCGGCTTCCGACTTGACCCATTCGGAGAGAACGACGACGTCGTCGATGGCGGCGTCGATACGGCCGCTCGAGATGTCGAGCTTATACTCGTCGGCGGTCGGATAGAGCTTGAGCTCCGTGTCGGCAAGGTGCTTTTCGGCGTAGTTGGCGTGCGTCGTCGAGGTCTGTGCGCCGATCGTCTTGCCTTTCAGGCCGGCGACGTCGGTGATCGTCGAGTCCTTCGGCACGGCGACGGCCGGCGGCGTGTTGTAGTACTTGTTGGTGAAGTCGACGAGCTTCAGACGCTCCGGCGTGATCGACATCGACGAAACGATCATATCGTACTTCTTGGCCTGCAGCGCTGGAATGATGCCGTCCCAGTCGGCGCTGACGAAGGTGCATTCGGCCTTCATTTCAGCGCAGAGCGCCTTGGCGATGTCGATGTCGAAGCCCTTGATCTCGCCGCTGGCGTCAACGAATTCGAAGGGCGGGTAGGTCGAGTCGGTGCCGATCACGTACTTCTCGCCGTCGGCCATTGCCGAACCTGCGAAAAGCGACAGCGCTGCGAGTGAAGCGGCTGCGAGAAAGCGGGTGGAGATACGCATGAGGATCCTCTCTGTTGGTTGGCCGCTGCGTCTTTCTTCTTATCCGCCAGCGACCGGAATGCGGCGGGCACGGGGCACCGCCTTGGCGCGATAATCAAACCTTTTTTTTGCAAATTGCAACTGGAATCGCAGCGGAATGGTGCGGCGCAAACTGTGGCAAAGATGAACGGCACCGAACCGCAGCATTCATACCGGGTTAATGACGGGCTTCCTAAAACAGGGGGAACAAATCCGGATTTGGACGATTTCGATCCTGAGTCCGCCCACAAACGTCGGGACGCCCTGCGGGTGTTCCAAAAGGCTCAACAAGAAGACGAGGAACCCCATGGGAATGAAATCAAGATTGTTTGCCAGCGCCGCTTTCCCGCTGCTTTCGCTGTCGCTGGCTATGTCGCCGGCCCATGCAGCGACCGCAGCTGGTGGAAGTGCGCTGCGGCCCATACCGCAGGTGATCAGCGGCAGCTACGAGGTCGCGCAGGATGCTGCGCCTTCGGATGAAGAGCTTCTGAAGAAGAGACGCAAGCGGCCTGCCGAGGAGCAGCAGCCTGAGGCAGAACCCCAGCAGGAGGCGCCGCAGGCCGAACAGGAAGCGCCGCGCCGCAAGCAGCGCAAGGCAGAACCCGAACCCGAGCAGGCCCCGGAAGCACAGCAGGCTCAGCCAAGCGAGGAGCAGCCCCGACGCAAGAAGCGTCAAGCCGCGCCGGAACAGGCCGCGCCCGAGCCACAGCAGGAGCAGGTAGCGCCTGAGGCTGCGCCGGAACAGCAGCCCGCGCAGAATCGCGAGCGGCCGCGCCGCAAGCAGCGCGAGCAGCAGCCTGCACAGCAGGAAACAGCGCCCCAGCAGGGCGAAGCCCAGCCGCAGGCAGACGAGCCGCAACAGCAGACGGAAGAGGCGCAGCCCGAGCAGCAGCGTCCGCGCAAGCGGCAGCAGCAAGCAACCGAAGGTGAGCAGCAGCCCGCGGCAAAACCCGGCCGCAAGCCAGTGAAAGAAGCTCAGCCCGAGCAGCAGCCGGCCGAAGATAAGGCAGCCGTTCCGCAGGAATCACCGGCGCCCGAGAAGGCTCCTGTGCCCGCCGAATCTCCGGCACCCAAAAAGCCGCCGGTTCCCGCAGAGCCGGGCGAGGCGCAGAAGCCTGCCGAAGGTGGCGAACAGCCGCTGCAACAGCAGGGCGAGCAGGTGCCCGTCAAGCCCGCAGCGCCGACTGGCGAACAGCCGACCGGTGATGCGCAGCCGACAGAACAGGCAATTCCTGCTCCTGAGAAGGTGACACCGGAAGAGCTCGATCGCCGCAAGCAGATCGCCGAGGATCCGAGCAAGAGCAACGAGACCGTTGTCCTGCCGGTCGAAAACGGTGCCGCCGTGCTCGACAGCGACAAGGATGCCGACCGGGCTGCCGGCCGGGGCGGACGGCGTGAACGTGATCGCCTGCGCGCTGCAGAGCAGCAGGTCATCGCCGCCCCGAAATCCGATGCCGATGCGCAGCTCGCGCCGGAAGGCCAACGCCGTCCTCCGGTCAAGTTTGAGGCGGTGACGAGCGAAGAGGGCCGCAGGCTTGACCGCAGGCCAGAGTTCATGAGCCCGGAAGGTGCGCGCGTCGAACGTTACGAGGGTGACGACAACCGCACCATCATACAGTACAACAACCGGATCGTGGTGCGCAGCGATGACGACCGCCGCTTCCTCAGGGACGGCGAACGGCCGCTCTACGAGCAGCTTTCGCGGGACCGTTACCGCGAGACGATCGAGCGCCCGGAAGGCTATCGCATCGTGACCATCCGCAACCGCTATGGTGATATCATCCAGCGCTCACGCATCGACAGCGGCGGCCGCGAATACGTTCTCTACTATTCGCCGGAACTCTACGATGATCCGGACCGCGGCTACTTCGAGGATCCGGGCGCTGATTTGCCGCCGATGCGGCTGGGGATCCCGGTGCGCGACTACATCATCGACACAAGCAGCAATCCCGATCGCGATTACTACGAGTTCCTGAGCGAGCCGCCCGTGGAACCCGTCGAGCGCGTCTATTCGCTGAACGAGGTGAAGTATTCGGCCCGTATCCGCGACAAAGTCCGTCGCATCGACCTCGATACGATCACCTTCGCGACGGGTAGCGCCGAGATCCCGATGAGCCAGGCCCAGAGCCTGCGCAAGGTTGCGGATGCGATGAACGAGGTGCTTCAAAAGGATCAGAGCGAGACCTTCCTGATCGAAGGCCATACGGATGCGGTCGGCTCCGACCAGAGCAATCTCGTCCTTTCGGACCAGCGTGCCGAATCGGTCGCCAACGTGCTGACGGACGTCTATGGCATTCCGCCGGAAAACCTTGCGACCCAGGGTTATGGCGAGCGCTATCTGAAGGTCAATATGGATGGTCCGGAACAGGAAAACCGCCGCGTGACCATTCGCCGCGTCACGGCTCTGGTGCGCCCGGTCGCGTCGAACCAGTAAGGTCATCAGCTCGAGGAGAAAATGCCGTCGCTAGCGCGGCGGCTTTTTCTATTTGCAAACCGGAGAAAGCCCGATCTTGGCGGCGACGAAATCGGCGATCTTTGTCGTGTCGTCGAGATTGAAGACCGGCAGATCCGTGTCCGTGATGGGATGGTCGGCGGCGATGGCGCAGATATGCGGATCGGTCGGCGCCAGCAGATCGCGCCTGGCCGCTTCCAGGCGGCGGGCTTCGATCTTCGGGATCGGTTCGCGCTTGTAGCCTTCGATCAGTACCAGGTCGCAGGGAGCGAGGCGTGCGAGGATTTCCTCGAAGGCCGGTTCGGGGGCGCCGCGCAACTCATGCATGATGGCATAGCGGGTGCCGGAGACGATCGTCACCTCATGCGCGCCGGCCTGCCGGTGGCGGTAGCTGTCGGCGCCGACCTTGTCGATATCGAAATCGTGGTGGGCGTGCTTGATCGTCGAGATGCGGTAGCCGCGGCGGGTGAACTCCTCGACGAGACGTACGGCAAGGCCCGTCTTGCCCGAATTCTTCCAGCCGGCGATTCCGAATATGCGTGGTCCGGTCATGACAGCACCTGCAGCCAGCGCTCGGCTTCCACCAAGTCGTCGGGCGTGTTGATGTTGAAGAAAGGGTCGAGCAGGCTGGCGCGCGTCGGATGCAGTGGGAAGGCAACTTCCGTCACGTTATGCCGTAACAGGAAGTCGCGCACGCGCCGCTTTTCGTCCGTTTCGATCCAGCCGGCGAGTTCGTCCCCCAGCGAAACCGGCCAAAGGCCGAAGACGGGATGAGGGCGGCCTTCGGAGACCGCGATCGCGATCTTTGCCGGGGAATCGATTACGGCGGCGAAATCTGCGACGAGCTCTGCCGGGAAGAAGGGACTGTCGATCGAAACGGTCACGACATGGCTGACGCCCGGAAGCGTGGCCGCATGCGCCATTGCGGCATGGATGCCGGCCATCGGTCCCGCTTTGCCGGGGACGATATCCGGAATGAAGCGCAGGCCGCATTGCGGCTCGCTGTCGGCATTCACCGCAATTGTAGAGACCTGCGGGGCCAGCCGCGCGATGGCATGATCTAGCAGTGAGCGGCCGCCGAGCATGACGGAGGCTTTGTCCTGCCCCATGCGCGTCGAGCGGCCGCCGGCAAGGATGACGCCGGGAATATTGGTGTTCTGCAGGGAAAAATCGGCCATGGCGGTTCTCAGACGGGGCTTCTGGGCTCGGATTCCTGCGCCATCGGCGGCACGCGGCGTTTGGCCTCGCGATAGAAAGTATAAAGGCCGGACGCGATGACAACCGCAGCCCCGCACAGCGTCCAGAAATCGGGCACCTCGGCGAAGAAGAAGACGCCGAGAAGTGCGGAGAAGATCAGGCTCGTATAGCGGAAGGGCGCGACGAAGGAGACTTCGCCGGTGCGCATCGCGAGGATGACGCATTGATAGCCGATCAGCACCAGGACGGAAGCGAGCAGCAGGTGCGAAAGCGAAGTGAGGCTGACGGGCTGCCAGCCGCCGAGCGCCGGCATGAGGAGCGCGCCGAAGAAGGCGACCGACATCGCGGTGACGACGGTCACCATTAGCGAGGGGATTTCGGGATCGATGGAGCGGGTTGCAAGATCGCGCCCCGCCGTCACCAGGACGCTGGCGACGCAGAGGAGTGCTGCGGGTGTGAAGCCTTCGGGACCGGGACGGATGATGATCATGACGCCGAGGAGGCCCACCAGGATTGCCGACCAGCGCCGCCAGCCGACTGGCTCGCGGAAAAAGAGTGCTGCTCCGAAGGTCACGACGAGCGGCAGGGATTGCAGGATGGCCGAGGCATTGGCGATCGGCATCATGCCCAGCGCCGTGATGTAGAAGACCGCGGCAAGCACTTCGCAGATGACGCGCAGGATGATAATCGGCTTCAGCACGATGCGCCAGGAGCGGAGCGCCCCTAGATGTCGGGCGATCAGATAGACGAGAATGCTGGTGAAGATGCCACGGATAAAAATGATTTCGCCAGCGTTCATATAGCTGATGACCGACTTGGAGAGGGCGTCGCTAGAGGAAAAGCCGGCCATGGCCAAGCTCATGAAGATTGCGCCCTGGGTATTGCGAGACCGCGGCATGAAAAGAGATTCCCGATTTTCGTGCCGTCCTTTTAGAGGGGATCGCGCATCAAGGGAATCGAATGAAAGTCACATCCAAAATAAATCGATTGCGCGGTGCACAATAAGCGGCGCCGCTACCGAGTTTGGTGGCCGCGGCTTTGCTCAAGCCACGGTTTTCAAAGGCAAATCCTTTCGTTGCAGTGAGTGGCCACGCCATCGTCGCGAAAGTCCTTCTATTCGACATGCTTTCGGACATGATCGAGCAGTTCCGGACGTGTGTGCCGGAGAGCGAGGTGATCTCTGGCTGGGGACGCGGCGGGGCCGCCTGATAAGATCGCCACCGGCAGAATTGGAATCCGCCCTCGACCGTCCGTGTTTTTTTGTTTTCTTCAAGCAGCGCAGGAAACGGGTGGCTGCAGCCGCAGTGTTTTGCGATCTGAGTGCCGAACTTGATCTTCAGCAATGAACGGAGTCCGGCATGAACAGCCTGAATGGAAAGATCGCAATCGTCAGTGGCGCCAGCGCCGGTATCGGCCGCGCCGCGGCCAAACTCTTTGCCGCCGAGGGCGCGAAACTCGTCGTCACAGCACGGCGTGAGGCAGCATTGGGAATGCTCGTCGAGGAGATCGAGGCAGACGGCGGGGAGGCGGTTGCCGTTGCAGGCGAGATACGCGACGAGGAACTGCATCGATCGCTCGTGGAAACGGCGTCAAGGCGTTTCGGGGGGCTCGACATCGCCTTCAATAATGCGGGCGGCACCGGCACCTATGGCTCGCTTGCCGATATCTCGCTCGGCGATTGGCGCGATACCGTCGACCTCAACCTGACAAGCGGATTTCTTGCCGCCAAGCATCAGGCGCCGGCGATGACTGAGCGCGGCGGCGGATCGATCATCTTTACCTCGACCTTTGTCGGCCATACGGTGGGCATGCCCGGCATGGGCGCTTATGCGGCGGCGAAGGCGGGGCTGATGGGGCTCGTGCAGGTGCTGGCGGTTGAATTGGGGCCGAAGAATGTGCGCGTGAACGCACTGCTTCCGGGCGGCGTCGACACACAGGCAAATCCGATCAACTTCCCGGACGCCACGCCGGAGACGATCGCCTTCGTCAAAGGCTTGCACGCGCTAAGGCGGGTCGCCCAGCCGGAAGAGATCGCCAAGGTGGCACTTTTCCTGGGCTCGGATATGGCGAGCTTCGTCACCGGTTCGACAATGCTCGCCGACGGCGGCGCTTCGATCAATCGCACATAACGTCCCCCCGTTCAAAAAATTTGAACAAATCCGGGCTGTTGGCGTTTTCCATTCATGTCCAAGTAACGAGGAGAAGGAAGATGGATTGGAATCGTGTCGAAGGGAACTGGAAGCAGATGAAGGGTAAGATCAAGGAACAGTGGGGCAAGCTCACTGACGATGATCTCGACCAGATTGCGGGCCGCCGCGAGCAGCTTGAAGGCAAGCTTCAGGAGCGCTACGGCATTGCCAAGGATCGCATCCATCGCGAGGTCGACGACTGGTATGAGCGCCAGACCTGGCATTGAGCATGAGCCCGGCTCTCGCCGGGCTTCCTCCAGAAAAAAGAAGACACATCATGCTGGAAGATGTTCCAAATTCCACTGAACCGCCGCGTGGTCCCACACCGACACCGGACGCGCCCGATCGCGTGCAGGAAAAGCCGCCGTTAAAACCGGCTCACGACCCCTCGGACGACAAGAATCCCAACGATCCGTCGCCCCTCGATCCGGCACTGTTGCCGATCGGCGATCCCGCCGGCGCTGCTTGAGGCACTCAAGTGGAAGCGCTCACCCGCCGGTGACACTCATGTGGCGGGAGACCGCCGGGCGGTTGTGGGTGCGGTCGATGATGAAGTCGTGGCCTTTCGGCTTGCGGGTGATCGCTTCGTCGATCGCGGCGTAGACCAGGCCGTCGTCGTCCGTGGCGCGCAGTGCAGAGCGGAGGTCGGCGGCATCGTTCTGGCCGAGGCACATATAGAGCGTGCCGGTGCAGGTGAGGCGGACGCGGTTGCAGCTTTCGCAGAAATTATGCGTCATCGGCGTTATAAAGCCGAGGCGGCCCGCGGTTTCGGCGACTTCGACATAGCGTGCCGGACCGCCGGTCTTGTAGCCGATATCGGTTAGCGTGAACTCACGTTCGAGATCGGCGCGAAGCTCGGAGAGCGGCAGATACTGGTCGGTTCTGTCCTCGTCGATCTCGCCCATCGGCATGGTTTCGATGACGGTGAGGTCCATGCCGCGGCCATGGGCGAAACGCAGCATGTCCGGTATCTCGGCTTGGTTGAAATCCTTGAGCGCGACTGCGTTGAGCTTGATCTTCAATCCGGCGTTCTGCGCCGCGTCGATTCCTTCCATGACCTTGGCGAAATCACCCCAGCGGGTGATCTTGCGGAACTTGTCGGGGTCGAGCGTATCAAGCGAGACGTTGATGCGGCGCACGCCGCAGTCGTAGAGCTCCTCCGCATGGCGGGCAAGCTGGGAGCCGTTGGTCGTCAGCGTCAGTTCCTCGAGGCCGGAGCCGATCCGCTTTCCGAGCTCGCGGACGAGGAACATGATGTTCTTGCGCACCAGCGGCTCGCCGCCGGTCAGCCTGATCTTGCGCACGCCCTTGGCGATGAAGGCCGAACAGAGCCGGTTCAGCTCTTCCAGCGTCAGAAGGTCCTTCTTCGGCAGGAATGTCATGTTTTCCGCCATGCAGTAGGTGCAGCGGAAATCGCAGCGGTCGGTGACGGAGACGCGCAGATAAGTGACCGCCCGTCCAAAGGGGTCGATCATCGGGGCTGCATCTGCCACTAGAGGCGATGCGCTTGCTATCGTTCCAACGTTGCTGTTCACCAATACCTCCGTCGTCATGGTAATGTGGACAGATGTGGCTGCACCGTCAAGGGAAAGGCGGGGGACGCACGGTAAATTGAGCTTGCCTCGAAATGCTCGATTGCCTACTGCTCTGTGACAATTGGAGAGAGCGATGAGCGATATCTGGCCCACTGAACTGCGTGTCTCGAAGGACCGGCAGCGTCTGACCGTGACCTTCAACGACGGCCAGAGCTTTGATCTTTCGGCCGAAATGTTACGCGTGCTTTCGCCCTCGGCAGAAGTACAGGGCCATGGGCCGGGGCAGAAGTTGACGGTTCCCGGCAAGCGCAACGTCGCAATCATCTCGATGACGCCGACCGGCAATTATGCCGTGCGCATCGGCTTCGACGACATGCACGATACGGGCATCTTCACCTGGGTCTATCTGCGCGAGCTCGGCGAGCGTGGGGAGGAGCTTTTTGCGGAATACGAGAAGGAACTCGGCGAGAAGGGCATGAGCCGCGACGTCGCGGAAAAGCCGCGCTGAGCGATCAACAGCCATAAAGGGGGGAAAATGGCGGGAACCACAGGTAAAAGCTGGCTGCGTTCGAAGGGAAGTCCGGCCGACAGCAAGGTCAGCTTTCTCGAACTCTTCTTCGACCTGGTGTTCGTCTTTTCCATTTCACAGCTTTCCCACGCGCTGGCGGCCCACTACACGCTGCTCGGCGCAGTCGAAGCGGCGCTGATGACCTTCGCCGTCTGGTGGGTCTGGGTCTTTACCGCCTGGGTAACGAACTGGCTCGATCCGGAAAAGATGCCGGTGCGCGGCATGCTCGTTGCTCTGATGCTGCTCGGATTGGTGCTTTCGGCTTCGATTCCCGAAGCTTTCGGCGACAAGGGACTGCTTTTTGCCGCTGCCTACGTGCTGATGCAGGTCGGACGGTCGTTTTTTGCGCTCTATGCGATGAAGGATGCCGGCCGCTCGAACTATCTGAACTTCATCCGCATCAGCACATGGCTTGCGGTTGCCGGCGTTTTCTGGATCGCCGGCGGTTTTCTGGAGCATGAGGGGCGGTTGATTACATGGATTATCGCGCTCCTCATCGATTATGCGGGTCCGGCCTCAGGTTTCTTCGTGCCGGGGCTGGGCAAGTCGACGGCGGCGGACTGGGATGTCTCGGGCGCCCATATGGCGGAGCGTTGCGCGCTGTTCATCATCATCTGCCTCGGCGAAGCGATCCTCGTTTCCGGCCGCACCTTTTCGGAACTGCCGTTTTCCGGTCTAACGACCGTCGTTTTCGTCACGGGCTTTGTTGGAACCGTCGCGATGTGGTGGCTCTATTTCCGGTTCGGGCATCAGCGGGCCGCACACCGGATCGAGCATGACGAGACGCCGGGCCGCCTTGCGCGGCAGGCTTTCACCTATGCACATATTCCGATTCTCGCCGGCATCATCGTGCATGCGGTGGCCGTCGAGTTCATGTTCTCGCATCCCCACGACAGCGGCGATGTCGGCGTGATGGCTGCGATCCTCGGTGGCTCGGGGCTTTTCCTTGTTGGCAATCTCTGGTTCAAGGGCGCAACGAGCGGGCGAGCGCCGCTTTCGCATTTCGCGGGTCTTGCGCTGCTAGTCCTTTTGGCGTTCCTGGCACCGGTGCTCGAAGTCTATGTGATGGGCATTCTGGCGACGCTGGTGCTGATCGTCGTTGCCGCATGGGAATACAGATCGCTTGCCGGGCGGCCGGCCGGGCGCACGCTGCACTGATATCAATCCTCGTCGCGCAGATCCTGCTGCAGCACGCCGATGATGCGTTCCATCGAGTTTGCCATGGCCATGCACTGCTCGATCGGCTCGGGGGACAGCACCCGCTCGATCAGGTCGGTCTGGATCACCATAGCGCGCTCGGTGACGCTGCGGCCCTCGGGTGTCAGGTAGAGCCGCAGCACACGCTTGTCCTTGTCGTCGCCGCGGCGCTTAATCAGGCGGCGTTTTTCCATCTGTGGTAGCAGCATGCTCATATTGGAGCGGCCGACGAGGAGCTTGCGGGCAAGCTCCTGCTGCGAGATGCCCTCGACGCGATAAAGATTGATCAGAATATCGAGATGCGGGGTCTTGATATCGAGCTCTGCCAGCGAGCGGCCCAAGGATTGCTGCATCAACTGGCAGGCGCGGGCGACGGCGATCCAGCTGCGAAAACGCGGATGATCCCAAGGAAGGGATTGATTTTTGTTCATCGTTGTACTTTATTGTTCAGTGTTGAACATTATTGGATTCCCACTATGCCAAACTTTGCACTGAAGGTCACCCGCCTCGGATTCTCGCTGTTGCAGGCGGTTTCACCGCTTCTTGCGGGCAAGACGGCATTCCGGCTGTTCTGCCTGACGCCGTCCGCAAAACCAAAGGGCGCCAAGGCCAGAGCGGCACATGCGGCCGGCCGGGTTTTCCTGCAATCGGCGGAGCGAATCGAGTTTCGCCTTGCGGGTGGGCGACGGGCGCATGCCTACCGGATCAACGGCGGTGCTGCCGGCAGGCGGCAGCGTTACCTTGTGACGCACGGCTGGGGATCGAGCATGGAATACATGACCGATCTGATCGGTGCGCTTGCCGCAAGCGGCGCGGAGGTGATCGGCGTCGATTTTCCGGGCCACGGGCGCGCAGGCGGACGCTTCCTGCATATGGGGCTTGCTGTAGAGACGATCGCCGCAGCCGAGGCGCGGTTTGGGCCGTTCGACGCGACAGTCGGCCATTCCTTCGGCGGCGCGGCCCTGATGGTTTCGGCCGCCGGCCTGCTACCTGAAATCGAAGCGCTGTCGGCCGGAAAGATCGTCACGATCGGCTCGCCGAGCGAGATGAAATGGCTGTTTGCCGGCTTCGGCAGGATGGTCGGCCTCGAAAAGGCGGCACAGGCGGCGCTTGAGGGTGAGGTGCATCGGCTGACCGGCCGGAGACTGGAGGATTTCGATGCGGGGGAGGCTGCTGCAACAATGGCGCGCCCGATGCTGGTGATCCACGCTGAAGACGACAAGGAAGTCAGCGCTAATCATGCGCGGCGCTACGCCGCCTCGGGCAGGAGCGTGCGGCTCTTCTGGGCCAACGGCTTCGGCCACCGGCGGATCGTCAGCGCCGAGCCGGTGCTTGCGGAGATCCAGCGTTTCCTTGCCGATGATGCCATCAAAAAAGATGCTGAGATCATTCCGCTTTTTGAGCTTCCGGGCAAACGGGCGTCATTTTAGCGTCATTTCGGGCGGCTAGTGGGCGGTCTTTGAAACGTGGCAGGACGATCATGAAAGTCATCAGGACGGTTGAGGAACTCGGCAAAATCTATGCGGGAGGCCTGACGCAGGCGTCCGTTGCCAAGGTGACCAGGGTGCTGACGCCGCTCTCCGCCAGATGATCGAAGCTTCGCCCTTTATGGCGCTGGCGACCGTCGGGCCGGAAGGGCTCGACTGCTCGCCGCGCGGCGACATCGGCGGTGTCGTGCGGGTGATCGACGAAAAGACGGTGCATCTGCCCGACTGGCGCGGCAACAACCGCATTGATTCGCTTTCAAATATCGTGCGCGATCCGCGCCTTGCGCTCATGTTGCTGGTGCCGGGTTCGAACACGACGATGCGCATCAACGGCCGCGGGGTGGTGTCGAACGACGAGGCGCTGCTCGAAAGTTTCGAGATGGATGGTAAGCATCCGCGCACCATCGTGGTGATCACCATCGACGAGGTCTATTTCCAGTGCGCCCGCGCTCTTATACGAGCGCAGCTTTGGAACCCGGAGAACTTTGCCGATCCGGCGAAGCTGCCGACGCCCGGCCTGATGCTCAAGGCGGCGGCGGAAGATTTCGATCACGAAACCTACGACCGGGAGTGGGCGGGCCGTGCGGCAAAGACGATGTGGTAGGCAGCCGTCACCGAATGGTGACTGTTACGACTTGTAGATCAGCCAGCCCTTGCTGAAGTCTTTCTGCATACCATCCTGGTAGAGGATGCAGCAGTTGCGCCCGGCATTCTTTGCTCCGTAGAGAGCGATGTCGGTCTTGTGGTAAAGCTCGCCCGGATCATCGGCGTTCGATGCCATGCAGACACCCATGGAGACGGTCACGGGGCCATAGTTCACGCGAGTGCGGGAATTCTTGAAGGGAGTCGCCTCGAGCGTGCGGCGGATGCGCTCCGCCATGCCCATCACTTCCTCCGGCGTATTGCCGTCGACGATCAGCGCGAACTCCTCACCACCGGTGCGGGCGACGAAGATATCGCGGCGGACATTGGCGCGGATGACGGAGGCGACGGTCGCGAGGATCTTGTCGCCGACCGGATGGCCGTAAGTGTCGTTGATCTTCTTGAAATTGTCGATATCGGCAAGCACCAGCGCGGTGATGGGCTTCAGTGCCGGATTGTCGAAGACGGCGGCGAGGCGATCGTCGAAGGCTCGGCGGTTGGAAAGGCGCGTCAGCGAGTCGGTATTGGCTATGCGCTTGTATTCATCGAGTTCCTTGCGGACCCGGTCCATCTCCTGCGAGCGCTGGGCGACGTTCTCGACAGTCCTTTCGCCATGCGCCATCGTATCGCCGGTCGCCTCGGTGAGAATAGTGATGGCGTTTTCGATGAGTTCGACGCTGGCGGCACTCTTGGAATTGATGCGCTTGTAGGTTTCGCCGAGCAGCTTGTTGTAGCTTTCGAGCGAGGTCTGCTCCTGGCGCAGGACGCGCAGGAGCCCTTCGAGCTCGGCGGCGATGCGCGTGTGGGCGTCGTCGAAGACACGGGCGGGCGAATGGGTGAAGTGCTGTGCGCCGAGCGCGTCGAGTTCTACCTGGGTTGCCTGACTGCCAAGGGCAGCAAGGTCGCGCGTCAAGGCGGGGTTGGAGCCGATATAGGCCTCATAGAAGAGCTCGTAATTGCGCGGGATTGGCGCGACCCCCATCGTGCGCATGGCATAGGTGATCTGACCTGCCACGTCGGGAACCTGCGCCTTTGGCGCTGCAGCCGCAGTCATTCGGCATACTCCTCAATGAGATTTCGAAGGCAATCTTCTATTGACTAGCTTAAATTCGTTGGGAAAGGATTAAAGGCATATATACTAAAGATTAGATGTGAGTATTCTGGTCCCCCCGGCGATGAAATACTAGGCAATGGAAATCAGGCAAGAACCTGAGTCTTCCTCACATTTTGGCGCATTCTTGCCGCGAAAAACCCCCAAAATATGCGGGCTTCCGACGATTGTTTTTAAGCGTCTTCGATTTGTTGACAGTTGGTGTCGAAAATGTGCCCTTTTGTAAACGGTGGGCGAGGCGCACATTCCTTCTCAATGGACCTAGAGCGGTCCTGCAGAAGGCATGAGATTATGGAAACCTCTCGTCATACGTTACCGGTCATTCTTACGGCCGCCATTGTCGCCGGCTCGGCATTATTGCTGCAGGACAGCGGCTTCTTCGACGGCGCGTTGCGCACCGATATCCTCGCCAGCGTAAGGGCGGAAGAATCGCTGGGCGCTGCCGATTTTCAGGCTTTGAATAGCCTGGCCAGCACCCAGCAGATCGATCCGCGCAAGACCGCCGTGGTTCATTGATGGCACTCAGCCGAGATTGAGCTCCTGGAAGAAGTCGTTGCCTTTGTCGTCGATGACGATGAAGGCCGGGAAATCCACGACCTCGATCCTCCAGACGGCCTCCATGCCGAGTTCCGGATATTCCAGGACGTCGACCTTCTTGATGCAATCCTGCGCCAGGCGGGCGGCCGGACCGCCGATCGAGCCAAGATAGAAGCCGCCATGCGCCTTGCAGGCTTCGCGCACGGCGCGGGAACGGTTGCCCTTGGCAAGCATCACCATCGAGCCGCCGAAAGACTGGAACTGGTCGACATAGCTGTCCATGCGGCCGGCGGTGGTCGGGCCGAAGGAGCCCGAGGCGTAGCCGGCTGGCGTCTTTGCCGGACCGGCATAATAAACCGGGTGGTTCTTCATGTAGTCCGGCATGCCTTCACCCTTTTCGAGGCGTTCGCGGATTTTCGCATGGGCAAGGTCGCGCGCAACGATGATCGTTCCCGTCAGCGACAGGCGTGTCTTGACCGGATGCCTGGTCAATTCGGCAAGGATGTTTGCCATCGACTGGTTGAGGTCGATGCGGACCATCGATTCCGACAGCTTCGTCTCGTCGATCTCCGGCATATATTTGGACGGATCGGTTTCCAGCTGTTCAACGAAAATGCCCTCGCGGGTGATCTTGCCCTTGGCCTGACGATCGGCGGAACAGGAGACGCCGAGGCCGATCGGCAGCGATGCGCCGTGGCGGGGCAGGCGGATGACGCGCACATCGTGACAAAAATATTTGCCGCCGAACTGGGCGCCGACGCCCATTTGCTGCGTCAGCTTGTGGATTTCCCTTTCCATCTCGACATCGCGGAAGGCGTGGCCGCTCTCGGAGCCTTCCGTCGGCAGGCCGTCGAGGTAACGTGTCGAGGCGAGCTTGACGGTCTTGAGGTTCATTTCGGCCGAGGTGCCGCCGATGACGATCGCCAGATGGTAGGGGGGGCAGGCTGCCGTCCCTAGCGTCAGGATCTTTTCCTTGAGGAAGTCGATCATGCGGTCATGCGTCAGAAGCGACGGCGTGCCCTGATAGAGGAAGGTCTTGTTGGCCGAACCGCCGCCCTTGGCGACGAAGAGGAAATCGTAGGAATCCGTGCCTTCCTCATAAATGTCGATCTGGGCAGGCAGGTTGTTCTTGGTGTTTTTCTCCTCGAACATCTTGAGAGGCGCGAGTTGCGAATAGCGCAGGTTCTTCTTCTCGTAGGCGTCCATCACGCCCTCTGCGAGCGCTGTGTAATCGCCGCCTTCGGTCCACACCCGGCGGCCCTTCTTGCCCATGATGATCGCAGTACCGGTGTCCTGGCACATGGGGAGGATGCCGCTTGCGGCGATATTGGCGTTCTTCAGAAGGTCGTAGGCGACGAAACGGTCGTTTTCGGTTGCTTCCGGATCGTCGAGGATGGCGGCAAGCTGCTTCAGGTGGCCGGGCCGCAGCAGATGGTTGATGTCGGCAAAGGCAGTTTCGGCAAGCAGCCGCATGCCCTCGGGTTCTACCGTCAGGATCTCTTGTCCCCTGAAGCTGTCGACAGAGACGTGGTCGCTGCTGATCTTGCGGTAAGGGGTGGTGTCCTTGCCGAGCGGGAAGAGATCGTCAGCCATCGAAGTGACCTTTCTTGAGATTGGCATCACACAGTTTGGAACCGATCTAAATCGGGCGAACGGCAAATGCAATCGTCAAGCAGGCATCGTTGCCCCCATCGAATGACGACCACAGCGGCATGATTATTCGGCGTTCATGCATGATCAGCTGTGATTATACGGGCTTTAAACCGGACTTCAGCGAGCACAGATATCAGTAAGCGGGTCGGGCAGAACGCCGAACCAGGCCGAGCAAAGAGATACGACGATGCAAAGGTCTCAGCATCATCATTTTTTGTCGTTAGCGATGGCTCTCATCATCGTCAGCAGCGCTGCAATCGCCTTCAGCAAAGGCAGCGGTTATCTGACCGGCGCCTTCCACACTGAAATCCTTGCAAGGCTTAATCCTGCCGAGGTTTTCTATGCCGGTTCCTTGAAGCGGCCGGAGCTTCCGGCAGCACGTCAGTAGAAACCCGCCCGGCCCGCAGCCGGGCGAATCCTGTCAGATCAGATTAGTACGCACGCTGCAGGCGGAAGAAGCCCTGCACGAAGTCGAAGTCGATGTCGTCGGCGGCTTCGTGATCACGGCTGACCTAGGTGGCGGTCAGCTTCGTCGAAAGGTTGTCGACGATCTGGTAATCGAGCGTAACACCGATCACGAGGCGAAAGGCTCGCGATCGAGCTCTGCGAGCCTTTTTTGTTTTCGGCCAGCCGGTTTCAGGGTGACCGCCCATCAGCTTTCGCCTGCCGGACAGGTTTGGGAGGCGGACGAGATCGCGCCAGTTTATTTCGGGCCGATCATCTGCTCGGGGCGGACGATCTCGTCGTACTGTTCAGAGGTGACGAGCCCGCTTGCGAGTGCTTCTTCCTTCAACGTCGTGCCGTTCTTGTGCGCCGTCTTCGCGATCTTGGCGGCGTTGTCGTAGCCGATCGTCGGGGCAAGCGCGGTGACGAGCATCAGCGAACGCTCCAGGCCGGCCTTGATATTGTCTTCGCGGGCCTCGATGCCGACGACACAATTGTCAGTGAAGGAAATAGCCGCATCGCCGAGAAGCTGGACGGACTGCAGGAAATTATAGGCCATCATCGGGTTATAGACGTTGAGCTCGAAATGGCCCTGGCTGCCTGCGAAGGTGAGGGCGGCGTGATTGCCGAAGACGTGGGCGCAGACCTGCGTCAGCGCCTCGCACTGCGTCGGGTTGACCTTGCCCGGCATGATCGACGAGCCCGGTTCGTTTTCCGGCAGCGACAGCTCGCCGAGGCCGGCACGTGGGCCGGAGCCGAGCAAGCGGATGTCGTTGGCGATCTTGAAGAGGGCGGCTGCTGCGGCATTGATGGCGCCGTGGCTGAAAACCATGCTGTCATGCGAGGCAAGCGCCTCGAACTTGTTGGGCGCGGTGACAAACGGCATATCGGAAATCTTCGCGATCTCCTCCGCCACCTTTTCCGCAAAGCCGGCCGGCGCGTTCAGCCCGGTGCCGACGGCGGTGCCGCCCTGCGCCAGTTCGCAAAGGCCGGGAAGCGTCATCTCGATGCGCTTGATGGCGGAGCCGACCTGTGCCGCATAGCCGGAGAATTCCTGCCCGAGCGTCAGCGGCGTCGCGTCTTGGGTATGCGTGCGGCCGATTTTGATGATGTGGTTGAACTCGACGACCTTCATGTCGAGGGCCGCATGCAGGTGCTTCAGGGCCGGTAGCAGGTGGTGGGCGATCTGCTCGGCGCAGGCGATGTGCATGGCCGTCGGGTATGTATCGTTCGAAGACTGGCTCATGTTGACGTGGTCGTTCGGATGCACCGGCTTCTTGGACCCCATGACGCCGCCGAGCATTTCGATCGCCCGATTGGAGATCACCTCGTTGGCGTTCATGTTCGACTGCGTGCCCGAACCTGTCTGCCAGACGACGAGCGGGAAATGCTCGTTGAGCTTGCCGTCGATGACTTCTTGAGCGGCGTCGACGATCGCCTTGCCGATTGCCTGATCGAGCTGGCCGAGTTCCATGTTCACCCTGGCGGCTGCCTGCTTGACGATGCCGAGGGCGCGCACGATCGACAGCGGCTGCTTTTCCCAACCGATCTTGAAATTGCCGAGCGAGCGCTGCGCCTGGGCGCCCCAATATCGGTCGCCCGCCACGTCGATCGGGCCAAAGGTATCTGTTTCGGTTCGGGTCGAGGTCATAGCCATGCCTTCCTGTCGCGTGCGCCGAAGCGCGTTCGTTTCAGGTCGGTCTTATAGGTCCGAACGGACCTCAAGAAAACCGGGCCGGAGACGAAATATGAGAGCATTATTCATGTTTTAGGTGTTCTTCGTGGTTTTTAGGACACGCTTGAAACTTTATGCCCGGAGGGCGCGTTTGACCACTGTGGCAATCGCGCGAAATTCGGTAAAAAATTAACTAATAATTTCATAATTTTGTGTGAACTGCTTGCCGGCGGCACGCTTTGACGGCGTCACACAAGTCGTGCCGGTGCTTCTGGCGCTCGGAGCCGGTTTCTGCCAATGGACCGGGAAAGCCAGACTATATGAATTTTGAAATGGGCTTTGCCCATGCCAAGGACAGCGTGATACTGGGACTGGAAAAAAGCATGACATCGTTTTTCAAGGGTGCGGTCTCCGCACTGGCACTTTCCTGCGGATTTGCGGCGATGGCCGCGCCGGCGCATGCTTATACGCTGATGGACATGATCCGCGGCCACCGCGAGCGGACCCCGATCATCAATCCCGCCAATCCAGGCGAGTTCGGCGAAATGCCGGCCATGCCGCTACCGAAGGTCAGCGGTCCGCGCTACTATACCTACAAGCCGGACGCGATGCGCTTCGTCAATATCGCCAAGTTTGCCGAGCCGACGGTGACGGGCGCGATCGCGTCTGCGTCCGGTGAAGCGGCCATGGCGCCGGTCGTCGTCGAACGCCAGTTCCTCGCCGAAGCGAAGGTTCGCGCCGACGTAAATGTCGCAAAGGCTCTCGAAGCCTATTACGGCAGCTCCAAGAACCCCTTTGTCTGGCTGACCGGCGCAGAGATCAACGATCGTGCCAAGGCGGCGATGAGTTTCCTTTCCGGTGTCGGTTCCGTCGGCCTCGACCCGGCCGACTACGCCGTCGACCTGCCGGCCGTCGACCCGGCCAATCCGGATCCGGCCGCCCGCGACCGCGCTCTTACGCAGTTCGAGCTGCAGCTTTCCTCGAAGGTGCTCGCCTATGTCCAGGATACGGTGCGCGGACGCATCGATCCGAACAAGATTTCGGGCTACCACGATTTCAGGCGCAAGCAGGTCAACCTCGGTCCGGTTCTGAAGCTTGCACGCATGAGCCCGGATATCGGCGCCTATCTGACTAGCCGCACGCCCGACGGCCCGCAATTCGCAGCACTCAAGGAGGAACTCGCCAAGCTCAGGGCCGAGACGGCTGGCGACGAGCCCATCACGATCTCGCTCGATCGGCTGCTGCGCCCGGGCGACAGCTCGCCGGAAGTCGCCAATATCGTCAAGGCCATCGGCAAGCACGGCTCGGAAGCGCTGAAGGCGCAGCATGCGGCAACGCTCGCCGCCTATAGCGGCGGCTTCGTCTACTCGCCCGAGCTGGTTTCGCTGGTCGAGGGTTTCCAGAAGGAACACAATCTGAAGCCGGACGGCGTAATCGGCCAGGCGACCGTCCGCATCATGATCGGCGGCGACAGCAACGCTTCGAAGATCGAGAAGCTCACCGTCGCGATGGAGCAGGCGCGCTGGCTGCCGGAAGATCTCGGCTCGCGCTACGTCTTCATCAACCAGCCGGCCTTTATGGTTTACTACCACAACGACAACAAGGAACAGTTGTCGATGCGCGTCGTGGTCGGCCAGAAGTCCAACCAGACCTATTTCTTCCAGGACGAGATCGAGACCGTCGAGTTCAATCCGTTCTGGGGCGTTCCGCAGTCGATCATCATCAACGAGATGCTGCCGAAGCTGCGCGCCGACCCGAATTATCTCGACCGCCTCGGCTATGAAGTGGCAATCAACGGCCATGCGGTTCCGTCTTCCAGTGTCGATTGGTACGGTTCGACCTCCAATGTCTCCGTGCGCCAACCGCCGAGCGGCGACAATGCCTTGGGCGAATTGAAGATACTGTTCCCGAACAGCCATGCGATCTACATGCACGACACGCCGTCGAAGAGCTTCTTCAAGCGCGACATGCGGGCGCTGAGCCATGGCTGCGTGCGTCTTGCCGATCCGCGCGCGATGGCTGCGGCCGTGCTCAACGCGAGCGTCGCCGATGTGGCAAGGCAGATCGCTGCTGGCGAGAACAAGGCGGTCTCGGTTCCGCAGAAAATTCCGGTCTACGTGTCCTACTTCACGGCATGGCCGAACAAGGACGGCGTCGTGGAATATTTCGACGATGTCTATGGCCGCGATGCCTATGTCGAGAAGGCATTCGAGGCGACGACGAAGGCGCGGGACGCTCAGATCTGATTGTTTTCGATCCGAAATGGGGGCGGCGGTCTTCGGGATCGCCGCCAGCGCAAATGCTAGTGCCGGATCCGAGAGCAGGGCTGCGGTGATTGCGAAGCGGAGGATGAGGACGCGGGGCTTTTGGCCTATTGCATTCCTGAATCTTGGCGCAATGCTTACGGGCGGATCAGCCAGCGCATGTATGATGCAAGCCGCCATCGACCTTCACGATGTTGAATTCGCCGACGTAGTGATTATTGGCAGAATTTCCAGCTACGAGGTCGTTCTTGATCCAGTCGTGCGAGAGCGGCACCAAAAGACGCTAGCCCATTTTCCCGATATGCGGAAGACCCTTGGGGATATCACTGGTTTCTTGACTGACTATGCGCGTTTCGACGTTTTGGTCGACGAAGTATTGCGCGGCGCGGCGCCGGAAAACCTAACCGTGACTTGGGATAATTCTACATTTTCCGAACCCAAGGATATGCTACCTGGCCCATTCCTCATTGCGTTGCGTGAACCTTTCTCGCCATTGCCACCGACATCGCGATCCAAACGCCACTATACTGGCTGACCCGGCTCCGGGTCGTTGACCGTCCTGCAAGCAACGTGTCAAAGGCATTCATATTTGAGAGCGCGAGCGAGAGGAAGTTCGAATAATTCGCGATATATTGGAGCCGCGGTCCAAATGAGTTTGCCGCGCGCTTGATCGGGAATTTCAGCGAGAAGCAGCCACCGCGTTCGAGCGCGCAAAATCGCGGATGACGGTTTCGACGAGTTCGGGCGTCAGTTCGTCATAATGCAGGATGATCCGGTCCGGGCGCAGCGTTTCGACCGGCACGTCGGAATAGCCGAAGGGGACGGCGATCGATGGGACGTTGGCGTTTCTAGCGACGGCGATGTCGTTGAGGCTGTCGCCGATCATGATGCTGCGTGCCAGTATGCCGCCGGCGCGTTCGATCGTGCCGGTCAGGTGCTGCGCATCGGGTTTGCGGACCGGAAAGGTGTCGCCGCCGGTGATGGCGTCGAAATAACCGGTGAGGTGGAGTTTTCGCAGAAGCGTCAGCGTCAGCGATTCCAGCTTGTTGGTGCAGACGGCGAGCTTGTATCCCTTGATTTTTAAAGTATCCATGGCAGCGATCAGGCCGGGATATGGCTGTGTATGACCGGGCATCGTATCGGTGTAATGGGCGATGAAGCGTTCCAGCAGCGGCGGCAGCTCGGTTTCCGAAAGCGGGTGGCCGCGCAGCGTGCAGGCGCGCTCGATCATCACCTTGGCACCGTGGCCCACGAGATGGGTCAGATCGGCATAAGTCACGGGCGCGAGATCGAGCGCGGCGATCGTGAGATTCAGGCTCTCGACGAGATCGGCGTGGGTATCGAGCAGCGTGCCGTCGAGATCGAATACGACAAGAGCAGGGGTCAAGGAAATTGCCTCTTCATGAAATCCGGTCTTCCCGGAGTAGGTGATGGGCATTGAAAAAGCAACGCCAAGACTATGGCCGTAACGCCGCAGCGCGATGCTTTCGCATTTCGGTTTCCTGCTATTATTTTGGCTTTCGTTTGCCATACGAGCCGTGTAAACAGCACATCCAACGAAACAACCGGAGTAGGCGGCGCATGGACGCCCGCGAAATGAAGATCAAGGCCGCCGAGGCGGCTCTTACCCACGTCGAGAGCGGAATGCGCCTCGGGATCGGGACGGGAAGTACGGCAGAGGAGTTCGTTCGCCTGCTAGCGGAGAAGGTTGCCGGTGGCTTCAGGGTCGAGGGTGTTCCGACGTCGGAGCGCACGGCGCGGCTTTGCGTCGAGCTCGGCGTACCGCTGAAATCTCTCGATGAACTCCCGGAACTCGACCTGACGGTCGACGGCGCCGACGAAATCGATGCGAGCCTGCGCCTGGTCAAGGGCGGCGGCGGGGCGTTGCTGCGCGAAAAGATCGTCGCGGCGGCTTCAGACCGCGTGATCGTGATTGCCGACGAGAGCAAGCTGGTCGAGACGCTCGGCCGGTTTCCGCTGCCGATCGAAGTCAGTCCATTCGGTCTCGTTTCCACACGGATCGCGATCGAAAGGAAGGCTGCCAGGCTCAGTCTGACCGGCAGCCTGACACTTCGCCAATCCGGTGACGGAGAATTTACCACGGACGGCGGCCACTACATCATCGACGCATCTTTTGGCCGCATTCCTGATGCAGACGCGCTTTCGAGCGAGCTGAATTCGATACCCGGCGTCGTTGAGCACGGGCTTTTTCTCAATATGGCGTCACTTGCGATCATCGCGGGTCCAGCGGGTGCGCGCACGCTGCAGGCGAACAGATAACAGGAGCACAGAAACTCATGAAGAAATTTGCAGGTCTTGGCCGTTTTGCCGCCGCGACGGTTATTCTCTCCGGCATCGCTTTCGGCTCAGCTGCGCAGGCGCAGGAAATTTCAGACGAGCAGTTGAAGGCCGCGCGTGCAGCCGTTGCCGCCATCGGCGCAACGGCGCAGTTCGACAATATCCTGCCCGGCCTCGCCGAACGCCTGAAGGCCGGCCTCATTCAGGATTCGCCGAACTACGAAGACGTGATCAGCGCCACGGTCGACGCGCAGGCTCTGGCGCTCGCACCGCGCCGCTCCGATCTCGAGAAGGAAGCGGCAGCGAACTATGCGAAGGCATTCACGGTCGAAGAGCTGAAGGCCATCGCCGACTTCTACAACTCGCCGGTCGGCAAGAAGCTTCTGAAGGACGGCCCCATCGCTTCGCGGGAAACAAACAGGGCAGCCGATATCTGGGCGCAGGGCATTGCCCGCGATCTCCAGAAGAATGCCAATACGGAACTCAGCAAGGTCATCAAGGTAGAGCCTGTGCCGGAAACTCCGCCGGCTGGCGACAAGCCGGCAGGTGCGCCTGCTCCTGCTGCAAAGCCCTGACACGGCTGATGTGATCGCAAGAGCCCGGCATCGTCCGGGCTTTTGTTTTTGCAGGCACAGATACTATATCCGTCGAACCATTCCTGCCGATTCCTAACGGAGCACCCGTCCATGTCTTCCTATGATTACGACCTCTTCGTCATCGGCGGCGGTTCGGGGGGCGTGAGAAGCGCGCGCGTTGCCGCGTCGCTCGGCAAGAAGGTCGCGATTGCAGAGGAATACCGCTACGGCGGCACCTGCGTCATCCGCGGCTGCGTGCCCAAGAAGTTGTTCGTCTATGCGTCGCAATATCAGGAGCATTTCGAGGATGCCGCCGGCTTCGGCTGGACGGTCGGGGAAAGCTCTTTCGACTGGAAGAAGCTGATCGCTGCCAAGGACGCCGAAATCGCGCGGCTGGAGGGGCTCTATAAGAAGGGGCTTTCCGGCGCGAATGCGGAAATCCTCGAGACGCGCGCCGAGCTTGTCGATGCGCATACGATCCGGCTGGTGAAGACCGGTGAGACCGTGACGGCTAAGACCATCGTCATTGCGACCGGCGGCCGGCCGAACCCGCATGCGGCCCTTCCGGGGCACGAGCTTTGCATGTCCTCCAACGAGGCGTTCCATCTCGAAGACCTGCCGAAGGCGATCGTGATTGCGGGCGGCGGCTATATTGCGGTGGAATTTGCCAATATCTTCCATGGACTGGGCGTCGAGACGACGCTGGTCTACCGCGGGGCGGAAATCCTCTCGCGCTTCGACCAGGATCTGCGCCGCGGCCTGCATGAGGCAATGGTTGCCAAGGGTATCCGCATCCTGTGCCGCGACACCCTGGAAATGGTGTCGAAGGGCGAGCAAGGGCTTGCCGTCGAGACCTTGAATAATGGCACGCTGAATGCCGGCGCCGTGTTGCTCGCGCTCGGACGCGATCCGAATACCGACGGGCTTGGGCTTGAGGCGGCAGGTGTGAAAACGAACGAGCGCGGCGCGATCGTCGTCGACGAATATTCGCGGACGAGCGCCGACAACATCTACGCGCTCGGCGATGTCACCGACAGGGTACAGCTCACGCCGGTCGCGATCCACGAGGCGATGTGCTTCATCGAGACGGAATACAAGAACAATCCGACGAAGCCGGATCACGAGCAGATCGCAACAGCTGTCTTCTCCCAGCCCGAGATCGGCACGGTCGGCCTTTCGGAAGAGGAGGCGGCGAAACGCTACAGGGAGCTCGAGGTCTACCGGGCGCAGTTCCGGCCGCTCAAGGCGACGCTTTCCGGCCGTTCCGAAAAGATGCTGATGAAGCTGATCGTCGATGCAGAAAGCCGCAAGGTCGTCGGCGCCCATATCCTCGGGCACGACGCCGGCGAGATGGCGCAGATTCTCGGGATCACGCTGAAGGCGGGGTGCACCAAGGAGGATTTCGACCGCACCATGGCAGTGCACCCGACGGCGGCGGAAGAGCTCGTGACGATGTATGTGCCGAGCTATCGAATTCGGGATGGGGAGCGGGTTTGAGGCAGAGCCAATTGGCGGACTGCGGCTCTCAGCCGGTCAGCCGTGGCCTATGAATGACCTTCAAGAAGAGGGCATTCATGGCGTCCGAAATGCCCTCCGTCGGCGTCACTTCGAAATAGAGGCCCGGGGAGGCGCATTCCTTCATCTTCTGCGGAATTTCGGACTGGAAAGGCGCGATCCAATCTCTATAGAAACTATTTTCGGGAAGCGGCAGATATGTCGTATATAGGATGGCGATCTTGACATTCTTGTCCTTGAGCTTTTGGCAGTAGCTCGTGTCGATCGGCTCCATGCAACGTTTGCCGCCATTGAGCCGCTTTGTGCAGGTAGTTGGCTTAATGCTATCTCCGACGCCATCGGCAACGAAGAACAGGATTTTCTCGCGATCCGTCTTGGTCATTCCGCTGCCGCCCGTGGGGATCTTCTTTTCGATTGAAGTTAACACGTTGTCATAGCTTGTCTGGTTGTTGGGCGTGTTGTGGCTCGGAATGCTCATCAGCGTGATGTTCTTCGTCGCTTCACCAACTGCGGTGAGATCGTCAGTCAATTCCGAAACGGTGTAGAGATTGGCGTCAGATGACTTTTTGCCAAACGTGTAGGCGGCCATCTGATACTGTGCCGGAGCCACCTGCGATTTCTTGGCCGTCGTCATGAGAGCCTCGGTCGCCTTGGCGACGACGTCGATGCGGATGGTCGCGCCGATGCTGCGGGCGAGATAGAAATAGCTTTCCTTATCCTCAACGCCGCTCTCCGAAACGATATGGCAGGCGAAGGCGCAATCCTTGTCCTTGCCCTCCTTGTTGCCATTCTTGGTCGCATTTCTCAGAAGTGCGACATCCTCTGGCGTCGCTCCGACGCCCATGGAGGGCGTGTTGTCGAGCAGGATGTAGAAATCCATGAACGAAGCGGTCTGATATTCCGCGGTCGCCGTGCCTGAAATTGCAATGCTGTTCTTGCCAAGAATCTGCATGAACGCAGTCGGGACGGTGGCACTGAAGGTGACAGTCGAGTTCAGCTTGTTGGTCGTCTTCGCGACATCGATGTCGAGGTCGACGGGGATGTCCGAAAGTTCTCCGGACATCTGGGCGAAGAAGAGCTTTTGTGCATCGGCCTTGCCGAGCGAAATGCTGCCGTCGCCTTTCATCGCCATGGCCGCGGTCACGGCATCCGATTTTTCCGAGACCGAACCGACGGCCGCTGCGTCCGCTGCCGCATAGAGCTGGGTCCTGAGGCTGAGCGCGTGGGCAAAATCGACTGCCATGCCCGCCGCGCCGAGGACCGGCACGGCCAGCAATGCTGTCATTATTCCAAAGTTTCCCGAACGGTCAGCCGAAAAACGGCGCGCCAGCTTCTTCATACCATTCCCCAGGATCGGGCCGATCATCGGCGAAGACAAAGCGCGCCCGTCATGGCGTGCAGTTTCAGGTTCGGGTTTGACACAGATAGCTAAATTACCCCCCAAAATTCATGGTATATTTAGCGTAAATCGGAGGGCGGGATTGAAGGCGCATCAGAGGCTTCCCTTATAAGCGCGGCAGGCTTCGCGACCCGCTCAGAACGTGTCGAACGGCGCTAGGCAAGCGGATGCTAAAGGTTTATAAGCCGCCGTTATTGTGGACGACAGGCGCCGGGCAGTGATCCCGGCGAGACAAAGGTGACTAAAATGGCAGAGACTTGGACCCCGAGCAGTTGGAGGCAAAAGCCGATCCAGCAGGTCCCGGATTATCCGGACCAGGCCGCTTTGGCGGCAACGGAAGCCCAGCTCGCTAGCTATCCGCCGCTCGTCTTTGCGGGCGAGGCGCGCCGTTTGAAGAAGCATCTCGCCAATGTCTCCGAAGGCAACGGTTTTCTGCTGCAGGGCGGGGACTGCGCCGAGAGCTTCGCCGAGCATGGCGCCGACACGATCCGCGACTTCTTCCGCGCCTTCCTGCAGATGGCCGTCGTGCTGACGTTCGGCGCACAACTGCCGGTCGTCAAGGTGGGCCGTATTGCCGGCCAGTTCGCCAAGCCGCGCTCTTCGGGCATCGAATCGCAGAACGGCGTCTCGCTGCCGAGCTACCGTGGCGATATCATCAACGGCATCGAATTCACCGAGGAAGCGCGCAATCCGAATCCGGAACGCCAGGCCATGGCTTACCGCCAGTCGGCCGCGACGCTGAACCTTCTGCGCGCCTTCGCGATGGGCGGTTATGCCAATCTCGAGAATGTGCACCAGTGGATGCTCGGCTTCGTCAAGGACAGCCCGCAGGGCGAGCGCTACCGCAAACTTGCCGACCGGATCAGCGAAACCATGGACTTCATGAAGGCGATCGGCATCACGTCCGAGAACCATCCGAGCCTGCGCGAGACGGACTTCTTCACCAGCCACGAGGCGCTGCTGCTCGGCTACGAAGAAGCGCTGACGCGCGTCGATTCTACTTCCGGCGACTGGTACGCGACCTCTGGCCACATGATCTGGATTGGCGACCGCACGCGCCAGGCCGATCACGCGCATGTCGAATACTGCCGCGGCATCAAGAACCCGATCGGCCTGAAGTGCGGTCCGTCTCTGCAGGCGGACGATCTCTTGAGCCTTATCGACATCCTGAACCCGGCAAACGAAGCCGGCCGCCTGACGCTGATCTGCCGTTTCGGTCACGAAAAAGTCGCCGACCACCTGCCGCGCCTCATCCGTGCGGTCGAGCGCGAAGGCCGCAAGGTCGTCTGGTCCTGCGATCCGATGCACGGCAATACGATCACGCTCAACAACTACAAGACGCGTCCGTTCGAACGCATCCTGTCGGAAGTTGAAAGCTTCTTCCAGATCCACCGCGCCGAAGGCACCCATCCGGGCGGCATTCATATCGAGATGACCGGCAAGGACGTGACGGAATGCACGGGCGGCGCCCGCGCTGTTTCCGCCGAGGATCTGCAGGACCGTTATCACACGCATTGCGATCCGCGCCTCAATGCCGACCAGGCGCTCGAGCTTGCCTTCCTGCTCGCCGAGCGCATGAAGGGTGGCCGCGACGAGAAGCGCATGGCCGTCAACGGCTGATCTACCCGAAAGACTGAAATCGAGAGCCCGGCCCAGCGCCGGGCTTTCTTTATTGAACGTGCACAGATTGCTGGTCGTGGCATTTCAAGGATCTCGGCATCAAAATTTCTGACGCTCTGCTTCAAGGAATTGGATTTGACGCAGCCCCAGGCAAGCGGCCAATCTCGCAGTCCATCGAGAACGGGGGTCCGAATGACGAAGGATTATACGGGCGGCTGCGCCTGCGGGGCGGTGAGGTTTACGAGCAAGAGCAAGCCCGGTCCGGTCGTCGCATGTCATTGCTCGCAGTGCCGACGGCAGACGGGGTTCTACTACGCGTCTTGCGACGTCTCCCTGGATAGCCTGACGGTCGAGGGCAAGAGCTCGATCCGCTGGTACCGGTCGAGCGAGACTGCGGAGCGCGGCTTCTGCGCAAACTGCGGCTCGGCGCTCTTCTGGCAGCGGAAGGGATCGCCAGAAGTTTCCGTGATGGCCGGCGCCTTCAACCTGCCGAGCAGGCTTTCCTTCGGCTATCATATCTACTGTGCCGACAAGGGCGATTTCTATGAGATCAACGATGGCGCGCCGCAATACGCCAAAGGTGTTTAAGCCCCTTTCGCGGCCAGCGAAGCGTTCAGGCGCCCGACCTCTTCGCGCAGTGCAGCGAGTTCGGTCACGACGTGAATGTCGATTTTCTGGTGCAGCGACAGGACCTCGAGCTCGGCCTTGAGATTTACTTCATAATCCTTGGCTGCTTCGAAGCGGTCGCGCTCGGCCTGCCGGTTCTGCGACATCATGATGATCGGCGCCTGGATTGCGGCGAGCATAGAGAGGATCAGGTTCAGGAAGACGAAGGGGTAGGGGTCGAAGGCGCGCGTCGCGAGGACAATCGTGTTGATTACTGCCCAGATCGCGAGGAAAGCGAGGAAGGCGATGATGAAGGACCAGGAGCCGCCGACCCTTGCGATACCGTCAGCGACGCGCGCTCCGAAACTCGCCTCGGCGGCAAAGGCTTCGTTGACGTCGGTCGAGATGACCTTGCGTTCGTGTGTCCTCCTGAGGACGCGTTTTTCGATGTCGCCGAGTTCCTCGGTCGGCCTGTCGAAATGCAGGTGAACGAAATTCGAGATACTATACATGACTGGCTCCGATATTTGGCACCACGGGCGGAAGATCTGCTTCGTCAGCGATGGTGCGCTCAGCTTGCGCCTTTGCCACCATCACCGAATCCTCCAGGGATTGATAACATCAAGGCCAATTCCGTCGAAGTCGGTCATGTTGCGGGTTGCAAGTGACGCCCCACGTGAGATGGCAATGGCTGCGATCTGGTCGAATTGGCTGATCGGTCGGCCGGCTTGCGACGGTTCGTGGCAATGGTCGCATAGACATCTGATGCGCCCCGATCGAAGGGCAGGACACGCCCGCCGATATCTTCGCGCAAAATCGGCAGGATAGCGGCCTCGAGCTCCTGGCGGCGGCGCTCCTCGGCAAGAATGCGCAGCCCGTAAAGGATTTCGGCTTCCGTAACCGCCGTCGTGAACACCGATGAAGAGTGCCTCACGAGCCAGTCAACGATGTCCATATTCGGTGAGCTGACGCTTGACGACGGCCAGCGCCGTGCGGAGGACGTCACGGGCTTCGTCTTCCATGGAGCGGCCATGCGCGGCGGCGCGTATCCGCAGCCGCTGACTGCCCTCAATGGCCCTGGTAGCCCTCGGCAAACAGGTCGTGCTTTGGGAAAAAGCGCTCTAGCGTCCGCGCCTTGCCGAACATGATGTCGTGCTGCAGGTAGCCGTAATCACGCACAAGAGGATCGAGCTTTTTCCGGTCGCGCACCCAGTCCGGCGTCGCCTTGTTGTTGCGCGCCGCCAGTTGGTAACGGTCGATGATGTCGTATTTCTTCTGCACGCGGCCGAGGAAGCCGGTGTAGAAGGGATGCTCGAAACCGGCGAACTTGAGGAGGTTGTAGGAGATCAGCGACGGGCTGATCGTACCGACGTTCTCCTTCACGCCTTTCTTGTTCGACCAGATGACCAGCGGCGTTTCATGCTCGCGCTTCATCACGTCGAGCGGCGCCCTGCGGGTCGCGACCTGGTCCGCCATGTAGCCGGCGCTCATATAGACGTTGCCGAGCGGCGGCAGGTGATCGCCCCAGAGTACGATGATCGTTTCGCGCTCGCGCTTCGAGGCCCAATCCATCAGCATCTTGAGACTGTCGTCAGCTTCCTTCACGCCCTGCGTATAGGTCGCAAGCGTCGCACGGTCGGCCTCCGGAATGTTGCCGCGGATGCCGATCGTGTTGCGTGCATAGCGATACGGCTCGTAGGGACCATGTCCCTGCAAGGTGACAGCGAAGAAGAAGAACGGCTTATCGAGGCCGTCGCCCTCGCGCATGATCTCCTTCATCAGGGAATCGTCGGAGGCAAAGATGCCGCGCTTTTCCATCGGCGGCATCGTTTCTTCGGTCCGGAACTCCTCGAAACCGAAATCCTTGTAGACCTGGTTTCGGTTCCAGAACCAGCCGCTGAAGGGGTGCAGGGCGCGGGCGATATAGCCTTCGCCGCGGAAGAAGGTGGCAAGCGAGGGCACGTCGCTGCGGACATATTGCTGGTAAGGAATGCTGCCATAAGGCAGGAAGGCATTCGAGAAGCCGGTCAGTGCCTCGAATTCGACATTGGCGGTCATGCCGCCGAATTCCGGCGAGAAGACGTAGCCGGACTGCGCGGCGCGGACGTTCGGCATCGGATCGGCGCTGAATGAGAGGTTTTTCAACCTCATCGGATCCCAAAAGGACTCGCTCATCAGCATGATGATGTCCGGCTTTTCTTCCGGGCCGGTTAGATAGCCGTAGTTGCGCGAGGGGATCGCGTCGAGCGCATCGGCGTTGAGACCGGCGGGCGCTGCGACATCGGCCATCGGGATGTTGAAGAGGAAGGCCAGTATGAAGCCGTTGCTGCGGTAGTTCTCCTTCTGGTCCCACATCATCGGTACCACCTGCAGGCGGTCGCGAATGTAGGAATATTGCGAATAGTCCATGAGCGACGCGAAGGCCGTTAGCACCGGCAACCCGAGGCAGAGGTGGCGCAGGCGCGCCTGGCGAGAGAGTTTCGGGAAGTTCTGCCAGGCATAACGCCATGCGAAAACGATGCCTGCGGTGGAAAGCACGATGCCGACGAGAAGTGCTGTGGCGGTCCACGGGCTGTCTCGCACCATGACCGGCAGCAGCTCCATGATCTGACGGGTAAAGAGTACGTCGGACGGATAGAAGGGGTCGGAGAGAAAGTGCTGCTTCTGATTGGAGACAAAGGCCGGGATCAGGAAAAGCGGGATCAATACCAATGCCGATTGGTAGCGCCGTCCAAATACGGCATCGAGGGTCAACATCACGATCGTCAGCATGGCGACGGTCGTCATGCCGGGCCTAACCGTCGATGTCAGGAACTCGCCGACATCGGTCAACGTGCCGCGCGCAATCCACTCGACGGTGATAACGCTGAGGAAAGCGAGAGAAAACGAAAATACGATGCCGATTGCCGCGCGCGCTGCCGGAGACTGAACACTCGACCCGAAACCGGCGGAAAGCAGTGCTGCTTTTCTGGCCGGTACGGACTTCATTATCAACGCAATCAACGGCATACTCCGACGTCATAAAATCTTCACCGAAGTGTCACATGCCTGTCATGAACGCTAGATGAACCTTTCGGTTTCCCGGCTTTTCCCTATGGTTTGAGTTTTTCGCCCGGCAGACCCCGCGGCTTTTCATGGCGCGGGCAATTGAAGCGGCGGGCGGCCCGCGCTAAATGGATGACATGACACAGGAAAACGCTCCTTTGAATACGCTCCAGATTGCCGTTGCCCAGTTGAACCCGACAGTCGGCGATGTCGCCGGAAACCTCGCCAAAGCTCGTGAGGCACGCGCCGATGCGGCCCGCCAAGGCGCGGATCTGCTGCTTCTGACGGAGCTTTTCATTTCCGGTTATCCGCCGGAAGACCTCGTGCTGAAACCGGCCTTTCTGAGGGCCTGCCTGAAGGCGGTCGAGGACCTCGCGGCCGATACCGCAGACGGCGGCCCCGGCGTCATCGTCGGCTTCCCGCGGCAGGGAAAGACGGGGCGGCATAACTCGGTTGCAGTTCTCGACGGCGGCCAGATCCTGGTGCTGCGTGACAAGATCGACCTGCCGAACTACGGCGAGTTCGACGAGAAGCGCGTCTTTTCCGAAGGATCGATGCCGGGGCCGGTGAATTTCCGCGGCGTGCGGATCGGCGTGCCGATCTGCGAAGAGATCTGGAACGATCTCGGCGTCTGCGAGACACTCGCCGAAAGTGGCGCCGAAATCCTGCTGGTGCCGAACGGTTCACCCTATTATCGCGGCAAGGTCGACGTGCGCCATCAGGTGGCGCTCAAGCAGGTGATCGAAACCGGCCTGCCGCTAATCTTCGCCAATCAGCTCGGCGGGCAGGACGAACTCGTCTTCGACGGTGCGAGTTTCGCCTTCAATGGCGACAAATCGCTGGCCTTCCAGATGAGCCAGTTCGAAACCGCGCTGGCGGTGACGACCTGGAAGCGCGGCGAAAACGGCTGGCGCTGTAGCGAAGGCCCGATGTCACGTATTCCCGAGCCCGACGAGGCCGACTATCGCGCCTGCCTGGTCGGTTTCCGCGATTATGTGAATAAGAACGGCTTCAAGAATGTCGTCCTCGGCCTTTCCGGCGGCATCGACTCGGCGATCTGCGCGGCGATCGCCGTCGATGCGCTCGGCGAGGAGCGCGTCCGAACGGTGATGCTGCCATATCGCTACACGTCAACCGATTCGCTGAAGGATGCGGCCGACTGCGCCAAGGCGCTCGGATGCCGCTACGACATCGTGCCGATCGAGGAGCCGGTGAAGGGCTTCACCTCGGCGCTCTCGCCGCTGTTCGAAGGAACCGATAGCGGCATTACCGAGGAGAACTTGCAGAGCCGGGCGCGCGGCACGATCCTGATGGCGATTTCCAACAAGTTCGGTTCCATGGTGGTCACGACCGGCAACAAGTCGGAAATGTCGGTTGGATATGCGACGCTCTACGGCGACATGAACGGCGGCTTCAATCCGATCAAAGACCTCTACAAAATGCAGGTCTATGCGCTGTCGCGCTGGCGCAATGGTCATGTGCCGCCGGAAGCGCTGGGGCCGTCCGGCGAGGTGATCCCGCAGAACATCATCGACAAGGCGCCGTCCGCCGAGCTTCGCCCGGACCAGACGGACCAGGATTCGCTACCGCCTTATCCGGTGCTCGACGACATCCTCGAATGCCTCGTCGAGAAGGAGATGGCGGTCGAGGAGATCCTCGCGCGTGGGCATGATGTGGCGACCGTCCACCGCGTCGAGCATCTGCTCTATCTCGCCGAATACAAGCGCCGGCAGTCGGCTCCGGGCGTGAAGATCACCAAAAAGAACTTTGGGCGCGATCGCCGCTACCCGATCACCAACCGGTTCCGCGACCGGTAACCCAAAATCTGGGAGGATGCATGCGCAGTTCGGTCGAGATCTATAATATCCGCACCGGGGAAAGCCGGATTGTCGTCCAGACGGAAAAGCTGATCGAGGCGCCGAATTTTTCGCCCGATGGCGCCTATATGCTGTTGAATGGCGACGGGTTGCTTTACCGGCTGCGGCCGGACGGCTCCGGCGGCCTCCAGCAGGTCGATACGGATTTTGCGACGCAGTGCAATAACGATCACGGCATTTCGCCGGACGGGACACAAATCGTCATTTCGGACAAGACGGAATTCGGCAAGTCGGCGATCTATATTCTGCCGGCGGCTGGCGGGACGCCGCGGCTGATTACCGACAATCTGCCCTCTTATTGGCACGGCTGGTCGCCGAACGGGAAGGAGCTCGCCTATTGCGGCATTCGCGACGACGTCTTCGACATTTATACGATTTCCGTCGATGGTGGCCCCGAAAAGCGGCTGACGCATGGCGAGGGGCGAAACGACGGGCCGGATTATTCGGCCGACGGGAAATGGATCTACTTCAACTCCAGCCGCACCGGTCTCATGCAGATCTGGCGCATCCATCCGGATCGAACCGGCCTGGAGCAGGTGACGCACGACAATTACGGCAACTGGTTTGCGCATCCTTCACCGAAGAACGACAAGGTGCTGATCCTTTCTTACGATCCGGACGTCTTCGATCATCCGCGCGACCTTGATGTGCGGCTGCGGCTGATGGACATAGACGGCGACAACCTGACTACGCTGTTCGAGCTCTTCGGTGGGCAGGGCACGATCAATGTACCCTGCTGGTCACCGGATGGTGACGAATTTGCCTATGTGCGTTACTTCCCGGAGGCTTGAACGAGGCGCCGACTCAGGAGATAGAGACTGCCGTCAGGTGCCTGCATCCAGCAGGAGAATCGGGAATCCGGTGAAGGACCGGAACGTGCCCAACGCTGTGAGGCTGACGCTTGCTGCAACAATGGCCACTGGCATCTGCCGGGAAGGCCGCAGAAAGCGGGTGACGCCAAGTCAGAAGACCGGCCTGGCAAGATAGACCGAACCGCGCGGACGGCGGCGAGGTTTTTGACGCTTCCCGCGCTGCGGTGCGGGTGCTCAAGCATTGTTGGGGATTTAACGATGCAACTTGATCCTTTCGCCCGCGCGCTGGTGCCGGCCGGCGAGTTCTCCGAACACGACCGGGCCTCGGTCTATAGAGCCATCGAAACGCGCCGCGACGTGCGCGACCAGTTTCTGCCCGATCCTCTGCCCGACGATCTGGTGTCGCGGCTGCTTGGGGCAGCGCATGCCGCGCCGTCGGTCGGTTTCATGCAGCCCTGGAATTTCATCGTGATCCGCGATCCGAAGGTGCGCCAGGCCGCGTGGCAGGCGTTTTCGCGCGCCAACAAGGAAGCGGCCGAGATGTTTGAAGAGGAGCGGCGGGATATGTACAGAAGCCTGAAGCTCGAAGGCATCCGCAAGGCACCGCTCAGCATCTGCGTCACCTGCGATCCGGACAGGGCAGGGCCGGTGGTCATCGGCCGCACCCACAATCCGCGTACGGATGTCTATTCGACCGTCTGCGCCGTGCAGAACCTGTGGCTTGCGGCCCGGGCCGAAGGCATCGGGGTCGGCTGGGTCAGCATCTTCCACGATGCGGATATTCGGGAACTGCTCGGCATTCCGGAGCGGATCGAGATCGTCGCCTGGCTTTGCCTCGGTTATGTCGATCAGCTTTACACCGCGCCGGAACTGGCCGTGAAAGGCTGGCGACAGCGCCTGCCGCTGGAAGAACTGGTCTTCTCCGACCGATGGGGAAGCCAGTAACGCGTCAGTTCTGCTGCGGCTGCGGTCCGGGCGTTGCGGGGTTCTTGAGATCGATCGCGCCCTGATCGCCGGCGAGAAACTGCGGACCGACCTGGCGGACTTTGCTATTCGCCGGGTCATAAGGGCGGTCCGGCACCTGCGGCTGCGGGGCAGGTGTGGACGCGGCGCCCGATGGCGGCTTCGTCTTGATACTGGTGATCGAGCCTTTCCTCGGCGGTTCGCTGATCGCCTGATTCTTGCGCATGTTCTCGTAATAGGCAGAGAGATTGCAGAAACAGGAGGACTTTTGGCCGGGCGCGCGGTTCTTGTAGGCAAAGGCATTCTGCATGGCGCTGTAGGGCGCACCGGTCGAGGCCGAGATCATGTTTGCGGCTTCGGTATTCGAGATGTCTTGATAGAAAAGCTCCGTCTCGATACCGGGGCACATTTTCGAACACGTCGCTGCGTCGCGGTTGAAATCGATCGATGTTGCATTCGTGGTGATCGGGAAGAAGCCGCCGTCGCAGGTGCGCACGCACATGGTGCTGACATGCGACATGAGCTCGCCGCGCGGCACGCCATATTGCATGTCGCCGTGTTCGCCTTCTCCAAGCGGAATGAAGGTATCGCTCCGCATCGCCTGTTCTTCGGGACTTGGTGCCGGCGCATAGGCCTGCGGATCCGGCGCATAGTCGAGTTCGTCGTTGCAGCCGTTGTCTTCGAGCGCCGCCATCAGCTCGCGGCGCACGCGATAATCGGCGCCGCCCTGATTGCGCAGTTCGTTGCGCCGCTCCTGCAGGTATCGAATGTTGTCGACCATGCGCGCCTCGGACTGCTGCAGCTCGCTGCAATAATCCGCATTCTCGCCGCCGATCACGACCATGCTGTCCATCGAGCAGCCGTAGCCGCGAAGGTCGTTGCGGACTTTACGAAGCTCGAGATTCTGCTCGGCGATCGCGCTCGCATATTGGCGGACTTCGGGGCCGTTGCCGATGACATGGGGCAGATCGGCGATGCGGCCGCGCAGGTCGTCGCAGATCGCATGCGTCTGCGCGGCAGCAGGCGCGGCCAAGGCAAGCAGGATCGCAAGGGTCAGGTTTCGGCGTTTCACGGCATCATCCCGCAGCAAGGTCAGGCCAGAGCACGGCGTGACATTCGCCGCATCCCGGCTTTCTAACCTGCTTCCGTTAACAAGCTGGCGACGCAATTGTAACGCATTTTCGCATTTTGCGACAACTTACGCCGGCTGAGAAGCCTCGACGACGGCAAGCGCGGCCATGTTGACCACGCCGCGCGAGGTGACCGAAGTCGACAGGATATGCGCAGGCTGTGCGGTCCCCAGCAGAATCGGGCCGACATGGAGCGCATCCATCATGGTGCGGACGAGGCCGAGCGAGATGTTGGCGGCATCGAGGTTCGGGAAAAGCAATAGGTTGGCTTCGCCGGCAAGCGAACTATCCGGCATGGCGCGCTTGCGCAGCGCTTCCGACAGTGCAGAACCGGCTTGCATTTCACCATCGACCTCCAGATCGGGGGCTTGTTCGCGCACGAGCTGCAGGGCATCGCGCATCTTGCGTGCACTCTCGGAGTTTCGGGAGCCGAAATTCGAATGGCAGATCAGCGCGGCCTTCGGCGTAATGCCGAAGCGGCGAACCTCCTGGGCCGCGAGAACGGCGATCTCGGCGATTTCCTCATGTGTCGGATTGTAGTTCACGAAGGTATCGGCGAAGAAGACCGGCCCTTTCTGGGTGATCAATAGGCTGAGACCGGCGAAGGTGCAGGCACCTGGCCGCTTGCCGATGATTTGGCCGACGTCTTTCAGGTGGCGGTCGAAGCGGCCTTCCACGCCGCAGATGAGGGCATCCGCCTCGCCGCGCTTCACCGACAAGGCGCCGATAACCGTGTTGTTAGTGCGCACGATCGTGCGGGCGGCTTCCGGATTGATGCCGGCGCGGCCGACGAGGGCGAAGTAGTCTTCGACATAGTCGCGGTAGCGCGGGTCGTCTTCGGGATTCACCACGGCGAAATCGATGTTCGGGCGAATGCGGATGCCGAACCGCTTGAGGCGAGCCTCGATGACCGAGGGGCGGCCGATCAGAATCGGCTCGCCGGTCTTTTCCTCCAGCAGAACCTGAGCCGCGCGCAGGACGCGCTCGTCTTCTCCCTCCGCGAAGATGACGCGTTTCTTCTCAGAAAGCTTGGCGCTGGTAAAGATCGGCTTCATGACGAAGCCCGAACGCCAAACGAAGCGGTTCAACTGATCGAGATAGGCGTCGAAATCGGCAATCGGCCGCGACGCGACGCCCGTCTCGGCGGCGGCTTTGGCGACAGCCGGGGCGATGCGCAGGATGAGACGCGGATCGAAGGGCGAAGGAATGAGGTAATTCGGACCGAAGACAGGCGTCTCGCCGGAATAGGCGCGGGCCGCGACGTCCGACACTTCCTCGCGGGCAAGCCCCGCGATGGCCTTGACGGCCGCCATCTTCATTTCTTCGTTGATGGCGGTGGCGCCGCAATCGAGCGCGCCGCGGAAGATATAGGGGAAGCAGAGGACGTTGTTCACCTGGTTCGGGAAGTCCGAGCGGCCGGTGCAGATCATTGCGTCCGGGCGGGCGGCGCGCGCGAGGTCTGGCATGATTTCAGGGGTCGGATTGGCGAGAGCCATGATGAGCGGCTTGTCCGCCATCTGTGACAGGAGGTCGGGCTTCAGGACACCGGCAGCCGAAAGGCCAAGGAAAACATCGGCGCCGCCGATATTGTCGGCGAGCGTACGCATCTTACTTTTCTGTGCATAGACAGCCTTCCATTCGTCCATCAGTTCGGTGCGGCCTTCATAGACGAGGCCTTCGATATCGTGGACCCAGATGTTTTCGCGCTTCGCGCCGAGCGTCACCAGGAGGTTGAGGCAGGCGAGTGCTGCGGCACCCGCGCCGGAGGCGACGATCTTCACATCCTCGATCTTCTTGCCGGCAAGTTCCAGTCCGTTAAGGATCGCGGCGGCGACGATGATGGCCGTGCCGTGCTGGTCGTCATGGAAGACCGGGATCTTCATCTTCCCGCGAAGCTGGCGCTCGACCTCGAAGCATTCCGGCGCCTTGATGTCCTCGAGATTGATGCCGCCGAAGGTCGGCTCCAGCGAGGCGATGGTGGAGACCATCTGGTCGACGGTGGGGGCCTCGATTTCGACGTCGAAGACGTCGATGCCTGCAAACTTCTTGAAGAGAACGGCCTTGCCTTCCATGACGGGCTTGGAGGCGAGCGGGCCGATGTTGCCGAGGCCGAGAACCGCTGTGCCGTTGGAGATGACGGCGACGAGATTGGCGCGCGAGGTATAATCGGCCGCCGTCTCCGGATTGTCACGGATGGCAAGGCAAGGTGCTGCGACGCCGGGCGAATAGGCGAGTGCCAGGTCGCGCTGGTTGCCGAGCGGCTTGATCGCCTGGATTTCAAGTTTGCCGGGACGGGGATAACGATGGAAGAAAAGCGCCTGTTCGTCGAGGTTTCCGCCTGTCTCGTTCTTCTCCGTCTTGGATTTTTCCTGATGATCCATTGCCGTCTCCGCTGCCGCACTCACATCTTTTGAAGACTTCTCCATACATCAATCGGCTGGAAGGGACAGTCAGAAATTCGCATCCGGGCGGAAAACTCGTGAGCGCTGCGATGCGCCAATTCGCGCATCTGTCATCTTCCTGAAACACGAGTCTGATTTTGGAAGGCGAGATGAACGATAGGACGCAGGCAAGATGCTTGTGAAAGACAATATGGATACTCGACACTTCCGTACTCTGTTCATTTCCGATGTGCATCTCGGCTCGAAGGCGGCGAAGGCGGACTTCCTCCTCGATTTTCTCCGCTACCACGACGCCGATACGATATTCCTCGTCGGCGACATCGTCGACGGCTGGCGACTGAAGCGCAGCTGGTACTGGCCGCAGGTCTGCAACGACGTCGTGCAGAAGCTGCTGCGCAAGGCCCGCAAGGGCACGCGGATCGTCTATATCCCGGGCAATCACGACGAATTCCTGCGCGACTTCCCCGGCATGCATTTCGGCGGTATCGAAGTCGCCGAGCGCATGATGCATGACGGCGCGGACGGCAAGAAATACCTGATCCTGCATGGAGACGAGTTCGACGTCGTCGTCCGCAATGCCCGCCTGCTCGCCTATCTCGGGGACTGGGCCTATGACACGGCGATCAAGATCAACGTCGTGCTGGCCGCGATCCGCCGCCGCATGGGCATGCCCTATTGGTCTTTCTCCGCCTGGGCCAAGCTGCAGGTGAAGCATGCCGTCAATTTCATCGGCGAGTTCCAGCGCGTCGTGGCCGACGAAGCCCGAAAGCATGGCGCCGACGGCGTCATCTGCGGCCACATCCACCATGCCGTGATCGAGGACATGGACGGCGTGCGCTATATCAACACCGGCGACTGGGTGGAGAGCTGTACGGCGATCGCCGAGCATGAGGACGGCACGTTCGAGCTCATCACCTGGAGCACGTTAGCCGACGCTCAAGCCATCCCGCTGGCGATCGAGCACCGCGACAGCGAACTCGAGCCGCAGGCCGCCTGAATTTCTGTTGTGAATACTGAAGCGATACGGTGTCTAGTGCGATGCAGCGAGCTGGCTCGTGGCGTCGACTATCGCGGGCCTAGTTCCAGCCGCATGAGAATTTCATCATAATGAGTATCGCCCACCTTTAGAGCTTCGATTTCGACGGCCCATTCTTCAAAGCCTACGGATTTGTAAAGCCGGATGGCCGGAACGTTGGACGACACGACGCTGAGCCGGAGCGAGCGTAAAATCGTGCCAACTTCGTCGATGGCAGCACTCAGCAGTAAGGGTGAGAGTCCTGTGCCCCGTGCCGTTTGGCGGACGTACATTCCCCAGATCGATCCAATATGTTGCGTCTTGATGCCTTTGGATTTCGACACACCGATCGTTCCGGCAAGCATTCCGTCATCGGAGAGCCCTCCGATGACAAGACAGTTCTCGAGCCTGTCAGCGAATTGGGCCCCCGATTGACTCTGCTCTTCTTCCCATGACGCGCCAAATGCCTCTGGATGGTTCGCGAGAGCCTCCAGGCGAATTTCCCTAAAAGAGGACGCATCATTCCGGTCGAGGCGGCGAATCTTATATGGGCACACAGGTATATCCCCTTCTTTTTCTTGGAAGGGCGACCGAACCACCTAACGGTAACGGCCGCATGACACTTGGCTCAAAATCCTCGACACTCTGCGCGGGCCCCAAACATTAGCGACTTTTAGTTACGATGGATTGTGAGCGAAGGGGACAAGCTTTTTCTTGAAACGTTTCAGAAAGGCTATTTCTGGCCATAGTCGCCCTTGGGTTGATGTGCTAGGCAAGGTCTAGTTTCCTGCAGGTCCACCGATGATTCCCGCCCAGAATGCCCCGACAGGCGAGGGCGCGCCGCCGCGCTTCCGGCTGCTCAGCGCCCTGTCCTATTGCGCTCCGCTGACTGTCAACGGTGTCGTTCTTCCCTTCTTTCCCGTCTGGCTCGCGTTCCACGAATTCTCCGATCATGAAATCGGCATCATCCTGGCGGTGCCGATGGTGGTGCGCGTCCTCGTTGCGCCGATCATCGCCATGTACGCCGACCGAATGAAGGAGCGCGCCGACGTGTTGTTGTGGTCCGGCGGACTGTCGCTGCTGACGGCGGTCGCGCTCTGCTGGACGACAAGCTTCTGGCCGGTCCTGATCGTTTTCAGCATGCAGGGGGCGACCTTTGCGCCCTATCTGCCGGTCGTCGAATCGATCGTCATTTCCGGCGTTCGCCGATGGGGACTCGACTACGGATCGATGCGGGTCTGGGGCTCGATCGCCTTCATCGCATCGACCCTGATCGGCGGCGAGATGATCGGCTATTGGGGTGGCTCGATGGTGCTGCCGGTGATGATTTTCGGTTTCGTCACGACGATGCTGATGGCGATCTACTGTCCGCGCATCGGGCCGACGCGCCGGCGCGGCACGCCGGTCGACATACCGGCTGCCACCGGCAGTTCGCTGCGGCAGCCGCATCTGCTGGTGCTGCTTTGGGGCGTGGCGATCCAGCAGTCGAGCCACGCGCTTCTTTATGCCTTCGCCTCGATTTACTGGCATCACCTCGGTTTTTCGGGAACGGAGGTCGGTATTCTCTGGAGTGCGGGCGTCGCTTCCGAAGTCATGGTGTTCTTCGTCTCGAAGCATTTGAACCGCCGCTTCAACGCCTGGACGCTCATCCGCATCGGCTGCGCGGTCTGCATCTGCCGCTGGATCCTGTTTCCGATGCACTGGGGCTTCGTTGGCTTTTTCGTGCTGCAGTGTTTCCATTCCTGCAGCTTCGCCTTCGTGCATACCGGCGTGCAGAGGCGGATCGTGGCAACGGTACAGGAGACTCAGGAATCGTCGGCCCAGGGCGCCTATTTCTTCTATAACGGCATGTTCATGGGGCTGATGACGCTCGCCTCCGGCTACATCTATGCCTGGCTCGGCCTCGCAAGCTTCTACGTCATGGCACTCGTCGCGGTGCTGGGAATGTCTCTGGTCTTCGTCGCCTACTACCTTCAGCCCCAAAGGCTGGCCTCGGGCGGCCAGACAAGGGAAGCGGTGTAGCGCAGGCCGCATTCCCGGTCGCGGGCAAGAAGCAGCGCACCGTCGAGATCGACGAATTCCGCGTCCTGCGCCAAGAGCACGGCGGGCGCCATTGCGAGCGATGTGCCCACCATGCAGCCGAGCATGATCTGGAAGCCGAGGCGCTGAGCCTCCCGTTTCATGACGAGTGCCTCCGTCAGGCCGCCGGTCTTATCGAGCTTGATGTTGATCGCGTCGTAGCGGTCGCGCAGGCTTGCAAGATCGCCGGTATGATGGACGCTCTCGTCGGCACAGACGAGGACCGGGCGCGCGATGCCGGCAAGCATTTCGTCCCGGCCGGCGGGCAGGGGCTGCTCGACGAGGGCGATATTCATCTCGGCGGCGATGCGCAAGTGATGTTCCAGCGTTTCCTCGGGCCAGCCCTCGTTGGCATCGAGGATGATGGTGCTGTCAGGCGCGGCTTCGCGCACGGCGCGTATGCGGCTTTCATCGTCGCCGGTGCCGACCTTGACCTTGAGTAGCGCCCTTGCAGAATATTCGCGCGCTTGCGCTGTCATGACCTCCGGTTCGCCGAGCGAGATGGTGTAAGCGGTCGTGAGCGGCTTTGCGGACGCAAGCCCAATGCGTTCGGCAACGCTCTTTCCGCCGAGCTTTGCTTCGAGGTCCCATATCGCGCAATCGACGGCATTCCTCGCTGCGCCGGGCGGCAAGGCCGAAAGCAGCTCTTCGCCTGAAATGCCTTGCTCGACCAGCGGCCGGGCGGCTTCGATCTGCGCGGCGACGCTTTCCATCGTTTCGCCATAGCGTCGGTAGGGGACGCATTCGCCCCAGCCGCGCCTGCCGTTTTCCGTCAGAATGCAGGTGATGACGTCCGCTGATGTCTTTGCACCGCGCGAGATCGTGAAAGTGCCCGCAATGGGGAAGGAATTCATCTGGATTTCGAGCGAGCGTGGCATAATTGCAATCCTGCGAGCATGGAAATTCTATGTGTCTTCGGTATATTGACGCGCCGGGCGTGAGCGATTTGTTCGCGAGTCGGCAATGTCGCCGCAAGCCTTGAAAGACACAAGCATTTTGAAGCCCGACACCCGCAAAGCCGCCTCACTGCACGTGGACGACCAAGCCGATGGTGGAGGACGCCGCGTTCATCTCGAAGGCAATTGGCGCAGCGCGAACATCCACCTCGTCCTCCACGACTTCGAGAAGATTACCCGTGCTAAAGGTGATCTGACGCTCGACTTGTCGGGCGTCACGGATATCGACACGGCCGGTGTCTGGCTGCTTTGCCGGCTCAAGCTGCAGGAAGAGGCGGCCGGGCGGCAGGTTCGTTTTGAAGGCACCAATCCACACATCGACGAGATGATCGAGGAATTCTCCGAGAAACCGGAGGAGGAAGTGACTGAGGCTGCGATGAAAAGCGGCATTGCCGAGCGCATCTTCGCGCCGGTCGGCAAGATGACCATGGACCTCTGGAATGACCTCACGGCTGCGATGTATATCCTGGGCTCGGCGGTGCGCGGTGCCCAGATGAAGTTCGGGCGCGGCAGCGGCGTTTCTCCGGCCTCGATCGTCAACCAGATCGATCACATGGGCGTGCGCGCCGTTCCGATCATCCTTTTGATGTCGTTCCTGATCGGCGCCATCATCGCGCAGCAGGGGGCCTTCCAGCTCCGCTATTTCGGGGCCGAAGTCTTTGTCGTCGACCTCGTCGGCATCCTGCAGCTCCGCGAAATCGGCGTGCTCCTGACGGCGATCATGATCGCCGGCCGTTCGGGCAGCGCGATCACGGCCGAAATCGGCTCGATGAAGATGCGTGAGGAGGTCGACGCGCTGAAGGTCATGGGCCTCAATCCAGTGGGCGTGCTGATCTTCCCGCGGCTTGTGGCACTGACGGTGGCGCTGCCGCTTCTGACGGTGCTGGCGAACTTCGCCTCGCTGTTCGGCGCGGCTGCGGTCGCCTGGGCCTATTCCGGCATCACCTTCGCGACCTTCCTGTCGCGCCTGCACGAGGCGATCACGCTGTCGACGGTGCTCTCCGGCATGATCAAGGCGCCGTTCATGGCGCTCGTCATCGGTATTGTCGCCGCCGTGGAAGGCCTTAAGGTCGGAGGCAGCGCCGAATCGCTCGGCCAACACGTGACGGCTTCCGTGGTGAAGTCGATTTTCGTCGTCATCCTCATGGACGGGCTGTTCGCCATGTTCTATGCGGCGATCAATTTTTAAGGGTTCAGCGTGGACGGGCAGCAGTCAGATACGGGTGAGAAGAAGGAGCGGGACATCGTGCTTTCGGCGCGGGACGTGACCGTCGGCTTCGGCCCGAAGATTGTGCTCGATAAGCTCAACCTGAATATCTACCGCGGCGAGATCCTGGGCTTCGTCGGGGCATCGGGTACCGGAAAATCGGTGTTGATGCGGACCATTTTGCGCCTTTTGCCGCGCCGCTCCGGTACGATCGAGATCCTGGGGCAGAATTTCGACAAGCTCGATGAAAACCAGCGCAATGCGCTCGACATGCGGCTCGGGGTGCTTTTTCAGCAGGGCGCGCTGTTTTCCTCCCTGACGGTGAGGGAGAATATCCAGGTGCCGATGCGCGAATATCTGGATCTGCCGAAATCGCTGATGGACGAGTTGGCGCAGCTGAAGATCCGGCTTGTGGGTCTTGCTGCCGATGCGGCGGACAAGTATCCCTCCGAGCTTTCCGGTGGCATGATCAAGCGCGCTGCCCTTGCGCGGGCCTTGGCGCTCGATCCGGAACTGGTGTTCCTGGACGAGCCGACATCGGGCCTCGACCCGATCGGGGCTGCGGAATTCGATGAACTGATCGCCCGGCTGCGCGATACGCTGGGGCTGACGGTCTATATGGTAACCCACGACCTCGACAGCCTGTTTTCCGTCTGCGACCGTATTGCCGTGCTTGGACACAAGCGAGTAATGGTTGAGGGAACGATCGACGACATGCTGGCCTATGATGATCCGTGGGTTCAGGCCTATTTCAAGGGAAAGCGCGCGCGCTCGATCGTGCCCCAAGAAGAAACAGCTGCCGGCCGTGCCGAAAGCACTGGCGACAGCCGCGGGAAGTGACCGGAAACGATGGAAACCAAAGCGAACTACACGATCGTCGGCTTTTTCACTGTTCTGGTGATCGCCGCCGCATTCGGCTTCGTCTACTGGATGGCCGAGTACGGACGCAGCGGTCCCATGGCGGAACTCGTCGTGCGCATTCCGGGATCGGCAAACGGTCTCAGCGTCGGGTCGCCGGTGCGTTTCAACGGCATCCAGGTGGGTTCGGTGACGTCGCTGTCGATCGATGCCGACGACCCGCAATATTCGCTGGCTTTCACCGAGGTGCGCGTCGATGCGCCGATCTATCCTTCCACCAGGGCCATCCTTGAAATCCAGGGCCTGACGGGCGCGGCCTATATCGAGCTTTCGGGCGGTAAGGTGGGTGAGGAGAACATCCTGCAGAAGGCCATCGAGACCGGCAAGCGCGCGGTCATCGTCGCAGATCAATCGAGCGTGACGAACCTCCTGGCGACGGCCGACAGGATCCTCGACCGGGCGAACGATGCGGTGGGAGAGGTTCAGGGTTTTGTCCGCGACGCGCGCGGACCGCTGACGAAGACGCTGCAGAATGCCGAGACCTTCTCCGACGCGCTGGCGAAGAACTCCGGGAACATCGATTCCTTCCTACAGAGCGTCGGCCAGCTTTCCGAAACAGTTCGCAACGTTTCCGGCAAGGTCGATTCTACGCTGGAGGCCGTCGAGGCGCTGGTGCGTGCGGTGGATGCGAAGAAGATCGATACGATCCTCAGCAATGCCGAAAAGGTGAGCCGCGATATCGCGAATGCCTCCGGCGACCTGAAGGGTGCGGTCCAGAGATTCAACGACACGGCGACGACTTTCAACGATTTCGGCAAGAAGGCGCAGACGACGCTCGATCGCGTCGACACGCTGGTGGCGCAGATCGATCCCGCCAAGGTGAAGGGGTCGGTCGACGATATTGCGCAGGCGACGAAGGATGCGCGCGTCGCGGTCGCCTCCATTCGGGACGTGGCCAATACGGTTTCGGCGCGCCAGAAGGATATCGACCAGACGATCCAGGACGTCTCGCAGATGGCGAACAAACTGAACTCGGCTTCGACGCGCGTCGATGGCATCCTGATCAAGCTCGACGCGCTGTTCGGCACCGACAATTCGCAGTCGCTCTTTACCGAAGCGCGCGCGACGCTCGAATCTTTCAAGAAGATGGCGGACAACCTCAACGCCCGGATCGGTCCGATCGCGGACAATCTGCAGCGATTCTCGAGCGGCGGCTTGCGCGACGTGCAGTCGCTCGTCGACGATGCCCGCCAGACCATGCAGAATCTCAACAGTGCGATCAGCAATATCGATCAGAATCCGCAGCGGCTGATTTTTGGTGGCGATACGGTGAAACAATATGACGGCCGGACGCGCCGTTGACATGGATATTTGAGAAGCAGGGGTAATAAAATATGGCCGTATCGCATGTGTTGGCGCGCCGTTCATTGCTGGCAAGGACGGCGTTCCTTTTGCCGCTTATGGCGCTGGCAGTGACCGGCTGCGGCACGGCGCCCAAGAACGATACTTTTGATCTTTCCGCCTCCGTCAGCATTGATGGCCGGGCTGCCAAGCGCCGCCAGATCCTCGTGCCAGCGCCGACGGCGCTGAAGGCGCTGGACAGCGAACAGATCGTTGTCCGCGTTTCGCCCTCCGAAATCCAGTATCTGTCGCGTTCGCAATGGAGCGACAGGCTGCCCCGCATCGTGCAGTCGAAGCTGGTCGAGGCCTTCGAAAACTCCGGCAAGCTCGGTGGCGTCGGCAAGCCGGGGCAGGGCCTTGCGATCGACTACCAGGTCGTGACCGACATCCGCTCCTTCGAGATTGACAACAGCGCCGGCGGCCAGGCGGTCGTCGAAATCTCCGCGAATATCCTCAACGATCGCAATGGTACGGTCCGCGCCCAGAAGGTTTTTCGCGCCGCCGTTCCCGCCGCCGGCGGATCGAGCCAGGGCTACGTCAAGGCGCTCGACCGCGCATTTGCAGCGGTGACTGGCGAAATCGTCGATTGGACGCTGCGATCGATCTGAGCGAGCCGGTTTTCGGGGCCGTTCAATTGGCCTTCGATTCGGCGAAGACGCTCCATGTCGTGGTCGACCTCTCCATCATATGTCGCTGCTTGGGGCGACATATTCTCGACCTGCATGAGGCCATTGATCTTCTCAAGGCTGGAGATGAGTTCGCCGAGCTAGTGAAGATTGCGGAATATCCTTGCTGAGCGCCATCGGTCTTCACCTCGAAAGCATGGATGTGCTCGCCTGGAACCTTCATGCCGTTCTCAGCCTAAGCGAGAGAATTCCGGCTTTTGTCGCTTGTTGATTTCGTGCCTGTGACGAGACTGCGCAGCTCATTGGCAGCAATTGCGAAGAGGCGTCGGGCTTCGCTTTGCTCGTTCTCCATCCATCCAGCATTTGATTCACCAATCGGCGGCCCGGAATCTTTGCACATTGCGTCGATGAAATACGGTCGAAAATACGCTTGATCGAACGGATGAGTTCGAGCCTGCAGTGAGCTCAATCGTCATCATCTTCATAATAGGGGTCGCGATAGCGGCGCCGTTCGCGTTCGTGGCCACTCTGCCAGTCGTCGCGATATACACGGTGCCGGACGTAGCGCTGGCAAAAGCCGTCTTCGCAGTAGGTATCAACAATCCGCTCGCGCACGACGCCGCTGTTGGATGACCTGTTCGAGCTTGTGTTCGACGATTGGCTTCCTGCCTCCGCCATGCTGGTTGTCATCGCGGCGGCGGCAAATATGACGAGTTGGACGCGCATAGATCTCTCCTTCCATGGCCATCACATTCAGCCATCAGGCCAGGGTGTGGCTGGACGATCCGATATCCGCTTTGCTACAGAACGGCCGTCCCGTCTGGTAAAAAGCACAGGAAAAGGGCCGCCTTTGGGCGAGCCTTCCTGTAGCAATCGTCAGCTTTGCTTCCGTTAGCTCAGGCGGCCTGCGGCGTGGGCCAGCATCGTGTAGACCTTGCCAGTATCCGACGTCAGGTACGATTGCGTAATCGTCCGGTCGCGGTCAGTGCGGGCGACGTCGGCAAGCAATTTCTCGAAATCGGCGATGTAGCGGTCGACGGCGGTGCGGAATTCCGGTTCGCGATCGTATTTGCGCTTGATTTCATCGAAGGTCTGCTGGCCCTTAAGCGTGTAGAGGCGGCGGGTGAAGACGTCGCGTTCACCGCGCTGATAACGGCGCCACAGATCGACCGAGGCGTCGTGATCGATCGCGCGGGCGATATCGACCGAGAGCGAATTCAGCGATTCGACGACGTGGCGCGGATTGCGGGTATCGGCGCTGCGCTGCTGTGCCGGCGCGGGCTGGGCGCTCGGGGCTGCCGTGCGTGCAGCGGGCGCCTCCTCGGCGGCTTCATCGCGCGAGGCGCCGCGCAGCAGGTCGCTGATCCAGCCGCCGGTTTCCTGACGGGCAGGCGTGGCCGGTACAGGCGCGGCCCGCTGCGGCGCAGGGGCCGCCGGCGGAGCGATCGCGCCGCGGAGCGCAAAGCCGTCTTCGACGACGGGCTGGCGGGTGGGCGCCGGGCCAGGCTGCTGGGCCGCAGGCGCCGGGCGCGGAGCGGGTTGGGCCTGTGCGGCGGCTCGGGCGACCGGCTCGGAGACTTCAAGCTGCTGCGTGGAGCGGCTGACGATCTGCGAAATATCCTGCAGCGCCTTGATCTGCTCGGCAACGGCACGGCGCATGGCGGCCGCACTCTCCTTGGCTTCTTCCGGAAGGTCGAATGCGCCGCGCTTCAATTCGCTGCGCGTCATGTCGAGTTCCTTGCGGATATCGCCGGCCGAACGGCGGATTTCGTCAGTGGCGCCGGAGAAGCGGGCAACCGCTTCCTCGACGGCTTCGCGAAGCGATTCGCGGAGCTGCTGGGCAGCACCGTCCGATGCGCGGCCTGCCTCGCCGAGCATTCGCTCGACATCCGAAAGCGACGCGGTCAGCCCGCCGCGTAGGCGGTTCACCAGGTCGTTCGAGCGACGTTCGGCATTGTCGAAGGTGCCTTCGATCGTTGCGCTCGCTTCTTCGCCAGCCTTGACGATCGAGCTGCGCATCGCTTCGGCGGCTTCCTCGGCGCGCTTTTCCGTCTCCGAAAGCACGCGGCCGATATCGGCGAAGGAGGATTGCACGCCCTGGCGCAGATTGCCGGTGACCTGGTTGGAGCGCTGCTCGGCACGCTCGAAGGCATTCTCGACCATGCCGGAGAGGGCACGCATCGTCTTTTCAATCTCTTCGGAACGTTGGACGAGGCCGACGGAGAGGCTCTGCAGGGCGCCTTCGCGTTCCTCGAGTGTCGAGACGAGATTCGACTGCGCAGCCGCGAGCAGGTTTGAAGCCTGGCTTAGGACCTTCGAGTGCTCGTCGAAGCGGCCGATGATGCCGCCGACCTGCGCCAGCGTTTGGCCCGATATGTCGGAGAGGCGGTCGACCTTGCCTTCGAGAAGACGGGTCGAGGCGGAAACCATCTCCGCCGCCTTCGACGCCGAGTCGGTGAAGCGCGAGGTGGTCTCGCCGAGGCGACCGTCGACAGTGGCAAGATCTTCGGCCGCACTGTTCATCATCATCGCCATCGAGGCACTGTTTTCGGACAGGCGCTCGATGAGTGCGTTGACGTTGGCAAGCAGGCTCGTTTCAATAGCATTGACCGCCGTGGAAGCGCTCTCGGTGCGGGCCGCGATCGCATTCGCCAGGACTGCGTTTTCGGCGCGCAGGCGGTCCGCACTCTGTTCGGCTGCGGCGGCGATGCGGGCCGCGGCCTCCTTGCCCGCTTCCGTGTAGCGCTCGATCATCGGATGCGCGGTTTCGTCGATCAGGCGCGAGAGCTCGGAAGAACGGCCGGCGAGCATGGAGTTGAGCTCGCGGGTGCGCTCGTCGAGCGTCGAGCGGATCGTATGGCCGCGGGCTTCGAGTGCCTTTTCGACATCGGTCAAGGTCGCATCAATTTCGCGTGCGCGCTCTTCCAGACCGGAGCGGATCGCGCTGCTGCGGGCTTCGAGAGCCCTGTCGACGTTCGACATGGTCGTGGCGATGCCTTCGCTGGCGCTTGCGATCGTCGAGCGGATTGCGTCGCCGCGGTTCTCCAGCGAGGATTGGGCCTCGGAGAGAGCCTGCGAAATGGCATTCACCTGGCCGCTGACGAGCGTTTCGGCTTCGGCGACCTTGTTGACGATCGCATTGCCGGCCTCGGAGAAGGTCTGGGCGACGGCGGCTGCCTGGCTCGCGAGGCGGTTCTGCGCCTCGGAAACGCGGCCGACGATCTGTTCGGAGCGCTCGTCCATGGCACGCGCGAACTCGCCGCTCTTCTGGTCGAGGCCTTCGGTGAACTGCTGGCCGGTGCGGGCCATCAGTTCGGCCGTGCGTGCGGCTTCGGCATCCATGCCCTGGGCAGCATCGGCGACGGCGCTGCGCAGCGTCGAGGCGAGGCCGGCGGCCTTGCCTTCGATCGTCTGATTGACGGCGTTGAGGCCAAGAGTGAGCGCCCGATCCATGGTGGACAGGCGTTCGTCGATATGCTCGCTGCCGCGATGCATCGCCTGCGCAAGGTTTGCCGTGCGGTCGTCGATGGACGTTGCGAGATTTGCGGCACGATCGTCGATCGTCATCGTGAGATTTGCAGCGCGTTCATCGACAGCGGCAGTCAGAGCCGAAGTCCGCTCGCCAATCGCAGCTGCGAGACTTGCTGTGCGCTCATCGATGGCGCTGGCGAGGCTTGCCGTGCGCTCATCGATCGCGCCGGTAAGCGTATCGCTCGTGCTTTCCAGGACAGTCGTAACGCGCAAGGCGGCATCGTCGCCGAGTTCGCGCAGTTGCGAAATGCTGTCGTTAAGTGTTTCCGCAAGCCGGCTGCCTGCGGCATCCACCTGCGTTGCGACACCGCCGACTCCGTCGCGGATGCGGTTTTCGAGAGCGGCAAGGCCCGCTTCGACGCGCGAACCGGTCTCAGCAAAACGGCCGGTCATACCGTCTATCGACTGATCGAGGTGCATGGAGAAAGTTTCGGCCGAGCGCGAGATTTCGCTCGCCGCATCCTGAAAGCGGCCGGCGATCTGGCCGGCGCCTTCACGCAGGCGCTCTTCGAGCGACCTGGCGCTGCCGTCGATGGTCTGGCGGATGGAGGCTTCATGATCTTCCAGCGACATTTCGAGCATGCTGGCGCTTGCGGCGACCGAGGCGCCAATGGTCGTCGTCTGCTCGGACAGCGTATCGCTGAGCTGCGCATGGGCGTCGCTGAGCGAAAGGCTGATCGCGTTCGCACGGTCGTCCAGCGTTGCGCGGATGCGATCATGGGCGGAGGCAAGGCTGCCGTCGATGCGGGCGGCAGCTTCGCTGGTAAGCGATTCCATGCGTGCGGCTGCTTCGCCCGTCAGCGACTCAAGGCGGTTGTTGCTGCTGGAGAGTGTCGAGGAGAGCGCTGCGACGTGTTCGCCGAGCGACCGTTCGAGCCGTTCCTGGTTGTCGGTATAAGCGCTGCGGATTCCCTCTGCCTTGTCGGTGAAGGCGCCGGCAACCCGGGCCTCAGCACCTGCAACGGTATCGAGGAGTGCGTTGGTGCGGGCTTCAAGTGCGCTGTCGAAGCGGCTCTGGCTATCGTCGAGCGATATGGCGAGCGCCATCGTTTTTTCGTCGAGGGCGTCGGCCAGGCGGTCGTGATTGCTCGAGAGCGCGCTGACGAGTGCGCTGCTGCGCTCCGCCATGACACCGTCGATGCGTTCATGGGCGGAATCCAGGGCCTGGGTGATCGCCGCGGCACGCTGGGAGATTACGTTGTTGAGCTCGTCGGCGCGGCCGAATGCGGAGGTTATCTGCTCCGTGCCGGCGGAGACGGCAGCCGTGAGGTCGGACGTGGTCGACAGCAGCGTCTCGCGGAATTCCGTCGAACGCGCCGCGAGATTGTTGTGGAGTTCGGACGTGCCGGTTGCGAGCGCTAGCGAAATTTCACCGGTGGCGTTCTGCAGAGCAGATGCCAATTCGCTGGTGCGGCCCGAAAGATTCGCCTGCAGCTCAGAAGTGCCGGATGTGAGAGCCTCGGAAAGCTCGCTTTTAGCATTTTTGAGCGCGGAGGTCAGTTTGCCGGTGTGGCTCGAAAGGTTCGTCCGCAGATCGGTGGTGCCGGACGCCAGCGTCTCAGAAATTTCATCCTTTGCGCTCTGCAGCGCGAAGGTGAGCTCGCTCGTGCGGCCTGAAAGGCTGCCATGCAGATCGGAGACGCCCGAGGCGAGCACCTCAGAAATCTCGCCGCTTGCGGACTGCAAGGCAGAAGTGATCTCGCTGCTGCGGGCCGAAAGGCTGCCATGCAGCTCGGAAACGCCGGAGGCGAGCGCCTCGGAAATCCCGCCGCTCGCAGACTGCAGGGCAGAGGTGATCTCGCTGGTGCGGGCCGAAAGGGCGTTGGAGATTTCGTCGACCTTGCTGCCAAGAGAGCTTTCGAGGACTTCCTGACCCGTACTCAGCGCAGTCGCCAGCGCGAAGGACTGGTCGGTCATCGAGGCGCCGAGGCGCTCGATGCTGGAATTGAGGATGCCGTCGATCGATTCCGAGCCGCCGGCCAGCGTCTCGTTGATGCGCGCGAGGCTTTCCATCAGCTTGGTGTCGAGCGAACCAGCGCGCTTGTCGAAGGCGTTTGTGAATTCCGCCACGCGCTCGTCGAACGCGGTCGACATCTGGGCGACGGTTGCCTGCAGGCGCTCGTCGAAGAAGCCGGAGCGCAGGTCGAGGTCCATGATGGCGTCGTCGGCGCTGGACTGCAGGCTTTGACGGAAGCTTGCGCTCTTATCGTCGAGCGACGCGTTGAGCTTGGCAAGCACGTCGTCGAGCGTGCCGGTGATATCGCGTTCGCCACCGGTCAGACTTTCGTTGATTTCGCGGGTGCGGGCAATCAGGATTTCGTTCAGCTGGCGGGCGCGGTCGTTCAGCGCCGCATTCAGCTTCTCGGCGCTGCTGTCCATAGTGGAGGCACGCGTTTCGAACTGGCTGAGCAACTGCTCACCGCGATCATTGAGGTTGGAGGTGAGCGACTCCAGGCGCGTGTCGAATTCGTGTGCCAGCGCAAAACCGGAGGAGGTAAGCGTCTGCAGCAGCGAGTCGGTCTTGGCTGCGAGAAGCGAGCCGAGCGACTGGATCGCCGTTTCCGATTTTTCCGTCAGCGTCGCAGCCCGGGTGTCGATCATCGATGCGAAGGCTTCGCCTGACGTCGCAAGGCGTACGGCGATCTCTTCCGTCGCGAGCGAAAGGTCTTCCTTCAGCTGGTCATGGACGCCGACGATCGAGCTGCGGATGCGCTCCGCGTGATTGACGATCGCTTCGCGCTCGGAGCCGAGTTCATGAACCAGCCCGCGCACGCGCAGTTCATTATCGGCATAGCTGCGTTCAAGCGCGTTAACTTCGGAGTGAACCAGGGTTTCAAGCTCGGAAGCGCGCGCGATCGTGCGCTCGATGCCTTCGTTCATGGCGGAGACTTCACGGCGAACGGCTTGGCCGACCGTCATGATGCGTTCGGATGCGATCGTTTCCGGTTCGGAGAGACGCAGTGCCACTTCCGCCATGGAGCGGGCGGCGTTGCGCATGTCCTGAGCGCGCGAGATCATGATTGCAAAGGCATAGAACAGAAGCACCGGCACGATGACGCCGATGATGCCGGCAATGACGCCGGGGAGGGCCGCGAGATCGGTAACGGAACGGATCTGCCAGATCTGCGGCGAGTAGAGCAGGGCCATCAGGCCGACGCCGCCGACGATCCACAGCAGCGAGAAGAGCGTGGCGTTGCGCACGGCCGAACGCGTCGAGCCGCCGTCTAGCGATTTCAGAATGGAGGCGGCCGTCATGCGGTTTGCATCGTTCGCCGCGGCCAGCGCCGGCGCGCGGGCCACCTGCTCCGCCCTGGAGCCGCGGCCGCGGCGGCGCTGGCTCTCATCCTGGTCCTGCTGATTGCTGCGGGCAGATGGCGTGTCGGACACTTTGGCCTCCGGGGCGTCAGGCGTTTTAGCGCCGCGAGACGGCGCCTTCTGCTGGCTGAAGTCGATCTGGAGAGCTTCGTCCAATGCTTTGAAGGCCTTGTCCTCGATCGACTCGCTGTACTTGTTGTTCGCCATTCGGTTACGCCTCGTTACATCTCAGCCGGTTCAGCCGCATTTCCCGGACAGTGCCGCGTCGGGATTCCAACCTTTGCCTTTGACCTTCCCATCCGAGCCGACGTACGGATAAGCATGTCATTTCAGAGTAGATAGCCGCTTTTTCAAACGGACGGTATCAAAACATTACCACTATCCACTTGGCCAGCAAAGGCGCGTACCATAAACCTAGTCTACTAGTATCGTAGTGACACATCCGGGCTTCCGAGACAATTAATGAAGCCTTGCTAATCATCATCCATTAATCCGTTGTTAACATAATTTAACGCAGGCGGACGTCGAAAAACCAATAATTTAGGGGTGTTAAGCGGTTGTTAACCATAGCGGTAGAATTCCGCCCTCAATGTGCCAGAATTTAACGCGATCGCCACTCTCCAACCGCAGTGTGAATCCACCTGCGGGGTAAAGACGGGAGAATTGGCACATGGCAGCAGTCAGTATTGCGTTCGAGGCGCCGGATAATTCAAACGGGCCTTGCCCCTCAAAGGGCCGCCCGATCGACCTGGTTCATCTGGCAAAGCAGACGATGGGCGACAAGGCGCTTGAAGTCGAGGTCCTGAAGATATTTGCGCGCCAGGCACGCGCCTGCCTGCAGGAGGTTTCGTCGGGCGATGCAAAGAAGATGCAAGCCGCTGCCCACCGGCTGAAAGGGGCGGCGAGCGCGGTTGGGGCTTTCCAGGTATCCGAAGCGGCAGACATGCTCGAGAACAATTGCGGCGATGCAGCGTGCATGGCCGCGGTCGGAGCCGCCGTCGTCGAAGCCGAAAATTTCATTCTCAAGCTCAGCCGCTAGAGCCGAGCATTTTAAGCCACTCGGCCCGCTGCTCCATTCCGGAACAGCGGGTCTTTTTGTGGCCAGCGGTATGACGCAAATGGAAAAGCCCGTCGCTTTTAAATATGGAATGAAACCGTGAAGGCGGTCGATGTTGACTGCCCATCGGATTTGTTGGAAGAAAAATTTCGATCCTCCCTCTTCATGTAATACCGGAAAGCATCATGCCCAAACTGACTATCGTTGCCTTCGACGGCACGCGCTTCGATCTGGATGTCGATCAAGGCTCCACCGTGATGGAGAATGCCGTGCGCAACTCGGTGCCAGGCATAGAAGCCGAGTGCGGCGGCGCATGCGCCTGTGCGACCTGTCATGTCTATGTCGACGAAGAATGGGCCGAGCGCGTCGGCCCGCCGGAAGCGATGGAAGAAGACATGCTCGACTTCGCCTTCGATGTCCGCCCGACTTCGCGGCTTTCCTGCCAGATCAGAATGAAGGCGGCGCTCGACGGACTTATCGTCCAGGTGCCCGAGCGCCAGGCCTGATCTGTGCAAAAAAAGCCTCGCGCGCCGGATGACGTGCGAGGCGAGGCGGGCGCATAACCATCGGGCGAGGGAGGACCGCCCGCGGCTTAGAACGCGCCAGGAGAACCCAGTAACAGAAGAGCAGGTCAATCCCGCCTGAACTTCCGAATGTGTTCATATTAGCGCGTGCGGGTTGAGTCGCATATCGCTAATTTTCATCATTAACAGGCTTTGGAGGAGGAACGCCTCGCATTAGTTTCGTTGCTCAGCTAACGATATCGCGTGCTTATTGCGAAAATTGGGTTATTTTTCGCTGCCGGACGAACTGATTCGCTTGTTGAGCAAGCGCATCATCCTGCTCTGAAAGTTGACTGCCTCGATGCGGTCGAAACGCGCCTGCAACCTGTCGTGTTCTTCTATTCCGCGATTAGATTCTTCCGTGACAAGCTCCTGCATGGCTCCGCAGCTGCGCTGGGCGGGCAGCGCGAGGATCCGTCGCTCCATGAGGCGCGCTTGTGTGCGGGCGATTTCCGCGTGTCGCTCCTCATGCCTTTTGATGTCGCTCGAGAGTGCATCCCAGATCGTCGATAGCTGTTTGCTGGCGCCGTTGCGGTTTCGCCAGCGCGGCAGGATGATCTGCGTGTGAACGGTCACCTTTGCGCTGGTGATGCGGCAGCGGCCGTTGCTCTGCACGTAGGTCGCCTCGCCGCCGAAGCGGATTTTCGTGGCGCCGGGGTGGCGCGCGGAGGAGCCACTCGCCGTCGGCCCGCGGCGGCTCAGTTCCTCATCGAGCTCGCCGGCACTCTTTCCTCGGATGTCGAAATAGGAGTAGCTTTTGGTCGCAACGACTTGAGCCGAGGCGGGAATGCAGAGGGCAACCGTCGTGGAAAAAGCAAGGACGAAACGCATATAACGCGATGCGGAAGGCATTCTTGACGCTACCCGTGTTGAAGTTCGGTGGAGCTTGGGGCATAGCCACCGCGAGCGCAATACAGGGCGTCGGCTTTTTTTATTATCAATGGGATAAACCCCGATGCTACAGCTTCGAAGCAGTTTCTGGCGCGTGGCGCATGGCCGCGAAATAGAACTCGGGCCGCGCGGCGTAATCATGGCGATCATCAATGTGACGCCGGATTCCTTTTCGGATGGCGGACGCTACGAAAGCGTGGATGCCGCCGTCGAGCATGCCCTTCAGTCCGTCAGCGAGGGAGCCGCGATCATCGACATCGGCGGGGAGTCGACACGCCCGGGTGCTGCCGAAGTCAGCCCTGCGGAAGAGCAGTCCCGCGTGCTGCCGGTGATCGAGGCTCTGCGCGGCAGGAGCGATGCGCTGATTTCGATCGACACCTACCGGGCGGAGACGGCGCGGCTCGCCGTCGGGGCCGGCGCGCATATCATCAACGACGTCTTCGGATTGCAGAAGGAGGCGGAGATCGCGAGGGTTTCGACCGATACCGGCGCCGGACTCTGCCTCATGCATACGGGCCGCGAACGCGAGAAGCTTCCGGACGTGATTGCGGATCAATATCATTTCTTGGTCCGCTCCCTGGAGATCGCCGCGGAAGCAGGCGTCATGCGCGAGCGGATCGTGCTTGATCCGGGATTCGGCTTTGCCAAGGATGCCGACGAGAACCTGGAGCTGATGGCGAGGTTTGCCGAATTGCAGCGTTTCGGATTGCCGCTGCTGGCGGGCACGTCGCGAAAGCGCTTCGTCGGTGCGGTCACAGGACGGGATGCGGCTGAGCGCGACGTTGCAACGGCGGCGAGCAGCGCACTGCTCAGGCTTCAGGGTGCTGCGGTTTTCCGGGTGCACAATGTCGCAATCAACAGGGATGCGCTGGCGGTCGCGGATGCTATGCTGGCGGCGCGCCGGGATTTCGAGCAAAGAGAAGGCTGATGGGCACGAAATATACAATCACGCTGCAGAATTGCGCGTTCTTTGCGCGTCACGGGGTTCACGACGAAGAGGAGTTCCTCGGCCAGCGGTTCTTCATCGATGCCGAGCTCGACGTCGTCGCGGCGGGTGCGCTCGAAAGCGACTCGATCGACGATACCGTGAACTACGGGATTGCCTTCACCGTGATCGAGGAGATCGTCACCGGCAGGCGCCGCAATCTGATCGAAGCGCTGGCGCTCGATATCGCCAAGGGTCTCTGCGAAAAGTTTCATCAGATCAGGCGCGCCAAGATCACGGTGCGCAAGCCGAATGCGCCAGTGCCCGGCGTTCTCGATTTCGTACAGGTGAGCGTTGAACACTTTGCCGGCTGATCGTTTCAGACCCGCCACGCTCGGTCTCGGCGGCAATCTCGGTGACCCCGTGAAATCGATGGCTGCCGCCCTGCGGAAGCTCGACGGGCGTGACGATTGCCGGCTCACCGCCGTGTCGCGGCTCTACCGCACGCCGCCCTGGGGCAAGACGGACCAATCCTTCTTCTTCAATGCGTGCGCGGCACTCCATACGTTGCTCGAACCGGAGGCGTTGCTCGACGTCTGTCTCGGCATCGAGCGCGACATGAAACGCGAGCGCATCGAGCGTTGGGGACCGCGAACGCTCGACATCGATCTGCTGACATTCGACGATATCGAACAGGGGGCGCCGAGGCTGGAACTGCCGCATCCGCGCATGACCGAGCGAGGCTTCGTTCTGATGCCGCTTGCAGATTTTGCCGCGGACCTCATCGTCAAGGGCCGCACCGTCGCGGATTGGCTTTCGCGAGCAGATATCCAAGGCATCGAGATCGCCGATGCCGATCGCGAGTGGTGGCGCAGCGCCTCAAATGAAAAAGCGGCGGAAAATCCGCCGCTTGGGTGACTGCTATCGTACAGTTCTTACTCGACGGAGCCGACCGTCATTTCATCGACCTGGCGGGTCAGGGTGAGGCCGATCACCGGGACCATGCGATCCTCGACCTTTACCGACACGGTGACGTTCATCGTCTTGTCGTCGCGGACGCGGGCGATCATCGCGCCGTTCAGCTTGGCGCGGTTCAGGCCGACGACGACGGTGTCCTGTGTGACGGTGCCCGAGACGACATCGAGACCCTTACCGGCGGCACCATCAAGGAATTTGCCCTTATAGCCGCCGCGCGACTGGGTGATGACGGCGGACATCGGCTGTTTGAACACGCCAACGCGGCAAGAGCCGTCGAGCTTGATGCCGGCGCCGCCGTCGCTCACGGCAGAACCGATGAGGTTGCAGCTAAATTTCGTGCCCTTGTATTTGCCGGCGACGATTTCGCCCGGACCTCTCCAGTTGCCCGCAACAGACTCGAAGAAAGCCTTGTCGCGTGTGGCGGCGGTGGCAGCAGGGGCAATATCGGCCGCCGGAGACAATGCCGCGGCGACGAGCCCGCATAGGAAGAGAACTTTGCGCGAATACATGGATTTTCCTTGGCAAACACCACCCGTTACTAGCCTGGAGTTTTGCCGAATAATGGTTAATGCTTGGTTTCCAATGGGCCGAAATGCACGGAAACGAAGGGCTTTCCAAAGGCTCGCCAAATTCAATTCATATTGCCAGTGCCATGAATTTCCTGCGTTTTGCAATTCCCTCCGTTACGGAAGGCGCCCGGTGCGAAAATGTTTATTTGCGACCGGTGCGCGGCACTACGGAGGGCGCCAGATCGCCGATGAAGTCGCCGATTCCCGGCCGCTTCAATGCGCGGAACGCAAGCGGACGGCACAGATCCATCGCAGCTATGCCGATACGGGCTGTCATCAACCCGTTGATAATGCCTTCGCCGAACCTGGCCGAGAGCTTGGAGGCAAGGCCGTGGCCCAGGACCTGTTGCACGAGGCTGTCGCCGACGGCGATCGAGCCGGTGACGGCGAGATGCGCCAGAACATCCCGCATCAGGCGAATCATCCCAAGCGTGCCGGGCCTGCCGCCATAAAGCTCGGCCATGGCGCGGATCAGGCGCGAGGCTTCGAAAAGCACGTAGAGCAGATCGACGATCGCGCGCGGGCTGACAGCGGTAACGATCGAAACGCGCTTCGATGAATTGACGATCAGCGCTCTTGCCTGGCGGTCCAGAGGCGCCAGCAATTCGCGTTCGGCGAGTGCGACGAGATGCGGCGCGTCGATGATGTCGCCTTCGGCGGCTTTCAAGGTTGCGCGGCCCTTGGCGGTTTCCGGCTTTCCGGCAAGCAGGTTTGAAAGGTTCTTCACCAGGGCGCGTGCCTTGGCGGGCTTCGTCTCCAGTATGGCGGCTTCCGCCTCGGCCTTGATCGTCTGCACCGCCGCGAGGCGCATTATACCCGCCGTTTCGCGGATCACGATGGCGACGACGGCGAGGATGCCGATCGCGAGCGCCGCCAGCGCCGTGTAACCAAGCCAGTCGGCGCGGGAAAAGAGGTCGCGGATCAGGCTGTCGGTCCACAGGCCGAAGGCGAGCGAAAGCAGGACGCCGAAAGCAGTTAGTGCGATCTTGGCAAAGGAGGTGCGCCGTTTGCGCGGCACTGCGACCGGCAAGGGGGCGATATCCTTGTCCGAATTGATGAAGGGGTCGTCTTCGTCCGATGTGAGGACGACTTCGCCGCCGAAGCTTGCCGGCTTGCGGGCCTCCTGCTTCCTGTCCGTCTCGACGGCGCGCGGATCGTCCTCATAGGCAAAGGCCGCCGGTGTGCGGCGCGGCCGGTCCGAATCTCCAGAAGCGGGTTTGCTCATGCGAGGCGGTCTCCAAACAGAAACTGCATGGCCCGGTCGAGCCGGATATGCGGGACCGAAAGCTTGATGCCGCTGCCGGTTTCCTCGAGCTGCGGCGGCCGGAAGCGCACAATGTTAACATCCGGCAATTGGACATCGCGGCTGGCAGATTCAATGCCGTCGAACAGGCTTTCGGGGTCTTGCGGAAGGTCGCCCGGGAAGACCGCCGTCTTCCTCATGCCGTCGAAGCGCTCGCCGGCGATCGTTTCGCCATCGATTGGCGTGCCGACGATCACCGGCAGATCGTGGCCGTCGCGCTTGACGGTCGCCTCCCGCGTGGCGCGCACCGAGGCAAGTGCCATGACGTCGATGCCGGCGCCTGCCATGCCGATCCGGTGGACGGCGCGCTCGACAAGGCGGCGCGTCAGCGCATCGAGGCGGTCGTGGCTTTCGTGATGCAGATGATCGGCTTTCGTGGCGGCCACGAGAACGCGGTCGATCCGGCGGCCGAGGAGCGACGAAAGCAGCGAGTTCGTACCGGGACGGAAGCAGGCAAGCACATCCGTCAACGCGCGCTCCAGATCCTGGATCGCCTCCGGGCCGCGGTTTATCGCCTGCAGCGCGTCGACGAGAACGATCTGGCGGTCGAGCCGGGCAAAATGTTCGCGGAAGAAGGGTTTGACGACGACGGATTTGTAGGCCTCGTAGCGGCGCTCCATCATTGCCCAGAGCGAACCTTTGGGCGGTTTGCCTTCGGAAGGCAAAGCGAGCGGCGCGAAGGTGAGCGCGGGAGAACCTTCAAGGTCGCCGGGAAGCAGGAAGCGACCGGGCGGCAATGTCGACAGCGAGCGCTCGTCGGCCTTGCAGGCTTTCAGGTAATCGGTGAAAGCCGTCGCGAGATCGCGCGCCTGCATCTCATCGGCGGGCGCCTTGACGTCGATGGCTCCGGTCAGTGCCAACCAGCCGCGAGAAAGTTCCGCGCGGATGCCGCTGCGGGCGAGCGCCAGCGTCTCCTCGCTGAAGGTCCGGTAGTCCTTGGCCAGCAGCGGTAGATCAAGCAGCCACTCTCCGGGATAATCGACGATATCGATCGAGAGACGGCCGGGCGAGAACAGACGGTTCCAGCCACTGGCGCTCTGATAATTCAGCGTGATGCGCAGTTCGGATATGGCGCGGGTCGAATCCGGCCAGACACGGTCCTTCACCAGCGCCCGGATATGATCCTCGTACTGGAAACGTGGCACGGCGTCATCCGGCTGATGTTCCAGTCGCACGGCCGACACCCGGCCGGACTGAACCGGCTCGAAAAGCGGCAGGCGTCCGCCATGCAGCAAATTATGCACGAGGGACGAGATGAAGACAGTCTTGCCGGACCGGGAAAGCCCGGTGACGCCGAGGCGGATCGTCGGCTTGACGAGACTCGAGGCGCGGTCTGCGAGGTTGTCGAGCGCGATACGCGCGTCGCCGGTAAGGGATGTCAGGCTTGGCGGCAAGGCGGAATTCCGATTGTCAGTGCTCAAGCATATAGGACGTGGATGCTGTCCGAAAAAGAAGCGGCGCGAAAGACGTCAGTCGTGCACGAAGTCGGTAAGCTTCCACCCTGCGGACGCGCCGTCGAAATCGAGGACTGCAAGGCCCGCCGTGGGAAAGCCGTCCGGCAATGCCCGGAGCAGGGCATCGTGACCGATGAGCGCTTCAAGCGTCTGCTCGGTTGTCGGGTTGTGACCGACAAGCATGACGGAGCCCACGGTCTGGCTGTCGATGATATCGAGGTAGACCTCGGGGGTGGCGTTGTAGAGTTGGTCGACGTAACGGATGTCGAGCGACAATCCCATAGCGCGATGCACGGCGTCCGTGGTCTCGCGGCAGCGCCTCGCAGTGGAGCTTATCAAAAGCTCCGGCCGGTAGCCTTTGTCGGCGGCGCGGTCTGCCACGAGTTCCGCGTCGTCATAGCCCTTTTCATTCAAAGGCCGGTCAAAATCCCGTTCGCCGGGCTGCGCCCAGGCGGCTTCTGCATGCCGCAACAGATAGATTCGTGAAGGCGAAGGCAAGGTTGCGGCCATAGAAGATTCCACGAGCGAAGGAGCCTTTTCAGTAGCGTCCGCAGATCACCGCCGTCAACCGCATCGGCATAGCGATGGCGCAAAACAGTAAGCTCAACACGCGTTCTTGAACGGGAAGCAACAACCAGCATTCCTAATAGTGGTGCGAAAATAGTCTGTTAGCTTAAAAATATGACAGATTTAAAAATCTGTTTACCTGTCGTATTTGGCTTGAACCCGCGATAGCGCTTGGGATATACACCCCGCCATATGAGATGTTCTTCAGGAGAATCGCGTTGAGTGAGAAGATCGATCTTAGCAGCTACGTTCCCTCGGAAGACGAGGAATTCATGAACGCAAACCAGCGGGCTTACTTCAGAGCCAAACTTGTTGCCTGGAGAAACGATATCCTTAGAGAAGCGCGCGAGACACTCGACCATCTCGCAGAAGAAAGCGCCAACCATCCGGACCTCGCGGATCGAGCCTCTTCCGAAACGGACCGGGCGATCGAACTTCGCGCCCGCGACCGCCAGAGAAAGCTGATTTCCAAGATCGATGCAGCATTGCAGCGGATCGAAGACGGCACCTATGGCTACTGCGAGGAAACCGGCGAGCCGATCGGCATCAAGCGTCTCGACGCACGTCCGATCGCAACTCTGTCGATCGAGGCGCAGGAGCGCCACGAGCGGCGCGAAAAGGTTTATCGCGACGAGTGAGCTTTTCAAAGTTCTTCGTAGAAATTAAAGGCACCGCAGTCTGCGGTGGCACCGCAGTCTGCGGTGCCTTTTTTCTTGCGAGAGCTTTCCTGCATGCAGGGCGGCTTACTTTTCGCGATTGACGCTCATTTCGCCAAAGATGCGGGCCACTTCCTTTTGAAGGTCGGCATCGGCGCCGGTGATCGGTGCCATGTCCGGATCGCGGCGCTGCGGGTTGCCGGGCTGCGGCGGAACCGGGCGGGCAGGGGCGTTCGCAGCGGGAACAATACGCTGCGCCGCAAGCGTATTGTTCATCTCTTCCTGAAGAATGCGCTCGAAGTCGCTGGGCGCTGCCTTCGAGGTGGTGGCAGCGTCGCCGGTCACGACAGGTATGCCTTCGGCGACGGTCGGAAGGCTCTGTGCTGGCGGCGTCGAGACCTGCGGCTCCATCCGCTGCTGCGGCAGAACGCGCTGGCGCGCCGCGTCGAGGATGTCGGCGGCGCTGGCTGCCTCGATCACCGGGGCGGCGGCGGGCCGCTCCGCAGGCCTCGGAATGATCGGCGGCAAAGCAGCAGGGCTGGCAGGCTCCCGCTCGATTTTTGCCGCCACGGCCGATGTTGCCGCAGACGGCGCTGCGGGCTCCTGTTGTGCGGGCGCTACGGCAGGAGCGGTTGCCACGGGATGCAGACGCGGCTCGACGGCAGGCGCGGGTGCCGGAGCCGGAGCCGGAGCCGGAGCCGGAGCATAGGGTTCGTCAGGTTCCGGTTCGCGCTCGAAAGCTGTGACCGGTCTTGCCGGCTTGACGGGCGGCTCTTCGGGCGTCGAGACGACAGGCTCCGGCCGAGGCGCCGGCGGGGCTAAGGGCGCTATGAAGGCGTGGTCGGAACCCTCATCCGTATCCTGCAGGATGCGGCTTTCGATAACGATGTCGGTCGGACCACCGATCATGATCAGATGCTCAACGTCGTCACGGCGCACGAGCACCAGCCGGCGGCGCGTATCGACGGCAGCGGCATCCAGCACCTGCAATCGCGGCAGACGGTTCTTGCCGCCGCGTACAAAGGGTGAGGGCGCTCGGCTGCGGAGGATCCACAAGATACCGATCAGGAGCACCAGCGCGATGCCGACGCCGCCCGCTGCGAGGAGGAAACGGCTGCCATAGGCGCCCATTACTTCGTCGAACATGATCTTTTACTCCGATTGCCGCGTTCGCCATAACATGACGGCTTTTCAGCTCCTTAGGCAATAGGCAGCCTGATTGTCCAGTCATGTCCGAACGCCAGGACATGTTTCTGCGGCGCGCTTGGTTGTCGAAAGTGGCGCCGTTCGTTGTGAATTCAAGCATTCTTGGCTCTTCACAGTGTTTTTGCGGACGCAGCAACTTGCTAAGAAGGAACGAACGCCTGATTCCTGCTTTGTCTTGAGATTATAAGCGAATGTTGGACAGGCTCATGTGAGGAATAGATGACGACACCACGTCAGGCTGACGACTACAATGCCCCGATCGTGGATCGCGGAGGACGCTCGGGAACGGCTGTTCGCATCATTCTTCTGGCGCTTGTGCTTGTCGCAGCCGCAGGCAGCTTTGTGTACTTCAAGGATTCGCTCGAAAACGAAATGGTCCTCGGCGTGCTGGGCGTGCTGGCCATGGTCGGCATCTTCTTCCTCGTTTCCTCGGTCATCGGCTTCATCGAGGTCATGCCCCAGCGGCAATCGGATAGTCTCGCCAGGTCATTTCTCAATAGCCATCCGGACGGTTCGCTGATTACCGATGGGAAGGGCCGGATCATTTATGCCAACGCGGCCTATGGAAAGCTGACCGGCGCCCGCAAACCGACCGAAGTGCAGACGCTCGAAGCGCTGCTTTCACGCCACCGGGAATCGAACGAGGCGCTTTACCGTCTGTCGAACGGGCTGCGCGAGGGCAAGGAAGGCCAGGAGGAGTTCCGTCTGCTGCGGACCCTTGGCCCGGCAACGAACAATTCTGGCGCTCACTGGTACCGTCTCAAGGCGCGAACCCTGCGAACCGAGGAAGGCTCCGGCAAGCCGCTGCATATCTGGCAGATCAGCGACATCACCGCCGAGCGCGATGACCAGGAGCGCTTCTTCAAGGAACTGCAGAACGCGATCGATTACCTCGACCATGCGCCGGCAGGTTTCTTCTCGGCAGGGCGCAAGGGCGAGATTTTCTACCTGAACGCAACACTTGCCGAATGGCTGGGACTCGACCTCACGAAGTTCGTGCCGGGCTCGATGACGATCGGAGATCTCGTGGCAGGCGGCGGGCTGGCACTGATTCAGTCGGTGCAGGCCGAGCCCGGTCTTAAGAAAACCGATACGCTCGACCTCGACCTCAAGAAGGCGAACGGACAGAGCCTGCCGGTGCAGATCATACACAGCGTGACTTCCATGCGCGACGGCGCGCCGGGCGAGAGCCGGACGATCGTGCTCAGGCGGCAATCGGGCGGCGAGAACGAGCAATCCGCTTCTGCCGCGGCGATGCGCTTCACGCGCTTCTTCAACAACACGCCGATGGCGATCGCCTCGGTCGACGGCGACGGTCGGATCCTGCGCACGAATGCGCCATTCCTCAAGCTCTTCTCCGGCATCGTTTCGCGCGATGACGTCGAAAATGGCGCAGCGCTGGAAGTCATCCTTCAGGAAAGCGATCGACAGAGGCTGAAGGATGCCCTGGTGGCGGCAAAGGACCGCCAGGGCGATATCCCGCCGATCGACTCGCGCATGCCGAACGATGAAGCGCGTCATTTCCGTTTCTACGTCAACGCTGTCATCGACCAGAGCGACGAGGCGCCGGAAGAGGCCGCGATCGTTTATGCCGTCGAGATGACGGAACAAAAGGCGCTGGAAGCGCAGATGGCGCAGACGCAAAAGATGAATGCGGTCGGCACGCTTGCCGGCGGAATCGCGCACGACTTCAACAACGTGCTGACGGCGATCCTGTTGTCTTCCGACCATCTGCTGCTGCAAGCGCGGCCGTCTGATGCAAGCTTTGCCGACCTGATGGAAATCAAGCGCAATGCGAACCGCGCCGCGGTTCTCGTCCGCCAGCTGCTTGCCTTCTCGCGCAAGCAGACGATGCGTCCGACGGTATTGAACCTCACGGATGTCGTCGGCGACCTGCGCATGCTTGTCGACCGGCTGTTATCCGGCACCAACGTCAAGCTCGATGTCGAATACGGCCGCGATCTCTGGCCGGTGAAGACTGACCTGTCGCAGTTCGAGCAGGTGCTTATCAATCTTTGCGTCAATGCGCGCGACGCGATGCCCGAGGGCGGCAAGCTGACGCTGCGCACCCGCAACGTGACGGCGGCGGAAGTGGCCGGTTTCAATTATTCCTACATGCCGCATGAGGACATGGTGCTGATCGAGGTGGCCGATACCGGCACCGGCATTGCGCCCGACATCATGGACAAGATATTCGAGCCCTTCTTCACAACCAAGGAGGTGGGCAAGGGCACGGGTCTCGGGCTGGCGATGGTCTACGGCATCGTCAAACAGTCCGGCGGCTATATTCAGCCGGAATCCGAAGTCGGGAAGGGAACGACCTTCCGGGTCTTCCTGCCGCGCCACGCCATCGACGCGGCTGTCGCCGCCGAGGCGGACGCTGTTGCGGCAGCCGAGACCGGTGCGGCTCAACAAATGCCGGCCGCAGCTCAGCCGGAACAACCGGAAGATCTGACGGGCAACGCCGTCATCCTGCTCGTAGAGGACGAGGAAGCGGTGCGCCGCGGCGGCAAGCGCATGCTGGAAACGCGCGGCTACACCGTGCACGAGGCCGGCTCAGGCGTCGAAGCGCTCGACATCATGGACGAGCTGGACGGCAAGGTGGACATCGTCGTTTCTGACGTCGTCATGCCGGAAATGGACGGCCCGTCGCTGCTGCGCGAATTGCGCAAGCGATATCCGGACCTGAAATTCATCTTCGTTTCCGGCTATGCGGAAGACGCTTTCGCCCGCAACCTGCCTCCGGACGCCAAGTTTGGGTTCCTGCCGAAGCCCTTCTCGCTGAAGCAGCTCGCCGTCGTCGTCAAGGAAACCCTGGAAGGCGAATAGGGGAGGCGGCAAGCGCCTCCCGTCAAAATCTCAATCGTCGAGCGCCACGGCAATTTCTGCCGCCAGGCGGGCATTGTTCTCGACGAGCGCGATATTCGTCTGCAGGCTCCGTCCGTCGGTCAGATCGAATATCGTGCTGAGAAGATAAGGTGTCACGGTCTTGCCGCTGATTTCGTCGCGCTCGGCGCTGTCGAGTGCGCGCTCGATATAGATCTCCATCTCCTCGCGCGGAATTTCATCTTCTTCCGGGACCGGATTGGCGATCAGCATGCCGCCCTCGATGCCAAGCTGTTCGCGGGTGATCTGGAAATTGGCGATGGCGGCCGGGCTGTTCAACGTCAGCGGGCTGCGCAGGCCCGAGGAACGGGACCAGAAGGCCGGGAACTCGGCACTCTCGTAGGTGACGACAGGAACGCCGCTGGTCTCCAGCACTTCCAGCGTCTTTGGGATATCGAGGATCGCCTTTGCGCCGGCGCAGACGACGATGACGCCGGTGCGGGCAAGCTCCTGCAGGTCGGCCGAGATGTCGAAGCTCTCTTCGGCACCGCGATGCACGCCGCCGATGCCGCCGGTCGCAAAGACCTTGATGCCGGCACGGGCAGCGGCGATCATCGTGGCAGATACCGTCGTGGCACCGGTGCGGCGCTCGGCGATCGCGAAGGCGAGATCGGCGCGCGAGACTTTCATCACGTCCTTTTCCTTCGCGAGCTTCTCAAGCTGTTCCGGCTCCAAGCCGATATGCAGGACGCCGTGAATGACGGCAATCGTTGCCGGAACGGCACCCTGCTCACGGATAATCGCCTCGACACTGCGCGCCATTTCGATATTGCCGGGGTAGGGCATGCCGTGCGTGATGATCGTCGATTCAAGCGCCACCAGCGGCGCGCCGCGCTGCTTTGCAGCGGCAACCTCCTTGGAATAGGAGACCGGCAGGAGGGGGGAGATCGGTTTCGTCATTGTCTCTTCCGTTTCATCATGTTGCCGCTTCAATGCAGAATTCTGGCACGCTGAACAAGGGCAAGGGTTTCCACAAGCAGTTCCGCGGAGAGTTTTTCGTTGACGGCATAGGGCGACTGGACCGTGAGTGCAGCAGCGGCCGCGCCGTGCCGCAGGGCTTCCTCGAGCGGCAGATCCTGCATCAAGGCAAAGAGGACCCCGGCTGCAAGCGAATCTCCGGCGCCCGTTACGTCGGCGATGGTCTCGACCGACGGCGGCTGCAGGCAGAAGGTGCCACCCTTGCCGAAGGCGATCATTTCGCGCTGCCCGCGCGTGATGACGCCGCTCTTCAGGCCGATATCACCGAGCAGTGACGCCCAATCCTCCGGCTTGTCCGGGCATTGGCCGGTCAGGGCGGCGGCCTCCGCCTCGTTGAGGAAGAGATGGTCGATGCCGCAGATGCAGGGCTTGAGCTTGACCACCTTTGCCGGCGATATGGCAATCGCGGCCACCGGTACGCCGAGCGAATTGGCGCGGCTGACGATCGCTGCGATCGTCTCTTCCGGCAGGTTCGCATCGAAAAGGATGAGGTCGTTTGCGGCGAAGGCTTCGCGCACCCAGCGGATCGCCAGCCGGCGCGGGACGAAGTAACGGTAAAGCTCCATGTCCGCGAGCGCGATCACTAGGTTGCCGTCCCGCTCCAGAATGGCCGTGTAGCTCGGTGTCTTGCGATCGAGAAAGACGAACGGCCGGTCATTGATGCCGGCTGCATAAGCCGCCTCCGTCACCATCTCGCCCGCCGGATCGCCTCCGCGCGGCGAGATCATGGTGACGTCCACGCCGAGCCGTGCAAGGTTTCTCGCAGCATTGAAGCCGCCGCCGCCCGGTTCCTCGAACCAAGCGCCCGGGTTGCTGGCGCCTGGCGCAGTCTCGCCGGAAATGCGCCCGCGCCGATCGATATGTGCGCCGCCGAGAACGAGGATTCTTTTCATCGCCCTGAATGCTCCCAGCCGATGGAGGAAACGAATCGTAGCAGGGCGCCGGATGCGGCAGCCTTGGCGTGACGCCTCCTAAGGCGTTGCTTTGCAATGATAAAACATATATAGAACACGAGCTGTTTTACCTTTTTCTTTCAATTATTTGGGCACCTATTGCGAGACTGGAACAAATAGGGTACAAACCAGACATTGCTCAAGCGGCTTCAATAACCTAAAGGTGGATCGGATGTCTCAAAATTCATTGCGGCTCGTAGAGGACAAATCGGTGGACAAAAGCAAGGCGCTTGAAGCGGCACTCTCACAGATTGAGCGGTCGTTCGGCAAGGGCTCGATCATGAAACTCGGCTCCAACGAGAATGTTGTCGAGATCGAAACTATTTCGACCGGTTCCCTCAGCCTCGATATCGCGCTCGGCATCGGCGGTTTGCCCAAGGGCCGCATCATCGAGATCTACGGACCGGAAAGCTCCGGCAAGACGACGCTTGCGTTGCAGACGATCGCCGAAGCGCAGAAAAAGGGCGGCATCTGCGCATTCGTCGATGCAGAACATGCGCTCGATCCGGTCTATGCCCGCAAGCTCGGCGTCGATCTCCAGAACCTCCTGATCTCGCAGCCGGATACCGGCGAGCAGGCGCTCGAAATCACCGATACGCTGGTGCGCTCCGGCGCCGTCGACGTTCTCGTCGTCGACTCCGTTGCAGCGCTGACACCGCGCGCCGAAATCGAGGGCGAGATGGGCGACAGCCTTCCGGGCCTACAGGCGCGCCTGATGAGCCAGGCGCTGCGCAAGCTCACGGCGTCGATCTCCAAGTCGAACACCATGGTCATCTTCATCAACCAGATCCGCATGAAGATCGGCGTCATGTTCGGCTCGCCCGAAACGACGACAGGCGGCAACGCGCTGAAGTTCTACGCCTCCGTCCGGCTCGACATCCGCCGTATCGGCGCGGTCAAGGAGCGCGAAGAGGTTGTCGGCAACCAAACCCGCGTCAAGGTCGTTAAGAACAAGATGGCGCCTCCCTTCAAGCAGGTGGAATTCGATATCATGTATGGCGAGGGTGTCTCGAAGACTGGCGAACTGATCGATCTCGGCGTCAAGGCCGGCATCGTCGAGAAATCCGGTGCCTGGTTCTCTTATAACAGCCAGCGCCTCGGCCAGGGCCGCGAGAATGCCAAGCTCTTCATCCGCGACAACCCGGATCTCGGCCGCGAGATCGAGATGGCGCTTCGGCAGAATGCGGGGCTGATTGCTGACCGCTTCCTGCAGAATGGCGGGCCGGACGCCAACGATGGCGATACAGACACGGATATGTAATTTGCAGCTTCAGTTTTGATGTATGAAACCGGCCGCATTCCTTGATCAGAATGCGGCCGGTTTTCTTTGTCTGCTGGACAGTGGTTAATGCGGACGATAAAAGCCACTGGATTTGAGTTTGACCTGCCTTGGGCAGCATTGAAGGGCATAGCATGAGCGGCGTGAACGATATCCGGTCGACCTTCCTCGACTATTTCAAGACGAACGGCCACGAGATCGTGCCGTCGAGCCCGCTCGTGCCGCGCAACGACCCGACGCTGATGTTCACCAATGCCGGCATGGTACAGTTCAAGAACGTCTTCACGGGCCTGGAACAGCGCCCCTACAGGACGGCATCGACGGCACAGAAATGCGTCCGCGCCGGCGGCAAGCACAATGACCTCGACAATGTCGGCTATACCGCGCGCCACCATACCTTTTTCGAGATGCTCGGCAATTTCTCCTTCGGCGATTATTTCAAGGAACGGGCGATCGAGCTTGCCTGGAACCTGATCACCAAGGAATTCGGTCTCGACGCCAAGCGCCTGCTGGTCACCGTCTATCACACGGACGACGAAGCCTTTAACCTCTGGAAGAAGATCGCCGGGCTTTCGGACGGAAATATCATCCGCATTCCGACCAGCGATAATTTCTGGGCGATGGGCGATACCGGCCCGTGCGGTCCCTGCTCGGAGATCTTCTACGATCACGGCGATCACATCTGGGGCGGCCCTCCCGGCTCTCCGGAGGAAGACGGCGACCGCTTCATCGAGATCTGGAACCTCGTCTTCATGCAATATGAGCAGTTGACGAAGGAAGAGCGCGTCGACCTTCCGCGTCCCTCGATCGATACCGGCATGGGACTGGAGCGCGTGGCGGCCGTGCTGCAGGGCAAGCACGACAATTACGATATCGATCTGTTTCGCGCGCTGATCGAAGCTTCGGAGGAGGCAACCGGCGTCAGGGCCGAGGGTGAGCGCCGGGCGAGCCACCGCGTCATCGCCGACCATCTGCGCTCATCCGCATTCCTCATTGCCGATGGGGTGCTGCCGTCGAACGAAGGCCGCGGCTACGTGCTGCGCCGCATCATGCGCCGGGCCATGCGCCATGCGCAGCTCCTGGGTGCCAAGGAACCGCTGATCTGGAAGCTGCTGCCGGCGCTCGTCCAGCAGATGGGCCGCGCCTATCCGGAGCTCGCACGCGCCGAAGCACTGATCTCCGAGACGCTGAAACTCGAGGAAACCCGTTTCCGCAAGACGCTGGAGCGCGGCCTGTCGCTGCTTTCCGACGCGACGATGACGCTCGGCAAGGGCGATATGCTCGACGGCGAGACGGCATTCAAGCTCTATGACACCTACGGCTTTCCGCTCGACCTGACGCAAGATGCGCTGCGCGCCCGCGAAATCGGCGTCGATCTCGCCGGCTTTACCGATGCGATGGAGCGTCAGAAGGCCGAAGCCCGCTCGCATTGGGCCGGCTCCGGCGACAAGGCGACCGAGACCATCTGGTTCGAACTCAAGGAGAAGCATGGCGCGACCGAATTCCTGGGCTACGACACGGAGACCGCCGAAGGCGTCGTCCAGGCGATCGTCAGGGACGGTGCCGCCGTCGCATCCGCCTCGGCCGGCGACAAGGTGCAGATCGTCGTCAACCAGACGCCGTTCTACGGCGAATCCGGCGGCCAGATGGGCGACACAGGCATCATCAGCTCGGACCATGCGAAAGTGGAAATCACCGATACGCAGAAGAAGGGCGAAGGCCTGTTCGTGCATTCAGGGGCTGTCGTCGAAGGTTTACTGAAGACCGACGAGGCCGTCGCGCTGACCGTCGATCATGCCCGCCGGTCGCGCCTGCGCGCCAATCACTCGGCAACGCACTTGCTGCATGAGGCGCTGCGCGAAGTGCTGGGTACGCACGTGGCGCAGAAGGGTTCGCTGGTCGCGCCCGAACGCCTGCGTTTCGATGTTTCGCATCCGAAGCCGATGTCCGCCGAAGAGCTCAAGGTCGTTGAGGATATGGCAAACGAGATCGTGCTGCAGAACGCGCCGGTAACGACGCGGCTGATGAGCGTGGATGACGCGATTGCCGAAGGTGCGATGGCGCTGTTCGGCGAGAAATACGGCGATGAAGTGCGCGTCGTCGCTATGGGGCAGGGCGTGCGCGGCACGAAGGCCGGCAAGCCTTATTCGATCGAACTCTGCGGCGGCACGCATGTCGCCGCGACCGGTCAGATCGGGCTTGTGCGCATCCTTAGCGAAAGTGCCGTCGGCGCGGGTGTCCGCCGCATCGAGGCGGTCACCGGTGAGAACGCCCGCGAATATCTGGCCGAACAGGACGAGCGCGTGAAAACGCTTGCTTCGTCGCTGAAGGTTCAGCCTGCCGACGTGCTTTCGCGCGTAGAAGCGTTGATGGACGAGCGCCGCAAGCTCGAGCGGGAACTCGCCGATGCCAAGCGCAAGCTTGCCATGGGCGGCGGGCAGGGCGGCTCGACGGACGCGGCGCGTGAGGTTGCCGGCGTAAAATTCCTCGGCAAGGCGATCACCGGCGTCGATCCGAAGGATCTCAAGGGGCTCGCCGACGATGGCAAATCAAGCATCGGTTCGGGCGTCGTGACGCTGATCGGCGTTTCCGACGACGGCAAGGCAAGCGCAGTCGTTGCCGTAACGCCGGACCTGACGGCGCGGTTCAGCGCCGTCGATCTTGTGCGCGTCGCATCTGCTGCCCTTGGCGGCAAAGGCGGCGGCGGCCGGCCGGACATGGCACAGGCGGGCGGCCCAGACGGCTCCAAGGCCGACGAGGCGATCGAGGCGGTGGCGGCAGCACTTGCAAGCTGATTTCATCTGCCGATGAGGTTTGAAAGGCGGGGGCTAGTCCTCCGCCTTTTGTGTGCGTGCCCCCGTGATCGGCACGCAATTCCTCAGGATTTGTCAATCGCCTTATGGTTTTCCGCAGCCGATCGATTTGCACGGGGCTTTGACACGAATGGCGAAACGGCATGGGCACTTTATGAAAGCCGCCTGCGGCGGGTTTCGGCCTATATCCACGATCATCTCGACGAGGATCTGGATATGGAGCGCCTAGCCGAAATCGCCTGCATGTCGAGCTATCACTGGCACAAGATTTATCGCGCGATTTACGGCGAGACGCTGGCGGCGACCCTCAAGCGGCTGCGGCTGCATCGCGCGGCGGGCGATATCGTCCGCACGGATCTCACCGTCGGCGAGATTGCGAAGCGATCCGGCTATCTCAATCTCCAATCCTTTAACCGCATCTTCAAGTCTGTCTACCGCATGCCGCCGGCGCGCTACCGGAAGGAGGGAAGCCATAAAACCTTTGAACCCTCACCTAACGGAAAGACAGCGGCGATGTTCGACATAAACCTTACGGAAGAACAATCCCCGCGACGTTCCGCCGACCGAATTGCTGATGGATATCTACATGCCGCTCGCATGAAGCCTATTGCATCTGCTTCATGACTTCATCGTCCAGTGCGGTGGCTCGCCTGTAGCCTTCGCGGTTGGTCACGCGGCCCAGATAATCCGCAAAGGCCTGGCGCTTTTCGAACGTGCCGAAGCCCATCCCCCAGCCGATATGCGAACCGACGTAGACATCGGCGGCCGTGAAGCGGTCGCCGGCGATATAGGGCGAGGCGCTGACAGCTTTTTCGAGCGTATCCATGACGTCGCCGAAGCTACCGTAACCAGCCATCCTGCTTTTTTCTGCGGGGGTCACAAAGCCGAGTGCACGGTTCGTGGCAGCGGCTTCAAGTGGACCGGCGGCGAAGAACATCCATCGGTAATAGCTGCCCCGTTCATTCGGTCTTGGAGCGAGCTCCTTTTCCGGAAAGGTCTCGGCGAGATAGGCGCAGATCGCGGCGCATTCCGTGACGACCGTATCGCCATGCCGGATCGCCGGCACCTTGCCCATCGGGTTCACCGTCAGGTATTCCGGCGCCTTCATCGTGCCGCCGAAGGTCATGATTTCCGTGCGGTAAGGAACGCCGGTCTCCTCCAGCATCCAGCGGGCGATGCGGCCGCGCGACATCGGGTTCGTATAGAATACCAGTTCTTCCGCCATGTTCTCCTCCTCTTGTTCTTAATTCCGGTTTAGCGTGCGCCCAAGCAAAATCAAGCCTTGCGCTCAAAGCGCCTTGCGGTACTGGATGAAGCCGGAGCGTTCGGCGATCTGGTCGTAGAGGCGCCGCGCCGTCGCATTGGTCTCATGTGTCATCCAGTAGAGGCGTCCGGCGCCATTTTTACGCGCAAGGTCGGCAACGGCCTCGATCAAGGCCGCTCCAGTTCCACGGCCGCGCTGGTCGGCTTCGACATAGAGGTCCTGTAGATAGCAGGTCCATTGCGGCAGCCAGCAGGAGCGGTGGAAGATGGCGTGCACGATGCCGGTGAGGCGGCCATCGCCATCGAAGGCGCCCAGCGCGTACATCTCTTCGGCCCGGTCGTGGAAGCGGCTCCAGGTCACGTCGGTGGTCTCCAGCGGAATAACGACTTCGTAGAAGCGCTGGTAGGCGGCCCACAGAGGCTCCCAGGCGGCGCGGTCAGACGGCTGCAGCGGGCGGATGGATGTGGTCATTCTGGTGCTCCCCATTCTGTCGCTGAAATGAAAACGGCGGGAAGAACCCGCCGTTTCGTTGTTCGATGTCTCCGGGTGCCTCAGGCGCCCACGGCTTTTTGCAGGTTGGAGTCGATCTTGTCGAGGAAGGCAGTGGTTGAGAGCCACGGCTGGTCGGGGCCGATCAGCAGTGCCAGGTCCTTGGTCATGAAACCGGCTTCGACGGTGTCGACGCAGACCTTTTCCAGCGTTGAGGCGAAGCGGGCGAGCTCGGCATTGTCGTCGAGCTTGGCGCGGTGCGCGAGGCCGCGGGTCCAGGCGAAGATCGAGGCGATCGAGTTCGTCGAGGTCTCCTGGCCCTTCTGGTGCTGGCGGTAGTGGCGGGTGACCGTGCCGTGTGCGGCTTCGGCTTCGACCGTCTTGCCGTCCGGCGTGAGCAGAACCGAGGTCATCAGGCCGAGCGAACCGAAGCCCTGGGCAACGGTGTCGGACTGGACGTCGCCGTCATAGTTCTTGCACGCCCAGACGTAGCCGCCGGACCACTTCAGCGCCGAAGCGACCATGTCGTCGATCAGGCGGTGCTCATAGGTGATGCCGGCTTCCTTGAACTGATCCTTGAACTCGGTCTCGTAGACTTCCTCGAAGATATCCTTGAATCGGCCGTCATAGGCCTTGAGGATGGTGTTCTTCGTCGAGAGGTAGACCGGCCACTTGCGCATCAGGCCGTACATCATCGAGGCGCGCGCGAATTCGCGGATCGATTCATCGAGGTTGTACATGGCCATGGCAACGCCGGCACCCGGCGCGTTGAAGACTTCCTTCTCGATGACCTGGCCGTCTTCGCCGACGAACTTGATGGTGAGCTTGCCCTTACCCGGGAACTTGAAGTCGGTTGCGCGGTACTGGTCGCCGAAGGCGTGACGGCCGACGACGATCGGCTTGGTCCAGCCCGGAACGAGGCGCGGAACGTTCTTGCAGATGATCGGTTCGCGGAAGATGACGCCGCCCAGGATGTTGCGGATCGTGCCGTTCGGGCTCTTCCACATTTCCTTGAGGCTGAATTCCTTCACGCGGGCTTCGTCCGGCGTAATCGTCGCGCACTTGATGCCGACGCCGTATTTCTTGATGGCGTTGGCGGCGTCCACGGTGACCTGATCGTTGGTCGCGTCGCGGTTTTCGACCGAGAGATCGTAGTAGTCGATGTCGAGGTCGAGATACGGATGGATCAGCTTGTCCTTGATGAGCTGCCAAATGATGCGAGTCATTTCATCGCCGTCGAGATCGGCGACGGGATTGGCGACCTTGATCTTCTTCATGTATCTGCCTCGTAAGCTGGATGGGGACGCATGTCCCGGGTGGGTGACGAAAAAATCCCGAGCGCTATAGCATTGCGAGCCGGGAACGCAAAGCCGCAAGCGCCGTTCAAAGCGCATTTTGGCGTGCCTTTGCCAAGTCTGAAGATTCGGCTAGTGTCCGTCGCTATTGCCTTTCGAACCGGATATTTCATCATGAAGACGATCGCCCTTCTGTTTCTCGCCTTCGCTGGTCTTCCTGCCGTCTGCGATGGAGCGGAGATTCCGGCGCCGGTGCAGGAAATCATGGATGCGACCGTCAAGAACTGGTCGGGCAACGAAACCGAATGGATCGACATCTTCGGCCCCGGAAAGCTCGACAAACTCTACAGCAAGGATTTTGTCGCGAAGTATCATGAGGCTGAGAAGCACCCGGCGATGGAGGACGGCATCTCGCCCTTCGACTACGACGTGATCGTCAACGCACAGGACGCATGCCCGCTGCAAGACCTGACGCTGACAGCCCAGGCGGCTGCCGAGGGCAAGGAGGAGGTCGTCGTCAGCTTCCGCAAGATGGCCTGCGGCGATGGCCCCGACGCGCAGACGATCTCGACCGTGCGTTTCGAGATGGTCACTGATGGCGGCAAGCCACTGATCGACGACATTATGATGTAGAGTGCCGAGACAAAGGAAATGCGCTCGCTGAAGGCGGAAATGGTTGCCATCGCCAGGGGCGAGTGAAGGCGACGTCCGATTTGATCGGCGACACCCATAACTGGTCTATCCTGAGGCATGGGCCTTGCCGTTTCGGTTGTGCAAAGCTATTCCCCGCATGAAAGCAAGGACGGCATTCATGGCAGGCACGAACAGCGAGCGTAAACTTTTGGCCGAAGGGCCGGTCATCATTCTGGTCGAGCCGCAGATGGGCGAGAACATCGGCATGGTGGCGCGAGCGATGGCGAATTTCGGCCTTGCCGAATTGCGCCTCGTCAATCCGCGCGACGGTTGGCCGAACGAGAAGGCACAGGCCGCCGCCTCGAAAGCCGATCACGTCATCGAAGGCACTAAGGTTTTCGAGACGCTGGAGCAGGCGGTCGCCGACCTCAATTTCGTCTATGCGACGACGGCGCGCGAACGCGATGGCTTCAAGCCGGTGCGTTCCCCGGTGGTAGCCGCCGAAACGCTGCGGGCGAAATTTCGCTCGGGCGAGGGCACTGGCATCCTTTTCGGCCGTGAACGCTGGGGCCTGACCAACGAGGAAGTGGCGCTCGCCGACGAGATCGTGACCTTCCCGGTCAATCCCGCTTTTGCCTCGCTGAACATCGCGCAGGCTGTGCTTCTGATGTCCTACGAGTGGATGAAATCCGGCATGGAGGATACAGGTACCGTGCCGTTCCAGGCGACGTCGCAGACGCAATCGACGAAGGAGCAGCTCTTCGGCCTTTTCGACCAGTTGGAGGAGGCGCTAGAGGCACGCAATTATTTCCATCCTGCCGGGAAAAAGCCGAAAATGGTGGACAATCTGCGTGCAGTCCTTTCCCGCCGCGCCTTCACGGAACAAGAAATCAGCGTGCTGCGCGGTGTGATATCCTCCCTTGACCGCTTCTCGCGCAAGTATCCGCGCGGAAGCCGGCCGCCTGCAGACGCCAAGGAACAGCCAAAAGATGACATCAGCGGCGAATGAGCTGAAACCGGTCTTGATCTTCGATTCCGGTATCGGGGGGCTGACTGTGCTTCGCGAAGCCCGCGTGCTGATGCCGGAACGCGGCTTCATCTACATCGCCGACGATGCGGGATTTCCTTATGGGGGCTGGGAAGAGCAGGCGCTGAAGGAGCGTATCATCACCCTCTTTGGCAGGCTGCTCGGGGAATACGATCCGGAAGTCTGCGTCATCGCCTGCAATACCGCCTTCACGCTGGTCGGTGCCGATCTGCGCGCCGCCTTTCCGCAGAAGACCTTCGTCGGCACGGTGCCTGCGATCAAGCCCGCCGCCGAGCGGACGCGTTCCGGCCTCGTCTCCGTGCTTGCCACGCCCGGCACGGTCAAACGCGCCTATACGCGGGATCTGGTCCAGTCCTTCGCGCAGCAATGCCACGTACGCCTCGTGGGCTCGGAAAACCTGGCGCGTATGGCGGAGGCCTATATCCGCGGCGACGCCGTCTCGGACGAGGCCATCATGACGGAAATCGACCAGTGCTTCGTCGAAAAGGACGGCCGCAAGACGGACATCGTCGTGCTTGCCTGCACGCATTATCCCTTCATGGCGAACCTTTTCCGGAGGCTGGCGCCATGGCCCGTGGACTGGCTTGATCCGGCGGAGGCAATCGCTCGGCGGGCGCGCAGCCTTGTGCCGCAGGTGGCCGATGGCGTTCACCCCGACGATTTCGACTTTGCGGTCTTCACCTCGGGCAATCCGGATTTCGCCACAACGCGCTTGATGCAAGGCTTCGGGCTGACGGTCAGGTGACGCTTCCGGTACTCAATCGTGATAGGATACGGTGCACGATCGGATCAACCTCGAAGGTGGGCGTGCAATGGCGACGGGCGAAGACTTGCGGCGCATCGCGCTATCACTGGCGGGTACGCTCGAGGCCTCGCATTTCGATCGAATGGCATTCAAGGTCGCGCGAATCTACGTCACACTCGCCGCCGACGGCCGGACGGCAAACTTCAATTTAACGCCCGACGAACAGCAATTCAAATGCATGATGTTGCCGGATGCTTTCTCGCCGGTGCCGAATGCCTGGGGCAGGCGGGGCTGGACGGCCACCGATCTGTCGCGGCTGGGCGAGGAGGATCTCGAGAATGCATTGCGCATGGCGTGGGCGCATGCGCAGCCTGGGAAGCCGGCCCGGCGATGAACGCCAGACCGCGTAGGCGGAATATCCGCATTCGCTGTGGGTTTTGCAAACGCGTGGGCGAAATGTCCGGAAATCTTTGATAGACGGAAGCGCGCCGTTTCAGGACAATGGCGCTTCGTATCATTGAGTCTCATCTGATAGGTCATTGCATTGCAGGTTGGTATCGATATGGGAATGGCGTCAGGGAACACCCCGGCGACGCTCGATATCGAGGAGCTTCTGGCGACCCGTCTTCTCGTCCAGGGCAATTCCGGCTCCGGCAAGTCGCATCTGCTGCGACGCCTGCTTGAACAGTCCGCGCAATGGGTCCAGCAGGTCATCATCGATCCGGAAGGCGACTTCGTCACGCTCAGCGACCGGTTCGGCCATGTCGTCGTCGATGGCGAACGGACCGAGGCTGAGCTTGCGGGCATTGCCAACCGTATCCGCCAGCATCGCGTTTCCTGCGTCCTGACGCTCGAAGGTCTCGACATCGAGCAGCAGATGCGGGCTGCGGCTGCCTTTCTTAACGGTATGTTCGATGCCGATCGCGAATACTGGTACCCGGTGCTCGTCGTCGTCGACGAGGCACAGATGTTTGCCCCGTCGGTCGGTGGCGATGTTTCCGAAGACGCCCGCAAGATGTCGCTGGGCGCCATGACGAACCTGATGTGCCGCGGCCGCAAACGCGGGCTGGCGGGCGTAATCGCCACGCAGCGCCTCGCGAAACTTGCGAAGAACGTTGCGGCGGAAGCCTCGAACTTCTTGATGGGCCGCACCTTCCTCGACATCGACATGGCGCGTGCCGCCGACCTTCTCGGCATGGACCGGCGTCAGGCCGAAATGTTCCGCGATCTGAAGCGCGGCAACTTCGTGGCCCTCGGTCCGGCACTGTCTCGCCGTCCGCTGCCGATCCAGATCGGTGCCGTGGAAACCTCAGCGCGCTCGTCGAGCCCAAAGCTGATGCCGCTGCCGGATGCGCCGCGGGATGTCGAGGATCTGATCTTCACGCCTGACCCTGAGGAATTCCAGCGGCCAATCATGCGCCGAACGGCACCGGCGCCACGGCCGACGACGGACATCCTGGCAGAACTTTCGCGCTCCGCGCCCGCTGCGACGGCAGCGCCGGCCGAGCCGCGTGCAAACCATCCGGATCTCTCCACCGAGGAGCGCGAGGACCGGCTTTCGGCCGTGCTTTTGGAAATCCTCGACGATCCGGCTTCGGGTTTCCGGACGGATTCGGTACTCTATCAGGAATTCCTGGTGCGGCTGCGCATGCGCCGCGTGCCCGGGCCGCCGATGTCGCTTCCGGAGTTCCGCCGGCACGTGGCAATCTCGCGGTCGGGCGTCGATGCCGCAACGGCCGGGACGGCAGCCTGGGCGACGGCGCTGTCGCTTTCAACCGGCGTGACCGACGATCTGCAGGGCGTGTTCCTGATGCTGGCCAAGGCCGCGGTCTGCGGCGAGCCTTGCCCCTCCGACGCCCGGATAGCGCGTGCCTACGGCACGCATTCGGCCCGCCGGGCCAGGCGTCTCCTCGGCTATTTCGAGGAGCAGGGTACGATCGTCGTGCACACTGATTTCGCGGGCAAACGCATTGTGGCTTTCCCGGATATGAACTGCCAGACTGCGCCGGGCGATGCGAATGCGCCTGATGATGCGCGACAGGCGGCGGAATGACGCACAGCTAAGCTTCAATCAGATGGAGGGCTTCGACACCGCCGATGACGGCATCGGCATTGATGCGTCGCTCGAACGTTGCAAGGTAGCCGCCGTATCGGCCGTCTATCCTAACAGAATCTATCTGTTGTCTGTCGGGACGACAGTAAGCGATTCGCTCTGAAAAAGCGGCTATCCAAATTCTGACCGCCTCCGGCCAAAACTCATATCTCGGATCGCATTCCACAACATCAGCGGAGAATTCGTGCTGTCAGGATACCTGGGATTGGCAATAATTCTTATGTGGCCATTTTCTGTAATTGCACGTGTGGCCCAACCAACCTGAGAACTTTCGAGCGACCGATGTGCGGCATTGTGATATTCGCGATAGCGATCAATGAGCAGCTGAATATAGCGATAAGCGCGATATCCCCAACGCGCTCCGCTGTTGACATTTTCATGACGAGCCCCTAAAGACCGCGTGAGCACCGGGCAGCAATGTCCGGTGTTTCATTTGACATGTCCCGTGGATTTGTCCTGTTCGCGTAATGGGATAGTCCTGTCGGGCTTTCGGAAGAAAGCCAAAGGAGGGCGTGTTTCCTTCGCGCGGTTTGGCAACAAACCGTCCTAACACTCTGAAAGGAAATACGATGAGCAAGCGCGAATCGTCCAAGTACAAGATTGACCGCCGTATGGGCGAAAACATCTGGGGCCGTCCTAAATCCCCGGTGAACCGCCGCGAATACGGCCCGGGCCAGCATGGTCAGCGCCGCAAGGGCAAGCTTTCCGACTTCGGTGTGCAGCTGCGCGCCAAGCAGAAGCTGAAGGGTTACTACGGTGACCTGCGCGAGAAGCAGTTCCGTGCAATCTTCGACGAAGCCAACCGCCGCAAGGGTGACACCTCGGAAAACCTGATCGGTCTTCTGGAGTCCCGTCTCGACGCGATCGTCTATCGCGCCAAGTTCGTTCCGACCGTTTTCGCTGCCCGCCAGTTCGTGAACCACGGCCACGTGACCGTTAACGGCGTCCGCGTCAACATCGGTTCCTACCGTTGCAAGGCCGGCGACGTCATCGAAGTTCGCCAGAAGTCGAAGCAGCTCGTAACCGTTCTGGAATCCATCGGCCTCGCTGAGCGCGACGTTCCGGAATACATCGAAGTTGATCACAACAAGATGGTTGCGACCTTCGCACGCGTTCCTTCGCTCTCCGACGTTCCGTATCCGGTCGTCATGGAGCCGCATCTGGTGGTCGAATTCTATTCGCGTTAATCGACGCGAGGCGTTTTCGCATACGGAAAAGCCGCCTCCTGGGCGGCTTTTTTGTTCTCTGGAGAGAAAGCCATGGTGGATTTGCAGGCCGTCCTCGACAGCATCTACGAGGAGCTGACCCCCCGCATCGGCGAGGGCAAGGTCGCGGACTATATCCCTGAGCTTGCAAAGATCGATCCGAACCAGTTCGGCATGGCGGTCGTGACGGTCGACGGCAAGATCTACCGCGCCGGCGATGCCGACGTGCCGTTCTCCATCCAGAGCATTTCCAAGGTCTTCATGCTGACCTTAGCGCTCGGCAAGGTCGGCGAGGGACTCTGGAAGCGCGTCGGGCGCGAACCTTCCGGGTCAGCCTTCAATTCCATTGTCCAGCTCGAGCATGAGCACGGAATCCCGCGCAATCCCTTCATCAATGCCGGGGCAATCGCCGTCACCGACGTCGTAATGGCCGGTCATGCGCCGCGCGAGGCGATCGGCGAGCTGCTGCGCTTCGTTCGCTATCTGGCGGACGACGAGTCGGTGACGATCGATGAGAAGGTGGCGCGCTCCGAGACGCAGACCGGATACCGGAATTTCGCGCTCGCCAATTTCATGCGCGCCTATAAGAACATCGATCATCCGGTCGAACATGTGCTTGGCGTCTATTTCCATCAATGCGCGCTGTCTATGAGCTGCGAGCAACTAGCAACGGCCGGGCTGTTCCTTGCAGCCCGCGGCAGCAATCCCATGACCGGCCATTCGGTCGTGTCGCCGAAGCGCGCGCGGCGCATCAATGCACTGATGCTCACCTGTGGCCATTACGACGGCTCGGGCGATTTCGCCTATCATGTCGGCCTTCCCGGCAAGAGCGGCGTCGGCGGCGGCATCTTCGCTGTTGCCCCGGGGGTCGCCTCGATCGCCGCCTGGTCGCCAGGTTTGAACAAGGTGGGCAATTCGCAGCTAGGGGCCGTGGCGCTGGAGATGCTCGCAGCGCGCACGGGCTGGTCGGTTTTCGGCGATTGATGCTTCGTTGACGCATGGCTTTCTGCTAAGGCAGAGTTATTGGATTGGGTAGGACGATGAATATCGCAGCCAACATTGATGAGGCATTCGGGGAGGCTGCGGGAGACGGCGTGACCGGCTATGCGCTCTTTGCCGATGCCCCGGGTTCCGTCTCGTTCAACAAGCTGCGCAAGCGCCTGCTCCGGCAAGTTCGCCAAGCCTTCGACGATTTCGGCATGCTGAAAGGTCAGAAGCGCTGGCTGGTCGGCATTTCAGGCGGCAAAGATTCCTACGGTTTGCTGGCGCTGCTGCTCGACTTGCAATGGCGTGGACTGCTGCCGGTCGAGCTGATCGCCTGCAATCTCGACCAGGGCCAGCCGAACTTTCCGAAACATATCCTGCCGGATTATCTGACAAGGATCGGCGTGAAGCACCGCATCGAATATCGGGATACCTATTCGATCGTGAAGGAGAAGGTACCGGAGGGGGCGACCTACTGCTCGCTCTGTTCCCGTCTTCGCCGCGGCAACCTTTACCGCATCGCGCGGGAGGAGGGCTGTGATGCCCTGGTGCTCGGCCACCACCGCGAGGATATCCTCGAGACCTTCTTCATGAACTTTTTCCATGGCGGGCGTCTCGCCTCCATGCCGGCGAAGCTGCTCAACGACGAAGGCGACCTCATGGTTCTCAGGCCGCTTGCATATTGCGCAGAGGACGACATGGCGAAGTTTGCTGCGGCCATGCGGTTTTCAATCATCCCCTGCGATCTCTGCGGCTCGCAAGACGGCCTGCAGCGCAATGCGATAAAGGATATGCTTGCGGATATCGAGCGGCGCATGCCGGGCCGCAAGGATACGATGCTGCGGGCGCTCGCGCATGTGAACCCTTCACACCTGCTCGATCCGCAGCTTTTCGATTTTTCCAGCCTGATGGTCACAGAGCCGTCACCGAAGAGCGCATAACTGGGCGAACGCTCAAAAGTAAGGACATGCCATGACTTCGACAGTTGATGTGACGACGCTCTCCGATCTCCTCAGGCGGGCGGCGAAGGCCGAGATATTGCCGCGCTTCCGGCGGCTTGGCAGCGGCGACGTACGGGTCAAGACCGAGGCGACTGACCTGGTGACGGAAGCCGACGAGCAGGCTGAGCGGATGATGAAGGCGGAGGCGGCAAAACGCTGGCCGGACGCAGTCTTCATCGGCGAGGAGTCGGTTGCTGCCGACCCTGCGCTGCTCGGCAAGCTGCAGGGAGCGGATCTTGCGATCGTCGTCGATCCAGTCGACGGCACCTTCAATTTTGCTTCCGGCATTCCCGCCTTCGGCGTCATGGCTTCGGTCGTGTCGAAGGGTGAAACCGTTGCCGGCATCATCTACGACCCGATGGGCGACGACTGGGTGATGGCGGAAAAGGGGGGCGGCGCCTGGCTGCGACGGCCGGAGGGCGAGGCGCAGCGGCTTTCGGTGGCAGCGCCGGTGGCATTGGAACAGATGGTCGGTATGGCTTCGACCGGCTACCTCCCGAAGGAGAAGCGTCCGGAAATTCTCGCAAATCTCGCAAAGGTACGCTTTCTCGTGAATTACCGCTGCGCCGCGCATGAATACCGGACATTCGCGTCAGGACACGTGCATTACCTGATGTACAATAAGCTGATGCCCTGGGATCATCTGGCGGGAACGCTGATCTGCCAGGAGGCGGGCGCCCATGCGGCGCGTTTCGATGGAACGGCCTACCTTCCGCACCACGTCGGCGGCGGATTGCTGATCGCTCCGGACAAGGCGTCGTGGGAGTTGCTGCGGCGGGAGGTTTTCACGGTCTGAGGACTGAGGGCGTGAGCCTCGATCCATGCCCGACATATAGGCAGAAATGCATATTTCCTCCCAAGCTGTTTTGATCACGATACCGCCCCGCTTCTAAGCGGGGTTTTTCGTGTCGGGTTGGGCTTAGTTCGTCGAACTTGTCGTCACCTGATCGACCGGGATGCCAGGCGAGTTTTGCGGGAGGGATGCGATTGCGAACATCGCAAAGGCATAAGCGGCAAATACAGAAGCCGCGACGGTGGTCTTGATCATCTCTTGCTCCATCGTTGCCAGGGCAGATTAGCCCGAAAGGGCGATGGCCACAAGAAATATGAACGCCAGATGAACAAAACGTCATGGAAAGTCTCCGCATCGTCGCGTGCGGCGTGCTGTCAGGCTGCTCGGTACCCGAGCGATTGTGCTGGAACGAGTCGCCCGGTGATTCGTTGAGTCGAATGTTTTGCGTGAGGTATTGCGTCATGGAGAAAAAGGATATCCGGAAATTCCCGCCCGTCAGGATCAAACTCGGCGGACGCTATCGCGTCGTCAGGACGGTACACGATGCCTACAAGCTGATGGTCACCGAATGGCCGATCCACGATGGCCCGGCGCTCTACCGCGCCGAGATCACATGTCTGGATGCCTTCAACGATGCGACGCCGGCCGCTGAGGTGCGGAAGAAGTTCCTGGTCGCGGCCAGCGAGGCGCACCTGGAATATTTGTCTGATCCGGCTCGATGAGCTCCATTGATATTGGCGATCTGCTCGGTACCGGCAAGGAGGCGGAGGTCTACGAGCATGGGGCGCTGGTCCTTAAGCTTTACAGGGTCACCGCGTCCAAAAGTGCTGCGTTCAGAGAAGCCGCGATTCTCGCACACATCGAGCCACTTGGCCTGCCGGCGCCAAAGGTTTCAGACGTCAGACAGTATGGCGACCGCTGGGGACTGGTGATGACCCGGGCCCGCGGGCAGCCATTTGCCAACGCGATGATCTCTCAGCCCGCGTTGATTCCAAAATACCTGGATGAAATGGTGCGGCTGCACAGGGAAATCCACGGCCAATCCGCACGCGCACTTCCGGAGCTTAAGGCGAGACTGGCCTCAAATATTCGGCATGCGCCATCCTTAAATACACCACATCGTGAAAGGCTTCTGAGGGGGCTCGATACGCTGCCGAACGGGAACGCTCTCTGTCACGGAGATTTTCATCCCTCAAACATCCTCGGCTCACCTGGTCAAGCGATGGTCGTGGATTGGTTGGACGCATGCGCCGGCAGCCCGGCCGCCGATGTCTGTCGCACCTATGTCCTAATACGTCATGCAGCTCCCGAAATAGCCACTTCCTATGCCGAAACCTATGCAAGAGCCAGCGGCCTTGCCCTAGGCGATATTTTCGCCTGGTTGCCCTTTGTTGCCGCGGCCCGGCTGGCAGAGGGAGTTTCGAAGGAAGAAGACGAACTGATACGTATGGCTGACACGGGTTGGTCAGATATCTGATCGCGCGCCAATCGCAAATTCTCCAAATCGAAGTTCCGCCTTCGGGCGCAAGGCGCAGGCTGACATGGCACACCATCACAAATGCGCAGCACCCGGGTCGAGTTGCGGGCTGTCGCCCGGGTGGGTGAAGAGTTTGCCCTTTTCGGCAAAGAGCGTGGCGACGATGCTGATTGCGCCGAAGACCGCAAAGCCTGCAAAGAGCGGCTGGACGGTACCGTTGAAGAGCTGGCCGACGCCTCCTCCGAGCAGCGCGCCGACGGAGGTCGAGACGAAACCGGTGATGGCGGTCGCCGTGCCTGCAAGATTGCCCATCGGTTCCAGACTGATTGCCGTGAAGTTCGTGGCGATGACGGCAAACATCATCAGCAGAATGGAGAAAAGAGCGTAGTCCAACGCGAAATTGACGTTGGCATCGAGCGCCATGACGTAGCCGAATGCCGAAATCACAGTAAAGAGGATCATTGCGGTGTGCGAGATGCGGCGCATGCCGAAGGTGCGCACGAAGAAGCCGTTGGCGAAGTTGGCAACGGCAATGCCGCCTGCCGTTGCCGCAAAGGCGATCGGCAGCCAATCGCCGAGGCCGTAGACTTCACCGAAAACCTGCTGGACGGAGATCACATAGGCGCTGATTACGCCCGTGAACATCGTGAGCCCGATCATGTAGCCGCAGGTGATGCGGTTGGTGAGAACGGTCCTGAAGCCGTCGACGATCGAGCCGACGGAGAGCGGGATGCGCTCATCGACCGGCAACGACTCCTTCAGGCGTAGCAGTGCCCAGAGGAAGAGGACCGCGCCGACGATGCCGAGCAGGATGAAGATCCAATGCCAGTCGGCGTAGCTGATGATCAGCTGGCCGACGGAAGGCGCGACGATCGGCACGATCATGAAGACGATCATCACGTAGGACATGACGCGGGCCATTTCGCGGCCGCCGAAGCAGTCGCGGACAACCGCCATCGTGGTGATGCGCACCGCGGCACCGCCAATCCCCTGGACGAAGCGCATGACGAGCAGCATCTCGAAGCTGCCGGTCAGTGCCGCGCCGAACATCGCCAGCACGTAGACGGCGAGGCCGCCGAGCAGGATGCGGCGGCGGCCGAAGGTGTCGGACAGGCTGCCGAAGATGATCTGCGAGACACCAAAGCCGAAGAAGAAGACACCGATGATGAGTTGCGCATCGTTGGTGCTCGTCACGCTCAGCGAGCGGCCGATGGCGGGAAGCGCCGGCAGCATACTGTCGATTGCCATGGCGATGCTGGCGGTCATGATCGCGATGGTTATGACGAATTCCGTAAAGCCCATGCCGATGCGGCTGGAGCCCTGATTTTCAGTGTGCGGTTTATGCTGCGGGATCATTCTTCAAATCCAGTCAATGTAAAATGGTTAGATGGCCTGCTCAGAGACGCGGATTGTGAGGCTGAAACAGACGGCCCTTCTCGGCGATCAGGACGAAGACGAGTGCGATGATCGACACGGCGAAATAACCGGAGACCATCGGCAGCGCCGTCCCGTCGAAGGCTTGGCCGATTGCCGCGCCGATGATTGCGCCGCCGATCGTGCTCATGAAGCCGAGGACGGAGGAGGCGGTGCCCGCCACGTGGCCGAGCGGCTCCATGGCGAGCGAGTTGAAGTTCGAGCCGATCCAGCCGAACTGGAACATCGCAATGCCGAAGAAGCCGATGAATAGGAAGAAAGGCATTGGCTGCGGGCCAACGACCTGCACGATCATCCAGAGCGTGTTGACGGCGACGAAACCGAGCAGCGATCCATGCGACAGCCGCCGCATGCCGAACTTGCCGACGAAGCGCGAATTGAGAAACGACGCAATGGACATGAAGACCGCGACAGCGGCGAAGGCGAAGGGGAAATAGACGCCGAGATCGTAGATGCCGACATAGATCTGCTGCGCGGAGTTGATGAATCCGAACAGCGAGCCGAAGATGAAGGTGGTCGCAAGCGTATAGCAAAGTGCAATGCGGTTCGTCAGGACGAGCTGGAAGCCGCTGAGGATCGAGCGCGCGGTGAAGGGGCGCATGTTGCGCGGATCGAGCGTCTCCGGCAGGCGATAGAAGGTCCATGCGGCGATTGCCGCCCCCATTGCGGCGATGAAGACGAAGATCATGTGCCAGCTCGCAAAGAGCATGATGATCTGGCCGCTCCCGGGCGCGACGACGGGCACGATCATGAACACCATCATGATCAGCGACATGACTTCGGCCATCTGCCGGCCGCCGTAGATGTCGCGGACGATCGAAATGGTGATGACGCGCGTTGCGGCAGAGCCGATGCCCTGGATGAAACGCAGGACGAGTAAGCCGGCAAACGAAGGTATGAAAGCAATCCCAATCGCGGAAGCGATATAAATCCCCAGACCGATGAGAAGCGGCAGGCGACGGCCGAAGCGGTCGGAAATCGGGCCATAGAAGAGCTGAGCGCCGCCGAAGCCGAGAAGATAGGACGAGACGACGAATTGCCGGTGGTTTTCGCTTTCGACGCCCAGATTGGCGCCGATCTGCTGCAGAGCCGGCAGCATGATATCGATTGCCAGCGAATTGGTTGCCATCAAAAAGGCGGCGAGCGCGATGAATTCACGCTTGCCCATGGGCGTCTGGCCCGCGGACACGGCTTGAGATGAATCTGTCACAATGAAAATCCCATAAACAGGTCAAGGCGCTGTTGAGCACAGCGCCTTGAACTCGAATTAGAACAGATTTGGAAACCGGACGGACGCCCGGTGACCTGTCAGGCGGCGCGAACCGTCACGCCGTTTTCCTGGAAGTGCTGCTGTAACTCGCCGGCCTGGAACATTTCCCGCACGATGTCACAGCCGCCGATAAACTCGCCCTTCACGTAAAGCTGCGGGATTGTCGGCCAATTCGAATAGTCCTTGATGCCCTGGCGGATTTCCGAATCGGCGAGCACGTCAATGCCCTTGTAGTCGACACCGAGGTAATCGAGGATCTGGACGACCTGGCCGGAGAAACCGCACTGCGGAAACTGCGGCGTGCCCTTCATGAAAAGGACGACGTCGTTCGTCTTGATTTCGTTGTCGATGAATTCGTTGATACCGCTCATGGGACCTAATCCTTTCAACAGGCAGGTTAAAGGCCTGCCGTTTCAATCGTGAGCCTTAGATAGCATGTGACGGCTCAAATTCCAGCCGCCAAAATCAAAAAAAGATAAGCATGCTTACGGTGGATGATGGCACGATGGCGGAACGCCTAGCGGCTGCGCTGCCTGCTGCGGGCAGTGGCAGTGCGGCGTTTGCTGACCTGCTTGCGGGCGGGTTTATTCGCTGTTGAGCCAGTGCGGGTGAAGCGCCCGGTCGTGGAAGAGCGTGTCTGGCGCTTCTTTCGCTTGGTGGTGGTTCGGAGCGCAGTTTTCTTGAGGATTTCTTTGAGCACGGTCTCGACAACGCCGCTCACGAGTTCCTTCACGATATCAGCCATTCAAATCCCTCCAGCACCCAAACGCTTCGTGGCTATTGAATTCCCGATGCTTTCGGTTAGCAAGCGCTCTTCAACAGCACGAGAGCTTTTTCCGCCACATTTCACATGCATGCGCGTTTTGCGAATTGGCGGGCCGAGCTCGCCGGAAAGATATTTATGGAATTGATCAAGAAGAGGGTGGTACTTCACTTCCCGGGTTTCGAACCGCTGGACGGGAAGGCTCACCGGGCGCGCTACGAGCGAACGGCCAGACAAAGCGGAAAGGTTTGGGGCTTCCAGGCGCAGTTAGGCGAAATAGGCGATTGCCACGAGTTTGCGAAATTCGACGTACTCGCCGCGTCCGATTTCTGGCAGACCGCAAGCAGGGTTCATGTTTTCGATCATGACGTGCTGGTACAGCATCTTAGCGCCAAGCCGGCGGTAAAGCGCATAGTCGACGGCTTTGCCGCCTGCGGCCGCATCATCGTGGACGGGGGATTGGCCGGCTATTTCCGCCATGCCTGGCGCTTCGGCCTTTTCTTCATCTTTCCGTTCGTGCTGATGCTGCTCGGCCTCATGCTGATGGCCACGATCGCTTCGGCGCCGATGGGCTTCGGTCTCCGGGTTTGGCATATCGTCTGGAGCCTGCCGGCGGCGGCTGCCTTCTTCGTCTATGTCTTCCTACCTTTCGCCGAACTCTTCTACGCCCTGCATCTCTTCGCGGATTGGGAAATGGCGGTTGCGCTCGGGCGCATGGATCGCCCCGAGGTCGACGCATGGCTCGTATGCTGTGCGACTGCGGCGCGCGAGGCGCTGCTGGAGGATGCTGACGAATATGTGATCTCGTCGCACAGCATGGGCTCGAGCGTTGCCGCGCATGTCGTCGGTCTGCTCCTTGAGAAGGAGCCGGAACTCTTCGACGGCAAGCAGGTCGTCTTTGCTTCGCTTGGCTCGGCGGTGCTGCAATGCGCGCTGCTGTCACCCGCAAAAGCGCTGCGCGCCCGTGTCGGGCGGATCGCGTGCTGCCGATCCGTCTTCTGGCTCGACGTGCACTGCCTGACGGACGCCATCCATTTCTACAAGGTGCCGGTTGTCGCCGCAGCGGGCCATCCGGACGCACCGCAGGCAAGAATGCAGTTCATCCGCGTCAAGCAGATGCTGACGCCGGAACACTACAAGAAGATCAAGCTGGATTTCCTGCGGGTGCACCGGCAATACGTGCTGGGGCCGGACCTGCGCGCAACCTTCGATTTCACGCTGCTGACGGCGGGACCGGTGCCCGCCGCGCTTGTTGCCGATGGCGGACTGCAAAAAATGCCCGGCTTGTGACCGGGCATTCCCAATTATCGAAGCATCATTCCGGGGCCGATGTCTGCAGCGCCAGTGCGTGCAGGATGCCGCCCATGTTTCCTTTGAGGGCCTCATACACCATCTGGTGCTGCTGGACGCGGCTCTTGCCCCGGAAGGCTTCGGCCACGACTTCGGCGGCGTAATGATCACCGTCGCCCGCAAGGTCGCGGATCGTCACCTTGGCACCGGGTATCCCGGCCCTGATCATGTCTTCGATATCGCCGGGTTTCATGGCCATGATCGTAACTCCTTGCACATCATTCCGCAGCGACAAATGCCTCTGCGCTATCCATGAATTCAGGGAACCACGATTCATGGGCGTTGCGCAATTGCTGAATGGGGAGCGACAAAAGATCATCGACAACGAGGTCGCTGCCGGCAAGCGTGCCGAGACGGCGGAAGGGCACGCCGGCGCCTTCCGCATTGGCGCAGACGAAATCGGCGACGTCGGGTTTGACCGCGATGACGTAGCGTGCCTGGTCTTCCCCGAATAGGAGGGCATGCGGCGCGCCCTTGCCTTCGGCAAGCGTCACCATCAGGCCCGTCCCCGATGCCATCGCCATTTCCGCGAGCGCCAGAGCGAGGCCGCCGGAAGAGATATCGTGGCAGGCGGTGACCTGGCCGTTGCGGATTGCGGAACGAACGAAATCGCCGTTGCGGCGCTCGGCGAAGAGATCCACTTCCGGCGCCGGACCATCGATGCTGCCGACGATATCGCGCAGGTAGATCGAGGAGCCCAGATGGCTGCCGTCGGTGCCGATCAGGATCAGCTGATCGCCTTCGGATGCGCCGCCGATGCGCGCCATCGCCTGCCAGTCTGGCAGCAGGCCGACGCCTGCGATCGTCGGGGTGGGCAGGATCGCGATGCCATTCGTCTCGTTGTAGAGCGAGACGTTGCCGGAAACGATCGGGAAATCCAGCGCACGGCATGCTTCGCCGATGCCTTTTACGGCTTCGACGAACTGGCCCATAATTTCCGGCTTCTCCGGATTGCCGAAATTGAGGTTGTCGGTCGCAGCCAGCGGCTCGGCTCCCGTCGCGGTGATATTGCGCCAGCATTCGGCGACGGCCTGCTTGCCGCCTTCGAACGGATCGGCCTCGACATAACGCGGCGTGACATCGGACGAGAAGGCGAGCGCCTTGGTCGGATGGCCTTCGACGCGGACAACGCCGGCGTCGCCGCCCGGAAGCTGCAGCGAATTGCCCTGGATCAGCGTATCGTATTGTTCGTAGACCCAGCGGCGGCTGGACTGGTTGGGCGAGCCGACGAGCTGCAGCAGCGCCTTACCATAATCGTCCGGTGCTGATACGAGCTCAGCGGGGAGGGGAGCGCGCTTACCGGATTCCCGCCAGGGGCGGTCGTATTCCGGCGCCTGGTCGCCGAGGTCCTTGATCGGTAGATTGGCGACTTCTTCGCCCTGATGCACGACGCGGAAGCGCAGGTCGTCGGTGGTCTTGCCGACGATCGCGAAATCGAGGCCCCACTTGACGAAGATCGCCTTGGCGACCGCCTCCTTGTCCGGCTCGAGGACCATGAGCATACGCTCCTGGCTCTCCGAGAGCATCATCTCGTAGGCGGTCATCTGCTCTTCGCGGACCGGAACCTTGTCGAGTTCGAGCAGGATGCCGAGATCGCCCTTGGCGCCCATTTCGACGGCCGAGCAGGTGAGGCCGGCCGCACCCATGTCCTGGATGGCGATGACGGCGCCGGTCTGCATCAGTTCAAGGCAGGCTTCCAGCAGGCACTTCTCGGTGAAGGGGTCGCCGACCTGGACGGTCGGGCGCTTTTCCTCGATCGACTCGTCGAATTCGGCGGAGGCCATCGTCGCGCCGCCGACGCCGTCGCGGCCGGTCTTGGCGCCCAGATAGACGACCGGCAGGCCGACGCCCTTGGCTTCCGACAGGAAAATGGCATTCGACTTCGCGAGCCCCGCCGCAAAGGCGTTGACGAGGATGTTGCCGTTGTAGCGGGCGTCGAACTCGACCTCGCCGCCGACCGTCGGAACGCCGAAGGAGTTGCCATATCCGCCGACGCCGGCGACGACGCCAGAGACGAGATGGCGGGTCTTCGGATGATCCGGCTCGCCGAAACGAAGAGCGTTCATCGCTGCGATCGGGCGGGCGCCCATGGTGAAGACGTCGCGCAGGATGCCGCCGACGCCAGTCGCAGCACCCTGGTACGGCTCGATATAGGAGGGGTGGTTGTGGCTCTCCATCTTGAAGACCACACAATCCCCGTCGTCGATATCGACAACGCCGGCGTTCTCGCCTGGGCCCTGGATGACACGCGGCCCCTTGGTCGGCAGCGTGCGCAGCCACTTCTTGGAAGATTTGTACGAGCAGTGCTCGTTCCACATGGCCGAAAAGATGCCGAGTTCGGTGAAGGTCGGCTCGCGGCCGATCAGGTCCAGTATCCGCTGATATTCATCCGGCTTCAGGCCGTGGCTGGCGATGAGTTCGGGGGTGATCGGGCGGGTATTGGATATGGTCATGAGCTCTCGAAAGTCCCTGCCGTTGCGCGTTTTGCGGTGTCTTTAACCTATGTAAGGGCGACACGCGACAGGAAAATGCCCACCGTCAACAAAGAGCGGACGAAGTGCCTTTGAGGCCAGGCGTTCGCCTAGAATTTATACCCGATCTGGACGCCTGCGCGCGTCATGCCGTCGTTCGGACCGTCACAAAGATCTGCGTGCGAGGAATGGGCAACTTCCGCCGTGACGCTCCAGTGGGTGTCGAAACGGTAGCCCAGACCAATATATTCATGAAACAGCAGTCGGCAGCCGAGTGCCGGCCCATCGCCGTCGTCATCGAGATCGCCAGTGTGGATAAGGCCCCCAAAACCGGCTTCGGCAAAAAGCTTGTCATTGATATCGGCGGTCCAGGAAAGGCCGGCGAAGACCTGGGTCGCTTCGCCCCCGGTTCCGATCGACGTGCCGAGGTGAATGCGGGGGCGCACCAGCTTTTGCTTCCAATCGGTAGCGGAATCGGCGCCGAAGGGATCGAAGAATGCCGTAACTTCGGGGAAGACGCCGTCCTCACGCTCGTCGCCGCCCTGGGTCGAGGTTGACGCGCCAAAACCCAGTTCAAAGAAAATTCGTTCCTCCGCATGAGCGGATGCCGAGACGCGATCAATGACGCCAGCAGAATATACTCAAGGAACGCAGCACCAACCCGCCATTAGGGATCGTCATCCGGTGTCCTCCTTGTTCCGCGCCAAGGGCAGAACAGGAGCGTTGGTAGCATGAGTCGCTGCCAAGCCAGCACGGCTGTCTTATGTTCATGCTGTCAACGCGGCGGTCAACATCCTAGCGGCCCGAACACGGCCATCGAAGGCGGTTAAACCCGTCGCCCGAGAACGCGAAAGGGCGGCCCGAGCCGCCCCTGAAAATCCCCATCCCTTCGGGCGGGGAAGATGTTAAATTTCGCCGACATAGGCCGAGCCGCCGCCTTCCAGCAGGCTTCTCAAAATGATCAGGCCGTTTTCAAGCGCGTCCTTGCTCTTCGGCGAGGAGAAGCCGATGCGCACGCGGTGATAGACCTTGTCGGCGCGGGCGGCCTTGAATTCATCCTCGTCATCGACGAGCACGCCATCGCGAAACGCGGCGTTCTTGAAGGTGCCGGACATCCAGGGATCGGGAAGCCTCAGCCAGAGGAAGGGAACATGCGGGTGTGATTCGAAATCGAACCCGTCCAGCAATTCGCGGACGAGCCGCTCTCGTGTGGCAAGTTCGGTGATACTTGCCTTGCGCATGGCATGGGCGATGCCGCTTTCGACGAGGCGTGCGCAGGTCTCCGCGAGAATGAACGGCAAGCCACCCGTGATCATCTTGTGCGTGACCTTGATTCGCTGGGCAAAATGCGGCGGGCAGGCGACCCATCCACCGCGGACGCCGGCAGCGACCGATTTGGAAAGCCCGTTGACGAGGAAGGTACGGTCGGGCGCCAGCGACGCCAGCAAAGGGATTTCGTCACCCGTCATGCCGCCATAAAGGTCGTCCTCGATTAGCCAGACGCCATGCCTGCGGGCCGTCGCAGCAATCGCGGCGCGGCGTTCATAGGGCATGGTTGCGAGCGTCGGGTTGTGCGCGGTTGGCATCAAAAAGGCGAGCTTGGGATGCTGCTGCTGGCATAGCCGCTCGAAGTCGTCAGGAAGGACGCCGTTCTCGTCGGAATCGACGGTGATCGTCCGTCGACCCAGCAGGCGGGCGCTGCGGCTCACCTGCGTGTAGCTCAGGTTCTCAAAGACGATCTTATCGCCGGGCGAGGACACGGCCGAGATGATCGACACCGCGGCCGCATGGGCGCCTAGCGTCGGAACGATATTCTCCGTCTCCGGGGTCCAGCCATTTCGCGCCAGCCACCTCTGCCCTGCCAGGAACCAGTTCCGCGGAAAATTGCGGGAGTAGGAGGATATCTCCGAAATGTTCTGCTCCCCGATTTCGGCGAGGATCTGACCGATAATGCGGCCCTGGCCGAGATCGGGAGCCGCGGTGGTGTCGAAGCGGATCTTGTTTGCCGGCGCGTCGAGAACCCGCGTGCCGCCAAGCGAAATCGTCAGCGGATCGGCCTGTTCGCCCGGCGCCGTCTCCGCGCGATCAAGCACATAGGTTCCACGCCCGACTTCGCCCGCCACCAGTCCACGTTCGTGCACCAAAGCATAGGCCCGGCCGATTGTGCCGATCGTCACGCCGATATCGTAGGCAAGGTTCCGCTGCGGCGGCAGTTTGCTGCCTGCGGGGAGGGCGCCGCTGGCGATGGCGGACTCGATGCTGTCCGCCAGACGCATGTAGACTGGGCCGGAGCCGCGCGAAAGATCAGGGAGCCAATTTGTCATGGTAACAATTTGATAGATTGTCACCCATTACATGTCAAGAGTATGAACAATCGTCAGTAACGAAGCGGACCTTCATGACGATGTCTATCAATCAGAAGATCGATCAGAATATTGTATCAATTGTTGCCATGGACGAGCGGTACAAATTGCAACCCAGGCCAACGCAAGGGCTGCTTGCCAAGATTCAGGACATACTGTCTTGCTGGAGCATGAAGCGCGAAGGGCGGCGAGCCCTGCGCGAGATGGCGGATTGGCAGCTGCACGACATCGGGCTTTCGCCGGCAGATGCGGCGAAAGAAATCAGCAAGTCGCGTTTTTGGGATTGATCAGCGGCAGGTTTTGCCGCCGCCGGACCAGCGGGTCACGTCGCTAGCAATGCGGGTGGAAACCGGCTCGGACATCATCGGTCCGAAGGCCTGGAGGCGGGCTGGGTTGCCTTCGGCCTGAACGACGAGCAGTGGCCTGCCTTCCGGGCTATTCTTGTGGACAACCAGGATTCGTGGGCGGCCGGAGAAGGAATTGAGTTCCGGCGCCAGGCGGTAGGCTGAAAATGCAGCATCGCCGGATTTGAACCAGCACGAATTGGCGCCGACGGCAACGCGCTCCATGGTGGAAAGCGCGCTGCGATCCGGGCCGGAGGCGGGTGCCCTGGACTGGCACGACGCGATCAAAATGCACAGCATGCTTGCCGCCGCAACCGCTGCGATATTCGTGGAAGGGCGCATCAATCTTGCTCCGGTGGACCTCTTGAGTGCGTCTTACGCGCCGAAGGTTAAGCAGCGATTACGTCGAGCGCCGAAGCAAACAGCCCGCAGCCGTCGGAGCCGCCATGGGCTGCTTCGATCAAGTTTTCCGGATGCGGCATCATGCCGAGAACGTTGCCCTTGGCGTTCATCACCGCGGCAATGTCGTTGATCGAACCGTTCGGGTTGGTGCCTTCCGCATAACGGAAAACCACCTGGCCGTTGCCTTCTATCTCAGCCAACGTCTCGGCATCCGCGAAATAGTTGCCGTCGTGGTGGGCGACCGGGCAACGTATGACCTGACCCTTGGCATAGGCGCGGGTGAAATCCGTATCGGCGTTGGCGACCTCAAGCTTGATCTCGCGGCAGACGAACCTCAGCGAGGCGTTACGCATCAGCGCACCCGGCAGCAGGCCGGCTTCCACGAGGATCTGAAAGCCGTTGCAGACGCCAAGAACCCTGACGCCTTTGTGAGCCTTTTCGACGATAGCCTGCATCACCGGCATGCGGGCCGCAATCGCGCCGCAGCGCAGATAATCGCCATAGGAAAAGCCGCCCGGAATGACGATCAGATCGACGTCGGGAATGTCAGTTTCCGTCTGCCAGATTGTCACCGGCGCGTGGCCGGAAATTTTCGTAAGCGCTGCGATCATGTCGCGATCGCGGTTGAGGCCCGGAAGTTGAACGACGGCTGATTTCATGGGTGCGGTTCAAACCTTGCTTGTGCTTCTGCCAATTCTCGAAGTTCGAGACGATTTTCAATGCGGCCCAGGCGATCAAGTACCTGGCTCATCGTGCCATGCAGATTGTTGGTGTCGCCCTGCATGACGTGCAATATGGTTGCGCAGGCTGTTGATATCTCGACGAATGCCCCTCTGTCCTTCCTTCAATATAGAGACATCGGACTGAATTTTCCTCAAGATTTCAAACAGCAATTTCCTACGTCAGGTCAGCCATCACATTCTCCGCAACCGTCAGTCGAGAGAAATAGTGTAATTTTCGATCACCGTGTTTGCGAGGAGTTTTTCGCACATGGCCTTGAGGTCGGCTTCGGCCTTGGCCTTGTCGGCGCTTTCGAGCTCGAGGTCGAAGACCTTGCCCTGGCGGACATGGCCGATGCCTGTGAAGCCGAGGCCGCTCAGCGCGCCTTCGATTGCCTTGCCCTGCGGATCGAGAACGCCGTTTTTCAGCGTGACGGTTACACGAGCCTTGATCACTTCTTCTTCCCTGTCTTTGACCAGAACGTCTTACTTGACCAAAACCGGGCCGGTGCCGCGCACAGGCTCGTTTTCGTTGATGATGCCGAGGCGGCGCGCGACTTCGGAATAGGCTTCGAGAAGCCCGCCCATATCGCGGCGGAAGCGGTCCTTGTCCATCTTCTCGTGGGTTTCGATGTCCCAGAGGCGGCAAGAATCAGGCGAAATCTCGTCGGCAAGGATGATGCGCATCATGTCGCCTTCGAACAGCCGGCCGCATTCGATCTTGAAATCGACAAGCTGGATGCCGACGCCAAGGAAGAGGCCGGTCATGAAGTCGTTGACGCGGATGGCGAGCGCCATGATGTCGTCGAGCTCGGCAGGGTTTGCCCAGCCGAAGGCGGTGATGTGTTCTTCCGAGACCATCGGATCGTCGAGAGCATCGGATTTGTAGTAGAATTCGATGATTGAGCGCGGCAGAACCACGCCTTCCTCGATGCCGAGGCGCTTGGCCAGCGAACCGGCAGCGACGTTGCGCACAACGATCTCGAGGGGGATCATCTCCACTTCCCGGATCAACTGCTCGCGCATGTTGAGCCGGCGGATGAAGTGCGTCGGGATGCCGATCTTGTTCAGATGGCTGAAGATGTATTCCGAAATGCGGTTGTTCAGAACGCCCTTGCCATCGATGACTTCGTGTTTCTTCTTATTGAAGGCCGTGGCGTCATCCTTGAAGAACTGGATCAAAGTCCCCGGTTCCGGTCCCTCATATAGAATCTTGGCCTTGCCCTCGTAGATACGGCGGCGACGGTTCATTTTAGTTGTTCTCTGTCGTTGGCGCTCTTGGGATAGCGCGAGTGGATGGATCTCGTGGCGTCCCCATAAAGGAAAAGAGAGAGTTTCACAATGCGCCTGTCACTCCTTCCCCGGATTCCAGATATGTAGGAACGCGGCCCAAGAGAATCGAAGACTTTCTGGAGATAAGCTTACAGTTTTTTGTGATGCGGTGGAATCAAAGCCGCCAGCACGGCCGCTTATGCAGGCTTTATTTGCTGCGGTTGCTTTTGATCTGCTGGCGAAGAACGCCCTGAAGGGCGTGGGCGCCGCCGTCGTGCCGCCGCCAGCCCGCATTGCGTACAAAAGCCGGAATCTGCATGGCCGGCATCGGCCGCGCCAGGGCATAGCCTTGCAGCATGTCGCAGCCGAGATCGCCAAGGATGCGGACATGATCCATGCTTTCGACACCCTCGGCCGTGACGAGGATGTTCAGCGAACGGCCAATATCGATGATGGAACGGACGAGCTTTCTCTGCTCGGCCGACTGCGGCAGCATGCGGATCAGCTCCCGGTCGATCTTCAGCGTGCGAGGACTGAGTTTGAGCAGGCTGACGATCGAGGCGTGACCGGTACCAAAGTCGTCGATCTCGATATCGATCCCGAGCTTGCGGAATTGCCTGAGATTGGTCAGGACTGCATCATCGCAATCGTCAAGCGATATGGATTCCAAGAGCTCGAAGGAGAGAATCCCCGGCTCGATCTTCTGCACCCGCAGCTTCTTGCCAAGGCCCGGATCGGCCAGGCGCCTAGAGGAGACATTCACCGAAAGCTTCGGTGTGACGAAACCGTCTCTCGCCCAGGCGGCGCGATCAGCCAGCCCTTTTTCGAGGATCAGGCCGTCGATCGCTGAGACGACGTCAAGATCTTCGGCAATCGTCAGGAAGTGACCTGGTGTCAGCAATCCGTGCTCCGGATGCCGCCAGCGTGCCAGCGTCTCCACGCCGGCAACCTCCAGGGTCTGGGCATGAAACTGTAATTGATAGAAGGGGATGAATTCGTTGCGCTCCAGTCCCAGCAGCATTTCGTCCGACAGGCGCTTCGCCGCGATGATGGTGCGGCGGGCGTCCTTCGAGAAGAATTCATGGCGGTTGCGGCCTGCGCCCTTGGCGCGGTAAAGCGCGATATCGGCGTTGAGCAACAACTGCTTTGCATCGAGGTCCTTGCCGCTTTCCGCGGCAATGCCGATGCTGGCGCCGAAGCGACAATCATGACCTTCGTAGCGGACCGGCTTGCTGAGTTCGCGGATGATGCGGGCTGCCATATTGGAAAGCTTCTTCGGAGAGCTGTCGATCGTGCAAAGTACGACGAACTCGTCGCCGCCGATGCGCGCAACGAAATCGCTCGCGCGCACGCTCTCCTTCAGCACCCTGGCCGCGTGTTTCAACATGGCGTCGCCGGCGCGGTGGCCGAGCGTGTCGTTGATCTGCTTGAAACGATCGAGGTCGATATGCAGGATCGCGAGCGTCAAGCCATTCTCGCGGCATCCGGCGGAACGCTCGTCAAGCATGCGGTCGAGATAGCGGCGGTTGGGCAGTTCCGTGAGATAATCGTGAAGCGCCAGATGCTCGATGCTTTCCCTGGCGGCTTCGAGTTCCTGATTGCGGGCTTCCGCGAGATCCTTTGCCTTCTGCAGATCGTTGCGAAGACTGACCTCTTCGGTGACGTCCCAATTTGCGCCGATGAGCTTGCGCTTGCCGTCGGCATCCAGGAAGAAAGCCGAGCGGGCGCGAATGACGCGTTCGGCGCCATCGCCGCGGATGATACGAAACTCCTGCAGCAGGCCGCGGTCTTTTTCGAGACTTTCCTCCAGGTTCTTCAGCGTGCGCTCGCGGTCGTCCGGGTGCAGCGCCTGCTCCCATGCCTCGCTCAACTTTACGCGCGGCGTGCCTTCAAGCCCGTACATCGCCAGCAAGCGGTCGTCCCACTCGACTGTTCCGGCGTTGAGATCGGCTTCGAAAACGCCTATGCGCGAGATTTCGAGAGCGAGATCCAGCCTGCGCGACAGGTGCTCGAGCATCTCCTCGGATCGTTTGCGGGCCGTGATGTCTGTATCCGTGCCGACGATGCGGGCAGGGGCGCCGTTTTCGTCCCATTCAACGCAGGCGCCGCGGCATTCGATCCAGACCCAGCCGCCGTCCTTGTGGCGCTCCCGGTATTCGAAGACGTGATAATCCGGGTCCCCTGCGATCTGCTTCTCAATGGCCCCAATGACGAAATCGCGGTCATCGGGATGAAGAAGCTTGAGCCATTCCTCGTAGTCTCCGTCGGCCTCCTCGTGCGGAGCCATGCCGCGGATTTCTTTCCATGTATCGGAGTAGTATTTGGTGCCGATTAGGTTGTTGTGGTCCCAGACGCCGAGGCCAGAGCCGACGAGCGCATAGTTCCAACGGCTCTCGCGCTCCGCCAGATCGGAGGTATCCGGTGCCTGCTTCACCGCAAGCTTGTTGTCAGTATTGATCGCGCTGACCTGTTTTCGCTGCTTCACTGCGCACTCGCCCAATTCGCGTGCAGGCAGTCTGAAGTCATTGAATAAAATAACTGTTAAGCAGTGCCTGAAAGACGTGGAAAACTTTCGGTTTTCCAGAGCCTAAGGCTTCAGGCGGCTCAGGAACTGCGCGAAGACCATCGTTCCCTCCGGCCAGGGGCCATGGCCTGACTCCGCGTTGATATGGCCGGATTCACCAGCGTCGATCAGAAGCGAGCCCCAGCTTGCGGCAACGTCATCGGCATGCTCGTAGCTGCCGAATGGATCGTTGCGGCTTGCCACTGTGATTGCAGGGAACGGCAGCGGATCGCGCGGGTAGGGACCGAAGGTCATGAGGTGCTTCGGGCGGATCTTCGGGTTGGCGACATCGGGCGGTGCCACGAAGAAAGCGCCGGCCACCTTCTTCCTGAAATGCGGGATCGCATGGATCGCCGATGGTATTCCGAGCGAGTGGGCGACAAGGACGACGGGGCGGGACGAGGCGTTCACCTCCTCGGCGATGCGGGCGACCCAATCTTCGCGGACCGGTTTTGACCATTCCGCCTGTTCGACGCGCCGCGCAGTGCTGAGCTTTGCTTCCCAGCGCGTCTGCCAGTGGTCGGGGCCGGAATTCGTGTAGCCAGGGATGATGAGAATGTCGACGTCAGAAGCTTTCATGATCCCGCCGATGTGAGAAAGCTTGGCCGTTCTGTCAAGGGAAAGCGCGACAACGGCAGTGAAATTCGTTATGATCGCGCCATTGCCGGTTGCGGTTTCTCGTGTCGGCTGCGTCAATGCCGATGCATTTCCGCCGCCGGCCGATCGGCTTACGGAGGAGAAAGCCATGTCGGCATTTCATGTTATGACAGGATCAGGCGAGCGCTACGCACGTCTTGCTATTAACAAGATCAGCACCGCAGACGTCTTCGACGCGTTACGTCGCGGGCTGGACGATTTTCGCGAAAAGCCTTCCCATTACGTGTTCTTATGCCTCATGTATCCGATTGCCGGCATTTTTCTTGCCCTTGCGTCATCGGACGCAAACCTTCTGCCGATGATCTTTCCGCTGATGTCCGGGTTTGCACTGATCGGGCCGATTGCCGCCATCGGGCTCTATGAAATCAGCCGCCGCCGCGAGGCGGGTCTCGATACGTCGTGGAGGCATGCGCTCGAAGTCAGGCAATCGCCGGCCTTGCCGTCGATCATCGTCGGCGGGCTGCTGCTGTTCGGCTTCTTCATCGTCTGGCTCGTCGCAGCGCAGACGCTCTACACGAACCTATTCGGCGATGTTTTCCCGCGGTCGATCGAAGTGTTCACCTCGCAGATTTTCGGCACGCCCGAAGGCATGCAACTGATCATCTGGGGCAATCTGCTGGGGCTGGTCTTCGCGATCGTGGTTCTGGCGACGACCGTCGTCACGTTTCCCTTGCTTCTCGATCGCGATGTAGGGCTGGTGGCTGCTATGGCGGCTTCGATCCGCGCAACTGTCGTCAACCCGGTACCGGTCATGCTGTGGGGCCTGATCATTGCTGCGGGGCTGGTCATCGGCACGATCCCGCTTTTTGTCGGGCTGGCGCTGGTGATGCCTATCCTCGGCCACGCAACATGGCATCTCTACAGAAAACTGGTCACGCCTGCATAAGGCACGATGCAGTCTGTGCGTTAAGCGAGCGGAACCTGCAACCTCCTTCAAAGTTAATCTGACGATGTCTTTGAAGGAGGCTTCCATGCCAGCACCGCGGCACGTCTTTACCCGCTTTGCCACCAACGTGTCGGAATGGGCGGGCAAGCCGGCCGTCTTCGTTCTCGCGGTCGCGGTCGTCATTGTCTGGGCGGTGTTGGGGCCGTTCTTCGACTATTCGGAAACATGGCAGCTGATCATCAATACAGGCACGACGATCGTGACCTTCCTCATGGTTTTCGTGCTGCAGAACGCGCAGATGCGCGACACGCGAGCCATCCAGGCCAAGCTCGATGAACTCATCCTGACCAGCCATGCCGAGAACCGCTTCATCGGTATCGAAAACCTCGACGAGGAGGATTTGAAACATCTAGACCGGCTGGTGGCGAAAGCCGCCAGAGGGAAAGGCCGGACGGAGGCGAGCAATGTATCGCCGGCGGTGGAAGGACGCCGCAAAAGATCGCAGGGAAGCAAACACGCTGCACCATCGAAAACGCGCAAGCAGAAATGACATCGGCGCCGTTGCTCCGGCGCCGTTTTCGAATGCAGCCGGGGGTTAGCCGAAAACGCGCTTGAAGATCGTGTCGACGTGTTTGGTGTGGTAACCGAGGTCGAACTTCTCTCGGATATCATCTTCCGAAAGTGCCGCACGGACTTCCTGGTCGGCGAGCAGTTCTTCGAGGAAGTCCTTGCCCTGTTCCCAGACCTTCATGGCGTTGCGCTGCACGAGGCGATAGGCGTCCTCGCGGGAAACGCCTGCCTGGGTGAGGGCCAGGAGAACACGCTGCGAATGGACAAGGCCGCGGAACTTGTTGAGGTTCTTCTCCATGTTCTCGGGATAGATCACGAGCTTTTCGATGACGCCGGCCAGGCGGTTCAGGGCAAAATCCAGCGTAATCGTCGTATCCGGGCCGATGGCGCGCTCGACACTCGAGTGGCTGATATCGCGCTCGTGCCACAGCGCCACGTTTTCCAGTGCCGGAACGACCGACATGCGCACCAAGCGGGAAAGGCCGGTGAGGTTTTCGGTCAACACCGGGTTACGCTTGTGCGGCATAGCAGACGAGCCCTTCTGGCCCGGCGAAAAGAATTCCTCGGCCTCCAGTACCTCGGTGCGCTGCATGTGGCGGACCTCGATCGCGATGTTCTCAATCGACGAAGCGATGACACCGAGTGTGGCGAAGAACATCGCATGGCGGTCGCGCGGAATGACCTGGGTGGAGACCGGCTCAGGCGTGAGGCCGAGCTTGGCGCAGACATGCTCTTCGACGCGCGGGTCGATATTGGCGAAGGTGCCGACAGCGCCGGAGATCGCACCGGTGGAAATCTCGGCGCGTGCGGCGACGAGGCGGGCGTGGTTGCGGCCCATCTCGGCATAGAAGCGGGCGAGGGTGAGCCCCATGGTGGTCGGCTCGGCGTGGATGCCGTGGCTGCGGCCGATGCGGACCGTGTCCTTGTGCTCGAAGGCGCGCGTCTTGAGCGCTGCGAGTACGCGGTCCATATCGGCGAGCAGAATGTCGGCGGCGCGCACCAGCTGGATGTTGAACGTTGTGTCGAGCACGTCGGACGAGGTCATGCCCTGGTGCACGAAACGGCTGTCCGGTCCGACGAATTCGGCAAGATGCGTCAGGAAGGCGATGACGTCATGCTTTGTGACGGCTTCGATCTCGTCGATCCTGGCGACGTCGAACTCTGCCGCGCCTCCTTTTTCCCAGATCGTCTTTGCTGCTTCCTTTGGAATGACGCCGAGTTCGGCCAGCGCGTCGCAGGCATGTGCCTCGATCTCGAACCAGATGCGGAACTTGGTTTCGGGCGACCAGATGGCGACCATCTCTTGGCGGGAGTAACGCGGGATCATGGCACACTGCTTTCGTTGCGAGGAAGACTTTCTGGCGCCCCTGTAGCAAAGACGCGCGGTAATCTCAACGCATGCGTTTTGCAAGCGCGTAGCTGGTTACAAGCAGGAAGACGAGGCCGAACGGCAGGAAGAGCCGCAGACCGAGGACCAGGAACTGATAGACGGCGTTCGCGCCGGTGAAGATGAACTGGTAGGTCCATACCAGGCTGCCGAACGGCGCATGCCAGCGCGAATAGAAAATGCGGTAGTCCATGGAAAAGAGAAGTGCCGTCATCAGCATCGTGCCCGCCGTCAGGCAGACGAAGAAGGCGGCAAAGCGCGTTTCGATCCGGCGCCGGTAGGCGAAGAAGCGGCCGATCGGCAGCATGAAGGGCCAGGAGAAAAGGCCGCCGGCGAAATAGAGAAGCGCCAGTTCGGCCGCGTGTTCCGTCTCGAGGCGATTGCGCATGTAAAGCGCCGACATCGCCGAGGCCATCATCATGAAGCCCCAAAGCGCGGCGCCGCCAAACAGCTCGAAAATGGGTGGTCTGGCAGCGCGTATCCGGTCCATCGTCAACGATATGCCAATGTCATGAGCGCCCGGCCTTTGCAGCGCTTCGCAGGTCGCTGATGGCGGTGCGGTAGGCTTCGACGGAGGCGCCCTTGAAGATCGCCGAACCGGCGACGAGCACATTGCAGCCCGCCTTGCCGACGATCGGTGCGGTCTCGACCGTGACGCCGCCGTCGACCTCAAGCTCGATCGGCCTGTCACCGATCAGGGATTTCGCGGCTGCAATCTTTCCGGCCATCGCGGGAATGAATTTCTGGCCGCCGAAGCCGGGGTTCACCGACATGATGAGGATGAGGTCGACGTCGTCGAGAACGTTCTCGATCGCCGACAGCGGTGTTGCCGGATTGACCGTCACTCCGACCTTCTTACCGAGATTGCGGATCGTCTGCAGCGAGCGGTGAAGATGCGGTCCTGCCTCAGCATGAACCGTGATGCGGTCGCAGCCAGCCTTGGCGAAAGCCTCCAGATAAGGATCGGCCGGCGAGATCATCAGGTGGCAATCGAAGGTCGCGTCCGTATAGGAGCGCAACGACTTGATGACGTCGGCGCCGAAGGAGATGTTCGGCACGAAATGGCCGTCCATGACGTCGAGGTGGATCCAGTCTGCGCCTGCCGCCGTCACATCGCGCACTTCCTGTCCGAGCTTGGCAAAATCCGCAGCCAGAATGGAGGGGGCAATCCGGATCGGCAGGGTCATGGCACTCTTCTCTCTCCGTGGGGAACTTGCGGCGGTTTAGCAGGGCTCAATCGAACGGGCAACAGCATCAACGCTGCACTCGTGAACTCTGCGTAAACGGCATTCTCGTCTCGGGCTAATCGCCGGGCGCGGCGGGCGCGGCGAAAATGCCGCGGCGCCATTCCAGCAGCCTGTAAGGGTTCTCCGAAAGCTCGTGGCCAGCCGTGAACGCTAGATCGCCGATCGGCGTAGAGAACCTCGTGCCGACGAGTTTTTCCGCCACCGTCTTTCCTTCTGCCGTGGCGGCCGTTGCCGCCTGCTGCGCGACGGCCGCTGCTGCGGCTGCCGGCAGGACATAGCCTTCAGGCTCGATGCCTTGCGCGCGCAATGCCGCCGCTGCGGCTTGTGCGGGCTGCAGAGTGTCGAATTCCGGCATGGTGACCGCACGCACGCCGTCCGGAAGCGGCAGCGGCTGGTTTGCCGCGCGCATTGCATCTCCGCCCAAAATAGCGAGCGGAATCTTCTCAGCTGCGGCATCTCGGGCGATGACTGCGACGTCGCCGCGGTCGCCGCCGATGAAAACCTTGGTGGCGCCGGCCTTCTTCAGGCGGCGGACGAGGGCGATCTGCTGGTCCTGACCCGGGCGATAGGTGTCCGTAAAGACGGGCTTCAGCCCTTTTTCCTCAAGCGCATTCCGGATGGCCTCGGTCAGTTCGCGGCCATGGATGGTGCCGTCCTCGATGAGGGCGATCGGCGCTGCCTCCCAGTCGTTGAGGATCGCGTCGATGATGCGTGCGGCTTCGGCGCCATCGGCCGGCGCCAGACGAAACAACGGCCAGCCGTTCTTCAATGCGTCTTCCATCAGGATGCGTGCGCGTACCGAGACGGTGATCGCCGGTATGTTCGCATCCTTGAGCTTCGGCAATGCACTTTCCAGCGTTTCGCTGCAGAGAAAGCCGATTGCGACTTGCACCTTGGCGTTCACCAGCGCATCGGCAATCGCGGCACCACTGTTTTCCTCGCAGGGCTCGTTGATTGTGACGACGGTATTGCCATCCTTGGTGATCTGATAGTTCGCTCCGGCGAAGACCTGCGCGCCAAGTTGCTGCAGGTTGCCGCCTTGGGGGGCGACGACGCCGATCGTAACGCCCGCAGCATGGCTTTCGGCTGCTGCAAGAAACAGCATCGAAAAAGCCGCTATGCCACGCAGAATACTCATGAAAATCGCCGGTTCCCTGTCGCCCTTCATGCCCTTTTAGCTGCCCGGCGGCAATCGTCAAAGAAAAACAGGCGGAATGCGCCGCATTTCGTCGGCTTCATTGTAGAAAAGGTAACCGATGGCATCCATATTAGCGGCACAAGAACAGGCGGCGCGGCCGCAGGAGAGCGCATTTGTTGAACAGGCAGCCGATCGATCCGCAGCTCTATCGCGATGCCATGAGCCGTTTCGGCGGTCATGTGCAGCTCGTGACGACGGTGCTTGGCGAGACACGCCGCGGGGTGACGATCACCGCAGCCTGTTCGGTATCCGACGATCCGGCCTGCGTGCTCGTCTGCCTCAACAACAGCAATCCGAAGAACGACATCTTCTTCCAGAGCGGCATTTTCGCGCTGAACACGCTCGGCGCGCACCATCAGGCGCTGGCCGACGCCTTTTCCGGACGAACGCCGATGAGCAACGATGAGCGGTTCGCGACCGGCAAGTTCGACAAGCTGGTCACCGGTGCGCCCGTGCTCTGGGATTCGCTTGCCTCCTTCGATTGCAGGGTGATGGAGATCAAGGAGATGTCGACCCACCACATCATTTTCGGTGAGGTCGTGGCCGTGCGTTTCAACGAAACAAAACCGGCGCTGCTCTATATGAACCGCGACTACCACACGCTATAACTCCCTTAAAAGGGAGGAGACATGCCCGATCATCCGCTGCCGCCCGCGTCTATCGACGAGACGATCGCCATGCTGGCAAGAGAGGATTATCTCGCAGGCCGGTCGCTGGCGACGGTCCTCTTTCTCGCCCTGAAGATGAAGCGGCCGCTGTTTCTCGAAGGAGAGGCCGGCGTCGGGAAGACCGAGATCGCGAAGGTGCTGTCGAAGGCGCTCGACCGGCCGCTGATCCGGCTGCAATGCTACGAAGGCCTCGATATCGCATCCGCCGTCTACGAGTGGAATTATCCGGCGCAGATGCTGGAGATCCGGCTTGCCGAAGCCTCTGGATTGACCGATCGCAGCCGTATCGAATCCGATATCTTTTCCGAGCGCTACCTTATCCGCCGCCCTGTGTTGCAGGCGCTTTCGTCTGCGGAAGGCCGTGCGCCGGTCTTCCTGATCGACGAACTCGACCGTACCGACGAGGCTTTCGAAGCCTTCCTGCTGGAAGTGCTCTCGGATTTCCAGGTGACGATCCCCGAGCTCGGGACCATCAAGGCCGCCGAGCCGCCGATCGTCATCATCACGACCAACCGGACGCGCGAAGTGCACGATGCGTTGAAGCGCCGGTGCCTCTATCACTGGGTCGATTATCCGGAGGCCGCGCAGGAACTGGAGATCATCCGCCGGAAGGTGCCCGGCTGCAACGAGGCTCTCTCCCAGCAGATTATCGCCTATGTGCAGAAGCTGCGCACGCTCGATCTCTTCAAGAACCCCGGCGTGGCAGAGACGATCGACTGGGCGACGGCGCTGACCGAACTCGACCGTCTGGCGCTCGATCCGCAGACCATTTCCGACACGATCGGTACGCTCCTGAAATACCAGGACGACATTGCGCGCATTCATGGCGGCGAAGGCGCTCGTGTGCTGACCGAGGTCAAGGACGAGTTGAGGGCAGCGGGTTAAAGATGAAAACGCAACCTGCGCAGGATGGGATCGTCGTTCCGCCGCCGCCGGCCGAGGGCCGCTTTGCCGACAATATCGTCTTCTTCGCCAGGGCGCTCCGTAACGCCGGGCTCAAGATCGGTCCGGGATCCATTGCCGATGCTATCGAAGCTGTCGAGGCGATCGGCATGGGTTCGCGCGAGGAATTCCACGCGGCGCTCTTTTCGGTCTTCGTCAAACGGCACGAGGACAGGCCTGTCTTCGACGAAGCCTTCCGGCTTTTCTGGCGCTCCCGCGATCTCGTGGAGAAGATGATTGCGATGATGTTGCCGCAGGCGCCGGACAACCGTCGAAGGGAAAAGGCGAAGGCGGGCGAAACGCGCGCCAGCGATGCGCTTCTCGGTGATCGGCGCGACAATAGGCCCCCTCGTGATGAGCCGGATATCGAGATCGACGCGCGGTTCACCACCTCCGGGAACGAAGTCTTTCGCCGGATGGATTTCGCGCAAATGTCGGCGGCGGAAATTGCGTTGGCGAGAAAAGAACTGGTCCGGCTGCAACTGCCGCTCGACAGCGTTCCAACTCGGCGTTTCAGGCAATCGCATGTTCACCGGCAGGTCGATCCGCGCGCGACGATGCGCTCGGCGCTGCGCACCGGCGGGTCGCTGATCCTGCCGCGCTATCGCGAACAGAAAGAGATCCAACCGCCTTTGGTGGTGCTTGCGGATATTTCGGGCTCGATGAGCCAGTACACCCGTATCTTCCTGCATTTCCTGCACGTGCTGACGGAGAGCCGGCGCCGCGTCCATACGTTCCTTTTCGGAACGCGGCTCACCAATGTCACCAGGCAGATGCGCCACAAGGATCCGGACGAGGCACTGAACGAATGTGCTGCCGCGGTGAAGGACTGGTCGGGCGGCACTCGTATCGGCGAAACGGTGAGGGAGTTCAACCGGCTGTGGGGACGCCGCGTCCTCGGGCAGGGCGCGTTGGTGCTGCTGATCACCGACGGGCTGGAGCGGGAAGGCATCGAATTGCTGGCCGAAGAAATGGACCGGCTGCACCGATCCTGCCGGCGGCTGATCTGGCTGAACCCGCTTCTGCGCTTCGAGGGCTTTGAGCCGCGGGCTCGCGGCGTTCGCGCCATGTTGCCGCATGTTGACGAACTCCGTCCGGTTCACAATCTATCATCCTTGAGCGACCTTGCTGCGGCGCTCGACGCGGGCAGATCACCGGCGCACGATCCGCGGCGCTATCTCGACAGAATGAGAGGTTTTGCATGAGCGAGACGTCTTTCGACCTCGATCCGCTGATGACGGCGGAGGAATGGATGAAAAGCGGCCGCAGTGTGGCGATCGCGACCGTCATCGAAACCTGGGGCTCGGCGCCCCGTCCTGCCGGCAGCCATCTGGTCATCGATGGTGACGGCAATTTCGAGGGCTCGGTCTCCGGCGGTTGCGTCGAAGGTGCGGTGATCGCGGAGGCGATGGACGTCATCGGCGACGGCAAGGCGAAGATGCTGGAATTCGGGGTTGCCGACGAGACCGCCTGGCGCGTCGGGCTATCCTGCGGCGGCCGGATCCGCGTCTTTGTCGAAAGGCTTACCTGATGGACGCCGCCAATCTGGAGCGGCTGAACGCCGCCCGCCGAGCACGCAAGGCCGTGATGCTGGTCACCAACTTGGAGCATGGAACGGATCGCGTGATCGTCGAAGGCGGGCCGGTCGATAGCGCACTGAGCGATACCGTCGCTGCGGCATTCCGCTCCGGCAAGTCCGGCATCTGCGACATCGATGGCGGCAGGTACTTTCTGAATGTGCACCTGCCGCCAGCCCATATCGTCATCATCGGCGCGGTCCATATTAGCCAGGTCCTGGCGCAGATGGCGGCGCTTGCCGGCTTCGATGTCCGCATCATCGATCCGCGAAGCGCCTTTGCAACGCCGGAGCGTTTCGCCGGCATAGATCTCACCGCCGACTGGCCGGTCGATGTGCTGAAGGACCGTCCGCTCGATGCCTATACCGGCGTCGTCGCGGTCACGCATGATCCGAAGATCGATGATTTCCCGATCGCCGAGGCGCTTCGAACGGGCTGTTTCTATGTCGGTGCGCTCGGCAGCCGCAAGACCCACGGTTCGCGTCTCGAGCGGCTGAAGAAGGAGGGTTGTTCCGACGGCGAACTGGCGAGGATCAATGGCCCTATCGGGCTGGATATCGGCGCCTCCAGCCCGGCGGAGATTGCCGTTGCGATCCTTGCGCAGATCATCCAAGCCTTGCGCTCGCGCGACGTCTCCTCTCCGAAAGGTGACAAAGCATGATCTTTGGCGAATTCGATGTCGGCGATGCGGAAGGGCTCATGCTCGCCCATTCCGTCAAGATGCCGGATGGGACTTTGCCCAAAGGGCATGTGGTTGACGCTGCCGACGTCGAGCGGCTGAAGAGCTCGGGCATCGAGAAGATTGTTGCGGCACGCCTGGAGGACGGCGATCTAGGCGAGGACGAAGCGGCCGCACGGCTGAGTGAGGCAATCGCGCCCGATCATCTCCGCTTTTCGGAGGCTGCGACCGGCCGCGTCAACATCTATGCTGCGGCGGACGGGCTTTTCGTGGCTGACCGGGAGGCCGTTGATCGCCTGAACCGCATCGACCCGGCGATCACGCTCGCCTGTCTTGCCGATCATACACATGTCAGCGCCGGCGATATGGTGGCGACCTTCAAGATCATTCCCCTGGCGGTTCCGGGCGCGAAGATAATTGCCGCCTGTGCGGAGCTTCGCGCGAGTGGGCCATTTCAGGTGAAGCCGTTTGCCGACCATGCCGTTTCGCTGATTGCCACGGAACTGCCTTCGCTGAAAGTGTCGGTGATGGACAAGACGGCGCGCATCCTTGAGCGGCGGTTGGCTGCTTGCGGCAATCGTCTGCTGCGGGAGCGGCGCGTGCCGCATGAGACCAAGGCTCTTGCCGCTTCGATCCAGGATATCATGAGGATTCCGGAGAAGGCGCCGAAGCTCGTCATCGTCTTCGGTGCCTCGGCGGTCATCGACGCGGCGGATGTCATTCCGCAGGCAATACGCGAGGCGGGCGGGCGTATCTTGAGCGTCGGCATGCCCGTCGATCCGGGAAATCTGATGGTCCTCGGCAGCATCGGCGAGACTTATGTCGTCGGTGCGCCTGGTTGCGCCCGCAGTCCGAAGGAAAACGGTTTTGACTGGGTTCTCGACCGCATTCTGGCCGGTGAAGAGCCGAGTGCGCATGAGGTGACCGGAATGGGCGTCGGAGGCCTGCTAATGGAGATACAATCGCGGCCGCAGCCGCGCGATGTGCCTGCCAGGAAACGTGCCGACGCTTCCGTTGCGATCGTCCTGCTTGCCGCCGGCAGAGCGCGCCGCATGGGCGAGGGCGGCCAGCACAAGCTGCTAGCGGAATTCGATGGCATGCCGCTGGTGCGCCGCTCGGCATCCATTGCTGTTGCCAGCAGGGCTTTATCGGTTACGGCCGTAACGGGGCATCGCCGTGCTGAGATTGAAGCAGCACTTGAAGGCTTGAGCGTGCAGCCGGTCTTCAACGCCGATTATGCCTCCGGCATGGCAAGCTCTCTCGCGGCCGGCTTCGCACATGCCCATGCGAACGGCGCCGAGGGCGTCCTTGTCATGCTTGCTGATATGCCGGGGGTCTCGACGGCGGACCTCGATCACTTGATCGGCGAATTCGAGCAGGCCGAGGGCCGGGCGATCGTTCGGGCGGTCTCCGGAGGCAAACGCGGAAATCCGGTCATTCTGCCGCGATCATTGTATTATGCAGTGCTTTCACTCGAAGGCGATGTCGGCGCGCGCCACATCGTCGAGACGGCGCGGCTGCCGGTCGTCGATGTCGATATCGGCGAAAGTGCGCATCTTGACGTGGATACGCCGGAGGCGATTGCCGCAGCAGGCGGCATATTGAAGGGATAGCAATGGACGCGGCCGGTATAGAGGAAATGTTTCAGGGGCTCGGCCCCGTGACGATCAAGCGTATGTTCGGCGGCAAGGGCATCTATCACCTCGGCCGTATCGTCGCGGTCGAAGTTGGCGGCGAGGTGTTGCTCAAGGCCGACGACAAGAGCTCGCCGGAGTTTGCCGCAGCAGGCTCCAGCCAATGGTTCTATGAGGGCAAGAAGGGCAATCCGGTGAAAATGCCTTACTGGTCGATCCCGGACGCGGCTTATGACGATCCGGATGAAATGGCTAAATGGGTGCGGCTTGCCTATGAGGCGGCGCTTAGAGCCGAATGATCAGCGGAAGTCTTCGTTGTCGAGATAACCGATTGCGGCCTTGGCAAAGTCGGAAAGTGGTGTCGGCAGTTCTGATCGCGTGAACCAGCCGAAATCCGAGAGTTTTTCCGGTTCCGTCAACTGCGCATCGCCGCTGACTTCTCTAGCTATATAGAGAAACGAGACCCAATGCTGCGCATCGGCGCCTGAAATCACTTCCGCATGACCGAGAAGTTCGGTTCGAGCAATCGTCAATCCGGTTTCTTCCTCGGCTTCCCGGCGCGCGGCTTCGGCTATTGGCTCCATATGATCGACTTTGCCGCCGACGATGCTCCAATGACCGGCCTCAGGCACACGAATGCGCTTGTAAAGCAGGATCTTGCCGTCGCGCAAAATCACCAGGCCGACGCCGAGACCTGGAAAATGAATGCCAGGCTTGCCCATCGGACGATCAGACCTTGGCGTTTGCCGCGATCAGCATGAAGGCGGGAATGTCGTCGCCGAAGCCGACCGGCGTCGGGCCGTCGTCGTGGTCGCGATAGCGGCGGCGCTCGCGATTATCGTCGTTTGCCGGATAGGGCCGAGAGTTGCGCGCGTTGTTCTGCGGCTTGTTTTCTGTTTTGCGCTCGTGCTTCACGCTTTCGGCCTTTGCTGGTGCTGCTGCTTCGATGGTTTCGGCGGCATTATCATCGGCGCCGATATCAGTTTTATGACCCCGGCGCTCCTTGACGCGGCCACGGCCCTTGTCGCGATCCCGGCTACCTGCGCGGCGTGGGCGATCGTCTTCGCGGCCGGGTTCCGGAGGCGGAAGAGCGGAAAGATCGCCATTCAGCCACTCGACCTTCTCGCCGATCAGCTTTTGGATCGCGTCGGCATGTTTCTGGTCACGGCCTGTGACAATGGTGAAGGCAGCGCCGGAACGGCCTGCACGGCCGGTGCGGCCGATGCGGTGCACGTAATCCTCGGCATGAATCGGAACATCGAAGTTGAAGACGTGGCTGACATCCGGAATGTCGAGGCCGCGGGCGGCGACGTCGGAGGCGACGAGCAGTTGCAGCTGTCCATCACGGAAGCTTTGAAGCATATTGGTGCGCGAGCGCTGGTCCATGTCGCCGTGGAGCGCGCCGACGGAAAAGCCATGGCGTTCGAGGGAGCGGAAGAGGTCGGCCACGTCCTTCTTGCGGTTGCAGAAGATGATGGCGTTCTTCAGGTCTTCCTGCGCGCGGACCAGATCGCGCAGTGCGGCGCGCTTCTCATAGTCCTTGCCGTGCGAAGCAACGAAACGCTGCGTGATGTTCTTGGCGGCGGAGGCCGGCTTTGCGACTTCGATTCGCTCCGGATTTTGCAGGAACCGGTCGGCGAGCTTCTGGATTTCCGGCGGCATGGTCGCCGAGAAGAACAGTGTCTGACGCGTGAAGGGGATGAGCTTGGCAATACGCTCGATATCGGGGATGAAGCCCATGTCGAGCATTCGGTCGGCTTCGTCGATGACGAAGATTTCGACGGCGCTCATCAAAAGCTTGCCGCGCTCGAAATGGTCCAGCAGGCGGCCGGGCGTGCAGATGAGAACGTCTGCACCGCGCTCAAGCTTGCGGTCCTGGTCTTCGAAGGAAACGCCGCCGATCAGCAGCGCGACGTTCAAGCGGTGATTCTTACCGTATTTTTCGAAGTTCTCCGCGACTTGCGCGGCGAGTTCGCGCGTCGGTTCGAGGATGAGCGTTCGTGGCATGCGGGCGCGGGCGCGGCCCTTTTCCAGCAGCGACAACATCGGCAATACGAAGGATGCCGTCTTGCCCGTTCCTGTCTGCGCGATCCCGCAAATGTCACGGCGCTGCAGGGCGAACGGGATTGCTCCTGCCTGAATAGGAGTGGGGATCGTGTAGCCGGCGTCGGTAACGGCGGAAAGCACTTTTTGGCTCAGGCCAAGGTCAGCAAATGTCGTCAAGGGGAAAACTATTTCCGTTCAGGTTCGGCCATACTCTGGTTGAGTCGGCGGGATTGCATGCCGCAATGCAGCGCGACATAGTCCCAAACGGCTTGTAAGTCAAGGAATACGGGCTCTGCAGCCGTCGAACAGGTAAAACTGTGGTTACTGCAATTGGTTATTTGATATAAGTCGCGAGTTTCAAGCCTGCGTTCAAAAAATACACCGGATCGACCGCGCGGCCGTTCTGGCGTACCTCGTAATGCAAATGGGTGCCCGTCGAGCGGCCGGTGCTTCCGGCAAGACCGATCACATCCGAGCGGCCAACCGTGTCGCCGGCCTTCACCAGAATCTGCGACATGTGGCCGTAACGGGTAGAAATGCCGTTACCGTGATCGATCTCGACCATGTTGCCGTAGCCGCCCGTCCAGCCGGCATTGACGACCTTGCCGGGGGCTGTCGGGCGGATCTTTTCGCCCGCAGCAAAGCGAAAGTCGACGCCGGAATGAAGGGCGAGACGTCCGAGGAAAGGATCGCGCCGATTGCCGAAGGGACTGGTGATTTCCTTGCCGATGGCCGGATTGCGGAACGGCAGGGATTCCGCCGTACTGCGAACGGCTTCGAGCCGGGTCAGGGCGGTATCGAGCTGCGCGAGGGAATTGTTGAAGTTGTCGCCGTTTTCCGGCTCGACATAGGGACCGCCGACAGCGCTGTCATCATCATCGGGTTTGACGGCTGCCTGCTCCGGTACGGCAATCCTGAAGCGGGTCAGGACTTTCTCGATATTGCTGGCGGCATCGCCCGCATCCACGGTCAGCTGCTCAACGCGGGCGCGCTGCTCTTCCTCGACGCCTTTCAGTGAAAGCGTGACCTTCGAGAACAGGCGGTCGGCACGATCGCCGACGGTTTCGGGTGTGGGGACGTAGGCGAGCGTGGAATTGTCGGGCGTTGCGTCGGCGGGTTCGTCCGTGCCTGCCAGGAGCTTGTCGATCGCCCGGGCACCGGCTGAAAGCGATGCACGCTTGTCCTTTGCTTCGGGCACGAGGGATCGAGCCGGTATCATCTCATCCTTCCTCGTCAGGCCGGAATTTTCCGCACGGTCGAGGAGGGAGCCAAACTTGCCGTGGCGCGAGGTCAGCGCCATCTGCTGCTGCATAAGCTTGTCCACCTTGTCTTCCACCAGCTGCTGGTCGAGCAGCTGACGCGAGGTGACCCGATCGACCTGCGCACGAAGGGCCGCAATGCGATCTTCATAATCATGCTGCATGCGGGCTTGGCGCGCCATGGTGGCGCCGATCAGGTCGTCGCGAAGGACGAGGTAGGAGGTTGCAAGCAGATAGCCGATCACGAAAACGGCGGAAAAACAGAAGCCGAGGGCTGCCATCCACGGCTTTATGGTTACGTGCCGGACCTTGTCGCCGCTCGCGAGAATGAGGATATGTTCCTGCGAACGCTTGCCGAATACGCGATTATGCTGTGCATGCGTCACGGAGAATCTCCCAATTGATGCGCCCGTGCTTCGATCAGGAATGATTACACACTGTTATAGTTAACAAATGCCTTAGCGGGCATATTAATGCACGCACAGGTTTAGAGATTGCTGGTCGACGTCAATGAGCGATAGAAAGAAGGCGTGAGGCCGGCTTCGGCGCGCGCCAGGTCGTTGAATGGCGGTTTTAGCGGACCGCGGAAGTTTGCACGCACCAGCTCCTTGAAGGTCTGGGCCGGGTCGCGGCGCTCGCGGGCGCAGAGAAAGCGGAACCATTTGGCGCCGATTGCCACATGCCCCTTTTCGTCATTGTAGATTACATCGAGGACAGCCGCACTTTCGAGATCGCCGGTTTCACGCATCTTCGCCTGCAGCGAGGGCGTGACATCCAAGCCGCGGGCCTCGAGAATCAGGGGAACGACGGCAAGCCGCGCCGTCAGATCGTTTCTGGTCGCGTGCGCCGCCTGCCAAAGGCCGTCATGCGCGGGCATATCGCCGTAATCGGCGCCAAGATCGCGCAGCCGCCCGCGCACCAAGCGGAAGTGCTTCGCCTCCTCGAAGGCAACCTGCATCCATCCGTCGAAGAAAGAATTGGGGACCGCTTCGGTGGCAAACCGCGCAACGATATCGAGCGCCAGGTCAACGGCGTTGAGCTCGATATGGGCGATCGCGTGAAGAAGCGCGATGCGGCCGTTGATGGTGTGCAGCGAGCGCCTCTCGACCTGCGTCGGGGGTACCAGTGTCGGCTTTTCGGGGCGGCCCGGCCTATCCGGCAGCGACGCATCGCGCGGCGAACGTAGGGAAACCCTCCGTTCGAACCAGCGGGTCGCAGCTTCCTGCGCCAGAGCTGTCTTGCGATCGAGATCGGCGGAACGGATGGCCTCGATCGCGCCACCGCGCAGCGATGTCATCGAAAGCGTGCTCACGCGGTAAGGTTCCTGAGGGCCTTCAAAACGTCTTCGGCATGGCCGGGTACCTTGACCTTCTGCCAGATCATCGCGACGGTACGATCGGTGCGGATCAGAAAGGTCGTGCGCTCGACGCCCATGAAATTGCGGCCATACATGCTCTTTTCCTTCCAGACGCCATAGGCCTGCAGCGTCGTTTTCTCCTCGTCCGAGGCGAGCGCAACGGAAAGGCTGTACTTCTTGATGAAGCGTTCGTGGCATTTGACCGAATCAGGGGACATCCCGACGACCGCCGCTCCCGCGGCATCGAATTCGTCGGCCAGAGCGGTAAAGGCCAGCGATTCCGCGGTGCAGCCGGTCGTATCGTCCTTCGGATAGAAGAACAGAACCAGCGATTTTCCGCGGAAATCGGCAAGCGATACCCGCCCGCCGCCGTCGCGGGGAAGGTTGAAATCCGGCGCCGTGGCGCCGATGCCGAGAACCGCCATATGTGGAAACCTTTCTTTTGCCGGGTTTATGGATGACACTATGTTCCGCGGATATATATTGAAGCTCAAATCGTCCCGCCAGACCGGGCGGCCACATTCTAACTCGAGGTTATCCAAAGCGCATGTCGGTGATCCGCGGCGAAAAGATTACGTTTCGCAAAAAAGACATCGTCGCGCTGCATGAGCTTCCCTCCGCACAGGCCGAAGACCCCATCATCGTGCATTGCCCGCCGCCGCGGCGTTCACGCATGCGACGTGCGGCCAATGTGACGGCTGGTTGCTTTGCCGCCGTTCTCATTGTTCTGGCGGCGATCATTTTCACTATCGAAAGCGGAATGTTCGACGCGACGCTGTCGCGCCAGGCGCAGACGGCGTTGAATTCGGCGATAGGTCCCCGCTACCGGGCAGAGGTGGGGTCGACCGTCATCCGTTTCACCTCCGGTGCACAGCTCGCGCTTGAAGCCCGTAACGTCAATATGGTCGATCAGGAAAGCGGGCAGCATCTGTCGACGACCGGCGCGATGCGCATGGCGCTCGATCCGTTTGCGCTTTTTCGCGGCCGGGTGGCCGTGACGGCGATCGAAGCCGACGATATTGCGCTCGACACGGCCCTTCTGCCGTCCGGCAGCCCGCTGGACTTAAGCAAGCTTCGCATCGACGCAATTCCGCAGGCGATGGAAGCTGCGTTTTCTCATCTCGATATCCTGGACGATTTTGTTGAGCGCGGGGGTACGGATACCGTGCGTCTCTCCGGCATCGACATCAAGCTCGCCGATACCGCGAATGGTCCGCTTTCGATCGTGGTCGACAATCTGGTCTTTGCGCATGCGGGGCCATCTTCGCTGCATTTGACGGGCGAGGTGGCGATCAACGGCGAAGTGGCGATGCTGGACGTACTTGCTGAAAAGAGCGCCGGGAAAGCGTCGCGGTTCATGGCAAAACTCACCCATGCCGATCTGACGCCATTTACCTTGAAGAGGAACGGGCTCGGGGAAATTCGGCAGGGCGTGAACAGTTTTGCGGACGTTGCCGTTTCCGCCGTGCGGGGTGCGGGCGATGTTGCGCCGTCCCTGGCCGCGAGGGCGGATCTTGCGCCCGGGTCGATCTATGTCGACGGGGACGAGCAGCAGCTTTCCGGCGGCCGCATCAATCTCGGCTATGACTTTACGAAGCAGACGCTTGAGATCGCAAGATCGCAAGCGCAGTTCGGCAACACCGCCGTCCCGTTCAACGGCGCAATCATCGACCTCGACAAGCTCGATCCGGCCGTCGGCAAGGGTTTTGGCATCGATCTCCTGATCAGCGGCGGCACGGCTGCGCCGGTGGGGTCGGGCGAACAGCCGCTCCCATTCGATATCCAGACGACCGGCCGCTATCTCGTCGCCTCGCGGGAACTGCAGTTCGCGGGCATGACAGTTTCTAGTCCTCTGGGGCAGCTGTTCGGATCGCTTGATGTCAAATTCGGCGACAAATCGCCGGAAATCAGCTTCGTCGGACAATCGCAGCAGCTTCAGACGGCTGCGATCAAGCAGCTCTGGCCCTTTTGGATGGCGCCCAGGGCGCGCGAATGGGTTCTGGGAAATCTCTTCGGCGGCACGGTCACGAATGCGTCGATCTCCGTATTCATTCCGTCCGGGAAATTGGACGAGGCCGTCGGCAAGGGGCTGAGACTCGGCGACGAGCAAATCCGTATCAATTTCGATATCGCGAATGCGCGCATGAACGTGGCAGGCGATATTCCGCCGATCCGCGATACGTCCGCCCATTTCGATCTGACCGGCCAGAGGGCGACGATTTCGATCAAGAGTGGCACGTCATATTTCGCGTCGGGCCGTTCCGTCAGCCTCGGAGAGGGTCAGTTCGTACTGCCCTCGACTTACCAGAAGCCACTGATGGCGGAAATGAAGCTCGCGATCTCCGGCGATGCCGATGCGGTGGGCGAACTCCTGACCTACAAGCCGGTCCAGGTCCTGCAGCGCGCCGGCCTCGTGCCTGGCGACCTGAAGGGCAAGATCACCGCCGACGTCGAGGCGCGACTTGGCCTTCTGAGGTCGCAAGATCCTCCGCCGCCCGAATGGAAGGCGACCATGCAGCTCAGCGGCGTCGATGTCGGCAAGCCGGTGTCGGGCCGGATGATTACCAGTCTCAACGGCGCGCTCGACGCCAATCCGCAGCAAGTGGCGCTCGACGCCGAGGGGCAGATCGACGGCGTGCCCGCCGAGATCGAGCTTGTCGAGCCGACCGACAAATCGTCCGGCGTCAAGCCGCAGCGCATCATCACGGCGACGCTGAACAACGCTCAGCGCGCGAAGGTGCTTCCTGGCCTATCCGGGATCATCGACGGCAGCCTGACGATGCAGCTGACGAAAATCGATGAGGAACGCCAGAATGTTCAGATCGATCTCGAGAAGGCGTCGTTGCAGCTTCCCTGGATCGGCTGGGCGAAGGGAAGCGGGATCGGCGCAACGGCGGAATTCGAAGTATCGGGACCACCCGAGAAAACGCAGATCAGGAATTTCCGTCTGAAGGGCGACGGCTTTGGCGCCAGCGGCTCGTTTGCCCTCAGCAAGGGCGACCTCGAGTCTGCCGATTTCGACAGCGTGAGACTTTCGTCCCTTGATGACTTTGCGATATCGATCCGGCGCAACAGGGGCAATTTCGACGTTTCGGTATCTGGGAACACTGCCGATGCGCGTCCGATCCTTGCACGACTGAAGAACGGACAGGGCGACAGCGACGGGGATGGTGGTGGCAGTGCCAGCGTCTCTGTTCGTGCGAATCTCAACAGCGTCGTTGGCTTCAACGATGAAAAGATCGGCAATTTCGAGGCCAGGTACGTATCGAGCGGCGGCCGGCTGCAGGCGCTGAACTTTTCCGGCATCACCGGCAGCGGCGAGGCAGTCGTCAGCCAGACAAGGGAAGGCCGTGCCTTGAATATCACGAGCGGCGATGCCGGTGCCGTCTCGCGCTTCGCCGATCTCTATCAGCATATGCAGGGTGGGCTGCTCAACATGTCGATCAGGCTCGGCAACGGCGGCAATTGGGATGGCTCGGTCGATATACGCCGCTTCGCCATCGTCAACGAACAGCGCCTGCACTCGATCGTTTCAACGCCGGTCGGCGACAACCAGCGCAGCCTCAATTCCGCCGTCAAACGCAATATCGACACTTCCGCGCAGCGCTTCCAGCGCGGCTTCGCGCGCGTCGTGTCCCGCGGCGGCGTGGTCGGTATCGAAAACGGCGTGGTGCGCGGCGATCAGATCGGGGCCACGTTCCAGGGCGTGATCCGCGATCAGCGCGGCAACATGGATATGACCGGCACCTTCATGCCGGCCTATGGCTTGAACCGGCTGTTTGCCGAACTGCCGGTCATTGGCATCATTCTCGGGAACGGCTCGGATCGCGGCCTGATCGGCATCACGTTCAAGCTGACCGGCAAGTTCGACCATCCGGCCATGCAGATCAATCCGCTGTCGATCATTGCGCCGGGCGTTTTCCGCAACATCTTCGAGTTCCAATAAAAAAGCCGGCGCGAAGGCCGGCTTCCTTGGATTTCGATACCGTGTGGCTCAGGCTGCGCGGCGGATCAGGATGTGCTTCTTCTTGCCGAGCGACAGCTTGATGACGCCATCGGCGGTGATTTCACCGCTGCCGATCAGCCTACGCTCGTCGCTGACCGCTTGGTCGTTGATGCGCACGGCTCCGCCCTGAACGTGACGGCGGGCTTCGCCGTTGGAGTGAACAAGGCCGGCGCGGACCATCAGTGAAAGCAGGCCGATACCGGCGTCGAGTTCGGATGCGGGAACATCGACGGAGGGGAGGTTCTCGGCGATCCCGCCTTCTTCGAAGGTTTTGCGAGCCGTTTCCGCGGCCTCTTCGGCAACGGTGCGGCCATGCAGGATCGCCGTTACTTCGGTTGCGAGTATCTTCTTTACCTCGTTGATTTCCGAGCCACCGAGCGCAGACAAGCGTGCGATCTCGTCCATGGGCAAGGTGGTGTAAAGCTTGAGGAAGCGCGGGATGTCCGCGTCTTCGGTATTGCGCCAGTATTGCCAGAAGTCATAGGCCGAGAACATATCGGCGTTCAGCCAGACGGCACCGGTCGCCGACTTGCCCATCTTGGCGCCGGAAGATGTCGTTAGAAGCGGTGAGGTCAGGGCATAGAGCTGTGTAGTCCCCATGCGGTGACCGAGGTCGATGCCGTTGATGATGTTGCCCCACTGGTCGGAACCGCCCATCTGCAGCTGGCAGCCGTAGCGCTTTGCCAGTTCGACGAAGTCGTAGGCCTGCAGGATCATGTAGTTGAATTCGAGGAACGAGAGCGACTGTTCGCGATCGAGACGCGTCTTCACGCTGTCGAAGGCCAGCATGCGATTGACCGAGAAGTGGCGACCGACATCGCGCAGGAAATCGAGATAGTTGATCGAACGCAGCCATTCGGCGTTGTTGATCATCAAGGCGTCCGTCGGACCCTCACCGTAGGTCAGGTAATTCGAGAAGACACGCTTGATCGAGGCGATGTTGCTTTCGATCGTTTCGACGGTCATCAACTGGCGTGCTTCCTCCTTGAAGGACGGATCGCCTACCATGCCGGTGCCGCCGCCCATCAGTGAAATCGCGCGGTGGCCGGTTTTCTGCAGCCAGTGCAGCATCATGATCTGGATCAGCGAGCCTGCATGCAGGCTCGGCGCCGTGGGATCGAAGCCGATATAGGCCGTCACGGTTTCCTTGGCGAACAGATCGTCGAGGCCTGCTTCATCGGAGATCTGATGAATGAAGCCGCGCTCTTTCAGGATGCGCAGGAAATCGGATTTGAACTCGGACATGACTTCGTCTCTTCGGGGGTGTCGGATTGATACTTGTTGAACTGCCGCGGCGCGTTTAGCACTGTTTTGCCGAAAGTGCACTATTCCGTTCGGAATGTTTTGGAGGATGGATGGGTAAAATAAGAACCGCAATCGGCCTGATGAGCGGAACGTCGATGGACGGGATCGATGTCGCCCTGGTTCGTACGGACGGTGAAGCCAGCGTGGAACGCGGGCCGTTTCTGGGTGTGCCTTACGATCCGGCCTTTCGCGACAGGCTGAAGCGTTCGCTTGAAGGCGCAAAATCCATACTCAGGCGCAAGGAACGCCCCGGCGAACTTGCAACAATCGAGCGAGAGCTCACGCTGCGTCATGCATCTGCCGTTACGGAGTTTCTCGATCGTTGCGGTCTGGATCGAAGCTCGATCGATGTCGTCGGATTCCACGGCCAGACCGTGCTGCACCGGCCGGACGAGGCGCTGACCGTCCAGCTTGGCGACGGGCCGCTGCTTGCGAGCGAGACCGGCATCCCGATCGTCTACGACATGCGCGCGAACGACATGGTGCATGGCGGGCAGGGTGCGCCGCTCGTGCCGGCCTATCATGCGGCGCTTTCTGGGACTCTTCGAGACGCAAAGCTGCCGGTCTGCTTCGTCAATATCGGCGGCATCTCGAACCTCACCTATATCGGCGCCGACGGCTCGATCGTCGCCTATGACAGCGGGCCGGGAAATACCTTGATCGACCAATGGGTCGAGACAAATGCCGGAGTTCCGTTCGACCAGGGCGGTATGATTGCTTCGGAAGGCACGATCGTCGCCGAACTGGCCGAGCTGTATCTGGAAAGCCCGTTCTTTACTGCGGGGAAACGCCGTTCGCTCGATCGAAATGACTTTCTACCGCCGAGCGGAGCGGACGCCGAGCTCGCGGACGGTGCGAGGACGCTCGCCTATGTGGCTGCCGCCTCGATCATCAAATCGGCCGGTCACCTTCCGGTGATGCCGACGCTCTACATTGTCTGCGGCGGCGGACGGCTGAACCGCACGATCATGCGCGATCTTGCTGATCTCGCTGCCCGCCAGAATGCCGACGTGATCTCCGCCGAGGTTGCGGGCTTTAACGGCGATGCCATGGAAGCTGAAGCCTGGGCCTATCTAGCAGTCCGGTCGCTGGAGGGACTGCCGCTGACTTTTCCGGGCACGACCGGCGTCAAGGAACCAGTCAGCGGCGGCATTCTTGCGAGGCCATGATGGTGGGAACGCTTATTCTCGAAACGTCGCGGCTGCGGCTGGTGATGTGGGACGCAAGCGATGCGGGACTCGTCCGCACGCTGCATTCGACGATCGGCACAACGCGTTATATGTCCGGCGGCGCGCCTTGGAGCATCGAGAAGTGCGAGGAGCGGCTTGCCAGCTGGTTCAAAGAGAATGCGCAGGACGGTACGACAAAGTACAAGCTCCTGAGCAGAGATGACGGCCGCTTCATCGGCCGCGCTGGCATTTCGATGCATGACCGCGACGAGAACGAATTCGAACTCGGTTACGCGCTTTGCGAGGAAGAATGGGGAAAGGGCTATGCGACGGAAGTGGCCAGTGCGCTTGCGATGTGGTTCTTCGACAAGGGCTTCGCTACGCGTTTCATCGCTTTCACGCATCCGGAAAACTTCGCCTCGCAGCATGTACTGAAGAAGATCGGAATGCGGCCGGTCGCGCCGCGGCTGATCGACGGATTTGTGGCGCCGACATTCGAGCTCGGCGCCACCGACATTTGATTGTCAGCGAATACGCTTCGCTGCCGGTTCCGGCACCAGTTCGCCGTTCAGGCGGCGGTCGAGATAGTCCTCGCATTCCGCCATCAGTGTTTCGACCTGGCCGTTGAAGAAGTGATTGGCATTCGGCACGGTACGGTGAGTGATGAGGATGCCCTTCTGCGTCTTCAGCTTTTCGACCAGACCGTTGACATCCTTTTCCGGCGCGACCTTGTCGGCGTCGCCGTTGATGATCAGGCCGGAAGACGGGCAGGGCGCCAGGAACGAGAAGTCGTAGGTGTTCGGTTGCGGCGCAATCGACATGAAGCCTTCGATTTCCGGGCGGCGCATCAGCAGCTGCATGCCGATCCAGGCGCCGAAGGAATAGCCAGCGACCCAACAGGTCTTCGAATCGGGATGCAGGCTCTGCACCCAATCGAGCGCGGAAGCGGCATCCGAAAGCTCGCCGGCGCCGTGGTCGAATTCGCCCTGGCTGCGGCCGATTCCGCGGAAGTTGAAGCGCAATGTCGTGAACCCGCGCTTCTGGAACATGTAGAAGAGCTGGTAGACGATCTGGTTGTTCATCGTGCCGCCGAACTGCGGGTGCGGGTGCAGGATAAGGGCGATCGGCGCGCTTTTTTCCTTGGAGGGCTGGTAGCGGCCTTCAAGACGGCCGGCTGGGCCGTTGAAAATGACTTCGGGCATCGGTACTCCGGGTTTTTATTTTCGCGTTCCTGCTGCTTAGACTTGACGAACGTTGTCAGCTTTTCTAAAACGCAGTTTAGAACAATTCGAAACTTGCATGCGATCCACGCATCGTGGACGTGTCATAAGGCAAGCCCGGCGGAAATTTCAAGGAAAATGAACCGTGGCAGCCTAGCAGGATCAAGCGCAGGACAAAAGAGCATGGCGCCGCCCCGCCTTTATCTTGATTGGAACGCGACATCGCCGCTGCATCCCGCAGCGCGCGAGGCGGTTCTAAGCGCGCTTGCTCTGTTTGGAAATCCGAACTCTGTTCACGGCGAAGGCCGCGCCGTACGCGCTGCGATCGAGGGTGCGCGCCGCCAGATTGCGGCGCTGACCGCGGCTGAACCGGCAAATGTGATTTTTACCAGCGGCGCGACGGAAGCGGCCAATATGGTGCTGACGCCGGATTTCCGCATGGGGCGCACGCCGCTTGCGATCGACCATCTCTACTATTCGGCGATCGAGCATCCGGCCGTGCGAGAAGGCGGGCGCTTTCCTGCTGAGAAGACGACCGAGATTCCAGTTACGTCCGCAGGTGTCGTGGATCTGGCAGCGCTGGAGAGATTGCTTGCGGGCCACGACAAGGCCCCGGGCTTTCCGATGGTGGCGATCATGCTCGTCAACAACGAGACGGGTATCGTCCAGCCGGTCCGCGAAGCCGCCAAGATCGTACAGACGTATGGCGGACTTCTCGTAGTGGATGCGGTGCAGGCAGCAGGACGCCTGAAGCTCGACATCAACGAGCTCGGTGCCGATTTTTTGATCGTTTCCTCACACAAGCTCGGCGGGCCGAAAGGCGCCGGCGCGCTTGTTTCGCGCGGTGAGGCTCTGATGCCGAGGCCGCTGATCCGCGGTGGTGGCCAGGAAAAAGGTCACCGTTCGGGGACTGAAAATTCCGCCGCCATCATTGGCTTCGGTGCCTCCGCAGCCGCGGCACTTGCCGAATTCGACGAGCGCAATAGCAGATTTGAAAGGCTTCGCGACCGTCTTGAGGCCGGAATGCGGCGCGCAGCGCCCGGTTTACTGATTTATGGCGCGGACGGGCCGCGGGTATCGAATACGAGCTTCTTCACGCTTCCGGGCCTCAAGGCCGAGACCGGCCAGATCGCCTTCGATCTCGAAGGCGTTGCGCTTTCGGCGGGCTCCGCCTGCTCGTCCGGCAAGGTCGGCGAAAGCCATGTTCTTGTGGCCATGGGCGGCGACCCGAAAATGGGCGCGCTGCGCATCTCGCTCGGTTTTGCGACGACGGAAGAGGAAATCGACAGGGCGGTCGCCGCCTTTGAAAAGATAGCCGGGCGGTGCAGGCCGGCCGGAGAGGCGGCCTGACGGCCTCACTAAATTGCGGAAACACAAATTTCCGCTTGCCAATCGGGCTGAAAAGCGCCTTTTGGCCACCTACATACGGGGTAAGGAAAATTTCCCCAAGACAAGCTGCCGGACCTTTCCCCGGCGAGATTGGAGAACGACATGCCCGCCGTCCAAGAAACGGTTGAACGCGTCCGCCAGATCGATGTGGACCAGTACAAATACGGTTTCGAAACCATCATCGAGATGGACAAGGCACCCAAGGGCCTGTCCGAAGAGATCATTCGCTTCATCTCCGCCAAGAAGCGTGAGCCTGAATGGATGCTCGAATGGCGCCTTGAAGCCTACAAACGCTGGCTGACGATGGACGAGCCCACATGGGCGCGCGTCGACTATCCGAAGATCGACTTCAATGAAATCCACTATTACGCTGCGCCGAAGAGCACATCAGGCCCGTCGTCGCTGGCTGAAGTCGATCCGGAGCTTCTGAAGGTCTATGAGAAGCTGGGCATCCCGCTGCGCGAGCAGGAAATCCTTGCCGGCGTTGAGAAGCCGAAGATCGCCGTCGATGCCGTCTTCGATTCCGTTTCGGTCGTGACGACCTTCAAGGAAGAGCTGAAGAAGGCCGGCGTGATCTTCATGTCGATCTCCGAAGCGATCCGAGAACATCCCGAACTCGTGCAGAAGTATCTCGGCTCCGTCGTTCCCCAGACCGACAATTACTACGCGACGCTGAACTCCGCCGTCTTCACGGATGGCTCCTTCGTCTTCGTGCCGAAGGGCGTCCGCTGCCCGATGGAGCTCTCGACCTATTTCCGCATCAACGAGAAGGATACCGGCCAGTTCGAGCGCACGCTGATCATCGCCGAGGAAGGCGCCTATGTGTCCTACCTCGAAGGCTGCACGGCGCCACAGCGTGACGAAAACCAGTTGCACGCCGCCGTCGTCGAACTGATCGCGCTGGACGATGCCGAAATCAAGTATTCCACCGTCCAGAATTGGTATCCGGGCGATGCCCAGGGCAAGGGCGGCATCTACAACTTCGTCACCAAGCGCGGCGATTGCCGCGGCGACCGATCGAAGATCTCGTGGACGCAGGTCGAGACCGGCTCCGCCATCACCTGGAAGTACCCCTCCTGCATCCTGCGCGGCGACGATAGCCGCGGCGAGTTCTATTCGATCGCCGTGTCCAACGGCCATCAGCAGGTCGACAGCGGTACCAAGATGATCCATCTCGGCAAAAACACCTCGAGCCGCATCATTTCCAAGGGTATTGCCGCCGGCGTGTCGCAGAACACCTATCGCGGTCAGGTTTCGGCCCACCGCAAGGCCTCTAACGCGCGCAACTTCACGCAGTGCGACTCGTTGCTGATCGGCGGCAAGTGCGGCGCGCATACGGTGCCCTACATCGAGGCAAAGAATTCGACGGCACATTTCGAGCACGAGGCGACGACCTCGAAGATCTCTGAAGATCAGCTCTTCTATTGCCTGCAGCGCGGCATCCCGGAAGAAGCGGCGATCGCGCTGATAGTCAACGGCTTCGTCAAGGAAGTCCTGCAGGAACTGCCGATGGAGTTCGCCGTCGAGGCGCAGAAGCTGATCAGCATCTCGCTCGAAGGCAGCGTGGGCTAACGCCAACCGAAACGACTACGCGATGGCGCGCGCGGCGCGCCTTTCTACGATTGCTTTTTATGGGACATAACCATGCTCGAAATCAGAAACCTGCACGCCCGCATCGCCGAAGACGGCACCGAAATCATCCGCGGCTTGGACCTTACGGTGAAGGCCGGCGAAGTCGCCGCCATCATGGGGCCGAACGGCTCTGGCAAGTCGACGCTCTCCTATATTCTCGCGGGTCGCGAAGATTATGAAGTAACCGAAGGCGACATTCTTTACAACGGCGAGAGCATCCTCGAGCTCGACGCTGCCGAGCGCGCCGCCAAGGGCATTTTCCTCGCCTTCCAGTATCCGGTTGAGATCCCGGGTGTCGCCACCATGCAGTTCTTGAAGGTCGCGATGAACGAGCAGCGCAAGGCGCGCGGCGAAGAAGAGCTGAAGACGCCAGATTTCATGCGCCTCGTCAAGGACGCGGCCGGCAAGCTGCAGATCAATACCGAGATGCTGAAGCGTCCGCTGAACGTCGGCTTCTCCGGCGGCGAGAAGAAGCGCGCCGAGATCCTGCAGATGGCGCTGCTTCAGCCGCAGCTTTGCGTGCTCGACGAGACCGATTCCGGCCTCGACATCGACGCGCTGAAGATCGTTGCCGATGGCGTCAACGCACTGCGCTCGCCGGACCGCGCGGTGGTCGTCATCACCCATTACCAGCGCCTGCTCGATTACATCGTTCCAGATACCGTTCACGTCCTCTACAAGGGCCAGGTGATCAAGTCCGGCGACAAGACGCTGGCCTATGAGCTCGAAGCCAACGGATACGCCGACATCATCGGAGCGGCAGCCTGATTCAGGCGGAAAGGACGGGTCTCATGAACATACAGACGACGAGCCGCCTGACTGCCGCGGAAGCGGCGCTCGTTGAGGCTTTCAACAATCAATTCGGCGATCTGCCGGGCGACGGCGCCGTGACGGCGACCCGCGACCGGCTGCTCGACGACCTGAAGAAGGGCGGCCTGCCGACACGGAGGATCGAGGCCTGGCACTATACCGACCTCAAGAACCTGCTGCGTGAGGTGCCGGCCACTGCCGGGGACGCCGCGTCGAAAGAGATCGAGCCGTTGATCGAAGGTTCTTCGGTTCTTTCGATCGTGCAGGGCCATGCGGACCCTAGCGTAAGGGCGGGCGACCTCGAAATTTCCAGCTACGCGCAGCGCCTGATCGACGGCTCGGCTGCCGCCGCGCTCGGTGCGCTCGGCGCCGATGACGCCGTCGGCCGCATCAATGGCAGCTTCGTGCGCGACGGCTATGTCGTCGATATCCCTGCAAAGACTGAGTTCGATAAGCCGCTGGAGATCGACGTCGTTCACGCCGGCGGCCAGATCCATACCCGCCTGCCGGTGTCCTTCGGCGAAAACGTCAAGGCAACCGTGATCGAGCGTCACCTGTCGGTGACCGGGGATGCGGCATTCGTGTCCCATGTCAGTGACGTCACGATCGGCGAGGGCACGGAACTTATCTGGATCATCCTGCAGCAGCAGGGCCGCGAGGATACGCATCTCGGCCAGATCCGTATCGATCTCGGCGCCAACGCCAAGCTGAAGCTCTTTGTCATCAACGCTGGCGGCAAGCTGGTGCGCCAGGAAATGCATATCAAGGTGACGGGCGAGGGTGCGGACCTGACGCTCCGGGGCATCAACCTGCTCGGCGGCGATACGCATACCGACGTGACGATGGTGCTTGGCCACAACGTTCCGCACACCGGTTCTACGGAGATCATCCGCAACGTCGTCTTCGACCGCGCCAAGGGGGTCTTCCAGGGCATGATCCGGGTTGCGCCTGACGCGCAGAAGACCGATGCGAAGATGTCCTGCAACACGCTGCTGATGTCGGACGATGCCGACTTTTCGACAAAGCCGGAGCTTGAGATCTTCGCCGACGACGTCCAGTGCGGCCACGGTGCGACCGTTACCGACATCGATGACAATCATCTCTTCTATATGATGGCGCGCGGCGTTCCGGAGAACAAGGCCCGCGCGATGCTCGTCAATGCCTTCGTTGCGGAGATCGTCGAAGAACTTGAAGACGAAGCCCTGGTCGAGGCGCTGGAAGGCGTCATCTCGGCCTGGCTCGAAATGCACGCCTGATCGGAAAAGCGCCATGGACAAGATAGTACCGGCAGCCACCTACGACGTTGAAGCCATCCGCAAGGATTTTCCGATCCTTGCGCGGGAGGTCTATGGTAAGCCACTGGTCTATCTCGACAACGGCGCGTCCGCACAGAAGCCGCAGGCCGTCATCGACGCCATCTCGCGGACCTATTCGACCGAATATGCGAATGTGCACCGTGGCCTGCATTTCCTCTCCAATGCCGCAACCGAAGCCTACGAAGGCGCGCGCGAAAAAGTGCGCCGTTTCCTGAATGCGCCGTCGGTCGACGACATTGTCTTCACGAAATCCTCGACGGAGGCGATCAATACGGTCGCGCATGGCTGGGGCATGCCGAAGATCGGCGAGGGCGACGAGATCGTCGTCTCGATCATGGAGCACCACTCCAACATCGTCCCTTGGCATTTCATCCGCGAACGGCAGGGCGCCAAGCTGGTCTGGGTGCCGGTGGACGACGAAGGTGCCTTTCATATCGAGCACTTCGAGAAGAGCCTGACGGAGCGCACCAAGCTTGTCGCGATCACGCATATGTCGAATGCGCTCGGCACGATCGTTCCGGTCAAGGAAGTCTGCCGTATTGCTCATGAGCGCGGCATTCCGGTCTTGATCGACGGTTCGCAGGGTGCCGTGCACCTGCCGGTCGATGTCCAGGATATCGACTGCGACTGGTACGTCATGACCGGCCACAAGCTCTACGGTCCCTCGGGAATCGGCGTGCTCTACGGCAAGAAGGACCGGCTTCGCGAGATGCGTCCATTCCAGGGTGGCGGCGAGATGATCTTTGAGGTGACCGAGGATGCGGTCACCTACAACGACCCGCCGCATCGCTTCGAAGCCGGGACGCCGCCGATCGTTCAGGCGATCGGCCTCGGTTATGCGCTGGACTATATGGAGAAGGTCGGGCGCGAGGCGATTTCGCGTCATGAAGCCGAACTGACGGCCTATGCTGGCGAGCGGCTGCGGTCGATCAATTCGCTGCGCGTCTTCGGAACGGCACCCGGTAAAGGCAGCATTTTTGCGTTCGAACTCGCCGGTCTTCACGCTCACGACGTTTCGATGGTCATCGACCGGCAGGGCGTTGCGGTGCGTGCCGGCACGCATTGCGCCATGCCGCTCTTGAAACGCTTCGGCGTCACCGCCACATGCCGTGCATCCTTCGGCATGTACAATACACGTGCCGAGGTCGATGCCTTGGCCGACGCGCTGGAATATGCGCGCAAGTTCTTTGCTTGAGGAGTGTCCGTATGAGCCTGGACGAGAGCGAACAGAAGACCGACGTGCGCGAGGGCATCGTGCATTCGAGCATTCCTGCCGATGAACTGGCGCGCCTCAGCGACGACGTCATCGGGGCGCTGAAAACCGTCTACGATCCGGAAATTCCCGCCGACATCTTTGAACTCGGTCTGATCTACAAGATCGACATCGAAGACGACCGCATGGTGAAGATCGTCATGACGCTGACGGCGCCAGGCTGCCCGGTTGCCGGCGAAATGCCGGGTTGGGTCGAGAATGCCGTCGGCGCCGTCGAAGGCGTATCCGGCGTCGAGGTCGCAATGACCTTCGATCCGCCGTGGACGCCGGACCGCATGTCGGAAGAGGCGCAGGTGGCCGTCGGCTGGTATTGAGGGTCAGGCGGCCGACTTTTCATTGGCATGAAGGGAGCAAGGCCGATCCCGAGAGCTTTCATTTCTTTGATGATGGCCGCTCAGCGCCTTGTAAAGCGCGGAGCGGCTCATTCCAACCTCGCGCGCGCCGGCTGGCTCATGTTTTCGCACTTGCCAGAACGCCCAAACGCCTGGAGATGAGAGGACATACATCAATGAAAAGGCGTAAGACGAATTTCGCGTTTGATTAAGGGATTGAAGCATTAGGCATAACTGCCTAAATTGAAAAGATGAAGCGCCGGATCTTGACCCCGGTGTGGAAGGAGAATGAGCCGATGGGCTTTGCAGTGATGAGCATGACCGGCACCGCCGCGGCGCGCGTGAAGGCAATCGTTGAAAATTCCGGGCCGGACGCCAAGGGCATCCGCGTCGGCATCAAGAAAGGCGGTTGCGCCGGGATGGAATATACCATCGAGCTGGTGAGCGAACCCAATGCCAAGGACGACCTGATCGAGCGCGACGGCGCCAAGGTCTGGGTGGAGCCCTCTGCGGTCCTCTATCTGCTCGGAACGGAAATGGACTTCGAGACCACGACGCTGCGCTCGGGCTTCACCTTCACGAACCCGAACCAGACATCGGCCTGCGGCTGCGGCGAATCCGTCGAGCTCAAGCCTGCCGATCTCGCGGCGCTTGCCGCGCGCGGCGACGCGGTGGTGCCTGCCGCGCACTGAATTCTTCGAGACCGCAACCGAAAGCCGCCAGCGATGGCGGCTTTGTTATTTTGATTTGTCCCTTTCAGCAGCGAAACAGTTTCTACCTTATGATCATCGAAACGCTGCTACTGCTCTTTTCCAAAGGCGCGCTCCTCGGCCTCATCGTCACAGCGCCGCCGGGGCCGATCGCGACGCTCTGCATCAACCGCAGCCTTCATCGTGGTTTCGGATCGGGTGCAGCCATCGGCATTGGGGCGGCGCTTGGCGATGCGTGTTACGCGCTGGTCGCGGCCGCCGGTCTCGCGATGGTTTCGGATATCGTCGATGACTATTCGCTGCCGATTGCGGCGGCCGGCGGTGCACTTCTGATCTTTCTCGGCATCCGAGACCTGATGACGCCGCCCGCCGGTGCCTTGCAGGTCGGTGCGCGCGATCTCTTGCGCACGATCGCCTCGACCTTTCTGCTGGCGATTTCCAACCCCGGCGCGCTTCTGTCCTTCGGGGGCCTCTTTGCTGGCCTTGGTTTGGTCGATGGCAAAACCGTCACCGAGGTGGCATCGATCGTCATCGGCGTGTTCTTCGGGGCCATGGTGTGGTGGACGGCGCTGAGCGCGGCGGTGAATCTCGCCCGCGACAGGATTTCAAGCGATCTCACGCTGCTGATCCGCCACATTTCCGGGGGCCTGATCATTGCCTTCGGCACCGTCGTTCTCGGCTTTGCCGCGCGGCTGCTGCTTGCGTAGAGAGTTACAGGCGCCGGTCAGTCGCGCTTGATGCTCATCAGTAGTTCCCAGATGTCAGCGCCCGTCTCGAAGACGACAGCATTTGCCTTGAAGCTTTGCTCGGCCTGGATCAGGCCTGTCAGTTCCGTGGCGGGATCGACACTTTGGCCTTCATCGGCAGGCAGCCTATCGAGATCGATGCGGCCATAGCCCGGCGTGCTGATACTCGCCACGTTGCTGGCGATCGCGCTGACCTTGTTGGTCTGCGTGCGCATGCCGGAAAGAGCGGTGTTCATGACGCTCGACACATTCATCAGCCCTTCCCTCTTGTCTCTATAGGAGCCGCTGTACAGCAGAGGTTTTAGGGAAAGCTGAACGCAGTTCGTTAATGCCGAGCTTGGACCGTCGGCATAGCGTCCGGAAATGGCACATTGTCATGCCTGGGCATCCGATTGGCCGGCCCTGGCGGAGCCAATGGTCAAGCGTTGAAATGGCGCTCGTTCCAAACCCTCGAGCAGATGCGAGGGACCGAAGATTGGCGGCCGATCACGGCGGCGATGTCCTTGAAGCGCCGCCTTGTCCGGCGCCGCCGTGGAGGCCATATGGCGCAAATATCATGTCGGCAATTGCGGCCAGGGCGCCAAGCACTCCCGTGACGACAAGGTCGGGAACTCGCCTCGAATATTCAGCCTTCGCCGGCGACGCCGGAGGATTTGGCCAGGGTGCAGAGGCTCGGCGAGGGAAAGGCCTAGGCGACGGCCTTTGCCTTAAGCTTCTTTCGGCGCAATATGGCCATTGCCAATGACCGCTTGGCCGCCCTGCCAAGTGCTCAGTTTTAACTGCCATACCTCTGGCTAATGGAGCTTTCGATGTCCTCAAGCTTTAACGTTCACAACGCGGCCGGCTACGAGCAGCTCATGGGACGCTGGAGCCAAAAGCTCGCGTCGCCATTCATTGGGTTTGCGGGTCTTGCCGCTGGTGAGAAGGTACTTGATGTCGGCTGCGGCACGGGCAGCCTGACATTTGCCCTTGCCAAGGCCGCTGATCTCAGCGAGATCGCTGCCGTCGACTATTCGCCAGTCTTCGTCGAGGAGGCAATTCGGCGCAACATCGACCCGCGCATCAAGATCGGGCAGGCGGACGCTTGCTCTTTGCCTTTCGAAGACGGAGGCTTCGACCGCGCGCTCGCACTGCTCGTTCTTCATTTCGTGCCCGAGGCCGGCCGGGCCGTTGGAGAGATGCGCCGCGTCGTGCGTTCGGGCGGGGTAGTCGCCGCAGCTGTCTGGGATCATCTCGGCGGCATGCCCGGCATGCGAATGATGGTCGACACGGTGGCGGCGCTCAGCGAGACCGGGCGGCAGCTGCGCAATCGCTATTGCTTTCAGCCGATGATGCAGCCTGGCGAAATGAAGCGGACTTTTGTCGAGCAGGGTCTGCTGGACGTTACCGAAACTCAGCTGGTGATCCGCATGGAGTACCAAAACTTTAATGATTACTGGGCACCTATTGCCGCAGGCGAAGGCCCTCTTGGCAAATATGTGGCGACGCTCGACGCCGCTGAGCGGGCGCGCATCGATGCTGCCGTACGCGACGCATACGAGGCGGGCCGGTCCGATGGTCCAAGGTCGTTCGCAAATGTTGCATGGGCCTGTCGCGGCATCGTTCCCTGAGCCGGCAGCCAGAGGTCTGATCGGCCCCCGCCGTTTCTTACACGCACGATCCTTGATCTTGGAATCGAAGGCCCCTCCGACGAGGAGCCTTCCAGCCCCGCTTCAGGCTCGGGGCATTCGTCGCTGCAATCGATTCACCGGATCGATCGGCTCGGGCTTTGCCCGACCGCTTCTACTCCGCAGCCTCTGCGTAGCTCTCCACCGGCGGGCAGGTGCAAACGAGGTTCCTGTCCCCGTACACATTGTCGACGCGGTTGACCGGGGACCAGTATTTGTCGACACGAAAGGCCCCGGGCGGGAAGCAGGCTTGTTCGCGGCTGTAGGGGCGGTCCCATTCGCCGACGAGGTCTTCCACCGTGTGCGGGGCGTTCTTCAGCGGGTTGTTGACCTTGTCCATGCTGCCTTCCTCGATGGCGCGGGCTTCCTCGCGGATCGCCAGCATTGCCTCGCAGAAGCGGTCGAGCTCGGCCTTGGTTTCGGACTCGGTCGGCTCGATCATCAGTGTGCCGGCGACCGGCCAGCTCATGGTCGGGGCATGGAAGCCGCAGTCGATCAGGCGCTTGGCGATGTCGTCGACCGTGACGCTCGCGCTGTCGGCCAGCGGACGCGTGTCGATGATGCATTCATGCGCGACGCGGCCGCTCTCGGACTTGTAGAGCACCCCGTAGGCGCCCTTCAGGCGGGCGGCGATGTAGTTGGCGTTGAGGATCGCAACCTTGGTTGCCTGCGTCAAACCTTCGCCACCCATCATCAGCACATAGCTCCAGGAGATCGGCAGGATCGAGGCCGAGCCGAAGGCCGCTGCCGAGACGGCGCCTGAGCGTCCGTCCGTTTCCGGGTGGCCGGGCAGGTGAGGCGCCAGATGGGCCTTGACGCCGATTGGGCCCATGCCGGGACCGCCGCCGCCATGCGGGATGCAGAAGGTCTTGTGCAGGTTGAGGTGACTGACGTCGGAACCGATGTCACCGGGACGCGACAAGCCGACCATGGCGTTCATGTTGGCGCCGTCGAGATAGACCTGGCCGCCGTGCTTGTGCACGAGATCGCAGATCTCCTTCACCGTCTCCTCGAACACGCCATGCGTCGAAGGATAGGTTATCATGCAGCAGGAGAGATTTTCCGCATGCTCCTCCGCCTTGGCGCGGAAGTCGTCCATGTCGATGTCGCCGTTCCCGCGAACCTTGACGACCACGACCTTCATGCCGGCCATCTGCGCGGAGGCGGGGTTGGTGCCGTGCGCCGAGGTCGGGATCAGGCAGACGTCGCGATGGCCGTTGCCGTTGGCGATATGGTAGTTGCGGATCGTGAGCAGGCCGGCATATTCGCCCTGCGCGCCGGAATTTGGCTGCATCGAGAAGGCGTCATAGCCGGTCACGGCGCAGAGTTTTTCCGTCAGATCGTCGATCATTTCGCGGTAGCCGAGCGCCTGATCGGCCGGAGCATAAGGATGGATATCCGAAAACTCCGGCCAGGTGATAGGCAGCATTTCCGCCGTGGCGTTCAGCTTCATGGTGCAGGAGCCGAGCGGGATCATCGCGCGGTCGAGGGCGAGGTCGCGGTCGGAGAGCCGGCGGATGTAGCGGGTCATTTCGCTTTCGGCGCGGTTCATGTGGAAGATCGGATGCGTCAGATATTCGCTGGTGCGCAGCAGGTCCTTCGGCAGGCGGTAGCCTGGCTCGAAATCGGCCACGGCGAAATTGCCGCCGAATGCGCGCCAGGCGGCTTCGAGCGTCGCGGGGCGCGTGCGCTCATCGAGGCTCATGCCGATCTTGGTCGTGCCAACCTTGCGCAGGTTGATACCCTCGGCGACGGCCGCGCGCAGGATGAGGCCCTGCATGTGGCCGACATCGACGGTGAGCGTGTCGAAAAAGGTTTCTGGCTCTATCCTGTAGCCTAGCTTTTCTAGGCCCTTAGCCATCAGCACGGCCTTCTGGTGGACCTGCTGGGCGATCGCCTTGATGCCCTTGGGACCGTGGAAAACCGCATACATCGAGGCCATGACCGCGAGCAGCACCTGCGCGGTGCAGATGTTCGACGTTGCCTTTTCGCGGCGGATATGCTGTTCGCGGGTCTGCAGCGACAGCCGGTAGGCGCGATTGCCGCGGGCATCGACCGAGACGCCGACGAGACGGCCGGGCATGGAGCGCTTGTGCGCATCCTTGACCGACATATATGCGGCATGCGGTCCGCCGTAGCCCACCGGAACGCCGAAGCGCTGCGACGAGCCGATCGCAATATCGGCGCCCATTTCGCCCGGCGACTTCAGAAGCGTCAGCGCGAGGATATCGGCCGCGACGATGGCGATCGCGCCCGTCTGATGCAGGCGGGAGATCAGGCCTGTGAAATCATGCACGTGGCCGTGCGTGCCCGGATACTGGAAGATGGCGCCGAAGACGTCCACCGGATCGAGATCCTTGAAGGGGTCACCGACGATGACGCTCCAGCCGAGCGGTTCGGCGCGGGTCTGGATGAGCGCGATCGTCTGCGGATGGCAGGCGGCATCGACGAAGAAAGCCTTGGCCTTAGACTTCGCGACGCGCTCGGCAATCGCCATGCCTTCGGCAGCAGCGGTCGCTTCGTCGAGAAGCGAAGCGTTGGCGACGTCGAGACCGGTCAGGTCGCAGATCATCGTCTGGTAGTTCAAGAGCGCTTCCAGACGGCCCTGACTGATCTCCGGCTGGTAAGGCGTGTAGGCCGTGTACCAGGCCGGATTTTCGAGGATGGTGCGCTGGATGACTGGCGGCGTGATGGTGCCGTAATAGCCTTGGCCGATCAGGGAAACGAGGACCTTGTTCTTGTTGGCGGTCTCGCGCAGCTTGTCGAGCGCCTCGCGCTCCGTCATCGGCGCGCCCCAGGCAAGCGCCGCCTTCTGTCGGATCGCAGAAGGCACGGTCGCGTCGATGAGGCTGTCGAGGCTGTTGTAGCCGACGACCTTCAGCATGTCGCTCATTTCGGCCGGCGACGGGCCGATATGGCGGCGGTTGGCGAAGTCGTAGGGCTGGTAGTCGGTAAACTGGAATTCTGTCGGCGTCGTCATTACGCGGTGAGCTCCTTATAGGCCGCTTCGTCTAGCAGGCCATCGGCATCGGCCGGATTCTTGAGCTTCAGCTTGAAGAACCAGCCGGCGCCCTGCGGGTCGGAATTGACCAGCGACGGATCGGCAGTGATCGCTTCGTTGACTTCGGTGATCTCGCCATCGAGCGGACAATAGACTTCCGAGGCAGCCTTCACGGATTCGACGGTGGCGGCATCGTCATTCTTGGAAAAGGTCGCGCCCACTTCCGGCAATTCGACGAAAACGAGGTCGCCGAGCTGTTCGACGGCATAATTCGTAATGCCGACCGTCGCCACGCCGTCTTCGAGCTTCAGCCATTCATGTTCTTCGGTAAATTTCAGCATGGTTTTGTTCCTCTCTGGAAAATATCTTAGCGTTTGTAGGTCGGCGTGATGAAAGGCAGGGCGGCGACCGCAGCGGGGAGATACTTGCCGCGCACCTCAGCGTAAATTTGGGTTCCAACGGAGGCATGCGAAACCGGCACATAGCCCATGGCAACCGGGCCTTCGACACTCGGGCCGAAGCCGCCCGAAGTGACTTCGCCGATCTCGGTCTTGCCTTCGGCATCCGCATAGAGTTTGGAATGGCCGCGCACCGGCGCCTTGCCTTCCGGCTTCAGGCCGACACGGCGGCGTGTGGCACCATTGTCGAGTTCACCGAGAATGCGTGCTGCACCCGGAAAGTCCCCCGCGCGCGCTCCGCCCGTCCTGCGGGCCTTCTGCATGGCCCATTCGAGCGCCGCCTCGACCGGCGTTGTGGTGGCGTCGATGTCGTTGCCGTAGAGGCAGAGTCCCGCCTCCAGACGCAGCGAATCGCGGGCGCCGAGGCCGATCGGCTGCGCATCGGGATGTTCGAGCAACCGCCTGGCGACATCCTCCGCCTTGTTAACGGGTACGGAGATCTCGAAGCCGTCCTCGCCGCTATAGCCGGAGCGGGAAACGAGACAGGAGATGTCGTGCAAGCGGCAGTGACGCACGTCCATGAACTTCATCGCCGCGACATCCGCCCAGAGTTCGGCCAGCACGTTGACGGCGCGCGGACCTTGCAGCGCGACTAACGCGCGGTCGAGAAGGGTTATGTCGCAGCGGTCGCCGATATGCCTTTGCATGTGCGCGACATCGGCCTCCTTGCAGGCGGCGTTGACGACGACGAAGAGATGGTCGTCGAGATGGGTGATCATCAAGTCGTCGAGGATGCCGCCGTTTTCGTCGGTGAAGAAGCCGTAGCGCTGGCGGCCTTCGGCGAGGCCGAGAATGTCGACCGGTACGAGGCTTTCGAGTGCGAGGGCGGCATCTTCATATCTGCCGGACTTCGCCCTCACGACGACCTGACCCATGTGGGAGACGTCGAAGAGGCCGGCGCCGGCGCGCGTCTGCAGGTGTTCCTTCAGCACGCCGGCTGAATACTGAACGGGCATCTCGTAGCCGGCGAAAGGCACCATGCGGGCACCGAGCGAAAGATGCAGCGCGTGTAGCGGAGTTTTCTTGAGGGCAGCAGTATCGTCCAACGACGCCTCCGGGGTTTGCGCGTGGAATTCCATGCGCGGGCTCAATCTGAAGGCGCGGCTACGCCTTGCTTTCGAGCCCCCTCTGTCCCTGTGCCTGAGATTGTTATCCCTTCGGCGAGCGTTTCGAGAACGCTTCTCTCCAGAGTTCCGTCTGCCCCTTGCTGGTCCTTTGGCCTGAGAGTTTCCGGGGCGGTTGCTCCTTCGGCACCGGCCGTCTGTAGACCGGATTCTCCCAACAGGGTTGCGGCAATTATCCGGCGGAGCAGGCTCTTGGCAAGGGGGAATGTCGCCGCCGAACAAATTTTTGTCGCGCCGTCTTTCGACAAAGTGTTGAACTGCGTCAAATGGGCTTTTGCTTTTTTCGGATAAAGTGCTTAATCGCGAAATCCGCTAAAGAGGATCCAGATGATGAAAACGGGCCGAAACGCTGGCATGCTGACGCGCATTCTCTGCGCGCTGAGCTTGCTTATGCTTGGCCTTGCGCATCAGGCGGCTGCGGCGGACGCGGACTATAATAGCGCCGCATACGTCCTGCCGGACGGCACCCACGCCTCGCTTTGCGTGACCGCTACGGACAGCAGCGGCAAGACGGTCCCTCTGAAGCCGAATTGCGAAGTCTGCCGGCTTACGGCTTTCGTCATCCTGCCGGTGCCGGATAACGGCTCTTGGCTGCATCTCGAGTTCGCGACGCTGCATAACCCCCCGGTTGTTGCTGACACCCCCATCGGGGTGCCCGCCGTCGACCGGCCGAAGTCCAGGGCACCGCCGGTTCTGGCCTGATCTCCAGCCACCACCGAAATGACACGACAATGCCGGTGCGCCAGCCATTGCGAGCTGCAGCCGGCGAGGAGATACCCGATGAAGACAATCAAGACACTCAGCGCTGCGGCCCTGGTTTTCGCAGCCGCATTCACGGCAGCGCAGGCGCATGTCACCTTTCTTAATCCCGAAGCCCCACAGGAAAAGACGTTCCTCGCAACGCTGCAGGTGCCGCATGGCTGTGACGGCAAGCCCACCAAAGAAGTGCAGGTGAAGCTGCCGGAAGGCTTTGTATTCGCCAAGCCGCAGCCGAAGTCCGGCTGGGAACTTGAAGTGATCAAGGGCGACTATCAGAAGACCTACGACAATCACGGCACCAAGGTGAAATCCGGCGCAGTCGAAATCCGCTGGAAGGGCGGCAACCTCTCGGACGATTTTTACGATACCTTCGTGATCCAAGGCAAGGTTTCGGGCGTGGATGCCGGAACATCGCTGGCCTTTCCGGTGAAGCAGCTTTGCGGCGATGCGGCCGAGGCATGGGACCAGGTGGCAACCGATGGCGGCGATCCCCATAGGCTCAAGAGCCCGGCGCCGTTGCTGAAGGTCGTTGCCGGTGGCGACAATGGCCATGACCATGGCGACATGGCCGGGATGGACATGAACGCTGCAGCAGGCGGCACTGCAACACTCGGCGACCTCGAAATCTCCGGCGCCTTTACGAAGGCAATGCTGCCCGGCCAGCCGGTCGGCGGCGGCTTCTTTACTGTCAAGAATAACGGCAAGACCGACGACAGGCTCGTCGTCGTTTCCTCGCCGACCGCGGGCGAAGTTCAGATGCACGAAATGGCCATGCAGAACAATGTCATGAAGATGCGTGAACTGAAGGATGGGATTGCCATTCCGGCGGGCGGGACGGTGAAGCTAGCGCCTGGCGGCCTGCATCTGATGTTCCAGAAGGTGAAGGCGCCTTTCAAGCAGGGTGAGAGCGTGCCGGTGACGCTCACCTTTGAGAAGGCGGGCAAGATCGACGTGACGTTGGAGGTTCTCTCGGCCCAGGGCAAATAACCAGCAACAGGCCTGCGGCAGTCGCCGCAGGCCGTCTGCTTTCCAAAGGTGAGAAACTCAAAAATCCTCGTAGGATTTCAATGCCTGCTGCAATCCTGCCTGCGGCTGCTTGTTGCCCTTGGCCATCAGGTCGAGCGCCACTTCGGTGGACTGAATGATGCTTGCCGTTTCGCTCAGCTCCTGGTCATGTCGGCCCTTGAGCTGACGGTCTGCGATCCGGCGCGCGTCCTTTGCCGCCATGCTCGTCGGCACGCGGGGAGCAATCCTCAGCGTTTCGAAAGCGGCGGCGGCCGTGCTCGCGGATATGGTGACGACCTGTGTCATAGGACGTTTGATACACATCGCCGGTTCGTGCGCGGCTAAGGAAATCATTCGCATTTTAATGAACGGTAGGATTTCTTCTCATCCAATTGGAAACGGTCAATTCGTCAGGTAAACCAGAACGATGATCCAGGCTCTTCTTGTCGGCGCCGGCGGCGCTATCGGCTCGCTTTTGAGATATTATGTCGGCCAATGGTCGCTGCGGCTCCTGGGGCCTGGCTTTCCTTGGGGCACGCTGATTGTCAACGTCGTTGGTTGTTTCGCCATTGGCGTTTTTGCCGAAATGATCGCGCGCCGGTTCAACGCCTCCGTCGAGATGCGCCTGCTGCTCATCACCGGCTTCCTCGGCGGCTTTACGACCTTTTCCGCCTTTTCTCTGGACGCGATCTCGCTTTTCGAGCGGGGCGAGGCAGTCGCCGGCGGACTTTACGTCGCCGCAAGCGTCGGGCTTTCGATTGCCTCTGTCATGGCTGGTCTCGCGCTTGTGCGTGCTTTGATCTGAAAGGCAGTTTCCGCGCGGAGAAAAATGCTCTAAAGCCACCGGCAACAGCCGCGCGTGGCGCGCCCAAGAATTTCCGAAAGAACAAGAATGGCCGGAATCGAACATATCAAGGTGGATGCCGACGAGGCGGGAATGCGGCTCGACCGGTGGTTCAAGATTCATTTCCCTGGCCTCGGCTTCGGCCAGCTTCAGAAGCTGCTGCGTTCGGGCCAGGTCCGCGTCGACGGTGGACGCGTAAAGACCGACGCGCGGGTGCAGCCGGGCCAGATGGTTCGCGTGCCGCCGCTCGATGTCGATGCGAAGGTCAAGAGCGGTCCGATCGCCGGGAAGGAGCTGAAGCATTCCAGCGATTACGAACTTCTTCAGCGCATGGTGCTGCATGAGGACGACAAGGTGATCGTGCTCAACAAGCCCGCCGGACTTGCCGTGCAGGGCGGTTCCGGCCTGACCCGGCATATCGACCAGATGCTGGAGGCCTGGACGAGCCCCAAAGGCGAGAAGCCGCGGCTCGTGCACCGGCTTGACCGCGACACATCGGGCGTGCTCGTCATTGCCCGCACACGTGGTGCCGCTCAGAAGCTGACGGCTGCCTTTCGCGAACGCGACACCAAGAAGACCTACTGGTCGTTGGTGAAGGGCGTGCCGCGCAAGCATGAGGACAAGATCTCCACGTGGCTCGTCAAGGAAGCGACTGCCGACGGCGATCGCATGCGCATTGCCAAGCACGGCGAGGAGGGTGCGGATCATGCCGTGTCCTACTACCGCGTGATTGAAACGGCGGCGCAAAACCTGGCCTGGCTCGAGATGGAGCCGTACACCGGCCGTACGCATCAGCTTCGTGTTCATGCGCTGCATATCGGCCATCCGATCATCGGCGATCCAAAATACTTCATCGACGACCCGAACTGGGACTTTCCCGGCGGCATCCAGAAGCGGCTTCACCTGCATGCCCGTCATATCGACATCCCGCATCCTGCAGGCGGACGCCTGCGCATCACGGCGCCGCTGCCGCCGCATATGGTGCAGACCTGGAACCTTCTCGGCCTTGATCTTGCCGGTGCGGAGAGGATTGACGAATGAAGCTTGTTCTCTTCGATTGCGACGGCACGTTGGTCGACAGTGCCGCCCTGATCCATGAGGTGATGGCCAGAACCTTCGTTCAATTCGGTCATTCACGGCCGGATCTTTCCAGCACCAAATCGATCATCGGTCTGACGCTCGATATCGCGATTGCCCGCATGCAGGGCAAGCTGCATGTCGATGACGAGGCGATCGCCATGACGGCCCACTACAAGTCGATCTACATGGATGTCAGGCAGGAGTCCGGCATGGATGTGCCCCTTTTCGCCGGGATAAAGCCGATGATAGACAGGCTCGCCGCACGGGAAGACATCCTGATCGGCGCCGTCACCGGAAAGTCGCGCCGCGGGCTTGTCAATGTCCTCGAAACACACGGTTTCACGCCGCATTTCATCGTCTCGCGGACGGCCGACGATTGTCCGTCGAAGCCGCATCCGGCCATGGTAACCGAATGCTGCGACGAAGCCGGCATGAAGGCCGCTGATGCCATTGTCATCGGCGACGCTGTCTACGATATGCAGATGGCAAAGGCTGCAGGCGCAAAGGCAATTGGTGTATCTTGGGGTTATGCCAGCGTTGACGACCTGATTGCCGCCGGCGCCGATACTGTCGCTTACCATCCGAATGACGTGCTTGACCATTTTTGAGGTGACGCCATGCGCGACCTGCTGAACGACCTTTCCGAAGGACTGAGCCACCCCGATCCGATCCGCCGCGCGCAGATCCAGATGAAAAGGCCGCTGCCGAAACGCTTCTACAAGAACGTCACGGTTGCCGAGCGGGACGACGCCTTCGCGATCGAGCTTGATGGCAAGGTCGTGCGCACGCCCGCCAAACAGGTTCTGGCGGTGCCGGTAGAGGCTCTGGCCGAGCTCCTCGCCGCCGAGTGGGATGCACAGGCTGAAGTGATTGACCCGGCGACCATGCCCGTGACACGCCTCGTCAATACGGCGCTCGACGGCGTCGCGATGGACACGCAAGCCGTCTTCGAAGACATCCTGCGGTTTTCCTCGAGCGATCTTCTCTGCTACCGCGCCGAAGGACCGGAACTCCTGGTGCAGCGCCAGACCGAGCAGTGGGACCCGGTTCTCGATTGGGCGGCGAATGATCTCGGCGCGCGCTTCATCCTGATTGAAGGCGTGATGCATCACGAGCAGCCGCGCGAAGCGGTCGCAGCCTTCGACGTCACTTTGCGCAGACACGATAGTGCGTTGGCACTTGCCTCCCTTCACACGATAACGACGCTAACCGGGTCGGCCCTTCTGGCCCTGGGGTTCGCCGAGCGCCATCTGACCCTGGACGAGGTCTGGTCGCTTGCCCATCTCGATGAGGATTGGACGATCGAGCATTGGGGCAGCGACGAGGAGGGCGAACTGCGCCGTGCCAAGCGCTTTGAGGAGTTCAAGGCAGCGGCGGAGGTTTTTTTGGCGCTAAAGGCCTGAAACATATTGCTTTGGCAGCCATTATGGCGAAATCTGCGACTCCGAGCGGGAGAGGTGCGGAATTCAGCATGAATTGGTTTAGGTCGCTTTTTTGTCAGCTGGGGCTGGTCTGCGCCATGCTGACGTCCTGCATGGGCCTGACCTCCGATGAGCCGGCCGCTCCTATCTACGATGTCCGCAGTGCCGTGGTTCTCGGCGGTCCCAATACACCGCCCGAGCTGCTTTCAGGCATCGGCGACCGCATCAATGCCGCTATCAATTCAACGGTTCGGACCGAGGTCTATCCGCGCGTCGTGCTGACGATTCGCATCGCTTCCCTCCAGAAAGTCACAGGCTTCGACAAAAACAGGAATATCGCCAAGATCAATATCGATGCGGCGTCCGTCGACGAGGGCTCGGTCATCGCCGTCAGCTCGTTCGAGGTGACCAGCACTGCCAACGATCGGGCCATGGCGGATCAGATTCTGGCGGAGGATATCGCAGCGCGAGTCCGCTCGGCCTTTAAGCTCAATACCGGCCGCGGCTGAAGATCATGCCGCGATCGAGCGGCGAGGGGAGATTTCATGAAGGAAGTTCTCGACGAGCTGGAGCGGCGCCGGGAGATTGCTCGGCAGGGCGGTGGCCAGGCGCGCATCGAAGCGCAGCACAAGCGCGGCAAGCTGACGGCACGCGAACGGATCGACCTCTTCCTCGATGAAGACTCTTTCGAGGAGTTCGACATGTTCGTTGAGCATCGCTCGACGGATTTCGGCATGGACAAGAGCCGGATTGCCGGCGACGGCGTCGTCACGGGCTGGGGAACCGTCAACGGCCGGACCGTCTTCGTCTTCGCCAAGGATTTCACGGTGTTCGGCGGCTCGCTTTCCGAGGCGCATGCCGAGAAGATCATGAAGGTCCAGGACATGGCGCTGAAAAATCGGGCGCCGATCGTCGGCATCTATGATGCGGGCGGCGCGCGCATCCAGGAAGGGGTTGCTGCGCTCGGCGGCTATGCCGAAGTCTTCCAGCGCAATGTGCTCGCCTCCGGCGTCATTCCGCAGATTTCCGTGATCATGGGCCCATGTGCCGGCGGCGACGTCTATTCGCCTGCGATGACCGATTTCATCTTCATGGTGCGCGACACCTCTTACATGTTCGTGACCGGTCCGGATGTCGTCAAGACCGTCACCAACGAGACCGTGACCTCCGAGGAACTCGGCGGCGCCTCTGTTCACACGACGCGTTCCTCAATCGCCGACGGCGCTTATGACAACGATGTCGACACATTGCTGCAGGTCCGCCGCCTCATCGATTTCCTGCCGCTTTCCAACACCTCGCCGGTGCCGGAGATCGAATGTTACCAGTCGGTGATGGATGGGGATCAATCGCTGGACACGCTCATCCCCGCCAATGCCAATAAGCCGTATGACATCAAGGAGCTGATCCACAAGGTTGCGGACGATGGCGATTTTTTTGAGATTCAGGCAAGCTTCGCCAAGAACATCGTCTGCGGTTTCGGGCGCGTCGAGGGCTCGACGGTCGGCTTTGTAGCGAACCAGCCGATGGTGCTTGCCGGCGTGCTCGATAGCGATGCATCACGCAAGGCCGCGCGTTTCGTGCGCTTTTGCGATTGCTTCAGTATTCCGATCGTCACCTTCGTCGATGTTCCGGGCTTTCTGCCGGGCACGGCGCAGGAATATGGCGGTCTTATCAAGCATGGGGCGAAGCTGCTTTTTGCCTATGCGGAGGCGACCGTGCCGAAGCTGACAGTCATTACCCGCAAGGCGTTCGGCGGGGCTTACGACGTAATGGCCTCCAAGCATCTGCGCGGCGATCTCAACTATGCCTGGCCGACGGCGCAGATCGCAGTGATGGGTGCGAAGGGCGCAGTCGAGATCATCTTCCGTAAGGACATCACCGATCCGGAAAAGATTGCGGCACACACAAAGATGTACGAGGACCGCTTCCTGTCGCCCTTTGTCGCGGCCGAGCGCGGCTATATCGACGAGGTGATCATGCCGCATTCGACGCGCCGCCGCCTGGCGCGCGGTCTGAAGATGCTACGCAACAAGGATCTCTCGAACCCCTGGAAGAAGCACGACAATATTCCGCTCTGAGGTGTGAGAATCGTGAAAATCAAGCGAAATCAACAGGAAGTGAACGCACGTCACCGATCCGTGTATTCATTCCTGTCGTTTAGGAAATTAACGCTCGACTGTCTTATCTCAAGGGAGAGCCCAAATGTCCGGTTTCGAACGTCTGAGCGCCTATCAACCCTACGCGCTGGCCGCTCTTAGGATCATCACTGCGCTTCTGTTCATCGAGCACGGCACGATGAAGTTGTTTGAATTCCCGATCCCGCAAGGAGAGGGCGGCCCGCTTCCGCCGCTCATGCTCGTGGCGGCGCTTCTGGAATTCGTCGGCGGACTGGCAATTCTCGTCGGTTTCCTGACACGTCCGATCGCTTTCATCCTGAGCGGCCAGATGGCTGTTGCCTATTTCATGGCGCATGTGCCGATGGGTTTCTACCCGGCCGTCAATCAGGGCGAATCGGCGATCCTCTACTGCTTCGTCTTCCTGTTCCTGGTTTTCGCCGGTGCAGGCGCCTTTTCGGTCGACAAGCGCCACGCCTGAGAAGAATGCCGCGGGTTCGTCCCGCGGCATTCATCGTCATACAGTGAGCTTAAGTCCGACAATGCCGGCGATGATGAGTGCGATGCAGCCGAGGCGGGCCGCGGTGACGGGGTCGCCGAGCAGCCAGATGCCGAGCAGCACCGTTCCGACGGTGCCAATTCCGGTCCAGACCGCATAGGCTGTGCCGATCGGCAGCGTTTTGACCGCCAGACCGAGCAGCACGATGCTGATCACCATGGAAATGACGGTCAGGACCGTCGGCATGGGCCGCGTGAAGCCATCGGTGTATTTCAAACCGATTGCCCAGCCACATTCAAAAAGACCTGCAAGAAACAGCAGAAACCAAGCCATCTCACTCTCCTTTTTAAAGAGCGAGGCCGTCCCCGCGACGTTTGCGCCCGCAGGGGAGTGGGCGCCGCAGTCGTCTGCGTTGGTGCTCATATGCGCGGTTTGACTGTCGTTGCAAGGTAGAAATTGGCATAGCTGCCATGCCACCGTTTCTTGCGTTCCTTATCCAAGCCGCTCGGCGTGCCACCTCAGGTGATTATCCATGAAGGTGGAGATGAAATAGTAAGAGTGGTCGTAGCGCTCATGCAGCCGCAGCGTGAGCTTGATATCCGTGTCCTTGATCGCCTCTTCGAAAAGCCACGGCCTAAGGCCGTTGTCGAGGAAGCCGTCAGCCTTACCCTGATCGATCAGAAATTCCGGGAAGTGTGCGCCGTCGCTTACCAAGGCGCATGCGTCGTACTTGCGCCAGGCCGCACGATCGGAACCTAGATACTTTTCGAATGCCGGCGCCGACCAATCGGCGGTCGACGGCTCGACGATCGGCGCGAAGGCCGAGCAGCTCCTGAAGCGGTCCGGGTTCCTCAATGCGATCGTCAGTGCCCCATGACCGCCCATTGAATGGCCGAAGATGCCCTGGCGGCTCATGTCTATGCGAAATTGCTTGGCGACGAGGGCCGGCAGCTCCTCGGTGATGTAGGTGTACATCCGATAGTTTTCTGCCCAGGGCTCTTCGGTGGCATCAAGGTAGAAGCCCGCGCCTTTGCCCATCTGCCAGTTGGTGAGCTCGTCGGGAATATCATTGCCGCGTGGGCTTGTGTCCGGGCAGACGATGATCAGGCCGAGCTCGGCCGCCATGCGCCGGTACTCGCCTTTTTCCATGACGTTGGCGTGCGTGCAGGTCAGCCCGGAAAGATACCAGAGAACCGGGCAGGGCTCCTTGATGGCCTTCGGCGGCGCAAAGACTGCGAAGGTCATCTCGCATTTGCAGGCTTCGGATTCGTGCGAATACACGCCCTGCATGCCTCCGAAGGCGGTCGCCTGGGAAATGATGTTCATTTTTGATCTCCCGTTCCTGGGGCTGCCGCCTTGGCGCGACGGCAAAGCCGGTCGAAGGTTTCGAGGAACCGCGAACGGTCCTTCGGGCTGAAGGCGGCATTGTAGCCCTTGCTTTCGCCGGTTTCCCGCAGGTGCGCGCCGAGATCGCGCATGGCGCTCGCCATGCCGATATTTGTGTCGTCGAAAACGCGCCCGGTGGGGCCGCAAACCAGTGAACCACCCGCGACGCACCGCACGGCGAGCGGCACGTCCGCAGTCACCACAACGTCGCTGTTGGTTGCGTGTTCCGCAATCCAGTTGTCGGCGGCATCGAAGGCATTGGAGACGATGACGTTCCGGACCATAGGATCACGTGAGGGCCGCAGGCCGGAATTGGCGACGAAGGTCACCTCGATGCCGTGGCGTTCGGCAACCTTCAGGATTTCCGGCTTCACGGGGCAGGCGTCTGCATCGACATATATTTGCGGCATGTGTCGTTCGTTTCTAATCGTCGAAATAGCGATGGTAGTCTCGTGCCGCATTGAGAATGCGGATCAGTTCCAGGCCTGCGCCGTCCGGCAACGGATCGTAGATGATGATGTCGTCCCGATACTGGAACATCCTGATGCTTGGATATTTCGGAAAGCGCTGTACGCTGAGAAGCGGGTTTCAGCAAAGATTTGATATCGCCTTTCCAATTCGAGAATGAACGCATCTGAGCGGCTCAAGCGCTGGAATGCAGCCGTATCTATCAATCGGCCGGCTGCAATGCCAGATCGATTTTAAATTACCGACACGAGGTCAATACAGCACCACGCCGCGGATACTTTGACCGGAATGCATGAGTTCGAAGCCCTTGTTGATGTCTTCGAGCGGCATCGTATGGGTGATCATCGGATCGATCTGGATTTTGCCTTCCATGTACCAGTCGACGATCTTCGGCACGTCGGTGCGGCCACGCGCGCCACCAAAGGCGGTGCCCATCCAGCTGCGGCCGGTGACCAGCTGGAACGGGCGGGTGGAGATTTCCTGGCCGGCACCGGCCACCCCGATGACGACCGACTTGCCCCAGCCGCGATGGCTGGCTTCCAGCGCCTGGCGCATCACCTTGGTGTTGCCGGTGCAGTCGAAGGTGTAGTCGGCACCGCCGATCTGGTCGGCGCCGCGCTTCGTCATGTTGACGAGATAGGGCACGATGTCGTCGCCGACCTCCTTCGGATTGACGAAATGCGTCATGCCAAACTTTTCGCCCCACACCTTGCGGTCATTGTTGATGTCGACACCGATGATCATGTCGGCGCCGGCAAGCTTCAGGCCCTGGAGAACGTTGAGGCCGATGCCGCCGAGGCCGAAGACGATCGCCGTTGCGCCGATCTCCACCTTGGCGGTGTTGATGACGGCGCCGATGCCGGTGGTGACGCCGCAGCCGATGTAGCAGATCTTGTCGAAGGGGGCGTCCGCATTGACCTTGGCAACGGCGATCTCGGGCAGCACCGTGTAATTGGCAAAGGTCGAGCAGCCCATGTAGTGATGGATCTTGTCCTTGCCGATCGAAAAGCGCGACGTGCCGTCCGGCATCAGGCCCTGGCCCTGGGTGGCGCGGATCGCCGTGCAGAGATTGGTCTTGCGCGACAGGCAGGACGGGCATTCACGGCATTCCGGCGTATAGAGCGGAATGACGTGGTCGCCCTTCTTGACCGAAGTGACGCCCGGTCCGACATCGACGACGATGCCGGCACCCTCATGGCCGAGGATTGCCGGAAACAGGCCCTCGGGATCGGCGCCAGACAGCGTGAAATCGTCCGTGTGGCAGATGCCGGTCGCCTTGACCTCGACCAGAACCTCGCCGGCCCGCGGGCCCTCCAGCTGCACGGTCATGACTTCCAGCGGTTTTCCAGCCTGAACGGCAACGGCGGCGCGAACATCCATCGTCTGATCTCCTCGTGATTTTCCGGCGTAACCTTGGCACGCCGGGCGACGGCGGCTCAAGCGAAAAGGAAAGGCGGCGAACGACATTAACGCAAAATCAGCTACATGCGACAACCAGTTTGCTCAGAGCGTCAAAAGAGCTTTTCTGCCGAAAAAATAACGGCATAGCCGTGAATGAGGATCGCAGCATAAAGACCGAAGGTGACCAGCAGGCGCTCGCAGGCCTTCATCTCCTCGAGCTTGTGGCGAGGCTTGAGGGATCCCGCGCCAATCATGCTGAGCAGGATGAAGACGGCGAGCGCCGCAGCCAGGATGCCGCTGGAAACGCCGACCTCCCAGCCGATGACGAGAATGCAGGCCGTAATGGCAAAGCTCGCTCCGATCAGCGAGCGGGGTGTCCTGAAGATCTGCCGCAAGACCTGACCACCGTCGAACCTTTGCATGGGCAGAAGATTGAGCAGGTTGAAAGCGCCGAGGATGAGCAGGAAGATCAATAGCGGCCCGCGGAATTGCTCCGACAGCAGGCCATGTGCCGCAATGTTATCCCCGGCAATCAGGATAGGCACGAAGAAGGCCGAGATGCCGGGCCCCATCAGCGCACAGGTGGCAACCTCGAAATGGCTCTTGTAGGGTCTGCCGCCAATCGCGATGCCGCCGAGGAGCGGCACGAAGATCATGCGCACGGATTCATGTCCGAAAGTCCGGTAGGCGGCGAGATGCCCGAGCTCGTGCAGAGCGATGACGAGGGTAAGAAATGTCGAGATCATCAGCCCGGATGTCGTCAGTCCGAAGAACGGCCAAAGCAAAAACGTCGAAAGTATAGCCAGGCCGCATTGAAACGTGGGATGTTCGAAATATCCCTGCGGAACCGATGCACCGGTTTCAAGCCAACCTTCGAGCGCACGCAGCTCGCGGCGCAGCATGACATATCGGAAAAGAAGGAAGGCAAGGCCGCGGTAACGATCCGTCTGCGTAATTTCGATCTCGGCGCCGTCGGGCAGGCGGCGGACGATCCTGCTTTCGCTGAAATCCCGCCAGAAGGCCAAATCAAGCGTGCTGTCGTCAGCGACGCGCGAACGAAAGCCGCGTCCGCCGGCGGCCGGCAACGGCTCCAAAGCCAGCAAGCGGCGCAGAGGTGCGCCGTCGCGGTCCAAATGGCTGTAGATCTGCTCGACGATGCCTGCGCGGTTTTTGAGCGGCTTGCTGCTGATGACGGAATGGTGCCAGTCGGCGTCGGTGCCGGCGGGATCGATCGCTCTCCACAGCTCCTCCGGCGGTCTCTGGAATGTCCGCGTCAGGCGAATGGTGCGCACGCCGAGTGGGATGCGCATGAGCAGCCAGAGCAGGCCAAGATTGATGAAAAGCAGCAGGGCGGCAGATTGCAGCGCCGTCATTCGTGTCTCCGAGGCCCCAGCCACAGGACGAAAACGCCGCATACTAGGCTGCAAGACCTTAACAAATGCGAAGTCGCGTCAGCGGCGGCGCAGACGGACCTGTGCCAATCCGGATCAGGCGAATTCCAGGATCACGGCATCGACGGCGAGGCTCTCGCCAGGCTTCGCATTGATCTTGCCGACGACCAGATCGCGTTCGGCGCGCAGCACGTTTTCCATCTTCATAGCTTCCACGACGGCAAGCGTCTCGCCGGCCTTTACCTCCTGGCCTTCCGCGACGGCGATCGAAATCACCAGCCCCGGCATCGGGCAAAGCAGCAGCTTCGAGGTATCCGGCGGGAGCTTGACCGGCATCAGGCAATCGAGTTCGGCGTGGCGCGGCGTGAAAACCGTGGCGCGGACCGCAAGGCCCTGCCAATCGATGCGCATGCCGTTCAGAACCGGCCGGATCTGGGCCGTCACCGCCCGTCCGCCGATTGCCCCGTTCCAGACTGGCGCACCGGGTCGCCAATCGGTGACAACATGGAACTTTTCTCCCGCTGCTTCCATCTCCATGTCGAACGGGATGGTCACCAGTCCATCGGCAAGCCTCACCGGCACATAGTCCGTGCCGATCTTCACGACCCATTGCTTGCGAAGATTACCGTCCGAAGCGCGCAATCGGTCGATATGGCGTTCGCGGCGATTGGCTTCGATCAGCGCTGTGGACAGCGCTACGGCCGCAAGCAGAGCCTCCTCCCGCTGATCCGGGGCCATCGGCGCAAAGCCGTCCGGATATTCCTCGGCAATGAAACCAGTCGAAAGTCTGCCCTCGCGCCAGCGCGGATGCTTCATCAATGCCGAGAGGAACGGCAGATTATGCGCGATGCCGTCAACCACGAAGCCGTCGAGTGCCTGGCCCATGGCCTCGATCGCTGCCGAACGGTCCGGCGCCCAGGCGCAAAGCTTGGCGATCATCGGATCGTAATACATCGAGATTTCGGCGCCCTCGAAGACACCGGTATCGTTGCGGACGATCGTGCTGCCGTGCCAGCCTTCCGCGGGCGGGCGGTAACGCGTCAGGCGGCCGATCGACGGCAGGAAGTTGCGATAGGGATCTTCGGCGTAGAGGCGGCTTTCGATCGCCCAGCCATTCAGCTTTATGTCCTTCTGGCTGATGGGAAGTGTTTCGCCCGCGGCAACCCGGATCATCTGCTCCACGAGGTCGATCCCGGTCACCAGCTCCGTCACCGGATGCTCGACCTGCAGCCGCGTGTTCATTTCGAGGAAATAGAAATTGCGGTCGCGGTCGACGATGAATTCTACCGTTCCTGCGCTCTGATAATCGACGGCCTTCGCCAGTGCGACGGACTGCTTGCCCATCGCCTGTCTGGTCTTTTCGTCGAGGAAAGGCGAGGGTGCCTCTTCGACGACCTTCTGGTTCCGCCGCTGGATCGAGCATTCGCGCTCGCCGAGATAGACGGTATTGCCGTGCGCATCCGCCAGCACCTGGATTTCGATATGGCGTGGATCGACAATGTATTTCTCGATGAAGACGCGATCGTCGCCGAAAGAACTCCTTGCCTCCGAGCGGGCACGGTCGAAACCGTCGCGGACTTCCGCCTCGTTCCAGGCGATACGCATGCCCTTGCCGCCGCCGCCGGCCGAAGCCTTGATCATCACGGGATAGCCGATCTCACCGGCGATCATCTCGGCATGCGCTGCATCCTCGATGACCCCGAGATAGCCCGGCACCGTTGAAACCTTAGCGGCATTGGCGAACTTCTTCGATTCGATCTTGTCGCCCATCGCCCTGATGGCCTTCGGTTTCGGCCCGATGAAGACGATGCCCTCCCTTTCGAGGGCCTCGCAAAAGGAGGCCCGTTCGGAAAGGAAGCCGTAGCCGGGGTGAACAGCTTCCGCGCCGGTCTCCTTGCAGACGGCGATGATCTTTTCGGCGACGAGATAGCTCTCGGCTGCCGCCGCCGGGCCTATATGCACTGCCTCATCAGCCATCTCGACGTGAAGGGCATCGCGGTCTGCGTCCGAATAGACCGCGACCGTTGCAATACCCATGCGGCGCGCAGTCTTGTTCACGCGGCAAGCGATCTCGCCGCGGTTCGCGATCAGAATTTTCTTGAACATGCAGACTCCAACCGAAAAATGCGTCCAGAAGTTCTACGCAGAAACGCCGGGACGCACAATCGTGCGAAATCTGACGGTGGGGAAGGGACCTGTCCTAACGCAAGTCACGCAACGGCTTGTTCGTCGTCCACGATCCGCAGCCAGCGGCTAGTGCGCGGTTCGGCGTAATCCCGAAGCTGGAGCGCCCGGAGGATTTCAGCCCAGCGGGGATGATTGGCGGACGGCAGCGTTTCCGCTTCGATCCGGCGCAAGACGCTGTAGGTGAGATGCGAAACTGGAATCACACCGCCCTCGCAGATGTTCCGCAGCACGCGCATCACGAAATCGATGTCCTGGCGGGCGATGCCTTTGCGGTTCACTGCACGCGACAGCTTGTAGCCGCCGACATCGTCGGTAATCGCAAGGCGCAGCTGATCGAGCGCAAAGGCACGCAGCTCGTCCGGTACATGGGAGGAAATCTCCATGATGTGCAGTATGAGTTCCAGTTCGAGCGCCGAATTGATGACGCCGTCGGTCGCGAACATGCGCATGATCCAGGCGACATTGATCTCGTCCAGCGAGCCCTGCGGATAGCTGTAGTTGACAATGAAACCGGCGAGTTCCTCCACGAAGAAGGCGCTCCATTCCGGGCATTTTTCAGGACAGGAATTGTTCAGTGCAAGCATGACAACGACGTCGTCGGCCCTCCGGACGCCGTGCGGAAAGCTGTGCTTGCGCAAGAGGCTGATATCGTCGGCGGCCAGCCGATGCTTTCCCGCGATCACGCATGCCGGAAAAGCGAGTCGGAATTCGCTCATCTTTCATCTCCAGACTTCTTCATGAAGCCAGAAATGATTTTAGCCCAGCGGAATTGAAGAACCCTCAACGACAAGAGTTAATCGACTACGCAGGTGTTTCCGATGATTTTAGCGATCTTGGCTGAACGCGTTCGCGCCAGATGATGAAGAGGCCGGACGCGACGATGATGAAAATGCCGATCCATTTGGAAAAATTGGGAAAATCGTTGAACAGCGCGTATCCGAGCACGGTCGCCGAAATGATCTCAAAATATTGGAACGGGGCAAGCAGCGACAGCGGCGCAAGGCGGAATGCCCTGACGATCAGCATATGCGCATAGCCGGAGATGGTGCCGAGGACGAGCAAAAGGACGAGGCCCAATACCGACGAGGGAAGCGACATTTCGAAATCGGGCATTGAAAGCGCATTTCCGCCCAGGAGCGCTGCCCCCATGAAGAGCATTCCACCGATTCCGGCCAAGGTCTGCATCGTTAACGGCGAATCGGCTTCACCGATTGCGCGGTTAAGGAAGAGATAGAGCGAGAAAAGGAAGGCACAAAGCACTGGCAGCAGCGCCTTCAGGCCGAAGATTTCGTAGCTCGGCTGGATGACGATCATCGCACCTGCGAAGCCGACGACGATCGCCGCCCACCGCCGCCAACCGACCTTGTCGCCGAGGAAGAGCGCCGAAAGAGCCGTCAGCATGAATGGTTCCACGAAATAGATCGCGAAGACATCCGCGAGCGGCATGTATTTGACCGCGACGAAGAAGAGCAGGCTGGCCGCGCCATGCAAGGCGCCCCGCAGCAGGTTCATCCATGGCCGCTTTGCCGAAAGCGCCTCCCAGCGGAAGACGGCAAGCAGGATAGGAAGCGTGCAGGCGACCTGAAAGAAGAAGCGATAGAATGTCACCTGCCCCGGTGACATCGCCTCGAAGGTCGCCATGTATTTGGCGATCGCGTCCATGGCGGGCAGGACGACCATGGCGCCGGCCATGATGACCATGCCTTGAAGCGGATTATGCGGAGATTGTTCTTGGGACATGGTGCAGGCTTTCGAAAACGAAGCCATCAACCACAGGAATGCATGCCGATCAATATGGCCTAGCGTTCGCCCACCGTTTTGCCGAAGACCGATTCGAAGGCTTCGCGCAGGCGGATATCCACATCCGCCATCATCACCGGCAGGCCGAGATCGACAAGGCTGGTCACGCCGTAGGCAGAAATCCCGCAGGGTACGATGCCGGTAAAATGGTCGAGGTCGGGATCGACATTGAGCGACAAGCCGTGAAACGTCACCCATCTGCGAAGCCGGATGCCGAGCGCAGCAATCTTGTCCTCGCTCATGCTGCCGTCCGGAAGATGCGGTTTCTCCGGCCGTCTCACCCAGACGCCGACGCGGTCCTCGCGCCGCTCGCCGCGTACATTCATCGAATCGAGCGTAAGGATCACCACTTCTTCAAGCGCCACGACGAAGGCGCGGACATCCTGCCGCCGGCGTTTGAGATCAAGCATCACATAGGCAACGCGCTGGCCGGGGCCATGATAAGTGTATTCGCCGCCGCGGCCGGTCGCAAAAACCGGAAAACGGTCCGGCTGCACAAGGTCCTTCGCATTGGCGCTGGTGCCTGCCGTATAGAGGGGCGGATGCTCGACAAGCCAGACAAGCTCGTCGCCGCCCTCGGCGATCAGGGCCACCTCGCGCTCCATCGTCTCGACGGCTTCGCTATAAGGAATGAGACCATCGGAGATGCGCCAACGCACCGGCTTTGAGCCTGCAAGCGGAAACATCGAGAATTGTAGATCGGTGCGCAGCATAGACTTCCCTCGCCGCACGGCGATCACAGGCGGCAGATCGCCTATATGGCCCCGTTTGACGGGCAATTCAAATGCTGTGATTTGTTTTGCAAAAATCTGCCATATCGCCCTTGTGCACCCCAAATGCTTTTGCTACATGCTGCCCCGCCGACGCAAATCGGCACCTACCACGATGCGGTCGTGGCGGAATTGGTAGACGCGCAGCGTTGAGGTCGCTGTGGGGCAACCCGTGGAAGTTCGAGTCTTCTCGACCGCACCATTCTCTTCCAGAGAAATTTTTAGAACGTCCCATCTCGCGTGCGACATGAAAAATGGGCCGGTTTCCGGTCCCTTTTCGTTTGCGGCATGCCCGACGGTTCGATTGGCCTTGGACTTCAATCCTCGTCCGATAGATGCGAATCAACACCGATCGTTTCCAGCCGGTTGCGGATATGGTGGACGCCATCAACTGAAAGGGCACCGAGTTCGACCTTCCGGGCCATTCCGATGGTCTCGACCGCGCCTTCCAGCGTTACGGTATGGCCGTCGGCGTGAACATCGATGCTGTCGAGGTTCAGATCCGGGATGTTTTCCAGGTTCTCCGTCACGCTCGCTTCAAGGTCATCGCTTTCGTCGCGATGGATCGTATCGGCCCTGAGCGAATCCTTGAGCCGGTTTTCGTTTCCGTCTTCGTCCGTGCCGTCAACGCGAAAGCCGCTGTTAGGCTCGCGGTCGAAGTTTGCGGGCGTTTCGCCGTAGGCTCGATTTTGCGGTTCAGGCGATCGCGCACCTGCTTCGTCGGAGTAGGGCCAGCCGTCGTCAAGATTGCGTTCTTCGTAATCGCGATAATCGTCTTCGCGCGAAAAGGTGGTCTTGTCGTTCTTCTTTGGCATCGTCATTCTCCCTCAGGCGTTACCTTGATCGAAGAACGCTCGTGGTCCGGAATGGTTCGCCAAAGTTTCGTGAAATCACAGCGTCGCTTTTTCCCATTTCCGGATCAGGCGGTCGCGCTTCAGCTTCGACAGGCGCTGAAGCCAGAAAATTCCGTCAAGCTGGTCGACTTCGTGCTGAATGCAAATCGCCAGGAAGCCATCGGCATGCTCTTCATGCTGGACACCGTTGATGTCCTGGTAGCGGAAACGGACTGCGCGGGGTCTCGTCACCTCGTCGGTCACGCCCGGCATCGACACGCTTCCTTCGGTCTGGCGCATGAGTTCATCCGAAACCGAAATGATATCGGGGTTGATAAAGATCCGAACCCCGTCCGCCTTGTTGAGCTCGATCACGACCACCCGCAGGAAGACGCCGACATGGGCGGCCGTGATGCCGACGCCGGGTGCGACGCGCATCGTCTCCAGCAGATCGTCAGCAAGCCGACGCAGTGCCGAATCGAAGACCGCCACCGGTTCGCAGACTGTCTTCAGGCCGGGATGCGGATAGCGAAGAATGGGGCGAATGGCCATCGGCGGCGGTCCTTGTTTGCTGGCGCGCGGAAACTATCGGCAAGACGGCGCATTGTCATCTGCGCGATGCGCTTTGGCGCTAGACGACACCGAGCATTTCGGTTAGCAGGGGCTGGAATTCGGGCGGGCCGAGAGGGCAGGCGGAATTCGTTTATCCGCTTGTTGACAATGCTTTTTCAGCCGCCATTCTCGAATGCGGCGCGACAGTCGTTAATCTTGGAATGCGAGGACGGCAGATGACGGAAACCGGAGAAGACGACCGCATCCGCAGACGTCCGGACGACGAAGGAGCCGACATCTACGACGAGGACGGCAATGTCCGCAGCGACTTTCTGGCGCTTGTCGGCGCTGCCATCGCCGACCGCGATACGATTTTTCTCCGGCAGAACGTCGCGCGTCTTCACGAGTCCGAAATAGGCGACCTGCTGGAATCGATCCAGCCGGATCAGCGCCTAGCGCTTGTCCGCCTCCTCGGCGACGATTTCGACATGACGGCGCTGACGGAGGTCGATGAAACGATCCGTCGCGAAATTGTCGATCAGATACCGAACGAGCAGATTGCCGCTGCAATCGGCGACCTCGATTCGGACGACGCTGTCTACATCCTCGAGGACCTGGACAAGGAAGACCGGGAAGAAATTCTGGCGCAGCTGCCGTTCACCGAGCGGGTGCGCCTGCGTAGGGCACTGGATTACCCGGAAAGCTCTGCCGGCCGCCGCATGCAGACGGAATTCGTGGCGGTGCCGCCCTTCTGGACTGTCGGTCAGACGATCGACTATATGCGCGAAGAGGAGGACCTGCCTTATTCCTTCACGCAGATCTTCGTTATCGACCCGACCTTCAAGCTGCTCGGCGCCGTCGATCTCGACCAGATTCTCCGCACCAAGCGGCAGACAAAAATCGAAGCGATCATGCGCGAGACGACCCATCCGATTCCAGCCGAGATGGACCAGGAAGAGGCGGCGCAGCTCTTCGAGCAATACGACCTTCTCTCAGCCGCCGTCGTGGACGAGAACGAGCGTCTTGTCGGTGTTCTTACCATCGACGATGTAGTCGACGTCATTCACGAGGAAGCGGATGAGGACATCAAACGCCTCGGCGGCGTCGGTGACGAAGAGCTGTCCGACAATGTCATATCGACCGTCCGCTCGCGCTTCCTTTGGCTGATGATCAATCTCGGCACGGCGATGCTTTCGGCCAGTGTCATCGGCCTCTTCGACGCCTCGATCGAGAAGATGATCGCGCTTGCCGTACTGATGCCAATCGTGGCCTCCATGGGAGGCAATGCCGGCACGCAGACGATGACCGTGACCGTGCGCGCGCTCGCGACCCGCGACCTCGACATATACAATGCCGGCCGCATCATCCGCAGGGAGGCGGGCGTCGGGGTCATGAACGGCATCGTCTTTGCCAGCATCATGGGCACGATTGCCGGCGCGTGGTTCCACGACTACCAGCTTGGTATGGTCATCGGCGCCGCCATGATCATCAATCTGGTGGCTGCGGCGCTGGCGGGAATTCTTTTGCCGCTTCTTCTGGATAAGGTCGGCGCGGACCCGGCTATTGCGTCGTCCGTTTTCGTAACCACCGTCACCGACTGCACCGGCTTCTTCGCTTTCCTCGGTATCGCCACCTGGTGGTTCGGTATATGAGCCGGACTTGCCTAAATTGACTATTACGTAAAAGTCAATATTATGGGCTACGAGAGTGGGAAGCCAATGCCAGTGAACAAGTACTATAGCATAACGGAGCTGACGCGCGAATTCGGAGTGTCGACGCGCACGCTTCGCTTCTACGAAGACGAGGGCCTGATCCATCCGGAACGCCGCGGGCGCACGCGCCTCTTTCGTCCGGCCGACCGGCGCCTGATCCAGGAAATCCTGCGCGGCCGCCGCATCGGCTTCACGATCGCGGAGATTCGCGAGATCATTCAGGTCTATAAGGACCCGCCGGGGGAACTCGGCCAGCTCAAGCTTTTGATGAAACGTGTTGACGAAAAGCGGGAAGACCTGCGCAAGAAGCGCAAGGATATCGACGACACGCTGACGGAGCTCGACAATATCGAAGAGGCCTGTCTCGGCCGGCTCGCCGAAATCGGCGTTGGCACCTGAGCGTCAGATCCAGCGTCTGGTTCTTCTGCAATAGCTTTCGAAATCGCAGCCGAAGCGGGCCTGCAGGTGTCTTTACTCGCGCCGGATCGCGACAAAGGTGATGACGATCGCCGCGAAGACCGCTGCGACGTAGAACCAGCTGTTTGCCGTCATGGGGCCGAAGGCGACCGTTGCAAGCGTGTAGCCGAGATAGATCGGATTGCGCGTGTAGCGAAAGGGGCCGCGGCTGACGAGATGGGCTGTTGCGCGATGCGGCATGATCGTTGTCCCGCTCGCCAGCAGGGTCTTGATCGCCCATATGTCGAGCGAGACGGCTGCGACGGTGAGCGCAGCGCCTATGATCCAGCCAAAGGCGGCATGCATCCGGGGTACCGGAAGCCCGGCGATTTCGCCGAGCAGGAAAGCGGAGAAAAAAGCGAGGCCGTATAGAACCGGCGGCCATGGAAACTTCAGCGGCTTAGAACGATAGGCATTCATCGAACTACCTTCATTGCGCTTCGGTGCTGCACTCCAATGCGATACGCTGTACCCTTTCATCCTTATCCGCCTGGATTGCGCCAGACTGGAGTGGCGTAAACAGGTTCTCACCCTGCAATCTTTCGAGCGTGCACTGGCAGAAGCTGCGGCAAAGGGCTTCGCCTTCCTGGACGACGCAGGAGGACTGGCATTGCTGCAAGTAGGTCTGCACGGGATCCGGCTTTGCGGGCGGGACGGTGATCGAAAGCGCATAGGCGATCGAGATCAGGATCGGCTGGTGGATCAGGTAGATGGCAAGGCTGTGGCGGCCAGCTTTTGCGAGCAGAGTGGTGCCGGTGCCAAACTTTGCCAGCCATTCCGCCCAGCCCTGTTTCAGCGCTATTCTCGAAACGCCCATTCCGATGAGAAAAGGCCCGATCCAGGGTAGAACCGGCACATAATCGTTCGATCGCGGAACCGTTTGGGATAGGCCCACCCACCAAAGCCATGGCGTATCGAAGAATGAAGAGCGCAGATAGAGCGGGGCGATGACGGCCGTAATGCCGGCGGCGATCGTTATAATCCCGGGCATGCGCAGGAAGAGCAGGCCAATGACGCTTGCCGCTGCGATACTGTGCAGAATACCGAAAAATATCGCGCCCTGTGGCATCGCAATTGCCGTCGCGGCCGTGATAAGAGCCGCGGCTGAAACGATCATGCCAAGCCGCCGGAGATAGGCTTGGCGCCTGATGCTTGGTGTGCCGGAAAGCACCAAGCTGACACCGGCGAGGAAGAGGAATGTCGAGGCGATCGCGCGGGCATAGATCTTCAGCCACCCAGCCTCCGCTGTGCCGCGCGCCAGATAGCCCATGAACTCCATATCCCAGGTGAAGTGGTAGGTCGCCATGGCAATCAGGGCCGCGCCACGCGCCGTATCGAGCAGGCCGATGCGGGGCGGCCGGGAGGACGCACCGATTTCGTTCGCCGAAATAGCCATCATAATCCCCCGGGCAAATCACTTCCGCCACCTGGCGGCATATCGCGGCGAATAGCAGAAAGGTGGAGAATTGATGGCGGGTTGGCATCCATGATCGCCAGCCGCGCCTCCGAGAAGAACTGCCTGCGCGTGAGCACCACGACGATGATCGCCGTCGTCGCCATGAATACGTAAGCGTTCACGAACCATCCGAGATAGCCGATCGACAGGAAGATCGCGCGAAGGCCTTCATTGAAATGTCCGCCGGCAATCACATTCATGCGGATGACCCGTTCGGCGGCGCGCTCGGCGGCGATGATATCGGTCTCGCTGTCGCGCACCATTGGGATCGAGCCGAAGAGGATGCTGCAGTAGTTGAAGAGCCTATAAGACCAGCCAAACTTGAAGAAGGCGTATGCAAAGAGCGCCGTCAGCCCGCCGACCTTGAGTTCGAAGCTCGCGGTGCCGCTGCTGAATACATAAGGCAGATCGGCGAAGATGGCATTTACCTTGTCCGTCGCGCCGAGCAGTGCAAAACAGCTGCCGATCGCGAACATTGAGGTCGATGCAAAGAAGGCCGTGCCGTTCTGGAGCCCGGCCATGATCTGCGTGTCGATCATCTTGAGGTCGCGGCGCAGCGAATTGTAGATCCATTCGCGCCGCCGTTCGGTCATGGCGTGGGTGAGGCTCGTGCGGCCGAAGAATGTCCTGCCGCGCAGCAGCCAGGAATAGCCGAGCCACAGAATGGCGAAGAAAGCCAGTGCGATATAATCCGCAACCGTCAGCATCAATGTTACAATCCTGCATTCGACGCCGCCACTCTACAGATGCAATTGCATGCTGCAATGATTGGCAAGACGCGCCCTTCGTTTTAGTGTCGCGCCAATTAAACGCGATGTCGGTTCGTCGCGAGTGCCGGAATAGCCTTTTGGATAGTCTGGCGGAAGATTTTCACAGGAAGCTGGCATGTTCCTTTCGGTATTCGACGTTTTCAAGATCGGTATCGGCCCCTCGAGCTCGCATACGATGGGGCCGATGTCGGCCGCCAACCGCTTCCTCGACCTGATCCTTTCGAGCGAATGGCCACGTCCGTCCTCTGGCGCGCAGGTTGCCTCGATCAAGGTCAGCCTGCACGGCTCGCTTGCGCATACCGGTATCGGCCACGGGACGGGCAGGGCGGTCATTCTTGGCCTGATGGGCGAGAAGCCCGACAGCGTCGATCCAGACAAGATGGACGGCATCATCGACCAGGTGGAGCGCTCGGGCCGCATCACGCCGCCCGGCCACCCGGCCTATTTTTTCATGCCGAAGAACGATCTGGTCTTCGACAAGAAGCAGCCCTTGCCGGGCCACGCAAACGGCATGTCCTTCTGCGCCTATGACAGGGACGAACGCCTGCTTCTGAAACGCGTCTACTATTCCGTCGGCGGCGGTTTCGTTGTCACCGATACCGAGCTCGAGCAGATGCGCGCCAAGAAGAAAGCCGTCGCGGGTGCGACCAAGGTTCCCTATCCCTTCGCCACCGCCAAGCAGATGCTGGAAATGGCGGAGCGCTCCGGCCTCAGCATCGCGCAGATGAAGCGCGCCAATGAGGAGAGCCAGCGCAGCCGTGAGGAGCTCGACGAAGGTCTCGACCGTATCTGGGAAGCCATGCGCTCCTGTATCGAGCGCGGCCTCAAGGTCGACGGCGTCATGCCGGGCGGTTTGAACGTCCGGCGCCGTGCGAGGAAGATCCATGACAAGCTGCAGGAGGAGTGGAGGAGCAACCGCATCAATCCGCTGCTCGCCAACGACTGGCTGAGTGTCTATGCCATGGCCGTCAACGAGGAGAATGCGGCCGGCGGCCGCGTGGTGACCGCGCCCACGAACGGTGCAGCGGGGGTTATTCCCGCAACGATCCGCTATTACGAGCATTTCCACGAGGATTGGGACCAAAACGGCATCCGCGACTATCTCCTGACTGCGGCTGCCGTCGGCGGCATCATCAAGCACAACGCCTCGATTTCTGGCGCCGAAGTGGGCTGTCAGGGCGAGGTCGGTTCTGCGGCAGCGATGGCGGCTGCGGGACTTGCGGCGGTGATGGGCGGCACGCCCGCCCAGATCGAGAATGCGGCGGAAATCGCGCTGGAGCACCATCTCGGCATGACCTGCGACCCGGTGGCCGGTCTCGTCCAGGTGCCGTGCATCGAACGCAATGCGCTCGGTGCCGTCAAGGCCGTTACCGCCGCCTCGCTTGCCGTCAAAGGCGACGGCCAGCATTTCGTGCCGCTCGACGCCTGCATCGAGACGATGCGCCAGACGGGCTACGACATGAGCGAGAAATACAAGGAAACTTCGACCGGGGGTCTCGCTGTCAACGTCGTCGAATGCTGAGCCTGTGGACTTGCGACCGTTAGTCGCTTGACGCTGCCGGTCAAAAGGATTTCAACGACGGCATGGCATTGCATCTGATCAAATTATGCGTCGGCGCGGACTCGATCGACGATTTGCGCGAATGGGTGGCGGAGCGTTCGCTGCGGGCGATTGCGGCTGGCCTCGAGCCGCATTCCGTTCACACAACGCGCATGGTTCCGAAACGCGTGGACGAACTGCTTGACGGCGGCTCACTCTATTGGGTCATCAAGGGGCAGGTGCAAGCGCGCCAGAAGCTCTTGGATATCCAGACCTTCACGGACGGCGAAGGGATCGGCCGGTGCCACCTGGTTCTTGGGCCGGAAGTGATCGAAACTGCCGTGCAGCCGAAGCGCGCCTTCCAGGGCTGGCGCTATTATCCGGAAGAAGACGTGCCGCGGGATATCACGACGCTCGGAGAGGGTGTTGCCGAGATGCCCGCGGATTTGCGCCGCGAGCTGTCGGAGCTTGGATTGCTGTAACTCAGCGCAGCCGCAGCATCACCGGCGATTTGCCGTCCGGGCAGGTGACGTGCAAGTGGATGCTGGCTTCCGGCTGCGAGTAGCGCCAGGCGCGCGCGCCGTGGCAGAGGAGCAGATTGATGAGATCCTTGGTCTTCGCCGATTTTGCTCTCGGCCGGTGCAGGCCGATCTCAGCAAGCCGGAGCGCTGCCTCGTGCAGCGGGTGAAGGCCGAACCGCGCCGGCTTGCCTGAACTGCGGGGCGGAAAACCCGTTACATTTCCATTGGTCGCCATAATCATCCCCGTACGCATTACAAATCGAGGTTATGAACTGTAGCCGGCGCCGCAAACACCGATTCCGGCCGTGAACGGCGCCGGCAGCAATGCTGGCGGCACCGTATCTCTCATTGGGCTGCCGCCCAGCACTTGACGCCTGCGCGCTTGAGCGCCTTGCAGGCATTTACGGCTCCGCGCTGGTCGTCGAAGCCGCCGAAGCGGGCGCGATAGACCTGATCGCCGCCGTTTGCATAGGCGACTGCGAAGGGCTTTGCGGAGCTCAAAGCCTTGCCGCCCTTGCTCTTTGCATTCTCCAGCAGATCCATCGCCATTTCGCGGCTCGACGACACGCCGATCTGAACGACCCAGCCGCTAGGCGACTGGTCGGCAACCGGAGCCGGTTTCGCGGCAGCGGCGGCGGGACCCACCGAGGCGGTCGTGAGAGCATCGACGGGATTGCCGGCGGGCTCTTCCGGCGGCATGTAGGCAGGGGCCGGAGAGGGGACAGCAACGGAGGCTTGCTTGAAGCTCTTGGTCTTCACCTTGGTCGGAGCCGGAATCTCGGTCTTCTGTTCGGCAACGAGCGGGTTTTCGGATTTCGCAGCAGGAGCGTCAGTATAGGCGACGGCAGCGGACGCTACCTCATAGCGCGCATCCGGCGTCGGGCCTTTGCGCGGCAGGTCGACATCGGCGGCCGCGACAGGAATTTCAGCCGCAGAAGCAATAGGTGACGGAACCGGCGTGGGCGCCGTCTGCGCAATCAGGTTTGAACCGCCGCGCGTGGAAGCCTTCGGAAGATAGGTCGCAATCAACTTACGCATCTGCCCATCGCGGGCAGGCGTGGAGGTGCCACCCATGACGACACCAACGATCGACTTGCCGTCGGCCTGCACTGAGCTCACAAGATTGAAACCGGCAGCCCGGGTATAGCCGGTCTTGATGCCATCGACGCCGCGCACCGAACCGACAAGGCGGTTGTGGCTGCGGATGACGCGTTTGCCGAACTTGAAGCTGCGCGTGGAGAAATAGCTGTAATACTGCGGAAAATGCTGGCGAAGTGCGATACCGAGGCGGGCCTGATCGCGTGCCGTGGTCATCTGTGCCGTGTTCGGCAGGCCGTTGGCATTGCGATAGGTAGTACGGGTCATGCCGAGCGCATGCGCCTTGGCGGTCATCGTCTGCGCGAACCGGCTTTCGCTGCCGGCAAGCAATTCGCCAAGGGCCGTTGCCGCGTCATTGGCGGAGAGTGTCACAAGGCCAAGGATGCCCTGTTCGACGCTGATCGAACTGCCGGCCTTGACGCCGAGCTTGGTCGGAGCCTGAGATGAAGCGTAAGCCGAGAAGGGGACACGCGTGTCGAGACGGATGCGACCCTGCTCAAGCGCCTCGAAGACCATATAGAGCGTCATCATCTTCGTCAGCGACGCCGGATACTGCAGGCGATCGGCATTCTCGCTGTAGAGAACGTTTCCGGACTTCGCATCGACGACGATGCCAGCATATTTCGAATTTGCGGCTTCTGCTTCGGCTGTGGCCGACTCAACGAGGAAAGCCGTTGTTGCGATCGCGATCGCCGCTAACATCTTCACCAGGAAATTGCCGGATCGTGGCGATGATACGAAGGATATTGACCTTGACACTATTTCACTCTTCGCTTGCATTTCAAATATCGGCCTACACACGTCCTCGTTGTCTCGGCCATTGTCTTTTGAATCTAACCGAGCAGGGTTACCAATCCGTTTATGATTAATCGTTTGCTTCGCCGTGCAGATGCATTTTAGCGGGGTGTTGCGGAAAGGGTCACAAGACGGGCCTCCACAAATCCGCGAATAGCGGCATCAATATGGTCCCAGTCCTGCAAATGGCGGCTTGAGAAGCGGTAGAGGACGCTAAGGTCTTTGCCGACCTTGATGTCGCGCTGGCAGTCCCCGCTTGTTGGGCTAACCGCCGCGGAGGGCAGGATGCAGCGAACGGCATATGTGGCCTCATTGGCGCGCGGTGCAGTCAGCAGAACCTCACCGCCATAGCCTGCCTCGGCTTTCAGATTGTGAAGCGTCAGTCCGTTGCCATAGGGCACGGCGGCGCCTTCCATCACATGCGTATAGATGAGCTCGACGCGACCGGACATGTCGCGCGACATCGTGCTCTGGGTGATCTGCAGAAAGATGAGATTGGCGGACTGCGAGACGTCGTCGAATCGCTCGCGGTGTTCCTTCGTGTAGCCCTGCAATTCCGGCCAGGTGAGATAGACGTCGGCGCGTTCGGCGGCACCGCTATGCCTCTGGCTCGGGAAGCGGATCACGTTTTCGGGCAGATTGAGCGTGTCGCGGCCGATGGTGGTCGTAACGATGGCGGTATTGTCGGTATTTCCCGCCAGCGTAATGTGCCGGCCGATCCAGCGGCCGCCGATGCTGATACCCAGCATCAGCATTGCAAGCATTGCGACAACTGCGGTCAGACGAAGGATGAAGCCGTTCGAGAAGAGGGGCGACTCCTCGGGTGTGCCGGTGCTGCGCGCGAGGTGGCTCATGGCGGTTCTTCAGTGTCTGACCGCCGCGAAAGAGACTGGAGTCGCCGGTACCTGGATGAATCTCACGGTATCATCGGGCGGATGCGGTTAAAGAAAGATTAACCCTGATTGCCGAGCGTCCCACAAAAAGGGCGAGCCGCTCCCGGGACAGCGGGAGCGGCTCCAGGGCGCCGGTCGGGACGGGGATGTAGGGGACTGACCGGGCCGAGTGGACCCGCCGGTATTTCCGGCGGGGCAATTTGACTTAGCGAACGCTACCAACCGCGACGGCACGGCCGTCCTGCAGCTTCATCCAGCGTGCCGGATCATCGGCGGACTGGCGCTTCAGAAAGGTGTATTCGGTATCCGCCCAAAGCATCACCTTGTTGCGCATGTTGTCGAGGATGAAGTCGCCATGGTCCGTGCGGACTGTCAGCACGGCATGGCCTTCGCCGTTCGACTGCATGACAACCGTTATCAGCGTATCGGATGGCGAGATGCCGGCGTCTATCAGCATCTTGCGCTTCAGCAGTACGAAATCCTCGCAATCGCCGACGCTGCGCGGGTAGGCCCAGCGCTCCTCGACGCCGTAGATTTCCTTGTCGGTCATCGGCTGGATCTGCGAGTTGACCTCGTAGTTGATCTTGAGAATCGCCTTCCAACGCTCCTGGGTTAGGATCGCGGGGCCGGCGTCGCCACCGTCATAGGCGCATTCGCTCGAGTTTGCCTTGCAAAATTCATAGTGGCCGATCGGCGGACTTGTGTTGCCTGCAAGCGTCATATTGGCAGGCGTCGCTTGGCCCGAGCCCGTCATTGCCATCATCAGGATACCGGCCAGAAAGGTGCCTTTGAGTGCATTGAACATTGTCTTTGTCGTCCCCGTTTTGTGAGGATGACAATGACACGGACGTTTTTATCCAGCGCAAAATTACGCAGTAAAATTAACAGCTTAGTTGATTCAAAAGCACGTAAAACCTGATTAAAAACAAAATCGAATACGCGTAAAACTCGTCGCAGTTTCGATGTAAATTCGAATAAACTTTTATGTTTCGACACAAGCCTTGAGGGCGCCGCAGGTGCTGCCGTTCCGTAGAAAAGTTAACGGCAGCGACCAATTCGGCTAAATATTGCAGCGCGCTGCCCGGTGCGGAGATAGCGCGCGCGGCATGGAGAAGACGCGGAAATTCTGAATAGGGTTGCTCCAGAACCGCGGTTGCGGCTCGTTTTTCGCAGCGATGCCTCAAAATTATTTTTGGGAAATTTCGCGAAATTCGTCGGTTGCGGCGATGATGGCGGAGGAGATTGCCGTGTTCGACGTCGAGTGCGCGGCGTTTTCAACCACGACAAGGCGGCTGCCGGGCCACGCTTCGGCCAGTTCCCAGGCGGTCGTCAGCGGCGCTTCAAGGTCGAAGCGGCCCTGTACCAAGATGCCGGGTATTCCTGAAAGCCGTCCCGCGTTGCGAAGCAGGACACCGTCATCAAGCCATGCGCCGTTGAAGAAAAAGTGCGTGACGATCCGCGCTCTGGCCAGCACATAGTCCGGATCGCGCCAGCGGCGGGGCAAACCATCCGGATCGGCGAGAAGTATCGGTGCCGCCTCCCAGTCGTGCCAATCGAGCGCCGCCTTTATGCGGACTTCCTGATCAGGCGCATTCAGCAACCGGTGAAAGGCCGAAAGCATATCGAGATGGCGAAGGTTTGGCGGTATCGCCTCGCGCAGCCGCCCCCATTCCTCGGGAAAGAAGCGTGCCATGCTGTGGCAGAGCCAATCTATTTCGGTACGGCGGGTGGTCGTCACTCCAGCGATCGCCATGGCTCGCACGCGATCGGGATGGCTCTCGGCATAGGCGAGCGCCAGCGTCGAGCCCCAGGAGTTCGCGAATATGACCCAGGCCTCGACATCGACGTGAAGCCGAAGCCGCTCTATGTCGTCAACCAAATGCCACGTGGTGTTGGCCGCAAGGTCCGTATCGAACTCGGCGGCACTCGGCAGGCTGCGGCCGCAATTTCGCTGGTCGAAGAGCACGATGCGATAGACTGAAGGGTCGAAATAGCGTCGTGCGGTTGCAGAACATCCCGAGCCGGGACCGCCGTGGAGAACGAGCGCAGGCTGGCCGACGGGATTGCCGCAGCATTCCCAGTAGATCCGGTTGCCGTCTCCGGTCTCCAGGAATCCTGTGTCATAGGGCTCGATTTCAGGATAAAGCGAAGACATGAAAGGTCGCCTGTTCGGGCGGCCTTCATCGGTCATATCCATGACGTTGAAATGAGCAGCCGCTTAGAGGAATTCGCGCAACGTCTCGCGGGACTGGAGCGAGAGGAACTCTAGCGCGACGCCCTCGCTGAAATGGCGCACGACGCGGCCGCGCATGTTGCCGAGGCGGACTGGCGTGCCGAGAGCGGGGCGCACCTCCACGTCAACTGCAGCACCCGACAACGACAAGTCCATGATGCGGCAGGTGTAGCGCGTGCCATCCTCAAGCGTTAGCTCTGTCTTCGTCTCACGCGGGGTCAGACGATCATGCCGCCGGTCTTCCGGCAGGCCGAGCTCATGCTTGTTGGCAAGCCAGGTGAGCTGTGCGGCAAGCTTCTCCCGCTTGCGCTCGGTGGCGTTGATCGACATCGTGAAGCCACGCACGTCGACGGTCAGAACGTTGCCTTCGACACGGCCGAGATGATCGATATAGGCGACGACGCGCTCATTGGCGCGCGGCCGACCGGCGCAGGTGACATACATGTCGCCGGGTGACATGTCGATCACTGTGCATTCGTATTCCTCGTAGTTCGCAAGCATGAGGCGGCCCTGCATATTGATGGGCACGCGCTGGAAGACACCCTGCTCAGGGCGCGGCACTGTTGTCCGTTGCGTCTGGGCTTGCTGGAATGAGTGCATGAAAGCGCTTCTTCATAAAATGTTATACGACAATCATTACCCGCAATCCCTTAACAGAAGGTTGTCCTGAAGGGCGCGATTACACCTTGCAGCATAGGATAAGGCTGTGCCGGAATGAGACGGTCAGCGCGGTGCCACCCCGGAAAACAATGAAGACATCATGCGGCCGAGGACCACACTAAAGCCATGCGGAGGCTCGGCGACAGCCGTGTATGGCCAGTTGCTCCCACCGCCGTTCTGCCCGGTCTTATCGCGCAGCAGGCGGCTGCGGTCGAGCGCCAGAAAATCGAGCGGCACGATTTCCAGCCAGCTTGCCGCAGCGGACGGCGCAATGGCGCCGAGCAGCCGCGCGCGGCAGCCGTTTTCACAGCGCAGCGGCATGACGATGATCTCGAAGGTGGCCTGATGCCCCGCCGTGCTGTAGCCGGTCGCGTTGAGCAGCGTCGGGATGACGTGATGCATCGCACCCAGAAGCGTTGCCTCAATGTCATCGGCATGGCCGTCGCCGAAGAGTTCGGCAAAGCTCTCGTCACGCAGATCCCGCCCGAAAAGATCGCAGATTCTGGTGCCGGCAAGCCGGAAGGTGACGGCGCCCAGTTCGTCGTTTTTCTCAAGGATGAAGAGGCTCGGCAGAAGGTGGCCAAGGCTCGACGGTTCGATCTGCGATTTCAGCGGTGCATCGCTGGCACCGCGCAGGCGGTTCCAGTAATCGTAAATATCGATGATCGTCTGATGACGCACGGCACACCAACCTGTTTCATTTCGGTTCAAGTTCAAGCCCGAACGGCTCTTCTGATGCTTACCAAGCGGATTTCATGCCAACTGCGGGCAGTTAAGGTTAAGGAAAGGTTTCGATTGCCGCCGGTGACATGCCGTGCAACTGTTGGGTATCGCTTCGGAAACGAAGTTCAGCACTTCACTGATCGGGCGCGGGGTCATTCTCGGGGCATGCTCGGCAAGCCGTCCGGTTTATCCGGGCGGCTTTTTTTTTGATCTTCGCTCCTGTAAGGCTGAGACCTCAATCCGGCGAGGACGCATATGGACGATCACAGGACGGAGCCGGAAACGGTTGAGGAAATCCCGATTGAAAAGAACCGGACGCCGGTTTTCAATCTACCCGGCATCCTTTTGGCGACACTCTGTCTGCTCGGCGCGATCTATGCGGTCCAGTCGTTCATCCTCTCCGCAAACGTAGTCGACTGGCTTTTCATCACTTTCGGCTTCATTCCGGTACGCTATGTGATCCCGTTCTCGGAGCAGGGGCTGCAATGGCTCTGGTCGCCGGTGACCTATTCTCTGCTGCACGGCAGCGTGGAGCATATCCTCTTCAATGGGCTGTGGCTGATGGCTTTCGGCGCGCCGGTCGTGCGCCGCATCGGAAGCTTGCGCTATGTCATCTTCTGGGTTCTCTCATCGGTCGCCTCGGCAGCGCTTCACGCCGGATTGAACTGGGGCGATCCGACCTTGCTCATCGGCGCTTCCGGTGTCGTTTCCGGGCTCATGGGGGCGGCCTGCCGTTTTGCGTTTCCGCCGGAGCGGAAGGTGACGCGTCCGGCACATCTCAATCCGCGCCTGTCGGTGGCCGAGTCCTTTCGCAGCCGCACGGTGGTGGTATTCACGCTCTTCTGGCTGATTGGCAACGGGCTGATCGCCGTCGGCATTCCACTGATCGGCGACCCGAACCAGCCGATCGCCTGGGACGCACATATCGGTGGTTTCGTTTTCGGATTCTTCCTTTTCTCGCTCTTCGACCGGAATATTCCTGCGGAGCCTGAGGTTTCGGAAGAGCCGGATATATTGCAATCTTGAGCTTTGGAGTGCACCATTCGGCTGATCCGCGTTGGGACGAACAGCCCTTCGCAGGTGCCTCTGTTCAGTTAAGTGTTTCACTTTAGACATGGGAGGTTTCGAATGTCCAACACCGTAAAAGCCATCCTCGACCTGAAGGGCCGCAACGTCGTCACGGCCGGCGCGAACACGACCGCCGGCGAAGCGGCGAAAGTGCTCAGCAGCCGCAAGATCGGTGCCGTTGTCATTGTCGGCGTGGAAGGCCGTATTGCCGGGATCTTCACCGAACGCGATCTTGTCAATGCCGTTGCAAAGTTCGGCAAGGACTGCCTCGATCAGCCGGTTGTCTCGCTGATGACATCCAGGGTCTTCCGTTGCCATGAGGACACGACCGTCAACGAATTGATGGAACTGATGACCAGCCGGCGCTTCCGCCATCTGCCGGTTGAAACAAATGGAAAGCTCGTCGGCATCGTCTCAATCGGCGACGTCGTGAAGACGCGCATCGCAGAAGTCGAGCGCGAGACAGAAGAAATCAAGGCCTATATCGCGGGCTGAGGCGTTCGGCCCACCATCACGCCTGGGTGGCGAACGCTTCCTGCATCCGCCGGAGTTCGGGAAGCCGCGCTCTGGCTTCCTCGTATCCGCGCTCTATCGCTTCGCCAGCCCGGTGGAACTCCGACAGGCCGATGTCGCTGAGACGCGGATGCAGCGAAATGTCCGGCGGATCGCCGGCAAGGCGCGCGCGCGAAATTCTGTCCTGGATGATGTTGAAGGCTTGCACCATCACGCCGGTCATTCCGAGGCGGGCATAGGGGGCCTCCTCCTGCTTCTGCATCTCTTGAAGCGTCAAGGTCGCATTGTGCTTGACGACTGCGGACCGGCCGAAGAGGTCGTAGTTCAGATTGACAGCCACGACGAGCTGCTGTTCGTAGCTGCGGCAAACGGAAACCGGCACCGGATTGACCAGTGCGCCGTCGACCAGCGTGCGGCTGTTGCTGCGAACTGGCTCGAAGATGCCGGGCAGGGCATAGGATGCACGCAGCGCCGTAATCAGCGAGCCGCTGGAAATCCAGACCTCGTGGCCGGTGTTCACCTCCGCAGCCACGGCGACAAAGGGACGGTCGAGGTCTTCCACGTTCAGATCTTCGAGATGCTCCTGCATGCGCTTCGTCAGGCGCATGCCGCCGAAAAGTCCGCTGCCGCCGATGGTAAGATCTAGCAGGCTGGCAATGCGGCGCATCGTCAGCGAACGGGCGAAGGCCTCGAGCTCATCCAGCTTGCCGGCAAGATAGCAGCCGCCGACCAGCGCGCCGATCGAGGTTCCAGCGATCATGCCAACTTCGATGCCGGCCTCGTCCATTGCGCGCAGCACGCCGATATGCGCCCAGCCGCGCGCCGCACCGCCGCCAAGCGCCAGCGCAATCTTTGCTCTTTTAGGGGGAAGGGCGGACGTCGGAGGAGCGGTCATATCTGGAACTGTCGAGACACCGGAACCTGAACTGCCTGCTTCAGAGCTCTGACGATGCAAACTCCAGTTCAGCATGGTATGCCTCCTCCAGGCAGAAATATTTCAGTTGGTTATAGTGTCCCCGTTCCCTTTCCAAATCGTATACAGCAGCGCTATCTGTCTCAATAGCGAGCAGGTAACTGACACGCGCGCTATTTTCCGTAGACGTCTTTCGGGTCGAAATGCCGCTCGTCATCCACGATATCGAGCATTGGTTTCCCGTCCTGGAGCGTCACCGTGCGGTAGAAGCAGGAACGGCGGCCAGTATGGCACGTCGCGTCGTGACCGGCGACCTCTACTTTAAGCCAGATTGCATCCTGATCGCAGTCGGTACGGATTTCCTTCACCGTTTGGATGTTGCCGGAGGTTTCGCCCTTCATCCAGAGCTTGCCGCGAGACCGGCTGAAGTAATGTGCCTTGCCCGTCTGGATCGTCAGCGCCAGCGCCTGCGCGTTCATGTGCGCAACCATCAGGATCTCGCCGTCATGCACGTCGGTGACGATCGCGGTGATCAGGCCGCGATCATCGAAGCGGGGCGTGAAATCGCCGGCATCTTCCAGTTCGGATTTGTCGTCTGACGGCGCATTGAATGCAAAAGGCATCATTCGGCTCTCTTAATGAAGCCGTGTCAGCGGCTCCGCACCATGGTCATGAATCGCGCCTGTTCGGCGGGCTCGGCCTTGAAGATTCCGGTAAAGGTCGTCGTCAGCGTCGTGGAACCCTGTTTCTGTACGCCGCGCATCGCCATGCACATATGTTCGGCTTCGAGCATGACAGCAACGCCGCGCGGAGCCAGCGTATCATCGATCGCCTTGGCGATCTGTGCGGTCATGGTTTCCTGCGTCTGAAGGCGGCGGCCATAGATCTCGACGACGCGGGCGATCTTGGAAAGTCCAAGTACCTTGCCGTCAGGCATATAGGCGACATGTGCCTTGCCGATAATCGGCACCATGTGATGTTCGCAGTGCGAATAGAACGGAATATCCTTCACGAGAACCATATCATCGTAGCCGGCGACCTCTTCGAAGGTGCGGCCCAGAACGTCTTCCGGGTCCATTTCGTAGCCGGCGAAAAGTTCGCGATAGGCTTTGGCGACACGGGTAGGAGTATCGATCAGCCCTTCGCGCGACGGATCGTCACCAGCCCAACGAAGCAGAACGCGAATTGCGTCTTCGGCTTCCTTCTGGCTGGGGCGTTCGGCGTCACGGCTGGTCTGCGGAAAATTCTTTACGATGGCGTCCATACTGCTCAAGTCTCCTGGTCCACGAACTTTTGGACCGTCTTTCGGACTCGCCACTGGTATCCCTTGTCAGGAATGTTGCACCTTTGGCAGGCTCCGGGGCTTTCGGGGCAACTTATAGCCCGTCCGGCACGGTTTCCCAATCAAACTTACCCGAGGACCATTGCATTTTCATGGTCTTCGAACGACATACATATAGGAAGACGGCGTCTTCATGTAAGTATGCTAGCACGACACGGTGTGTTTTTTGTTTATGATACAATGACCGCCGAATAAGCCGATCCGCGGCAATCTGGAGCGGAATTCATCATGGACGACATCTATAACAGCAAAATCCTCGAATTTGCAGGCAACATTCCGCTGACAGGCAGCCTGGCCGATGCCGATGCAAGCGCACAGGCGCATTCGAAACTCTGCGGTTCCAAAGTGCGGATCTGGCTGAAGATGGACGGCGATACCGTCACCGCGTTTGCCCATGACGTCAAAGCCTGCGCGCTCGGCCAGGCATCCTCCTCGATCATGGCCCGGCACGTGATCGGCGCAACGGCCGGCGAACTCCGCAAGGCCCGCGAAGACATGCTCGCCATGCTGAAAGCGGACGGAGAAGGTCCAGATGGCCGCTTCGAGGACATGCGTTACCTGCGCCCGGTCAAGGATTACAAGGCTCGCCACGCGTCCACCATGCTGACTTTCGACGCTGTCGTCGATGCGGTTGGGCAGATCGAGGCAAAGCGCGCGGAAATGGCCGAGGCGTGAACATTGAGCGCTCCGCAATGTGACACCCCCCTCTATCACTTCGTGACATCTCCCCCACAAGGGGGAAGATCGGGATCGTGCGGCACTGCCGGCGCCTCCTCAAGACGCGGATGTTAGGCCATGTGCGAATTTTGCCCTCTTCAGCAGGACGACGACGACGATCTGCCGAAACGCAGGGTGTCCGGGATAATCTCGCCGGAAATGTCGCGAAGTGACAAAGAGGGGTATTCCGGGCCGGTGGCCAGATACTCCCGAAACTATACCGGCCCTTTCCGCAAGACCCCTGACCGGCTGCTCGGCATGGGACTGATCCGGCTTTATCAACTGACCTTATCCGGGTTTATCGGCAACTCATGCAGGCATATTCCGACGTGCTCAGAATATGGCTACGAGGCGATCGCACGCCATGGCCTGTGGGCCGGCGGGTGGATGACGCTCTTTCGTGTCGGGCGCTGCGGGCCGGGCGGAACGAGTGGTCTCGATCCCGTGCCTGAAGGGCTGGAGCAGCGCTTGCTTTGGTGGACGCCGTGGCGCTATTTTGCGCTCGGACGGAAAGCGGGCTGACGGCAAACCCATGCCACGCAAAACCGTCTACGTCGCGCTCCTTCACAGCATTGTGCTCGCGCCCGGTCGCCGGGTCGTGATGTCCGATCTTCGCGATATGGCCGCGGCACTCGGATACGGCAACCCGCGCACGCTGGTCTCGACCGGCAATATCGTCTTTGAAGCAGGCAGTGCGCCGCTCGGTGACATCGAAGCCAAGATTGAAGCTGCCTTCAAAACGAAATTCGGCAAGCCCGTCGATATCATCGTCCGCAAGGGCGCGGATTGGCTGAGACTGGCGAATTCAAATCCGTTTCCGGATGGCGATGGTAGCCAAGTGATCGTGCGCGTGATGCGCAAGCCGCTCGATCGGTCCGCCTTAACCACGCTTCAGAAGTACGTCGAAGCCACCCAGCGCTTGGCGATAACCAATGGCGATCTCTGGATCGATTTCGCCGGCAAACCCAGTGAATGGAAGCTGCTCTCGGCGCTCACGACCAGGCGTATGGGCGTCGGCACGCTGCGCAATTGGAACACGGTGCGAGGCCTTGCCGAAATGATCGGCTGATCAGGCCTTGCCTTTACTCACACGCCAAATCTCGGTATCAGGCGGCAGCGCATTCGTGCCGACGAAGCGCTTCATTGCAACCACCCGCATTCGTTGGCGGGACTGGACAAGGAGAATATCGATATGTCCCAATCCGTTTCCCTGACTTTCCCCGATGGCAGTCAACGCGACTTCGAGCCCGGCACGACCGGCCTCGACGTCGCCGAATCCATCTCCAAGTCGCTTGCCAAGAAGGCTGTCGCCATTGCGATCGACGGCACCGTGCGCGACCTTTCCGATCCCGTGACGGCGGGCAAAATCGAGATCATCACTCGCAGCGACGAGCGCGCCCTGGAACTCATCCGGCACGACGCAGCGCATGTCATGGCGGAAGCCGTGCAGGAGCTCTGGCCCGGTACACAGGTGACGATCGGCCCAGTCATCGAGAACGGCTTCTATTACGACTTCGCCAAGAACGAACCCTTCACGCTCGACGATCTGCCGAAGATCGAAAAGAAGATGAAGGAGATCATCGCCCGCAACGCGCCTTTCACCAAGCAAGTGTGGTCGCGTCAGAAGGCGAAGGAAGTGTTTGCCGCCAGGGGCGAGCAGTACAAGGTCGAACTCGTCGATGCCATCCCGGAAGGCCAGGATCTGAAGATCTACTATCAGGGCGACTGGTTCGACCTTTGCCGCGGCCCGCACATGGCATCGACCGGTCAGATCGGCTCGGCTTTCAAATTGTTGAAGGTGGCAGGCGCCTATTGGCGCGGCGATAGCAACAATGCGATGCTGTCCCGTATCTACGGCACGGCCTTTGCAGAGCAGTCCGAACTCGACAACTATCTCCACATGCTCGCCGAAGCCGAGAAGCGCGACCATCGCCGTCTCGGCCGCGAGATGGACCTGTTCCACTTCCAGGAAGAAGGCCCGGGCGTCGTCTTTTGGCACGGCAAGGGCTGGCGTATCTTCCAGGCGCTTGTCGCCTATATGCGGCGGCGCCTCGCTGCCGACTATCAGGAGGTCAACGCGCCGCAGATTCTTGATACTTCCCTTTGGGAAACCTCGGGGCATTGGGGCTGGTACCAGGAAAACATGTTCGCGGTGAAATCGGCGCATGCGCTGACGCATCCGGATGACAAGGAAGCCGACAACCGCGTCTTCGCACTGAAGCCGATGAACTGCCCGGGTCACGTGCAGATCTTCAAGCACGGGCTGAAATCCTATCGCGAACTGCCGATCCGCCTGGCAGAATTCGGTACGGTCCATCGTTACGAGCCGTCAGGCGCTCTCCACGGCCTGATGCGGGTGCGCGGCTTCACGCAGGACGACGCGCACATCTTCTGCACCGACGAGCAGATGGCCGCCGAGTGCCTGAAGATCAACGACCTGATCCTCTCGGTCTACAAGGACTTCGGTTTCGACGAGATTACCATCAAGCTCTCCATGCGCCCGGACAAGCGCGTCGGTTCGGATGAGCTCTGGGATCGCGCCGAGAGCGTCATGATGGACGTGCTCACCACCATCCAGCAGCAGTCGAACGACATCAAGACCGGCATCCTGCCGGGCGAGGGCGCGTTCTACGGCCCGAAGTTCGAATATACGCTGAAAGACGCGATCGGCCGTGAATGGCAGTGCGGCACCACTCAGGTGGACTTCAACCTGCCGGAGCGCTTCGGGGCCTTCTATATCGACAGCAATTCGGAGAAGACGCAGCCGGTGATGATCCACCGCGCCATCTGCGGCTCGATGGAACGCTTCCTCGGCATCCTGATCGAAAACTTCGCCGGTCATCTGCCGCTCTGGGTCTCGCCGCTGCAGGTCGTGGTCGCGACGATCACCTCGGAAGCGGACGGTTATGGCGCAGAAGTTGCCGAAGCGCTGCGCGAGGCGGGACTCAACGTCGAGACCGACTTCCGTAATGAGAAGATCAACTACAAGATCCGCGAGCATTCCGTTACGAAAGTTCCCGTCATCGTCGTCTGCGGGCGGAAGGAAGCCGAGGAACGGACTGTCAATATCCGCCGCCTAGGCAGCCCGGAGCAGACCTCGATGCCGCTCGAGGCGGCAATCGAGAACCTTGCCTGGGAAGCGACGCCACCGGATATCCGCCGCAAGATCGAAGCCAAGAAAGCGAAGGCTGCCTGATTTCTGTCAGACAGTTGTCATCGCTTTGAAATATAGCCGTCCGGTCTTCCACCTGAGGCCGGACGGCTTTGCGATTCAAACAGCTATCTTATGCGAGGGAGAGCGATCCGCGTCTCAAGCGCTGGCTGATCCGCTCGATCGAGGGGCTCTCCGGCCGCGATCGTTACGTGCAGCTCTACGATATCTGGCGCAGCGATATCGTTCCGACGCGCGAAGGCGTATTCGGCAAACTCCTTGATCTCCTAGATGTCCGCCTCGACATCAATGGTGCCTGGCCACCGCAACTTACCGCGGATCGGCCGCTTGTCATCGTCGCCAACCATCCGTTCGGTATCGGAGACGGCATTGCCGTATTGGCGCTTGCCGAACGGCTTGGACGGCCATTCCGCGTTCTCATCCATAACGAATTGCTCAAGGTTCCGGAAATGGCGGCCTATTCGCTTCCGATATCCTTCGATGAGACGAAAGAGGCCGTCGGCCTCAACATGGAGACGCGCCGGGAGGCGGTCCGGCTTCTGAAGGATGGCGTTGTCGTCATCATCTTCCCGGGTGGCGGCGTCGCCACCGCGAAGAACGGTTTCGGCCGCGCCGAGGATTTGCCCTGGAAGATTTTTCCTGCCAAGCTCGTCCAGGCGGCCGGTGCAAGCGTTCTGCCCATCTATTTCGAGGGCCAGAACGGGCGGCTCTTTCATATCGTCAGCCGCTTCTCGCTGACGCTTCGCCTCTCATTGTTGATCCGCGAATTCCGCCGGCTGTCAGGCAAGACGATCACAGCGCATGCAGGTCCGGTCCTGCCTTACGAAAAGCTGAGAAGGAACGACCGCAAGGCCCTGCTGGCAGCGCTTTACGATGCGGTCTTTTCGTTGGGTTCCGACATCAAACGAAAGCGCATGTGAAAATTCAATCGGTATCGGCGCCCGTCGTGCCGCTGCCCGGCAGCAGTTGCTCATAGGAAGGCAGCGGCGCCTGCGCGGAACTCTGCGGCTCGCCGGCGGCTGATGGCTGCGGTTCCTGCTGCAGCGTCGTCGCCGCGCTTGCCGGTTCCTGCGGCTGCTCGTTCTTCATCAGCACTTCGACATCGGTATTCTTACCGGCCTCGACCTTGAAGTCGCGCTGATAGATCTTGTCCTTGTTGCGCGCGACGGCGGAATATTCGCCTTCGGCTAGCACCATCGTCGGAAAAGCGCTGACGCTTTCGCCGACGCTATCGCCCGCAGCCGTCAGGATCGACCAGGCCGTATCAGCGATCGCTTCGCCGCCTGCTTCGGAAACCAGCTTGAAGGTGATCTGTGCTGCACGGTGCTGAATGGTCGCTTCCGTGAGCCCTCCCGCTTCCACCTGGATATCGGCGCGGATGACGGCGTTGACGTCGCCATATTCAGAAACGATGTGGTAGGTGCCGGCGTTCAGCCTGACGACGGTGTTCGGCGAGACGTCTGCCGTCACCAATCCGCGTTCGCCGTCGTCGCGTACTTCCGACGAGTAGATGGAGAAGCGCAACTGATCCGGGCGGATGCGAACGTCGGAGCCGGACACAGCGTTGAGCAGCAAGCCGCCCGCATCGAGCACCATCACCTGCTTGTCGAGCTTGCCGCTGTCGGGAACATTCACCTTCCGGGTAACACCGGCGCGGCCGAAGGACACGTTTACCAGATAGTCGCCCGGCGCCAGTTGGAAAGCCGCCGACCCGCCACGGGCGCTCGCCACCAGCGGCAGCTTGCCGTCAGCGCCGGCGATCGGGCTGAACACGTACCAGGAAAGGCCGTCTTCCACCGGCTGGCCGTCGGCCGTCAGCTTCGCCTCGATCTCGACCTCGTGCAACGCGGCCCCTTGCGGTGCGCTGCCGGGGGCGATGAAAGCGTTGAGCTTCGGCATTTTCGCCGTCGTATCGAGCTGCTTGAATTCCTTGAACGCGTCCTGCGCGCTTGCGCCAAAGGGCAGCCAAGCCGCCAGAACAAGCGCAAGAGCCATACGCGCAAAAGGCAAAATGCCGGGCATGTGTTTCCTGAACAAGATTGACTTCTGAAATCACAGAGGCCACTTCAAGACCAACGCGATGGCAAATTCAAGACCCATCCATCCCGCTGTCATGAAAATGAAAGTTTCTCCCGCATGAAATCCGATATCAAGCTGATCGATTACCTCGCCGTGCGCCGCTCCATCCCCGCATTCCAGATGAGCGAACCGGGACCGGAAAAGGCGGAGATCGAGGAAATCCTCCGTCTGGCATCTCGCGTTCCCGACCACGGCAAGCTCGCGCCCTGGCGCTTCATCGTCTATCGCGGCGAAGAGCGCGTCCATATCGGAAAGGAGCTTCTGAAGCTGGCGCTCGAAGCCAAGCCCGATCTTTCCGAGGACATGATCGAGGTCGAGCGTGCGCGCTTCACCCGCGCGCCGGTCGTCATCGCCGTCGTCAGCAAAGCCGGGCCGCATTTCAAGATTCCTGAATGGGAACAGATCATGTCGGCAGGCGCTGTATGCCTCAATATTATCTTCTCGGCCAACGCCCATGGCTGGGTGGCCAACTGGCTGACCGAGTGGTTCGCCTATGACGAGCGTGCCTATCGGCTGCTTGGCGTCCAGCCAGGCGAACGGGTTGCCGGCTTCGTCCATATCGGCTCGACAAATTTTCCCGCAGTTGAACGACCGCGTCCGGAAATATCGGAAACGGTCACTTGGGTTGGTGGGGACGCTTGATGTTCTACCCGACCGAAACGAACAGGCATGGCCTGTCGCACGATCCGTTCAAGGCGATCGTCGCGCCGCGTCCGATCGGCTGGATCGGCACGAAGGGCAGGGACGGCTCGCTGAACCTCGGCCCCTATTCTTTCTTCAACGCCGTTTCCGACCGGCCGAAGTTGGTGATGTTTTCCTCCAGCGGCCGCAAGCACAGCCAGCGCAACGCAGCGGAAACCGGGGTCTTCACCTGCAATTTCGTCAGCCGCAACCTTGTCGAACAGATGAACCTGTCATCGGCGGCGCTGCCTTACGGCATCAACGAGTTCGAGCTGGGGGGCCTGACGGCAAAGCGGGGTGAGCTTGTCGATGCGCCCTATGTCGGTGAGGCTTTCGCGGTGCTCGAATGCAAGGTGACCGAACTGATCGAACCCAAGACCCTCTCGGGCGAGCCTTCGGAGAGTGTCATGGTTCTCGGCGAGGTCGTCGGAATCCATATCGACGAGCAGATCATCCGCGAGGGGCGCCTGGATATGTCGATCGCGCGGCCTGTCGCACGCATGGGGTACATGGATTACAGCGAAGGCAGCGACGTCTTCGAGCTGCTGCGCCCGCAAGTGCCGAACGATCTGATCGCGGCTGGCAAGGGTTAATGAATATGATGAACCAATCGTAAACCATTTCTCAGTAGCCTCATTCCAAGGGTAGAGCGCGAAGGAATCGCGTTCGCAGGTTGGGGCGTAGTGTGATCGTAGAGGCTTTTCTTCGCTGGGTTGAAACTGCCAAGGCCGGAGACAGGGCTCGCGCCGCAAGCGCGCTTGGCCGTGCCTATCTACAATCCGAAATGCTTCCCGAGGAACGCAGGGCCGCCGAAATGGCGATGACCTTCCTGCTCGACGATCCATCGCCGCGCGTGCGTCTGGCACTGGTCGAAGCGATCGCTTGGTCTGACGAAGCGCCGCGCGCCCTCATTCTTGCCCTCGCCGAAGACCAGCCGGAGATCGCCTGCCATGCGGTGACGTGTTCCCCGCTTCTTTCGGACGCCGATCTCGTCGATCTCGCAGCCCGCGGCGGCAGCGTCACCCGTATCTTGATCGCCGCACGCGCATCGATCTCGCGTGCTGTTTCAGCCGCTCTTGCGGAGGTCGGCGACGAAGAGGATATTCTCTGCCTTCTCGAAAACGAGGGAGCCGCGATTGCTCCAGTATCCCTGAAGCGCATTGCGGCGCGGCTAGGCGACTGTTGCGATATCCGCAATCTTCTGCTTGATCGCGCCGATCTGCCGGTCGATGCCCGTCAGCTGCTGACGCAGCATGTCAGCAATGCATTGGTCGCCTTGCCCTTGGCGCAGGCCGCAATCGGCCTCAATCGTCTGGAGCGCATCAGCCGCGAGGCGACGCAGGCGGCCGTCGTGTCGCTTGTCGGCGAGATCCAGCCGCGCCAGATCGCCGATCTCGTCGAGCATCTGCGTCTTAATGGCCATTTGACGCCGTCCTTTCTCATGCATGCCCTCTGCTCCGGCAAGGTGGATTTCTTCGCCGGCGCCATTGTCAATCTCACCGGCTGCACCGAAAAGCGCGTGCGCTCCATCCTTGCCACCGGCCGCATGCATGCGGTACGCGCCCTCTACGAGGCGGCCGGGCTCACCCGCGAGATCAGCACAGTGTTCGTCGAGGCGACGCTTCTCTGGCGCGAAGCTTCCAAAAAAACCGCAGGCACAATGCTTGCCAACGTTTGCGGCAGGCTGCTCGAACGCTTCCGTCACCACGACGGCATCCATGGCGCCGTCAGCGAGTTGCTCGATCTGGTCGAGAAGCTTCACATCGCTGAGCAACGCCAATCGGCCCGCAGCTACGCATCGCTGACGGCGCTCGCGGCAGCCTAATTTAATTCTTGAAGCGCTGAACCGCCCAGGAATAGCCAACTGAAACGAAATGCACCGGCTTCTCCAGCGTATGCTTGACGCTTTCGCCGGTTGGCAGGTGTGTGTGAACCTGATCGGCAATGCGTATCGCGAAAGCGCGAATGCCTGTCTTTCCAGTCTCCTGGCCAGTCTCCTGGACGGACGGCACCGGGGCGGGCAGAGCTTCGGCGACTTTGGGCTGTTCCGGCGCGATCGCAGGCTTCGGTGCTTCGCAGACGGCGATCACGGTCGGGTAGTTGGCATCGGCGAAGGACTTGAGCCGCTTTTCCGACTCGGCATCGCACATGGCCACCGTGTCCCAGTGCTTATCGACCGTTGCGACATAATTGCATTGCGTCACCGAATCATTGCACCCGAAAATGGTCATGGCGACGAGGATGGCTTGCATAATCGAACCCTTTGGTTATTGAAATCCACTGTCATAGACGGGGCAATTCCAACCGAAAGATGGCGGCTGCATTAACCTTTCGTCATGCGCCGCGATAGGCCCCGCAAAACCGGGGAATGCCATGTCCGTCACCGTCGCTCTTGAATCGCCGCGCCAGCCGGAGATCATCCGCTTGCTCGACCTTTCGGATGCCTATACGCAGTCGCTTTATCCTGCCGAAAGCAATCACCTGGTCGATCTCTCGACCCTGGAAAAGTCCATCGCAAGCTTCTTCGTGGCGCGGAATGCAGGAGAAATCGTCGGCTGTGCGGCACTCCTGGAGGCGGGAGACGGTACGGCGGAGATCAAGCGCATGTTCGTCGATCCGGAGGCGAGAGGACTGAAGGTCGCAAGCCGCCTGATGGAGCGGCTGGAGGAGCGTGCCCGGGCGCTGGGTCTCGATGCGATCCGGCTCGAGACCGGCATCTATCAGCCGGAGGCGGTCGGTCTTTATCGCAAATACGGCTATGCCGACGTCGGACCCTTCGGCTCGTACCTGCCGGACCCGCTCAGCCTCTTCATGGAGAAGCGGCTGAAATGATCAGCCGTCGGCCGCGCGCTGCACCGGCGGCGCCTGCTCGTCGATCATGACTTCCGGGCCGAGAGCGGTCTGATCGTTCGTCTTCACTTCGTGCATCCATTCGCGCCAGATCGCGACGAGCAGTGCCATCAAGACCGGGCCGATGAAGAGACCGAGGAAGCCCATGGTCTTCACGCCGCCGACGAGGCCGAAGAAAGTCGGAAGGAAGGGAAGCTTGATCGGGCCGCCGACAAGCTTCGGACGCAGCGTCTTGTCGACGATGAAGAGTTCGACCGTGCCCCAGATGAAGAGCGCGACCCCGGCGACATGCGATCCGCTGGCGACGAGATAGATCGAAACCAAGGTGAACGAGAGCGGCGCGCCGCCGGGTATCAATGCCATGATGCCCGTCAGGACGCCGAGTGTCACAGGCGAGGGGACGCCGGCGATCCAGTAGGCGACGCCGAGCACGATGCCTTCGCCGATCGCGATCAGCGTCATGCCCATAACGGTGGAACTGATCGTTGCCGGAACGACGCGCGAAATCCGCTCCCAGCGATTGGGCAGGATGCGTTCGCCAAGCATGTCGATCTGACGCGAGAAGGACGCGCCGTCGCGATAGACGAAGAACAGCGCGATCAGCATGAAAAGCAGCGTCAGGAGCAGGTGGAACGACGCGCCGCCGGCTGCGAGAACCGCGCGGTAGATATTGCCGATATTGGCACCGCTGACAGCCTGGATGACTTCACCCAAAGAGCCGGGACTGCCGATATATTTCGTCCAGAGATCGTCGAGATAAGGCCCTGCAAAAGGCAAAGCGAGGATCCACTGTGGTGTGGGCGCGCCCTGCCGGTTGGCGTGAATGATCCAGGCGACCCATTCGCGCACCTCGCCCGTCGTATAGGTGATCGCAAGCCCGATCGGGATAACGAGGAAGGTCACGATGAGGATGATCGCGATCGTGGCCGCGATCGTCGTGTTGCCGCCGACGCGCGCAAGAAGTCTGCGATAGAGGGGCCAACTCGCAAACCCGATGACGAGTGCGGCCAGAACCGGAACGACGAAGCCGTAAAAGAAATAGACGCCTGCCGCAACGATGAGGATCAAAAGCCAGCGGGCCGCGGAAATCGAGGGAATGAGCGGCGTGCGTGTGGGCGCAGAAGGCCCAAGCCACCGCGGCTCGCCAGGCAGTTTCTTGTTGCTCGAGAGGCTCACGTCGCTTTTTATTCCTTCTTCTCAATCACGGATATGCGCCATTGGGAGCCCGGACGCAAGCATATCGATCGTCTAAGGGCCGGCCTCTTCCAATCGAAGGTGCGCCAAGTCGTCAGGGCAACGGGATATCTTAAACCTCTGTACGGAATGTGACGGAATTTTCTTCCGAACCTTGCTAGCCCGTGAAAATGGCCGCACGTTGGGCATCAGGATTCATAAGGATCGTTCGGACGATGATGAAATTTTCAGCGGAAGTATCATGGCAGCGCGGCGGGGGCAGTTTCACGGACGGCAAGTACAGCCGCGGCCATATGTGGAATTTCGATGGCGGCCTTTCGGTGCCTGCTTCGGCATCGCCGCACAACGTGCCGCTTCCGTACTCGATCGCCGAGAACGTCGATCCCGAGGAGGCCTATGTCGCGGCGCTCTCAAGTTGCCATATGCTGTTCTACCTGTGGCTTGCCTCGAAGAAGGGCATCGTCGTCGACAGCTATCTCGATACGGCGACCGGGATCATGGAGAAGGTCGACGGAAAAATGCTCGTCGGCCGCGTCGAGCTGAAGCCGGCCGTGGTCTATGCGGACGAAGCGCCGAGCCGCGAAATGGAGGAAAAGCTCCATCACGAGGCCCATGAGCTCTGTTTCCTCGCCAACTCGGTGAAGACGAAAATCGAAGTCCGCCTCGACTAGCTGGACGATCCCTCGGTTGCTATTGCGGACGGCGCAGTATTTTGAAGACGTAGAACTGCGTCTTCTGGCTTGTCGAGAAGTTGTTGTCAGAGCCGAGGATCAGCGCGTCGCTCCCGTCCTTCGCCTTGCCGATCGCCATGGACTCGATATTGTCCGGCACCAGGCCGGCTGCACGCAGATCGAGAACTTGGCTCTTGCGGACGGGAACCACACGCTGATCGGTCTTCGCAAGCGAGGCGATCGCCGAGATGTCTGTAGCGCCGTCGAGATCGATCATGAAGATCTTCACGTTGTTGCCGACGCCTTGGGCATAGCTGCGCTCGACGGCGAGCAACCGGTGACCGTCGAGTGCGATGATCTCCGACATGCCGTTGTCGTTGCCGCCGTCAGCCTTCGCCGCCGCCTGTGGGATAGGCGAGATTGGATAGACATACTGCGCCTTCGGTTCGCCGGTCGTCCCATCATAGCGGATGATGCGCGCAAGGCTGCCGTTCACAAGGGAAGCTGCCGGGCCGTCCTGGTAGAGCGCCGCCTCGATGGCAACGAAGACATCGCCGGAAGGCGCGATCGCAAGGTCTTCGAAGGCGAGGTTGTCGCGGATGCCCGTCGACTTGTCGGCTGTCGGAGCAAAGCCTTCCGGCAACTTGAACTCCCGCATGAAGGCGCCGTCCTGCGAAGCGACGCGGACGAAGGGGGCGATCAGCGCCTTGCCGTCGCCTTCGCTGCCCCAGTAGATGCCATCCCGGCCGAACCGGATCGACTCGGGATCGACGGTGCGCCTGGCGAAGGGTTCGCCGTTTTTGTCCTTCAGCGTCACCTGCTTGACGACGGCAACGCCCTTGAGGCGGGCGCCGTCGACATCGACTGCGAGCTCGTAAAAGCGAGCCGGGCCTTTTTCCGAGCGGTCGTCGCTGATGGCGATGTAGTGGCCCGTTGCCGCGTCGAAATCGAGGCCGGAAATGCCGCCGAATTCGACACCGTTTTCCACGTGGCCTGTCGGGATGACGAATTCGCCGAGATAGGAGAGGGAGATGCCGGCCGCGCAGTCGCCAAAGGGGCAGGACGTCTCGAAGGTCGCGCCGATATCGGTCGCGTGGATAGTGGCGGCGCTGGACAGGAGCGCAAAAGCGGCAGTCGCGAGAAAACGCTTGATCATGGCAAACATCCGGCTGGCAAGGGGTGATGAGCGGAACGAACCGCGCGGCCAATCCCCGAAGGAACGGCGCGCCGCTCGCGGCGCTTCTCATGCACCGGTTATTTGACGGAGTTGTTACGGTTCTTCGTCAGTTCCGTGAAATAGCGGAAGCTCAAATATCGAGATTTTCGGCAAAGGCAGCACGTTCCTGAATGAAGCGGAAGCGCGCATCCGGCTTGGTGCCCATCAGGTCGTCGACCGCGGTGCGGGTTCCTTCGAAATCGACCTCATCGATCACCACGCGCAGCAGCGTGCGCTTGCTCGGATCCATGGTCGTTTCCTTGAGTTGCGCGGGCAGCATTTCGCCGAGACCCTTGAAGCGGCTGATCTCGATCTTCGCCTTGCCCTTGAATTCCGTTTCCATCAGCTCCTGCCGGTGGGCGTCGTCGCGCGCATAGGCGGACTTGGCACCCTGGGTGATCTTGTAGAGCGGAGGCACGGCAAGGAACAGGTGGCCGCCGCGCACGAGCTCGGGCATCTCCTGATAGAAGAAAGTGATCAGCAATGACGCGATGTGGGCGCCGTCGACATCGGCATCGGTCATCACGACGATGCGCTCGTAGCGCAGGTCTTCCTCGCGATATTTGGAACGGGTACCACAGCCGAGAGCCTGAACGAGATCCGCAAGCTGCTGGTTGGCGCCGAGCTTTTCGCGGCCGGCGCTCGCAACGTTCAGGATCTTGCCGCGCAAAGGCAGGATCGCCTGATTGGCGCGGTTGCGCGCCTGCTTGGCGGAACCGCCTGCCGAGTCGCCTTCGACGATGAAGAGTTCGGCGCCCTGAGCGGTGTTCTGCGCACAATCGGCTAATTTGCCCGGAAGGCGCAATTTGCGCACGGCCGTCTTGCGGTTGACTTCCTTTTCCTTGCGGCGGCGCAGACGCTCTTCGGCGCGCTCGATTACCCAGTCGAGCAGCTTTTCGGCCTCGTTGGGATTGTCCGCCAGGTAATGATCGAAGGGATCGCGAAGCGCGTTCTCGACGATGCGCTGCGCCTCGACGGTCGCAAGCCTGTCCTTGGTCTGGCCGACGAATTCCGGCTCGCGGATGAAAACCGACAGCATGCCGACGGCGGAAATCATCACATCGTCGGTGGTGATCTGCGCTGCGCGCTTGTTCTGCGTCAGGTCGGCATAGGCCTTCAGCCCCTTGGTCAGCGCGATGCGCAGGCCTGCCTCATGCGTGCCGCCCTCTGGCGTCGGAATGGTGTTGCAATAGGAGTGGATCTGCTGGTCGCCGCCGTACCAGGTGATCGCCCATTCGAGCGAACCATGGCCGCTTGCTTTCTCTGTCTTGCCGGCGAAGATTTCGCGGGTGACGGTGAACTCCTTGCCCATCGTCGCCTGCAGGTAGTCTTTCAGCCCGCCGGGGAAGTGGAAGACTGCCCTATCCGGGATTTCCGAGCCTTCCGGGAGCACGCCTTCATCGCAACTCCAGCGGATTTCGACGCCGCCGAAAAGATAGGCTTTCGAGCGTGCCATGCGGAAGACGCGCCCGGCATCGAATTTCGCATGGTCGCCGAAAATCTGCGGATCGGGATGGAAGCGCACGCGGGTGCCGCGGCGGTTATGCACATCGCCTAGCTCCTCGAGACCGCCCTGCGGCATGCCGCGCGAAAAACGCTGGCGATAGAGCTTGCGGTTTCGCGCCACTTCAACCTCGAGATAATCCGACAGCGCGTTGACGACCGAAACGCCGACGCCGTGCAGACCGCCCGAGGTCTCGTAAGCCTTGCCGTCGAACTTGCCGCCGGCATGGAGCTTGGTCATGATGACTTCGAGCGTCGATTTGCCCGGAACCTGGGGATGGTTCTCGACGGGGATGCCGCGGCCATTATCACTGACCGTCAGATAGCCCTGGATGTCGAGATGCACCTCGATAAAATTTGCATGGCCGGCGACCGCTTCGTCCATCGAGTTGTCGATGACTTCGGCAAAGAGGTGGTGCAGCGCCTTTTCGTCCGTGCCGCCGATATACATGCCGGGGCGCATGCGCACCGGTTCCAAGCCTTCGAGAACCCGGATGGAGGACGCGCCGTAGTCGTCCGGGCCCGAGGCTGCCGGGGCAGGGCGCAACGCAGGGGCCGTCGCAGCAGGCCTTTCGGCAGGCTTTGCGGCCGCCTCCTGCTTCGGCATCAGGGGCATTCCGGAAAAGAGGTCGTTGCTGTCATCCATGGAGTCGTTCAGATCTTCAATCCTGTCTTGGGCCGCACGTACGCTTAGGGCCAGACCCAAAATCACCGCATTTGATGTCACGTTAGCGAATCAGGCAGATTCTGCCAGAAAGCGTCTCGTTACGCGACGCCGCCCGATTTGGCGGAATTCTATGGAATTGGTTTGCGTTGCCGGGCCTAGAATGGCAAGCGGCATGATGTGTTAGGAAACCGCCCGCATGAGAATGTCCACAAGTCATTGCATGATTATCGCCGCAATTGCGACCTTTTTCCTGTCCGCCGGAATCGGCAGCGCCGCAGCCGACACGCTGCCGCCTTACAAGGACGAACTTTTCTCCAGACAGAACGTGTTGCAAACCGCCGATGGCGGCGCCTTCGAAGCCGTCGAATATGACGAGATGCGCGACATCAACGGTCGCGACCAGATCCCGCAAAAGCGCGCGCGTCAGAAATACGTGTCGCTCGCTGTCCGCAGGCAGCAGCAGGACGAAACACTGTCGCTCAATGGCCGCAGGGTGGATCTCACCAGGGTGGGACCGACAGACAATGCGCAATTCACCGTGATCTTTATCCACGGGCGCGACGGCGACCGGCGGCTCGGCGTCAACGACTACAGCTTCGGCGGCAATTTTAATCGGCTCAAGAACCTGGCCGTGGCCAATGGCGGCGTCTATTATTCGCCGACAGTGCGCACGTTCGACGGCGAGGGCGTGGCAGACATCGCCGGGCTGATCCGCTATGCGAGCGAGAAATCCGGCGGCCGCCCGGTGATCCTTTCCTGTGCTTCCATGGGCAGCCAGGTCTGCTGGGGCATTGCGCGCGATGCGGGCAGTGTCAAATGGCTGAAGGGCATGGTCGTCATGAGCGGCGTCACGGATCCGGACTTCACAAAGAGCGCGTTCTACAAGGCGAAGCTGCCCCTTTGGTTCGTCCATGGCAGCCGCGATCCGGTCTATGCCGCTGCCGGACAGCAGGCTTTCTTCGAAAAACTTCATGAGGCGAAATACCCTGCCCATTTCACGCTTTTTCAAAACGGCAACCACGGCACGCCGATCCGCATGATCGATTGGCGGAGGGTTTTGAACTGGATTCTCGCTTCTTAGACAGTTGCGCCGCCAAATTTTAAGGATTTGCGCGGCAAATCGGCCTTATTTCCGTTACGTGAAGGTTCAAAAGCTTTTCAATGCCGAATGCTTTTGCTAAGGCCGCTCAATACGGAAAAATTTGGGAAGGCTGGCATGACACCTGACGTGCGCCCGCTCGTGGCGGGAAACTGGAAAATGAACGGCACGCGCGCCTCCCTCGATCAGGTCAAGGCGATTGCGGAAGGCGTGAATTCGCCCCTCGCCAAGAAGGTCGAGGCGCTCATCTGCCCGCCCGCGACGCTGCTTTATGTCGCGACCGCGCTCTGCACCGACAGCCCGCTTGCGATCGGTGCGCAGGATTGCCATCAGAGCCCGTCGGGCGCGCATACCGGCGATATCTCAGCCGAGATGATCGCCGATTGCTTCGGAACCTATGTGATCGTCGGCCATTCGGAGCGCCGGACGGACCATGCCGAGACCGACCATCTCGTCCGCGCCAAGGCCGAGGCTGCCTTCGCTGCCGATCTCACCGCCATCATCTGCATCGGCGAGACGGCGAACCAGCGCAAGGCCGGGCAGACCCTTGACATTCTCAAGCGACAGCTTTCCGCCTCCGTTCCAGACATCGCGACGCCGGAAAACACCGTGATCGCCTACGAACCTGTCTGGGCGATCGGCACCGGCCTCACGCCGACGGTGCAGGACGTCGAGAAGGCGCATGCCTTCATGCGTTCGGAACTCGTCGCCCGTTTCGGCGCCAATGGCGGGAAAGTCCGTATTCTCTATGGCGGCTCCGTCAAGCCCGGCAATGCCAAGGAACTGATGGGCATCGCCAACGTCGACGGCGCGTTGATTGGCGGCGCTAGCTTGAAAGCATCCGATTTCCTCGCCATCTACGGCGCATACGAAGCGCTGCTCGCGTGATGCCATATATATTCTGGGCCGAAGGGCTTGGAATAGCGGATCACCTCATGTAAACAGCGCCAGATTTTATTCGATGCCCGCCGCATGCGGGCAGGACTGGACCCATGCAGACAGTATTGATTGTCATCCACCTCATGATCGTGCTGGCGCTTGTCGGCGTCGTGCTCATCCAGCGCTCGGAAGGCGGCGGCCTTGGCATCGGCGGCGGTTCCGGCTTCATGTCGGCGCGCGGAACGGCCAATGCGCTGACGCGTACGACTGCGATCCTTGCAGCGCTGTTCTTCATCACCTCGCTCGGCCTCGGCATCCTGACGCGCTATGAGGGCAGCCCGACCGATATTCTCGACCGCATCCCGGCAACGAGCGGGCAGGGCAACGGCATACTCGATTCGCTCGGCGGCGGCACTCCGCAGCAGCCCGCGAACCAGCCTGCCGGCAACGGCGTTCCGAACGGCGGCGCAGCCGCTCCCGGCGCTCAGGCGCCGACGGCGACCGCACCTGCGACGCAGCCGGCCCCGGCAACGCCTGCGACTCCGGCCCCGGCACAAAACGGAACCGGCGTCCCAACGGGACAATAACCCGGTCAACCAAATAAACCGCCGGCAGGCCCCTGGGTCTGCCGGTTTTCTTTTATTCAGATTCCAAGCTGGCACCAAAAGTTCTGGAAAAGAATTTTTGGGCTGGTGGAATCGTTTTTGAAAAGGTATCCGGTGACTCCCATGGCGCGATACGTATTCATCACTGGCGGCGTGGTTTCCTCTCTCGGCAAGGGAATTGCGGCTGCGGCTCTCGGAGCGTTGTTACAGGCCCGTGGTTATCGGGTGCGGCTTCGCAAACTCGACCCCTATCTGAACGTGGATCCGGGCACCATGAGCCCAACCCAGCACGGCGAAGTCTTCGTCACCGACGACGGCGCGGAAACCGACCTCGATCTCGGCCACTACGAGCGCTTCACCGGGCGTTCGGCGACCAAGACCGACAACATCACCACCGGCCGCATCTACAAGAACATCATCGACAAGGAACGCCGCGGCGACTATCTCGGCGCGACCGTCCAGGTCATTCCGCACGTCACCAACGAGATCAAGGATTTCGTGGTCGAGGGAAATGACGACTACGACTTCGTCATCTGCGAGATCGGCGGCACGGTCGGCGATATCGAGGCGATGCCCTTCATGGAAGCGATCCGCCAGCTCGGCAACGACCTGCCGCGCGGCACTGCGATCTACGTCCACCTGACGCTGATGCCCTACATTCCGGCTGCCGGCGAGTTGAAGACCAAGCCGACGCAGCATTCCGTGAAGGAACTGCAGGCGCTCGGCATTCACCCGGATATCCTGCTGGTGCGCGCCGACCGCGAAATTCCTGAAGCCGAGCGCCGCAAGCTCTCGCTCTTTTGCAACGTACGTCCGTCCGCCGTCATCCAGGCGCTCGACGTCGCCAACATTTACGATGTGCCGATGGCCTATCACAAGGAAGGCCTCGATAGCGAAGTGCTCGCCGCCTTCGGCATCGAGCCGGCGCCAAAGCCGCGTCTTGAACCGTGGGAAGACGTCTGCAACCGCATCCGCACGCCGGAAGGCGAAGTCACGATCGCGATCGTCGGCAAGTATACAGGTCTCAAGGATGCCTATAAGTCGCTGATCGAGGCGCTGCATCACGGCGGCATCGCCAATCGCGTTAAGGTCAATCTCGAATGGATCGAGTCGGAGATATTCGAAAAGGAAGATCCGGCGCCGTACCTCGAAAAGGTCCACGGCATTCTCGTTCCCGGCGGCTTTGGGGAGCGCGGCTCGGAAGGCAAGATCCATGCGGCCCGCTTCGCCCGCGAGCGCAAGGTGCCGTATTTCGGCATCTGCTTCGGCATGCAGATGGCGGTCATCGAAGCAGCACGCAACCTTGCTGACGTCGAGAATGCCTCCTCCACCGAGTTCGGCCCCACCAAGGAGCCGGTCGTTGGTCTGATGACCGAGTGGATCAAGGGCAATGCGCTGGAGAAGCGCACGGCTTCCGGTGATCTGGGCGGCACGATGCGCCTCGGCGCCTACAAGGCGTCGCTTAAGAAGGGCACGAAGATTTCCGAAATCTATGGCTCGACAGACATTTCCGAGCGCCATCGCCACCGCTACGAAGTCAACGTCGACTACAAGGACCGCCTGGAAAACTGCGGCCTCGTCTTCTCCGGCATGTCACCGGACGGTGTCTTGCCGGAAACGATCGAGTATCCGGATCACCCCTGGTTCATCGGCGTCCAGTATCACCCGGAACTCAAGTCCCGCCCGCTCGACCCGCATCCGCTCTTCGCAAGCTTCATCGAAGCCGCAACCGAGCAGAGTCGGCTGGTCTAATTTCGCCTCTGAAACACGACGGGCGGATTGTCGTTCTCGACGATGGACGCATTGCGGAGGAGTCGTCACGAGGACCTGCTTGCGCGGGGCGGCATCTATGCCAGCCTTTGGCGGCCTGGCAGTCGGGCGGTTTTCTCGGTATCGACTTTGCCGAGTAGAAGCTTTCAGATCCGGCGACAGGCGCGAACCTGCCGCCGGAACTCTGTTCATGCGGCGATCGGAAAAGGCCCGACATAGACAGACTTCGGTCTGATCAACCGGCCTTCGAGCAGCTGCTCGCGCGCATGCGCAATCCAGCCGACGGTGCGGCCGATCGCAAAGACGCCGGTGAAGGCCTCGCGCGGGAAGCCGAGCGATTCCAGAAGCAACGCCGTATAGAATTCGACGTTCACGTCCAAGGGACGATCCGGCTTGCGTTCCTTAAGCATTGCGAGCGCCGCCTTTTCGATCGCCTCGGCCAGAGTGATCCGCGACCGATCGACCTGGCCGGTTGCGACAAGCGGCTTCAGCGCATTTTTCAAGGCGTCGGCCCGCGGGTCACGGACGCGATAGATGCGATGGCCGAAGCCCATCAGCCTCTCGCCGCGGCCGAGGGCAGCCGCGAGCCAGGTCTTTGCATGGCTTTCGGCGCCGATCGCATCAAGCATGTCGAGAACCGGTCCCGGCGCGCCGCCATGCAGCGGACCTTTCAGCGCGCTGATCGCCGCGAGCACTGATGACGTGAGGCCGGCATGCGTCGAGGCGATCACCCGCGATGCGAAGGTCGAGGCGTTCAACCCGTGATCGGAGATCGTCACCAGATAGGCGTCGAGCGCAGCCGTTTGTTCGACGCTCGGCAGCCTGCCCGTCATCATGCGTAGGATGTCTGCGGCTTGCGATATTGAGGCCTCCGGCGGAACAGGCGCTTCTCTGCGCTGCATCCGCAGAACCGCCGGCAGGAACACGGCGGGGGCCGCAAGGAGCCTGAACGCCGTTTCGAAATCCTCGCCGTCCGGCAGTCGCGCAATCAGTGCCCGCATCGCATCGAACGGTGGCAGGGCGAGGAGGGTGGCGTCGGCCACGACATGCGCGTAGACTTCTGCGCGTGCCGCTCCGAGCCGGTCTTTCAAACCCTCGGCATTGACGTGCGCTTCCATCAATCCGTCGAGCAGCAGCGCCGCGACGCTTTCATAGGTGCCGTCCGCAACGAGGTCGTCGAGCGACACGCCGCGGATGATCAGCCGGCCGGCCGGACCGTCGACATCCGAAAGCCGGGTCTCCGCGGCAATCACATCTTCCAAACCGTTTTTCATAGGCATTTCTCCTTTACGGAAAAGAAGATCGGTCCTAGATTGATTGACGTCAATCTTGATGAAATTGATCAATATGAGGCTCAATGTCCTGGTTGACTGCAGAGGAAGCGCTGAACCGTCTCGGTACCAAGCCGCAGACGCTTTATGCCAATGTCAGCCGGGGACGCATTCGCGCCAAACCCGATCCATCCGACCCGCGCCGCAGCCTCTATTACACCGCTGACGTCACCCGGCTTGCCGAGCGCCATGCAGGCCGGCGGAAGATCGAGACTGTCGCAGCGGAGGCGATACAGTGGGGCGATCCGGTTCTTCCGTCAGCGGTTTCAACCGTCGTCAATGGGCATCTCTACTATCGCGGAGTTGATGCCGCCAAACTTTCCGAATATGCAACGCTTGAAGAAACGGCGGCACTGCTTTGGAACAAAGGTACGCCTATCAACATCGCCGCCGGCGGGAGCGTGTCATCCGTTCCGTCCGTGGCTGCCGCTTTCTCGGCGCTCGCCGCCCGCGTGCCTCAGGACCTGCCGAGCCTCGGCCGTTCGCTCCCGGCGTTGCGAGCCGAAGCGCAAGATATCATGACGACGATCACTTCCGCGCTCGCGCCAGGCGCATCGGACCAGCCTCTCCATCGGCGCCTTGCAAAAAGCTGGCGCCGGCCAGAAGCCAGCGATGCGGTGCGCCGCGCCTTAGTGCTGCTTGCCGATCACGAACTCAATGCGTCGGCCTTCGCCACACGCGTCACGGCTTCCGCGGGCGCGACCCTTTCCGCATCGGTGCTTTCCGGACTTGCAACGCTGACAGGTCCGCTGCACGGCGGCGCTTGGGAGGCCGTGGCAACGCTTTCCGAGACGGCTAGGCGCATCGGCGCCAAGGAAGCCATCCGCCGCATCCTGGCGCAGGGCAGCCGGCTTCCGGCCTTCGGTCATCCGCTCTATCCAGACGGCGATATCCGCGCCGAAGCTCTGCTTGCGCATATCACGCCAACGGGGATTTTCCTCGAAATCCAAGTGGCCGGCGAAGCGATGATCGGCGAGCGCGTCAACATCGATTTCGCACTGACGGCAATGGCGGAACACTTCGAGCTTCCACGGGATGCGCCGCTCGTCATCTTCGCGCTCGCCCGCAGCTGCGGATGGCTGGCGCATGCGATGGAACAGGTCGAGAGCGGCCATCTCATCCGTCCAAGAGCCCGTTACACCGGACCCTCTATCGAAACCTCTGGCGCATAAGGCCGGCCGGCCTTGCCAGTCTGCGCTTTTCTGCATACGAAACCCTTGTTTTGTTTTATGGTGACGGTGCCGGGACAAGCAATTGACCGCATGGCGAACACCATGCCGGTGTGGGGTGCTTGCGCGAGGTGGGGACCTATCATGAGCGTAATCTCAGCATTCCTGTGCGGTTCTACCGCAACCGCCCTTGCGGCATTTCTGCTGCCGGCGGGCGCAGCACTTGCCCAAACGGGCGGCTGCACTGTCGAGAATGCGGCGGGCGGGCGTGAGGTTCTCCGCTGCCCGAACGGGGTAACGGTGACGGCCGAGGCGGGTGCCGCCTTCAGGCTGAATGACCGCAACCGCGATGGCAGCCCCGATGTTGTGTCGCTGCGTGGCAAGGCAATCCTGGTCGATGTCGACGACGCTCGCCACACAGGTGGCTTTCAGGTGGTGACGCCGCAGGCAATCGCTGCCGTGCGCGGCACGCAATGGGCCGTCGACGTTGCAGGCGGCCGGACCTCCGTGCTTGTGGTCCAAGGCTCCGTTGCCGTGCGCCGTCCTGCGGGCGATCCCGTGGTGCTCGGCCCCGGCGAGGGCGTCGATGTTGTGAGCGGCACAGGCGCGCTTGAGGTGCGCCGCTGGCCGGCCGCCCGCGCCGCCGCCCTGCTTGCCCGCCTCGGCCAGTAGAACCCTCATGCCGCGCCAGCGATTTCTGATCACTGCAGCCCTTCTTCTGTCCGCACTCTGGGGAGGCTTTCTGGGCTCCCTGCATCTGGCTGGCAGCGCCGGATTCCTCGACCGGATGGAAGCTTCGCTGACCGATATTCGAAGCGTGCTGATCGGCGGCAAGACGCCGCCGCCTGCCGTCGCGATCATTGCGATAGACGACCGCACCGCAGCTTCGCACGGTTTTCCCATCGATCGCGCAACGCTTGCCCGCGCAATCACCGCCGTTGCCGCGTCGAGGCCGAAGACGATCGCACTTGATTTGCTCTTGCTCGATCCCGGCACCGAGGAAGGCGATGGCGCACTTGCATCGGCCCTCAGGCTTGTGCCCTCCGTCATCGCGGCTGCCGCCGTCTTTCCGGAAAGCAAACAGATGGTGACGAGCGATCCGAACGATCCGCTTTCAGGCATTCCCGTCGCCGATAGCCTGCTCCTTCCTCTCAAGCGTTTTTCCGATATCGCCGCTACCGGCGTCGTTAATGTCGCAACGGATGAGACGGGCGTCCCCCGCTTCATTCCGCTGATCTCGCGCAGCGCCGGGCGTGTGGATCCATCGTTTCCGCTACGCGCGGCGTCGCTGGCGCTCGATCGCGATCCGGCCTTCCAGCCGGGCAGCATCTCCTTTGCCGACAGGCATATTCCGACCGATACTGGTCAGCGCCTGCCGCTTACCTTCTACGGCCCGCGTCGGACGATCCCGACTTTCAGCCTGATGGATGCGCTCGATGGCAAGGTGCCTGCAGACGCAATCGAGAACCGCGTCGTCGTTATCGGCGCAACCGTCACGGCCGGTGGCGACGTTTTTCCAACGCCTTTCGACCCGGTTCTCCCCGGGGTCGAGGTCATTTCGACCGCGATCGCGCATCTGATCGCCGGAGACAGCATCGTCCGCGATCATAATATCCGCCGGCTTGACGCCACGGTCGCGGTGCTTCTGCCGCTTGCGCTCGTCGGCCTGATAGCCTGGCGGCGCAGCCTGATCGGTTTCATCTTGATCGCTCTCGTTTTTGTGGTCTGGGCGACCATCAATCTTGCCATGTTCAAGGCAGGCTATTGGCTGAGCGCAGCGTTGCCGATCGCCGCCGCGTTGCCTCCGGTTCTCATCTTCGGCGCAGCGCAACTCCTTCTCGGACGCCGCCAGGCGCGCCATTTCGCTGCCCAAAGCGAGCTCCTGCAACGCATCGAAGCACCCGGCCTTGGAGAATGGCTCGCACGCGATCCATCCTTCCTTGCCGAGCCAGTCCGGCAGGATGCTGCGGTGGTCTTCATCGATCTCTCGGGCTTTACCGGGCTTAGTGAAGCGGTCGGAGCGGTAACCGTGCGCGAGGTCCTGAGCGGCTTTTTCGAGATAGCCGATCAGGAGGCGCGGGCACATGGCGGCGCGATCACGAGCTTCATGGGGGACGGTGCGATGATCCTGTTCGGGCTGCCGCACCCGGCCGAAGACGACGCTTCGCGCGCCGCCGCCTGCGCGCTGGCGCTCGCAGATCGCATGCGCTCCTGGCTCGATTCGCACACAGCTCTCCAAGGGGGACGGAAGATCGGCTTCAAGATCGGCGCCCATTGCGGACCTGTCGTCGCCTCGCGGCTCGGCACCGGCGATCGCCAGCAGATCACCGCGACCGGCGACACCGTCAATGTCGCCAGCCGCCTGATGGAAGTTGCGGCCAGTCGCGGCGCTGAGGTCGCCTTCAGCGCGGCACTTGTCCGCGCAGCATCCGCCGGCGCCGGCCCGTTGCCGGCCGGTCCGCTCGAAGGTCCGCTGGAGACGAAAATCCGCGGCCGCTCCGGCAGCATTGACGTCTGGCTGTGGCGCTGCGCCGGCTGACATTGCCGCTTTGACATTTGCCGTCTTAGCGGGTAGGAACGCGCCAACCGTTCTGCCGGCAGGTTCCGGCCACGGCGCTTCTGCGCCCGATATTCCGAAAGACAGACAGATGACAGATCTCAACAGCGTCGTCCCGGCGATCGCCAAGGCGTTGGCAAAGCGCGGCTATGCAGCGCTGACCCCCGTTCAGAAAGCCATGCTCGATCCGGCACTTGTCGCTTCGGATGCGCTGGTTTCGGCGCAAACCGGCTCGGGCAAGACCGTCGCCTTCGGCCTTGCGCTCGCGCCGACGCTGCTCGAAGGCGAGGAGCGCTTTGCACCCGCCGCCGAACCGCTGGCGCTTGTGATCGCGCCGACCCGCGAACTTGCCTTGCAGGTGAAGCGCGAGCTCGAGTGGCTGTACGAGATGACCGGTGCGCTGATCGTCAGCTGCGTCGGCGGTATGGATATCCGCAGCGAGCGCCGTGCACTGGAACGCGGCGCTCATATCGTCGTCGGCACCCCCGGACGTCTTTGCGACCATATCCGCCGCAAAGCTCTCGATATGTCCGCATTAAAGGCCGTCGTGCTCGACGAGGCGGACGAGATGCTCGACCTCGGCTTTCGTGAAGATCTGGAGTTCATCCTCGAAGCGGCACCCGACGACCGCCGGACGCTGATGTTCTCGGCAACTGTTTCCTCCGCCATCGCCAAGCTCGCCAAGAGCTACCAGCGCGACGCCGTGCGTATTTCGACGCAGACCGAAGAGAAGCAGCATGTCGATATCGAATACCGCGCGCTTGCCGCTGCGCCGGCTGACCGCGAAAATGCGATCATCAATGTCCTGCGCTACTATGAGGCGACCAACGCCATTGTCTTCTGTTCGACGCGCGCTGCGGTCAATCATCTGACGGCCCGCTTCAACAACCGCAATTTCGCAGTCGTAGCACTCTCCGGCGAACTGACGCAGAACGAGCGGACGCACGCCCTGCAGGCGATGCGCGACGGCCGCGCCCGCGTCTGCATCGCAACGGATGTCGCCGCCCGCGGCATAGACCTTCCGGGCCTCGACCTCGTCATCCATGCCGACCTGCCGACCAATCCGGAAACGCTGCTGCATCGCAGTGGCCGCACCGGCCGGGCAGGGCGCAAGGGCGTCAGCGCACTGATCGTGCCTCTCAATGCCCGCCGTAAGGCCGAGCGCATTCTCGATGCCGCCGGGATTGCCGCCACCTGGGCTCTTCCGCCGTCGGCCGAAGATGTGATGCGCCGCGACGACGAGCGCCTGCTTGCCGACCCGATCCTCAGCGAGGCCGGGCGCGACGAAGATCAAGCACTGGTCGGCCAGCTCATTGCAAATCACGGCGCAGAGAAGCTTGCCGCGGCCTTCGTGCGCCTCTATCGCTCCAATCAATCGGCGCCGGAAGATCTGATCGAAGTCTCGATCGAGGGCGACCGCAAGCGTCAGCGCCGCGATAATGCCTTTGAGCCGCGGGAGCCGAGCCAGAAGGGCCCGCGTGACGACTTTGGTCCGAGCGTCTGGTTCTCGGTTTCCGTCGGCCGCAAGCAGAATGCCGAACCGCGCTGGCTGATCCCGATGCTCTGCCGCAACGGCAATCTGACGAAACGGGAGATCGGTGCGATCAAGATGCAGCCGGAAGAGACCTATGTGGAAATTTCTGCCGATAGCGCCGAAGCTTTCCTGCAAGCGGTCGGGCCGAACAAGACGATGGAGCGCGGCATCCGCGTGACGCGTCTGAACGGCACCCCGGATTTCAGCCGTCCGGTTGCTGCGAAGCCTTATGCCGGCAAGAAGACGTTCGGCGAGCGGCGTGACGAGACATCCTATGACGATCGCCCTAAAGGCAATTTCAAAAAGGATTTCAAGGGTAAGACAGCTCCCGCAACCGGCGATCACAGTGAGAAACGCGACGCCAAGCCTTGGGGAAAACCAGCGGGAAAACCTAAATTCGAAGGCAAGGGTGGCTTCGCGCCGAAGGGCAAGTTCGCTAAGAAGAAGCAGGGTTGAGAGACGGACTGACAATTGGCGCCTTCCGTTTATGCTCTCCGAGGAGGCAGCCATGACAGAGATCGTGATTTTATCCGTTCCGCTCTTCAGCACCTTGTGCAACGAAGCTTTCAAGTTGCGTCGCTCCGTCTTCATCGGTGAGCAGAATGTGCCTGCCGATGAGGAATTCGATGAAGCCGACTTAAGCGCCCACCACATCGTCGCCATCCAGGCCGGCGAAGTTGCGGGCACGCTTCGGGTCGTCTATCTCGACGATCACGTGAAGATCGGGCGCGTGGCCGTCGGAGCGCAGTGGCGCGGCCATGGCATTGCAAGCGCGATGATCCGCTTTGGGATGGAGGCGCATCACACGGCACGCGGCAACCGCTTTTACCTGACGGCTCAAAGCGACAAGATCGCGCTCTATGAGAAGTTCGGGTTTACTGCGTTCGGCGATGAATTTCTCGACGGGGGCATGCCGCACCTTGCCATGAAGAACTACTGATTCCGCGGGCGCCGGTGGACATGGAGGCGCCGCCAATGACAGGCAAAGACAGCCCGCAATATCTTGCAGCGGCAGATTTCATTCGCAAGAACCTCCGCCTTCAGCCTGTGCCGTCAGTTCCCGAGATAATGCTCTATACAGCACATTCGGGAAGCGGGCTGGGGCGACTGACAAGGCTTGACCGCGCGGGTTCCACCGCGCCGTACTGGGCTTATCATTGGGCTGGCGGAGCGGTGCTCGCCCGCCATATCCTCTCGCAGCCCCAGACCGTCAGCGACCGCCATGTCCTCGATCTCGGTTCAGGCTCGGGCCTGGTCGCTATTGCTGCTGCGAATGCAGGTGCTGCCCATGTCACCGCGATTGACATCGATATTCATGCGATTGCCGCGATAGACCTCAACGCTGCTACTAATGGTACCAAGATCGAAACGCTTCAAGCTGATATCCTCGACGCTTCGCCTCCCGCTTGCGATGTCATCCTGGCGGGCGACGTATTCTACGATGCAAGGCTTGCAAGCCGCGTCCTGCCGTTCCTCGCCCGCTGCCGCGCCGCTGGCATCGACGTCCTGATCGGCGACCCGGGCAGGGCGCCTTTGCCCCGCGAGCGGCTTCGACTGGTGACGACATACGCGGTCGCAGACTTCGGGGGGGAGATGGAGAATGTGAGCGGGGTGTATTCGCTTTAGATCAGCGGGGTCGCGACGGATCGCACTTCTGCCATAAGTCAGCCGAGAAGCTCAGGCCGGAGCAGCATCACCGGGCAGGGGGATCCCGCCGGAAGCTGCGGCGCATGGGGCGGGCGGATGATCAGGCAGTCGGCGTGGGCGAAGACCTTCATCATCGACGAATCCTGCTTGTCGAACGGCTCCGCCAGCCACTTGCCGGAGGAGGACTTGGCGAGCTTCGCCCGCACATAGTCCTGGCGCTGATCGTTGGAGGCAAGGGTGACAGCCGCCTCCACCATGGCGTCGCGCTTGACCGGCGGCAGCGAGGCGAGCTTGCGGACCAGCGGCTCGAGGAACAGCAAGGCGCAGACGAGGCTCGATACCGGATTGCCCGGCAGACCGAGCACGTGCGTACTTCCGAGGCTGCCGACCATCAGCGGCTTGCCCGGCCGCATGGCAATCTTCCAGAAATCGAGTGTCATGCCCGCCGCAACCAGTGTGGCCTGCACGAGGTCGTGGTCGCCGACGGAGGCGCCGCCGAGCGTTATGATGACATCGGCACCGGCGGCCTGTGCCCTGCGGACCGCTGCCGTGATAGCAACCTTGTCGTCGGGCACGATACCGAGATCGAGCACGTCGCCGCCGGCCTTGTGCACCAACGCCGCGATACCGAACGTGTTCGACGCAACGATCTGCGAGGGCCCCAGGTCGCTTCCTGGCGTCAGTAGTTCGTCGCCGGTTGCAAGGATCGCCACAAGCGGCTTGCGCAGCACGTCGATCGAGGCATGGTTCATCGCGGCGGCCACTGTCAGTCGCGTGAAATCCATGACGGTGCCGGCGGAGAGCACCCCCTCGTTTTCATTAAAATCCTGCCCCCGGAGACGGATATGCTGGCCCTGGCGGATGGGATATTTCGTTCGGATGCCTCCATCGATTTTCTGAGCGTCCTCCTGCAGCAGGACGCTGTCGGCGCCGGAGGGAACCGGCGCGCCCGTGAAGATGCGGACCGTTTCGCCCTTGCCCACGGTGCCATCGAAAGCGTGTCCTGCCGCAGATGTGCCGATGAGCTTGAGTTCAGCGCCGGGTTCCGGTGCATCCTCGCGGCGCAGCGCGTAGCCGTCCATCGCAGACGCATTGAAGGGCGGCTGCGTCAGCCGCGCCGTCAAGTCGGCCGCGAGCACGCGCTGATCGCCGTCGGCAAGCGAAACGGTCTCGACATCGGAAATCGGCTTGGCGCGCCCAAGCAACCTGCCTTGCGCCTCGGCGACCGGAAGGAGGCTCATCGGCCAGCCTCCGGATGGCGGAAGTCGCCGGATTTGCCGCCCGATTTTTCGAGCAGCCGGATGCCGCCGATCTCCATCGCCTTGTCGGCGGCCTTAGCCATGTCGTAGATCGTCAGGCAGGCGACGGACACGGCGGTTAGCGCTTCCATCTCGACGCCTGTCTTGCCGGTGAGCTTGGCGGTCGCGATGACGCGCAGGCCGGGCAGGGCGACATCCTCCTCGATCTCGACGCTCACCTTCGTGAGCATTAGGGGATGACAGAGCGGGATAAGGCTGGACGTCTGCTTGGCCGCCATGATGCCGGCCAGCCGCGCCGTGCCGATGACGTCGCCCTTCTTCGCGTTTCCTTCACGGATCAGTCGCAGCGTTTCTACCGCCATCTTCACATGGCCTTCCGCGGTTGCAATGCGAACCGTATCGGCCTTGCCGCCGACATCGACCATGTGGGCCTCACCGGAGGCGGCTATATGGGTAAGTCCTGGCTTCTCGCCGCTCATGTTATTCCGCCGCGATTGCCGCTTCGCCGAAGAGCAGAGCGCGGGTCGCAGCCGTCACGTCATCCTGGCGCATCAGGCTTTCTCCGACGAGGAAGGTGTTGATGCCGGCCGCCCGCAGCCGCTTGCAGTCGGCATGGGTGAAGATGCCGCTCTCGCCGACCAGCAGGCGATCGTCCGGCACCATCGCCGAAAGCTCTTCGCTGACGTTCAGGCTGACCTCGAAGGTACGCAGGTTGCGGTTGTTGATGCCGACGAGCGGTGAGGAGAGCTTCAGCGCCCGCTCCATTTCTGCGGCGTCATGCACCTCGACCAGCACGCCCATGTCGAGCGTAAGGGCTTCATCCTGCAGTCGTTCAGCCTCGTCATCGGAAAGCGAGGCCATGATCAGCAGAATGCAATCCGCGCCCCAGGCGCGTGCCTCGTGCACCTGGTAGGTCTCGAACATGAAATCCTTGCGCAGCGCCGGAAGGGCGCAGGCTTCGCGTGCAGCCGTCAGGAACTCCGGCGCGCCTTGAAAGCTTGGTGTGTCGGTCAAGACGGATAGGCACGCGGCACCGCCGGCTTCATAGGCTTTGGCGAGCGCCGGCGGATCGAAATCCGGGCGGATGAGGCCCTTGGAGGGGCTTGCCTTCTTGATCTCGGCGATCAGGCCGTAGTGTCCGGCATCGCGCTTGGCAACGAGCGCCTTGTGGAAGCCGCGCGGCGCGGTTTGCCCTGCCTGCATCGCCTTCAGGTCGGCAAGCGAAACCTTCGCCTTGGCGGCGGCGACTTCCTCGCGCTTGTAGGCCTCGATCTTTCTGAGGATATCGGTCATCCGCCAATCCTAGTCGATATCGTTCGAAACGGCGATCAGTTTGTCGAGGGCTACGGCGGTCGCGCCGCTATCAAGCGATTCGGTCGCGAGCTTCATGCCGTTGGCGATCGTCTCCACCTTGCCGGCAATGACGAGCGAGGCAGCCGCGTTGGCAAGGGCGATATCGCGATAGGCGTTCTTCGCACCGCTCAGCACTTCGCGAAGTGCAGCAGCATTGGCGACGCCATCGCCGCCCTTGATCGCCGAAAGTGCACAGGGCGAAACGCCGAAATCCGCCGGCGAAAGCTCGAAGGTGCGGATTTTGCCGTTTTCAAGCGCTGCTACGCTGGTCTTGCCGGTGGTGGTGATCTCATCGAGGCCATCGCCATGCACGACCCAGACGCTCTCCGAACCGAGGTCGCGCATGACCTCAGCGATCGGCACGACCCATTGCGGCGCAAAGACGCCGAGCAACTGGCGGCGCACTCCGGCCGGGTTCGTCAGCGGCCCGAGCAGGTTGAAGATCGTCCGGGTGCCGAGCTCGACCCGGGACGGCCCGACATGGCGCATCGCGGAATGGTGCTGCTGAGCAAACATGAAGCCGACGCCTGCCTCATTGATGCAGCGCGTGATCACTTCAGGCGCAATCTCAAGCTTGACGCCCAGAGCTGCCAGGCTATCAGAGGCTCCGGATTTCGAACTCAGTGCCCGGTTACCGTGCTTGGCGACCGGAACACCGGCGCCGGCGACGATCAGCGCCGCCAGCGTCGAGATATTGTAGGTGCCGCTGCCGTCACCGCCGGTGCCGACGATATCGATCGCATCGGCAGGCGCATCCACCCGCAGCATCTTCGATCGCATGGTCGTCGCAGCACCGACGATTTCATCGACCGTCTCGCCGCGGACGCGCAGCGCCATCAGGAAACCGCCGATCTGCGAAGGAGTCGCCTGACCGGACATCAGGATTTCGAAAGCCTCGCGGGCCTCGTCGCGGGTCAGCGGTTCGCGGCTCGCAGCCTTGGCCAGAAGCGGCTTCAGATCGGTCATGCGCTACAGCTCCTAGCGAACGGCTGCCTGATCGGCGAGCGTCTGGTTGATCGACGCACCGTAGTGCGTTTGCAGTAGGTTCACCATCTGGTCAAGAATGTCGTCGCCGGCAGCGTTCGCCATGGCAGTGATCTGCGCATCCTGATTGTTCAGCACATCACCCGTCGGCTCCGTGTTGACGCTGGTGACCTTCAGCAGGATCTGCGTGCCGGGATCGCCGCCAACGGCATTTGCAACAGTATCGACCGGGCCTGTGAAGGCAGCGGTCACACCGGCGCGGCCGAGAACGGCATCCTCGGTGCCGCGCGTGATGCCGCTCTTGCTTTCGACGGCAATTCCGAGCGGAGCTGCGATGTCGGCAAGCGTCTTGCCCTTCTGCGCTTCCTGCTTCAGCTCTCCGGCCTTCTTGGCAAGTTCGAGCTTCTGCTGTTCGGCGGTCCAATCCTGCACGGCCTTGTCGCGCACTTCGGCCAGCGGTCGGTCGCGCTCCGGCGTGATTTCGCGCACGTCGAACCAGACATAACCGTCATTGCCGAGCGACAGCGCCGGCGCCTGAATGCCGGATTCGGTCTTGAAGGCTTCACCGATCAACTGCGGCTTCGCGGGGAGGTCCTTGACCTCGTTGCCGTCCTTGTCCAACCCGCTCGGATCGACGGCGTCGATCACGACGGCCTTCAGCTTCAGCTGTTCGGCAATCTGCTCAAGTGTCTGGCCGGAGCCGCGCAGATCCTCGATGCGATCGTGCACGTTGATTACCTCCTGCGACGCGTTGACGAGCGCCAACTGCTTGCGGATGTCTTCCTTCACCTCGTCGAAGTTCTTGACGCTCTCCGGCTTGATGTTGGAGACGCGGAGGATGACTGGGCCGAAGGAACCGTCGACGACCGGCGTCGTGCCGCCGTCCCTGGCGACTGCGAAAGCGACATCGGCGATGGCCTGGTCCGGAACCTTGTCCTTGGTGAAATCGCCGAGCAGCACGTCGCTTGCAGTCTTGCCCTGGTCGGTCACGAGCTGATCGAAGCTGGTGCCGCTCTTGAGCGCCGTTTCGGCAGCCGTCGCCAGATCCTTGCTGGCAAAGGTCAGCTGCTCGATCGTGCGCGTTTCCGGCGTGCGATAGCTGTCCTTACGCTTGTCGAAATCCTCGCGGATCTGATCGTCCGTGACGGTCGAGGCATCCGCAATGTCGGCAGGTTCGAGCTTCAGATAGGCGATCTTGCGATATTCCGGCGCGCGATAGCGGCTCTTGACGCCGTCGAACCACTTCGAAAGCAGATCCTCGGCCGGAGCCTTGATGGGCTCGATGTTCGCGTTCGTCAGCAGCAAGTAGTCGATGTCGCGGCTTTCCTGACGGTAGAGCTTCAGCGCGTCGACGAGCGTCTTAGGAGCGGTGAAGCCGTTCGACACCGCATCGACGATCTGGCTGCGCACAGCGACCTTGCTGCGCTCGCTGATATAGTCCGCCTCACGGATGCCGGCGTTGCGCAAGCGCGAGGTGAAGAGCGTGCGATCAAACTGGCCGTTGACTGCCTTGAAAGCTGGATCGTCAGCGATCAGCTGGGCTAGACGATCTTCGGAAAGGCCGAGATTCATGTCGGCGGCAAGCTGGTCGAGCGAGGCGCCGGCGACGAGCTGGGCGATCACCTGCTGCTCGACGCCGAAGGCCTTGGCCTGCTCGGGCGTCAGACGCATGCCGAACTGCTGGCTGAGGCTTGCGACCTGTCGCTGGTAGGCAAGGCGGAATTCGGTGGCGTCTACCTGCTGGTCACCGACGGTGACGACGGCCGTGCTGCTGCTGCCAGTGAGCAGCGAACTGGAGATGCCCCAAATACCGAATGAAGCGACCAGGAGAAGCATCAGGAGCTTGGCGACCCAGGTCCGGGCGGCTCTTCTCAGGAAATGGAACATCGAAACGCAAACCTCGCATTATATTTCGCCCTTTCACGGGCAAAGCTTTCGACGTTCCTTAGAACAAACGCGTAAGGAAATGAAGCGTCCGCGCGCGAAAACATAGCAGGTGCCGGCGAAGGTCCCGGAAGGCGACCACGTTTAAGAAATGAAGCGGTTCAGGGAACCTTTCGGCCCTCACGTCGTTGAAGCCGCATCCGCAAAAAGAGGAGCAGACAATGGCCGAACTCAAGACCGCCTCCGGACAAACGACGGGCGCACGCGTGAAGGCGGAAATCGCAGCAGACGATCTTTCGGCCCAAGTCACCGCATTGCGCGAGGATTTGGCACGGCTTTCCGAGAGCGTCGTTGCCTTGGGGCAGGGCGCAAAGACCGCCGTTGCCGACGAGGCTTCTGTCATGACCGAGCGTGTGCGCGAGAAAGTGCGTGAAGAGCCGATCTTCGCACTCGCCGTAACCGCCGGCATTGCCTACGTCTTCGGCCTGATGAGCCGCCGCTGAAGCGACGCCGCAACAAAAGACAACAAAAAGCCGGGAGCTGTAGTCCCGGCTTTTGCGCGATTGAAATCAGCGTCGAACAAGGCGTCCGAGCGCAATAAGTATGCAGGCGCCGACGAAACCGGTGATCAGGTATCCGAGCCAGCCTACGAGTGGATGGATGTTCAGGACGCCGAGAATGAAATTGGCAACGATCGCGCCGACAATGCCGAGAACGATATTCATGAGCAGCCCCATATTGCTGTGCATGAATTTTTCCGCGAGCCAGCCGGCGATACCGCCGATGATGATCGCCGCAATCCAACCTACGCCTTCGCCTTCCATGGTGATCTCCCTCCTAGAGAAGCAACAAAATGAACGCAAAACCTGCAGAAACGTTCCTTGCCGGATCAGGGTAGCAGCAGTGTTACCGGCATGTGAAATGGACAAGCTATCAACAAAGAAACAGGCCGGGGAGGGCAGGAATAGCAAAACCCGGCGGCATTCTGGAACTCTCGTTGCACATTTCTACGCAGCCCTGTGATTCTGGAGGATAGATCATTCGCTTTGCGGGGCAAGCTAAATATTAACAGGCGGTTAACTGCGAAGTTTGAATTAAAACGGCTGTCTCTAATAGGGACCGCTGGATAACGTCACCGCGATACGCGTGGCTCGGCGCCGCGATCGGCATCGATGCAGACTTTCTCTGAAAACTGATTCTCGGTGTCGTTGCGAATAGACAGCTGTTCTCCCAGCTTCGGCTCTACAACTAACGCCATATAGGATTGGAGCGCTTTACGGGCGCCGGAAAAATCCAGCGCCAGTTCCTTGCGACGCTCCAGCACGGCAAGCAGCTCGACGGCTTTCACATATTCAATGCCTGACGTCTGATTTTCATCGGCTGTCAGGACGATCGAGAAGCGGTAAGTCCTCGTCGAATATTCGCAGCCGCCGCTTTCGACGCTCACGTCGATATTCGGGGTGAGCGCTATGCTCTCCGAACCGGAGCCTTTCTCCTTGTCGAGCTTGAAGCTGCCATTCTTCAGCACAGATTGCGGATAATCCAGTGTGCAGCCATTGTCCGGCCGGTAGTTACCGGCGGCCGCAGGCAGTGAAACGAGGAAAATCACCGGCAGTGCGGCAAGTCGGTTGATCATGGGATATCCGGAAGGCAGCAGGAGCTTGGAAAATACAGGCCGATTGCACGCGGCATGGGCCGAAAAGCAACCTGCTTCCTCCAGAATCCTGTTTCAGGAAAGTTGTCGCTTCCTTGTCCGTTTACCGGAAGGTGAAGCTGCGCCAGTTCGACAGGCGGGCTTTCGCGAGCACGGTTTGTGCCTCTCGCACAAAAAAGAAAGCGCCGAAGATCGCTGCGATCGTGATGAAATCCCAAAACATAGGCGCGCTCCGTTGATGGAAAGAAAGAGCGGGTCGAAGCTTGCGCCCCCGCCGATGCTACGACCCGCTCCAAATCCGAGCGCCCGCCAGGCGCTCAAGGACATACAACCCTTATAGGGCGTCAATGAGTCCGGATATCGTAAGATATAGGGATGTGGGCGGCGTGGCAAAGCAGATCGATGTTTCTGCTGCCTGCTGAAAACCCAGAGCAGACAATACCCGCCACGGCGTGCCTTCGGGTCGGACAATGCCGTTTCTGGCCGACCACCAATGGTCAATATGAGTCCTGTGTCTACGCCATAATCCTCTGGCCCCGGATGTCGCGGAAAACAGTATTGCGAGAGGGGTTCAGCAATGATTCGGAAACGTTTGACGACATGGCGACGTTCGACGTGTGTCGGCAGCAAAATGGGTCCGGCGGAGAAGCGGGCCATCGTCGCGGCACCGCTGCCGCCTTCATACGCGACGTCCTGAAGCCGCGCTTTCTGCCGGAGATCCGGTCGAGTGAATGAACTGTCCGGTGTATATTCGTGGCGACTGGCGCGGTGGGCAGCCGCGCTGTTCGGTCATCCTGGAGCCGCGAACCGTAATGGCGCTGATTTCGTCGTCTGCGGCGGGCGCCGGAAATGGTGTTGCCCCGCCATGCCGCCCCCGGAGGCGATTGGCGCGCCTCTGCAGCTGTTGGTACAATTGCGCGCCATCCCCTGAAATCGAATGGATGCACCAGCGATACGCGGAACTGCACGCCGGAGCCTGTGAGCAGCAGGGGGCGAATATTTCAGTTGGCCCTCAGAATACCAGATTCCGCTGCTGCTGCGATGAAAGCGGCCTGAGGATCTATGTCCGGCTTTTTGCCCTCGAGGGCTCGCAGACAGGCCTTCCGAGCTGCCGCATATGCGGGGCCTTTGTGACCGGGCCAGGACGTCATCAGAAACTCAACAGCTTCTCTCGTATTTTTTACGGTGCGGAAATGATCGTCGCAGTCGATCAACTCGATGCTGCGTTCCCAGATGTCCGAGTTCATGTAATGCAATCTCCGTTGGCGATCATGTCAACGGATAGCCATGAAGTCTGTTCCGAGAAAAAGTGTACAGGCGCTACGACGGAAACAAGGGCGCGGCATGATCTCAGTGAGATAGCTAAAACGGGAATACCCGCCTACCAACGGCTGATGACCGCGGCGAAGGGCAGCCATGCTCCTTGGGCGGAGTAACGTGGAAATAAATAGCCCCTGCCTTCACCGTCGCGCACCTTCAGCGGAGGGTGCCGCCGGCTGATGCTTCCGACAATACCAGAGCGTGATCGCGCTGTTTTCCTCAAGCCATAGTAGCTCCATTCCGTGCAGCGGGGGAACTATATCTTAGCCGGCAGCGTTTTACCGGCACACTGAAAATCCTGGAGGATAACATGAAGAAAGTGGTCATCTCTGCCGTATCGCTGTTTCTGACGCTCGGGGGGGCGGCGGTCGCGCAGACAGCGACGGTCACCGTTCCCGGCGAGGTCAGAACCTATGTTCTTGAGCAGCAATCGCCATCGGTCACGTTTGAAGGTGATGTTGCAATCGGTACGGCGCTTCCTGACACGGTCGAGATCCACACGATCCCCGATCAGCCCGATTACGGTTATGTGATCGTCAACAAAAAGCGCGTGCTCGTCAATCCGAAGACCCGCGCGGTGATCGAGGTCGTCGAATAACTTGAAAGCACTGCGGGCCCGCCCGAGGGCCCGCTATTCCTCTCCATCAATCCACCTTCCTCCCAGGTCAAAGACTAGTCGTCCTTTCCGCTGTTGAGACATCGATGCAGCGGCCGGCTATTGCGACTTCTGAGGATCATCCGCCGGGTTGACATACTTGATGGCCCATGGGCCAGTCGTCGTAATTTGGATGACCGTCGGTTCGTCGACGCGAGCGAAATGCGCCATGCCGGGCGGCAACGCGATGAAACTGCCTGCAGGCAGTGCCTTCGTGGCGCTCGGATCGGCGGTTTCGCCCATTCCGAGTTTGAGAGTCCCTGATACGACTGTGACCACTTCATGCACAGGATGCGTGTGCGGCGGGACCGCATAGCCCGATGGCACCTTGAGCCGGAGGGCAAACAGGCCTTCCTTACTGGGATCGCCGAACAGGACCGCCGCCTCTGCTCCAGCAGGAAGCACCTTGGGGGCCGGCCCCCACTTAACATCATCGGGAGTGACCATTGTATGTCCACCCTCTGCCGCAGCAAAGGAGGCCATCCCGCATAATCCGATGAAGCCGGCTGCGAATATCGATGCAACTCTCATGACAAACCTCCCTCCTCGCCGGGCCTTTACCTCGGCTGAGCGCAGGGGCAGGCTCGCGAAACGTAGATAGTACGTCCGCGGACCACGTCTAAGCAAGCTCTACCCTAATGGAGTTGAGAATTGCCTAATGGACTGAGGGGATGGAAAGAGCTCCTCGGAAGCCGACGAAGTCTCTCCTCGCCAAAGAGGCCGCAAGTGTCCGTACCAGAGCCACAAAAACACGCGATCCGGCCCAGCCGAACCTTCCCCTCGATCCCATGCCGGACCGCATCGACCTATGCCTGACGCTTTTCAAGCATCAAGCCGCCGAGGGGCGAGCAGCGGGTTTACGAAATCAAATGGGGCGGGCATGACTGGACGCATCGCTTTCCGGCGATCGAGCAGGCCCGCCAAGCAGCTCGGCGTGGCGACGGCGGTTCTCGATGGCGAGGCGGTCATGCTCGACGAGCAGGGCCGGTCCGATTTCGGACTGCTGCAGCAATCGCTCGGCGGCCGGGAAGGCAAGCGGGCCTCCGGCGAAGCGATCTTCATGGCCTTCGACCTCCTCTATCTCGACGGACGTGACCCATAATAAAGGTGATAGCAAGGTTCCGTCTTGCGAAGCGGTCCATGTTATCAATAGCCGCTTCCAAGGTTTCCGCGGTGTCACGATCAGGACGCCAGACGTTGACGATGGAAGCTACGGCTTTGCCGGAACGGACTTCATCAACTGCAACATCCGACCGCTGAATCACCAGTCCGCACACCTCGCCACGTCTTCGATGCTCGCCACGCCGTTTGCGTCTCCATCGGCATGCCTGGAGCTGCACGGCTACCCGAACAAAATCCGTGGCATCCAGTTCTTGCACTCAACTTTTATCGGGCGTGATGACCTCTGCATCATTGCAGACCAGGCCAGCGAAATCCTTTTTAATGGATGTTATGAGGAAAGCCAGAACATCAAGGTCAGCGGCGCTTGGCTTTCGGGTGCAGTAGGTTCGCGGATTCTTGCGACGGCAAACTCTACCCTACGGTTCAAGAACAACACGAAGTTCGCTATCGACTTCTCTCCGTACCAGTATCGGGATGGCAATCTTGTCACCGGACGCTACAGCGCTTTTCTCAACCTCGGTGTTTGCAATCCGTCCACTATTTATGATGACGACTACAACAACCCAGTCTATGCGACAAAGATCGGCTACAGGCTTCGTTCCTCGGCACAGAAGTTTGGTGTGGACAGCAGCCTGAACAGCGAGGTCTTTGGCATTTCCGATACTAGCCGCATCACGTATGCGCAGGGTGGTGGCATTGAGTTTCCGAACCTTACGACCACTGACCTAACGAGTGCCGCCCACGCGATTAACACAACTGGGAAATTCTTGGGGAAGATCGTTTTCAACACAACGACCGGCCTCTTCATGCGTGCCAACGGTGCTGGAACAACGTCAACTTGGCGGGACTTTGCTAACGGCAACATAATCACGCCTGTATGATGCTCGATATGGTGGGCGCGGCTTCGGTCGCGCCTTCGCAAATGAACATCGAGATGGTAGCCCTACAGGCATGGCCATGGGACCAGGAGGTAGACGTGGACGTGTTGGACAGACTCACTCTGAGTAGCAGGGCGTTGGACTTAGCGCAGCAGATCGAGGCTACCTCTGGAGTGCCAATAGTAATCCGGTGCTATACCTTCGGCGAGAAGCTCAGCATGCCGCTTATCACCAAGCATGCCGCTGCATCCATCGACGCAGCTGCCAACAGCGCTCTGGTTCTGTTCCCCACGGCGACAATTGATGACCGCGCATGCATTCATGAATTACTTCATTTGAAGCGATGGCTTGTCGATGGCGTCCCTCAACTTGCGCCACGCCCCAATGGCCGCTTGGCTGGTCGGGAGGCCTACTTCCGCGTTGAAAACGACCTGGAACACTTAGCTATCGTCCCCCTCGAACGCAAAATGGTGGACGGAGAAAATTATTGGGAGGGCGAACTGCTTGCCGCCGTCAAGCGATGGAAGCGCAGCGGCGACATCGTGCTTGACCTTCTATTGAACGCAGCGCTTACGAGACACCTAACTCCCGGTTCAGAGGCGGAAGCAATATGTAATCAGCAGTTCGCGGGGGTGGAACTTCAGCGAGAAGCGGATGACTTTTGCCAATTCTTAGCCTGTACGAAGAACAAGCGCGCTCAGATACTTGGCACGTTCGAGCATCTGCGCCTACGTACAGAGGACTGGCAACTTCAGTGGTACGATCGACAAAAAACGAATATGTTGCCGGCCCTGTGGGGTGAAATTTTCTCCAAACCTCGGACGTATATCTATAGCGACGTGAACGGTGACGCGACCGCCGATGACGCCGTAACCATGTGGAAGAGCTAGTTGACGCGGAAAGCTAAAGACACTGAAAACCCCGCCGGAGCGGGGTCTTGGTGCTTTCTGAGATATTGGGCCTACTGCTGCTGAGTGTTATCCAACGAGCAGGTCCTGCCTGGCGGGCATTCGAAATTGATGGATCCGGATGGCCTAGCAATGCCGGCGTTTCCCATGGTGCAGAGATTACCGGGTGGGCATTTGAAAACGACCATTTCGTCAATCGACGGGCCTCGGGCGCTGCTGTTGTTCCGGCGCGGCCTAGCGGTAGCAGTTGGTGGCACGAGTTTGTAGTAGCCCTTTGTCATGTCAGCAGTTGCAATATTTCTGAATGTTATGTGGATCGTATTGCCCCTGTTAGCGCCAGAGCTTTCCTGCCCCTGTGCTGTGAAGCCTAGTGTACCACCAGGACCTCCAATGGGGACTTGAGCAATATTCAACTGCCGCGACCCGCCGGCGGTCGCGTTAGCAGCCACTTCGAAGTGAACATCCACCTGGTCGACCATCAAACCCAGGCGCTTGTCAGACGGGTACTGGTCTTGGGCACGATGAAGCGAATGAACGACGTCCTGCAGCGCCGCATCCAACGTAACGTCACTTGGCTTTGCGATTTCGCTCGGACTGAAGCTCGCGCACCCAGATAAACAAACAACGAGTAATGCCGAAGAATTAACAAAAGTATGCCGCATAGCCCCCTCCGCGCTTGCGTGTGTCAGATAATGCAACCGACAACTCATGGAAGTAAAGAAAAAATATTAGCGCCGACTAAAATTCGCCTGGCGCCGAGTGTGGGTTTGCGCCCAACTAACCTAACCTGACCAACAAGGAATCCTCATGACCACCACAACTACGCTGCCCGCGGAGTGGCTTCCGTGCGTCAAGATGGATCGCGTGATTTGCCATTGGACGGCCGGCGGTCACAAGGCTACCGACTTCGACAAGGAGCATTACCATATCCTGATTGAAGCCGACGGCAATGTCGTCCGCGGGCGCCCATCAATTGCTTTGAACGAATCTCCGGCAAAGAAGGGCTACGCGGCCCATACACTCAACGCAAACAGCGGCAGCATTGGTGTTTCGCTGTGCTGCATGGCATTGGCGACCGAAGCGCCTTTTAATCCCGGCAAGTCGCCCATGACGAAAGTGCAGTGGGACAAACTGGCGGAAGTGGTTGCCGATCTGTGCCGCGCCTATGGCATCCAGGTTACTCCGCGCACCGTGCTTAGCCACGCCGAAGTGCAGACCAATCTCGGCATCAAGCAGCGCGGCAAGTGAGACTACAGTGCCGGGGGTGCCTACTATCCCGTCGAGCCGGTCACGAAGCCAGCCACTCCGGAGGATCAATTGACATGACTTGGGTTGCAAAGATGCTCGGTCTCGATCGCCTGGGCGCCTACTTAGTCGTCGCCGCTCTCGCCCTTGCCGCAGCAACGGGTACGTACTGGTATGTCGACCATCGCGGGTACGAGCGTGCCGAGGCTTACTACAAAGGCCAGATCGCCGAACTCAAAGCCGCTGCGGCCGACGCGCGCAACAAGGAGGTCGAACGCCACGACGCGGCAAACAACGCCGCCAAGGCACGCGAGGCTGCTCGAATTTCCGAGATGCAGGCCGCCAACCAATCATTACAAGAACGAATTGAGGAGCTCCAGCGTGAAGCTGATCAAGATCCTGATGCTGGCAAGCCTGTGCTTGGTGCTCCCAGCGTGCGCCGTATCAACAAGATACGATAAACTAGTCGTCGTCCCGCCTATGCCTGTGCTGAGAAAACCGGACAGCATGCTGATCGAGCGGTGCATCGGCCCGGTCGACATTGGCGACAATCCGCTTGCGCAGGCGCAGCTTGAAAAGTTGTGGATCAAAGACCGCGATCGGCTGCTGTCCTGCGCTCGACGCCACTTGGCGCTGCGCGACTATTACGCCGATCGCGATGCTGGGTTGGGCGTCAACGTAGCTGGCGGCAACGCGGTGAGAAAATGACTCCAGAAGAAATAATGAAGGCTGTGCTCTTCTTCCTTACGGTCGCCGGCGCCGGATGGGGCATCTGGTGGAGAATCGATAACAAAGTCGCGGAAAGCCGCAAGGAGACTGAGAAGGTTGCGGAAGCCCTTGCGGCATTATGTCTCCAAGGCCGGCCTACGCGAGACAACGGATCAGATCATGGAAGCGATCAGCGGCGTGAAGGCAGCGGTCGACAACATGACGCTTCGAGTTGATCGGATCGTCGAGAACCAGGTGAAGCCGCGCACCGCCGCTCGCTAACCGCCATCGGACGATCGGCGGTTTGATTCATCGAGTCCGTTGCTTTTTGGATGATTCCCAACTAGGAGTGGCAAAAAAGAATTTGGGGTTTTGTCGATGTACTGTGAGGTTTTGCCGGCATCTTGTCCGCCACAGCATTCAAAAGACGGCGCGATTTCTGCGGTTTTCAGGCGTATAGATGATCAAGTTGCTACCGCCGAAGACTTCAAGTCGCATGCCGCACGAGGAAAAGAGCCACTACAGCCTGTAGATCCTTGTAAATGGTCTTCCTGCTCTCTCTTTAAGGACAAGGCTAAGATCGTAAACATATCTGGCAAGCTGCCAAAGCCACGGTCATATGCTAATTTTGTTGCGGAGTTAGATATACCTGCCGCATCCGGGCGCTGGCTGGAGAGCAAAAACGGCCATGTCGATTTTTGGATGTACGGAAATTTCGACCCACTGGCGGCTATAGTCAAAATCGAACACCTGGACGATCTGTGATGACTGCGCCTAAGCGAAGAAATGCAAAATTCGATGCGACGCTTGTCTATATGGACGAGCCGCTTGTCGTAACGCTGATAGCCGGCAAGTCGCGCATTATCGCTGTTGCAATCCCAGCTAATGCCGATGGAGAGTTTAAGTTCTACGCAACTTCTGTATCGGTCAAAGACTGGGAAAAATATTTGAGCGGTGCGGTAGATCTGCGATATCTCTTCACCTTTCCAGACCGCAGAAACGCGTACACGTTTGATTTGGCCAGGATGAAAGATGGCGTTGTTTCGATGACGCCTTTTCTTGAGGAAGCCCCCGAGGATTTTCTTCCGTCGCCACGCTTTTTTTCCAGCAATCACACGGAAGAGTACTCCCACGACGAACGGCCGGATGAAGTTGCTCGCCTATTAGTCGATGGGGATTGGGAGCTCGCCGAATTCGGACAGTTCAATCAGCGGTATGCTGACATTTATGCTTTTTCGGTCGCGCTCAAGAATTGGGAAGATCCGTCTGCACCATTGCAGCTAAAGCAAAATTTGAGAAGGCCTTTCTTGGAGAGACCGTACCAGGGGGGGTTCAGCTACGTTTATTTGTTCAATGATCTCAATGATAACATTCCCATCAATGAGCAATTGAGCCTTGATAAAATCCAGTATGCGTCGCCGGGTTATGTCGACATGTCTGGCAAACACGAGATTTTCGCAGAGCTGCAGGAGATCGTGCTCAACTTCTTGGAACGTCGACGCGATATCGTGAAAAGCTATAACGAGTTATGGGGCTATCTGCACAAGAACGGGTATCTCAAGCTCAGCGGTGATGACTATTCTAGGGGCGACCCTTCCGAAAAATACATCAACGAAAAGGCCGCGGGGCTGAATAAAATTCTTAAAATCGGTCGATTCGAGACTATCGAAGAACTGACAGCTAAAAATACATTGGTCACAGCAAAGGTTGTTCTTTCCTTCTATCGACGGATCAACGAGTTGGCATCGTTCTTCGCCCAGGGCAGAGTTTCTTTCGATTAAACAGTGACACCACGTCCACAGCCGCCCAGCCCTAACCGGTTGGGCGGCTTTTTTTGTTTGTGCCCTTTGGTGGCGGCTCGGTCGGCAAAAATAGGGTACCGCGGCTCGCGAGCCGTAACCGTGGTGTTCTTGCCGTCATCTGAAGGGGATAAGCGGCTATGGGCGGCGTAGGCAGATCTGCCTCCATTCATCGAACACCCAATATCCTTAGCGTTCTTTCTATTTTTCCGTCGACTTCATAAAAGAAGGGCGCTGATGAGCCAGGTCTCATGCTGCCGAAGCAGAGACCAAACTGCTGACCGACCACATTGCCTTTCATACCGATATCTGCCGAGCCTGATGAACCCGGCGCAGTGCTTGATGACGATGAATGAAGCAACTGCGTCGTATAGAAAAAGTTATTTGCAGGAAGACGCCTCTGGCAAGCGCCTGAGTACCCGGGGACCGGAAAATTGGGTTCGGATCTCCAATCCCAATAAGGCTCGCTCCCCAGCAGCGGTCGAATATCTCCATGGTGAAAGCGCAGTCGAAAGACATCATCCTGCGTAAAATCAGGGGTGCCACCCGCCTTGAACGGCGAGCGATCGGCCGGCACGGCGACCAAGTCCAGCAATGCCGCATCAGTTGCCGCGGTCGCACCACGGATGCCTGAAACCCTGCTAGACGGGAGACTTCGAATTCGGGAGAACGCCCATCGGCTCGGCACGCGCTTTGTGCATTGATCGTTTTTGTAGTCCCAATATATCTGACCACTGACCAGGTCCGCCTGCTGAGCATCTCGGCGCTCGTTGCCGACGATGCAGTGATTGGCGGTGAGTATGTGCGTTGTACCCGTCCGAATGAGCGTCACAAGGGTTGCAGTGCAGTAGCCGATTGCAAAACCTCCCGTGGGGGTTCTGCTCGTGATCTCTAAGAGTCCAATTGCATTGATGTGGCTTCTCAGTTCGGGGGGGAATCGACGAAAGAGGCTATGGTTCTTCATGCACTCGTAGTCGACAAAATCATTTGGGAGTCTCGCAACATTGCTGTCGAGAGGCTCAATTTTTGGGCGTTGTGGCTTGAACGCTTCAGTTTCTGCCTGGTCCACGCGACCTGCTGGAACAGATGCTGTATTTCCTCGTACCGGCTGCCAAGGAATAGGGATCAATGCTTCTGGATCCGCAGGCCAATCGAGCGGGATGAGGTGGGATATAGCCACGCTCTTCTCGGAGACGTCTGCGTCCAACTCCACGATGAGGGTTGCTCGCGGTCCCTGTATTAACTGAGTTGCGGCGACAGCTTCTCGGTCGGTACCGGCCGAGAAAGCTCCTGCGCTCGCCGATCTGGTCCCATCGTAGAGGCGAATAGCAGCAGGTTGCGAGTCTGACTGCAGGATTAAGGAGTAGAATCCGCGATCAGGGAGGCCCACCGAAGTCCCAAACAAAACCTTTTGTCCACATCGGATGATTACCCCATCTCTCAGACGTCTAATCCTACCTCGGGCGGAGTCTCCGCGACGTACGAGGAACCTCTGCGCGTTTATGGGCATCGAAACTCCCATGTAAGCAGGAGAGGGGACGCCTCTTGCCCTTGCCGCTTCCAGAGCCGTCGCATGGTCTGCAAGATTAACCTCCAGGGAAAAGATTGGCTGGCGCTCCTGAAGCTCACTGGCGATCACGGCATCTTTACACGGGTCAATTTTTTCGTCGGCGAAAGAAGTTTCACAGGCAACCAGTTGGACAAGGGCGTACAAAACAAATATTCTGAAAGAATTCATTGCAGTTACACCGATGATTACTGCGATTGTCGGAACTTTTTTGACGACTATAAATAAAAACTACATTAAGTAAAATCGACTAATACCTTGCACGGCGCCACCCGTGAAAATGACGTCCACATTCCTAATTGGCTGGTTTGTGACGAAAAACGCATGGCTTTCATAACCAAGTATAGTGTTATTGCCGTTAGCAAATGTCGCTTGACCCGCGCCATTAATTTTTTGTGATGCTGGGGAAATCGCAAGTGTATACTCTAGCATAAAGGTTGCGTCTTGAAGCCAGCCATTGCGACCGAGATAGAAACCGGAATTATCCCATTCGCCCATGACCGCGTGGCCATTCATGACGGCAAATCCTTGATATCCGGCGCCACCATTCCCATTCACGCGTATTAGTAATCTGCGATCAGCTCCCTGCGCACTTAATTCGCCAGTGGAGAATATTTTAACGAAGCCGCTGGATATGGCTTGGTTCGGCGCAAACGTAAGACTAGCACCGCTGTATTTTGCTTCGCCTATAAACTGCAACATGGTTCGGAGCCTCCCTAGCTTGCGAGGGGCCGAAGCCCTCAACGTGAGGGTGAATCATGTGCAGATCGGCAGCAAGTTGTAAAAAAGGAGTAATCAACTAGGCGTATTATGGGAGAACCTTATCAACCCAGTGCATTGCTGACGGGTTCTGAAAAGGATTTGAAAGACAATCTCTGCGAAGGAGGGCCATTGATCGCGCATTACTTTAATGAACGCACGGCCCATGAGCTGCGCGAAGCTCTCGACAAGGTGAAGATACCGCCTGTCGAATATTCGGGCCGGCACAAATATGTCGTTTGGGTGAAGCCGACGCTGGTGGCTGAGGTCGAATATCGCGCCTGGACGCGTGAAGGCAAGCTGCGGCAGTCGTCATACAAGGGGCTGAGGCCGAGGAGAATGCGGAGATTTATGAGACTGAGTGAACGTCCAATGCCATTGCGGTAGACAATTTAGATCACAAGTTGCCATCCACCTGCTTTAGAAGGTCGTCGAGTTCCGCTATTTTGCGCTTGCTGTCGGCGAGAGTCCGATCGGTGATGTCCACCATCGTACCACCGTCGTGGGAGCTATGGTATCGCGCAGAACCGTCTTCGATGATCCGTATCTGGTCGGCCAGAGACGACTTCTCCCGAGCGATCCAATCGCGATAGTTTTCGAGGATACCCATTTTCATGACCCATATTTGGGAGGGGCGACTTGATTGTCGCCCCACTGCTTTTCATATCACACGCAGAAGCATAGCAAGCGCAGATATCATTCCAAAGCTCACATCAAATCCACAGGCGAACCTGATATAGCCACGTCGCGTTTCAACTTCTATAAAGCAGCTCATTGGGCTCCATAATCGTGGACAACGCCGTCTCCGTCGGTTGTCCGGTTGGCCCTTTGTCGCTATAACCCAGTTGCTGAGGCTTGGTCTTCGCGGTGATCTGTTCACGGTTGCCCGCGACCAAATCGTAAAGGGGGTGTCGTTGGACACCTCCTTTATCTCATATTCGATAGAGCTCACGCGCGTCCATCGCCGGTTCATCCACAAGGAATTTTGTTCTTTATTTGTTCCGATTTATGGCTATGATGCTTTCAGCCGTCCACGATCGCGGACTTCTGCCGCCGATCGCAGCGACACGTGCTTCACCTCAAAGATGCCTGACCCAGTGCTCTTCCGCGACGATAGAGATTGGTAGGCCTCTCGTGCGAAATTCGACTGCATCCATGATCTTGTTGCCGAACGACGAGTGTTTCCACGAGTCCGTCGCGTATACACCAATCACCAGGACGTTGGTCTTCTGTGTAAGCCCGCCTGCGGATGCACCCGCGGTCGGTGACCGCTTTCTCGCAGTGTTTGCGCTGCCCGTAGTTAAAGGTGCCAGTAAAGCAGTAATTCAGACCTGCAAACGAAAGCGCCGGCGCGGGAGTGCACAACGGTAGACTAGTGGATTTGAGCGTTTCGCCAAGCTCAAAATCTCGATCTGAAAATCGGTTCAGAGTATCGAGAAGTTCAAGCTTCTCCTCCTCGTCGGCGACGCCGTCCGCCAAGATCTCGTTAACTCGATAGTACAGCGTTCGCAGGATCGGCATATCGCTAATCCCGCTGTTGGCAACGAGCCACTTATGCAGGAATTCAACCTCAGCTTGACTAACGTTGCCATCAGCGACCAGTCCTCGCGCCAAGCCAATAAGCTCGTCGATCTGGCGGCTAGTAATGCGATCATTGCCAACTTGATTGTAGAATGCGTCGTCCATGAGCCCCTCCTGCCAACAAGCAAAGAGAAGCAGATGCTCAACTGAAAGTCGAGATTGAGGCTCGGGCTATTTTTGGACTTTTTACAACGCGGCGTCCATCTCCGCGCTTAAAACTTCCAGTTCCTCCAAGTGTCGGTTCGTTCAATTTCCGCGCGGCCCTATGCAGCAACCTGGTATCAGCCGACCGGCATAGCGCCAACTTCGCTTTCCGACGAGCGCCCAAGGCAGCGCTACCCCATCCTCCAACTGAACAGACTTCCGCGCTGACCCTTGGCCGAAAATCACTGTTGTCGTGGCAAATATCCTAATATAGGGCTTGATATACCGATTATCGTGATCTATGCTTTAAAACAGCCACAACAATCGGTACAGTCGTCATGGAAAACATCCGGGCAACAGCGGACGCCGACCTTCGTAAAGAGCTGACCAGTCACGTCGACGAGATGAGCCTCAAGTCAGCCTTCGAGGACCGCTATGGCCGCGGCTGGCAGCGGAAGCTCGGCACCGTCCTTGACGTACCGGAGACCACCGTGAACGGGTGGTTCAAATCCGGTAAGTTCCCCGTGCTGGCAAAGATGGCCTTCGGCGTCTTGTTGAGCCAAGCCGCGCGGCCAGCACGGAGATGGATCCCCGTCAAGAATCGGGCCGGCTATGCCGTCTGCGACGCCCACGGGGTAGTCGGTCGAATCGTAGCGGACAACATCTCGAGTCTCGATGACGCCATGCTGATCGCGGCTGCCCCTTCGCTTTACGAGGCTTGCGGCGACGCCTTTGTCGTGTTCGACGATGCAAGAGACCTTATGGATGGCTGGGGTGAGTTGGCCGACAAAATGGGAGCGGCACGGGACGCGGCCAAATACAGCCGAGCAGGAGAAGCGATCAACGAGCAGCAAGAGGACTAGTGATGGACCTCTCAAGCCACGCCAGGAAACGCCTGCAACAGCGCGCGATGAACTCGGCCGATGTTGAAGCAATCGTAGCTCACGGGACTCCAGTTCCAGGCGGGTATTTCCTGCGGGCGCGAGACGTAAACGAAGCGATCTCGGAGTTGAAGGGGCAGACCAGCACGCTTGAACGCCTGGCAGACCGGCGGCACAACTTCAAATGTCTGGGTGGAGGCGAAACATGGCACGAAAATTCGGAAAGACTGATCGAGAACACGTGCAATTGGCGGTCGAACAACGTCTAGCAATCAAGCTCAGCAGACCTGGGCGGCGTCCTAAAGTCATGACGGATGAGGCCGGCAGATTCTATTGGATCATGGGCTATGGACTCTGGCATGGCATTGAACCAGACATGATTGACGCTCTCGAACCAGACCACAATGCCCTTCTTGTGATCGCCAGGCGCGCGGGAGAGACCGTCAAGGTATTCGCCGGCCCGCTGCGACCACTACTCCAGAGGTTGGAGCAGCTTACGGTCGCTCAATCCGGTCAACGGCAATTCGATCTCGATGAGCGGGGCGGAAAACTCGTCGTCAAGCAAAACCCCGAGGCCTCTCTTGATTTGCTTACTGAGTTCAATTTTCCACCGTAGGACGATACACATTCGGCAACCTTCAGGACGCCATCCGTGCGCCTTTCACCGTTTGTTCTCATTTAGCGTTGTTCAGCGGGAACCTCCAGTCGAGATCGTCGCGTTCGTTCACCACTGCGGCAGTTAGCGCTTGATGCGGCGCCCACTGATCGTCAAGCTTCGCGTCGATTCTCCATGTGGGTGGCAAGCCACAAGATGCCGCCGGCAATACCGGGTGCCAGAAAATGGGATCGTAAAGAGCAGGTTGGCGAGATGCCGCAGTACGCCGCGGCTTCCTTGCCCGATAAGACGAGGGGCTTCTTTCATTCCACCTCTCCAGTTCGCGCTGCTGCCTGGCGCCTAGCCTCTCGTCGTTCGGCCCTAAGGGCTTTTGCGGCCAGGCGTGCTTCGCGTCGTTCCGCTTTGGCCTTTTCCGCGGCAAGTCGTTCCTCTTCTTCTTGCCGTTCAGCCTCAGCAATCTCCTCGCGAATCTCTTGGGCCGTCTCCTCGAACGCCTGATCGAAAGTATCGACATCAAAGATCCAGTTCGCTGGAAGCGATGCCAGGAACGGGTCTTCGATCGGCTCGACGATCAGTGCCCAACCTTGGCGCGTCGGGGCGTCGATGTGCATTCTTTGGCTAACGACGTACTGCCTGTATCCACTCGGCGTAATGATGCTCAGGACGTCGGCGGGAGCCGGAAGGACTCCGCCATAGTAAGAAATATCTGTCCCGGCGATACGTTTGAGCTCACCATCTGCTGCTCGTTCGTACACACCGGCGTGGGGCTCACCAGCGAGGCTCATCAAGTCGTGCAACTCGGTATAAAGTTGTCCTAATTTTTTGGGCGATGGATCGGGTGTCTCAACGCGATCGACCGCAGGAAACTGCACTGACTCGGCTGTCATTTCGATTCCCGCTTCGCAGTTTGCTGCTTCTTCCGGTGCCGACGTAGAATCTCGAGCGCATTCGCCGTGCTTATCGGAACGCGTCTCTCCTTTTCTTGCCGAAGGAGTTCTGGAACGTCGTGGATCGATATCAACATGGAGCGGCCGATCTTCTTGGCGATGCCAAGGCGGCGAGCTTCTCCCATGCCGTGCGGCCGGTTATCTTGACCGTCAGAACCTACCATCCTCGACAAGCTCTTCACGCCTGAGGAAATCGCCAGGCGCCTCTCTCATTTGCTCTTGGCTTTCTTGCGAGCCTCGTCGCGCACGGCAATTCTGGCCTGTCGCATGGCGATGAAGTCGTTGTCGGCCGTTAAATTCACATGTGCGGTCTTCGATCCAGGCGAGTAACTCAGCCGTTCAGTGTTACGCCTAATGAAACTTGCGATCTCGTCTGAACTGAATGTCAGATGCCTCCGGACTGTACCGCGGCCAGCGTGCACGAATGCTAGCTCACCATGGCGTACAAGGTCATGGATCGTAGAAGCAGACACATTCAGAGTGCGTGCAGCTTCTGGCAGCGACAAAAGCCCCGGCACCGCCAGCGCCTCCATGCCAGCCAGAAAGGCAACTTGAACGTCCTCGCGACGCCAGCCCATGTCGGGATCTAGCGGCTGAGTGGCGCGGGCGTAGGAGAGGGCGGCGTATTGGAAATCGGTTTTGTTCATAGCCCACCAAGGGAAGAGTTGAAGATTTTTTGCCGCCGGCACGAATGCCGGTTGCATTTGCCCCGGTGGTGGGTCGGGATGCCTTGCGGATTGGTGGGCCGCGGTAGGAAGCTATGTGGTTTAGGTTAGGGCGGTCAAGTGCGAGATCGCCGTCGCTCGCGCATTTGGCCGAGCAACTGTTTAATTTCATCCAGCCCCATCCCTTCCTGGCTCCAGTTGCTGCCTTTTAGTTCTTCAATGCCCCACGACTGCTGCTTATGGTTTCGTCCATTGAAGGCCACGAAGTACCTTGCATAAGCCTCATCGCCTTTGACGAAGTCTTTGACATATTCGTCCATGCTAACGTCCGGCTCGAGCCTATAGAATGGGACTTGGCCTTCTCCCGTAACCCCAATGCGGATCTTCGCCGATCCGTGCTTTTTCCGGTATACGAGCATGTTTTCCAGTGCTCCTCGGACGTATTCGACTGGATCAATCAGGTGGTTGACGATGTCCGAGATCTTTGCATCCCGCGGCAATGCTCTCCTGACCATGGGTTTTCCTATCGCTAATTGATGTTTTCGTATCGCAGCATCTATTGCTGTCGCACAGGTGAGCACTCAGTGCTCAGCCGCCCGCGCCAGGAGGAGCGACATTCTCGAAAACTTCTCGATACTGGATTGTCTGGTTTTCGTCCGAGTCGATCGACTTGCCGGAAGGTGCCACAAGCCGCACGCCGGGGCCGCCAGATCCCGAATAGTTGCCGTCGATAAATGCGATACCGGCGGCTTCGAGGGCGGCTTGCAACGCATCCATAGTGGATTGTTTTGCGTCCGAGCCGTTTTCAATGCGATTTACAGTGTTTGCCGTGACGCCCGATTTGGCCGCAAGATCGCGCACTCCCCAGCCGAGAGCCGCACGCGCCATCTTAACTTGAATCGCCCTCATGTGTACCTCGTACAAATGCGTGTTGACACGGTCGCGAATCCGTGTATTTATGATGACACTGTACAAATACAGTAGGACAAATGCAAGGAGGATACACCAAATGACCATTCATACCGCTATTAAGCCGGCCGACAGAACTGCGCTTCCACGCGCGCTCCTCGGCAGACGACGCGTCAGAAAGTCCGAATACCGTTTTGCATTTGAAATGGGCCAGCGTGGCACTCTGCTCTGCACCGACGAGGCCGCCATAATAGTTGGTCGTGCGCAGTTGCACGGCTGCAGGGACGAATATCTTGTTGAGCTCATCGACGCGGACTGCGATCCGCTCTGGGCGCAAGAACATCAGATTGCATGAGTTTCAATCCTGGGTCCTTCACCCCACAGGTCAGGCGGTGCGCGTCAACCGTACCGCTGGCCGCCGACGGTTCCGCTCTAGGAGGTGTCGGCGGCTCCCAGTTACCCTACGGCCGGCGCGGGCATACCTGCGCGCACACAAGCAGCGCCGGCCGGTTTTCTTTGCCACCACAGCACCCAGCCCGTCGGCGCGAATGCCGGCGGCTTTATTCGTCTCTGTCTTGTTGGCAGATGAAGAAGTGTTGTCACCGAAAATTTACTGAGGATCCTAACAAAAACAAAGGTTTTTGACGTTACCTGTGCGACGTGTTTCGCGGCTGGAGAGTCAACAGATAATGCAATCACTGATTACACCGACGCTTCAGGCAGCATTGGAAGCCCAAGCTTTAAGCGAGGGGCTTTTGACGAGGGACGACTATGTCTACGGTGATCTCCACGGCTATTCACCGGCTTATAAAGAACTGAGAAGAAATTCCCATATTTTATCGTATCTCTGTCTGTTCCCCGAGATAGAAGGAACCGAATCAGAGTTCAATCTCCATGGATTAGCAGAGAGAGTTGGGTTTGGCTTTGGGGCTATCGCTCCGAGGTCGATACGTGCTGATCTGTTGGCAAAACAGTTTAAGGTCGACGAGCGCCAACTAACTGCGCTGATGGCGGAGTGCCACGAACGCGCATATCGATCGTTCGTTGAGCAGCGCAAAAGAATCCTTCCTATTCTTTATGCCTCGCTCGTCAATGAGTGGAAAAGTTCTACGGCGCGCAGGCTGCGGCGAGGGCCATTTTACACCGAGAGCCGCTTTATAAACGAGACGGCTCTTCAGGCAATCGACCTTATGACGAGCTGGTATGACGTCGATCTGTCATCGCCTCCATTGCGCTATGGTGTAGGTTTTGAAGAGAAGTTAGCTGATTGGGCTGATGTTCCACAACGCCTCTTTGATGACCCCGATTTCGAGCTGTGGCTGGATAAGTTGGATGATTTCTATGTGAGACACTTCGCGACGATATTTTGGTCGGCGGTGAATGATAAGGCATTGGCGGCCGGATCGACTGGCAGTAGGACGCCGCCTGTCTCCCCACAGCAAAGAGAAGGCGCGGCAAACCTGGCTGCCCTGATATCTGTGAGCTTTCGAGATGAGCTAACTGTCATTCCGGATCCGAGAGGAATTGCAGAAGCGATCGAGATGGCTAATTCAAAAGAGATGGCGCGGTTGCGAGAGAAAATATTTGAATGGCTTGCCGACGCAGGGCAAAGTGAGACCGTAGAAGCCAGAATCCGCAATGATATTGCTAAGGCGTCGCGGGAAATCAGATTTCTGACGCGCTACAAAGTACTGAATGCGAGTCCTTGGTTCTTCACTACGAAGTTTGCTCTCGGTCATGTGCCGGTTGTCTCTAACATCCTCGCTTACGTCGAATACGGATTAACGTGGTTCGAATCTATCTCGACCAAGCGGAATGTTTGGGTTTCTGTGAAAGATCAGAAATGAAACCCGTTGATTGCCAGCGTCGACACGATTTTTCTAACGGTTATGATAACGGCGAAATTTTTGTCACGTAAATAAAAATTATACAACAAAATCAATTGCTAATGGCGGAAGAGGTGGGATTCGAACCCACGGTACGGTTTCCCGCACGCCGGTTTTCAAGACCGGTTCCTTAAACCACTCGGACACTCTTCCTTGTGCGCCTTATGGCGCAAAGAATATGGCCAATGCAAGGGTCGGGCGCAAAAATCTGCCGCCGGAAGACCCGGCTGGATGACGATTGCGCAATGCGCCGTTAGGGGTTTGTAAACCGTGATCATTAAAATTGTTTCTATCACCGCGAAATCATTCGCAAATTCGCCAGGATGGCCGCCGAGTTAAAGTCTCGTTAGGTGAGTGGGCGTAGGCATGACTGGCCCGTTGTCGGGCAGGTTCTTAACCATACGATCTTGGGCGGCGTGGGACATATGAGACTGGAATGCGGGGCGACCTCTTTCGCAACGGGTACGCGGTGGCTGGCGTTGGCGTTGATGTGCGCCACCGTCACGGCTTGCGGTACGACTTCGCAGGCGCCAAAGAAGCGCGCTCACGGCAAGGAATATTTCTCCGAAAAAGAATATGGCGTCAAAGCCAGCCCGCGCGTTGCCAGTGGCGCAAATATACCGAAGGGGGGCGGGCGCTACATCGTCGGCAACCCTTATGAGGTCAAGGGCAAGTGGTATTATCCCAAGGAGGACTTCGCCTATAACAAGGTGGGCGTAGCCTCGTGGTATGGCTCCGCATTTCACGGCCGGTTGACGGCAAACGGCGAAGTCTACGACCAGATGCATCTTTCCGCGGCGCATCCAACTTTCCCTTTGCCGAGCTACGCACGTGTCACAAATCTCGAAAACGGCTCGTCGGTGGTCGTGCGCGTCAATGACCGCGGCCCTTATCATGAAGGCCGCATCATCGATCTTTCCAACAAGACGGCGGACATGCTCGACCTGCAGCACAGCGGCACCGGCAAGGTGCGCGTGCAGTATGTCGGCAAGGCGCGCATGGACGGGCACGACATGCCTTACCTGATGGCGTCCTACGTGCCGAAGGGAAGCCGGATTCCGGGCGTCAATCCGGGAGGTCAGATCGCAACCGGGGTGATGGTGGCGTCGAACAGCAAGCGGATCACCGGCGATCAGCTGCAGAGCCTTGGGACTTTGACCGTGGATCAATCGCGTGTACCGGTGCCGATGTCTGCGACGGCCTATGGCGGCTCGACGCCGAGCGCTCGCTACAATGCGGCACCGGTGGCGACACCAGCTCCCGTTCTCGGAAATTCAGGACAGGCTTTCGGGCAGATGGTCGTGCTTCCGGAAATCGGGCCCGTTCCCTATGAGCGTCCATATCGTTACGGGCAGGACGGTTCGCTCGCGATGGGCTACCAGGACGAGGACGCGAAGACGGTGACCGTAGAGCTTGCTTTCGACGCCGTCATGGTCCGCAATGACGGGCTGACGCAGGATTCGATCCTCGCCTCCCTCAAGCGCCAGCAGGCAAAACAGATCGCGCCCTGATTGGAAGCGATTGCGCGCAGCGCGCGCTGCCTCTAACGTCCGGAGTCGAACCTTCGATCCTATGGAGCCTCGATGTTGAAGCGTCTGCTTCGTCTTTGTGCGTGCCTTCTGCCCTTCGCTTCGCCATCCTACGCTGCCGAAACCGCGCCCGCCGGCTTTGTAACCAAGGCCGCACAGGCCTACATGATCGAGGCATCCACCGGAACGGTGCTGCTTGCAAAGAACGAGGAGCAGAGTTTTTCACCCGCCTCGCTCGCAAAGCTGATGACGATGGATCTGGTCTTCGGCTCGTTGAAGAAGGGCGAGATCACGCTCGACACCGAATATCCGGTTTCCGAATATGCCTGGCGAACGGGAGGTGCTCCGTCGCGGACGGCAACGATGTTTGCCGTGCTGAAATCCCGCATCCGTGTCGAGGACTTGATCAAGGGCGTCGCCATCCAGGGTGCCAACGACGGATCCATCATCCTTGCGGAGGGCATGAGCGGCACGGAGGGCAATTTCGCTGCCGCAATGACGCGGCGGGCGGAGGTGCTCGGCATGCCGAAAACGGTCTTCGGAAACTCGACCGGCCTGCCGGACGGCAAGAGCAAGGTATCGGCGCGTGACTTGGTGACGCTTGCGATCGATCTGCAGCAATCCTATCCCGAATATTATCATTATTTCGCGCAGCCCGATTTCGAGTGGAACAGGATTTTCCAGCGCAACCGCAACCCTTTGCTCGGCCTTGGACTCGGCGCGGACGGACTGGCGACCGGCTTTGCAGAGGGCGAGGGATATTCGATCGTCGCCTCGGCGGAGCGAGATGGAAAGCGGCTCTTCCTGGCGCTCGGCGGCATTGCTTCCGACAAGGAACGGACCGAGGAGGCAAAGCGCATCCTGGAATGGGGGCAGATGGCCTTCGAGGACCGGCAGCTTTTCGCGGACGAGGAAATCGTCGGCGCGGCCAGCGTCTATGGCGGCCAGGCCGGAAAAGTGGACCTCGTCGCGAAGGGGGCTGTCAGCGTCTACATTCCAGTCAGCAATCCTGACAGGCTCTCGGCGCGGATCGTTTACCGCTGGCCGCTGATGGCGCCCGTTGCTGCCGATGCCGAAGCGGGCACGCTGGTCATATCGGCGGGCGGCCGCGTGTTGCGCGAGGTGCCACTTTACACCGCGCATGGCGTCGAGCAGGGTTCGCTGACGAGCCGGGCGGTCGACGCGCTTCTGGAACTCGGCGAATCGCTGTTCTTCTCGTGGCTCTGGGACAAGGCCGAGCCCACCTGATCGCCATATTCATTGCCTAAATTGCCGGGGAAGGACCGGAAGGTGCCTAGCCTGAAGGTTTCGCTTGGCCCTGTCTTCGGATAGATAGGAAGAAAGCCCGGTGGCGCGGGCGCTGAAGAATACGGGAATGTGTCATTGTCATCCGGTACGGGATTGTTCGTTACGTTTGAAGGCGGGGAAGGGGCTGGGAAATCCACGCAGATCCGCCGGCTGGCGGAAGCGCTGAGGGCGCGCGGCCATGAGGTTCTGCTGACGCGGGAACCTGGCGGGTCGCCTGGTGCGGAAGCCGTGCGCCACGTGCTGCTGTCAGGTAGCGCGGAAGCCTTCGGCACGCGCATGGAAGCCATTCTCTTCGCCGCCGCCCGTAACGATCACGTCGAAGCGGTCATTCGCCCGGCGCTTCTCCAGGGCAAGATCGTGCTGTGCGACCGGTTCATGGATTCCTCGCGCGTCTATCAAGGCGTGACGGGCAATCTCGAGGCGGACTTCATCGAGACGTTGCAGCGGATCGCCGTCAACGGCGTCGTACCAGATTGCACGCTGATCCTGGACATTCCGGCAAGGCTTGGTCTGGAGCGAGCAAAGAAGCGAGGTGCGGCGACGGCGGACCGACCGGACCGTTTCGAAAAGGAAGAACTTGAGACGCACGAAAAACGCCGCGAAGCCTATCTCGACATAGCCGCGCGCGAACCGGAGCGGTGCCACGTCGTCAACGCGACGCAGGACGAAGAGCCGATTGCCGCGGAAATTCTTGCGATCGTCAATCAGCTTCTTGGGCCTGTTGCCGTCGCCAAGATGCCGGAGGCCGCGCATGAGTGACGAGCGGCCGGGGCTTCTGGACGGCGCCATCTGGCCGGCCGAAAACACGAAACTTTTTGGGCATGACGAAGCCCAGGCTTTTCTTTCCCAATCCTATCGCTCCGGCAAGGGCCATCACGCGGTCCTGATCGAGGGGCCGGAGGGCATCGGGAAGGCAACCCTTGCTTTTCGCTTTGCAAACTACGTTCTGTCGAATCCCGATCCGGCAACGGCGCCTGCAACGATCGGCGATCCTGATGCGGCCTCTGCCGTCAGCCGCCAGATCGCTTCCGGGGCGTCGCATAATCTGCTCTATCTTTCGCGTCCCGTTGACGAAAAGACAGGCAAGGTGAAGTCGGCGATCACGGTGGACGAGGTGCGGCGCGCCGGACGCTTCTTCTCGCAGACCTCCGGAACAGGAAACTGGCGCATCGTCATCATCGATCCGGCAGACGACATGAACCGCAATGCGGCCAACGCCATCCTGAAAATTCTGGAGGAGCCGCCCAAACGCGCGCTTTTCCTCGTGCTGTCGCATGCGCCGGGAAAGCTTCTGCCGACGATCCGTTCACGGTGCCTGCCGCTTAAGCTTTCGCCGCTGGACAATGGCGCCTTGGGCGCGGCACTCGCCAATCTCGGCGTAACCGGCAGCGATGCCTCGATGATATCGATCGCGAAAGGCAGCGTCGGGGAAGCGTTGAAGCTCCTGAACTACGGCGGCGGCGAGATCATCGCGGCATACAACGAGGTCCTGTCGGCTCAAGGCCCGACGGCTCGAAAGGCAATGCATCGTTTGGCGGAGGCCTTGTCCGGCAAGGATAGCGACACGATATTCGAATTCTTCGTGAGCCATGTCGGTGACGACCTGATGCACCGGGCGCGCCACGCGGCGCAAGCAGGCGAGCTTTCCGCCGCCGAACGGCTGGCACGCCTGCAATCCGATATCAACGAGCGGCTTGCCGTTTCCGACGCTTACAACCTCGACCGCAAGCAGACGATCCTCAGCATTCTCGGCGACATCAAGCAGCCGGGCCTCTGATCAGCCGGCAAGCAGTTTCCAGGCGACGATCGCGAGCGTGAGCGCAAGCACGATGCGAATCGTGCGTTCATGCAGCTTCGGCGCCAGGAGGCTGCCGGCGATGATGCCCGGAATCGAGCCGACCAGCAGTGCCAAAAGCAGGAGCCAGTCGATCTCGCCGATGATCCAGTAGCCCATGCCGCCGATGAGCGTCAGCGGCACCGCGTGGACGATATCGGAGCCGACGATTTCGCGGACATCCAGTCGCGGATAAAGCACAAGCAGGATCGTTACCCCGAGTGCACCGGCACCGACCGATGTCAGTGTGACAAGGATGCCGAGAGCCAGCCCGAGGATGACGGTGAGAACGGCAATCGTCGCCGGACGGGGCGGGGCGCGCTCGCCAGTGATCCGGCGAGCAAAGCCGAGAATCTGCGCGCGGAAGACAAGCATCACGGCCGTCATGACGAGCAGCCAGCCAAGCGCTGCGGTAATCGTATGGGCAACCTCGACGCTCTTGCGGTCGACGCCTGCCATCAGCCAGAGCATCAGGAGCGCTGCCGGAACACTGCCCGCCCCGAGCGCACCGACAACTCGCCAGTTGATACGGCCATGCATGCCATGGACCGCCGTGCCCGCCGTCTTGGTGACGGCGGCATAGAGCAGGTCGGTTCCGACCGCGGTTGCCGGATGGACGCCGAATAACAGGACGAGCAGCGGCGTCATCAGCGAGCCGCCGCCCACGCCGGTGATGCCGACAAGCGCGCCGACGAAAAAGCCGGAAAGTGAATAGAGAGGCTGAAAATTTTCGAGAAACGTCAAGCGACGGACCTCTGACAGACAGAGAAACGGCTTTTGCCCGCTGCTGGAAATCTCACTTCGGTTGCGCCCTGTTCTTCAGTTTCGCAAGGCCTAGAATGTGGCAGAAAGCGAGTCAAGCTCAGCGCTTCGGCAAACCGCCAAATCATAAGCGCTTTCGAAACTTAGTGTTTCTCTTCTTCATGACATGCGCTAAGAGCGGCTGATATTTCGAGAGAGTAAGCCGGACACGATGGCCGCCATGACAGACAAGACGCCCTTTTACATTACCACCGCGATCTCCTACCCGAACGGCAAGCCGCATATCGGCCATGCCTACGAGCTGATCGCGACGGACGCCATGGCGCGCTTCCAGCGTCTTGATGGCCGTGATGTCTTCTTTCTGACGGGCACCGACGAGCACGGCCAGAAGATGCAGCAGACGGCGCGCGCGGAGGGTATTACCGCCCAGGAGCTTGCCGACCGCAACTCCGGCGAGTTCGAGGCGATGGCCCAGCTGCTGAATGCCTCGAACGACGATTTCATCCGCACCACGGAACCCCGCCACCACGAAGCCTCCAGCGACATCTGGAAGCTGATGGCGGAAAACAGCGACATCTACAAAGATTCCTACGCCGGCTGGTATTCTGTGCGCGACGAGGCCTACTACCAGGAGAACGAGACGGAGCTCCGCGCCGACGGCGTGCGCTACGGGCCGCAGGGCACGCCCGTCGAATGGGTAGAAGAGGAAAGCTACTTCTTCAGGCTTTCCGAATACCAGGACAAGCTCCTCAAGCACTATGAAGACAATCCCGATTTCATCGGTCCTGCCGAACGGCGCAACGAAGTGGTTTCCTTCGTCAAGTCCGGCTTGAAGGACCTTTCGATTTCGCGCACGACCTTCGACTGGGGCATCAAGGTGCCCAACGATCCGTCGCATGTCATGTATGTCTGGGTCGACGCGCTGACCAACTACATCACAGCGACCGGCTATCTCCAGGATCCGACCGGCCCAAGAGCGAAGTACTGGCCGGCCGACATTCATGTCATCGGCAAGGACATCATCCGCTTCCATGCGGTCTATTGGCCCGCCTTCCTGATGTCGGCCAGGCTGCCACTGCCAAAGCGGGTCTTTGCGCATGGCTTCCTGCTCAACAAGGGCGAGAAGATGTCGAAGTCGCTCGGCAATGTCGTTGATCCCGTCAATCTGGTGAACCATTTCGGTCTCGATCAGGTGCGGTATTTCTTCCTGCGCGAAGTCTCCTTCGGCCAGGACGGCAGCTACAGCGAAGAGGCGATCGGCACGCGGATCAATTCCGATCTTGCGAACGGCATCGGCAATCTCGCGAGCCGTTCGTTATCTATGATCGTCAAGAATTGCGACGGCAAGATACCGCAATGCGGACCGTTGACCGACGAGGACAAGGCGATGCTGGCGCAGGCCGATGCGCTGCTCGCGTCGACGCGCGAGGACATGGACAAGCAGATGATCCACAGGGCGCTCGCTTCCATCATCGCCGTCGTTTCGGAAACCGACCGTTATTTTGCAAGCCAAGAGCCGTGGGCGCTGAAGAAGACCGATCCGGCGCGGATGGGCACCGTGCTCTATGTCACCGCTGAAGTCGTCCGCCAGATCGCGATCCTGCTCCAGCCGTTCATGCCGGAATCGGCGGGCAAGCTGCTCGACCTCGTTGCCGCACCAGCCGATGAGCGCGGTTTCGCGGCATTGGGCGAAGCCGGACGCCTCGTTCCCGGAACGCCGCTGGAGGCACCAAAGCCTGTCTTCCCGCGCTATGTGGCGCCGGAAACCTGAGGGTCTGCCATGCTGATCGATACGCATTGCCATCTGGATTTCGCCGATTTCGAGGAGGAGCGAGACGATATCGTCTCGCGCGCTCACCAGGCCGGTGTGAAGCAGATGGTGACGATCTCGACGCGCGTGCGGAAACTCGAAAAGCTGCTCGCGATCACCGAGAAATATCCCTCGGTCTTCTGCTCGGTCGGCACGCATCCGAACAATGCGGATGAGGAGCTCGACATTCAGACTGAAGATCTCGTGCGCCTCGCCAAGAAACATGAGAAGGTCGTCGCGATCGGCGAAGCCGGGCTCGATTACTTCTACGACACGCAGAAGCCGGAGAACCAGAAGACAGGCTTTATGCGTCATATCGCTGCCGCTCGCGAAACACAGTTGCCGCTGGTGATCCATAGCCGCAGTGCCGACGAAGACATGGCGGCAATCCTGACGTCAGAAACTGGGAAGGGGGCCTTCCCCTTCATTCTCCATTGCTTCTCGGCCGGTCCCGCGCTTGCCCGAACCGGCGTCGAACTCGGCGGCTACATTTCTTTCTCTGGCATCCTCACCTTTCCGAAATCCGAGGAGTTGCGGGCGATCGCAAAAACAGTCCCGCACGACCGGTTGCTGGTCGAAACCGACGCGCCTTACCTTGCGCCGAAGCGCTGGCGCGGCAAGCGCAACGAGCCGTCCTATGTAGTGAACACCGCCGAGGTTCTCGCTGAAACGCTCGGCGTCAGCTATGCCGAGATGGCGCGGATCACTACCGAGAATGCTTTCCGGCTCTTCTCGAAGATGCCGAAGGTCTAGCCGCGTGAGCTACCGGCGGCGCTTCACCATTCTCGGCTGCGCGTCGTCGCCCGGCGTGCCGCGCATTACCGGCGATTGGGGCGCCTGCGATCCCGCCAATCCGAAGAACCGCCGTACGCGCGCAGCCTTCATGGTGCAGCAATACGACGACAACGGCGGGGTCACGACCGTCGTCATCGACACCGGATCGGATTTCCGCGAGCAGATGATTGCCGCCAAGGTGCAGCACATCGATGCTGTGCTTTACACGCATCCGCATGCCGACCACATTCACGGCATCGACGATCTGCGCGGCTATTTCCACAACGCACAGCAGCGCGTGCCGATCTATGCCAATCCGTTCACGATGGACCGCATCCGCCAGGGCTTCAGCTATTGCATCGAAACGCCGCCCCGCAGCAATTATCCGCCGATCGTCGAGCCGATCCTGATCGAGGATATGACGCCTATCGCCATCAGCGGCGCTGGAGGCTCGATTTCATTCCGGCCGCATCTGCAGCAGCACGGCGACATACATTCGCTTGGCTTTAGAATCGGTGATGTCGCTTATTGCAGCGATATCAGTGACTTCCCGCCCGAGACTGTCGCAAAGCTTCAGGATCTCGACATCCTCATTATCGACGCTCTGCAATACCGCTATCATCCAAGCCACCTGTCGCTTGAGCAATCACTCGACTGGATCGGCCGGCTGAAGCCGAAGCGAGCGATCCTGACGCATATGCATACGCCGCTTGACTACGACACCGTGATGGCCGAGACGCCCGAACACGTCGAACCCGCCTTTGATCAGATGCAGTTCGAGGTCAAAGTGGATGAGCTCCGAGCAGACTAGCACGACCTGGGAACGGTCGGCACCGGTTAGCGAACCTCAGCGACAACGACATGAGCACGTAGGTTTCCATGAATCCGTCCGCTGCCAAAGCGCTGTTCGAACGCTGCGGCGACCGCTTGAACAGCCTTTTCGTCATCGGCAGCGCGCGCGGCGATCTCCATTTTCAATGGCGTACCCCGACAGAATGCTATTGCGACGTCGCGCGGCGAGGGGGCATGCGCGGCCATGTCTATCGTATCGATCGTCACTTTCCGGAAGCCCGCGTGCCTGAGATCATTCTCGATCGTCTCTCGCTCGTAATAGCCATGCGGCGTTCGTTCGAGAAAACGCGTGGGGTCGTCGGGAAAAGCCGCGACGATTGCCTCGGAAACGGTGCGGGCAATTTCGTTTTCGGCAAGCGAGGCCCAAGTGTTGAAAAGAAACGTCCCTCCAGGCTTCAGCACCCTCAGTATCTGCCCATAACCGCGCTGCTTGTCCAGAAAGAACATCACGCCGAACTGGCAGGCGACAACGTCGAAACTTGCGCTGTCAAAGGGCAGCTCGAGTGCGTCCGCCTGTTTCCACTCGACCTGACGGCCAACGCCCTTCTTCGCTGCGATATCGAGCATCGCCTGGTTCAGATCGGTAGCGACGATTTGGACCTCCGGCGCAAGTCTGGTCGCCATCGCCCGTGTCAGCACACCCGATCCTGCGGCGACTTCCAGAACACGTTCAGGATGGGAGTCCGCGACGCGGGCCGCCAAATCCGAGGCGTATCCCTCGAACAGGATCGGCACGAGGAACTGCTCGTAGATCGCGGGAATGTCTCCTTGGAAATGCGCATCGGTCGCGGTCATTATCTTCTTCTCCTTGGCTTGCCGGCGCATCGCGCCGAGCGAGCGACGCACGACACAGCGGAGCGCTGTCTCTCGATACTTTCCTTGTTCCGAGTAAAGTGTCACACTCAACAGCCAAGGCAACTAGGCCAAAAGACCTAGTAAGGACCACACCTCGACGGTCAACCGGGACGTCCCACACTGTGAGGGTTGCCCTTCGCAGCGGCATCCTGGTCGGATCCACGCATCCAAGGTCTCGACAGCAGGGCAACACGACCAAGGTCATTCTGCCGTTTAGTGTCTCCGAGATCGATGAGCGCCCACCAGGCGGGGACTTGCGTTTGGTGCCCCGTACGAATTCGCCGGCGCGGAGAGGGCTGTCGACGGAGCGGCGGCCGCGCCGTTTGTGGCCGTATGGCTGAACAGGTGTTTATATCCCAGTGAATGCCAACGGAGCAGTTTCCATAGTGCTTTATGCAGCAGCCAGTCGGCGGCGAGCGGAGAGGGACCGAACACATATTAAAGCGGAAAGTATGACTGGCAGGCATACAAGGTACGCTGTCCTGATACCCGCGTGCTCCGCCACAAAACCGAGGAGCGGTGGAGCGAGGAAGAACACGACAAACGACATTTGGCCCAATGCCGCGACATTGAGATGGGAGGCTCGGTCCGAGCGCCGCGCCGCTGCAGAAACGGCAAGGGGGTATACCACGCTACAACCGCCGCCCATGAGCGCAAATCCAACAAGGGCGATGTATTGATGCGGAGCAAGCCACACCGCGCAAAGCCCAACGGCTGACACGAGGAGCAGTGTCAAAGCGACCGTTCGGGAGCCGAAGCGATCGACAAACGGATCTGCAAATAACCTCGTCAAAGCCATGAAGAAGGTGAAAAACGTGAGGCCCAGCCCTCCGACGAACGGTTCGGATTGGAAGACGTCGCGCATGTAGATCGCCGACCAATCAATGCCCGCGCCCTCGACCAGGAATGCGGCGATACCAATGACACACAGAGGAAGCAGTGCAACTGTCGGAAGCGCGATACGCCCCGCGTCTGAATGATCAAGCGCCACTCTTGCAGGGGCATTGCGCATGCCAGCGATTACTATCGTACCGGCGATCAGGACAAACCCGAACGTCAATCCTAGATGAAGCTGCGTTGATACGCCGGCCTGGCGGACTGCGGCCGAAACCAGGGCTGTGACGAAGAAGCCAAGGCTCCAGAATCCATGTGCCCGGTTCATGACGCCCCGTCCAAGCTGCGCCTCAATGCGGTCAATCTCGACGTTGAGATTGATCTCCAGCGCTCCTGCCAGCAGTCCTTCGCACAAAAGAATGCCGAAAACCAAAGGAGCAGCACTCACCCAAGGCACAAGAGCAAGACACGCGGACGTTCCCAACACGGTAAGAAAAGCGGTGGTACGTGCTCCGAGGCGGGCAACGATGGGGGACGAAAACGTTAGTGAAACCAACGCGCCGACCGCGGCTCCAATCAGCGTCAAACCGAGCTCAGATTTGTCAATCTGGAGAGCGTCTTGAATGTCCGGAAGACGCGACAGCATAGCGCCCATCGAAACAGCGAACAGGAAGAAGCAGACATAAATCCGCTGCTGCGGTCCGATGTGCATGTTGTGGCTCCGGAGTCTAGAACGGTGGGAGACCTCCTTTTAGGAGAACTGCCCCCCGATAACAACATGAACGCTCGCTCGTAAGTGGTGTAGGCATGGTTTGTGGCGTTTAGTTGCCACGACGCATCTCAAACGCAGAGGCAAGCGAGCGACGCTAAGAAGCGTTGCCGCCGTCTGCCGAGCCTTCTGGGTGTGGCTGTGGAACCGAGGACTAAGCGCGCTTTCGGTGAATGGCCGCAGCGATCGATGCTTGTAGTTCGTGTTCGCCCGCAGTGTCGGCTAACGCAACCACCAAAATGCAATGCGGGAGCGGAGCTCGTTGGTGGGAGCCAAGCACGCGGAAGATTATTCTGGCTCGACGGTTTGTGTCGTTCTAGGTTCGTGGTGATGTACGGAATTCGCCTTTTTGTGCCAGTTCTGCTCACCAGCGAAGCGTTCGTTAGTTCCATAATCTATCTTATGTGACGTGGTGTTGTAGCCGCAAAGTTAAAGTGTCCTGTTTCTGCAAAGTAAGAATGTCACTCTCCCCGGGTTTGATGACCTGGGAGATTGCGGATGGGACTGATTGCGATGAGCGAGCGGGATCTGCAGCGGATCGAGATTTTGTCGAAGGTGATCGCCGGCCGGATGACGCTGGTGTCGGCGGCGCATGTGCTTGATCTGAGTACGCGCCAGGTGCGTCGTCTGCTGGAGCGGATCAGCACTGGCGGTGCGGCCTCGATCCGACACAAGGCGATCGGCCGGCCGTCGAACAACCGGATCAGCAATGGTGTTCGCGATTACGCCGTGACGCTGGTTGGCGAACGCTATGCGGACTTCGGTCCGACGCTGGCAGCCGAGAAGCTTGCCGAACGCGATGGAGTGCGTGTGTCGCGCGAGACGCTGCGGAGCTGGATGACGGAGGCCGGACTTTGGCTGTCGCGCAAGCAGCGCCGGACGTTTCATCAGCCACGACTGCGACGCGAGGCCTATGGCGAGTTGGTGCAGATCGACGGCTCCGAGCATCGCTGGTTCGAAGATCGCGGGCCGCCGTGCTCGCTGCTGGTGTTCGTCGACGATGCGACGGGCAAGCTGTTGCAGCTGCGCTTTGTCCGCTCGGAAAGCGCCTTCAGCTATTTCGAGGCGCTGGCACTTTATCTAAAGCATCACGGCGCGCCTGTGGCCTTTTACTCCGACAAGCATTCGGTGTTTCGGGTGGCGAAGGAGGACGCCAAGGGTGGCCAGGGCATGACCCAGTTCGGGCGGGCGCTTTCAGAGTTAAACATCGAGATTCTTTGCGCAAATTCGAGCCAGGCGAAGGGGCGTGTCGAGCGAATGAACCGGACGCTGCAGGATCGGCTGGTCAAGGAATTACGGCTGGCGGGCATCGGCGATATGAAGACTGGCAACGCGTTTTTGCCGGGCTTCATGGAGCACTACAATGCGCGGTTTGCGATTGTCCCTGCCCGATCAGACGATCTGCATCGGCCAATGAATCTGGCGCCGGAACGGCTCAACGAGATTCTGTGCAAACGCGAGCAGCGTTATGTCGGATCGCAGCTGACGTTTTCATTTGAGCGCCAGCGGATCATGCTGAAGGAGACCGAGGTGACGCGCGGTCTGGCTGGCCGTTATGTCGAGACCTATGCCTATGCGGATGGTCGCCTGGATGTGCGCTGGAAAGGGTATTCCCTGCCCTACACGGTGTTCGACAAGGACCAGCGTGTGACGCATGCGGCGATCACCGAGAACAAGCGGCTTGGCGATGTGCTGGCCTATATCAAGGAGCGCCAGGACCAGCACGACAAGCCGACCGTAAAGAGTAACAGCGACAAAAATGGCTACGTCAAACGCGCGCGCGGCCCGGGCCGGAGGAAGGATTTCATGGGCGATCCAAAGGTCGTTGCGCGGCGAGAGAACGCGTTGTTGAGGCAACCGGCTGCCGAATAAAAGTCGTCGTCAATGCATGCTGATTGAGGCCTGCTTATCCGACTCCAGTTTCAGACAGGCCTCCCACAAGGGTGTCTTGAGGTAGGTACCGTCCTGCCAGATAGTCAGTCCTTCGCGCTCTTCGTGTAGCAATCCCAGCCAGCACAGCGGCTGGATGACGTCGTAGCGGAGCGACGATCGTTCCATTACGGTTTCGACCGTCATCTCTGCTGGCGCCGGATACGCTTCGCTCGGGTATAGCTCGTTCGCCAGCTCTTCGAGAGAACACGGCATATCTGCTTTCATATTGATAAGATTGAGAAAGACGTGCCACCAACGTATCCGGTTGCGCACATCTTCCTGCGTCTGCCCATGATGGATATAAGCATAGAGATAATCCGTGGCGATCAGATCGAAGAAGGCTTGCGGTCTCGCCAAGAAGTCCCGACCACGTTTGGTTGGTAGCAGGTTGTCCTTATTCCGGCGAAGAAGTCTGAGGTGATGAAGCATGTCGCGCACGGGCCAAAGCGGCGGCATGTCGCATTCGTTGAGCACCTTGTTCATGCTGTAGAGGTCTTCGGCTGTGAAGCCGGGCCACTGGAAGTGCGTGGCGGCCCAATGCACAAACTTGCGGTTCATGGCGCCAGTCGCGGTCAACCCGATGCCGCCCTGACTGCCGGCGTAGGAAACCGAAAGGATCATCCCGCGAAGAAGTGGCGAGAGAGCGGCGACATCGACGCCACCCACCAGCTTGATTTCCGGAAGCATCGTGCCACTCTGATCCCTGCCCTGCAACATACTGCCGACAATAGTACAACCGGCGACCGAACAATTGCTACTGAGAAAGCTCAAGCCGAAGGGGTGCCTCTCACCCGCCCCCTCCCTTCCCTTGCAACCCGGACCAGCCGGTCCGGTCGGGGGCTTGCCTCAGCGCAAGTGGAGATGTCGAGTGTCGCATTTCTAAATGGCTGAAGACGCGCCCAAAGTGACATTTCTACTTTTGCACAAGTGCGGACATTCCAACTTCCCCGCCACATTGTGTGTAAGAGGGGTGGGTTCAAGGATGAAGTGCGACTTGCAATAGATAACAACGGTTTATCCTTGCAAGGAACGAGACATGAAACGCACCTACTCCCAGATCGATATGGAAGAACGCCGCAAGATTGCCCGCTGGCGCACGGCTGGGATCAGCGTTGACGTGATCGCCGAGAAACTGCACCGACATCGCTCGACCATTTTCCGTGAGCTGCGCCGCAATACGTTCGAGGATCGTGAGATGCCGGACCTCAACGGTTACTACTGCGTGATGGCCAATGACATGGCGCGAGAACGGCGTGCCAAGCTGCGCAAACTTGCCCGGTTCTCGCATCTGCGCCAATCGGTGATCGAGCGCATCATGCATGGCTGGTCGCCGCAACAGATCGCTGGCCGACTGCAGCTTGAGCGCCATCCGATCTCTGTCAGCCATGAGACGATCTACAAGTTCGCCTATTCCTCGGACGGCCACGCCATCAAGCTGTGGCGACATCTTCCGGAGCACCGCGCCAGGCGTCGGCCACGGCACGCCAGACGCCGCCATGGTCGGCGGTTCACCCCCGACGTCAACATTCTCTACCGGCCCGACGCAGTTGCCGAGCGCAAGCAGTTCGGGCACTGGGAATGCGATCTCATCCAGTTTCGCAAAAAGTTCGGAAAGGCCAACGTGACGTCACTGGTCGAACGGGTCAGTCGCTTTGCCATTCTCCTGCGCAACAACGACCGACAATCCAGACCGGTGATGGACGGCCTGATCCAGGTGCTGCAATCCCTGCCCCACCTCGCTCGTCGTTCGATAACCTTCGACCGTGGTACTGAGTTCACCGACTGGCCCTACCTGCAGGCAAGCATCGGAGCGCAGACCTGGTTCTGCGATCCACAATCTCCCTGGCAGAAAGGCACCGTCGAAAACACCAACAGACGGGCGAGGAAATGGCTTTCGAGAGAGGTCGATCCCCTGTCTCTCAGCGACCGCGATCTCACCGACATCTGCAATCATCTGAACGCAACGCCGCGCAAATGCCTCGGCTACAACACACCAGCGGAAGTCTTCCGCCAGAAACTCCTCGCGCAAATCCGGCGCACCAGTTAGCTTCTCAAAGCCCGCAGGTCGCGGTTCGCCATGAACTCACACCGCAAAGTTAAAGTGTCCTGTTTCTGCAAAGTTGGAATGTCACTCTCCCCGCGTTTGATGACGTGGGAGATTGCCGATGGGACTGATTGCGATGAGCGAGCGTGATCTGCAGCGGATCGAGGTTTTGTCGAAAGTCATCGACGGTCGAATGACGTTGGTGTCGGCGGCGCATGTTCTGGCGCTGAGCGCGCGCCAGGTGCGGCGGCTGTTGGAGCGGATCCGCACGACCGGCGCGGCGTCGATCCGGCACAAGGCGATCGGCCTACCCCACGCCGCTCGACGCTCGGTCACCTCGACCGCTGCCACTTGAAATGCAGGTAAATACCTGCGCTTGACATGCAGGTGGATACCTGCATATTGTGGTTTCACATTCGAGTGAGACCAATGGACGCTGACAAGGTTTTCAAAGCGCTGGGCGACCCGACACGCAGAACGCTGCTTGACCTTCTTTGTGAGAAGAACGGGCAGACGCTCGGCCAGCTTTGCGACAACTTGGACATGGCCCGGCAATCCGTCACGCAGCACATCGGGGTATTGGAGGCGGCCAATCTCGTGAGCACGGTTAGGCGCGGTCGGGAAAAGCTGCATTTCATCAACCCCGTGCCGCTCCACGAGGTCTACGAACGGTGGGTGCGGAAATTCGAACATCAGCGGCTTAGCCTGCTGCATGATCTGAAGAAGGAACTCGAAGGAGAGTAACAATGACCAAAGAGATGACCAGCTTTGTATACGTGACCTATGTTCTCTCGACCCCGGAAAAGGTGTTCGAGGCCATAACGAAACCGGACGTCGCAAGGCGCTATTGGGGCCACGAGAACGTCTCCGACTGGAAACCCGGATCGAAATGGGAACATATCCGTGCCAACGATGAGCGGACTGTCGAACTCGTTGGCAAGGTCATTGAGGTCTCGCCGCCGACCCGTCTCGTCATCACCTGGGCGAATGCTTCGCAGGCCTCCGACCCGGCAAGCTACAGTCGGGTGACGTTCGCGATCGAGGAATACGACAACATGGTCCGGCTGACCGTCACCCATGACGAACTCGAAGCCGACAGCGGGATGGCGAAAGGCATCAAACAAGGTTGGCCGGCCGTCCTGTCCAGCCTGAAATCTTTCCTGGAAACCGGCAGCGGCATTGACCTTTTCGCCAAGCCAAAATCGGCCTGATCCCTTGCGGTGCCAATTAACAAGTCTGCCAGCGGGAGAATGATAATGACCAAGACTTATGCCGGCGGATGCGCGTGCGGCGCGATCCGCTATGAAACGAGCAGCGAACCCATCTTCGAGAATCACTGCCAATGTCGCGATTGCCAGAAACGAAGTGGCACGGGGCATGGATCCTATCTGACCTTCCCCCGGCGAGCCGATATGACAATTACGGGCGAACCGAACACCTGGCGGGTAGCGGGCGACAGCGGGAACGAAAAGGTCCACGCCTTCTGCCCCACCTGTGGAACACCGGTCTATCTGACATCCGTCGCAATGCCGGAGCTGATTGCGGTCCCCGCCACCAGCCTTGACGATCCTGGCCAATTCAACCCGCAGCTGGTCACATACACCATTCGCGGCCATGGGTGGGACACGATTGATTCCTCGTTGCAGAAATTCGAGCGAATGCCACCCGGATAAATTCGGTTGAGAGCAATACGAAACTACCGACAGCGGCCTGTACTTCTGATTGAACGAGTGTGGTTCCCATGATCTATTCCTTCCGAGCGAGTGCTTTGATGCAGCCCTCACTCTCTGCCAGAGCGCCGGCCGCTGTTCACTGCTCATGGGATCTAAAGCCTGTGGGTGGGTGATGCACCCGCCCCTATCTGCCTTGCAATCCGGACCAGCCGGTCAGATCGAGGCTGGTCCGACCGTTTGACCTTAGAGGAGACGCAACATGGACAGATTCACCGGCGGTTGCCTGTGCGGCAACGTCCGAATTGTGGCGTCGGGACTCCCATACCGGGTCGGCCTTTGTCATTGTCTCGACTGCCGCAAGCATCATGGGGCTCTTTTTCACGCTTCCGCGATCTTCCCTCAGGATGCGGTGACGATCGATGGCGAAGCACGCGACTACGCGGGGCAGTGTTTCTGTCCCCGCTGCGGCTCACCCGTTTTCGCACGCACCGCAGACGAAATTGAAGTGAATCTTGGATCCCTGGATGCCCCTGACCAGCTCATGCCAACCTACGAAAGCTGGATCGTCCGTCGCGAGTCCTGGTTGCCGCCGTTTCCGCTCACGAGACGATACGAACGCGATCGTGACGCCACGAGCCGCTTTGAGGAATAGGTCGCACGAACGGTGCGAAGGCGCCGATACAGCAGCCTTCGGATTGAATGGCCGTTTGGGAGGGTCACTCCGGAAGACCGGCCTTGCGGTAGCCATCAACGAAATGCTCGAGCGTCGCGGCGTCGCGGAACGGCTCCGTCGTGGCCCAGTGGCGGGTTGTGAAATGCGGGTTGCCGACAAGGAACAGTTCGACCTCTGCGCGCGCCTCGTCGAGCCGGCCAAGTTGGGCAAGGCTTGCCGCCAGGAAACGGCGTGAGCTTGTACGATAAGTCTCCTCCCGACGCAGTGTCTCGATAGCGGCTTCGTATTCACCGGCCGCATATAGCGCCTGGCCGAGCGTCAGATAGTACCAGCTTGCCGGAAGCGGATTCAGCCGGAACGCCTTGCGGATGTGCTCAAGGCCCGCCTCGACCCGCCCGGCCAGGACCGTAATGTCGGATAGCGCCGCCCAGATGTCGGCTTCGTTCGGGTCGAGCTCGATCGCCTTGGCGAATTCCGCGTCCGCCTCGGCGAAGCTGCGCTCATAGGCAAGCAAGTAAGCAAGGCTCCAGCGACAGCCAGCATCGTTGGGATCGAGTGCTACAGCTTTGCGCGCAAGCTTCAAAGCGTCGCTGCGGGCAGCTTCCGTTGGTCCGCCGCTATGTACCCATCCCATCCAGTGGTTCACGGCAAGCCAGCGATAGGCCTCGGCATATTCCGGATCGAGCGAAACCGCGCGCGTCAGCATCAGATGCGCTTCCCGCGCCGTCTGCGGCGAGTCATCCATCAGCTTGCGCGCCCGCACGCAGAGATCGTAAGCCTCGAGATTTTTGGGCCGATTGCGCGGCGGCGGTGCACGCAGCCGGCCGAGCAGCGCCTCCACGATTTTGCCAGTGACCTCGTCCTGAACGGCAAAGATATCGTCCAGGCTGCGATCGAAGCGTTCCGCCCATAGATGATCGCCACTCACCGCGTCGACCAGCTGGGCGTTGATGCGTACGCGCCCCGCGGCACGTCTTGCGCTCCCCTCCAGAAGGTAGCGCACGCCGAGGTCCTCAGCGATCCCGCGCACAGCCATCGCCTTTCCCTTGTAGGCAAAGGCCGAGTTGCGCGCGATGACGAACAGGCCGGAAATCCTGGACAGGTCGGTAATCAGGTCTTCAGTCAACCCATCCGCGAAGGATTCCTGCTCGGGATCGTTGCTAACATTCACGAAGGGCAGCACGGCTATCGATGGCTTGTCGGGCAGTGGCAAAGGTTTTTGCTTCCCGCCACCGAGGTGTTCGATGGCCCCCGTGAAGCGGTAGCCGACGCGCGGAACCGTGGCGATCCATTCACCGCCATCGGTGGCCGGACCAAGCAGCTTCCTGAGCTGCGCGATCTGGACGGTGAGGTTACCTTCCTCGACGGCTGTGCCCGGCCATGCCGCGTCCATCAACTCGGCCTTGCCCAGGATTTCGCCAGGCCGTCCGACAAGCGCCGCAAGCAGCTTTAGTCCGCGGTAGCCGACGGCAACGGGATCATCGTTCCGAAGGAGCGTTCCGGCACCCGGATCAAGCACGAACGGACCAAAGGCAAAGCGCGATCCCTGCATACGGCGCATCTATAGCCTGTTTGGAAGTTTTTGGAACTATTTGGGGGAGCTTAATTACGGCGCCCTTCGTATCCTGCAGAATTCAACCTCTTTCAGGTCGAGGACTCTCGACCCTCAAACCATATGGAGGTTGCCATGAACGATGTTCCCCCCGTGGGGCTGGCGAAAGTGTCGCGTCGGACTTACAGCCTGGCGACCCTGCGAAGCGTTATCGCGACCTGGGACGAGCGCAAACGCCTTCGCTGGCAACTTGAGCAAAAGTCAAAGGATGATCCCCATTTGATCGACGATATCGGTCTGACGAGGCGGCAGGTCGAGGCAGAGATCGCCAAGCTCTTCTGGCAGCGATAAGGCGAATGCTGCAATGACACCGGAGCGCCAGTTTCCGCGTGCCGCAACGGTTTGCCGGCACTTGCACAGCACGACATCCCCGCGAGAGGATCGGATCCCATGGGCCGCGATGGCGGGCATCATCGCGACCGTCACGGTGTTCGCCGTGGCACAGGGGCTGACCTATCCGCTGCTCAGCTTCATCCTGGAGCGGCAGGGGACGGCGCCCGGCCTGATCGGCTTGTCGGCGGCGATGACGCCGCTGGGTTTCATTGTATCCGCGCCCTTCGTTCCGACGCTGGCGCGGCGCGTGGGCGCGGCGCGGCTTGCGATCCTTTGTTCCACCCTCGCCGCGCTCATCCTGATCGCGATTGCCTGGAAGCAGGAGGTCTGGGCCTGGATGCCTCTGCGCTTCCTGCTCGGCTTCTTCGCCAATCCGCTTTACGTGATCAGCGAAACCTGGCTGATCGCGATCACGCCCGCGCCACGCCGGGGCCGCATCATGGGCCTCTATTCATCGATCGTTTCGGGTGGCTTCGCCATCGGCCCGCTGTCGCTCGGCCTTGTCGGCACGCAGGGCTGGCCGCCCTTCATGATCGGCATCGTGGCCTTCCCTCTCTGCGGCTTGATCGTACTTGCGGTCGTGCCGCGCCTGCCGAAGATGCCGCATGAAGGTGAGGCAACATCGGTCGGCGGCTTCTTCGCACGGGCACCCCTTCTGTTGTTCGCGGTTTTCACTGCTGCCGCCTTCGAGCAAGTCGTGATTTCCTTGTTCACGGTTTATGGTACCGCGCTTGGCAGTGCCGAAGCACGTATCGCTTCGCTCATCGCCTGTTTCACCGCAGGCAATGCCGTCCTGCAGATATTGCTCGGGCGCGTGGCCGAACGATTCGGCTCGACGCGGACCATGCTATTCTGTGCCTTGGCTTCGCTGGCCGGCTGCCTGCTGCTGCCGTCGCTCTTCAACGCGTGGCTCATCTGGCCGCTCGTTTTCGTCTGGGGCGGGGTCTCATTTGGGATTTACACCATGTCGCTGATCCAACTCGGCGAGCGTTTCATCGGTCAAGCCTTGATCGCCGGAAACGCGGCCTTCGCGTTCGTATGGGGTATCGGCGGCATCGTGGGCTCGCCCGCGACAGGACTAGCGATGCAACTGATCGGACATCAAGGGCTGCCATCGTCCCTGAGCCTTATGTGTTTTGTACTGGCGGTGCTTCTGATGGTGGAGAGACGACGGGGCTGATCGAGGCACTTGCCTCGCGCCGCATCGTTGGTATGCCGGATTTTACCAAGGGAGCCAGCATGACTGCCGAAGATCTCCCAATTCAAAAGGGCGTGTGGCCTCGCTTGCTTCCATCGGGACTGCCGTTGCTGGCGGCACACCAAGTCGCCGCTGCAGACGGAGGACGGATGTCGCTTTCGGTCTTCGACACAGATGCAAGGAGAAAGCGTAAGGACTTCCGCGACGGTAGAGGACGCCGTGCGAGCTGACAGCCTGCATGAACGCAGCAACTGCCCCACTTTCCAAATCTGCAAAGTACTCTACACTCCGCTTTATATCGCCGGAGAGAAATCCATGCGCGCTTTATCCTTTGTGTCTGCGCTGTGTGCTGCTTTGATCTTTGTATCGATACCGGCGCGGGCCGAAGATCCGGTCGAGACGACGCGGCATATCATCGAGGATCAGATTACGGCCTTCCTGAAGGATGATGCGGAGACGGCCTATTCCTTTGCAGCGCCCGGCATTAAGGCGATGTATCCGGACAAGGGCGTCTTCTTTGCGATGGTGAAGAAGCGCTACGAACCCGTCTATCATCCCGGGAACTATGCTTTCGGCCGCAGCCGCTCCATCGATAACGGCGCGATGATCTATCACGAGGTCCTGATATCCGGCCGGGACGGCAAGGACTGGACGGCGATCTACCAGATGATGCGGCAGCCCGACGGCGGCTACAAGATCAACGGCGTGCAGATCGTGCCGAACACCGACAGCAAAGGCATTTGACGGCGGTGCAGCCAACCCTGTTCCAATGCATGCGGGAAAGAAGGATCGCCAGGCCGCACCAGCCGCTTATGCCTGAAAATGCGAGCGCGGCGCCGAGAAGGCCGGCGAAAGCAAAAGCTGCCGGATGAAGGAGAAATTCGCACAGCACCGACAACAGAACCAGCGTCCCGACGGTGATCTGGACCTGCCTGGAGATCGTCAGGCGCGGCGCGCCCTGGCTCGCGCCGACAACCGGCAGACCATCGGCCTCAAGCGCGTTCGAGATCGCCCTTTGCCCACTCCTCCTGGGTTTCCACCATGAAATCGGCGAAGCGACCCTCGGCAATCGCCGTGCGGATGCCCTGCATCAGTTCTTGATAGTAGCTGAGATTGTGCCACGAGAGCAGCATGCCGCCGAGCGCCTCGTTGGCGCGGACGAGATGGTGGAGATAAGCGCGCGAATAATCGCGCGAGGCCGGGCAATTCGACTGCTCGTCGAGCGGACGCAGATCCTCCGCGTGGCGAGCGTTGCGGATATTGACCCTGCCGCGGCGGGTAAAGGCCAGGCCATGGCGGCCGGAGCGGGTCGGCATCACGCAGTCGAACATGTCGATGCCGCGGGCAACCGATTTCAGGATATCGTCGGGCGTGCCTACGCCCATGAGGTAGCGCGGCTTTTCGCCGGGCAGCACCGGCAAAGTTTCCTCGAGCATCTTCAGCATGACGTCCTGCGGTTCGCCAACCGCAAGACCGCCGACCGCATAACCCTTGAGGTCAAGCTGTGCCAGCTCTTCGGCCGAGCGGATGCGGAGTGCGGGAATGTCACCGCCCTGCACGATGCCGAACATCGCCTTGCCCAGCTGGTTGCCGAAGGCGACCTTGCAGCGTTCAGCCCAGCGCAGCGAAAGCTCCATTGCGCGTTCAATCTCGCGCGGTTCAGCCGGAAGCGCCACGCATTCGTCAAGCTGCATCTGGATATCGGAGTCGAGCAGCCCCTGGATTTCGATCGAGCGCTCCGGCGACATGTGATGCAGGCTGCCGTCGACATGCGACTTGAAGGTGACGCCTTGCTCGTCGAGCTTGCGAAGACCTGAAAGTGACATGACCTGGAAGCCGCCGGAATCCGTCAGGATCGGATGTTCCCAGCGGATGAGGCTGTGTAGGCCGCCGAGGCGCGCCACGCGTTCTGCCGTCGGGCGCAGCATCAGGTGGTAGGTGTTGCCAAGAATGATGTCGGCGCCCGTTTCGCGAACCTGGTCGAGATACATGGCCTTGACGGTGCCGACCGTGCCGACCGGCATGAAGGCCGGCGTGCGGATGGTGCCGCGCGGCATTGAGATTTCGCCGAGGCGGGCGCCTGCATCGGTCCTTCTGAGCGTGAACTGGAAATTCTCGGTCATCTGTCTTTCCGGAAAAGAAGGCTCGCATCCCCGTATGAATAGAAACGGTAACCTGTCGAAATGGCGTGTTTGTATGCCGCCTGCATGGTTTCGAAACCCGCAAAGGCCGAAACCAGCATGAAGAGCGTCGAGCGCGGCAGGTGGAAATTGGTCATCAGGATATCGACTGCCTTGAAACGGTAGCCGGGCGTGATGAAGATGCCGGTGGCGCCGGCCCAGGCGCGGATTCCTCCATCGTCCGCGGTCGCGCTTTCGATCAGCCGTAGCGATGTCGTGCCGACACAAATGATGCGCCCGCCCCTCGCCTTGACGGCATTCAGCTTTGCTGCCGTCTCGGCGCTGACATAGCCGCTTTCGAAATGCATCTTGTGATCGTCAGTATCATCGGCCTTGACCGGCAGGAAGGTACCGGCGCCGACATGCAGCGTCACGAAATGGCGCTCGACGCCGGCCTTGTCGATTGCCTCAAAAAGTCGTGGCGTGAAATGCAGGCCGGCGGTGGGCGCTGCGACGGCACCTTCCTCGCGGGCATAGATCGTCTGGTAATCGGTGCGGTCGCGTTCGTCGTCCGGACGCTTGGCGGCGATATAGGGCGGCAGCGGGATATGGCCGACGGAGGCGATTGCCTCGTCCAGCGCCGGGCCGGAAAGATCGAAGGCAAGGGTGACTTCACCGCCCTCGCCTTTCTCCTCGACGGTGCAATCGAGCTGGCCGAGGAAGCAGCTTTCACCGCCGTGGCCGAAGGCGATACGATCGCCGACCTTAATGCGTTTGCCGGGCTTGGAAAAAGCCTTCCAGCGGCTGGCGCCGACGCGCATATGCAATGTCGCCGAGACCTGCTGGCCGCCTGCCCCTTCACGATGGCGGACGCCCTCGAGCTGCGCGGGAATGACCTTGGTGTCATTGAAGACAAGCGCATCCCCTGCCCGCAGGAACGACGGCAGCTCGCTGACGGCATGGTCGCCGAGAGCCGGTTCAGCATGCGGATCGATGACGAGCAGGCGCGCGCTATCGCGTGGCTCGGCGGGCCGCAAGGCGATCCGTTCAGCCGGAAGGTCGAAATCGAAAAGGTCTACGCGCATCGGGCACTTTCAGGCAAAGCGAAACCCGCCCGACGCCTTCGCGCAAGGGCGGGTTTCAGCAGAAATCACAATCAGACGTCGGCGGCAACCCGCATCGAGACGATGGAGTCCGGATCGCTGACCGGTTCGCCCTTCTTGATCGTGTCGACCACATCCATGCCTTCGATGACCTGGCCCCAGACGGAGTATTGCTTGTTCAGCCACGGCGCATCAGTGAAGCAGATGAAGAACTGGCTGTTTGCCGAGTTCGGACTTTGCGAGCGCGCCATCGAGCAGGTGCCGCGGACATGCGGCGTCGCGGAGAATTCTGCCTTCAGGTCAGGCTTCGACGAGCCGCCCATGCCGGCGCGGCCCGGGTTGAAGTTCTCGCCGCCCTTCTTGCCGAACTGGACGTCGCCGGTCTGCGCCATGAAGTCGGGGATGACGCGGTGGAAGACGACACCGTCATAGGCCTTTTCGCGAGAAAGCTCCTTAATCCGGGCGACATGCTCGGGGGCCACCTGCGGCAGCAGCTGGATGACAACCTTGCCCTTGGTGGTTTCCAGGATAACGGTGTTTTCCGGATCCTTGATCTCGGCCATTTTCATTCTCCTCTTTTCACTAAATCACTTGCCGGCGGTAACTTTGACCATGCGGTCGGGATCGGTCACTTCGCCGTTTTGGCCGGCGCCGCGCTTGATCTTGTCGACGTTTTCCATGCCGGAGACGACCTTGCCGACCGCCGTGTACTGGCCGTTCAGGAAGGAGCCGTCCGCGAACATGATGAAGAACTGCGAGTTTGCCGAATTCGGATCCTGGGCACGCGCCATGCCCACCGTGCCGCGAACGAACGGCTCCTTGGAGAATTCGGCCGGAATGTTCGGCAGATCGGAGCCGCCGGTGCCCGCAAGGCTCGGATCGTAGCCCTTCGACATATTGCCGTACTGCACGTCGCCGGTCTGCGCCATGAAGCCGTCGATGACGCGGTGGAAGGCCACGTTGTCATAGGCCCCCTTCTTCGCCAGCGCCTCGATCTGCGCTACGTGCTTGGGAGCCACGTCCGGCATCAGCTGGATCACGACGGGACCATCCTTGAGTTGGATCGTCAGCGTGTGGTCGGCCTGGGCAAACACGTCGCCAACGAAGGAGGCGAGGTAAAGCACGCCGGCAAATGCAATATAGAAAAGTTTCATGTGAGCTCCGTTGCGGCGGAAAACGCCTCAAGATTTGCGCTTGGATCGAAGGGCCTTCAAAACGGCGGCCGGCACAAAGGCGCTGACGTCGCCGCCCATGGCCGCGATTTGACGGACCAATGTGGCGGTAATGGGCCGTGAGGCCGTCCCTGCCGGCAGAAAGATGGTCTGCACATCCGGTGCCATCTGCCGATTCATGCCCGCCATCTGCATTTCGTAGTCGAGGTCGGTGCCATCGCGAAGGCCGCGGATGAGCAGCGCCGCGCCATGCATGCGCGCGGCATCTACGACCAGATTGTCGAAGGAGACGACAGAGATGCTGCCGCTTTTCTGCGGCATGGCATCGGCAAGCGCGTTCCGGATCAGCTCCGCCCTCTCCTCGAAGGAAAACAGCGGCGCCTTGCCGGGGTGGATGCCGATCGCAACGATCACTCTTTCGGCGATGTTCAGCGCCTGGACGAGCACGTCCAGGTGTCCGTTGGTGAGCGGGTCGAAGGACCCCGGATAAAAAGCAGTCGTCATAGGACCCGGCCGTTTTGTTCGATGCCTTTTGTCATGGATACCCGCAGCCCGCAAGTCATTTGCCGCCCTGCTGAACGGTGGATGAATGCCGCGTTCAACGCGGTTTCAGATGCGGTACGCATAATCGGAAACAGCAACACAGCCGATGCCACCCGCATCGGACACTTCCGAAAGATATCGACATGCTGATCCTGCTTCTCGCCCTTGCCGTCGTTCTCTCCCTGCTTGCGGAGCTGGCATATGGCTACCTGCAGGACCGCTATACGATGCGCTGGGTGCGCGCCGAAGTCAGCGAGCATCACGCCATCATGCGGCAGCTCGGAAGGGCGCGTTGAGACCTGCTCCCGAATCTGAACGCCAGATGAACAAGGCATTCAAGGTCGCTTCAGACCGGGCTTGCTAAACGACACGCCAACATCCGCCGGAACCATTTTCAGACGGATACGTTCACTTAACCGAAGCGTAGATGCGATACGCTGCACGAAGGGAAAACAAGATGCCCGATAAGATTACCATCATCAATGTATTCTGGATGGCAATGATCACGGGAATGCTTACCGCAACTGTCGCACTCTATGACCAGAAGACCGATACGTCCAAGGTATATGGTCCTTATGCTTCGGCCCGCACGGCCATCATAAGCCAGTACTGAGGAACGTGAACGCAACTTCGGAAAGGATTGCCCATGTTCACGATCTTGACTGTTCTTACCGCTCTCATCAGCGTCATGTTCATCGTGTCTGTGGCGTCAACCGTTTCCGCGCTTCGCCGCGAAAGCGAAGAAGTGAAGGCGTTCGACGAGAAGAAGCACAGCACTTTCTGAGTTGAGTTCCCCTGCCCTTGAGCGCCTTCCCCTCCAGCGCTCGGGGCCATTCAAAAAGCCGGACGCCGTCCCCGCGTCCGGCTTTTTCTTTGGATCGTTTCAGGCCCGCCGCCAGGCTAGGCAGCCGCTTTTGCGGAAACGCAGCACCATCAAGACACCGGAAGCGTAGGGCCTGCGCACACAATCAGGACTGCCGCCGGTCACGACGCGAATGCAGTGCCCCAGCCCAGGATCTTCACACTCTCCGGCAGCGCGACCGGTCCCTCACCCGGCGGACGGAAGACCATGGCGCCGGGGCATCGCCGATCGCGATGAAGACGCCTGCAGACAGCAGGACGACCGTTGCGACGATTGATTCCTGCAAATGCCCCCGTCTTCGCGATCCGCGAAGCCACTGCCATGGGCGCCTTCCTTGTTAGAAGGCGAATATACACTCGATGCAGGGATCAGCAATCGGCTGTCGCGCAGCAATTTGTGCGAGAGCGGCAATCTTCACCGAGACAAGCAGCCTGTCGCTTTCAAACCCAGTACGCGGGAACCGCGATCAGCTCGCCGGGCGGTGGCCTCTGATCGGCCTGCCGCACCGTGAACGACGCCACGATGTCGTCAATGCCGACAATTTCGCGGGATCGTGCCTCCTGCTTTGGCAATATCTGAAAGAATGTGGGTGAAACGATCTTAGCGCGGCGATGCGAACATCGGATTAGCGCATAAAAAAACCGGGCGGCAGGGGCCGCCCGGTTCTCAACCAAAGCCTGGTTGAATTATTCTTCCGTTGCAGGTGGCGCCTCACCGCTTTCGATCGGCGTTTCGTTGACGATCTCGCCAACCTCCTCGCCGTCATCTTCCGGCTCGCTGATGCGCTCGACGGAGACGACCTTTTCATCCTTGGCGGTCGAGAAGATCGTCACGCCCTTGGTGGCGCGGCTGGCGATGCGGATGCCGCCGACCGGGACGCGGATCAGCTGCCCGCCATCCGAGACCAACATGATCTGGTCGCCCTCGTCGACCGGGAATGCGGCGACGAGTTCGCCGATCTCGCTCGTCTTGGAGGTATCGGTGGCGCGAATGCCCTTGCCGCCGCGGCCGGAGATGCGGAAGTCGTAGGAAGACGACCGCTTGCCGAAGCCCTTCTGTGATACTGTCAGCACGAATTGTTCGCGTGCCTTCAGTTCCTCGTAGCGCTCGTCTGTCAGCAGTCCCTCTTCGGTGACTTCCTCGCCGACCAGGGCGATATCCTCCTCGTCGACGCCCGTGGCGCGGCGTTCGACAGCGGAACGCTTGAGGTAAGCAGCACGCTCCCAAGGTTCGGCATCGACATGGCCGACGATAGTCATCGAGATGATGCGGTCGCCATTGCCAAGGTTAATGCCGCGCACGCCAATCGAATTGCGGCCCGCAAAGACACGGACATCATCGACCTGGAAGCGGATGCACTGGCCGAGCGCCGTGGTCAACAAAACGTCGTCATGTTCAGTGCAGGTCTCGACGGAGAGGATTTCATCGCCCTCCTCCTCGAGCTTCATGGCGATCTTGCCGTTACGGTTTACCTGGACAAAATCTGACAGCTTGTTGCGGCGAACCGTGCCGCGTGTCGTCGAGAACATGACGTCGAGGCTTTCCCAGCTCTCCTCGTCCTCCGGCAAAGGCAGGATCGTGGTGATGCGTTCGCCAGGTGCCAGCGGCAGCATGTTGATCAGCGCCTTGCCCCGAGACGTCGGCGTGCCGATCGGCAGGCGCCAGACCTTTTCCTTGTAGACGATGCCACGCGAGGAGAAGAAAAGGACTGGCGTGTGGGTATTGACCACGAATAGCCGGCTAACGAAATCCTCGTCGCGCGTCGTCATGCCGGAGCGGCCCTTGCCGCCGCGGCGCTGGGCGCGATAGGTCGTCAGCGGCACGCGCTTGATATAGCCGAGGTGCGAAACGGTAACGACCATGTCCTCGCGGGCAATAAGGTCCTCGTCGTCCATTTCGAGGCCGCCGTCGACGATCTCGGTGCGGCGCGGCGTGCCGAATTCGTCGCGAACCGATGTCAGCTCGTCTTTGACGATCGTCTGGATGCGGACGCGGGACGACAGGATATCGAGATAATCCTTGATCTCGTCGCCGATCTTGTTGAGTTCGTCGCCGATTTCATCGCGGCCGAGCGCTGTTAGGCGGGCAAGGCGGAGCTCGAGGATTGCCCGCGCCTGCTCTTCCGAGAGGTTATAGGTCATATCCTCGTTGATACGATGGCGCGGATCGTCGATGAGGCGGATCAGGCTTTCAACATCTTCCGCGGGCCAGCGGCGCGTCATCAGCTCTTCGCGCGCGGACTGCGGATCGGGCGCCTGGCGGATGACGCGGATCACTTCATCGATATTGGCGACCGCAATCGCGAGACCCACCAAGACATGCGCACGTTCGCGCGCCTTGCGAAGAAGGAATTTCGTTCTCCGGCTAACGACCTCCTCGCGGAAGAAGATGAATGCGCGGAGCATATCGAGCAGGTTCATCTGTTCGGGCTTGCCGCCGTTCAGCGCCACCATGTTGCAGCCGAAGGAGGTCTGCAGCGGCGTGTAGCGGTAAAGCTGGTTCAGGATGACTTCGGCATTGGCATCGCGTTTCAGCTCGATGACGACGCGATAGCCCTGGCGGTCGGATTCGTCGCGGAGATCGGAGATGCCCTCGATGCGCTTTTCGCGCACCAGCTCGGCCATTTTCTCGATCATCGTAGCCTTGTTCACCTGATACGGGATCTCGGTGATGATGATCTGCTCGCGGTCGCCACGCATCGGCTCGATCGCGGCAACGCCGCGCATGATCACGGAACCACGGCCGGTTTCATAAGCCGAGCGGATGCCGGCGCGGCCAAGGATTTTCGCACCAGTCGGAAAATCCGGACCGGGAATGATCCGCATGAGCTCCGGCAGTTCGATCGCTGGATCATCGATCAGCGCGATGCAGCCGTTGATGACTTCGGTCAGGTTGTGCGGCGGAATATTGGTCGCCATACCGACGGCAATACCGCCTGCCCCGTTGACCAGAAGGTTCGGGAATTTCGCGGGCACCACGACGGGCTCTGAGAGCGTGCCGTCGTAATTGTCGCGGAAGTCGACCGTTTCCTTGTCGAGGTCGTCGAGCAGAGAATGGGCCGCCCTTTGCAGACGGCATTCCGTGTAACGTTCGGCCGCCGGCGGGTCTCCGTCGACGGAGCCGAAATTGCCCTGGCCGTCGATCAGCGGCAGGCGGAGCGACCAATCCTGCGCCATACGGGCGAGCGCGTCGTAGATCGCGGCATTGCCGTGCGGATGGTATTTACCCATCACGTCACCGGTGACGCGGGCGCATTTGACGTATTTTTTGTTCCAGTCGATGCCGAGCTCGGACATCCCATAGAGGATGCGCCGGTGCACAGGCTTGAGGCCGTCGCGCACGTCCGGAAGCGCGCGGCTGACGATGACGCTCATCGCGTAATCGAGATAGGACCGCTGCATTTCCTCCATGATGGAGATGGGCTCGATGCCCGGCGGGAGCTTCCCGCCACCTGGGGGTGTTTGTTCAGTCAAAACAGATCACGATCTCTTTGTAGAATCACTGAAAGATTTATAGCGGAAAGGCTTGCCCGGCGCCAATTTGAGCCGCGGTTTTGAACAGACTTTGCGGCGGAAGGGCGGCAATCAAGCGATTTCGACCGCTTTTAGCGCCGGCCCGCCGCCCGTCATTTGCCAAATGGAAAACCTCGCTTCACAATCGCGAATAACCGAGCCTTCATATGGCGTTCCGGAGAGACGATGGCAAGCGCCGACCAATTGATCAACGCTTTCACGACGCTGCTCGTCACGATCGATCCTCCCGGACTTGTGCCGATCTTTCTGGGACTGACCAGCGGCATGAGCCGCAGCCAGCGCAAGCAGGTGGCGCTGCGCAGCTCCGTCATCGCTTTCATCATCCTCGCCATCTTTGCGCTGTTCGGCGCAAGCGTGCTCGGAGTGCTCGGCATTTCCATCGGCGCCTTCCGCATCGCCGGCGGGCTGCTGCTCTTCTGGATCGCCTTCGAAATGGTGTTCGAGAGACGGCAGGACCGCAAGGAAAAGACCAGCGAAGTGGCGATCACCAAGGATCACATCCAGAATATCGCGGTTTTTCCGCTCGCCCTTCCTCTCATTGCCGGTCCGGGCGCGATCTCGGCGACAATCCTGCTTGCGGGCTCGCTGCCGACCTCCGTCGAGCGCGCGCAGCTTCTCATCGTCATTGCCGGCAATCTTCTCTTGATGCTGGCTGCGCTGCTGATCGCCGACCGCCTCGACCGCTTCCTCGGCGTGACCGGCCGGGCGATCCTCACCCGCCTGCTCGGCGTCATCCTGGCGGCACTTGCAGCACAATTCGTCGTGGACGGCGTGAAGGCGGCGATGGCTGTCAGTTGAAAAGTGCGCCGCCGCAAGGCACACCAACAGCGCTTGACTTCCCGCGGGCCTGCAGCACATGATTGGTCTGGGGTCGCGATCACCCCACGAGGCGACAGCTGAAGTATCGCGTCCGATAACCCGTACAACGGAGGACGCGTCATGCCGTCATTTCTGGAAATTTCATCCGACAAGCTCAACCGCATCATCGGAACGCCGAATGTGCCCGTCATTATCGACGTCCGCACGGCCGAGGATTTTGCCGCCGACCCACGGCTCGTCCCGGGGTCGATCCGGCGCAGCCACACCGATGTCAGTGAATGGAGCCACGAGGTTGCCGGCACGGCTGTCATCGTGTGCCAGAGAGGGCAAAAGCTCAGTCATGGCGTGGCCGCCTATCTTCGCCATTTCGGAACGGACGCGGAAGTTCTCGAAGGAGGATTCGAGGCGTGGCTGCAGGCCGGTGGCCAGGTGGTGCCCTATGTCAAGCTGCCGGCGCGTGACCCGCAGGGCCGTACGGTCTGGGTGACGCGGGCCCGTCCCAAGATCGACCGGATCGCCTGCCCCTGGCTGATCAAGCGTTTCGTCGATCCAAATGCCGTCTTCCTGTTCGTTCCGGCATCGGAAGTGCCGGCCGTCGCCGACCGTTTTGGCGCGACGCCTTTCGATATCGAGGACGTTTTCTGGAGCCATCGCGGCGAGCGCTGCACCTTTGACGTGATGATCGAGGAATTCAATCTCACTTCCAAACCACTGCTGCATCTCGCCACCATTATTCGCGGCGCTGATACTGCCAGGCTCGATCTCGCGCCGGAAGCAGCCGGTCTGCTCGCCGCTTCGCTCGGACTTTCGCGCATGTTCACAGATGACCTGCAGCAGCTCGACGCCGGTCTGACGCTCTATGACGCGTTTTACCGCTGGTGCCGCGACGCCACCGACGAGACCCATAATTGGCCCAACCCGAGGCGGGCGCCGTGATGTGGCCGAAGTAAATGGATATGGAACGGGACGCCCCGGCGAGCCGCGACATAGTCCCTCTTGGTGAGGCGGCGAAAGTGTGGGCAAGAGTTGCGGCGCTCAGTTTCGGCGGACCGGCGGGACAGATCGCCGTCATGCACCGCATCGTCGTCGACGAAAAACGATGGATCGGCGAACATCGCTTCCTGCATGCGCTCAACTACTGCATGCTGCTTCCGGGGCCAGAGGCCCATCAGCTGGCGATCTATATCGGCTGGCTGCTCAACAGGACGATTGGCGGCCTGATCGCCGGAGCTCTGTTCGTGCTTCCGGGCTTCATCTCCATCCTTGGGCTGAGCTACGTCTATGCCGCCTATGGAAACGTAAGCTATATCGCCGGTCTGTTCTTCGGCCTGAAGGCCGCGGTGCTGGCGGTCGTGCTGCAGGCGGTGTTCCGGATCGGAAGCAGAGCGCTTAAAAACAACGTGATGATAGGCATCGCTGCCGCCGCCTTCATCGCGATCTTCTGCCTCCACGTCCCGTTCCCGCTGATCATCATTACAGCTGGCATCGTTGGCTTCCTCGGCGGCCGCGCGGGATCGCCCTTGTTCGAGGTGGGCGGCGGACACAAAGGCGGTTCGGGCGATATCCTCGAAGATCGCGATTCCCTCCTCGGCGAAGATACACCACTCCATGCCCGGCCAAACCTCGCCTGGTCGCTGCGGGTGTCCGGCAGCCTTGCGGCTGCCTGGCTTCTACCAGTCGCGTTGTTACTGGTGACGGTGGGATCCGGCAGTGTCTTCTCGCAGGTCGGGCTGTTCTTCAGCCAAATGGCTGTCGTGACATTCGGCGGCGCTTACGCGGTCCTTGCCTATGTCGCTCAGGAAGCGGTCCAGCATTTCGGATGGCTGAAACCGGGGGAAATGCTGGATGGTCTCGGCATGGCCGAGACAACCCCGGGACCGTTGATCAGCGTCGTCCAGTTCGTCGGCTTCATGGCCGCCTATAGGAACCCCGGGCCGCTCGATCCAATGCTCGCTGCCACACTTGCCGCCGTCCTGACGACATGGGTGACCTTCATTCCGAGCTTCCTCTGGATCTTCCTCGGAGCGCCCTTCATCGAAAGGCTGCGCGGCGACCCTGCGCTGACCGGAGCGATGTCAGCCATCACGGCAGCCGTCGTTGGCGTGATCCTGAACCTTGCGATCTGGTTCGGCGTCCATGTGCTTTTTGCCGACGTGCGCACTGCCTCATGGGGACAAGTTTCAATCGATGTCCCGGTTCCAGCCTCGCTCATCTGGCCGTCGCTGTTACTAACGGTGCTTGCCGCCTTAGCGATCTTTCACCTGAAGCTTTCGGTGATTACGACGCTAGCGATTTGCGCTGCAATCGGCGTCGCATGGACCATTCTGACAGGTTTCGGCGCAATCGCGCCGTAACCGCCGGAACATCGTTCGCGCCGAATGCTTATGCGGAAAAACACCAAAAAAACCGCTGACAAGCAGCTGCTGACAAGCAGCGGTTCTTAACAAGAGGTGCATCTTCTCAGAACGGGATGTCGTCATCGAGATCGCGCGAGAAATTCCCGCCGCCACCGCTGCTGCGACCGGACGGCTGCGCCGGGGCGCCGTAATCGTCTCCGTAATTGCCGCCGCCACCGAAATCGTTGCTGCTGCCGCGTCCGCCGCCGGCGCTCGCACCGCCGCCTTCGCCGCGGCCGTCGAGCATCGTCAGCGTCGAATTGAACCCCTGTAGCACGACTTCCGTCGAATAGCGGTCGTTGCCGTTCTGGTCCTGCCATTTGCGGGTCTGGAGCTGGCCTTCGATATAGAGCTTGGCGCCCTTCTTCACATATTGCTCGACAACCTTGCAGAGACCTTCGTTGAAAACGACGACGGTGTGCCACTCGGTTTTTTCGCGGCGCTCGCCGGAATTGCGGTCACGCCACGTTTCGGACGTCGCGATGCGAAGATTGGCAATCGGGCGGCCGTCCTGCGTCCTGCGGATTTCGGGGTCTGCGCCCACGTTTCCGATCAGAATTACCTTGTTCACGCTGCCAGCCATACTTCTCACCTTACTGCCGCCCTGCCCGGCGGCGCTTGAAACAATCGCTGTACCTTAAACTATAGAGCCCCGGCCATGCGCGTCCATCGCCGGTTCATCCACAAGGAATTTTGTTCTTTATTTGTTCTAGTTTATGCTTATGATCCTGTCAACAGAATCGAAAACCTCGCAACAGATGGATATTCAGCCTCGACTCGCCCGGCGGCATCACTAAATAAGGGGCTTACTCCAGCACAGAAGCAAAATTACGATGAGTGAACTTAAGACGATTTCCATCCGCGGCGCGCGCGAGCACAACCTCAAGGGCATCGACCTCGACCTGCCGCGCAACAAACTCATCGTCATGACCGGCCTTTCCGGGTCCGGCAAGTCGTCGCTCGCCTTCGACACGATCTATGCCGAAGGCCAGCGCCGCTATGTCGAAAGCCTTTCGGCCTATGCCCGCCAGTTCCTGGAGATGATGCAGAAGCCGGATGTCGACCAGATCGACGGCCTGTCGCCGGCCATCTCGATCGAGCAGAAGACGACCTCGCGCAATCCTCGCTCGACGGTCGGCACGGTCACCGAAATCTATGACTACATGCGGCTGCTCTTTGCGCGCGTCGGCGTTCCCTATTCGCCGGCAACCGGTCTGCCGATCGAGAGCCAGACCGTCAGCCAGATGGTCGACCGTGTGCTCGAGTTCGAGGAAGGCACGCGTCTTTATATTCTGGCGCCGATCGTGCGCGGCCGTAAGGGCGAATACAAGAAGGAACTGGCGGAGCTCATGAAAAAGGGCTTCCAGCGCGTCAAGGTTGACGGCCAGTTCTACGAGATCGCAGATGTTCCGGCGCTCGACAAGAAATACAAGCATGACATCGACGTCGTCGTGGACCGCATCGTCGTGCGTCCCGACATGGCGTCTAGGCTTGCCGACAGCTTCGAGACCTCTCTGAAGCTCGCCGAAGGGCTTGCCATCGCCGAATTTGCCGACAAGCCGTTGCCCCCGGAGGAAACGTCTGCGGGTGGGTCCGCCAACAAATCGCTCAACGAGACGCATGAGCGCGTGCTGTTCTCGGAAAAATTCGCCTGCCCCATTTCCGGCTTCACCATTCCGGAGATCGAGCCGCGGCTTTTCTCGTTCAACAATCCGGCCGGTGCCTGCCCGACCTGTGACGGCCTTGGCTCGCAGCAGAAGATCGACGCGGCGCTGATCATCCCCGAACCGGAGCGAACGCTGCGCGACGGCGCCATCGCGCCGTGGGCAAAGTCGAGTTCCCCTTACTATAATCAGACGCTGGAAGCGCTCGGTAAACATTACGGCTTCAAGCTCGGCAACCGCTGGAGCGATCTGCCCGAAAAAGCGCAGGACGTCATCCTGAACGGCACGGACGAGAAGATCGAGTTCCACTATGCCGACGGCGCGCGCTCCTACACCACGCATAAGAGCTTCGAAGGCATCATCACCAATCTCGAGCGCCGCTGGAAGGAAACCGATTCCGTCTGGGCGCGCGAAGAGATCGAGCGCTTCATGTCCGCAGCCCCCTGCCCGGCCTGCAACGGCTTTCGCCTGAAGCCGGAAACGCTGGCAGTGAAGATCAACAAGCTGCATATCGGCCAGGTCACCGATATGTCGATCCGTGTGGCACGCGACTGGTTCGAGGCGCTACCCGCGACTTTGTCGGCCAAGCAGAATGAGATCGCAGTCCGCATTCTGAAGGAAATCCGCGACCGCCTGCGCTTCCTGAACGACGTCGGCCTCGAATATCTCAGCCTGTCGCGGAATTCCGGCACATTGTCGGGCGGCGAAAGCCAGCGCATCCGTCTTGCCTCGCAGATCGGCTCGGGCCTGACAGGCGTGCTCTACGTTCTCGACGAGCCGTCGATCGGCCTGCACCAACGCGACAATGCGCGGTTGCTCGACACGCTGAAGCACCTGCGCGATATCGGCAATACGGTGATCGTCGTCGAGCATGACGAGGATGCGATCTTGACGGCCGACGACGTGGTCGACATCGGTCCGGCAGCCGGCGTGCACGGCGGCCAGATCGTGGCGCACGGCACGCCGCAGGACATCATGGCGAACCCGAGATCGTTGACCGGCAAGTATCTTTCCGGTGAACTCGGCGTGCCGGTGCCCGACGAACGGCGCAAGCCGAAAAAAGGCCGCGAGATCAAGGTGGTCGGCGCGCGCGGCAACAATCTGAAGAACATCACCGCCTCCATCCCGCTGGGTGTCTTCACGGCTGTGACGGGCGTTTCGGGGGGCGGCAAATCCACCTTCCTGGTGGAGACGCTCTACAAATCGGCCGCACGTCGCGTGATGGGCGCGCGCGAAATTCCGGCCGATCATGATCGCATCGACGGCTTCGAGCACATCGACAAGGTAATCGATATCGACCAATCGCCAATCGGCCGCACGCCGCGTTCGAACCCGGCAACCTACACCGGCGCATTTACGCCAATCCGCGACTGGTTCGCGGGCCTGCCGGAGGCGAAAGCCCGCGGCTACCAGCCGGGGCGGTTCTCCTTCAACGTCAAAGGCGGGCGCTGCGAAGCCTGCCAGGGGGACGGCGTCATCAAGATTGAAATGCACTTCCTGCCGGACGTCTACGTCACCTGCGATGTCTGCCATGGCAAGCGCTACAATCGCGAGACGCTGGACGTGACCTTCAAGGGCAAGTCGATTTCGGACGTGCTCGACATGACGGTCGAGGAAGGCGTGGAGTTCTTCAGCGCCGTGCCGGCGGTACGCGACAAGCTGCAGTCGCTATTCGATGTCGGCCTCGGCTACATCAAGGTCGGCCAGCAGGCAAACACGCTTTCGGGTGGCGAGGCCCAGCGCGTCAAGCTAGCCAAGGAACTGTCGAAGCGCTCGACGGGCCGGACTCTCTACATCCTCGACGAACCGACGACCGGCCTGCACTTCCATGACGTCGCCAAGCTGCTCGAAATGCTGCACGAGCTGGTGAACCAGGGCAATTCCGTCGTGGTGATCGAGCACAATCTCGAAGTCATCAAGACGGCCGACTGGGTGCTCGATTTCGGCCCGGAAGGCGGCGACGGCGGCGGCGAGATCGTTGCGGCCGGCACGCCGGAAGCGATCGTCAAGGAAACCGGGTCCTATACCGGCCACTTCCTGAAGGAACTGCTGGAGCGCCGGCCGGTGAAGAAGACGTTTGTCGCGGCGGAATAGGCGTGTCGCGAAGAGCTCTGGCGACGGCGGAACAACGGGAGGAACACATGAGCAAATCCGGCAGCATCCGCGTCGGCGTCGGCGGCTGGACTTTCGAGCCCTGGCGCGACCACTTCTACCCATCCGATCTCAAGCAGAAGGACGAACTGCATTATGCCAGCCGGCAGTTGAAGGTCATCGAGGTTAACGGCACCTATTACAGTTCGCAGAAGCCGGAGACCTTCGCCAAATGGGCATCCGACGTGCCGGAGGGTTTCATCTTTTCGCTAAAGGCCAGCCGCTTCGTGACGAACCGGCGCGTGCTCGGCGACGCGGGCGAATCCATGGAGCGTTTCCTGACGCAGGGGCTGACCGAGCTCGGCGGCAAGCTCGGTCCGATCCTCTGGCAGCTCGCGCCGACCAAGAAGTTCGATGCCGAGGATTTCGAAGCCTTCCTGAAGCTTTTGCCGGACAAGCAGGACGGCCTGCCTTTGCGGCATGTGGTCGAGGTGCGCCACGATTCCTTCAAGGTGCCGGAATTCATCGCGCTGCTGGCGAAATACGGCGTGGCGCCGGTCTGCGCCGAGCACTTCGACTATCCGATGATCGCCGACGTCACGGCGGATTTCGTCTATGCCCGGCTGCAGAAAGGTTCGGACGACATCAAGACCTGCTACGCTCCCAAGGACCTGAAGGCCTGGGCCAAGCGCCTTGAGACATGGGCTGAAGGCAAGGTGCCGGATGATCTGCCGCTGATCGACAAGGAGCGGAAGGTCAAGAGCGAGCCCCGCGACGTTTTTGCCTTCATGATCCACGAAGGCAAGGTCAATGCACCGTTCGGCGCGATCGCTCTTCAGGAAGAGGTCGGGAGATAGCAGCCGGCCTAGAACGGCTGCACATGGGCCACGAGATCTTCGGCCGTCAGGCCCTTGCCGGCGCGCTGCCCGGCTTCGCCATGGAGGTAGACGCCGAATGCAGCAGCCTCGAATGCGGGCAAACCCTGCGCCAGAAGCGCCCCGATCATGCCGGAAAGGACATCGCCTGAGCCAGCCGTCGCAAGCCAGACCGGTGCGTTCGTGTTGATCAGAGCCCGGCCATCCGGCGATGCGATAACGGTATCGGCGCCCTTGTAGACGATCGCCGCATTGGCGCGCTCTGCAGCCGCCTGCGCTTTGTCGACCTTGCTGAGCCTCTTGTCTGCCGCGATATCCGGAAAGAGCCGTGCGAACTCGCCTTCATGCGGCGTCAGCACGAGATGCGGCTCGCCTTCCGCAAAGAGGTTGAAAAGCTCTCGCGGGTCGTCCTTGAACGACGTAATGCCGTCTGCGTCGAGCACGAGATGGCGACCGCTGAGCGCGGCGGTGAAGTCTCTTGTCTTTGCACCGATCCCGAAGCCTGGTCCGAGGACGAAAGTCTGCAAGCGCTCGTCGGCCAGCCAGTCGCGCAAGGCCATCCCGTCATCGACAACATGCAGCATGACGGCCGTCAGGTGGGCGCTGTTTTCAGCCATCGCATCCCTCGGCGCGGCGATGGTTACGAGACCGGCCCCGGCTTTCAACCCGGCCATCGCAGACATCCGCGCAGCACCTGTTTTACCCGCGCCGCCTGAAAAAACAGCAAGATGTCCGCGCTTGTATTTATGCGTCTCCAGTCTCGCAGAGGACAGCAGGTGCGCCCATTTTACCGGCGTGTTTTCCGAAATCATTCCGGACGAATGAGCCTTGATGATGCGCGCCGGAATGCCGATGTCGGCAACCTCGATGCTGCCGCAAAGTTCCCTGCCCGGCATCAGCAAGTGGCCGGGTTTGCGGGTCATGAACGTGACCGTGTGGGCCGCCTTGAATGCCGCACCCAGCACCTCGCCGCTGCGGCCGTCGAGCCCGGATGGCAAGTCGACGGAAATCACGGGAACCGCAGCGCCGGTCACCTGCTCGATGACGGAACGCACCTGCGGCGGCACATCCCGTCCGAGCCCCGCCCCGAAGATTGCATCAACAACAACATCGCCCGGCCCCGGGATATAGACAGCGAGCGGCTCCGAGGCGAGCGCGCATTCGGCCTTTGCCCGCGCGGCATCGCCGTGAAGCCTGGCCGGGTCGCCGAGATGGAAGACGGCAACCCCGGCGCCGCTTTCCGCAAGCCGACGGGCCGCGACATATCCGTCGCCGCCATTGTTGCCAGGACCGCAGAGAACGGCGAAGCGCAGTGCGCCGGGATACAGCCGAAGCGCGGCACCCGCGACGGCCGCCCCCGCGCTCCACATCAGCCCGAAAGAGGCGATGCCCGATTCGGCCGTGGCGGCATCGACGGCAGCCATTTCTGCAGGCGTAAGGAGTAGGTCACCCAGTTTTTCTGCCATGCGCCATTCAATTCAAAAAACGCCTAAAAAACAACCTGTTTTACGATCTCTTCTGCAGCTTAAAATTAAGTCATTTGCCTAATTCTAGGGCAACTTACGTGCGACGGATGCAAGAAGAGCCACTCCGCATTTTTCCCGCTTTTGCGCGATTTTTGAATTTCCGATCGCAATCCCAACCGCTTTTGCTGAGAAAAAATGCCTCAAAAAGCGCCGCGAAGCCGCGAATTCGGGGGGAATTGACATATTTTTTCGCTCTCCAGCGTTGCGAACTGGCACGATACCTGCATCATGTCTCGCGAGCGGCAATTTGCCCGCTTTAACGGGAGAAGCGGAGAGTCATTTTCTCATGAAAAAGATCGAAGCGATCATTAAGCCTTTCAAGCTGGACGAGGTGAAGGAAGCCCTTCAGGAAGTCGGCCTGCAGGGCATCACTGTCACGGAAGCAAAGGGCTTCGGTCGCCAGAAAGGCCATACGGAACTTTACCGCGGCGCTGAATATGTCGTCGATTTTCTGCCCAAGGTGAAGGTCGAGGTCGTGCTCGCCGACGAGAATGCGGAAGCCGTCATCGAGGCGATCCGCAAGGCCGCGCAGACCGGCCGAATCGGAGACGGGAAGATCTTCGTATCCAACGTCGAAGAAGTTATTCGAATCCGTACCGGCGAGACCGGCATCGACGCTATTTAAGGCGGCTCGCCCGACGCGGCGAATTTATTCATCGTCATTGCAAATGAAAGGGAGATTTCATGGCGACCGCGAACGAAATTCTTAAGCAGATCAAAGAAAACGACGTCAAGTTCGTCGATCTGCGCTTTACCGACCCCAAGGGCAAACTGCAGCATGTCACGATGGACGTTTCCTGCGTCGATGAGGATATGTTCGCGGACGGCGTCATGTTCGACGGTTCCTCGATCGGCGGCTGGAAGGCCATCAACGAGTCCGACATGGTGCTGATGCCGGACACGGAAACGGTTCACATGGACCCGTTCTTCGCCCAATCCACCATGGTCATTGTCTGCGATATTCTCGACCCGGTTTCGGGCGAAGCATATAACCGCGATCCGCGCGGCACGGCAAAGAAGGCTGAGGCCTACCTCAAGGCATCCGGCATCGGCGACACGATCTTCGTGGGTCCGGAAGCTGAATTCTTTGTCTTCGACGATGTGAAATACAAGGCCGATCCCTACAATACCGGCTTCAAGCTCGACAGCAGCGAACTGCCGTCGAACGACGACACCGACTACGAGACCGGCAACCTCGGCCACCGTCCGCGCGTCAAGGGCGGTTACTTCCCGGTTCCGCCGGTCGACAGCGCCCAGGACATGCGCTCGGAAATGCTGACGGTGCTTGCCGAAATGGGCGTCGTCGTCGAGAAGCACCACCATGAAGTCGCCGCTGCCCAGCACGAACTGGGCATCAAGTTCGACACGCTCGTCCGCAACGCCGACAAGATGCAAATCTACAAGTACGTCGTGCACCAGGTCGCCAACGCCTACGGCAAGACGGCAACCTTCATGCCGAAGCCGATCTTCGGCGACAACGGCTCGGGCATGCACGTGCACCAGTCGATCTGGAAGGGCGGCAAGCCGACCTTTGCCGGTGACGAATATGCCGGCCTTTCCGAAACCTGCCTCTATTATATCGGCGGCATCATCAAGCATGCCAAGGCGATCAACGCCTTCACCAATCCGTCGACCAATTCCTACAAGCGTCTCGTTCCGGGCTACGAAGCACCGGTGCTCCTTGCCTATTCGGCCCGCAACCGCTCGGCCTCCTGCCGCATTCCGTTCGGCTCCAACCCGAAGGCTAAGCGCGTCGAGGTCCGCTTCCCCGATCCGACCGCCAACCCGTATCTCGCTTTCGCCGCCATGCTGATGGCCGGTCTCGACGGCATCAAAAACAAGATCCATCCCGGCAAGGCCATGGACAAGGATCTGTACGATCTGCCGCCGAAGGAATTGAAGAAGATCCCGACGGTTTGCGGTTCGCTGCGTGAGGCCCTCGAAAGCCTCGACAAGGACCGCAAGTTCCTGACGGCCGGCGGTGTCTTCGACGACGATCAAATCGACGCCTTCATCGAGCTGAAGATGGCAGAGGTGATGCGCTTCGAGATGACCCCGCATCCGGTCGAATACGATATGTACTATTCGGCTTGATCGCTCAGCGGAAGGCTCCGGTTCCGCCGGGGCCTTCCTTCCTTGTCACTGAGGCTGATGGCGACATGACACTCATGTGACGAAGACCCGCAAAAATCTTGATTTGAGCGGGCCCAATCACCAGATCAGGTGATGAAAGGAAGTCGTACCATGAAAGAAAGAGTAGCAAAGTTCAGTATCGGTGAAGTGGTCCGGCACAAGGTTTTTCCGTTTCGCGGCGTCATCTTCGATGTCGATCCGGAATTCGCGAATACGGAAGAATGGTGGAATTCGATCCCTCCCGACGTCCGCCCTGACAAGGACCAGCCCTTCTACCACCTGCTCGCGGAAAATGACGAAAACGAATATGTCGCTTACGTCTCCGAGCAGAACCTGGTGAATGACGAAAGCGGCATTCCGCTTCGCAATCAACAGGTTTACCAGATTTTCGATCAAGCGCCGTCTGGCCAGCTCAAACCCAAGATGAGCTTCGCCCACTAAGACGCGCAATCGATTATGATTTTAAACCCCGCTCCGGCGGGGTTTTTGTTTGCCGTAACAACAAAAACCCGGCGCGGCGGCCGGGTCCTTGTTCATTCTCTTGCCACCTGGCAGGATTACTGCGCCTTAGCTGCGTTCTGCGCGTCTTCGAGCTTCTTGCGGGCTTCTTCAGCCTTCTTCTGCATGCTGTCCTGAAGGCTCTTCTGGCTTTCGGCGAGCTTGTTCGGCGAAACGGCTTCGCCATCATAGGCGCCGGTAAAGCCTTCGAGCGAAATCTTGATCGGGTTCGGGGCGCGGCGGAAGTTGATCGACGTGAAGATCACGTCGCTGCCCTTCTTGAGGCCGGCGATCATCGCATCTGTCAGCGGGATTTCGGCGGTGCACTTGTCCGGCAGGCAGACGGCGTAATCGAGCTTCTGCCCCTTGTTGTTATCGACCTGCATCATGATGCCCGGCGGAATCAGGCGAGCGGTCGGTACGGATACCTGCAGAATCTTGCGGTTGACCTTGCCGGAGATACTGATAAGGCCGACAGCCGTGACGAGCTGGCCGCCGTTGGCGAGGATCAGGTTCTGAACGACGCAGATATCGTTGTCTTCCTGCTTGCTGCAGGTCTTGTACCAGCCAAGGCGTGGCGCGCCGGCAGCCTGTGCGGGTGCATCCTGCGCGAAGGAGGATACCGGGGCCGAAGCGGCGCCGAAAGCTACTGCCAGAACGGACAGAGCTGCCCGCAATTTCTTATCAGACTTGAACATCATAACGGATTCTGTCTCCTGATACCCATTCGGGACCGCGATCTGCCGTCCTCTCCAACCGGGGTCATTCGGCATTCCACCTCTAAAAACATTAAGGCAAATGCATGTCCCCCAAAACCCGGGACCACCTGTTACATTGAGGTGATCCAGATATCCAGTATTTCTTTGGCAATTTCTGGATGGGCCGAAAGATTTCGGCATGTGAATGTTCGATTTCCTGCCGTGCATGATAGTCTTTGGCCGAATCGTGCCTTTTGCCGGAAAGGATTTGAGCATGCTCCGGGTTGTTTTCCCTCTTGCCTTTACGCTGTTTTGCGGCGCCGTTGCTGCCAGCCCGCTGCATGGTATCGCCATGCACGGAGAACCCGCACTGCCCCCGGATTACAAGCATTTCTCCTACGTCAACCCGGACGTGAAAAAAGGCGGCAAGATCACCTACGGCGTCGTCGGCACCTTCGATAATCTCAACCCTTTCATCCTGAAAAGCATGCGGACGACAGCGCGCGGCATGTGGGATCCGGACTATGGCAACCTCGTCTACGAATCGTTGCTGCTGCGCTCCCGGGACGAACCTTTCACTCTCTATGGACTGCTTGCGGAAACCGTCGAATGGGACGAGGACCGCACGTTCATCCAGTTCAATCTCAATCCGAAAGCCAAGTGGTCCGACGGCCAGCCGGTGACGGCCGACGACGTCATGTTCTCCTTCGAGTTGCTGCGCGACAAAGGACGCGTGCCCTTCGCGAATCGTCTCAGCCTTGTCTCCAAGATGGAAAAGGTCGGCGAGCGCAGCGTGCGCTTCACCTTCAACGACAAGGCAGACCGCGAAACGCCGATGATCTTTGGCCTTTTTCCAGTCCTGCCCAAGCACGCCATCGATCCCGAAACCTTCGACCGGACGTCTCTCGTGCCGCCGCTCGGCTCCGGCCCTTACAAGATCAAGACGGTGAAGCCCGGTGAGAGTATCACCTATGAGCGCGACCCGAACTATTGGGGCAAGGATATCCCCTCCAAGGTCGGCATGGACAATTACGACCAGATCACCGTTCAGTACTTTCTTCAGGACACGACGCTCTTCGAAGCCTTCAAGAAGGGCGTTATCGACGTCTATCCCGACGGCAGCCCCGGGCACTGGGCGACGGCCTATAATTTTCCGGCGGTTTCTTCCGGTGCCGTGATCAAGGATACATTCCAGTCGAAGCTGCCGAGCGGCATGTTCGGCTTTGTCTTCAACACGCGACGGCCGCTATTCGCAAACATCAAGGTTCGGGAGGGACTCTCGCTGATCTTCGACTTCGAATGGGCGAACAAGACGCTCTATTCCGGTGCCTACAAGCGTACGCAGAGCTTCTGGCAGAATTCGAAGCTTTCGAGCTTCGGCGTTCCGGCCGACGCCCGCGAACTCGACATGCTAGGCCCGATCAAAGACAAGATCGACCCTGCCATCCTCGATGGCACCTACAAGCTGCCTGTGAGCGATGCTTCCGGACGCGACCGAACTGTGCTGAAAAGGGCAGTGCAGGTGCTGAAGGAAGGCGGCTATTCGATCCAGGGCGGCAAGATGGCGGATGCCAGCGGCAAGCCGCTTGCCTTCGAGATCATGACGCAGAATGCCGATCAGGAGAAACTTGCGATTGCCTTTCAGCGTTCGCTCCAAACCCTGGGCATTGCCGCTTCGGTCCGCACAGTGGACGATTCGCAATATCAGAGCCGGACCAATAGTTTCGACTATGATGTTATCCTAAAATCTTATGTGTCGTCGCTCTCGCCCGGCAATGAGCAGCTTTCCTATTGGTCCTCGGCTGCGCGCGACCGCGAGGGCAGTTCAAGTTTCGCGGGCGTTGCCGACCCAAATGTCGATACGTCGATCAAGCATATTCTTACCGCGCGCTCCGACGAGGATTTCACCGCCGCCGTCAGGTCGTATGACCGATTGCTGCTTTCCGGCCATTATGTATTGCCTCTCTACCATATCGACCAGCAATGGGTCGCACGCAACAAGCGGCTCGGCCGTCCTGATGCTGTGCCGCTTTACGGCTACCAGCTTCCGGCCTGGTGGGATCAGAGCGTGCAATAAGCCTGCCGGAGCCGGTTCCTTTTTCCTGCCTGGTTGAAGTCGGACGCGTCAGGGCATAGATGGCGTGGAAAGCCTCGGACCGATGAAAGGAACCACCATGCAACGCATCACCATCGACGTCGTATCGGATGTCGTCTGCCCCTGGTGCTATCTCGGCAAGGCGCGGCTTGAGCTTGCTATCGCGGAAGTGCAGGACGAGGTGGGCGTCGACATCAACTGGAGGCCCTACCGCCTCAATCCCGACTATCCGCCCGAGGGCGTCGATCAGAAGGAAGCGCTGGAGCAGAAGCTCGGCGGCGCCGAACGCGTCGCGCAGGCCCACAAGATGCTGACCGACTTCGGCCGCGAGGTCGGCATCAATTTCGACTTCGAAGCGATCAAGATCGGGCCGAATACACTCGATGCGCACCGCCTGATCCATTGGGCGATGGTGGAGGACCGCGAGAAGCAGGACCGCGTCGTCAACGCACTCTTCAAGGCGAACTTCGAGGAAGGCAGCAATGTCGGAGACCACGCCGTATTGCTCGACATCGCCGAGCAAGTCGGGCTCGACCGCGCTGTCATCGCCTCCCTGCTTGCTTCGGATGCCGACCGCGACCTGGTGATTGCCGAGATCGAGGCGGCCCAGAAGATGGGTGTCAACGGCGTCCCCTTCTTCATCTTCGACCAGCAATACGCTGTCAGCGGCGCTCAGACGCCGGTCGTGCTGGCAGGCGCGCTTCGCGACATCGCCAAGGCGAAGGCGGAAGCGCGCGCCGGGCTGAACTGACCGGCCCTACGGCTTTGCCATTTCGGCCAGCTGCGTCATGACGACGGCCGCGCCCTGCAGCCGCTTTTCCGGCGTCGGCAGGTCGCGGGTCAAAAACACGCTGTGGTCCGGACGGATCTTCGCCATCGTGCCCTGCTTGGCGATATACCCGACCAGGTTTGCCGGGTTCGGGAATTCCTTGTTGCGGAATTGGACGACCACACCCTTCGGGCCGGCGTCCAGCTTTTCGACATTGGCGATGCGGCAAAGCGATTTGATGTAGACGATCTTCAAAAGATGCTGCACCTCGATCGGCATCGGACCGAAGCGGTCGATCATTTCGGCGCCGAAGGCATCGATCTCCTTGAGCTCAGTGATCTCGCCGAGGCGACGATAGAGCGCCATGCGCAGATGCAGGTCCGGCACGTAGCCGTCCGGGATCATCACCGGCGTCCCGACCGAAATCTGCGGCGACCAGCCGGTATCCTGAATTTCGTCCACGCCCTTCACCTCGGCGACCGCCTCTTCCAGCATCTGCTGGTAAAGCTCGAAGCCGACTTCCTTGATATGGCCCGACTGCTCCTCGCCCAGAAGGTTACCCGCCCCGCGGATATCGAGGTCGTGGCTGGCGAGCTGGAAGCCGGCGCCGAGCGTATCCAGCGACTGCAGCACCTTGAGGCGACGCTCGGCGGTTGCCGTCAGCACCTTGTTGACCGGCAGCGTGAAGAGCGCGAAGGCGCGGACCTTCGAGCGGCCGACGCGGCCGCGGAGCTGATAGAGTTGCGCCAGACCGAACATGTCGGCACGGTGGACGATCAGCGTGTTGGCTGTCGGGACATCGAGGCCGGATTCGACGATGGTCGTCGAAAGCAGCACGTCGTAACGGCCGTCGTAAAAGGCATTCATGACGTCTTCGAGTTCGCCCGCCGGCATCTGACCATGGGCGACGGCAACCTTCAGCTCGGGAACATCCGACCGCAGGAAGGCATGCACGTCCTCGAGGTCCGCCAAGCGCGGACAGACGTAGAAGCTCTGGCCGCCGCGATAATGCTCGCGCATCAGCGTCTCGCGGATGACGAGGCTGTCGAAGGGCGAAATGAAGGTGCGCACCGCCATGCGGTCGACCGGCGGTGTTGTGATCAGCGACAGCTCGCGAACGCCGGTCATCGCCAGCTGCAGCGTGCGCGGGATCGGCGTTGCCGAAAGTGTCAGCACGTGGACGTCGCTCTTCAGCTCCTTCAAGCGTTCCTTGTGCTTCACGCCGAAATGCTGCTCCTCGTCGATGATGAGGAGGCCGAGATTGGCGAATTTGATGCCGGTGCCGAGCAGCGCGTGCGTTCCGACGACGATATCGGTCTTGCCCTCGGCCACCTCCTTCTTTGTAAGAGCGAGTTCCTTCGCACCGACAAGGCGCGAGGCCTGCTGGATACGCACTGGCAGGCCACGGAAGCGCTCGATAAAGGTCTTGAAATGCTGCCGCGCAAGCAGCGTTGTCGGTACGACCACAGCGACCTGAATACCGTTCATCGCCGCGATGAAGGCGGCGCGCAGCGCAACTTCCGTCTTGCCGAACCCGACATCGCCACAGACGAGGCGATCCATCGGGCGCCCGGCGGCAAGGTCGCCGCGCACGGCCTCGATGGCATTGTCCTGATCTTCCGTCTCATCGTAGGGGAAGCGGGCCGCAAACTCGTCGTAAAACCCTTCCTGTGTCGTCAGCGCCGGCGCGTGGCGGGTCAAGCGCTCGGCCGCAATTCGGATCAGCGCGTCCGCCATGTCGAGCAGGCGCTTCTTGAGTTTCGCCTTGCGCATCTGCCATGCGCCGCCGCCGAGCCTGTCCAGCTGCGCTTCGGTCCCCTCACCGCCATAACGTGACAGGAGATCGATGTTTTCGACCGGCAGGAAGAGCTTGGCGTCATCGGCATATTGCAGCTCTAGACAGGCGTGCGGGGCGCCCGCCGCCTCGATTGTCTTCAGGCCGACGAAACGGCCGATGCCGTGTTCGGCGTGAACGACGATCGAACCTTCGTCGAGACCCGCAACCTCCGAAATGAAGTCGGCAGCGCGCTTGCGGCGTTTCGTGCGGCGAACCATGCGGTCGCCGAGAATGTCCTGCTCGCCGATGACGATAAGGTCACCCATCTCGAAGCCCGATTCGAGGCTGAGCACGGCTGCCGCTGCCTCGCCCTTGTCCAGCGAATCGACGGCCTTCAACGCTTCGACCGGCTTGACGCGTTCCAGGCCATGCTCGTTCAGCACCTGCAGCAGGCGTTCAAGCGAACCTTCCGTCCAGGCGGTGATGAGAACCTTCGCGCCGCCTGCCCGCCTTTCGGCGATATGCTTGACGACAACATCAAAGATGTTGACGCGCTCGGCATTGCCGCCGCCTTCGGCATTCGCCCGCGCCCAGCGCTCGCCCTGGCGCGCACCGATATTGACGACGCGCCTTGCCTCGCCCTCGTGCTCGTTGAAGGGCGAAATCCGCATGGTATTGAACGCATCCAGAGCCTTCGCAAAAATTTCGCTGTCGAGATAAAGCTGACCGGGCGTCACAGGCTTGTAGGGTGTTCCCTGCGCCATCTGGCCCTTGACCTGCTGGGCTGAGTTCAGGCGGGCATCGAAGTAGTCGAGAACCAGCTTCGAGCGCTCCTCGGCGGCCTCACGCACGGTATGATCCGTGACCATCCGAAAACCCTTCAGGTAATCGAAGACAGTCTCCAGCCTCTCGTAGAAGAGCGGCAGCCAGTGCTCCATGCCGGGATAGCGGCGCCCTTCGGAAACGGCAAGATAAAGCGCGTCGTCGCGGGTCGCGGCGCCAAAGGCCGAGAGATAATTCTTGCGGAAGCGGCTGATTGTATCCGGCGTCAGCGTCACTTCGCTCATCGGGTTGAGATCGAGAGAACGCACCTGCCCGGTCGTGCGCTGGCTTGCCGGGTCGAAGCTGCGGATACTCTCCAGCGTATCGCCAAAGAAATCGAGACGGACCGGCTCTTCGGATCCCGGAACGAAAACGTCGAGGATGCCGCCGCGCACCGCAAATTCGCCGACCTCGCGCACCGTCGCGACCCGGTCGAAGCCGTTGCGCTCCAGACGGCCGGCGAGGTCGTCCATGCGCACCTGGTTGCCGGGGCGCGCCGAGAATGCCAGGCTCTCGATCACATCTTGCGGCGCCACCTTCTGCAGCATTGCGTTGACGGTAACGAGCACGATTGCCGCATGTGGCTTCTTGCGATGGGCGATCAGGCCGCTCAGTGCCGCCAGGCGGCGGGCCGAGGTATCGGCGCTGGGCGAAACGCGGTCGTAGGGCAGGCAGTCCCAGGCGGGCAGCGTAAGAACCGGGATGTCGGGCGCGACAAAGCCGAGCATTTGCTCCAGGTCGGCCATGCGCTGCCCGTCGGAAAGCACGTAGGCGACCGGTCCGCCAGCGCGTGCCAATTCGGCGAGCAGGAGCGGTTCCAGGCCGGACGGCACATTGCCGATCGTCAGCGGCTCGGCGGCGGCTGCGAGCTTGCTTGCATCAAATCCTGGGATCATTCCGGCTTCCTGGATGTGGTGTCGGCTGGGTATTCGAAATCCGGCTTGAAGGCTGCGAGGCGTTGAAACATCGGCGTTTGAAAGCGCTGCGGAACGGGCCATGTGCCCATAACCCAGCGCAGAAGGTCGTTATCTTCCTCGCCCATAATGGTTTCGAGCTCGTCGAGCTCTGCTTCGGACAGCGTCGCCACCTCGGCTTCGGCGAACTGGCCGAACACCAGATCCATCTCGCGCAGCCCGCGATGCCAACAGCGGAACAATATGCGGCGGCGGCGCGGGTCGAGACCGGCACTCGAGAGTGTCACACCTGTCATGGCATCACCTTCCTGTTGATGCGCCTCTATAGCCCCTCGAAAGCGGCTTGTCAGCCTTGCCAATGCCCTATTCTTCATCGCATTTTGCAGCATGCGCCCCACCATCCTCGATCCGTTGTTTTCCCCCGTTTCGGCTCTTTCGGGCGTCGGCCCGAAGATTGCTGAGCTGCTGGTGAAGCTGCTTGGGCGCGAGACACCGGACGATACGCGGATCATCGACCTGCTCTTCCATGCGCCGCATTCGCTGATCGATCGGCGCAACCAGCCGAGAATTGCACGCGCGCCGCAAGGTGCGATCGTGACGATCACGGCGCGGGTCGACCGGCACCAGCCCCCGCCGAGGGGCAAAAGCAATATCCCCTACCGCGTCTTCCTGCACGACGAGACGGGCGAACTCAGCCTCGTCTTCTTCCGCGGACAGGCGGCGTGGCTGGAAAAGCAGCTTCCGATCGACGAGGAGGTCACCGTCAGCGGCAAGATCGACTGGTTCAACGGCCGGGCAACGATGGTGCATCCGGACTACATCGTAAAGGCAGGCGATACGGAGAGCCTGCCGCTCGTCGAGCCCGTCTACCCGCTGACCGCCGGGCTCTCACCGAAAACACTGCACAAGATCATTGAGGCGGCGGTGCTGCGCATGCCGGAACTGCCGGAATGGATCGATCTTTCGCTGGCGCAGGCACAGGGGCTGCCATCGGTCGCCGACAGCTTCCATATGCTGCATGAACCGCGCGATCCAACAGACGTCGATCCGCAAGCCCCTGCCCGCCGAAGGCTCGCCTATGACGAATTCCTTGCCGGACAGTTGTCGCTCGCGTTGGTACGCCAGCGTCTTCGCAAGGTCCCCGGGCAGCCGGTCCATGCCACCGGCAAAATCAGCGGCAAGATCCTGCAGGCGCTGCCCTTCTCGCCCACGCGCAGCCAGACGGAAGCAATCGCCGACGTCCTGAAGGACATGGCTGGCGAAGACCGCATGCTGCGACTGCTGCAGGGCGATGTCGGCTCCGGCAAGACGCTGGTGGCGCTGATGGCCATGGCCGCGGTGATCGAGTGCGGCGGACAGTCCGTTCTGATGGCTCCCACCGAGATTCTCGCGCGTCAGCACTACGCGACGATCTCCAAATTCGCCGCTTCTGCCAGTCTCGGTATCGAGGTGCTGACGGGCCGCACCAAGGGACGCGAGCGCGACGATATCCTGGGACGCATCGCTTCCGGCGAGGCCCAAGTCACCATCGGCACGCATGCGCTCTTCCAGGAGAGCGTCAACTACAAGAATCTAATGCTGGCAGTCGTCGACGAGCAGCATCGCTTCGGCGTACACCAGCGGCTGCGGCTGACGGCGAAGGGGATCTCGCCGCACATGCTGGTGATGACGGCAACACCCATTCCACGCACGCTGGTGCTCGCCGCCTTCGGCGACATGGATGTCTCGAAACTCACCGAGAAACCCGCCGGCCGCAAGCCGATCCAGACGATCACCATACCGAGTGAACGGACCGGGGAAATCATAGAGCGGCTGCAAAGCGCGCTTGCCGAAGGCAAGAAGGCCTATTGGATCTGCCCGCTGGTCGAGGAATCCGAAGAGCTCGACCTCATGTCCGCCGAAGAGCGGCATGCGACGCTGGTCTCAACGCTCGGACCGGGCATCGGCCTCGTCCACGGCCGCATGAGCGGACCGGAGAAAGATGCCGTGATGATGGCGTTCAAGAACGGCGAACTCAGACTGCTGGTGGCGACGACCGTCGTCGAAGTGGGCGTCGACGTGCCGGATGCGACGATCATGGTGATCGAACATGCCGAACGCTTCGGTCTCGCACAGCTCCATCAGCTTCGCGGCCGCGTCGGCCGTGGCGACGAAGCTTCGACCTGCATCCTGCTCTACAAAGGCCCGCTCGGCGAAACCGGCCATGCGCGGCTTTCGATCATGCGGGAGACGGAGGACGGCTTCCGGATTGCCGAAGAAGATTTGAAACTGCGCGGCGAAGGCGAACTGCTCGGCACACGCCAATCCGGCACGCCCGGCTTCCGGATCGCGAGCCTCGAAGCGCACGCCGACCTTCTGGAGATCGCCCGAAGAGATGCCGCCTATCTGATCGAGCGCGACCCGGAACTCACGAGCGAACGCGGTTCCGCGTTCCGCACCCTGCTCTATCTATTCCGGCGCGACGAAGCGATCCGCTTTCTTCGCGCGGGCTAGCAGTCTCGGTTTTCCCGGAACCGCCGGTTCCTTGGACGGCTTGGCCGGAAAGTCTGGCGCCACGAGGCCGCCGGAGACGAGCAGCTTGGCGCCGTCTTCCGCGCTCATGTCGAGCACGACGATCTTTTCGCGCGGCACGAAGATCAGAAATCCCGCGGTCGGTATTGGCGTCGGCGGCAGGAACACACTCACCATATCCTGGCCCATCGCATTGAACTTCGAAGCGATCTCGCCTTTTGCATCGGTTGCGATGAACACCAGCGCCCAGAGGCCGGGGCTCGGATACTCGATGAGGCCCACCTTCTTGAAGGAATTGCTGCGTTCCTCGAGCACCGTCTCGAATATCTGCTTCACGCTCCTGTAGATGCTGCGCACCAGCGGCACGCGGCGTACCACCGACTCGCCGAACTGGACGATGGTCTGGCCGATGAGGTTCTTGCCGAGAAAACCGATGATGGTGATGAAGATCATCGCGATCACCAGGCCGGAGCCGGGTACGGCGAAATTCAGGTAGCTGTCCGGATCGTAACGCGCGGGAATGTAAGGCTTCACCCAGCTGTCAGCCCACCGTACGACGGACCACGTGAGCCACAGCGTGATCGCAATCGGAGCACAGATGATAAGGCCCGCAAGGAAGTTGTTTCTCATGCGGGTCGCTATCGGCAATCGGGGCAGTTTGTGCGCCATCGCTCGCGATGAACTCCCTTGAATCTACCGGCTGACGTGATCAGGCGCTCCCCCGCACCTGGAACGAAGCTGCCAGAATTCGGCCCCTTTCACAAGCCTTCCGGCGGCATTCCGATTCACTCCACCGTGACCGATTTTGCAAGGTTTCGTGGCTGGTCGACATCCGTGCCCATGAAGACGGCGGTGTGGTAGGCGAGCAGTTGGATCGGCAGCGAGAAGATCATCGGCGCGATGATCTCAGGGACGTTCGGAAGCGCGATCGTCGCCATTGTCGGCAGCTTGGAGGCAGCAGCGCCTGCTTCGTCGGTGATGAATATGATCCGGCCGCCGCGGGCTGCGACTTCCTGCATGTTCGAAACGGTCTTTTCGAAGAACCGGTCGTAAGGCGCGATCACGATGACCGGCATGTTCTCGTCGATCAGCGCGATCGGCCCGTGCTTCAATTCGCCCGCCGCATACCCTTCCGCATGGATATAGGAAATCTCCTTGAGCTTCAGCGCACCTTCCATCGCCAGCGGGAAGCTGGTGCCGCGGCCGAGATAAAGCACGTCGCGGCACTTGGAGAGTTCGCGTGAGAGACTTTCCATCTGCGGCTGGACGAGGTTCAGCACACGGCTCATGACGCGCGGCATTTCGGCGAGTTGCCGGACGAGCCCCTTTTCCTCATCGGCGCTGACGGTGCCGCGCGCCTTGCCGGCACCGATGGCCAGAGACGCGAGGACGGCCAGCTGGCAGGTGAAGGCCTTCGTCGAAGCAACTCCGATTTCAGGACCGGCCATGATCGGGAAGACGGCATCGGATTCGCGCGCGATCGTCGACTCCTGCACATTGACCACGGCGCCGATCTTCAGGCCGTTGTCCTTGCAGTAGCGGAGCGAGGCCAGCGTGTCTGCGGTTTCGCCGGACTGCGAGATGAAGAGTGCAGCCTGCGACGGCTGCAGCGGCATTTCGCGATAGCGGAATTCCGAGGCGACATCGATCTCTACCGGCAGGCGGGCATAGCGCTCGAACCAGTATTTGCCGATCAGACCGGCGAGATAGGCGGTGCCGCAGGCCGAGATTGCGAGGCCGCTGACTGTCTTGAAATCAATCTCCGACGCATTAGCACCAATCGTGTTCTCGGCAAAATTCATGTAGTGGCTGAGCGCGTGGGAGATGACCTCCGGCTGCTCATAGATTTCCTTCTCCATGAAGTGACGATGGTTGCCCTTGTCGACGACATAGGCCGTCGCCTGCGATATCTGCCGCGGGCGATTTAGCGGGTTGCCGGAGAAATCGACGATGGCTGCACCGTCGCGGGTGATGACCGCGCAGTCGCCGTCGACGAGATAGGTGATTTCGTTGGTGAAGGGCGAAAGAGCGATTGCATCCGAGCCCAAGAACATTTCGCCGTTGCCGAAGCCGATAGCAAGCGGCGGGCCGGAGCGCGCTGCCAGCAACGTGCCCGGATCGCTCTGCAGCATGACGACGAGCGCATAGGCGCCCGTCACGCGGTTCAGCATCCTCAGCATGGCAGCGCGGGGCTCAAGCCCTTCGCGTAGGTATTTCGCCATCAAGTGGGCGACGACTTCGGTGTCGGTCTGGCTTTCGAATACCGCACCTTCAGCGTTGAGCTCGTCACGCAGGTCCGAGAAGTTTTCGATGATGCCGTTGTGGACTACCGCCACGCCCTCGACGAAATGCGGGTGCGCATTGGTCTGGTTCGGAACGCCGTGCGTTGCCCAGCGCGTATGGGCGATGCCGGTCGTACCAGGCAGCGGCTCGACGTCGAGGCACTTCTCGAGATTGAAGAGTTTGCCCTCGGCGCGGCGACGGCTCATCACGCCCTCGTGGATCGTCGCGACGCCCGCCGAATCGTAACCTCGATATTCAAGCCGCTTCAGCGCATCAACCAAACGTTCCGCGACCGGCTGACTGCCCACGATGCCCACAATACCGCACATGAAAATGTCCCCAACGCTTCGAAAATAACGAGCCAGTCCTAGCGATTTTCTGTTATTTCTCAATCGGTCAGCCGGTCACATTCGATTTCCGGCCGTTACTCAGTCTTGGCTTGCTTTGCGGCCTTGATCGCCTGCGCGCGCTCGCGGATCGCCTTGGCGCGCTCCGGTTTCATTTCCTGGCGCGCCCGGCCGAAAGCGAGCGCCTCGGCAGGGACATTGTGGGTGATGACGCTGCCCGACGCAATATAGGCACCGTCGCCAATGCTGACCGGAGCAACCAGCGCACTGTTGGAGCCGATGAAGGCGTTGGCGCCGATGCGGGTCTCGTGCTTGTTCACGCCGTCATAATTGCAGGTGATCGTGCCCGCGCCGATATTGGCCCCGGCGCCGATGACCGCATCACCGATATAGGTCAGGTGGTTGACCTTGGCGCCCTCACCGATCTGCCCGTTCTTCACCTCGCAGAAGTTTCCGACCTTCGATCTCTCGCCGAGATCGGCGCCCGGCCGCAGGCGTGCAAAGGGACCGACCGTCGCACCGACGCTCACATGCGCGCCTTCGATATGGGAGAAAGCATGGATCACCGCGCCGCCGTCGATCACCGCGCCCGGACCGAAGACGACGTTCGGCTCGATCAGCGCATCCTGGCCGATGACAGTGTCGTGCGACAGGAAAACCGTTTCGGGGGCGATCATCGTCACGCCGGAGATCATCAATTCGTGGCGGCGGCGCTCCTGCCAGAAACGCTCGATCGCCGCGAGTTCTGCCCTGTTGTTGCAGCCGGTCATTTCCACTTCCGGCGCATCGACGGCCGTGACTCGGCCGCCGAGCGAGCGGGCAATCTCGACGAGGTCCGTGAGATAGTATTCGCCTTTGGCGTTGCTGTTTTCAATGCGCGCAAGGAGATCGAGGGCTTTGCGGCCGTTGATCGCCATCAGGCCGCTATTGCACCATTTGACGGCGCGCTCCGCATCGGTCGCGTCCTTCTCCTCGCGGATCGCAATCAATTCGCCGTCCTTGACGAGTAACCGGCCGTAGCCTGTGGGCTTGCTCGTATGGAAGCCGATGACGACGATATCGCTGCCCTCCGCCAGTCCCTGGCGCGCCGCCTTCAGCGGCCCCTCGGTCTGTAACGGGACATCGCCATACGTCACCAGGATATCGTCGTAGCCGCGGGCGATCGCTTCGCGTGCCGCAAGAACTGCATGTCCGGTTCCGAGGCGCTCCTTCTGCAGGTGTGCCTCGACCTCGACGCCGCCAATTCTGGCGGCCTTCGAGACTTCGTCGGCATCACGCCCGACGACGAGAGCGACCGACGAAATGCCGGCCTTCGCCACGGCGTCCACGACATGTGCGATCATCGGCCGGTTGGCGACCGGATGCAGCACCTTCGATTTCGAGGATTTCATGCGTGTGCTGTCGCCGGCGGCAAGAATGACGGCAAGGCAGGTGCGTTCCATGGGGCAGGCTCCGGGAATCCGTTGTTCAGCTCTGCCTCATAGCAGCAAGGCGAACCGGCGACAAAGATGAATTTGGATCAGGCGGAAACCTCGGAGAACGCCGCATAGGCGTCACGCACATGTTTGCGGCCTTCAACGATAACATCTTCCATCGCCTTGCGGGCGCCGGCAACGTCGCCGGCGACGATCGCATCGACAATGCGCATATGCGTGTCGGCAATGTTGGCGAAACCGTTCTGCGATGGCGGCGTGCTCAGGCGGAACATACCGACGAGGGCCGCCTCGATCAGACTTCCGAGCGTGCGCATGAATGGGTTGTGGGAAGCATCCGCGACGGCGAGATGGAATTTCAGGTCGGCGAGCGCAAGGCTCTCCGTCGTGTGGCCGGGCGCAGCCATATCGAGCGCCAATGCACGCAGCGTCGCGATGTCACCGGCGTTTGCACGTTCTGCCACAAGGCCCGCGGCAAAAGGTTCCACAGCAAGGCGGATGTCGTAGAGTTGCAGCAGGAATTCTTCGGTGACGCCGTGGTCGAAGTGCCAGGCAATGATCTCGCTGTCGAACATGTTCCAGAGGTTCTTCTCCGTCACACGCGTGCCGACGCGGGCCTTGGCAACAACCATGCCCTTGGCTGCAAGCGTCTTCATCGTTTCGCGAAGGACGGTGCGGGAGACCTTGAAGCGCTGGGCAAGCTCGACGTCGCCGGGCAAAATCGAGCCGACCGGATAGGTTCCGGCGACGATGGCCTTGCCAAGCTCGTCCACGACCTGCGCGTGGCTCGTGCGGGTCTTCCGGCCGGTCCTTCGTGTCTCAAGCAAACGGTTGCGCAACAAGTCCTCCGTCAGGCGTACCTCTTGTTCAAACTGGACAAGAACAGGATGGCCTTTTGCATCAGGATAAACGCAAAGAGCAAAAGGCCGATCAGGATTTTCGTCCACCAGCTCGAGAGCGTCCCGTCGAAGGTGATGTATGTCTGAATAAGCCCCTGTATCAGGAGACCGATGAAGGTTCCTGCTACGAATCCTGCTCCCCCGGTCAGAAGAGTCCCCCCAATGACCACTGCCGCGATGGCGTCAAGCTCGACACCGACCGCCGCCAGGGAATATCCGGCAGACGTATAGAGCGAAAAAACGATTCCGGATAGGCCCGCCAAAAAGCCGGAGAGCGCGTAGATCCGGATGGTCGTCGGGCCGACCGGCACACCCATCAACTCCGCCGTCTGGACGCCGCCGCCGAGCGCGTAGACATTTGCTCCGAAGCGGGTGCGATGCGCAATGAAGACGCCGGCGATGAAAACCAGCAGCATGACTCCGCCGACCAGCGTCAGGCGTCCGCCGCCCGGCAGACGATAGTAAATGCCGGTCAGCGTCGAATAGTAATCGTGATCGATGGGGATACTGTCGATCGAAAGCACGTAGGACATGCCGCGCGCCAGGAACATGCCGGCAAGCGTCACGATGAAGGCCGGCATCTTCAGATAGTGGATCACCGCGCCCATCAATCCACCGAAGGCAGTGGTGATGACGAGAACCAACGCAAAGGCTACCAGCGGATGAATCGAGGTGTCCCGCAGCACGACGGCAAGGAACACGCCGGTAAAGGCGATGACCGAGCCGATCGAAAGGTCGATACCGCCCGAGATGATGACGAAGGTCATGCCGACCGCGGCAATTCCCAAAAATGCGTTGTCGGTCAGCAGATTGCCGGCGACGCGGGTTGAGAGCATGTTCGGGTACTGCAGCGCGCAGGCCGCATAGGAAAGGACGAAGATGACGATGGTTGCCAGGAGCGGCAAGTATTTCGAGTTCATTTCAACAGCTCCGCTCTGACTTCCGGCTTGCGGCTGAAGAAGACTGCGGCGGATTGCAGCGCAGGCGACTGGATGATGAGAATGATCAGGACGATCACGGCCTTGATGATCAGGTTGAATTCCGGGGGGAAACCGGATAGCAGGATGCCGGTATTGACCGCCTGGATGATCATCGCCCCGATCAGCGAGCCGAGGATGCTGAAGCGCCCGCCGAGGAGCGAATTACCACCCACGACGACCGCAAGGATCGCATCGAGCTCCAGCCAGAGACCGGCATTGTTGGCATCAGCACCCTTGATGTCGGCGGCCACGATAATTCCCGCGATCGCCGCACAGAGGGCGCTCAGCATATAGACCGCCATCAAAAGAACGGGCGTGCGAACCCCGGAGAGCGTGCTGGCACGGCGATTGATGCCGACCGATTCGATCAGCATGCCGAGTGCGGTCCGCCTGACGAGCAGGATCACCAACGCGCCGGCGATCAGCCAGATCACGACGGGCATCGGCAAAAAGGCGAAGGAGCCGCTGCCGAAGAATATCAGACCCGGATCATTGAAAGTCATGATCACGCCTTCGGTGATCAGCTGGGCGATGCCGCGTCCGGCGACCATCAGCACAAGCGTGGCGATGATCGGCTGGATATTCAAGATCGCCACCAAGAAGCCGTTCCAAACGCCGCAAAGCAGCCCGACGCAGAGCGTCGTGATCAGCGTGTAGGCCAGCGAATTACCGGAGACGATCGACGATGCGGCAACCGCACCGCAGATCGCAATGACGGCGCCGACGGAAAGATCGATGCCCTTCGTCGCGATCACCAGCGTCATGCCGATGGCGAGCAGGGCAACGGGGGCGCCGCGGTTCAGGACGTCGATCAGACTGCCATAGAGGCGGTCATTCTGAACGACGACATTAAAAAACTGCGGAAACATGATGAAATTCAACAAAAGAATGACGGCCAGCGCAATCAATTGCGGCGCCAGGCGTATGGCAAGCGCCCTCAGCGAGGAACTCATGCATCCTCCATTTTCTGTTCGGCCGCGACAATCGCGTCGATGATGTGGGATGCCGTCAAGCGGTCTCCAGCAAGCTCGGCAATGTGCTCGCGGTCGCGAAGGACGACGACGCGTGAACTATAGGCGACAAGCTCTTCCAATTCAGATGAAATCACGATCAGCGACATGCCCTTTGCACAAAGCTCCTCGATCAGCCGGATGATCTCCGCATGGGCACCGACGTCGATGCCGCGCGTCGGCTCGTCGAGGATCAGGAAATCAGGATTGGTGGCAAGCCAGCGCGCGAGGATGGCTTTCTGCTGGTTGCCGCCCGAAAGCAGCCGGATCGGTTTCTCACGGTCGGTCGTGCGGATATCGAGCGCCTTGATATATTGGTCCGCAAGAGCATTCTGTTCGCCGCGCGACAGCGGTCTTGCCCAGCCGCGGCGGGCCTGAAGCGCCAGCGCGATATTCTCTCGGATCGACAGATCGCCGATAATCCCGTCGGTCTTGCGGTCCTCCGGGCAGAAACCGAATCCGTGCCTGATCGCAGCGCGCGGGCTCGACAGCGCCACAACCTTTCCATCGATCACCGCCCTGCCGCTGTCGGCATGCTCTATGCCGAAGAAAAGTTCTGCCGTCTCGGTACGTCCGGAACCGAGCAGGCCGGCTATGCCGACGACTTCACCCACGCGAATGTCGAGATCGAAAGGCTTTACCTTGCCGCGCTTGCCATAGCCCTCGAAGCGATATTTGACGCTGCCCGCAGCGGCCGTGCGTTCCTTTGCGGCCTCTTCCGTCTGCGCCAGTTCGCGGCCGAGCATCATCGGGATCAGCGCCTGCCGCGGCAGTTCCGCCACTTCCCGGGTGCCGACAAGCCTGCCGTTGCGAAGCACCGTGATACGGTCGCTGATCTCGTAAACCTGTTCAAGAAAGTGTGTAATAAAGACAATGCCTAATCCACGCTTCTTCAAGTCATTGATGACATTGAAGAGCATCGCGACTTCGTGCGTATCAAGGCTCGCGGTCGGCTCGTCGAGGATCAGAACCTTGCCGGAAAGATCGACTGCACGGGCAATGGCGATCACCTGCTGGACGGCGACCGAGAAGCGCTCGAGCTGTGCCGTGACATCGATGTCCAAGCCATATTGCGCCAGCAGCTCGCGCGCCATCCGGTTCATCGCGCGCGTATCGACCATGCCGAAACGGCGCGGCTGACGGCCAAGGAAAAGGTTCTCGGCGACGCTGAGATTCGGCAGGAGGTTCACCTCCTGATAGACGGTCCCGATGCCGAGCCTCTGTGCCGCCAGCGTATCGGCGGGATCGATCTCGCTGCCCTCGAGCGCAAGTCTTCCCTCGTCGCGGCGATAGGCGCCGGTCAGGCATTTTATGAGTGTGGATTTGCCGGCTCCGTTTTCGCCGAGCAGCGCATGGACTTCGCCCTTGCGAAGTGTGAAATCGACCTTGTCCAACGCGACGGCGCCGGGGAAGAATTTCGATATTCCGGACGCGACGAGAACGTTCTCGAAATCGTGAATCATGGCTCGATATTTTCCAGATATGACCGCTCATGCCCTTGCACTTGGCGGACTTGATGTCCCGCTCGCACGGGCAGCGCCGCACCGGTCCATGAGGGACCGGTGCGGCAACAGTGTCAATTAGTAACCGAGGCCCTTTTTGGCTTCGTAGACCTTCATCGGATCATCAGCCGGCGTGTAGAGCTTCGATTCCGTCTGGATCCACTTCGGCGGCTCCTTCTTGTCCTTCAGATAGGCGTCAAGCACATCGAATGCCGGGCCGGCCATGTTCGGCGTGAGCTCGACCGTCGCGTTGGCTTCGCCTGCCGCCATCGCCTGGAAGATGTCCGGAACGGCGTCGATCGAGACGACGAGGATATCCTTGCCGGGCTTCAAACCGGCTTCCTTGATCGCCTGAATGCCGCCGACGGCCATATCGTCGTTGTGGGCATAAAGCGCGCAGATGTCCTTACCGCCGTTTTCAGCCTTCAGGAAGCTTTCCATGACTTCCTTGCCCTTGGCGCGGGTGAAGTCGCCGGTCTGGCTGCGGACGATCTTGAAGTTGTCGTGGCCGGCAAGCGCCTCCTCGAAGCCCTTCTTGCGGGCAATCGCCGGCGAGGAACCGGTGGTGCCTTGCAGTTCGACGATGTTGCACTTCTTGTCGCCGGCATTCTTGACGAGCCACTCGCCCGCAACCTTGCCTTCATGGACTTGGTCGGAGGTCACAGCCGTCAGATAGAGATCATCCGGAGCCTTGATGGTACGGTCGAGCAGGATGACCGGGATTTCGGCTTCCTTGGCTTCCTTGAGGACATCGTCCCAGCCGGTTTCGACGACGGGAGCGAGGAAAATCGCGTTGACGCCTTGTGCAACGAAGGAGCGCAGCGCCTTAATCTGGTTCTCCTGCTTCTGCTGGGCATCGGAAAATTTCAGATCAACGCCGCGCTTCTCAGCTTCCTGCTTCGTCACCGTCGTCTCAGCGGCACGCCAGCCGGACTCCGAGCCGATCTGTGAAAAGCCCACGACAAGCTCAGCTGCAGATGCGGAACCGAACATGCAGGCAGCCAGAACCGTGGCACTCAAAAGTGCATTTTTCAATTTCATGATTGTCTCTCCCAAATGCCGCTCCTCGCGGCGCACGAGAGAAAAAATCATATAGTATTACTTTTGTAAATTACTATTTTAGGATGGCTCGCAAAAAAAGGCGCTCAGAGAGGGAGCGCCTTTTGCAACTGTGAAATGCAGCGATTATTGCGGCAGTTTGTCGTCGACGCCTTGAATGTAGAAGTTCATCCCGAGCAGCGTGCCATCATCGGCCTTCTCGCCATCCTTCAGCCAGGGCGTACCGTCCTGCTTGTTGATCGGGCCGGTGAAGGGATGCAGTTCGCCGGACTTGATCTTGGCCTCGGTTTCTTCGGCCATCTTCTTCACGTCGTCCGGCATGTTCGTGTAGGGCGCCATGGTCAAGATGCCGTCTTTTAGGCCGTCCCAGATCTGTTCAGACTTCCACGTGCCGTCGAGCAGGGCCTTTGTGCGCTTTGTATAGTAAGCGCCCCATGTGTCGACGATTGCCGTCAACTGGGTCTTCGGACCGGCCTTGATCATGTCCGACGCCTGACCGAAGGCCATGATGCCGCGTTCGGCAGCAACCTGCATCGGCGCCGTGGTGTCGGTGTGCTGTGTCAAGATGTCGACGCCCTGGTCGATCAGTGCCTTGGCGGCGTCGGCTTCCTTGCCCGGGTCGAACCAGGTATTGGCCCATACGACTTTCAGCTTGAAGTCGGGATTGACGGACTTCGCGCCGAGTTCGAATGCGTTGATCCCCATCACCACTTCCGGAATCGGGAAGGAAGCGATGTAGCCGGCGAGGCCCTTCTTCGACATCTTGGCGGCGATCTGGCCCTGAATGTAGCGGCCCTCATAGAAGCGCGAATTGTAGGTCGCGACGTTTTCCGCTGCCTTGAAGCCCGTTGCGTGTTCAAACTTCACCTTCGGGAACTTCTGGGCGACCTTGACGGTGGCATCCATGAAGCCGAACGAAGTGGTGAAGATCAGCGAGCAGCCGGAGCGGGCCATGCGCTCGATCGCGCGCTCGGCATCCGGGCCTTCCGGAACGCTTTCGAGGTAAGGTGTTTCAACCTTATCGCCGAATTCCTTTTCGACCTGCAGGCGGCCGTTTTCATGGGCTTGCGTCCAGCCGCCGTCCGTGCGGGTGCCGACATAGATGAAGCAGACCTTAGTCTTGTCTGCGGCTTGTGCGGCCGAGCCGACGCTGATGACAAGCGCAGCGGTTGCCGCAAGTGCGAGTGCTAGTTTCTTCATTTTAGCCCCTGTTGGTTGGGAGTTTGAAACCCGTCTGTTGTTGTGCGTCACCGGTCAGGCACGAAAGCCTTGCCAAGCGATGCCGGCGTGTTGATCAACGTCGTGCGCCGATTATGTGAAATGATGATGAGAACGACAATAGTCGCGGCATAAGGCAGCATCGAAAGAAACTGCGACGGAATGCCGATCCCAAAGGCCTGCGCGTGAAGCTGGCCGATCGAGACCGCACCGAATAGATAGCCTCCCGCAAGCACCCGCCACGGCCGCCAGGACGCAAAGACGACGAGCGCAAGCGCGATCCAGCCGCGTCCCGCCGCCATGTTCTCCACCCATTGCGGCGTATAGACGAGCGAAAGCTGGGCGCCGGCAAGCCCGGCACAGGCGCCGCCGAACATGACCGCCAGGTAGCGGGTACGAATGACATCGATCCCGAGCGCGTGTGCCGAACTGTGATTGTCGCCGATCGCCCGCAACTTCAGGCCCCTGCGGCTTTTGAAGAGGAACCAATTGATGCCGATGACGAGCGCGATCGACAGGTAGAAAACCAGATCCTGATGAAAGAGCACCGGTCCGATGAAGGGAATGTCGGAAAGATACGGAATGTAGACCTGCGGAACCTTGATACCGGGGATGCCGACATAGCTCTCGCCGAGCATCCCGGAGGCCCCAAGCCCGAGGATCGTCAGCGCAAGGCCGGTCGCGACCTGATTGGTTACCAGCGTCAGCGTCAGGAAGCCGAAGAGAAGCGAGAACACTGCGCCGGTCGCGATACCGGCCAGCAGGCCGATATAAGGCGATCCGGTGGCCTGGGCAGCCGCAAAGGCGCCGACAGCGCCCATGATCATCATACCCTCAACGCCCAGGTTCAAGACTCCGGCGCGCTCCGTCACAAGTTCGCCGAATGCAGCGATCACGAGGGGCGTGGCGGCCGTGATGACGGTCAGCAAGATGGCTTCGAAGATCATTGCGCCACCTTTCCGGTGACTGCCTGCACCCGCGACCAGACGATCCTGATCCTGTAGAAGATCAGCGTGTCGCACGAGAGCACGAAAAACAGCAGGAGCCCCTGGAAGACGCGCGTCACCTTGTCGGACACCCCGATCGAGAGCTGTGCCGCCTCGCCGCCGAGATAGGTAAGCGCCAGCACTAGGCCGGAGGCGATGATGCCGAGGGGATTGAGGCGTCCGAGAAAGGCGACGATGATTGCCGTGAAGCCGTATCCCGGCGAAATGGCCGGCTGCAGGTGGCCGATCGAACCAGACACTTCGGAAATGCCGGCGAGACCGGCAAGCGCGCCGGACAAAAGAAAGCTGAACCAGATCATCCGCCTCGAGGAGAAGCCCGCAAAGCGCCCTGCCCGCTCGGACTGGCCGAGCACGACGATCTCGAAGCCCTTCAGCGTATAGCGCATCATAAACCAGACGAGGATCGCCGCGAGGATCGCGAAGACGAAGGCCCAGTGCGCGCGTCCCGACTCTTCCCAGATAGCCGGAAGGACCGCCTCCGGAGCAAAGTCGCGCGAAACGGGAAAATTGAAGCCCTTCGGATCGCGCCAGGCACCACGGATCAGCCAATCGAGGAAAAGCTGGGCGATATAGACCAGCATCAGCGAGGTCAGGATTTCATTGGTATTGAAGTGCGCCTTCAAGAGTGCCGGGATGGCGGCGAAGAGCGCGCCGCCGATGGCGCCCATGATGAGCATCAGCGGCAGCACGAGCGGCGAATGCCAATCGTAGAAGACGATCGGCAGGATCGAGCCTGCGATCGCGCCGATGGTGAACTGGCCCTCGGCACCAATATTCCAGTTGTTCGAGCGGTAGCAAACCGAAAGGCCGACTGCGATCAGGATGAGCGGCGCGGCCTTGATCGCCAGTTCGTGCAGCGACCAGACTTCAAGCAAGGGTTCGACGAAGAAGGCGTTCAGCGCCCCGACCGGATCCTTGCCGAGCAGAGCGAACATGATGCTGCCTGCAACCAGCGTCAGCACCAGTGCCAGGAGCGGCGAAACGAACCCGAAGAGTTTCGAGACCTGTGGCCGTTTTTCGAGTTCAATGCGCATCGGCGGTCTCCGCGGCAGGCCCGCTTTCATGCTGACCGCCCATCAGGATGCCGATCTGCTCGCGGGTCAGTTCACCGGCCGGGAACGGCGGCGAAAGACGCCCTTCCGAGATGACGGCGATATCGGTTGCGACTTCGAATATCTCATCGAGGTCCTGACTGATGACGACGACGGCAGAGCCGGCGCGTGCGAGATCGACGAGCGCCTGACGAATGTGGCTCGCAGCCCCCGCGTCGACGCCCCAGGTCGGCTGATTGACGACGAGGACCGCCGGCTGGCGGTCGAGCTCCCGGCCGACGATGAACTTCTGGAGATTGCCGCCCGACAACGCCCCTGCGGCGGGATCCTCACCGCTCTTGCGGACGTCCATGTTTTCCGAAATGCGTTTTGCCGCACTCCTCACCGCTCCGCGCCGGATGACCTTGAGAAAGCCACCGCCAAGGAACGCCTTGCGGTCCGACTGGCTGCGCGCGAGCACCACATTATCCGAAAGCTGCATGGCCGAAACTGCGGCGTGGCCGTGGCGCTCTTCTGGGACGAAGCCTGCACCGAGCAGGCGGCGGGCGGTAATGCCCTGCGTGCCGACAGGCTTCCTGCGGATCATGATCGCCTCAGGCTGCGCCACCGGATATTCGCCGGACAATGCGTCGAAAAGCTCGCCCTGCCCGTTTCCGGCGACACCGGCAATCGCCAGGATTTCGCCGGAGCGGACCGCAAGCGACACATCCCTGAGCGGTGTGGCAAAGGGCGTGCGCGGAGCGACCGAAAGGCTCGTTACTGCAAGTTGAACGTCCCCCACTTTGCCGCGATCGGGATGGCTCACGCTCGGCACGTGGGAGCCGACCATCATTCTGGCGAGGGAACCGGGAGTCTCCCGCTTCGGATCGCAGGCGCCGGTAACCCTGCCGTGGCGCAGCACGGTTGCGCGATCGCAAATGCGCTGCACCTCCTCGAGGCGATGGCTGATATAGAGCACAGAGCGGCCCTCCGCCTTCAGCTTGAAGAGCGTTTCGAAGAGTTTGTCGGCCTCCTGCGGCGTCAGAACCGAGGTCGGCTCGTCGAGGATGATCAGCTTCGGATTTTGCAGCAACGCGCGGACGATTTCGATGCGCTGACGCTCCCCGACGGAAAGGTCGGCCACATGGGCGTGCGGATCGAGCGGCAACCCGTAAGCGCGCGACAATGCCCTCGCCTCTTCGGCGATCCGGCCGATCGGAATCTTGTCATCGAGGGAGAGCGCGATGTTTTCGGCGACCGTCAGGGCTTCGAAGAGCGAAAAATGCTGGAAGACCATGCCGATGCCGAGCTTGCGGGCTTCTCCAGGCGCGCCAACCGCAACCGGCTTTCCCTCCCAGAGAATATCGCCGGCCGACGGCTCCAAAACGCCGAACAGCATCTTCACCAGCGTGGACTTGCCTGCGCCGTTCTCTCCGAGAAGCGCGTGAATTTCGCCCGGAGCGATATCGAGATCGATTTCGTTGCAGGCGGTAAAGCTACCGAAGAGCTTCGTCAGTTTCTGGACCGACAGTAACGCACCGGACGGCAGCGCATTCAATGACGACACGTTCCCCTCATTTCCCTCTGCCGACCTGTCCGTTCCGGATCGTTTATGGGATCAGCAGCGTAGTTCCCGTAGTTCTTCTTGTTTCTAGATCCGTGTGAGCCCGTCCCACCTCACGCAACGGATAGGTTTGATTGATATTGATACGCACTTTGCTGCTTAGCACAATATCAAATAGCGCGTTTGCACAGGCGGTCAGTTCATCGCGCGTGGCAATGTAGGTGAAAAGTGTCGGCCTCGTTGCATAAAGCGAGCCCCGCTGCGCCAGCATCGCCATCGTGAAATTCTCAATAGCGCCAGAGGATTGACCGAAGGATACAAACATGCCGCGCGGCTTCAGGCAGTCGAGCGATTGCGGGAATGTATCACGGCCGATCGAGTCATAGACGACGTCCACGCCCTTACCGCCGGTGACCTCACGAACGCGGTCGAGGAAGTTTTCCGTCCTGTAGTTGATGACGTGATCGTAGCCATGCTCAAGCGCGAGCTTCACCTTGTCTTCCGAGCCGGCGGTACCGATCACGGTTGCGCCCAGCGCCTTTGCCCATTGCCCTGCGATGAGGCCGACGCCGCCGGCGGCAGCATGGAAAAACAGAACCGTCTCAGGACCGACCTTGAATGTCCGGTTCAGCAGATATTCGGCGGTCATGCCCTTCAGCATCATCGCGGCTGCTGTTTCCAGGCTGATCGCGTCGGGCACCTTGACGAGGTGCTTGGTCTCGACATTCCGCTCGACGCTGTAGGCGCCGTCGGCACCGGCATAGGCAACCCGGTCACCGACTGCGAAATCGTTGACGCCAGGTCCGATCGCCGTCACGGTGCCTGCCGCTTCCTTCCCGGCGATGAACGGCAGATGCGCCGCCTTATAAGTTCCATCGCGGAAATACACGTCGATGAAATTGAGCCCGATTGCAGCGTGCCTGATCTGGACCTCGTCGGCGGATGGCGGCGGCAAATCGACATCGACATACTCAAGAACTTCAGGACCGCCATTGCGGCTGAAAGCAATCGCCTGCGTCTTTGTCATCACCGCCTCCTATCCGCTACGTCCCAGCGCCGGGAAGTACTGCAGTACGGCGCCGATGCAATAAAGATAGACACCGCTGATCACGAAGAGAATAATGGCCCATTGCGGCATGCTGAAGTGCATGAGCAGTGAATACATGCCGAGCGCCGACCAGAGGAAGAAAACGCCGAGATTGATGAACCGCAGTCGCTGGACGCGCACCGGATGCAGGAAATTGATTGGCAGGAAGGTAAGGATCACCGAGACGATCACCACCGTCAGGGCGGTCGCAGCGCGTGCGTCGATGACGAAGAGCGTAAAGACGATCATATTCCAGACGACAGGGAAACCGGAGAAGAAATACTCCTCGGTCTTCATGCCCATATCGGCATAGTAGATGGCGCTCGACACGACAATCATGCCGGCGGCGGCAAAAGACCACGGTTCACCGATCATGCCGCTCTGGTATAGTGCGAAAGCCGGCAAAAGCACGTAGGTGACATAATCGATGATATTGTCGAGCGTGTCGCCCGACCAGTTGGGCAACACCTCCTTCACCCGCACCTTACGGGCGATGGGACCGTCGATGCCGTCGACGAGCAGAGCAAGGCCCAACCACCAGAACATGTCGATGAAGCGGTGTTCGGCGGCGGCGACCACGCCCAGAAATGCGAGGAAAGAGCCGGACGCCGTCAAAATATGGACGGAAAAGGCGCGTATCTCTGCATAAGGAACGCGCTTGTAGTTGAAAATCTTCATGTTTCCCCGTACCGCCTGCCGCCGCTTAAACCTGTCGGCAGCGTTTTGGCCTAATATGCATCCTTTGCCCCGCTTCGCCAGCGCAAAAGCAACAAGATCACGCAGGCATTGATACATGACAATGATACGCATATTTCCTACTGATAGCGTCGCAGAGAATGGAATGCCTTTAATTTCCAGCGTATTTGTAATATCTGCCTCGCATCAGACCGATCATGCGACGAATACGGGATCCGATACCGAATGAACGCTCCAGCAAAGACCGAAGATTTCGCCTCCGCCGTTCCGGCAAATGTCTATGCCGAAACGGTGCTGAGCGTCACGCACTATACGGACCGGCTCTTCCGCTTCACGATGACCCGGCCGCAGGGTTTCCGTTTCCGTTCCGGCGAGTTCGCGATGATCGGCCTCATGGTCGATGGCAAGCCGATTTTTCGTGCCTACTCCATTGCAAGCCCAGCCTGGGCCGAAGAACTCGAATTCTTCTCGATCAAGGTGCCGGACGGCCCGCTCACATCGCATCTCCAGGGCATCAAGCCGGGCGATCAGGTTCTGATGCGCAAGAAGCCGACGGGTACGCTGGTGCTCGACGCGTTGACGCCCGGCAAGCGGCTTTACATGTTCTCGACCGGAACGGGCATCGCGCCCTTCGCAAGCCTTATCCGCGACCCCGATACCTACGAGAAGTACGAGGAAGTGATCCTCACCCACACGACGCGCGAGGTCGCGGAACTGAAATACGGCTTCGATCTGATAGAAGAGATCCGGAACGACGAACTGCTGAGCGAGATCGTCGGCGACAAACTGCGTCACTATGCGACGGTCACCCGCGAGGATTTCGAATATCGCGGTCGCATCACCGACCTGATCTCCTCCGGTAAGCTCTTTACCGATCTTGGCGTTCCGCCGCTCGACCTGGCAATCGACCGCGGCATGATCTGCGGCTCTTCCGCCATGTTGAAGGACACTAAGGAACTGCTCGAAAAGGCAGGCTTTGAAGAAGGCGCCAACAGCAAGCCGGCCGAGTTCGTCATCGAACGCGCCTTCGTCGGCTGACGGTTTTTGGATTGTTGATTGAACGGCTCCGGAGACGGGGCCGTTTTCATTTGTGGCTGAGATAGTCGATCAAGGCCGCCATTGCCTGCCGTGATTCTTCCACCTTGCCCTGCTGGATCGCGCGAATAACCGTGACGTGCAGCGTGATCGAGCGGTCCATCCGCTCCGGAGTGGCAGTCGAATACCAAAGACGGCGTGAATGTGTCTGCACGGGCCCGAGCGCCGCGGTGATGAACGTATTCGGGCAAGCCTCTTCGAGAAGCTCGTCGAATGCCTTGTCGGCAGCGAAGAAGGCGGCAAGATCGCCATTGACCGCGCAATTGGTCATTGTGCGGGCGCAGTCTATCAGCGCCCCTCGCTGCTCGTCCGTCGCATGCTTCGCGACCAGCGACGCAGCAATAGGCTCCAGTTCCCTGCGCACCTGCATGACATTGGCATGATCGTCCGGTTTGATCTCCGCCACCTGCAGCCCGACCCGCGGCCTGACGATGATGAGGCCCTGCCAGGCAAGCTTCTGTATCGCTTCGCGCACCGGCGTACGGCCGTGACCGGCAATATCGATCAGCTGCTTTTCGGTCACCAGCGCGCCCGGCTTCAACACCAGCGTCACAATCGCGTGTTCAAGTGCGAGATAGGCCAGATGGCTCTGTGAACTCTGCATTCGATAGTCCATACTTCATTCTGATATATCAGATATTGACACGACGCAAATCAGATGGCAAGCTGCCGTGATATATCAGAGTCAAGGAGACGAACATGTGGCGCGGCGTATTTCCTGCAGTAACGACGAAATTCACTGAGAGCGGCGAGCTAGATCTTGCCGAAATGGAACGCTGCTTCGGGCTCCAGGCCGATGCAGGTGTCGATGGCATCATCGTCTGCGGCTCGCTCGGCGAGAACATGACGCTCGAGCCGGAAGAAAAGTTGGAAATCCTGAATGTCGCGCGCTCGGCTGCGGGTTCGAGGCCAGTACTGATGACGGTCTGCGAAAGCTCGACAAAGCGCGGCGCCGCTGCCGCCAAGGCCGCAGCAAAGGCCGGTGCGAGCGGCTTCATGGTCTTGCCAGGCGTGCCTTACAAATCCGCTCCGGAAGAGACGCTGACGCATGTCCAGACGATTGCCGCAGCCGGTGGCCTGCCGATCATGGTCTACAACAATCCAGTCGCCTATGGCGTAGACGTCACGATCCCGGTGTTCGAAGTGCTGGCGAAGAACGATCTCGTCGTCGCCATGAAGGAATCGACCGACGATGTCCGCCGCGTGACGGACGTCTTCAACGCCTTCGGCGAACGCTTCGATGTGTTTACCGGCGTCGACAACCTGGCGCTCGAAAGCCTCTTGATGGGGGCGCACGGCTGGGTCGCCGGTCTCGTCGTCGCCTTCCCGAAGGAAACGGTCGCGATCTATAAGCTCGTTCAGGCGGGCCGCCTCGATGAAGCGCGCGCCATCTACCGCTGGTTCCGGCCGCTGCTCGACCTGGACGTCTCGACCTTCCTCGTCCAGAACGTCAAGCTTGCGGAAGTCTACGCCATCCAGTCGAACGACCGCGTCCGCGCGCCTCGCCTGCCGCTTTCCGGCGAACAGCGCCTGCGCGTCGTTGACGTGATTGAAAAGGCGCTTTCAAACCGCCCGGAACTGCCGAAGTTCTGATCAATCGGCACACGGAGTGTTCCAAGGCCGGGCATCACCCGGCCTTGTTCATTCGTGCCGTAAGGCCTCGATCGGATTCAGCTGCGCTGCCCTTCGCGCCGGGAAATAGCCGAAGATCATGCCGATTGCTGCCGAGAAGACGAAGGCGACGGCGATCATCAGCGGGCTGACGACGAAGGGAACCTTCAAGAGCGTCACGGCGGTGAAGCCGATGCCTAATCCGAATACGATGCCCGTGATGCCGCCGAAGAGCGACAGTGCAACCGCCTCGACCAGAAACTGCAACAGTACCTGCGTCTCCAATGCGCCGATCGCAAGCCGGATGCCGATCTCCCGCGTGCGTTCAGTGACCGAAACTAGCATGATGTTCATGATGCCGATCCCGCCGACCAGAAGGCTGATTGCGGCGACAGCGCCAAGCAATCCCGTGAGCAATGTCGTCGTACCCGTCATGGCTTCGGCGATCTGCGTCATGTCGTTGACGTTGAAATCGTCTTCGCGGCCCGGAACGATCTTGCGGCGCTCGCGCAGCAGGTTCTCGGTCTCCGTCTGAACCTTGGAGGTCGAAACGCCATCGCGGGCCGAAATGACGATCATCTGGACATTGGCGTTGGCCCTGCCGCCGATCCGGCGCTGATAGATCTTCACGGGCATGATCACGACATCGTCCTGGTCAGTGCCCATGCCCGATTGCCCGCGCTTCGCCAGCACGCCGATGACGCCGCAGGACACCTTGCCCACGCGAATCTGCTGCCCTGTCGGATTGGCCGCGCCGAAAAGCTGCGATCGGACCGTCTCGCCGAGGATGCAGCGGGCGCGGCCGCGCTCTTCGGCCGCCTCGAAGGTGCGGCCGAGGGCAATGTCCCAGTCCTGCGCGATAAAATAGTCGTTGGTCGTGCCCATGACGGTAGTCGAATGACTCTGGCCACCGTAGATCGCCGTCGCCGTCGTCTGGTTGAGCGGCGCGACTGCACGTAGGCCAGTTAGCTGATCGCGGATCGCATCGACGTCCTTAACGGTAAACCGTCTCGCCTCGGAGCTCGCGCGCCCCGGACCGAACTGGCCCGGACGCACGAAGAGCATGTTGGTCCCGAGCCGCGAGAGCTCCGTGGAGACCTGCTCTGTGGTGCCGTTGCCGATCGTCACCAAGGCGATGACGGCGGCAACGCCGATGACGACGCCGAGCACGGTGAGGAAGGAACGCAGGATGTTGCGGCTAATGGCGCGCAGCGCGAGTTTCAGTGTTTCAAGAAACATGATCCGCCTCGCCCTGATGCGCGACCTCGGCTTCGAGCTTTCCATCGACGAAACGGAGGATGCGCTCTGCATAGGCCGCAATGTCGGGTTCATGCGTGACCATGACGATGGTGATGCCCTGCTCCCGGTTCAGCCTCGTCATCAGATCCATGATCTCGGCGCTGGTTTTCGTGTCGAGATTGCCGGTCGGCTCGTCGGCAAGCAGCAGGGCTGGTTCGGTGACGATCGCGCGCGCGATTGCCACGCGCTGCTGCTGGCCACCGGAAAGCTCCTGCGTCTTATGGTGCTCGCGCCCCTTCAGTCCGACCAAGCCAAGCGCTTCCTTGGCGCGCCGGTGGCGCTCGCCCGCTGCGACACCGCGGTAGATCAGCGGCAACTCTACATTCTCGACCGCCGATGTCCGCGCGAGAAGATTGAACCCCTGGAAAACGAAGCCCAGCATATGGCGTCTCAGCAGCGTCAGCTGACTGCGATCGAAACCGGTCGTGGAAATGCCCTGGAAGACGTAGTCGCCGGCGCTCGGAACATCGAGGCAGCCGAGGATATTCATTGCCGTCGACTTGCCTGAACCCGACGGCCCCATGATCGCGACGAATTCATGGGTGCCGATCCGTAGATCGACATGGTCGAGCGCGCGGATCGCCGCCTCGCCGTGACCGTAGATCTTCGATACCTGCCTGAATTCGAGAAGCGGCGGACTGGTCATCGTTCGCCCGCCTATTGCGTCCGTGTCGTCGCGTCGATCACAAGCGCATCGCCTTCCTTGAGTTCACCGGCCGAGACCTGTGTGAACTGACCGTCCGAGGAACCAACCTGGATGACGAGAGGCATCTGGCGGCCTTCGCGCAACACCCAGACGCGCCGTTTGGCGCCGGTGAGCGCTTCACTGCGGTTGCCGCCGGAGCGAGGCCCCATACGCGGCGGGCGGAAAAGACCGAAGATGCCGCGGCTGCCGCGCGATTCGGCTTCTGGCGGCGCATAGCGCAACGCAGCGTTCGGCACCATCAGGGTATCCTTGACGGCCTCGACGGTGATATCCGCCGTTGCCGTCATACCCGGGCGCAGCAGGAGATCAGCGTTGTCGACCGAAAGCACGGCCTTGTAGGTGACGACATTGTTGGTCGTCTCGGAGGCGAAGCGGATCTGCTCGATCTCGGCGGGAAAGGACTTGTTCGGATAGGCGTCGACCGTGAAGGTCGCCTTCTGCCCGACGCCAATCTGGCCGACATCGGCCTCGTCCACATCGACCTGCAGTTCCATCTTCCTGAGATCGCCGGCGATGGTGAAGAGAACCGGCGCCGAAAGCGACGCGGCGACGGTGGCACCCGGATCGACAGAGCGGGTCAGGATAACGCCGTCAACCGGCGAAACGATCCTGGCCTTGGCAAGGTTGACCTCGGCGAGCCGCAGGTCGGCCTCGGCAGAGAGCACTTCCGCCTCGTTGATCTGCTTCGTGGCTGCGGCGGACTCGTATTTGTAGGTCGCATCGTCAAGGCTCTGCTGCGTCGAGACGCTGCCTCTGACGAGGCTCCTCAAGCGCTCCAGCGAAACCTGCGCCGACAGCAGATCGGCATTCGCCTTCAGCACATTCGCCTTGGCCGAATCGAGCTTCGCGCGCGAGCTCTTCACATCGGCCTCCAGTTTGTTCGTATCGAGAACCGCCAGCACCTCGCCGGATCTGACCTCGCTGTTGTAGTCGACATTGACGTCGCGCACGGTGCCGGAAAGTTCACTCGATATGTCGACCTGCTCCGTCGGCTGCACCGAGCCGGTCGCCGTCACGAGAACCGTCAGGTCGCCGCGCTTTGCCGGCTGCGTCGCATAGCTGTATCCGTTGCCGCTGCGGCCGTTGTAAAAAAAGGCGCCGGTTCCAGCGACCGCGATCAATGCTGCAGCGGCGATAAGGCGGCCGCGCCAGCGGCGGCCCTTGCCGCGCTTGGCGGAGGCCGCCAGGACGGCAGCAAGATCGGTATTGGCTGCTGCAGCCTTCCTGCCGGTTCCGGAATCGTCCATAAAACCCTCAAGTCAAAAAAAGAAGCGCCTGCTCCGTTTACCATCTAGATAGTCATAGCGAAGATGAACCGGAAATTAGCGTTGGAGGCGCATTCGCACGGAATGACGAAAAATTGCAATTAAATCTTGGTAATGAAAGTCCGCTTTAGCCGGCATCTTCCTGATACTGGTCGGTCCCCTGCAGCGGATGCAGCCAGCTTTCGCGGCGTTTGATCCACACCTCGTAGAGCGGCTCGATTTCCATCGGCGCATCATCGAGAGATCCAAGCCGGAGCTCCGCCTCCTTCTCGGTAAGACAGAACAGCCGACCGCCGCATGCGGGACAGAAGCTGCGGCCTTCATATATCGCGACCGAACCGGAATGCTCGAATGCCGCGAGGGGCCATACGGCGAACGTGGCGAAGGCCGAGCCGCTCTCTTTCCGGCAGTCCGCACAGTGGCATAGCCCGGCACGAAGCGGCTCGCCCTTCACTTCATATCTGACGGCGCCGCAAAGGCAGCCCCCAGTGCGTATTCTCATCAGGCGTCGAAATCCAGGGGCAGCCTCGGCGGCTTGCGCTTGGCGGCCATCAGGAGATCGAGTTCGGTCGCCGACGGTCCGAATTTTTCATAGAGCCGCTTGGCCTCCTTTTCATCCAAACGGTATTTCCGGGCGAATTCGCTTATGCTGTAAGGCCGGCCGCGCAACACTCTGCGCGTCGGCACCGTCTGATTGGCAGAGTCGGCCATGGCAACCTCCTTTATACAACCCGGAAGTTAGGGCGCTCAGGGCCGTTGGGAAGCTTGCTGAAGCCCGAAAAGCGACAGACTAAAGGCTCGAATCGTCGAGAGAGGTGCCATGCCCTCCGCGGCGCATAGCGAAACACTCGCCGTCAGTTGGTGTGGGAGACTCCTTTGAATGATGCCTCGGATCGAAACGCATACGGTGGATATTAACCGGCTATTATCCTTACCGGTTCATTGAAATGGACCGACTCAACGAAAGCCGATCAACGTTATCGGGCCGTAGAACACCCCTCCCCGCTACGGCAGGAGACCTGGCAATCGGGCTACAGGAGGCCCGCGGCTGGGTCTCCGCCATTACAGTTCTCGGATCCGGAAATGTAAAAGGTCGACTCGACGGCAGGCCCGACTGTCAGCAATTCTGCTGCTTCTTAGCCGATCCGCATCGCGTCCATGATTTGATCTGTGGTTTGTCGAAGTCCCCGCTTGGAGACATAGTGCTCAGCCGTATGCAGCCTATGTGCCGCAAGGGCTTCCGCAACCTTCTCAGTCTCTTTTCGTTCCGCCGTTAGCTTGCTGTCCAAGTACTTTTCCAGGTACCGAAGAGCAAGCCGAACACGCAAAAGAAGAACAGCACTGTGTACATGATTTGCTGCTGGTCATTTTTTTCATCGCCTTGCTACCCCCGCCCCCCAAAAATAATCCATGTGTCACTTCCAAGTCACTCGACAATAAAGGTCAAGTATGTTGGAGTATTTCTTGCTTGGCTAATCAACTTTCTGGGACGTGCGATACTTACATGACACAAATCCGAAATGCACTTCTGACCGTTGAGGCATGGGCGCGGTATCCTGTGTCCGACTCTGAGGAACTGGACGCCAACTTGCCGGGTCTCAGTGAGGCCTGGGAGATGGATCTAGTTGAGGAAAACAGTTCCGGCTTCGACCCCTGCATGCATTTCTCATTGACCCGCGCTGGTGTAGAGTTCCTTTACGGCCCTCAACCTTCGCTAAGTGATGTAATTTTTAGGTCGGCACGACGCCTATTCGGTCATATCGTTGGATATCCCATTGCCTGAACGAATGTCTTGAACGCGGTCAAGATTGCCACCTTAGCCGTGCCGTTCGCCCAATTGATATGCAGACCGTCGCCGACGCCGTAGTCAGCCTTGGATACATTGCTGTCGCGGGCGGTCGAGACGATGTCGGCTAGTTCGAAGACCGTGCCGAAGTCGCCAATGCCGGACTGGGAACGCGGCCACGGGTTCAGGGCGGTGTAGATCGCCACTTCCGCGCCCGTAAAATTCTGGTTGGGCGAAGGATCGCGAAGTGCGGGTGATGCCCTCGCGTTAGCCTTGGCGGCAAGCGTCGTATGGAACCCCTGCATTTGCGTCAGGGTGGTTCCGATCGTTGATGCCAAGGAAAACGAAAGCGTCCTGGCAACCCTGGTTCTGGGCTAACTGCAAGCGGCGGTCGGCATTAACCAACGATGCCATGAGACGGCCAGTATAGCAGGGTGTCATCACCGACTGGACGCCCGAGAACCGTCAACTGCGCGTTCTTGTTATCCGCTCTAACGCCCTGTCAAGCCGCTCAGCAGGCCGTCGATGCGGGGTTTACCCACGCCTTCGATCGCGCGAAGCAATCGAGCGGTGTGCTCCTGCATGCCGGCCTTGGATTGAGGCGCGCGAGGGGATGGCATTGGAGCGCAACAAATATCCCGCCTGCATTGTTATTTCATTTGATTCTAAATTAGACTTTAGTAGTGTTCTCGCATTAGGAGCGGGAGGATTTCCATGGAACGCGTTGAGCCGGAAAATGCAGATTCCAATATGGCAACGAAGGTCTGGTCGGTGACCGAGTTCTGCGCGCGACATCGATTGGATGAGGAAGAAGAAACGAGACTACTTCAGCTGTTTGGTCCATTCGCGACTGCATGCGAACTCATGCACAACGCCAAACGGGCACCGAAGTGGCGGTAATCCGTGCGACATGGGTACGGGCGCGTCCTGCTTCGTTTCCCTTGGAGAGGGCCGCTCGATAGCGGCCTCTGAATTCGTTTTGTATTTGTAACCGGATTTTTCCCGGAATTGGTGCGCACCGTGCTACGCCGGTGGCATTGCTGGTCGCAATGTTATCGTTAATAGCTGTTAACTTTCTCATATTCATCCCTCCTAAAATATGGTACCGCGGTTCACCGTTTGGAGACTTTGCGATGCGACGTTTCAATCTTCGACATGAAGTCGATGACAAGTGGCTTGTTGTGGATGGGCTCACGATGGAGCCTGCCACGCTTGGTGACGTGAAGGTGAGTGGCATGTCTTGGGCCGAGGCCTGTGACTTTGTCGACCTGATGAACTCTCTGGATGCTATCGAACGAGATTCGAGCCGCTATGCAGCAACTTTCGCTGCGGAGTGATTTTCGTTCGCTGCCTACGGCGCTTCCCGGCGCCACTTTGCCCTTTCGTAGAGCGTGTCATGCACCTTCCCGGCCCGCAGCGTATGTGAAGCGCCTTCCGTCGGATGTTTCCATCAGCCGCAGTCCGTAAAGCCGCGCGTCCGCGCTCAGCGCAAGATCGAATAGAGCAAGGGTTCACACCCCGCCGCCTGGAGCGGCTACGGGTTCCAGGTTCATAACTCTCATTGATCAGCCGACCAACGTGCGGGTGCGATAGATGTTCCTAGCGCGAATAACGGCACAAACACCCAAACACCACTGCGGCAGCGAGAACGAAAAAGCCGATTACTGCACCCCAAGTCCCGAAGAACAAGAAGCCCAGACGAGGACGATCAATGCAAGTGGACCTGCGATCAGCCCGACTAAATTTCTGGACATGACCTCATTGCCAAAACCATCTCTCCGGCCGAAGGACATTACACCCGGTGTAAACCGCTGGTTGTGGCGATGACTGCAACGGGCCGGAAGCTGCCAAGGAGCCGCTTCCGCTTCGCGCCCGCCAGCAGCGGTCATTGAGGCAAATTCAGATGTGCATGGTATTTGAACGCCACGAAGCGCAGAAAATGATCAGAATCGAGCAAATGGTGAGGATCGAGCGCGCGCGGCGGCATTCCTGCCGGTTAACGTCCTGTCGTCACAACAGGGATTTTTTTGGAATGACCTCAGGACTCGCAACGAAACGCCGGACGTTTTTGACCGGCGTGGCGGCAGTTGCCGCAACATCGATGTTCGCTTCGGCCATCTCTATGCGACAGGCCGTCGCTCAACAATCGGGCCGTGCGCCGATCATGCGGCCGATCCCGAAAACGGGGGAGATGATCCCGGCGGTCGGCCTCGGCACATTCGAGACCTTCGACATCCGCCCAGGCGAACCGCGCGACCATGTGGGCGAGGTAATCCGGCTGTTCCATGAACATGGTGGAAGGGTCATCGATACATCGCCACTTTATGGAATGTCTGAAGTGTGCGTCGGCGATTTCATCATCGATCTTGACATCGCCGACGACATCTTCATCACCAATAAGACCTGGACCACCGGCGACTATCTTTCCGACAACAGCCATTCGGAACGGCAGCTCAGGCAGTCGCGGGAAAGGCTGTGGCGGGATCGGATCGATGTGCTGCAGGTTCACAGTCTCGAAAATCACGACCAGGTCCGTCACTGGCTGGCGCAGAAAAAGGCCGAGGGGTCTGTACGCTATATCGGGATCACGCAGTGGAGCCCGGAATACTATGACACCATGGAGCGTCTGGTGAACACGGGCACGCTGGATTTCGTCCAGGTCGCCTATACGATCCTGACGCGTGCCGCCGAACAACGGTTGCTCGATGCCTGCGCCGCCAACGGTGTAGCCGTCCAGGTCAACATCCCGTTCGAAAAGGCGCGGCTCTTTACGCCTGTGGCGGGACAACCAGTTCCAGACTTTGCCCAGGAGATGGGTATCGAGACCTGGGCGCAGTATTTCCTGAAATGGATCATCTCCCATCCGGCCGTCACAAATGTTATCCCCGCGACCAGCCAGCCACAGCACGTCGTCGACAACATGGGCGCGCTCTACGGCGACCTGCCCGACCGGGCGATGCGTGAACGCATGGTGGATTATTATGCCGGGCTGACAGGCGTCGCGGACGCGCTTAAACAGCCTCCTTATCCTGGAAAAAAATATGGTGGCGTCGTCACATGGCCCTTCCCGCAACCGCCCAAACGTACCTGACACTCATCCTTATTGCGCTTCCGGCCGCCGCAATGGCCGGGAGCGACCGTGTCACGATTGAAGGTTTCGCTATCGACAGGAGCGAGGTCACTATCGCCGATTTCGCCGTCTTCGCTAACGCGACTAAGCTGAGGACGGCTGCTGAACGCAATGGTGGCGGTCACGAATGGGGAAGCGGATGGGAACGTCGTCCAGGCTGGTCGTTTCGCAGGCCGTTCGGCAAATCACCGCAAGAAGTGGCCGAACCTGCCGTACATGTGAGTTGGTATGAGGCACGTGACTATTGCGCATCAGTCGGCGGCCGACTGCCGGCTCGCGCCGAGTGGCAGCGTGCCGCCTATCGTGAATATGGTAGTGGATCGGCGGCGGGCTTCGTAGCCGGGAAAACGTATTCCTATCCGACGGGAGATACTCCTGAAGGGGCGAATACGAACGGTAGCGATCCTTGGCTTCAGCATGCCTCGACGGGAACCACTCGCCAGGGCGTGAACGGCCTTTACGACATGGGTGGCAACGTGTGGGAATGGCTCGCCGACCGCAACGGTGACAACGCGATCACGGCTGGCGGCTCGTGGTGGTACGGCCCAGACAAGATGCGGGAAGAAGCCATGCAGTGGAAGTCTGCCGACTTCTATGTCGCCTACATCGGCTTCCGGTGCGCCTACGACCTGAAATCGTAGCTTCACCTGCCGCGAGCCACGAAAACGTTTCAAGCACTCAACCCTCACGCACTTTTGAACAGCCGGGGTTGAAGACCTACGATTTCCTAAATGCATACGCCCGCAACCAGTCGTATCGTTCAGCATCTCACCTGCAAGATGTGCCTTGCAGGCGTATGGCTGGAGCGGGGCGTCGATGCAACAGAAGACCAGGATCGAAGGCTGGCAATTGACCCAGCCGCCTCAGGATCATCTGCGAATAGAGTGGCCCGGCGGTCGTTTCGAAACCGCGCGGCGGGGGCAGACAGGAGAAGTCGAAGGCAAGATAGCACCAGACTTCCATCTGGTCATGGTGACGCTGAATGGCGGCGCAGCGCATCATGCATTTCGAACCGACGACGGATTTCGCTATGAGGGCCGCGACGTGAAGGGCATGGTTTCCTTTCTGCCTGCAGGCTGCAATCGCGAGCTTGTGCTCCGCGACGTCGCATGGGAATGGGGTGCGATTGCCATCGATCCGGTTGTGGGAAGCCCAAAGCTCCGTAACGCCAAGTCATTCCTCGTTGATCGCGACGACTTCATTTATGGCATGACGGCGCAGATGTGCGGCCTCTATCATCGTGAAGGCAATCTGGATGTGACCTACTGCTCGACGATGGCTCTTGCTCTTTCCGAGTACCTCTCGAACAGAGTTGCAGGACGCGGTCAGCGCGGGACGTCGGTAAAGAACGCTCTAACGAGACGACAACTTCGTGACACCTACGAGAGAATTGATGCAAGGCTGGCAGAACCGATTTCGATCTCTGACCTGTCACTCCCACTTGGCATCTCGGAGGGGCACTTCTTCCGGACTTTTCGCGGAGCAACAGGCCAAACGCCTTTGGAAGTGATATCCCGCCGCCGCATGGACCGTGCAGCTCGTCTTTTGAGGGAAACGGACCTGCCTATCATCGAGGTCGCCGCGCTCTGCGGGATCGAGAGTCCGAGCCATTTTGCGCGGTTGTTCCGCGCTCACAAAGGCCATTCGCCCTCACGCTGGCGAAACAAATAAATTAACTGACCCCGGTCCAATATCGACCGCGGGCGAACTCTGTGGCGCGGCTCCGCCCATCGTCTTATTTCCTTTGATATATCGATCATTGGTGTCGCTTTGAGCGGCGAGTTCAACGGTCGCTGCAACACACTCTGCAAACCTCTCCGCTGGGGTCTGATAAAGCAAGGTCTTTCTCGGACGTTCGTTGACCCGCACACCGCGCGCCGAGATCGCCCTTCGCCTCCCCCTTCGAGGAGGTCAATCCAGCACGGACCAGTAACTCCACAAGAGCTACTCCGCTCCTGCGCTCCGCATCATCCAACTGAAGCGTCGGCAGCCCCCTGCGGCCTCACCGTGCCCGAACGCCCGTCTCGCCGTACCCCCATGTACGCGCCTGCGATGCCGAGGACGAAGGCGAAGCCGCTACCCCATCTCAATTGGATAACCATCGAGGCCATAGGTCACGACCATCTTGCCGTGATCAATCATCTTCTTCGCACTATCGTGATGATGTTTGCAAAATGACTGCAGGTTCGACGGATCGAAGAAAAATTCGCCGCTGCCCTTGTGAGCTTTGATGTGGTCGACGATCGTCGCCTCGGTCACCTCTTCCCGTGATCAGGCAGAAACGACAAAGAGGTTCCATTGCCAACTGGTATTGGCGCAGTCGTTTCCACTCTGCTGTATAGTAAAGACGATGCCAGACTTTGGCCTCCGCTGAGCGCCGATCCGGAACCTTGGATTCCGTCATACGTTCAGCACCTGCAGTGGAAGGAGGCCAGCTATGGCAGACGACAAGAGCAAGCGTGGAGCCGCAGACCGCAACAAGGTCGCTGGCGGCGAACCTTACGAGGTTAGCTACTTCGCCAAGAAGAACGGGATCAGCCGGGATAAGGCTGAGGCAATTATCAAGAAGCACGGATCTGATCGTGAGGCCGCGAATAAGGCGGCAGAAAAGATCAAATAGCAAAAGCGGCAGGGAGGCGCCCGGTTTATCGGTTCCGGACCTCAACCAGCCGCACAATCACCTTTCGTTCGCGGAGGAGGCGCGCCAGGTAATGGCTGAACGACGCAAAAAAGGCGCCAACACGACTTATTTTATTTCTTTCTAAATTATACTTTGGTATAGGTCTCCCCAACTGTATGGGAGGAGTAACGTATGCAGCGAGTGGAACCGAATAACATCGGCACCGGAGCCACGACCCGTGTTTGGTCGGTCAAGGATTTTTCCAAACGGCGCCGACTTAAGGAGGAGGAAGAGGCTCGACTGCTACAATTGTTTGGACCATTCGCGTCCGCCAGCGAACTGCTGCACAACGCAACACGAGAGCCGCGGTGGCGGTAGGGTTCGGGACAGTCCCGGCGATCAACGCGAGTTAATACGTCCGCGGATCGGCAGCGCCCCAAACGGAGAAGGCCGCGCAATGGCGGCCTCTTTCATACCTATACGTCACAATGCGCCACGTTTGGGCACATGGGCTGCAACTTTCTCGTTATTGTTCGCCGCTGTCAGAGTTCTGGCAGCTTCAACTAGCGCAGCCTTACCAGCCCGGTCAGCGTATTCTTCGGCGTATCCAAGCCGGATGCCGATTGATTTGAGTGTGCCTCGACCGGCAACTTCTTCGATCACGGCTGCCGCTTCGCCTTGTTTGAACCTCGGGCGTCTCCCAAGCTGGAGCGCCGCTGGACGTGTTTCCCTTGGGGTTTGACATGCCGCCCAGAAAAACTGCGCCCTTAGCTACCGCATCCTCACACTTCATTGCGCCGACAGGCAGCTTCTCGAACGACACAGCACCATCGATGCACAGACTGCGCAGCAGCCGTCGACCTTCCTCGACATCGGTAAGCGGATCCAGCATCGGCGGCAGCACGGGCCGGTCAGACATATTCCTGGCGAGTGGTGTGGCTTCGAAAGGTGACGGTGTCGTAGCCTTCGTAGACAGGTAGCGGCCAGGATTGCGCTGCGAGGTTTTGGTGGAACTCCCCGGAGCAACCCGATCTACCGGTCGAAGTTTGTGACCCTTTTTGGTCACCGCCCATTCGACCAACCGCCCACGCAAGAACTTGAGTGGGCCGAATGAGATGCGCTCGCCAGTCTTTTCGTCTTGTTCGATCTTTTGCTCGGCGCCCTCTACAGCCGTCATCAACTCGCCGATCGTAGGGGGAATTTCTTGTCGGTTGTCGGCAATCTCTGCAGACCAGTTGCTCGCGGGTTTTGGCAAGGCAGCGGCCATCGCTGGTGCCAACGCCGGATAATTGTCGAAGAGCCAGCGGAGCGCCGGAAGCGTACCGCGATAGCGTGGCTGCCGCACCTTGCGCGGGCTGTTGTCGTTGGGCGACATCGGCTGTGCCATGGTCTGAGCCTGTGGCACGCTTCAGGGCGGCCGCCAGCGGCTTTGTCTCGGCAGCGGACAGTGCGCGATCGAATAAGACGAACGGCTGGTAGTTGCCTGCAGAGGTCTCGAGCACAAGGTTCGGCCCGATCGGCATTTCGCCCGCTTTGCCAGTGTCAGCATCTAGGTCGACAATCGAAATGCTGGACGCTGCGCTTGTACAGGACAGCACCACCGGAGCCGGCACGAACCTCGTCTCGATGTTTCAAACAAATAGCGTCGCCGTCCAGGCCCTGGTCGCATTCGCCGCCGAGCGTCTTCGCGATAACGCAATCGCCCAGGTGACTGGCATCGAGTGGGCCTGAACCGGGAGATACGGCATGTCTTTGACCGACGAGATGATGAAACAATTCGGGGTCGACGCGCTCACGAAGCCGATGACGAAGGGCGAGGCCTACCAATTACTCGACGCGCTGAAGTCCGTTCTGCTTGAGCACAAGGGCCGCCTCGACGCATTGGAAGCCAGCGGCATCAAATATTGCGGCACGTGGCAGCGCGCACTGCCCTACCGCAAAGGCATGGTGGTCACGAGTGCTGGATCGATGTGGACGGCTCGATACAAACGCAAGCGGGTTGATTTTCACCAGCGCAGCGGGGGCGATCACGATGAAGAAGGCGGCAGAGGCTACCCTAAAGCGTGGATATACCCATTTTAGGCTTGAACAGGCTCAAACGGCGCAGGGGTCGCGTTTCGTGGGTATGAACACTAATACAAGCGGTTTCGGGCAAGCCACGGTCTACGGCAACACAGCTTATGGAAGCTATAGCGGCTCGTCGTTCAGCACGCCCATGTATGCACCGACCGCCCAAATTGGCGTCACTGTCGTCATGTTCCATGCCAACGAGGCGGGTGCCAAAGGTGCATTCGATGCCGCCGACGTGCTAGCGAAGAAGGGCAAGGTGTGAGGTCGCCGTTCTTCATTGATCTTGAATGACGGCATCCTTGCGGATGCCTGTTTTCATTTGGGATTTCCGTAAAAGAATGACTTGCCGTTCGGGCCGAGAACGGCGCAAATGCTTAGAGCAATTGCCGAAAGTGACAATATAAGAGATGCGAAGCATGCTTCGTATTTACCCGAGTTAGACGACGATACCTTCACCGCCGCCGTCGACCAACAGCTTGAACACCACGCTCAGAACGTGGAGCGGATTCAGCTTGATGCCATTTTCGAAATAGGGCGGGAGCTGGCCACCGCCCAAAAGCTTTTCAAATACCGGCGCGATGAAGGCGGGTTCACCGGCTGGTTAGGCACGAGATTACCTCAAATTCAGGTGCGGTCGGCCAGTCGCCAAAGCCGAACCGGACATTCAGGCTCTCATTGCCCGGCGCGTCGAGGCCGGGAAATCTTCACTGCCGCAAAGGTCAAGGAGTTGACTGTCGAGGCCGCCGCGGCAAAGGCAGAACTGAAGCACGGCGAATGACTGGAAATGATCAGAAGCAATTTGCCGTTTAGCCATAGTATTCAATGAGCTCGCTGTAGGTTGGCATGAGAACAAAATAGGATTTAATTCCCATTTCGTCAAGCACGACCGATAAGCGACTGCACTTTGACGTGAAGAAATTTTGGTTTCTCAATTGTATTCTCACGTATGTTGGTCCCATTATGAAATCTGTCTTTAAAAGAGAGGGGTGTGCTATGAGAGAGCTTTTCAGAAGCGTAGCTCGCGTCGTCGGTCTGGAGAGGCCAGCGCGCCAAACGTGGCGGGCGCTCCGGGCAAGAGGCTGGACACCCTGGTGGCCCTTGGTGCCCGAGGACGCTTTCTGTGACTGCGTTCGCCAAGCCGTTGCGAAGCTTCAAGAACTAGAGCCTTCCGAGCGTCTAGGAGACTATCTCGAATTCGGGGTCAGCCGAGGAACCTCGCTGGCCTGCACGTACAGAACTCTACGTGACGCGGGTCTAAACCATATGCGCCTCATCGGGTTCGACTCCTTCGCGGGACTGCCAGTGGAGGCCGACAAGGAGGGCTGGGCCAAAGGTGAATTTCACTCAACCATTCAGGCAACTCGGAATTACCTCAAACGTCAGCAGGTCGACCTTGGGCGGATCACTCTCGTGAAGGGGTGGTTCAAGGATACGCTCACGGAAGAGACCCGCCGGCATCATGCAATCGAGAAGGCAAGTCTCATCATGATTGACTGCGATATCTACTCTGCGTCTAAGGATGCTCTGAACTTTTCTGAGCCCCACATCCACAATCAGGCCGTCGTTATGTTTGATGATTGGGGTTGGCGTGAGGAGCAAAACGAAGTCGGCCAGAAGGAAGCGTTCGGGGAGTTTCTTGCTGACCATTCTGATCTCATCGCAGAACCGATGCCCTCATACTTGCCGCAAGCAAGAGTTTTCCTTGTAAGGCGCGGACCGTAAACTTCCAAGAAGACGGTTTATAGGAGTGGCACTTGCTGCGTCGCTTCTCGTATCTAACGCATGGGCCGATCAGACTTTCATCGTCTGCAAGCTTACCAAAACCGTCGATGAGAAGGGCTCTGCTTCTGCAATCACTGGCACAGATGTCGTTGTGATCGACACCCCACCTGACGGTTCAAGCACTTACACGGTTCAGGCGGGATGCCGGGAAAATACGCTAACAGCAAAGGTCAGCGATACTGAATTGATGTTCGAGTGTAAGCACGCTGCTGTGGAGACATATAGCTACCTAATGACGATTAATCGCGTCAGTGGCGAGTACGTCAAGATATTCACGACTTCGGCGTCGTCCGGCCTCGTGCACTACGGGCATTGTGCTCCGAGTAATCGGCAATTTGATATCCGGTGGATAGCTTCGCCGCTGACATCGCCGCCACGACCGGGGCATCAGCGGCGGGTCGCAATGCCCCACAGCCCGGCGAGGTCGTCCAGCCCCATGCGGAGCATGTCGGCCGCCGTCAGCCGCTCGCGCTTGCTCACCAGGAGCTCAGTCAGCGAATAGCCTTCGCCGCACACCGCAGACACGAGCCCATAAGCCGCGCTCCGAGCAGTGCCCGGCATCGGGCGAGTTCCTTGCCGGAATTCACTTGCCGTTCGGTGATCGGGTCCCGGACCTTGCCGCCGTCGACATGTTCGCGGCCGTAGTCGATGGCGCTTGCGCCCTTCCCACCCATCGCCTCAAAGAGGGCGCGGAAACGATCAGCAGCGGCGACCTGGGCGGCATCAAGTACACCGCGCGAGGCGAGCGTGGTTATTGCGCTTTCACGGATGTTGACGACAGCCGCAATTTTGCGCGGGTTTGCTGAATCGGCCGGATGAGCGCGGGAGAAGTAGGGATTAGGCACGAGGGTCGGGCGAAGTCGGGCCTTCGATGGCGCTGGCATGGCCGCAAGGATGCCAGATTGCCGGGGAAACGGGAAGCCAACTTCCCCCCAGATTTTCCCCCAAGGCGATTCGTCGGTCGAAATCGTTTCAGCTATGAAGCAGTAACTTATTGCTTTTATTAATGTTTTTTGGTGAGAGCGATGGGGCTCGAACCCATGACCTACTGATTAAAAGTCAGTTGCTCTACCAGCTGAGCTACGCTCTCCCTTGACGCCTTGAACTCAAAAACAGCCCCGGCCGGAAGTGCGCGGAACATATGCAGGCGACCTATTGCGGTCAACCGAAAAATCTCCCTTTTTCGCCGCGTTAGGCATATTTCTTGCCGAGGCTCGAAAAGGTGATTGGCATTCGGTGGGTTGCGGCGCTAAACATCCGCCAAATTCAGACGGAGAGAATGCGTGTCGATTGCCGATATTTCCCTGTTGAGCGCCCTGCTTGCGGGTGCCCTCTCCTTTCTCTCCCCCTGCGTGCTTCCCCTCGTTCCGCCCTATCTCTGCTACATGGCGGGCATATCCGTCGAGCAGTTCCGGGGCGGCAATGCTGTCGCGGTTGCGCCCGACGTCCGGCGCGGGGTGCTGTTTTCGGCGCTGTTCTTCACGCTCGGGTTCGCCACGGTCTTCGTCGCGCTCGGCGCCGGCGCTTCCAGCATCGGAATGCTGATGCGCCAACATCTGGATCTTCTGGCAAAGATCGGCGGCCTCATCATCATCCTCATGGGGCTAAACTTCCTCGGCGTCTTCCGAATCGGGCTTTTCGCGCGCGAGGCCCGTTTCCAGAGCGGCGGAAAGCCGGCGACGCTGACCGGCGCCTATATCATGGGACTTGCCTTCGCCTTCGGCTGGACGCCCTGCATCGGGCCGGTGCTCGGCGCCATTTTGGGGGTTGCAGCATCGCGCGAGACCGTCGGCGCCGGCGCGGGGCTTCTCGCGGTCTATTCGCTCGGCCTCGCTATTCCCTTCTGGATCGCCGCCGGCTTTTCCGGTGCCTTCATGAATTTTCTGGCGCGCTTCCGCCGCCATCTCGGCACGATCGAAAAGATCATGGGAGGCTTCCTCGTGCTCACGGGGCTCGCCTTCATCTTCGGTTTCGTCAGCGATACTGCCATCTGGTTCCAGCAGACCTTTCCGATCTTGATGCGGATTGGCTAAAGGCAGCACATCATAGCCTGCCTTGCAAACAGTAAGCCGCCGTTCCGATCGCGATCAGATCAGCCTTTCTTCCGGCTGAATTTTTCCCGCAAGGCAGTCGGAATATCCCGCAATCCCCGACCCGGCTCGATGCCTTCGCGCATGACGACGCTGCGTAGCGGTGGAAACGCCGACAGGATGTGGAGGCCCGCGGCGCGCAGCATCTGCACCGGCAGGAAACCCGAGAGAAGCGAGCGGTTCAGCAAATCGACGCTGACCGTTCGCGTCATGATGTCGGCGCGGCGCCTGCGGTCAAACCGATCGCCCGAATCGGCTGGTATCGGCAGTTCGGCCCGGTCGCAGAGAATATCCGTCAACGCCATGATATCGCGCAGGCTGAGATTGAGGCCTTGTGCTCCGATCGGCGGGAAGACGTGCGCGGCTTCTCCGATCAGCGCCATCCGGCCCTTGCCGAAGCGGTGCGCCATCATGCCCGAAAGCGGCCAAATCTGGACGCCTTCCTCGACGCTCACCTTGCCGAGCAGCGACTGCATCCGCTCTTCGACGACATTGCTCAATTCGGCAAGCGACAATTCGAGGCCGGCGGCGGCATCCGACGGATTCTGTACCCAGACGAGGCTAGAGCGATTGCCGCGCAAGGGCACCTGGGTAAAGGGGCCGCATTCGGTGTGAAATTCCGTCGAGGTGTTTTCGTGCGGCAGCGAATGGCTGAAATTCAGCACCATGGCCGACTGCGGATAGGACCAGTTGCGCGCGCCAATGCCGGCTTTTTCCCTAAGCTTCGATTTGCGACCGTCGGCGCCGGCAGCAAAATCTGCAGACAGCATCTCGCCGCCCGCCAGCATAATGGAAACGGCATTCTCGCCGATATCAATGCTGTCAGCAAAAGCAGTGAAGCGCGTGATATTGCCTTCGATGGCGACCGCCGCCTCGAGCACGTCGGTCAAAGCCTTGTTCGGGAAGTTGTAGCCGAAGGCGTCGAGCCCGACTTCGACGGAGCGGAACGTCGTGGTTGGTGCACGCAGCAGGCGACGTGTGCCGTCGATGATGCGCATGCTTTTCAGCGGCGCGGTCTCGGGCTTCAGCTTTTCCCAGAGCGCCAGGCGATCAAGGAAGCGGATCGACTGATCCATAAGCGCCGTCGTGCGCCGGTCCTCGGTCGCGGCGGGAGGGGCAATCAGCGCCACGCTGCGGCCGCCGCGGGCCAGCGCGATCGCGGCCACCATCCCGGCAAGACCGCCACCGATCACAGCCACTTCGAAATGTTTCATTGCATCGCTTCCGTCATCAGAGACGGCGAGCCGGCATTATGCCGCCGGCTTCGCCTGACGGCGCCAACTATAGCCCTTGCCGACCTCCGCGTCACGCACAGCCGGCTGATAATGATGGGGAATTCCGGGCAGCCGGTTTTCGGAAAGGCGCTTGAGCGCCGTTTCATTGGTCACGGCGAAGCTGTCGATCCCGACGCGCAGCATCAACGGGATCTGGTCGATTAGCACATCGCCTACCGCCCGCAATTCGTTGGCATAACCCAGTCGCTCGCGCAGCAGCGAAGCATGGCTGAAGGCACGGCCGTCGCTGAATGCCGGAAAAGCAACGGCGACGATATCGAGGCGATCGAGGTAAGGCTCGAGCTTGCGGACGTCGTCGGCGGGCTTGATGAGCACACCAAGCCCGACATCGTTGCTCTCTCCGGCCATGGCGATCAGCTCGTCGAGGCCGAGCAGAGGCTTCTGATCTTCGGTCGCTTTCACCTCATCGCTCTCGATCACCCAGGGATCGTTGGCGACAAAACCGGTTTCTCTCCAAATCTTCGTCATCATCCCCTCCTTATGCCGCTTCCGCGGCCGCGCCATAGAGCGCGTCCTTGAAAGGCTGCGGTCCGACGCGGCGATAGGCTGCAAGGAAGGTTTCAGACGGGTCCCGGCGGATGCCGAGATAGGTATCGACGATCGTCTCGATTGCGTCCGTCACCTTGTCCGGTTCGAAGCCGCGGCCGATGATCTCGCCGATCGAGGTGTGTTCGTCGCCGGAACCGCCAAGCGTGATCTGATAGAGTTCGGCACCCTTCTTCTCGACGCCGAGCAGGCCAATATGGCCGACATGGTGATGCCCGCAGGCGTTGATGCAGCCTGAAATCTTGATCTTCAGTTCGCCGATCTCCGCCTGACGCGCCGGATCGCCAAATCGCTTGGAAATCTCCTGCGCAACCGGAATGGAGCGCGCATTGGCGAGCGCGCAATAGTCCAGCCCCGGACAGGCAATAATATCCGTGATGAGGCCGGCATTGGCAGTTTCGAGATCGGCCGCGACCAGGCCGCGATAGACGGCTTCCAGATCGCCCAGCGCCACGTGCGGCAGGATGAGGTTCTGTTCGTGGCTCACGCGAATTTCGTCGAAGGCATATTCCTCGGCGATGTCGGCAACAGCATCCATCTGCGCGTCAGAGGCATCACCCGGGATGCCCCCGATCGGCTTCAGCGAGATCGTAACCATGCCGTAATCGGGGTTCTTGTGGGGCGCTACGTTCTGCTGCACCCAGCGGGCAAATGCCGGATCGGCCCTCTTCCAGCGGGCAAGGTTCTCCCAGCCTTCGGCGCGTTCCGGCAGCACGGGCGGCGCGAAATAGGCGGCGATCGCCTGGACGTCCTTCTCCGGCAGCTTGAGCTCGGTATCCTTGAGCTGCACGAACTCAACCTCGACCTGGCGCGCCAGTTCTTCGGCACCGGTCTCGTGCACGAGGATCTTGATGCGCGCCTTGTACTTGTTGTCGCGGCGGCCGTGCAGATTGTAAACGCGCATGATCGCGGTCGTGTAGGACAGCAGGTCCTCTTCCGGTAGGAAGTCGCGGATCAGCTTGGCGACCATTGGCGTGCGGCCCTGGCCGCCGCCGACGTAAACGGCAAAGCCGATCTCGCCCTTGTCGTTCTTCTTCAGATGCAGGCCGATATCGTGGACCTGGATCGCAGCGCGGTCGCGCTCGGCGCCGGTGACGGCGATCTTGAACTTGCGCGGCAGGAAGGAGAATTCCGGATGCACGGACGACCACTGGCGCAGGATTTCCGCATAGGGACGCGGATCGGCGACTTCGTCCGCCGCGGCACCGGCGAAATGATCCGCCGTGACGTTGCGAATGCAGTTGCCGGAGGTCTGCATGGCATGCATCTCGACCGTCGCAAGTTCGGCAAGCACGTCCGGCATGTCGGACAGCTTCGGCCAGTTGAACTGCAGGTTCTGGCGGGTCGTGAAGTGACCGTAGCCGCGGTCGTAGGTGCGGGCGATATGAGCGAGCATGCGCATCTGGCGCGAGGAGAGCGTGCCGTAGGGGATGGCGATGCGCAGCATATAGGCATGGAGCTGCAAATAGACGCCGTTCATCAGGCGCAGCGGCTTGAACGCATCCTCGGCAAGCTCACCGGACAGACGGCGCTGGACCTGGTCGCGAAACTGCTCGACGCGCTCGGCGACAAAGGCGTGGTCAAATTCGTCGTAACGGTACATCAGCTTCCTCAGACTGCAATGAATTCGGGATCGGCCGGCTTGTAGCCCGGCGCATATTCCATGGTCGGGCCCTGGGCGCGGATGCGCTCGCGGAGGCGGAGCGGCCATAGAACTCCGTTGGTTTCCTGAACTTCGATGACGGCAACGTCAACGACCTTGTTGTCGGCATAGGATTTCTTGCCGATCTCTTCCAAAGCCGTCACGGCCTCGGCATGGCGGGCGATGAGCGCATCCTGCAGCGAGGTTACCCATTCGCCGCCGGCGTTAAGCCAGACCGCTACGCCGTCCGTCAGCCTGTTGGCGGTCAGAACCTTGTCGACCATGTTCAGCTCCTTGCAAATTCCGGCGCGGTCGCCTCATGGCGCACCAGTGGCTCGGACAGTTCGAAATTGGCGCCTGCGACGGCATCGCCGATAATGACCATGACCGGTCCGGTCAACTCGTCACGATGCTGCAAGTCGGGAAGATCGCGCAGAATGCCGTGCAGTAGGCGACGGTCCGCACGGCTGGCATTCTCGACGACGGCAACGGTCGTCTCGGCGGGAAGCCCAGCGCTCATCAGCCGCTCGGAGACCGAAGCTGCGACAGTACGTCCCATATAGACGGCGATCGTCGCGCCGGACACGGCAAGGCTTGCCCAATCGGGCAGCACGTCGCCGGTCAGATCATGCCCGGTCGTGAAGACCAGCGACGAGGCAACGCCGCGTAGCGTCAGCGGCAGCTCGAAATCGGCCGCGGCGGCGAAAGCCGAAGTGATGCCCGGAACGACCTCGTAGCCGATGCCCGCGGCACGCAGCGCCGCCATCTCCTCCCCTGCCCGGCCATAGACCAGCGGATCGCCGGATTTCAGGCGCACGACGCGCTTGCCCTGGCGTCCAAGCTGGACAAGCAGATCGTTGATCTCTTCCTGCGATTTCGAATGGCAACCCTTGCGCTTGCCGACCGAAAGGCGCTCGGCATCGCGGCGGCCCATATCGACGATCGCCTGCGGCACCAGCGCATCGAAAACGATGACGTCGGCTTCCATCATCACGCGCTGGGCGCGCAACGTCAGCAGATCTTCGGCTCCAGGACCGGCACCGACGAGCCAGACGCGACCGTCAACCTTTTCCGCCGAGCGCAGGAGGCCGTTTGCGGCACGCCGCGCTTCGGGAAGATTGCCGTTTGCAACGGCGTCCGCCACGCGACCAGAGAAGAAACGGCGCCAGAAGACCCTTCTGGCGACGCCGCGTGGAACGAGATGTTCGACGGTCCTGCGGTAGCTCGTCGCAAGATCGGCCAGGCGGCCGAGCGACGGGGAAAGCAACTGATCGACCTGCGCACGGATCATCTGCGCGAGCACCGGGCCGGCACCTTCCGTGCCGATCGCAACGGCGACCGGCGCGCGATTGACGAGAGCGGGCGTGAAGAAATCGCAATAGTCCGGCTGGTCGACTGCATTGGCCGGAACTCTGACCGCCCGGGCAGCTTCCACGACCGCGCGATCTTCGGCAGCATTACCGGTTGCAGCAAAAACAAGCGTCGCACCGTCCACCTGCTCGGGCGAGAAAGCGCCACGGACCGTTTCGATTCGATTGGAAATCAGGAACGAATGATAATCAGCCTCGGGATGGTCCGCATAAGCAACAATGCGGGCGCGCGTGTTCAGCAACAGGCGCACCTTGGCGAAGGCCTCGTCTCCATTGCCGAAAACGGCTGCGATCCGCCCTTCCACACGGAAGAATGCGGGAAACACCGATAGCTGTTCGTTGCTGGAAGGCATTATCATTCCACTTCGAAGTTGGTCGACTATGCCTTTTACGGTCAACGGATTGAAGAAACAGAAATTCGAAAGCCCCGCTGAGCGCGTATTCTTTTGCTCGCCATCTCAAGGATTTGAGAAAAGTCGCCCGGTCGTTTGAAAATGCTGCTGCAGCGCATCATAAGTTGGTGACAAATGCGCAGATTCGGCGGGATCATGCATTCCGCTTCCCGGCGGCAACCGGTAAACTGCACGAAACAGGAGAACACCATGCGGGAAAAGACGATTGCTCCCCGTCTTCTCGAAGTCATCGAGAAGCATATCCTGCCGATCACCGAGCTCGGCGTTTCCGAGGGCAACAAGGTCTTCGGCGCGGCAATCCTGCGTAAGTCCGACCTGGCTCTGGTCGTCGCCGAAACGAACAACGAACTGGAAAATCCGCTATGGCATGGCGAAGTCCACACATTGAAGCGCTTTTACGAACTCTCCGATAAGCCCTCGACCAAGGATCTCATCTTTCTCTCGACGCACGAGCCCTGCAGCATGTGCATGTCGGCGATCACCTGGGCGGGTTTCGATAATTTCTATTATTTCTTCAGCCATGAGGATTCGCGCGACAGCTTTGCCATCCCGCATGATCTGAAGATTCTGAAGGAGGTCTTCGGCCTGGAACCGGGCGGATACCGCCGTCACAACGCATTCTGGAACAGCTTTGCGATCGCCGATCTCATCGAAACCGAGGACGAACCGCTGAAAACCGGTCTGGAAGCGCAGGCCGCCAGCATCAAGGCCCGCTACGATGCGCTGTCCGACATCTATCAGGCGTCCAAAGACGCCAATGCCATCCCCTTGAACTGAGATATCATGGAAGCTTCAAAAGATATTTCGCGCCTGATCGAGATCATGGCGGCACTGCGCGATCCCCAAACCGGCTGCCCCTGGGACATCGTCCAGACCTTCGAAACGATCAAGCCCTATACGATCGAGGAAGCCTACGAGGTCTCCGATGCGATCGAACGCAACGACATGGACGACCTTTGCGAGGAACTTGGCGACCTGCTGCTGCAGGTCGTCTTCCATGCTCGCATGGCCGAGGAAGCCGGCGAATTCACGTTCGGCGACGTCGTCGAAGCCATCACGCGCAAGATGATCCGCCGCCACCCGCATGTCTTCGCGCGATCCGATGCCGACACGCCGGAACGCGTCAAGAAGCAGTGGGACGAGATCAAGCAGGCGGAGAAACACGAACGTGCCGAAAGGCGCGCAAGGCGCGGCGTTTCCGAAGATTTCAAGGCAGGCTTTCTTGGCTCCGTGCAGCGGAGCTTCCCCGCGCTCACAGAAGCGCTGAAACTGCAGGAACGCGCAGCAAAGGTCGGCTTCGACTGGTCGGCGCCAGAGCCCATCCTCGACAAGATCGAGGAAGAGATCGGCGAGCTTCGTGCCGCACTCAAGGAGGACAATCACGCGAAGGTCAGCGATGAACTCGGCGACCTGATCTTCGCCATTGCCAATATCGGCCGGCATGTACAGGCCGATCCCGAGCAGGCGCTTCGCGGCACGAACACGAAATTCAGGCGTCGATTCAATCACATCGAGAAAACGCTTGAAGCAGATGGCGAAACACTGGAGGCGGCAACGCTGGAGCGCATGGAGGAAATCTGGCAGGCCGCCAAGGCGATCGAGCGGGCGGTCGCGGGGGGCTAGTGTCGAGGGTCGACGCTTATTCGTCGAATCTGCCGCCTTAGGCATAGGTGCCTGAAGGCGAAGCCGCAGGGCCTCGACGGATCTCCTCCCCCCGTAGGTCGCCTTTGCGGTATGGATCCGCTGAATGACTGCCCATTGCCACCAGCGTCCATCCCGTACTCGCCTCACAGGAAGCCAGCCACCGCGCGTCCGCGCGGTGAATGACTCACATGCCACGAGAGAAAAGTCTCCTGCACCCAAGGACTTGAGATCCCTTCGACAGGCATAGGGATGAGAAAGGAGGCAAGGCGACATCAAACAGCGACAGCTTCTGTGCCGAACCGTCTTTTCATCCGCAACGGACGCCGGGTCTCGAATTTGCTTAGAAGCGGTCAGGCGTCTCGCTATTCCCAGTCTTCCTTCTGCGGCTTCGGGCCGTCGCCCATGCGCCGTTCCAATTCGGCGGCTTCGCTTTCGGCGAGCCTTACGTCGAGCGTCACCGTGCCGTCTTCATTGTCTTCGCGGCCGTCGACGATAGAATGTTCGTAAAGCCAGGGTAGCAGCGCCAGCTTGCCCAAAGGCAGCTTGATCGTCGTCGCGGTCATCACCCCGGAAAGGCGCTTGCTGATTTCCTGCATCAGGTGATCGATGCCCTCGCCGCTGATGGCCGAAACAGCGACCACGTTTTCGGCGCCCGCAACCTTCTGCACCATCGCATCATGCGTTTCCGGTTCGAGACGGTCGATCTTGTTCCAGACTTCGACGATGCGTCGTGCCCCTTCAGCCTCGTCGATACCGAGATCTTTCAGGATGCGCATCACGTCTGCGCTCTGCGCCTGATTGTCTGCATCCGACATATCGCGGACGTGGAGGATCAGATCGGCTTCCAGCACCTCTTCAAGCGTTGCGCGGAAGGCGGCGACAAGATGCGTCGGCAGGTCGGAGATAAAGCCGACGGTGTCGGACAGGATGACAGTCCGGCCATGCGGCAGCTTCATGCGGCGAAGCGTCGGGTCGAGCGTAGCGAAGAGCATGTCCTCCGCGAGCACGCCTGCGCCGGTAATGCGGTTGAAGAGCGTCGACTTGCCGGCGTTGGTGTAGCCCACCAGTGCCACGATCGGATGCGGCACCTTCTTGCGCTTGGCCCGGTGCAGCTGGCGGGTGCGGACGACCTGCTCCAGCTCGCGCTCCAGCTTGATGATCCGATCCTGCAGCAGACGGCGGTCGGCTTCGATCTGCGTTTCACCCGGGCCGCCCATGAATCCGCCGCCGCCGCGCTGGCGTTCAAGGTGGGTCCAGCTGCGGACCAGACGGCCCTTCTGATAGTTCAGATGCGCAAGATCGACCTGCAGCGTGCCTTCCTTCGTGGAGGCGCGGCGGCCGAAAATTTCCAAAATCAGGCCCGTGCGGTCGATGACCTTGGCATTCCACTCCTTCTCGAGATTGCGCTGCTGCACCGGCGTCAGCGGGTGATCGACGATCACCAGGCCGGAATCATGCTCATCGAGCTGCGCCTTGATGTCCTCGATCTTGCCCGTGCCGAGCAGCGTAGCCGGACGCGGGTCGGAGATCGGTACGATCGCGCCGTTGACCACATCCAGATCGATTGCCTCAGCGAGACCGGTCGCTTCCTCAAGGCGGCTTTCCGGCGAGCGGGTCGCAGCTCCTTCGGTGGGCGCACTCCTACTCCGCGCCTGCTTGAGCACAGGCACGACGACGGTTGCCCGCATATCATCCCGAAGTCTCTGAGCCTCCGGGATGATGGAATCATTCCTGGTATCGCGTGTCGAAATGACTGCTGACCTTGTTAGGACGCTGCTTCTTCGCTCTCGAACATCTGCATGGGCTGACCCGGCATGATCGTTGAGATCGCGTGTTTATACACGAGTTGCGAATGGCCGTCACGGCGAAGAAGAACGCAGAAATTGTCGAAAGAAGTGACAACGCCCGTGAGCTTTACGCCGTTAATGAGAAAAATTGTGAGAGAAATCTTTTGTTTGCGAACAGTATTGAGAAATAAGTCCTGCAAATTCTGAGAACGTTCCGCCATCGCGCCGCTTCTTTCTTTATTGCCGGCTTGATCTGGCCGGTGAATATTAATCAACCTCTCCTGAAAGACGGATGGTAACCCTCATCCCTTCCGTCCAGCAAATCTTGGTATCAAATCGCAATCTTTTCCGCAACGTCGAAAAAGACTTCTCGAATATTCTGCGAGATCGTGCCGGGATGACCGTTGGCAATTGTCTGCCCGTCGATGGAAACGACGGGAAAACAAATGCTTGTGGCAGCTGTGATGAAGACCTCGCGTGCCGCCAGCATTTCGGCGACGGTGAAGTTCCGCTCGGCGATCCTGAGGTCAAGCTTCACCGCGACATCCATCAGCGTCGTGCGCGTGATGCCGCGCAGAATACCACGTTCGGCAGGGCGCGTGATCAAGGTGCCGTCGGCGTCGACCATCCAGACATTGGTCGCGGCACCTTCTTTCACGCAGCCGTTGGCATCGACATAGATGGCCTCCTGGGCGCCGGCTTCCTTCGCCTGCTGGCGGACCAGGGCATTCGAAAGAAGACCGACCGTCTTGATATCAACCCGATCCCAGCGATTGTCCGGAACGGTGATCGCCTTGATGCCGTTTGCGTTTTTCTTCGCGATAACCGCGGGATCGGTGCTTTTGGCCGTGATGACCAGCGAAGGCTTGGTGCCTTCGGCCGGAAACACATGGTCGCGGCGCGCCACGCCGCGCGTCACCTGCAGATAGAACAGGCCGTTGCGTACCTTGTTGCGGCGCGCCGTTTCACGAATCACATGGATCATCGCCTGGCGGCTCATCGGCCAGGCGATACGCAACTCGCCAAGCGAGCGGTTCAAGCGGTCGAGATGGCGCGTGATATCAACGATGAAGCCGTGACGTATTTCGCAGACCTCGTAGACGCCGTCCGCGAACTGGTAGCCGCGGTCTTCGATATGGACCATCGCATCGGCGTGCGGCACGTAGCGGCCATTAACATAGGAAATTCTCGGCATGGAAAACCTGCATCCAAGGCAATGAAATGGGAAACCGGCGCAGAAAATTGCGCCGGAGCAATCAGACGCCGAGCGACTTCAGCTTACGATGAAGCGCCGAGCGCTCCATCCCGACGAATTCCGCGGTGCGCGAGATATTGCCGCCGAAGCGGTTGATCTGCGCGATCAGATAATCCTTCTCGAACATCTCGCGGGCTTCGCGCAGCGGAAGTGTCATGATGTGGTAGTCGTTCTTGGCGGACACCTTGGGCAGCATGTCGCCGAGGTCCGTCGGCAGCATGTCGGCTGTGATCGGCGCATCCGGGCCATCCGAGCGTGCAAGGATCATCAGCCGTTCGATATTGTTGCGCAGCTGTCGGATGTTGCCTGGCCAGTCATGAGCCTGCAGCACCGCCATTGCATCGTCGCCGATACGGCGCAGGCGGATGCCCGCCTGCTCGGAAATCTGACGCATCAACTGATCGACAAGGAACGGGATGTCCTCCCGGCGTTCCGCCAATGCCGGTACGCGAACGGGGACGACCGCGAGGCGATGGTAAAGATCCTCGCGGAACCAACCTTCGGCGATGCGGCTTTCCAGATTGTAAGCCGTCGAAGAGATGATACGGACATCCACCTTCACGCGCTTCGATCCGCCGACGCGCTCGAACTGCTGGTCGACAAGCACGCGCAGGATCTTGTTCTGCGTCTCGCGCGGCATTTCCCCGACTTCATCAAGATAGAGTATGCCGCGGTGGGCTTCTTCCAGCGCCCCGGTCTTGCGCGCTTGGCCAGGGGAGCCTTCCGTCCCGAAGAGGGCGACTTCCATGCGGTCCGGCGTAATGTTCGCAGCGTTCAAGGCCACGAACGGCCCGTTGGCGCGCGCCGACTTCTTGTGGATCATCCGCGCCACCAGCTCCTTGCCGGAGCCAGATGCGCCGAAGATCATGATGCGGCTGTTGGTCGGCGCGACCTTTTCGATCGTCTGGCGAAGCTGCGAGACCGCGACGGAAGTGCCGATCAGTTCGACGGCGTCGCCTGCGCGCCGCTTCAGCTCGGATACCTCCCGCTTCAGCTTCGAGTTTTCCAGCGCGCGTTCGGCAATTAGGATCAGGCGATCAGCCTTGAAGGGCTTTTCGATGAAATCGAAGGCGCCGCGTTTGATGGCGGAAACAGCCGTTTCGATATTGCCGTGGCCCGAAATCATGACGACCGGGATGTCGGGATGGCGCGTCTTAATCTCGTCCAGCAATGAGAGACCGTCGAGCTTGCTGCCCTGCATCCAGATATCCAGGAAAATCAAGCGCGGCGCGCGATCGGAAATCGCGGCAAGCGCACTGTCGCTGTCATGCGCGGTACGCGTCTCGTGTCCTTCATCAGAGAGGATGCCGGAGACGATCTCGCGAATATCATGCTCATCGTCGACGACGAGAATATCAGAGGCCATACACACTTTCCTTGTCATTTGACGCCGGGGCGGCGGGAACCGGGTCGAGACGCGGCAGATGCACGCGGATCATGGCTCCCCTTCCCTGGTCGAAATCGGCGGGCGCATCATGCAGTTCCAACTGCCCGCCATGCTCTTCAATGATCTTCTTGACGATTGCGAGGCCGAGGCCGGTGCCCTTCTCCCGCATCGTCATGTAGGGCTCCAGGATGCTGTGCCGGTTTTCCACCGGCAGTCCCCGGCCGTTGTCGATGACGTCGACCGTGAAGCGGTCGCGGCTCTCGTCCAACGACGCCCTGACGAGAACCTTCCGTTGATCGCGCTCGCCGCTCGGAACAGCCTCGATGGATTCGACCGCATTCTTGATCAGGTTTCCGAATGCCTGGCCCAGCATGCGGCTGTCGAACTGGCCCTCCAGCGGTTTGTCGCCGAATTCCTGCAGGAAGCTCACATGCGTATTGCCCATCTCACGCAGGAAGATGGCATCGCGGAGAATATTGCGCAGATCGGTCTGTTCCTTCGTCGGCTTGGGCATGCGCGCAAAAGCCGAGAACTCGTCCACCATGCGGCCGATATCGCCAACCTGCCGGATGATCGTATCGGTACACTGATCGAAGACTGTGCGATCCTCCTGATTGATCTGCTTTCCGTAACGGCGCTGGATGCGCTCGGCGGAGAGCTGGATCGGCGTCAGAGGGTTTTTAATCTCATGGGCGATGCGCCTTGCCACGTCGCCCCAGGCCGTCGAGCGTTGCGCGATCACGAGATCGGTAATGTCGTCGAGGGTGATCACGTAGGAATCGCTTGTATCGCGAACTTCCTCGCGCGTGACCTGCACGCTCAGCGTTCGCACCGTTCCGCCGCGCACGAGGGCAATCTGCTTGCGGAAATCGCCGCGGTAGCGCGATGCGGCTTCGGTCAGCACCTGATCGACTTCGGGAGCAATTTCATTCAACTGCTTCCCGAGCATCTCGCGCGCCGGCAGCGACATCAGCGTCTCGGCAGAACTGTTGACGATGGTGATCCGCCGGTCGTTCTCGACGCCTATCACCGCTGCAGTGACACCCGACAGCACGGCCTCGATGAAGCGGCGGCGGTCGTCCACCTCGTCCTTCGCCTCCAGAATCTCGTCACGCTGCGTGCGGATTTCCGAAATCATCTTGTTGAACGTGCGGGATAGGTTTGCAACGTCGCCATCGACCGCATGAACCGGCACGACGATATCCATGTTGCCGGACGCCACGCTGTCGGCCGCAGTGATTAGCAGGCGGATCGGGCGGACGATCCGGTCGGCAACGGCTATAGCCGTCCAGATCGCCGCAAGCAGCACGATCAGGGCAAAACCGATATAGAGAACCGCGAACGCGATCTGCAGCGAGACGCGACCCGCCTCCATCGAGCGGTATTCCGTTGCGTTTTCCTCCATCATGCGCATTGCGCCCATGACCTTCGGATCGACGGCGCGCACGGTGTAGAGGAACGCGCTTGGAATCTGCTCGAGTTTGATGATTGCGCCGACAAGGTTGGTTACGCCCGGCGGAATGAGCGTCGGCTGGCCAGCGGCGGCTTTCTGCAGGGCATCCTGCGGGATCGCTGGTAACGGTTTCTCGGTCTTGATGTCCGCCTGAACGATGACAGTGCCGTCGCTTTCAACTAGGAATGCGCCAAGCAGCCCGCGGCCCCGCGCCTGACGCGTCATCAACTCCCCGAAGCCCGTGCGGTCGAGGTTGTAAAGCACCCGGTTGCGTTCCAGGTCGTTCGCCATGGAGATGGTCTGGCCCTGCAGATAGCTGGCGTTCTCCATCATGTAGGCCTGGCCGATATTGCGCGACGAACTGACGATGGATTGCGTGCGCAGCGCGAACCAGCGGTCGAGCCCCGCATTCAGCGTGATACTTGCAAAGATCGCCACCAGGATCGCCGGCGTGATGGCGACGATCGAGAACAGGACGACGATCCGGATGTGCAAACGGGCAGCGGCGCGGCCGCGGGTGCGCGCTTTGAGCAACCGCGCAACTTCGCGTCCGATCAGTGCTATCAGTGCAAGCACGAAGAAGGAATTCACCACGACCGAAGTGATGACGACGCGGGTCGTCGGGTCGATCGGCGTCACACCCAGCAGAATGAAGAGCGTCAGCGTCGCGCAGAGCAACGCGCCGCCGGCCAGGACAAGACCCGGCAGCGCAAACAGCGCCCGGCGATCGGTAACGGTCGAGACCGTATCGCTGTCTGCCGCAGGCGGTGCCGCATCCTGCTTCATCAAGTCATCACTCCAAGCGGCAGAAGCCGGTATGTCACGGTTCATCGACTGGATATGATCGCCATGCATGCAAAGCCCCCGGCGTCTCAGCCTGCTGCTGAAACGGCGCCGGACAGCCTGAAACATGAGCTTCAGCAGCCTCGATGCGATGGCGAAGTCCAAACCCTATGCGTGACCTTTAAGCAACGCATTGTGGCGAAAATGCAACGCGGCCTGCAGCCTTGTCAAGCTGTTCGAGAGCTTCTGTAAACGGAGACGCCGAGTTCGCGGATCTTTTTGCGCAGCGTATTGCGGTTGAGTCCGAGCAAATCCGCCGCTTTGATCTGGTTGCCGCGCGTGGCCGTCAATGCGGCGAGGATCAGCGGATATTCCAGTTCCGTCAGCACCCGGTCGTAAAGGCCCGGAGGCGGCAGATTATCGCCGAAACTTGCGAAATAAGTCCGCATGTTTTCTTCCACTGCCTGGGCAATCGTCATTGATCCTGCACGGATCGGCCCCTTGTCGATCGGGCTGTCCGGCACGTCGGAACGAAGCTCGGCTTCGATTATCTCGCGCGTGATCACGTCCTGTGGATAAAGTGCCACCAAGCGGCGGATAAGGTTCTCCAACTCGCGCACATTGCCCGGCCAGGCGTAGGCCTTCATCAGCTCGATAGCTTCCTGGTCAAACCGCTTGGTACCGAGCCCTTCCTTTTCGGCCTGCTGGATGAAGTGCCGAACCAGGTCCGGAATATCCTCGGCGCGATCGCGCAACGGCGGAAGCCGTAGCGGGACGACGTTCAAGCGGTAATAGAGGTCCTCGCGGAAGAGCCCCTGGTTGATCGCCTGCTTCAGATCCTTGTTGGTCGCCGCGACGATGCGGACGTCCGTGCGGATCGGCGTACGCCCGCCGACAGTCGTATATTCGCCCTGCTGCAGGACGCGCAAAAGACGCGTTTGTGCGTCCATCGGCATATCGCCGATTTCATCGAGGAAGAGCGTGCCGCCTTCGGCCTGTTCGAAGCGGCCGGTGGAACGGGTCTGCGCCCCGGTAAAGGCACCCTTTTCGTGGCCGAAGAGCTCGGATTCGATGAGGTCACGAGGGATGGCCGCCATGTTGATCGCCACAAACGGTCCGTTGCGGCGCTTGCCGTAATCGTGCAACGCGCGGGCCACAAGTTCCTTGCCGGTACCGGATTCACCCGTGATCATCAGCGTCAGGTCGGTCTGCATCAGGCGGGCGAGGACGCGATAGATTTCCTGCATGGCCGCGGAACGGCCGACAAGCGGCATGCCGTCCTGCATGTCTTCGTCGAGCTTGGCTGGCTTCTTTTTCGGCTCCGCCAGCGCGCGACCGATAATGCCGATGAGTTCCGTCAGGTCGAAGGGCTTTGGAAGATAGTCGTAAGCGCCCTTCTCAGAGGCTTTGATGGCCGTCATGAATGTGTTCTGCGCGCTCATGACGAGCACCGGCAGCTCGGGACGAGCCTTCTTAATTCTCGGCAGCAGATCGAAGGCATTCTCGTCCGGCATCACCACGTCCGTTACGACCAGATCGCCCTCGCCAGCCGAAACCCAGCGCCAGAGCGTGGCGGCATTGGAGGTGATGCGAACATCATAACCTGCACGGCTGAGCGCCTGGTTTAGCACGGTACGGATGGCCGCGTCATCATCCGCGACGAGGATCGTTGCTGTCATCGAGAAGTTCCTGTTGGGTTTGCAATTGCCGCATCATCGGCCGAAGCATCCTTGGAAGCCGGCATAAGGACGCGGAACGTCGTCTTGTTGTTCTGGCTGTCGCATTCGATGATGCCGCCGTGATCGCCGATGATCTTGGCGACCAGTGCAAGGCCGAGGCCGCTGCCGTTCGTCTTCGTGGTGATGAACGGATCGAAGAGATGCGGCAGCAAGTCGGACGGCACGCCGGGACCGTTGTCTTGCACGCAGAACTCCAGCGGCAGCGAGATTTTTTCGCGCGTTCCGGCGACAGAAAGGCGGATGCCGGGGCGATAGGCCGTCGTCAGCATGATCTCGCCGTCCTGCCGGTCTCCGACTGCTTCGGCTGCATTCTTCACGAGGTTGAGGAAGACCTGCACGAGCTGATCGCGGTTGGCGTAAACTGCAGGCAGCGACGGATCGTAATTCTCGGTGATGCGGACGTGCCGGGCAAAGCCTGCCTTTGCCACCGCCTTCACATGGTCGAGCACCGAATGGATGTTGACGGGCAGACGATCGACAGGACGTTCGTCTGAGAAGACCTCCATGCGATCGACCAGCGACACGATGCGGTCGGTCTCGTCGCAGATGAGCCTCGTCAGCGCGCGGTCCTCATCGACGACCGACTGCTCGAGAAGCTGGGCGGCACCACGAATGCCGGAGAGCGGATTCTTGATTTCGTGGGCGAGCATGGACGCAAGGCCCGTCACCGACCGGGCGGCCGCCCGGTGCGTCAGCTGACGGTCGATCTTGTCGGCCATCGAACGCTCCTGGAACACCACGACGACGGAACCGGGCTCGCTGATCACCGGCGCGACGTAGATATCGACCAGCTTGTCCTGGCCAAGACGGGGCGAACTCAGGTCGACGCGGTATTCGTTGACGGGCGCCCTGCGCTCCCGCACCTGATCGATCAGGGCCAGTAGCGGGCTTCCGAACGGAATGAAGGTGGAAATCTTGTAGCGGGCAAGGTGCGACGCGCTAGCGCCGAAAAACGATTCCGCCTCCCAGTTCGCGAAGGCGATCAAGCCCGCCTCGTCGACCATCACCACCGGATTCTGGATCGCGTTCAGCACTGCCATCGCAACGCCGCCGGTATGATCGGCTTGAACCTTGTCCATCATGCCGCCTCCCGGCTTTTTGAAATTTCCAAACCGGCCGCCAGCGCATCGCGAAGGCGCGAGACTACTTCTGCCCGTGTATGCGATGTCATGATTGTCGCCTTCTGCGAAACCGGCAGCAACGGTGCGAAACGCTCCAGATACCAGCCGAGGTGCTTGCGGGCATGGCGGATAGCCGTCGCCTCGCCATAGAAATCCAGCATCATTTCGTAGTGCTCGACGGCAATGTCCGGTATTTTCTCCGGCGACGGCGCGGGTGCTCCAGCCAGCACGCCTGCATGCCATGGCCGCCCCTGACAACCCCGCCCGATCATCACCACATCAGCGCCCGAGCGGCGAAGGATCTCCTGCGCATCTGCCTGTGTGTCGACATCGCCGTTTGCGATCAGCGGAACCGAAATTGCGTTGCGAACGGCGCGGATCGCGTCCCAATTCGCCTTGCCTTCGTAAAACTGCATCCGCGTACGGCCATGAATGGTGATCAGCTTTACCCCTGCATCTTCGGCACGCTTGGCGATCTCTGGTGCATTAATCGAATTGTCGTCCCAGCCGAGCCGCATCTTCAGCGTCACCGGAACATCGACCGCCTTCACGGTTGCCTCGATAAGGCTCAGCGCATGATCCGGATCGCGCATGAGCGCCGAGCCGGAATAGCCGCCGATCACCTTCTTGGCCGGACACCCCATGTTGATGTCGATGATGTCGGCGCCGCTATCGGCCGCGATCTTGGCCGCCTGCGCCATCCAATGCGCCTCTCGGCCGGCGAGCTGCACCATATGCGGCTTGAAGCCGGCAGCCCTCAGTCGCGACCATGATTCGGCCGAATTGTTCACGAGCTCCCTGCTCGCTACCATCTCGGTTACAACCAGGCCTGCGCCATGGCGCCAGGCGAGTTGCCTGAAGGGCATGTCGGTGACGCCGGACATCGGCGCCAGCACAACGCGGTTGCGCACGGAGACATTTCCGATCTGCAAGGGCGCCGCAAGATTTACTGGATGCAATTGATTATCTTTCAGGCACACGATACTGCTGCACTATTTTTAGCCATACTAAGGGGGCTTGCCAAGAGGCTTCGGTGAGAATTGATATTTTTTGGGCAGATGCTGGAAAGCGGACCGCGAAGGCGATAGAGCAGTCACGCCGCTTTCCGCGCATTTTTAGGGATTTATGCCGCAAATGCATTCGAAGCAACCGATCTCGGCTGGAATTGTCATCGTTGCTGCCGGCCGCGGCGAGCGGGCGGGCTCGCATGAGGAAGGTCCGAAGCAATACCGGTTAATCGGCGGAAAGCCGGTTATCACGCATACGCTTGAAAACTTCATGACATGGGAGCACGCCGCCCACATCGTCGTCGTCATCCATCCCGACGACGACGCGCTGGTGGCAAAGGCATTTCGCCAGGTGCTGTCCGCCACGCCGATCGAAGCCGTTCACGGCGGTGCAACGCGACAGCAGTCTGTTCTCGCCGGACTAAGGCACCTGAAAAACAAGGGCATTACGCATGTCCTCATTCATGACGCCGTTCGCCCCTTCTTCGACCACCTGCTTCTCGATCGCATTGCCGATTCACTGGCCGGCGGCGCGCCGGCGGTCCTGCCCGCAATGCCTGTTGCCGACACGCTGAAGCGGGCTGACGGTACGGGCACGGTTCTGGAAACGGTGTCGCGCGAGCATCTTTTCGCAGCCCAGACGCCGCAATCCTTCGTCTATGACACCATCCTCTCGGCGCATGAAAAGGCAAGCGAGATCGGCCGCACGGATTTCACAGACGACGCATCAATCGCCGAATGGGCGGGGATTCCCGTGACGATCGTCGAAGGTGCTGCCGACAACGTGAAACTGACGGTCAAACGGGATATCGCCCTTGCCAACGACCGGCTTTCGTCATCGCAGCTGCCCGACGTGCGCACCGGCAACGGCTATGATGTGCATCAATTGGAAGCCGGCGATGGGGTCACGCTCTGCGGCGTCTTCATCCCGCACGACCAGCGGCTCAAGGGCCATTCGGATGCGGACGTCGCGCTGCATGCCCTGACGGACGCGCTGCTTGCCACCTGCGGCGCAGGCGATATCGGCGATCACTTTCCGCCTTCGGACCCACAATGGAAGGGTGCCCCCTCGCGCATCTTCCTCGAACATGCGGCGAAGATCGTGCGCGATCGCGGCGGCACGATCATGAATGCCGACGTCTCGCTGATTGCCGAAGCGCCGAAAGTCGGCCCGCACCGCGACGCGATGCGGACCAATCTCTCCGAATTTCTGGGTATCTCGATCGACCGCTGCTCAGTGAAGGCCACGACGAACGAGACGATCGGCTTTGTCGGCCGCCGCGAGGGCATTGCGGCGATCGCAACCGCGACCGTCGTCTATCGCCGAGCAAAGGGGTAAGTATGTTCACCTCCGACATTCTCTCGCTCGCGGAGACCATCGTGCGCGATTTCACGACGGCAAAGAAAATGATCTCAACTGCTGAATCCTGCACCGGGGGGCTGATCGCCGGCGCGCTCACCGAAATCTCCGGCTCCTCGACAGTCGTCGATCGCGGTTTCGTCACATATACCAATACCGCAAAGATCGAGATGCTCGGCGTTCAGGAACGCACACTCGAAAGCTTCGGCGCCGTTTCCGAGGAGACTGCGCTGCAGATGGCGCACGGCGCCCTTTTCCGCTCCCGCGCCGACGTAGCGGTCGCCGTGACGGGGATTGCCGGGCCGAGCGGGGGCTCGCCGCAAAAGCCGGTCGGACTGGTTCATCTGGCGGCGAAATCGCGCACCGGCGCCCTCATCCGCCGCAAGATGCTCTATGGCGATATCGGCCGCGACAAGGTGCGTCTTGCAACCGTACAGACCGCGCTGGAAATGCTGATCGAACTCCAGGAAAACCGCGCCTAATCCAGCGCTTGGAACAAAGAGCACTGGCGCCCGTTCCTATGCCGGATTTCATTCCGCAAGGGGTTACGTCGATGAGATATCTGGCCGCAATGGGAGTTGCTTTGAGCCTGGGCTGCGTATCGGCTGCCGAGGCACCGTCAAACTATCAGACATATCACGGAATCCGCGTCGATTCCGACCCTGTCTTGCTGGCTAAATACGACCGTGCGCTTGGATATTGCCAGTACGAGGCGATGTCCTGGCGAAGAGGGTCGCCCAACCGGTACAGCCTCGTTTACAACGCGGCCCTGAGAAGTTGCCTGTCCCGGCGCAACTTTATTGATCGGGGGGCATATGCCTATCCGGCAAATCGGTACTTCTATCACTTCTTCGATCGGTAAGGCTGTCAGGACACGGCCTTCTGACGGCTATCGGTAGATCGCTTCCGCCCTCTTTTCGAAGGCCTCGGAAAACATGCGGAAGGCGCGGTCGAACATCGAGCCCATCAGCGCACCGAGAATGCGACTCTTGAACTCGTAGTCGATGAAGAAATGGATGGTACACCCGTCACCGACGGCCTCCTCAAAGCGCCAGCGATTATCGAGATACCGGAACGGCCCGTCGATATATTTGACGTCGATGAAGCGCTCCGCCTTGTTGAGCAGCACCTGCGTGGTGAAGGTCTCGCGGATCGCCTTGTAGCCGACGGTCATGTCGGCAATCAGCAAAATCTTGCCGTCGCGCTCCTTGCAGCTGCGGATGCTCAAGGCTTCGCAGAGCGGCAGGAATTCCGGATAGCGTTCCACATCGGCCACGAGGGCGAACATCTGATCGGCGGAGTGCGGGACGCGGTGATGCGTTTCGAATTGCGGCATGATCGGCAGTTAAGCGGGAGAACCGAGAAGATCAAGAAGCTCGCGCATCTGATGGCGTGATTTTAGCTGGAGAACCGGGACATCGGGGCCGTGGGCGGCCATGGCGGCGAGAACCATGGGCGAATGCTTCTTTTCGAAATTCCAGATGTAGCGCAGGAATTCGAGATCGACCTTCTCCGGGCAGCCCGGCGTCATTTCCGGCCGTGTACGCCCAATCCACTTCAGCCAGCGGCTGACGGCGCCCCAAACGCATATCAGACGAGGCATGCGGACCCATAGGACGATATCGGTCCGCGGCAGCCGGAGATCAAAGCTCGACGTGTTGGTTCCGTCCATGATCCAGCGATCTCGCTTGATCCGTTCGGCTATCAACGCCCGCTGCTCCGGCCGTGCGCGTGCGACCCAGCCCGGCAGCCAGAAAAACTCGCGATCCATGGAAATGAAGGGCAGGCTGAAGCGCGTTGCGATCGTCCGAGCAAGCGTGGTCTTGCCGCCGCCGGAGCAGCCAATGACGAGTACGCGATCAGCCGTCTTCAGCCGGTGGGCGGCATCCCTGACATCGCTCAACCAGGCCATGGCATCCTCCAAAGAAAAAGCCGCGGGACGATCGCCGCGGCTTTCAGAAAATGCAAGCCTTCGTTGATTATTCCGCCGCCATCAGCAGCTTCTTTTCGCGTGCCGCCCTCAGTCGGGTGAAATCGTCGCCGGCGTGGTGCGAAGAGCGGGTGAGCGGGCTCGATGCCACCATTAGGAAGCCCTTGGTGTAGGCGACGGTTTCGTAGGACTTGAATTCATCCGGCGTCACGAACTTCTCGATCTTGTGGTGCTTGCGGGTCGGCTGCAGGTACTGGCCGATCGTCAGGAAGTCGACGTCGGCGGTACGCAGGTCGTCCATCAATTGGAGCACTTCGTTGCGCTCTTCGCCAAGGCCAACCATGATGCCGGACTTGGTGAACATCGTCGGGTCCAGTTCCTTCACGCGCTGCAGCAAGCGAATGGAGTGGAAATAGCGGGCGCCTGGACGGACCGTCAGGTAGTTCGACGGCACGGTTTCCAGATTGTGGTTGAAGACATCCGGCTTGGCGGCGACGACGCGCTCCAGGGCGCCCGGCTTGCGCAGGAAGTCCGGCGTCAGGATTTCGATCGTGGTTGCCGGAGAGGCGGCGCGGATCGCCCAGATCACCCTCTCGAAATGCTCGGCACCGCCGTCTTCCAGATCGTCCCGGTCGACCGAGGTGATGACGACGTGGGAAAGGCCCATCTCCTTCACGGCCTTGGCGACGTTCTCAGGCTCTGCCATGTCGAGCGCGTTCGGCTTGCCGGTCGAGACGTTGCAGAAGGCACAGGCACGGGTACAGATCTCGCCCATGATCATGAAGGTCGCGTGCTTCTTGTCCCAGCACTCGCCGATATTCGGACATCCGGCTTCTTCGCAGACGGTGACGAGCTTGTTTTCCTTCACGATCGCGCGCGTTTCGGCATAGCCCTTCGAGGTCGGGGCCTTGACGCGGATCCAGTCCGGCTTGCGCATGACTTCCGTATCGGGGCGGTTCGCCTTTTCCGGATGCCGCACGCGCTTGGCGTCGGGATTGACCGTGTCGAGAATGGTTACCATTGCAGTATCAACTTTCCGCCGCCCATGCGGCTTCGTCATCCGTCTGCACATAAGCGTTTTGCTCGAATCTTACAATTCAAGTCGTGATGCGCATTATCGCCGCACGAGCCGGGCGATGAATATCAGCAGGCAGGCGCCGAGGAAGCCGGTGACGAAGTAGCCGAGCCGTCCTGCGGCCACCTCGACGTGGAATTGCGCCAAGATGGCGGTCGCAACTACCGAACCGACGATGCCGAGCACGATGTTCAGCACAATGCCATATCGCGCTTCCATCAGCTTGCCGGCGAGCCAGCCCGCAAAACCGCCGATGATGATTGCCGCTATCCAGCCGACGCCTTCCATGATTGTCGTTTTCCCTAAGCTATCGCCCTTGCAATCAACACCACGACAATGGCGCCGACTGTGGCGTGAATGATCTGCACGACCAACGCATTTTCAATGCCGAGCGATATACCCAGCGCATTGAACAGAAACCCGCCCACGAACGCGCCGATGATGCCGCTGAGCAGGCAGCGTATCAATCCGCCTCCGCCGACGACCAAGCTCGCGAGGAAGCCCGCAACGAGGCCGATCAGGAGGAAGACAAGCCATGCCTGCGTCTCCATAGACATGATGATTTCCTTTCGTTTTTTCTACCTTCGGATAGTGGGTGGAAAGGGAAATTATCAAGCGTTCAACACCCGGCCGTAAGCGTCCAGCACGGCTTCCTTCATCGATTCGGAGACGGTCGGATGCGGGAAGATCGTGTGCATCAATTCTTCCTCGGTCGTCTCGAGATTCATCGCGACAACGAAGCCCTGGATCAGCTCGGTTACCTCAGCGCCAACCATATGCGCTCCGAGGAGTTCGCCGGTCTTTTTGTCGAAGATCACCTTGCAGAGGCCCTGGTCCTCGCCGAGCGCGATCGCCTTGCCGTTTGCGGCGAAGGAGAAACGGCCGACGCGGATGTCGCGGCCCAGTTCCTTGGCCTTTGCTTCCGTCAGACCCACAGAGGCAACCTGCGGCTGGCAATAGGTGCAGCCCGGAACCTTGACCTTGTCGGTCGGATGAACATTCGGCAGGCCGGCGAGCTTTTCGACGCAGACAACGCCTTCATGTTCGGCCTTGTGGGCCAGCATCGGCGGGCCTGCGACATCGCCGATCGCGTAGATGCCGGGAACGTTGGTCTTGCCATAGCCGTCAACTACCACGCAGCCGCGATCCGTTTTCACGCCGAGTGTTTCGAGACCGAGATTCTCGATATTGCCCTGCACGCCGACGGCCGAGATCATACGGTCCGCGGTGATGTGCTGGATCTTGCCATCAGCCGTCTCGACATGGGCGGTGATGCTGCCGGCGCCCTTCTCGACCTTCGCCACCTTGGCGCTCGTGAAGATCTTCATGCCGCGCTTTTCCAGCTGCTTGCGGGCGATGGCGGTCACTTCCGCATCCTCGACCGGCATGATCGTCGGCAGGACTTCGACGACAGTCACGTCGACACCCATCGAGCGGTAGAAGCTCGCAAATTCGATGCCGATGGCGCCCGAGCCCATGACGATCAAGGACTTCGGCAGGACATCCGGCTTCAGCGCCTCGAAATAGGTCCAGATCAGCTTGCCGTCCGGCTCGATGCCCGGCAGCGCGCGCGGACGGGCGCCGGTCGCAATAATGATATGCTTGGCGGTGTAAGTACCTTCCTGGCTCTTGATGTTCTTCGGCAACGGATGCTGCGGCTCAACAACCGGCTTGGAAGTCTTGGAGACGACGATCTCGCCGGGTTTGGTGATCTTGGCTTCGCCCCAGATCACATCCACCTTGTTTTTCTTCATCAGGAAGCCGACGCCGCTATTGAGGCGTGCGGAAACGCCGCGCGAACGGGCAACAACGGCCTTCACATCGGCACCGACCTTGCCTTCGAGAACGAGGCCGTAATCCTTCAAATGAGTGGAATGGTCGAGAATTTCGGCGGAGCGCAGCAACGCCTTGGTCGGGATGCAGCCCCAGTTCAGGCAGATGCCTCCCAGGTGCTCGCGTTCGACGATCGCGGTCTTCAGACCGAGCTGGCCGGCACGCACGGCGGCGACATAGCCGCCCGGACCGGAGCCGATGATGATGACGTCGTAATTCTCAGCCATGTATTCCTGCCCTTTTTATCCGGCGAGGCGGGTCAGAAGCACCCACTCGTGTTTCCTGCTGTTTTCGAAAAGCGCCACGGCCTCAGCGCGGGCGGCTTGCGAAAATCCATTCTTCTCGTACAGCGCGAGCGCTGCCTCATTATCACTTGCGGTGATCAGGCTGACAGCCCGCTCTCCCGCCTTCTCGATCTGGTCGCCCAGCAATCGCTTTCCGATGCCGATGCCGCGCAGATGGCGGTAGACGGCCAGCGTGCCGATGAACCAGTTTCCGGCCGCCTGCTTTTGTAGCGCTATTACCGGCTCCAGCGCAGGACGATCCGCCGCGATCGCTCTGATCTCTTCGCCAAGCGCATACCCCACCGCCGTTCCGGCGATCTCGCCATAAGCCTCGGCAATCACCGCGCTCTGCCAATTCCCCCATGCGCCATCGCGGCTCATCTTCATCCGGCCCCGCTCCAACGGCGTGTCGGCGCTGCTGCCCGCCACCTCCGCGAACCAAAGCCAGGAAGCAAAGCCGTGCGAGCCGATGTCCACGAGGATGGCCAGCTCGGCCGCGTCCCGCCGTTCTGCCGGCCGCAGCGCTGCCAAAGCGGCCATGGTCAGAGCCCCAGCATCATCCGTACAGTTGATTCCAGCCCGCGCCCGAGAGCGCGGGTATTTTCCGCATCGAGATGGATGCCGTCGACCGGTGTCGTCTTCGCGACGGAGTTGCCGTCGAAGAATCCGCAACCGAGTTCGTCGGCAAGGTCACGATAAAGCGTTGCAAGTTTTGCCGATTCCTCGATACCGCCCGGGAACGAAGCGGCAAAAGGCACATTCCCTGTCGCGCAGATCGCCGGCGGTGCTATGATTAGGATGTCCGGCCCATCGAATTCGAAGGGCCAGGCATGATTGCGGATCAGGCGCACCAGGCGGCCGATGCCCTGGCAGGCGGCAAAAGCCGATCCCGCCACGACCGACTTCATGTCGTTGGTTCCGAGCATGATGATGACGAGATCAAGCGGCGCATGCGTCTGCAGGATCGTCGGCAGGACGCGCGCACCGTTGCGGTCGCAATCGGCGAGATGGTCGTCGAAAGCGGTCGTCCGGCCGTTCAAGCCTTCCGGAATGACATGCGCCGCACCGCCAAGCACTGCCTGCAGCACGCTCGGCCAGCGGTCCTCATAGGCATGCCGCCTCAGCGAAACCGGATCGTAGCCCCAGGTCAGCGAGTCGCCATAGCAAAGAACGGTCTTCGTCATTTCCGTCTCCGCTCAATGATCAGACAAGCATGCTCATCGGGTTTTCGATATAGCCCTTGAAGGCCTGCAGCAACTCGGCGCCGAGCGCACCGTCGACGCAACGGTGGTCCGTCGAAAGCGTGATGCTCATCACCGTCGCGATCGCCATTTCGCCATTCTTGACTATGACGCGCTGCTCGCCGGCGCCGACCGCAAGGATCGTCGCATGTGGCGGGTTGACGACGGCTGCGAAGTCCTTCACGCCCATCATGCCCATGTTCGAGACCGAGGTCGTGCCGCCCTGGTATTCCTCGGGTTTCAGCTTGCGGTCCTTGGCGCGCTTGCCGAGATCGCGCATCTCGTTGGAGATAGCGGACAGCGTCTTTTCTTCAGCCTTGCGAACGATCGGGGTGATCAGCCCGCCTGGAATGGAGACGGCGACGCCGACATCGGCATGCTTGTGCTTGACCATGTTGTTTTCGGTCCAGGACACATTCGCGTCCGGAACGTCTCGCAGCGCGAGCGCCATCGCCTTGATGACCATGTCGTTGACAGAAAGCTTGTAGGCCGGGGCACCATCCTTGCGCGGGGCGGAATCGTTGAGCTGGGCACGGAGCGCCAGCAGCGCATCCAGTTCGCAATCGACGGTGACGTAGAAGTGCGGGATGGTCTGCTTGGATTCCACCAGACGGCGGGCAATCGTCTTGCGCATGCCGTCATGCGGCACCAGCTCGTAGGAGCCCGGCTCAAAGAGCTTGAGGACAGCCTCTTCCGGTGCACCCTTGGCTACAGCCGGAGCCGGGGCCGCAGCAGCCTGCTGCGCCGCAGCAGCAGCGGGAGCCGCTTTAGCGCCACCACCGGCGACGGCGGCCTCGACATCGCTCTTAACCACACGGCCGCGGGGGCCGGAACCGGCAATTGCGGAAAGGTCTATACCGGCTTCCTTGGCCAGACGCCGCGCGAGCGGCGAGGAGAAGATGCTTGTGCCGCCCTCGCCCTTCGGGGCGGCCTGCAGCGGCACCTCAGGTTGAGGGCTCACGTTGGCATTTGCGGCAAGCCGGGCAGCGGCTGGCGCGGTGCCTTTCCCTGCCTCATCGCGGGGGGCGGAAGCGCTTTCGGCTTTCGCTTCGAAAGACGAGGCAGCAGCCGAACCCGCGCCGCTTGCAGCGGCAGCAACGTCCTCGCCTTCGCCGGCAAGAACCGCGATCAGCGCATTGACCTTGACACCTTCCGTACCGGCCGGAACGACGATTTTGGCAATCGTGCCCTCATCGACGGCTTCGACTTCCATTGTCGCCTTGTCTGTCTCGATCTCGGCGATCACATCGCCGGACTTGACGGTGTCGCCTTCCTTGACGAGCCACTTGGCCAGATTGCCTTCTTCCATCGTCGGAGAAAGGGCTGGCATCGTGATGTTGATAGGCATCGAAATACCCTCCCCTTGTTATTTGTAGCAGACGGCCTTCACCGCATCGACGACTTCGCCGACATTCGGCAGAGCCAGCTTCTCGAGGTTGGCGGCATAGGGCATTGGAACGTCCTTGCCGGCAATCGTCAGGATCGGCGCATCGAGATAGTCGAAGGCCTGCTGCATGACGCGGGTGGCGATTTCCGTGCCGACGGACGACTGCGGATAGCCTTCCTCGACGGTGACCAAGCGGCCCGTCTTCTTGACCGATTCGATGACGGTCGGCAGATCCATCGGACGGATGGTGCGAAGGTCGATCAGTTCGACGTCGATGCTAAGTTTTTCGAGTTCGGCGGCGGCCTTCGTGGCATAGGTCATGCCAATGCCCCATGAAACGACGGTCGCATCCTTGCCTGGACGGTGGATACGGGCCTTGCCGATCGGCAGAACGAAGTTATCGAGCTTCGGCACGTCGAAGTGCTGGCCGTAGAGGATTTCGTTCTCAAGGAAGATGACTGGGTTCGGATCGCGGATGGCGGCCTTTAGCAGGCCCTTGGCGTCCGACGCCGTGTACGGCATGACAACCTTGAGGCCCGGAATGCTCGAGTACCAGGCAGCGTAGTCCTGGCTGTGCTGGGCGGCAACGCGGGCAGCCGCGCCGTTCGGGCCGCGGAAGACCATCGGTGCGCCCATCTGGCCGCCGGACATGTAGAGCGTCTTGGCGGCGGAATTGATGATCTGGTCTATCGCCTGCATGGCGAAGTTGAAAGTCATGAATTCGACGATCGGCCGCAGGCCGGCCATAGCAGCACCGACGCCGATGCCGGCAAAGCCATGTTCGGTGATCGGGGTATCGACCACGCGGCGCGAGCCGAACTCCTGCAAGAGGCCCTGGGTTACCTTGTAGGCGCCCTGGTATTCGGCAACTTCCTCGCCCATGACGAAGACGCTCTCGTCGGCGCGCATTTCTTCGGCCATGGCGTCGCGAAGCGCTTCGCGAACGGTCATCGACACCATCTCGGTGCCTGTCGGGATTTCCGGATCCTTCGGAACGAATGCCTTAGGCTCGGCCGGAACGGACGCCTGGGCGGCCGGTTTTTCCTCGGCCTGAGGAGCCGCAACCGGAGTCGCCTGTGCGGCGGGCGCTGCGGTGGAGATGTCCGAAGCCGATTCGCCATCCTGCAGCAGCACGGCGATCTTGGCGTTCACCTTGACATTTTCGGTGCCGGCCGGGACCAGCAGCTTGCCGATCACGCCTTCGTCGACGGCTTCGACTTCCATCGTCGCCTTGTCGGTTTCAATTTCGGCAATCACGTCACCGGAAGTGACCTTGTCGCCTTCCTTCTTGAGCCATTTGGACAGCGTGCCTTCTTCCATCGTCGGAGAGAGGGCGGGCATGAGGATATCGATAGGCATAGGTTCCCTCCCCGATTAGAGCAGAATGTCGGTGTAGAGCTCGGATACATCCGGCTCTGGATCGGCCTGGGCGAAATCGGCGCTGTCGGCGACGATATCGCGCACGTCCTTGTCGATGGACTTCAGGTCATCTTCCGACGCCCAGCCCTTCTCGATGAGGCGCAGGCGCACCTGCTCGATCGGATCGGATTCGGAGCGCATCTTCTGCACTTCGTCCTTCGAACGATACTTCGCCGGGTCGGACATCGAATGGCCGCGATAGCGATAGGTCATCATTTCGAGGATCATCGGACCCTTGCCGGAACGGCAGTACTCGATCGCTTCATCGGCAGCAGCCTTGACGGCGCGCACGTCCATGCCGTCCACCTGCATGCCCGGAATGCCGAAGGACGCGCCGCGCTTGGAGAAATCGGCCTGCGCGGTCGCGCGGGCGGTCGACGTGCCCATGGCGTAGCGGTTATTCTCTATCACGTAGATGACGGGCAGCTTCCAGAGCTGCGCCATGTTGAAGCTTTCGTAGACCTGGCCCTGGTTGGCCGCGCCGTCGCCGAAATAGGCGACGCTGACATTGTCATTGCCGCGATACTTGTTGGCGAACGCGAGGCCGGTGCCGAGCGAAACCTGGGCGCCGACGATGCCGTGGCCGCCGTAGAAATGCTTTTCCTTGGAGAACATGTGCATGGAGCCGCCCTTCCCCTTGGAATAGCCGCCCCTGCGTCCCGTCAGCTCCGCCATCACGCCGCGCGCGCTCATGCCGGTCGCCAGCATATGGCCGTGATCGCGGTAGCCGGTGATGACCTGATCGCCTTCCTTGAGCGCGAACTGCATGCCGACGACAACGGCTTCCTGGCCAATATAAAGGTGACAGAAACCGCCGATGAAGCCCATGCCGTACAGCTGGCCTGCCTTTTCCTCGAAACGGCGGATGAGCAGCATTTCGCGATAGGCCTTAAGTTCGGTATTGCGGTCGAAATCGGCGATAGCCCCGCCATTCGATTGCTTGCTCTGAGGTTTTGCGCTGGTTTTGCGGCTGGAAACGGTCGCGGTCTTTCGCGGCGCCATTCAACCCTCCCTATGGGTTTGTCGTTTCTTAGGTGGCGCGTACCATAGGGAAGAAATTTGGCCACAGCAATGCCATAAATGCATGGCACGTATTCTGTTATAAATAATTGATAAAGCTACAGAATTGCCAATTAACCTATTTCCGGTTAATTGGCGTAGGAATTGAATATTACGATTTCGTCGGCCCGCGACATGTTCAATTGATAGCGGGCTTTTTCGTCCAGCATGTCCTTGTCGAGCGAGCCATCGCTCAACAGCGCGACTTGCTGCTCCAGATGTTCGCGTTTCGCCTTCAAGACCGCAAGCTCACGCTCGCGCGCAATTCGGCGCTTCTCGAAGCCTTCCGTGGCCCGGAGACCATAGTCGCCGTGAATGCAGTGATAACCGAAATAGGAGAGAAAAGCGACCGTCATGGCCGGAATGACGAACCGGCCGATCTTTCTCTTCTTATGATGCTTTGTCCACATACGCACACATGCTCTCAAACGCATTACCTATTGAACGAGCCTACGCCTGAGAGATTAACCGTCCGTTGACTATGAATTTAGAGCAACAAAAAACCCGCGCCGGTGAAGCGCGGGTTTCAAGGATCTGATTTTTAAAGGCTATCAGCCACGGATGATCGAGCGGCCGGCGTAGCGAGCCTGCGGGCCAAGGCCCTCTTCGATGCGGATCAGCTGGTTGTACTTCGCCAGACGGTCGGAGCGCGACAGCGAGCCGGTCTTGATCTGACCGCAGTTGGTCGCGACGGCGAGATCGGCGATCGTGGAGTCTTCGGTCTCGCCCGAGCGGTGCGACATGACGGCGGTATAGGCTGCCTTGTGCGCGGTGTTGACGGCGTCGAGCGTTTCGGTCAGCGATCCGATCTGGTTGACCTTCACGAGGATCGAGTTGGCGACACCCATGCGGATGCCGTCGCGCAGGCGCTCCGAGTTGGTGACGAAAAGATCGTCGCCCACCAGCTGCACCTTCTTGCCTGCGAGGTCCGTCAGGGCCTTCCAGCCGTCCCAATCGTCTTCAGCCATGCCGTCCTCGATCGAGATGATAGGGTACTTGCCGGCGAGATCGGCGAGGTATTCAGCCATGGCGCCCGATTCAAGCGTGCGGCCCTCTCCTTCGAGAACATACTTGCCGTCCTTGAAGAACTCCGTCGAAGCGCAATCGAGACCGAGGCAGATGTCATCGCCCGGCTTGTAGCCGGCTTTCTCGATCGACTTCATGATGAAATCGAGCGCTTCGGGCGCGCTCTTCAGGCCCGGCGCGAATCCGCCCTCGTCGCCGACATTGGTGTTGTGCCCCTGGGCCGAAAGCTCCTTCTTGAGGACGTGGAAGACTTCCGAGCCCATGCGAACCGCTTCGCGGATCGAATCGGCGCCGACCGGCATGATCATGAATTCCTGGAAGTCGATCGGATTGTCGGCATGCGCGCCGCCGTTGATGATGTTCATCATCGGAACCGGCAGCAGATGCGCGCTCGCGCCCCCAACGTAGCGATAGAGCGGCAGGCCGGCAGCCTGGGCGGCAGCCTTGGCGACGGCGAGCGATACGCCGAGGATGGCATTGGCGCCGAGGCGGGACTTGTTCGCCGTGCCGTCCAGTTCGATCATGATGTTGTCGATCTGGATCTGGTTCTCGGCATCGATGCCGCCGATCGCGTCGAAGATTTCCGTGTTGGCAGCCTCGACGGCCTTTTCAACACCCTTGCCGAGATAGCGCTTGCCGCCGTCGCGAACTTCGACGGCCTCATGCGCACCGGTCGAGGCGCCGGACGGCACAGCCGCACGGCCCATACTGCCGTCTTCGAGATAGACATCGACTTCAACGGTCGGATTGCCACGGCTGTCGAGAATCTCGCGGGCGATAATGTCGGTAATTGCAGTCATGATCTCTTCCTGCTCGGTGGGTGATAAATCGTTCGAAGCCTGTTTAATCGAAGGCACGCAAATTACAATGCCACACCGACGACACACGGCATGGCATGGCCTATAGCCCGAATATGTCAGGCTTTTGAAGAAGCCGCTCGCACCCCATCGATCCCTGCCGAGAGCTTGCTCAGGCGTTTCGGAACCTCAGGTTTTGAAATGACCCCCGTCACTTTCGATCTGGTTGTAAATTTATCGGTCAGTAACCAATCAATATTATGATTAATACTCATTGAGGAAATACTGCCCCGCTCTCCGGCAAGTAGTATTGCATGATGCGTTTCCTCGTGCGGTCCAAATCCGCCTGATATACGGACCTTCACGATTTCAGGTCCCCTCGGAAATTCCAGAATAATTTCAAACGAACAGCATTCTGTTCGCTATTCAATTCATGGGGCGCAGGATGAAACTCAATATTGCACGCAGCCTTGCTATCTTCGCGATGGTCGTCGCCGCGGGATTGATCGCTTCGATCGGCATACAGAATTATGCCTTCAATAAGCTGCGGGTGAACGGCGAGATGTACAAGCAAATCATCTACGGCAAGGATCTCGTCGCCGATATCCTGCCGCCGCCCCTCTACCTCGTTGAGTCTTACATGCTTGCGCTCGAAGCGGTGCAGCGCCCCGACGTTGCCAAGAAGAACGTCGAGCGCATCGAACATGTCCTGAAACCCGCCTACGAGGACCGCCGCAAATATTGGCTGGCGACCGCGCTCAGCTCGGACCTTAAGCAGAAGCTCTTGAACGATGTCCTTGTCAAAGGCGACGTGTTCTGGAAGGTGATGCAAGAGGAACTCGCGCCGGCCATTGTCAAGAATGACTCCGCAGTCATTCCGGCGTCCTTCGAAAAGCTTGCGACGAATTTCCATATCCATGAAAACGCCGTCAACGAACTCGTCGATATGGCGAACACCTTCCTGGCGTCCGCTGAAAAGGACGCCGCCGAACAGACACGCATCCTTTCGGCTATCACGCTCGCGGCTGCCGCAGTCTCGCTTTGCCTGCTTCTTGGCGGCCTTTACGTCTTCCGCCGCCGCGCCATCGTGCCGCTCTCGGCGATGCGCGACTATATGGCGATCCTTGCTGGCGGCGACTATTCGAAGGATGTGCCCTTCAGCCGCCGGGCCGACGAGATCGGGGAGATGGCGCGCGCCGTCACCGTCTTCCGCGAATCCGCCGAAGAGCGGAACAATATCCGTGCGCGCCAGGATGCCGAATGTCAGGCCCAAGCACAGCGCGATGCGGCGCTTGCCGCTGCCAAGGCAGACGAGGAAGCCGTCCGCGAGGGCGTCATCGCCAGCCTGAGCCGCGGCCTGGAACGGCTCTCCGGCGGCGATCTCACGGTCCAGCTTAGCGAGCCTTTCGACGCAGCCTACGAGAAGCTGCGCGAGCAGTTCAACTCGAGCGTCCGCACGCTTTCTGAGGCAATGAGGGAAATTTCGACCCTGACGAATGTAGTAAGGACCGGCTCCGGCGAAATCGCATCGAGCACAAACGATCTGGCCCGGCGAACAGAGCATCAAGCCGCCTCGCTGGAGCAGGCGGCCTCGGCGCTCGACCAGATCACGGTCACCGTCAAGAACTCGTCGGAACGGGCCATTGAAGCCAACGTGATGATGACGGCGACGAAGGAAAGCGCGAGCTATTCGGCAACCGTCGTGCACGAGGCGGTCGCTGCGATGGAGAAGATCGAGACATCATCTGCGCAGATCGGCGATATCATCAACGTCATCGACGAAATCGCCTTCCAGACCAACTTGCTCGCGCTCAATGCCGGCGTGGAAGCCGCCCGCGCGGGCGAGGCCGGAAAGGGTTTTGCGGTCGTTGCACAGGAAGTGCGCGACCTTGCCGGCCGCTCCGCCAATCTGGCAAAGGAAATCAAGCAGCTGATCGAGACGTCTTCCAGCCAGGTTTCGGCCGGCGTTGCCTTGGTCAACCGCACCGGTGAAGCGCTCAGCAATATCGATCAGCAGGTTCTGAAGGTCACCGCGCTGATCGAGTCGATCGTGCGTTCCTCCACCGAACAAACGACCGCTCTCCTGGAAGTCAACGCCGCCGTCAACACTATGGACAGCGTCACGCAGCAGAACGCGGCGATGGTTGAACACACAAGTGCCGCCTGCCGCGAGCTCGGTGACGAGGCGATACACCTCAATCACCTGCTGGCCCGTTTCCTTCTCGACGACGTAACGGCGTCCGCCGCAACGCGGTCGTACTCAAGCCAAAGGATGGCGCTCGCCGGTTGACGGCGGGCACCTTCCGCCAGTATCAGGCCGCCTTGACGACGGCGTCGAGGGCCAGCAGCTTTTCCAGAAGCCGCGGCATGTCGTTCAAATACACCATGTTGGGGCCGTCGCAGGGGGCATTGTCCGGATCCTGGTGGGTCTCGATGAAGACACCTGCAACTCCGACCGCAACTGCCGCCCGCGCCAGCGTCTCGACGAACTGGCGCTCCCCGCCCGACGTCGTGCCCTGGCCGCCGGGCTGTTGCACGGAATGGGTCGCATCGAAAATGACCGGAGCCCCCATGGCCGCCATGATCGGCAACGAGCGCATGTCCGAGACCAGCGTATTGTAACCGAAGGACGCGCCACGCTCACAAAGCAGAACATTCGAATTGCCGCTCTGATTTAGCTTGGCGAGAACATTCTTCATGTCCCAGGGAGCGAGAAACTGGCCCTTCTTGACGTTGATGACACGGCCGGTCTTCGCGGCTGCGACAAGCAGGTCCGTCTGACGGGAGAGGAAGGCCGGGATCTGCAGAACGTCCACGACCTCGGCGACCAGCGCGCATTGCTCTTCCGAATGGATATCTGTCAGAACCGGAATGCCGAGTTCCTTCTTGAGGTCGGCGAAGACTTCCAAGCCCTTCTCTAGACCGATACCGCGTTTGCTCGACAGCGAAGAGCGGTTCGCCTTGTCGAAGGAGGTCTTGTAGACGAGCCCGATGCCGAGCTTGCCGCAAAGCTCCTTGAGCGTGCCCGCAACCATGAAGGCATGGTCGCGGCTCTCCATTTCGCATGCGCCGGCGATCAGCGACAGCCTGCCACTGTTTGAAAATACGACGCGGCCGGCACCTTCGCCGACTGCGACTTCGGAATTCGTATTGCTCATCGGATCTCCTCGAAGGCGAAGATCGCACCTTGGCCGGGCGCAGGCTTCACCAGGACTCTGTTGTTCTTGCGTGTATAGGGCATCCCGTTATCAGCCAAAAGCGCTTCTGTCACGGCAAGATCGGTGGTGCGGAAAACGATAGCGCTGCCTCTTAGCCCCTTATCCACGGATAACGGCACCGAATCGAAATAAGCCTCCATCCCTTCCGGCGACAGAAGACTGATCCTGGCATTCGCTGCCGCGATCGCCACGCCAAACGGTGTCCGCTCGATTTCCGTCGTAGACACGGCCAACTGAAGGAACGAGCCGAAGGCTTCAGGCTCGGGCGCGCTTAGCACCATCTCCGAGATACCGGTTGCACCGTTCGCATGCTTTTCCAGCGCGCTCCGATCGGCCGGAAAGGCGTTGATGCGCTGGCAGTCAAAGAGGAAGAAATCCGGCACCCGAAGATCGGCGGCAAAGGCAAGCTTGAAAGTGCCTGTCGATTGCGACCCGTCCGGCATCTTGATCAGGCGCGAAAACTCCAACATGGCGCCGCCGCTCTTTCTCGCACGCACGAAATGAGCATGGTCGGCGTCCGCGTCCTCCGTGCTGAATGCGGCCGCAGAGAATCCGTCATTGCCGCACCGGAAACGAAAGGCCTGGTCGCGCGCCACAAAGACGTTTCCGTGCCGCACTGATTCTTCACATTCTTTCGCGCTCGCGACACCAAGCGGCTCGAGATAGGTCTTGTCGGCGAAAAAAACGCAAGCATTCACCGTGCCGAAAGGATGACGGCCCTCGGCGGCAACCGTGAACCCCAATCGTCCCAGCCGCTCCCGCGCGAGATCGATGTTGGTGACCGGTAGAACAAGATGATCCAACGGATGCAGCATGGCGTCAGGTCTCCATTTAATGTGCTGAAGATGTGTGCCGCTATGTGGTCAATGCAAGCTGAAAGCGCTGATCCGGCAAACAAAAGTTTCCAAAAATGAACGCAGTTGAGACGAAGTTTTACGAAAATTTAGGTACTTGCGGAACACATATGGAACATATAGTGTCCGTTCTGGCTTTGTTTCACGAATTTGGGGTTAAACTTCGATGCTGACACGCAAACAACAGGAGCTTCTCCTCTTCATTCATGAGCGTATGAAGGAATCCGGCGTTCCGCCATCGTTCGACGAAATGAAGGATGCGCTGGATCTCGCGTCCAAATCCGGCATCCACCGGCTGATTACCGCTTTGGAAGAGCGCGGTTTCATTCGTCGCCTACCGAATCGCGCCCGCGCGCTTGAAGTGATCAAGCTGCCGGAAGCCTACAGCCCGAGCATCCAGCCCCGCCGCGGCTTTTCGCCGAGCGTCATCGAGGGCAGCCTCGGCAAGCCGCAGCCTGCTGCCGCCGCGCCGAAGCCGGCGAACGAAGACAATACCAGCTCCATTTCGGTTCCCGTCATGGGCCGTATTGCGGCAGGCGTGCCGATCTCGGCGATCCAGAACAACACGCACGACATCAACGTTCCGGCCGATATGCTCGGCTCCGGCGAACACTACGCGCTTGAGGTCAAGGGCGATTCGATGATCGATGCTGGCATCTTCGATGGCGACACGGTCATCATCCGCAACACCAGCACCGCCAATCCCGGCGACATTGTCGTGGCACTGGTCGATGACGAGGAAGCGACGCTGAAGCGGTTCCGACGCAAGGGTGCGTCCATCGCGCTGGAAGCGGCGAACGCCGCCTACGAGACGCGCATCTTTGGACCGGATCGCGTAAAGGTTCAGGGTAAGCTCGTCGGCCTTATCCGCCGCTACCATTGACCGGCAGCGCGTCGCCGGCAAAGGCGACGGCGCGCCACTCATAGGCGTGGCGGCTCTAGGGGCGATCGAGTTTCTCGAAGGCGGTTGTCCAAAGCACGGTTCGACGGCACCGGTTTTCCGCAAGGTTTCATTCGCGAAATGCACTGCGCCGCATCGGCAGGCGCCGAACCGCAGCCTTGCCCGCGTGACGACGATGTCCGCGGCATCGCAAGCCGGGCGTGGCGCCGTTCCGCATCGCATTTCTTGCCTCTTCCTGCTGTTCCGGTGAAAATTTCGCTTTCCCTCCGTCTTTCGCGGGTCGCAGCGCCCTCACGGCTGCGATCGGTCAAAGCCAAAGCGCTGAGCGAAACATTCGTGCCGGACGCAAACCAGATCGCCGCCCCAAGCCCGAAAAAACCGTCGCAAAGCGCAGGCGTGTGCCCTGAGCGGCTCCTTAGCTCGCCATTTGCAGGCCGAAAGCCTCCGCGACATCTGCTGAAGCGGAATGCGCAGCTCGGCCGTTTTCAACTCCGGCATGCACCCAGCCCGCTGACACCCTATGAATACAACCAGAATGCAGCCCTGAGGGCGTTTCAGCAACAATAATCGATTGAAAAAAGTCCAAAAAACTGGATTGCAAAAAGCCGAATTAAATCATTGGCTTCCGCTATGCGCCTCCGGCATCGCAGGAGTGTCTAAAAGTTGATACTGCGATGCACAAAATGGCGCCACGGTAACTTGGCATTGGCGCCGTGATCATATAGCTATCGGAGAGGACGCTTAACCCTATGGCGCTTTTATGGCGCCACCGCCAGTTTGGAGGATCAGCATGACGGATCAAAGCGCAACAATCAAAATCGGCGACAAAACCGCCAATCTTTCCGTGAAAAGCGGAACGATCGGTCCGGATGTCATCGATATTGGTGCACTCTATAAAAACACCGGTTCCTTCACGTACGATCCTGGTTTCACCTCGACCGCTTCCTGTGAATCGAAGATCACCTATATCGACGGCGATGAAGGCATTCTGCTGCATCGCGGCTACCCGATCGAACAGCTTGCCGAACATGGCGACTTCCTGGAAGTCTGCTATCTGCTGCTTTACGGCGAATTGCCGACGGCTGCCCAGAAGAAGGATTTCGACTACCGCGTCACGCATCACACCATGGTGCACGAGCAGATGTCTCGCTTCTTCACCGGCTTCCGCCGCGACGCCCATCCGATGGCCGTCATGTGCGGCTGTGTCGGCGCTCTGTCTGCCTTCTACCACGACTCGACAGACATCACCGATCCGCATCAGCGCATGGTCGCAAGCCTGCGCATGATAGCCAAGATGCCGACTATCGCGGCGATGGCCTACAAGTACTATATCGGCCAGCCGTTCGTTTATCCGAAGAACGATCTCGACTACGCCTCGAACTTCCTGCGCATGTGCTTCGCGGTACCGTGCGAAGAATATGTCGTGAACCCGGTCCTCTCGCGCGCCATGGACCGTATCTTCATCCTGCACGCCGATCACGAGCAGAACGCCTCGACCTCGACGGTTCGCCTCGCCGGCTCTTCGGGTGCCAACCCGTTCGCATGCATCGCGGCCGGCATTGCCTGCCTTTGGGGCCCGGCTCATGGCGGTGCCAACGAGGCGGCGCTCAACATGCTTTCGGAAATCGGCTCGGTCGAGCGCATTCCGGAATATATCGCCCGCGCCAAGGACAAGAATGACCCGTTCCGCCTCATGGGCTTCGGTCACCGTGTCTACAAGAACTACGATCCGCGCGCCAAGATCATGCAGAAGACGACGCATGAGGTTCTCGCCGAACTCGGTCACAAGGACGATCCGCTTCTCGAAGTCGCGATGGAGCTGGAACGCATCGCGCTGACCGACGAATACTTCATCGAAAAGAAGCTCTACCCGAACATCGACTTCTATTCGGGCATCACGCTGAAGGCGCTGGGCTTCCCCACGACGATGTTCACGGTGCTCTTTGCGTTGGCCCGCACGGTCGGCTGGATCGCCCAGTGGAACGAGATGATCGAGGATCCACAGCAGCGCATCGGCCGTCCGCGCCAGCTCTATATCGGCGAACCGCTGCGCGACTACGTTCCGGTTTCGAAGCGCTAAGCCGCTTCCGCCCGAAAAAACCCGGTCAGAGACGGCCGGGTTTTTTCTTGTCCAGAATGTCGAGAACGATATCCGCCGCTTTCTCGCCCGGCGGCTTTTCCGTCTGCATGCGCTGCCAGACAAGGTCGAAACCTTCGAGCATTGCGCGCCGCTGGAGCGTGTCGCTGGAAAGGCGTTCCATCCAGCGCGCCAGGCTCGCGCCACGAACGACCTCGTTGATATATTCCGGGACGACGGCATAGTCGGCGATCAGATTAGGAATTGCTCCTGTCCACGTCTTGATGCGCCGCGTCATCATAGTGATGATCCAGTCTGTCTTATAGACTGAGACTGTCGGCACGCCTGTAAGTGCAAGCTCGAGGATGACAGTCCCCGAGGCAGCCATTGCCGCATCGGCCTCCGCGAAAGCCCGCCATTTCTGTTCATTGCCAGTCAGGATCTCCGGTTTCGTTTCCCAGTCCTTCACGAGGTTGCGAACCATCGATTCCCTGCGGCTGACGGTCGGCATGAGAAACCGCATTGTGCCACCGCGGGCGACGAGCTCATTGACGGCATCGCGAAAATAGGGAAGCAGCTTTGTGATCTCCGACGAGCGCGAGCCCGGGAGCAGCATGATCGTTCTCCGGCCCTCCGCGACGGTCTTGAGCTTTTCTGCCCGGCCGCGCCTGGCGGCAATCAAATCCGCATCCGCCGTCAGCCGGTGGCCGACATAGGTCGTCTGCGGTCCGCCGAGCTGCTCCATCACCGCGGGCTCGAATGGCAGAATGGCCAGCACATGGTCGACATAATCGAGCATCTGCTGGGCGCGATATTCCTTCCACGCCCAAACGCTGGGACAGACATAATTGACGACCGGGAGTTCCGGCAGGGCTTCGCGAACACGTTTGGCAACGCGATGGGTGAAATCCGGGCTGTCGATGACGATCAGAATATCGGGCTTTGCCGCAATGATTGCAGCCGTCGTCTGCCTGATGCGGGCGACAAGCTTCGGCAAGTTTCCAAGCACCTGTGTGACGCCCATAATCGAAAGCTCGGAGAAGTCGAAGAGCGACTTCAGCCCCTGTGCCTCCAGCGCGTCGCCGCCGACGCCGACAAGCTCAATCCCGGCATGCCTGCGCTTCAGCGCAGCCACGAGATCGGCGCCGAGAAGGTCTCCGGAAACCTCGCCTGCCACAATCGCGATCTTCATCACAGCCCCCATGACGGTAGGCCGCGATCGAGCCCGCAGACAAAAAGCCCGGCTTCGTCGGCTGCCCTGATCACAGCCTGGCGATCCAGCACGAGGGCACGTCCCGCCTCGATTGCAATTCCCGCCAAGCCCGCCGCCTTGGCATTCGTCACCGTGGAGAGGCCGATCGACGGAAGGTCGGCGCGGACATCCTGCTGCGGCTTGCAGAGCTTGACCAGCACGCCACGGCGGCGCGGCGATATACGCCCGGCGCTACGCAGCGATGCGACGCGCTCAAGCATTCCGTCGGTCCCTTCCGCGCCTTCGAGCGCCACGATGCGTCCGCCGACGGAGACTGCGCCCTGCCCGACATCGAGCGCACCAAGCGCTTCGGCGGCTGCTGCCGCCTTCAGGATATCGATCTTGTCGTCATTCCCCGGCGACATGACGCCGATCGGCCCGACAGCCGCCAGCAGGTCGGGGGCAATATCCTGCGCGCCGACGACGCGCCGGCCGTCGTCTTCGATGAGCTTGATGACCATCTGCAACACCGTATCGTCGCCGCCCGAAAGCAGCGTACGCACCACACCCGGCATCTTTGCGACCGTCCGCCAGGTTGGCCTCACTTCCCGCCATTCGGGGCGACGGCGAACGCCGCCAGACATGACGACGCGGGTGATGTTGTTGCGCTTGAAAATTTCTGCCAGCGCCGACAAATCACCGACGCCGATGACTGCATGGTCATAGTCCTCCCATGACCGGTCAAGTTCACCCTTCAGCGAAATCACGAATGGATCCTCGCCGGCTGCCCGCGCCGCCTCGGCGACATAAGACGGCAGAAGACCGTTTCCCGCAATGATCGCCAGACGGCCTTTGTCGGTATCACCGGCGGGAGACAAGGTCAGCCTTTCTGTCCTCGCGTCGGCGATGACAGCGCGCGGTCGCTTTCCGCGGCAATGAAATCGAGGATATGCATCACCGGCTCGCAATCGGCATATTCGTCGCGGATCGCTGCCGCGTTGTCGCGGATCGAACCTGATCCTTCAAAAATCGCCTTGTAAGCGCGCCGCACCGTATGGATGACAGCGCGATCAATCCCGGCCCGCGTCATGCCGACAACGTTGAGACCGCCCAGCAAACCGGGATTTCCATTGAGCATCCCATACGGAATGACATCGTAGCTGACAGCCGAAAGGCCGCCGACGAAGGCCTGGCGGCCGACACGCGTGAACTGATGCACGGCCGATCCGCCGCCGAGAATGACCCGATCCTCGATCGTCACATGCCCGGCGAGCATGACATTGTTCGACATGATGACGTGATTGCCGACACGGCAGTCATGGGCGACATGAGAATTGGCGAGAAACAGGTTGTTGTCGCCGACGATTGTCTTGCCGCCGAAATCTGCGGTGCCGGTATTCATCGTCACGCCTTCGCGGATGGTGCAATTCTCGCCCACCGTCAGCGTCGTCTCCTCGCCGCCATGGTGCACGCTCTGGGGGTCGCCGCCGATGACCGCCATCGGGAAAATCCGGGTGCCTTTGCCGATCTCGGTTCTGCCGGTCACCACGACATGCGCCAGCAGTTCGGCATTGTCATGAAGAACAACCTTCGGACCGACATGGCAAAACGGACCGACGGTCACGCCTTCGCCGATGACCGCGCCATCCTCGACTACGGCCATGGCATGGATGCGGGCGCTCCCTGCGATCGTGCTCATGCCTCGTCCTTACGAAGAATCATCGCGCCGATATCAGCTTCCGCGGCCAATGCGCCGTCGACCTTGGCGTCGCAATGGAACTTCCAGATATTACCGCGCTGCTTCTTCTTCTTCACATGAAATTCGACCCGATCGCCCGGGATGACGGGCTTGCGGAAACGTGCATTGTCGATGGTCATGAAATAGACGAGGTTACCGCTCGTTCCATCCTTGCGCGCGCAGATCGCACCCGCCGTCTGCGCCATGCCTTCGATCAGCAGCACACCCGGCATGATCGGCGACTCGGGAAAGTGGCCGGTGAAATGAGGCTCGTTGGCAGTGACGTTCTTGATGCCGATCGCGGAATCATCGCCATCGATCTCAATAATCCGGTCGACCAGCAAAAACGGATAGCGATGCGGCAGAAGCTTCATGATCTCCATGATGTCCGCCGAAGCAAGCGTCTCCTTGACCCCTTCAGTCATTCTTGATCTCCCGTTTTATGAGCCCGAGCGCTCGCGCGCGCCATTATCTCCGCCGACTCTCGAAGAAAATCCTTTACCGGACGTGCCGGAATGCCGCCATAACGCTCACCGGCAGGAATGCTCTGAATGACGCCGCTCTTTGCCGCGATCTGTACGCCATCGCCAATCGTAATATGGCCATTGATACCAGTCTGACCGCCGATCTGCACACCGTTTCCAATAACCGCACTGCCGGCGATGCCGACCTGCGAAACGATCGCGCAATGACGCCCGATCCTGACGTTGTGGCCTATCTGCACCTGGTTGTCGATCTTCGTTCCCTCGCCGACGACCGTGTCGTCCATCGTGCCGCGATCGATCGTCGTGTTCGCGCCGATCTCGACATTGTCCTGGATGATGACCCGGCCGATCTGAACGATCTTGATCATCCCTCTGGGGCCTGGCGCATATCCGAAGCCATCCTGGCCAATACACGCACCGTTGTGCACGATCACGCCATTGCCCAAGAGCGCGCATATCACGCTGGCACCGCCGGCGATCGTGCAATCGCGGCCGATCTTGACACCGGGACCGATAAGCGCGCCGGCGCCGATCCGTGTTCCCTGACCGATTTCCGCATTCGCGCCGATGACAGCCAAAGGCTCGACGATCACGCCCGGTTCCAGCCGCGCCGTCGGATCGACCGCCGCAGTCGCCGCGATCTCTGCCGTCGAAGACATTGTTGCCAGTGGCTTCAAAGCAGCCGGATGGAGATGACCGCCTGCCATCGCAAAAGCGGCATGGGGGTTCTTCGACAAGAGAACCGGAATATGAGGAGGTACCGCCGATCTTATCGCGGGCTCGCAGAGGACTGCCGACGCCCGACAGGTTTCAAGCTCGGCACGGCTCCTGCGTGAGATGATGTAGCAAAGATCACCGGCCTTCGCACGGCTGACCGGCGACACCGATCGGATAAGGATGTCGCCATTTTCAGGGTCGGCAAGTTCCGCCCCGAGATATTGCGCCAACTCTGAAAGTTTGACGCCGTCGCGGGGCGGAAAGAAATTGTTCTGCTCCACCGGCAAAGCTCCAGTTTTCGATTCTGGATTGCCGATATCAGAATTGGTTGTTGATGCCAAACTTGAAGTACTGTGTTTGGTCGTAATCTTCCTTCACGACGGGGATCGCGTAGTCGACGCGCAGCGCGCCGAACGGCGATTGCCAGACAAGGCCAACACCGACGGACGCACGAAGTGCTGCGCTATCGCCTCTCACGAATTCTGGCGAACTCACGTCAACATCATTTCCAAACAATGTACCCGCATCAGCGAAGACCGCGCCACGAAGACCAAAGTCACGCGGGAATCCGGGCATCGGGAAGGTCGCTTCCGCCGAGACGGTAAAATAAGTCGTTCCTCCGAGCGGATCATCCGGTCCGCCACCAACGCGAGGACCGATACCCTTGTTTTCGAAGCCGCGGATGTCGTTGTTGCCCAATGTGAACTGGTCGAAGATGTTTAGGTCTTTGCCGAGGCCGACAACATGGCCCGCGCCGGCCGCAACAGATCCAATGATATCGGCATCGTCAGCCAGCAGATGATAATAGCGCGCCTTCCCGTAGATCTTGTAAAACTGCGAGTCGCCACCCAAGCCGGCAATTTCCTGCGTCAACGTCGCGTATATCCCCTCGCGCGGGAGCGTCATGTCATCGAGCGTGTTATAGGTCAGCGTATTGGAAATCGATGAACGGATCCAAGGTCCATCGTTCACAAGATCCTGATAGGGTGTCGAAAGATCGCTCAGATCGCTGCCGTCGGCATCGTAGTTCATCCGCTTGAAGTTGTAGCGGAACGTCGTCGCCAGATCCTCGGTGATCGGCGCCGTCGCGCGGAGAACGACGCTATCTTCGGTATAGTCGTAATTATCGTTGCTCGAGGTTTCGCTGTGATTGAGGTCGAAACCGGTCGCAAGGCGATAACCGAGGAAGTAAGGCTCGGTGAAGCTCAAACCATAACTCTGCGAGCCTTCGACACCGCCACCGGCAGAAACCCTGATATACTGGCCGCGACCCAGGAAGTTCTTTTCTTCAATGGACGCTTCCAGGATCAGACCGTCGCCGCCTGCGGCGTAACCGGCACCGATACCGAACGAACCCGTCGACTGATCCTGAACATCGACGATGACAACGACGCGGTCAGGCGAGCTGCCCGGCGCGGTCGAGATATTCACCGACGAGAAGAAGCCGAGCGCTTCGAGACGGCGCTTCGCCTTTGTGATCATCTGCTGATTGAAGGCGTCGCCTTCGCTCATGTCGAATTCGCGGCGGATGACGTAATCGCGCGTGCGGCTGTTGCCGCGGATTTCGATGCGCTCGATGTAGGCACGTTCGCCCTGGTCGACGAGGTATTCGACACCGATCGTATTGTTGCCGAGGTCGCGGTTGCCGCGCGGCGTCACGCGGGCGAACGGATAGCCTGCCGAAGCAACCTGATCCGAAATGGCTTCCATGGACCTCTGGACGTCCTTGGCGCTGTAGACTTCGCCTTCACGCGTCACTACCAGGCCTTGAAGCTGCTCGCCGGTTACGCCTTCTACAGTCGACTGTACGGTTACCGGACCGAAGTCGTAACGCGGTCCTTCCTCGATATTGAAGGTCAGCGTGTACTTGTTCGTGGCTTCGTCAAAAGTAGCATCCGAAGAGATGATCTTGAAGTCGGCATAGCCGCGGTTGAAATAGAACTGGCGCAGCGCCTCTTCGTCGGCATGCAGGCGATCTTCGCTGTAAACGTCCTTGCGGGTCAGGAACGAGAGGAAGTTCGAGCGCTTGGTGCTAATGACGGCAGCTAGACGACCGGTGCTGTAGGCATTGTTGCCCACGAAATTGATGGCTGCGATCTTCGTGCGGTCGCCTTCATCGATGACGAAAGCGAGGTTGACGCGACCTTCGCCAAGCGGAACAACCTGCGTCGTGACCTGCACTTCGCTGCGGCCCGTTGCCGCGTAGGCTTCCTTGATCGCCGCGATATCGGCCTGGATCAGCGCATCGTTGTAGGGACCGGAGGCATGCGTCTGTACAACCGAGGCCAGCTTGTCGTCCTTGACCTTGCGATTGCCGTTGAAAACGACCTGATTGACGAGCTGGGCTTCCTCGACGGTCACTACCAGCGTGCTGCCGGAGACGGAGATTTTGACATCGGAGAAGTACCCCGTGCCGTAGAGCTGCTTTACCGAGTCATCGATGTCGGTATTCGAGAAGTTCCTGCCTGGGGCGATGGTGAGATTGGACCGGACTGCCTCAGCGCCGACGCGGCTCGCTCCACGTACATCGATCCGCTGGATAACCGCTGCTTCCGCAGCCGTCGCAGAGACGATTGTAATTGCGCCTGCGCCCGAAGCAACAATACCTGCAGACAGCGCAACCGCCGATACTGCGTTCAAAAATCTTGAACCAGCCTTCATTTCACCCATTACCTTTTTTCTCGTCCCCGTCGCCGGGCGAACCCGATTCCGGCACGTGTGTCGTTTTACCCGCTTTTGCCCTACAAGCAAGGCAGCAAGTTAATTTCTGTTTACTTCATTTCGAAGCGTGACCCATTCGCCACTACAGCTTTGAAACATCGTAAATAAACGGTAATTTCCCCTCACCGCGCGCGTTAACCTATCAACGCGCTAATGTCGTTCCAGGTAGCAAAAACCATCAGTGAAAGGACCATAGCCAGACCAATGCGAAATGCAATTTCCTGGGCCGATGCCCCTAAAGGTTTACCCCTCACTGCCTCAATCGCATAGAACATCAAATGCCCGCCATCAAGTACCGGAACAGGCATCAAATTCAGTAATCCGATGGAAACGGACAACACCGCGGCAAGCTGAAGCAGGGCTGCAACACCGAGCGTTGCCATCTGGCCGGACGCCTGGGCCACGCGGATCGGTCCGCCGAGCTGATCGGGCTTCATGTAGCCCGCGAAAAGATTGCCGATATATTTGAAGGTACCGGTGACGATATGCCAGGTCTGAACGGCGCCTTCCTCCAAGGCTGCGAGCGGCGTATATGTCTGCACGCGGAAATGGCCGACCTCCTGGTTCGTCACGATGCCGATCAAACCGATCTCCATCTTGTTGCCGAACTGGTCCGTCATGTCGGTGCGCTTCGGCACCATCGGCAGGTCCATCTTCTCGCCGTTCCGCTCGATGGTAACGACGATCCGCTGTTCCGGGCGAACGCTTACATAGCGGCGCACATCGTCGAACGTATCGACCTTCCCGCCGTCGATTGCGATCAGCAGGTCACCGGGCAGGATTCCGGCCTCGGCGGCAGCGCTCTCCGGCTTCACTTCGGCGACGACCGGATCGGCGATCGAGCGGCCGTAGATCGAGAAAAGAACCGCAAAGATGATGATCGCCAGCAGAAAGTTGGCGATGGGACCTGCGGCCACCGTCGCTGCGCGCTTCCAGAGCTTCGCGCCGGCAAATGAGCGCGCTCTATCCGCTTCCGACATCGATTCGAGCTTATCCATGTCCGGTTTGCTCGAGGCGTCCTCGTCGCCGAAGAAGCGCACATAGCCGCCAAGCGGGATCGCCGAGATCTTCCAGCGCGTTCCATGCCGATCGGTAAAGCCCGCAAGCTCTGGTCCGAAGCCGACAGAAAAAGCGAGCACGCGGATGCCGCTCCAGCGGCCGACCAGATAGTGGCCCATCTCGTGCACGAAAACGAGCAGCGAGAGGACCAGAACGAACGGAATGATATAACCCGTTAGAAAGCCGAATATACCGGTCATGCCTTCCATAAATCCTTCCGCTGCGCCCTGCGCAGATATCAGAACCCGAACAAAGCGGCGCCAAGCGGCGCCATGCCGTCACCCTTTATCAGGGAAAATAATGTCGCGAGCAAGAAGGCTGCAAAACAAGCGAATATCAGCCCGTCGACGCGATCCATAACGCCACCGTGTCCCGGAATGAGATGACTGGAATCCTTCACACCGAATCGCCGCTTGATGAAGGATTCGAAGAGATCGCCTGCCTGGCTGCAGACGGAAAGAATGAAGGCGACGGCGGCCGCCATCAGCCAGTCCGCCTCGGGAATGAAGAAGTAGGCGATGACACTGCCCGCAATCACAGCCGAAACCGCGCCGCCCAAAGCGCCGGATTGCGTCTTTCCCGGCGAAATCCTCGGTGCGAGCTTTGGCCCGCCGACTGCTCGGCCGACGAAATAGGCAAGGATGTCGGTTGCCCAGACCACCGCGAAGACGAAGAGCATGGCTTGCAGCCCTGCAGCGTCCCCGCCCCGGATTTCGGCAAGTGCGATGCCGGTCAGTCCGGCATAGACGATGCCAGCGGGAAACCAGCGGCTGGCGCTCTGCGCCGCCACGAAGCCGACAGCAATCGCAAAAAAGAAAACAAGCAGGCTCAACGCAAAATCGAAGCGTCCGAGCAGGATTGCAGCCGCGATGGCCGCCTGCCCCACCCAGCCTGCCACATTCGCGACCGGCTGTTCGGTTTGCAGCCGCGTGATTGTCGACCATTCATAATAGATAAGCAGGGCAATTACCGCCGAGAGCAGGCGGAAGGCGAAGCCGCCGTACCAGGTCACCGCGAGCACGATGATTGCCAGAATGACACCGGAGATAATGCGGAGTTTCAGTTCCTGCTGCATCAATCAGGTGCCTACTGCCGCGGCCTGCGGCGACAGGCCGCCGAATCGGCGGTCGCGCGCCGCGAACTTCTCGAGCGCGGCATAAAAGAGCTCCCGGCCGAAATCCGGCCAGTATTCCGGCACGAAGACGAATTCGGAATAAGCGGCCTGCCACAAAAGGAAGTTCGAAAGGCGCTCCTCGCCGCTGGTGCGAATGATTAGATCGGGATCGGGAATGCCGGCCGTATCCAGCCGGGCATTGACGAGCTCGGGTGTGATCTCCCGGGCTCGCAGCCGCCCAGCCTCGACATCTTCGGCAAGGCTCACCATGGCTCTGGCGATCTCGTCGCGCGAGCCGTAGTTGAAAGCGATGACCAGCGTCAGCGCGGTGTTGTCCCGCGTCGTCTCTTCGGCTTCGAGCAGGAGGTTGAGGATATCGCTGCGAAGACTATGCCGGTCGCCGATGATCCTGATCCGCACATTCTGCGCATGCAGTTCGGCGAGGTCGCGCCGGATGAAGGCCTTGAGCAATCCCATGAGGTCGGAGACCTCCGCTTCCGGCCGGCGCCAGTTCTCTGAAGAAAAGGCAAAGAGCGTCAGGTACTTGATGCCGGCATCGCCTGCGGCGCGCACGGTCTCGCGAACGGCTTCCACACCTTTGCGGTGACCCATCGCGCGCGGCAGCCCTCGCTGCTTTGCCCAACGGCCGTTGCCATCCATGATGATGGCAACATGTTCTGGCATACTCAAGAATACTGGTTCCGACATTTCCCGTCCGGTCTCCAGGGGCGCAGGCAAAGCCCTAGACCTGCATGATTTCCTTTTCCTTGTCGGCAAGCAAGCGATCGATCTCGGAAATCATCTCATCCGTCATCTTCTGCACACGATCTGATTGCGCCCGGCTTTCGTCCTGGCTTATGACACCGTCCTTTTCGGCTTTCTTAAGGCCGTCCATGCCGTCGCGGCGTACATGGCGGATCGCAACCTTGCTTTTCTCGGCGTAGTCATGCGCGACCTTGACCAGCGACTTTCGACGCTCTTCGTTGAGTTCCGGCAAAGGAATGCGCAGGTTTTGGCCGTCGACGATCGGGTTGAGTCCGAGGTTTGACTCGCGGATCGCACGTTCCGTCGCGCTTACCATCGACTTGTCCCAGACGGATACCGAAAGCATGCGCGGCTCCGGCACGGTGATATTGGCGACCTGATTGAGCGGCAAGCGCGAACCATAGGCTTCGACCGTCACCGGGTCCAGGATGTTGGCCGAGGCGCGGCCGGTACGCAGCGACGCGATATCGTGTTTGAATGCGGAAATCGCGCCGTCCATGCGGCGCTTCAGTTCCTTGATGTCTGTAGCTTCAGTCATGCTCAATACTCCTGTCAGTCGAAGACGCGCGGCCGTCCAGCGCCGTCTCTCTATCAGTTGTCCGATACGATGGTCTTGAGGCCACCGCCCGTCAAGATTTCAGCAAAACCGCCTTTCTCGTGGATCGAGAAGACGATGATCGGAATGGAATTTTCGCGCGCGAGGGCGACAGCCGCGACGTCCATCACGGCAAGGCCCTTGTCGAGCACTTCCTGGTGCGTCAGCCGGTCGAAGCGCGTCGCAAACGGATCCTTCTTCGGGTCGGCGGAATAGATTCCGTCCACCTGGGTGCCCTTGAAGATCGCCTGGGCGCCCATCTCGGCGGCTCGAAGGGCTGCGGCAGAATCGGTCGTGAAAAAAGGATTGCCAGTGCCGCCCGCGAAGATGACCACGCGGCCCATCGACAGATGGTAGAGCGTCGCGCGCTGCGAGAAGCTCTCGCAGAGTTCCGGCATGGAGATTGCCGAAAGCACGACCGTATCGATGTTCAGCTTGCGCAGCGACGTTGCGAGCGCCAGCGCGTTGATCACGGTACCGAGCATTCCCATGTGGTCGCCCGTCACTCGGTCGCCGCCCTTGGAGGCGACGGCTACGCCGCGGAAGATATTGCCGCCGCCGACGACAACACCGACTTCGACGCCCATCTGGCGGGCTTCGGCGATATCCGACGCGATGCGGTCCGCTACCGCAACGTCGATACCGAATCCCTGGCTACCCATGAGCGCTTCGCCGGAAGCCTTGAGTAGAACGCGTTTATAGACAGGCTCTGACGACATCTTGGCTCCTCGTATGTTGGCATGATTGCCGGATACACGAAGGGCACCGCGTTGTCACGCGATGCCCTGCCGTTTTCACATTATATGAGGTTTTATCAGCCCTTGGCGGCAGCCGCGACTTCGGCTGCGAAGTCGGTTTCTTCCTTCTCGACGCCTTCGCCGAGCAGCAGGCGTGCCATGCCGGTGATCTCGATCGGCGCACCGACGGTCTTTTCAGCTTCCTTGAGTGCGGCACCGACCGTCAGGTCCGGATTGATGACGAAAGCCTGGGAAACCAGCGCGACTTCTTCGAAGAACTTGCGCATGCGGCCTTCAACCATCTTTTCGATGATGTTGTCCGGCTTGCCGGAAGCGCGCGACTGCTCGATGAAGACGTTGCGTTCGCGCTCGGCGACAGCGGCGTCGACTTCTTCCGGACGGATGGCGAGCGGCGAGGTCGCAGCGATGTGCATGGCGATCTGGCGGCCGATGGCGTTCAGCGCCTCCTTGTTGCCGGTCGACTTCAGCGCAACCAGAACGCCCAGCTTGCCGAGGCCGTCGGAAACGGCGTTGTGGATGTAGGTGGCGACGACGCCGTCCTCGACGGAGAGGGCAATCGAGCGGCGCAGGTTCATGTTTTCGCCGATGGTCGCGATCGCGTCCTTGATCGTGTCAGCAACGGACTTGCCGGAAGCCGGATAGGTCGCAGCAGCGACGGCCTCGACAGAACCGTTGGTCGAAACGGCAACCTTTGCGATGCCGCGGACGAGATCCTGGAAGGCGTCGTTACGGGCAACGAAGTCGGTTTCGGAGTTGACTTCGACCACGACGGCCTTGGTGCCTTGGCTGGCAACGCCGACGAGACCTTCGGCAGCGGTGCGGCCCGACTTCTTGTCAGCCTTGGCGATGCCCTTGGCGCGCAGCCAGTCGATCGCCGCTTCCATGTCGCCATTGGTTTCAGCGAGAGCCTTCTTGCAGTCCATCATGCCTGCGCCGGTCTTTTCGCGCAGTTCCTTCACCATTGCAGCCGTAATCTCGGTCATAAGCTTCCTCTTGTCGGTTTACGGTGGTCCGCAAAATGCTCTGCGCCACCGGATTGAGGCACGAAATGTACCTTTATGTATGACAGCGTGATGAAGACGCGCCATATCAGAACTCGTTGGGCGGACCGGCCTGAACCTACCGCCCTAAAAAGGTCAAGGCCGCCGGAGCTTCGCAAAGTCTCGCGCGGCCTTTCCCAATCCAGTCAAGCTGGACGGACCTTTAGGCCCGTCCGCCTGTTTATCAGGCTTGAGCCTCGTCGAGCGTCGGCTCGATCGGAGCTTCAACGGAAGCGCCAAGGTCGCGGCCCGATGCGCTCTGCTGACGGGCGATACCGTCGATAGCGGCGCGGGAGATCAGGTCGCAGTAGAGAGCGATAGCGCGCGAAGCGTCGTCGTTGCCCGGGATCGGATAGTCGATCAGGTCCGGATCGCAGTTCGAGTCGATGATTGCGACAACCGGGATGCCGAGGCGCTTGGCTTCGTCGATGGCGATCTTTTCCTTGTTGGTATCGATGATGAACATCAGGTCCGGGGTACCGCCCATGTCCTTGATACCACCAAGAGCCTTGTCGAGCTTTTCACGCTCGCGCTCGAGGTTCAGACGTTCCTTCTTGGTGAAGCCCTGGGCTTCGTTGGAAAGGATTTCGTCGAGCTTGCGCAGACGCTGGATCGAGTTGGAGATCGTCTTCCAGTTCGTCATCATGCCGCCGAGCCAGCGCGAGTTGACGTAGTACTGGGCCGAACGCTTGGCCGAGTCAGCGATGAGCTCGGAAGCCTGGCGCTTGGTACCGACGAAGAGAACGCGGCCGCCACGGGCAACGGTGTCGCTGACAACCTGCAGTGCGCGCGAAAGCATCGGAACGGTCTGAGCCAGATCGATGATGTGGATGTTGTTACGATCGCCGAAAATGTACGGCTTCATCTTCGGGTTCCAGCGATGGGTCTGGTGGCCGAAGTGAACACCAGCTTCCAGAAGCTGGCGCATAGAAAAATCAGGCAATGCCATGCCTTTGACTCCTTTTCCGGTTGAACCTCCGCAAGGCGAACAGCATCCTCTTCGAAGATGCCACCGGCGGAAAAATCCGGATTTCTCCCGGACGATCCCATGCCTTACGTGTGGAATGCGGCTGCCCTTACCGTCGATCCGCCGAAAATGCAAGGCGTTCGCTCAAAAAAACTGGCATCTGACTGCCCCTAGCCCTGCACTTGGATAAACTCGACCGGTCCGCCGGCCAGCGAATCTTCAAACACGGCGCATGAAAGCGGACCGCCGAACACGCATCCGCTGTCGATATTCGTGCGGTTGCCAACGGTCAGCGGATTCGCGTCCGAGGGCGTGTGTCCATGACACAGGTGTTTTCCCCAATAGTCCGCTGAATAGTCGTCGGGAACCCGAAGCCAGAGCAGGTCTTGGGGGGCCTGCATCTCCAGCGGTAAATCCGGAACAACGCCGGCATGCACAAAGATCCGGTGGCTATCGGCATACATCAACGACAACTGACTGGCCCACAGCATATGGTTTGCGGCTACTTTGCCCCCATAGGAAAGCTCCGTTTCAATCCCGCCGTTTTCCAACCACCAGATACGCTCGTCATCGTTAGCGCAGGCGCGCAGCATCATATCCTCGTGGTTACCCTTCAGACATACCCATCGCCAGGACTCGCTGCCCGATCCGTTCATCAGGAGATCAATCACTCCCTTGCTGTCAGGGCCGCGGTCGATATAGTCGCCGATGAAAACCACCGTGCCGGCGCGTGCGTATGCCCCGATGCGATCAAGCATCTCTCTCAACGGCTCCAGGCAGCCATGGATGTCGCCAACCGCAAATGTGAAATTCATGCCGGCGCCTCCCGCGGGACATTGATTTCATTGCCACCGTTTGCGCGCTCACTCAGTCCGTTGCGCAGGGCCAGTTCTTCGGTATCGTAAGACCGGAAGGAAGCTTGGTCGACGTATCGCCGCAGGCCAGTTCGATCTGCGACTGCTGAAGCCCGGTTGCTGCGGAGAGATCGAGCCCCTCTATTCTCGTCAGGAACATGAAGGCGCGATCGAAATCGATCGAACCTTCGAAGCTCGCGCCGCTGAGATCGGCGCGGGAGAGATTGGCAAGCGCAAACCTGGCTCCGGTCAATACGGCCGTTTCAAAAGTCGCGCGCCCGAGCTCGGCCTTTTCGAAGTTCGCACCTGAAAGCTGTGCGCCAGTGAAATCCGCGCGCTGCAGCTCAGCGCTGATGAAGGAAGCGCGCTGCGCCGACGCATTCTGGAACACGACCCGGTAGGCTTCGATCTTGTCGAATCTGGCCTCGTCGGCCTTTGCACCTTCAAGCCAAGCCCGTATCAGGGTCGCTTTCTCGAGGTTTGCCGCGGCAAGGTTCGCATTCTTGAGGCTGGTCTGCGACAGATCCGTGCCTGCGAGACTGGCTTTTTCGAAGTCGCTGCCTTCAAGCATCAGGTTCTTCTTGGTGCATTCGCTCCAGTCAACGCCTGCGTTAGGCGTGTCGTGGCAATCGGCCGCCATCACATGACCGCCCGATACCGCGGCTGCAGCAGCAAGGAGCGCCACCGCAAGACCTGAACGTGCAATCCGTGACAAGTTCTTCATATCCCACCCCCTATCGGCCCCGCCCCGTCAACGGCGGCAGGCCCGGGCAGGACAACGTCCGTCCTGCACTTCCATTATGCACCAGAAAAAGAGAAATAGGGCATAACACGTTGTCTAAGATGCGCCTCCATGCCGCCAGCGGTTCACTTGCAGGTGTCGGCCTTGTTATCCAGCATTTCCAGCTTCGCGAGCCTGCCGGTCAGAACGAAATCACCATAATCCATGGTGAGATCGCGCGTAATGCCGTTCTCATAAAGCTTGAATGACATGCGATAGACCGGTAGCGCGTCTGATTTCGTATTCTCGTTGAAATAGGAGATCGTCACCGGCCAGACGGCCGTCTTGGAAAACGCGCCGGCATTGCCCGCATCCGCCTCGTCACCGGCAACCGGCGTAATCTGCTTGCCGACCACGGTCGTCGTCGCCAGGGGCTTGTCCCCATCGTCCGAGCCATCGAAGACGCGGGCTTCAAAGAAACGCCTGCCCGCCTTGGCATTCTCGATCACGTCGAGCATGTGCTCGGTCGGGAAGCGGCTTTCGGCAAGCTGCAGTTCCTTGCTTTGAGGGCGGGTCAGATCGACTGTCACGCCGTCCGGCTTGTCGTTTGCCTCGCCGTTGACTTCCTTGTCGAGCTGATCGTCCGTGAAAGACTTCGTTTCGAAGGTGAAGCGGCGGTCCTTCACGTTTTCGAAGGTCTTCGTCTGCTGGTCGCTGACGCGGGTGCTGTCGCCGGTGTTGATCTGCGTCACGAAGCGGAAATTGGTGGTGAAGCCGTCGCAATAATTGCCGTTGAATTCGTAGACCATGCGGCCGTACATGCCGGCGATGCCAGAGCGCTCAGTCGCGTCCTTCAGTTCGAGATCGTAGATCGCCCGGTGGGCGACAAGACCGGAGGCGATCGCAGCGCCGGAGGCAGGCGCGGCCGCCCAGGCACCTGTTGCGACGCCGGCAAGAAGAAGGGCGGCAAGACTCGGTCGGAACATCCATTATCTCCTGTTGGACTCGGCCGCGATGTTATAAGAACGCTTTCGGCCAAATCGAGGCTCGAAACCGTCATACGCAAGATTCTAGTCCCGATGCATAATTTTTTGAAGAACTGAAACAAAAAGCGGAGACGAAAATGTCGATTGAAATCGCGGCCCGCCTGACGGAAATGGGGATAACTCTGCCGGAAGCCGCCGCACCCGCTGCCAATTATGTTCCCTATGTGATCAGCGGCAACCTTCTCTATATTTCCGGCCAGCTTCCGCTCGAAGGCGGCAAGGTCGCCGTGAGCGGCCATCTTGGCAGGAATGTCGACGTTCCCGCAGGCCAGCGCGGCGCTGAGCTTTGCGCCATCAACATTCTCGCTCAGGCGAAGGCTGCGCTCGGCGGCGATCTCGGCCGCATCAAGCGCGTCATCAAGCTCAACGGCTTCGTCGCCTCTACCCCGGAATTCGTCGAACAGCATCTTGTCATCAACGGTGCATCAAACCTGATCGCCGGCGTCCTCGGCGGGGCCGGAAAGCATGCCCGTGCCGCCGTCGGCATGGCGGCGCTGCCGCTCAACGCCGCCGTCGAAATCGATGCCATCATGGAAATTGCGTCATGACCTCCGCCGCCTGGATCAAGGAACTGCCGGTCGCCCATCGCGGCTACCACGACACCAACAAGCTCGTCTGGGAAAATACGCTCACCGCCTTTGCCCGCGCCGTCGAAGCCGGCTTCGCGATCGAATGCGATCTCCATTATGCCTCCGATAGCGTGCCGGTCATCTTTCATGACGAGAACCTCGAACGTCTCTGTAGCATAAAGGGCGATATCCGCGAGCGCACCTCCAGGGAACTCGGCCTGCTGTCCGTCGGCGGCACGACCGACAAGATCCCGACGCTCAGGCAATTGCTCGATCTCGTGAAGGGCAAGGTTCCGCTCGTCCTCGAACTCAAGGGCCGCGAGGCGGATGACGAGGGCTTTGCCGAAGCGGTGGTCGAAGTGCTGGAAGGCTATGACGGCAAGGTCGCGCTCATGAGCTTCGACCATTGGCTGCTGCGCGACCTCAAAGCCTTGAACGCGCCCTACCCGCTCGGCCTTACCGCCGGCGGCAACAAGCCGGAAGAATTCGCCAACCACGAACGGGCCATGGAAATCGGCCTCGATTTCATCTCCTATTTCTTCGCCGATCTGCCGAATGCCTTCATCACCGGCCAGCGCGCGAAGGGCATCCCGGTCATCACCTGGACGGTCCGCGACGAGAAGGCGCGCAAGCACACCGTCGAGAATGCCGATCAGATGACGTTCGAAGGTTTCGATCCACGCGGTTCGGTTTGACGCTCGCTTTTTGGACAAGATCGTGCGCAGACTGAAGGGGAGCCAATATCCTCCTCCCAAGGGCCTCGCATTTGCTCCATGACAGACGAACTATCGATCCGCGTCGAACGGTCCTTCACCGCGATTTCCCCGGAGAGCTGGTCCCGGCTTTCCGGAACGTGCAAGGAAGGCAAGGCGCTCGCCTATAACCCCTTCCTGTCGCACGCCTTCCTCTCCGCGCTCGAAGAGTCAGGCTCTGCCACCGCGCAAACCGGCTGGCTCGGCCATCATCTGCTGCTTGAGACGGACAGGGGCGAGCTGATCGGCGCTCTGCCCGCTTATCTGAAGAATCACAGCCAGGGCGAATACGTCTTCGACCACGGCTGGGCAGATGCTTTCGAGCGCGCGGGCGGGCGCTATTATCCGAAGCTGCAATGTTCGATCCCGTTCACGCCGGCGACCGGTCCGCGCTTGCTCGTTGCCGAGGGCCTTGAACGGCGGCCGATCCAGAACGCCGTTGCCGAGGGCCTGAAGGAAGTCGTCCGTCGCCTCGGCGTCTCATCGGCGCACGTCACATTCGTGCCTGAAGACGAGATCGGCGTCTTCGAGACCGACGGCTACCTGCACCGGACCGACCAGCAGTTCCATTTCATCAACGAGGGCTATGCCAATCACGAGGAATTCCTCGAAACGCTGGCCTCGCGCAAGCGCAAGGCGCTGCGCAAGGAGCGCCGCACGGCGCTCGAAAACGGCATTAGTATCGACTGGCTGACCGGCAGCGATCTCACCGAGCGCATCTGGGACCATTTCTTCGCTTTCTACATGGATACCGGCGGCCGCAAATGGGGGCGGCCATACCTGACCCGCAAGTTCTATTCGCTGATCGGCGAGCGTATGCCCGAAGATGTCCTGCTGGTGATGGCCAAGCGCAACGGCCGCTATATCGCGGGCGCCATCAACTTTATCGGCGGCGATACGCTCTACGGCCGCCACTGGGGCTGCGGCGAAGACCATCCCTTCCTGCATTTCGAGGTCTGTTATCATCAGGCGATCGACTTCGCGCTCGCCAAGGGCCTGAAGCGCGTCGAGGCGGGCGCGCAGGGCGAGCATAAGCTCGCGCGCGGTTACCTGCCGGTGACAACACATTCGGCGCACTATGTCGCCCATGCCGGCCTGCGGCGCGCGATTGCCGACTATCTGGAACGCGAACGCGAGGACGTCGAGCATATGAACGAGATCCTCGCCGAGCACAGTCCGTTCCGCAAAGGCGAGCGGCAGCAGGAGGACTGACGCTCGCGCCTTTGCTGCGCTACCCGATCACCGGAGAACGAGGAGATTTCGAGATGACCAGCGCCGCTTACGATGACAGCAATATCTTCGCCAAGATCCTGCGCGGCGAGATCCCGTCGCACCGCATCTACGAGGACGAGCATACGGTAGCCTTCATGGACGTCATGCCGCAGGCCCCCGGCCATGTCCTGGTCGTGCCGAAGGCGCCGTCGCGCAATATTTTCGATGCCGACCCCACGGTCCTCGCGCAGACGATTCCCGTCGTCCAGAAGATCGCGAAGGCCGTGAAAGAGGCTTTCGATGCCGACGGTGTCCTGGTCTGCCAATTCAACGAACCGGCCGCCGGCCAGAGCGTCTTCCACTTGCACTTCCACGTCATCCCGCGCCACGAGGGCGTTGCCCTCAAGCCGCATTCCGGCAAGATGGAGGATGGCGGCGTGCTTGCCGCGAATGCCGAAAAGATAAAGGGTGAGCTTGGGAACTAGTTTCAGGACCTATTAATTTGCAGAGCCCGTCGAATGACTGCGGCGAGCCCAGCCTTGACCGTTCCGAACTTCGAGCAGCTGAGTCGGTCAAGATCGGCGTACACGTGTCAGGAAGGAAAGGCTCTTCAGCCTTAACAGTCAGTCCGGTGGAGATACACGTAGGTTTCCCGCCTGTCGATTTTCGGCGTGTTCGCGACCTCCCGCCAGGGGTCCAGAGGTCCGCTGATCGCGCCAAAGCCCAAAGATGTTGACACGCTCAGTTGGAGCGGCCTTGCGCCCCTGAAAAAAACCTAGAAAAATCAAAGGCCGCATCGCTGCGGCCTTCTTCATTCACGTCACGGCGACGGACTATTTCCTCCGCGGTACCTTCGGCACTGCGCTCGCCTTCTTCGGTGCGTCCCTGACCTCAGCCTTCGCCTTCTTCACCGCCGTCTTCTTGGCTTTTGCCTTCGTCTTCAGCTCGCCGTCATCCTCGTCGTCGGTTTCCGGATGAACGGTTTCGGCTTCCGGCTTCGGCTTGATCGGCGCGGATTCGGGGATCGCTTCGAGGATGATACCGGGCTTGCCGTCTTCCTTCGGGCCGACCGTGACGTTCACGACGCCGCCCTTCTTCAGCTTACCGAAGAGGATTTCGTTCGCCAGCGGCTTCTTGATCGCATCCTGAATGACGCGGGCAAGCGGGCGGGCTCCCATCTTCTCGTCGTAACCCTTTTCCGCAAGCCAGTCGATCGCTTCCTCCTGCAGGTCGAAAGTGACGTTGCGTTCAGAAAGCTGAGCCTCCAGCTGCATGATGAACTTCTGCACGACCTTGTGGATGACGGCCGTAGGCAGTGACGCGAAGGGAATGATCGCGTCGAGACGGTTGCGGAATTCCGGCGTGAACAGGCGGGTCAGCGCCTCCTCATCCTCGCCGGTGCGCTTGGACGAACCGAAGCCGATTGCGGCCTTGGCCATTTCCGACGCGCCCGCATTGGTCGTCATGATCAAGATGACGTTGCGGAAGTCGATCTTCTTGCCGTTATGGTCGGTCAGCGCGCCGTGGTCCATGACCTGCAGCAGGATATTGTAGATATCCGGATGCGCCTTCTCGATCTCGTCGAGAAGGACCACGCAATGCGGATGCTGGTCGACGCCGTCGGTCAAAAGCCCACCCTGGTCGAAGCCAACATAGCCGGGAGGTGCGCCGAGCAGGCGAGAAACCGTGTGCCGTTCCATATATTCCGACATGTCGAAGCGCAGCATCTCGACGCCAAGCGACGACGCGAGTTGCTTGGCCACTTCCGTCTTGCCGACGCCGGTCGGGCCGGAGAAGACGTAGGCGCCGATCGGCTTGTTCGGCTCGCGGAGCCCGGCACGCGCCAGCTTGATCGAGGTCGAAAGGGCTTCGATTGCCGTATCCTGGCCGTAGACCACCGAGCGCAGTTCCTGCTCCAGGTTAGCGAGAACGGCTTCGTCGTCCTTCGAAACGCTCTTTGGCGGAATGCGGGCCATCGTCGCGACCGTCGCCTCGATCTCCTTTTCGGTAATCAGCTTGCGGCGCCTGGATGGCGGCAGCAGCATCTGAGCGGCACCCGTTTCATCGATGACGTCGATCGCCTTGTCAGGCAGCTTGCGGTCGGAGATATAGCGGGCCGACAGCTCGACCGCCGACTTGATGGCGTCGTTCGAGTAGCGCAGGTGGTGGTACTCTTCGAAATAAGGCTTCAGGCCCTTCATGATTTCGATCGCATCATCGATCGACGGCTCGTTGACATCGATCTTCTGGAAACGGCGAACCAAAGCCCGGTCCTTCTCGAAGAACTGGCGGTATTCCTTGTAGGTCGTCGAGCCGATGCAGCGGATCGCGCCGGACGAAAGCGCCGGCTTCAGAAGGTTCGATGCATCCATCGCGCCGCCAGAGGTGGCGCCCGCACCAATGACGGTATGGATTTCGTCGATGAAGAGCACGGCCCCCGGATATTCTTCGAGTTCCTTGACGACCTGCTTCAGGCGCTCTTCAAAATCGCCACGGTAACGCGTGCCGGCAAGCAGCGTGCCCATGTCCAGCGAGAAGATGGTGGCGTCGGCGAGCGCTTCCGGCACCTTGCCTTCGACGATGCGCTTGGCGAGGCCCTCAGCAATCGCCGTCTTGCCGACGCCCGGATCGCCCACATAAAGCGGGTTGTTCTTGGAGCGGCGGCACAGCACCTGGATCGTACGGCTGACTTCCGAGTTACGGCCGATCAACGGATCGATCTTACCGCTCTTGGCCTTCTCGTTGAGATTGACGCAATAGGCCTTCAGAGCATCCTGCTGCTTCTTGGCGCCACCTTCATCCTCACCGCCGCGCGATGCAGTCGGCTTGCTTTCCGCTTCCTCGTCGGCGCCCCGCGGCGTGCGCACTTCCGAAGAGCCCGGGCGCTTGCCGATTCCGTGGGAGATGTAGTTGACCGCGTCGTATCGGGTCATTTCCTGCTCCTGCAGGAAATAGGCCGCGTGGCTTTCGCGCTCGGCAAAGATCGCGACAAGGACATTCGCCCCCGTCACTTCTTCGCGGCCGGACGATTGCACATGGATCACGGCACGCTGGATGACGCGCTGGAAGCCAGAGGTTGGCTTGGAGTCCTCGTCATATCCGGTGACCAGATTGGAAAGTTCGTTGTCGACGTATTCGATCAGCGTCTTGCGCAGCGCGTCGAGGTCGACATTGCATGCACCCATGACAGCTGCCGCATCGGCATCGTCGATCAAGGCGAGCAGCAGATGCTCGAGCGTCGCATATTCGTGATGCCGCTCGTTGGCAAAGGTCAGTGCCTGATGGAGCGCCTTCTCAAGACTAGGCGAAAATGTTGGCACGTTGAGATCCTCACTTCTTTTCCATGACGCACTGCAGCGGATGCTGGTGCTGACGGGCGAAGTCCATCACCTGGCTTACCTTCGTCTCCGCTACCTCGTATGTAAATATCCCGCATTCGCCGACGCCGTGGTTATGGACATGAAGCATGATGCGGGTGGCACTTTCACGATCCTTCTGAAAAAAACGCTCCAGAATGTGGATGACGAATTCCATGGGAGTGTAGTCGTCATTCAGGATGAGCACGCGGTAGAGATTAGGCTTCTTGGTCTTCGTCTTTGTGCGTGTGATGACCGAGGTTCCGCGATTTCCGTTGTCCCCGTTCCTTTCGCTGTCGTTCTGCATCCGGATCGGCTTTGCGATCATTGTCATTCATTCCTCGGTCTATCCGGTGGTGCATGGGAGGCTGCTTTACCCGCCGGATATCTGAAACACTAACTTAGTTCATAATAGAGCGATTTTAAGCCCCTTGTTTGCGACTGCAATCACAATTCCGCAGGACTCGACGCAAAGACTAAAAAAGTCCCATTCGAATTCTTGAAGGGCTTCTGGAAACAAAAAAAGACCGGCCGCAGATGCGTTGCCGGTCTTCGTTTTTCAAGGGTGCGCTGTTCGCACCATCGCATTTAGGCAGCTGCGGGCGTCACCTGAGGAGCCTTGGGCGACTTCGCGGACGGAGCCGATACCGGCGGTTCGTAAGGCTTATAGGCGCCCTTGGCGAGATCGGCGTACATTTCCCCCATCTTCGTCGCCTCGGCGATAAAATTCTCGTAGGAAGACTTGATGAAGCCGGTCTGCAATTCGAAGACCGTTTCGAAGCTTCGGGCGCCCGAGAGCGTCTCGAAATGATTGACGGCGTCCTGGAAGGATTTCTTGGAATATTCGGCAGCTTCGGTGGCGATCGCCTGGACGCCCTTGGCCGTGTCGGAATAGCTCTTCAGCATCGTGTCCATGGCTTCCTTGCTCTTCCGGCTCGTGTCGTCGAAGTTGAACATGTTCGTCTCCTCCTTTTGTGGTACTTGGCTGTTGCAAAAGGTAGCTGCGTCGCACAAATAGTCAAGCGATTTTGTGCGTTGCACAACTACCGGGGATTGCATGACGCTGCTCTAAAGCGCCTTGAAAAAAGAGCAACGTACGTCGCCGATTGATTTTCAAAACATATATCAGGGGTCCACAACCTGAGGCTTCATGCTGAGGCTTCATAAAAAATTTCGCGAAGCCACAATCTTGAGGTCGGCAAAGGCTGTCTCAATCCATCAGATCTGCGGGAACCTTGCCGCCATTTTCGGACAGCTTCTTCATGAGCGCCTTGTGAAGAAACATGTTCATTTTGGCGGAATCGCCTGTGTCTCCCGAATATCCGAGCTCCGCGGCAAGTTCCTTGCGCTCGGAAAGGCTCGCATCCATACCGACCGCTTTCATCAGGTCGACGATCGAGTGCCGCCAATCCAGCTTCTGTCCGCTCTTTTTGACGGTAGCGTCGAGAATCGGAACGATATCGACCGTCGTGGGCGCGGTCGTTGGGGTTACGGATGGTGCTGCCGATGGCGCGGCCGGCCTCTGCGCAGGTTCCATTTTCGGCGCGGCCGCCTCGGTCACCGGTGCTGCCTGCGCTTCGCCGCCGAAAATCGCGTTCTTGATTTTATCGAAAATACCCACGTCTCATCCTCCAATTTAGTTCGGTTGCATTCGCAGAAACTAAAATGGGGCGGAGGACGAACTCATCCAGCGCGGATGGCTAAATTGTTGCCGAGCAGGCTGCCGACGAGCCGATGCCGTCCGGCAAGGCAAGCCGCAATGATGCGGCCCGCCCTAGGATCAGAGATCGACGTCGAGGATCGCCATCGAAAAGTTGTAGGAACGATCGCCGTCTTCGTCGTCGACATAGACGACACCCAGGAATTCTTCGCCGAGATAAACTTCCGCGGAATCATCCTTGCGCGGGCGCGCCTTGACGACGATCTGCGGATTGAGCGTCTTCTTGAAATAGGCGTCGAGCTTCTTGAGTTCTTCAGGCTTCACACTTGGTCTCCTAGCGGTCTTCGTTGGCCGCTTCTTGCACAGGAAAAGCGGAGCTGTAAAGGTTGCCGCGGCATATCTGCCCCGGCTTTCCCCTCAGGATTTCGCCAGCTTTTCCGTTCTGACAAATATAATCGGATCAGATATCGGCGCCGATCACCTGGTCCATGATGCGCGACGGTTCCGAACACCCGGCCTCCCCGACCACCTTCGCCGGCACGCCAGCAACCGTCGTCTTCGGCGGGACGGCCTTTAGAACGACCGAACCGGCCGCCACACGCGAGCAATAGCCGATCTGGATATTGCCGAGAATCTTCGCGCCCGCCCCGATAAGCACGCCGCTGCCGATCTTCGGATGACGGTCAGCACCCTCCTTGCCCGTGCCGCCAAGCGTGACGCCATGCAGGATCGAGACGTTGTCGCCGATTACCGCCGTTTCGCCGACGACGAGGCCGGTCGCGTGATCGAGGAAGATTCCCCGGCCGATGCGCGCTGCCGGATTGATGTCCGTCTGGAAGACGCTGGACGACCGGCTCTGCAGATAGAGCGCCAGATCCCGGCGCCCGTGATTGAGGAGCCAGTGGGCCAGGCGATGCGTCTGCAGCGCATGGAATCCCTTGAAATACAGCACCGCCTCCATGAAGCGCAGGCATGCTGGGTCGCGGTCGTAGACGGCCTGAATATCGACGCGCAGGATATCGCTCCATTCCGGCCAGTCTTCGAGCATCCCGTCGAAGACCTGGCGAAGCAGCGTCGCCTGCATGTCGGGATGGTCGAGGCGTTCGCAGATACGATGAATGACGCATTCTTCCAGCGAACGGTGGTTGATCACCGTCGAATAAAGGAAAGCCGCCAGCACCGGATCCTTCTCGGCAGCAACACGCGCTTCTTCGCGCAGGCTGTCCCAGATCGGATCCATGACCTTCAGCGGGTTTGGTGCCTCAAAACGAACGTCAGTCTTCGCGACCATTCCAGGTCTCCTCGTTTCCGTCGGAACAACATTATATAGGGCATAATGCCCAGAACATAAATGGGTGCCGGTCCTATGCTTTTTTAGGATGATTTTTCGGTAATCACGGCACTCTGAGACGGACTGTCACCGCCCGGCGACTCTCTCATAGAACTCTAGAACCGCCTTCTTGAATACCTTGTCTCCAACCGCCAACATATGGTCGCGGCCCGGAATGTCCAGCGCCTCGGCATGCGGCATCAAGCCCGCCAATTCCTCTGCCGAACCTGCAATATCGTCTTTTGTTCCAACGCCGATCAAAGTCGGCGCATCGATCCTGCCCATGTCGGCCCGCGCCACGAGATCGCGCGATCCCCGGATGCAGGAAGCGAGCGCCTGCCGGTCGCTCCTGGTCTGCTCAGCGAAGGCGCGGAACATGCGCCCGCGGGCATGCGTGACGTCGTCCAGCGAGGGCGCGAGCAGCGCATCGGCAATCGGATCCCAATCGCCGACGCCATCCGTCATCCCGATGCCAAGGCCGCCGAGCACCAGCGAACGCACGCGATGCGGATGGGCAAGCGCCGTGAAGACCGAAATCCGCGCGCCCATCGAGTAGCCCATGACATTGGCTTCCGGAATGCCTAGATGGTCGAGAAGCGCCACGGCATCTTCCGCCATGATCCACGGCCGGTAGGCTTCGGCATCGTGCGGTTTGTCGCTTTTCCCGTGGCCGCGATTATCCATCGCGATCACCCGATAGCCTGCATCGCCCAGCGTCTTCACCCAGCCAGGATGCACCCAGTTGACGTTGGCGGTCGAAGCAAAACCATGAATGAGCAGCACCGGTGGGCCGTTGGGATCCCCTTCGTCGAGAAAGACAAGTTTCAGGCCGCCGTGGGTGAAACTGGAAAATGCGGGCGTGTTCAGATTCATAATGCCGTCCTTTTTGGCCGGACCATATTTTATCGAGCAGCGGAGGTGAACCCTCGCCGCGCCAAAAAACCATGTGCCGTGCGGCGCTTTGGCTCTACACATTTGAGGCGAACGATTATAATGTCCGCGCACATTTCAAAGCATTCGGAGACAGACATGGCCGGCCACAACATTCCCCACTTCCAGAACGACGGCGGACACCGCGTGATCGAAGTCGGCGTGAAGGAGTTCATGTGCACCGGCGCATCCGTGCCCTTCGATCATCCGCACATCTTCATCGACATGGGCGACGACAACGAAAAGGTCTGCTCCTACTGTTCGACGCTTTATCGCTTCAACGGCGCGCTGAAGCCGAGCCAGACGAACCCGGCCGGTTGCGTCTTCCACGTCAAGGCAGCGTAAATTCACTCAAGATCGGACATCAGATGCCGGTCGAACACGCCGCCATCATCGGCGCCGGAACTGCGGGCCTGACCGCGGCTCTGGCCCTGGCTAAACGCGGCATCAGTTCGGATATTTTCGAGCAGGCTGCCGCGCTTGCAGAGGTCGGCGCCGGCCTGCAAATCTCGCCGAACGCCTCGCGTATCCTCGCAAAACTCGGCGTCCTGCAGGACATCGAAAAAGTCTGGCTCGAGCCGCAATTCATTCGCCTTTTCTCCGGCGATACGCTCCGCCCGCTTGCGGCCGTTCCCGCAGGCGACTTCGCCCGCATCCGCTGGGGCGCTCCCTACGGCGTCGTGCACCGCGCGACGCTGCAGGGGGCGCTGCTTACGGCAGTCGAAGCAAACCCTCGTTGCACGATCCATCTCGGCCATCGGATCGCCCCGGGCGCACTTCCTGAAACCACCCGCCGGCCGGATGTAATCATCGGTGCCGACGGCGTCTGGTCGACGCTGCGGCAGTCGATCAAGGGAAGTCCCTCGCCGCACTTTTCCGGCGACATAGCCTATCGCTTCACGATCGCCGGCAATTCCGCGCCGGCGTTCCTCGATCGCGCCAATGTCTCGGCATTCCTCGGGCCGTCGGCCCATCTCATCTGCTATCCGCTGAAGGAGACCGGCAGCCTCAATCTGGTCGCCATCACGGCCGGCAATGCTGCGCCGCAGGACTGGCGCAACGATCCGACGGAGCAGCAATTGAAGCAGCTCTCATCGCGCTTTTCCGGATGGAGTGCCGATATCAAATCACTGTTCGGTGACGCCCGGATTACCTTCTGGCCGCTCTACGAGGCGACGGAGGGCAACTGGCAAAACGGAAGTGACACCGTCCTTATCGGCGACGCGGCTCACGCCATGACGCCTTTTGCGGCCCAAGGCGCGGCGATGGCAATCGAAGATTCCTACGAGCTCGCGGCGCTGCTTGCAGCCCATCCTGTAAAGGAAGCTCTGCTTCGCTTCGAACAACAGCGCGCGCCGCGCGTCGCAAAAATTCGCAAGCGCGGCGCCTTCAACCGCTTCGCTTATCATGCCCGCGGTCCGGTGCGCATCGGCCGCGATATCGTTCTTTTGCTGAAGGCGCCGCAAAGCCTCGCGGCGGATCTCGACTGGGTCTACGGCTACCGTCCGACCGACTGATCAGACGGCATTGGCGGCTGCAAAACCACGTTCGATATCGGCCTTGATGTCTACCACGTCTTCAAGACCGATCTGAAGCCGGATGACGGGCCCTTCCTGCGGCGCCATGCGGATACGGCGATCATTGAGATTGACGTGGACTGCAAGGCTCTCGAAGCCGCCCCAGGAATAACCCAGGCCGAAGATCTGCAGTGCGTCGAGGAAAGCATGCGCCTTCGCCTTGAATTTCTCCGGCGCATCGGCTGCGAGCACGAAGGAGAAGATGCCGCTCGCTCCCTTGAAATCACGCTTCCAGAGTTCGTGCGACGGGAAGCTCGACAGAGCCGGATGCAGGACGCGCGCGACTTCATCCCTGCCCTCAAGCCATTTGGCGATCGTCAGCGCGCTTTCATAGTGCCGCTCAAGCCGTACACCCATGGTGCGCAGGCCGCGCAGGATCTGGTAGGCGTCGTCCGGAGCGCCGCAAATGCCGAGCGTGATATTGGCTTCCTTCAACTGCTCCCAATGCGTGGCATTGGCCGAAACCGTGCCCATCAGGATGTCGGAGTGGCCGGAGGGATATTTTGTCGCGGCATGGATCGAAATATCGACGCCGAAGTCGAGCGGCCGGAAATAGACCGGGGTCGCCCAGGTATTGTCCATTGCAACGACCGCACCATGCTTGTGGCCGATTGCGGCAATTGCCGGAATGTCCTGCATTTCGAACGTATTCGACCCTGGCGCCTCGGTGTGCACCAGCTTCGTGTTCGGCTTGAAAAGCTGCTCGATACCGGCGCCGATCGCCGGGTCGTAATATTCGACCTCGACGCCGAGACGCGTCAGCAGCGTGTCGCAGAAATGACGCGTCGGCGTATAGACCGAATCGACGATGAGAACATGATCGCCGGACGAGAGAAATGCGAGCAACGGCACAGTAACGGCGGCTAGGCCCGTAGGAACCAGGATCGTTCCGGCAGACCCCTCAAGCGCATTGATCGCATCGCAGAGCGCATCCGTCGTCGGCGTCCCGCGGGTGCCGTAAGTATATTTCTGCGACCGCGTCTCCATCGTCCTGGCATTGGGGAAGAGCACCGTGGAGGCATGGACGACCGGTGGATTGACGAAACCGAAGTAGTCCGAAGGATCGTTGCCGATATGCGTCAGGCGCGTATTGATGCCCGCGTTCTGCAGTAAATTGTCTCTGTCTTTCATAATCTGGAATGGCCCTTGGCGGAATGATGCAAAGCTGCACTTCTGGACCCGCCCCGCGAAACGGTCAACCCCGGCGAAGACTACGCAAATTCCCCAGTTCGTTACTTTATCAGATATATCAGTGGATTACGCGACAATTTTCCGCAAAGGGCTGCCCATTTCCTGCTCAAATGCCTATCAGGGCGGCGCATTTTACCAAAATGCTAATTTCTGCCGCAATTGTGAACCGCGACACTTGACCGTGGTGATATTTGCGACTGTGATAGAACCGCTCGCGCCGGGAGGGTGTCGAGAATTGGGGGGCGAATGGTTTGCTTCAGCCGTCCCCTCCACAAAAACATAAGACAACAGATAAAGGTTGGGAAAAATGAAGATTAAGCTCCTGTCCGCCGCCGTCGGCGCAGCAGTTTTCGCCCTTGGCGCCTCGGCTGCCTCGGCAGCCACTCTCGCTGACGTGAAGGCAAAGGGTTTCGTCCAGTGCGGCGTCAACAGCGGCCTCGTCGGCTTTGCTCAGCCTGACGCGTCCGGCAACTGGGCCGGCTTCGACGTCGATTTCTGCAAGGCGGTCGCTTCAGCCGTGTTCGGCGATCCGACAAAGGTCAAGTATACGCCTCTTTCCGCGAAAGACCGCTTCCCGGCCCTGCAGTCCGGCGAAGTCGACGTCTTGTCGCGTAACACGACCTGGACGATCAACCGCGATACCGCTCTCGGCTTCAACTTCCGCGCGGTCACCTATTACGACGGTCAAGGCTTCATGGTTCGCAAGGGCCTGAACGTTAAGTCGGCTCTCGAGCTTTCCGGCGCTGCCGTCTGCGTTCAGGCTGGCACGACCACCGAACTCAACCTCGCCGACTACTTCAAGGCCAACAACCTTCAGTACAACCCGGTCGTTTTCGAAAAGCTCGAGGAAGTCAACGCCGCATACGACTCCGGCCGTTGCGACGTTTACACGACCGACCAGTCCGGCCTTTATTCTCTGCGTCTGACGCTGAAGAACCCCGACGAGCACATGATCCTTCCGGAGATCATCTCCAAGGAACCGCTCGGCCCGGCCGTTCGCCAGGGTGACGACCAGTGGCTCGATGTCGTCTCCTGGACTGCCTTCGCTCTGGTCAATGCTGAAGACTTCGGCATTACCCAGGCCAATGTCGACGAGATGAAGAACTCGCCGAACCCGGATATCAAGCGCTTCCTCGGTTCCGAAACCGACACCAAGATCGGCACCGACCTCGGCCTCACCAACGATTGGGCGTATAATGTGATCAAAGGCGTCGGCAATTACGGCGAAGTCTTCGAGCGCAACATCGGTCAGGGCAGCCCGCTCAAGATCGAACGCGGCCTGAACGCTCTGTGGAGCAAGGGCGGCATCCAGTACGCGCCGCCGGTCCGCTGATCGCCGGCCTGGAATGAAATACCGGAAAGGCGGGAAACCGCCTTTCCCACGTCCAAGAAAAAAGCCCAAAACGGGCACATAGGGGAATTGGCTCGGCATGACGCAAGAGGCTCTGGGCACGACACCGTTGCCTAAAACCGGCGGGACCTTCCGGTCCGCAATGTATGATCCCAAATACCGGGGTATCTTTTATCAGGTTCTCACCGTCCTCGTGATCGCTGGAGTGGTCTGGTGGATTGTGGACAACACGATCGAGAATCTCGCACGCAGCAATACGGCCTCTGGTTTCGCCTTCCTCAGAGGACGCGCCGGCTTCGAGGTCGGTCAGTCGCTGATTTCCTACTCCAGTGACTCGACCTACGGACGCGCCCTCGTCGTCGGCTTCTTGAATACCCTCCTGGTCGCGGTTACCGGTATCATCACCGCAACGATCATCGGCTTCATCGTCGGCATCGGGCGATTGTCGCACAACTGGCTGATTGCCAAGCTGTGCACGGTCTATGTCGAAGTGTTCCGCAACATCCCGCCGCTGCTTGTCATCTTCTTCTGGTATTCCGGCGTTCTTGCCATTCTGCCCGCGGTCAGAGAATCGTATCACTTGCCCTTGAACATGTTCCTGAACAATCGCGGTCTGGCCTTCCCGAAGCCGATCTTCGAAGCGGGCATGTGGGCGGTTCTGATCGCCTTTGTCGTCGGCATCATCGCCGCCATTATAACCGCGCGCTGGGCGCATAAGCGCCAGGCCGCGACGGGCCAGCCGTTCCACACGATCTTGGTCTCGATCGCACTGATCGCCGGCCTTCCGATCCTTGCCTTCCTGGTGACCGGCCTGCCGATGTCCTTCGACCTTCCGGTCGCCGGCAAGTTCAACCTGACGGGAGGCTCGGTCGTCGGCCCGGAATTCATGTCGCTCTTCCTGGCGCTTTCCTTCTATACGGCAGCCTTCATTGCCGAGATCGTCCGCGCCGGCATTCGCGGCGTAGCCAAAGGACAGTCGGAGGCGGCAGGCGCGCTCGGACTGCATCCTTCTGCGATCACCCGCCTTGTCGTGGTGCCGCAAGCCTTCCGCATCATCATTCCGCCCCTGACGAGCCAGTATCTGAACCTGACAAAGAACTCGTCGCTCGCCATTGCGATCGGCTTTGCGGACCTTGTCGCCGTCGGCGGAACGACCCTCAACCAGACCGGCCAGTCCATCGAAATCGTGCTGATCTGGATCGTCGTCTATCTCAGCCTCAGTATCCTCACGTCGCTGTTCATGAACTGGTTCAACGCCAAGATGGCACTGGTGGAGAGATAAGATGTCCGTTGCCAACACCCCCTTTGTCAGAACGGCGATCCTCACGGCTGAACCGCCGCCGCCCGGCGAACGCGGCGCCGTCGCCTGGGTCAGGCGCAACCTGCTTGCAACGCCCAAGGACATCCTGCTGACGGTGCTTGCGATCGCCGCCCTCGCCTGGGTCGTGCCTCAGATGATCGACTGGCTGTTCATCCAGGCCGTGTGGACGGGTAGCGACCGCACCTTCTGTGCAACCGCGGTTCAAGGCGGCATCCAGCCCGATGGTTGGAGCGGCGCCTGCTGGGCCTTCGTCAATGCGAAATTGGATCAGTTCATTTTCGGTCGCTATCCGCTCGACGAGCGCTGGCGTCCGACGATCGTCTTCATCCTCTTTGCACTGCTGCTGATCCCGATGCTGATCCCGTCGGTACCGCGCAAAGGTCTGAACGCGATCCTGCTCTTCGCCGTGCTGCCGATCGTCTCGTTCTTCATGCTCTACGGCGGCTTCGGCCTTGAAGTCGTCGACTCGCCGCTCTGGGGCGGCCTGCTCGTGACGCTGGTCGTGTCCTTCGTCGGCATGGCCGTCTCGCTGCCGTTCGGCATCGTGCTGGCGCTTGGTCGGCGATCGACAATGCCCGTCGTGAAGATGGTCTGCGTCACCTTCATCGAAGTGATCCGCGGCATCCCGCTGATCACGGTCCTCTTCATGGCAAGCGTCATGCTGCCGCTCTTCCTGCCGACCGGCTGGAATGTCGACAAGCTGATGCGCGCGGTGATCGGTGTCTCGATCTTCGCCTCCGCCTATATGGCGGAAGTCATTCGCGGCGGCCTGCAGGCGATCCCGAAGGGCCAGTATGAGGGAGCCGATTCACTCGGTCTTGGCTACTGGCAGAAGATGCGGCTCATCGTTCTGCCGCAGGCGATCAAGCTGGTCATCCCGGGCATCGTCAATACGTTCATCGGCATGTTCAAGGATACGTCGCTCGTTTCGATCATCAGCATGTTCGACCTGCTCGGCATCGTCCGCCTGAACTTTACCGATTCCAACTGGGCAAGCTCGGTCACGCCGCTGACAGGCCTCGTCTTCGCAGGCTTCATCTTCTGGATCTTCTGCTTCGGCATGTCGCGCTATTCCGTGTTCATGGAACGCTACCTCGACACCGGCCACAAACGATAAGAATGAGGGAATAAACATGGCTGAACCCAAGAAAATGACCGTTTCCGCAACGGACGTGGCGGTCGAAATCATCAACATGAACAAGTGGTACGGCGATTTTCACGTGCTGCGCGACATCAACCTCAAGGTCATGCGCGGCGAGCGCATCGTCATCGCTGGCCCGTCGGGCTCCGGCAAGTCGACGATGATCCGCTGCATCAACCGCCTGGAAGAGCACCAGAAGGGTCACATCCTCGTTGACGGCACGGAGCTCACGAACGACCTGAAGAAGATCGACGAAGTGCGCCGCGAAGTCGGCATGGTGTTCCAGCACTTCAATCTGTTCCCGCATCTGACGATCCTCGAAAACTGCACGCTGGCGCCGATCTGGGTGCGCAAGATGCCGAAAAAGCAGGCCGAAGAGGTCGCCATGCACTTCCTGAAGCGCGTCAAGATCCCGGAACAGGCGAACAAGTATCCCGGCCAGCTTTCCGGCGGCCAGCAGCAGCGCGTGGCGATTGCCCGCTCGCTCTGCATGAACCCGAAGATCATGCTTTTCGACGAGCCGACCTCGGCGCTCGATCCGGAAATGATCAAGGAAGTGCTGGATACGATGGTGGGCCTTGCGGAAGAAGGCATGACGATGCTCTGCGTGACCCACGAAATGGGCTTTGCCCGTCAGGTCGCAAACCGCGTCATTTTCATGGACCAGGGCCAGATCGTCGAACAGAATTCGCCCGCCGAATTTTTCGACAACCCGCAGCACGAGCGCACCAAACTCTTCCTCAGCCAGATCCTGCATTGAGCGAAAGAACTGCCTTGAGAAAAGCCGCCGGAGAGGTCCTCCGGCGGCTTTTTTATCGCCAGCGAGCATTCTCATCGCTCACAACCATGGTTGCCGAAATACCCGCCTGAACGGCAGCGTAGACTGAAGGATCGGAGTTCGTTCGGCCATGGAAAAGCGGAGGGGCATATCTATCTAGGATAGCATTGCCGACCCACGTCATGGAGCACCACGATGAAAGCCAAGTTTGCCGCAATTCTTATCGTGGGGGCATTGATCGCAGGATGTACGGCCGTAGGCGACATTTCCGGTCCCGGCTTGGAGCCCATCCCCGGCAGCATCACCTATAGCGGCCAGCCCCGCACGAAGCTGACGAAATCACCGATCGGTTCCTCATTCCCGCATACATTTTACGATAACAGGGGACGCGAGGTGGAGGAGACCTACATCATCCGTCCCGACCGCAGCCTGATGATTGCAAGGCGCGTCTACCGCCCGTTTTTCGACTGGGGTGATGACCGCTAAGGCGCCGCGACAGGGCATGGTGGCATTCCAGCCCACCAATTCGCCAATGCGCGGTTTGCTGAAATGTCGTCAAATGACGTCATGCAACGGTCTGCTTTAACTCTTGATTAGGCATCCATTTGCTTCAGCGTGAAGTTATGCGATGCTCTTTGCCTAAAATGGCGCCTGAAATAGCACGGGGTCCAAAACACGGGGGCAGAGAAAATGATAGAAATTCAAGGTTCTCAGCATGCAAATGGCAGACCGGAGCATCCTCTGAACTGCCGCACGGAAGTCGAAGCCGCGATGTTCGAAATGATCAAGCGCTTGCAGCAGCACGGCTGGACGCCTGCCGAAGTGGCGCTCGCGCTTGCGGACGCGGCCGAAGACTATGTGATGCTGCTCGCCAGCAAGAAAGCCGGAAGCCACTGACGGATTCACCTCCCGCCTAGCCGCCCTGCGAAGCGTACAGCGTTTGCGCGCATTCCAGGGCGGAAACGCGGACCATATCCACCGACGATCACCCGGATGCCCAAAGATGGCGCAGCCGCGGGAGCTGGCGAATGTTTGACGCGGAAACGAACGGATTTGCGTCCCAGCCGGCCTGCCTCGCCACCGCCACGATTTCGGGCTGGTCGTCGAAAAATATCGGGCGCTCGCCGGAGCCGATGCTCAATCGGGAATTGATCGCCTCGAAAAAGCGGATGTCCTTCTTCGGGTATCGAATTTCCGCACTGTAAAACATACGGTCGAACAGCTTCGAGAAGCCGAGCTCGTTCCAGAGAAATCGCGCCCGGTGATGCTCCTGGCCGGTTGCGACGTAGAGCTCGACATCACTGCCGCTCCTTATGCTCTCGACCAGATCAAAGACCTCCCTGTTGAGATTCGAATCCTTTTCGAACCAATATCTCATGAAGTCCTTCGCATCGCCGTGATATCCAACCTCCGGGAGAATCTCGGCAAGCGCCTCAGCGAGATCGCGTTTGCCGGTGATGCATTCAGCCATAAGCGAGATCGAACGGTCGCCCGCATTTCCAAAGAAGAGGTTGCCGAATGCTTCCCGGTCAACGCCGAGATCAGCCTCGATCGTCGCATCCCAGGGCTTGCGAAGCGACGGATCTGAATGCCAGCCATCGATGAGAACACCATCAACATCAAAAAAGATTTTCACCATCCCAAATCCTGCATCGAAGCCCATCTAATCGCAAGTCAGCGGGACTGTCCCGGCACGGCACTTGCCTTGCGGGCATCAAGGGCCGCCTCGCGGCGATCTCCATCGAAATACCGGCCACCTTTGCGAGCCAGTTCCGCTTCTGTCAAACGGCAAAGCTCTCCAGCCCGCCCTTCAACGGCGCGTTTGAAACCTACGTCGAACGTCTCAAACAACTCGTTGTCGAGCTGCTTCAGAAGGCGGGGAATCCATTTTCCTTTCCCGGACCATGTGCCGCGTCCAAGAAGCATCAGATCGGCAAGAGGCTGTTAACATCTTCCCCCGCTTGATGTCGGAGTTTTCTGTACCCTCCCCGCGAATGATCGAACCAGCAGCAAATGCGAAAGAATAGCCATCAAATCGCGCTGAGAGGACGGGGCCGGTCATCCGCAAGGCTTCGTCGATCTGCTTCGGCATCCTAACTCCATCATTGGACATTCAGAGACCAGATTGGCAACGCCTTTAGGTACGGCAAATTTCACTTTAAAATCAATATGCCTGCCCGAGAGATGGGTGACGTTTTGTGCCGTCCAAGAGCACGGTGCATGCCGTTCTCGACCGGCACGGGCTGGTCGCCCATGCCCGTAAACGCCACGCTTTCGCGGTAAGGGAACGGCCTTAGCTCATCCCTTGCTGCCGAACGATCTGTGGCGCGCCGCCTTCAAGGGCGAGTTCATACTAATTTGTTTACGCAAGGGCCGGTTCAGTCGGTTCGGCCATGGCAGGCACTCTGACTCGCCTCCCCAGGTCTGGCCGAAAGCGGTCGAGCGATCACTTCCGGAAAGCGCTAATTGCCGTCGTTGGCTTACAAGAGTTTTTGCGATATGAAGTCGGCATGATCAACGCATCGAGTACCCCCTACATCGTGCTCCCGCGCTAACGCGAGGAGCTCAGCGAGAGTCTGAACGGCTTCTCGCCTTGCATCCGTTTGCCATGGCGCAAGCGATCAGGAAGCGTATGTAGAGAGAACATCGATGAACAACTATTTTGAAAGCCCTTTCAAGGGCATTACGCTCGACAAGCAGGTCACAAATCCCAACATAATCGTTGGGCGATACAGCTATTATTCGGGCTACTACCATGGCCACAGCTTTGACGATTGCGCCCGCTACCTTTTGGACGAAGTGGGAGCCGATAAGCTCGTAATCGGGAGCTTCTGCTCAATCGGGTCGGGCGCTGCCTTCATTATGGCAGGTAATCAGGGGCACCGTCATGAATGGATCAGCACGTTTCCATTTTTCTGGATGCCGGAGGTACCCGAATTCAGCGGAGCGGAAAACGGATACCTGCCAAGCGGCGACACCGTGGTCGGCAACGATGTCTGGATCGGCTCTGAGGTTGTCGTCATGCCTGGTGTCAAAGTTGGCGATGGAGCATTGCTCGGAACGCGTGCAGTGGTAACACGTGATGTCGAACCGTACACCATAGTTGGAGGCAATCCCGCCAAACCAATCCGCAAGCGTTTCGAGGATAGGAAAATTGAATTGCTGCTCGAAATGAAGTGGTGGGATTGGTCTGATGCCCAGTTGAGGAAGGCGATGCCAATCTTGACTAGCGGCGACGTGGAGGCACTCCATCGCCACTGGCTGTCGCCCAATCGCCAAGGCTGACACAAACAGGTTCGTCCGGAATTCAACCGGACGGACCGTCATACCTGCCCGACAAGTTGACATAGCGGTACCGAACATTCAGCTCCCAGTCGGGTCGGCCGCAAAGCGCGCCAAAAGCAGCCCCAGCATCAATCGCGAGCCAGTGCCAGGCTATCCCATTTGCGTACTACTTTCGACCGATTGCCATTTCTTCTCTGACCGCTGGATCGTCATCGAGAAACTCAGGCTCGACCGTGGCACCCACCGCATCGAAATAGCGGCTCATGAAGCTGCGGAACGAGGCGGCCAATGCGACGTCGGCTATGTTGGCATCGGTGAAGCCGCGTTCCCGCAGCCGCTGAATATTGGCTTCGGTTATCTGCGATGCATCGCGGGTAATCTGCTCCGCGTAGGCGAGCATCTCGACCTGCTGATCGTCAAGTCCGGCGTTCCGGTAATCTCTTCGAACCGCCAGCGCCTGCTCCCTGCCGAGCATCTCAGAAGGCCGCGGAAGTATACGTGAGAGCAGTAGCTTGAAGGGACATGCTGGGCCGCAACGAAGGTGATCAGTCGAAAGTTCAAGAGACCGAGTGAAAAGCCATCTCGTATCTGATGCAGCAAGTTCTCAATTGGAACAATAACGTCGGGGCGGGCGGACCAGCATTGCGTCGCCTGCATCACGCGGCCCATTGATTTTTTCTCGGCATCGTAAAGCGATGCGATTTCGCCCGTTGCCTCATCGGGTTCGATCGTTCTAATGAACATGATGGCTCTCCAATGCGGCTGTTAGGCCGGCGAGGATAGCAAGCACCGGCTGCAAAGCGAATCTTTTTATGGATATGCTACCTCCAACTCGGCAGCCACCACACCCACATCGGGCGGTGGATTGGCTGACTGCTTCGGGCCGAAGGGTGCCCGCCATCAGGTCTCGAACGCGGACTCAGCGGTGCGATTCAGCGGCCGATGACATATCCGCCGCCGCCGCGACAATGGCGCGCCTCAACCAGATGTGCCTGGGAATGTCCTGCTGACGCGCGTGCCAGGCGAGACTCATCGTGAAGCTCCCAAGCTCAAGGGGCGGCGGCCGCGACACGAAGCGCCTCATGTCGGCGGCGGATCGCGCCAGGCTCGAGGGCAGGGTCATGATCAGGTCTGAGCGGGCGGCTATCTCCACCGCTGCAAAGAAGTTCGGCACGCGCAGCTTCACCCTTCGCTTCCGCCCCATGAGCGCAAGCACCTCATCGACGGGCGCAGGCCCGACGCCGGTGACACTGACCACGATATGCTCGAGCGCCAGAAAGCGGTCGAGCGTGAGTTTTCCGACAGCGGCCGGATGATCCGCGCGCATCAATGTCACAAGTTTTTCGTCATAGAGGCGGCGGCGGCGGATGCCGGCGGGTGCTTCGTCGATCAGCGCCACCATCGCATCCGCGTCATCGTGCTCCAGCGCTTCGATTCCGTTCGCGCCCGGCGCGACAATGTCAAGATCAAGCGGTGCCTCGCGTGCGAGGCGGGCGAGCAAATGCGGCGCGAGCGCGGCGGCCTGAAGATCGGGCATCAGAAGCCGAACTTGACCCATCGCCGTCGCGGGATCGAACGGAATCGCCTCCAGCATCTCGCCGATGCCGGCCAGTATCCGGCGCAAAACGGGGCGCACCTCCTCAGCGCGGGCGCTGAGGACGTAACCACCCGGCCCGTTGACCAGGAGCGCGTCCGCAAACAGCGCGCAATCGCCCCAAAGCACGGCTTGCGGCCGGCTGGCTCATGCCAAGCCGGTGGGCTGCCCGTGTGACGTTCATTTCGGCCAGCAGCGCATCGAGCGCCACCAGCAGGTTGAGATCGATCTGACGTAAATCCATTTCACGCATACTGACTATATACCTCATGCATTGGACGCATGGAAATCCCCCGTCTATCGTCTTTCGATCGACCAACCAATGACGGAGAAGAAGTCATGTATGTTGTGCTTGGAGCAAATGGGCGCGCTGGTGGCGAGACAGCGCGCGCCCTCATCGAACACGGCGAGGCCGTGCGTGTCGTCGTGCGTCACCCGGAACAGGGTGAAAAATGGACGGCTCTCGGCGCGGCGGTCGCCGTCGCGAACATCGAGGATACCGAGGCCTTGGCCGATGCACTGAAAGGCGCGTCGGGCGCGTTCCTGCTCAATCCCCCGCCGGTGAGCGGTGATCCGTATGCATGCACGGACGAACTCGGTGCTGCGCTTGCCGAGGCAGCACGGCGGGCGCATCTGGCCAAGGCCGTTGTCCTGTCGTCGATCGGAGCGCAGCATGCTTCGGGCACTGGCGTCATCGCCACCCTCAACAGGTTCGAGGCGCGGCTTGCCGGCGTGGCACCGGCGACCGCCTTCCTGCGATCAGCCTATTTTGTCGAGACGTGGAGCGAGGTGGCAGGAACCACCGTGTCCGAAGGCCTGCTCCCGACCTTCCTCGAACCCTCTCAGGAGATTCCAATGGTGAGCACGATCGATGTCGGGCGCACTGCGGCAGCCCTGCTCTGCGAGGACTGGACCGGGAAGCGCGTCGTGGAACTGGCCGGACCGGAAGACTGGAGCGCCGGTGATGTGGCATCGGCCTTCGCGGAGGTTCTCGACCGCCCGGTGGTGCCGATGCTCGTCCCGCCGGAGGGTCGCGTCGCGCTTCTTGCCGAGGAAGGCGTGCCCACCGAGGTGGCGGACGCGCTTCTCGGTATGTATGAGGGCATCGCCAACGGCCTGTTCATGCGCCAGGACGGTAGCGAGCACCGGCGCGGCACGATCTCCCTAGCAGCGGCGATAGAGCGCATTGTCGCAACGATTGAACCAGTCGATCGGTGCTCTGCGTCCCAGTAGCGGGCCTTAGGGATGTGCACCCGTTCTCGGGGGCCTGCCATTCCCCTAGCTTGCACAGTGCAAGATTCGAATGCAGTTCAATGGCCACTCTGGGTTCAGGGGGTAGACGGTCCGGTCCACTTCCGGATTGTCCCACTTCGGGACCTTTGGCCGCAATCGACGAAGGTCGCGGCTCGTACTTCGATGCGGATACTACCGCTGCATTGCTTCGAACGCGGCAGATCAATGGCGCAGAGAGAAAAGCAAGTCTTGCAAGCACGCGGTGTTCACACGCCCTCCAAGGCGACTAAACAGCTGCATGCATTGGCGAGGCGGAACGGCTTGGCGATGGCGTACTCGCTTGAGCTGTACCATGCCTGCAGCGTCGCCATGTCAGGAAACTCCAGCAGGACAAGCCTCGTTGGCATCCAACTTCCTTCAAGGACCTCCTGGTCTCCGCCACGAGCCAGGTAGCGCCCACCGAACTGCTTGACCGTCGACGACGCCCTCCTCTTGTATTCCTCATACGCCTGAGCGTCGTGGACCTCTATGTCTGCGATAAGATAAGCGGCCATTCGAATGCCCCCTGTGTACGCTGACCTAGTCGACAATCCTCCCTCGCCGCCGCTGATGCAATAGCCACTTTCCACCCGTTGAAGACATTGGAGTGGCCGCTTGGGCCGGAAGCAATCCCTCTTGGCTGTTCAGCGGATCGGACACAGGCGGTGAGCGCGCCGCAGCCATCATGTCACTCGTCAAATCCGCGAAGCTCGACGCTCTCGACCTGCTCGAGAACAGCCACGGGTTCGTCGTATGGATCGATCGGAACGGGTTGATCGGCATGGTCGACTACGACCATCGCTTCCGGCACCCGGTCGGAGCTCACCATGGGAATGACGATCGAGCAGGTGCGCGCCGCCGTGTCGTCTCTCGAAATCGGAGACGACAATCCATTGATGCGAGGCGTGCGCATGGGCGTGCGACGGTTTCCCGAGGGCTACACTCTGCGTGTCCGCCTCACCCTCGAGACCGTCAACGAAATCGGCTTCTCCAACCCTGCGGCGGAATATCCGGAACCGACGGAACCATCTTATCCGGCGGCCGTGGGCATGGCCGGAGCGCCCTTTGCGGACCCAAACCTCAAGCTCGTCGTGCTGTCTTCGCTTCTCGACGCGAAGCAGATCGATCTCGGCACCCCGGCACAGCTCGCGAGCAACGTCTTGGGACGCGCAGTCGATCTCGAGGATGAAGGCTACGAAATCATTCCCGAGGCACAGGACTATCTGGAGCGATATCCGCTGACTGACGAGCTTCTGGCCGCCGTGGAGGAGATCGCGTTCGACGACGGAGGAACGGCTTATCGGTTCGCCTGGTATTTCTGGGACGGCGAGGACGATGTCTTCGACGTGAAGGACCTGTCAGGTATCGAGCTTTGCAGGAACCTCAGAAGCTTTTCCGCAATCTCGATGATCGGAAAGGTCGACGTGCGCCCGCTTCTATCATTCCAGAGATTGGAAAACCTGAGGCTCAGTACCGGGATAGACCGCATCGAAGCACTGCTCGACTTGCCGACGCTGAAAGAAGTGAAAGTTCTCGACGACGGGACTTATGATGAGGTCACGACGGCCGGCACGCCAACCAGGCGAATCTTCGATACACTGAAGGATCGCGGGGTCCGTGTGTGGGTACACTGGATGTCCGCCACGGAGCCCACCCCGCCCGCTTTCAAATGATCCGATTTAAAACGGCCGGGTATCCAGTTCATGTAAAGGGCCCTGTCGCGCGGCCTTGCATCGCCCGCTAGCTGAGTAATGGCTCTTTCGAATGCCTGAGACCAGGTCTGTTGGCCGTCCGATGAATGTCAGCAGTCGTCTGACACCTTCCCATTCAAGCATTTGACTGGCTAGCATTGTCTACGATCGCAGCGAGCATGAGGGATGGAGGCTTCAAGCCTTCTGTTGAGCTCGGTTTCGCGGGGGAAGCCGACGAGACCACTGCCAACCTGGAATTAAGAACGATCGTTTTTCTACTTCGGGTGACGTGTCCATCTTGGGCGCTAACACTGCCAAGAACCTGCCCGTCACGGTAGACGCTCATGCTGCCACCCCAAACGGCACGACTCTTGCACAGTTACTAATGTGTTTGGCGCTAGGAGTTCAAGTGTAATGAACTGGCACAAATTCGGAGCGTTCGCGCCGCTGATGCTGGTGATGAATGGCTCTGAAAAATACAGGTTGGTGAAGTCGCTGAGAGACGCTGCAGACGCCCTGTTCGCGTCTTGGCCCCTCGACGATGGCGAGGAATACCTCGTGGCCGTTAAGACGTGTTTGGAGGCGTTGCACGGAACGACGTCGCCGGCAGAGGCGAGATCTGCACTCATCCGAGCGGCCGAGGAAGCTGGCATTCCGGTGATCACTGTCGTTCACTGACGGTCGCAGGAACAAATCAACGCTGGAATGGTTTGGGACCATAGAAGGGAGCCCTCCATGACGACCATTCCGCCTGAGCCGACGCCAAGCCCAAAGCCTCGGCCGGTTCCTGATCGGCCGCCCGATGTTCCCGAACCGCCCATCGAAGAGCCCATTCCGGATTTGCCGCCGGAAGAAATTCCGAATCCAACCCCGCCTCCAAAAGAGTTTCCGCCGACGATGAAGTGAGTTCAAGCGCTCCCTCATGCTGCGCTCCTCTCGTTCCGCTGCTGCAGGAGCGCCATGAACGCGGCTTCGTACCGCGCCGTACATGGAGCTTTGTGCCGCGCCAGCAGATGGCCAATGCAAAGGCCTCGTGGCGAGGTCCTGTCGTCATGTCTGCGGATCGATAGCAGGTGCAGGCAGTATCACGAACATCTCGACGGCGACACCTATCTTGTCTTTTGCTTCTCGGCTCGCGAAGCTGCCTCAGAATTTCAAACACGCTGGAACGGCCAGTTCATCGACACAGACGAAGTTTCGAAACGCGGCCATTGGGAGCCGAGGGAGGGAAACGTGTGCAATCTCTACGAGATGCTGAGCAACCAGGAGGCAATCCGCTCGATCGCCCGGCGATGATCGACAGCACCGGCTCACTAATGGAAAGGACCGGAGGCGACTGGTCCAAGACGGCTCAAGATCTGACGCGCGACCTGACGCGCGCTGGGTTTAGCTGCAATCCAAGGACGAAGGCTTTTAATTGCGTTCGCCTCGGATGCAAGAAAAGGCTCCTTGGACGAGGCTCTTCTTCAATGGCAAGTTGGAGTGAAGCCGGATCGCGAGCGAGGCGTAACATACGCGCCTTCCTTCATAGACTACGGATGGCTGCCGAAATGCGTGCCCGACAAAGATCTAAATATGGCTGAACAGCGATTTCTACGCGGAGAACCGGTCGAATGAATTCGGCACAGGTCCTTGATGATGAAATTGCTGATCGGGAGTTTGAAGCGGACGAGTAGGAACATTCAACCGCCTCGGATGTTCGGCTGAATGGATCGCGCTGCCAAATCTCCTGTAACCGTGCTTTAGCCCCTTGCACGTGGCCGTGCGGTCCGCCTCAATTCTTCGCGCATCGGTCTGTTTGCGTACGGAAACCATGATCCCTATCAGGCGTTCATCTTTTGAACGTCACGTCATCCGACGTTCCTCTCCGACGTCAACAACTAGCCCCGCTTCGGCGGGGCTCTTTTTTAATGAAGGAGCGAATGTGAAGGCGAAGGAGCGCCGGCTGTGCCGGCAACTTACACGTTCGGCAGTCCGGTTGACCTTCGAAGACTCCCATGCGGCCGGCGCTGGACAAACAAAAAGATGGCTTCGTTTGCCTTATGGTGCATTTAAGCGTATTCTTATTTATCGGTCCGACAATTTCAACCGGGTGCCCCGGGCCGCTTGAGAGACGATCTGCTCTTGCCTGAAATAGGAGAGCTGCTATGTCTCTTTTCGAATTAATTTCCTTTACCGATGATGAGATTGAACTGATAACGTCCGTAGTCGGCCGTTGGTCAGAGAGAAATCATGTCGATGTCAAAAGCGAACACGGCCAGGCTGCGCTAACGCAGGCCATCGCCCTCGTCAGTTCCGGCATGAGTTCGCCGGGTGCCATCGTGGGGAGGCTCGATGAGGTTTGCGCGCCGCCCGCCCCCGAGTATCCTAGGTCTCTTGTTGACTAGTAAACGCTAGTGGCGACGAGGTAGCCCTTCGTCGTATGGCACTACCGTCCAAGAATAATCGCCCTATCCGCCGGATCGCGTCTGCGCCGCCGATGCCGATGTCGGCAAGCGTGCCGATCCCCATCAGCTTCCAACGCTGAACATCATCGGTGACCTTTCGCATTTCCGGAAGATCCTCCTGAATGGTCGTGACGCTGCCTGAAATAGCGGACCTCTTCTGCGCAATCGATAATTCCAAATGGCTAATATATAGAGCAGGTTCGTCGTGTTATTCAGTTCGTTTCCAGTTGTGAGGTAAGTCACGGAGGGTAAGGTGTTTCGATTGAGCGCTCGGTTCGCGTTTTTAGCCGCCTCTGCATTGGGTCTTCAGCCGTCCATGGCAGCTGCTGCCGACGATACGCAGATTGCGCGCGGCGAATATCTCGTCACGATCGGCGGCTGCAACGACTGCCACACACCGGGATATTTCTTCGGAAAACCGGACAGCTCGCGATTTCTGGGCGGCTCGGATGTCGGTTTTGAAATCCCGGGGGAAGGTGTTTTCGTCAGCCCCAACATTACGTCTGATAAGGAGACCGGCATCGGCAGCTGGACCAGGGATCAGATCGTGACTGCGATTCAGACCGGGCAACGGCCCGACGGTCGCGCCCTGGCGCCAATCATGCCGTGGCATGCATTCGCGCAGCTCACCAAAGAAGACGTGACATCGATTGCAGCATTCCTTCAAAGCCTGAAACCGGTAAGCCATCAGGTACCTGGTCCTTTCAAGCCAGGGGAGAAGGTTTCGACCTTTATGTTCCGGATCTTGCCGCCGGGCGAAACCGCAGCCGCCGCGCCAAACTAGGAGGTAACGGATGCCGGGAGAAGGTGACGGTGGAGTTGCGGGCGTCAGGCAGCACCCGAAGCAGCCATTGAACGCTGCATCCATTCCGGCTATTGGCAGCGGGATTGCCGGTAGAGTGCAGAGCGCATGGGTTGCGCAAGGCGGGAGCAACGATAGCCGCCGACGAAGGCGCAACGGCTCACGAGCTGATGGCAATGTTTGGCTGGTCGCGCTTGGCGATGGCCGAAATCTATACGAAGGAAGCCGACAAGAAGAAGTTGGCGCGAGGCGCGTCGGAACGCCTGTCGAACAGAATGTAGGTCGCACCTTTGGCCCTACGTGGTCGCACCTATAATAAAATCAATAACTTGGATGGTTTGGCGACCCCTGCAGGACTCGAACCTGCGACAACCTGCTTAGAAGGCAGGTGCTCTATCCAGCTGAGCTAAGGGGCCATCCGGCCGCTGCGTCCGTGCAGCGGCGAGAAGCGGCATGCCTGAGCGCTCAATGCGTCCAGGGCTGCGTGCGGGTATAGCGGAAATTATCAGGATAAGCGACTGTCTGGCGAGCAGGTTCCTTCGGCGCGATCACGCGGTATTCTATGCCGTTGCGCTTGGCATAGGCTTCCGCCAGTTCCTGCGTCTCGAAGGTCAGCCTCACCTGCTGGCGCATATCGCCGGAGGACGTGTAGCCCATAATGGGATCGATCTTGCGCGGCTGCTCCTGATCGAATTCGAGCACCCAAAGATGCGTCTTCGCCTTGCCGGACTGCATGGCGGTCTTGGCTGGACGGTAGATCTTGGCAGACATCAGCTGCACGCCTCCGGATATGCGGGCCTGACCCGCTGTAACTTACCCTTCCACCCCGTCTCCGGAATGGTCTTCATCGCCTCTATAACGCGAAGAGATGAATTTTGCTTAGCCGCGAATCCCTCCACTTTCAAGAAAAAAGCCAACTGAGGGGAATGCTTGCGCCGCAAGCCAGGATCCAGCCCGCCGGAGGGCTTGGTGATTGAAACGACAATGCCGTGTTGAAGACGGGGAAGACGCGAATTAGATATTGCGGGGCCGGGGTGAAGCGTGTATTGCCCCCTCTCACGGAGTGTAGCGCAGTCTGGTAGCGCATCTGGTTTGGGACCAGAGGGTCGGGAGTTCGAATCTCTCCACTCCGACCATCCTTTCAAAAAATGTTGTCTTCGCAGACGGCCAATGGCCCTGCGCAGGAGCCGTAAATGCAAGTTGAAGTCCCCTGCCCCAAGTGCGGCAAGACCCGGATGAACTTTCCGCGCCCGCAGCCGCTCGATAGCGACATCATCACCTGCTATCACTGTGACTTCGAACTCGGCACCTACGGCACCATCAAGCGCAAGATGGCGCTGTTCATGGAGCGATTGATCCAGGCCAAGGCCAAACCGGTGAGAAAGCAGTAATTCTAAGAGAGAGATCGGGCGGACGCTTCGGCGCGCCGCTACTTTTTCCTCGTCACCGTGGCGCTTGCGACCTTGTCGCCGACCTTGATTTCGAATTTCCTGACGATGCCGGCATTCAGCTCGACGACGTATTTCACCTCACCCATCGAATCAATGATCGCCCTCGAATAGGGCACGGCATTTTCCTTGATGTGGCGGATGGTGCCGCCGCTATCGATGAAGAGCATGTCGAGCGGCAAGATGGTGTTCTCCATCCACATGGTCACCCGCCGCGGCTGGCCGAAGTCGAAGATCATTCCGGCATCCTCGGCCATTTCCTTGCGGAACATCAGGCCGTACTGCCGCTGCTCATTGCTGGCGGCAATCTCCACCGTGAAATTCAGCATCCTACCGGAGGCAGTCTGGATCACCAACGGCTCCTTGTCGAAATGCGGTTGCTGCTGGGCAAAGGCGGAGACGGCCAGGATGAAAAAAAGCGCCAGAAAGGCGCCTTTGATGGCCTGCATTGCCATGCCGCGAGGCATCAGTGCGACCGGCTTGCCGGGCTTGGCATATCCGGGTGGATTTCGGCTGCCATCAAGCCCTTGTCGCCATCGCCGTAGCGGACGAGGACGACCTGGCCGGGGCGAAGCTCCGTCAGGCCAAAGCGGCGAAGCGTTTCCATATGCACGAAGATATCTTCCGTACCCTCGCCGCGCGTCAAGAAGCCGAAGCCCTTCGTGCGGTTGAACCACTTCACCAGTGCCCGCTCGAGGCCGCTCGTCGGGGTGACCTGCACGTGGGTGCGCACCGGCGGCAGCTGTGACGGATGGACGGCGGTCGACTGGTCCATGGAGAGAATCTTGAAGGCCTGATAGCCGCGCTCGCGGCGTTGGATCAGCGCGACGATGCGCGTGCCCTCGAGGATCGTCTGGTAACCGTCGCGGCGAAGGCAGGTTACGTGCAGCAGGACATCCTGCATGCCGTTGTCCGGGACAATGAAGCCGAAGCCCTTGGCGACATCGAACCACTTGACGACACCGGTGATTTCAACGAGGTCGACGGCATCCCCGGACAGCTCGTCGATATCGGTGAATTCCTTCGATGAAATCCTGTCAGCCATGTCGCCAGCCCCTCAATACGCGTCACACTGTTACGGTTAACTGATTCTTGAAATCAAGATTAACATCTTGGTAACGGATAAGCGCAAGTCCTGTTTTCGGTTATTCCCAACTGCTCATTTTAGTCGCATGCCTTGCCCGAAGCTGACCCCCCGCCACATAACGAAGCAGCTCCCACATTTTAGAGAGGAAATAGAATGCGTTATCTCCACACTATGATCCGCGTGAAGGATCTGGATGCCTCCCTGCATTTCTACTGCACGCTGTTCGGCCTGAAGGAAATCCGGCGCTCCGAAAACGAAAGCGGCCGTTTTACCCTGGTTTTCCTCGCCGCAAACGAGGATATCACAAATGCAGAGAAAAATGGCGCCCCCTGCCTCGAACTTACCTACAATTGGGATCCCGAGGAATATACCGGCGGACGCAACTTCGGCCACCTCGCCTACGAGGTTGACGACGTCTATGCGACCTGCCGGCATCTGATGGACAATGACATCACCATCAACCGTCCACCACGCGACGGCCGCATGGCCTTCGTTCGTTCGCCGGATGGGATTTCCATCGAAATCCTGCAGAAGAACGGCAGCCTTCCGGCGGCCGAGCCGTGGCTTTCGATGGGCAATACCGGCGCCTGGTAAGCTGAGGCTTTTGCGAGGCTTGCGGTTTTTGCGATTTCGGGCCGCCGCGCCCGCTTCGCGCTTGCCGCAAGCCCGCCCGGTAGGCACTCTCCGGCCGACTCGAAGCGGAAGACGACACGGTTGAATCGTTCTCCGCACCAACGGAGACCGTCGCTTGCTCATTCTCCAAAAGCGAATGCCCGCCACGGGCGCGCTTCTCATCGCTGTTGCCGCGGTTGCGCTGTCGGGCTGCGTCTCGAACCAGAAGGCCCTCGATTCCGCAGCTGCCGTGGCTGCCGATCCTTCAGCCGAGCAGCTTGCCGGGAACACGCCGGGCAAAACCGCCAACGGCGCCTATCGTGATCCGATGGTCACGAATGTGTCGAACGCGCAGCAGACGGCGGCAGCGCAGGATACCGACGCCGCCGCCATATCCGCCGGCACTGCGGCCACGCAGCCCGCCAATATCGGCGGCTTGGCGATGCAGCCAAGCCGCATCAATGCGAACGCCATGAGCATATTTTCCGCCCAACCGGCGAGGCCGCAGAACAACACGACCTCAACGATCATACAGCCGGCGGACGCCAACGCCTATGCACCCGTTCGAGGCATCGATGCCGCGCGCAGCAGCGTCTTCAGCGCGCCGCCGCCGCCCGCCCAGCCGGCACAGGGCGGCGAGATGCTTCTGCCGCAGCAATCCTCCGAAAAAACCAGCACAAGGCTTGCACCTGCCTATCAGACGACATCGCTCGCGACGGGTAACCTGCAAGGCGGGTCGATGAATGCGCTCTATGCCGCTCCAAAGCAGAACCTCGTCGGCGGTCTCGCCGGGCTCCTTGAGAAGGCGTCTCTGCCGGGCATGACGCGCGTGGCACCGAACGGCCTGCACATCCAAAATGGCAATGTCGAAGTCGGCTGCTTTAAGCCCGGGATGCTCAATGTCATCAAGGCGGTCGAAACCCATTTCGGCAAGCCGGTCATCGTCACCTCCGGATATCGCGACGCGGGGCATAACCGCATGGTCGGCGGCGCCGAAGAATCGATGCACAAGACCTGCGATGCCGCCGATATCAAGATCGACGGCGTGTCCAAATGGGATATCGCCGCCTTTATCCGATCGCTGCCGAACCGCGGCGGCGTCGGCACCTATTGCCACACCGAATCGGTCCATCTCGACACCGGTAAAAGCCGCGACTGGAACTGGAGCTGTGGCGCCGGACGTACCAGGACACCGAACGCAAGAGCCATCTGACGGCAGCGCGGTTTCCCGCATCACGTGGCGGCAACGCCGCAGCATCCCGTTAAAGGAACAGTCGGCAGCCTATTGATTCAGCTCGGATAATCGGCCTCCCACACAGGCTCTGATTTCCTGTCATTTTTTTGAAAGAAATCCGAAATTCCCGCTTGCGGGATCCAAAGCGCCTGACTATAAGGGCGCCACCACGAAGGAAGCGCCCTTCGTCTATCGGTTAGGACACCAGATTTTCATTCTGGGAAGAGGGGTTCGACTCCCCTAGGGCGTGCCATCAATCCATCGACAAAATCGGCAAGTCGGACAGTTTCGGGTAGCACCACGGGTAAACATTTACCCCGGCCCCGCAAAAAGGCGGGCTCCCCGGCACCCCAACCCTTTTCAACTATCAGAAACGCAATTCGGCGAGTTTCCCTTATAACTGGTTCCTTCGTTGAGTTCGCGGCCCGAATACGTCTGCACTCCTGCAATATTCTTACCCCCTGTAACGGCCATGATTTCGCTCGGGAGCATCCTACTTCCACGGTTCGGCGGCATGGCATGTCGTTTGCGTATCCTTTTGGAGACGGCCGAAGAGCTCGGCAGCGCGCAAGCTCCTTCACGCGGGGGGCGAGAGGCGCGGGCCAGGGCGTGCCATTTTTCTTTTCAATGTGTCTATTTATCAGTACGCTTGAGAAAGCGGTCGAGTGTTCCTATCTGCACCCGACACGACGCGCCCTTCGTCTATCGGTTAGGACGACAGATTCTCATTCTGTAAAGACGAGTTCGACTCTCGTAGGGCGTACCAAATTTATCAAACAAAATCATATGGTTATTTAGGCGAAAATGTTCGAGCGACTATTCATGATCCGGGGCAGGCCGGGGACAACTTTGCGGCGAGCGCCCTCGCGCCGAGCGAAGCAAGCGCCGACGGTATTGCAGGGCAAGATATTGCCGCCGACAAGTCCGAAATGATGACGGCGCCACATCTATGGATGGTTGAACAAAGCCGCGCAGGATGATTTGTTCGTCCCGACACTGCAACGACCGTCTTTTCCACAAGCCTCGAAAAAATCTGCGCGATCGCAAATTTTTCGCGTTTTGCCGCTTGCGGCGCACAAAAGTGCTGACTATAAGGGCGCCACCACGAAGGAGCGCCCTTCGTCTATCGGTTAGGACACCAGATTTTCATTCTGGGAAGAGGGGTTCGACTCCCCTAGGGCGTGCCATTTTCTCCTCTCAAATACAGTTTTATCGCCGGGCCAGCCATGCGGGTCTTCCCTACCGCCTGGACGTCCGCAAGCCTCGCGTAAAGTCCGCGCTCTATGAGCATGGCAAGCGGGTCTGCTTCGGTCCTTCGGAGCGCCGACCACCGCTCTTGCCGGCGGAACGGGCAGACGTTTCAAACGGCTTGAGAGGGGTACCTGAAGGGAGAAACATTTGCCGCGCGTGTCGATCTGTATACCGGCCTACAAGCCCGATTTCTTTGAACTCGCGCTGAAAAGCGCGATCGCGCAAAGTTTCGATGACACGGAAATCATTGTCTCCGACGATTGCCCGACGGATGCAATCGAGAAGATTTGCCAAAGATACTCAGGCGTTGTCCAGTACAGCCGCAATCCGGATCCTGCCGAGTACAAAAACGTCATACGGCTCGCCGGGCTCGCCAGCGGCGAGTATATCAAATATCTCTTCGACGACGACGTCCTCAATCCGTTCTGCATCCAGTACCTGCTTCAGGCACTTGAAGCCACACAGAACAGAGGGACGAAACTTGCGTTTTCCCCGCGCTATTTCATCGACGAGCGGAACCAGGTCACGAATCTCGGCAACGGATTGATGGTCGAAGGCTCTCTGAAGGTGATCGAGGGCCGCGACTTCATTCGCATCACCGCCGTCAAGCATCATAATCTGCTTGGCGAATTCTCGTCGGTGCTCATGCGAAGGGCCGATTGCTTCGATGAATCCGGCCGTTTCGGTCTTTTCAAGGTCGTGGACGGCATCATTTCCGGACCGCTCGATCTTTCGTCCTGGGTTGGGCTCTCCCTCCGCGGGGCGATCGTCGGGCATCCCATGCCCCTCTCCTATTTCCGCCAGCACTCCAATTCGCAGTCCAATCCGGCGGCCAACCGCTATTTCATCTACTCGATCACCTACTACGAGGAAGTGCTCGATCTCGCGATCGAGAAGGGCTACCTGCAGCCCTCCGATCTACCCATCGCCCATCGGAACCTCATCAATCACTATTCCTACTGGAGAGGATTGTTCCCGGAACTGGATGAACGGATCGCCCGCATCAGCACGCGTCTCTAAGTCCCATGCAGGCGCAATAGAAATCGCAAAGGATTAAATCACAATGGATGGAATCACGGGATCAGGGATGCCAAAGCTCATTGAAAGTGCCGCGACGTTACGCTCTGCGCTTGCCGCGAAATCGGGAATCTACGAACTGAAATTGCGCGCGCTTTTGGAACTCGCCGATGAATTGAAGATCGCCAAAGAGTATACCGCCAGCCTGCCGCCGATTGAAATCGGCAGCATCACGCTTGTCGACCAGGTTGTCCTGGTGCTGCTCGCCAAGATCGTGACGCCCCGCAAGATCATCGAGATCGGCACGTACAAAGGTTTCACCACACGCCTTTTCATCGAAAACACGCCGGAAGACTGCGACGTGGTCTCCATCGACTTGCCGAAGGGCCTCACGGCGCATCTAGCCGAGACTGACGAGCGCAGCGCCTTGTCGTCCGCCGAGCAGAATGACGACTATCTCCGCAAGCGCCAGGAAATCGACGGCGAGGCCTATCTCGCGTCGATCACCGAGGCGCAAAGGAAGCGTCTCAGGCTCGTTAAGGAAGACTCGACGACGATCAAATTCAAGGAGGCCTTCCAGTCGGCCGAGATGATCTTCATCGATGGCGGGCATGAGCACCAGATCGTCCGGGCGGATACGGAAAACGCATTCGGCATCGTCAAACGCGGCGTCATCGTCTGGCATGACTACAATTCCAAGATCCACGGGGACGTCACCGACTATTTGGCGGAGTTCTCGAAATCGCAGGTGGTCTTCCATGTCGCAAACAGCCTTGTAGCCTTTGCGCTGGTCAACATAGAGCTCTGATCATGGGTGCTAGCGAGATCAAAATCGGCAGCCTGTTGACGAAGGACGAGTTCCGGGAACTCACGGCACCGAACGACCGGATCGCTTATTCCCACCTCGCGCTCAGGATCGGTATCCATGCCGGCCTGCTTTTCGCGATGGTCCGCGCATGGGAAGGCGGCTATCCCGCGCTTGCTTTCGCAGCTTTTTATCTTAACGCCGTCCTATTGCAGTTCGCCGGCTATGCCGGCATCGGCCATGAGCTGTTTCACAAGAAGGTCTTCAGCAGAAAATGGCTGAACACTCTGTTCTTCAAGCTGTTTTCCTATGTGACCTGGAACAATCCGAGTTATTTCGAAAAAAGCCATCAGTTCCACCACGCTTCCACTTTCCATGAGGATGACAGCGAAATCTATCGCGATTTTCCGCTCGACTTGCTGGGCGCAGCGCGGCTCGTCCTGCTTGATTATCAAAGCCTTTGCAGGCGGATCCTCTATGCACTCTGCAATGCCTTCGGCTACGAAGCGTATTTCGGCAAGGGCGTCCGACTGAAACTGATGCCCCCCGAACGGCGCGCGGCGCAATCCGATGCGATCTCTATGCTTGCGCTCAACGCCATCTGCCTGGTGCTGTTTTTCCTGGTGACGCGGTCGCCTGCGCTCGCTCTCATGTTTTTCGTCACGCCGTTCGTCGGATCACTCCCGAATCGCGTCCTGGCGCTTGCGCAACACGTCGGTCTTGAAGACCACAAGGACGAAAGCGCGCTTCTTTTTTCAAGAACGGTCAATCTGCCGGCACCGGTCGCATTCTTCTATGCCAACATGAACTACCACGCCGAGCACCACCTGCTGCCGTCGGTTCCCTATTACAATTTGCCGAAGCTGCACGATATCCTGAATGCCAAGCTCAAAATGGAGCGCGAGGAAAAGGAATTCGGCTATCTCTTCACCCGGGACTTCTGGAGCTCGGTCGGAGTATCGGCAAAATTGGAAGGCAATGCCGTGCCTGAATGACAGGCTGGAGCGTTTGGTGCGCTCTCGGCGCAATCAGCCCCTGGACGTCAAGACCATGAAGCGCATAACGTTTGGCCGCCCCTCGGAGCAAATGAGGTAACGGTTGTCGTCGGTGAAATCGTTCAATTCCGGAAACTGCGTCAGATCCCTGACTGCAGGAGCAATGAAATCGACATTGAAAAGCGCTGCGGCCGAGGTGAGGAAACGGGTGTATTTGTCCCAGAAATCCTCAACCCAATTGTGGATCTCGATGACGATCGTCGCCTGTTTGAGGGCCGCCAAAGAGGCGACGTCGAAGATTTCGAATTCCGCACCCTCGGCGTCAACGAGGACGACTGTTTTCGCCAGATCAAGATGGCTGAGCTTTTCATAAAACAGCCTGTCTGCGGCCCCGAATATTTCGATCCTGTCCGACACGGAATTCGACTCGGCATTCGATGCAATGGTGCGCTGCCCTTCCTCGCTCAGCTCGAAGCAGACGGCGTTTTTCACCCGGCCCGACCGAAGCATGCCGATCGCATAGTATCCATCGGCGGCCCCGACATCGACGAAGCTCTCAAAGCCAGCCAATCTTTCGGAGAACAGGAAATCCAATATTTCCTTCTCATAGAGGCCCAAGAGCATCGACCCGAAGTCGCCGCCGCCCCACCAGTTGTTCTTCGCAAGCGAAAGCCCCTTGAAGGGACCGTATTTCACCACCCCGCCAAGCAGGTCGTAGATCTCCGACGACACGCGTCTTCTTCGCTGAAGAATCGTTTCCGCGCGCCATTGCTCACGCATCTCCATTGTCGCGCGGGACTGCCGTTCGAACACCTTTTGGAAGAAGATACGCTCGCCTTCAATCAGATCAGGCAGTTTTTCATTCATTGCGCGGTGTCTCTTTTCGCAGCTGCAGTCTGCATCTTTGGCGATGCGGACGTTGGAATCACGGCTGAAAGCGTATGAGATGGTACTCGGCTTAACAAGGCGGCCCGTCTGCTTCCCACAAACAAGGCAGCGACACGGGGTTGAACACGGACGCCACCCAGACCTCCAGGCGGCAAGCCTCAGGTAACGCCCGCATCCTATGACTCTCGCTATCGCGTCCGTTTTGTCTTCGCATATCGAAAACGGACGCAGTGGGACTGCACACCCTGTTACGGGCTGTGCGTTCCAACAGGCCAATGTGCAGCGCATCTGACCCATCCAGGGATGCGTGGAATGGATTTGAGAATGACCAAGAGAGCATTGCTCGTCGGCAGTAACTTCAGCGCAGTTCCTCTTCTATTCGCTTTGAAAAGGCGCGGCTTGCATATTTCCGTCTGCGGAAACCGGCCGGATGAACCCTGCCATGCGCATGCGGATCAATCGCATTTCATAGATTACAGCGATCCGAACGCGCTGCTTTGCCTCGTCGAGAACGGCGATTTCGACTTCATCGTGCCGACGGGCAATGACGTCGCCTACATGTCGACCACTTTCGTTGCCGGAAAACTCGGATTTCCCCGCTTCGATTCGATGGAAACCGCAACTATCATTCACACGAAGCAGGCATTCCGTCGCTTTACCGAGCGGAACGATATCCCTGCCCCGCGCTCCGTGCGCCTGCAGGGCGATTCGCCAATCGAGACCGGGTCGCTGCGCTATCCGCTGCTGGTGAAGCCGAGCGACAGTTTCAGCGGCCGCGGCGTCACGAAGGTTTTCGACCGAACGGAACTTGCCGCAGCCGTCGCCGATGCCCGACGGAACTCACGCTCTGCTGAGGTCGTCATCGAGGAATTCATCGAAGGCAGCCTGCACAGCCATTCCGCCTTCATCAAGGATCAGGAGATCGCGTTCGACGTCTTCGTCGATGAATATTGCACGGTCTATCCGTACCAGGTCGATTCATCGAACCATCCCTCACGCCTTTTCGAAACCGTTCGCTCGAAGACGCGCGCCATCATGGCGCGCGTCGTCAAGCTGCTAAGACTGCAGGACGGCCTGATCCACACGCAGTTTTTGTCGAATGGCGACGATGTCTGGATCATCGAATGCATGCGGCGCTGCCCCGGCGATCTTTATGGCTCGCTCGTCGACCAGTCTCTCGGCATCGATTATGCCGATCTCGTCATAACGCTGTTGCTCGGCGAGGCATTCTCGGTCACGCCGCGCTTCGAGCCGCCGCGGTTCTTCGGGCGCCACACCATCACCTCCGATACGCCGTCGACGCCGTTTTCCTTCTCGCACTCCATTCCGTCGTCCGATGTCCGCATCGCGCAGCTCAAGACCACCGGCAAGCCGATGAACTCGGCGCCGTTCGACAAGCTCGCCATCCTCTACGCGCGCTTCGAGACGCGCGACGAGATGCTGAAGGTGACGCCGGACTTCAAGACATTCATTTCTTTTCAAACGATGCAAGGAGATCTCGCATGATCCGCTCAAGACAGGGAGTACCGGAGAAGCTGCGCCTCGCTTTTCTAGGCGGCGCCGTCAATTCTGCCGTGGGTCGCGCCCATCGCGATGCAATCGAGCTTGATCAGAAATTCGACCTCGTCGCCGGTTGCTTCAGCCGCCACGACGACATCAATCGCGAGACGGCGCGGCAGTATCGCATCCTGCCGGAGCATTGCCATGCCGACTTCGATACCCTGCTTGCCAAGGAGGCCGGCAATATCGACGCCCTTGTCGTGCTCACGCCCACGCAGCAGCATACGAAGCAGGTCGTCGCAGCGCTCGAGGCGGGCGTCTCGGTGATCTGCGAGAAGGCACTTGCCGGTTCGAGCGCCGAAGCCCGTATGATCGGCGGAGCCCGCGCGAACGGAGCATTTCTGGCCGTTACCTACAACTACACGGGATATCCCATGCTTCGCGAAATCCGCAGCATGGTCGAGCACGGCATTTTCGGCGAGCTGCAGCAGATTCATATCGAGATGCCGCAGGAGACCTTCCTCCGTTTCCGCCGCGACGGGACGCCGATGACACCGCAGGATTGGCGCTTGCACGACGGTGTCGTGCCAACGGTCTCGCTCGATCTCGGCGTTCATGTGCATTCGCTTCTATATTTCCTGACGCAGCGGAAGCCGGAAGAAGTCTGCGCAACCAGCCAGAGTTTCGGCAACTTTCCGCAGGTGCTCGACAATGTCCACGCGCTCGTGCGCTGTGCCGGCGGCCTGCACTGCAGCATGTGGTACGGCAAGACCGCGCTCGGGCAACGCAACGGCCTGCGAGTGCGGCTCTACGGCTCCAAGGCATCGATCGAATGGCACCAGGAAGTCCCCGAGGTCGCCTACTTCTACGACCGCAATGGCCGCAAGCAGATCCTCGATCGCGCCAGCCCGGACATCATGATCGCCAATGATACGCGCTATGAGCGCTTCAAGGCAGGCCATCCGTCAGGCTTCATAGAAGCCTTCGCGAATTACTATGCAGACCTTGCCGATGCCCTGTTGCAATGCAAGGCAAAGACCACACGCCTTGCCCATCCCTACGTGCTCGGACTCGAGGAGGCAGAGGAAGGGCTGCGGCTGCTGGAAGCAATCGAATGCTCGCGACTTGAAAACCGCTGGGTCGAGATTGAGCCGCAAGGCGTACGTCGCTCGGTTGCGGAACGGGTCGAAATCCGGGCCCCGCAACTGGCGCTCTGGCCAAGCGCCCTATGAAAGTAACCGGAAGCGGCGTGATCAATGGTCACGCCGCTTCCGTATGAGCAGCCGCCAATGAATAGCAATTTGCATCGCGGCGCCAATCGCTGAGGCAGAGCTGCTCTTAACGTCTGAAAACAAATGAGGTCACTGGCCGGCTATTGCGAGCGATCTCGCGCCGCAGGTCTTTCGATCTGCAGCCGCCAGAATATCGTGTTCTTAGGCCGACTCGATCAGCGCGCAGACCTTATCGACGATCTCCATCTCCATGTCCGGATAAATGGGAAGGCAAAGCACCTGCTGGGCGGCTTCGGTTGCGACCGGCAGGTTCGATGGCTGCGCGGACGGCAGACTGCGATACATCGAGAAGCTCGAAATCAGCGGATAGAAGTAGCGGCGCGGGTGAATGCCGTTCTCCTTCAACCTCTCATACAGTCCGTCGCGCGAGATGGGATAGCCAGGGCGTACGAGGATCGGGAAATAGGAGAAGTTGGAGACGGTCTCGCCGGAACGGTCCAGGCATTCGATGCCTGCAACGCCGCGAAGCCGCTCGCGATAGGCGCGGTCGATCACCTCGCGGCGTTCGAGCGCGAGTTTGATGTATTTCAGTTGCAGCAAGCCGAGCGCGGCGTTGAATTCGCTCATCTTGCCGTTCGTGCCCGGCGCCACCACGGTCACTTCATCGACGTAACCGAAGTTCTTCAGCTGGTCGATCCGGGTCTTCGTCTTCGCGTCCGGGCAGATGATCGCCCCGCCTTCGAATGTGTTGAAGACCTTCGTCGCATGGAAGCTCAGGACGGAAAGGTCGCCGTGGTTGAGAACGCTTCCCCGCTCGTCTTCCACGCCGAAGGCATGGGCGGCGTCATAGATGACCTTGAGATTGTAGAGATCGGCGATCTTCTGGATCGCGTCGACGTCGCAAGGGTGGCCGTAGCAATGCACCGGCATGATCGCCGTCGTCTGTTGCGTGATCGCCGCCTCGATCTTTGCCGGATCGAGATTGAGCGTCACCGGATCGATATCGACGAAGACGGGTTTCACGCCGTTCCAGAGAAGCGAATGCGAGGTGGCCACGAAGGAATAAGGCGTGGTGATGACCTCGCCGGTGATGCGGAGTGCCTGAAGTGCAGTCAGCAATGCAACGGTGGCGTTGGAGAACAGACTGATATGCTTCACACCGAGATGGCTGCAGAGTTCCTGCTCCAATTGCTGATGAAACGGTCCGCCATTGGTCAGGATGCGGTTGTTCCAGATCGCTTCCAGCGATGGAATGAATTCCTCGAGCGGCGGCAGACTGGGTCTCGTTACAAAGATCTTCTCGTTTTTCATGACCGCCGTCCAGAGGTTGGGCATATCGCGCAAAGTGGGCTTGGTCCAACATCATGCTTCAACCTGTTCCCAAGCTGACCAGCGAAAGTCCGCGCGAACAGTGTGGCGCAAGCTTCACGTCCAATAGTCGGCACCCAAACAAGCCCGAATGCCGTTCGTGGATCACAGAGACGGCAGCCATGTGCGAAGGACGATGCCTTGACGATCAATCAGCCCATTTCCGCTCTGCCGGCCGGCCTTCCTGATCTGGCGTTTCTCACGGAAAAAGCTGCCAGCACCGGATCGGTCATTATCTATCAGCCTTATCTCGATCCTACGCAGCGCGGCCAGCTTGACAAAGCCGCAGTGCCGCTCGACATCTCATTCAATACGCAGGCTTCGACCCGCGAATACGAGCTCTTCCGCATCCTGCATCACCATCACGAGGCGATCGGCCTTGGCGACGACGTGTTCTGGGGGCTCCTTTCCAGCAAATTCGAGATGAAGTCCGTCACCAGCTTCCCCTCCTTCGTCACCGAGGCGGAAAGGGCCAGGGCGGAAGGTGCGGATGCCTATCTCTACAATCCGCTGATCGGCCATGCGGCAATCTACAGCAATGTCTGGGAACATTCTCTGCTCGGCGGTCATCCCGGCATGGAGCCGATCTTCCTGCATATCCAGAAGCTCGGTCATCCAATCGCGCCGCCGCAGGACAAGACGGCCTTCATGTTCTGCAACTATTTCTGCGGCAACCGGAAATTCTGGTTCGGGTATTTCGCCTTTTGCGAACGCATTCTCGAATCGCTGGAAAACGAAGCGCGTCTCGGCACGGCGGCGGGCACCGCCTATGCAGGTGCGGCCCACTATTCACGCGATGCCAATGCGAATATGCGTCCCTTCGTGATCGAGCGTCTGCTCGGGCTTTATGTCCAGGAGGCTGCCGCCTCCGGATTGAAGATCACCGCCTTCGTACCGACAGTCGCCGATTTCGAGTGGAAGTTCGGCGTCCGCCTCGGCCGCATGCTGCATAGCCTCTTCGCCGCCAAGGAAGCCTTTCTGCAAAGCCGCGACCAAGCTCTCCTGACTTCCTGGCAAGAGGGCCGCCAGCCGCTGATCAAGCAGCCGCATCTCATCTGGGGCGCCGACGACCCGCCGGCCTGGATGCCGCGCGGCCAGTTCATCGGTGGCCGCGAATTGATGCGCGCCGATGCTCCGCAGCCTTCTGGCACCGCCCCGGCGAAGCAGCAAGCGGGACATGCCGAAATGCCCGTGGCGCCGAAGATCGAGCAGCCACTCCGCAACGCAATACAGCCCTTTGCCGGCGGATGGCAGGCGCACAAGGACCGTCATTGCATCTGGATCGTGACACCCGCCAATTACAACCATAGCCACGCCTTCGACGAGGTCGCGCTCGGCCTGCAGGGCGCCTTCGAGGAACTCGGTGGCTCCGCACCGATCGTCCGCGACATGAACGCTTTCGCGGGTCGTGCGCCGATCATCTACGGGGGCAATCTTCTTTCTGCCGAAATCGTTGGACACCTACCGAAGGACAGCGTCGTCATCAATCTCGAGCAGGTCTCCGAAGAAAGCATCTGGATCAATTCGCGCTACACCTCGATCCTGAAGTCGCTGCCGGTTCTCGACTACAGCCCGCGCAACCGGGAAAACCTCGCCGCCAAGGGCATTGAACACGCCGGCGTGCTCGAAATCGGTTACAGCCGCTGCCTCAGCCAGATAAAGCACGCCCCCGTCAAGGACATCGACGTGCTGTTTTACGGCTCGATGAACGAGCGCCGCCACCATATCCTGAAGGCTCTGGAACAGGGCGGGCTGAAGGTCGCACATCTCTTCAACATCTATGGTGCGGAACGCGATGCGGCCATTGCCCGCGCCAAGATCGTCATCAACATCCATCATTATGCGAGCGGCGTGTTCGAGATCGTGCGCATTTCCTATCTGCTCGCCAACTGCGTCTGCGTGCTGACCGAAGGCGACATCCGCGATCCGGACCTCCAGCCGTTCATCGGCGGTCTGGCGATCGAGCCCTATGACGCCTTGATCGAGCGCTGCCACAAGCTGATCGCAGACGCCGATGAGCGCGATACCATTGCCGCAAAGGGTTTTGCGGCAATGCAAAGCCGCTCGCAGGCGGACATGCTGATGAGCGTCATGAAGGCCGACGCTCGATGAAAACCGCAGAAAAGGTGCGTCATGCGTATTGAGACCACGGCCATCGAGGGCATCGTCGCGATCACGCCGCCACGCTTCGGCGATCACCGCGGCTACTTTTCCGAGGTGTTCAAGGATGCCTGGTTCCGAGAAAATGTGGCCGACGTCACCTTCATCCAGGACAATGAATCGCTTTCGGCTGAGCCCGGCACCGTCAGGGGACTGCATTTCCAGATACCGCCCTTCGCACAGGGCAAGCTGGTGCGCTGCCTCGCCGGCCGGATCATGGATGTCGTCGTCGATATCCGCACCGGCTCACCGAGCTTCGGCAACTGGCTCTCTCAGGAGCTCTCGCCGGAAAATGGCACTCAGCTCTGGGTGCCGCCCGGCTTCGCGCATGGATTTGCCACGCTCGAGCCCAACAGCGTCATCAACTACAAGGTGACCGCTCCCTACAACCCGCAGCATGATCGCGGCATTGCCTGGAACGACCCAGCGATCGGCATCCGCTGGCCGGTCGACGAGAAAGCCATGGTGCTGTCCGACAAGGACAGGACGCTGCCGAGGCTCGCCGACTTGCCTAACCACTTTTCTTATTCAGCAAAACAAACCAAGGATTGATCGACGATGCGCATACTGGTCACGGGCGGAGCGGGCTTCATCGGATCGGCACTGGTGCGCCATCTCGTCGGCGATATCGGCGCCGAGGTGCTGAATGTCGACAAGCTGACCTATGCCGGCAATCTGGAATCACTGACGTCCGTCGAATCGGCGCCGAACTACCAGTTCCTGCGCGCCGACATCTGCGACCGCGCCAAGATCCAGGAAGCATTCGCCTCCTTCCGCCCGGACATCGTCATGCATCTCGCCGCCGAAAGCCATGTCGACCGCTCGATCTCGGGCGCTGCCGATTTCATCCAGACCAACATCGTCGGGACGTTCAGCCTGCTGGATATCGCGCGGCATTATTGGGAGGACCTTGACGCCCGTGGAAAGAGTGCCTTCCGCTTCCTGCATGTCTCGACGGACGAAGTCTACGGCTCGCTCGGCGACGAGGGTCTTTTCGAGGAGGCGACGCCCTATGATCCGTCCTCGCCCTACTCCGCCTCCAAGGCGGCAAGCGACCATCTGGCGATCGCCTGGCACCGCACCTACGGCCTGCCGGTCGTCGTCTCCAACTGCTCCAACAACTACGGTCCCTACCACTTCCCGGAAAAGCTCATTCCGCTGATGATCCTGAATGCGCTGGAAGGCAAGCCGCTGCCGGTCTACGGCAACGGCGCCAATGTCCGCGACTGGCTCTACGTCGAAGACCACGCCCGCGCGCTCTACACCATCGCCTCCCGAGGCCGCCCGGGCGAAAAATATAATGTCGGCGGCCGCAATGAGCGCCGGAACATCGATGTCGTTCAACGCATCTGCGCCATCCTCGACGGCGTCTACAAGGACAATGGCCCGCATGCGCAGCTGATCACCAACGTCACCGACCGCCCCGGACACGACGCACGCTACGCGATCGATGCCTCCAAGCTCGAAGGCGAACTCGACTGGAAGGCCGAAGAGACCTTCGAAACCGGCATCGAGAAGACCGTACACTGGTATCTCCAAAATGAATGGTGGTGGCGGCCGCTGCGCGAAAACGTCTATTCCGGCGAACGCCTCGGCGTCTTCAAGGGGCGATAGCGATGCGCATTGCCGTCACCGGCAAACAAGGCCAGGCCGTCCAGTCGCTGATGAGACGCGGAGCCGAGAAGGGCGTCGAAATCATCACAGTCGGGCGTCCGGACATGGACCTTGCCGACCCCGCCAGCGTTGCAGCCGCCTTTTCGCTCGTGCATCCCGATGTCATCGTCTCGGCTGCAGCCTATACGGCGGTCGACAGGGCCGAGAGCGAGCCCGACCTCGCTTTTGCCGTCAACGCGGCAGGTGCTGCGGCGGTTGCCGAAGCTGCCGCACGGATCGGTGTGCCCGTCATCCACATTTCGACCGACTATGTCTTCAGTGGCGACAAGCCGTCAGCCTATACTGAAGAGGATATGACCGGGCCGATCTCCGTCTACGGGCAGTCGAAGCTTGCGGGTGAACGGGCCGTGGCGGCGGCAAACCCAAATCACGTGATCCTGCGTACCGCCTGGGTCTATTCGCCCTTCGGCGCCAATTTCCTGAAAACGATGCTGCGGCTTTCCGAGACGCGCGATCATCTCAGCGTCGTCGCCGACCAGACCGGATGCCCGACGTCTGCGCTCGACATCGCCGAGGCGATCCTTGCGATCGCATCCCGCCTCGTCACGGATCCGGCACCATCGCTCCGCGGCACCTTTCACTTGACCGGCAGCGGCGAAGCGAGCTGGGCGGATTTCGCCGAGGGAATATTCGCCGAACTTCACAAATCCGGCGGCAAGAGCATTCGCGTCGAACGCATCACGGCGGCGGACTATCCGACCCCGGCGAAGCGTCCCGCCAATTCGCGCCTCAGTGGCGACAAGCTCGCCAGCATATACGGAATCCGCCTACCGGACTGGAAGCAATCCATGAGGATTGTCATGCAAGTCATTTTTAACAAAAGCTTTTAGGGAGGTGACATGAAGGGGATTATTCTGGCGGGGGGTACCGGAACTCGTTTGCACCCGATCACCCAGGCCGTCTCGAAACAGCTGATGCCGGTCTACGACAAGCCGATGATCTACTATCCGCTGACGACGCTGATGCTCGCCGGCATCCGGGACCTCATGATCATCACCACGCCGCATGACGTCGAAGCCTTCAAGCGCCTTCTCGGCGACGGATCGCAATGGGGCATTTCGCTGACCTATGCCGTGCAGCCAAGCCCGGACGGCCTCGCCCAGGCTTTCATCATCGGCGCCGACTTCGTGCATGGCGACACCTCGGCACTCGTCCTCGGCGACAACATCTTCTATGGCCACGGCCTGCCGGAAATCATGAAATCCGGCACGAGCCGCCTTCAAGGCGCGACGGTCTTCGCCTATCACGTCACCGATCCGCAACGCTACGGCGTCGTGGGCTTCGATGCGAACATGAATGCGCTGTCGATCGAGGAGAAGCCCAATGAGCCGAAATCGAACTGGGCGGTGACCGGCCTCTATTTCTACGACCAGCAGGTGGTCGATATCGCCGCCAATCTGAAGCCATCACCGCGCGGTGAATTGGAGATCACCGATGTCAACCGCACCTATCTCGAGCGCGGACAGCTCTTCGTGGAACTGATGGGCCGAGGCTATGCCTGGCTCGACACCGGCACACCGGACAGCCTGCTCGACGCCGCAGGTTTCGTCAGCACGCTGGAGAAACGCCAGGGCTTCAAGATCGCCTGTCCCGAGGAAGTCGCCTGGCGCATGGGATACATCTCGCAGGATGACCTCGCCAAGCTCGCCGAAAGGCTCGGCAAGAGCGCCTACGGTCAATATCTGACGAAGCTCTCCTCCGACTGGTGAGCCGCTCGGTGACTACCGCGCTGGCGCCGCGTCGCAGACACGCAGCTGGATGCGTCGCGCGCCCTGATAATGCTCGGCGCCCAGCATTCCCGCGACATGCAGGTTCGCCCCGCGGGAATTGAGCAGGAGGTTGCCAAGCGAGGTGTCCGCGGCCCGGAAAGCGATGCCGTCGAGGCGGGAGCCGTCCATCGCCTCCAGCGTTACCTTCACATGTTTCTCGCCGACCATCCGCGCGTCGCGCAGGCGATGCGCGGGCACTGCGAAGATCGGCTGCGAATGCCCCGAGCCGTAGGGCCCGGCCGTTTCCAGCCGGTCGATCAATTCGATCGTGGCACCGCTGGCGCCGATCGCGCCGTCGATCTTCAGCGTTTCGTTGGCGACCAACGCCGCCACGGTTTTTTCGGCACGTTCTGTAAAGAAGTTGCGCAAGGCTCCGAGCTTATCGCGATCGACGGTCAAGCCCGCAGCCATCGCATGTCCGCCGCCCTTGAGGAGCAGGCCTTCGTCGACCGCCGCGCGCACCATCCTGCCCATGTCGAAACCGTTGATCGAGCGGCCGGAGCCCGTTCCGCGGCCCGACGGGTCGAAGGCGATGGCGAAGGACGGACGCTTGAATTTCTCCTTCAGCCGCGCAGCCAGCAGGCCGACGATGCCCGGATGCCACTTGTCCCGTGCGGTGACGATCACCGAAGCGCCCTCGCCGTCTCCATACTCGGCAAGCGCCTCCGCCTCGGCCTCCTGCAGCATCGCCGCTTCCATCGCCTGGCGCTCGCGGTTGAGTTCGTCCAGCCGCTGGGCGATGACCTCCGCCTCGCCGGTATCGTCCAGCGTCAGAAGCCTGCTGCCGAGTGCCGCGTCGCCGATGCGGCCGCCGGCATTGATGCGCGGACCGATGAGGAAGCCGAAATGATAGGGCGTCACCGCGGCCCGGAAAGGCCCGCCTTGCGAAAAAGTGCCGTGAGCCCGGCATTGCTCTGGTGGCGCGCGGCGACCAGGCCCTTGACGACATAGGCCCGGTTCAGCCCCTTGAGCGGCACGACATCGCAGACCGTCGCCAGCGCCACGATGTCCAGCCATTGCAGCAAGTCGATCGCCGGAATTCGCTTGTCGCCCGCCTCGCGCAGCAGCCTCAGCGCCGCGACTAGTACCAGGAAGACGACACCCGCAGCGCAGAGATGCCCCTGCCCCGAAAGATCGTCCTCGCGGTTCGGGTTCACCAGAGCATGGCAGTGCGGCAGATCATGTGTCACCTGGTGGTGATCGATGACGACGACGTCGATATTCCGCTTTTCGGCAGCCCCCAGAGCTTCGTGGCTGGTCGAGCCACAATCGACCGTCACGATCAGCTGCGCGCCGTTGTCGATCAGCTGATCGATCGCCGCCGGATTGGGTCCGTAGCCTTCGAAGATGCGATCGGGAATATAGATATTGGCCTTCACGCCGAAATGCGTGAGAAAACGGTACATCAGCGCCGAGGAAGCCGCGCCATCGACGTCATAGTCGCCGAAGATCGCAACGTTCTCGCCGCGCCGGATTGCCTCGACCAGGCGTCTGGCCGCCTTCTCGCAATCCGTCAGCGTATAGGGATCAGGCATTAGGCTGCGGATCGTCGGATCGAGAAATTCCAGGGCCTCGTCGACCCCGACGCCCCGCCCGGCAAGCACGCGCGCAATCAAATCCGGCAGGCCGTGCACCTGGGATATCGCAAGCGCGCGGTTCTGTCCCGCCTGATCCAGGCGCGACACCCAGCGGTTATCGAGGACGGATTTCTCCACCCCCAGGAATGCCCGCTGTACCGGATCGGCGGCTATATCCACAACGCCCCTCTGATCGCCCATCGCTTGTCACCGCCCCGGGACCGGGGCGCTGTCGGAAGATTTATGTGGCTTTGGTGGAGCACACAACGATTTTGGACGCCAAGGCGCATGTTAGCTGTGGACGAGAATGCCCCGGCCGCCTCGCTCATCAGTTCTTTTAAGGAAGATGGGTTCTCAATCTTCTTTGGGACGCTCGATGCGGATCACCTGCGGTTCGCCGACGAGGTAGCCTTCGCCCTTGATAGCAGCAACAGCCTTGCGCACGGAATCCTCCATCGTCGCGTGGGTGACGAGGATGATCGTCTGGTGGTGCGACGGCGCCAGGTGCTGCTGCGACCGCTGCACAATGGATTCCAGTGAAATGTGGTTTTCCGCCATGCGCGTCGCGACGCTTGCAAAAACGCCGGTGCGGTCAAGCACCGTCAGGCGGATGAAGTAGCCGCCTTCATGGCTCTTCATCCGGGCCTTGCGGTAGGACTCCAACGCCTTTGCCGGATGGCCGAGAACCGGTACACGCTGCGCGCCAGGCTGGCTCTTGGCGATGTCGGCAATATCGCCAAGCACCGAGGATGCAGTCGCATTGCCGCCGGCACCCGGGCCAACCATCAGCAGTTCGCCGAGAATATCGGACTCGATCGCCACAGCGTTGGTGACGCCGTCCACCTGGGCGATGACCGAATCGACAGGCACCATGGTCGGGTGCACGCGCTGTTCGATGCCGGTATCGGTGCGCTGTGCGACGCCGAGCAGCTTGATGCGATAGCCGAGCTCGGCCGCCGCATGGATATCCTCGATCGAAATATTCGTTATGCCTTCGAGGTAGATGTCGTCAGCCGCGATCTGGTTGCCGAAGGCAAGCGTCGTCAGGATCGAGAGCTTGTGCGCCGTATCATTGCCCTCGATGTCGAAGGCCGGATCGGCTTCAGCGTAGCCGAGACGCTGTGCTTCCTTCAGGCAATCTGCAAAGGAGAGGCCTTCCTTCTCCATCTTGGTCAGGATGTAGTTGCAGGTTCCGTTCATGATGCCGTAGATGCGCGAAATCGTGTTGCCTGTCAGCGATTCACGCAGCGCCTTGATGACGGGAATACCGCCGGCCACGGCCGCTTCGAAATTCAGCAGCGTGCCCTTTTCTTCCGCGATCATCGCCAGTTCGACGCCGTGATAGGCAAGCAGCGCCTTGTTGGCCGTCACCACATGGAGACCACGTTCGAGAGCGGCGCGCACCGAACTGTTGGCCGGGCCGTTGGCGCCGCCGATGAGCTCGACGAAAAGGTCGATGTCTCCTTTTTCAGCCAGGTCTTCCGGCCGGTCGAACCACTCGACGCCGGCAAGATGAAGGCCGCGGTCCTTGGTCTTGTCGCGAGCCGAAACGCCCGTAATCAGGATCGGCCGCCCGCACGTGGCAGCAAGCTCGTTGCTGCGGCTCTGAATGATGCGGACGAGCGAAGCACCAACGGTGCCAAGGCCCGCAATGCCGATTTTGAGGGCGTCTGTCATGGAACGATCCTGCGTGTTTTATGAGAGGCAGCCGCCGAAATGCGGCTGCCGTTGAAGTGTGAAGATATCAGCGGTGCGCGTTGAGCGAGATGACGTTGTGCATCGTCTCGTCGGCCGTCGACAGGAACTTCTTGATGTTGCGGGCGGCCTGGCGGATGCGATGCTCGTTCTCCACGAGCGCCAGACGCACGTAATCATCGCCCTGCTCGCCGAAGCCGACGCCCGGTGCGACCGCGACATCGGCCTTTTCGACGAGCAGCTTGGAGAATTCCAGCGAACCGAGATGACGGAACTTTTCCGGGATCTTGGCCCAGGCAAACATCGTGGCTGCCGGCGGCGGCACGTCGAAACCGGCCTTGCCGAAGCTCTCGACCATCACGTCGCGGCGGCGCTTGTAGACGTTGCGGACTTCCGCGATGTCGGAACCGTCGCCATTCAGCGCATGCGTCGCCGCTACCTGGATCGGCGTGAAGGCGCCATAGTCGAGGTAGGACTTGACGCGCGTCAGGGCCGCGATCAGCCGCTCGTTGCCAACCGCAAAACCCATGCGCCAGCCGGGCATCGAGAAGGTCTTCGACATCGAGGTGAACTCGACGGTGACATCCATGGCGCCAGGAACCTGCAGGACGGACGGCGGCGGCTCGCCATCGAAGTAGATTTCCGAATAGGCGAGGTCCGACAGCACGATGAGGTCGTGCTTCTTCGCGAAGGCAACGACATCCTTGTAGAAATCGAGCGTCGCGACAAGGGCCGTCGGGTTGGACGGATAGTTGAGGACCAGCGCTAAGGGCTTCGGGATCGAGTGGCGCACGGCCCGCTCCAACGGCTGGAAGAAGTTCTCGTCCGGCTCGACCGGGATCGAACGGATCACACCGCCCGCCATCAAGAAGCCGAAGGCATGGATCGGATAGGTCGGGTTCGGGCAGAGAATGACGTCGCCCGGCGCGGTGATCGCCTGCGCCATGTTGGCGAAGCCTTCCTTCGAGCCGAGGGTCGCGACGACCTGCGTATCCGGATTGAGCTTCACGCCGAAACGGCGGGCGTAATAGGCGGCCTGTGCCCGGCGAAGGCCGGGAATGCCCTTGGAGGAGGAATAGCGGTGCGTGCGCGGATCCTGGACGACCTCGCACAGTTTGTCGACGATCGCCTTTGGAGTGGGGAGATCCGGATTTCCCATGCCGAGATCGATGATATCGGCGCCGCCCGCTCGCGCGCTCGCTTTCAAACGGTTGACCTGTTCGAAAACGTAAGGCGGCAAACGCCGGACTTTGTGAAATTCTTCCATCTCTTTCCCCATGGAAATGCGGCCACCATGACCGCGCTCGAAGCTCGTTTGTTCCCGACTGCCTGCGACACGAACTTCACAATCGCAAACGCCGTATTCATCAGACTTTCGTCCCGCGGCGAATCTTTGACGAAAGGCCGCACAGACGCGTATTATCGGGAAAATTGCGTCTCCCGCCAGCTGCGGAAGGCTTTGCGTCCAAATCGCCTGAAAGGCAAGGCTTAATTGCCGATTGCAGAGAGCGCGTCTGTGCCGTGCTCGGCGGCAAGCTTGCGATATTCGGCCACCCGCCGCTGATATTCGGCTTCCGAAATCGTGCCTGCCTTGCGCTGGACGCGGAGTCCCGAAAGCTTCTGCCCCAAGCTTGCGGCTTCCTCGTTGCTCATCTGGGCGTTTGCTGCCGTCAGCGGCGCGCCGAAGCTCGGATAGCCGTCCGGATAATGGGCAAGGCCGCTTTGTGCCGGCTCCTCGCCCTTGGTCGGCGTCATGACGACGGCCGTCGGAGGCGCGCGGCGCGCCGCGGCGGCCGCCTTCTGCTCCGGCGTGTATGCGCATCCAGCAAGCGTCATCGCTGCGGCCGCGGCAGCGAGTGCCATGCGGGTTGCGAGTGCGATGCCTAAGATGCCGTTCGTCGTCATGCCAGATCTTCCAAATCCTGAAGCCTCAGCGACTGTTAAATTTGTCGCAGCAACAAAGCAATAGCACGAGCGCGCTTGCGTTGAACTTGTTTTCTCGATCCGGGACGATGTACAACTCGATTTGCAAGAGGATTGCTGCCTCCGGAGGAGACGCGTGACCGACAGCAAGCAGGAAAATGGCGGGAAGACGAAAACCCCGGGTTTCGAACCGAATCTCGATCCTTACGTGTTGAAGGATCCGGAGGCGATGGCGGTGAACATTGCCCGCGCCCTGGAAAACCTCGGCAAGGCGGCGTCCGTCTGGCTTGCGCCGCGCAAGAGCGGGGAAATCAACGACCGGCTCGCCGCGCCGATGACCGACATGGTCAAGACGCTCTCCAAGGTCACCGAATACTGGATGTCCGATCCGCGCCGGACTTTCGAGGCGCAAACACAGCTGATGAGCAGCTATTTCGGCGTCTGGATGCGCTCGATGCAACGGTTGCAGGGCGAGGCTGGCGAACCCGAGCCGGAGCGCAAGGACAAGCGCTTTTCCGACGCCGACTGGCAGAAGAACCCCTTCTTCGATTTCCTGCGTCAGGTCTATTTCATCACCGCCGACTGGGCAGAGAAAATCGTCGCCCAGACCGAGGGGCTCGACGAGCATACGAGGCATAAGGCGAGCTTCTACGTGAAGCAGATCACCGCTGCCCTTTCGCCGAGCAATTTTGTCGCCACCAACCCGCAGCTCTACCGCGAAACGATCGCGACCAGCGGCGAAAACCTGGTGCGCGGCATGAAGATGCTGGCAGAGGACATCGCGGCCGGCCGCGGCGACCTGAAACTGCGCCAAACCGACATGACCAAATTCGCCGTCGGCCGGGACATGGCGCTGACCCCCGGCAAGGTGATCGCGCAGAACGACATCTGTCAGATCATCCAGTACGAGTCGTCCACGGATACGGTGCTGAAACGCCCTCTCCTCATCTGCCCGCCGTGGATCAACAAATTCTATATTCTCGACCTCAACCCGCAGAAATCCTTCATCAAATGGTGCGTCGACCAGGGCCATACCGTCTTCGTCATCTCATGGGTGAACCCTGATGCCCGCCATGCCGGGAAGGATTGGACGGCCTATGCCCGCGAGGGCATCGATTTCGCGCTGGAAACGATCGAGAAGGCCACCGATGAAAAGGATGTGAATAGCGTCGGCTATTGCGTCGGCGGCACGCTGCTTGCGGCAACACTGGCGCTGCACGCCAAGGAGAAAAACAAGCGCATCAAGACGGCGACGCTGTTCACCACCCAGGTCGACTTCACCCATGCGGGCGACCTCAAGGTCTTCGTCGACGAGGAGCAGCTGGAAGCACTCGAGGCGCATATGCAGGCGACCGGCTATCTCGACGGCTCGAAGATGGCAACCGCCTTCAACATGCTGCGTGCCTCCGAGCTGATCTGGCCCTATTTCGTCAACAACTACCTGAAGGGCGAAATGCCGATGCCCTTCGACCTACTCTTCTGGAATGCCGATTCCACCCGCATGGCGGCCGCCAACCACGCCTTCTACCTGCGCAACTGCTATCTCAGGAACGCGCTCACCGCCGGCGAAATGATGCTTGGCGGCAAGACCGTATCGCTGAAGGACGTGAAGATCCCGGTCTACAATCTGGCGACACGCGAAGACCATATCGCTCCTGCGAATTCCGTCTTCCTCGGCAGCCGGTTCTTCGGCGGAAAAGTCGATTTCGTGCTGGCCGGCTCCGGCCATATCGCCGGCGTCGTCAACCCGCCCGACAAGAAGAAATACCAGTTCTGGACCGGCGGCCCGACCAGGGGCGATTACGATACCTGGCTTGCCAAAGCCGAGGAAAACCCCGGCTCCTGGTGGCCGCACTGGCACGCCTGGATCGAAGCCAAGGACGCTAAACGCGTGCCCGCGCGCAAACCCGGCGGCACGGCGCTCAACGCCATCGAGGAAGCACCGGGCAGCTACGTCATGGAGCGGGCATGACGGCACGCCTCGCAAGGCAAACGCGTTCATTAAGAAGGGCGATGAGGCTCGCCGGCGACGGCGCCAGCTCCTTTGTTCCCGCATCGCGAAAACCGGCAAACCGGGCCATTTCGGCCAGCCAGATAATCTCGTAAAGGAATTAGTTACCATAGTGCGTCATGCTTCTCGGTAGTCGGCAAGTCGCATCGGGGCCTCATTTTGGCCCTCTTGCTTCATTACCGGCTCCGGCGGGGGCGTTCCGCGTAAGCCGCCGGTAATGTGACGCGTTGGGAAACCGAGTAGTATGGCGTTTGCTGTTGAGGCGCATGAAAGCGTCAACCCTTTCGGCTGGGCTTTTTTTCGCTCAGCCAGACCCCTCCGGCTCATATCCGGAACTGCTGCAATTGGCATCGCGGTCACTCTGTCCGCCTGGACGATTGCCTCTATCGCGGCCATGCACACCTCCGCCATGCCGCAACCCGCAGCTGCGACGATCGCCGATGTCGCGATCGCCCGAAAGCCGGCTCCGCACGTTGCCACGCCTGCGCATCCGCTGATCCGCGTCAGCAAGTTCTCGCGCCTTCCGGGCAAGACGACGGTTTCGGACCGCATGGTTGCCGAACCCTCGCCGAAATCCTCCAAGGATATGGTCGCCCTCTTGCAGCGCCGCGGCCTGTCGCTGCTTGCCATGCGCAACAACAGCGCGGCGATGGCCGCAGCGCTGAAGCAGCAGGCGCAGGTGCTTGCAAGCGCCGCACCTGTTCCGGCGGTCACCGCGCCTGCGGCACTTCCGGCACCTGATTATTCGATCCGGACCGCCTCCGCCAAGCCGGTTGAACCGGCGTCAAGCCTCGCGCTTGCGGCGACGCTTCCTTCCGCCCAGCCGATACCCGCCGTCGCTCCTGTCGAAACCGCCTCCGCCGAAACGGCAACGTCCGACGAGCCTTTCGGCCTCGTTCTGGCGCCTGGCACCGATATTCCGCTGCCGATGGCACGCCCCGGCAAGCCGAAGATCGACGCGCCCGAAGCCGGACCGGCTCTTGCCTATGCGCGAACGGAAGATGACGACGAGGAGATGCCGGCATTCGCCAAGCCGGCCTTGATGCCGAGCGCCCGCAATGGGGTGGCGATCTACGATATCGAGGCCAGCATCGTCTATCTGCCGAACGGCGACAAGCTCGAAGCCCATTCCGGCCTCGGCGCCATGCGCGACAAGCCGCGCTACGCCGACAAGAAAATGCGCGGCCCCACCCCGCCGCACACCTATGACCTCGCCATGCGCGAAGCGCTGTTCCATGGCGTCGAGGCGATCCGCCTCCATCCCGTCGGCGGCCCGCAGAAGATCCACGGTCGCGTCGGCCTGCTCGCCCACACCTACATGCTCGGCAAGCGTGGCGATTCCAACGGATGCGTCTCGTTCAAGGACTACCGCCGCTTCCTTGCCGCCTTCAAGCGCGGCGAAGTCAAACGCCTCGTGGTCGTGCCGCGCCTGAAAAACCCGCCCTCTCCACGTCCAAGTCTCGCATCGCTGTTTTCGAAACGAAGCTAAGCAGCGCCTCGCCTGGCTGGATGGCCTTTGATCCATCTTCTTGCGAAAGTAGGACGCGACGGGATAGCTGGCGAATTGGAGCAATGAGATGCCGGTGGGCTTTGCAAAAGGCCTCTGCCTTGATGCGAACAGGACGAATTGGGAGGGTAGCGGCCCCCGGCCTCTTTCCTGGGCGGCCTGGTATCCTGCGGATGACGGCGCAGTCGAGACGCCCGTATCTGACGCATCTTGGTTTTGTTTGAAGCCTGTTGCGCGTGACGCGGCTCTTAAACCGGCAGCGAGGCCCCATCCCCTCGTGCTGCTCTCTCATGGCACCGGTGGAGTTGCCGCCGGTCTCGAATGGCTGGCCCATCGCCTGGCGCAGCGGGGCTTCGTCGCCCTTGCCGTCAATCATCACGGCCACACCGGTGCCGAACCCCATAGACCGGAAGGCTTCCTTTGCCTCTGGGAACGGGCAAGCGACATAAGTGCAATGCTCGACGATCGCAGCTGGCGAAGGCAACTGGGCGGAATGATCAGCGCTCACGCCTGCGTCGCTGGTTTTTCCGCCGGTGCCTACACGGCTATGTTGCTCATGGGCGCACGCGTGGCCTATTCCCAGTTTGAATCTGCAAACCCGATCAAGAGTCCGCACCGTGGACCGCGGGAGTTTCCCGATCTGGCGGACCACATATCTCCCCTGCTGGAGCGCAGCGCCGTTTTTCGCGCGTCGTGGAGCCGCAGATCAAAGGACTATAGCGACCCTCGATTTGATGCTGCCCTCGTCCTTGCGCCTGGCCGCTCGGTGTTGGGTTTTTCGGCCGAGAGCTTGAAGCGGATCGCAAAGCCGGTTCGAATTGTCGGCGGTGATGCGGATACCATCGCGCCTGCGCAGGAGTGCTGCAGCTGGCTGCACAGCCATCTGCCGGGCGCTGGGCTGGATATTCTCAAAGGCGGAGTTGACCATTACGTTTTTGTGCCGGAACCGACGCCTCAAGGCAGGAAACTGGCACCGGACATTTTCACGGATGCCGACGGCATCGATCGGCGGTCTATTCACGACGAAGTCGCCAGCATCGCGGCTCGGTTCTTTGGTTCCGTTGTCTGAAAATCGTCTCCGCCGCCTCTTTCGCCATTAGCTCGCAGCGAAACCGCGGTCCGACATCGTCTCGAGCCATATCACGGTATGGCGGGTCATTGCCGGAGTATGGCGGGAATCGTCCGGTAGCTCTGCCAGTTCCGACAGCCTATGAATACCGGTGAGGATCGCGATACGGCGCCGGTCGAGCGTCCGGCCCGACGCCTTTTCATAAGCCGCAGCGATCCGCTCGGTGAGATCCGGCGATATGAAGTTCGAATAGATGAACTCCTGGTGGACCGGACCAAAGCCGGAATCAGCAAAATCGTAGATGCCGTTGAGGCGGCCCCGCACACGGTCGAAAGCCATGTTCCATCCATGGCCGTCGAAAAAGCCATAGGTCTGTCCGTGGGGATCGGGCGGAAGCCGCTCGAATCCTGCGATGATATCCTCTGCCACGCCACGAAGTTCGACCGGAAGGGCCGGTACGGCTTTGACGCGAAGCGTTGCAGGGCTTTGCCATGCGCCGATTGGCGCGGCGCCGGCATCCGCCATTTGCTCCTTGTCGAGCCGGTGAAGCTCGGTGTAAAACTGCCCCAATGCCTCGCCAAGGCACTGGCGCGCATCCTCCGGAAGCCTGTCATATTCGGCCGTAAGCAGATGTTCGCCCCTCAGCTTCTCATGAAGAGAAAACAGGTGCCGGCCTCTCTCGAAAATGCGCAGCTCCGGGATGGCCATTGTGACCCTGGGCCGGACGACTGCAAGCAGTGCGGCCTCCCTCACAAGCGCCTTTTGTGCGACCTCATTGCGGGGAAACTTGAAGATCAGCCGGTCATCCACGTCAACGGCGATCGAATCCCAGCCTACCGGGGCGAGCTCGAACGTCGATGCCGCCAAGTCCGGATACTCGCTGAGAATGATGTCCCGGAACTGATCTAACTTTTCCGTTGTCATGGTGGCTTTCGTCGATCATCGAGCCGCGCGGCAAGGCATGCAATTCGAAAGCACTGGCAACGCCGCCTCGTACTCACGGCCAATGCACTCTTGGGTCAGTTTCGCATCACCCACCGAACGCCGGCAGCGGCGGCCAGCCCTAGAACTGGCCATATCGCCCAGAATATCCCGTGCCACGACAGAAGGTTGATCGCGATCATGCCAAGCCCGGCGACGCCGAGGGCGGCAATGCCCCGATCGACGCGGTTCTGGTTCCGCACCCATATCATTGCCGTCAGGACAGCAAAGGCCAGAAGCGGCCATGCCGCCCAGAAGATGCCCCGCCAGGAGAGAAGATTAATGACAACCAGCACAGCGCTCAACAAGGCGAGCAGACCAAACATCTTGCGAGCCTTTGCGCCAAGCGGCCAATTGGTCACTGCCGGAGCCTTCGGTCGGTTTGCTGCAGCCTCCGGCTGCGGGGCGCTCTTTATGCCTTCGCCGATGCGCACGGCGTAGCTCGGCACGGGCTCCGTGACATTCTTCACCACCAAAGGCCCGAGAAAATCGAAACCGACGGCCACCTTGTTGCGGACCTGGTCGTAGACGGTATTCGATATCACGATCCCGCCGGCGGTGGCAGACGCCTGCAGCCGCGCGGCAATATTGACTCCGTCGCCATAGAGATCGGCGCCTTCGACGATCACATCCCCGAGATTGATGCCGATCCGGAACAGCATGCGACCGTCAGCCGGCCGCGTAGCGTTCATGCCCGCGAGCTCGTTCTGAACGTCGACTGCCGCACGCACCGCCTCGACGACGCTCGGAAAATCGGCGATCAATCCGTCGCCCCAGGTATTGATCACCCGCCCTCCGTGCAACGCGATGAGCCGCGACATCGCATCGCGATACCGCTTCAGCATCGCCAGCGTGCCCTCCTCATCCGCACCCATCAGGCGCGTATAATCCTGCACGTCGGCGCAGAAGATGGTGGTCAGCTTGCGTCGCGTTTCGCTCATGATGTCCCGCCGCGTCTCCTAGTGTCCAATCAGCAAAGCTAGGGCAAGTCGTCAATAAATCCGGTTCTGTAAGCGCGATTTGCGCAATGTCCGTTTCGCTGCGAAAAGTATTTTGGCTGCCGTTAGAAGCATTCGAGCGGTCTCGGCTTAATCCGGCAGCGCCGCGACTGCAACGATCTCAACAACGATCGCCAGTTCCTCCAAGTCCGATTAGATGTTCGTGAGACTTGCGCGCCACTGCCACCATTTCATCGGCACACTTGGCACCCATGCGATACTGCCGCTGTCCCGTCACGAATGCACCGCGAGGCGTCGCGCCGAGACGGGACCGGCGCCGGGTGCGAAGGGAAATCCGCAAGACCTGGCATTCGGGAGGCGGTCGGGCAGCAGTGCTTGGCCGGTGTTTCCGCACGTGCTCGGCTGGTGCGGCTTTACACCCTTCCTCCCGCAAAGACCGGGACTGGGTAGCCGCTCATCCCAAAGCCCCGCGCCCCAATAAGGCGCGGCATCCGAGCAGAGAGGCCGAGTTGCGGAAAAAAACCGCCGAACGGGGCGCCGGCAATCGTCATATATTTCACTTCAACGCGGCAATTTCCAGCGCGCCGTTTGAGTGGAACGCAAGACGCAAGATACGGGTGAAGCCCACCGCGTGACTGGAAAGGCATACCGATGCACCGTATCGAAGTGGTACAAATCTCGTGGTTGCGGTTGATCGCGATGGACGAACGCGGCATAGCTGCATTATGTACGATGAGGACAATCTCCGCTAAGGCCCTGCAATGGTGAATTATATCGAAGCCTCCTCCGCGCCGCCGAAGAATACCGGCGCCATCCGGCTCTATGGTCCCGAGGCCTTCGAGAGCATGCGCAAGGCGTGCCAGTTGACCGCCCGCTGCCTCGACGAACTCGCGGCGATCGTCAGGCCGGGGCTTCCGACCGACGCGATCGATCGGTTTGTCTTCGAATTTGGTATGGACAACGGCGCCCATCCGGCGACGCTCAATTATCGCGGCTATACCAAATCCACCTGCACCTCGATCAACCATGTCGTCTGCCACGGCATTCCGGACGCAAAACCGCTTCGCGAAGGCGATATCGTCAATATCGACGTCACCTTCGTGCTCGACGGCTGGCACGGAGATTCCAGCCGCATGTATCCGGTCGGGCAGATCAAGCGTGCCGCCGAACGTCTCCTCGAAGTCACGCATGAAGCGCTGATGCGCGGCATTGCCGCCGTCCGCCCCGGCGCGCGCACCGGCGCGATCGGCGAGGCGATCCAGACCTACGCAGAAAGCGAACGCTGCTCGGTCGTCCGCGATTTCTGCGGCCATGGCGTCGGCCGCCTCTTCCACGATTCGCCGAACATCCTGCATTACGGCCGGGCCAACGAGGGTCCGGAGCTGCGCGAAGGCATGATCTTCACGATCGAGCCAATGATCAATCTCGGGCGTCCGCATGTGAAGGTGCTTGCCGACGGCTGGACGGCGGTCACCCGCGACCGGTCGCTTTCTGCGCAATACGAACACACCGTCGGTGTCACGGCCGGCGGCTGCGAGATCTTCACGCTTTCGCCCGGCGGCCTCGACCGGCCAGGCCTGCCGCTCAACGGGTGAACGCAGATCGCGAAAGGTCCTGTGTTCCACCCGAACGGTGAACTGAACCGGTTTGCCGCCCAAAGGACTGCGCACGCGCGACATCTACATTCCCGACCTTTATCTGGACACGATAAGGTGAAGACGCGGGATTTCCGCTAGTGTCGTCAAATCCAGACTGCTGTCGTGACGACAGGCCCTATCAAACCTCCGCTGCATCCGGTAGGTTTAGGCCTTCGCCTTACGGGCCTTTACCTTCAGCCGCACCAGCGGCCAGATCGTGCGGACATCCGGGGAAGAGCCACTAGGAGTATCGCATGAACAAGCCCCTGAGCCAGAGCGAGACGCCCTTCACTAAGTCCCGTCACGAGGCGGAACCGCACTCAGCAATCGTCGCGATCCCCACGAACATGGCGATCGAGCACATCCTTCAGGCTCTACCGGAAGCCGTCTATACGACCGATGCCTCAGGGCTGTTAACCTTCTACAACGACGCGGCCGCCGAGCTGTGGGGAGTGAGGCCGGAGCTCGGGAGGAGCGAATTCTGCGGCTCCTGGAAGCTATATTGGCCGGACGGCACGCCTCTGCCACATGACGAATGCCCCATGGCCATGGCGCTGCGCGAAAAACGCCCGGTGCGAGGGCTCGAAGCATTTGCCGAGCGACCGGATGGCCGCCGGGTCCTGTTCCGGGCCTTTCCTACACCGATCTTCGACGCCGAGGGCACGCTGGTCGGTGCGGTCAACATGCTCGTCGATCAATCGGACGCTGCTGTCGCCGACGAAGCCACACAGCGGGTCGCAGCTATAGTCGAATCATCCGACGACGCCATCCTGGCAAAGGATCTCAACGGCACAATCACCGACTGGAACCGCGGCGCCGAGCGGCTTTTCGGCTATACCGCCGAAGAAGCCATCGGCCGTTCGGTCACCATGCTCATCCCGCTGGATCGAGCCGATGAGGAGCCCAACATCCTCGCCCGGCTTCGACGGGGCGAAAAGATCGACCATTACGAGACCATCCGCCGGCGCAAGGACGGGAGCCTTGTCGAGATATCCTTGTCGGTATCGCCGATCCGAAATCGCGCAGGCCAAGTGATCGGCGCATCCAAGATCGCGCGTGACATCACCGAACGCAGGCGCGCGGAAGAGCAGCAGCACCTTCTCCTCCGAGAGATGGATCACCGCGTCAAGAACCTTTTCGCGCTGGCGAGCAGCGTCGTGTCGCTGAGCGCGAAAAGGGCGACGACACCGCGCGAGCTCGCCACAGCAGTGTCTCAGAGGCTGGGAGCGCTCGCCCAGGCTCACGCCTTGACGGTGACGCGGACGTCCCAGGCGTCGGACCGCATCGTGCAGGCGACCACGCTCCATACCCTGTTGCGGACGATCCTTGCGCCATATGATCGCGGCGCGGACGCAACCACACCCCATGCGGTCGTAAGTGGCCCCGACGCGACGATCTCCGGGGGGTCTCTCACGAGCTTCGCGCTCCTGCTGCACGAGTTTGCGACCAATGCCGCGAAATATGGGGCGCTGTCGACCGACAAGGGCTGCGTCGAAATCGCGTGCGAAGAGGAAGGCGACACCTTCATCCTCACCTGGACCGAGCGAGACGGCCCGCCCGTAATGCAGGCCGCTGACGGGGACGGCTTCGGCACGACTCTCGGCCGCGCCACGGTCCGTAGCCAGCTCGGCGGCGAAATCCAGCGAGACTGGAAGCCGGAAGGCCTCGTCATTCGGTTGTCAGTCCCGCGCGATCGCCTGCAAGCCTGACGGCAGGCCGCGCAACGGTTTCGGCCGGCTTGCGCGAGCCCGAGCCGGGGTCCTTCAGCCTTGTCCGAGTCACCACATCGCGGCTTCCGGTCGGTCCTGGCATCGACGCGACATCCGCTTGCTAAGGTTCACTCGAACCGCAGATCGTCGGCGCTATCGCCACCGCCTTACATGCTCAACCAGGGCGCGTAGCTTCGGGGCGAGATTCCGCCGGTTGGGAAAATAGAGGAAAAAGCCCGCGAACGGCGGGCAATACTCTTGGAGGAGAGGCACCAGTTTGCCGGATGAGACGAAGGGTCTGAAGGTCTCCTCCATGCCAAACGTTATGCCTCCCCCCGCGCAGGCCGTGCGGATCATCAGCCACATATCATTGGTGGTGATCTGAGGATTGACCGCCACGTCGAACTCACGTCCATTTTCGCCAAACTCCCAGCGGTAAGGCGCGGTGTGCGGTGCGGGACGCCAGCCAATACAGCGATGCTGGGCCAGTTCCGAGGGATGCGACGGCTTCCCGAAGCGCTCGATATAGGAAGGCGCGGCAACCGCGCTTTGACGTTGCTCGCCGGACACCGGGATAGCGATCATATCCTGGTCTATCACCTCGCCAAGCCGCACCCCCGCGTCATATCCCTCCGCCACAATGTCGAATTCTTCGTCCGTGACGGACAGATCGATCTGAACGGCGGGATAGGCGTCCGCAAAGCTCGACAGCAGCGGTCCTGAGATGAACCGTTCTGCGATCGAGGACACTGCCAGCCGCAAAAGGCCGCTCGGAGCGATGTCTCGATCCGCGGTGGCGTTCAGGGCCAGGCCGACCTCTGCGATGGCTGGCGCCACGCGCTGGTAAAGCTGCTCGCCAGCCTCTGTCAGGCTGACGCTTCGGGTTGTTCGCTGAACGAGCGCGACGCCAAGCCGATCCTCGAGGCGACGGATCGTCTGGCTCACCGCTGGCCGCGTGACACCTAAGTGCTCGGCGGCCGCGCGGAAGCTTCGTGCCTCCGCGACGGCCAGAAAAACAGAGATGCCATTCAGATCCACAGCCATTGGTTAGTCTAACTTACCAGCCTGGTCACGATTGGGCAAGTTGTCTGCTCCTCTAGCAGCCGCTACTTTTGGCTCGGTGAATTGGAGATGGCTAACCAAGATGATGCTCGAGAACTACAAGCTGCTAGGACGCTCAGGATTGCGTGTTTCGCCCATAAGCCTGGGCACCATGACCTTCGGGTCGGATTGGGGTTGGGGCGCCGACAGTGTCGAAGCCCGCCGCATCTTCGATCTCTATGTCGATCGAGGCGGCAATTTCATCGATACCTCGGTGAACTACACCGACGGCGCCGCCGAACGCTTCCTCGGGGAATTCGTCGGCGACAAGCGTGAGCGGCTCGTCCTCGCGACGAAGTTCACGATGGCCCGCGAGCCTGGCAACCCCAATTCGGGCGGCAATCATCGCCTCAACATGATGCGCTCTGTCGAGCAAAGCCTCAGGCAGCTTGGCACTGATCGCATCGATCTCTTCTATCTGCACGGATGGGACATGACGACCCAGCCAGACGAGGTGATGCGCGCCCTCGACGATCTCGTTCGGTCGGGAAAGATTCTCTATATCGGCATCTGCAATACGCCGGCATGGCGGATTGCCGAAATGCAGACGCTCGCCGACATGCGCGGCTGGTCCCCCTTCGTCGCGCTTCAAATCGAATACAGTCTCGTGGAACGCACCGTCGAGCATGAGCTCATGCCGATGGCCGCATCCTTAGGACTCGGCGTGCTCCCGTGGTCGCCGCTAGGCGGCGGCGTGCTGGCCGGCAAATACTCCCGAGCGGACGTTCAGGATTCCCGAGAAGCGGCCGTGTCTCCCAGCCGCAAGGGCGTCATCGCCTCGTCGGGGCATCTCAACGAGCGCTCGATCGAGATCGCGCACGAGGTTCGCACCGTTGCCCAGGAAATGGGCTCGACACCGTCTCGGGTAGCGCTTGCATGGACCCTGGCCAATCCCACGGTCGTGTCGCCCATCATGGGCGCCCGCACCGTCGCCCAGGCGGAGGAAAATCTGGGCGCTCTGGAAGTGGCGCTGTCGCCGGAGCAGCTCGATCGCCTGAACCGGGTAAGCGACCCAGGTCCGATATTCCCTGCCCGTTTCGTAAATCGCCCATTGGTTCAGCAACTCATCTTCGGCGGAGCTTCCGTGGCTCGCCGCATCTGAACTCAGACGAAGAAGACTAACATGCGTGAAGGCGGTTGCCCAGACAGCGGCCTTTCAGCAAACCAAAGGAATGATTCCATGACCCTTTCCTCACTGACCGATCGCCTCACCGCCGCGGGCCGCAAACTGCTGGTCGCCTCAGCATTCTTGGCCATCATCGGACCGGCGCATGCCGAGACCAGCGCGCCGGACGCCCGTGTCGAGATCCAGGAGACCAATATCGAGAGGCAGAACAAGGCCATCGTGCGCAAGGCGTTTGAGAAATGGCGTGCAGGCGGTTCCGTCTTTGCAGAGCTTCTCGCGCCCGACGTCGTCTGGACAATCCATGGCTCCGGCCCCGTAGCCGGCACCTACCGTAGTCTCCAGGATTTCGTCGAGCGAGCCTCTGCCCCCCTGCTCAGCCGTCTCACGACCCCTGTGTTGCCGGAGGTGCATGACATCATGGCCGATGGAGACATGGTCATCATCCGCTTCGACGGCACGGCCACGACAACCTCGGGAGCACCTTATCGCAACCAGTTCGTTTGGATATTCCGGATGAAGGACGGCTCTGTCGTCGAGGCCGAGGCCTTCCTGGATCTCGTCGCCTACCAGCAGGTTGTCGAGAACAATGAGCCGCGTGCGCAATAGCCGGTGGTCATGAGTTCGCCTGTGGGCCGGCCTCTCGCATCGTCAGCCGCCAAGACAGCCGGACCCCAGGCCCATGCAGAACCTAATTCGGCTCCGGCAGCCAAGATATAGAATAAATGTTTAGGAGCCCGATCATGCGGCATGCATTTGCGATCGTGTTGACCGCCACACTCTTGAGTGAATCCGTACAAGCCGAGGAATCCAAATTGCAGGCTAGCCATCCGTATACCGGCATGTGGGTGACCGACGACGGCCATGTCCGCCACGAACTCCTGCCGAGCGGGCGTTATGTCGAGGCACGCGGCAAACGCGAACGCGCCTATGAAGGGCGTTACGAAGTGACCGGCACACATATCGAATATTGGGACGACACCGGCTTCACCGCCGATGGCGACTTCGTCGACGCAAATACTTTGCACCACGGCGGTATGGTTTTGCGCCGCCTTACGGATCGTATCGCAGACCCCTCCGTCTCGAAACGATAGTGGCGCAGCACCGATCTGGTTTTGGTACGATCTTCCGCGCCGCGGTCGAAGGGCGTCTTCCTTCACATCGGCGATGCACCATTCAGGTGTCTGTCAGCTTCGGGTCGCAATGAGCGCATGCTGCCTCGCAGGTAGCGTTCCGAGGCAGAGGCATTCGATGACGATAAAATTCTTGCCACGCTACGGGAAGGCAGCGCTAAGGCTCTTCGGCCTATTCCTGCTTACCGCAGGCGGTTATTTCCTTTATCTGCAGGCAACGGACAATTTCGCAACGGTCGTTGCCGGCGAAGTCTACCGTTCGTCGCAGCCGTCCGCCCAATCAATCACAGAGCTTGAAAAACAGTATGGCATCAGGACGATCCTCAACCTCAGGGGTGAAGCCGACAGCTCCAAATGGTACGCCGACGAGGTTCAGCAGGCGAAAGCATTGAACATCGTCCATATCAACTTCAAAATGTCCGCCGGAAGGGAACTGAGGCCGGAACAGGCCAAGGACCTCATCGCCATCATGCGGGACGCGCCGAAACCGCTGCTGATCCATTGCCGCGCCGGTGCCGATCGCACCGGGCTTGCCTCCGCTCTCTATCTGGCCGCCGTCGCCGGCAAGGACGAAGAGGCTGCCGAGGGCCAGTTGTCGCTTCTCTACGGGCACCTGCCCTTCCCGTTCAGCCGCGCTTTCGCGATGGATCGCACGTTCGAGAAATTGGAGACCTTCGTTTTCGGCAATTCCTGACAGTAGCCGAAAGACAATCTGTAACATTGACCAGCTACCCGTGGATGAGCGACATTTTGCATCGCAATATATGATTCCAAATTCCAATTCCGGGGCCGAGCCATGTTTCAGTACGATCTTGTTGTTGTGGGCAGCGGTCCGGCGGGACGCCGAGGCGCCATCCAGGCTGCGAAGCTCGGCAAGAAGGTCCTGGTCATCGAACAGGGCAAGCGTGTCGGCGGTGTTTCGGTTCATACGGGCACCATCCCTTCCAAGACGCTGCGGGAGACGGCTCTCAATCTCTCCGGCTGGCGCGAGCGCGGCTTCTACGGCCGTGCCTATCGCGTCAAGGAAGAGATCAGCGCCGAGGATCTGCGCCGCCGCCTCTTGATCACGCTCGACCACGAGGTCGAAGTGCTCGAGCACCAGTTCGCCCGCAACCGCGTCCAGCATATCCGCGGCAGGGCAAGCTTCGTTGATCCCTCGACGCTGCAGGTGATCAAGGATGACGGGGAGACCATGCAGGTCAGCTGCGCCAGCATCCTGCTTGCCGTCGGCACCAAGCCATTCCGCCCGGACTACATCCCCTTCGACGGCAAGAGCGTGATCGACAGCGACGAACTGCTCGATATCAAGGAACTGCCGCGTTCGATGGTCGTCATCGGCGCAGGCGTTATCGGCATCGAATATGCGACAATCTTCAGCGCCCTCGATACGGCCGTGACCCTGCTCGATCCCAAGTCGACCATGCTCGATTTCATTGACAAGGAGATCGTTGAGGATTTCACCTACCAGCTCCGCGACCGCAACATGAAATTGCTGCTCGGCCAGAAGGCGGACAAGGTGGAGACGCTCGACAACGGCAAAGTCGCGCTGACGCTCGACAACGGTCGCCACCTGACGACAGACATGGTGCTTTTTGCCGCCGGACGCATGGGGGCGACGGACGCGCTCAACCTTGCCGCCGCAGGCCTCGAGGCAGACAGCCGCGGCCGACTGAAGGTCAATCCGGAAACCTTCCAGACCTCGGTGCCGAACATCTATGCCGCCGGCGACGTCATCGGCTTTCCGAGCCTCGCCTCGACCTCGATGGAGCAGGGCCGCATCGCCGCCCGCGTCGCCATCGGCGCGATCGCCAAGGAGCCTCCGAAATACTTTCCTTACGGCATCTATGCCGTGCCGGAGATTTCCACCTGCGGCCTTTCGGAAGAAGAGGTCAAGGAGCGCGGCATTCCCTACGAATGCGGCATCGCCCGGTTCCGCGAGACCTCGCGCGGTCACATCATGGGCCTCGAAACCGGTCTCCTGAAGATGATCTTTTCACTGAAGACCCGCCGTCTGCTCGGCGTTCACATTGTCGGCGAAGGGGCGACCGAACTCGTGCATATCGGCCAGGCGGTGCTCAACCTCAAGGGCACCGTCGAGTATTTCGTCGAGAATACCTTCAACTATCCGACGCTTGCGGAAGCCTACAAAATCGCCGGCCTCGACGCCTGGAACCGCATGGGCGACATCAAGTCGGAACTCTGAGCCGCCCGCCTCATTCGGCCAGCGCTGCCCAGCACAGCACTCGCATTGCCGCCCAAAGAAAAGGCCCCGCCGAACCCGGCAGGGCCTTAAATTTCAGTCCTTAAAGAACCGATTACTCGGCGTCGCCTTCGGAGGCCTTCTTCTTCGGAGCGGCCTTCTTTTTGGGAGCAGCGGCCTCTTCGCCTTCTGAAGCTTCAGCCTTTGCGGCTGCTTTTTTCTTCGGCGCGGCCTTCTTGGTTTCCTTGGCTGAACCTTCGCCTTCTTCGTCGGCGAGCAGCTCTTCCTTGGTGACCTTCTTGTCCGTGACGTCGATCTCGGTCAGCAGATGATCGATGACCTTTTCCTCAAAGATCGGCGCGCGGATCGAAGCGGCGGCGCCCGGCTGGCTGCGGAAGAACTCGAGGATCTGCTTCTCCTGGCCCGGATACTGGCGCAGCTGCTCGTAGATTGCGCGCTGCATTTCGTCTTCACTCACTTCGACACCGGCCTTTTCGCCGATTTCGGAGAGGACGAGGCCGAGGCGGACGCGGCGTTCGGCGAGTGTCTTGTATTCTTCCTTGGCCTTCTCTTCCGTCGTGTCTTCGTCTTCGAACGTCTTGCCGGACTGAGCGAGATCGTTGTTCACCTGGCTCCAGATGCCGTTATATTCGGCTTCGACGAGCGACTTCGGGGTCTCGAATTTGTACATCTCGTCGAGCTGGTCGAGGATCTGGCGCTTGACCTTCTGGCGGGTCAGCGAGCCATACTGCGACTCGATCTGGCCGCGGACGATTTCCTTCAAGCGATCGGCGGATTCGAGGCCGAGCTTCTTTGCCAGCTCGTCATTGATTTCCACGTCGGCCGGAGCAGCAACTTCCTTGACGGTGACGTCGAAGGTGGCTTCCTTGCCGGCGAGGTTCTTTGCCGGATAGTCGGCCGGGAAGGTCACAGTGATGGTCTTCTCGTCGCCAGCCTTGACGCCGACGAGCTGGTCTTCGAAACCCGGGATGAAGCGGCCTGAGCCGAGGACGAGTTCAGCACCCTGATCGGTGCCGCCTTCGAAGGCTTCACCGTCGACCTTGCCGACGTAATCCATCGTGACGCGGTCGTCATTGGCGGCCTTTCCCTTCTTGGTTTCGTAAGAACGGGCGCTTTCGGCAACCTTGAGAACCTGCTCGTTGACTTCTTCTTCAGAAATATCAACGACTTCGCGAGTGATCTTGATGCCCTCGACGGACTTCAGTTCGATCGGCGGCAGAACTTCGTAGGAGAGCGTAAATTCGAAGTCCTGCTCAGCGGCGAGGATCTTGTCCGCTTCGTCCTTGTCTTCCGTCATTGCGATTTCCGGCTGCGTGGCGGATTTCTCGCCACGGCTGGAAAGGATCTGGGTCGGCTGCTCGCGAACGATCTCATTGACGAGATCGGCCATGATCGACTTGCCGTAGACCTTCTTGAGGTGGGCGACCGGGACCTTGCCCGGACGGAAACCATTGATGCGCACCTTGTCCTTTACGTCGGCAAGGCGCTCGTTCATCTTGTTTTCCATGTCCTTGGCCGGGATAACGACCTTGATTTCGCGCTTCAGCCCTTCAGCGAGCGTTTCGATAACCTGCATGTCTTCCTACCTTCATTTCGTGGCGGCCGTGCCCAGACGCCGTTCGTTTCGATGAGCACGACGCCGGAAAATTGCCGCGCGTGGCTTTTGTCAGATTCCAATGCATCCCACCCAAGGGGGGACGGCGCCATCCTGCCGGGTAATTGGGGCGACCTATCCCGGTCCTCCCACCTGCAAGCCAGCTTTGGTGCGGGTAGAGAGACTTGAACTCCCACGCCTTGCGGCACCAGAACCTAAATCTGGCGTGTCTACCAATTTCACCATACCCGCGTTCGCAAAACCGCAATGCATTTGCCTGCACATGAGGCCTTCCGGAGCGCGGCGTCTCTATATCACCCGATTTGGTGGAGGCAAAGGAAAAATGAAGGCCAAATGACAGGGATTTTTTGGGCTGCAAGGCCCCTCTCCTGGCATTTCGCCAAAGTCAGTAAAGCGGCTCCTCATAGGCGGGCTTGCCGTCTACGAGCAAGCTGCGGATCTGAGCCGTGCCATCGCTTGAAATACGCGCAGCAATCGAAACGCTGCCGTCCTGCCGGGCCTCCTCCAGTGGCTTGCCTTGGCCTTCCGGCACATAATAGCGTTCGATCCCGTATTCGGCGCGGATCGTGTCGGCCGTGCGCACACCGTAGCTGTAAAATGGACGGCTTTTGAGCACGGCGCTTTCCGCTGCCTCGGGGAGCGGCTGGAACGACGATTCGGCGATTGCCCAAAAGCCGTCCGGCTGCTTTTTCAAGCGGACCCAGAGCGTCTGCTCGCCCGGTACGGTGGGCAGTTCGCCAACTACCGTCTGTGCCGGAACCGACGAAATCTCGTAATTCAGCACGACGTAGTCGCCACGCAGGAAATCACGTGGATCGACAGGTGTCGTCTTCAGCAGGACTTCGGTGCCGCTACGCAGGATCGCCGCGCGGCTTTCGATTATGTATCCCAGAATGATGGTCTGGAGGGCGGCAGCAATGACCGCCGCAATCAGGTAAGCCCTGCCCGATTGACGTTTTGAAGACAACGCATTCATTCCGTCACCTCCGTCGACCTTGCACCGAAACGTCTCTCGAGGCGGATCACCACCCAGGCGACGATCGCCACCAGCAGACCGGACAGAAGAAAGAGGCTCGACGTTCCGAGGATCGAACCGACTGTGACGGAAGCAAGATAGAAAACCTCGGCGGCAAAGGTGGCGTAGGCAAGATAGCGCACGGCGCCGTTGTCTCGGCCCTGCAGCGCGATCGCAAGCACGGCCATTGCGAGCGTTGCCATGCCGACCACAACAAGCGGCCAGCTTTCATCGTGCTCTATGTTGAGCAACAGCAATCCGACTGCCGCCACCAAGAATGCGTAAAAGGCCGGCGCAGCACCCGCAGTCCTTATGAATGCAAGGCCACGCAGCGGCGGCAGGCTGACGGCCACGAACGCGGCCATGCCGCAAAGCACGAAGGCGAACGCCATCCGGATATCTTCATGCAAGGTGTAGAGCCATGCAAGCCAGCCCACAGCAAGCAGATAGGCAAGATGCCGTGCACGATCGGCGCCGGTAACGCGCCCCAGTGCGACAATGACCACGGCCATGACGGGCGGCGCCCAGGGATCGAAGCCCACCCAACGCGCGCCGTAGTCCGTCAGATAGACAGCGAATGAGGCCCAGGACAGAAAGCCGGCTATGGCAGTCACGGCACCTGAGCGGAAGAGCGCGGCAGACACGGTCGCGACCGCGAACCAGAGATACATGACAGTCTGCTCGTCACCCGACAGATGATACATCTGGCCGATGAGGGAGATCGCGCCGCCGAAGCTCAGGGCACCGACGACGAGGAGGCCGCGCGCAACCGCCGAAGCCCCTCGGGCAAACAATAGTGCGGCGCCGAGATAAACAGCCCAGATCAGGGCGAGGATCGCGCCGACGCGGACCAGCCGCGGGATCGCCTCCCAGTTGGAGGCGATGAGCAGCAGGACTGCCGCCGCAAGCAAGACCGCGGCAAGCACCATCAGCACATTGCCGAGACTGAAACTTGCAGGCCGGCTGTCATATTCGACAAGCAGCAATTCCGCCATCGCCTCGGGCAGCAGACCCTTTTCCACCCAGAGCGACAGATCCCGCTCCAACCGTCCCCGATACATGCCTGCCTCCGTGCCGATTCCAGCGGCTTTCCCATCAAATCTTATAGACGGAGCAGCGTCTTTCGCAATCTCCCGAACCTATGCCGTTCAAGATACTTCACTGTGCGAACTTGGTACGGAATTAACCGGGCATTAACAGCAGCGAGCTAGTATAGTTGCAGATAAGGCATGCATGAAACGCATGGCCACCATGAAAATATTGCACTGCAAAATAATCATTAGTCATACTATATTGACGATCAAGAAGCGCGGGTATGGCAGCCCGGCCCGGTTTACCGGATGCCTGCGGATATGATGTCCGCAACGAAATTCGGAGCAGCGCACTCCTCCTCCCAGCGCCCTCCGATAGACTGACAACACTCCTCCTCCCAGTTGTCAGTCACCAACATGACGCCCACCGGATCCTCCCCCGGTGGGCGTTTTGGTTTGCGCGGCATAAAACGATTAGCCTGCCAGTTTGCAAGGATTTCGCCGAGATGCTCGCCAAGTCGTGGAACGCCCGGCTCCGACGGTTTGGGAAACGCGCCGGTCTCTTGCCAATACCAAAACTGTGTCGAAGGGCGAGATGGTGCTGATTCGAATTTGAGAGCGACCATAGCGGCAGCGATGCCGGCTGACGGCGATTTGAGCAATCGAGCTTAATGCCATGCCCGCCAAAAAAACATTCTGCCTATTCGTTGACCAGAAGGCGCCGGATTCACGTAATTTCCCGCCAGAGACTTGCGTCGAATGCATAGGTGGAATGAAATCTTGTCTCTGTTAGTTCTTCGCGGCGCAACATATATTCTGGTCATCAAACGCAAGCCAGCGCTGATGGGCAGCAGCTGGCAGATGGCAAGCCCTCGGAAAGGGGATTAAAATGAACTTCACACGCTCGTTCAACAACTGGCGCAAGTACCGTCAGACGGTTACCGAACTCGGCCGCATGACCAACCGCGAATTGCACGACCTCGGCATCGACCGTTCGGACATCCATCGCGTTGCTCGCGAGGCTTCTGGCCGCTAATTCAAGGCGATCGGCGCCCTCCCAAGCTGATCTCCTCCTTCAAAACGCCCGGTGCCTTCGGCAGCGGGCGTTTTCTTTTGTTCAAATTTAACTTTCGCAACAGTTGCAGCGAAAAACGCCTTCTCTTTACAGCTCAAAAAATGGCTCCTGCGTATTTATCGTGCACCACATTGCACAAATGCATAGCAGATGCCTTTTCTTTGCACTGCACAATATGACCGGGAACCACTATATGAATGTCAACCGCAGAGACGGCGATGGCGCCGCCCGCGAGGCAACGTTCTAAGGAAGATGACAATGAACCCGATCCGCATTGCTAAGAGCTGGATTAGCTACCGCCGCACGCTCAATGAGCTGGGCAACCTTTCGAACCAGACGCTCTCCGACATCGGCATCAGCCGCTACGAGATCCGCAACATCGCATCCCGCTCGTTCCGCTAATCGCGGCAGGCGTGATACACCAAAAACGGCGCCGCTTTGGCGCCGTTTTCGTTTTAGGCCCTGTCAGCCCCAGGCGCTGTGCGCCAGCGAAACGAGCAGCCTCGATCTCTCAGTTGGCGAAAACGTGGGCCTGGTGGGAATATTTCCCGATCGGTTAACTCTCCCACCACCTAAGCACCCGCATCGCCCGGAGGGTCACCCATCGCGAGGGCTCGCCCTGCCCGTCGTCGACCTCGAACCACACCCGCCCCGTCAGGCTCCAGTCGAGCGGCCAGGTGCCGTTCTCCAGGCGTCTGGAACGGACGTGGCCGATAGCCTCGCCATGTCGCGGGTCGGGATCGGCGCCGGTCAACATCGCAGAGAAGCGGAAATAGTCGAGCGCACGCAAGACGTCGTAGCGCCAACGGTTCGGATGCAGGAAGCGCAGATACCGCTCGTCTGCCGGCTCACCCGTGCCGAGGCGGCGGAAGAGGTTGCGCTCCAGGAGATACTCCTCGCCAGACCTGCGAGCCTCTTGAGATTGACGCGTACCCCCCGTGGCTCTCTCGTACTCCAGGAGCCCTTCCAGCACGTTGATCGTGCTGGCGAATGACGAGCGGACCGAGCCGTTGAGCCTCTCACAGTTCCAGCCGCCGTCAGCGAGACGCTCGCCTACCAGCCTGTCGACAATGGACGAGACGTCAACCCCAAAATAGGCGCCATCGGCAACGGTCCGGCCATTGATGCACTCCTCGACTTCGCCCTCCCAGTAGGGCTGGCCGCCCTCATCCCAACGTGCGTTAGCGCCGATCAATTCGACAGTTCGTTTGGCCCGATCCGACGATGGATTGAGACCAAACTCCCGCAGCTGCGACAACGAAAAGGTCGTGGCCGTCCACGGCTGACCGTGCTCCTTCCACTCGCGAGGATCAAAATCGGCTGGGACGAAGGAGCCGCCCGCCCATTGCCCGTCCTCGTCCTGGTAGGAAAGAAGCCTGGCGCCCCAGCCCTCGGTCTCCACCTTCGTCCGCTCCGCCGCCCACTCCGGCTCCGGGGCGTCAATGAGGTCGCGCATCACCTGCCATCGGATCGATGGGTCGGAGTGGAGAAGCCAGTCGATCACCGAGCCAGAGTGTGTCATGTCGGGCGTGCCTATCAGCAGATCGATAGCTCGCTTATAATCCACTTCTGCTGGCCTGCGCCAGCCCGGTGCATTCGTGAGAAACCGGGCTAGCCATCCACAGCTCTTGGTCGATGACGCCTAGTTCGTCTCGTCGCCCTTGATGACCCTCCAGTTGGGACGGCCGAGATTGAAGGGCCAGGCATGGACGTCGCGGTCGTTGAAATAGACGACTTCTTCCAGTTTCGGAAAATCGCTGTGCTTCAACGTCACGGTATCGATCCACGGCCGCATGTAGGCGTCTCTCCCTTCATAGCCCAGTTCGGCTACCCAGATGGGCTTGCCGTATCCCGAGACTCGGCGGTAGCCGTCCGTCAGCGCCTGGCGGAAGTCACGCGGACCGCCATAAGCGAGTGTGTCGTAGGGCTCCAGGCCGAAGACGGAGAGGCCAACGAGATCGACATAATCGTCACCCGGATAGTAGGCATCGAGTCCGTCCAGTCCCTTCGGCGACCACATCACTTCCACCCCAGGTGCCTCGGCACGCACGATATCCATCATCCGCCGGTATGCGGTGACATAGTCGCGCGGGTTCCAGCCAGCCCAGGAGAACCGGCTGTTCTGATCTTCCATTTCCTGCCCCCAGCGGACGATGACCGGGCTCTTGAGCTTTGTGATCATCTGGGCGATCGCACGCATGTTGCCATCGTAATCGCCGCGCAGGACCTTCTGGCGCAGCTCATCGGAGGTCAGCCGCCAGTCGACATCCCATGACCAGGGTTCGACGGAAATCAGCAGGTTGCGTCCCCTCGCCTGCGCATAGGCGTCTGCCGCCTTCAGCGTTTCGAGATCGACGTCTTCCCACGGCAGGAACAGGTGTTCGGTCGCGACACCTTGCTGCGACGTGAAATCGCCGTGCGGGTCATAGGCGCCGAACTTGATGCCGTCGGCATGCAGAACGGGACGCTTGTCGACGATTGTCTGGTTCAAGGATGCTGGAACTCCAGCTGCTTCCTGCGCCAGGCTCGGCGTTACGGCGTCAGCTGCGACCGACAGCAGCAGCGCGATCGCGGTGGCCGAGACTATTCTTTCCCTTAGCTTCTTCATGGCTTTCTCTCCTTACCTCCGAGCCATCAGCTTCTGCCTGTAGGCAGCCGCATTGGCGCTAACGGTGTCGGCCGGCACGAGCTTCAGATATTCATCGCCGGCGCGCGCTGAGGCGTGGCGGAAGATGTACCAATTGCCGTCGGGCTGGCGCTTCTGATAAATCACCCTGCCGATCTTGCGGTGACCGAAGCAGGTACTGACGCGGGCCGGGCCTTCTTCGTTCGTCCAGGTGGCGCGCATGCACATCTGTCCGAGATCGTCTACGGCCCATCGGCCATCGGCTACCCATTGGTTTCCGCCGTCGTTCGTCCAGGCGACGAAGCGGCGGCCTTCGTCCATGAAGCGGCCGCCGCCGGTGCCCCAGGTCCAGGTCTTGTCGCGATAGAGCTGGTAGAGTTCGTAGGCGCTGAGCGGCATCGGCGCTTTCTTCGATTCGGCTTGCGCTGCCGCGCCTGGCAAGCAAAGTGCCAGGCTGAGGACGGCGGCAGCCACCGCGCCATATGTTCTTGTTCCTATTCTCATTGCGCTCTCCTTCAACCGAAGCGCTCCCGCCGACATGGCTTTGACTCTACGCGCTCGGCTCCACTCTCTCTGATCCTGCGGCAGCCTGCTGCCGGAACCCATTCCACTTGAAGCGGAATTTGACGATCCGCGTCTTGCCGCCGCCGAGACCGGCACCTGCGACTGCGTATTTTGCTTCCGTGAAACTGACGATGACCTGGCCATGCGACAGCGCTTCGAGGCTGCTCAGGCCGTGCAGGCGGATTTCGCCGCTGCCGGCGACAAGAAGCGTCAGCGCGCTGGCCGCCACGAGCCTTAGACCGCGTGAGCGGGGCATAAGCGGCAAGCCGTTCTCGCGTGCGTGGTGCGCAACGATCAGCATGGTCAGCGCGGCATAGATCACGGCGTTGATGCCGGCGAAGATATAAAAGCCGCGGGCAGCGCCTTCGGCAGGTGCCAGCACCATCGCGGCAAGGGAAATACCCGCCAGCAGCACATAAGGAAGCAGAACGACCGGCGGCAGCGTCCTCTGCGCTTGCGTGCCCTTCGGCGTGATGCGGAAATCGACAAAGGAGCCGGTGACGTGATCGCGTAGCGCAGCCAGGCTTCCGGCAAGCGACCACGGCCAGCGTAGGAGAACGAAGGCAATGCCTTCCCAGCCGAAAAGCTTGGCGTCATATGGCCTAAAAGTTGCGCTGCGCCTCCAGAAGAGAGCAAGCGCAATCAGCACCAGAGACAGCGGCGAGAAATGCAGCAGGAAGTCCGGATAGGTGACGCCGACGAAGACGTGACCTGTCAGCAAGGCCAAGACCGGTAGGGCGAACATGAGCGCCATGAACGCCGAAAACAGCGGATACCAGACCTGCGAAAACAGGAACTGGAACTTCAGCTTCAGCGGCAGCTTCGGCACGTAAGTGCGCGAATATTGCAGCAGGATCGTCACCAGGCTCCGCGACCACTGGAATTCCTGGACGACGAGATCGGCAAACGTCGCCGGGCCGTCGCCATGGGCGATCGCATCGAGCGCATGCACGCCGCGCCATCCGCCGGCATTCATCATCAGCGTCGTCGAGTGATCTTCGGCAAGCTCCGGCCCGAGGCCGCCGATCTGACGCAACGCTGCGGTGCGCACGGCATAATGCGAGCCGATGCAGAGCGGCGCCCAGCCGCCATTGTAACCCGCCTGAAGCGAACCATGCAGGCTTGCCTCGGCATAGAGCCTGCCTCTTGCGGCCCAACTGTCGGCGGCATTCGCATCGCAGATGCTGGGAGCCGAGACATAGCCGACGCGCGGGTCGGCGAAGGGCTTCATGACTTCCTGCAGATAGGTAGGCTCCGGTACGTGGTCGGCATCGAACTGCGCCACGAAATCATAGCGGTCATAACCGTAGCGATCATAAAAATAAGCAAGGTTGCCTTCCTTGCAGCGCGTCCGGCGCGGCCACTCAGTGCGGTGATAGGCGGCAACGCCCTTGCGCGTCGAAATGAAGATGCCATGCCGGGCGCACCAGCGCTTCGTCTCTTCCGCCGGATCCTCGTCGGCGAGCCAGATGTCGAACTCGACGCCTTTCTGATCAAGCATGGCGAGCAATGTCTTTTGCACCACCTCGAAGGGCTCGGACGGCACCTTGGTGACCACCATGGCGATGCGGCCCGCGGGGACGGCTGCCCAAGGCTTCATCCGCTTCGCATTGACGAAGATGAAGATGAAATAGGCCGGGATCAGCGTGACCCAGGCAACGGTCGCCGTCGTCATGATGAATGCCGGCGTTGAGATCACATGGACGGGCTGCAGCCACCATGTCCAGAAATAGGCAAGCGCGGCGAGCCAGCAGGCGACGCCGAACCAGTAGGCGGCGCGGCTCCAGCCTGCAAAGATGGGCTCGAGCGCGTCCTGCCTAGCAGCACGAGCCGCCGACCTTCTCTGTCTGGTCACGAATGGCGCCACGTTCATGCGCGTACCTCCAAACCGAAGGTCGGGCTCGCCGTGCGGATGATCGTGTCGATGTCGGAGAACTGCGGCGTGAAGCCGAGAACCGCCCGCGCCCGTGCGGTGTCGGCAAAAAGCACCGGCGGGTCGCCGGCACGGCGGATATCGTAGTGAACGGGAACCTCGTGTCCGGTGATGCGATGAATGGCGCTCAGTATCTCGCCGACGGAGGTGCCATGGCCGGAGCCGAGATTGACTCGCAGCGTTTCGCCGCCGCTTGCAAGGTAGTCGACGGCGGCAAGGTGGGCCTGCGCGAGATCGCTGACATGGATGTAATCGCGAACACAGGTGCCATCCTCGGTCTCGTAGTCATTGCCGAAAACCTCCAGGCACGGCAGACGGTGTGCAGCCGCCAGCAACGCCCGCGGGATGAGATGCGTTTCAGGTTCATGACGCTCGGCAAGATCGCCCTGCGGATCGGCGCCGGCGGCATTGAAATAACGCAGCGACACGAAACGAAGGCCATAGGCGGCGGCATAATCCTCCAGCGCCATTTCGAAGATCAGTTTCGTTCGTCCGTATGGATTGACCGGCAGCTGAACCATCTCCTCGCGGATCGGCAATGCCGCCGGAATGCCATAGGTCGCGCAGCTGCTCGAAAAGACGATGCGATCGACTTGCTGGTCCAGGCATGCTTCCAAAAGCGCAAGGCTGCCGGAAACATTGTTGCGATAGTATTTGCGCGGATCTGCGACGGACTCGCCGACATAGGCATTCGCCGCGCAATGGATGACGCATACCGGCTCGAACCTGCCGAGCGCCTTTTTCAGGGAGCCGACATCGGCGATGTCGGCATCGATCAACGGACCCCAGCGAACGGCATCCTGATGGCCGGTCGAGAGATTGTCATATGCGACCGGCGTGAACCCCGCGCCGGCCAGCGCCTTGCAGATGTGGCTGCCGATGAAGCCGGCACCACCCGTGACGATGATGGTGGGAGACATCTCATACGGCCTCCGCTACCTTTGCCGCGGAAAGACGTGCCTCGAAATATTCGATCGTCTTTCCAAGGCCGGTTTCCAGCGCGACACGCGGCTGCCAGCCGAGTTTTGCCTGGGCCCGCGAGATATCCGGCCGCCGCTGTTTCGGGTCATCTGCGACCCGAGGCAGATGAACGATACGCGAGCGCGAGTTCGTCATCTCGCGGATCATCTCGGCGAGCTGGCGCACCGGGATTTCGGCCGGATTGCCGAGATTGATCGGCCCTGTGCATTTCTTCCCGGCGTTCGAGAAACGAAGGAACCCTTCGATCAGATCGTCGACATAGCAGAAGGAACGGGTCTGCGAGCCATCACCGTAAATGGTGATGTTCTTGTTCTGCAGCGCCTGGACGATGAAATTCGAGACCACGCGGCCGTCATCCGGACGCATGCGCGGCCCGTAGGTGTTGAATATCCGCCCGACCCGGATATCGACGCCGTAGGTTCGATGGTAGTCGAAGAACAGCGTCTCGGCACTGCGCTTGCCTTCGTCATAGCAGGCACGCGGACCGACCGGGTTGACGTTGCCGCAATAGCTCTCCCGCTGCGGGCTGTGCTCCGGATCGCCGTAGACCTCGGAGGTCGAGGACTGCACGATCGTCGCCCCGTTGCGCCGTGCGAGATCGAGGGCATTGACGGCCCCGAGCACATTGGTGAGCAAGGTTCCAACCGGATCGCGCTGATAATCCGGCGGAGATGCCGGAGACGCGAAATTGAAAATCAGCGCCGCATCGACGTCAAACGGACTGCGAACATCGTGCTCGATGATCCGAAAACGTGAAAATGGCCGGAGATGGTGGACGTTCGATCGGCGGCCGGTCGAGAAATTATCCAGGCAGATAACTTCGTGGCCGCCCTTGAGAAGCCGCTCGCACAGGTGGGAGCCGAGGAATCCCGCGCCTCCGTTGACGAGTACTTTTTTCGGTGTCCGGCCCGATAGATTATCATAACCGGAACATATTTCGTTGGGAACGAAACTACGCATTACAAACCCCTTCCCAATAGGATCAAGAACACTGATCCCTGTATTTCTAACAGATCTCCTTCAGCCTCCAGAATTACTCCGAAGTAGAATAGATAAATACTTGAGCTGCTCGAGTAGAACTACGCACTTCCTGTCAATTCAAGTCTATCTATGGTTGATGATATTACGCTTTTATATTCCGTCAATGTGAAAAGCGCGGGTTATATCGAATTGATTACTCTAGTAATACAGTTGAGACAGGCGTGTTTAATCCTGCTTAACCATGTTGGATTTGGAATAGAATCGACAATGCAAGCTTCGCTCAACCAATACGTTCTAGACATGGGAGCGGAAGGCAGGCAAAAGGCTGCCTTGTTGAGGGGAACGAGCGATGCGGAACTTCGATTTCACCGGAATGCGGACGTCGGATGCCGTTCGCAGGACTGCGCTAGTTTTTGGGCTGATGCTCATCGCTGCCGGACCGATTTCCTGTGCGGCCGTCGATGACGACCTGGCAGTTGCGTCCAATGTAAAGCCGGCAAAAACCGTGGTTGCCAAGGTGCCGCGCACCAGCAAGGTCTACAGCTATGCGGTGGCGAGCAACAAAGCAGCACCGGTGAGCGCGGGGTCCAAGGTTTATTATGGGTCCGCGCCCTGGATCTGCACGCCGAGCGGGTTCGGCCAGAAGTCGCGCTGCTTCGCGCGACCGGCCACCTGACGACCCTGAGGGTCTAGTTTCGCCACCTGCCCGCTGCGTTGGCGGCTTCATTGTTGAAGAAGCGTGAAGCGGCCTCAGTGCGGTTGCGGACATTCATCTTCTTATAGATGTTGCGCACGTGAACCTTCACTGTGTTTTCGGAAAGGTGCAGCTCATCGGCGATGATCTTGTTCTGCGTACCCTTGCAGATCAGGTCCAGGATCTGGACTTCGCGGGTGGTGAGCGCGGAAAGATCGCCTTGTCGTAGCCTCAGCGCGCCGGCACTGGCTCCAGCAACCGACTTCGTCTCGTAAAGCGATTTTTCCGGCTGCGCGGCTGTGAGCCGGTTAAGCAGCGCCGACGGGAAATGCTCGCCGCCCTTCATCAGAAGGTCGACCGCAGCCATAAACACGTCGAGGCGGAGATTGAGCGGCAGCACGCCATCGATGACCCGCGCTTCGACCAGCCGGTTTATATAGGGCTCCAGCATGTCGATCGCCTCGACGACGAGACCGATCGACGTCGACGGATGGTTTTCCCGCACGACCTGAAGTGCCTCGTTCAGTTCGGTGCCCGCTATATGATAGAAGAGTACGAGCTTGGCGTCATTTGCGTCGTTTTCCAGCATGGCCTTTGAATAGCCTTTGCTCACCACTTCGCAGCCTGCGAATTTCTTCGCCAAAGCCTCTGCCAGGCATTCGGAGAACAAATCCGCATTTGCAATGACCAGTATTGTATCTCCGGCCGGGCCGAACTTTCGGCTTTGGTCGGCATCCCCCGTCTTTGACGCCGTCATGAACATTTACGCCTCCCCATAGCGTTACACGTTACAGATGCTTTGGGCGATTATGTGAAAACACCCAAAGAGGTGTGCCCTAAAAATTTCCGTCTTAGTTAGTTAGCCATTTCTTAATTATGGTAATATGAACAGATACGAAAATAAATGGCCCAAATGGGTTAGTTTTTGCAGATTTAAAGTGATATTTCCTATTGTTCCGGTTGTATCGGCGTAAGTACAGCTAACTTGTGGGCTATATGTTCCAATATTTTTGCCTCGAAATGGTATTTTGTGTGCCAATATAAAAGACAGACTATTTTTGGTATTTTACCATCGCGGCAGCGAACTAAGAAGTTACTTATGAAAACGTACTGGCCGCAAAACCAGCAAGCTGAACCTTCGGAACGCCAGGCCAGCGGCCTTGCGGCATCAGTATGCCAGGGCGCGACTGGATGCCCGAGTGCTTCGCTGGTCTATTTTCCATGATTACTTCCGGCTGCTTGCAGTAATTCCTGATTCGCTAGCCCGAATTGGTATCTATCAACATAATATTTTCTCGGCCACAGTCGCATCGTTGCCAAATGGCGACATGGGAGACGTCGAATACCACCTAGTGTCTGCGGTATCGCGGCGCCTTAGCTGGGGTAACTCAAAGAAATAAGTGCATCAAGTCTGCAATCTTACATTGCGGATCAGGATACCTGCGCCTTTGTACTTAGTAACGCGCAGTTCAATGAGGGTTTGATCTACAAACCGGAACATCAAACGCAGGTGACAAGGTAGTGCTTACATCTGCCGATCTGTAACAGTATCGGAGCAAGCGCGAGCAAAATCCCGTTGAGATGAAAGGGATTTCGAAAGCTGCTCCGAATTTTTTTGGAGAAATGCGAAATGAGCTACAATTATCCGAATGGCGGCGATGAAACGAATGTCGGCGCACTTGCCGACGGCTTCGCCAATACTGCAATCAACGATACTGACGTAGAAGACGGCTCCACCGGCTATGTTGGCGGTGTGGCAAACGGCGACAACCGCAACAACAGCGACAGCAGCGTCGATGTGGACGTGGACTCCAAGATCGATGTCGATGCCAACAACGGCGACAACCGCGACAACTCATACGACTGGAGCTACGACAGCAAGTCGTACAGCGACAACGACAACATCACCAACACCAAGACGACCACTATCACCGATACGGACGTCAAGACAGACTATGACTGGAGCTACGACAGCAAGTCGTACAGCGACAACGACACGTTCACCAGCACCAAGACGGACACCGACATCAAGACCATTACCGATACCGATATCAAGACGATCACGGATACTGACACCGATATCAAGACGATCACCGATACCAACAGCCACAATACGACGACGACCGACAGCTTCAACAAGACGGACACAGACTTCGCCGTTCTTGAAGACGTCAAGGATTTCGACAATCTCGGGATCGCCGGCGGCAACCTCAATATCGGTGACAACTTCTCGTTCACGCTTGATGTCGACAACATCCTCAACGGCTCGCTCGGTGCTGGCGGCAACGGCTTCAGCGCTGTCCAGGCAAATCATCTTGCCGACCAGGACAGTGCCTGGAACATCAAGATGGATAACGAAGGGGCCCGCAACCATCTCGAAGCGGACGGCGGCAAGGCCTTCGGCTCGGAAGGCATCGACATCAGCGACGGCGGTTGGGATGGCGGCGCAGGCGACGACGTCACCGGCACGAGCACGGCAGACGCTTCGGCGATCATTGCCAATTCCGGCTTCCATCTGGAAGTCGTTCAGGGCGCCAACCTACTCTCCAACACCTTCGACAGCAGCGTCGTAGGCGGCAACCTGGCGGGAGACGACGCCGACTCTGGAGCCTGACCTCCAACCAGTGCGGAAACAAACTGCACCGGCATTCCGCCGGTGCAGTTTGGTGGCTTGAGAAGCGGCAGAGAAGAATAGCTCGTCATCGATGAGTTTGCTGCCTTTCGGGCCGGACACCGTGTTGAACGGGAGGGGCCGTCATGCATGCAGAGAAGATTTCGGAAATCGTTGCCCATTTTATCGGCTTATTCGGCGCGGCAACCGACGAAGCGCGGATGCGAAGCAATTACCTGGACGGCGCCCGTCCGCGCGAAGCAGATCCTTCGCTGTCAGAGGACGAGGCTTTCAGCCCGGCCTTTACTTCGAACCTTCAGCTGAAAGATTACGATCCAGGCGTCGATTACCGATCCGTCAGCTATGATATCAACTACGGAGATCCGCGCCACTTCGGCGGCGTATTCGAAGAGACCCTGAAGAAGCTGGCCGAGATTGCATCGCGCGATCTCAGCGCTCCACACTTCGGCGCCAATGTCTACCTTCCCGGCGAGGAGGAGGAAGAAGAACTCGAAGCCTTCCAGGGACCAGGCTCGGTCATCAGCCATGTCGCCCAGGCGAATATGCTGATCGACGACGACCACCTGAATATGACCGGCGATCAGCCGGAGCTGCGCGACACGAGCTTCGTCACACACCGCCTCATGGAATTCAGCGAGAAGGCGGACGCCTTTACGCCCTTCTCTTCCTATGATCGCGTCGATACGCAGGATGGCCTGCGGGCGATCGCGGACGATATCCACGAGTACATCCAGGCGGCGCGCGAGAGCAGCGCCACGACGATGGAAAGCGGCGAACCGCAGATCATCGTACTCCCAGACAACCAGATCGACGGCATTAGTACTTATGTGAACGGTCAGCTCGTCGAAGAAGCGCCTTCGATCGACGACTTCATGCCCGACCGCGGGATCGCAACGCCGCCCACGGAGCCTGAGAAAAGCGACGTACCCGTGGAACAGGACGGCGGCAGCGAAAACAGCCTCGATGTGGCCGCAGGCGCGAATGTGCTTGCAAACGTGGTGGAGATCACCGAGACGGCGATCATATCGCCAGTTATCGCCGTGATGGGCAACTACCATCAGATCGATGCGATTTCGCAGTTTTACGTCTACAGCGATCGCGACGAGATCGCTTCCGTCTTCAATCATGACGATAGCGCGACGACCGTTGCGAACAACATCGCGATTTTCGAGCGCAGCACTTACGACGACGGAAAGCCGGACACGGCAGAGCCGGCGGCTGAGACGATCTTTCCGACCGCATGGCGCGTCAGCGTGATCGAAGGCGATGTTTCCTTCGTGAACTGGATCGAGCAGTATCACTTCATCAGCGACAACGACACGATGACCGTAACGACGACCGGTTCGGAGGCAACCGTGCTGACAGGTGGCAATGCCGCCGTCAACCTTGCCTCCTTCCTCGGCATCGGCATGCAGTACGACCTGATCATCGTCGGCGGCGACATTCTGGACATGAATGTCATTTCGCAGATCGCCCTGCTCTACGACAACGACTGGGTGCGCGCCGAGGACGGGGCTCCAGGAGCCACCGTGCAATCCGGCAACAATCTGATCTGGAACCTCGCATCTATCCATAACGTCGGCGCAAACGACCGTTTCGAAGCGATGCCCGACTATGTGGTGCAGACGCAAAAGGCAATCGAGGACCGCGATGCGGCGATGCCGTCGGGGCTATCGCATGACGGCAATTTCGAAGGTTATATCGGCCTCAACGTCCTCTACATCACCGGCAATCTCTACGATGTGAACATCATCAAGCAGGTGAGCATCCTTGGCGATTCCGACGACGTGACACAGGCCGTATCGAACATTCTCGAGCACAACCAGGGCGTCGATATAAAGATCGACACGGGCAGCAATGCGGTCGTCAACATCGCGCAGATTACCGATTACGACAGCTTCGGCCAGACGACCTACCTTGCCGGTCAGCTCTATTCGGATGCCATCCTGATCCAGGGCGGCCTGGTGGAGCACGACACATCGCAGCCACAGCCGAACAGCGATCATCTCGCCAATGAAGTTATCGCATTCCTCGGGGAGGACGAGCCGCTTGGTGGATCCGAGGACGCGGTCATCAACGCAGGTCATGACCTTTCATGGACGCTGGCTCAACCGGCCGACGTAATGCAAACCGTCGTCGCCTAACCGGAGCCAGAGGGAGACGTTACGTGAATCATATTTCAAAACAGACGCTTTCCGCCGACCGCTCGCTCAGATTTGGCAGTACCGGCCGCGTCGACGAAACGCTGACGGTTGCCTGCATGTCGGCGATCGACGAAGCCGTTGCGAGCCTGCGGAAGCTCACGGAGAACCGCACGGCGCCGGCGCAGTCCGTTTCGCCCGCCGAGCCGAAGGCCGAAAAAGCCCCTGAGCCGATCGAAAATCCAGCCGAGGAGACGGTCCCGCTGATCCCGCTACGCTCGCGCGCCATCCCAGGTCCTGAGCGGTCGACAAAACAGGCGAAGGCCGGGGAAACCGTTGCCAAGGCAACGCCTGACACGCCCATCGTGCCGCTCAAGACGCCGGGTGATCAGAGCGAGGCAAAGGCCAATCCCGCAATTCCCTTCGGCAAGACGATCGACGGCAATCGCGGGCCAATCAGGGAGAACGAGCGCCGCCAGCGTAACGACGGCGGCAACAACGGCAAGACCCCCGATTTTGGCGGTGGTGGCGGTGGCGGCGGTGGCGGCGCCAGCTTCCACAAGCGCAGCGAACCGGTGAACTTTGCCGTTAGCCTTGCAAGGGGTATCGCAGCGGTCCGGCGCAACATGGTCATCGTCATGGCCTTCACGATCGCCATCAACGTGTTGCTGCTTGCGATCCCTCTCTATCTCTTCCAGATTTCCGACCGCGTGCTCACGAGCCGTTCGATCGATACGCTGGTCATGCTCACGGTTGCCGTTCTGGGCGCCGTCATCCTGCAGGCCTTCATGGATTCGATCCGGCGCTTCATTCTGATGCGCACGGCGGTCGAGCTCGAAGTGCAACTCGGGGCGCCGATCCTGAGTGCCGCCGCTCGCGCATCGCTGCACGGCAACGGCAGGGACTACCAGACGCTGCAGGATCTGCAGCAATTGCGGTCCTTCCTGACCTCTGGCACGCTCATCGCCTTTCTCGATGCACCGCTGATGCCGCTCTTCGTCGTCGTGGTCTATCTGGTGCATCCACATCTCGGTCTCATCATTATGACCTGCTGCGCAGTGCTCTTCGTCATCGCCTATTTGAACCAGAAGTTCACGGCGCGGCAGTTCGCGGAGGCGAACGGCTATCTCAGCCGCGCGAACTTCCACCTCGATTCCATGTCGCGCAACTCGCAGATCATCAATGCGCTCTCCATGATCCCCGAGGCGGTGAAGATGTGGGGTCGAGAGACGGCCGGCTCGCTGAAATCGCATGTCTCGGCGCAGGACCGGAATATCGTCTTTTCCGGCGTCTCGAAGGCCTGCCGCATGATCACGCAGGTCGCGCTGCTCGGCTGGGGCGCGCATCTGTCGCTTTCGGGCGAGATGACGGGCGGCATGGTGATTGCGGCCTCGATCGTTTCGGGCCGCGCGCTGGCGCCGATCGAAGGTGCAATCGAAGGCTGGCAGCAGTTCAACAAGTCGGCGTCTGCCTTCGGCAGGATCAAGCAGCTGCTGATCACCTCGCCGCTGAACTTTCCGCGGCTGCGGCTGCCCAATCCGGAAGGCCGGCTGGATGTCGAGCGTATTCTCTTCGTACCGCCGCCGCAGAAGAAGGTGATCCTGAACGGCATCTCCTTCTCCCTGAAGAAGGGCGAATCGCTGGCGATCATCGGCAATTCCGGCTCCGGCAAGACGACGCTCGGCAAGATGCTCGTCGGCTCGATCCTGCCGACTTCCGGCAACGTGCGCCTGGACCTCATGGACCTGCGCAACTGGGACCAACGGCAGTTCGGCGAAAGCATCGGCTATCTGCCGCAGGACGTTCAGCTCTTTCCCGGTACGATCAAGGCCAACATATCGCGCATGCGCGACGACGTCGAAGACCAGCAGATCTACGAGGCGGCCGTGCTTGCCGACGTGCATGAGCTGATCGCGAGCTTCCCACAGGGCTACGAGACGATCGTTGCTGCCGATGGTGCTCCGCTTTCCGGCGGCCAGAAACAGCGTATCGCGCTTGCCCGTGCGTTCTTCGGCGATCCGAAGTTCGTCGTTCTCGACGAGCCGAACTCCAACCTCGATTCGCAGGGCGAGGCAGCGCTTGCACGTGCCCTCATCCATGCGAAGAAAAAGGGCATCACGACGGTAACGATCACGCAGCGCCCCGCCCTGCTTCAGTGCGTCGACAAGATCCTGCTTCTGAAGGAGGGCTCCGTCGCCATGTTCGGCGAGCGTACCGAGGTCATGGAAGCGCTTTCCAAGAGTAACGGCCGGCAGCCGCCGCGTATCGAAGGTAACGACAATGGTGAGTAAAAAGCCGCAACCGGCCGGCAACCCGATCGAATGGTACAGCGAAGTGCCGCGCTCCATCCGCTATCACAGCATCATCGGGCTTAGCGTCCTTTTCGCCTCCTTCGGCGGCTTCGGCTTCTGGGCGGCAACCGCACCGCTTGCCTCCGCAATCATCGCGCAGGGCAGCTTCGTCGCAACCGGCAACAACAAGATCGTGCAGCATCTCGAAGGCGGTATCATCAAGGAAATGAGCGTCAGCGAAGGCGATGTCGTCAAGGAAGGCGATGTTCTGGTGACACTCGACCCGACGGCCGCGCTCTCCAACGAGCGGATGCTGAAGCTGCGGCGCCTGCGCCTTGAAGCGGTGGTGGCTCGGCTGCGCGCCGAGGCCCAAGGCGCCCGCCAGTTCAAAATACCCGACATCGTCATGGCCGAGGCGAGCGACCCAGACGTCAACGCGATCATCCAGAGCCAGAACGTTGTTTTCCACAGCAAGCAGATCAAGCTGGAAGAACAGCTCAACCTCATCGATAAGAACATCAAATCGCTGGAGTACCGCTTCAAGGGATACAACGGCCAGAAGGAGGCCTTCGAGCGCCAGCTGTCTCTTCTGACCGAAGAGCGCGATTCCAAGGCGCGTCTCGTCAAGGTCGGCTATATGCGCAAGACCGACCTTCTGGCGATCGAACGCGCCATGGCCGATGCACTGGGCGATATATCGCGGCTGACGGGCGAGCTCAATGAAAGCGAGGCGGAAGTCGCCAAGTTCCGTCAGGAAGCGGTCATCGCCGTCAACTCCAATAAGCAGGCCGCACTCGACGCGCTGGAAACTGCCGAATCCGAACTCGACAGCGTGCGCGAGCAGGTTCGCGAAGCAGCAGGCGTCCTCGAGCGCACGGTCATCCGCTCGCCGGTCAACGGCACCGTCGTGCGCAGCTATTATCACACCGCAGGCGGCGTCATCACCACCGGCAAGCCGATCATGGAAATCCTGCCCGCGCATGTGCCGCTCATCATCGAAGCGCAGGTACTGCGCACGTCGATCGACCAGTTGCATGAGGGCCAGACGGCGGCCATACGCCTTTCCGCCCTCAACCGGCGCACGACGCCGGTGCTCAACGGCAACGTCTTCTACGTTTCCGCAGACTCGATCGAGGAAAATGCCGGCCAGCAGGTGAAGGATGTCTATATCGTGCGTGTCCAAATACCCGACGACGAGATCAGCCGGGTTCACGGCTTCCATCCGGTGCCCGGCATGCCGGCCGACGTGCTGATCCAGACATCCGAACGCACTTTCTTCGAGTATCTGACGAAACCGATCACCGACAGCATGTCGCGCGCATTCAAGGAACGCTGATGGCAGCAGTCAGCAAAAGAAAACAAAAGCCTCTCACGGCGATCTGAAGTATCGTTTCACCAGAGGATCGACGGAGGGAGGCTTTCATGGCGGCTATGTCTGACGTGCTGCTGCGGGTCGGCCGCCTGAACTATGTCTGGACCAATACGGAAAGCCTGCTGATCTACATCATTGCCCACCTTCTCAAAATCCAGAAGGACGCGGCGATCGTCGTGTTCCTGACGCTCAACACGACACGGGCGAGGATTGACCTGGTCGAGCGCCTCGCAAAGCTGCATTCCACGCCAGCAGCAGACCGCAAGGCCGTTCTTCACGCCATGTCGCGCATGAAGAAGGAATCCAAGATGCGCAACAAGTATAACCACTGCATCTATTCCTTCGACGACAAGGGCCAGATCTCCGGCACGCAACTGATGCGCTTCGTCGAGGACGACAAGGAAATCAGCTACGGCAAGGTCGAGCAACTCGACGAAAAGGAGATTGCGGCGCTGGAGAAATCGATCGCCGAGATCGTCTCGATCAGCCAATCGCTCTGGAGCTTCATCAACGCAAGCTCGCATGTATCCGGCGAGCTTTAGCCCCTGCTCCTAACCCCCGGCGGCTAATCACATTTAATACAAACGTTTCATCCGAACGGCATATTTGAAGCCCTGCATTTGCCCTTAGAATGAAGCCTCCCGAATGTGTTATGGGTATTGGGAGGGGACCATGCGCATTGACGTGATCGACACCGAGGCCGGCTTCGAGGCTGTCCGCGAAGACTGGGATCGGGTCTATATGGACGATCCTCATGCGCAACACTTCCTGTCCTGGATATGGCTCAAGTCCTATCTTTTTCATCGCAAACGCTGGTTCATCCTAGCGCTGCGCGAACGGGAGGATCGCTCTCCCTACGTCGCCTTCTTTCCTCTGCGTGTCACCACCCAGCATGACAAGAAGACCGGCGTCTTTTTCGACGAGATCATCATGGCCGGCAATTTTTCGGCCGACTATACCGGCTTCATCGCGCAGCCGGACTATGAGCAGCACGCGATCGCCGGATTTGCCGCCTATCTGAAACGGCAGAATTGGACGCATCTGAAGCTGGAATATTTCAGCGGCCCTCCGCAACGGCGCGAAGCACTGGTTCGCGCGCTGCAGGGGCCGGAGGTGATGTTCCGCGACAGCTCCCCGCAAAATCCCGAGAACATAGACAACTGCATCTGCCCGGTCGTCACGCTGCCACCGAGCTTTGACGACTATCTGGAACAGAAGATGAGCAGCCAGACGCGCCAGAAACTGCGGCGCTTCCTGCGCAAGGTCGAGAGCGACGACGACTATCGCATCACGATGGCGACGCCGGAAACCATCGACCGCGACCTCGATATTCTCTTCGAGCTGTGGCGCACGAAGTGGATTGGGCGGAAGGGCAAGGAACGCACCGAACGGCTGATCGGCGCGACGCGCCAATTGCTGATGGACAGCTTCAAGGACGGCAATCTCGATGTGCCGGTGATGTGGTACGGCGACCGGCCGCTCGGCGCACTGGCCAACATCGTCGACCGGCAGAAGAAGTCGATCCTCTTTTACATCACCGGCCGCGACGAGACCTGGAAGACGCCCTCGCCCGGCCTCATCCTGCATGGCTACTGCATTCGCAGGGCGATAGCGGACGGATTCAAGACATACGACTTCCTGCGCGGTAACGAGCCCTATAAATACATGTTCGGCCCCGACGAGCGCCGGATCAGCTGCACATTGTTCCGCACGCGCAGCGGCCGCAATCTCGGTGACGTGATCCATCCCCGCAGCATCCCCTTCGTCTACGACCAGGCGCTGCAGATGTACCGCGACGGCGCCAAAGCTTTTGCCGAAGCGGCGTTCCGGCAGCTTCTCGAAACCGTCCCCAGCCATATGGGTGCGGAGTTCGGGCTGGCGAGCCTGATGTTCGAGAAGGGCAAGCTGCACGAAGCCGAGGCCGGCTTCACGGCGCTTATCGGCCGCATTGACGACCCGAATCCGGTCTATCTGCGTCTTGGAGACACGCAACTCGCGCTCGGCAGCTACGAGGAGGCTGCGAGGACTTTCGGCCGCATCATCGAACGCTCGCCCTACGACGCGCAGGCGCACTACAAGCAAGGCGTGGCACTGGCGGCGGCGGGCCGCCAGCCGGAGGCTGCACGCGTCTTCGCCATGGTCGAGCAATATAACTACGACAATCCAGTGCAGCGGAAATTCGCTGAAAAGTCGCGCGAGGCTTTGCGGCGGATCGTCAGCGAAACCGAACAAGCCGCAGCGGCGCCGGTTGCTGCAAGCAAACGGCAGAAGACGTCGCGACGGAACCAGACCGGCAGGGTTTCGGCAAAATTCGAGTGCGGAGCGACGGAACTGGTGCCGGCATGAGGCCATGCTTTTTCACAGAGACTGCCGCACCGATATAGACTGGCACGCGCGTCACGAGATCCGCGTGGCGCTCGCCAGAGAGCCTATGGATTCGACGGAATCCACACCAAGGAGGAAGTGCTGGGCAATTCCTCGACGACTGCGACACACGATCCCCTGGTGCAATCGCCAGCCACAATTTCGGGATCGGTATCTTGTGGCATTGCCGCCTGGTTCGGCTTTTTCACGCCGGGAGTTCCCTGTTCGCGCCGGGCGTGATATCAGCCGCGCATGAACAAGACCTCTTCCTATTCCCCTATCCACGTCGTCGGCGGCGGGCTCGCCGGCTCGGAGGCCGCATGGCAGATTGCCAATGCCGGCGTGCCGGTCATCCTGCACGAAATGCGTGGCGTGCGCGGCACGGATGCGCATAAGACCGACGGCCTTGCGGAGCTCGTCTGCTCCAATTCCTTCCGCTCCGACGACGCGACGAGCAATGCCGTCGGCGTGATCCACGCCGAAATGCGCATGGCAGGCTCGCTCATCATGGCCTGCGCCGACAAGCATCAGGTTCCAGCGGGCGGGGCGCTCGCCGTCGATCGCGAGGCCTTTTCCGACGCAGTGACGAAGGTGATCGACGACCATCCGCTCGTCAGCGTCGTTCGCGAGGAAGTGACCGGGCTGCCTCCGAAGGAGTGGGATCTGGCCATCGTCGCCACCGGACCGCTGACGGCGCCGTCACTGGCTGCGGCAATCCAGGAAGAAACGAGTGCGGACGCGCTTGCCTTCTTCGATGCGATTGCACCGATCGTCTATCGCGACAGCATCGACATGGACATCTGCTGGTATCAGTCGCGCTACGACAAGGTCGGTCCCGGCGGCACCGGCAAGGACTATATCAACTGCCCGATGGACGAGGAGCAGTATAATGCTTTCGTCGATGCGCTGATCGCTGGCGACACCGTCGGCTTCAAGGAGTGGGAAGGCACGCCCTATTTCGACGGCTGCTTGCCGATCGAAGTGATGGCGGAGCGCGGTCGCGAGACGCTTCGCCACGGGCCCATGAAGCCGATGGGGCTGACCAACGCGCACAATCCATCCGTCAAAGCCTATGCCGTCGTGCAGCTTCGTCAGGACAATGCGCTCGGTACGCTCTACAACATGGTCGGGTTCCAGACGAAACTGAAATACGGCGCGCAGGCGGAAATCTTCCGGATGATCCCGGGCCTGCAGAACGCCGAATTCGCCCGCCTCGGCGGCCTGCACCGCAACACCTATATCAATTCGCCGACGCTGCTCGATCCGTCGCTGACCTTGAAGTCGCGGCCGGGGCTGCGGTTTGCCGGCCAGATCACCGGCTGCGAGGGCTATGTCGAAAGCGCCAGCGTCGGGCTGATGGCGGGGCGTTTCGCCGCCGCCGAACGCAAGGGCGAAGCGGTATTGCTGCCGCCGGCGACCACGGCTCTGGGTTCGCTGCTTGGACATATCACCGGCGGGCATCTCGTCACCGACGAGGAACCGGGCAAGCGCTCCTTCCAGCCGATGAACATCAATTTCGGCCTGTTTCCGGACCTGCAGCCCGGCTCGATCGTCAAGCCGGAGGGCGTCAAACGCTTCCGCGGCAAGGACAAGACCATCCTGAAGCGGCAGCTGATCGCCAAGCGCGCGCTTGCCGATTGCGCCGCATGGCTCGGCCAGAGCGCGCCCTTTGCAGAGAGCGCCTGAGTTTTACTGATTGTTGGCTGCCGGCCTTTCGGTCGGCGGCAGCGCAAGGTCTGCGTCGGCGACGTAATTGCCGAGCAGCCAGAGCGAAACTTCGGCCGCCTCCTTGGCGGAAGCGAATTCGAAAACGCCGTTGTGATGCGGGTGATCGAGGAAATCGATGACCAGGCCCCTTCCCGTTTCCGAACTGACGACGCGCACCCTGCCCGGGTCCAGCACATGGCAGGAGAAGTGGCGGTGCATATTGCGCATGAAGCCCGCCTTGTTGTCGTGCAGTCGCACGAAAACCACCTGACCGTCGGCCGTCGCCTGAAGCTGGCGGATCGCCTCGTGCGGGAAGGCACGATTGAATTCCAGGATCGCGAGACCGGTATCGTGAAAGCCCTCCTCATCCTTGTTCTGCGCCGCCAAACGGGTCGCGACGAAGGCCAGGAAGACCACAAGGGCAAAAATGACGGACCAGACGATCATGCTCAACGCCGTTTTCTCCGATTCAGGCTTAGCGGTTGTCCGCTTATAGTGCCCGAGCCTTGCGCGAATTTGAACAGATTCAGATTTTCTTGCGCATCAGCGCCAGCGTCATGCCGAGCTGACGGCGCCATTGCGGCTGTTGCAGCGATTGATCAAACAGTGCAGCACCAGCCTTCTGCGCCTTCATCAGCATTGGCTCGGCAAGCGTCACAGGCAGGAAGGCTGGGAAAATGGCGGGCGGGAGCACGACCGCACGGGCCTTTGCGAGATGATCGCGGCCAAGACCGACGAAGGCTTCGATAGCAGCGGAAATGCGCGCCTTGTCCTTGCCCGCCAAAAAGCTATCGCGATCGAGTCCGGTGGCGCTCAGAATTTCGAGCGGAATATAGAGCTGGCCGCGATGGCGGTGCAGCGGCATCAGCAGCAGCATGCCGGCAATAGCCTGTGCGACACCGGCATGGCCCGCGGCCTCCGCGGATTTCGCCGCCTCGTCCGCCGACAAGACGAGGCTTGCCAGCTGGATCAGCGCGGAGGCCGTCTCTCCGGCATAGCCTTCGAGTGAGGTGCGCGTTTCCATCGGATCGTCGTAGAGATCGAAGATGCGCGCATCGATCATGTCGATGAGCGTCTGGCGCGGCAGGCGGTGGGCCTCGATCGCGCTCAGCAAGGATGCGGCAACAGGATTGGCCTCGGTCGAGCCGTGGGCGCTGCCTTCCAGCAGATCGCGCCAGTATTGCATGCGCACCTCACCGGGCAGCGGCTCGTGCACGAGATCGCGGATGCGGGCGAGTTCGGCATTGAAGGCGTAAAGGGCTGCGAGTGCGCCGCGCTTGTCCTGCGGAGACAAAAGGCAGGCGAGATAGCGATCGCGGTCGCTGTCGCGCAGCATCGCCAGGCAGATCTCCTGGTTGCTCATCGGTTTGTCCGTCATTGTCAGACCGCGATCAGGGCCGCCGCGACGGCGCGCGATTCTGCGAGCATGATGTTGAAGGTGCGGACGGCAGCACCCGTGCTCATCGGGTCGGAGGAAATACCGCGGGCCTTCAGGGCATCCTTCAGCTCCGGCGGCAAGCGGCGAAGCTCGGTGCCTGTCCCGACGAGCAGAACCTCGATGTCATCTGCCTCATCCAGCACTCTCCGGAAACTCTCGACGGAGAGCGCCTTCGACATGTCCATGTCCCAGCCGTAGATGCCGGATGGAAGGCAGAGGATGGAGCCGCGATGCGACATATCGGCAAAGCGGAAGCCGCCATTTCCGTACGTGTCGACGGGAGCGCGGCCGGGGAAATGGGCCTCGCGGATTTCGATGCCTTTAGCCATGGCTTACACTGTGGCCTTTCCGGATTTTTCATCGGTGGCCCCATCCTCTTTCTCGTCGAGGGTCTTCGGGCGAAGCCTGAAGAGGATCAGTACCGGTGCTGCAATATAAATGGAGGAGAAGGTTCCGACGGCAACGCCGAAAAGCATGACGAGGGCGAAGGAGCGGATGACCTCGCCGCCGAAGAGGTAGAGCGCAAGCAGCGCAAGCAGCGTCGTGGCAGACGTCAGGATCGTGCGCGACAGCGTCTGGTTGATCGAGGCGTCGATCAGGATCGGTAGCGGCATCCTCCTGAAGTGCTTCAGGTTTTCGCGCATGCGGTCGTAAACGACGACGGTGTCGTTCAGCGAATAGCCGACGATCACAAGCAATGCGGCGATGCTCGTCAGATTGAATTCGATCCCGGTGACGACGAAGGAACCGAGCGTCAGGATGACGTCGTGCAGCGTCGCGATGATGGCGCCGACGGCGAACTGCCACTCGAAGCGGAACCAGATGTAGACGAGGATCGCCGCAAGCGAAGCAAGAACGCCGAGCGTCGCCGTCTTCGTCAGCTCGCCGGAAACGGCGGGGCCGACGACTTCGACGCGGCGGAAATCATACTGGTCCGCAAGCTCGCTGCGCACGAGGGTGATTGCCGACTGCTCGGCATTTTCGCCGCCGCCCTGCGCTTCAATGCGGATGATGGCATTTGAGGCATCACGCAGGCGCCTGGCCTGGATATCGCCTATATTCAGTTGGCTCAGCCGCGAACGGATATCCTCAAGATCGGCCGGTCCCTGCTTGGATCTCACTTCGATGACGGAGCCGCCCGTGAAATCGATGCCGAGATTCATGCCAATCGTCGTTACGGCCAGCATGGAAACGAGCGAAAGGGCCGCAAGCGCGGTGAAGCTGTAGCGGCGGATGCCCATGAAGCGGATGTTCGTGCCGTCGAAGAGATCGGTGTGGACGCTCTTCGGCAGATGCTTGAGGCGGCGGTGGCGCACCCAGGCAACGACCAGCGGGCGTGTGAAGAGGAAGGCAGTGAACGCCGTCGTTAGAATGCCGATCGCAAGCGTGACCGCAAAGCCGCGTATCGCATCGCTTCCGAGGTAGAAGAGGATCGCGGCGGCAATCAAGGTCGTGATATTGGCATCGACGACGGTCATAAAGGCTCTGGAATAACCTACGCCGATCGCCTGATCGAGATGCGCGCCGCCTTTGACCTCTTCGCGGATGCGTTCGTAGATCAGAACGGTGGCATCGACTGCAATGCCGATCGTCAGCACGATGCCTGCAACACCCGGCAAGGTCAGCGGCGCTCCCGACAGACTGAGAATCGCAAGGATCATCATGATGTTGACCACAAGCGCAGCGCCGGCAATCACACCGAGGATACCGTAGAACGCTACCATCAGGCCGATCACGAAAACGGCGCCGACAAACCCTGCGACGAGGCCGGAGAGGATGGATCCGGCGCCGAGACCGGGATCGATCGTCCGCTCCTCGACAATCGTCAGCGTTACGGGAAGCGCCCCGGAGCGCAAGATTGCGGCGAGGTCTTCCGTTTCTTCCTGCGAATAGTTGAGCGGTATCTCGCCTCTATTGCCGATGACCGGTTCGCGGATATCGGGCGCGGCAATGACCTGATCGTCCAGGAGGATCGCGAGGGACCGCCCCACATTGTTCTGCGTCAGCTCGGCAAATCGCCTGGCACTCTCGGGATTAAAGCGAAAGGTCAGGATGGAACTGTCTTCGTCGTTGCCAGGCTCGACCTGGAAATCGCTCAGATCGGCCGACGACAGCACTTCCGTGCGCTCTACAAGAAAGGCGTTCGGCGGGTCGTCCTGCGAATAGACGATCCGCGAGCGCGCCGGCACGGTGCCGCTCATCGCATCCTGCGGCGACATGCTGCTATCGATCAGGTGGAAGGAAAGCCGGCCATCCTGGCTCAAAAGATCCTTGAACCGCTGCGGGTCGGCGAGACCCGGCACCTGCACGGACAATCGATCCGGGCCGCGGGTTTGGATGACAGGATCGATCCCGCCTGCCTCGACGGCACGGCGGCCAACGATATCGACCGATTGTGTGAGCGCCGCCGACAGGCTTCGGCCTATCGCCTTGCCGGTGATTTGCAGCGTCAGCTGGCCGTCATTGCCTTTCGAGAGCGTGACGTCGGGATCCCGGGCTCCGGTTGCCGCAGCTATCAGCGGCGTCAGAACGCTGACGGCCCGATCGATCTGGTTCGGATCGGTGATGCGGACCTGAATGGTCTGCCCATTGCCGGCAAGGCCCGTATAGCGAATTCCCGCTTCGCGCAGCCTGCCGCGCACGCTCGCAACGGTGTTTTCGAGCCGCTTCCTGACGATGTCGGATCGCTCCGCCTTCAGCACGATATGCGAACCGCCCTGAAGATCGAGGCCGAGAGCCACCCGCTTGTGCGGTATCCAGCCCGGCAGCGAGACGTCCGTGAAAAGATTTGGGGCGGCGCCGAGCGCCGCCACAAAGACAATGAGCCAGATCAGAACTGTTTTCCAACGGGAAAGATGGAGCATTTCAGTCTCGACACCTCTGATCCGGCTGATCTGCCTGCCGGAATTACGCGGCGTCTGCCTTTACGGGCTCGCCCTTCACGCGAACGTCGGCGATGCCGCTGCGGACCACGCGAACGCGCACGCCTTCAGCGATTTCGACTTCCAGTTCCTTGTCGTCGACGACCTTCGTTACCTTGCCGACGAGGCCACCGGCCGTGACGACCTGGTCGCCGCGGCGGATCGCGCTTAAGGTTTCTGCACGCTTCTTGGCCTGGGCGCGCTGCGGACGGATCAGCAGGAAGTACCAGACGACCATCAGCGGCACGAACAGGATGATCATTTCGAAGCCGGAGCCGAAGGGCGACGCAGCGGCATCCGGTGCGGCCTGGGCAAATGCCGGGGTGATGAACATGGATAAGCTCCTCAACTACGGGCGGCGTATATCCGCCTCTCTTTTTCGGGTGGCCGGACTATAGTTGCGGCAAGAACGAATGCAACAAAAACAGCCTGCGGGCGTACCGATTCCCCTGTCTCATAACCTTTCCGCTGTGGAAAGGCCATGCTACTGCGCGTCGAAACCCTCGGGCGCGCATGCCGCGGCAGGAAATTCAGGAGGACATGCAATGGCCGAAGAATTGAACAGCGTCATTTTGCAGGAGCTGAGGCGGCTTGCCAATGCGGTCGAGCGGCTGGCAGGCCCGGCGCCCGGCGTCAACGACTGGAATGGCGCCGACTGTTTCGTCTGGTCGCCTGCCCGCACGCATCTGCAGCCCGTCGCGCGGCCGAACCGTGTTGCCTTGAAGCTCATCCGCGGCGTCGACCACGTGCGTGACATCCTGCACGAAAACACGGTGCGCTTTGCCGAGGGATTTGCCGCCAACAACGTGCTGCTCTGGGGCGCGCGCGGCATGGGCAAGTCGTCGCTGGTCAAAGCCGTGCATGAGGACGTGCGGCGCGAAAGCGGCGTTTCGCTGAAGCTTGTGGAAGTGCATCGCGAGGACATTGCGAGCCTTCCGACCCTGCTTGATATCCTGAAGGAGGTGCCGCATCGCGTCATCGTTTTCTGCGACGACCTCTCCTTCGACCATGACGATACCGCCTACAAGTCGCTCAAGGCAGCGCTGGACGGCGGCATCGAAGGCCGGCCGGACAACGTGCTTTTCTACGCTACCTCCAACCGTCGCCACCTGCTGCCGCGGCATATGATGGAGAACGAGCAGTCGACCGCGATCAATCCATCCGAGGCCGTCGAAGAGAAGGTATCGCTTTCCGACCGTTTCGGCCTTTGGCTCGGCTTCCACAAATGCAGCCAGGAAGACTATCTCACGATGATCGACGGCTATGCCGAGCATTTCAAGCTGACGCTCGATCGAAAGAAGATGCATGCGGAAGCGCTGGAATGGGCGACCACGCGCGGTGCGCGCTCCGGGCGTGTCGCATGGCAGTACATCCAGGATCTCGCAGGGCGCATGCGCGTCGTGCTCGCCCGCGACTGAGCCGAGCTACGGCTGCTGCAATCGGGTAGGAGGGAGCCTTGCGGCGTCCCTCCTCCCACACCACCGTGCGTACGGTTCCGTACACGGCGGTTCATGTCGCGCTCGGTTTCATGGTCCCCAATGCCCGCCGCCCTACAAGCGCCCAGCCTTATCTCGCGGGTTCCGCCCGCTACCTCCGGCTTAGGCCCTCTTGCGAGGCATCTGCTCAAGGCGGTCGGAAAAGCGGTCCGGCCTCCGTCGACATGTTCGGCCCTTCACCGGTAGCCCAGCCGCTCCGAGGTGCGTTCGCTCTTCGAAGCGCCCAAAGCCTGCTCCATCTCGGCTTCCAGCACTTCCTGCATCATTACGCGGATGATTTCCCGCAGGCCATCGGGATTGGAAACAAGAATGTCTTTGACTGCGGCGCTGACTGTCTTACTTTCCGTCTTGGTCATGGCGACGTTCCTGATCAGGGAATCAGGTGGCTTGAACATCACCAGCTTGCCATGACCGCCCCCATTTCGGAATTTGCAGAACCTTCAGCACACTACCTATGCGCTTCCTGTTCGTCAGGCCGGCACTTTGCCTACAGCTTCCTTCAGACCCCGCCTCGCGGCAACGCCCTTGCTGTTCAGCTAACGGTTCCCATCACCAGGGCCCGCAGAGGACTCTCACCTCCAAGTCATCGGCCGGATACCACCCCGGCCAAACGGTGTTCGCACACCACGCGCCATGCCTGGCGCACAAACGACAAAAGCCCGGCGGTCAGCCGGGCTTTTGCACTTCCCCGAGACGCTTTACCTACTCGAGGAAGGTGATCGGATTGACCGGCGAGGCGTCCTTGCGGACTTCAAAGTGGACCTGCGGTTGCTTGACGCTGCCGCTCATGCCGGAGACGGCGACGGTCTGGCCGCGCTGGATCTTCTGGCCACGGGCGACGCTCAGCGTGTCGGCATTGCCGTAGACGGTCACCGTGCCGTCGTCGTGGCGGATGAGGACGGTGTTGCCGAGCTCCTTCAAACCGTTACCGGCATAGATGACCACGCCGTTTTCGGCGGCCTTGATCGGCGTGCCCTGCGGCACCGAGATGTCGATACCGTCGTTGCGGCTGCCATTGACGTTCGCGCCGTAAGCGGCGATGACGGCGCCGCGCACCGGCCAGCGATATTTGCCGATGCCGGTCGATTCGGGGGCTGCGGAGGCGACATCGGACTTCTTCTCGACTTCGTCGACGGTCTGCGTTGCGACCGGCGCCTGGTAGGCGGCCGGCTGAGCGGACGCCGTTTCAACTGCGGCCGGAGCAGCAGGCTTCGGTTCGGCTTTGGCCGGAATGGACGCAGTCTTCGTCTGATCGGCGGAACTAGAACCGTTCGGGATCGTCAGTGTCTGGCCGATGCGGATCGAACTTGCGGAAAGGTTGTTCGCAGCCTTGAGATCATCGATCTTCGTGCCGGTCGCCTTGGCAATCTTGGCCAGGGAATCGCCCGGCTTGACCGTGTAAGTGCCGCCGCCCGCATTCGGGTCCTTTCCGGCACCGGCCGCAATCTTGCCCGCGGCAGCATCCGCGCTTGCCTGCGACTTGTCGCGAGCAGCGTTTGCGCCCGGCAACACCGCGAGATTCTGGTCCGGCGTCTTCGAAGGCTGCGGAAGCTTACCGGTCTTGGAAAGGTCGGCGGCCTGCGCGGAAGCCTTGGCAGCATTCCTGCCGCCGTTGAAGGTCGGGATGAGGATCGTTTCGCCCGGCTTGATGGCAGCGGCCGACTTCATGTTGTTGACGCGGAGGATTTCCTTTTCGGGAACGCCGTAGCGGTTGGCGAGCGTTGCCAGATTTTCGCCCGGACGCACCAGGACAGCAGGCGCGTTGGCCGCCGACCATCCGGACACCTTCGGCGTCGTGCCTGTCGTCATCGGATCGGGCGCAGCCAGCTTCGGAGCAGCCTGCCTCTGGCGGGGAGCCTGCGAGCCGGAAGGGAACGGCTGCGCCATGGCGATCTGCTTTTCGCGCGACGGCGCGGGGGATGCGCCCGTCGGCGCGGCAAGTTCGGTGCGCTGGACAGAAACTGGAGCAGACGCAAGGCGCGCGCTGGAGCTTGTCGTTCCGGTCGTCGCCGGATAAGGCTGATTCAGTGCGTCATTGCTGGCATTGTATGAGGGCTGAGCCATTCCGGACTGAAGATCGGCGCTCGGGACCGGATCGCCCTGCGAGCCACTCATGTTCCGCCTCGGTACAGAACCCGTCGTCATCTGATCCTGGCCCGACCCGGCAAAGAGGCCGCCGAAGCGGGTCACATCCGAACTGCAGCCCGTTGCGGTGCTTGCCAGCAAGGCAATAAACAAGAGATTGCCGGCCGGCTTTCCGAACTTTGGCGAAACGCTAAAACGCATGACTCGACCCACTCATAACTCAACCATTCGTGGGTATATTAAAGCGCGTTAGTGTTACCACCCGGTTAAAGCGCTGGAATCAGTGCGATTTTTTTGAGGAATTGATAACCATAGTTTTGCGGGTGAGAAATCATAGCCGCCGGACACACTGGAAATGCTCGCCAAAATGGCCTCAGAGCTGGGAAGCCAATCTCGGCACGATGGGCAAATAAGGTACGTCGAAAAGCTCTTCGCGCTCGAAGCGGCTGCCGGTCTTCGTCAGCCGGACCATGCGGCACTGGCCCTCGGAGATCATCAGCGGCGCGATCATCGAACCGCCGGAGACGAGCTGGTCCGCATAAAAGCGCGGCATGGAATTGAAAGCAGCCGTCACCAGAATGCGGTCGAAAGTCCCCTCGCCCTGCAGGCCGTTGCTGCCATCGGCTTGCCGGACGACGATGCTGCGAAGGCCGAGCTGATCCATGCGGCGCTGCGCATTGGCCGTCAGCGTCTTGTAGCGGTCGATCGTCAGCACGCGCTCGGCGATGCGGCCGATGACAGCTGCGGTGAAGCCACTGCCGGTACCCACTTCGAGCACACGCTGACCGGGCTTGACCTTCAGAAGATGCAGGATGCGGACGGCAAGATCGACGCCTTCCAGGAACGAGCCGCACTCGATCGGGATCGTCCGGGTGGAATAGGCGTCGTCGGAAAATTGCGGCGGCACGAAAAGCGAGCGCGGCGTCTGCTCGACGGCAGTCAGGAGATCGATGTCTGAGATACCCTCCGCCCGCAGCCTCAAGACGAGTGCCGCAAAACCTTCCTTCTCGACCAGCCGTGCCGTCAAAACGTCCTACTCCGTACCTGAAAGCGCCCGCGCCACGCGGTCCTTCACGGAATAATCGGTCAGATCCAGTTTCAAAGGTGTTACCGAAATCTTATTATGCTTCAGCGCGTGAATATCCGTGCCCTCTGTAAAGGCGCCGCCACGCTCGCCGAACTTCAGCCAATAATAGGGCAAGCCGCGGCCGTCGGAGCGCGCATCGATCTGCAGGTTGAAGGCGAGCTTGCCCTGGGCTGTGACTTCGGCACCCTGCACATCCTGCGGACGGCAGTTCGGGAAGTTGAGGTTGAGGAAAGTGCCTTCCGGCAGGTCGACCGTCATCAGCCTGTCGAGTAGCGCCGGCGCATGGGCCTCGGCGACCTCCCACGGCACGATGCGCGCGCCGTCGGAATAGCTATAGGCCTGGCTCAGCGCAAAGGAGCGCACGCCTTGCATCGTGCCTTCGATCGCGCCGGCGATGGTGCCCGAATAGGTGACATCGTCGGCGACGTTCGAGCCTGAATTGACGCCCGAAAGCACGAGGTCAGGCTTGATGTCCATCACCTGCTTGATGCCCATGATGACGCAGTCGGTCGGCGTGCCGCGGAGCGCGAAATGCTTGTCGGCCACCTGACGCAGACGAAGCGGCTCCGAAAGGCTCAGCGAATGAGCCAGGCCGCTCTGATCCGTTTCCGGCGCGACGATCCAGACATCGTCGGAAAGGGTGCGCGCAATCCGCTCAAGTGCCGCGAGACCTTCGGCATGGATGCCGTCGTCATTGGTGAGCAGAATGCGCATCGCTTCAGGCCGCCCGTTGGATCTTCGTCAAACCGCCCATATAGGGCAGCAGCGCGTCGGGGATAGTCACCGAGCCGTCCTCGTTCAGGTAGTTTTCGAGCACTGCGATCAGGCAGCGGCCGACGGCGGTGCCGGAGCCGTTCAGCGTGTGAACGAACTTCGTGCTCTTGTCATCCTTGCCGCGATAGCGCGCATTCATGCGCCGCGCCTGGAAATCGCCGCAGACCGAGCAGGACGAGATTTCGCGATAGGCGTTCTGCCCCGGCAGCCAGACCTCGATATCGTAGGTCTTGCGCGAGCCGAAGCCCATGTCGCCGGTGCAGAGCGTCATCGTGCGGAAATGCAGGCCGAGGCGCTTCAGCACTTCTTCGGCGCAGGCCGTCATGCGTTCATGCTCGGCGATCGAGCTCTCGGCATCGGTGATCGACACGAGTTCGCACTTCCAGAACTGGTGCTGGCGCAGCATGCCGCGCGTATCGCGCCCTGCCGAACCTGCCTCAGAACGGAAGGACGGGGTCAGCGCGGTGAAGCGGAGCGGCAGCTTTTCCTGCTCGAGAATCTCACCCGAGACCAGATTTGTCAGCGTTACTTCAGCCGTCGGGATCAGCCAGCGGCCGTCCGTCGTCCTGAAGAGGTCTTCCGCGAACTTTGGAAGCTGTGCGGTGCCGAACACCGCCTCGTCGCGCACCATCAGCGGCGAGCTGACTTCGCTATAGCCATGTTCCGTCGTGTGGAGGTCGATCATGAACTGACCGAGCGCCCGCTCGAGCCTCGCAAGCGGTCCTGTCAGCACCGTGAATCGCGAACCGGAAAGCTTGGCGGCACGTTCGAAATCCATGTAGCCGAGGGTTTCGCCGATTTCGAAATGCTCCTTCGGCATGTGGTTCCAGCGCGGCTTTTCGCCGACCGTGCGAGCGATGACGTTGTCGTGCTCGTCCTTGCCGACCGGTACGTCGTCGAGGGGCACGTTCGGAATGCGCGCCAGCGCGTCGTTGAGCTCGGCCGTCAGCTGGCGGTCTTCCTCTTCGGCCGCCGGCAGCGAAACCTTCATCTCGGCGACTTCGGCCTTCAGCTTTTCGGCAAGCTCGCTGTTCTTCTGCGCCATCGCCGCGCCGATCTCCCTGGAGGCGGCGTTGCGGCGGGACTGCAGGTCCTGCACCTTCTGTACGGCGGAGCGGCGCTTCTCATCGAGAGCTATGAGGCTTTGGGCCAAGGGCTCCGCACCGCGCTTGGCCAGTGCTTCATCGAGCGCCTCGGGATTCTCACGGATCCATTTGATATCGAGCATTGTCGTTCCGGGTCGTTACGAAGGACATGACCCGGCCAAAGCCTGACCGGGCCTCGACCGGATATTTTGCATGCGTTCAGGAGGGAATTTCGGAGAACCGCTCAGACGCTGTCCGTCTTGGCAACGTCCGCAGACCCGTCCGCCTCTTCGACCGCCTGTCGGGACCGCTGGCGCTCCACGATTCGCGCAGCGTAGATGGCAATCTCGTAGAGAAGGATCGTCGGCAGTGCAAGGCCGATCTGGGACATCGGATCGGGCGGCGTCAGCACGGCGGCGACGACGAAGGCGAGCACGATCGCAAACTTGCGCTTCTCGGCAAGCCACTGCGAGGTGAGCAGGCCGACGCGCGCAAGCAGCGTCGTGACGACCGGAAGCTGGAACACGAGACCGAAGGAGAAGACGAGCGTCATGATGAGGCTCAGATATTCCGAAACCTTTGGCAGCAGCGAGATCGCGACATCGCCCTCTCCCGGCGCCTGCTGCATGGTCAGGAAGAACCACATGACCATCGGCGTGAAGAAGAAATAGACGAGTGCGCCTCCAAGCAGAAACAGGACCGGCGATGCGATCAGGAACGGCAGGAAGGCCGCACGCTCGTTCTTGTAGAGGCCGGGGGCGACGAACTTGTAGATTTGCGCGGCAATGATTGGGAAGGCGATCACAAGGCCGCCGAACATCGCGACCTTCACCTGCGTGAAGAAGAACTCCTGCGGAGCCGTATAGATGAGCTGCGCCTTCGTTACATCGAGGCCGGCCCAGCTGACTGCCCATTTGTAAGGGTAAACCAGGGCGTTGAAGAGATGCTTGGCGAAGATGAAGCAGACGACAAAGGCGACGAAAAACGCGCCGATCGCCCAGATCAGCCGCGTGCGCAGCTCCATCAGGTGCTCGATCAACGGCTGCGGCTTGTCTTCGATATCACCGCTCATGCCTCGTCCTTCTTCTTCATCGCCGTCTTCTTCGGAGCGGCTGCAGTCTTCTTTGCCAAAGCAGGCTTTGCTGGCGCAGCCTTTGTTGCTGCGGCCGGTTCTGTCGCGGCGGCGGCGGTCTTTGCAGCAGCCGCACGCTTCGGCTTTGCAGCAGGAGCAGCCCCGGTTGCAGCCCCAGGCAGCGCCTTTTCGGCGGCAGCGCGCGGCTTGCGCACGGCCTTCGGCTTTTCGGCGACGGCTGGTGCGGACGCCGCTTCCGGAGCCGGCGCGACGACAGGCGGCGTTTCGGGCAGGCTCATCGACGGCGCCGGCACGGTAACCGGCGGCGCTTCGGTCTTGTTTTCGACCGCCGTTGCCTTCTGCAGGTCGGCCTTGATGTCGTTGCCCATCTGGCGAAGCGGGTTCATCGCCTCGCGCAGGCTGTTTGCCGGATTAAGCCGCTGCGCATCGCTGATCGTCTGTCGCACGTCATCGAGATCCGCCTCCCGCAACGCCTCGTCGAACTGGGCGCGGAATTCGCCGGCGACCTTGCGGGCACGCTGCGTCATCTTGCCGAAAGCGCGCAGCATCGGCGGCAGATCCTTCGGACCGACGACGACGATCAACACGACCGCGATGACAAGCAACTCGGTCCAGCCAATATCGAACATTCAAGGCTCCTGGAGGGGAAGCGGGGCAAAAGCCACCCGTTCCCGGACTTGTTACTTCGGTTCGTCGGCCTTGTGATCGACGGTCTTCGCCGTGTCCGGCGCTTCTTCGTCGTTGATGCCCTTCTTGAAGCTCTTGATGCCCCTGGCAACGTCGCCCATGAGCTCCGGAATCTTACCGCGGCCGAACAGCAACAGCACGATGACCAGAACGATCAACCAGTGCCACATGCTAAAAGAACCCATTACGCATACTCCCTGTTGCGATCTTTCTTCGATGTAAGAGTTTCCGACATCGTTTCCAATATCGAAACTCCCCTTGAATTGACGCTTAATGTCACGGCTTCGCCCATAATGACAAGTCGTCCGGGTATCGAATTATAGTGATCTCTATTGTTTTCGTCGTCGGTGTCAAAACAAAGACCGGATGACACTAATCTTCGGAGGCGCCGCCGGGCGCGAGAAGGCCCAATTCCTCAAGGTCCACCTGCGTGATCGGATCCTCGTCCTCGGTCAGTTCGTCGCTCATCAAGGGCGATGGGATGTTGAAATTCGCGGGAATGCGGCCGGAAAGAAGGCCGGCACCCTTCAGCTCCTCCAACCCGGGCAGGTCGCGAAGTTCCTCGAGGCCGAAATGATCAAGGAAATCGCGGGTCGTGCCGAGCGTCACCGGCCGGCCGGGCGTGCGGCGGCGGCCGCGGAAGCGCACCCAGCCTGCTTCCATCAGCACGTCCAGCGTGCCGCGTGAGGTTTGCACGCCGCGGATGTCTTCGATCTCGGCGCGGGTGACCGGCTGGTGATAGGCAATGATCGCCAGAACCTCAAGGGCGGCACGCGACAGCTTCTTGACCTCGTTGTCGTCGCGGCGGATGACGAAGGAGAGATCGGCGGCGGTGCGAAAGGCCCAGGCATCATCCACCTGGATAAGGTTGACGCCGCGCGGCGCATACTGCTCCTTGAGCCGGAGCATGACGGCGCGAACGTTGAAATTTCTCGGCAAGCGATCGGCGATGAAGGCTTCGGAAACCGGCTGCGAGGAAGCAAAGACCAGGGCCTCGGCGATGCGCTCGGCCTCCATCTCCGCCTGGAAATTCTCGTGGAAAGCGCCCTCGCCTTCACCACGGCCGATATCGTCTCTGGAATCCATCAAGCGGGCCTCTCCTGCTCGACGACCTGCAGGGTCGCATGCTTCGGTCCCCGGCGCATATAAAGCGGCTCGAAGGCGGCGTCCTGTCGGATCTCCAGCTTGCCCTCGCGTACGAGTTCAAGCGAGGCGGCAAAGGCGCTGGCGATTGCCGTGACGCGCTCTTCCGGCGATGCCAGATAACGCAGCAGGTAATGCTCCAGCACCGTCCAGCCGCCGATGTCGCCAATCATGCGCGTCAGCAGTTCGCGGGCATCGGTCAGGGACCAGACGGTGCGGCGCGCGATCGTGACCTGGGTCACCGCCTGGCGCTGGCGGAGCGACGCATAGGCGGTCAGGAGATCGTAAAGGCTTGCCTCGTACGCGGATTTTTGCCGGTCCGGAATATGCTCAGGCGCGCCGCGGGCAAAGATATCACGGCCGAGACGGTTGCGGTTGACGAGCCCGCTTGCAGCCTCGCGCATGGCTTCGAGGCGTTTCAGGCGGAAGGCAAGCGTTGCGGCCATCTCCTCGCCGGAGGGACCGTCGTCCTTGACCTGCTGTGGGATCAGCAGGCGGGACTTGAGATAGGCGAGCCACGCCGCCATCACGAGATAATCGGCGGCAAGCTCGATGCGGATGCGGCGAGCGGTTTCGATGAACTGCAGATACTGCTCGGCAAGCGCCAGCACCGAAATGCGCGAAAGATCGACCTTCTGGTTGCGGGCGAGGTAGAGGAGGAGATCGAGCGGGCCTTCGAAGCCGGCGACGTCGATCACCAGCGCCGGCTCATGGCTCGCGCGGTCGGCACCATTGTCCTGCCAAAGCGTGTCCATCGGCGTTGCCGCCGCCTGTGTCCACTCTGTGCCTTTGACCGTGTTCACCTCTGCCTCTCTTCCATCGCTCAGACGGTTGCGAACATTCCGTCGAATTCGGCGCGGATCGCCGCCTCGTCCGCCTGGTCGACTCTTGGGAAGCCCGCCAGCACGGCATTTGCCCGCTCCAGCGCGGCATGCGCCAATACCGGCGTGTTTGCCACGACCTGCTGCATCTCGTCCATATGGCCGTTGCAATGCAGCACGATATCGCATCCGCCTGCAATGATATTTGCAGCCCGCTCACCGATTGTCCCGGCCAAGGCGTTCATCGACGTATCATCGGAAAGCAACAGGCCCTTGAAACCGATGCGCTTTCGGATCACGCCGTCGATCAGCTTGCTGGAGGTCGTCGCCGGATTGTCCGGATCGATCGCCGTAAAGACGACGTGGCAGGTCATTGCCGCAAGCTCGTCCTTCATGGCGATGAAGGGGGGGAAGTCGTGCGCTTCCAGTTCATCGCGCGAGACCGTGACAACCGGCAGTTCGTGGTGGGAATCGGCAAAGCCGCGGCCGTGGCCCGGCATATGCTTCATCACCGGCAGCACCCCGCCGGCCTTCAGCCCCTCGGCCGCGGCACGCCCCATATCGGCGACGGTTTTCGGATCGCCGCCATAGGCGCGGTTGCCGATGACGCTGCTGCTGCCTTCGACCGGCACGTCGAGAACAGGCAGGCAATCGACATTGATGCCGAATTTGAGAAGATCGAAGGCGTGCAACCGCGACATCAGCCATGCCGCGCGCAACCCCTGCTCGCGATTGCGCCGGTAGATATCCCCGAGCGCCTGGCCGGAGGGATAGTGCTGCAGGATCGGTGGGCGGATGCGCTGCACGCGACCACCTTCCTGATCAATCAGCACAGGCGCGTGCCAGCCGACGCTTTCGCGCATTTCGGCGACGAGATCGGCGATTTGCTGCGGTTCGGAGATATTGCGGCCGAAGAGGATGAAGCCCCAGGGCCGCTCAGCCTTGTAGAAGGCCTTTTCTTCAGGGGTGAGTGACAGGCCGCTACAGCCCAGGATCATCGCTTTTGATTCGGTCATGTCCGAATCATAGAGGCCTGTCGGGGAATTGCGAGTAAGGTCAAGCGCCATTCACAGGAAAGCAGCACACAAAAAAAGCGGCGGGACATGCCCGCCGCTCCGGATCAAACGATCAATCGTTTACTTCGAAATCAGGCAGCTGCCTCCGGCTGAGCGATATTGCTGGCAAAGGGCTGCGGCCTCGTCCTTCGAGCCGGCCGGGATCCGGACGCGGTAGAACGTGCCTTTACCGGCGATTTCGGCCTTTCGGATTTCAAAGCTGCGGCCGCCGAGAACGCTTGCAAACTTCTTCGACAGGCTCGCATAGGATTTGTTCGCCTCTGCTTCGGACGGCAACGACGCGATCTGCATGCCGTATCCGCCAGCCGGTGCAGCCTGCTGCGGCTTGGCAGCGGCAGGCTCGACGGATGCCACTTCAGCCGGCTTCGGCTGCTGTTCGGCCGGGCGGACATTGCCTCTTTCGGTCACGGTGCCGACGACATCGACCGGCTGCTCGGCCGGACGGGCCATCGGTACCGGCGCCGTATCGGCAGGCTTTTCAGCGGCGGGCGGTGCCTGAACCGGAGGGACAGGCTGATCGAACTTTGCATTTGCCGGATCTGCAGCGGCAACCTTTTCCAGGGTAGACGTGGATGGCTGCTGAGCGGCGGGCAGCGGCGCGACGGTGGTCGTTTCAACAGGCGTCGCGCGGATATCGGCGGAGGCGACTTCGTTGCTCGCCGGGAAGCTTGCCGCCGAACCTTTAGAGGCCGTCACAGCGGCAGGCGGCTGAACGGCGGGCTCTTCAACCGGTGCGGCAGGCTCTTCGCGGGCAACCAGCGTTCCGTCCGGCTTGACGATCATTGTGCGAACCTTGCGCGGTGCAACGGCCGGCGGACGATCGCCATCGGGGCCCTCCTCGGTCGCAGCACCGTTCTGCGCCGTGTCCTCGTTCGGAAGCAGACGCGGGTCCTGCGTATCGCCGACCGGCGTACTTGCCGGATTATCGGCGATGGGTCCGTCGTTGTCTTCCGGCAGAACTTCGGGCGTCAGGGTGCGCTGAACGACATCGACGGGCTCTTCGTCGGATGAAACGAGCGCCTTCTGCTTCGGCGCTTCGGTGGCACCGGCAACGCGGTCATAGACCGCCTTGTCCTGGTTTGGCACAGTCTTGCCGCCCGGATTTTCCGGGACGATCTTGACCGGTTCCTTGTCGGCCACGATCACGCGCGGTTCGCCGCCAGCAATGCCGAGGCCGCCGTCGGTAACAACCGAATAGACGCCGTAGGCACCGCCGGCGAAGACGACGATCAGAGCGGCAGCCGCAAGCAACCGCTTCATGGAACGGGCGCGGCCCATGTCCTCGGCCTCGGCCGCGGATTGGATACGGACCTCGGCCGGCGCTTCGGCGCGGCGAACGGGTTCACGAACGCTGCGGCGGAAATCCTCCTCGAGCGCACGCTCGAATTCGTCAAGTCCGCCGGCCGACTGCGGCCGAGCCGCCACCGGCGCTGCTGCAACAACGGCAGCGGCTGCTGCAGGAGCCCAAGCGGGTGCCGCTTCTGGAGCCCAAGCAGGTGCCGCCGCAGCCGGTTCCTTTTGGACCGACGTTTCGAAGAGGCTTGCAATTTCCGCGTCGACGTCGAAATCGAAGTCGTTTGCCGGCGCAGCCGGCGCCGGCTGCTCGACGGGCGGCAGCGACGGCACATGCATGTCCTCGACAGTCTCGGGATGATGGTCGGCCTCAGCAATCATCGAGGCATCGAAGGGCAGATCTTCATCGGCATCGGCTGCAGCGGTCACGCTCTCCACGGCTGCGGGATGCGGCCCATCGTAAAGCGAAGCGGCAGCAACCTGCCCGACTGGCCGCGCGACAACCACGGCAGGCGGCGCTGCCGTAACGACAGGAGCAGGTTCCGGCGCCTTTGCAGGCTCGGCAAAATCTAGATCGGCGAGTTCGAGTTCGATGCCTTCGAGATCGAGTTCGAAATCGTGGCCGGCAAACGGATCTTCGCTGTCAGCATCCTGCTTGGCAGGTGCGGCCACAGCGGGAACTTCGGCGGCGGCAGCAGCAGCAACAACCACTGGAGCGGCGACAGGTGCAGCAGCAACGGGCGTGACGACCAGCGGCTCCCACTCCTCGAAAGGTGCCGCCTTCGGCTCCTCGGGCGCAGAGGCCGCGCGCTGAGGAACCGGATAACGGGAGACGTCCGCCAGCAGATCATCGAAATCGAAGGCGATCGGCTGATCTTCGGGAGGTGCTTCAGTCAGCGCGGCGTCCGCCTGTACGACGCCTTCCGTTGCGGCAGCAACCAGATCGAAGGGTTCAGCTTCAACCCGCGGCTCCATCGCAACCGGCGCCTCCACCGGCGCAAGCATTGCCTGGGTTGGCGCTTCATCCATGACCACTTCGTCATGGCGATCGAGTTCGGCCGGAAAGCCCTGCGGAGCAGCCGTTTCGAATTCCTCGGCCGGATCAAAGGCGACCGGCTCCATTACCGGCTCGGGCTGGATCTGGATACCGGGCTGAACATGCGCAACAGGCTCGGGCTGCTGTTCGGGAGCGGCGACCGCCTCGACAGGCGCAACGGCTTTTACGGGCGCTTCAACCGGCTCGTCGCGGCGGGCGGCATGGAAGTTCGCAAGCGGAAGCTTGATGCTGGCAGCCGACCACTGCGGCGCCTTGGCAGGGGCTGAAGCCTGCGGAATTTGAACCGTGGGACCGCCGATCGAGAGCTCGAGCTCCTCAATCAGATCGCGGGCGCCACCGAAAACCGGTTCGGACGCCTGGGGCGCGACCCAATCGGCGGCGGAAAGGACCTCGGCCTCCTCCCCGGCGGGCGATGCGGCAGCCGGCGGATCGACAGGCTCCGGCTCGACGATGGCCTCGGCTGCGGGATAGTCATATTCCTCGGCGGCAGGTTCGGCCGGACGATCGAGGCCGGCGAGCGGACGCGGAGCGTCGAAACGCTCGAATTCGCGAAGAAGCTCGTCCTCGAGATTGAATGCCGGCTCCTGCCGGGGCACGTCAGCAACCGTATTGGCGGCTATGCGCGGCTCGAAGCCTACGATACGCGCAAGCTCAGCCAGCGGATCGCCTTCATCGAAAAGCTCCGTCTTCTTTCGCGTATCATACGCCAGTTGTTTGTCAGCCATACTCATCCCACCCGTAAACCCACGCGGTCAAATGCCAGCGCAATGTGGGGAAATGGTGACGTTATCGCATTTCATCCGGTGCGGCAGTGCCTGTAATGGCGAGTCCCGACTTCAAAACCGAAGCGACAGCATACACCAGCCCAAGTCTGGCAATACTCGATTCTCGGTTCTTATCGTTAACAAATCGTAAGTCCGTTTGATCTTTACCTTTATTCCAGTGCGCATGGAAGAAACTTGCGAGATCATACAGGTAAAACGCGATGCGATGGGGCTCTTGCGACTGTGCCGCAGATTCGACGATGCGCGGGAATTCTGCAACCTTCGCAACCAGCTGCAATTCCGTGGGATCGTAGATGCCGGAGACCGCTTCCGCAAGGTCTGCGGGCGATAGGTCAAGATCCGGAAACGCCTCCTTCGCCTGGCGGAAAACCGACATGCAGCGGGCATGCGCATACTGCACGTAAAAGACCGGATTGTCTTTCGAATGTTCCGTTACCTTGGCGAAATCGAAGTCGAGCGGCTCGGAGTTCTTGCGGTAGAGCATCATGAAGCGAACCGAATCGCGGCCCACTTCCTCGACCACGTCGCGCAGCGTCACGAAGTCGCCGGAGCGTTTCGACATCTTCACCGGCTCGCCGTTGCGATAGAGCTTCACGAGCTGGCAAAGCAGAACGGTGAGCTTCGATTTTCCTTGGGAAACGGCGCGGGCAACGGCCTCCAGGCGCTTCACGTATCCGCCGTGGTCGGCGCCGAGCACATAGATCATTTCGTCGAAGCCGCGATCGAACTTGTTCTTGAAATAGGCGACATCCGCGGCGAAATAGGTGTAGGAGCCATCCGACTTGATAAGTGGGCGATCCATGTCGTCGCCGACTTCCGTCGAGCGGAAGAGCGTCTGCTCGCGGTCTTCCCAGTCTTCGGGCACCTGGCCCTTCGGCGGCGGCAGCGCGCCCTTGTAGACGAAGCCCTTGAAGGTCAGATCATTGATCGCGGTGCGGATCGCGGCAGCGCCGGCATCATGCAGCATCCGCTCGGAAAAGAAGATGTCGTGATGCACGTTGAGAGCTGCGAGATCCTCGCGGATCATCGTCATCATCGCGGCGATCGCGCGATCCTTGACGATCGGCATCCACTGCTCTTCCGGCATGTTGTGCAGCCGCACGCCATAGTCGCCAGCAAGGGACTTTCCGACCGGGATCAGATAATCGCCCGGATAAAAGCCGGGCGGGATATCGCCAATGCTTTCGCCGAGCGCTTCGCGGTAGCGCAGGAAGACCGAGCGCGCCAGCACGTCGATCTGCGAGCCTGCATCGTTGATGTAGTATTCCTTCTCGACGGCATAGCCGGCGAAGGCAAGCAGATTAGCCAGCGCGTCTCCGACGACGGCGCCGCGGCAATGGCCGACATGCATCGGGCCGGTCGGGTTTGCCGAGACATATTCGACATTGACCTTCTTGCCGGCGCCAAGCTTCGAGCGGCCGTAGTCGGTTCCAGCCGCGATGATCGAAGCAAGCAAGCGCTGCCAGTAGCCGATGGAAAGCCTGATGTTGATGAAGCCGGGACCGGCGACGGAGACGTCGGCTACGTCGGCATCTTCTTTCAACTTGGCGATGATGATTTCGGCGAGCGCGCGCGGATTGGTCCCCAGCGGCTTTGCCAGCACCATCGCGGCATTGGTCGCGACATCGCCGTGGCTTGCATCACGCGGCGGCTCGACCGCGATGCGGCCGAAATCGAGCTCGGATCGCTTTTCCTTGACGATATCAATCTGTTCAAGGGCGTTCTTAATCCTGGCTTCGAAGTCGGTAAAAAGGTTCATCGCACTCTTCCATGCATAGGCTCTGCCGCAGCTCTTGCCGCGGCGCCCGCTGCCTATCGCAAATCCGGAGTGCGGTCAAACAATCGCCTGTGGGCGCTGATTGCATAGGTGTCGGTCATGCCCGCCAGATAATCGCCGACATGGCGGGCTTTCGGCGCATCGGCAAGGCCGGCAATATGATCGACCCAGTAATGGCTCTGCATCTCTTTCGGATTGGCCATGTAGGCGGCGAAAAGATCGGTGACGATCGTTGCGGCGCCTGCGCGGATGCGCATGATGTCGGGATGGCGGTAGATGCGCTTGAAGAGCATCTGCTTGATCTGCCTGTCGGTCTGCGACATCGCCTGCGAGAAGGTTGCGATCACCTTGCCGGCCTCGCGTACATCCTTGACGCTTTTCGGCTTCACCTCAGTCAGGCGCTCCTGGGCGACGGCAATGACATCTTCGACCATGCGCGTGATCTGCCGGCGCATGATCTCATGCGTGAACCGGCTCTTCTCAAGATGGGGGTAGCGCGCGCGGACCTCGGCCATCAGTCCGGCGAGGAAGGGAATTTCCTCCAGCATCTCGAACGTCAGGTAGCCCGAACGCAGACCATCGTCGATGTCATGGGTGTTATAGGCAATGTCGTCGGCGATCGCTGCCACCTGCGCTTCGAGGCTGGCGAAGGTCGCAAGTTCGAGGTCGTGGATTTCGCAGTAATCGAGGATCGGCTGCGGCACCGGCCCGCGCGTGCCCTGCCCGTCCTTCGTCAGCAGCGGCCCATTGTGCTTCACGAGGCCTTCGAGGCTCTCCCAGGTCAGGTTGATGCCGTCGAATTCGGCATAGCGCCGCTCCAGCTTGGTGACGATGCGGAGCGACTGGGCGTTATGGTCGAAGCCGCCATAGGGCAGGAGCACCTCGTGCAGCGCGTCCTCGCCGGTGTGGCCGAAAGGCGTGTGGCCAAAGTCGTGGACGAGCGCCACGCCCTCCGCCAGGTCCTCGTCAAGCTTCAGGGCGCGCGCCAGGGCACGGGCGATCTGGGCGACCTCGATCGTGTGCGTCAGGCGCGTACGATAATGATCGCCATCCTGCGCGATGAAGACCTGCGTCTTGTGCTTCAGACGGCGAAAAGCCGTCGTATGGACGATGCGGTCGCGATCGCGCTGAAATTCGGAACGCGTCGGGCTGCAGCTTTCGGCATAAAGCCTTCCGCGCGTCGTCCAGGGGTCTGCCGCATAGGTTGCCCGCTCGCCATTTCCAAAACCCAACGCCTGCCTGTCGATCTTCATTTTTCACCGTCATTCAACATCGCGCAGCACCTCGCCCATTGACGCCGCATCGCGCTCTTCATACCTATAGCCAACATAAACGGCAAAGAGGCGCTTTCTTAACTGCTTTGCCGAATAATGCGTTCCGACAACGCATGTGGTAAATTCTTTTGATATCAGCCGTTTGACGTTTCATCGGCCAGTATCAATTCTCTCCGGATCTTGACCCCGGCAGGAGGAAACATGACGGATACAAGTGTAACCCTTTCCGACGCGGCGGCAAAACGAATCGCGGCGATCGTCGGTGCCGAAACCGGCAAGAACGCGCTGCGCGTTTCCGTCGAAGGCGGCGGCTGCTCGGGTTTTTCATACAAGTTCGATCTTACCGGCGATGCCCGGGACGATGACATCGTCATCGAGAAGAACAACGCCAAGGTACTGATCGACAGCCTGTCGCTGGTCTATATGGCAGGCTCGGAAATCGACTTCGTCGACAACCTTCTCGGTCAATCCTTCCAGATCAAGAACCCGAACGCGGTTGCAAGCTGCGGCTGCGGCACCAGCTTCTCGATTTAAAGCTTGCCTGTCTATCCACATCGAACCGGCCGAAGTATCCCTTCCGGCCGGTTTATCGTCTTGTCCGCACGTGGGACGGCACGATAAAAGATCAGGCACGAAGCCGCAAAAGGAACAACCTATGAAGATCGCGACCTGGAACATCAACGGCGTCAAGGCGCGCATCGACAACCTCACGCAATGGCTCAAGGATTCCGATCCGGACATCGTCTGCCTGCAGGAGATCAAGACGATCGACGAGGCTTTCCCGCGGCTCGAGATCGAGGCGATGGGCTATCACGTCGAAACGCATGGCCAGAAGGGTTTCAATGGCGTTGCGATCCTTTCCAAGACCACGCCGGACGAGGTGAGCCGCGGGCTGCCGGGCGATGCTCTCGACGAGCAGGCGCGTTTTCTCGAAGCCGTGTTCTCGATCCCCGGCAATCGCGCCCTTCGCGTCTGCTGCCTCTATCTGCCGAACGGCAATCCCGTCGACACCGAAAAATATCCTTACAAGCTCGCCTGGATGGAGCGGCTGCGCCAATTTGCGGTCTCGCGCCTCGCCTATGAGGACGTCTTCATCCTCGCCGGCGACTACAACGTGATCCCCGAACCGCACGACTGCTTCGATCCGAAGGTCTGGGAAAGCGATGCGCTCTTCCTGCCGCAAACGCGCGAGGCCTTCCGCAGGCTCGAAAATCTCGGGCTTACCGATGCCGTCCGCACCTCGAGCGACGCCGTTCAGCTCTATTCCTTCTGGGATTACCAGGCCGGCGCCTGGCAGAAGAACAACGGCATCCGGATCGATCACCTGATGCTTTCGCCGGAGGCCGCCGATCACATGACGTCGGTGGCGATCGAAAAGCATGTACGGGCCTGGGAAAAGCCGTCCGACCACGTTCCGGTCGTCGCCTATTTCGACTTCGCAGCTTAAGGTCGCAGATTAATCGCTGCCGGTCGCGATCTTGTGGGAGAGCGAAACAGCCGTGCGGCGATCACCTTCGGTCGCGACCGAGAAGGCCTGCTCCTGCAGCGATTCCATCCAGCCGCAATCCTTCGGCTTGCAGCGGTCGAGCGCCGCCGTCATCAGCGCCAGGCCGCGTGCCGACTGGCCTTCCTGGAAAAGAATATTGCCGAAGACCGACATGGCCCCGGGGTGGCCGCTCTTGCGGGCCTGGTTCAGCCACTTCTTCGCCTGCTGCGGACTGCGCGTGCCGCCGTCGCCCGACAGCATCATCTGCGCGAGCTGGAACTGCGCTTCAGCGACGCCGAAGGTCGATGCGACCTGGAAATAGAGCTGGCGGGCCTGGCTGAGATCGGTCCGCACCGGGCTGCCGGGAATGCCGTGCTTGTAATAGTTGGCGAGCGACAAAAGCGCGTTGATGAAGAAGCCGGTATCTTCGGAGCCGGGCTCCACGCCCTGCTGGGCGATTTCACTGTATATCTTGAAGGCTTCGAAATCGTCCTGGGCGACGCCATCGCCGTCGGCATACATATTGGCGAGCGCCCAGCGCGAACCGGTATGGCCCTTTTCGGCGGCGTATTTATAGGCTTCGATGGCCTCTTCCTTCTGGCCGCTCTTATAGGCCTTGAAGCCGAACTTGAAGAGATCGAAGGGACCGGATTCCTTGGTGACGCCTGCATTGATATCGAATGCCTTGGCCGGGGAGGATATCGCCGCCGAAAGCGCGATAGACAGCCCCATAAGCGTAAATCTGAAAAGTCTGAACTCGGATGTCAGCATTTCACTCGGTTTCTTTCGCTTCCATCGCAGACCGCCATGGCAGCATATACTCCGCTGCCCGGCTTCCCGGCGTATTCCTCCAGGCGAGCGATCCCGCGGCGGGCTCAATGGCCCCTTTGCCCGCGTCGCATCCAGCCTTCGGCCCTTCTTCGAGAGCCTGAATTTTTTGCGCATCGCGATAGACCACCCGCGTTCCGGCCTGGTCCGCCTGCAATGCCTGCGGCGTCATTCCTGCGGAGCGAACAAGCGTCCTTCCGCCTTTCGAATATTCGTAAACACCAAATGTGACCAAACCGGTGCTGGCGTGATCGCGGTGCCTGCGTGCGGCGACAATGGACGCCGTATCATCGGGGGAAAGACAGCTTGGGTGCGTGACTTCTGAGTGAATTTTTTGGGCGGAATCGCCTTGCGGGAAAAGCTGAATCGCACAAGAAGCGGCATCAAAGCCGGCGCTCATACGCACTTTGCCCGTCGCGGAAAAAACTCGACCCATCTTGCTTCTTAAACGTACCCTACGCCTGCCATTCCCTCGCCCGCAAATATCGCTGCGCCCTGTTTGTGGCGGGAAATGGACAAATTCGCCCCGCCGGCATGATATGCGAACTGTCGTAAAAATGTGTTGCTGAATCGTCACAAAATGAGATGACTTGGAGCAAGGTTAATACGGCGGGCGCAAAGAAAAGCCCGGCGTTTTTGCCGGGCTCTTCTACTTCGTTGATGCAAGATCAGAATTTGATTTTGAGGGTGGTGGAAATTGCTGCCACCAAATCGTTTCCAAAAGTATAGGAGACGTCGTCGCCGATGGTCTGCCCTTGATAGGTAACCGCTCCGGATTCCCCGCTGGTCAGGATACCCAGTGCGCCGGAAAGGCGAAACTCGACGTTTTCGTTCGGCGTATATGAAGCGCCGGTACCCAGCAACCAGGTATCAGTTTGCGTCCCATAGCCGTGGCTTGTTCCGCGGTCCCAGGTCAGGCTGACAGCGCCGCTCCAATGCTCGTTGAATTTATGTCCAATCCCGCCGCTGATCGTCCAGCCATCGCGATAAAGAAGATCGAGACTGGTGCACGGCTGCGCTGCCGTGCCACCCCCTGCGGGGCAGAAATCCAACACCTGAAGCTGGCTCCAGTCCGTCCATTTCACGGAGCCGAACGCTAGCCAATCCGGCGCGATACCGCTCTGAATTTTTAGTTCCAGCGAATCCGGCATCTTCGCTGTACCGAAGACGTCATAAAAATTTACTGGTGCAGGTCCACGCACATTCCGCAGGTCGATCGTGCCGGCTATGTCACCTAGATCAACTTCACTATTGTAGACGAGGCTGGCGCGTAATGCGTATTCGGGGATCTCATACGCTATGCCCGTTCGCCAACCCCAACCATCTCCCTCAAGCTCGAGGCGACCGATACCCGAAAACGGAATGCCCGTGCCTGTGAAATCCTGAACAAGCCGTTCTTTAAAACCATCTACCTCTTGATAAAATGCGCCCCCGATTAAGCGGAGCTGGCCGGGACCCAAGTCGAATTTGTACGAGCAGGTACCGGCATAATTGTGGCTATTAACCTTCGTTTCTATGTTGTAATTAGCGCCTGCCCAGTTGGTGCCTGGTTTCGTATGAGCGCCCCAAGGTTCGGAATAGTCGGCCAAGCAATCAAAAACCTCATACGGCGAAGCTTTGATGCCGATGCGAGGAACCCAGTAACCTTCGCTGTCGTCCGCACTGTCAGGGCGATAATTGAGATCACCGCCGCCGAGGCCGGTCGGCACAGGAGGAAGCGCGGTTGTAGTGTCCGTATCCCTCACATTCTTCAGTTCGCGTTGAGGAGCGACATAAGTCGCCGCTGCTTCAGAAGCAAAGCGCGAAGGATCAAACAGAAGATCGATATTATACCCGCCGCGCTCCAGCCCGCCCGCAAACGATGGCGAGGCGATGGACGAAAGGACGGCGAGCGATGCTACGCCTTTGAAAAACATACGAGATGCCAACTGTGTCTCCCCCACTAAAGCACTCCAATGGCGGCAGAGTGCAGGCGATCGTGATAAATGGCAACTTGCGCCTTCTTGCAGCCACAATGCGGGAGAGGTGTTAAATTGACGTAAGGAATTGACGGGCACGTCAATGTTTTTTGTTCATAAAATTTTATCCTAATACCCTAATCATTTATGGGTATTTTTGGACTGTCATTCCACACATCGGGTGATCTGTATCAATCTGACAACAGTCGTGATTTTCGCCCCGAGAGGGCAGTTCATTTCATAAATTCGCAAAACTGTATGTTTGCAGCGGGGAATATTCAGCCAGGACGATCGAATCATTCCAACGGCGTAAAAAAGGCGTCCGACCAAACCGGACGCCTTCAGGTATCATACACCAAGGGGAAGCCTAGGCTTCAATGACGCGCGACAGCGCTACCTTGAGGCTTGCGATCTGGCTCTGGAATTCGGCCAGCCTCTCGCGCTCCGCTTCCACCACGTCCGGATTGGCATTGGCGACGAACTTCTCGTTTGAAAGCTTGCCGTTGATGCGCGCGATCTCTCCTTCGGTCTTGGTGATTGCCTTTTCCAAGCGAGTTTTTTCAACCGAAAGATCGATCAGGCTGCCGAGCGGCAGGCAGGCGGTCGCTTCGGCGACGACGATCTGCGCTGCCCCCTTCGGGGCGCTATCGGCAAGTGTAATCGCTTCGACACGGGCAAGGCGCTTGATCGCGGCCTCGTGACGGGCAAGCCGTTCGCGCGTCAGATTGTTGGCCTTGACGACCACCAGCGGCGCAGTCGCCGACGGCGGAACGTTCATTTCGGCGCGAACCGAGCGGATGCCGGAGACGAGGTCGATCAGCCAGTTGATCTCGTCGGCTGCAGCATTGTCGGCATAGGACGGCGCCGGCCATTCGGCATGGCAGATCAGCGTATCGCGCTCGACGCCTTCGCCTGCTGTATGCGCCCAAAGCTCCTCGGTCATGAACGGCATGAACGGATGCAGCAACTTGTAGATCTCTTCGAGAACATAGGCGCTGCAGGCCTGAGCCTCCTTCTTCGCGCCCTCGTCTTCACCGCTGAAGACCGGCTTCAGCAGTTCCAGGTACCAGTCGCAGACCTGATTCCAGACGAACCGGTAAAGCGCACCGGCCGCATCGTTGAAGCGGTAGGATTCGATTGCTTCCGTTACGTCACGTTCAGTACGGGCAAGCTCCGTCAGGATCCAGCGGTTGATCGTCAGCCCCGTCGCCTCCGGTACGAAGTTCGGATCGCTTTTGACACCGTTCATTTCGGCAAAGCGCGTGGCGTTCCAAAGCTTGGTGCCGAAGTTCCGGTAGCCGGCGATGCGGGCCGGATCGAGCTTAACATCGCGGCCCTGTGCAGCCATGATCGCCAGCGTGAAGCGCAATGCGTCGGCGCCGTATTCGTCCATCAGTTCGAGCGGATCGATGACGTTGCCCTTCGACTTCGACATCTTCTGGCCGTTCTTGTCGCGGACGAGCGCGTGGATATAGACGGTATGGAAGGGCTCGATCGGATTGCCGTCCTCGTCCTTCATGAAGTGCAGGCCCATCTGCATCATACGAACCACCCAAAACGGTATGATGTCGAAGCCTGTGACGAGAACGTTCGTCGGGTAGTACCGCGCCAGTTCCGGCGTCTGCTCCGGCCAGCCGAGAGTGGAGAAAGGCCAGAGCGCTGAGGAGAACCAGGTGTCGAGAACGTCCTCGTCGCGCGTCAGGATTTCGCCCGGCTTGAAATTTTCCAAGAGGTCCTCGACATAGGCCTTCATCGGGCCTTCGTGCGAGAGGTAATGCTGGATCGCAGCCTGCAGCGCCTCCTCCTCGGTTTTCTCGACGAAGACCTGGCCGTCCGGACCGTACCAGGCCGGGATCTGATGGCCCCACCAGAGCTGGCGGGAAATGCACCAGGGCTGGATGTTCTCCATCCACTGGAAGTAAGTGTTCTCCCAGTTCTTCGGAACAAACTGGGTGCGGCCTTCACGGACCGATGCGATGGCAGGCTTCGCAAGCGTCTTGTTGTCCACCCACCATTGTTCGGTCAAACGCGGCTCGATCGGCACCCCGCCACGGTCGCCGTGCGGGACCGTATGTATGTGCGGCTCGATCTTGTCGAGCAGGCCCGCTTCCTCGAAAATCTCGACGATGATCTTCCGTGCCGTGAAGCGATCCTGGCCTTCCAGCCGGTCCCAGGCGCCATGCAAGGCGGCCGGATGGCCGAGACCTTCCAGGAAGTCCTCGTTGTCCTTGATGGTAACCGAAGCATCGGTATTGAGCACGTTGATCGCACGCAGGCCCGTGCGCTTGGCAACGTCGAAGTCGTTGAAGTCGTGTGCAGGGGTGACCTTGACGGCGCCGGTGCCGGCCGTCGGATCGGCGTAGGTGTCGGCAACGATCGGAATCTTGCGGCCGACGATCGGCAAAATGACGTGTTTGCCGATGATCGCTTTGTAGCGCTCGTCTTCGGGATTCACCGCGACGCCAGTATCGCCGAGCATGGTCTCGGGCCGCGTCGTCGCAACAACCAGGTAGTCGCGCGTTTCGAAGTCGGTGGGTTTACCCTCCTCGTCAAAGGCTACGGGATGCTGATAGGTGACGCCCTCTTCAAGCGGATAGCGCAAATGCCAGAGATTGCCTTTGACCTCAACCTGCTCGACTTCCATGTCGGAGATCGCCGTCAGAAGCTTCGGGTCCCAGTTGACGAGGCGTTTGTCCTTGTAGATCAGACCCTCTTTGTAGAGGGTGACGAAAACCTCGAGAACCGCCTCCGAGAGCCCGTCGTCCATCGTGAACCGTTCGCGCGACCAGTCGCAGGAAGCACCTAGGCGCTTCAGCTGGTTGAAGATCAAGCCGCCCGATTCCGCCTTCCACTCCCAGACCTTCTCGATGAAGGCGTCGCGGCCCATCTCGCGCCGGCCCGGCAGCTGCTGTTCCATCAGCTTGCGCTCGACGACCATCTGTGTGGCGATGCCCGCATGGTCCATGCCCGGCTGCCAGAGCACGTCCTTGCCGCGCATGCGCTCAAAGCGGATCATGATGTCCTGCAGCGTATTATTCAGCGCATGTCCCATGTGCAGCGAACCGGTCACGTTCGGCGGCGGGATGACGATCGTGAAGGTCTCGGCGCCGGGCTTCTTGTTGGCGCCCGCGCGGAACGCATCGGCCTCATCCCATTTCGCGGCGATTTTCGGTTCGACTGCGGCGGAATCATAGGTCTTGTCGAGCATTTTATGACCAAACTTCGGGGTTTTAGGATGGGGGTTGTAAATAGGATGGCTGACGGCAAGTCAATAAAAAAGCCGCCCCGGAGACCGGAGCGGCTTGTTCGACAAAAGCGGTCCCGGTCAGCGGCGCGGGCCGCGCGCCACGCGTTCGATTTCTTCGCGCACCAGCCGTTCGACAAGCGTCGGCAGGTTGTCGTCCAGCCACTCGCGCAGCATCGGGCGCAGCATGTCCTCGGCAATCTCGTCCAGCGAGCGGCGCTCGGCGCCATCAATCGCAAGCGCAAGCTCCTCGAACGAGCGTGCAACCTGCAGGCCGGCGCTCTGCGAAATCAGGCTCTGGGTTTCTTCGGCGACATTCGGCAAACGCTCTTCTTCAGCGTCGGCGGCCGGCGGGACGGCCGCCCGCTGCGCCGGTTCTGCGGCGGCTGGCTGCGGCATGTCAACGCGTTCTGCCTGCGCAACGGCGGGCGCCGGCATTGCGGCCGGCGGCGGAGCACCAAAAGGTGCTGAAACGGCCTCCGCCGGATGGCGGGCTTCCTGGTCGGGGGATCCGGCCGGTTCTAGTTGATGAAAGACCGGCGGCGCTTCGCGCTGCGGTTGCGGTGCGGTACGCTCCGAGGCGGCACGAACGCGGGCAGCAACATCGGCAAGCGACATCGCCCGCGCCGGCGCCGGCGCTTCCGCTTCGCGGCTGCCTGCCGAATTCGCCGCGACGAAACGCGGATCGGACATCATCATAGGCTCGGGGAACTCGACGTCAGCATAAGTCTCGTCGACCGTCAGATGGATGTTGGAGTCGCTCTCCTCGTCATCGGCGCCGTAGACAGGCGGCAGGGACGGCGAAATCGCCCTGCCCGCGCCCGGCTCATTGCTCTCGATGATCTGGCGGATCGACGCCAGAATCTCTTCCATGGACGGTTCACGCACTACGCTTGGCTGAGCCATATCTATCCCCGTTATCCCTGCAACAAGATCGGATTGCGTGGAGTGGGCATCCGAATCACCCAGACCTTAGAATACCCCAGACATGAAAAAAATCAGCGCGAATCAAATGAATGCGCCCGTGCACAGTTTTGTTGCGGCAGTCTAGGCCAGCGCCGCTGACGCTTTTGCGGCAGGCCGAAAACAAAACGGGCGCCCCGAGGCGCCCGCTTCATAAATCCTGAAAATTGCGCTCAGAAGACGAACTCTCGAACCTTGGCAAAGCCCGGCAACGGCTTGACCGAAGCATTGAAGAACACGTTTTCCGAAACAGCGCCGTTTTCGCTGAAGAACACCTTGGCGCGGGCGGCGTTGCCGTAGCCCTGAACGGTGACAAGACGGCCGCCCTCGGCGAGCTGGTCAAGAAGGGCAGCGGGGACCTCCTCGACGGAGCCATTGACGAAGATCAGATCGTAGGGCGCGCCGGCACTGTTGCCCTGCTCCAGCGCGCCGGTGACGACGGAAACGTTGGTGTAGCCGGAAAGGTTCTTCTTTGCTTCGGCTGCAAGCGCTTCGTCGCATTCAAGCGCAGCCACCGAACCGGCAAGCATGGCCAGCAGAGCCGAGGTGTAGCCCGTGCCACAGCCGACTTCGAGAACCGCATCGTCGGTGGTGATGGCAGCAAGTTGCAGCAGCTTTGCCAGCGGCGAAGCTTCCATCAGGAAGCGCGCCGACTTGCCGCCCGCTGCCGGGGAGATTTCGACATCGTTGTCGATATAGGCCAGAGCCTTGGATTTCTCCGGCACGAAGGCCTCGCGGGGCACCGTCAGGAAGGCCGTCAGCACGGAATGCGACGTGACGTCCGTCGTACGGATCTGGTTGTCGACCATCTTTGCTCGTGCTGCTTCGAAATCCATCATATCCTCTCGCCCGTTGAACGCGGCATTGTCACCCGTCCTCTTAATCTCCGCGGCGTACGCTTTCAAGGCACAGTAAACAACTGCGGCAAGAATCCTCCCACTTGAACCGGCTGCCGTCCGGCGCGGCCGGGATTGCAACTCTTGTTTGGAACAAAGAGGTGGTTTGTGGTATTCTTACAACCGGAGGAAATGGAGGAGGTGCAGGCCATGTCTGCCTTTTTCGAGTATCTCACGCTGTTCGACTTCTTCATCATCGCAGCGCTGATCGCCATATTCTGCTGCGGGCTGCTGGACAGCGAGACGACACGATAGCGTCAGTGCGCCCAGAGTTGCGAAGTGCATCGCGCCTGAACGCCGCACTATGTGTATATCTGCGCGCAAGCGTCGCTCATCGACCTCGACAGCGCTTCGAATTTGACGGCCTGCCATCCCCGATAATCTTCGATCAGGCGGGCGGAAATCCAGAATTTCTCGCCATATTGCGATCCGTCCCAGCCGATGTCGCCGAGGGTTCTCGCACGGTTCAGCACGCGCACGATCTGCGTGCGCGAGACATGGTAGCGGCTTGCAAGATCTCCCGGCCTCAGTTCGCCAACATAGCAGCGCTCGGAAAGCGTATTGCCCGAGGGAAAACGGGCCACCAGGTCATGAATCACATTGCTGCCGAGATTGGTGAACGTGAAGGTCTTCACGCTTTCCGGCGGATCGTTCCAGCGCGGATCGGCGATGAGTGCCCGGGCAGCGGGCGGATGGGAATAGTAAAGCAGCCGTGGGTCGGCCTGGGAAAGAGCAAGCCGCTCTCCCCCGTCCAGCCTGTCCAGCGATGCCATATGGCTGTCGAACCAGTTGCGGATAAGATGCTCCGCCGCTTCGGAAACCGCCAACGGCCGCAGTCTCTTGTCCTGGCTCTCCCGTTCGGTGAAAAGCTTGTACTGGCGCATCTGCGCTATATAGGAAGCGATCGTATTCCTGCTGGCGAATTGGTGCAGCGGCGCGAACTCGGTAAGACGCGTCACCGTCAGATCCTCGCGGCTCGCATCCGTCCGACGCTCGAAATAGAAGGCGAGCGCGGCCTGGGCGACGAGCCAACGGCGCAGATCAGACGTATAGCGCACCGCGCGCGGCGCCTCATGATAGATGGCTATGAGGCGGCTCGCAGCCTCCGTCAGCGACATTGCAAACAGCGGCGACGCCAGAAGCTCCCGAACGCTATAGCCGGGCGGAATGCGCGCGTCCTGTCGAATTTCCTGTTCAATGGCCGGCATATCGGATCACAGCGGACTGATTTCGGCAATTCAGCCAGACCGCAGCGCCCGGCTTTTGCCTTGGAGGTTTACTCCTGGAGAGGCGCTCATTTTCCAAAAATATGATTGTTTGTCAAATAATTGCTTGGCGGACGCTGGATGCACCCGCTTTAAAAATCTCCGACCTGTTACGGTTTCGAGCTAATCCGATTGCGAAGTTTCCTTCGAGTCCAATCCGCTATATCTATTAGCACTCACGAATGGACGGAGGGGACAATGAAACGCACGATAAACATTCTTTGCGCATCGGCAGTTCTGTTCTCGGCTGGCTTCGCGCCGGTAGAGGCTGCAATGAAGGTCGTAAAGCAAAAACCGACAGTTTCATCATTAGCCCCAGGCGAGGCCGTTCTATACGACGACAAGAGGTGCCCGGCCGGCATGATCGCGAGGTACTCCCGAGCTAAAAATCGGGATGAAATTAGACGCGGCCAATGCGTCCACCAGTGAACCGTACCAGTCACTCGCGACAAAAGCTTGCCTAACTGTATCTAACGCCGAAATGTCAAAGCATTGAGAAATTTGGGGGCCTCGCCCGAAATAACCAAGTCTAGCGCTTTCAAACGTTTGCCAGGGATGCCGCCACACTTGGCCTGAAATAAAATCCTTTGAAAAATCAACGTCTCTGCCACACCTTGCCACACCTTTTCGCCTATTCTATCTCGTAAAATCCCGGCATTCTCCTCCGGCTTCATCATTGGACATGCCTTTGGCTGACCCCGACGACAAGGATGAAAACAAAGAGTGCGCCTACCTAGATTGCGCCATAAACCGTATGGCAACCTCTAGCGTGTCACAGCGTTGTCGATAGATGGCTTTCAAAGAAGCTGGGTGGGTGATCGCGCCGCTCCAGACGCTCGACAATCTCTCTCAGCGCGATCTCGGACTTGATATCGTCGATCGCCTCGCGGAAGGTCTTCTCCATGTTCGGAGAAAGCGCGTCGAGGGCAGAGAGTTGCTGGCGAAATGTGGCCATTATTCAGCGTCGACGCCCTTGCCTACCTTCTTCGGAGCGGGAGCCTCATCCTTGATGATCTGCCGGAGGCCGATGGCTTCGAGTGAACCCGCCTCACGCGCGGAATGTCGAGGATCGTTCGGGGCGTGCAGGCCCTATAGGTCTTATGCAGTAGCAACTTAGTCATAGGTGTTCCTTTCCATCGTTTCGGCTTTCGATGATACTCAGCCAAGCAGAGACACGGAGTGACGGATGGGAAATTTCGGGCCCGTGATTATCGCAAACATTCCCTATTCGGATTTGGAAAAGCTCTCAAATTCCGTGAAGAAGTGCGCTGGCGTTTACATACTCAAGGCACCAAGCGGCGGACCAGGAACACCTGGGGTCGACGCTCACTGCTGGTTCCCATCACTCGATGACAGCATCCGATTCGAGCGCGAATGGGCGGCGCCCCACGACGACTGAGGCGCAATCCTTCCTTGGACGACAAGGACGACGTTGGTCACGCCATCGTAATTGTTGGGATCGCCGTTGACGACGCGATACTGCTTGCCATTGGCCGTGACGGCGAGATCGCGATCCCCACGGACGAGATGGAAAGCTGCACGTCTCCGGCCTGAATGACAGTCCCGTCGATCTCGGCCGCCGTGTATTCCATCGGCACGAGCTTGGCCGTGTACGATCTTTTCGACCGGATCGCCGCCCAAGACAGGATCTCTGTTACGGTGCCGCTCTGGCCGACTTTCGCGATGAGGCGTTCAGCGGCGCCCTGCAAGCGCCTGTAGTTAAATTGTTCCATATTGCACTGCATATTAAAATTAGCAGTTGCTTGTGCACCTGCGAAACTGTGGCATCCTGCAAGCGGATCAAAAGGGGGTGCCATGACCGCCAAGCTATACTTTATAGGTAGACCGCAACCAACACCCATGAACTGCCGGCAGATCGTCGATGCTGCCATGCTTGAATTGATCGAAAGGCTGCACTCGCAAGGCCATGGACGAGCTGAGGTGGCCCTCGCCCTCGCCGACGCATCCGAAGACTACGTCATCAGGCTAGCGAGTGAGGCGGCTCACAGGGCCTAGACTAAGAGCGCTCCCCGCCAGGATCGGGCACAGGAACGGCCAGAGCAGCCCCTCGATCGTGGTTACGACCGGGTGGCGAGCGCTACGATGTCGGCGATGTCCGTTGAAGCAGAGGTTGAATACTCGACCTCAAGCTGCTCGTCCTTCTCACGCTTGACCGTGCAGAGCCGGTTATGATCGGTGAAAGGCTGCCAGGATTGGAAAGCTCGAGGAAAGCGGCCTCGTAACTCGCGTTCACGATGGCGTCGGGGATTCAGTTATCCGAGGTGACCATTTCCGGCGGGTGGTTATTCGTCACCGGCCGGCGAGCAGCACTCTTGAGCCTGTCCTCAGCGAAGACCTCGGCGCCCCGCGCGATAGACGCGCACCGTGCTCATGTCCGGTTTTCCCACGTCGGATCCCAGATAGATCTGGATGCCTGTACGAGCGATACGAGCGTTCGGCAACAAGGTAGCCGTCATCGCGCCGGCGCGTTCCCGCGACCGTTACAGCGTCGGTAAAATTCATTGTGGACCCGAGGTTAGGGGCGTAGCCGGGCACTATCCCAATGGATAGGCTCGATATACACACGCACGATTCATCTTTTGGTGGCGAAGTGCTTTTCTATCGATGCTTCAAGAAGGAGGAATTCCCCATGGAAGCCCACAGGTATAACGTTCATAAGAATCTCAACATCTATTGGTCGGTGTTCGATGAAGTCACCGGGCAGAAAGCCGTGATCAACGGATTTGTTATGGACATGCTCACAGCCGAGGAGGCCAAGGAGTTGGTCAGAGCATTGAACCGCGAGGTAGATCAAGAATTTCTTCTGGCTGCGTGACACCAATGACACCGAGCATCAGACTTCCACTTCCCTCACGTTCGCAAGCCAGACGTCGATCACTTGCTTAAACACCTCCGATCCGAGCAGGATCTCGCCCTGATAGCGTTCGACGGTCGCGAGTTCCGGAGCATCATCGTCGTAAGAGATGGTGATATGCAGCTGTACTCGGCGTAATCCCAGCTCATGTTCGACGCGAACAGCTCTCCAAACCGCTCCATCAGCCGCGGGCCACCCCGCGGGATTTTCATTTCGTCATCCCATGCAAAGCCCATCGCCATCCAGTCGACAGGCGTCCGGCTGTAGGTAATCGTCACATGCAGGTCGTCGGCCGGCAACGTCGTTTCGAAACCCTGCCCCTTTGTCTACCGCATTAATGGCCTTACTGCCGAGGGTTTGTCGCACTCTGTGAGGATGCTGCGGCGGCAAGCTCTTGCTCAGACGCTCCTGTTCCTCGACCGCGGCATTCGAGCCCGGGCAGGACGCCATCCTCTACAAGCCGGTTCGTCAGACCTTCTACAGCCCCTTGGCACCCGACATAGAGGTTCGGCTTGCCGTACCATTCGGATCGGGGATCGCGGTCGATCTCTCCCGCCGTCATCCTCGGATTGGATATCCTCGGAATAGACGGCGGAAGGAAAACAGTGTTCCCTTCCTTGCCGCTGCAGAAGAATTTCGCCCTGGTTACGGGCCGTTTCTGTTCGCTCATGCGACTTCTCCTTATTTGCCCGAACCCGCCGGCGCGGATGGTGCTGGCCCCAGGACCGAAACAAATGGGCCTACTTCGCGTTTATCCTATAGGCGCCACTCCTTACGGGGCGCCAGAAAGGAGGACATCATGTCTTCCGAAATCTCTCACATGCCATACGACCGCCGCGCAGAAGCAGACGGCACGTGGACCGTTGTTGATGCCATCACTGGCCATCCTGCTACGATCGGGTACAAGCAGTTGGACGACCTGACGGGCAAGGATGCGTCCGAATTCATGGACATCCTCAACCGGAATACGGTTGGATCCTCATGGCGTCGTCTCCCCAGATACGCAATCCAGGGACTTCCAGCACAGATAAGCGGCATTGATCTCGATCAGACATAGCCGCGGTCGCAGCATTGCTGATGGAATGAAAAACGCCCACCGGGTAATGAACTGACCCCCGAAAGTTGGACAACAACCTTCGGGGGTTTTTCATGTCCAAGCACAGCGAAGCTTTTAAACGATCTGTTGTGGAAGGATGGTCTCTCCATGGTGGTTTCTGGTGCGGTCCAGCGTGGCAATGGCTCTTGTTTGCCCTACGGACGGCATGACATGGGCTTCCGGCGAACTCGTTCAACTCGCGGCTCCTGTTTCTTTTCTCCGGGATGGAACGATGTGGCGTGGCGGTGGATTAATTATTATCGATACCCCTACGATTGGAGCGCGGTTATGTTGGTGCACCGATGGAAGAAACCCCTCGTGCTGGGAGATCGCCGCATCCGCATTGTTGTCGGCTCCCCCGAGGAAGCCATGAACTGGCTTATTCACGAACCCAATCAAACGAGCGATAAATGGCGCCGTGCATGGCAAGCCTGCCGAGCCGCCATTGATGGTCGGATGGCAGCTGAGGACGCCAAGTCTGCGGTTCAGCTTGCGGTGGAGCGCTAAGTGACCTGCGAATTCATTCAGCTTCACCTGCCTTGGATCTTGCCTTTCTCGCAGCCTGCCGGAGCTTCGTTACCGCGATGACCGCAGGCCGGACCTGCTGGGAAAACATCACGCAAGTGCTGGCCCGCGTCCAACTCTTGGGTGATTTTCACAAGGTGATTGTTTTGAAAGCGGACACAAAGCCAATAGTTGGCTGAAACCTCATGCCGCAGCCTTTCATTCCGCTGCATCCGCAAGGCTCCTGACACCAGATCGCAAGAGCACATGCCCTCCGCAGCATTGTGGGCGAGCGTCTTCTGCGGAGGGAGCTGGATGCCGATGCGCTCGCATTCGGAGACGGCGGCGCTCTTCCAGTCCTTCTTGCCCTTGTTGTCCAGCGGCGGCTTGAAGGTCTGGCCGTAGAAGCTCTTGCGCCAAGTGCCTTGCGGGAGCGTGCCCTACGGAATGCCGAAATTGGCGATCGTCGAGACAATGGCCGTGGTCGCCACCCATGGATAAATGAGTGCGTCGGCGCTGGTGTTGCCGATCTTGGCGAGGGATTGCTCCTCCAGCACCACAAAATCAGGCTTGCCTGCTCACGTATGAGGGCAGCGACCTTCAAGCCGATCTGGATGGAGATATGCGGCTGATACTCCGGCCAATCCCAGGATGCCCCGAGCTCGACCATGGCCGCTATTTCAGTTCATTGGCCGTGATCAGCAGGGCCCTGTACTTGCCATCCGGTCCCATGCCTTGCATCTGGCGCGGGCCTCCCACGTAGATCTCAAGCCGTGGCGACCAGCTTTCGCCCATCTCGAACCAATCAACCCTCATCATCTCCGCTGCCGGTGGCACGCGGGCCAAAGATGGGTTCGTTTGCATTGAGCTGTTCTTCCGATACGTTCGTTAGATCGATGGTTTGGATACGTCCGCCGTCCTTGCCGGTGTGCTGAACGCTGGCGAGCTTGGCATGCATATACGGCGCCGCATCCTTCGCGATCGACGCTGCAGCATCCCAATCCTTCTTATTGAAATGGACGCGCATCGCCTTCAGCATGACCTCCAGGGGCGTTAGACCTTCGGACGATGCCTTGTCCGCAATTGCCCGAGTTCGCTTGGCAGCGGCTCCTTTCGTCGCAATTTGCAGCGGCAGTGTGCTGGCTGTGTCAGTGGCGAGAGCAGTTGTGCAATTGGCATCTGCGCCGCTCGTCCGTAGACGTCGCCTTCAACGCCAAGCGACGCACATAGATGGCCTTCAGGATATTTCTGAGCCAGAGCAATGGCTTTTGGCTTGGGCCGTCGCTAATCGAACCCAAGTTTTCTCAGGGGACTATTTCAACGAGCACGTAAAGGCGCTCATCGCCCGTCGTTATCTTGCGGTCCAAGCCGGAAGCCACCTCACGAACAAAACCCCGCTACGCATTCCTGATCATATATGGGTGGCGCTTAAGGAAGAGCTTCGCGATCAAGATTTGAATAAGCTTATTGGGGTCCGCCCCTTCGATCGCTGGTAGATTGTATCCTGCCGTGCTTTTCAGGACTTGCACAGCTAAACTTTGAGGATGTTCATGAGTGACGAAGACCGTGTCGGCCGCTTGGAAGCCGCATCAATCGAAGCCGCACAAGAGGGTCTTAAGGCGCTTCTAATCCTCAACGGCGGCGCTTGCATCGCTCTGCTTGGCTTCGTCGCGACCACAGCCAACCAGAAGCCTCTGCAACCTACGGGCCGCTGATCAGAGGAATGATGAAATCGCTTGTTTCGTTCTCGGTCGGTGCTGGCCTGTCTGTTCTAATTTCAATGTTCGCCTACCTACCTGACCAATCAAGCCGACGTAGCCGCCCTCGAGGAACCTGATAAGTATTCATGGGCAGCTGGGCAGCGGTGGAACAACGTTGCTGTGATGACTGCGCTGCTGTCTCTGGTCGCATTCTTCGTTGGCGTCAGCCTGATTTGGCAATCTGCACCCGCCTGACGCAAAATCGTTCCTACCTATCAGTAAAGCCTTCGCGTTTCGCGATATGATTTTCTACCAGAACATCCATATCAGCGCGGCGATTGCACAGAGGCACATCACCAGCAGCGCGCCGCGTTCGACCATCCCGCTCATCTCGGCCACCATGCCGAGATGGATGACAGTGCGAACATCATCGCCACCAGAGCGATATAGACGACCCATGCTGATACGTTGCGGACAGGACGAGGTAAGCGAGCCAGACGATCTTGCAGGCGATATGCAGGGCTTGGTCCTGGACGAACGTCGTCTTGCCCCTCACCTTCGCCTCGTCGATCATCGCGTGTGCCATCCATTCGAGCAGACCTAGCCAGACGCTCCCTGTGACCACTGCCACGCCGGCGCCTTGGATGCCGGAATGTGCGATCAGGTGATAAACGCGCAGCGGGCCTGATTGTTTGGCGCCAGAGAGGAACTGACCCTGCAGCGGGTAATCGCAGAGCCAATGGGCGCCGAGCAGCGTCAGCGCCAGCATCATGAAATTCTCGATCATCGTCTCTCAACCTGTGGAGAAGTCGAATAACTGGAAAACTCCGTGCAAAGAGGTTCAGGTTGCTCAACTGCACTTGCGACTCGTACGCGTTCATCATCAACTGCTGATGCAACCCAAAAGGAAACGCACATGGCTAGAAACGCTGTCTATTTGAGGCGCCCGGTTGAACAGGTCGGACATCTGACAATCGAAGACAATCGCTCGATGGCCGATTTGGCAAACACACTTCAGAGCGTCGGCTATATCCTCACAGAGGAGGTCACGACATTGGGTGGAAGACCGGCCAGAGCGAAGCAGTCAACTATATTCCTCCGCGACGTAAGCCGGATTCACCTAGAATAATGAAGAGCCTCTCATGCCGTGCGTTTTTCAGGACTGGCATGGTTTAACCTTGGGGGAATTGAATGAACTGGACCAATGACACCTGCCCCATATCAAATGAGCCAGCCCAAGAGGACCTATCGGGGATAGAAGACGTTGTCGAATTCATCTGTCCCACCTGCGGCCGATTTCGGATCACGGGAACCGCCTTGGCGATGATCCTCCATAGAGAGCCAGACGCCAGAGCATTCGCCCTTGCCCAAGCGAAGATGAAGGCAGGGGAAGGCGAAATCCCGACGGTCGACAGCTCTATGCTTTAGTCCGGCTGACCCACTTCACGCCGTTAATGAAGCCCGACAGGCCCGGTGCGGCGGCGCGGGCTCTTCGCCCACGAGTGTAGCCATGGTCTTGTCGCCGGGCACAAGTCGGAGTCTCCGCTCCGTTCAGAATGGCTTGTTCAACCGGAGACTGCATCGATGACAATCGCCTATGGACAAACAGAACCTAACAACTACCTGTCCAAATAGCCCTCGAACGCAAGTCTATTGGAGGAACAAGTCATGAATCGAAACATGATCATTGGAATTGTAGTTGTGATAATCGTCATAATAGGTGTGATGGTGCTTATGCCAGGACGCGATCAACAAAGCGGGACTGAGACCACACCGCCTGCTAACCCCGCACCAACCACACCAGCTCCTTCAAACTGAAGCGGCTCGCGCTCCAAATGAAGAGCCCGCCGACCAGTTAAGGTGGCGGGCTGTGAGTAACCAGCCGGGGTGCGCCGAAGCGTGGCCGGTCTTGTTCTATGCCGCCTGCTTACGGCGGGCTTCTCTGTGTCGGCGGCGCTCGTTCTGTTTGTCCGCCCAGCTGAACCCTGAAAGGTCCGTGTCGAAATAGCAGGCCATCGGCTTCGCCTCAGTATCCCGCCAGTGTGCCGCGACTTCTGCGACGATGGCATACTTATCGCTGATTTCCGGGGTGCGAGGCAACACCCCGTAGAGGTCGATTTCGTTATGCTGCAATCGCTTGCGGCAGACCATCGAAGAAGGCGAACCAGGCAGAGACGTTATTCTCGACCAGATCGGGATAGTTCTTCGTCGCTGCCCTGACCATATCGCTAACGACCCACAGAGACGTCTCATCAATGAACGCTTTGTTGTTGGCAGCCTTCCGACAGCGTCATGACCACGAAACGCGCGTGTGCCTCTCCATGGCGGTTTCTGATGCGGTCTAGCGTGGCAATGGCTCTTGTCTGCCCCACGGACGGCATGACATGGGCCGGAACGACCTGAATTCCATATTCAGCGAAGATGCCAAGTGCTTCAGGATGTTCGGACGGATCTGTCATATGCCAGCCGCTTTCCAAAGAATTTCCTTCTCATCAGCTGGGATGCGGTGCTTACCGCGCGCCATCGGATGCTTAGGCGCTCCGCTTGATGTCATGCCCCAGCACCACAGGTCAGGGTATGGTCCTTCGCCTGACTGTATCTCCTCGACGACATGGTCGATCCAAAGATCATCCCACGCGATGGCGCCCCAGCAGACGAACACCTGATGCGCAGCACAGGCCTGCGGACCTCCGCCCCAGCGCCTGGTAAGCGTCAGCCGGTTCCGGCCGTGAAACTCAGCATCAGGGTGCATCTCGAAGCCGAAGAGGTCCGTCATTCGCTCCCCTTCGGCCGATGGGTTCGGTTCATATGATGCCAGCAGTAAAGCTCGCCGCCGGTCGCATCAGCGCAAAACAGAAAGGGCGAGCCGTTATTCAACGGCCAACGGCATTGATGAACGCCGAGATCATGAAGCTCCTTGCCGTTGGCGATTCGCTCTTCATCGCTGACGTGGATCTGCAGCAGCGGGGATGTTCCGGCCTCGAATTCCTGTGCCTCACGTCTTGCGGCCTCCATGCGGGCTTTGTGCAGGTTCTTCATGTGGATTCGGCGACCGTCGTTGCTGGCCGTCACCGGCGCGCTGTGTGGCTTTGCCTGCCGTTTCCTGCCGCCGCCTCGCTTGCCGCCGGCTGATTGTCACGTCCTCGCGGCTCGAACAAATCCCTGTGGCGATGGATATGACCGGAGACAGCGCACCGGGATATTCCGATGCGATCCGCAATCTGCCCGGCGGATAGCCCGCTGTTCCAGAGTTTCGCCATGGCTTCGACATCGATCTTCCGGCCTCTGGTGGTTTGGTGGAGATGTTCATGCCGTAACCTCTTGCGCTCGACCTCGACAGTCTTCCCGCCGCCCCGGAATAATTTCTCCGCAGCCTTCTTCGCCACGCTCTTCTTGCTGCCGCTCATGGAGGAGATGCCGGTGATCGGGCTGTTGAGGTATTTCAGGAACTCGGCATTCGCGGCCTTGAGCGCCTCGGCTTCCGTCTCGAAGATGATGTCGTGCCGGCCGTCGCGAAGGACTCGGTTCTCGGCGTCATGCACACGGCGATAATAGGCGATCCAGCCGTGGCCGCGCTACATTGCTCCTGCTGCGAAACAGTTGGTCATACGTCTAATCCTTCATTCAAACCAAAAGCGACATTGGCGCCGATCTTCCATGGAACATTTGCCCCTCCAGGAAGGTTCGACGCCGTAAAAAACCGGGGAATTCAGATGGCTGTCATCAGGGTTGATTTCGGGGTCACTTGGAGTGCGCCAGTCCATGTGCGCGTCGGAAATGGCATCCGACAGGAGATCTCTGGGCCGGATGCTGCATTGGAATGCTTGAACCACCGTTGGCCCGAAAAGCGGTGCGAGCTTTACGCACAGGCGAGGCAACTGTGTTTGGCTGCCGTGTGCAAGCATGGGAGTCTTGAACTCGCGAGACAGGCTTTTGTAAACGCTGCCGCGGATGCAAAAATGCTGGCTTAGTACGATGAAGCCGCCGCCGACGGGTATGGCTCCGAGTGCGAACTCGTTCATGCTGACCTCGCCTTGGATCTAGCCTGCTTGACGGAGTGTTTGAGCTTCGCGACCGCCATCATTGCCGGCTTCACCTCCGGTTCCGCTTGGTCGTATGCAAAGCCAAAGCGGCCACTGAGATGCGGCAGAACTTCGCGCGAGATCAGTTCCCAGTTCGATGGGTCGCAGTTCGTCTTGTCTCCGTCGAGGCACTTCAAGACATGCCCTTCAGGGATGGGACCGTTAGCCTTCTCCCAAAGCCATCGGTGCTTATGAACGGGCCTCGTCTTCGCACCGGTCCAAGGGTTTTCTTCATCGACGATGGTGTCCGCGGCATGCGTGAACATCGTACCTTCGCGGTATAGTCCAAGAGTGTCAAAGACCACCGTATTGGGTATGGTGCGCGCAAAAGATCCAGGCATCTGGCTGACGATGGGCGCTTCCGGATAAATGGCGCGCAAATATGGAACGGGAGTTTCCCACAGAAGAACGCAATCGACAGCCGTAGGCAGCTTATCCCTCAGCGTTTCTGCTAACTTATCGAAGTAGAGAAGCCGAAGATCAACCCGGTTCATTTCATCGCCATCATCGGCGGCGTTGCGATTAATGCGTTTGCGCTCGGCGGCGTTTGGTTCAACCTCGGCAACACCATCGACGATATGCAGAAAACACAGGCGGAGTTGGGAGAGCGCTTTGACCGGGAAGCTGCCGACCGCAAGGACCGTCAGAAGACCTATCAGACGACACTCGACGGCATGAACAACCAGATCGGCCAGATCGCGCCGCTGCAGTTCCAGCAGTCCCGCATGATCGAGCAGATCACCGAGAACAAGACGGCTGTCGCCGAAACGAACAAGCGGATCGATCGCGTCGTGGAATCGTTCGGCGGCAGCTGGATACGGCGATCGAGAGCATCAACAAGGTCGCTACCCGCGTCGAGGTGTTGAGCAGCAAGCTCGACGATGCCCAGGATCGAACGAACAAGACCATGTGGAAGACGCCGATCGTCCGGCCTTAATGTATAGCCCGGGACAGCTCCTCGAGGCCTTAACAAGGCGGACTCACCCTTGCTCCTTACGAACTGGGAAGTCGGGCATGCCGAAGTGAAATCTCAAGAAAACTGCTGCCGAGAAGGACGATCTGGAAATGCCGGAAACGGGCCGCCGCGTGTCTCCGTATCCGAGTTCCACCAAAGAAAAGCCTTGCAGCACGGGCCGTTTCACATATGCCTCAGAGCCCATATTCGGCGCTGATAGACAATCTGGCGGCATCTGGAGTGGATGGCCTGGTTTCCTGGTCCAGCCTTCCGATATGCGCCTGGAGAACAGCTTCAACGGGACGAGATCGATTTCGATTTTCTGTGTCATGGTCACAATCCTCGGCGGTCTACCTCTCGAAGTGCCGCACGTCATGCTGATCCATTTGTGAGGCCGATCGGGGGAAACGGCCTCGCGGGACGATGTACCCTGACCATAACAGTACGGCTCCCGACCTGACTATTGGCCGGGAGGACGGATCGGATATCAATCAGGAGGGGATGACCTATACGCGGGTCTATGTGCTTTGAACACGCTCCACGACCTCGTCCGGCGCGACTTCGGCGTGCAAACCGAGGCTACGAAGACGCGCTTTGAAAAGTGTCGATGTGCAGAGGATGTACGACGAGGGCTCGCCCAAAGGTTAGAATAGCGAGCCCGGGTCGCACCTCGTGCCACAGGGAACCTTCAAAACCCTGCCACACTCGAACCCAGGTCTTTGAGTCCCGCTAGCAGAATGCCAGACAGCTAGCAGAATGCCAGACAGCGCAGCCCGGCAAACTAGCCCAAAAGGCGTAGTACGGTTTCGGACGGTTTACGAAGAAAAAGGCCCTGCTGTTAAGGAGGGTGCGTGCAGGCCGCCAGCGTGGACTGGCTTGGATGCGCGGCGTCTGGAATGGCCGTCAGATGCGGCCGGGATGATGACATACCACGCAATCCACTGCTTTAACGAACGAAACAGCAACAGCGTTCCTGTCCGGTAGCATACGGTCGGACGACGCTGAAGAATCAACCGGCAATCTGATGCGCGGGCGAGGCTAGCCCAAAAAGCCTAAGAGCAACGCACTAAGAAGCGCTAATGCCATTGCCATCCCTATCAGTATCCACACGCCGCATCCCCGTTTCGGGGGCTTTCCGGAATATCGATCGGGATCACCCATTATGCGTCCCTCCCAAAATCTTCGCTGGATAGGACACCGCCGCAGAGTGGGAGACCGGTCATATGGTAGGGCGGCCTATTCGCCGATCAAGGATCGCTCACCGTCATGCGGCGCCAGGCCGCGATAGTTCAGCGGCTGATGTCCCCGGCAATACCAGAGCGCGTGATCGTCTTGCTCTCCTCGAAGCCGTAATCGCCCCATTCCGTACAGCGGATGCCGTTGGCGTCCTCATGGTCGCAGTAGTGATTCTCGTGGATGTTCGCGGCCGGCGCCGATCTGTGCCCGTCGTTCAGGATGTCCGTCCCCTCGGCGTTTCAACAACTACCACCGGGTTCTCCCGCTTCATTGTCATGCGCGTGGCGTTTTGCGGCCGGCATGAACATCGCCAATCATCAAGTTAATTTCGGTGCTGAGCGTTTAACTGTGTTAGATTACTTCCGAGGCGAAATATTGCCGTTCTTTAAAGATCGACCTTCGAAATAGTTGGATATGTCGCCTATGGTCCAAAGCCCCTCCGTCGGTGGAGGCCATTAATTTCCGCAAACACGGCATTGAGCGGTTTCGCGATAACACAAATGAGGAGGAAAATAATGGCCGATTTTAGAGACCGCAAAAAGGGAATGGAAGACCAATACTTCCAGGACTCCGAGAGGACCATCAAGCTCAAATCTCGTCACGACAGGCTTTTGGCGAAGTGGATCGCGGGCCTCATTGGTCGGGATGATGTTGCAGGTTACGCCGATGAAATCACTGATGCCCGCTTCAAAGGTGGTGGGGACGCTGGAGTTCTCTTGAAAGCTCTCTCTGATCTTCAAGCGGCAGGTCACAGTATCAGCGAGCAGGACGTCGCAGCAAAGATGCGCGAATTTATGGTCGAGGCCGCTGAACAGCTTTAAGCACGGCCATGCGTCATCCTCTCCTCGTCTAGAGGTTTCGACGCCTGCATGTTACGGAAAGCTCCCGCCCGAGCTACATATAAATGGCGCTAGTTCAGCGTAGGGTCAAGCCGTTCCATGTCTAGGCCGCCAAAATCAAAGCCTCTCCTCAGCGATGCCAACGCGCCGGTTCGATCCCGGCCACGCAAGCCACGCGATCCCGCGCAGCCTAATCTTCCCCTCGATCCCATGCCAGAACGCATAGAGCCGTGTCTGGCGCTGCTGAAACCCAGACCACCCAAAGGGGCGGAGTGAGCTTTCGAAATCAAGTGGGACGGCTATCGCCTTGCGGTGCACATCGAGCCGAAGGGCGTTCGCATTATCACCAGAGGCGGCCACGATTGGACGGATCGCTTCCCGGCCATCGCAAAAGCGGCGAAGAAGCTCGATGTGGCGACTGCGATCCTTGATGGCGAGGCGGTCGTCTTCGACGAGCAAGGCCGATCGGACTTCGGGCTGCTTCAGCAATCGCTCGGCGACCGGGGCGGCAAGCGCATCTCAAACGAAGCGATCTTCATGGCCCTTCGACCTTCCCTATTTCGACGGCCATGATCTGAGGCCATTGGAATTCACCGCGCGACGGCATCTCTTGGAGGGGCTGATCAAGAGCCGGGACGATGTCATCCGGCTTTCGGAAGAGATCGAGGCAGACGGAGACCGGCTGTATTTTGCTGCCTGCGAGCACGGCCTTGAGGGCATCATCGCGAAAGACCGGGAGAGCACCTATCGCTCCGGCCGGCGTGGCGACTGGCAGAAGATCAAATGCATCCAGAGCGAAGGCTTTGCGATCGTCGGCTACGAGCATTCCTTTGTTGCGCGTGCCGGAATCGGTTCACTGCTGCTCGCGGCACGCCAGGGCAAGAAGCTGGTCTATGTCGGATCGGTCGGGACTGGCTTTAATGAAGGCACGGCGCATGAGCTGCGGGAAGCTCTCGACAAGCTGAAAGTGAAGAAGCCGCCGGTCGAATATTCCGGTCGACGCAAGTATCTCGTTTGGGTGAAGCCGACGCTGGTTGCCGAGGTCGAATATCGCGCCTGGACGCATGACGGCAAGCTGCGGCAATCATCCTATAAAGGGCTGCGCGATCCGGAGGAGAATGCGGATATTTATGAGATTGAATGAAAGCGAAGGAACCCGGTCGTCGCCGCGGAAGTTCGGCGATGGGAGGTTCCCATGGTTCGCCGCAGATTGACAAAGGGACCGAAGGCCGCGTCCGTGCAACTGATAGATCGCTCATGGTCAGTGCTGGACAAGGAAACGGGCCTGCCTGTCGAGGCATCCGGATGCAAGCTCACTGGATTGTCCCGTGAGGAGGCAGACGACATAGCCGCGCGGCTAAACGCTGCCTACATCGATCACATCTCCGACACTAACCCGGAACATCATGAGAGCCAGGTTGAGGATGGATCATAACTGAAGCTAATGGGAGGATCATCCAATGCTTCTGAAACTCCTCACCGTCTCTGTACTTTCGATCGGCCTTGCAACTTCGGCCATGGCTCAGGCCAGTGGTGGTTCTGGCGGAACTAGTGGTTCTGGCCAGTCCGGCGACAATTCAGGTTCCGGTACCGGATCTGGTACTTCAACCTCTGGGACGAGCTCTTCCGATAAAGACAAGGATTCCCAAGGCAAGCAAGAGTCTTCCGACTGCGCACCGGGTCAGGTTAAAAATGCCGCCGGCAACTGCCAGTAAAAATCTCGCAGTCCGTTAAAGACAAACCCCGCAGTCAACTCTGCAGGGTCCGAGAACATTCGGAAAACGGTTATTCAGAATGAAAAAAGGACCGTATTCAGACTGAACCCCCTTGCGCTTCTCCTAGGATCATTCTAAATCCGCGCCACCACAGCATAAAACGCTTACGGATGGCCTCGTGGCGGAGTGGTGACGCAGAGGACTGCAAATCCTTGTACCCCGGTTCAATTCCGGGCGAGGCCTCCAATCAACTTTTCACCCACCTTTAAGTGCTTGATTTTGCCGCAGCTGTTCTCAGGTGGCAATCTGGACTTGAACCGTTCCGCCACACCAAAACGAGGTGTGGTAATGCGTCCCCGTTTCAGCCCCTCGGTTCCGTCTTCAGCGGCAGGAGCTTTGAACGATTTTTTTCCACAGTCTGCTGGCAAGACGTGCGCACTCGGCATGCTGCAGCGTCGATCGCGAAGGCGCCTTACATGCATTCCACGCTCGCCAGTATTCAACACACCGGCCGCGGTGGCGGACGTATCCAAACCATCGATCTAACGAACGTATCGGAAGAACAGCTCAATGCACACGAACCCATCTTTGGCCCGCGTGCCACCGGCAGCGGAGATGATGAGGGCTATAGCCGCACGCCGGTTGATTGGTTCGAGATGGGCGAAAGCTGGTCGCCACGGCTTGAGATCTACGTGGGAGGCCCGCGCCAGATGCAAGGCATGGGACCGGATGGCAAGTACAGGGCCCTGCTGATCACGGCCAATGAACTGAAATAGCGGCCATGGTCGAGCTCGGGGCATCCTGGGATTGGCCGGAGAACCAGCCGCATATCTCCATCCGGATCGGCTTGAAGGTCGCTGCCCTCATACGTGAGCACGGCAAGCCTGATTTTGTGGTGCTGGAGGAGCAATCCCTCGCCAAGATCGGCAACACCAGCGCCGACGCACTCATTTATCCATGGGTGGCGACCACGGCCATTGTCTCGACGATCGCCAATTTCGGCGTTCCCTAGGGCACGCTCCCCCTGGCACTTGGCGCAAGGCGCTCTACGGCCAGACCTTCAAGCCGCCGCTGGACAACAAGGGCAAGAAGGACTGGAAGAGCGCCGCCGTCTCCGAATGCGAGCGCATCGGCATCCAGCTCCCTCCGCAGAAGACGCTCGCTCACAATGCGGCCGAAGCCTGCGCGCTGGCGATTTGCTGGGGCGTTCGTGAGATGAAGGTCCACGCTGGCCGGTATCAAGAGCCTCTGATGGCGCTGCGCATGCAGAGGAATGAAAGGGCGGCGGCATGACGGTCACTGCTTCCAAATACGCCAGAGCGGAAAACGATCTCTACCAGACAGAGCCGTGGGTACGCCGAACCCATGGGACGGCGTCACGCTTAAGCGACGAAAGAAAAACACCAAGGGCCATGTGGATCGCGAAGCTGTCTATGCCTTCGCCAATGGTGCGATCGAGAAAGGGCGCGGGGAATTGGCGGCAGCCGCGGTGCTGGCATTCGAGTGGCTTATGCGGCCATCCTCGATCGGCGCTGGCTATGCGCCCTGGACCGGCTATCGGGCATCCGACCATCCAGACAAGATTCGCCTGAAGCACCGAAAGACGGATGAGCTGGCGCTTCACCCGCTCGAATATATCGAAATCGATGAAGACACGGGGGATGAATCCGTTATCCCGCTGTACGAGGAAGCCGAGAAGGTTCTCGCCAAAACGCCACGCTACGGGACGTCGATCGTCTGCAAGAAGAACGGGCAGCTATTCGGGGATGGCACATTCCTCGCACGCGAGGTTCGCGAGATGGCGGACAAGCTCCGGGACGAAGGAAAGCTAGATGCACCGTCCTTCAGCCTGGACAAGTGCAGGCATGGCGGCATGACGGAATTGGAGGAGAGCGGCCTCACCGAAGGACAGGGCCGAGTGCTGTCAAAGCACAAGACCTCGGCGGCCTATCGTGGCTATGCGAAGGAGACGGAAAAGCGCGTCTTGGAAGCCACAAAAAAGCGTTTCGGCCATTCTGAACAGCCGAAAAATCTGAATGAAAACAATGGTCGGAAAACGAAGAAAAACGCCTGAAATGATGGCGCTTATTCAGAACGGTCATTGATTTTATTGGATGTGCTAGGGATTTGCAGTCCTCTGCGTCACCACTCCGCCACGAGGCCTCACAGGTTCAAGTAATCGAACCGTGGCGAGCGTTTAGAACCATCCTAGAAAAATCGCAAGAGGCCATTTCTAAAAAATGTCCCCGGCAACTTCTGAACGGTGTTCCGAACCGTTCTTCACACGCTCTTTTCCTTGGCTGCTCCATCAGCCTGCGGACGTGTTCCGTCTGTGCCACCAGATGGAGAATCGGCGGCGCCATCTGCGGGCGAACGGGAGGTCGTGCGAGAGAACGATGAAGCCGAGCGGTATCATCCAGAAGCCGAGAACAGGCAGAAAGCCCAGGAGACCGCAGAAGATCAGCAGGACGCCTATGAACACACGGGCAATCCGCGAGCGCGGCAGAGGGATGTGCAGGGAACCGAGAACGAGCTTTCCCGTTGTATGATCGATGCCGAAGCGCTTTTCGCGCGTGTTTGTGCTATTGTCTGTCCCGTCAGTCATGCACAGGAGATGGGAACAAACGCTGCAAATGCAAGCGGATGTCATTTTTTTGAAAAAACTGCTTGGCAAATCGAACAAGCATTTGTATTAGCCCACTCACGCCGCGCCAAGCGGTGATCCCTGGTAGCTCAGCGGTAGAGCATTCGACTGTTAATCGACAGGTCGCCGGTTCGAATCCGGCCCGGGGAGCCAGATTTCCAACCTAAGTGGTTGATGCTATTGCAGGAGTCGGTTCTTGATTGAATCGGCTCCTCATTTTATTCCTACTACTTATTTCCTGTTGGTGATTAAACTCCTGCTGTTGGCTCCGATTTTGTGCAGGAATATATCTCGCACGGCCTTCACAAACGTGGCGAGCACCTTGCAGCAGGACTTTATATCGGCCTTCCTGTCGCTTCCTACGCCGGCTCAGAAGGCTCGAAGGACTATCCGCGGTATCTGAGGGTTTGAAGCGCCTCAAGACCTATATGTCGAACACCAAAAGACGCGTTTATAGGCCTACGTTGCCCGAGAACTGCATCGCATAATCTTAAAAGTCGCCGGCATTCGCGCCGACGGCCTGCCAATACATCGTCATCAGCGTTCGTCATTTAGCCCTTAAAAGTATCGTTGCAACCAACCTCGGTGCGACGCGTTCCTTCACGTGCGAAATCCGAGGATCAGTCATGAAACCCATCCTTTCCATTGCAGCCGTTGCCTTGGCATTGACTGCCGGCGCGAGCTTTGCCCAGCAGCCCACCGACACGCCACGGCCGCCAGACAACGCAACAGCGGCGCCTGAATCCACTCCGCCCGGTCAGCAAGCAGCTCCCTCAGATGAGGATCGTCCTCGTCTTGGTTGGCGCAGGGGACGAATGCGTGATCGTCCGCCGCCTCCTCCCCCATCAAAGGCCGCGCATTTTCACATCCAGGATGGAGACGTTGAAATCGACATCAAGTGTGCCGATGACGAACCGACAAAGGTTTGCGCCGACCTTCTCTTGCAGATGCTGGACAGATTGGAAGGGGCATCATCGTCCAGAGGCGATCGTGATGATTACCGGTAGGAGCCGATCTCAGGGTCTGCCCGATATCATTGGCCATCGATATTTCCTTTGCGACAGCGGAAAAAGCCGGCTCCTTAGTACGCATACGCTGAAGGCCGTATGATATTGGGTCGCGGGCATGTTATCATCGAGGCATGGACATCGATGAGGACAAGATCGACGACGCTGTCCTTGCACTACTATGGCTGACGCTGCATGACGGGCGTCGGGCGTGGAAGAGTTTTGATTGGAATGCAACAGATCGCTTATTCAAGAAGGGCCTGATCGGCGATCCGGCGAACAAAACGAAGTCATTGATCTTGACGGACGAAGGGCTCCAGCGCTCGGAGGAGCTCTTTCGGGCGTTGTTTACGCGGCCGCCGCGATAGCAGCGTTTTTCGCTTTCCAGTTCCGAAGCTCGTCAATCTTGCTGACCGGATGATCGGCGATGCGGGCGAGCACGTCGGCGAGCCAAGCTTACGGATCGATGTCGTTGAGCTTTGCTGTTTATGCCGACCGTCGAACTATGCCGAGCACCTCTTCCAACATACCAGTTGAAACGCGCTTCTCTCGCCGTTTCGGTTGGAGACTTGTCATTGATACTCGGCATAGTTCTCATGCTCAGAGGGCATTCAGGAATTCCAGAAGCCAGTCGTTTGGTCGAAATCGCTCGGCCTTGGCGCGTTCGTACGGCTTCAGCTTTGCGAGCGCGGATTCCTTTAGTTCAAGATGTGCATGAAGATAGGTCAGCGTCGTTTCCATCGCCTCATGGCCCAGCCACAGGGCAATGACCGAGCAATCGACGCCCGCCTGTAGCAACTCCATGGCAGCGCTGTGCCGCAAGACATGGGGCGATACCCGCTTTGAGCGAAGGGAGACGCAGTGCTCGCGCGCTTTGGCGACATATTTGTTCAGAAGTGCCTGCACGCCGTCGGCGCTGAGCCTGCCACCGTGCATATTCGGAAAGAGAGCCGTTGCGCCTCGCTTCCTTGGTTCCTTGAGCCAACGCCGGAGGGCTTGCTGTGCAACCTTTGTGAGCGGCGTACTTCGCTCTTTACGGCCCTTGCCGACGCATTGCACATGCGCACCCTGGGCGAGCATTACGGAGTCTCGGTCAAGATCGATGATCTCCGAGACCCGCAGCCCCGTTTGCGCAGCCAGCAATAGCAGAGTGTAATCGCGGCGTCCCAGCCACGTGCTTCGATCCGTGCAGTCCAGGATCGCTTCAATCTCGAGCCTGGTTAGAAACTGAAGCTGCCGCTTGTCACATCGCTTGCTGGGGATCGCGAGCACCCGCTGAATGTGGGCGCTATGTGCCGGCTCCTCGAACGCCGCATATCGGAAGAAAGATCGGATGGCTGTGAGGCGGAGATTCCGGGTCCTCACCGAGGCGGATCTCTTCGTCTCAAGATCCTCCAGGAATGCGCCGATGAAAGGAGCGTCCAAATCGCGCAGTGTCAACTGAGATGGGGATCTCCCAAGGCGCGTCTGTGCGAACGCAAACAGGAGCCTGAAGGTGTCGCGATAGGAGGCAATGGTGTTGGAACTTACACCTCGATGCTTCATGAGCCGATCTGTGAACCACCGCTCGATCAGCACGGCCAGGTCGTTTGTGCGTCTCATGACCGAACCTCCCAGCGCTTATCCAATCGCCGTACGGCATGGTTCATCAGTTCCGGCGCGGCGGACAGGTACCAGTAGGTGTCGCGAACATTGGCATGGCCGAGGAAGGTCGAGAGAACCGGCAGCTCGCGTTCCACATCTTCGCCAGCGCGATGCCAGTTGATCAGGGTCTGGACGGCGAAACGGTGACGAAGATCATGAATCCGTGGGCCATCGCGATTCCCCTCCTGCCGTAATCCGATTTGCCGGGATAGTCGCCAGAACACGCGATGCACGTATTGATGCAGCAATCTGCCGCCCTGTTCGGCGACGAAGAAATAGGGACTGCGCGGCGTACCAAGGTGTGCATCGCGTCGGGCGGCATAGTCTGAAAGGACACCGATTGTTGTGGCATGCAGCGGGACCAGCCGTGACTTGCCGAACTTTGTCTCTCGGATAGTGAGGACGCCCTGGTCGAGATCGACGTCGGCCCGGAGCAGGCCGAGCGCTTCGGAATGGCGCAGTCCGGCCACCGCTATCAGTCCGAACAGGCAGTGATATGTCCAGCGTCGAAGGGCACCGGCCGGCGGCAGCGAAAGTGCTGCCGCCAGAAGCGCCTGAATCTCGATCTCGCTATAGATGTAGGGCTTTGTCCGCCGTGCCGGCGGCACAGCGTCGCTTGGTGGCACTTCCGTCAGAGGATCGAAATGAGTGAGGTGCTGGGCAAAGCAGCGCACATCAGCCAGGCGGATGGACCAACTCGGCTGTCGGCCCATCAACGTCACCCATTCCATTGCCAGGTCAGTCGTGATGGTATCGGCGCCGCGGGCTTCCATGAAGGTGACGAATGCCGCCAACCGTCGTGCCGGACCGTCGTATTTGTATCCCAACCCTTGGCGCATGCCGACATAGCGCTTGAGCGCAGTGCGAAGCCGGCTCATTGGAGACCTCCCGGCCAGGGTAGGCTCAGTTCACGCAGCTTCTCAATATCGAGCTTGGCATAGATCCTTGTACTGTCGATGCTTCGATGGCGGAGCAGTTGGCCGATCTCGGCAAAGCTGGCGCCCGACCGCAAAAGGTCGGTCGCGAGGCTGTGGCGGAAAAGGTGGGCACCGTGATGCGCATAGCCGTCAATGCCTGCCCGTTCGAGTGCTTGCTTCGCGATCATCGTGATGGCGCAGCCGGAGGCAAAACCCACGTGCGGCGCAAGTGTTCGCAAGAAAACGCGCCGACACGCTGAAGCGGGCCGCCCATGCCGGATATAAGCCACGATAGCTGTTCCGACGTCGTGACGTAGCGGCATAATCGCTTGCCGCCGCCCCTTACCGTGCACGAGAATCGTGCCCGACTGCCAGTCGATATCGTCAAGATTGAGGGTGGCAACTTCGCTGGCGCGCAAACCGAGCTTGGCCAGGAGCATCAGAACCGCATAGTCCCGATAACCCATTGCCGTCGTTCGATCACAGGCATCGAGAACCTTCTGGACCTTCTCTGGCGGCAGGAATGTTGGAAGGCCGGCAAGTCGCCAGCGGCGGATGGACGGCACGCAATCGGCCAACGCCGTCGAAATGAAGCCCTTCAAATGCAAGTAGCGCAGGAAGGCACGTACCACCACGCACAGGGCTTTGCCACTGTCGGCGGAGCCATCGAGCGCATGTCGCTCGACATAACCGATGACGATCTCCGGGGTGAGCGCTGCAAACCCATCTACGCCGGCAGGACAGACCTCCCGCAGAAATCGATGTGACAGCAGCTTGTGGCTTCTCACCGTCGAGACGGCGAGCCCTCTCTCATTCGACAGATATGCCGCGAATACATCGACAATCTGCTCGTGCTCTGTGCGCTCAACCGGGAGGGCGGCTGGTATTAAGCCCTCTTGCCGTAGAGCAGAAAGCAAGCGTCGGAGCGCCGATCGGTCGCCTGTGTCGGGACTCCAGTGTTTGAAACGATGCTCAAGAAAACGATCGACATGAACTTCGCTTAAATCCTGCGGATCATGTCCATTGCCAACATGCCAGTCCATCAGGTCTCGAAACAGGCTCAGCGAGCGCCAGGTGCATTGCCGACCCAAGCCTTCGTTCGACATTTTGGCGGCGTAAACGCGCGCAAACTCCCGATATGGACCGTAGACTAGCTTCCGATACAGTGCGCTGCGCTTCAAATAGTCACTTGCGTTCATGTGTCCTCTCCTTCGCGTCAATTGCGACGGAGAGACCCTACGCTATGCCTATTCGGCTACCGCTATGTTACAGAAAACGTTGGCAAAAACTTGATTAATCGGCATAGTTCGACGGTCGGCATAAACGGCCTTATGCCGCGCGCGGCATAAGGCCGTGATGCTCAGCGTCGCGATGAAGGCGGCGCGGTCCGCACCCGTGCCGCAAGCAGCAGCGAGCCGATGCCGGCGCGCGCGAGAGTGGAAAGTTTTGGCAGGTTGCGTTCGGCATCAGAACCGGTACCGGGTTTCAGGTCATGTGGTGCCGCTAGCGGCTGGCGTCCGGTTCCGTCGGAGATCCAATACCATCCTTGCGCGACCTTCATTGCCATGCGAACAAGACGGAATAACCACATTGCCTGTGTGCTTCGAGATAGCCTACAATCCTCGGAGCCTTCCGGGACTTCAAGCCCCACCGATCTCTGCCAGCGAATAGCTCGTGCTGCGGCCTCCGCCCTCATCTTTCACCAGGATGCTGCGCGTCACAAGGTCATTGATGTCGCGGAGCGCGGTATCCGGCGACGTCTTCGTCAACACCGCCCATTTCGAGGAGGTCAGCTTGCCGTCGAAACCATCCAGCAAGCGATTGATGACTTTACGCTGGCGTTCGCTGATCGTCTCTCCTGCAATCGCCTCCCAAAAACGCGCCTTGCGAAGCACATTCGCAAGAATCTGCTCGGCACCGTCAAAAGCACGATCGAGACATGTCAAAAACCCACTGCAGCCATTCGGTGATATCGACGTCACCCTTCTGGGTTCTCTCCAGAATGGCATAATAGTCCGTTCGCTCCAGATGGATTTGAGCGGACATGCTGTAGAAACGCTGCTGATTGCTCTCGGATCGAGCAAGCGCCATATCGGCGATGGCACGCGCGATGCGACCATTGCCATCATCAAAGGGATGGATCGTCACGAACCACAGATGGGCGATCGCAGCCTTCAGAACTGGGTCGAGCCGCAGGTCGCTGTTAAACCAGTCGAGGAAGGCCGCCATCTCGTTCAACAGTCGCTCGGCTGCCGGTGCCTCGTAGTGGACCTTCTCCCTGCCAACCGGCCCGGACACCACCTGCATCGGTCCTGAAGCTTCGCAGCGCCATGCACCGACGACAATCTTCGTCATGCCGCTGCGGCCTGTAGGAAAAAGGGCGGCGTGCCATGCGAAGAGACGTTCGTCGGAAAGACGGCCCTGATAATTCTGAGTGGCGTCAAGCATCATTTCGACGACACCCTCGACGTTACGATCAACGGGAGCAAGTGCGCCGATATCCATGCCGAGACGCCGTGCGATCGAGGAGCGAACCTGCTCCTTGTCGAGGGTCTCGCCTTCGATCTCGCTGGATTTCAGGACGTCTTCGGTCAGGGTCTGGAGAACCGCTTCGGCGCGCAGGTCAAAGCCAAGTGCCTCCATCCGACCAAACAGACGCCTTGCCGATGGCGAACAGCCGCAAGCTGGCCTGCAAGCGCATCGGTGTTCCAATAAAACTTGGGCCAATCTTCTCGCTGGTGGATATACGTCGCCATTCTCCGCACCTCTGGCGGTGAAAATGGCAACTATTCTCCGCAAAGGCAAGTTCAATCACCGCAAAAACTGCGGATATTAATGCCGCCAATCACCGCATTCAGTCGAGAGCATCCGCAAAGATCGCCGATTCTACGCTACGGTCAGGTCTTTGTCCGAATCTTACCCTTCTTCCGGGCAAGGGCGACAGCGCGCGCTTTAAGAAAAGGTTTCGGACAACGGTAAGCGCGAATCCAATCGGCCCGGTCACGGTCTCGCTCTGCACCAGAGGCATCAATCTAGGGTAGTAGGAGAATAACGAATCGACGACACAAAGTCGCAGTTTCGTTCGGCACGGGGAGCCAGATTTCATCAGTATCAACTGATCAATTGAATGAGCCGGTTCTTCGTGAACCGGCTCGCAGGCTTGCGCTGAGACACGTTACCCCAATCACTCCGCAGGATGCGGTGTCGCCGGATGGTGGCCGGACGAAGGGGGCGGATGCTTCCACCAGCGCGCCGAACGATTCACCAGCCGGAAGTAGAGGCCGTAGGGCATCAGCCGGAGGAGTTTCAGCATATAGGTGAAGCGCTTCGGAAAACTGACTTCGAAGCGACTGGATTTGAGGCCTGCCGCAATCTGCTCGGCGGCTTCAGCAGGCGACACGAGCGGCGGCATCGGGAAGCTGTTCTCGAGGCCTGCCGGCATATCGGCAAAGCCGGGGCAGATGATCTGGATGCGGATGCCCATCTTGTCGAGATCGAATTTCAGGCTTTCGGCCATGTTGATCAGCGCCGCCTCGGTGGCGCCATAGGCCGCGCTCGTGGGCAGGCCGCGATAGCCGGCGGCGGAAGAAACGATGGCGATCTGCCCCTGCCCCTTGGCCTTCATGTGCCGGATGGCAGGCAGGAGGCAATTGACGACACCGCAGAGGTTGACGGCGAAGCTTTTCTCGAAATCCGCCCGGTTCAATTCCTCGGCATGCACAGGCTGGTAAATGCCGGTATTGAAGATCGCCAGGGCGAGCGCGCCGTGCTCGTATTCGATCGAGGCGAGCACATGCTCCATATCCTCGGGATCGGTCACGTCGCCATCGAGAACGACGATGCTGCCGGAAAGGCCGCTTGCTTCGGTCTGAAGTTCGGCCAGCTCTTCATGATTGCCCGCGGTGACGGCGACTTTGTATCCCTCGCCTGCCAGTTTCAGCGCCAATGCCCGTCCGATGCCTGAATTCGCGCCGGAAATCCAGGCGATGCCATGTTCGGGACGGGCGATGAAATCACGCATGATTGACTTCCTCCAGACTGCCGATTCAGCACAAAACCAGGACCGGAAGTTTCTCGCTGCCTCCCGGATTCATGCCTCTATCACGCTATTGTGGCTCATTTCAGCCGATCGGGCCGCCGATGATCCCGTCGAGGGTTTTGGTGTGCTTGAGGCGGGCAGCCCGACGCAAATTGCAAGTCACGCGGGATTTTTGAAAGCGGAAGTCTAATTTTATCGTCGCAGGCGGGGCCATGGAATAGCATTTCTTGCCAACCCAGCCTTGTGAAGGGAAAAGACCGTTCCTAAACTACCAGTTCCACAGAGGCAGATTCCATGACCTTCCACCCATCCGTCATCGAGGCGATCGGCAACACTCCGCTCATCAAGCTCAAGGGCGCATCCGAAGCGACCGGCTGCACCATCCTCGGCAAGGCGGAGTTCCTGAACCCCGGCCAGTCGGTGAAGGACCGCGCCGCGCTCTACATCATCCGCGATGCCGAGAAGAAGGGGCTGCTGAGGCCGGGCGGCGTGATTGTCGAGGGCACTGCCGGCAATACCGGCATCGGGCTGGCGGTCGTCGCCAACGCGCTCGGCTACCGCACGGTGATCGTCATCCCGGAAACGCAGAGCCAGGAGAAGAAAGACGCGCTGAAGTTGCTCGGCGCCGAACTCGTCGAAGTGCCTGCCGTGCCTTACAAGAACCCCAACAACTATGTGAAGGTTTCCGGTCGCCTGGCAGAACAGCTGGCGAAGTCCGATCCGAACGGCGCCATCTGGGCGAACCAGTTCGACAATGTCGCGAACCGCCAGGCGCACATCGAGACCACGGCCGCGGAAATCTGGAAGGATACCGACGGCAAGGTCGACGGTTTCGTCAGCGCCGTCGGCTCGGGAGGCACGCTTGCGGGCGTCGCGGCCGGCCTCAAGGCGTTCCGCAACGACGTCAAGATCGGCATCGCCGATCCTGAGGGGGCAGCACTTTACGAGTTCTACAAGAACGGTGAATTGAAATCCTCCGGCTCCTCGATCACCGAGGGCATCGGCCAGGGCCGCATCACGGCCAATCTCGAAGGCTTCACGCCGGATTTCGCCTATCAGATTTCCGACGCCGAAGCGCTGCCCTATGTCTTCGATCTCGTCGAACACGAAGGGCTCTGCCTCGGCGGTTCGACGGGAATCAATATTGCCGGTGCGGTACGTCTTGCGAAGGATCTTGGCCCGGGTCACACCGTGGTGACGATCCTTTGCGACTACGGCAACCGCTACCAGTCAAAGCTTTTCAACCCCGATTTCCTGACCTCAAAGGGCCTGCCCGTTCCCACGTGGCTGACCACGTCGCAGGACATAAAGATACCTTACGAACCAGCAGCGTGAGACCCATGCCAGTCAATGCCCTCTATCGTGACGATTTCTATCTATCGACATGCGAGGCGGTGGTCACCGCCATCCACGAAGGCGGGGGCATCGAGCTGGATCAGACCTGCTTTTATGCAGCGTCCGGCGGCCAACCGGGCGATACCGGTTTTCTCGAGCGCGCCGACGGTTCGAAGATCGAACTTGGCCCGACGAAGCACGGGGCGACCAAGGATATCGTCGTCCACGTCCCGTCTGCGGGCCAGCCGCAGCCGGTAATCGGCGAAAGGCTCGTCCTGCATGTCGACTGGCCGCGCCGCTACCGGCTGATGCGCATGCACACAGCCTGCCACCTGCTTTCGGTCGTCTGTTCCTATCCGATCACGGGTGCCGCTGTTGGCGAGGACGAGAGCCGCATCGATTTCGACATGAGCGAGACGATCGACAAGGACGAGGTGACGGCGAAGATGATGGAACTCGTCGCCCAGAACTACCCGGTCTATGTGCAGTGGATCACCGACGAGGAGCTGGCTGCGAACCCCGGCATCGTGAAATCGAAGAACGTGCGCCCGCCGATGGGACTTGGCCGCGTCAGCCTCGTCTGCATCGGCGAAAACTCGGCGATTGACAGCCAGCCCTGCGGCGGCACACATGTCTCCGAAACGCAGGAAGTCGGTCAGGTCCACATTGCCAAGATCGAGAAGAAGGGTAAGGAGAACCGCCGCTTCCGCATCCGCTTCGGCGTACCCGGCAACGAAGCCTAAGACAATCAGGGAGAGATCAGAATGAGCGAAGAGAAGAGCCGTTTCGTCGTCTCGGCCGATTGGCTGCAGGGCGAGCTCGGAAAGCCGGACCTGCGCGTGCTGGATGCCTCCTTCTATCTCCCGGCGCAGAATCGCGACGCGGACGCCGAATATGCAAGTGGCCATATTCCGGGCGCGATCCGCTTCGACCAAGACAAGATCGCGGATCATTCCACCGGGCTGCCGCATACCATCCCCTCGCCGGATTATTTCGCCGAAGAAGCCGGCAAGCTCGGCATCAGCGAGACGGACCGTATCGTCGTCTATGATGGTATCGGCATGTTCGCCTCGCCGCGCGTCTGGTGGCTCTTCCGCGTCATGGGCGCGAAAAACGTCTTCGTTCTCGACGGCGGACTCGACGGCTGGAAGGCGGAGGGCCGACCGCTGAGAACGGATGTCCCGAACTATAAGCCGACGACCTTCAAGACGAATTATGATGCAGGCCGTGTCGTTTCCCTCGAAACCATGCGAGACATCGTTTCCAGCGGCGCGCTGCAGATCGCCGATGCGCGCAGTGCAGGACGTTTCGCCGCCACCGAGCCGGAGCCGCGGGCCGGCATGCGCTCCGGCCATATGCCCGGCGCCCGCAGCCTGCCCTCCGGCGTTTTTGCCAATCAGGGCCGTTTCAAATCGCTGCCGGAGCTGAAGCAGACCATCGAGGGTGCCGGGATCGACCTTTCGAAACCGGTCGTCACCTCCTGCGGCTCGGGGATTACGGCCGCGATCATCACGCTGGCGCTCGAATCGATCGGCCATACCGACAACAAGCTCTATGACGGCTCGTGGAGCGAGTGGGGCAGCCGCGACGATACCCCGGTGGTGACCGGCCCGCCCGACCCGATCAAGGTCTGAGACGCACCATGGCGAAGTCCCCCTCCTCGCTCACGGCGCATATCACCCGGCTGGAAATGACGGCGCCGCCCAAGGCAAGCCTACCGGTGCCGGTCAACATCCAGACGGCGATCATGCGTGCGCCGGGCATTCCGCTGCCGTTCTACCGCTATCTCTACCGCCAGGTCGGCGCCCGCTGGCAATGGGTGGACCGGCTGCGGATGAGCGACGAGGTGCTTACGGAAACTCTGCACGACAAGCGCAACAATATCAGCGTGCTCTATGTCAACGGCGCGCCTGCCGGCTTCTACGAGTATTTCTGCGAGGACGAGGATACGATCGAACTTTGCCATTTCGGCCTGATCGAGCACGCGCTCGGCCTCGGCATCGGCAAGTGGTTCCTGCTGCAGGCGCTCTACGCGATCTGGACGCTGAACCCAACGCGCGTCACGACAACGACCAACAACCTCGACCATCCGCGCGCCCTACAGCTCTATCAGATGTTCGGCTTCTCTCCCGTCTCAACCGGCACCGGCATCGTCCGGCCGCTCAGCGACAAGGAACTGCTGGAGATTGCCAGGAAGAGCTGAGCCGGCAGGAATCGGGTGGTTTGACCGGCTCTAAAAGCGCATTTCATGGCAATCACTAAGGAGATTTGCCATGTCAGCCATCCGTTTTTCCGCCATGCCGACCGCCGATGCCGAGCACCTTTGGACCGGCGGCCGCGATGGCTATGACAATCTGCCGGAAACGATGGTTTCCGATGGACCGGGGCATCCCTGCCGTCATTGCCTGAAGAATATCGATGCCGGCGACTTGCTTCTTGTTTTCGCCTACCGCCCGTTTCCGGAATTGCAGCCCTATGCCGAGACCGGCCCGATCTTCCTGCACAAGAAGCGGTGCGAGCGTTATAAAGCGGAGGAAGAGCTGCCGCCGGTGCTGAAGACGAGCCGGGACTTTATCGTGCGCGGCTATGGCGAGAACAATCGAATTGTCTATGGCACCGGGGCCGTCACCGCGACCACCGATATTCCGGGCTATGCCGAAGAGCTGCTGAAGCGCCCGGAGATCGCATACGTGCATGTGCGCTCGGCGCGCAACAATTGCTTCCAGTGCCGGATCGACAAGCAAAAAGCGCCGGCCTTCAGCGAGACCAGCGCCTTCATCTAACGCAGCGTGATGGGAATTACGCTACGTTCAATACGCTTTCCGCTGCGTGGGCTTCATAACCCAGCGCGTCGGCGACCGGCTTGTTGGTGATGCGGCCTCTGTGGACGTTAAGACCGTTGCGCAGATGCTTGTCCTCAGCGATGGCGCGCAGGCCGCGGTCGGCAAGCGCCAGGCCATGGACGAGCGTTGCGTTGTTCAGCGCATGCGCGGAGGTGACAGGAACCGCACCCGGCATGTTGGCGACGCAGTAGTGCACCACGCCTTCGACCTCGTAGGTCGGCTCGGAATGCGTCGTCGCATGCGAGGTTTCGAAGCAGCCGCCCTGGTCGATCGCGACATCGACGATGACTGAGCCATTCTTCATGCCGGACAGCATTTCGCGGGTGACGAGCTTTGGTGCGGCCGCACCAGGAATGAGCACGGCGCCGATGACGAGATCGGCGGTGAAGACCTCTTCCTCCAGTGCCTGGATACTGGAATAACGCGTGTGGATGCGCCCGCCGAAAATGTCGTCGAGCTGGCGCAGGCGCGGCAGCGACTTGTCGAGGATACTGACATCGGCGCCCAGGCCGGCTGCCATCTTGGCCGCATGCAGGCCAACGACGCCGCCGCCGATGATTGCGACCTTGGCCGGCAGCACGCCGGGAACGCCGCCGAGCAAGATGCCGAGGCCGCCATTGGCCTTTTGAAGCGCCGTGGCCCCCGCCTGGATCGACAGGCGTCCCGCGACTTCAGACATCGGGGCAAGCAGCGGCAGACCGCCGCGCTCGTCGGTAACGGTTTCATAGGCGATCGCGGTGACGCCGGACGCGAGCAGGCCCCTGGTCTGCTCTGGATCGGGCGCGAGGTGGAGATAGGTATAGAGAAGTTGGCCGTCGCGAAGCTGCACCCATTCCGAGGGCTGCGGCTCCTTGACCTTCACGACCATGTCGCACTTCTCGAAGATATCCTTGGCCGAGGCGGCGATCCTCGCGCCAGCGGCGATATAGGAGGCGTCATCGGCACCGATGCCGGCGCCTGCCTTTGTCTCGACCCAGACGTCATGGCCATGGGCGACATATTCACGAACCGAAGCAGGTGTCAGGCCGACACGATATTCATGATTCTTGATTTCCTTCGGGCAACCGACACGCATCTAAGCGTTCCTCTCATTTTATGTCCGCTTGGGCGGAGCGTTTTGGATGACCCAGATCCAAACACCGGAGGCGCGAAATGTCCTTGCAAAGAGCATTTGCCTAAGAACTATTTTTCGAGGATTATTGCGAAAACGACCCTCTTTTCGAAGGTTCTTCGAATGTCTGAACTCGATACTATCGATCGTGCGATTCTGAAGGCGCTTCAGGCGAACGCCCGCATCACCAATGCCGATCTTGCGAACAAGGTGGGCCTTTCGGCTTCCGCCTGTTCCAGACGGCTCGACATTCTTGAGAAGAGCGGCGTCATCGGCGGCTATCACGCGCGCCTTTCACACAAGGCACTGGACTACAAGATGATCGCCATCGTGCACATCTCGCTCTCCGGCCAGTTTGCGAAGACCCTTGCGGAATTCGAGGCGGCGGTAAAGCGCTGCCCGAACGTGCTCGTCTGCTACCTAATGTCGGGCGAGTACGACTACATTCTGCGTGTCGCCGCACGCGACCTGGAAGACTACGAGCGCATACACCGCGACTGGCTCTCCGCCCTGCCCCACGTCGTCAAGATCAATTCCAGCTTCGCGCTCCGGGAAATCATCGACAGGCCGAATGTCGGGCTTTGAGGCCTTGCAAAGCGGCATGAATCCTGGCCTAGCTTCAGTCGTATGCGGGCCTCTCCCGCCTTACGGCAAGGCATGAAATCCAAGACGCAAGGCTATACTTTCGTCCTTCTGGCGATCACCATCTTTTCCGTGCAGGACGGCATCTCGAAGCATCTGGCGAGCACCTATCCGCCGGTTTTCGTGACGATGATCCGCTACTGGGCCTTTGCAATTTTCACGATCCTGCTCGCGTCGAGAATGCGCGGCGGCCTGAAGGCGACCGTGCGCACGAACCGGCCGTTGCTTCAGGTCACGCGTGGCGTGCTGCTTGCCGCGCAGGTCGTGCTGGCGATCACCTGTTTCGCGATCATCGGACTTGCGCGCACCCAGGCGATCTTTGCCGGCACTCCGATCCTGATCGCCCTCCTTTCCGTGCCGCTGCTCGGCGAGCGCGTCGGGTGGCGCCGCTGGACGGCAATCTGCGCGGGGCTCGCCGGTGTTCTTTTGATCTTGAAGCCAGAAAGCGGCTTTTTTGATCCGAAGCTGCTGCTTGCGGTCTTGGGCTGCTTCCTCTTCGCCTTCTACGTCATCGCCACTCGCCTCGTCAGCCGTGACGATTCTTCGATGACGAGCTTCTTCTATACCGGCGTCGCGGGCGGCATAACGATAACACTCATCGGTCCTTTCTATTGGACCCCGATGTCGGCCAGTGACTGGGGCTGGATGGCGCTTCTCTGCCTAACCGGCATCTCAAGCCACTATTTCCTGATCCGCGCCTATGACATGCTCGATGCCGCGGCCGTTCAGCCGCTTACGTATCTGCAGCTCGTCTACGCCTCGATCATCGGCGTCGTCATCTTTGACGAAGCCCTGAGCCTCAACACGATCGCCGGCTCGGTGATCGTCGTGGCTGCCGGCATTTTCACCATCTGGCGTGAGCATGTGGTGGCGCGCAGCGGCGCTGTGCGGAGATAGAACCCATCTCGTAATTTAGCGGTTTCTATAAAAGGATTTTTCAATATTTTCGCGATACAGTGCGCCAAGTATTCTATTGAGGGCTGCATAATGCGTAATCTGAATATCATTACTCGCAGGGCCGAACGCAAGTATTGCCGCATTTTCGGTAAGGTTCGCTATCTCAATAACGAAGTAGACGCCCGCATCCTCAATCTCTCGATAACGGGCGCTGCGGTGGAAATTCGAACGCCGCTTTATGCCGCATCGGGCAGCCGCGTACAAATCCTAGCGGAAGATCTTGGAACGCTGCACGGCATAATCCGGTGGAGCCACAATGGGCGCCTCGGTATCCAGTTCGACCCGAACTCCAACGCCCAGGCTCAGGTCGCATCCTACTTCCGCTTCTTCCACAAGGATGTGAAGCCGGTGTTAACGCGATAACATCCAAAGCCGGTTTGTCATTTTCCAGATGCACTGCCGTGCAAATCATCCTAGGCTCGCCGCCGGTTGAGCCATGGGTCATTTGCGAAGGAGTGTTCAATGTCTTCCATTCTTGATTTGCACCCGATTACCCGCCGGTCATTACTTGGCGGCATTGCCGCGACGTCGGCGCTTGTTCTGCTCCACCCCTTCACAGCGCGCGCGGCCGCCAATCAAGCGCATCTGCGGCTCATGGAAACCACAGACATCCATGTCAACGTTTTCCCATACGACTACTATGCCGACAAGCCGAACGACACGATGGGTCTGGCGCGCACCGCGACGATCATCGATAACATTCGCGCCGAAGCGGCCAACTCGCTGCTGATCGACAATGGTGACCTGCTGCAGGGCAATCCGATGGGCGATTACATGGCCTATCAACACGGCATGAAAGATGGCGACGTCCACCCGGTCATCAAGGCGATGAACACGCTTGGCTATACTGTCGGCACGCTCGGAAACCACGAGTTCAACTACGGCCTCGATTTCATGTTCAAGGTGCTTGGCGGCGCGAATTTCCCGTTCGTCTGCGCCAACCTGACGAAGGGCCAGCTCGCCTCCGATCCGAAGAAGGACGATCTCTTCTTCAAGCCCTACGTGATCGTCGAAAAGCAGATCAAGGACGGCGCAGGCAACGAGAGCCCGGTCAAGATCGGCTTCATCGGCTTCGTGCCGCCGCAGATCATGCTCTGGGACATCAAGAACCTCGAAGGCAAGGCGCAGACACGCGACATCGTCGAGGCCGCCAAGGCCTGGGTTCCGGCGATGAAGGAGGAAGGCGCCGATATCGTCATCGCGCTTTCCCACTCCGGCATCGACGGCTCCGCCCCCTCCGAGAAGATGGAGAATGCCTCGCTGCATCTTGCCGCCGTGGACGGCATCGATGCGATCTTCACCGGCCATCAGCACCTTGTCTTCCCCGGCCCGAAGAGTTGGGACGGGATTGCCAACGCCGATCCAGTGAAAGGCACGCTGCATGGCAAGCCGACGGTCATGGCCGGATTTTGGGGCTCGCATCTTGGCCTCATCGACCTGCTTCTGGAAAAGAACGGCAAGAGCTGGACGATCGTCGATTTCACCGCCGAGGCTCGGCCGATCTATCACCGCGACGACAAGAAGAAGGTCGTTGCCGACGTCGGCGACAAGAAGGACGTGATCGAAGCCGCAAAGGCTGAGCATGAGGCGACGCTCGCCTATGTCCGCACCCCGGTCGGCAAGACGTCGGCGCCGCTCTATTCCTACTTCGCCCTCGTTGCCGACGATCCCTCCGTGCAGATCGTCAGTCAGGCGCAGACCTGGTACATCAAGCAGATGCTGGCTGATACCGAATTTAAGGATCTGCCCGTCCTTTCGGCCGCTGCTCCTTTCAAGGCAGGCGGCCGCGGCGGCGCGGATTACTATACCGACGTTCCGGCGGGCGATGTCGCGATCAAGAATGTCGCCGACCTCTACCTCTATCCGAACACCGTGCAGGCAGTGGTCGTTACCGGCGAGCAGGTGAAGAACTGGCTGGAAATGTCGGCCGGCATGTTCAACGAGGTGAAGCCCGGTGCAACGGATGCGGAATTGCTCAACGGTGATTTCCCGTCCTACAACTTCGATGTCATCGACGGTGTAACCTACCAGATCGACCTTTCGCAGCCGCGCAAATACGACAATGACGGCAAGGCGATCAATGAAAGCTCGAACCGCATCCAGAATCTGCAGTTCGACGGCAAGCCGATCGACCTCAAGCAGAAGTTCGTCGTGGTCACCAACAACTACCGTGCGGGCGGCGGCGGCAAGTTCCCGGAGATCGCAGCCGACAAGGTCGTCTTCCAGGCTCCGGACACCAACCGCGACGTGATCGTCCGCTTCGTTCATGATCAGGGCACGATCAATCCGTCCGCCGACGGCAACTGGACCTTCAAGCCGCTGCCGGGCACGAGCGCCGTCTTCCAGAGCGGGCCGAAGGCCAAGCAATTCCTGGCCGACGTCAAGAGTGTCAAGCTGGAGGATGCCGGCGAGGGCGTGGACGGATTTGCAAAGTTCAGGCTGGTTCTCTAGCCGATGTGAAAGCCAGGCGAGGCGGCAGCGCCTCGCCTATTCCGCTGCAAGCGGCATTTCCGGTCCGCGAATCTCGCTCAGCGCCGCCGTGAAATCGGCGTGGTTAGGGCATTGGGACAGCCTGGTGCGAAATGCATCGATCATCCATGCCGCAGCTGGGCCTGGCGGATTGGCGAGGCGGCGCATGGCATAGATCGGATACTCGCCTTGCTCATATGCCTCAAGGTCGAGATGAACGAGTGCGCCGCTCATCAGGTCGTCACGGATGATAGATGCAGGCAGGCCGCCCCAGCCGAGGCCGCCGCGGATCAACGCGTGCTTGGTCGCGATGTCGCTGACACGCCAGGTCTTGTAAGAAAGCACGTTGAAATCGCGGCCTTTCGTCAGCCCGGACGCATCGGTGACGACGAGCTGTACTTCCTCTCGAACATCGCCAAGCGTCAACGGCCGACCTATCTGCGCTAACGGATGATTGCGCGAGGCCACCGGCATCATGAAGGAATGGCCGATCTTTTCCATCAGCATCGAGTCGTCCGGCTTCAGGACGGCTCCGCCGATGCCGATCGTCGCCTTGCCGCTCAGGACGGTCTCCATGACCATGCCAAGCTCGCCGACCGTGAGATTGAGCGCAACGGACGGAAATTGCTCACGGAACTCCCGCAGCACGTCCACCGTTGCCGGAGACGGCACCATGACGCTGATCGCCACAGAGACCTCCGCTTCCAATCCTTCCTTCAGCCCTTTGACGCGGGCGCGCATCACCTGCAGATCGGTCAGCAGGCGGCGCGCATCTTCGAGCATGGCCTTGCCCGCATCCGTGAGCTTCGGCTGGCGGGCGCCGGAACGCTCAAAAAGCGGCATCTCGAGCTGTGCCTCGAGGTTCGCGATCGTGTAGCTGATCACCGACTGCGCGCGGTTGAGCGCGCGCGAGGCGGCGGAGAAGCTGCCGGTTTCTGCCACGGTAAGGAACACCTGCAGCTGATCCAATGTCGGGTTGGGAAGCATCTTCCATCCAATCTATCGATAATTTCGATCGACATTATCCCAGTTTTTTCGATAGCCGGCCAGTCCTATTTTTCCTCTGAAGGCGGCTCGAACCTCCCAAGCGAGCTCGCAGCACCCCAATTCGAGAGGAAATTCAACTATGTCGTCCATCCTGCTCCTGACATCCAGCCCGCGCGCTGAATCGCTTTCGACCACCATTGCCACCGATCTCGCCGGCAAGCTTCAGGCCCAGAAGCCGGGCAGCGTCATCGTCCGCCGCGACCTCGCCGCCAATCCGCTACCGCACATCGATGACCTGTTTACCGCCGCAATCCGCAAGCCTGCCGAAGACCGCACGGCGCAGGAAGCCGAAGCCGTGAAGACCTCCGACGCGCTCATCGACGAGCTGCTCGCCGCCGACACCATCGTCATCGGCACAGGCCTCATCAACTTCAATATCTATTCATCGCTGAAGACCTGGATCGACAACGTCGCCCGCGCCGGCCGCACCTTCAAGTACACCGAAAGCGGCCCGGTCGGGCTTGCAACCGGCAAGAAGGTCTATGTCGTGCTGGCCTCCGGCGGCGTCTACTCGCAGGGTCCTGCCGCCGGCATGAACCATGCCGTTCCGTATCTGAAGTCGGTTCTGGGCTTCCTCGGCGTCACCGACATCGAAACCGTCTATGTCGAAGGCCTCGCTTTCGGTCCGGAAGCTGCGGAAAAGGCGATCAGCGCCGCCAAGGCCCGCGCCGAAGAGATCGCTCTCGCCGCCTAACCGCTTAACATCGCCCCCAGAAGCGGCCGGCTCTGTCCGGCCGCTTTTTGTTTCCGCTGCGCCATACCCGACGAGTCTGACGCTTGACATCCTGTCCGGAACACCTCTTCCGGCCCGTTGCGGACGTTGCAGTTGCTCGGTTTGAATGGCGCGAGGATAGTGCGTTGGCGGCCCTCGTCACTACTGATCAGTTGGGTGCGCCTGATGTCGAGCATGAGCGACGCGGCCGCGTGCGTCTCGAGCAGGAGGTGGCCTGCGTCGAAAACGTGAGCTTCCATCCTGGGCATCGTCCGCACCCACGACAGAATCTCAGCGAGGTCGAAGAATGCGTCGTGCGTTCCCCAGGGCATGAGGGAGGGCGGCTGCCAGCGCACGAGATATTCGGCGATAACGTCGAACCGGGCGACATAGTTCGCATAGTCTGCAATGGGCGGCGCAACGGGCCGATAGCCACTGCGCCCAGGGCAGCACTTGTCCCGCAGACACAGAACTGCCGCTCGGGCGCGATCCAGAAGTAAACGTTCTTCCGCTCATTGCCCATTGCATTTGTCGCAGCTTAGTTGGTCGGGCGAGCAGGCTCCGGAACCAAGCGTCAGATTAGCTGACTTTGACTAAGCCCGTACGGCCGAAGACGCAATTCCGGCCATTCTTCTTTGCCCGGTAGAGCCGGTCATCTGCAGTCGAGAGAACGGTCATGAAGCTCACGCCATCTTCGTCGGCGGTCGCAACGCCGATGCTGACGGTGACGGGTCTTGCATCTGGTGTCCTGACGCTTGTCGCGATCGTCCATCGGAGCCGTTCTGCGACCAACAAGCCCTCCTCGTGGTCCGTGCCCGGGCAAATTGCAACGAATTCTTCGCCACCAAAGCGGAACACCCTGTCTGCAGAACGCAGGATCATCACCAGCCGGGCGGCGATCGACTTCAGAACCTCATCACCCTGCAGATGGCCGAAGTTGTCGTTGACGTCCTTGAAGTGGTCGGCATCGATGATGATGACGGTTGTAAACTGCCCTTGCCGCATGGCTTCCCGCATCATGACCGGTGCTTCGAGCTCCATACGCGAGCGGTCGTAGACGCCCGTCAGAATGTCCCTGCCGGTCCGCTCCAGAAGATCGTTGTACCGCTCGCGGAATGTCAGGTCGCCGAACAGACCGCTGAGCGAGCGTGCTGCCGCCGGAACGCCGTTTCGATGAATATAAAGCCGGTAGAAGGCAAAGAGCGCGGTATAGATGCAGACCGCGAACATCTTTGCCCTCCAGCCGTCCCAGAAGGCTGCAAGCGGTACGTCGAGAAAATAGTGCAAGGCGCCGAAGAAGCCGATCTGGTCGAAGGTCAGAAGTGCGAAGCCGCACAGCATGAAACGAAGGATCACCTTACGCTTCATCCAATGACCAAGGCGTTCGTACAGCAGAATGATACCGAGCGCGTCGAGGTAGAGCAGCGCCGTACCCCAGACCATCAGCCAGCCCATCTCCTTCAGGAAGCTGAAATCGGCGGCATTGCCGGGTGAAATCTCGACGGTTTCATGCAGTTGCAGAACCCACGCGATCGCGACGGTCAGGAGATTGCCGAGGAACAGGCCGTAGATCGGCTGCCGGACCGTCGAAGCATCCTCCTCCAGGTAGAGCATCAGGATCATCATCAGCTTGCCGGCGAAGAAGACCGACGATCCGGGCGAGGCGACACCGAAAGGCAGCGACACGTAGAATACGGCGGCGAGATAGGTTTCCATGAAATGCATGACGCCGAGCGCCGTCATGAAAACGCCAAGGCCCAGCCCGTGGCGGAAATGCAGCAGGCTCACCATCAGCGCGAAGTAGCCGACGGCTTCCACCACAATGAGGCCGAGATTGACAATTGCCATCGCGCTTTCCGCTCTCCAACCGCTTCTTCATAGCGCGATACGGTTAAGAAACGGTCGCGTGACGTCAGTCAGGGTAACCCGCGGCCTCCCTGTATGGATGCCGCCGCAAAGCCGCCCCGGCGAAGGCTATGGGAAGTGAGCGGCTAGACCTGCCGCTCCTTTGCACCGTCGCCGAAAAGCGAGGGGCCGTGCTGATCGATGATCTGGTGCGCTTTGCGCACCGTGCATTCGATCGCATCGTCCGACGAGGAGAACATGTCGGCGCGGATGAAATTGCGTACCAAAACCTCGCCGCCGACCGTCTTTTCGATGCGGCCTGCCAGGCGGAACTGTCCGCCTTCCTTGCGCGGCTCAGCGTAGATGGCGCAATCGGCGTAAAGCTGCGGCTCGCCTTTCGGGCCTGCGCTCGCCTCGGCCAATTTGCCGCCACCGGAAAACATCGAGAAAATGCTGGATAAGATCGAAGCCATGTTCCGCCTTTAACACGGGCCGCTCGCGCCCGCAAAGTCAAATGATGAGGTTGGCGAGGATGTCGTTCTCGGTGATGTCCTCGAAGCCCATGCCGGCCTTTTCGAAATTCGAAATCAGGGTGGCGAAGTTCTCCGGCGCCTTGGTCTCGATGCCGATCAGAACCGAGCCGAAGTTGCGCGCCGTCTTCTTCAGGTATTCGAAGCGGGCGATGTCGTCGTCCGGCCCCAGAAGATTGAGGAAATCGCGGAGCGCGCCGGGGCGCTGCGGCAGCCGCAGGATGAAGTATTTCTTCAGCCCGGCGTAACGCATCGCGCGCTCCTTGACGTCGGGCAGCCGCTCGAAGTCGAAATTGCCGCCGGAGACAACCGCGACGATCGTCTTGTCGCGAATGGTCTGCGGATCCATCGCCGCGATCGCCGTCAAAGACAAAGCCCCTGCCGGCTCCAGCACGACGCCCTCGACATTGAGCATTTCCGAGATCGTCACGCAGATGGCGTTCTCTGGCATCAGCATGACCTGCGCGGTTGCAAAGCCTTTGAGCGCTGCGAAATTCAGGTCGCCGATGCGGGCAACGGCCGCGCCGTCGACAAAATTGTCGACCTTGGAAAGCGTCACCACTTCGCCGGCCTCGATGCTGCGTTTCAGACTCGGCGCGCCTGCCGGCTCGGTGAAGACAAAGGCGGAATTTGGGACCGAGCCCTTGAGATAGCCCGTGATGCCCGCAGCAAGCCCGCCGCCGCCGACCGGCAAGACCAGCATGTCCGGCACCCTACCCTCCGGCAGCTGCTGCATGATTTCTGCTGCGACCGTTGCCTGCCCCTCGATGATGTCCGCATGGTCGAAGGGCGGCACCATGACGCCTCCTTCCGCCTCGGCATGGTCGCGGGCGGCCTGATAGCATTGATCGAAGAAATCGCCGTAGAGCTTGATGGTGATGAATTCGGCGCCGAACATGCGCGTCTTGTCGATCTTCTGCTGCGGCGTCGTCACCGGCATGAAGACCACGCCCTGAACGCCGAAATGGCGGCAGACATAGGCAAAGCCCTGCGCATGGTTGCCCGCCGAAGCGCAGATGAAGAGGCGCTCGCCGCTCCCTTCGGCAATCGCCTTGCGGAAGAAATTAAAGGCGCCGCGGATCTTGTAAGAACGGACGGGCGACAGATCCTCCCGCTTCAGCCAGATTTCAGCACCGTAGCGCGCCGAAAGATGGTCGTTGAGCTGCAGCGGCGTTGCCGGAAAGAGGCTGCGCAGCGCCTCTTCCGCGCGATCTACATCCTGTCTTGTGACGGTCATCGGTCCATTCCTGTCTCAAGACTTCGCTATGGCACAGGTCGGCTGGCAAAAGAAGTCCGTTTAACGGCCGTGCGGTTCGCTCTGCAGAAAGCTTTCCTCATCGCGCTTGGTGGATTGCTGCAGCTCCCTCGTGCGTTCGCTTTGCAATGCTGCTAACGTGAAGGGATGATGACATCCCGTTTTATGCGACCGCTCGCCTGGCTGCTGCTTGCCGCCATCATTTTCGTCACCATTTCGCCGATCGGCCTCAGGCCGCATACGATGACCAGCGTCAACGCCGACCGCGCGCTTGCCTATGCCGTCACCGGCTTCGTTTTCGCGCTCGGCTATCCGAAACAGTGGAAGCTCGTCGCACTGCTGCTGATCTTCGGCGCACTCGCCATCGAGTTCCTGCAATACCTGTCGCCGACACGTCATGCACGCCTGCACGACTCGGTCATCAAGGCAGCCGGCGCCATGGTCGGCATTCTTACCGGCCGCGCTACCTACCGGCGCGGGCAGATGAAGCAAAGGATCGAGGCCGTTCCCGCTCCAAAGCCGCAAACCGGTGCCGCCGCCGGCGCTCTTGACTGAATCACTCCAGTCGTTAATTGAGGATCGCGCGCGGGCGTGGCGAAACTGGTAGACGCAAGGGACTTAAAATCCCTCGGAGAAATCCTTACGGGTTCGATCCCCGTCGCCCGCACCAGCACGCAGCCGTGACGCGAGGTTTTTGCGACGCCGGGCAGTCCACTCACCATTTCATCCGGGGAAAGTGCCAGTAGTCGGAGCCGGTTCGGCGGGAGATGAGCTTCAGCGTTCCATCCGGCTGAACCACGTATCTTTCGTAGACCCGGTATCCGAACTTGTCCGGAAACTCGTGCTTGACGGTGTATCCCGCTCGCGCGGGAACGCGGACGACTCTGCCATAGGTGAGGCTGCCGCGGATGGGCTACGGCGGAGCCGTGTTGCATCCGGCAAGGGCAAGGGCGACCAGCAGGGAAGCGATAACAGCGCGCATCAAAATCTCCGGTCCTATTGGCACACAGGACGAAATCGCAGGTCGTACAGCCGCGGCGGAGAGACCTATGCGCCTACTGGTCTCGCCCCACCATCTTTATCAATCCCAATAAATATGATTTTATGCCGGCGTCTGAAAGGCGGCAGGGCTCGAAGGCGCCTTTGCGGATGCACGAATTACAGTGCCACGATGCGTGTAAGCTTGTCTTGTGGGAGTAAGACGATGGTTTACGATTGGAGTGGAGAAAGGGCGCGGCGTCTCAGGTTTTACAAAACAGCCGCTGCGTGTTTGTTCGGGAGCGTGCTTGCCGGGACCATGTTGCTGGTCATAGCCCTGCAGTTTCACGGGTAGCGGCCGACTTTGGCGCCGCGTGAATGCTGCTTCGGTTAAAATCAACAGGAATTGCACGAAAGCACCTCTTGCGGCCAAGCAACGGCGCAGCGATGAGCCGCGCCGCCTCTACCATTTGATCGGAAAGCGTCTTACCCGAGCTTCGCCGCGATCTTTGCGACGTGCGCGGCCTGGTATTTCGCGGCTTCCAGCTCGATTGCTGAAAGCTGGCGCGAACCATCGCAGTCGGTGATCGTGGACGCGCCGTGGGGCGAGCCGCCCTTGATCTCATCGACACCCATCTCCTCGGGAACCAGGTCCGGAACGCCCTTTACGGTGACTTCGGCGCCCGCAGACTTGGCGCGCCTTCCGCACGGATTGAATGGTTGACCGGCCGAAGTTCTATCAGCGCGCTTCCTTGAGCATGACCTGCCTGCGCAGAACTCAGCGTCCAATGTATGTAGTCTAAATGCACTTACCGTTTCCTTCGCCTTCTGCCGCGACCGGGTGCCGCCATTTGCAAGCCGGGAAAACGGCGCTACCTATAGCAAAGCCCCATCATCGGATATCTCTCATGAGCACTGAAACTGTCATCACCGCCGCCATGCTCGCCATCGGCGATGAGCTTCTGTCCGGCCGAACCAAGGACAAAAACATTGGCCATCTGGCGGATATGCTTCAGCTTTCCGGCATCGATCTCAAGGAGGTGAGGATCGTCGCCGATGACGAGGATGCGATCGTCGAAGCTCTGAACGCCCTTCGCGGCAAATACGACTACGTCTTCACCTCGGGCGGCATCGGCCCCACGCATGACGATATCACCGCGGACGCAGTCTCGAAGGCTTTTGGCGTTCCCTGCGACCATGATGCTGCTGCCATGACACTGCTCGGTGACATGTACAAGCGCCGCGAGATGGAATTCACCGAAGCGCGCAAGCGCATGGCGCGCATGCCGCGCGGGGCGGCACACATCGCCAATCCGGTGTCGACTGCGCCCGGCTTCGTCATCGGCAATGTCTACGTCATGGCGGGCGTGCCGCAGGTGTTCCAGGCCATGGTCGACAATGTGCTGCCGACGCTTCGCACCGGGCAGCGCGTGCTGTCGCTGGCGATCGCCTGCCCCTATGCCGAAGGCGATATCGGCATGCTGCTGGCCGCCATCCAGAAGGCGCACCCGGACACCAGCATCGGCTCCTATCCGCGCTATGTCGGCCAGAAATTCTCGACGGAGATCGTCGTGCGCGGCCGGTCGCAGGCGGCTGTCGATGCAGCGGGCTCTGAGGTTCACGCCATGATCGAGAACATTCGTAGGACCAGGGAGATTGACGAAAACCGGTCCGCCGAAGCTTAGAGCAGCAACACACCGCCCTCGACAACCAAGGAACCGTTCCACCGACAACGCATTTCCTGCTTACGAAACCATTTTGAGCCGCCGAGGAGAATTGATATGCCTTACAAGACCATACTCGCCATTCTCGATACGGCCGACAACAGCCGTGCGGTCTCCGATTTTGCCTTTGAGCTTGCCGCCGAAAACGATGCCCATGTCATCGGTCTCCACGCCGAAAACATCTCGGCCGTGCCGCTGGTCGCTCCGATGGAAATTCCCGATCCAGTCGCCGTTCAGGCGCTGCAGGACATGGCGCATTCCGAGACCGTGGAAGTGGAGCGCATCTTCCGCCAGAAAGCCGAAGCGTCCGGCGCATCATTCGAATGGCGCAGCTTCGCCACCTCGGCGGGCTACGGCTCGGCGCCACTGATCGAGAGTGCCCGCAGCGCGGACCTCTTGATCGCCTCGCAAGCGGACCCTTCCAAGCCATCTGACAGCCAGGTCGATATCGACAGCTTTCTTTTCGAAAGCGGCCGTCCGGTCCTGATGATCCCCTATATCTTGCGGCAACCGAAAGCGATCAAACGCGTGATGATTGCCTGGAACGGCTCGAAGGAAGCCGCACGCGCGACATTCGATGCCATGCCGATCCTGAAGGCTGCCGACGAAGTCGAGGTCTTTTCCGTCGATCCGGTGGATTCTGCGATGCAGACGGCGGGCCTGGCGGGAGCGGAAATCGCAGCCGCGCTTTCCCGCCACGGCGTGAAGGCGACGCTTGCCGTTGCGGAAGGCACCCATAAGAGCGCCTCGAACGTCATCGAAAACCGCCTCTCCGACAGCAGCATCGATCTCCTGGTGATGGGCGCCTACACCCATTCGCGCCTCTGGCAGATGATCTTCGGCGGCACGACGAAGTCGCTCTTGCAGTCGATGACGGCGCTCACCCTCCTCTCCCGTTGACGAAGCACCGGCCGGACTTGCGTTTTACCCGCAAATCCCGCTAATTGCGGCAACCGGTGACGGGCTCCGGAACTTCCTTTCGCGCGGGTTGGCCCTGCGCGATTTGCGTTTGACGGATTGCGCTTGGTCGCCGGCGGGTTTTCCTTTCATGCCGCGGAGCAGTTCGATGTCTTTTCCCGATAAAGCCTTTCCCGTTTCCTGGGATCAGTTCCATCGCGACGCCCGCGCGCTTGCCTGGCGCATCGCCGGCCTCAACAAGGAATTCAAGGGCATTGTCTGCATCACCCGCGGCGGCCTGGTTCCTGCGGCAATCATCTGCCGCGAACTCGACATCCGCCTGATCGAAACGGTCTGCGTCGCTTCTTATCATGATTACGTGAACCAGGGGGATATGGTGGTGCTGAAGGGCATTGCGCCGGAGCTCAAGGAAAATGGCGGCGAAGGCATCCTCGTCATCGACGACCTCACCGATACCGGCAAGACGGCGGTGCAAGTGCGCGCCATGCTGCCCAAGGCGCATTTTGCCTGCGTCTACGCAAAGCCGCTCGGCGTGCCGACGGTCGACACCTTCGTCACGGAGGTCAGCCAGGACACCTGGATCTACTTCCCCTGGGACATGGGCTTCACCTATCAGGAGCCGATCGCCAAGGGTCCGCGCTGACAGCGTCGGGCCATTAAACTCCACGCGGAATTGTCATCTTAGTAATACTGCAGATGTATGATGCGAGCCTGGCCTGCACGCGCGCATCCGAGCGACGTGCCAAGGGCCGGGTCACGGATCGCGCGAGGGCGAAAACGCGCGGAGCAAGGAAGCGGGGAATGGGATACCGGGGTTGGGTTAGAGCGGTCGTCGCTTCAGGGCTGGCGATCCCCTCTTTGTTGCCCGTGCCGGCCTTTGCCGAACCCGCTTATGTCGCCGTCGTCCGCGAATATGTGGATACCGTCGTCCGGCCGATGGTCAGCACGCCGATGGTCCTCGCCGCGATCAGAGAGCAGAACGCCAAATTCAGTGACGTCAGCAGCACGGATATCCAGGTCCTTGATTCGACCTACCGATCCGAAGTGGAAACCGGCGCCCTGCAGATGGTGTCCGCCATTCTATCCACGCCCGTTTCGCGCTACTTGAAGGAAAAACAGGATGCGTCGCAGGGCGTTATCGTCGAGTTCTTCATTACCGACAGGAATGGGCTCAATGTCGGCGAGAGCAGAGTGACGACGGATTTCTGGCAGGCCGACGAAAACAAATATCTGCAGACCTTCGCGCGCGATTCGGACGAGATTTTCGTCGATCGCGCCGAGCGCGATGAGACCACGCAGATTCTCGAGGCGCAGGCCAGTTTCACCATCCGCGACGAGGCTGGAGCGGCGATCGGCATTGCCACGGTGACCGTCGCGCTCGATGCGATGTGAGGCCTCCCGAATCGCGATGCCGATCCGGGCCGAAAATGCCATCCTTAGATTTGGATTCGGCTAACTTTTTCTTTTCATCCTCGCTTTTCAGGTGCCTGAAGCCCGCAAAGCCCTGAAATTCAAGGCCTCCAGGCTTTTCCCCAGTCTTCACAGGGCCGTCCACAATATGTTGTGGTGAACGCTTCGTTAAAAACCACCCCTTGACGGAATCGCCCATTTCTCACTTAATGGTTTCCGATGTTGCGGCGGCAGCTGGACCGGGTTTAACGAGGCCGGTTCTCTTCAAAATTCGAGCGTGGAATCAGGGTGTTGCATCCATGATGGATGGCAGCCGTGAGGGGATATTTGCGCGATTTTTGACCTCCAAAAAAGTGACATCCGGGGCTGGCGATAATAAGCTGTTAATACTATATTTAGTGTTTGCAGCCACCATCACCACAAGATACAGGAAAGACATCTCCGGATGACACTCCTGTGACGGTACGGAAACGAGAACTGGCTGCGCATCTTCCGGCGCTGCCGGATGAGGAAACTTGCGTCCTGGTCAACGGGGATGGGGCGCGCAATCAGAGGTGCAAGGACATGCGCATAGAACGCCGTTTCACAAAGGCAGGCCAGAGCGCTTACGCGGACATCGAATTCCGCAAGGCGACGAGCGAGATCAAGAACCCCGACGGTTCGATCGTCTTCCGCCTTGAGAACATCGACGTTCCCGCGCAGTTCTCCCAAGTCGCGGCCGACATCCTTGCCCAGAAATATTTCCGCAAGGCCGGCGTTCCGGCAAGGCTGAAGAAGGTCGAGGAAAACGACGTTCCCTCCTTCCTGTGGCGTTCGGTTGCCGATGAGGCAGCCCTCAAGGAGCTGCCGAAGGAGCAGCAGTACGGCTCCGAAATCGATGCGCGCCAGGTCTTCGACCGTCTGGCCGGCACCTGGACCTACTGGGGCTGGAAGGGCGGCTATTTCTCGTCCGAGGAAGATGCCTCTGCCTTTCGCGACGAACTCGCCTACATGCTCGCTACCCAACGCGTCGCCCCGAACTCCCCGCAGTGGTTCAACACCGGCATGCACTGGGCCTACGGCATTGACGGCCCCGGCCAGGGCCACTTCTATGTCGACCCCTTCACCGGCAAGCTGACGAAGTCCAAGTCGGCCTACGAGCATCCCCAGCCGCATGCCTGCTTCATCCAGTCGGTCGAGGACGACCTCGTCAACGAAGGCGGCATCATGGACCTCTGGGTTCGCGAGGCCCGCCTATTCAAGTACGGCTCCGGCACCGGCTCCAACTTCTCGTATCTCCGCGGCGAAGGCGAAAAGCTTTCCGGCGGCGGCCGCTCCTCCGGCCTGATGAGCTTCCTGAAGATCGGCGACCGTGCGGCGGGCGCCATCAAGTCGGGCGGCACCACGCGCCGCGCGGCCAAGATGGTCGTCGTCGACATCGATCATCCGGACATCGAGGAATACATCAACTGGAAGGTCAAGGAAGAGCAGAAGGTTGCAGCCCTCGTCACCGGTTCGAAGATCGTCGCCAAGCACCTGAAGGCGATCATGAAGGCCTGCTTCAATTGCGAAGGCGGCGCCGATGCGGATTGCTTCGACCCGACCAAGAACCCTGCCCTCAAGCGCGAAATCCGCGCCGCCAAGAAGGACCAGGTCCCGGAAAACTATGTGAGCCGCGTCATCCAGTTCGCCCGCCAGGGCTACAAGGACATGGAGTTCAAGACCTACGACACGGATTGGGATAGTGAGGCCTACCTCACCGTTTCCGGCCAGAACTCCAACAACTCGGTCTCGATCCGCGACGACTTCCTGCGCGCCGTCGAAGCCGATGGCGACTGGAACCTGACGGCCCGCAAGGACGGTAAGGTCATGAAGACGCTGAAGGCCCGCGACCTCTGGGAGACGATCTCCTATGCCGCCTGGGCATCGGCCGATCCGGGCCTGCACTTCAACACGACGATGAACGACTGGCACACCAGCCCGGCCGCCGGCCCGATCCGCGCCTCCAACCCGTGCTCGGAATACATGTTCCTCGACGACACGGCCTGCAACCTTGCCTCCTTGAACCTCATGCAGTTCAAGGATGCGGCGACAAAGCGCATCAACATCGCCGACTACGAGCATGCCGTGCGTCTGTGGAGCGTCGTGCTCGAAATATCCGTGATGATGGCGCAGTTCCCGTCGCGCCGCATTGCCGAGCTCTCCTACGAATACCGCACGATCGGTCTCGGCTATGCCAATATCGGCGGCCTGCTGATGTCGTCCGGCATTCCTTATGACAGCGACGAAGCCCGCGCCATCGCAGGCTCCCTGACGGCGATCATGACCGGCATTTCCTATGCCACCTCGGCGGAAATGGCTGCTGAACTCGGCCCGTTCCCGATGTTTGCGCCGAACCGCGAGAACATGCTGCGCGTCATCCGCAACCATCGCCGCGCCGCCTATGGCGAGACGTCCGGCTATGAAGGCCTGTCGATCAACCCGGTCGCCCTCATCCACGGCGAAAACCCGGACCAGGATCTCGCCGCGCACGCCAAGAGCGCTTGGGACAAGGCACTGGAACTCGGCGAAAAGCACGGCTACCGCAACGCCCAGGCAACCGTGATTGCGCCGACCGGAACGATCGGCCTCGTCATGGATTGCGACACGACCGGCATTGAGCCCGACTTCGCGCTCGTCAAGTTCAAGAAGCTTGCCGGCGGCGGTTACTTCAAGATCATCAACCGTGCCGTACCGGAAGCGCTGCGCACACTCGGCTACTCCGAAAGCCAGATTGCCGAGATCGAAGCCTACGCCGTCGGCCACGGCAATCTGAACCAGGCGCCCGCCATCAACCCCTCGACGCTGAAGGCCAAGGGCTTCACCGACGAGAAGGTCGAGGCCGTCAACGCTGCGCTGAAGTCCGCTTTCGACATCAAGTTCGTCTTCAACCAGTGGACGCTTGGGCTCGACTTCCTGAAGGGCACGCTGAAGGTCTCCGACGAGCAGCTTGCCGACATGAGCTTCAACCTGCTCGACCACATGGGCTTCTCGAAGAAGGACATCGAGGCTGCAAACATCCATGTTTGCGGTGCGATGACGCTGGAAGGCGCTCCGTTCCTCAAGAACGAGCACCTCGCCGTCTTCGATTGCGCCAATCCTTGCGGCAAGATCGGCAAGCGTTATCTCTCGGTCGAAAGCCACATCCGCATGATGGCGGCTGCCCAGCCCTTCATCTCGGGTGCGATCTCCAAGACGATCAACATGCCGAACGATGCAACCGTCGACGATTGCAAGAGCGCCTACATGCTCTCCTGGAAGCTCGGCCTCAAGGCCAACGCGCTTTACCGCGACGGCTCGAAGCTGTCGCAGCCGCTAAACGCTTCGCTGATCGAGGACGAAGGTGACGAGGACGCGCTGGAGGAACTGCTGGCCCAGCCAGCAGCCGCCCAGGCCGTCACCGTCACCGAGAAGATCATCGAGCGGGTGATCGAGAAGGTCGTGCGCAGCCAGGAAAAGCTGCCGGGCCGCCGCAAGGGCTACACCCAGAAGGCAAAGATCGGCGGCCACACGATTTTCCTGCGCACCGGCGAATATGACGACGGCCGCCTCGGCGAGATCTTCCTCGACATGAACAAGGAAGGTTCGGCCCTTCGTGCGTTCATCAACAACTTCGCGATCTCGGTTTCGCTCGGCCTGCAATACGGCGTGCCGCTCGAGGAATATGTCGATGCCTTCACCTTCACGAAGTTCGAGCCGGCGGGCATCGTCACCGGCAACGACGCGATCAAGAATGCGACGTCGATCCTCGACTACGTGTTCCGCGAACTCGCCATCTCCTATCTCGGCCGCCACGATCTGGCGCATGTCGATACGTCCGACTTCAACAACACGGCGCTCGGCCGCGGCGTGTCGGAAGGCAAGGCGGACGTCGTCTCCAAGGGCCTGACACGCGGCTATAAGCCGACGCTGGTTTCCGGAAACTCGACCGAGCGCGCGGCATCGGAGATCAAGGGTGCTGCAACCGCCGCCCCTGTCCGCGCCTCCTCGGGCGCGACGATCACGGCGATTGCCGGCAACACCGTGCGCAAGCTCGAAACCGTCGCCGCCTCCTCCGAAGTCGTCGCCTTCAAGCGCGATTACGAGGAACGCGCCAAGGAACTGGCGGAGGAAATCGCCGAAGAGATCGCTGAGGAATCCAGCAGGCTCTTCACCGACGCCGCCGCTGCCGACGCAGCCTCTGCCAAGACCGAAGCCAAGAAGGTCGAAGCCGAACGCCGCGCCCGCTCCATCATGCAGGGCTACACGGGCAATATGTGCACCGAGTGCCAGAACTTCACGATGGTGCGGAATGGGACTTGCGAGAAGTGCGATACGTGTGGAAGCACAAGTGGGTGCTCTTGAGTACTCTTCTTACTTGTGTCCCGTGACCGCAGATTTGCGTCATGGCCCCTGATGCGCGTCTGCGGGACCTTTAGAAATGCGTCTAAGGGCAAACGGAATAAATCGCGTTCGCTGTAGCTCCAGCGAACGCAGGCAAGAAAGGGACTTCTGCTAGCAGTGCAGATGTCCCGACCAACGCAAAAAACCTCCGCCGGCACGAGTTGTGGCGGCGGAAAATGGCCTAAGGAACAAAACAGGAATCAAACAGTAGGTGTGGTAACGCCATGGCTGACGCGGTAATTGCAAATTGGGACGGACACGACTACCAGGCCCGGTTCTTCTGGATACATGCCTCAGGTCTGCGAGACCCGGAGAAGCCGCATGTCGTCGAGGTCTCATACGAAGCGAACGGACCGAAGGGGTTCGACGATGTCGTCGTGCGTTACAGCCCAGGTCTCTCCGGTCGGCGTTCCTTTCGGGTAGAGGCCGCCCATCATCAGGTGAAGTTCCATGTCAATCAGGCTGGACGCTTCGGCTATAGAGACTTGGTTGAACCGGAATTCATCGGCGCAACGAGGTTCTCGGTTCTTGCGCGGTTGACGCGTCATGCGCTCGGGCTGGATGCTGTAGGTCACAATAAGGCGAAAGCTCTGGCAAGCGCTCTCAATCTGATCATGCCCGACGCCAATGCTACCGCGTTTGGGTCAAGCTTTCCCCCGACAGATAGCGATCTCGCCAAGCAACTGCGAACGTTTGACGTCATTGTCGATTGCACAGGTTCTGACGCGATCCTCGACGCGATGTCGGAATTCGATTGGGGACGTGAGAAAATATTCGTCAGCCTTGCGATGACGTGGAAGGCGGAAGGGCTACTCGTGTTCACCGCTTCGGAAGCTTCGTTTCCGACGATTGACGCGAAAGAGCGGTTTTCGGATATCGACGTCCCGCCGACGGACTTACACGACGCCAGGACCGAAGGCGTCGGGTGTTGGCATCCGGTGTTTCCAGCCAGTGCGGCGGATGTGCGGCTGTGGAGCGCCGTTGGATCAAAGGCGATTGTTCGCGCGATGCGCTCTCCGGAACGGCGTTGCGAATACTTCCGGCAAACCGAGGACGGTGCGTTGGAGAGGCTCGATGTCTGAGGCCGACGTGATCCTCTTCGAAGGCCGAAAAAACAAGATTGCGGTTCGTCTACGCGCTGAGGCATGTCGCACGATTAGGGACCATGCATTGGCCGCTGGAGGGCGGGAGACCGGCGGAATCCTCATCGGCCGTTATGCCCTTGATGGAAATAGCGCGATCGTCACGGAGGCGACGATCCGTCCGAAGGATTCACGTTCCGGGGGGACCTGGTTTCAGCGGGGCATCCACGGTTTGAAGGACATGTTGAGAAACCGATGGAGCCGAGGCGAGTATTACGTTGGAGAATGGCACTCTCACCCGGAAGGACCGCCCTACCCGAGCAGCAATGACCTCAGGGAGATGCGAGCGATATCGAGGGAGATCAGCTACAGGTGTCCCAAGCCGATCATGATCATTGCGGGTACATCGGGTGGGTCTTGCTTGAAGCTTTCGGTCAGTGTTCTGGAGAACGATCGTCTCATCATCCTTCGACGGACGCTGCCAAACACTTCCATTCTCGGCGGATCGCCCGTTGCAAATTCTGCCCAGAACTCATGCTTAGAGTAAATACAACCTCGTGAAACACCAAACGCCCCAGCTAATGATTTAGCTGCTCCGACCTGTGAAACCAGTCTGCGATCGGGCCTGCAAGCCGCAAAACCCCGTCATGGTCGACCGAGGTCAGGTGATTCTTTATTTACAGTTCATTGAATAGGGAATGATACGGACCAGATTGCCTCCGATTGATGTTTTCGATTTTCATTGCGAGCCGACAAGATAACCGATGCCCAAGCCGCCACCCCCAGGCAAAAAAGTGGACCGAGTCTATCTGTCTAAGTTGTGGGCCGCTATCCAGAGCGGCAGGACTAGGGGCTGGAAGCGTGGAATGGCGCTCGAGTACCTAATCGTGAAACTGTTCGAACTTGACGGGGCCAAGGTCGATTACTCGTTCCATGTAAATTCTCCAGAAGGCGGCATCTTGGAGCAGTTCGACGGCTTCATTCAGTACCAGGGCATTAACGCCTTAGTTGGAAATGAAAGACTATTCGGACAAAATCAACGTTGAACCGCTTGCAAAGCTACGCAATCAGTTGGCCAGGAGGCCGGCCGGTTTGGTGGGTTGTCTGTTTAGCCGCGGAGGCTTTACAAGTCAGGCAATCAATTTGGCTGGCTTTATGGCTCCTCAGGCCATTCTACTTTGGACTGCTGAGGAGATCGATGCAGTCGTCAAGAAACATCGCATAACTGCGGCTCTGGAAATAAAATACGCCCGTCTCTTGCGCGACGGCATGCCATATTTCGATTTCAGGGGGGAACTCAATTATGAGACATTACATAGTAGTTGAGGGGCACAGCGACGAGCTACTTCTCCGCAGCCTTCTTCCTGAAGACCTTGAGGACAAAGTAATCATTGTCGTTGCAGGTGGTAAGAGTTCGGCGATGCAATTAGCCAACTCTCTTTCGGTGGCCAAGCGGGCACCCGTAGCGCTAGTCATTGACGCCGATACCGAAAACGCGGACCGAATCCGAGAAGATGAGCTGGATTTTCAAGATTTCGCCAGCGCATTGCCTGTGGAGACGCCACCAGTACTCTTCTTGGGCGTTCCCGATATTGCAACGTCGACACAGGACCCGGATTGGGTCGACGAACTGATCTCCTTTGTAGAAAAAGACGACTACGCAAACTCAAACCCGTTTCAGTTGCGTCGATAGACGAGATACTGAGTTCCTTCAATCGAGTTCATGGCGTGCGTGGGACCCAAAGAAAAGCCGCAAAGGAAAACCTCGCTCGGCTTCGTCCTCGACGAGATGCGGTTCAAACCGCTCGGCCGTCGGATAGAAATCAAGCCAGGTGTCGATCAGGCAAAGCTTCGGCGACCTTTATCTGTAAACGCCGCGGGCGATCACCCCATAGCGTAGAAAGTCGAACCTTATCATGAGACCGCCCCGCAGCGTTCACGAGCCAGCCGTCTGCTCCGGACGCCTATAAGACCGTAATGCGTGATCGAGGCGTAGAGCCCGACAATCGATGCGTAGTTCAGAAAGAATACCGCACAAACAGTGTCGCGATGATCCGCAAGCTCGCCTCGCTGAATATGGGCATAGCCTTTTTGCCGGAGAGGATCGTTGTCGACGAACTGGCCGCTGGAAAGCTACGGCAGGTACTGCCAGGGTGGATTGGTGACCCGAGCCCGGTCTACGCAGTCACCGAGACGCGGTTGGTGCCCGCGAAAACTCAGCGTTTCATCGAGTTCCTGCGCGAAAAGCTTCGTGACGTGGAATGAACGCGGTTGTTATCTGCCGCTATGGGCATAGAGTTCGCCGCGGTTGAGGCGGAGGTCCGCCCACATCGTTCCTCCGACAACCGGGCGTCCCGAATATCTTCGCTTTTCAGCCTAAATCACTACCGGGTTTCACCCACACCGCCGCTGCCTATACTTCACATAGAAAAAGCCGTTCTTATAAGCGGACGCACGTTCTGTTTTATTTCACACGCTCTTTCAACGTGGCGGAACGAATACATGCACATCCTGGATGCGACGGAAACGGGAGCGCTGCTCCCGTTTGGATTTCTCATAGACGCTCTACGGCGGGGCTTTGCGACGGGCTGCGAAGTGCCGGTCAGACATCATCATACGATCACGGATGAAGGACAGCCGGACGCAACGCTGCTGTTGATGCCGGCGTGGCATGACAGTCAGCGCTCGCGACGCTTTCTCGGCGTCAAGATCGTTACCGTCTTTCCGGGCAATACGGCTCGCGGGATACCCGGGCTAACGTCGACCTACATGCTCTACGATGCCGAGACGGGCACGCAACTCGCGATGCTCGACGGCAACACGATTACGGTGCGCAGAACCGTCGCTGCTTCGGCGCTTGCGGCCGACTACCTTGCCCGCAAAAATGCTGCGTCCTTGCTCGTTGTCGGTGCCGGCAAAGTCGCGAGCCTCATCGCGGACGCCTATCGGGAAGTCAGGCCCATAGAGGATGTACATGTATGGGATATCGACCCGTCCAATGCCGAGAGGTTGGTCGAGCGCCTTCGCCGGGATGGCATATCGGCGACGGTCGCCACCGATCTGGAGCATGCGGTTGGCCGCGCGGACATCGTTAGTGCGGCGACCTTAGCGACGACGCCGCTCATCGAAGGAACATGGCTAAAACCCGGGACTCATGTCGATCTCATCGGTGGTTTCACACCGAAAATGCGCGAGGCCGACGATGTTGCCGTAGGACGCGCGACGATCATCATCGACACGGACGAGGCTATTCACGAGGCAGGCGATATCGTGCAGCCGATAAAATCGGGGGTAATCTCCGAAAGCGATATCAAGGCGACCTTGGAATTGCTCTGCCGGCAAAACGTCGTGGCTCGCTCGAGGGACGTTGAAATTACCCTCTATAAGGCTGTGGGCACCGCCCTAGCCGATCTCACCGCGGCCACGATGGTCTATGAAACACTTGAGCAACGCTCGCCGCCAGCAGCCGAATAGAGGAGCGCGAAATGGAGAGAACCATTATCGAGGTCCCGGTCATATCCGAAGCCATACGCAATCTTGGTGCGCCAACCTCCGCCGTGGTCCGATCCGGCGAATTCGTGGCGACCTGCGGCATGCCGCCGATCGATGTCGAGACTGGAGAGATCGTCCGAGGGGACATCAAATCCCAGACCCGCGCTGCACTCGAGGCGTTGCGCGTGACGCTCGAGTATGCCGGGTCCGGCCTCGAGAAGGTCATAAAGGCGACCGTCTACGTCACCGATGCCACTCTGATGGCCGACGTAAACGTGGTCTACCGGCAATACTTCCGTGCAGGGTTTCCGGCCCGCACGTCCGCCGCCATTAATCCATGGACGCAACCCTTCGACATCGAGATCGAATGCCTTGCCGTCGTCTAAGGGCAGCGTGGCGTCGGCGTGAAAGAATCCAGCGCAATCGATTGAGTTTGGCCGCCGATTTCGTCACCATGTTCGTCAGGCATCGTTGGAGCATATTTGTTGGCAAACCGCTTCCCACGGATACACCACCTGAACTGGAACCTTCTGCGGACCTTTCTGGTGATCGTCGAAGAACGCAGCATCACCAAGGCCGCGAATCGGCTCCACGTGCGCCAACCATCCGTGACCGCTGCCCTGCAGAAGCTGGAGGAAACGCTCGCCTGTCAGTTGATCCAGCGCGACAGCCGCCGTTTCATCCTAACGAGCCATGGCGAGATGCTGCGTCAGGAATGCGCCGAAATCCTGAGGAGAGTGGAACGCATCGGCGAAAAGCTTTCCGTCGACGAAGACGACCTGACGGGCCAGATCAGGGTTCTGACCGTCACGCATCTCAGCGTCCCGGAACTGGACCAGGCGCTGCGTCAGATGCGGCGACGCCACCCTTCCGTCAGTGTCCGGATCGACGTGGCGCACAGCCAGGACATCGTTCGCGCCGTCGCGCAGAAGCAGACGCCTTTCGGCCTCTGCCTGCTTCCCAAACCCTTGGCGACACTCGATTGCCGCTTCCTGGTGCGGGAGGAGTTCGCAATCTACTGCGGGCAATCGCATCCGATGTACGGACGCACGGATGTCAGTCTGGACGAGCTGCGCCGTGAGGCATTCGTCGCATTCACCTGCAGCCAGGAAGGCGGCGCTCTCGAACCAATGGTTGCCCTGCGCGATGGCGCGGGCCTCGGAAGCTGGACTGTCGGCAGCAGTCCAAACCTTGAGGAGGTGCGACGTCTGATCGTCGCGGGCGTCGGGGTCGGCATCTTGCCGCTCGATGCGGCTCAGTACGTCGCGCCCGACCAATTGTGGCTGATCCCCACGCTCAACGGTAGCCTGGGAGCCGACGCCTATTTCGTGACGAATCCTGACATGGACCTGAACGCGGCGGAAACAGCCTTTCTTCGTCTGTTTCACGCCGAGTTGTTCGACAGTCAACAGCCCGCCAACGCGGACATCGTTTGATCTAAATCAGGCCGCCCTGGCCAACACCGCCTGCAGCAGAACGTTCATGCCAGGTTCGATATCGGCGAGCGTAACGTTCTCGGCCTCATTGTGCGAAAGCCCACCTTCGCAGGGCGTGAAGATCATGGCCGTCGGCAGGTATTCGGCAACATGCATCGCGTCGTGACCGGCCTCCGTCAGCATCTCCATTGAGGTATAGCCGAGATTGCCCGCCGCGGCGCGCACCAGGCCGACGCACTCGTCGTCGAAGCGCATGCCCCCGTATGACCAGGCTTCCTTGATCGCGATGCGGCACCGCGAGCGCTCTTCGAGCTCGGGGATACGCCCTTTGAAGGCTTCGAGCATCTCGACCACGACGTCCTCCCTGGGATGGCGCATGTCGCAGGTCATCTGAACATAGTCGGGGAGCGCGCCCAAAAGGTTCGGCTCAGCCTTGATTCGCATCGTAGTCGACTTGCCGCCGGTTCGATGGTGCGCCCAACCGATTTCGTCAATCGCCAGGGTAACCTGCGCTGCGCCCACCAGCGCGTTGCGTCTGGCTGGCATCGGCGTCGGTCCGACATGCCCCGTCTCACCGAAGACCTCGACGATCAGACCACGGACGCCGAAGGCTCCTGTGACGATGCCGACTTGCTTCGCCGCCTCTTCCAGCCGTGGCCCCTGCTCGATATGAAGCTCGAACAGGCTGTCGAACTGGTCGACGGAGACCCGGTCTTCCCCCTGGAAGCCGATACGCTGAAGTTCAGCACCCAACGACAGTCCGTCGCGATCGAGCCGCGAATAGGCAAATTCCGGCGCACGCGCCTGCGTGAAAACCGCAGAGCCGATCATTGGCGGCTCGAAGCGCGCGCCCTCCTCATTGGTCCAGTTCACCACCGTGAGCGGATGCCGGGTCGACACCCCATGGTCGTTCAGCGTACGTACCAGTTCCAGTCCGGCGAGCACGCCGAGAATTCCGTCGAAACGACCGCCCCTCACCTGCGTGTCCAAATGGCTTCCCACGAGAATTGCTTTTGCCTGCGGGTCCGTGCCGGGGCGTGTGGCAAAGATGTTCCCAACCGCATCGACCGAGATAACGCAACCCGCCTCCACGCACCATTCGATGAAGAGCCGGCGCATGGCCTCGTCCTCGTTCGACAACGCCAGCCGCTTGAGGCCGCCATTTTCGGTCGCTCCGATTTCGGCTGAGCGCATCAGTGTGGACCAGAGCCTGGAAAGATCGGGGCGGAGATTGTCGTAGAGTTTCATGGCTGGTTACTCCCTGGCGCGTATCAAAAAGCTCGTGAGCGCCTCACAAGGAATAGGAGATGGACGGCCTCCAAGAAAAATAGATAAATACGATGCGTAGTATTCGCTCGTTTCTATAGTGGACGATCGTCGACCGACTTATTAGGAATAACTCGCGAACGACTCGCCAAAAATGATCGAATATGCATCACATTGCCGCTTTTTCCGGCAATTATACGTACATCATCTCTTCCTATGATTGACATCCGTATTATCTATTTGTCGTGCCCGACCGCGGTAGGCATCCTTTCGAAAAAAAGGGGAACGGCAAAGGCGGATCGAACAATCACACCGCCTTCCGTCAGCAGAGGTAAACAGGCCGCAAAGGTGGCGACGGGTTTTCGTACTCGTAAGTCGCCTCGCCTGCGAATGCAGCGCGTTTCGAACGGTACGCAGCCGGCTCCGACGCAACGTGTTGTGCATGCCGCGGCGAACGTCGCCATTCCCCTTCATAGCTGAAGTCAAACAGATCGATGCGTCTCTGAAAGGAAGCTATTGTGGGACAGCAACTGCACATGACTGCCGACATCGCCATTCACAAGCCCCCCGCCGACATCAAGAAGATCGCCGTCGCGAGCGTGATCGGCACGACGGTGGAATGGTACGACCTCTTCGTTTTCGCCACCGCCTCGGCGCTGGTCTTCAATAAGGTGTTCTTCCCGAGCTTCGATGCGATCGTCGGAACCTTGCTCGCATTTGGTACCTTCGCGTCCGCCTATCTTGCCCGCATCGTCGGCGCTGCCCTTTTCGGTCATTTCGGCGATCGTCTCGGCCGCAAGTCGATGCTGCTCTTTTCGTTGGTCATGATGGGCCTTGCGACGTTCGCCATCGGGCTCTTGCCGAACTACGAGAGCATCGGAATCTGGGCACCGATCCTCCTCCTTTCTCTCCGCGTCGTTCAGGGACTTGCGCTTGGTGGCGAATGGGGTGGAGCCGTCCTGATGGCTGTCGAGCACGCGCCGGCCAATCGACGAGGCCTCTACGGTTCTTGGGTTCAGATCGGCGTTCCCGCGGGCACGCTCATCGCCAACCTCGTGTTCCTGGCGATCGCCGCATCCATGCCCAGCGACGACCTGCTCAGCTGGGGCTGGAGGATTCCGTTCCTGGCCAGCATCCTGCTCGTCGCCGTCGGGGCGTATGTGCGCCTCAACACGGCGGAGACACCGTCCTTCTCGAAGGTGAAGGAAGAAGCAGCCACAGTGAAGATGCCCTTTTTCGAGCTGCTCGGAAAATCCTGGAAGACCGTGCTTCTTGGCGGTATCGCCACGATGTCCACGGGTTCGTCCTTCAACCTGATCGTCGCCTTCGGCCTCACCTACGGCACCCAGGCCCTGAACATTTCCCGCAACGAGATGCTCGGCATCGTCCTTATCGCCTGTGCCGTATGCATTTTCCTGTTGCCTCTGTTCGGTCTACTCTCCGACAAGATTGGCCGGCGTCCCGTCATTCTCGGTGGCATTCTGGCCGAGGCACTGGTCGCTTTTCCCATGTTCTGGCTCATGGACACGGCAACCTTCGCCGGAGCTCTGGCCGGCTATCTGCTGATGATGACGGCGTTTGCCGCAAACTACGGACCGATCGCCACCTTCCTCGCCGAGCTCTTCGGCACGAAGGTCCGCTACTCGGGACTGTCGATCGCCTACATGCTGTCTGGCGTGCTCGGTAGCGCGCTTACGCCGATCATCACGACGTGGCTGCTTTCGGTCACCGGAACCGGGTCCTCTGTCGCCTGGTACATGATCGGTTCCGCCTTGCTGTCAGCCGTCGCCCTTCTAGCACTGGCGGAAACGGTCAAACGCGATCTGGCCAAGGCACACTAACGACCGACTCGACGATGGCGCTGCCGTTGAACGGTGAGCGCCATCTCTGATGAAGGATAGAAGACAATGAATGAACTCGACCTCCTCCGACGCCTCGGCCAGATCGAAACAGCAACGATTGGTCACATTCGCAGCGATGGTTTCATGACGCCCGACATCCAATGTCTGACGGAAGGAGGTGGGGTTGTCGGACGGGCCCTCACGGTTAGCCTTCCAGGTGACGATGGGGCGTCGCTGCCAGCCGCCCTTTCACAATCGCAACCAGGCGACATTCTGGTGATCGAGCGTGTAGATGATAATCGGCATGCGTGTTGGGGAGCTGTGATGACGGCAGCGGCAAAGGCTGTTGGCATCGTCGGTGTCATCATCGATGGTTATGTGACTGATGTCAGCGCGATCAGAGCGTCGGGGCTTCCCGTCTGGTGCAAAGGACGGTCCCCACTTACGACAAAAAGTCGGGGCGGAGGCACCGTAGGCGAGGCGATTACGTGTGGCGGAATCATCGTCCGACGAGGAGACATTGTTCTCGGCGATGAGAATGGTGTTTACGTCACCACCGAACTCCTGGCGCACGCGGTTCTGGAAGAAGCGAGCGCGATTCAAAATCGCGAGCCTACTATTATCGCCCGCCTTCGAAGCGGGGAATCGCTTGCTGCCATCTACGGAGCTTAGCCAGAGAATCGAGTGCTGGCCCCGAAGCGGTGTACCTGCAGGTCACTTCACACCCAGCTCTATGCCCTTCGCTGCTTTCGGCCGTCCCAATGTGTCCTTCAGCCAACATTCCTTCTTCTTCGCGACGTAGGCGAAGGCCTTGCAGGCGGTATCACCGATGCCGGCTACAAAGCACTCCAAGTAGTTCGTCTGCCTGATCCGTTTGTAGTCGCCGCCGGGAATGTCCATGCCCGAGTAGCTGGTGAAGTCGGACATGATGATATCGGCGGCCTTCGACGATGAATACGCGGCCATGGCGTCCCCGTTCCTGATAAGGGCGACAACGTTATTCTTTAGGAAGCAGAAGCGGTGTTTGGCGTTGTAGGTGATCGCCTTGCACTGGCCGTCACTGTCGCAAGCATTCCGACAGTCCCGATAGCTGACCACCTTGAGGGTCGCGTAGTCAAAGCCGATGGCGTCATAGCCGGCGGCATCCAGCGGGGTCTCGGGAACCACCGGGCGCGGCAGGCTCGTTACCGTCTCCTCGCGCTGCACCGATGCTTGTGGCTCCACCTTGCCATAGCACAGGACCTGGTGAACCGACGGCGAGACCTTGTCCGCCAGGTCGGCGGTGGCCAGGGTCGGTTGCCCTACTTCCTTGTCGCCGGATAGGCTCGTGATGCTCTGCGATTGCATGAACAGGTCGGCGACGGACGCCCTGATGGCGAAGTTCACGTTCTGGGCAGTGATACCGATCTCGTCTGCGGCCTTCTTCGAAAACGTGGCGCTGGTGATGCCGAGAAGGAAGCCGTCACGATCGACCACTGGACCACCCGAATTGCCGGGCTGGATTGGCGTCGATACCTGGATGTATCTCGTGTCGTTCTTCAAGCCCGCCAGCGCGTTTACATTGCCGGTGGTGATCTTGACGGAATCCGATAGGAGATCGGCGAGCGGATAACCGATGGCGACGATGTCCTCGCCGAGCCGCGTCGGCGCACGGCGGAACGTCAGCGGCGTCCACGGCTTATCCGACGACACCTTGATCAGCGCGAGGTCATTGGTGGAATCGATGCGCGGATCGGAGGCGGTCCCCCTGCCCTTGACCTCGATTCGGTCGCACCCCTCGACGACGTGGGCGTTGGTCATCAGCCAGCCGTCGCCTGTAACCGTGAAACCCGTGCCCGATGATCTGGGCTCTTCCGCAAGCGCGTTCGTTGCCGCCGCCGACATAAGAAGAGCCGCCGAAAACGCGCGCCCCGCAACTCTCATTCTCGCCCCCTCTAACGTGAAAACCGTAGAGCACATACGGCCCTGATTTCAACTGCATATTGTAGGAAGAATTAATGGAACCCAGAGAGCCCGGCTGCTGGTCGTGCATCGCGGCGGCACCGATGGCCGATTTCCTCGAAAAAGCGCGGAATTATGTAGCAAATGCCACAAGCCGGTGATCGTGCGCGGTGGCCGCTTTGCGCGCCAGTAGCGGCCATGGACGAGGAGCGTTATGTTGCTTGTGTTCGGTCGAAGGAAGTGGAGACACGCGTGGGACAAAACGAAACGAAGCGGCATTTCGAGACGAGGGACCTCAAGGGCGACGCGGAAAAGGTACAGAAAAAGGCGTACCGTGTCATTTCTAAGGATGCTGCCAAGCGGAAAGCGCGGGACAATCTGCTCCTCTCGGTGACGCTGATAGCCCTCCTATTGCTTTTGACCTGGATGCTCGGAGGTATTTAGAAACCGCATCATAGGTCGGATGACCGCAGTGGGCCGACTGCGGCACGAGTGCGAACCTAGCGGTCATTGCGGCTGACCCGTATATATACATTCTCTGGCCGACTTGGGCTTCCCGTGCCCTGGCGGTTTATTCTCGGACAAGATTTGCGGACGGCGGTTTCGCACTCACCGGGTCATAATTGAAGTCCTCCAATAGTCCGGGATACGAATACTCCCATGGTTCGTCATAGACCCGTCGGCTTCTGACGAACCTTCCGTGCGTTTCGGAAACCCACACTTCAAAATCGGCCGTGAAGGGATATCGATGCCATCTCGCGATGTAATGCTTGCTCGGCTCCGAACCGAGCACAGCATTACCGGCAAATGTGCAATCGGTGAATTTCGGGCCGTAGCGATCGAGGGTGGACCAGCCATTTGGATCGAAGGTAGCCCAGGTATCAGAGGATACGTATCTCTCAAATGCCCTGGGCTTGGCCACTATCGACTCGATATGCGGCTTCGCGGTGCCGTCTACCTCGACCCTTTGCACGATTTCACTGTAATTCTGAGTTTGTCGCGTCTTCACATACGCTGCATCCACGGGTTCGCAGGATGGGTCCTTTTCGGGATACCGTGCTGCGACAACGGAAGCATCATCGGGCCGCTTGGCTTTCTGCGCGTCGTAGTCGAACAGCGATATAACGGTCGAGAACGGATAACGCTTCCTGTCGGGCGGGTAATAGACGATGGTCTTGTGCAGGCGCTGACGGTCCGGTGTCAGCCAGATTTCGGCCGATCCACGGTATCCGGGCTCGTGCCAGTTTGCGTAGTAGTGAAACCCGTCGATGAAGGTGCACGAAGAATATCCCATACCGTATGGAAAAAGCTCGGGAATATCAGACTTCACCCAAGTCGAACGCCCGGTATAGCGCTGGAACACGTTCCCGGCCGTATAAATTATCTCAATGTATTTCTTCCACCGACCTGCCGAAAACGGCTGATGAACAAGCTCTCGATAGTAGTAGCTTTTCTTGGTGTTCACATAGACTTCGTTCGCAGTAGCGCACGTCGAATCCAGTCGCGGGCGATACCCGTCAAGTCGATCCGTATGCGTGCCATCGGCCAGCGCCGGGTGTGCGAGAACAAGGGCGGTCACGAGCGTTGCGACTAAACGATACGGTTGAAATTTCATAATTTGCTCGACTTTACGAGGAACTATTTTTCGCACGGACGGCTGGTTTGTCAATGACTCATAGCTTTGGAGCGATAGCCGACTGAGGAATCTTTGGCCCACAACGCGGACGCAGAATCGCAAGGCGGTGGGCTGACAGCGGTCATGTCCAGAGACTGGCAAATACCGGAGCCCGCTTCTGCACGTCGGTTCGCAACGAAGCGGCCCAGAGAAAATCTTAAAACGAATTGCTTCAGTTCGGAACGAATCGCCTACGAAACGATTGATTCGCGACTCAGTGATTCGGAGTACAGCGTCATGGTCGGCCACCGCGCACAGTGGAAGGGATTCATCAAATTCGGCGAAGTGAGTTGCGGGGTCGGTCTCTATACGGCCACGAGCACCTCAGAGCGCATTGCCTTTAATACTGTCAACAAGGCGACCGGCAATCGGGTAAACCGCATCTTCATTGACGGCGAAACCGAAGAACCGGTTCCGCGCGACGCCCAGGTCAAGGGGTTCGAGATCGAGAACCACCAGTACATTATGATCGATCCCGAGGAAGTTGCCGCCGTCATTCCGGAGAGCAACAAGACACTGGAGATCGAGGCCTTCATCCCCTGCTCCGACGTCGATGACGTCTATTTCGACAAGCCATATTACCTCACGCCGACCGATAAAGTTTCGGAAGATGCCTTCGTCGCCCTGCGAGACGGCATGCGGAAGTCAAATGTTGCTGCTATCGCGCAAACGGTTCTGTTTCGCCGGATGCGGACCGTGCTCATCCGCCCCCATGGGAAAGGGTTGATCGCAACCACCATGCATTACGACTACGAAGTCCGATCCTCCGAGAAGGCGTTCGAGGAGATGCCGAAGATGAAGATCGCGGGTGAAATGCTCGACCTCGCCAAGCATATTATCTCGACCAAGAAAGGGACGTTCAATCCCGCTGAGTTCGACGACCGCTACGAGAACGCGGTTGCCGAACTGGTGAAGGCGAAGATGGAGGGCCGTGCGCTCCCGAAGAAGAAGTCGGTCAAGGTTTCCCAGCCGAACGACCTCCTTGCGGCCCTACGCGAGAGTGCCGGGATGATGAAGGCGGCCGACACGCCAAAGCGGGCGGCCGCCAACGCGAATGCGAGCGCTGGCCGCCGCCGGGCGTCGCACGCGAAATCCGGTTCCGGCGCTGCCGCTCACCGCAAGGCCAGCTGAGGAGGATCGGTCATGGCACCACGTCCATACTGGAAGGGTTACCTGAAGCTTTCGCTGGTCACCTGCCCCGTTGCAATGTCACCCGCTACGTCGGAATCCGAGAAAGTCAGGTTCCACACCCTGAATAAGGCGACCGGCAACCGCGTCGTGTCGCAATACGTCGATTCCGTTACCGGAAAGCCGGTGAAAGACGAGAACGAGGCCAAGGGATACGCCCGAGGAGAAAATGACTACATCATCCTGACTGACGATGATCTCGATTCCGTGGCTCTTGAGACCGTACGCACAATCGACATCGAGAAATTCGTGCCACAAGATAGCATCGAGTGGGTCTATCTGGAGAAGCCGCACTACCTGATGCCCGATGACCCGGTCGGGCACGAAGCGTTCGCGGTCATCCGCGATGCCATGGTGGCGGACAAGGTCGTCGGCGTCTCACGCCTGGTGATCGGCCGTCGCGAGCGAGCCGTCGTCCTTGAACCGCGCGGCGAAGGCATTGTCCTCTGGACGTTACGGTTCGGCGACGAGGTAAGGCCGGAGGAAAGCTATTTCGAAGCCATTGACGAAGAAGCGGACCCAGACCTGATTCCGCTCGTGCAGCAGCTGATCAAGCAGAGGACGAAGAAGTGGTCGCCGACCATGGTGACGGATCCGATCCAGGAAAGCCTGCTGAAGATCATTGCCGAGAAGAAGAAAGCTTTGAAGCCTGCGAAAAAATCAGCGAAGGGCAAGTCGGAAACGGCTCCGGCCTCAAACGTCGTCAATATCATGGAGGCCCTTCGGAAAAGCGTCGAAGCCGATCTTAAAGGTCGGAAACAGGCCAAGGGATAAGTTGCAACATTCTTCGTCTCGTGAGAGCCCAGCGGGTCTCCGACCGGGAGGACGAAAAATCACCGTGAAATCCAGGACCGAGCCCGCAGTGCCGCCATAGAATTCAGCCCAATCAATGCTTGTATAACAGGCGGATGACGAAAAATGAGATTGCTGGCTCTCCTTGCAGCGGCCCTTTTACTGACAGTCATTCAGGCCCGAGCCCAGGTTTACGGGCCGTATGATGGATACGACGAATACGGCGGCTATGGCGGCTATGGCTATGACGACCCGTACAGCCCTTATCCGCCACCGCTCGATTACGAGCCAGTGCCTCGCTATTGGGAACCTTGGCAAGAACGTCGGGAGCCATCGGCGCGAAGCGCAAGGGGAATCATCGTCATCGCCACGCGTGAGCACACCCTTGTTTACACGACATCACAGGGCGAGCAGTTCGCCTACCCCATCGCCGTAGGCCGCGAAGGCAAGCAATGGTACGGAACAACGCGGGTGGTGTCGAAGCGAAAGCATCCGGAATGGCGGCCAACGGCGAGCATGCGGCAGAAGAACCCAAGGCTTCCGGCGATCGTGAAGGCAGGCCCTGCCAATCCGCTTGGAACCCGCGCGATTTACCTGGCCAACGGGCTATTGCGCATCCACGGTACCAACGATCCCTCTTCTATAGGCACCAACGCGTCGAGCGGCTGCTTTCGGATGTATCCCGAGGACGTCGAGGAGCTTTACGAGATGGTGCAGCCGGGAACCCAGGTCATTGTCCAACGGTGACCGATATCGCTCGACCGAACTGTCGAGTTATTTCCATTTCGCAGCCCACTGGCGAAGTTCCGCTTTCGCTTTTTCCGGCCAGGTTTTCACGGTGGGGTTCACCTTGATCTTCTGACCGGAAGGCTTCCAGGCAAGGTAGACAGTCCTCGAAGCAAGATCGGCTACAACCACAGCTTCCTGATCCGTGCACATATGGCGAGAACAAGATGTGCCGACAAAAAGGTCGCCCTTAAATTCGCCAGACCCCACACCAAGCAGGATGTCATTCACCAGCGCTTTGTCGGTCCCTGCTAAACGGTTGATCTCTGCGGCCACATCCGCGTAGTCCAGCAACCCTCCAGGGTGCGTCACCGAGCGCTCCCTGAGCTGGTCCCAGCCCTTGGAAGTGTCGGCGACAAAGGTTTCGCCCTGGACCTCTTTGAAACCAGCACCGGCGGTCCACTCCCATTTCTGCCCCGGCTGGTTCGGTGTTGCCGGAGTGGAAAGGATGAGCTTGCCGTCCGAAGTTTTGACCGTCACTGGAAGGCAACTATCGAGCGGACCATCAATCCGTGGATTTTGCCCCTTCGGGAAGGAGACGACGAAAGGCGATCCCTCACAAGCATTCCCGCCCGCCGATGAGCTTCCGACAGCTACCGCCATCCCGTCGATAACATGCATCTCGTCGATATCGACATAATAGTTCTTGAGGACCTCTCGGTCGTCGATTTTCAGGCTATCCTGACCGTCGTCACCTTTGGTGATCACGACATGATGATCGAAGAGCCGCATGTCCAGATTGCCTGCGTTAGGCCCTACTACGATCTTTTCACTCTGCACAACACGCAGCCCGCAAGCGCCAGCATCGAGACCGTATACAACGGTTTTCATGAATCCAATATCAGGAAGATCGAAGCGATGCAGAGGCGACAGGCGGCGCGTGGAAATCGACGGGATGGCGATCAACCACCTGTTTGAAGTGGCGCGGTGGCAGGCAGACCCGCAAGGTCTCCACCAAGTCCCGGTATTCTTTAAAGTGCGCGGAAGCACGGAGAATCAGTCATACGAGCGTTGTTGATCATCGTCCTGATCGCGGTCGTTGCCGCTGCTCTGGCAGTCGCCCTTCCTGTGCCGCGAGAGAAGCAGACCAAGGGCTTCGAGATCGACAATGGCCAGTACATCATCATCGATCCCGAAGAAGTAGCGGCGACGATCCCCGAGAGTAACAAGACGCTCGAGATCGATGCATTCATCCCCTGCTCCGAAGTCGACCACGTCTATTTTGACAAGCCGTACTACCTGACACCGGACAAGATGGGAGGCGATGCATTCGCTGCCCTTCGGGATGGCATGAAGAAGTCGAACGTCGCGGCCATCGCGCGCGCCGTCCTCTTCCGCCGCGTTCGAACAGTTCTGATACGCCCCCATGGCAAGGGTCTGATCGCCACGACCATGAACTACGACTACGAAGTCCGCTCATCGAAGAAGGCCTTCGAGGACATGCCGAAGCTGAAGATCGAGGGAGAAATGCTCGATCTGGCGAAGCACATCATCGGCACGAAGAAAGGCGAGTTCGATCCGGCAACCTTCGACGATCGCTACGAGGCCGCCCTTACCGAGCTGGTGAAGGCGAAGATGGAAGGCAAGTCCCTGCCGAAGCCGAAGAAGGTGGAAGTCTCCAAGCCGAACGATCTGCTCGCAGCCCTTCGAGAAAGTGCGGGCCTCCTCAAGGCCGGCGCTGCCACGGCCAACAAGCCGAAGCGCACCGCGGCGAACGCTAATCAGGGGGTCTCGCGCCAGCGTGCCACGAGAGGGGCAACTTCGAAGGCGGCTTCTTCGTCCAAGTCCGCGCCGCGCCGGAAGGCCAGGTAGGGAGATAGACCATGGCACCGCGCTACTACTGGAAGGGCTATCTGAAGCTCTCGTTGGTCACATGCCCTGTCGCGATGACTCCGGCAACGTCGGAATCGGAGAAAGTCCGCTTTCACACGCTGAACAAGGACACAGGAAACAGGGTCGTCTCGCAGTATGTCGACTCCGTCACCGGAAAGCCGGTGAAAGACGAGAACGAAGCCAAGGGTTACGCCCGTGGCGAGAATGACTACGTGATCCTCACCGACGACGATCTGGATCGGGTCGCGCTGGACACCGTGAAGACGATCGACATCGAGAAGTTCGTTCCCGCCGACAGCATCGAGTGGGTCTACCTGGAGAAGCCTCACTACCTGATGCCGGACGACGCCGTGGGAAACGAGGCGTTCGCCGTCATCAGGGACGCGATGAAGTCCGACAAGGTCGTGGGCGTGTCGAAGCTCGTGACGGGCCGCCGAGAGCGCGCCGTCATTCTCGAACCGCGCGACGAAGGCATCGTACTCTGGTCCCTCCGGTTTGGCGACGAGGTGCGGCCGGATGAAAACTACTTCGAGGATATCGAGGATGAGGCCGATCCCGATCTCGTCCCCCTAGTTCAGAGGCTCATCAAGCAGAAGTCAGCACACTGGTCGCCGGACATGGTCAGCGATCCTATCCAAACCAGCCTGTTGAAGCTTATCGAGGAGAAAAAGAAGGCGCTCAAGCCGAAGAAGACGGCGAAGGAGAAAGCTGCAGAAGCGGCTCCGAAATCTAATGTGGTCAACATCATGGATGCACTCCGGAAAAGCGTCGAAGCCGATCTCAAAGGCAGGAAGGCGGGGTAATCTGATGCACTTGCTGGAAACCAGGGTTATTCACGAGAAAAATGTCTGGCGCATAGATTTTGTCGGTGACGATGGGGAAGCGGTGTCTATCAAGGTTGCGGACGGTCACGCTACAAGCGAGGAACAGGCCATTGAACATGCGAAGGAAGTCATGGTTCAGTTGACGGCATATGGCACTCGTGGCGGCGGCCGGAGCATCAACGCTTACGATGCTGCCAGCAATGGCAACTTCGACTACGACGAGCCGCTGCTGGATACACGGCACTGATCCGCTGTCGGAAAGCCCAGCCTTTCAGGCAACAAAAAAGGCCGGGGCGAAACCGCACCGACCTTCCTCACCATCGCCTTCTTACCAGTGCCTGTACATCCGTGGTCAAAAGCATTTCAGCGATGAGGCGTTGCGAGCAGCGAGTTTCTGCGCTCATCAGCAATGCCGATGAAAGTGATCTACCTGTGTTGGCAATAAGCCGCAACACTGGGCCAATCGTTTTCGGGATTCCTCGAACACGCTGGGACCGTCTGCCTTCAAAATCCATTAGCTACTCTCCCTTGCTCCCAGGAGAGCGCGCTCAGAGTTCGCCTGTCAGGAATTGAGCGTTTCCAAGGACCAATCTTCGTCGCCGTTCTCGACGAACGAGATCATGACGTCGCTTGGCGCTGTGCCGCAATCGTGCTCAATCGCGGCTGTCAGCTCCCTGTAGAACGCGACCTTGGCTTCGCGACCACGGGGCCGCGAGACCACCTCGAGCAGGATGAACTTCGGGCTCCGATGCAGGCCCAGACCAGTGTCCTCGGCACGAATATGCGACGGTTCGTACTCCGTCACGAGCTGATATCGATCGGCCTCCGGCACACGAAAGGTGGCGACCATCACGCGATGTGCCGTATCCAGAAGGTTTCTGATATCTTCCGAACTACGGCCCTTGGGTAGATGAAACTTCAGCAGTGGCATGCCGCCTCCTTTTTCGCCGCCCCTAGCTGGAGCGCGCGACTGCCTTTTCGATGAATTCGAACGAGCGACGAATGTCGTCCGTTAGGGTACCGCTTTTCTGGACAAGCGGACTGGTGCACTCCATCGAGAACGGCCCGTCGTAGCCCGCCGAGAGAAACGCAGCGATCTGCTCGACCGTCCCGCAGCGATCGTTCTGATCGACAAGCACCCGCATTCCGTCCAACTTTTCGTCCAGTGCCGGATGGGGATCCGATATGCCGGAGACATGGACGGTCGCTGTGTATTCCGGGAATATCTCGCCCCCGCCGGCGATCGCATGCTGGAATGTGTCGTGGACCAGCTTGAACCGGGCCTTTCCACCGACCGCCTCGATGGCGTCGACAAGCTCTGCCTTGCTCCGAAGCGATGAGGCTGCAAATCCCACAGGCTCGACCAGTGCGATGATTTCTTCCCCTCGATCATCGGCAGGACCTCCCGAAGGACACGCCGAAGAGCTGGCTGCCTGACCCCGTCCTCGACCTCGAGACCGTCGGTCCGCGGAATGAGGCTAATTGTCTCTGCGCCACTCCTGACGGCGGCGTCGATCAAAGTTTCGACGGCCTGCGCTCTAGCGTCGGACCAGTCGTTGAACGGATAGACCTCGCACATCCCGACCAGTCGGAGGTCCATCGCCCGCGCGATCGCACCCGCTTCCTCCGGCGGTAGCCCGTCGAAGAGGCCGCGGGCGAGGTCATTGCGCGGCTCGACGCCAACGCACCCCGTTTTCTGCGCCAGATCCATGAAGTCCTCATAGGACAGATGCGGCGCGGTCTTCTGGTTCAGCGCGCGATTGATCATCGGGCGTCACGCTCCATGATCCATTCGACCTCCGGCGCGGGCTTGAACCGCCACTTTCGCAGCGGCCCGGCCATCACATTGAGGTAGTACAGCTCGAAGCCGTAGGGCGCGCCGCAGGGATGATGGCCGCGGGGTACGAGGACGACGTCGTGGTCCCTGACGGCCATGGTTTCGTCGAGAAGGCCATCGTCGGTGTAGACCCGCTGGACCGCGAAGCCGGACGCCGGATTGAGGCGGTGGTAGTAGGTCTCCTCGAGATAGGTGATGTTGGGGAAGTCGTCTTCATCGTGCCGATGGCTCGGGTACGACGACCAGTGCCCAGCGGGCGTGAAGACTTCAGTCACCAGGAGGCTGCTGCAGTGGTCCTCCGCTTCCATGGCGATGTTGTTGATGTACCGCATATTGGTTCCCTTCCCGCGCTCGGTCAGGGAGATTCCTTCCGGACCGATGCGCCGTGCTTCGTAGCTTCCCTTGCCCGGCGCAGAGCAGACTGCGATGACGCAGTCTGTCACGGCGGTCGCCTTCCAGCTCGAGAAGCTTGGAGTGTAAAGGCAGTGCGGCGGGGTTTTCTCGAACACATCCATCCTGTCTCCGAGCACACCCCATTCTTGGCTGCCAGCACGAAAGCTCGCCTTGCCCTCGACGACGACAAGGATCACTTCGTTCTTGTCCGTCGCCTCGGATATCGTCTCCCCCGGGCGCAGGCGGTAGACCGAGAAGCCGACAAAGCGCCACCCAGCGCTCTCAGGCGTGATTTCGTGCACCTTCCCGTAGGCCCCGAAAGGCTTGCGGAGCAGACTCTTCATTCTACCTCTCCTCAGTCGAACGTGCGCTGATGTGCCGAGTTGGCGTTGTAGTGCTCCCTTGCCTTCTCAAGGCGCTCCGGTCCGCCCGTCTGCGGGACCGCCACGTCCCACCATGCGCCGCCTACACCGGTTCCCGGCACGGCGTCGGTGTCGATCACGATGACTGTCGGGATCTGGCGCCGCCGGGCCGCGACGATGCGCTCCTCCAGATCGGCGATCGATGACGCCTTCTCTGCATGTGCTCCCATCGAGGCAGCATGCGCGACGAAGTCGATCTCGGGTTGAACTTCGACGTTGCAGTCCTTGTACATGTTGTTGAACTCGGCGCCGCCGCACTCGATCTGCAGACGGTTGATGCAGCCGTAGCCCCGGTTGTCGGTGAGCACGATGGTGAACGGGATTCGTCGCATCACCGCCGTAGCGAGTTCGGAATTGGCCATCATGTAGGAGCCGTCGCCGACGAAGCAGACGACATCCTTGTCGCGGCGTGCGAGCTTGATGCCCATCGCCCCGGCAACTTCATAGCCCATGCATGAGAAGCCATACTCCATGTGGTAGCCGCTCTTGGCCGACTGCCAGAGGACTTGCAGCGCGCCGGGCATCGTTCCAGCAGCGCACATCGCCACAGTGCTTTGGGTCGAGGTCCGCTGGACGGCTCCGATTACCTGGGCGTCCGTGGGGAGCGCGGATGTCCCGGAAGTGGGAGCTGCGGTCACCTTCCTCACGGCAGCATGCCAGTCCGTACGGCTCGAGACCGAAAATTCCGGAGCGCGGTGGCTGCCGAGTTCTGTGCTCAGATAGCCCAGGGTGACTCCCGCGTCGCCAACGCAGGGCAGCGCAGAATGCTTAAGTGCATCGTAGCCGGCGACGTTGATCGACGCGAGCTTCCGGTCGGGATTCCTGAAAAGAGCCCAGCTTCCGGTGGTGAAGTCCTGGAACCGGGTGCCCACACCGATGATCAGATCGGCCGATGCGCAAAGCTCGTTCGCGCAGGCGGAGCCCGTCACGCCCGGAGAACCGAAATTCAAGGGATGCTCCCACGAGTTCGCACCCTTGCCAGCCTGGCTCTCGACGAACGGGATGTTGTGGGTCTCGCAGAAAGCGGCAAGCTTTTCTTCAGCCCGGGAGTAGATCACGCCGCCTCCCGAAATCACGACCGGGCGCTTCGCGGCCTTGATGGCGGCAGCGAGGTCTGCAACGTCGCGTGGATCCGGCTCGGGCCTGCGGATGCGCCAGACCTTCGGCTCGAAGAAGGATACAGGATAGTCGTATTCCTCAGCCTGCACATCCTGGCAGAAGGCAAGCGTGGCCGGACCGCAGAGAGCCGGATCAGTCATCACGGCAAGTGCCCGCGGCAGGCAGGTCAGAAGGTGCTCTGGCCGGGTGATCCTGTCGAAGTATGCCGAGATCGGCCGGAAGCAGTCGTTGGCGCTGACTGCTCCATCGCCTACCTTCTCGATCTGCTGGAGGACAGGATCCGGGCGACGATTGGCGAACACGTCGCCGGGTATGAACAGCACAGGAAGTCGGTTCACGTGGGCGAGCGCGCAGGCGGTCACCATGTTCAACGCCCCTGGTCCGATCGACGACGTGACGGCATGCGCCCGAGTACGCTTTAGAGTTTTCGCATAGGCGATCGCCGCATGCGCCATGGTCTGCTCGTTCTGCCCCCGCCATGTAGGAAGCGCGTCTCCGATTCCGTGGAGCGCCTCCCCGACGCCCGCGACGTTGCCGTGGCCGAATATCGCCCACACGCCTTCGATGAAGCGTTCGCCCTCCTCCGTCTTCTGGACGGAGAGCCAGCGCATCATCGCCTGCGCCGCGGTCAACCGGATCGTATTCATTCTGCTGCCTCCTGAACGTGGGCGCGGGCCTCGTCCCAGACCGCGCAAAGTCTCGTAAATCTCTTGCTCATTTCCTCGACCGCGGCCGGGTCGTCGATTTCACCGGTGAGCCACGAACGGGCGACGGAACCGAAGATTGTTCGCCCTACGGCAAATCCTCTGACGAGCTCGTTCGAGGCCGCGACCTTGAATGACGCTGCGAGTTCTTCCTCCGGAGCATCCAGCCCAAGGACGACGATCCCGCGCGTGTGAGCATCATGTGCTTCGATCGCGTTGATCGCGTTGATCCAGGCCTCTTGTGATGTCATTGGCTCGAGCTTCCACCAATCCGGATAAACCCCGATCGCGTAGAACTGCTCGATGAGACGAGCCGTGGTCATGTCATCGACAGCACCGACCTTCGACGGGATTATCTCAAGGAGGAACTCGAGGCTGTTCCGGCGGGATGCCTCGAAGAGACGCTTTACCGTCTCCTCTTGGCGCGCGCGCATGTCGGCGTCGTCATCCGGATGGCAGAAGCAGAGCACCTTGACCACATTGTCGCGCGCCCATTCATCGAGGCCGCCGTAGTCGAGACCCAGTTCAGGCTCAAGAGTAAGCGGCCGGGACCCCGGCCATTCGCACGGGCGGCCCACCCAGAGTCCCGTTCCCGGCGGCGGCGTGAAGTGCCCGGCGACCAATGCGGTTGTCGCACAGGATGCCGTATCCCGGCCGGCCGTCCTGGACCCGAAGCGCGGCTTCCAGGCAGAGCTTCTTGAAGGCCCCGGCCTTTTCGAGGGTGTAGCCATCCATCTGCTCGAGCTGCATTCGATGGTCGAACGCGAAGACGCGCATTGTGGACCAGTCTCCCTTGCGGTTGGTCGACCAATGGATCTGCTCAAGCTCGAGATCGTTGCGAAGGTCCGGTCTCTTCACGCCTCGCTTCAGGAAGAACCGCAGTTCTTCGAGGCTGGGGTACGCGGGCGTGCATCCATGACGGCTGACTGCGAAGGCGCCGCAGGCGTTCGCATACTCCAGAGACTTCGGCCACGCCTCGCCATCAAGCCAGCCCTTCAGCAGTCCTGAGAAAAACCCGTCCCCGGCGCCCAGGACGTTGAACACCTCGATCGGAAACCCCGGACCGGACTGACCATCGTCGAGACTGTCGGGTATGTCGCCTTCGAATGCCACCGCGCCCTTGGCACCCCGCTTGCAGACAAGCGTCGCACCCGACACCTTCCTGACGGACCGGAGGGCTTCGATTGTGTCCGTCGAGCCTCCGGCGATATGGAATTCCTCCTCGGTGCCGACGATGAGATCGAAGAGATGAAGCGTCGACTGGAGCTTGGCCGTCACGGCCTGGCTTTCGACGAAGCGGCTCTCGCCTTCGCCATGGCCAGCCACGCCCCAGAGGTTCGGCCTGTAGTCGATGTCGAGGGCGGTCTTCGCCCCATGCTTCCGCGCCAGTTGGAGCGCCTTCAGAACGGCTGCTTCGGTCCGCGGATTCGACAGATGTGTTCCGGTGGCGAGCACCGATCGAGCCTCGGCGATGAAGGACTCGTCGATGTCGTCCTCGCTGAGTGCCATGTCGGCGCAGTTCTCGCGGTAGAAAATCAGCGGGAACTGATCCTCGTCACGAATGCCGAGAAGCACCAGTGCTGTGAGCCGATCCGGGTCGGTCGCGACACCGCGCGTATCGACCCCTTCCCGGGCAAGCTGCTCCCGGATGAATCGTCCCATGTGCTCGTCGCCGACTCGGGTTATGACCGCGCTCTTCAAGCCGAGCCGTGCGGACCCGCACGCTATGTTGGTGGGGCTGCCGCCAATGTACTTGTTGAACGAGCCCATGTCCTCGAGGCGGCCGCCGATCTGGGCGCCGTATAGATCGACCGAACTGCGGCCGATCGTGATCACATCAAGTTTCTTGCTCATGCTTTATTCCTTTTCCTCTTGCGCCTCGGGGCTGTCCCAGCGCCTCGCCCAGTGCGGCGGATGCCATTCCGGACGTGATCTGAATTCATGGACCCGCCGGACGCTCGGATCCTGTTCCTGCAAAGGACTCATGTTCCCCGCCCTCCCTTGGACAGAGCTTCGCCAGCGACCGCCATGAAGATGATCGCGCAGCCCAGCGCCTGGTTGCCTGTGACCGGAGTGCCGACAAACAGAAAGGCGAAAGCCATTGCCCATACGGGCTCGAAAACCATCATCAGGCCAGCCCGGGCGGGCGACACGAGGCTTTGTCCCCGGAACTGCAGCACGAAGCGAAGGCACGTCGAGAGCGCCAGGCTCGCGGCGAACCAAGCGATTGTGGTCACGGAGGGTGCTGCGCCCGGCATTTCCTCCAGCAGCAGGGACGCTGCCATCACGAGCATCCCGGTGCAGAAGAGCTGGATGGCGCTCGCGTTGGCGGCGCTGAGCCTGTCCGTTCCTTGTCTGACAAGAACCAGGCTGACGGCCCAGAGAATGGCCGATGCGACGAACAGGAGTTCCGAGCTCTCGACTACCGCCGTGGTGTCCAGGAAGAGCAGCGCGAGGCCGCAGATTGCCACCGCCAACGAGACCAGCGATCTGATTGCGATCGGCCACCGGAAGATGACGAAGCCTGCGACTGGCACCAGGAGATTGCCCATCGCCGTGATGAAGGCGGAAACGCCCATGTGGCTGGTGTGCTTGAGGCCCACGATCCACATGCCCATCGCCACTGCCATCGCCAGCGACGAAAGGAATAGGCTTTTCCACGCGCGCCGCATTTCGACGAGCGGAGGCATTCCGAACAGGACAAAGAGAGCGACGCCCGCCAGGATGAAGCGTGTCCCGATGAAGAGCAGCGGCGGGAGTTCCTTCAGGGTCTCGACCGAAAAGAGCCACCCGCTTCCGGCAAGCAACGCAGCTAGGAAAAGTTGTCCTTCTCCGAACGCCGCGAACCGCCCGCGCGACACCACGTCTCGCAGGGTTCGCAAGTTCCGCACGGGCTGTACGTGCTCAGACATCCACCGTCCGTCCCTGTTCGGCGGAAAGACGCGCGGCGTCCAGCACGGACATCGTCTCAATCTCATCTTCCACCGTCACGGGAGGGCGGCCCTCACCCTTCACTGCTCTGAGGAATCCCTCGTAGTACGAATGGTACCTTCCCTGTTCCGAGGGAGTGCGCTCGTCGCGGCTCCGCGTGCGAAGCGTGCCCCGCCGATCCGGCGCCTCGAAGCCCCACCCGGCAAGATCGTCCGCCGGGCGAACGCCCGCCAGGATGGCCTGGGTCTGGACATCGGTTCCGGACGACACGTAGCTTCCGTGTTCGCCATATGCGCGGAATTCGCGGGTCACGAGCCTGTTGAGCTTGCTGGCCGAGAGATGGGAATGCACGCCCGAGACGTGCCGGAGGTTCAAGACGAAGCCCGCGTCCGTGCGGCCTTCCGCGGTTTCCGCCATGTCGAGATAGGCGGATACGCTCTTCACCGGACCCAGAAGCCAGAGCATCTGATCGACGAGGTGGCTTCCGAGATCGCGAAGAAGGCCCCCGGTAGGGCCACCTTCCAAGGTGGCGGGATCATCAAACTCCATGCGCGAATGGATCCGCCACAACTGGCCCAATTCTCCCGACTGGATGACTTTGCGGAGCGTCAGGACGTCGGCGTCGAAACGCCGGTTGTGATAGACGGCGAGAACGACACCTGCAGGCTCTGCGGCTTTTCCAAGCTCCCGGGCAACGGCTGCGCTGGGTGCAAAGGGTTTGTCGGCGATCACGTGAAATCCGCCCTGAACCGCATCGAGGACAAGTTCCCGGCGGGTCTGGGGCGGTGTCGTGATGGTCACGGCGTCGATGCCGCCAGACTGGATCATTTCAGCAAGGCTTGCGTGGATCGGGATGTTCGGTAAGTCCTCGCGAACCCGGGCGACGGTCTGCGGCGCACGCGCCACAACTCCCGCAAGTTCGATGCCATGCGCGGCAGCAATGTACGGGGCATGGAAATACCTTCCCACCACTCCGTATCCAACGAGCCCAATACGCACTCTCGTCACCTCGCTATTCTATTGCTGGTCCACACCGATATTCCCGGCACCGCGGCGGGGGCCGCCCTGTCGGGAACGGGTCCGTGAAGAGCGGGCGGCTGACCGCCCGCGACTTGCCATCAGCGGCTGATCGTCGCCTGTAGTGCGTCGATGGAAGACCGGATGCCTGCGTCGGTCGACATGGTGAAATCCTCCATCTCGAGGCTGACCCAGCCGTTGTAGCCAACCATGCGCACGACAGAGAAAAATTCCTTCCACCACTGCAGATCGTGGCCCGCCCCGACCGCGACGTAGTTCCATGAGCGGTTCGCGACGTCGGTCACTTCCTTCAGTTCCAGAAGGCCGTTTACGTCGGCCAGCCCGCGCTCGATGCGCGTGTCCTTGCCGTGGCAATGATGGATCGCCGAACCGAGTGCGCGAGCCGAGGCGATCGGGTCGGCACCCTTCCAGAAGAGATGGCTGGGATCGAGGTTCATCCCGACCGTGGGACCAACCTCGTTGCGCAGGCGGAAGAGGGTTTCGGGGTTCCAGACAAGCATCGCCGAGAAGTTCTCGAGCGCGTACCGCTCGACCCCGACCTCCTTCGCCAGATTCACGAGATCGTGCCACAGCGGGAACGCGCGGTCCTCCCACTGGTAGCGGTCGCGCTCGGGCATCGCGTCCGGCCAGCTCTTCGTGTACACCAGCCAATTCGGAACCGTGTCGCCCGGAGCGGCCTCGGGAAGGCCCGACATCGCGACGATTGTCTTAACGCCGATTTCACCGGCGAGGCGGATGGTCTGCTCCATCTCCTTGCGATGCCGCTTCCCCATGTCGCCCGGATCGAGAGGGTTGGCGGAGCAATTCAGGGCCGCGATCGAAAGCCCGCGGGCTTCGATTTCCTTCAGTCTGGATCTGAGGAGCCCTTTATCTTCCAACAGTTCGTCGGCGCGGAAGTGGGGAGCCCGGGACCAGCCGCCACCCGTCATTTCAATGCCTTCGACGCCGAGCTTCACGCACTTGTCGAGCATGTCCGTGAACGACAGGTCGCCCATCACGTCGGTGCAGATTGAGAGTTTCATAGGTTCGATTTCCTACTGTTGAGGTTTGGGGCGCGCGCTTGGGAGGATCGGCGCGCCCGGGTTTTCTCGCTTGAGGAACCCGTGACTTGTCTCCCCAGGCCCGCTTAGGAAGCAGCCTTGGCGAGTGCTGCAGGCTTCGCCTGACTGGCTTGGGTGGAATAGAGGGCGGGCTGGACACCCATCTCGATCTTGGCAAGATCGCCGGACGCGACCGCCTGAAGCGCCGCATCCGCAACCAGAGTCGCCGCATAGCCGTCCCACGTCGACGGACCCGTGGCGGTGCCCTGCCCGGCCGCCACGGTCCATTCGCGGAATTCCTGGTCATAGGCATCGATGAAACGCTCGCGCCAATCCGCTGGAACCATCTGCCGGACGCCATGCGCATCACGGATCAGGGTCGCGGGCCGCAGCGGAAGGCTCGCGGTGCCGTTCTCGCAGCAGACCTCGCCACGGATGTCGTAGCCGTAGCCGATGTTGACCGAGATCTCGACGTCGACCAGCGCACCGCTGGTCATGTGAAGGAGGACGACGACGGGATCGCGAAGATCCTTGCCGCGGCTGGAGCGCTTCGGAACCCGGACCTCGACGCCCTCGACCTCGTCGTCGAGTAGCCAGCGGGTAATGTCCGCATCGTGCACGAGCGTGTCGTTCAACGGCATGTCGGATGTGTACAGACCCTCCGGCACGGACGCATTCCGGTGCGTCGAATGATACATCAGGGCCGCACCAAGAGAGCCTTCGGTGATGACTGCCTTGAGTCGGCGATAGTCGGCATCGAAGCGGCGCATGAAGCCGACCTGGACGAGGCGTCGGCCGAAGGCCACTTCGGCTTCCATCACCCTGCGAGCTGCTGCAGCGGTCGTGACGAGCGGCTTCTCGCAGAACACGGGCTTGCCCGCAGCGATGCATTCGAGGAGCTGCTCCTCGTGAGCCGGACCCCATGAGCAGATGACGATGGCATCGACATCATCCGAGCGCACCAGGCCTGATACACTATCGATCACCTTCGCACCCTCCGGCGCGACAGCCTTCGCACGTCCGAGGTCGATGTCGTTGACAGCCACGACGTTTACGCCGGAAAGGACCTTTGTCAGGCGACGGATGTGATCCTGACCGATCATCCCCGTGCCGATCACTCCAACATTCAGGCTCATTTCTTGCTCCAGTACTGATCGATGTAGCGCTGCATTTCAGAGCGCATGAACTTTCCAGAATGGTCGGCCTTGTCTTCCCAGGCGAAGACGCAGGCGGTCATGATGCCGTCGAAGCCAATCTCCGCGAGCGTGCCGAAGAACTCGTCCCACGGCACTTCGCCCTGGCCGATGTTCAGGTGCTGGTGGACGCGCGCCTGCGTGCCGGGTGGGTTCAGGATGTACCGGAGACCTGATGAGGCCTTGTGGTTGAAGGTGTCCCCGACATGGACGTGGGCGAGGATGTCCTTGGATTCGCGCAGCATCGCCTTGGTGTCGTCGCCGAAGTAGAAGGTGTGCGGGGCGCAGTAGAGGAACTTGACGTTCTTGGAGTTGACCGTGCGGATGATGTCCAGCGACGGCTGCAGCGTCTCGCACCAGTCTTCCGGATGCGGCTCGATGTTGAGCTGGATGCCTTCGCGCTCGAAGACCGGCACCAGTTCTTCCATCGAACGCCACCAGGCGTCCTCGCAGGCTTCGATCATCGATCCGGTATGGCAGCAGTAGCAGGACCCCTTGTCCGGATGCGGGCCGCGGCCGAACTCCGAGTTCATAGTGTCGACTTCGAGCTCGACGGCAATCTCGATTGCTCGCTTCCAGTGCTTGACCGCTGCCTTGCGCTCGTTCTCATCGTTCGAAGCCCAGCGGTACATCGGCAGCAGCGACGCAATGCCGACCTCGGCCTCTTTCAGGGCATTCTTCAGCGCCTTCACCCTTGTCGGATAAACGCGTGGCGCCTTGAACCACTCGAGGAAATCTCCGCGAGGCGAAAGCTCGATCCAGTCGTAGCCGAGTTCCTTGACCTTCTTGGGCAGTTCCTCAAGGGGCAGGAAGCGATGCATGTGGGGGTCAATTGCGATTTTCATATCTGACTTCCCTAGAAATTTTGGTTGCACTTGGAGACCCCACCCGAAGACCCTCGGGTGGGCTGCTTGTGGTTCTTTTGTTTGAGGCCGGTTAGGCTACCGAGGCCTGGGCTCCGCTCACATGAGATTCGATTTCGGCTTCGAGCTCGGCCATTGCTTCGCCCCCTGCCATGAGGTCCGTGATCTCTTCCCGGCTCTTCTCGCCCTTGCGGAAGTCCGCAGCCTTCTCGCCCTTGATCAGCACCGCGAAGTGGTCGCCGACGGTCATCGCATGGATGACGTTGTGGGTGATGAAGATGACCGCGAGGCCGCGCTTGCGGGCCTCGAGCACGATCCGGAGGACGTGGGCGGCTTCCTTGACACCGAGCGCGGCCGTCGGCTCGTCCAGAATGAGAACGCGCGCCCCGAAGTGAACCGCGCGGGCGATTGCCAGCGACTGCCGCTCGCCACCGGACAGGCCGCCGATGAGACGGTCCCCGTCGTCGATCCGGGTGATGCCAAATTCGCGCACGGCCTTCACAGAGATCTCGTTCGCCGTCTTGCGGTCGTAGATCTTGAAGGGGCCGAAGCCTTTTGTCGGCTCGCGCCCGACGAAGAACGAGCGACCGATGCTCATCAGAGGAAAGGTCCCGCCGAACTGATGGACGGTTGCGATCCCCATATCGGCCGCCTCGCGCGGGCTGGAGAACGTCAGCGGCTTGCCTTCGAACTTCACGGTGCCGCTCGTCGGCTTGTAGACGCCGGCGAATGTCTTGATGAGCGTCGACTTGCCTGCGCCGTTGTCTCCCAGAAGGCAGAGCACTTCTCCGGCGTGGACCTGAAGGTTGATGTCGTGGAGAACGTCGATCGGCCCGAAGGACTTGTTCACGTTCTCAAGTTCCATGATCGGCTGTTTCATCGACCTAGCCTCACTTCTTCTTCGGCGCGTAGGTGAGCGCCATGTTACGGAAAGAGTTGTTCATCAGCACTGCGACAAGGAGCATGATCCCGATGATCAGGCTCGACCAGTTCCGGTCGATGCTCGTGAAGTAGATGCCCTGGCTGACGATCGCGAAGGTGATCGTGCCGAAGAAGATCCCGAGTGCGGACCCGAAGCCGCCCGTGAGAAGGACGCCGCCGACCACCACCGAGACTACCGTATTGAAGATGTAGTTCATCCCGCCCGAGACCTGTGCGGAGTTGAACAGGATGGCTCCGCACATCCCGACAAAAGCGGCGCTCGTCGAGGAGAGGATGAAGAGCCAGACGGTCAGGCGGCGGGTCGGGATGCCGGCATTACGTGCGCTCTCCTTGTCACCACCCATCGCGAAGATCCAGTTGCCGAAGCGGGTATGATGGAGCGCGACGTAGTAGAGGGCCGTGAATCCCACCCACCAGAGAATGATGATCTGGTAGTCGCCCAGGAGAAGCTGTCCGAAGACGGACTTTGCCCAGTCCGGAGCATTTAGAGGAACGCTGGCGTTTCCGGTAATCAGGACGGATGCGGTCAGCACGATCCCCTGCATGGCGACGAGAGTCCCGAGGGTGATGATCAGGGACGGCACCGACGTGCGCACGGCCAGCAGGCCATTCACAAGTCCCACGAGCACACCAAGACCGAGCGCGGCTGCGATGCCCACCGAGATCGGCAGACCGTAGTAGCCGGACACGATCGCCACGGTCATCGAACCTGCCGGGATCATTGCTCCTATGGAAATGTCAAGTTCTCCTGCGATCATCAGAAGACCTACAGGGAGAGCGATGATGCCGAGGTTTGCCGCGAAGTTGACCCAGCTTGCAGCGCCAAAGAGGTTGCTGAGCTGGACCCCGCCGAATACGACGTAGAACGCGATGACAACCGCAAGGCTCAGGACGGATCCCGTCTCCGGGCGTCTAAAGAGACCACTGAATGAGGAACTATTCATCTTTGTCACCTCAGCTCTTTTTCTTTGGCGAATAGGACAGCGCCATCTTCCGGAAGGTGTCATTCATCAACACAGCGAGCAGCAGGAGGGCACCGATGATGACGCTGCCCAGGTTGGGATCGAACGTCGTGAAAAAGATGCCTTGGTTGACCATGGCGAAGGTGACCGTCCCGAGCACGATGCCGAGGATCGAACCGGAGCCACCTGTGAGAAGAACGCCTCCGATGACCACGCACATGATAGAGTTGAAGATGAAGGACTGCCCTGCCGCCACCTGTGCGCTCTGGTAGACCATGGCCTGGCTCACGCCGACGAAGGCGGAACAGAAGCCACTGATCATGAACAGCGAGATGGTCAGACGGTTGGTTGGGATGCCGGCATTTCGAGCGCTGACCCGATCGCCGCCCATTGCGAAGATCCAGTTGCCGTAGGGCGAGATGTGCAGGATGTACCAAAGTACAAGGGCGAAGCCGATCCACCAGAAAATGGTGACCTGATACATTCCTCCGATGTAGTCCCCGAAAATCGACTTTGAAAGCGGATCAGGGACTATCATGGTGCTGGTCGAGCCTGTGATGTAGACGGCGAACCCGAGAGTGAGACCCATGACCGCGAACATCATCGCAATCGTGATGATCAGCGAGGGAACGCCCGTACGGAGCACAAGGTATCCATTGAGGAAGCCGACGAGAAGGCCAACCGCGAGCGCAGCAGCGATGCCCGCGGCATCAGGTGCGCCATAATATCCGCAGATGATTGCTAGGGTCACGGAAGAAGCCGGAACGACCGCGCCGACAGAAAGATCGAGATCGCCCGCGATCATCAACAGCCCAATCGGGAGAGCGATGATGCCAACCTCGGCAGCAACGTTGAGCCAGCTTGCGAAGCCTGCCGATGAAACGAACACCTCACCAGCGGTTATCGCGAAGAACGCGAAAACTGCGATCATCCCGAGAAAAGAGCCGACTTCTGGTCGACGGGCAAGACGACCTAGCGACGCCGAGCCATTTCGGCCAACCGGCGGAGCGGCGACCTTGGTAGAGTGAGTGGCGACAGCCATGATTTTCCCCTTTTTCCGAGAAGGGTGACTTCGATTGTCCCGCCGCCCAACGCAGGGATGGGCGGCGGATCGAATGGGCAGGAAGTTAGCGCGTGCCCGCCTTTACGCCAGACAGGGTGGCGTCGACGTTGTCCTTGTCGACGATGCCGGGGCCAGTGAGGATTTCGCGTGTCGGCACGCCGAGGCCATAGTTGATGTGGGCGTTCAGGATCGACACCGAGAGGTAGCCCTGCAGGTAGCCCTGCTGGTCGATCGCAAACATCTGAGAGCCAGACTTGATGTTGGTCAGGATGTTCTCGTCGATGTTGATGCTGCCGACGTGAACCTTCCCGACCTTGCCGGATTGCATGATGCCGTTGACCGCGGAGTTCGCGTCGACGTTGCTGACCGTGAACACGCCGGCGACGTCGGGGTGTTGAAGCAGGTACGCCTTGACCGCCTGGGCGACAGCGGTCGCGTTGCCGAACGAGGTTGCGGGAAGCGGAAGCGCCTCAGACTTTCCGCCCTTCGCCTTGGCGCCGTCGGACAGGCCGCGGCAGTAGGCTTCGATGTTGGCGGCACCCGGAAGAGTGTTTACGCAGACCATCGACTTGATGTCATGGGCGGCGAAGTATTCTGCCGCTGCAACGCCACCCTTGTAGTCATCGCTGCCGATGTAGTTCATCGCGCCGAGCTTGTCGGCCGCGGCAAGGCCGCCAGCGTTGAAGATGATGAAGGGAATTTTCTTGTCGGCCACCGCCTTGAATGCAGGATCCATGGCTTCAGGAACCCAGTCCGGAGCGACGATGGCGTCCGCGCCTTGGGAAATTGCCTGACGGATGAGCTCGGCCGCATCAACCCCGAGGTTGTCGTAGTTCTGCGGCCCGAGCCAGGTGACCGACCCGCCCTGCTGCTTGGCGACGATACCCGCATCCTCTGCACCGCGCTTGACAACGCCCCAGAACGGATCGTCCGGCTTGCCGCCGACCACGAAGATCTTCGCCGCGGACGCAGCATTTGCACCGATGGCCAGCGCAACAGACGTGATGATGGCGCCCGTGATGAGCTTAAAACGCTTCATATTCTCCTCCCAAAGACCCACCGCGGGTCTGAACAATGCAATAAAATGTTTACCTCTTGAGATGCCAGGGCGAAACTGTAATACTGCGCCTCAACACATTTTATTCCAAAAGATGTCATTCATGAATGACACATCTTCGGTGCCAAAATGAACAAACCGACCATAGCCGACCTTGCAAAGGCCTCGAACGTAAGCCTCTCCACGGTCAACCGCCTCCTCCATGGAACGGGCGCCGTGCGACAGGATACCGTTGACAGGATCCTCGATGCCGCAGACCAGATCGGCTTCTACGGACTCGGAGCTCTCCGGGAGCGCAAGAAGGACAATCTCCCTCACCGCACGCTCGGCTTCCTGATGCAACAGTCGCATCGTCCGCTCTATCAGATGTGGGCGGAGGCTCTGTCGGCCGCCTGCCTGCAGCGCCGGGACTTCGTGATCGAGCCGAAGGTTATCTTCGAGGACGATCTGTCCCCGGAGGCGGTTTCGGCAAATCTCCGGATGATGGGCGAGGATTCCGATGCGGTAGCGGTCATCACCGCCGACCACCCCTTGGTGAGCCAGGCAATCGACGAGCTTCGGACAAAGGGCGTGCCTACGGTCGCGTTCGTGACCGATCTTTCAGCGGCCAGCCGCGCGGGCTTCGTGGGGACGGACAATTGGAAGGTCGGCAGAACCGCGGCGTGGTTCATCAATCGGTCGCCCAACGACACTGGCAAGGTTTTTCCGCTGATCGGCAGCAACCGCTACCAGTGCCAGGACATGGCAGACGCGAGTTTCCGATCCTACATGCGGGAGCACGCCTCCCAGATCGTGGTCGGCGATCCCTTCCTCACGCATGAGGAACCAGATGTCGCCTACGAGGTCGTGCGCGGGCTGCTGGAGACCGAAAAGAACATATCGGGCCTGTGGGTGAACGGCGGCGGGATCTCGGGTGTCCTCAGGGCGTTCCGCGAGCTTCCGCCGGAAAATCATTGCACCGTGGTGTGCCGCGACATCGGCCCGGAGACAAAGAAGGGGTTGAGCGAGGGACTGATCACGGCTTCGCTCTGCCATCCACCCGAGAGGATGTGCCAGGAGCTCGTCGAGGTCATGCTCCGGAGGCTGGAATCACGGGATGGTTCCTCGATCCAGCAACGGATCGTACCATTCGACATCCTTACTCCGGAGAGCATCTGGACCTAGCGGCTCCCGGCTTGGGACCCGTCTTTGCTCACCCTTGCCGTATCGTGCAGCGCGCATCCGGCGAGAGAATGCCTCCGACTGGCGTGCCATCTCGATGAGACGGCTCTGGAATAGCTTCCGCAGTTCCTGGAAGGAGGCGAATCCGAACAGTTCGCCGAGCCTGCACACAGTCGTAGGTGTGGTCCCGCTGCGAGCAGCGATGTCTGCAATGCTGTCGAGTGCAATGACTTCAGGATGGGCGAGCGCAAACTCCAGGATGCGTCTGGATGCCGGCCGAACGACGACCCGGCCGGACGCGATCATCTGCCGGAGCTCTTGAAGGTCGCACGGAGGAGTGACGTGTGACGTTGCGCTCGCCATTCCCCTAGGCCTCAGCGCGGACCTGGACGCTCGGACGGGACTTCGAGGAGCGCTCCGCCGCCTTCACAGTGTTGGCCATAAGCATCGCGATCGTCATCGGTCCCACGCCGCCCGGTACCGGCGTGATCACCCCGGCCCGCTCCGAGCATTCGTCGAAGGCGACATCTCCCACGAGTCTGGACCGCCCGTCCGGCGCCGAGACGCGATTGATCCCCACGTCGATGACCGTCGCGCCCTGCTTCACCCAGTCTGCCTTGACCATCTGTGGACGCCCCACGGCGGCCACGAGGATGTCTGCCGTCCGGCACACCTCCGGGAGGTCCTTCGTGCGGGAGTGGGCCACTGTCACGGTCGCGTTGGCGGCAAGAAGGAGCGCTGCCATTGGCTTCCCAAAGAGATTGGATCTGCCGATGACCGTGGCGTTCAGTCCCGAAAGATCATCCCCATGGACCTGCCTGACGAAAACCATCGCTCCGGCAGGCGTGCACGAAACGAGAGCCGAGCTCAGATCCCCGGTGGCGACCTTTCCGGCGTTGACCAAATGGAGCCCGTCGACGTCCTTTTCCGGGAAGATGGACTGGATGATCGGCTCCGAGTTCAAATGGGCTGGCAGGGGCAACTGGACGAGGATGCCGTGGATTGCCGCATCCCCGTTCAACTTTGTGACAAGTTCCGCCAGATCTTCCTGGGAAGTGTCCGCCGGAAGCGTGAACTGCACCGAGTGAAAGCCACACTCCTTGGCCATTCTGCCCTTCGAATTCACGTAGGCGTGGCTCGCCGGATCGTCACCCACGATCACCACCGCCAAGCCGGGCTGGAGTCCGAACTCAGCCTTCAGCCGGACCACATCCCTCTTCAGGTCCTCGATCACCGAGGCTGCGACGCGCTTCCCATCGATCACTTCTGCTGACATTGCTTCCTCCTTCAAATCTGGCGCCGCCGCCGATCAGCCCATCCGCTCCGACGCGAACGAACCGGGGCTGGGCGGGAAGACGATCGTCTTGTTGCCGTTCAGGAAGACGCGGCGATGGATGTGGGCGTGGATCGCCCGGGCGAGAACCTGGCTCTCGACATCGCGTCCGATCGAAACATAGTCGGCGGCGGACTGCGCGTGCGTGATCCGGGCGACGTCCTGCTCGATGATCGGACCTTCGTCGAGATCCTCCGTGACGTAGTGGGCGGTTGCGCCGATGAGCTTCACCCCGCGCTCGTAGGCCTGCTTGTAAGGATTCGCTCCCTTGAACGACGGGAGGAAGGAGTGGTGGATGTTGATGATCCTTCCGGACATCTTCTTGCAGACGGCGTCGGAGAGGACCTGCATGTAGCGTGCTAGGACGATCAGTTCTGCGCCGGATGCGGTGACGACATCCATAAGTCTGGCTTCTGCCTCCGGCTTGTTCGCCTTGGTCACCGAGATGTGGTGAAAGGGGATGTCGTGGTTCACGATCAGCTTCTGGTAGTCGAAGTGGTTGGAGACGACGCCGACGATGTCGATCGGCAGGGCGCCGATCTTCCACCTGTAGAGCAGGTCGTTGAGGCAGTGGCCGAATCTCGAGACCATCAGCATAACCTTCATGCGCTCGGTCGAAGCGAGGAAGGAGGACGTCATCCCGAACTTTGCCTTGGTGGCGTCGAATGCCCGGGTCAGTTCCTCAAGCGATGCGCCCTCGTCGCTCGTGAACGTGACGCGCATGAAGAACTTTCCGGTTTCCAGATCGTCGAACTGGCTCGAGTCGATGATGTTGCATCCCTTCACCGCCAGGAAACCGGATATCGCCGCGACGAGGCCGCGGGTAGACTTGCATGCGACTGTAAGGACATAACTGTTCATCAGGGTCTCCTGGGAATGATTACACTTGGGCGTCGCCGGAGCCGATGTTCCGACGAACACTTGAACGATCTGAGTTGGGGTCAGCCCGGGGCTGTTATGCAGCGAGAAGCGACTTCAGCCGGACATCCGCCGAGGCGAGGTCAGCGGCGCTCGGCTTCTTCCGCGCCGCGATCATCATTTCAGCCACCTTGATGTCGCGGGCGATTGTGTTGCCCTGCCCGATACCGCTTGCGGCAATAAGCACGCCCTCTGGATCGAGATGAAAGATGATGAACGAGTCGTCACCTATCGGCCGCCGGACATGGGTTGCCGCGCCATCAGCCAAGCCGACGACCTGCAGGGTCAGATCATACTGATCCGACCAGAAGTACGGCACAGAGCCAAGCCCCTCTCCAGCGCCAAGCATGTTTCTGGCTGCCACAGCCCCCTGGTCCTGGGCGTTTCGCCAGGCCTCGAGCCTCACCCGGCGATTGCCATAGAGAGGCAGCGGGAACGAGCAGCAGTCGCCGGCGGCATAGACGTGGGGACTGCTGGTCTGGAGCATTTCGTCGACGGCGATCCCGTTGTCCACGGCTATGCCTGCCGCCTGCGCGAGCGCCACATTCGGGACTGCGCCGATCCCGACGATCACCATGTCGGCCTCGATCGTCTCCCCGCTGTCGAGCCGGATCGTCACACCGTCCTCCCGGGGAACCACGGAAGCGATCGGTGCTGCGCAGCGCACATCGACGCCTTCCGCCCGATGCCGCGCGGCAAGCACTTCCGCCACGGCCTCTGGCACGCCTCTCATGAGGACACGCGGCTGCGCCTCGATGACGGTTACGCTTGTTCCGAGCTTGCGCGCGGTCGCGGCGAGTTCAAGGCCAATGAATCCTGCGCCGATGATCGCCAACGACTTTCCGGGGCCGAGCCGGTCCCTGATCTCGACTGCGTCGTCGTATGTCCTTAGATATTTGACATGGGAATTTGGATATTCGATTCCGGGCATCCGGCGCGGCGACGATCCGGTGGCAAGGAGCAGCTTCTCGAAGGAGAGCCGTTCGTTCCCGTCCAGTGTGATCTCTCGCGCGCTGGTGTCGATGCTCTCGGCCGTGCGCCCCAGTAGAAGCTCGATCCGAGCCATTTCGTAGCGGTCGATCGGAGCAACGAACCGATGGCCCGGCTCGTCGACGAGCGTCGACTTCGAAAGCGGTGGGCGCTCGTAAGGCAGGTGACGCTCGGAGCCGATCAATGTCACCGGCCCCTCGTAGCCCTGCTCGCGAAGCGCAAATGCGGCTCTCGCACCGCACTCCCCGGCTCCCAGAATGACAATGCCGCCCTCGCTCAGCATGTCAGGCCACCTCGATGAATACGGATCCGTCTTCGACCCGCACGGGATAGGTCTTCAGATTGATGCAGACAGGCGCACCCTTCGCCGCTCCAGTCTTGTAGTTGAAGCGTCCCGAATGCTTCGGACATTCGATCGTGTCGTCCATGACGAAGCCGTCGGCCAGATGGATCTTCTCGTGAGTGCAGAGGCCATCGGTCGCGTGGTAGGTGTCCTCGGGGCTGCGGTAGATCGCGAAGGTTCTACCCGCATGATCGAAGCGGATCACATCCTCTTCTTCGATTTCACCTGCGTTGCAGACGCGAATCCATTCGCTCATAACTTCCTCCCTTGCAGTGTCTTCCGGGGAGGATGCGGCGGCGAGCTCTCGTGCGACGGCCGCTCCTCCGGATGGCCAGAAGATTCCTCGAAGACCCGGGCACATGATAGGTGCGATAATGATGGTTTCCCATCAGTCACCTTCGAGAGCCTGGCTGATGGGAATCCATCAGTTTCGTCCATTGAGTGGACAGTGAAGAAATCGGAAAATTCTCCCACCAACAGTAGCGCACGAGCACTTGGAATTTCGGGAGGAGCGTCATGGACGACACCAAATTTGGAAAGCGAAACAAGCGGGGCGACTGGGCCCCGAACGATGCGCTGACGGACAGCCCCCTCTGGCACTTCCCCTGGAATCCGGTCGCCATCCTGAAGTGGCTCCCGGGATACCTCGTGCCCTGGAACGCCTTCTTCTTCCTCACCGCCCTCGTCTTCTGGACTTGGCTGACGCCAAGCATCGAAACAATGAAGACCCTCGCGCCGGGATGGATCCTCTTCCTCCTTACGAGAAACTCGCTCTGGGTGCTTGTGTGGTATGGCGCGTGGGAACTCATGTTATACGTCAAGCGCCGCCAGTCGAACCAGTTCAAGTACAATGGCCGCTGGCCGTCCGAACATCCCAGCGACGTGTTCATGTTCAAGAGCCAGAACATCGACAACGCAATTCGGACCTTCACGTCGGGCGTGCCGATCTGGACAGCATATGAGGTTCTGATCCTCTGGGTGTTCTCGAACGGCTGGGTGCCGTGGCTCACCTGGGCAGACAACAAGTGGTGGCTGGTCGCCTCGGGTGTTCTCGTCCTCCTCATCCACGAGTTCCACTTCTACCTGGTTCACAGGCTCATCCACGTCCCGATCTTCTACAAGTGGGTTCACTCGGTCCACCACAACTCGGTCAACCCGACTCCGTGGTCCAGCCTGTCAATGCACCCGGTCGAGCATCTGCTGTACTGGTCGGGCGCCCTCCTCTGGCTGATCGTGCCGTCCCATCCGCTGATCGCGCTCTATCATCTGCAGGTCGCTGGAACGGGCGCTATCGTGGGCCACATCGGCTTCGACAAGGTCGTCCTCGGAGAGGAAAAGGCGATGGACACGCATGCCTACGCCCACTACCTGCACCATAAGTACTTCGAGGTGAACTATGCGGATGGCGGCGTCCCATTCGACAAGTGGTTCGGGACATGGCACGACGGAACCAAGGAAGGTGACGCGGCGATGGAAAAGCGGTGGGAGAAGAAGCGGGCCCGCATGAACCCCACAAACCAGCCCGGAGAGTAACCCTCCGGCCGAACGCGATACCGACTTTGTCTTGAATACTGCATCCGCATCACTAACGTGTGTGGCGCAGTTTTCTTCGCATGGATGTCATATGGCCGGTAATCCGGAAAAGGAAGTTCGCAGACAGAAGCTCCCGAAGAACAGGCTCGGGGATGTCGCCGCCCTGGCGGGTGTCGGCATCGCGACGGTGGATCGCGTGATGAACGAGCGCGGCAATGTTTCCGAGAAGACAGCGCAGAAGGTTCTCGAGGCTGCCCGCCAGCTAAATCTGCAGCGGACCCTTCCCTCGACCAGGCATCGCAATGTCAGGATCGAGGTCATCCTGAGATCGCCCGACGACGAGTACTTCAGCAGGCTCAACCGCGCCTTCACTGCGATCGCGGGTGGCCTCGACCGCTCGATCATCCTTCACCGGAACTCCGTCGACGAGAGACGACCCCGCAGCCTCGTGCAGCATTTGCAGTCGTCGACGGCGGATGCGCTGATAATCTACAGCGGCACCGGAAATCCCGCTCTGTTCGCTGCGATCGAAGAGAAGACTAAACGTGGCATTCCGGTCCTCACCATCAACAACGACCTTCCGGACTCCTCCCGGACAGCTCATATCGGGGCGGACCACCGTCGGATGGGCCGAACGGCGGCTTTCTTCATGTCAAAGATGGCCGCCCGTGACGGCTCCCTTCTCGTCGTGCGCCACACTGAAAGCTACAAGGCCCACCACGATCGCGTCGAGGGATTCCTGGAGGGGATCGCGGAGCGCCGGCCCGACCTGAGGATCGCCGAGATCCTCTCAGGACAGGACCAGACTTCCATGACCTACCAGCTCGTGCAGAAGGCCCTGGCAAAGCACGACGACGTTGTCGGCATCTACAATGCCGGGGGCGGACGCGCGGGCGTGTCTACCGCGATCCAGGGGCACGGCCTGGCTGGGAAGCTGATCTACATCGCTCACGAACTGACCGAGAAATCCTCGGCAATGCTCAGAGAGGGCGTGCTCACCCTGGCAATCGACCAGAACCCGGAGGAACAGGCTCGACAGGCGATGGGCTACCTCCTCGCGCACTTCCGCTACACCGATGGCTTCGCGCTGTCCCCAGTCCCTTTCTCCGTGATCTCGGAAGAGACGATCGAAAACTATAGGTCGGGAACCCAGGTCCCGACCTGAGAGGTCGCACCTCCCCAAGACGGCGCCGTTCCGAGTCAAGACCCCCGATGATGGTTTCCCATCAGAATAGTCGAGAGACATCGACCATCTTCTAGTGCTCTTATCGTTCATCCGACGGGGAGGCTAAATCGCAGGAGGAGAGCCTATGCGGAAGTGCCTATGCTCTTTCCAAGCGGGCTGATCAGCCGGGGCACTTCGATTCCGAGTCCGAGCGATCCCCGCGTTCACTCTCCCTCATGCCGCCGACTGACAAGACAGCAAGATTTTCGAGGAAGAGAAATGCCCGGAAGACCTACCGTTGCCAGCCTCCGCAAGCTCAAGGGAAAGCGCCAGATCTTGACGATGCACGTCGACACATCGCAGGAAGCCGCGGCCGCCGCACATGCCGGAATTGAGATGTTCACATGCGAGGTCGATGAGAAGCTGCCGGGGTTCCGGGCTGCCGCACCCGATGTCTTCATCCAGGCAGGCCACGGCCAGGGCGTTCTGAACTGTCCCGATGTGGCGATCAGCGAAGGCTTCAGAGCCATGGAGATCGGCGTGGACGGGGTCTACTTCGCGGGAAGCCTTCGCATCGTCGAAGCAATGGCGATGGAAGGCATTCCGGTCACCGGACACGTTGGGTACGTTCCGCGGTGGAGAACTTGGACCGGCGTTCGATCAGTCGGAAAAACCGCCGGGGAAGCCGTCGCGCTTTATCAGAAGGTGAAGGATCTCGAGAATGCGGGCGCCTGGGCAGTGGAGATGGAACTCGTTCCTGTGGAGGTCGCCGACTTCATCACCCGCAACACGACCCTCGTGACCGAGGGAATGGGCTGCGGCGCGGTTTGCGACACCCAGTACCTTTTCTCCTGTGACGTCCTTGGCACCAACCGCGGCCACTATCCTCGTCATGCGAAGAAATACGCTGACCTCGCTGCGGAGGAAGATCGGTTGCAGGAGATGCGTCTTGCTGCGTTCCGGGCTTTCGCCCGGGATGTCGAGAGCGGAGGCTATCCAGAGCGGTCGCATGAGATCCACGTCGGCGACGAGGTTCGCGAGGCGCTGGAGAGAACCCTGATAAGATAGTCCTGAGAAGAAGGCGGATGACTGCTGACGGACAGCTCGACCAGATACGCGCGTTTGTCGCCGTTGCCGAGGAACAGAGCATCGACGGCGCCTCGAGGAAGCTGCATGCGACGCCGGACCCGGTCAACGACAGTCTGCCGATGTTTGAGAGTCGAGCGCTTCGATCGATCCCGGTCGCGGCATCTGCTTACCGAAGTGGGTCGCGAGCTGCTCACTGGATGCCGCGCGGTCCTGTCTGCGCTGGCCAGATTGAACGACGAGGCACGTTGTGAAGAAACGCGCCGACGCGGCTGGGATCCCGAATCGACAACGGGCATGTCTCCCTCTCGATCTCCCTCGACCCTTCTTCAGGTTCGCGATCCGATCGTCGAAGTGAAGTGTCGGGCCTGCGGACGGGGCTGGAAGCTATGCGCGCGCCGAACTTTGAAGAAGCACGGGGCAAGCATTACGTTCGCCCGGCTTCGGCGCATGTCAGCGCTCGGATGTGGATGTCGATGGGGATCGGTGCGGCACGACGTTTCCGTGCCTGCAGAAATCGTAACTTCGGATTATGCCTTCGCGGAGATCGCACTCAATTCTTCAAGATCCAGATCACGCTCCAGTTCGCGGAGGGTTTCGTCATCGATTTGTCCCGAACGATGCAGCCGGATGAGTTCGGTACGGCCGACGCCAACCGCCTCTAGACAACGTCGAAATGGGCGTAAAGCATCGGCATGTAATCCTCGGTCCGCTCCGCGTAACCTACAATGGCCGTCGCCCGATGCTCGTACCTCTTTAGCAGTTGGGGATGGATCAGGTTCGCCCCCGAACAACATCACCGTTCCGCTGAAACGATTCCCAGGTCGCTCCGCCCGCTCGAGGACGCTGACCTTGTCTACCAGGGTGGCAGCGAAGAGTGCCGCGATCAGCGCCCCGGCGGCGAGAGCGTACAGCCCTGCCGCCACCCCAAAAGTCGGGATCAAAAGAACGGGGAAAAGATATGCAAGTCCGATCTGTGGCACCACAGATGCCCCACAGAGGATTCCAGTAAGTCTGTCGGGATTGTTCGAACGTACGATGATCGTGTTCGCCGCTCCAAAGAGAAGTCCCGCAAGCAGGCCCGCGGCGGCCCGGTCGAGAAACACGGCGGCTGTTGTTTCAGCGTGTGCGTTTGCAACGTTGACCGCCACCAATCCGAGCGCGGTCGCCGCGGTCTTCAGGCGCATGGCGCCGCGCGCCATCCAGTAGCCTCCAACAGTGGCCCCCAATGCCAGACCGAGCAATTCAAGCGTCGCCGCTTGGCCGATGCCTGGCTTGCTCAATTGGCCCGCATCGTTCAGCCCGCCGAGTATGATCGGCAGCACCCCAAGAGACAGCAGAGATACAGTCCCAATAATGATGGACCCGAAGATCGTAATCGGCCTCATAGACAATGCCCCTAACACAGTCACTTTAGAAATCGATCAGATTAATATTGCTGCTATGCGCGTAGCATCGCTTCAAAACAGGTAAGCGGCACTTATCGCCACAGAATGTAGGCGCTCAATTATCTGCCGCACTAAGATACGTTGTGCCGTATTTCTGCGGGTTGCTTCAATTGCAGCGTGGAAGCTACCAAACCCCGCGTGTGAACGTTCCAGCACACCGAACATCGTCTCCGTCGCGGAACGTGGATCGCCGCCTTCGGTGGACAACATGGGGACTTCAGTCTCGAGCCAATTCGAGGCTCCTTCGCATGCGCGTTCTTGGACCGCTCATTAGAAGTGCGAAGACCGATTCTCCTTCATGCTCGGCTCCAACGCGACGAGCAGCGCATCGGAATTCAGACAGTCGCAGCAGATGCCGAAGCAATCCTCATCGAAGTCGTCCGTGCTTCTCGCTCGTCGACAGCAGTCGCAAATGATGGTGCCGTGGGACGAACGAGTGGGTGCCAGTATTTCGAGCAGTAAGTTTTCTACAGCATGCACGGCAGGTTCGGGCATTGCAACCTCCCTGAGTTCGTGATCACAAGATGGGAGCGGCATCAAGGGTTTTCCAGATGTCGATCTGGTCGGTCAAGGCGACGAAAAACCCGACGCCTCAAAGCGCGCGCTGGTGCAAGATCAGGTACTTCTCGTGATGAAACGTGCTCGGTCAAGCAATTCATCGAAATGTGACGATGTCGATACTTCTCGTCTCACGGCGGAAGAGCTCGAATGTGTCTCGCATGATATTCCCATCTCTAGGCGTTGCCGCAGTGTCGAACTCCAGCGTCGATCCGATCACGAGCGTTCCTGGACTAGGTTCCGAAACAAACGTAACCCAGAGCAGCTTTCCTCCGTAAAAGAGGTAGCCCGTCAGTTGATAGGCGAGATAGGCCACGACGGCATAGGCGACATAATTTGCGAGTCTCAATGCGCCGCCATTGCTCGCCCGCGTCCAGTCTTGTAGCCGATCACCTGCTGATTTTCCGGCGAGTAGCCAATAGAAATAGCTGACTCCAGCGGCCGCGATCACCACCGCGGCAAGCCTTAACGGGTATGAAACGGGGAAACCAGTTGCCAAGCAGTCCTGCGATGAGCCAGATGGCAAGATATTCGCGCCAACTTTTCATCGATTTCCATTCTGTCGCGGCCATGACGATCAGCAGTGGAACCGTCCCGTAGAAGAGGTAACCCGGCGCACGGAATACCGCTCCCCACCAGAGCGCACCAAGAAACATCATCCTGCTGCTGCCGTACGCATCGCCGCCCTCAAGGTGATCCGGGAGAAAAAGGTATGTCGGAACGGCGTTCAGGAATTCGAATAATGCCGCGAAAACGACGATACATAGGATAGTGACGAGCGCGACCCTTAACAGCCGAACTAAGATTACCATTATTGATGTCCACGGAGATTGCTGCGTTTCGAGGATGAGTGAAAAAGAAGGCTTTGACCTATCAGCGGCCACTTCGGAAAAATCATAATGATCGCTGCCCGCACCACGGCCGTGGGGTTCTCGGACAGCGGTCTCCCCGACAAATGAACGGGACGGCGAGGCGTTCGGCAATCAGGATTTGCCCTACATCTCGTCCTCCGACCTTCAAGACGCCGCAACTGCGTCCGTAATTGCACGCGTCCGTTCCTTCGGTACCGGTTGGACAAGCACACGACACCTTTGTGAGTTGCACGTTTGGCGAACTGACCAGCTCCTTCAGACGCTCTTTTGCGCGGTTGCCCAGTTCCCGTTCATACCTGCATTGAGGGCTGAAGGTCTCAGGTGTGTTGAAGCCAACTAGGCGCGTCCCTGCCCGCTCTCCCGCGACGTGGACGGTATCGCCGTCCGTCACTGTGAACGATGACCAGACCTGCTCCGCCACATTCGGCGACTTGCCAGCTGTACCAAGAAAAAATTGCTTCGGGCCGGTCTCGAACAGTGAGTAAAGAAGGCCGACCATTGCGATGAGTGCCACAATCACTGCATCTCGGGCAAACTTTCTATTCCACCACCTGACCTGTCGCGGCAGGAAGGAAGATTTTCGATGTTGTGAGCGACGCGGGTATGGGGCCGAACGGAATGCCACTATCGCTTCGTGGCGCTGCGTTCCGTCGCGCCCGAGAATTTGATTGAGTTTCAGCATTTGCTTGTCGGTCAGGCGCGTCCTGCCACCGTATCTCTCCAGCCTGTGAAGCACGTCCGAGAGAAAGCTCCGTTGCCACGGACTGAGCGTCGCTTCGGCCAGTGCTGCGCGAATATTGGCTTTGAGATGCTCCGTCTCAAAGAGCACGAGCGCCGCACCGCCTGGCTTCGAAGCTGAATGGCGCTGCATCTAGCAAGACGGCTCGACGCGCCGGGTCGATTTTTTATAGTGAAGCCAGATCGCGGCAATGGAGCCAAGCATGGCGAAACAGTACCAGCCGAACATCAGGCCGAGCACCCACGGTTCCTCGCTATTGCGAAGACCAAACCCAGTGGCGATCAAAACAACATGAGCAATAAGAAGTCCAACGGCAACGAAGATCACGAACACAACCCCTGTTAGTGGAATCGTTGTACGAAAAACAACCGTCGCTTCCAAGATGACGCTGCGCTCAGATAGGAAGCTGGTAAATGCGCGGTTACGAAATGAGCGGAGCCGACAGTTCAAGATGTTCGAGGAGTGACGCCGAAGGCCTGCGTTCGTCAGTTTACAATCCCGTGGCAGCCGTGCCGACCGCCACGCAGATAACCTCCGCGACATCGAAGCCGGATGAGTGTCGGAAGCATCGCGGAAGACGATTGCCATCATTCACCACGGGGATCATCGCGATTTCGGCTTTTCGCCAGTATGCCGCTTGAAAGTCCATTTCACGACGTAATCACCGTTGCGCTTCATCTTGGTCTTCGTCTGCACGCGAAACGCTCCGCCTAATGCCAGCTCGGCGGCTTCGAAAGCCTGGCGAGCCTCGGCAAGTGCCTTGTGATAGGCGCTGTTGTCGCGCTTTGGGCTTTCGGCCACCGCCTTAAAAAGGGCAGTCAGTTCGGGCTTATCTTCGTCCATCAATTGATTTGCTTCCTTTCGGCCCACACTCAGTCTCCGCTTATCTGTTATTTGCAGCCAGTGAGTTGAGGGTGTCACGCCGTCTGATATCAGGTCGATGGTATATGGTAGACGACCGAGCGGTATTTCGGATTGATACACCGTCCCATTATTTTTCCGCCATAAGCTTCGGCTACCATAGACGAATGTCCCAGATATCCGGCACGCGTTTGCTCTCTGGATCAAACGACCAATCAATCTGTGAGATGAACCCGCGGACAACACCAGTTTTCTGGCGAAATCTCCAAGAGCGAGGACCTGGTCCGAAAGTGCGGGCTTGCTTCGCTGTTGGTCGAGTATCTGCAGATAGTCGATAACGGCGACCGTTTCCTGGCCTCGACCCCGTCAAATAGCGAATGATGTATTCCGCGCTGATTTCATCCGACGTCACGATTTCCAGACTGTCGCCAAGCCGTGAGAGCCTTCATCCAACGGGGGTCAGTTTCGAATGGGATGCCGACCTTCTTATTGCAGGTTTGGTCGCCAGTTGGCAGCGCTTGCCTGCTCCAGTTCTGAAAGACGCTCCTTACAAATCTCCTCGACAATCTCGTGAAGGTGTTCGGTCCGCTCAAGCAGCCAGCCGAGGGCCTCCTCTGTGACCTCGAAGTGCTTCGAGTAGCGCGCTTTCACATAGGCTTCGTTGAGGATGTTGTACCAGGCGGTATAGCGGTGCTGGTCACGGGGCCAAGCGTCGATCAAGCGGCGGTCCTGATCTTCAGCCAGTCCCCTCAGGAACTTCAAATTGTGCGATGGCGGGCTGTAATTCGTCAGCGTCAGGAGCGCCGTCGCAAATGCATGCTCATTTGCTTGGTGCAGGCTAAACGCTGCCAGACGTGCCCATTCAGTCGCTTCACCAATTTGGCTGACCTGCCATTGCGCGGTCCGAAGGGTTAACTGAGCCTCGGGGTAGCGCCTTTCGAAGTGCTCCTTCGCCACCCTATACGCATCGACGGCGGAAAGCCTTCTTGGTTCGGCCAGCGGCCGGTCGTCGAGCTCGTAGAGCACGATGCCCTCGCGCAGAATGTCGACGAAGAAATACTGGCCGTCGGCCAGGAAGTTGTTCACCTCCCTGGCGCCATGGACGATGAGCCCGACCGGCGTCTTCACATCCTTGTCCCACATCAGCCGGTCGGTCGTTTTGTCCCAGTATTGCGGTTCTGCCAGTGCCTTGGAATTGACGAGCACCAGGATGTCGTAGTCGGAGCGGTAGCCCTTCATCGTGTGCGGCTCGTCGACCCAGCTGCCGCGCGCATGCGAGCCAAAGAGGATGATCTTTAAGATCCGGCCGCGCTTCTTGAAGGCGGCTGAGGTGCCTGACAGCGCGTCGGCGAACTCCTCATGGATGATCGTAACGACGCGGGCAAGCTCGCGCTGCTTTTCTTCCGGCAGATGTTCCAAGGACGATCGCATGGGTCCATCGATAGGCCAAAGTCGATTCGCCGTCTACTACTGGAAACTGTAGGAACCGCAGCGACTTGCAAGGTGACGCAATCTCCTGCGGCTACGGTGGAGCGGGATGATCCCCCTTGTCTTTTCCAGGGGGCAAGCTGAAGCTAGAGCACGTCCGCTGGTCTCGGAATCGGAATTGTGGTGACGGCTGTCGCTCTCCGGCCCACGAGAGTTTTCTCGGCCCGTCCGTCGGCTCCAATGATTTTTCTGCCCCGCATTTTTACCCGCCGGAGCGCTGGAGCTGAGTCGGGGGAGTTTCGTCCGCGCCGTCCGCGCATTTGACGATAAGGCGAAGCTGGAATGTGCGGCGATCCAGCCTCGTTCAACGGCGCGCCGCCAAGAAGGGAACAGAAATGAAGAGGCTACTAGCGTCAACGCTCGGCCTGTTCGCCGGCGTGTCGATGGGACATGCTTGCTGGTCATCGATCCTCTTCAACCGGAAATCCGCGAACGGTTCGACAGCGCAAACGAGCCTGTTCAGTCCTTGCATCAATCTCAGCAGTGTGTCGCGACCCACGGACCTCGCTTGCTGCAGCGCGCCGGAGAAGACCCCCAATCCGGCTTCGGCTTGGATTGCAATCACGCGGCGTCATAGGCGGTTGAGCACAGCACCGCTGCTCTGTCATGCCAGACCACCGCTGAGAACCTCTTTCAATCCTTCAGGCGGTGGTGGCTCCGCCTTTGACGAGTCGCTCCACGAGACGAGCCGCCTCCTCTGCGAGAGCCGGTATAGTGCCTGATTTCCGCGTCGATCCGAAATCGAGGCCGGCGAAATAGAGGCCCGGAACAATCAAGGCCGGCGCGCTCAATGTACTCGTCAACGAGGCGCTTGGTGTTCGCGGAGACTTCGTCGGCAAATCGCATATTGGCGTGGAGCTCATCGCCGAAAACGAGACTGTCGTTTTCCACGCCTCGGAAGCGGCCGAGCAACACGACGCCTTGTGCGCTCAGCGACTGCAGGCTGATCGTGTGCGTCGCACCGACAAGCGCGCGGGCCGGCACCTTGCCGGAAGGGAGGACGAGTTCCTTGCGCGGGACGTCGAGAAAGCCGGACAGCGTCAGCCAATTAAGTATGTTGCCTCCGCGATAGCGCCGCACCCAACGGCCGTTGCGGCTGGTCGCCAGAAACACGACGCGTCCAGCCAGCGCCAGGTCCTCAGCAATCTGGCCGCCCGACTGACCGCTGCCGACGACCAGCACCGCGCCATGCTCAAGCTGGGCCGCGTTGCGATAGGCCGAAGAGTCCACTTGGCGAAGTTCGACCGGCAAATTTACCGCCTCCGGCGGCCGGACCTGTCGATTCTGGTCGCCAGTGGCGATCACTATGTTGCGCGCCAGAAGGACGCCGGGAGCAGTCGTTAACCGAAAAAGCCCATTTTCTCGCGTCAGCTCCTTCACCGAGGTTTGAGTGCTTACCGGCAAGCAGTGTCGCTCCGCATAGTCTTCGAGCTAACAGACGAACTCGTGGTGGGTTATCGCGCCCCAAGGGTCCGGTCCCCGATAGGAATCGCCGGGCAATACGGAGCGGATAGTCGGCGAGTTCAGTCGAAACGAGTCCCATCGCTGCGTTCGCCACGTCTCACCGATCCGACCTCCATCAAGCACCTTATGTTCGCAACCTTGCTGCTTCAGGAAATAGCTGACGCCGAGCCCAGCCGAGCCAGCGCCAATCACGACTACGTCGAGAACTTCGCCCATGCGTCCCCCGCCTAAAGGTCTGGCGCATCCTACGCCTCGGGTTCAGGCGAGACTAGAGGAGGTTCGGCTAAAGGTTCCTTCAGAGTCTGCTTGGGGTCGTGACGGGACCTTCGTGGCATCAATATCAAGTACTGGATGTGGCTCGAAGCGGCCAACCTCAAAATAGCTCGTGGCATTTGCTACCGAATTCTGGAAGTCTAATGCGATAGCGTCGCGTTCATTCGGCAGACATGGGGCTGAGTCGTGGACACAAACGCATACGCTTCAAGCTTGGCTCCTGGACACGTCGGCCGTCGGGTGAAGCGGCGTCGACGCTACGGCGCTTGGAAGGATCAGATCGTGACAGCGTTTTTGCCGAAACGAGCGTACTTTCTTGTCTCGCTACCGGCGAGTGCGGACCCGACCGCCGGTCGTCTTCTTGCATCGCGCGGAATGCGCGCGTTTGCGGACGGGCTCGTCAGCCTTTCGTTACCGATCTACCTCGCGTCCATCGGCTTCGATCTTTTCGAGGTCGGTGTGCTGACCACCGCGACGCTCGCCGGGTCGGCCATCCTAACCCTGTCCGTGGGCATGCTCTCGCATCATTTCTCCCAGCGCCGGATGCTATTGTCAGCCGCGATGCTGATGATGCTGACGGGTCTCGCATTTTTCTTTGTGAAGGACTTCTGGCCACTGTTGATCGTGGCCTTCGTCGGAACGCTGAATCCGTCTTCTGGCGACGTGAGCGTCTTCCTGCCTCTGGAGCATGCCAAGCTCGCCCATAGTGTCTCCGACAGGGATCGCACCGCAATGTTTGCGCGCTACAGCCTGATCGGCTCGCTTTTTGGCGCTTTCGGTGCACTCGCTGCGGGAGTTCCAGAGCTTCTCCAGACCGTGATGGGACTTAGCGTCGGGCAGGCCTTGCAGCCGGTGTTCCTGCTCTACACCGCCGTGGGACTTGCGTCGTTTCTGGTGTATCGGCGCGTGCCGCGTGATCGGGCCGACGTCAGCACATCCCCGGCTCAACCGCTTCAAAAGTCGAGGACGCTCGTCCTGACACTCGCCGCCCTCTTCAGTCTTGACGCCTTTGCCGGCGGTCTGATCGTGCAGTCGCTTCTGGCCCTATGGCTTTATCATCGCTTCGGATTATCTCTTGCGGCGACAGGAGCGATCTTCTTCTGGTCCGGAGTTTTTTCGGCCGCCTCCTATCTGGTCGCGGTCCGCCTCTCCAACCGAATTGGGCTCGTGAACACGATGGTCTTCACGCACCTGCCTTCAAGCGTTTGTCTTCTGCTAATCCCCTTTGTTCCGGACCTTGCGACGACGATCGTCCTGCTTCTGATACGAAGCGCCCTGTCGCAGATGGACGTTCCGACCCGCACCTCCTACGTCATGGCGATCGTCACCCCCGGCGAACGGGCGGCGGCGGCAAGCGTCACGGCCGTTCCACGGAGCCTGGCGGCAGCGTCGAGTCCCCTTCTTGCAGGCTGGCTGATGTCCGTTTCCAGTTTCGGCTGGCCCCTCGTCGCCGCAGCGGCATTGAAGATCGTCTATGACCTCCTGCTGCTCTTCATGTTCCGGAAGCATCGTCCGCCAGAGGAGCGCTGACGACATCGACCGCCTCAACCGATCCATTAGCTTCATGCCAGGGACGCGCGCCGTCGGTCGGATAATTGGCCGTCGGGGATGTCGGGGGGACCGGTCTTCAATACTGCAGGCGAGGTCATCGGTCTTGTTAGCAGAAGCATCGCACCATCGGAGGATGACGAGCTTTGTCTGGCTTGGGCAGAGTGGTTGGCAGCGTCGGTCGCCCCTAGTATGTGGCCCGACAGCTTGGGGTGCTGTGCGGATTGATCCTTGGGCAATTGAAGGATTCTTCTCAACAAGAGGTCATTGCGCTAGCTGCTTCGCTAGGTGACGGCTTCGTCGCACGCAGCGTCAGCCAGCGGCTTGGTACGGACACTTTCATGGTCCATTTATAAGACCAGCGACGGTCCTGGTCTGCGAAGCGATGTTGCCGTCTGCACGACGGAGCATTTCGATCGGTACCGGTGCGTTCGTTCAGTCGTCTAGGTAGAAGAATGAACTGTCGTTCGGATTGACGACAGCTTCGTCCCAAACTCCGATCAACCAGCCAGGTCGCTTTCGTTTGGAACGGGCAACAATCTTAGCTGCTTGTCCGGCTGTCAGTCGCCTCTGACGTCGTCTGCGGGGCCGCCGGGCAAGAATTTCAGTGCGGGGCTGTATCTTAAGCATCTGAGCCTCTGCTGTGAGATGCAGAAAGTGGGGCTCTCAGAAATCGACCGGATTGAAATACCAACCAAAGATCGCGCAGGGAAGGTCTGAGAAGGGTGGGTAAGCAGTCACTCGCCAAAGTAGCTCGTCATTGCTCTCTTGCGCCAATAGGGGCGTTGCTATTTCGCACTGCGGACTGGTCTTCGGGCATGCGTCGCTATCGGGAAGCCGACATTCATGAGAAAATAAAATGGTGAGGGGGCTATCGTAGGGAGGAACACGCAGATGACAAAAAGAACTCTAAGAACCCTGGCGTGCGCTATTGCAGCAATGGGCCTTCTGGTCGAATCGGCCGCCGCGCTGGAGGTCGCCAGTTCCGCCACTGTGGCGGGCAAACCGGATGCGGTCTGGCAAAAGATCGGCGACTTCTGCGCCATTCAGACTTGGCATCCCGCCATATCGAAGTGCGCGCAGAGCGAGGAAGGTGGTGCGACCTATCGCACGCTCACGACCTCCGACGGCGGCACAGTCAAGGAGAAACTCGTCGAGCACACGGATACCAGCTACACCTATGACATCATCGATTCGCCGCTTCCCGTCGAGAACTATCGCGCCACGATCAGCGTCTCGGCAGAAGGAGATCGGACCAGGGTGGACTGGAAAAGCAGCTTTGACGCAAAGGGCAAATCGGATAGCGAGGCCAAGGACGTCATCAGCGGCATTTACAAAGCCGGTCTCGACAAGATCGCCGAAATGAGCGGAAACTGATCCGTAGGTTAGCAACGCGGGGAAGGATTGGTCCCGTGGAAAAGAGCCCGCGGTCGTGCCGGGCTCTTGGGACCGATTGTCGGCCCGCGGGCTTGTGGTGGGACGTCGAGTTTCCCGTCACTACTTGGCTTTCAAATGGTCATTGCCGTAATTTCAAATGGCCACCGGTCTAGGGGACGTCTCTTCTCAGCGTCTCGATGAAGCGGATCACGTCGCCCACCATGCTGTCGTTAAAAATGTCGTTGTGACCCGAGCCGTCGTAGATCAGCATTTGTTGGGTTCGGGAGCGATGCGGTATAACGCCTCGCCCGAAGATAAGGGAATGCTCTCGTCACGTCGACCGTGGATGAACAGCTTCGGTTGTCTCACCTTCGCGATTTTGAGGTCTGAACGGAAGGGATCCTTGATAAGAAGCGCAACCGGAAAGAACGGATAATGCGTCTGCGCCACTGACAGAACCGACAGGTATGGGGACACCAGGATGACTCCGAAGGCCGGCCCCTGCCCGGCCGTGTTCACTGCTACGCCGGTGCCAAGCGACCGGCCGAGCACAATGATCTTGCTTTTGGAGCGTACCGAAAGCCAGTCAAACGCGGCGATGCCGTCGGTCAGCAGCCCCTCCTCGCTCGGCCAGCCCGTCGATTCCGGATAGCCGCGGTAGGAAATGGCCAGCATTCCAACGCCGCGTGCGGCCAGCGCCCGCGCGAGAAAGCTGTAATTGTCGACGAGGTCACCGTTTCCGAAAAAGAGCAGCACGCAGGGCTTGTCGAATTCGCCCTGGCTGTAGAGTCCATGAAGCACTTCTCCGTCGGGCGTTTGGATATATACGTTCTCGCCCCCGCGCGCACGCCCTGGAGTAGGTGTGGCGCTCGCACCGGGCAAGAGGAGAGCACGCTGAGAAAAAAAACACCAGGCCTACAAGGGCCAAGTAGACGAAAGCCGCCATCAGCGGCAGGATCAGTAGCAGTCTTGTGGCGCTCACGGCAGCATGTCCCCGCGTGGCCTTCATTTCATCCGGCCCAAGGCGCCACACTATGCATCGGATCTGATCCGCTCCGCAACCAGAGCCTGCAAGCGCCAAAGGTTGCGATCGCGGATGCCTTGCTCCTCGAGATGCGCTACTGTGTTGTGGAGATACTCGGCGCCGGAACCCCAGTGGCCGCAAGCTTCCGCCAGCACGTCGGCAACCTCCTCAGGTGGCAGTCTGCCCGTGTAGAAGCGCGACTGCCGGTTCATCACGAAGGCGATGGCGCGCAGCGATCCCTTATCCGTTTCGACGGTGACCCAGCGGGGGATGTTGTTGGGCGGCTTCACCGTGATCTCACGCCGCACCAGCTTGTCCAACTGGCTTTCCAGATCGTCCGGTGGCAGTCTGAAGACGACGCCCCGACATTGGCCGCCCCGGTCAAGCGACATCATCAGTCCCGGCTTTTGCTTGGTGCCCCGGAACCGCTCGATCCGGAAGCAGAAGGAGCGGTGCCACCCTCGGGCCGTAGCGCGGCGTGCCTCAACATGGACGAGCTCAGGTTTCCAGATCAGGGAGCCGTAGGCAAAGAGCCACGCGTCCGGCCCGCCAGGATGCGAGGCCAGCAGGCCCTGCACGATGGCCTTATAGTCTTGGTCGGCGTGATAGGTCCAAGTTGGGTCCGGACCAGTATCCTCCAAGATGCGATGAACCTGAGCCAGATGCTCTGGCGTGAGCGCTATTTGACGGGTTCGCATGAGATCATACCAATGAAGGAACTATTGCTGACGAATGATACTTCCAAGCAAAGCCCGTGTCGCCAGTTAACGCTTCGTCAGTAAGCATAAGCATCTTTCACCTCCAGGTTCACGATGGGGGTTACACGCGAACTCAAGTTGGATTGAGGTCAATAGTGCTTGCCTCCTTAAGACGCCAAGGAGCTGGTAGGCGTCAGCTCTCGACTTCATTTTCGGGGAAGCTGGCGGAGTAGTCCCTCCAACGAGATTTTCGAGCCTGTTTTCCGTAGCCGAACCATAGCTGGCGCATTCAGCAGGACCGACTCGTGTAACGCGAAATGCGATAGCTGTCAGTGGCTCTTGTAGAGCGGCGGCGACACGTCTTCGGCGGCCAGATCGGGATAGAGCCTAAGCCTGATGCGTTCCAGCTCCTCCACGTTCCGCCGCTCCCGCTCCATCACCTCGATCGTCACATTGCGCCATGGAGATCCGGCCGGCTGGTCCCATACCGTTCCGCCGGATGCAATGAACTCGCAGAACCTCCTGCCCGATTTGATACGGCTGGTGATCTCTATGTAATGGTTGACGCGGTGATCCATGGAAGCCTCTCAAGCTCGTCCATGCCAAACGGTCGCTCTTAAAGATGACGAGATGATGACGCCTCCGGACAACACTATTCGTCGATCAGTAACAGGCCTCGTTTTTTGTCGCCGTCCATGGTGTCCATCGCAGAAAAAAGGCGCTCGCGATCGATCAGCCAGGGCTTGAAGTCTTCGTTCACATCGAGAACGAACACCATGTCTTCGGTTTCCAGATAGCCGCCGATTGGCGAGTGGTGGCCGACGCCGGCGCCAAAAATCATCTCACGGCTGAAATTGATGATGTAGCGGCGGCCGGGATCGTTGGCTCGCCTCATATGCTCGTGAAACGCCTCGCTCGTAAGATCGCGAAGGACCGAAACGTCCCTTGTGGTCTGTGCCTTTGCGACTTCGGCAAGCTCATCAAGCGTCAGCCCCATGATGCAGACGCCTGTCCAGCATTTTCCAGTGCCGTCGAGGACCTCGGCTTCCGTCGTCTCCTCCTCGCCGATCGATCGGAACACATTTGCCACGCTCGCCGGGCCGCAACGCGAACCGTTCGATTGCCATGTGACGTTCGACCTGAAAGTGGCGGCTGCCGGGAGCACCCAGGCGCGGTTGATCAGATCCGGCGCTTGGGTGACCGAGGCCTGGATCTGATCAGGCGAAACTTTGGACGGGCTGATGACATATAGCGCGGCTGCGGCCGACAGGCCGACGCCAGCAATCAAACCGGAAATCCACTCGCGCTTCATCGCCGAACCTCGAGGTCGATGAGCACCAGACGATACTTCAGAGCAGCCGCAACAGCAACGAGACACTAGAGGCAGGCAAGCCGTGGCTGCCCAAATGCGCGGAAATTTGCCGAACGTACTTCAATTTTTGCCCGCAGTAGCCTAACATCAGGCGGTGACTCCAGTTCCCCTGGGAAGACCTCCCAACCTTGGCCCGCTCCGGCGGGCTTCTTCTTGTCTCGGCTGTCCGGCTCGCAACGGCAGTTCCGGCTGTCTCACACGCCGGCCACCGCCGTGGTTTACGCGAGGGTGAAGGGCCCTAGATAACGAAAACGGCGGCGGTTCCTCAGTGCGGAGAGGCGAGCATGGATGCCGATACAGTCTGCCTGACCTTCAATGCCGGATCATCGACGCTCAAGATCGGCATCTTCGATGCCGGCACAGGCGCCGCCCGGCCGATCGGCAAGGGAAAGATCGACTTCGACGACAGCGCACTCGTCCTGCGCTATTCGCTGGGGGACGACAGCTTCGAGCGCCCGCTTTCGGGCGACAATGGCGAGCGGTTTGCCGAGGTCATCGAAGGCACACTGGATCACCTGCTGGCTCAACTGCCACCCGGCTCCCTGAAGCTCGCCTCCCATCGCGTCGTCCATGGCGGCCTTCGGTTTCGTGAGGCCGCAGCGCTTGACGCGCAGACGATCTGCGAGATCGAGGCGATGGTTCCGCTTGCCCCACTGCACCAGCCACAGGCGCTGCGGGTGATCCGCGCGCTGCAGGATCTGCGACCCGACATGCTGCAGACGGCATCGTTCGACACCGCCTTCCACGCGACGCAGGACGATCTCGTCCGGCGCATGGCGATCCCGCGATCGCTGCATGACGAAGGCGTGCGCCGCTACGGCTTCCACGGCCTGTCTTACAAATTCATCGCCGGCGCGCTCAACCGGCAGGCGCCGGAGGTGACCGGCGGAAAGGTCGTGGCCGCCCATCTCGGCAGCGGAGCCAGCCTTTGCGCCCTGAAGGGCGGCATCAGCCGCGATTGCAGCATGGGGTTCTCGGCCCTTGACGGCATCCCGATGGCAACGCGGCCGGGGTCGCTCGATCCAGGCGCCCTCCTCTATCTCATGCGGAAGGGAACGCGCGATCCCAGCGAGCTGGAACACTTCCTCTATCATGCCTGCGGCATGCTGGGCGTCTCCGGCATCAGCGGGGATACCCGGGATCTTCTGAAGGACGAGCGGCCGGAAGCTGCCCAGGCAATCGATCTCTTCTGCTTCCGCATCGCCAGCGAGATCGGCCGCATGTCGGTGACGCTCGGCGGCCTGGACGCGATCGTTTTCACCGCCGGCATCGGCGAAAACCAGCCGGAAATCAGGCGCCGCGTCGCCGCCCATCTCCGCTGGATGGGCCTTCGTCTCGACGATGGCGGGAACGAGGCCAACATGACGGTCATCAGCACGCCGGACAGCAGGATTGCCGCGCTCGTCATCCCCACGGACGAGGAGCAGGTTATCGCCGACGAGGCGCTCGCTATTCTCCGTGCGGGTTGATCCAGATCAAGAACCGGCCCGGCGCAAGCCGCTAGAGTTGAACCTGAACACGTTTCGAACAGGTGAATCCATGGAACAGCACGCCTCGAACACCGTCCCTTCCGCGCTTTCCGACGCCGACCTCGCTTTGCTCGACCGCTACTGGCGGGCCGCCAATTATCTCTCCATCGGCCAGATCTACCTCTTGGATAACCCGCTTTTGCGCGAACCGCTGAAGCCCGAGCATATCAAGCCTCGTCTCCTCGGCCACTGGGGCACGACGCCGGGACTGAACTTCATCTATGTGCACCTCAACCGGATGATCCGTGCCCGCGACCTCGACATCATCTATATGTGCGGACCCGGCCATGGCGGGCCGGGCATGGTCGCCAACACCTATCTCGAAGGCACCTATAGCGAGATCTATCCGGATATTTCCGAGGATGCGGACGGCATGCGCAAGCTCTTCCGCCAGTTTTCCTTTCCCGGCGGTATTCCAAGCCATGCAGCACCCGAAACGCCCGGCTCGATCCATGAAGGCGGCGAGCTCGGCTATGCCCTCGTCCACGCCTATGGCGCCGCCTTCGACAATCCGGAGCTGACCGTCGCCTGTGTCGTCGGCGACGGCGAGGCCGAAACCGGCCCGCTTGCAGCCAGCTGGCATTCGAACAAGTTCCTGAACCCTGCCCGCGACGGCGCGGTGCTGCCGATCCTGCATCTCAACGGCTACAAGATCGCCAACCCCACGATTCTTGCCCGCGCCAGCAACGATGATCTGCGCGATCTCTTCCAGGGATATGGCCACCAGCCCTTCTTCGTCGAGGGACACGAGCCGGCCGACATGCACAGCAAGATGGCGGCCGCCTTCGACGCAGTGTTCGACCGGATCAGGGACATCCAGGCGCAAGCGCGCTCAGGCGGCGCGGGCATGCCGCGCTGGCCGATGATCGTGCTTCGCAGCCCGAAAGGCTGGACGGGGCCAAAGGAAGTCGACGGCAAGAAGGTCGAGGGCTTCTGGCGCGCCCATCAGGTGCCGGTCTCAAACTGCCGCGGCGACGACGGCCACCGGAAGATTCTCGAAGACTGGATGCGCAGCTACGAGCCGGAAAACTTGTTCGATACGGACGGACGCCTGAAGGACGACCTGCAGGCGCTGGCGCCCGAGGGCAACCGCCGGATGGGGGCCAACCCGCACGCCAATGGCGGCCTGTTGCGCAAGGAGCTCTCCGTCCCCGATATCCGCGATTACGAGATCAAGATCGGGGACCGTGGCAGCACCGCCGTGCAATCGACCGAGATTTTCGGTCAGTACCTGCGCGATGTGCTGAAGCTCAATGCCAAGAACGCGAATTTCCGCATCTTCGGCCCCGACGAAACGGAATCGAACCGCCTCGGCAGCGTCTTCGAGGCGACGGACCGCGTCTGGATGGAGAACATCGAGCCCTATGACGTGCATCTTTCCCTCGACGGCCGCGTCATGGAGGTCCTGAGCGAACATCTCTGCCAGGGCTGGTTGGAGGGCTACCTTCTGACCGGACGGCACGGCCTCTTCTCGTGCTACGAAGCCTTCATCCACATCGTCGACTCGATGTTCAACCAGCACGCCAAATGGCTGAAGGTCACCCGCGAACTGGCGTGGCGAAAGCCTATATCCTCCCTCAACTACCTGCTCACCTCGCATGTCTGGCGGCAGGATCACAACGGCTTTTCCCATCAGGATCCGGGCTTCGTCGATCTCGTCGCCAACAAGAAGGCCGATATTGTGCGCATCTACCTGCCGCCGGATGCCAACACACTGCTCTGGGTCGGCGACCATTGCCTGAAGACCTACGACCGCGTCAACGTCATCGTCGCAGGCAAGCAGCCGGAGCCGCAATATCTGCCGATGGATGAGGCGATCGAGCACTGCAAGGCCGGGATCGGCATCTGGGAATGGGCCAGCAACGAGGATAACACGATCGCGCCCGACGTGATCATGGCCTGCGCCGGCGACGTGCCGACGATGGAAACGCTTGCCGCCGTCAGCCTCCTTCGCGAGATGATCCCCGATCTGAAAATGCGCGTCGTCAACGTCGTCGACCTTTTGGCGCTGCAGGCCAAGGAGCAGCATCCGCACGGCCTGGAGCACGGTGAATTCGACCGCATCTTCACAAAGGACAAGCCGGTGATCTTCGCCTATCACGGCTATCCCTATCTCATCCACCGGCTGACCTACAAACGCACAAACCACGAAAACATTCACGTGCGCGGTTTCATCGAGGAAGGAACGACGACGACGCCTTTCGACATGACGGTGCTGAACGAGCTCGACCGCTTCCATCTCGCCATCGAAGCCATCGAGCGCGTGCCGGGATTGAAGGAGAAGGTGCCGGACGTTCTCGACCGGCTGCATGTGAAACTCGCCGAACACCACGCCTACGTCCGGGAATATGGCGAGGACATGCCCGAGGTCAGAAATTGGAAATGGCCGGCGTCATGAGCCGGGCGGCGGCCGACCCTGCCATTTCGAGGCTCCGCCGAACTCCAAGCACGCCGGCGCGCACAAAGACCGTCCCGCAGATTGCCGTCCGCGTTTTTCCGCCTATCCTTCATGCATCATAGAGGAGGATCAAGCCATGCCCTTCATCCACACCCCCGACGCGTCCGCCAGCGAGAAGACCGCGTCCATGTACGCGTCCGCCGAGTCGAACTACGGCTATCTGCCAAACATGTACCGCACCTTCGGGCACCGGCCCGAGGTGATGGAGAACTGGGGTGCCCTGCTTTCGAGCATCCGCAGTCATATGAGCCCCAGGCGCTACGAGCTGGTGACGCTGGCGGCGGCAAAGGAGCTCAAGTCCTCGTATTGCATGCTGGCGCACGGTTCCGTGCTGTTGCGCGAGGGCTTCACCAATGACGGGCTGGCGGCCGTGGCGAACGAGACGGAAAAGGCGCCGATCGATGCCGTCGAGCGCGCCGTCATGGCCTTTGCCGCCAAAGTGGTGCGCGACGCGACCTCGGTGACGCAGCAAGATGTCGACGGGTTGAAAAAGCACCAGCTCACCGATGCCGAGATCTTCGACATCACCGCGGCGGCGGCAGCCCGCTGCTTCTTCTCGAAGATGCTGGATGCACTGGGTGCGGCACCGGACCATGTCTATGCCGAACGGCTCGACCCCAATCTCCGCAAGGCACTCACCGTCGGCCGCCCGGTCACGGGGCTCACCTGAGGCAACCTGAAATCGCCCTGCGGCTTTACCTCCTTGCGCCAATCTACGGGAGGGCGGACATGGCATATCGGAAAAGCAAGGGCAAAGACACTTGGCATTGGTGCCGCAATTGCAGCACCTGGCCAACATCGGATTACGAGGAAAAACCCTCGAAATCGGCGGGGCAGACGCGCCGGCACCATTGAGGGCTGCGCGCATGAGCCGCCGCTCGCTCCTCTCGCCAGCTGCCTTGATGAGGTCACCGCGGCAAGAGGTGCCCCCAGAACCCAGAACGCCTAGCGCTATTCCGCCTTCATCGCTTCGATCACTGCCCTGAACCCAGCCGGCATGTGGCGCCGGCTGGGGTAGTAGAGGTAGAGCGGCTCTTCCGGCTGGCACCAGTCGTCGAGCACCTGGATGAGTTCGCCGGCCGCGATCATCTTCTCCACGCGATCTTCCCAGACATAGGCGAGCGCCACGCCGCCAAGGGCTGCTTGGGTCATCAGTTCGTGGTCGTCGAGCGAAAGCGGGCCGGCCGGGTGGAAGGTAATCGCCTGCCCGTCCTTCTCGAAATCCCATGGGTAACGCGCGCCGGAGGGGAACATGTTCTGGATACAGAGATGGCGCTTCAGGTCGTGCGGTGTCACCGGCTTCGGCCGCCGTTTGAAATAGGCGGGCGAACCGACGACCACCAGGCGCAGCCGCGGCTTGATGCGCAAGGCGATCATGCCTTCCGTCACCCGCTCCCCAAACCTTATCCCGCCATCGAAACCTTCTTCGACAATATCGATCAGGCGGTCCGTGGCGCTGATTTCGAGCTGCAGGTTCGGATTCTTTTCGAGCAGCGGGCCGATCACCCGGCCGATCACGAAAGGCGCGATCGAATTCGGAACGTTGATCCTGACCTTGCCGAAGGGCGTGTCACGAAACCGGTTCAGCGCATCGAGCGCTGCAGTGATCTCACCGAAGGCCGGATCGAGATGCGACTTCAGGAGTTCGCCCGCCTCCGTCAGCGAGACGCTCCGCGTCGTGCGATTCAAAAGCCGGACGCCGATCCTGTCCTCGAGATTGAGAACCGCATGGCTGACGGCGGAGGCCGTGACGCCCCTCTCCTCGCCCGCCTTTCTGAAGCTCCGGTGCCGGGCAACGGCGGCAAAAGCTGCCAGTTCGGAAAGCTCGGTGGCGCGCATTGCTGAATTTCACTCATCATAGTTTCGATAATAACAAATCTTATACAGCAGCGCGTTTTCGGTCAAATTCCTCCCGTCGGCACAGAGATGCAGACACCCAAAAATCCTAGAGCTTGAAAGGAACGTGTCATGAAAGTCTGGTTCATCACTGGTGCATCCCGCGGCTATTTCGGTTATCCGGGCTGGGGCGTCTATGGTTCGACCAAGTTCGCCGTCGAAGGCCTGTCGGAATCCCTGGCCGCCGAACTCGAGCCCTTCGGCATCAAGGTGACGATCGTCGAGCCCGGCTTCTTCCGCACAGATTTCCTCGCCGACAACTCGCTGGCGGTCAGTCCGGCCTCGATCCCGGACTATATCGGCACGCCGGCCGGCAACATGCGCGATTTCGCAGCCGATGCAAACCATGCCCAGCCGGGCGACCCGGCAAGGCTCGCAGCCGGCATCATCACCCTTGCGAACGCGGCAAGCCCGCCGCTCCGCATGCCCTTCGGCAGCGATACAGTCGCGAAGATCGAGGAGCAGAATGCGAGCGTTGCCAAAGAGCTTGCCGAATGGCGCGAACTCGCCGTCTCGACGGATTTTCAAGCAGACGCCGCCGCTTGACACTGCCAGTCATTTCGCTCCGCCTGCGGAAAAGCCGAGGGCGGAGCGAAATTGCGTCTTATTGAAGCGTGCGCGTATGGATCTGCTGAGCGACGGCATCCGGTGCCGATGCGGAGAGCTCAGCGTCGAGGCCCGTTGCGACGACAGACACGCGGAACTTGCCGTCGAGATTGCGGTCGAAGATCGCGCCGACGACGATGTCGGCGTCGTCCTGCACCTCGTCGCGGATGCGGCTTGCGGCCTCGTCCACTTCGAAGAGCGTCATGTCCGAACCGCCGGAAATCGAGATCAGAACGCCCTTGGCGCCCTTCATCGAGATGTCGTCGAGCAAGGGATTGGCGATCGCCGCTTCGGCCGCCTTCAGCGCGCGCTCGTCGCCGGATGACTCACCGGTCCCCATCATCGCCCGGCCCATGCCGCGCATCACCGATTTGACGTCGGCGAAGTCGAGATTGATCAGGCCTTCCTTGACGATCAGGTCGGTGATGCAGCCGACACCGGAAAAGAGTACGCGGTCGGCGGTCATGAAGGCGTCGGCGAAGGTGGTCTTCGCATCGGCGATGCGGAAAAGGTTCTGGTTCGGAATGACGATTACGGTGTCGGCCGCCTGGCGCAGCGCCTCGATGCCGATATCCGCCGTCCTCAGGCGCCGGTTGCCCTCGAAGGTGAAGGGCTTAGTGACGACGCCGACCGTCAGGATGCCGGCGGAGCGTGCCGCATGCGCAATCACCGGCGCAGCACCCGTGCCCGTGCCACCGCCCATGCCGGCGGTGACGAAGCACATATGCGAGCCTGCCAGGTGATCCATGATCTCGTCGATCGATTCTTCGGCCGCTGCACGGCCGACTTCCGGCAGCGATCCGGCACCGAGCCCCTCGGTCACGTGCGCGCCGAGCTGGATGCGGCGCGACGCCTTGGACGTTGCCAGCACCTGAGCATCCGTATTGGCGGCGATGAAATCGACACCTTCCAGATTTTCGGAGATCATGTTGTTGATCGCATTGCCGCCGCCGCCGCCAACGCCGATCACCGTGATCCGCGGCCGCAATCCCGAAATCCCGCTTTTGGCGTCCGTCATCATATTCTCCTTTGATGCCATCTCTCGTCCCCGCCCTCGTTGCGGCAAACCGAATCGAGTGTCAGGCTAAGCGAGCAACAAGGCAGAGGCAGGGCGAAAGAACAAGCCGTATGCTTTCTGAAATACCCCATGGAACTTTTTTCCTGGTGGCATAGTTGAATTGATTCATGAATAATTCGCCGGAGGAGAACTGCTGAGATGCCTTTGTCAGCCGCAAGCCAGACTATCGCCTCGCCGCGCGAGCATATTCTGACAGTCCAGGAAGCGCTGGAACCGCTCTTTCTGGCTCTGGAGCAGGAGGTGGAGGTGAAGATGATCGCCGCTGCCGTCCGCGCCGGATGGTCGGCAGAGGACGCGGTTGCCGCGATCGATGAGCTCCGCCGCAATGAGCTTGTTGCGGACGTCACGTCCCATTGATGCGGGCGTCAAAAATCGGTTCATGAAGCGATAATTTCGCTCGCCATCCCGCAAGTGCGTCCTAAGTCTAGCGCGACAGCAATGATCGCGGAGCCTCCCTAATGCCTTTCAGGACTATCTGTATCTATGGCGCCGGCGCGCTTGGCGGTGCCATGGCGGTGAAGCTTGCAGCCGGACTCGGCACCGGAGCGACGATCTCCGTGGTGGCGCGAGGCGCCCATCTCGATGCGATGAGGAAGAATGGCCTTGACCTCTTCGAAGCCGGCTCCGAGACGCCGATCAACGCCCGTATCACCGCAACGGATGATCCATCGGCGCTTCCGCCGCAGGATCTGATCGTTACGGGCCTTAAGGGCCATCAGCTTGGCCCGGCAGCCGAAGGCATCGCCAACCTGCTGAAGGACGGCACGCGTGTCGTCATGATCCTGAACGGCATTCCGTGGTGGTATTTTCACCGCGACAGGCAAAGCCCGCATGCCGAACTGCAGTTGGAGGAACTCGATCCGGGCGGCCGGCTCTGGCGCCTGATCGGTCCGCAACGTGTCATCGGCTGCGTTGCCTATCAGGGCGCGGAAGTGATCAATCCCGGCCAGGTGAAGCTCTCGAACGATGGCCGCTTCATCCTGGGCGAGCCGTCCGGTGAACCATCCGCCGATCTCGAAGCGATTGCCGCGCTCTTCTCCCGCGCCGGCCTCAGTATTACGGCCACGCAGCGCATCCGCGACGAAATCTGGAACAAGCTTACTGGCAACGCCGCCTTCAATCCGATCAGCGCCCTGACGCGAGCCCTGATGACCGACATCATGGCCAATCCGGCGCTTGCCGAAACCGTCGGCAAGGTGATGACCGAAGTGCGCACCGTCGGCCGCGCGCTTGGCGCCCGCTTTGACAGCACCATCGAAGAGCGGCTCGAGCAATCCCGGCACGTAGGCGCAGTGCGCACCTCGATGCTGCAGGATCTTTTGGCCGGAAAGCCGCTCGAAATCGTGCCCCTCACCGGCATGATCGTCACGCTGGGACGGCTTGTGTCGGTGCCGACGCCGGTCTCCGAAACGGTATTCGCGCTGGTCTCGCAGCTCGATCGGGAGAACCAGCGGTAGACTGTTCCGGCACCTGCCAGGCGTCTTTATGACATTCTTATATCTTCACCCGTGAGCGCGAATGGATTTCCTATCCGCATCGGCGGTAGCCTTTGGCATCATGAAAAAGGTGAAACGCCATGCGTCTGATGTTTCCGCCCTTTTCGTTTCCTCCTTCGCGCCACAAGACCGGAGCGCGCCATATGCGCGAACGCCACACGGCGCAAATCCTGATGATCTTCGGCATCGTGCTTGCCTTTGTCGAACTCTACGTCGTCATCGCCAATCTCTGGCAGTTGTCGTGAGGTAAGATACCCGAAGCACTGACTGCTCCCGCTGTCCCAGAGCGGGAAGCGTCCGGCGCTTCACACCCTCGCGCAGCCCAACTCTTCCTTAACCGGCGTCCCCTAACATTAGCGGCAACAGACATTTAATCCGCAAAGACCGATGCCGAAACCGAACTTCCGCTTTACCCATTATGATCTTCACGAGCAGCGCGCCGGAACCGTTGTCGAGGTGACACTGAATGCGGTGAACAATGTGCGGCTGATGACGGCGCCGAACTATCAGCGCTTCACCGAGGTTCTCGATTTCAAGTATATTGGCGGAGTTGCCAAAAAATCGCCCATCAGGCTCGCCGTTCCCGAAAGCGGCCACTGGCATCTGATCGTGGACATGGAAGGCCATCACGGGCTTGCCGGTTCCGCAGTGAAGGTGATTGCCGCGCCGGCGGGGCAGAAGCACGCGTCATAAAAGTCACCGGATCGCAACTAGCGCGGATTGCGCTCTTTTCTGAGCTTCGCCCAATATTCGAGCCGCTTGCGGATATCGCGCTCGAAGCCGCGCTCCGGCGGATCGTAGAAGGTCTGGCGGCCCATCTTCTCCGGAAAATAATCCTGGCCCGAAAAGGCGTCGGGCTCGTCGTGGTCGTAGCGATAGCCCTCGCCGTAACCTTCGCCCTTCATCAGCTTGGTCGGCGCGTTCAGGATATGCTTCGGCGGCAGCAGCGAGCCGTTCTCTTTTGCCGCCTGCGTGGCGGCCTTGAAAGCGGTGTAGACGGCATTGGATTTCGGGGCGGTCGCCAGATAGACGCAGGCCTGCGCGAACGCCAATTCACCTTCCGGTGACCCAAGGTAATCATAGGCGTCCTTGGCGGCATTGCAGATGACCAGCGCCTGCGGATCGGCAAGGCCGATATCCTCCACCGCCATGCGCACCAGCCGCCGCCCGAGATAGAGCGGGTCCTCGCCGGCATCGAACATGCGGGCGAGATAGTAGAGCGCTGCATCCGGATCGGAGCCGCGCACGGACTTATGCAGCGCGGAGATGAGATTGTAGTGGCCGTCCTGTGCCTTGTCATAGACCGGGGCACGGCGCTGCACGATGCGCGTAAGCGCTTCGGTATCGAACGTCTCACCGTCGCGGACGGCGCGCCAGACCTCCTCGGCAAGTGTCAGTACGGCACGGCCGTCGCCGTCTGCCATGCGCAAGAGGCTGGCGCGTGCATCCGCCGTCAGCGGCAGCGCCTTGCCTTCGGCCGTCTCGGCGCGCTTCAGCAGTTCTTCCAGGCTTTCTTCATCATGCGATTTGAAGGTCAGCACGCGGGCGCGAGACAAGAGAGCGGCATTGAGTTCGAAGGACGGGTTCTCTGTGGTGGCACCGACGAGGATGATGGTGCCGTCTTCCATGACCGGCAGGAAGCTATCCTGCTGGGCACGGTTGAAGCGGTGGATTTCGTCGACGAAAAGCACGCGTCTGGCGACCGTCCATGCGGCGCAGGCGCGCGGCGTCGAAAGCCTTCTTGAGGTCGGCGACGCCGGAGAAGATCGCCGAGATCTGTTCGAAGGCTAGGCCCGCTTCACCGGAAAGCAGGCGGGCAACGGTCGTCTTGCCGGTGCCGGGCGGCCCCCAGAAGATCATGGAGCCGAGCGAACCGCTTGCGATCATCCGGCGCAACACGCCGTCTTCGCCCGTCAGGTGTTCCTGGCCGGTGACTTCGGCAATCGTCTGTGGCCGGAGCCGATCGGCGAGAGGCCGCCTGTTGGCGACCTCCTCTGGAACACGCGGTGCGAAGAGATCGTCGCTCATCGGAAGAACTGCCTTATCCGCTGGCCCTCGCGCTCGATCTCGACGCGCCAGAAACCCGGGTCCGCGTCGGCCATCTGTTCCAGCTCCTCCGTTGTCTGTACCGGTGCGCCATTGATCGAAACGATGATGTCCTTCGGCTCGAAGCCGAGACGCGCTGCAGGCGAGCCATCCTTCACATCGGCAACGACGACACCCGTCGATTCCGTCGGCATGCGCAGCTCGTCAGCGACGCGCGGCGACAGGTTCTCGACGACAGTACCGGTGAAGGGCGTGCGCCCGCCAATCGTGCGCTGGTCGCGCGGCGAGGTTTCCGGCGCCCGGTCGAGCTTCAGCGCCACCTGCTGTTCGCCGCCATTCTCGGCCACGGTCAGGTTGACGGAGCTGCCGAGGCCCGCCGTCGTCAGGCGATAGAGAAGCGCGTCGGGATGTTCGACCGGAACGCCGTTCACCGCCGTGACGATCTCGCCGGCTCTCAGACCCGCCTTGGATGCAGGACCGCCTTCCGTCACTTTCACGATCAGCGCGCCGCGTGCCTTGTCGAGACCGAGCGCTTCTGCAACCTCGGAGGTCACCGCGTCGAAGGTGGCACCGACATAGGGGCGTTCGAACGACTTCACGCCAGCGTCGGCCGATGCCAGGAACACCTTCACCAGGTTGGCGGGGATTGCGAAGCCGATACCGTTCGAGCCGCCGCCGCGCGAGAAGATCGCCGTATTGATGCCGATCAGTTCACCCTTCATGTTCATCAGCGCACCCCCCGAATTGCCGGGATTGATCGACGCGTCGGTCTGGATGAAGAAGCCGAACTCGTTCTTGACAACCTGGTTGCGCGCAAGCGCCGAAACGATGCCGCTCGTCACCGTCTGGCCGACGCCGAAGGGATTGCCGATCGCAAGCACGAGATCGCCAACCTCGACGGCATCCGAATTGCCGATCGCCAGCGTCGGGAAGCTCGCCTTGGTTTCGATCTGCAGCACCGCGAGATCGAGCCGGTCGTCACGCAGCACGACCTTGCACGGGAACTCGCGGCCGTCCGACAGCGCCACCTTGATGTCGTCCGCACCCTCGATGACGTGATTATTCGTCACCACTGTGCCGTTTGCTTCAACGATGACGCCAGAGCCGAGCGAGGATTGCTTTTCTGTGCGATTCGGCATCTGCTGGCCGAAGAACTGCTCGAAGAAAGGGTCGCCTGCAAAGGGAGATTGGCGCTGGATGATCTTCTCTGCGTAGACATTCACCACGGCGCCCGACGTCTGCTTGACGAGCGGCGCGAAGGAAAGCTGCAGTTGCGCCCGGCTTTGCGGCACCGCCTTCGCGTCCTGCGCATCTGCGCCGAACGGCAAAGCGACGACCAGCGCAAAGAGCGAAATGGAAGCGCGTTTCAACAGGCCTTGCATTGGAATCCCTTCTGAATTCGTATTGAGAAAGTGTTGTAGCGCTGGACGCTAGAAAGGAAAGAGGGCGGAAGCATGAAGGAATAAGGCAGGTTTGAAAGCACGTGAGGAACTTGCGGCATGGAACTGATATCAAAAGCGAAAACATGGGCGAAGTCACTGAGGTGTGACATTGCCGCATTATGGCTTGCCGCCCGCGACCCACGCGTTCCGTGGCTTGCAAAAGCAACGGCTGCAGCAGTGGCGGCCTATGCGCTTTCACCTATCGATCTGATCCCGGATTTCGTGCCCGTCCTCGGCTATCTCGACGACCTCGTCATCGTGCCGCTCGGCATTTTGCTGGCCGTCAAGCTCGTCCCGCCGGAGATCATGGCCGAACTCCGGAGGGAGGCCGCATTGCGCGCCAGCCGTCCGGCCAGTAGCAGAGCGGGGCTCCTTTTCGTCCTTGCCGTCTGGACTTGCTGCTTCATCTTTCTGGTACTGGCGTTCCTTTGAAACGCTACTTTCTGAAGCAGGAAGATTTGCATGAAACGTTCCCTCACCCTTGCCATACTTGCCTTGTCCGCAGCATGTTTGAGCTCTGGCGCCGCCCAGGCCGCGAGCTTCGACTGCGATGCAAAGGAGCTGAAGCCGGACGAAAAGGTGATCTGCGACAACCGCGCGCTCAATGATGCCGACGTGAAGATGACGACGACGTTCGATCTTCTTTCAGGCCTGCTCGCCATGGGCTCGCGCGGCACGCTGCAGGACGAGCAAACGGCCTGGCTGAAGAAGCGGCAGGAATGCAGGGCTGATGCCGCCTGCATCAAGGCCGCCTATGACGAGCGAATGAAACAGCTCGGCGAGACCTACAAGAACATCAACCGGCCGCTATAGCCGTGCCTGTCAACTCTCGATCAGAGCCCGCACCTGGGTCAAGACCGCACGCGCCGCGCCGCACTATCTAAAGGCCAGCATAAGCTTTGCGGTCCGCCTAGCTGTGCGCCATTTAGAGAAGGTGACGAATGGGTCTTCCAGCGGCGCTTCATGCAAAGCACGTAACGGGCTGAGGCCCGGATTTTCTTTGCGGGCCTCCCACCGTCTCGCGGAAGAGACGCTGGATCACGCCGCGAGATGCTGATCGAAGAACGTGGACAGCTTGTCGAACGGAATGAGGTCCACGCGGTCGTAGAGGTCGACGTGCCAGGCACCCTTTCGCAAGCATCGTATGTGATCGCGCCGCCCCATTCGTGGCCAACCAACTCCACGGCTCGCCCGGGAGACCAGCGGTCGATCAGCGCGAGCACGTCGCTGGTAAGGGCTGCCATGTCGAACGGCCCTGCGGTCGGGGACGGCGCGTAACCGCGAAGCCAGGGTGCGACGACGTGACGTCCGCGGCGGCCGAGCTCGGCAAGGAAGGGCCTCGCGGTCGGCGGATGGTCCGGGAAGCCGTGCAGGACGAGCGTCGGTTGACCATCGTGATCACCACCCTGCAGCGCGTGGAAGGTGCCGTGTGGCAGGTCGAAGGTGACGTGTTCGAACTCCATGTGTGTCAGGCTTCTCCAAGAGCGGTCGGACGAGAGATGCTGATGCTGGCTTCGGTGTCTCTGGTTTTGGACATGTGCGTCTCCTCAGGCGCTGGGTGTACTGCGGGGTCAGCCGGCCAGTCGGTTTTCCGTGACACCGGCCCGCAACCTTCAGAATATGATAGCTCGCGGCAAGGAAGCCGGTGCTGGTTTATCAGAAGGCCCCGCAGGCGGCAGCGGCGGAATAGTCAGAGCCAGCGGCGAACCTCGGCCTTGTAGCGGCGGTAGTCGTCGCCGAACTTCGCTTCGAGATAGCGCTCCTCGCGGGCGATCACCTGCGTCTGGATCGCGATCAGCACCAACGGGAGCAAGGCGAAGGCGATCGGCCCGTCGAAGCCGATCGCAAGGCCGGCATAGATAAGCGCCATGCCGAGATACATGGGATTGCGGGTCCACCGATACGGACCGGTCGTTGCGATGAGGGTCGTTGGCTGCGACGGCGGAACGTTGGTGCCCAGCCGCCGGAACAGCCCCGCCGCCGCAAGCATCATCGCCGCGCCGGCAACGAACAGCGGCGCGCCCGTCGCGACCAGCAACCGCCAGTCGATGCCGAAAGAGCGCAGGGTGACGAACCGCTCCGCCGCCAGCCCCAACAGCAGCGCTCCCAGATAGACGAAGGGCGGAGGGAAGCGCACACCCGCGCTGTCCGGTTCGACGGCCATGCTCATCTCCAATCTGTGCTCTCAAACCAGCATCGACTGCTGGGCGAAGATACCCGCCATCGCGCCTTGCCATGATGCCGTGGTGACCGAGGGCATGAGGGGGTTGGCGAGGTCGCCGGCGGCGTAGATGCCGGGCATGCTGGTTTCGCGGCGCTCGTCGACCTTGAGGGCGATGCCGAGGGGCGTATCGACCGTGGCGAGACCCAGTGATTCATGCAGGCTTGCGGACGGCTTGTTGCGCGGATGCGCGAACAGGATGTCGACCGCGACATCGGGGCCGGTATCGAGCTTGACGGTGGCGCTATGGCCCCCGTGACGGGCGATCTCGGTGATCCGGCCCTCGACGACAGGTATGTTGCGACGCGCCAGATCGGCCCGGATATCGGGCGGAATGTCGTGACCATCGGCGAAGAGCGTCAACCTGTCGGTCCAATCGTGGAACAGCCTGACCTGATTGTGCGACTGCGGGCCGGACCAGACGAGGCCCCAATGCTGGCCGGCGACTTCAAAGCCGTCGCAATAGGGGCAGGGCACGATGGATGTGCCCCAGCTTTCGGCAAAGCCCGGCACATCAGGCATCTGGTCGGCGACGCCATAGCTCAGGATCAGGCGACGCGCCCCAAGGCTTGCGCCATCGCCAGTGAGGACGGAGAAATCGTCGACGGCGCCGGAGACGCTGTCGGCCCGGGCATTGACCAGCCTGATCGTGGGATAACGCGCCAGCTGCTGCCGCGCCTCGGCCAGGATGTCCAGCGGCGGCTTGTGATCGTGGCCGAGCAGGCCATGCGAGTGGCCGGCGAAGCGGTTGCGCGGCAGGCCGGTATCGAGAACGGTGACCTTGCGGCGGGCACGGCCGAGCTGCAGGGCGCCGGCGAGACCGGCAAAGCTGCCGCCGATGATGATGACGTCATCCATGGTGATGGGCTCCGTGTTGTGGTTGGAGGGGGTACTGAGCCTGGCGCGCAATATCATCCAGCGATACGCGCTCGAGACGGGCAGCGAGCAGGGCCTCGGCATCGGCGAGAAAGTCGCCCATCACTGTGTTGACCGACCGGACGATGCCCGCATTCGATATCGCCGGGCGGCCCGGGAAATTTGATTTAGAGGACATGGTTGAAACCCACCCATTGGCTTGCACATTTTGGATACTACATGGTATCGTAATTAAAGAATTAGGATACTGTCAAGTACTGGAATTGTCGTGACCGAAAATAGCCAGGCCCAGCGCGGCCGGCCCGCCAACGAGGCGCTTGGCCAAACGATAGTCGACGCCGCGTGCGAACTCTTTGTGGAATTGGGTTTTCAAGCGACGACATTGGACAAGGTCGCCCAGCGAGCGAAGATATCCAAGCTCAGCATCTATCGGCACTTCGAGAACAAGGAGGCGCTGTTCAGCGCGGCCATCGCGGCCCGCTGCCATCAGTTTGCACCACAGGCCCTTTTTGAAGGCGTCGACGGTTCGGCCGAAGATCAGCTCATGGCGGTGGGATCATCCCTGCTTCGCACGCTGTTGAGCCCGGACGTCCGCAGTGTCGAAGCCATGATCATGGCCGACAAGACGAATCAAAAGTCGTTAAGCAAGCTCCATTACGAAGACGGCCCCGCCCATATCATCGCCCAAATCGAGGCCCTGTTGCGTCAGTTGCACGCGAAGGCGGTTCTGAACGTGCCCGATCCTCTCCGGTCCGCCCGCTTGTTTGCCGCGCTTTTCAAAGGATCCGATCTCCTGATTATCGCACGCTTCGATGAGGCGAGAGCAGAGGACGACAACGAAATCGAATCCTATTGCCGGTCGGCCGTCGCCATGTTCATCGCCGCGCACGGTGGCAACGACCACGCGGGCGGATAGCCTAGACGAGGCCGCGAAGGAGTACTTGCTTGATATTTTGGATGCTCGCATTAACATCAACGCCTTGGGCGGTGTTCCAGGACCTGTGACCGGCGGCGTAACCGCTACCACCCCATTCGAGGCCTTAGTGCCGGCTTAGCAGACCGTCAGCTTTCGGGAAGCTGCAACGGTGGTCTGAATGGCGGAAATGAAAGCGCATTGCCGCCCGGCAGCATTGGCTCGGTCGGTGGTGTCTCTGACCGCATTTCTGCTAAAGCTGGGAAGCAAATCGCCCGCGATGTCACCAACTGCCGAAGCGTGAAGGGCGCAACGGGCTGATGGGCCTCTCGCTCATCAGGCCTCTTGTCTTGAAGGAGGAGCGCTAACATGAGCACCGACCTGGATACCGTGCGGTCCTATGATACGGTCGCGGCGGAGTATGCTGCCGAGGCCGCGGCGATGCCCGAATGGGTCGCAACAGAGATCGATGCATTCGTGACCGAGCTGGGCGGCTCGGGCAGGGTGCTGGAGATCGGAAGCGGTGGCGGGCGAGATGCACTTGAGCTTGAGAAGCGGGGAATTAGCGTCCGGCGCACCGACATTTCAAAGGGCTTCGTCGAACTGCTTCGCGTAAGAGGCTTCGGGGCCGACCTGTTGGACCCGCTGACCGAAGACTTGGCCGACCCGCAGCGTCCCGGCACGCCGTACGACGGGATCTGGGCCTGTGCCTGCCTGATTCATGTCGCGCGCGAGGATTTCGGCACGGTGCTTGGACGGCTTGCCGAGGCGACCCGGACCGGTGGCCGGTTGCACGCCTCGGTTAGAGAGGGCGAAGGCGAGGATGTGTCCACACACGGCAGTGCTGCAGCGCCCCGGCGCTACGTCGAGACGTACTGGCGCGAGTCTGCCCTGCGGTCCGCACTCACAGACGCCGGCTGGATCGTCAGCGAGGTACGTCGGTGCGTCGGAAAGCCCCATGATCGGTGGCTGAGCGTTCGGGCGAGTCGGGCGTGACGCACACAGAACTTGCGGGAATGGCCGGTTGGGGGGCGCGAAGCTGCCGGATCGAAATACGAAGCGATGAGCAACCCGCGCCGCCGTCCTGGTCAGACAGGCTGTCGTCCCCCCATTCTTTGCACAGCGCCTCAATGAACGGATTATCCTTTAGCTGCCAGATTGCGGTCTTAGGGCGGTACGGACTTATGGGTTGACGGCGTTTGGAGTCGTATCGGGCTGCACGCGGTGGATCCTAGAGGCGGAAGAACATGCGTTTGATGGAGTTTCGGTCGATCTCGCTCACGCCATGTCCTCGGCAACACGAAAAAGGAGGCGGATATACCGCTCCAGATGGGCGAGGCTTTCGCGCGCCAGCTCCGCATCATTCAAACCGGGTGTCTTAACGACCGTCTTGGGGGCGCATAGTTGCCGTGCCCTTCAAGGCTGCACTACTTCGCCATCGAATCTAAGATTTACTGACAAGGTGCGAGCGGCAGACCGCTCTGACACCTTATCTGCAAAGGAAGATATTCCGCACTACTCTGAACAGACAAACAAAACGGCGCCCGCATTCCGCAACGCGCCGTCTCCTGATTGAGTCTTGCAGTTCCTCAGCGGCCGCCGAGATCGCGCACCGCGCCGCGGTCCGCGCTCGTCGCGAAAGCCGCATAGGCCTTCAGCGCCGTCGTGACATTGCGCTTGCGGTGTTCGGCCGGATGCCAGCCCTTCTCTTCCTGCTCGGAACGGCGGGTCGCAAGTTCGCCGTCGCTGATGCGCAGGCTGATCGTGCGGTTCGGGATGTCGATATCGATCACGTCACCCGGGCGCACCAAGCCGATCGTGCCGCCGTTCGCCGCTTCCGGCGAAACGTGGCCGATCGAGAGGCCGGAGGTGCCACCGGAGAAGCGGCCGTCGGTGATCAGCGCGCACGCCTTGCCGAGGCCCTTCGACTTCAAATAGCTCGTCGGATAGAGCATTTCCTGCATGCCGGGGCCGCCCTTCGGGCCCTCGTAGCGGATGACGACGACGTCGCCCGCGACCACCTCATTGCCGAGGATGGCTTTCACCGCAGCATCCTGGCTTTCGTAGACCTTGGCCGGACCGGAGAATTTCAGGATCGATTCATCGACGCCCGCCGTCTTCACGATGCAGCCGTCGAGCGCGAGGTTACCCTTGAGGACAGCCAGGCCGCCATCCTTCGAGAACGGATGCTCGACCGAGCGGATGACGCCCTTTTCCCGGTCGGTATCCAGCTCTTCCCAGCGGGCGTTCTGGCTGAAGGCGACCTGGGTCGGGATGCCGCCGGGGGCCGCGAGGTAGAAGTCGCGAACCGTCTCGCTGCTGGTGCGGGTGATATCCCAGCGATCGATGGCGTCACCCAGCGTCTCGGCATGAACGGTCGGGCAGTCGCGGTTGAGCAGACCGCCTTTGTCCAGCTCGCCGAGGATCGACATGATGCCGCCGGCGCGGTGGACGTCTTCCATGTGCACGTCGGCCTTGGCCGGCGCGACCTTGGAAAGGCACGGCACGCGGCGCGACAGCGCGTCGATGTCGGCCAGCGTGAAATCGACCTCGCCTTCATGGGCGGCAGCCAGGATGTGCAGAACGGTATTGGTCGAGCCGCCCATGGCGATATCGAGCGCCATGGCGTTTTCAAAGGCCCGCTTCGAAGCGATCGTGCGCGGCAGCGCCTTGACGTCGTCCTGCTCGTAGTATCGGCGGGCGAGATCGACGATCAGGTGCCCGGCCTCGACGAAGAGGCGCTTGCGGTCGGCATGGGTTGCAAGTGTCGAGCCGTTGCCGGGCAGCGACAGGCCGAGCGCTTCTGTCAGGCAGTTCATGGAATTGGCCGTGAACATGCCGGAGCACGAGCCGCAGGTCGGACAGGCTGAGCGCTCGATCGTCTGAACATCCTCGTCGCTGATCTTGTCGTCAGCGGCGGCAACCATGGCATCGACCAGATCGAGCGCATGCTTCTTGCCCTGCAGCACGACCTTGCCAGCTTCCATCGGGCCGCCGGAAACGAAGACCGACGGGATGTTGAGGCGCAGCGACGCCATCAGCATGCCGGGGGTGATCTTGTCGCAGTTCGAGATGCAGACCATGGCGTCGGCGCAATGGGCGTTGACCATGTATTCGACGCTGTCGGCGATCAGTTCGCGCGACGGCAGCGAATAGAGCATGCCGTCATGGCCCATGGCGATGCCGTCGTCGACGGCGATCGTGTTGAATTCCTTGGCAACGCCACCGGCCGCTTCGATCTCGCGGGCGACAAGCTGGCCGAGGTCCTTCAGATGCACGTGGCCAGGCACGAACTGGGTGAAGGAATTCACCACTGCGATGATCGGCTTGCCGAAATCCGCGTCCTTCATGCCCGTCGCGCGCCAAAGGCCGCGCGCGCCCGCCATGTTGCGGCCGTGAGTCGTGGTTCTGGAACGGTAAGCTGGCATCGGTTTCTTCCTTGATCTGCGGAAATTGCGCGGACGATGCGGGACGGCAAGAAAGCTTGCAGGCCGGGCAGCCGCTGCATTTTGGAATTGTCCTAATCCAATCAGCCGGGACTGTCACTACCGGCAAGGGCAAATCCGGTACGCCGCCCATTTGCGCCCATCTGGCATATACGGTGGATCGCAGCCTTTTGTTACAGTCTATTCCATCACACCCGAACACAAAAAATTGGCTTCCCGAAAGCAATCTTCAAGGCCTACACAGTCATCCAAAGACGCTGCTGATGCGTTTATTGAGATATCGGGCCGTTCCCGCCCAGGAGGATTTCGAAATGCCGGCTTATCATCCGCCAAAGATCCCGTCTTCGGAGGTCACGCCGCGCCAGGTCTATCTCCGCCGCCGCGAGTTCCTTGGGGCTGCAACGCTCGGCGCCATGGCGCTCTATGGGGCCGGCAAGGCGAGCGCTGCGGCACTTTCCGTCATCGAGAGCAAGTACAAGGTCGATGAAAAAACGACGCCGCTGAAGGATGTGACGACCTATAACAACTTTTACGAATTCGGCCTCGACAAGGGAGATCCCGCGGCCCTTTCCGGCGACTTCAAGCCCCTGCCCTGGACCGTTAAGGTCGACGGCATGGTCGGCAAACCGGGCACCTTCGATATCGAGGCCCTGATCAAGGAATTTCCGATCGAGGAGCGCGTCTACCGCATGCGCTGTGTCGAGGCCTGGTCGATGGTGATCCCCTGGGACGGCTTCCCGCTTGCAGCCCTGCTCGACAAGGTGGAGCCGCTGGGCAGCGCCAAGTACGTCGCCTTTGAAACCGTCGTCCGGCCGGACGAAATGCCGGGCCAGAAAGGCATCTTCCAGTCACTCGAATGGCCTTATGTCGAGGGCCTGCGCCTCGACGAGGCCCGCCACCCGCTGACGCTGCTTGCCGTCGGTCTCTATGGCGAAACGCTGCCGAACCAGAATGGTGCGCCCATCCGCCTCGTCGTGCCGTGGAAATACGGCTTCAAGGGCATCAAGTCGATCGTGAAGATCACGCTCACCGACCAGCAGCCGGAGAACACCTGGCAGGTCACCAACCCGCAGGAATACGGCTTCTATGCCAACGTCAATCCGGCGGTCGATCATCCCCGCTGGAGCCAGGCGAGCGAACGGCGCATCGGCGAAAGCGGCTTCTTCGGCGCCAGCCGCCATCCGACGCTGCCTTTCAACGGTTACGCCGATGAGGTCGCAAGCCTCTATTCCGGTATGGACCTGAAGGCGAATTTCTGATGACGGATTTCTCGCTGACGCTTGCGAAACGCTGGCAGCCGGCATCCGTCTGGCTGCTCTACGTGGCGGGGCTCCTGCCCGCCGCCTGGTATTTCTACCTCGGCGCCACGGACGGTCTCGGCGCCGATCCGGTCAAGACCTTCGAACTGTTTCTCGGCATCTGGGCGATCCGCTTCCTGATCCTGACGCTCGCCGTCAGCCCTGCCCGCGATCTCTTCGGCTGGAATTACCTGCGCTACCGCCGTTGCCTCGGCCTGCTCTGCTTCTACTATGTCGCAATGCATTTCACCGTCTACATGGTGCTCGACCAGGAATTGATCATTCAAGCTGTCATCGACGATGTCGTGAAACGGCCCTTCATCATGTTCGGCATGGCGGGCCTGACGCTGCTCATTCCGCTTGCGCTGACATCCAACAATTTCTCGATCCGCCGCCTCGGCCCGGCTTGGGTCCGCCTCCACCGCCTCGTCTACATCGTCGCAGCCTGCGGCGCGCTGCACTTCGCCCTCTCGACCAAGGTCTTAGGCCCCGAGCAATACATCTATGTCGGCCTTCTGATCCTGCTGATCCTCTACCGCTCCTGGAGGCCGATCGCCCGCAGCAGGAAGCGCGGGCAAGGACGGCAAGACAGCCGGGCGGCGGCGACCGCCGCGTGAGCCTGCAGTGTCAGGCTATAACGGCGTTGAAATCGCCAGCCGCGTCAGTTTCGCATAGCGCAATCGGCGTTCAACACGTCCAAAAGCGACAAACAAAAAAAGCCGGGCTTCTCGAGCCCGGCTGCTTGCTTCCGGTGAACCGGACAATATTAGGCGGCGACGGCCTGCTCTTCGGCGGCGGAGCGGGCCTTGTCGGCTGCGCCCTTGGCGAAGGTGTCGCGGTCAACGAATTCGATGACGGCGAGAGCGGCGTTATCGCCCTGGCGGAAGCCGGCCTTCATGATACGCAGGTAGCCGCCATTGCGGGTTGCGTAGCGCGAAGCGATCGTGTCGAAAAGCTTCGAAACGACTGCGGCGTCCTTGATCTGCGAAATCGCCTGACGGCGAGCGTGCAGGTCGCCGCGCTTGCCGAGGGTAACGAGCTTTTCAACGATCGGACGGATTTCCTTTGCTTTCGGCAGGGTCGTCACGATCTGCTCATGCGTGATGAGCGAAGCCGCCATGTTGGCGAACATCGCCTTGCGGTGGCTTGCGGTTCTATTCAGCTTGCGGCCGGCTTTACCGTGGCGCATTGCTATTCTCCTTCACATGCAGGCATCTCGCCCGCCGTTTGATGGTTAGTACTGGTCTTCGTACCGCTTGGCGAGATCTTCGATGTTCTCAGGCGGCCATGCCGGCACTTCCATGCCGAGATGCAGGCCCATGGAAGCGAGAACTTCCTTGATTTCGTTCAGCGACTTGCGACCAAAATTCGGCGTGCGGAGCATTTCTGCTTCGGTCTTCTGAATGAGGTCGCCGATGTAGACGATGTTGTCGTTCTTCAGGCAGTTTGCCGAGCGGACCGACAGTTCGAGTTCGTCTACCTTCTTGAGGAGCGCCGGGTTGAAAGCGAGTTCGGTGACTGCTTCCTCTTCGGCTTCCTTCTGCGGCTCGTCGAAGTTGACGAAGACGCCAAGCTGGTCCTGGAGGATGCGCGCCGCAAAAGCGACGGCGTCTTCGCCGGAAACGGAGCCATCGGTTTCGATGGTCATCGTCAGCTTGTCGTAGTCGAGAACCTGTCCTTCGCGGGTGTTTTCAACCTTGTAGGACACCTTCTTGACCGGCGAATAGAGGCTGTCGACCGGGATCAGGCCGATCGGAGCATCTTCCGCACGATTGCGTTCGGCCGGAACGTAGCCCTTGCCGTTGTTGACGGTGAATTCCATGCGGATCTCGGCGCCCTCGTCGAGCGTGCAGATGACATGCTCAGGGTTGAGGATTTCGATATCGCCGACCGTCTGGATGTCGCCAGCCGTCACAACGCCCGGGCCCTGCTTGCGGACGACCATGCGCTTTGCGTCGTCGCCATCCATCTTGATGGCGATTTCCTTGATGTTGAGCACGATATCCGTCACGTCTTCGCGGACGCCCGGAATCGAGGAGAATTCGTGCAGCACGCCGTCGATCTGCACGGCCGTCACAGCGGCACCGCGCAGCGACGAGAGCAGAACGCGACGAAGCGCGTTGCCGAGGGTCAGGCCGAAACCGCGCTCCAGCGGCTCTGCAACGAGCGTCGCCTTGATGCGCGAGTTCGAAGAGAACTCGACCTTGTTCGGCTTGATCAATTCCTGCCAGTTCTTCTGGATCATTTTTTTGCCTTCCGTTCGTTGCCACCATCCAATCGTGGCAACCGAGCTTGAGAAGCACCGGGAGCGTCAACAAAACGCTCACCGGTGTTGTGAGTGGCGATGATCAGACGCGGCGCTTCTTGCGCGGGCGGCAGCCATTGTGCGGGATCGGCGTCACGTCGCGGATGGACGTGATCATGAAACCGGCAGCCTGGAGCGCGCGCAGAGCGGATTCACGACCAGAACCCGGACCGCAAACTTCGACTTCCAGCGACTTCATGCCATGTTCCTGCGCCTTCTTGGCAGCATCTTCAGCAGCGATCTGGGCCGCGAACGGGGTCGACTTGCGCGAACCCTTAAAGCCCTTGGCACCGGCGGACGACCAGGCGATTGCATTGCCCTGCGCGTCAGTGATGGTGATCATCGTGTTGTTGAAGGTCGAGTTGACGTGAGCCACACCCGACGAAATGTTTTTACGTTCGCGACGGCGAACGCGGACGGCTTCCTTGGCCATTGTATCCCTTTCTTGGATATCTTCACCGCCGTAATGCCAGCGGCTACACCGGAACGGCGCCTTGCAGCCCCGCCCCAAACTCAAAAGAGGCCGGCGCAGACCGCCAGCCTCCCACTCCCGGTTTCCCGGAAATTACTTCTTCTTACCAGCGATCGCCTTTGCCGGGCCCTTGCGGGTGCGGGCATTGGTGTGCGTGCGCTGACCGCGAACCGGCAGGCCGCGGCGATGACGCAGGCCGCGGTAGCAGCCGAGGTCCATCAGACGCTTGATGTTCATCGAGGTTTCGCGACGAAGATCACCTTCGACCTGATAGTCGCGGTCGATCGTTTCGCGGATCTGAAGAACTTCAGCGTCCGTGAGCTGGTGCACGCGGCGATCAGCCGGGATGCCGACCTTCTCGACGATTTCCTGTGCGAATTTCGAACCGATCCCGTGAATGTAGGTCAGCGCGATAACGACGCGCTTCGCAGTCGGGATGTTGACGCCAGCGATACGTGCCACGCCTATTCTCCTTGAGTTCCAGTTGCCATCCGGCAAGAGGGCTTCGATTATGCCGCCCTCCGAAGGGCCGCTCGTTCAAATTTGGGTTCGTAACATGTCAAAACGACCGAACCCGGACTTCCTTTGGGAAATCCGCGCCGATCGCATCGAATATCGCGAGTTGGCGCGGTGTTTAGCGGAATCAGCGCTGAAAGGCAACCGGTCCCGCCAAGTTTATTTTCAAAGCCTTAAAGCTTCGAAAGGATGGTATCGACCTCGCCAGTGACGTGGTCTATGTCGGCCATGCCGTCCACGCTCTTGAGCTTCCCCTTGGCGTAGTAATAGCCGATCAACGGCGAGGTTTCCTTGTAATAGACCTGAAGCCGCGCCGTCATCGTCTCCGGGTTATCGTCCGGCCGGCGCTTGAAATGCGTCGAACCGCACTTGTCGCAGACGCCTTCGCTTTCCGGGGCCTTGTCGGTGTCATGGTAGACGCTGCCGCATTGTGCGCATGAATAGCGCCCTGCAACACGGCGAATGAGCTCGTCGTCGTTGACCTTCAACTCGATGACGACGGAAAGGTCGAGACCCTTTGCGCGAAGCATCGCTTCCGTGGCATCCGCCTGGATCAGCGTCCGGGGGAAACCGTCGAGGATGAAGCCATTCGCACAGTCCGGCTGGTCGATGCGCTCGGAGACGATGGCGTTGACGACTTCATCGGGCACAAGCTTGCCCGCCTTCATCAAGGCATCGGCCCGCTTGCCGACCTCGGTTCCAGCGTGAACGGCAGCGCGAAGCATGTCACCCGTGGAAAGCTGCGGTATGCCGTACTTCTCCACGATCCGCTGGGCCTGGGTTCCCTTGCCCGCGCCCGGCGGCCCCAAAAGTATGAGTCTCATCGCCCCCTCTTTCCTCCACGCAACTTCGATTTCTTGATCAGGCCTTCGTACTGCTGTGCAATCAGATGACCCTGGATCTGAGCCACCGTATCAAGAGTTACGCTAACCACGATCAAAAGCGAAGTACCACCAAGGGCCAATGGGATGCCGGTTTGCGACACCAGGATCTCAGGCAGGATGCAGACGAAGACGAGATAGATCGCGCCGATGACCGTGATGCGGGTCAGGACGAAATCGATATATTCGGCGGTGCGCTCGCCTGGACGGATGCCGGGAATGAAGCCGCCATGCTTCTTCAGATTGTCGGCCGTGTCCTTCGGATTGAAGACGATGGCCGTGTAGAAGAAGGCAAAGAACGCGATCAACGCCGCGTAGAGCAGCATATAGAGCGGTTGGCCGTGGCCGAGCGCCGCAACGATCACCGTCGCCCAGGACGGCAGAGACGTCGTGTTGGCAAAGCCCGCGACGGTCGCTGGCAGAAGCAGCAGCGACGAGGCGAAGATTGCCGGGATGACGCCCGAGGTATTCAACTTCAGCGGCAGGTGCGAGGTATCGCCCTGGAACATCCGGTTGCCGACCTGACGCTTCGGATACTGGATCAGCAGCCGGCGCTGGGCGCGCTCGACGAAGACGATGACGGCGATAACGGCCATTGCGATCAGGATGACAGCGAGAATCAGCGACGTCGAAAGCGCACCGGTGCGGCCGAGTTCGAGCGTGCCGGCAAGCGCGCTCGGAAGACCGGCAGCGATGCCTGCGAAAATGATCAGCGAAATGCCGTTGCCGATGCCGCGCGAGGTGATCTGTTCGCCGAGCCACATCAGGAACATCGTGCCGCCGAGCAGTGTGATGACGGTGGAAATACGGAAGAACCAGCCCGGATCGACCACGAGGCCGCTGCCGCTTTCAAGGCCGACCGCGATGCCATAGGCCTGCAGTGCGCCGAGCAGCACGGTGCCGTAGCGGGTGTACTGGTTGATGATCTTGCGGCCCTGCTCGCCTTCCTTCTTCAGGTTTTCGAGCGCCGGCACGACCGAGGTCATCAACTGCACGATGATCGAAGCGGAGATATAGGGCATGATGCCGAGCGCGAAGATCGCCATGCGCTCGACGGCGCCGCCCGAAAACATGTTGAAGAGGCCGAGAATGCCGCCCGCCTGGCCGCGGAAGGCCTGGGCATAGGCTTCGGGATTGAGGCCCGGAAGCGGAATGTGCGTACCAAGACGATAGACGAGGAGAGCTGCCAGCGTGAACCACAGGCGCTTCTTGAGATCCTCGGCTTTGGCGAAGGTCGAAAAACTAAGATTGGAAGCCAATTGTTCCGCTGCAGACGCCATGCGATTCTCCGCGCTACCAATTCGGGCGCTTCGAGCGAGTGCCGGACCCGGAATCAGTAATCAAATTATTCACAATCGGGCTACGGACGGATTGCTGGCGCAACCTATGCCTCACCCTTGATTTCGTCGAAACCGGCATGCTGCGGGGTGCAACGATGCAGATTCTTGTGAGGCCCACATATGGGAGCAAAATCGCCCGGTGTGAAGCCACCCCGGGCGACATATCATAAGATTATTATTCTGCCGCTGCGGCAGAAAGAAGCGTGATCGACGCGCCGGCCTTTTCGATCTTCTCGACGGCGGGCTTGGAAGCGCCTGCGACTTCGAGCTTGATCTTTGCCTTCAGCTCGCCGTCGGCGAGAACGCGAACGCCGTCCTTGGCGCGGCGGATCACACCGGCGGCCTTGAGGGCTGCGGCATCGACAGTCGCCTTGGCGTCGAGCTTGCCGGCGTCGATCGCAGCCTGGATGCGTGCGAGAGAGACGACGACGAAGTCGGCCTTGAAGATGTTCGTGAAGCCGCGCTTCGGCAGACGGCGGTAGATTGGCATCTGACCACCTTCAAAACCGTTGATGGCGACGCCGGAACGGGACTTCTGACCCTTCACACCGCGACCACCGGTCTTGCCCGAGCCCGAACCGATACCGCGGCCGAGGCGCTTGCGGCTGTGGGTCGAACCTTCGTTATCTCTGATTTCATTGAGTTTCATGATGATAACCTCCGTCTCACTTCTCGTCGACGACGCGAACGAGATGCTGGACAGCACGGATCATGCCGCGAACGGAAGGCGTATCTTCCAGGGTGCGGGTCCGGTGCATCTTGTTGAGGCCGAGGCCGATCAGCGTCTGGCGCTGTACAGCCGGCCGGCGAATCGGGCTGCCGATCTGCTCGACGGTAACCGTCTTCGCTTCGGTCTTCTTAGTAGCCTTAGCCATGGGTCAGACTCCTCTTATTCTTCAGAGGCGTTGCCGGAGGCGGCACGGCGAGCCTGGAGCGTAGCATACTTGATGCCGCGCTGAGCTGCGATGTCCTTCGGGTGAACCTGGTGCTTCAGAGCGTCGAAGGTTGCGCGAACCATGTTGTACGGGTTCGAGGAACCGGTCGACTTGGCGACAACGTCGTGAACGCCGAGCGTTTCGAAAACGGCGCGCATCGGACCGCCGGCGATGATACCGGTACCGACCTTGGCCGAGCGCAGCAGAACCTTGCCGGCGCCATGGCGGCCATGGACGTCGTGATGCAGGGTGCGGCCTTCACGCAGGGGAACGAAGATCAGCTCGCGCTTGGCGGCTTCCGTTGCCTTGCGGATCGCTTCCGGCACTTCGCGTGCCTTACCGTGACCGAAGCCTACGCGGCCTTTCTGGTCACCGACGACGACGAGAGCGGCGAAACCGAAACGGCGGCCACCCTTAACAACCTTGGCGACGCGGTTGATCGCGACAAGCTTGTCGACGAATTCGCTGTCGCGCTCTTCGCGGCTCTGGCGATCTTCGCGAGAACCCCTTCTTTCCTGTGCCATTGTCCTCTTCCTTTTTCTTTTCCGGGTGCAATCGGCAAACAAACGAGGACCGCATCGGTCTCCCTTGCGGGAGCGTTTGCGGTCCGGTGAAAATCCGGCCGCTGTCCAAAAGACGCGCGGCCGGAAATCTCCTTAGAAGGTCAGACCGCCTTCGCGGGCTGCTTCTGCAAGAGCCTTGATGCGGCCGTGATAGATGAAGGCGCCACGGTCGAATACGACTTCCTTGACGCCGGCCTTGGAGGCGCGCTCTGCAACGAGCTTGCCGACGAGGGCAGCTGCTGCGGTGTCGGCACCGGTCTTCAGAGAACCGCGCAGATCCTTGTCGAGCGTGGAGGCAGCCGCAAGCGTCTTGCCGGCCACATCATCGATGATCTGTGCGTAGATGTTCTTCGAGGAGCGATGAACCGACAGGCGCGGACGGCCATTGGCCACCGACTTGAGTTGACGGCGCACGCGGTTGGCACGACGTGCAAGTGCTTCTTTCCTGCTAGCCATTTCGCGTGATCCTTACTTCTTCTTGCCTTCTTTGCGGACGATGCGCTCGTCAGCATACTTCACGCCCTTGCCCTTGTAGGGCTCGGGACCGCGGTATTCGCGGATTTCGGCGGCGACCTGACCGACCTGCTGCTTGTTGATGCCGGTGACGACGATTTCCGTCGGCTTCGGAACAGCGATCGAGATACCGACCGGCGGCTCATAGACCACGTCGTGGCTGAAACCGAGAGCCAGCTGCAGGTTCTTGCCCTGCATGGATGCACGATAACCAACGCCGTTGATTTCGAGCTTGCGCTCGTAACCGTCCTTGACGCCCTTGAAGATGTTCTCGATCATTGTGCGGGACATACCCCACTTTGCGCGAGCATCCTTGGTCTGGTTGAGCGGCGTGACCACGACCGCGTTATCTTCGAGCTTTACGCCGACTTCGTCGTTTGCGACGAAGAACAGCTCGCCCTTCGGGCCCTTTGCAGTAACCTTCTGGCCATCGACCGTAGCCGTGATTCCAGCAGGTACCTGAACGGGCTTCTTACCGATACGAGACATGTTTAAATCCTGTCTGTTCGCAATGGAGATCCCTGCCCTGTCTTAGAAGACAGAGCAAAGAACCTCGCCACCAACGTTCTGTTCGCGAGCCTGGTGATCGGCCATCACGCCCTTCGGAGTCGAAAGGATGGTGATGCCGAGACCGTTCGCGACCTGCGGAATGGACTTGACCGAGACATAAACCCGGCGGCCCGGCTTGGACACACGGCCGATCTCACGGATCACCGATGTGCCTTCGTAGTACTTCAGCTCGATGCTGAGTTCCGACTTGCCATTGCCGAAATCGACAACGGAATAGCCACGGATGTAGCCTTCGGACTGCAGGACATCGAGAACGCGTGCACGGAGCTTGGACGCAGGCGTCGAAACCGACGACTTGCGGCGGGAAGCGCCGTTGCGGATGCGAGTGAGCATATCGCCCAACGGATCAGTCATTGTCATCTAACCTGCTCCTTACCAGCTCGACTTGACGATGCCCGGCACCTTGCCGAGATTGCCCAGTTCACGCAGCGCGATACGCGACATGCGCAGTTTGCGGTAGTACGCGCGCGGGCGGCCCGATACTTCGCAACGGTTGCGAATGCGGGTCTTCGATCCATCGCGCGGCAGGGATGCCAGCTTGATCGAGGCCTTGAACCGCTCTTCGATCGGAAGAGACTGGTTCATGATGATCGCCTTCAGGGCTGCGCGCTTGGCAGCCTGATTTGCGACCGTAGTACGGCGGCGCTTGTTCTTTTCAACTGCGCTTGTCTTCGCCATGTCAGGTTCCTTTTCTACGCTCGTCGTTACGGTTACTGACGGAACGGGAAGTTGAACTCTGTCAGCAGAGCTCGTGCTTCGTCGTCCTTCGTTGCCGTCGTGCAAACGATGATGTCCATGCCCCACATCTGATCAACCTTGTCGTAGTTGATCTCAGGGAACACAATGTGCTCCTTGATGCCCATGGCGAAGTTGCCACGGCCGTCAAAGCTCTTCGGGTTCAGGCCGCGGAAGTCGCGAACGCGCGGAAGCGCGATGTTCACGAGACGGTCCAGGAACTCGTACATGCGGGCGCCGCGCAGGGTGACCTTGGCGCCGATCGGCATCTGCTCGCGGACCTTGAAGCCAGCGATGGAGTTGCGTGCACGGGTGATGACCGGCTTCTGGCCGGCGATCGCTGCCAGGTCGGCTGCGGCAATCGTCGGCTTCTTCGAATCAGCCGTTGCTTCGCCAACACCCATGTTGATTACGATCTTGTCGAGCCTCGGGATCTGCATCTCGTTGGCATAGGAGAACTTCTCCTGCATCGCCTTGCGGATGCGCTCGACATATTCCTTCTTGAGCCGCGGCTCGTACTTTGCCTCAGCCATCGATCACATCTCCAGAACGCTTGGCCACACGGACCTTCTTGCCGTCAACGACCTTGAAACCGACGCGGGTCGGCTTGCCGTCCTTGTCGACGATTGCAATGTTGGACAGGTGAACCGAGGCTTCCTTGCTGATGATGCCGGCTTCCTGCGTCTGCGTCTGGCGCTGGTGGCGCTTGACGACGTTGACGCCACGGACGACCGCGCGATCTTCCTTCGGCAGAACCTGGAGGACTTCGCCGGTACGGCCTTTGTCCTTGCCTGCGAGCATGACGACCTTGTCGCCTTTACGAATCTTCTGCATCGTTCCCGCTCCTTACAGTACTTCGGGAGCCAGCGAGATGATCTTCATGTGGTTCTTGGCGCGAAGTTCGCGCGGAACCGGTCCGAAGATACGGGTGCCGATCGGCTCTTTCTTGTTGTCGATGAGGACTGCTGCATTCGTGTCGAAGCGGATGATGCTGCCATCCACGCGACGGATTTCCTTGGCGGTGCGAACAACCACCGCCTTCATCACGTCACCCTTCTTCACGCGGCCGCGCGGGATCGCTTCCTTGATCGAAACGACGATGACGTCGCCGATCGAGGCATACTTGCGCTTCGAGCCGCCCAGCACCTTGATGCACATGACACGACGTGCGCCGGAATTATCCGCGACGTCGAGGTTTGTTTGCATCTGAATCATATCAGGTCGCCTTCTTGTTTTACCGGAATGGTTGGGCTTGCGCCCCCTACCCCGGCTCATGAAAATTGTCAGCCCGCCGAACCCGCCTCAAGGGCGGGTACAGACACGGCAATAGCTTGAATAGCGCGGGAAAAATCGTGCCAAGGTGGTTTCCCGACGGGACCTTCCATGCGCTCAAAGCAAAAGAACGCCCGGCATTCGAGCGTTCTGACGCTGCTTCATACAGAAATTTCGGCGAGACGCAAGGCCTCGCGCAAAATTCTGTTACTTGCCCTGGGCGGAAATGACCGTCCAGCGCTTGTCCTTGGAGATCGGTGCGCATTCCTCGATGGATACGGTATCGCCGATCTTGTACTGGTTGTTTTCGTCGTGGGCCTTGTACTTCTTGGAACGACGAACGGTCTTCTGAAGCAGCGGGTGAGCAAAACGGCGCTCAACGCGAACTACGACAGTCTTCTCGTTCTTGTCGCCAACGACAACGCCCTGCAGAATGCGCTTCGGCATGTTATTCTTCCTTTACGCCTTTGCTTCTGCCGCCTTCTGGCGGGCAATGGTTTTCACGCGGGCGATGTCCTTGCGGACTTCGTTGATGCGCGAGGACTTTTCGAGCTGGCCGGTTGCCTTCTGGAAGCGCAGGTTGAACTGCTCCTTCTTGAGGTTGGCGAGCTTGTCCTTGAGCTGATCGGCCGTGAGGCCGCGGACTTCTTCGGCTTTCATCTGCCTCTCCTTACTCTGCAATGCGCTGAACGAAGCGCGTCTTGACCGAGAGCTTGGCCGAGCCGAGACGAAGCGCCTCGCGGGCGATTTCTTCGGTGACGCCGTCGATCTCGAACATCATGCGGCCAGGCTTGACCTTGCATGCCCAATATTCGACGGAGCCCTTACCCTTACCCATGCGGACTTCGGTCGGCTTTGCGGTTACCGGAACGTCCGGGAACACGCGGATCCATACACGGCCGGCGCGCTTCATGTAGCGCGTGATCGCGCGGCGGGCCGCTTCGATTTCACGTGCGTTGACGCGGTTGGGCTCCTGAGCCTTCAGGCCGAATTCACCGAAGGCGAGGTCGGAACCACCCTTGGCGACGCCCTTGATGCGGCCCTTGAATTGCTTGCGGTACTTGGTACGCTTTGGCTGCAACATTTTCTTATTCTCCGAACTTATCTGCCACCAACGCTATCAAGCGTTGTCGCGGCGACGATCGCGATCACGGCTTGCCGGACCCTGAGCGTCACCCTCGAGTGCGCGGCGCTCGGAGGCCAGCGGATCGTGTTCAAGGATTTCGCCCTTGAAGATCCAGACCTTGATGCCGCAGATGCCGAATGCGGTTTCGGCTTCAGCCGTACCGTAGTCGATGTCCGCACGCAGGGTGTGCAGCGGAACGCGGCCTTCGCGGTACCATTCGGTACGAGCGATTTCCGCGCCGCCGAGACGGCCTGCGCAGGTGATCCTGATGCCTTCGGCGCCAAGACGCATTGCAGACTGAACAGCGCGCTTCATGGCGCGGCGGAAAGCCACGCGGCGTTCCAGCTGCTGGGCAATCGACTGTGCGACGAGCGTCGCGTCGACTTCCGGCTTGCGCACTTCGACGATGTTGAGGTGCGTTTCGGAGTTCGTCATGTCCGACAGCTTCTTGCGGAGCTTGTCGATGTCTGCACCCTTCTTGCCGATGATCAGACCCGGGCGAGCCGAGTGGATCGTGACGCGGCATTTCTTGTGCGGACGCTCGATGACGACCTTTGCAATACCAGCCTGCTTCAGTTCGCTCATGACGAACTTGCGCATCTTCAGGTCTTCGTGCAGGAGCTGACCGTACTCGGCATTGTCCGCGAACCAGCGGCTATCCCAGGTGCGGTTGATGCCAAGACGGAAACCGATTGGATTGATTTTCTGACCCATTATGCGGCCTCCTCTTGTGCCTGCACTTCGCGGACGACGATCGTCAGGTGGGCGAACGGCTTCTCGATGCGAGATGCACGGCCGCGGCCACGAGCGTGGAAGCGCTTCATGACGATCGACTTGCCGACATAGGCTTCTGCTACGACCAGCGAGTCGACGTCGAGATCGTGGTTGTTCTCGGCATTGGCGATCGCAGATTCGAGCGTCTTCTTGACGGCGCCTGCGATACGCTTGCGGGAGAACTCCAGCTCAGCGAGTGCGCGGTCAACCTTCTTGCCGCGGATGGCCGCAGCAACCAGGTTGAGCTTCTGTGGGCTGACGCGGAGCGTGCGGGCGACTGCTTGCGCCTCGTTGTCCTTCAGCCGGCGTTCGGCTTTTGCCTTGCCCATTGTTACTTCCTCTTTGCCTTCTTGTCCGCACCGTGACCGTAATAGGTCCGGGTCGGAGAGAATTCACCGAATTTGTGACCGACCATGTCTTCATTGACGCTGACCGGAACATGCTTGCTGCCGTTGTAGACGCCGAAGGTGAGACCGACGAACTGCGGCAGGATCGTGGAGCGACGGCTCCAGATCTTGATTACTTCTGCACGTCCGCCTTCACGAACCTTCTCAGCCTTCTTGAGAAGATAGCCGTCAACGAACGGACCTTTCCATACTGAACGAGCCATTGGAGACTTCCTCTCTTACTTCTTACGCTGATGACGCGAGCGCATGATCATCTTGTCGGTCGACTTGTTCGACCGGGTGCGCTTGCCCTTGGTCGGCTTGCCCCACGGGGTAACCGGATGACGGCCACCCGAGGTGCGGCCTTCACCACCGCCGTGCGGATGGTCGACTGGGTTCATGACGACGCCGCGGTTGTGCGGCTTCTTGCCACGCCAGCGCGAACGGCCGGCCTTGCCATCATTGATGTTGCCGTGGTCCGGGTTGGAAACGGCACCGATCGTCGCCAGGCAGGTGCCGTGGACGAGGCGCTGTTCGCCCGAGTTCAGGCGAAGGATCGCCATGCCCTGGTCGCGGCCGACGAGCTGTGCGTAACCGCCAGCCGAACGTGCGATCTGACCGCCCTTGCCCGGCTTCATTTCCACGTTGTGGATGATGGAGCCGACCGGGATGAACTGAAGCGGCATGGTGTTGCCCGGCTTCACGTCGACGGCCCTGTCGGAAGCGATGACCTTGTCGCCGGCAGCGAGGCGCTGCGGAGCGAGGATGTAGGCCTGTTCGCCGTCCGTGTAGGTTACGAGCGCGATGTATGCCGTGCGGTTCGGGTCATATTCGATACGCTGGACCGTGCCCTCGACGTCAAACTTGCGGCGCTTGAAGTCGACGAGACGATAGGTGCGCTTATGACCGCCGCCCTGGAAGCGGACCGTGATGCGGCCGGCGTTGTTGCGGCCACCCTTGGAAGTCAGGCCTTCCGTCAGCACCTTGACCGGCTTGCCCTTCCACAGGCCAGAACGGTCAACGATGACGAGCTGGCGCTGGCTCGGGGTCGTAGGATTGAATGTTTTCAATGCCATTTTCTAATTCCTCAGAGACCGGTGGAGACGTCGATCGTCTGGCCTTCAGCCAGCGTCACGACAGCCTTCTTCACGTCCTTCTGCTTGCCTACAAAACCGCGGAAACGCTTGGTCTTGCCCTTGCGGAGCAGAGTGTTGACGGCCGTGACCTTGACGCCGAAGAGCGCCTCGACTGCAGCCTTGATTTCCGGCTTCGTGGCCGCCTTGGCGACGTTGAAAACAACCTGGTTGTTTTCCGATACCAGCGTGGACTTTTCGGTGATCGCCGGCGAGACGATCACATCGTAGTGGCGAAGATCGGTCACTTGAAACGCTCCTCTAGAGCTTCAACGGCAGCCTTGGAAAGCACGAGCTTGCCGCGGCGCACGATGTCGTAAACGTTGATGCCCTGGATCGGCAGAACATCGATGTTCGGGATGTTCTTTGCTGCAAGCTTGAAGTTGCCGTCAAGCTCAGCGCCGCCGATGAAGAGCGCATTGGTCAGCCCCAGCGTCTCAAAAACGGATGCGAGAGCCTTGGTCTTTGCTTCAGCAGCGACCAGATTGTCGATGACGATGACGTCCTCGGACTTGAACTTGGCCGACAGAGCGTGGCGCAGGCCGAGAGCGCGAACCTTCTTCGGAAGGTCGTGCTCGTGGCTGCGGGCGACCGGGCCGTGAGCCTTACCACCGCCGCGGAACTGCGGAGCGCGAGCCGAATGGTGACGAGCGCGGCCCGTACCCTTCTGCTTGTACATCTTGGCGCCGGTACGCGAAACGTCCGCGCGGCCCTTTGCCTGGTGCGTGCCCTGCTGCTTCTTGGCAAGCTGCCAGCGGATGACGCGGGCAAGAATGTCTTCGCGGGGCTCGAGGCCGAAAATCGCGTCAGAGAGAGAAACCTTCCCTGCGTCTTTTCCCTCGAGGGTCTTGACGTTGAATTCCATTGGTCCGGCTCCTTACTTCGCTGCCGACTTGACGGCATCGCGCACGATGATCCAGGCACCCTTGGAACCGGGTACTGCACCCTTGATCAGGATCAGACCGCGATCTTCATCGGTCGAAACCACTTCCAGGTTCTGAGTCGTTACGCGCGTCTGGCCCATGTGACCAGCCATCTTCTTGTTCTTGAAAACCTTGCCTGGATCCTGGCGCGAACCCGTCGAACCATGCGAACGGTGCGAAACGGACACACCGTGCGTGGCGCGCAGACCGCCGAAGCCGTGGCGCTTCATGGCGCCGGCAAAACCCTTACCGATGGTCGTACCCGTCACATCGACGAGCTGACCTGCAGCGAAGTGACCAGCCTTGAGCTCGGTGCCGACCTCGAGCAGGTTGTCTTCCGAAACGCGGAATTCTGCGAGCTTGGCCTTCGGCTCGACGTTGGCGACAGCAAAGTTGCCGCGCATCGCCTTGGACGTGTTCTTAACCTTCGCCTGGCCAGCACCGAGCTGAACTGCGGTATAGCCATTCTTTTCTACAGTGCGCGTAGAAACGACCTGGCAGCCTTCCATACGCAATACCGTTACCGGGACATGCTCGCCGGCGTCGTTGTAGACGCGGGTCATTCCCACCTTCTGTGCAATCACACCTGAACGCATCGGTTCAATCCTTCCAAATCCGCTCGAGCCCAGGCTCAGAGCTTGATCTCAACATCGACACCGGCGGCGAGATCGAGCTTCATCAGCGCGTCCACCGTCTGCGGGGTCGGGTCTACGATGTCGAGGAGGCGCTTATGCGTGCGCATCTCGAACTGCTCGCGGCTCTTCTTGTCGATGTGCGGGGACCGGTTGACCGTAAACTTCTCGATGCGGGTCGGAAGCGGAACGGGGCCCCGGACACTAGCCCCGGTGCGCTTCGCCGTCGACACAATCTCGCGCGTGGAAGCATCGAGAATTCGGTGATCGAACGCCTTCAGGCGAATGCGGATATTTTGGCCGTTCATTCGACGTTATCCTTGTGTTTGTTCTTCGCGTGCCAGCAAAACGGCACGGGCTGTTCTTCTTTTCCTAAGGCGGACCACCGGTTTCAAAGATCGAAGGGGACACCGAAAACGATGTCCCTTTCCAGTCTCCAGGCCTTAAGGCCCACCTTATCTGTTCATTGCCTGCCTCGAAGCCGAAGCAGACGCAAATCGCGCTCGCGCGCCATTTGCTACATTTTTATGTCATAAGCAAGCGGCCCTGGGGCCGCTTGCTTAAAAGATTACTCTACGATCGAAGCAACGATACCGGCGCCGACGGTGCGGCCGCCTTCGCGGATGGCGAAGCGCAGCTTTTCTTCCATGGCGATCGGCACGATCAGCTCGACGTCAACCGTGACGTTGTCGCCCGGCATCACCATTTCCGTGCCTTCCGGCAGCGTCACGATGCCCGTCACGTCCGTCGTGCGGAAGTAGAACTGCGGACGGTAGTTGGTGAAGAACGGCGTATGACGGCCGCCTTCTTCCTTCGTCAGGATGTAGGCTTCAGCCTTGAACTTCTTGTGCGGCTTCACCGAACCCGGCTTGCACAGGATCTGGCCACGCTCGACGCCGTCGCGGTTCACGCCGCGGATCAGTGCGCCGATGTTGTCGCCGGCCTGGCCCTGGTCGAGCAGCTTGCGGAACATTTCAACGCCGGTCACCGTCGTCTTCGAGGTCGGGCGGATGCCGACGATCTCGACTTCTTCGCCAACCTTGACGATACCGCGCTCGACGCGGCCGGTCACGACCGTACCGCGGCCCGAGATCGAGAACACGTCTTCGATCGGCATCAGGAACGGCTGGTCGATCGGACGCTCAGGCGTCGGGATGTAGGCGTCGACCTGGGCCATCAGCTCACGGATCGCATCTTCGCCAATCTTCTTGTCGGAATCTTCAAGAGCAGCCAGCGCCGAACCCTTGACGACCGGGATGTCGTCGCCCGGGAAGTCGTAGGACGACAGCAGTTCGCGCACTTCCAGCTCGACGAGCTCGAGAAGCTCGGCGTCGTCGACCTGGTCGACCTTGTTCAGGAACACGACGATTGCCGGAACGCCCACCTGGCGGGCGAGCAGGATGTGTTCGCGGGTCTGCGGCATCGGGCCGTCGGCAGCCGAGCACACCAGGATCGCGCCGTCCATCTGTGCGGCGCCGGTGATCATGTTCTTGACGTAGTCGGCGTGGCCGGGGCAGTCGACGTGCGCGTAGTGGCGGGCAGCCGTCTCATACTCGACATGCGCCGTCGAAATCGTGATGCCGCGAGCCTTTTCTTCCGGCGCAGCGTCGATCTGGTCATACGCCTTGAACTCGCCGAAGTACTTCGTGATCGCCGCCGTCAGAGACGTCTTGCCGTGGTCAACGTGGCCGATCGTGCCGATGTTAACGTGCGGCTTGTTGCGCTCAAACTTACTCTTTGCCATTTTCGGCTCTCCATTCTGCTAGTCCCCGAAGGGATCTAATTCTTGTTATCGGTCAATTGGTATTCCGGTCACTTCTGACCGGAATACTTTGCCTGGATTTCAGTTGCGACGTTCGACGGGACCGGCGCGTAGTGATCGAAGGTCATCGTGTACTGAGCGCGGCCCTGCGACATGGAGCGCAGGTTGTCGACGTACTTGAACATGTTCGCCAGCGGAACGTTCGCGTTGATGACGACAGCGATGCCGCGGCTCTCCTGGCCCTGGATCTGACCACGGCGCGAGTTCAGGTCGCCGATGACGTCGCCGACATAGTCTTCCGGCGTCACGACTTCGACCTTCATCATCGGCTCGAGCAGCTGAGCGCCAGCCTTCTTTGCTGCCTCACGGAAGCAAGCGCGGGAGGCGATTTCGAACGCCAGGACCGACGAGTCGACATCGTGGAAGGCACCGTCGATCAGCGTCGCCTTGACGCCGAGCATCGGGAAGCCTGCGAGAGGACCGGAGGTCAAAACGCTTTCGATGCCCTTCTGAACGCCCGGGATGTATTCCTTCGGAACAGCACCGCCGACGATCTTGGACTCGAACTTGAAGTCGTCGCCTTCTGGGTTCGGTTCGAAGATGATCTTGACGCGCGCGAACTGGCCGGTACCACCGGACTGCTTCTTGTGCGTGTAGTCTTCTTCGTGCGTCTTCGTGATGGTTTCGCGGTAGGCAACCTGCGGCGCACCGACGGTTGCTTCAACCTTGAACTCGCGGCGCATGCGGTCAACGATGATGTCGAGGTGAAGTTCACCCATGCCGGCGATGATCGTCTGGCCCGATTCCTGGTCCGTCTTCACGCGGAAGGACGGGTCTTCGGCAGCCAGGCGGTTGAGCGCGAGGCCCATCTTTTCCTGGTCGCCCTTGGTCTTCGGTTCGATGGCGATCTGGATGACCGGCTCGGGGAATTCCATGCGCTCGAGGATAACCGGCTTCAGCGGATCACACAGCGTATCGCCAGTGGTGGTTTCCTTGAGGCCTGCGAGAGCAACGATGTCGCCGGCGAAGGCTTCTTCGATGTCTTCACGCGAGTTGGAGTGCATCTGCAGCATGCGGCCGACGCGCTCGCGCTTGTCCTTGACCGTGTTCATGACCGACGCGCCCTTCTCGAGCTTGCCGGAATAGATGCGGGCGAAGGTGAGCGAACCGACGAAGGGGTCGTTCATGATCTTGAAGGCGAGCATGGAGAGCGGCTCGGCGTCATCGGGGTGACGCTCGATTTCAGCTTCCGTCTTCACGTCGATACCCTTGATCGCCGGAATGTCGAGCGGCGACGGCAGGTAATCGACAACTGCGTCGAGCAGCGGCTGAACGCCCTTGTTCTTGAAGGCAGTACCGCAGAACATCGGATGAAACTTGACGTCGATGGTGCCGCGGCGAACGAGCGCGCGGATCTGATCGTTGTCCGGCATGTTGCCTTCGAGGTAGGCTTCCATTGCGGCTTCGTCGATCTCAACAACCGTCTCGATCAGCTTTTCGCGATATTCTTCAGCCTTGGCCTTCATGTCTTCCGGGATTTCGACGACGTCCCACTGTGCGCCGAGAGACTCGTCGCGCCAGATGAGAGCGTTCATCTCGATCAGGTCGACAACGCCCTTGAACTCGGTTTCTGCGCCGATCGGCAGCTGCATGACGACAGCCGTCGCGCCGAGACGGGTCTTGATCATCTCGACGGAGCGGTAGAAGTCCGCACCGGTCTTGTCCATCTTGTTGCAGAAGATCATGCGCGGAACATGATACTTCTCGGCCTGGCGCCAGACGGTTTCAGTCTGCGGCTCGACACCGGCGTTGGCATCGAGAAGTGCGATGGCGCCGTCAAGAACGCGCAGCGAACGCTCGACTTCGATGGTGAAGTCGACGTGGCCGGGGGTGTCAATGATGTTGAAGCGGCGCATCTTGCCGTCACGGCCCTTCCAGAAGGTCGTGGTCGCAGCGGAGGTGATCGTGATGCCACGCTCCTGTTCCTGCTCCATCCAGTCCATGGTGGCTGCGCCGTCGTGGACTTCGCCGATCTTGTGCGACTTACCGGTGTAATAAAGAATACGTTCGGTGGTCGTGGTCTTGCCGGCGTCGATGTGCGCCATGATACCGAAATTGCGGTAGTCTTCGATTTTATATTCGCGAGCCATTGTGGACTGCCTTTCGATACCGTTCGGAATTACCAGCGATAGTGCGAGAACGCACGGTTGGCATCGGCCATCTTGTGCGTGTCTTCGCGCTTCTTGACGGCACTGCCGCGGTTGTTGGATGCATCGAGAAGCTCGCCCGAGAGGCGGTCAACCATGGTCGTTTCGTTGCGCTTGCGGGCAGCAGCGATCAGCCAGCGAATGGCGAGAGCCTGACGGCGCTCCGGACGGACGTCGACCGGGACCTGGTAGGTCGCACCACCGACGCGGCGCGAGCGGACTTCGACGTGCGGGGCGATGTTATCGAGCGCAGCGTGGAAAACCGCAATCGGCTCCTGCTTGGACTTGCCCTGCACGACGTCGAATGCGCCGTATACGATGTTTTCAGCAACGGACTTCTTGCCGTCGAGCATGATGGCATTCATGAACTTCGTGACAACCAGATCGCCGAACTTCGGGTCCGGGTTGATCTCGCGCTTTTCTGCTCTGTGACGTCGGGACATACTTCTCGTCTCTTCAACTGTTAAGGCGCTTTACCACGCGGAGAACCTCGCGCAGCGCCGGAAAACCAAAACCGAATTACTTCGGACGCTTCGCACCGTACTTCGAACGGCGCTGCTTGCGGTTCTTGACACCCTGGGTATCGAGAACGCCGCGGATGATGTGGTAACGGACACCCGGAAGGTCCTTCACGCGGCCGCCACGGATCATGACGACGGAGTGTTCCTGAAGGTTGTGACCTTCGCCGGGAATGTAACCAATGACTTCGAAGCCGTTGGTGAGGCGGATCTTGGCAACCTTACGCAGAGCCGAGTTCGGCTTCTTCGGCGTCGTGGTGTAGACGCGGGTGCAAACGCCGCGCTTCTGCGGGTTTTCCTGCAGCGCAGGAACCTTGTTACGCTTTACACTTGCCTGGCGAGGCTTGCGGATCAGCTGGTTTACGGTAGGCATTCAACCATCCCTTACGTTTATCTCTCAAACCCTTGCGGGCGTAACTCGCGCCGTCTCCGGCAAGATCACACGGCTGTCGTCAATGCGCAAAATGTGGCCCGATCCGCTTGCGCAGATGGACCACTGAAGGCAGAGGACGCAAAAAAGACATGCGTCATGCGTGCAGGCATCATATCTTCAACGTGCGTTTCGAACCTTGTTTGAGGAGAACTCCAGGACGAGACGCCCCGGACAGCCATGCCTCACATGGGTTCCGATGGCGCGGGTACTACTGGTTTCCCGCTGGTTCGTCAAGGCCGGTTAAGAAATAATCTTCGGCGGATCGCCTTGAAACCCGGGCTGCGTGCGCTCTTTGAAGGCTTTTAGACGCAACGGACACCGCATGCCAAGTTGAACTTGGGCATCGCTGCAAAAACGGATAAGGAATCAGCGATCGCAGGCCGCGCGCCTGTCAAAACGGATTCGAGTTTCGAATCGCCAGATATCCAAAGGACCGATGAATGATCGAAAAGCCCGACAACGACAATAATTCCGTAGGCCCGATGATCTTCATCATCATCGGCAAGGGCTACGAGTCCGATGGCGCTGAGGGCGTCGACCTGCACGTGATGTTGAAGGCCGCCGATGACGACAGCGCGGTGCGCGAGGCGCTGAACGCCCTTGCCGAAGAGGGCTTCATCGAAGCCGACCTCGACCAGATCGGCATGCTGACTGACGTTCCCGAAGAAGAACCGCATGCCTCGGCGTACCAAGGCGCGCTCGAAGGCGAAGTCGCGATCATCCGCTTCAACTGAAGACATGACGGGGCCGGATGCGCAAAAGGTACTGATCTACGCCACCTGGCGCGGCCGACTCCTGGTTTTCGACGAGCCGGATTTTCCGGAGATCGAACTGCAGGTTCCGGGCGGGACGGTCGAACCCGGCGAAGACCCTGAGCAAGCGGCAACCCGCGAATTCGCCGAAGAGACAGGTCTTGCGCTGAGCAACACTCTTCGTCCGCTTCAATCGATGACTACCGCTTCATCAAGAACGGCGCCGCCATCTACCACCGGCGGCATTACTATCATGCCGATATTGGAGGGCCCTACCCCGACACCTGGCTTCATCACGAGATGACACCATTCGGCGGCGGCGGACCGATCCTGCTCCGCTTTTTCTGGATTGATATCGCAGCAGCAAAGGCCAGGCTCGGTTACGGAATGCAGAATTGCCTCATCCTGCTTCGCTAACCAATCCGAGCTTGGGAAATTACGATCGCTTCATAGTTCATCGCGCTATTGGAGACGTGCACAATATGCACCTTCCACGAAACGATTATACGGTCTTTCAGCTCGGCAAAAACGTCCTGCCGGTTGAACGCAGCCGGCTTCGAGGTGGCCATCCCGCAGGCCAAAGCGGCATCGAGCGATGCAAGGTGTCTTTTCCTTTCATCGAAAAGCCGCATGCGGTTCCGAGCCATGGGAACGACTTCCGTAAGCTATATGGAGGCGAGCCTGTAGTAGTTATCAAGAAAGAATGGAGAACTATTTTCGGCCTCCCCGCCGCCGCGAAACCAGACAAAAAACCGCCCGGATCGCTCCGGGCGGTTTTTCAATTCTGAGTCCGGGCTGCCGGCTATTCGGCCGCCGAAGCGTTTTCGCCGGCCATATCCTGGAGCATCGGGGTTGCGGCATCCGCGCCCGTGCCCTTGCGGCGCTCTTCGAGGATCATCTCATCGCGCGACGTCGCGATGCGGCGGATCGCCGTCATGGTGCCGCCGGTACCGGCCGGGATGAGGCGCCCGACGATGACGTTTTCCTTGAGACCCTGCAGACCGTCAGTCTTGCCGGCGATCGCAGCTTCCGTCAGCACCTTCGTCGTTTCCTGGAAGGAAGCGGCGGAGATGAAGGACGGGGTCTGCAGCGACGCCTTGGTGATGCCCAGAAGAACCGGCTCGCCATAGGCAGGCTTCTTGCCCTGCTCGATCAGGCCGTCGTTGACGTCCTCGAGCTCGATACGGTCGACGTTGTCGCCGACGATATAAGTCGAGTCGCCCGCATCGGTGATTTCCACCTTCTGCAGCATCTGACGGACAATCACTTCGATGTGCTTGTCGTTGATGACAACGCCCTGCAAGCGGTAGACTTCCTGGATTTCGTTGACGAGGTAGGAAGCCAGAGCCTCTACGCCCTTGATCGCCAGGATGTCGTGCGGTGCCGGGTTGCCGTCGAGGATGTAGTCGCCCTTTTCGATATAGTCGCCTTCCTGAAGGTGGAAGGGCTTGCCCTTCGGGATCAGGTATTCGACAGGCTCGACACCGTCTTCCGCCGGCTCGATGATGACGCGGCGCTTGTTCTTGTAGTCGCGGCCGAGGCGGATCGTACCATCGATCTCAGCGATGATGGCGTGATCCTTAGGGCGGCGGGCTTCGAAGAGTTCGGCAACGCGCGGCAGACCGCCGGTGATGTCCTTGGTCTTGGCGCTTTCCAGCGGCGAACGTGCAAGCACGTCACCCTGGGAGACCTTCTGGCCCGGCTCGACCGAAAGGATCGCGTCGACCGAAAGCAGGAAGCGGGCATCGCCGCCGCGAGACAGCTTCGCGACATTGCCGCTTGCGTCCTTGATGACGATTGCCGGCTTGAGGTCCGAACCACGCGGGGTCGAACGCCAGTCGATGACCTGACGCTTGGTGATACCCGTGGATTCGTCGGTCGCTTCGAGAACGGAGAGACCGTCGACAACGTCTTCGAACTGAACGGTACCGGCCAGTTCCGTCATTATCGGACGGGTGTACGGATCCCACTCAGCCAGACGCTGGCCGCGCTTCACCTTGTCGCTCTCGTCCACATACAGCTTCGAACCGTAGGCAACGCGCTGCGAGGAGCGCTCAACGCCACGCTCGTCCAGGATCTGGACGGTCATGTTGCGGCCCATGGCAACGAGGATGCCTTCGGAGTTCCGCAGAAGGTTGCGGTTCTTGATCTGAACCGTTCCTTCATACGAGGCTTCCAGGAACGACTGGTCGACCACGGTGGCCGTACCGCCAAGGTGGAAGGTACGCATGGTGAGCTGCGTGCCTGGCTCGCCGATCGACTGAGCCGCGATGACGCCGACCGCTTCGCCCATGTTGACCGGCGTACCGCGAGCAAGGTCGCGGCCGTAGCAGACCGAGCAGACGCCTGTCTGGATTTCGCAGGTCAGTGCCGAACGGATGCGGATCGACTGGATACCAGCCTTTTCGATCTCGACGACATCTGGCTCGAGGATCATCTTGCCGGCATCGACGATGCGCTCGCCGGTGACCGGGTGATCGATGTTGTCGAGTGCCGTACGGCCGAGGATACGTGCGCCGAGCGAGGCAACGACCTGACCGGCATCGACGATGGCGGTCATGGTGAGGCCCTTGTCGGTGCCGCAATCCACGGAGTTGACGATGCAATCCTGCGCGACGTCGACGAGACGGCGGGTCAGGTAGCCCGAGTTTGCCGTCTTCAAGGCGGTGTCTGCCAGACCCTTACGGGCGCCGTGGGTCGAGTTGAAGTACTCGTTGACGGTCAGGCCTTCCTTGAAGTTCGAGATGATCGGCGTCTCGATGATTTCGCCCGAGGGCTTAGCCATCAGGCCGCGCATGCCGCCCAGCTGACGCATCTGGTTCGGCGAACCGCGGGCGCCCGAGTGGCTCATCATGTAGATCGAGTTCATGGGCTTCTGGCGGCCGGTCTTTTCGTCGAACTCGACAGCCTTGATGCGGGCCATCATCTCTTCGGCGACCTTCTCGGTGGCCTTGCCCCAGGCATCGACGACCTTGTTGTACTTTTCGCCCTGCGTGATGAGGCCGTCGTTATACTGCTGCTCGTATTCCTTCACGAGTGCTTCGGTATCGCCGACGATCTTCACCTTGGTATCCGGGATCACCATGTCGTCCTTGCCGAACGAGATGCCGGCGCGGCAGGCATGCGAGAACCCGAGCTGCATGATGCGGTCGCAGAAAATGACCGTGTCCTTCTGGCCGCAATGACGGTAGACCGTGTCGATCATCTTGGAGATGTTCTTCTTGGTCATTTCCTGGTTGCAGATGTCGAAAGGCACCTTGCCGTTCTTCGGCAGCAATTCGCCGATGAGCAGGCGGCCCGGGGTCGTTTCATAGATCTTGGAGTACGGCTTGCCGTCCTCGCTGATCGACTTGAAGCGGCCGCGGATCTTGGTGTGCAGGGTGACGACCTTGCTTTCGAGAGCATGATGCAGTTCGCCGAGGTCGGAGAAGGCCATGCCTTCGCCCGGCTCGTTCTGGTTCATGATCGAGAGGTAGTAGAGGCCGAGAACCATGTCCTGCGACGGAACGATGATCGGTGCGCCGTTTGCCGGGTGCAGGATGTTGTTCGTCGACATCATCAGAACGCGGGCTTCGAGCTGGGCTTCGAGAGACAGTGGCACGTGGACGGCCATCTGGTCGCCATCGAAGTCGGCGTTGAAGGCCGTGCAAACGAGCGGATGCAGCTGGATCGCCTTGCCTTCGACCAGGGTGGGTTCGAAGGCCTGGATGCCCAGGCGGTGCAGCGTCGGTGCGCGGTTCAAGAGAACCGGATGCTCGCGGATGACCTCGTCGAGGATATCCCAGACTTCCGGCTTTTCCTTCTCGACCAGCTTCTTCGCCTGCTTGACGGTCGAGGAATAACCCTTGGCGTCGAGGCGGGCGTAGATGAACGGCTTGAAGAGTTCGAGCGCCATCTTCTTCGGCAGGCCGCACTGGTGCAGCTTCAGCTCCGGACCGGTCACGATGACCGAGCGGCCGGAATAGTCAACGCGCTTGCCAAGCAGGTTCTGGCGGAAGCGGCCCTGCTTGCCCTTGAGCATGTCGGAGAGCGACTTCAGCGGACGCTTGTTGGCACCCGTGATGACGCGGCCGCGACGGCCGTTGTCGAACAGCGCATCGACGGATTCCTGCAACATGCGCTTTTCGTTGCGGATAATGATACCCGGCGCACGAAGCTCGATCAGGCGCTTCAGACGATTGTTACGGTTGATGACGCGACGATAGAGATCGTTGAGGTCCGACGTCGCAAAGCGGCCGCCATCGAGCGGAACCAGCGGACGCAGATCCGGCGGGATCACCGGAACGACCTTCATGATCATCCATTCCGGACGGTTGCCGGATTCCATGAAGTTCTCGACGATCTTCAGCCGCTTCATCAGCTTCTTCTGCTTGAGATCCGACGTGGTGTCGGCAAGCTCGGAACGCAGATCGCCGGCGATCTTCTCGAGGTTCATCGATGCCAGCATCTCGTAGATGGCCTCAGCGCCGATCATCGCCGTGAACTGGTCTTCGCCATATTCGTCGACGGCGAGCATGTACTCTTCTTCCGAGAGGAGCTGATGTTCCTTAAGGGCCGTGAGGCCCGGCTCGGTGACGATGTAGTTTTCGAAATACAGGACGCGCTCGACATCCTTCAGCGTCATGTCGAGCAGCGTGGAAATGCGGCTCGGCAGCGACTTCAGGAACCAGATGTGGGCAACGGGTGCTGCAAGCTCGATATGGCCCATGCGCTCGCGGCGAACGCGCGACAGCGTGACTTCGACGCCGCACTTTTCGCAGATGATGCCCTTGTACTTCATGCGCTTGTACTTGCCGCAAAGGCACTCGTAGTCCTTGATCGGCCCGAAGATGCGCGCGCAGAAGAGACCATCGCGTTCCGGCTTGAAAGTGCGGTAGTTGATGGTTTCCGGCTTCTTGATCTCACCGTAGGACCAGGAAAGGATCTTCTCCGGAGAGGCAATCGAAATCCGGATGGAGTCGAAATTCTGTGCAGGCACCTGCGGATTGAAAAGATTCATGACCTCTTGGTTCATGCCTGTCTCCTTCATGGGCGAAAGCGCCCTTAGCTTGCGATGGTCGGCGGCAAATCCCGGGAGCCGCGCCAACGCTCAAAACGACAATAACCGCACAATGCGGCGGAAACGTCCCTGCCCGGCCGACACATTACGGGGCCATGGCGGGAACGGTGTGCGCCCTCTTAAGGCGCACACCCTATCAAGTGGTTACTCGGCTGCGTCCGGCAACTGGCCCGCCTGCTGCAGATCCTCGACCTTCGAGTTCTCCAGCTCGACGGAAAGGCCGAGCGAGCGCATTTCCTTGACGAGAACGTTGAAGCTTTCGGGAATACCCGCTTCGAACGTATCGTCGCCCCGGACGATGGCTTCGTAGACCTTGGTGCGGCCGGCAACGTCGTCCGACTTCACCGTCAGCATTTCCTGCAGCGTGTAGGCTGCGCCGTATGCTTCCAGAGCCCAGACCTCCATTTCGCCGAAGCGCTGGCCGCCGAACTGGGCCTTGCCGCCCAGCGGCTGCTGGGTCACGAGCGAGTAAGGACCGATCGAACGGGCGTGGATCTTGTCGTCGACCAGGTGGTTGAGCTTCAGCATGTAGATGTAGCCCACGGTCACCTGACGGTCGAACTGCTCGCCGGTACGGCCGTCATACAGCGTCGACTGACCGGAATCCTTGAGACCCGCCAGACGCAGCATCTCGTTAACATCGCCTTCATGGGCGCCGTCGAAGACCGGCGTTGCGATCGAAACGCCGCGCTTCCACTGGTCCGCAAGACGCAGAACCGAGTCATCGTCGAAGTCCTTGACCTGCTCGGCCTTCGGACCGTCGCCGACAACGTCGCCGATCGTCTTGCGCAACGGCTCGATATTGCCGTTCGCCTTGTAGGCTTCGATCAGATCACCGATCTGCTTGCCCATGCCGGCGCAAGCCCAGCCGAGGTGCGTCTCGAGGATCTGGCCGACGTTCATGCGCGAAGGCACGCCCAGCGGGTTCAGAACGACGTCGACATGCGTGCCGTCTTCGAGGAACGGCATGTCTTCGACCGGAACGATGCGCGACACAACACCCTTGTTGCCGTGACGGCCAGCCATCTTGTCGCCCGGCTGGATCTTGCGCTTCACTGCGACGAAAACCTTGACCATCTTCATCACGCCCGGAGGCATTTCGTCGCCGCGCTGGACCTTCTCGACCTTGTCCATGAAGCGCTGCTCAAGGCGCGACTTGGATTCGTCGTACTGGCCGCGGAGTGCTTCGAGTTCGCTCTGGACCTTCTCGTCCTCGACTGCGAACATCCACCACTGCGAGCGGGGATATTCGGAGACCACGGCGTTCGAAAGCTCGGCGCCCTTCTTGAAGCCCTTCGGGCCGGCGATGGACATCTGGCCGCGGAGCATCTCGATCAGACGGCCGTAGACGTTACGGTCGAGAATCGCCTGCTCGTCGTCGCGGTCCTTGGCAAGACGCTCGATCTCTTCGCGCTCGATTGCCATTGCGCGCTCGTCCTTTTCAACGCCGTGGCGGTTGAAGACGCGCACTTCGACGATCGTGCCGTAGGTGCCGGGCGGCATGCGCATCGACGTATCGCGGACGTCGGACGCCTTTTCACCGAAGATGGCGCGCAGGAGCTTTTCTTCCGGCGTCATCGGGCTTTCGCCCTTCGGCGTGATCTTGCCGACAAGGATATCACCCGGCTGAACTTCGGCGCCGATGTAGACAATGCCTGCTTCGTCGAGATTCTTCAGCGCTTCTTCCGAAACATTCGGAATATCGCGCGTGATTTCTTCCGGACCAAGCTTCGTGTCGCGCGCCATCACTTCGAATTCTTCGATGTGGATGGAGGTGAACACGTCGTCGGCAACGATACGCTCGGAGAGCAGGATCGAATCTTCGTAGTTGTAGCCGTTCCACGGCATGAACGCGACGAGCGCGTTGCGGCCGAGAGCCAGATCGCCAAGGTCGGTCGACGGACCGTCCGCGAGAATGTCGCCGCGGTTGACAACGTCACCGACGGTGACCAGCGGACGCTGGTTGACGCAGGTGTTCTGGTTCGACCGCTGGAACTTCTGCAGGCGGTAGATATCGACGCCGGACTTGCCGGCTTCGAGGTCTTCCGTTGCGCGGATGACGATACGCGTCGCGTCGACCTGGTCAACGACGCCACCGCGGCGGGCGCCGATAGCTGCACCGGAGTCGCGAGCGACGACCGGCTCCATGCCGGTGCCAACGAACGGAGCTTCGGCACGCAGCAACGGAACAGCCTGACGCTGCATGTTCGAGCCCATGAGGGCGCGGTTCGCGTCGTCATTTTCCAGGAACGGGATAAGAGCGGCTGCAACCGAAACGACCTGCTTCGGCGAGACGTCCATCAGGTTCATGCTGTCGCGCGGGGCGAGCATGACTTCGCCGGCGTGACGGCACACGACGAATTCGTCAACGAAGGAACCGTCCTTGTCGAGTTCGGCGTTGGCCTGTGCGACGTAGTACTTCGCCTCTTCCATGGCCGACAGGTAAAGAACATCGTTCGTCACCTTGCCGTCGACGATGCGGCGGTAAGGGCTCTCGATGAAGCCGTACTTGTTGACGCGCGCAAAGGTCGCCAGCGAGTTGATGAGACCGATGTTCGGGCCTTCCGGCGTTTCGATCGGGCAAATACGGCCGTAGTGGGTCGGATGAACGTCGCGGACTTCGAAGCCGGCGCGCTCGCGGGTCAGCCCGCCCGGGCCAAGTGCCGAGAGACGGCGCTTGTGGGTGATCTCCGACAGCGGGTTGACCTGGTCCATGAACTGCGAGAGCTGCGAGGAGCCGAAGAATTCGCGAACGGCGGCAGCTGCCGGCTTCGCGTTGATCAGATCCTGCGGCATGACCGTGTCGATTTCGATCGAGGACATGCGCTCCTTGATCGCGCGTTCCATGCGCAGCAGGCCCAGACGGTATTGGTTTTCCATCAGCTCGCCGACCGAGCGGACGCGGCGGTTGCCAAGGTTGTCGATGTCGTCGATCTCGCCCTTGCCGTCGCGTAGCTCGACGAGCATCTTGACCACGGCCAGGATGTCGTCCTTGCGCAGGACGCGGACGGTGTCTTCGACGTCGAGGTCGAGACGCATGTTCATCTTCACGCGGCCGACGGCGGAGAGGTCGTAACGCTCCGCATCGAAAAACAGCGAGTTGAACATGGCTTCGGCCGATTCCATGGTCGGCGGTTCACCCGGACGCATGACGCGGTAGATGTCGAACAGCGCGTCCTGGCGGTTCTCGTTCTTATCGGCGTTGAGTGTGTTGCGGATGTAGGCGCCGACATTGATGTGGTCGATGCCGAGAACCGGGATTTCGTCGAAACCGTTGGCGAGGATGACCGGCAGAGTCTTCTCGTCGATTTCGTCGCCGGCTTCGAGATAGATCTCACCCGTCGAGTAGTTGACGATGTCTTCTGCGAGGTAGTTGCCGTAGAGATCGTCGTCCGTCGCCTTCAGAGCCTTGAGACCCTTGTCGGAAAGCTGGCGGAGCAAACGCGGGGTCAGCTTCTTGCCCGCTTCGACCACGACTTCGCCGGTGTCGGCGTCGACCATCTCGGTGATCGCCTTGGCGCCCTTCAGCGCCTCGGGCTGGAAGGGAATGCGCCAGCCTTCGCCGTCGCGCTTGTAGAGCGACTTCGTGTAGAAGGTGTCGAGGATTTCCTCGCCATCCATGCCGAGGGCCATCAGCAGCGACGACACCGGAATCTTGCGGCGGCGGTCGATACGGGCATAGACGATGTCCTTGGCGTCGAACTCGATGTCGAGCCAGGAGCCGCGATACGGGATCACGCGGGCGGCGAAGAGCAGCTTGCCGGAAGAATGGCTCTTGCCCTTGTCGTGGTCGAAGAAGACGCCCGGCGAACGGTGCATCTGGGACACGATCACGCGCTCGGTGCCGTTCACGATGAACGTGCCGTTGTTCGTCATGAGCGGCATGTCGCCCATGTAGACGGACTGCTCTTTGATGTCCTTGATCGACTTCGCGCCGGTATCCTCGTCGATATCGAACACGATGAGACGGAGGGTAACCTTCAGCGGCGCGGCGTAGGTCAGGTCGCGCTGGCGGCATTCGTCGACGTCGAACTTCGGCGGTTCGAACTCATAGGACACGAATTCCAGCATCGAAGCGCCGGAGAAATCCGTGATCGGGAAAACTGACTTGAAGACGGCCTGAAGGCCTTCGTCAGGGCGGCCGCCCTTGGGCTCTTCAACCATCAGGAATTGGTCGTAGGACGCCTTCTGAACCTCGATGAGGTTCGGCATTTCTGCGACTTCGGGGATTTTACCAAAAAACTTGCGTACGCGCCTACGACCATTGAACGAAAGGGTCTGAGCCATCGTCGCTCCTTCAAAATTGCATCCGGGCCTGCAACGGACGGGAACCGCTGGCCAGGCGATCCCGTCGATCAATGGATAATTCAATCTCGTCCCACTTCCCGAAGCCACATGGCCGGATTGCCCTGCGCTTCGGTTCGAGACCATGCTCTTGAAGAACCCATTACCCAAAAGCCGTTTTCACGCGGCTTTTGGGTAATTCGTTCACAAAAACGGCAAATGGGAGACGGTGAAGACCGCCTCCCAGATGCAGTTCAAGATTACTTGACGTCGGCCTTTGCGCCAGCGTCTTCAAGCTTCTTCTTGATGTCAGCGGCTTCAGCCTTGGAAACGGCTTCCTTGACAGCCTTCGGAGCGGCTTCAACGAGGTCCTTGGCTTCCTTGAGGCCGAGGCCGGTGATGGCGCGGACTTCCTTGATGACGTTGATCTTGTTGGCGCCGGCATCCGTGAGGATGACGTCGAACTCGGTCTTTTCTTCTTCAGCAGCGGCAGCAGCGCCACCAGCACCACCAGCAGCGGCAGCGACAGCTACCGGAGCAGCAGCGGAAACGCCCCACTTTTCTTCGAGAAGCTTGGACAGTTCTGCAGCTTCCAGAACGGTCAGCGAGGAGAGGTCGTCTACGATCTTTGCGAGATCAGCCATTTTATCAGTTCCTTTTGTTCGGTTCGAACCGGTTTTCTATAAACAGCGAAAAACCGCCTTAAGCGGCTTCGTCCTTCTTGGCGTAAGCCGAAAACACGCGGGCAAGCTGGCTTGCCGGTGCTGCAACAACGCCTGCGATGCGGGTAGCCGGTGTCTGGATCATGCCCAGCAGCTTCGCGCGCAGTTCGTCCAACGACGGCAGGGTCGCAAGCGACTTGACTGCATCGGCGTTGAGCGTGGTTGTTCCCATGGCGCCGCCGAGCACAACGATCTTGTCGTTGCCCTTGGCGAAATCCACGACGACTTTCGGAGCGGTGATCGGATCGGCGCTGTATGCAATCAGCGTCTGACCGGTGAAGAGATTGGAAATCCCTTCCGCTTCCGTACCCTGAAGGGCGATCTTGGCCAGGCGGTTCTTCGCGACTCTGACGGTGCCGCCAGCAGCGCGCATCTTCGAACGGAAGTCGTTCATCTGCGCGACTGTAGCACCAGCATAGTGGGCCACGACAACCGAGCCCGAAGCCTTGAAGACTTCGTTCAGTTCCGTGACGAATTCGCGTTTTTCCGCTCTTTCCACTGCCTATCTCCAGTTGGCGGGACCGTGAAACGGACCCACCGGGTTGCCTTTGCCTCCCGGGATCAGAAGCGATCCCAAGCGGCGCTTGAGGATCCTGTCCCCTCGCGCTTCGCGCCAAAAGGCCGAAGGCACAAGGCATCCAAGGCTCGAACCAAATCCATGAAGCTGAGCTTCATCGAAATTCGGGTCTTACCCGTCTCATGCAGGCCGAAGTGATTAAGGGAAAACCACCTGCAATCTCGGACAGGATTCCGGATTTCTCCGGAATATTCCGGCCCCTTTCGAGGCCGGAATTCTTGCCACCGGGCAAAGCCCGATGAAATTCGTTAAGCGGCCGTGACCGACGACGGGTCGATCTTGACGCCCGGGCCCATGGTCGAAGAAATCGCTACGCGCTTGACGTAGTTGCCCTTTGCGCCAGCCGGCTTCGCCTTGATGACGGCATCAGCGAAGGCACGGATGTTTTCTTCCAGAGCCTTTGCATCGAAGGATGCCTTGCCGATGCCGGCGTGAACGATACCAGCCTTCTCGACGCGGAATTCGACGGCGCCGCCCTTGGAGGCCTTGACCGCCCCGGCAACGTCCATGGTGACCGTTCCGACCTTCGGGTTCGGCATCATGCCGCGCGGGCCGAGTACCTTACCGAGACGGCCGACGAGCGGCATCATGTCCGGGGTCGCGATGACACGATCGAAATCGATCTTGCCGCCCTGGACGATTTCGACCAGCTCTTCTGCGCCGACGATGTCAGCACCGGCTGCCTTGGCTTCGTCAGCCTTGGCGCCGCGCGCGAAAACGGCGACGCGAACGTCACGGCCCGTACCGTTCGGCAGGTTGACCACGCCGCGGACCATCTGGTCTGCGTGACGCGGATCGACGCCGAGGTTCATGGCGACTTCGATGGTTTCATCGAACTTGGCGACAGCCCGGTCCTTGACCATGCCGATAGCAAGGTTGAGAGCGTAGAGCTTCGTGGGATCAACACCTTCGTTGATCTTCTTGGTGCGCTTGCCAGCCATGGTCTTAACCTACCACTTCCAGGCCCATGGCGCGGGCAGAGCCCTCGATCATCGCCATTGCACCTTCGATATCTGCTGCGTTCAGGTCCTTCATCTTCGCTTCGGCAATCGCCTTGACCTGAGCCTTGGTCAGCTTGCCAGCGACAGAGCCCTTGCCGGGCGTCTTCGAACCGGACTGGATCTTCGCTTCCTTCTTAAGGAAGTAGCTGACGGGCGGCTGCTTCATCACGAAGGTAAAGGACTTGTCCTGGTAGTAGGTGATGACAACCGGGATCGGCATACCCTTTTCCATTTCCTGCGTGGCGGCATTGAACGCCTTGCAGAATTCCATGATATTGATGCCACGCTGACCAAGCGCCGGGCCGATCGGCGGGGACGGGTTTGCCGATCCTGCCTTGACCTGAAGCTTGAGCTGGCCTGCAACTTTCTTAGCCATAACTCTCTGCCTTTCATTGATGACCGGTTGCCCGGCCAGTGATGCCGGATTTCTCCGGCGGCTGCGGTTGCGTGGTGCGGATTTTAAGGCCCGGCTAAGACCCCTCACCTTCCACGCGATTGGCGGCTATCGCCGCGCAGAAGCCGGTCAGTACTGACCGACTTCCATCTCAAAAATCAGACCTTTTCGACCTGACCGTATTCCAGCTCGACCGGCGTTGCACGGCCGAAGATCGACACTTCCACCTTCAGGCGCGAACGCTCTTCGTCCACATCCTGAACCGTGCCGTTGAACGACGCGAACGGGCCATCGGAAACGCGGACCTGTTCACCGACCTCGAAGGTAACCGAAGCCTTTGGCCGCTCGACACCTTCCTGGACCTGGCCGAGAATGCGCTCGGCTTCGGAGTCCGGAATCGGAACGGGCTTGTTATCGGAGCCGAGGAAACCGGTGACCTTCGGCGTGTTCTTGATGAGGTGGTAGGCCTCGTCCGTCAGGTTCGCTCGAACCATGACATAGCCCGGAAAGAACTTGCGCTCGCTGTCGACCTTGCGGCCGCGGCGCACCTCAACCACCTTTTCGGTCGGCACGAGGATCTTTTCGAAGAGATGCTCGAGCCCCTTCTGCCTGGCCTTCTCCTCGATGGATTCAGCCACCTTCTTCTCAAAATTCGAATACGCGTGGACGATATACCAACGTGCCGCCATCTTATATCTCCACCCGATCAGTTGCCGGTGTTGAGCACGTAGCTCAAAGCCCAGCCAATCAGCTGGTCAGCAGCAAAGAAAAACAGCGCGGCAAAGACGACCATCACCAGAACCATGATCGTCGAGATCATGGTCTCGCGGCGAGACGGCCAGGTAACCTTGGACGTTTCGGTGCGAACCTGCTGCAGGAACGCAAACGGATTGGATTTGGATGCCATCGATTGCCCACGCAATTACGGCACGTAAAGCTGAACATATCAGCCCCACGCACCGCGTGTCTGTTGAACCCTACATAAACACCGATTCCCAATTGCACAAGAGGAAAACCGACGTCTAGCGAAATTTGCCATAATACCCTCCCCGACGGACCGCTGCGAGAACGTCCGCGCTTTCCCTTCGAAGAAGATGGCAGGGGCAGAGGGGCTCGAACCCCCGACCTGCGGTTTTGGAGACCGCCGCTCTACCAGCTGAGCTATACCCCTTTACGCTTTACATTCAGCCCTTTGACCATGAGGGTCGAAGCGCTTCCTGCAAGCATGGCGCTCCCTTTAAGACGGTGGCACGGGATATGCAAGTGCGATTTTCGATTTTTCCCAATCCGCCATCACCCCGGCATGGCCTACGGTCAGAGCTTCACATATTTGCGCCAGTCGTGCTCTTCCTTGAAGCCGAGGACTTCGCGGATCTTGCGGTTGGAAAGCAGGCCCTCATGCTCCCCGATCTCGCGGGTGAAGGGAACGTTCGGAAAGAAGCGTTTGGCGAGTTCCTTCGACGGCATATTGGCGGTCACGGTGTCGTTCACCGCATTGAAGACCTGGAAGCCCAATCCGCTCTTTTCGATACACAGATGGACGACCTGCGCGAGATCGCGGGCGTCGACATAGTTCCACGCATTGCGCCGGCGCGTCTCCGGATTGGCGATGAAGCCGGGAAACCTGTCATATTCATGCGGCTCGATGACGTTTCCGATGCGCAAGGCATAGATATCGGCACCGGACCGCTCGGCGAAAGCGCGCGCCGTCTTTTCGTTCAGCACCTTCGACAGACCGTAGCTGTCCATTGGATCGACGTCGTAGTCCTCCTCCAGCGGAAACTGATGGAAATCCTTCTTTCCCTCCGCGAAGCAGACGCCATAGGTGGTCTCGCTGGAGGCAAGGATGATCTTCCTGACGCCGAGCTTCACCGCTGCCTCGAGGACATTGTAAGTGCCCATCGTATTGATGCGGAACGTCTCGTTGTCCGTCTTGATCAGAATGCGCGGTATCGCAGCGAAATGCACGACAGCCTCGAAGCCTTGGACGCCGTTGCCCGGCTCCAGATCGGGAAGATCGCGATGCATAGACAGCGCGTTGAAGACCTGGCCGCTGTCGGTGATGTCGGCAATCAGGTTGGTGACGCCGGGACTGTCGAGCGGCACCAGATCGACATTGTGAACCTCATAGCCGGCATTCACCAGCCACGGTACGACATGACGTCCGGCCTTGCCCGAACCGCCGGTAAAAAGAATACGCTTCTTCATGAAATCTCCTCCGCATCATGAAATAGAAGGAATAGATAAAGGCTCCACAACAGGGCGCAAGGTGAAGGCGTGGCGATTGAGAAGCCACGGTCAGATTTCGCCTAAGCTGCTTCCACTTCAGGATTCCGACCAGCACCTCTTCCAGCGCGCGAGCCTGGATCTTGATGTCGTAGGCCACCTGCATATTCATCCAGAATCCGGCGATGTCTTGAAGGACTTGCCGAACCGAAGAGCCGTATCGGTGCTGATTCGACGTCCAAACGTCAACAATAATGCAACGCAAAAGCCCCGCCGTTTCCAGCGGGGCTCCTTCAATACAAGCTAATCCGAAGATTACTCTACGATCGATGCAACGATACCGGCGCCGACGGTACGGCCGCCTTCGCGGATGGCGAAGCGCAGCTTTTCTTCCATGGCGATCGGCACGATCAGCTCGACGTCAACCGTGACGTTGTCGCCCGGCATCACCATTTCCGTGCCTTCCGGCAGCGTCACGATGCCCGTCACGTCCGTCGTGCGGAAGTAGAACTGCGGACGGTAGTTGGTGAAGAACGGCGTATGACGGCCGCCTTCTTCCTTCGTCAGGATGTAGGCTTCAGCCTTGAACTTCTTGTGCGGCTTCACCGAACCCGGCTTGCACAGGATCTGGCCACGCTCGACGCCGTCGCGGTTCACGCCGCGGATCAGTGCGCCGATGTTGTCGCCGGCCTGGCCCTGGTCGAGCAGCTTGCGGAACATTTCAACGCCGGTCACCGTCGTCTTCGAGGTCGGGCGGATGCCGACGATCTCGACTTCTTCGCCAACCTTGACGATACCGCGCTCGACGCGGCCGGTCACGACCGTACCGCGGCCCGAGATCGAGAACACGTCTTCGATCGGCATCAGGAACGGCTGGTCGATCGGACGCTCAGGCGTCGGGATGTAGGCGTCGACCTGGGCCATCAGCTCGCGGATCGCATCTTCGCCAATCTTCTTGTCGGAATCTTCAAGAGCAGCCAGCGCCGAACCCTTGACGACCGGGATGTCGTCGCCCGGGAAGTCGTAGGACGACAGCAGTTCGCGCACTTCCAGCTCGACGAGCTCGAGAAGCTCGGCGTCGTCGACCTGGTCGACCTTGTTCAGGAACACGACGATTGCCGGAACGCCCACCTGGCGGGCGAGCAGGATGTGTTCGCGGGTCTGCGGCATCGGGCCGTCGGCAGCCGAGCACACCAGGATCGCGCCGTCCATCTGTGCGGCACCGGTGATCATGTTCTTGACGTAGTCGGCGTGGCCGGGGCAGTCGACGTGCGCGTAGTGGCGGGCAGCCGTCTCATACTCGACATGCGCCGTCGAAATCGTGATGCCGCGAGCCTTTTCTTCCGGCGCAGCGTCGATCTGGTCATACGCCTTGAACTCGCCGAAGTACTTCGTGATCGCCGCCGTCAGAGACGTCTTGCCGTGGTCAACGTGGCCGATCGTGCCGATGTTAACGTGCGGCTTGTTGCGCTCAAACTTACTCTTTGCCATTTGAATGCTTCCTGTGAACGAAATGGGTGACCCCGGCGAGCCGGTTTAGTGCCGCCGTTTAAGGCTTTCGGCGGGATTGCGCAAGACCTAATTGCGAACGCCATTCTTGGCTTGCAAGCGCATATGGGAGACAATTCGCGCCGAGCAAGACGATTCGCCCCGAACCTGGCGAAAATCGTTGAAACCAAGGGGAAAATCTGGAGCGGGTAGCGGTATCGAATGCGTGATCGCGCAGGCACGTCGTTCAAGCTGTCCAGGTCCCGCGAGCTCCCAAACGAGCGCGAGCGCTGCGAGCCTTGGCGGCTGGTCGTGTGGCTTAGCTCCAACCCTAATTCGGGATCTTGTTATAAAAAGATTCTGGATCGTAGACGCAGGCATAATCGAGGACGCAGAGCTTTCCACCGGCATCCCGCAAACTGGTCGTCGAGTGCTTGTCCCCCAGCCTGCAGCGCGCCGGCGGATAGCGGAAGCTGCGGCCGCCAATGCCAATTCGGACAAATACCGTTTTGTTTTGCCGGATGAACTGCGCGAGTTCGCCACAGCTGAGATCGCGAGCCCTGACTTCCACGGCCTCGGCGGCAAGGGCGACCGATGGAAGCAAGAATGCAGCGGCCAAAATCACGTTTCGCATGGCACCTCTCAATGGAGGCCAGTTAAGCAGCAGTATCCGCGTCATTCAAACAGAAATTTTGCGCGCTCGAAGGCACGGCGCCAAAAAAAGCGCGCGCAATGCGCGGCATTGCCGAAGAATTGAAAGGCTTGGAGCGGGTAGCGGGAATCGAACCCGCGTATTCAGCTTGGAAGGCTGCTGCTCTACCATTGAGCTATACCCGCGGGGTGGTGCGATCCAAGTGACGAATGGTGGAGAGAGTTGGATTTGAACCAACGTAGGCTGAGCCAACGGATTTACAGTCCGTCCCCTTTAACCACTCGGGCATCTCTCCAGTTTTTCGTCTGGATCGTAACCAAGCTCGAAGACCCAGGAGCGTTACCGCCCCTCGATCTGCGCCGCGTATATGACCGGAGCATTTGCCCATGTCAACATGAAGACAATAGAAAAAACACGAAAAATTTCATCGCCTGTTGAAAGCCGCCGCCGGCAAAGAAACCCTATGCGCGGTGAAGCACCGCCGTTATAAAGCCGCATGAGCAAAGACAACAAATCCGGCGGCAAGCCCGCAACCGACAAGTCCCCCAAGGATACGCACTACGCCACTTTGCGGCGTGCCCACCGCGATGCCAAGCGCGAGCGCGGCGAAATTCCGACGCCGCCTCCGCAGAAGCGCAAACGCGGCGGCGAGGATTGGAAGGCGCCGGCGCTTACGGCCGACCAGGTCTATCTCTACGGCCTGCATACCGTGCGCGCCGCAATCGAAAATCCCGAGCGGAAAAACGTCAAGCTGACGGTGACGCAGAATGCCCTCACCCGCCTCGAAATCGATGCCGGGCAGCTCGGCATTCCGGTCGAGATCGTCTCGCCGCAGGATATCGACAAGGTGCTCGGCCCCGATGCGATCCACCAGGGCGTAATGCTGGAGACCCGCCCGCTGCCCGTCCGGCGCCTGGAGGCGCTGAAGGACAGCCCGCTGCTCCTCGTGCTCGACCAGGTCACCGATCCGCACAATGTCGGCGCCATCATGCGCTCGGCCGTCGCCTTCAATGCAGGCGCCGTTATCACCACGCAAAGACACAGCCCGACCGAATCGGGCGTGCTTGCGAAATCGGCCTCCGGCGCGCTGGAACTCATTCCTTATATACAGATCACCAATCTTGCCGACGCGCTTGGTGAATTGCATCGGCTCGGCTTCTTCTCGATCGGCCTCGATTCCGAAGGACCGGCGCCGATCGAAGGCACGTTCTCAGGCGACAAGGTTGCGCTCGTCCTCGGTTCCGAAGGCAAGGGTCTCAGGCAGAAGACGCGCGAGACCGTCAGCGCGCTTGCGCGGCTCGACATGCCGGGCGCGATCAAATCGCTGAACGTCTCGAATGCGGCTGCGATCGCGATGTATGCCGCCCGGCTTCATCTGAAGAAATAAGCGGACGTCTCAAAATGAACGAATGGTGGGCCTAAGGTTCGCCGGAGCGCAGCGCAACAGCAAGAGAGAGAAGGAAAATACCCGGCATGGCAATCCGGCCCCTCCTGTTCGGCATCCTGTTCATCGCAGTCTTCGTCGCCATCATTCTCAGCATCATATGGGTCGATCCCACCCAGCCGACGCGCCAGCCGGATCCTCTGGCGCCTGTGACGCCGGTACCCACACCGACACCACCGGCGCAATAGCCGCCGGGAATCGCACCGGCGGCATCGCGTTTGCTGATCGACGGCTGCTCCAGCAGCCCCATTCTCGGTATCTTGATGATGCCGCCCTTTTGAGAGCCGGCATCAGCAAGCCAGCGGGCGATCATAGGTCGATGCGGAAATACAAGTAGTGCGGCCGCTGATGATGACGCCAGTAATGACGTTCCCTCCACCTGCGTTCGGCGCGCCAGGGCCGGTAGTGGCGGCGCTCATAGGCATACGGATGATGGCGCCAGTAACGGCGTTCATGCCGCCACGAATGGCGCCCATGGCGGCGATGATCACGGTAGTGCACCTTCACGACGTCGCTCTTATCGACGGACGCAACAGGTGCATATACGGGAGCGGCAACCACGGGCTCGACGGCAACGACGGCCGATCCGAGCGACAGAAGCGCTGCAATGGCAAAACGGGCAATTCTCATGGCTCATCTCCTTGATGAAGGTGAGCGAAATCTGCGCCTCCTGCCCTGAACGCCTCCTGAATCGCTACTTCAGCTTTTGTTCATGAATTAACATCTTCCCCCGCTCGAAAGCGGGGGATTTCCGAGGGGGCGCGAAGCTCCGCCGATCGTTATCGCTTCAACGGAGAGCCGCTGCCCTTCCTCCACGATCATAGACGCCGTGTTCCGACGCAGGATGTTGATTGCAGCATTGTGGTCGGCATGGGCGCGGAAGCCGCATTGGCAACAGCGGAAAGACGCTTGGCTTTCGCGGCTTTCCCTGTCCACGGCTCCGCAGGCCGAACAGGTCTGCGAGGTGCGGCGGGGATCGACCTTGCACAGGTATCCGCCCCGCTCTTCGAGCTTGTAGGCCAACACGGTTTCAAAGCCGTGCCAGCCTTGTTCGAGGATCGCCCGGTTCAGGCCCGCCTTCTGGCAGACGTTGGTTCCGGGCGCGTCCACGGTTCCCCTGGCGCTGCGCGTCATGTTGCGCGTGGCGAGGTCTTCCAGCACGACCGTTGCGAAGCGACGGGCGATATCAAGACTGGCCTTGTGCCGCCAATCCTGCCGGATGCGGGCAGCACGGGCCTGCAAGGCTGCAACGCGGCGGCGGGCCTTCGCGTGGCGGCGCGACCCGCGCTTGCGCCGCGCCAGAACGCGCTGGGCCCTGCGCTTCCTGGGCTCGATCTCCGCAAGGCCGGCAGGCATCCACCAATGCTCCCCGGTCGAAAGCGTCAGCGTGTTCGCCACGCCCCGGTCGATCCCCACGGCGGGCAAATCGTTTTGCGGGACGGCATGGTCGATTTCGCAGGCGAAGGCGATGTGCCAGCCGTTCGCCGCCAGACTCACCGTCACGTTCATGGTCTTGCCACGCAGGCGCCGCGTGTCGCGGAACTTCACCCAGCCGATCTTGGGAAGGCGCGCGGCGGACCACTTGCCGTTCAGGCGCTTGACCTCGATCTCCCGCCCCTGAAAGCGGAAGGCGCCGTTCACGCCCTTCTTGCGGGGCGAGGGATATCCTGCGCGCCCGGCGAAGAAGTTGGCATACGCCTTATCCAGATCGCGCAGGGCCTGCTGCTGGGGCGTCACATGCACGGCGGCAATCCAGTCGAACGCGGCCCGCAGGGCGGTCAATTCCCGCGCCTGGGCGATGTAATTCAAGCGGTTCCCGGTCTGCCGCCGGTAATGCCGCCACCAGTCCCTGCGCTGCTCCAGCGCCAGATTATAGACCAGCCGCACAACACCCGCGAACTGCCGCAACAGGACTTCCTGTTCGGCGGTCGGAGCGAGCTTGTAGCGGAAAGCGCGGTGGATCATGTTACGATTCTATCAATTGCTCCAAGGAGCGCAACCGTGGATCGCACCGGCAGGCATGTCGTCTACATGCTCCATGGTCATTTGGTCTTTGTCACGAAATACCGCCGTGACGTTCTGTCAGAACCGGCAATCCGCCACCTGCGGCGCATCTTCGCCAAGCTGTGTCGCGACTTCGAGGCCGAATTGATCGAATGCGACGGCGAGGACGATCATGTTCACCTGCGGGTGCATGACCCTCCGAAGATCGCCCTGTCGAAGCTGGTCAACAGCCGCAAAGGCGTATCCAGCCGACGTCTGCGCGAGAGCCGCCCGGAAATCACCGGGCGCTACCACAAGGGCGTTTTGTGGTCGCCGTCCTCCTTTGCGGCAAGCTGTGGCGGCGCACCGCTCTCGGTGATCGCCGAATATGTCAAATCCCAGCGGGAAGCAGCCAAGGCCGCTCTCGCGTTCCTCCCCGGCCTGAACGCCGGGGTATCCCGCGAGGTTCACGATGAAGAGGGATTGGGTCTATGATCGATCACGAAATCGCGCCCAGGTCGGATTTTTCTTTACAGACCGGAAGAATCTGCTAGTTGGCACGCATTGCCCTTGTAGCTCAGTTGGTAGAGCACCTGATTTGTAATCAGGGGGTCGCGGGTTCGAACCCTGCCGGGGGCACCATATATTAGTTAATAAAATCAGTGACTTGATGCTAGCCCGCGCTTAGCTGGCGGTTTTTCATGCGCCAATGATTTAACCAGAATTACCATGTTTTCCGGGCTTTTCCCGAGGGTAGCGGCGATTCGTTGGAACATGAATCGCGCATAAGAAACAAGACGCAGCATACCAAGGGTCTAGCTTGAGACAACCAACGTATAATGTCGGGAGGCGCGGTCCATTGGTATGTTGCGCTATCGCCTCAACACCCCAACCATAGAGGCGATCAGCTGCGCCAAGCTGCTATCGACTTCGGTGTCTCTCACCCCTCTCTCACCGTGGTCGGCGGATATCGAATCCGCGTTGACCGCCTCGCAGTCGGGGCGGTCTCTTTTTTTGATGAAGCTGTAAAGAAAAACCCGCCGGCTGGTGAGGCCGGTGGGCGGGCTGTGGTGGTCTGCGGACAAAGCGCCGGGATCGAAACATGCCACGCACCGGCCGGCGCGCAAATCACGCCGAGAAAGGAACCGTCGGCCAGTTGAGAGCGTGTCGACGCCTACAAGAATGAGGACACAACGAAGTCAGTAGCAGGCATTCGGCAGGTGCCGTTGTCGTCGGCGATGCTGGCCGAGCTTCGAAAGTGGAAAGACGCGGCCAAGAGCTCCGAGCTGATGACCTTGTGTTTCCGAATTCCAAGGGCGGATTCCTCGATCACAAGAACATTCTAAAGCGCGAGTTCCGGCCGCTGCTCGCAAGGCAACCGAGCACGAAGGCTTTCAACTGGCACGTAATCGGCCGCTTCGCGATCAGCCCATGGATGAAGGTCGGCATGCAGCCGAAGAACTGTCCACACGTTCGCCGGTCACTCCTCACTGGCCGTCACGATGAGCCGCCACATGTTTCCAAGCGACACGCACCGCAATCTAATGGATCAGGTTTCGTGCTCTATTTTCGGCGATGGCGCACAGATGGTGCATGACGCATAGAAGCACCTGTAGAATAAAGCTTTCCATCCTGATTTGTGATCAGGAGTTCGAACCCTGCCGGAGGCCCATTTGCATCACGATTTTTTTTGGCGCACGGTGCCACACGCCCGTGCAGTCCGGACGCCCCGATCGCATCGTCTGCCGAGGGCAGGCTTCCATACTCGTCGTCAGTTGCGGCCGTCGTTCGAGCGTGACTTGCGTGCCTCGCTGTTGGTCGAGGATGCCGTCTTTCCGTCGGGTTGCTGGCCGAAATAGGTGCCGCCGAGATGGCCGCCGGCGCTGGTGTTTTCGACCTGGCGCTCGGCCCGCTTCACGAGCTTTTTGACGTCTGTCTTGCTCATTTTGACGCTCCATTGGCTGGTGGTGACATGGGAACAACGACACGCGGCCAAGAGAGTTCCCTCTTTCCAGGAACCCGGCGCAACCGGACCGCGGCGTTGCTTTGAATGGCTGGTTCCTTGACAAATCTACCAAGCGCACGTGAAAGTACCTCGCTCGTGTACGCTATGACAATTATGGATTGCGATATCGAATGCCCAAAAAACCGAAACTCGAATACTCGGAACTTGCCGGCGAATTCACCGAGGACGGCATTACCGTGCTCGTCGATATCTTCCGGACAGCCGGCTCCAACGAGGACTGGTCGATGGAAGTCGTGACGCAGGAGGAGGATCTCATCCGCTGGGACGAACCGTTCGCGACCGACCGCGAGGCGTTTGACGAATTCCTGGCGACAATCGCCCGCGACGGCATTCGCTCGTTTCTGGACGATACCGAGCAATCCGTGCACTGAACGGCCCTGCATTCGCTATCCACCGACTGACCAGGCGTATTCGCGCTCTTGCTAAAATATGATATGGTCGCCGCGGGAGAGCGGTGATGCGACGGTATAATCTCCGGCATGAAGCCGATGATCGCTGGCTTGTTGTTGACGGAATGACAATGCAGCCAGCCGCCCTGGACGGTATCCCGATCTGCGGCATGCAGTGGGCGGAGGCCTGCGATATGGTCGATCTCATGAATACCCTCGACAGCATCGAACGCGCAGCGGATCGGTACGCGGCTTCGTTTCGCCGGAGCGCCTGACGGCCGCCTTTCCGTCTCCTGAAAATCTGCAGCCGCAGGCCCAACCGGCCCGTCCCCTTCCGGACTTGCTGTTGCCGCAACGGAACAAATCCGCCGTCCACCGGTTCGAATCTTCAAGGAGGATCGAAGCATGGTTGCGGAGTATCTTTGGCTCTTCGCTATCGCCGGCGGCGCCTTCCTTCTCGGCTGCGCGATCGCCTACGGCATGCTCACAAACCGCAAGCTCTCGCGCACTGAGCAGGACGCGCAGGACCGCAAGGTGCGGAAACTCTACGAGAAGCCGCCGCATGAGGCATCGCGATGAGCCGGCGGTATGCTTGGGCGGTCGCCATCGCGCTGGCGCTTGCCGCCGTCCTTGCCGCCGAGAGCGCCGGTTATTTCCAGTCGTCCGAAACGCCCGGCCGGCCCGCTCCCCACGCAATCGACCAGTCACAGTAGGAGCCAGTCACAGTAGGAGATCGACATGCCAGGTCAGGACAAGAGCTTTGATTCCGGCACGGATGATGCACGCTGCTCGGACACTGCGGCCGCTGCCGAGCGTCGGGAGGAAGCCAAATTGCAGGCCGCGCGCGGGCTGGCTTCCGGAATGGGCCATCCGCACGAGGCCCTGCTGGATATCAAGCCGGAGGACATAGCGCGGGACCGCCCTTTTGGGGAAATCGAGCCCGATGAACGCGCGAAACAGGCCGCCCTGAAGGAACAGGCCCGCCTCCACGGCGATGTCTACATCGTCGAAACCGACCTGGAAGACAGGGATCAGCGCGAAGCAGCGCCGGGCACGCGAGAGCAGAAATAGCAGCCGCTCTCCCCTCTTCGGCAGCCCACAGCGGAGGCGGCAGAGTCTGCTTGCGCGCAAAATACCTTGTCGCATAAGCCCTTTATCCTTTAGCTAGGCGAAGATCATAAAGGGCATCACATGGGCCGTTCATTTCAGACGCTTTGTTTCCTCGCTTCCTCGGCAACGGAGGCGCTTGCCGCGCGGGAAGAGTTGATTCGCCTTTATGGGGAGGTTCCCGCCGAGGAAGCCGATGTCATCGTGGCGCTCGGCGGCGACGGCTTCATGCTGCAGACGCTGCACAGCACGATGAATTCCGGCAAGCTCGTCTATGGCATGAACCGCGGTTCTGTCGGTTTCCTGATGAACGACTATCGCACCGAGAAACTGCAGGACCGCATCTGCGCGGCCGTCGAGAATGCCTTCCATCCCCTGCAGATGACGACGGCCAACGCCGACGGCACCAATTCCACGGCACTCGCCATCAACGAAGTCTCGCTCTTCCGTCAGTCCTACCAGGCCGCCAAGCTGCGCGTCGAGGTCGACGGGCATGTGCGTCTCGCGGAACTGATCTGCGACGGCCTCATGGTGGCAACGCCCGCGGGCTCCACCGCCTATAATCTTTCGGCCCACGGCCCGATCCTGCCGCTGGAAGCGCCGCTGCTTGCCATGACGCCGGTCAGCGCCTTCCGCCCGCGGCGCTGGCGCGGCGCGCTGCTGCCGAACAAGGTGACGGTCGACATCCATATTCTCGAGGCCGAAAAGCGGCCCGTGAATGCGGTTGCCGACAATGCCGAGGTCAAATCCGTGCTGCATATCCGCATCGCCCAGTCGGAGCACATGACGGCGCGCATCCTTTCCGATCCGGACCGCTCATGGTCGGATCGCATTCTTGCCGAACAATTCGAGGATTGAGGCCATGCAGCTTCGAACCGCTCTTCTTGCCGCTGCGCTCATCACCGGCCCGGCAGGCCTTGCGAAGGCTGTTACGCCAGCCGACACGATCCTTCCGCCCGCCGTGATCTTTGCAACCAGCACCGGCTATTGGGAGGAAAGCCGTGCGGATATCGCGATCGAGCGTGCGCCGGGCGCAGCAAGCGATCCGGCAAAAGTGGAACCTCAGCCGCGCCGCGGCTATTACAAGCTGTTTTCCGTCCGCCAGCCGGACAAGACTTCGAAAATCTACCTGCAGCAGATCGCGCAGGCCGACAGCGGCCCGGAAATCGTCTCAAGCGTCGAGCTGCACGAGTTCACGCAGCTCAAACCCTATGTCACCGATATCCGTCCGGAAAGTTCCACGGGCATGGGCAAGCAGCCCGGCCTCTTCGCCACGGTCTACCTGAAGACCGATCCGAATGCCGAATCCGAGGGCTGGACCGTGCTGATCGACGAATTCGGCGAGATCACCATCGAGAAGGCGACGAACTGACTGCTCGAACCGGCGGCCTGCCCGCACAAACCTCCCGAACGCACTCGCGCAGCCAGCGATGCGCCGGATCGAGGTCCGTCCGCGGGTGCCACAACAGCGAGATCGTAATGTCCGGCGGCGAAACCGGCAGAGGGAAAGAGAACATCCCGTCACGCAGGTTTCCCGTATAGCGTTCGGGGACGCTGGCGATCAGATCCGAGGCACGCGCCAGAGCCAGAGCTTCCGAAAAGCCGCCAACGACCGTTACGATCTCCCGTTTCAGGCCGAATGGCTCAAGCGCGTCATCGATCGGTCCCCTGTCGAGCCCGCGCCGCGAGATGAGGATATGCCGGCCGGCAGCGTAATCCGCAGGCGTGATCGCAACCTCGCACAACGGATGCCCCATCCGGACAACGCCGACGAAGCGGTCTCGGAACAGCGCTTGCGCGCGCACCTCCGGCCCCATGGCTTTTCCGACGACGCCCGTTTCCAGGTCAACGCTGCCGTCGCGCAGCGGCGCGCTGTCCCTGTCCGGCTTTGGTACGAAACGCAACTGCACGCCCGGCGCCTGGTCGCCGACACGTGCAATGAGATCAGGTCCGAAATTCTCGACAAAGCCATCCTGGTTTCTGAGCGTGAATGTCTGCACAAGCCGTGTCAGGTCGAGGGTCTCGACGGGACGCAGAACAGCTTCGGCGTCCTGCACGAGCTGGCTTACACGCTCGCGAAGCTCGAGCGCCCGCGGCGTCGCAACAAGGCCGCGTCCGGCCCGAACCAGCAGCGGATCGCCGGTCGCCTCGCGCAATCGCGCCAGCGCGCGGCTCATCGCGGACGGGCTTAGCCGCAGCCTTTTGGCGGCGCGGGCGACGCTGCATTCCTTCAGAAGCACATCAAGGGTGATAAGCAGATTGAGATCGGGATGCGACATGCAGCGACCATAGCACAGCCGGCGCAAGATGACATGGCGTCAAACGCACGAATGAGATGCATATGATGCACCTTCCGCCCTATCTGGCCGCGAGCTATCTCTGTTCCTAACGCAAATTTTGGAGTAGCTCTTCATGATATCGGTCCGATTTGTTCCTGCCGCCTTCGCTGTCGTCTTCGTGGTCGCACCGCTCGCGCGCCGGGTCGTCAACAGCCTCGTAGAGGCCTGAGGGGGAAGGGCCGATGACCTCCTGCACAGATGACGCAACCAACGATGGCATAACCCCGGCAACTTCGGTTCGATGGGCGCTTGCCGGCCTTTGCCTATCCATGCTGCTATCTTCGCTCGGCACCAGCATTGCCAATGTCGCCTTGCCGACATTGGCTCAGGTGTTCGCCGCACCATTCCAACAGGCGCAGTGGATCATTCTTGCCTACCTCCTGGCGATCACGATCTTGATCGTCGGCGTCGGACGGCTGGGCGACATTGCCGGGCGCCGGCGGGTTCTCCTGGCGGGGCTGGTCGTGTTCACTGTCGCCTCGGCGCTCTGCGGCCTTGCACCCTCGCTCTGGTGGCTGATTGCCGCCCGGGCCGCGCAGGGCCTCGGCGCCGCCGTCCTGATGGCGCTTACGATGGCGTTCGTCGGCGAGACGGTCCCCAAGCAAAGAACCGGCAGCGCCATCGGACTGCTCGGAGCGATGTCGGCAATCGGCACCGCGCTCGGTCCGTCGCTTGGCGGCATTGCGATCGCCTGGCTCGGCTGGCGGGCAATCTTTCTCGTCAACATCCCGCTCGGTCTGCTGGCCTTTTTTCTTGCCCACCGTTTCCTGCCCGTCGACCGCGATTTGCCGAAAACGGACCGCCCTGGCTTCGACGCTCTGGGCACGCTGCTGCTTGCAGGCGCGCTCGCCGCCTATGCTCTCGCCATGACAATAGGGCGCGGCCATTTCGGCACGCTGAATGCGACGCTCCTGATGGCTGCACTCACCGGCATCGTCCTCTTTGTTTTCACTGAGGCGAAAGTGGCATCGCCTTTGATCCCATTGGCAGCATTCCGCAATTCGGAGTTCAGCGCCAGCCTTGCCATGAACGCCCTCGTCTCGACGATAATGATGGCGACGCTGGTGGTGAGCCCGTTCTATCTCTCCCGTGCGCTCGGGCTCAACGCGGCGTTCGTTGGAATGGTCATGTCGATTGGCCCGGTTGTCTCGGCGCTGACCGGCGCGCCGGCTGGCCGTCTCGTCGACCGTTTGGGCGCGCCGTTCGGGGTCATCGTCGGGCTCATCGAAATGGCCGTCGGTGCAGTTGCCCTATCCGTTCTTCCGGCAATGTTCGGCGTTGCCGGCTACATTGCCGCCATCGCCGTCCTGACCCCTGGTTATCAGTTGTTCCAGGCAGCCAACAACACCGCCGTCATGACCGATATCCCCGCCGATCGGCGGGGCGTCGTTTCCGGCCTGCTCAGCCTGTCGCGCAATCTCGGGCTCATCACCGGCGCTTCCGTCATGGGCGCCGTGTTCGCCTTTGCCGCGATGACGGCCGATATCACGACGGCACGTCCCGAAGCCGTTGCCACCGGCATGCAGGTCACCTTCGCCGTCGCGGCGGCTCTGACCGCCGTCGCAATCGCCATCGCCGTCCAAGGCCGCGCCCTTGCCATGCGTCCCTCGCCTCGTGGAGACAGGTCGGCTTAAGACGGCCTGAACCGCGCTCTGCCCGCTTTTTGACTGCTGGCCCGCCACCGTTGCGGCGGGCCAGTGGTCAAATGCTTGCCTGCACGCTGTGCAGGTTGGCATAGACGCCTTCCTGCGCCATGAGGTCGTTATGGGTGCCCTGTTCGATGATGCCATCGCCTGTGAGCACCAGGATGCGGTCGGCGTGGCGGACGGTGGAAAGACGGTGGGCGATGACCAGGGTGGTTCGGCCGTTCGCGAGATTGAGCAGCGCCTTCTGAACCGCCCGTTCGCTCTCGTTGTCGAGCGCGCTGGTTGCCTCGTCGAAGATCAGGATCGCCGGATCCTTGAGGAAAGCGCGCGCTATCGTGAGGCGCTGCCGCTGGCCGCCCGAAAGCTTGACACCGCGTTGGCCGATATCGGTGGCGTAGCCATTTGGCAGAGCCGTGATGAAGTCGTGAGCGTTGGCGGCACGGGCGGCGGCCTCCACCTCGGCATCGGTCGCGTCGGGCCGGCCGTAGCGAAGATTCTCCGCCACGGTGCCGGCAAAGAGATAGACGTCCTGCTGCACCACCCCGACATGTCGCCGCAGTGACGAGAGCGTCACGTCGCGAATGTCGGTACCGTCAATGCGGATCACCCCGGCCTGCACATCGTAGAAGCGCGGTATGAGCGCGCAAAGCGTGCTCTTGCCCACCCCTGAAGGACCAACCAAGGCCACGAACTCGCCCGGCGCAATGGTAAGCGAGAGCCGCTCGAGCACCTTGGGGCCATCGGACTCGTAGCCGAAGACGACGTCGGAAAAACTGATCTCACCCCTTGGAGCTGGCATGGGATGGGCGGCCGGGCGGTCGAAGACGTCCGGTGCGATCTCCAGGATCTCCATGGCCCGAACGAAGCCGGTGTAGCCCTCCTGCCAGAGGCGGACGAAATTGGCGAGCCGCTGCATCGGATCGACCAGCACCGCCACGCAGAGCAGAAAGGTGAGGATGTCCGCCACGGACAGCTCCGCCGTCAGGATGCGCAGCCCCCCGATCACGATGACAAGTATGGTGATGAGCTGTGCGAAAGTTTCGGTGCCCACCGAAAACCAGGCCTCGCTGCGGTAGCCGTCGGCGCGGCCTTGCAGGAACCGCCGGTTCAGCTTGGCAAAACGCTCCTGCTCCAGCGCCTCGTTGGCGAAGGACTGGACGACGCGAATGCCCGCCAGTGCGTCCTCCACGCGTTCGTTGACGGCGGCGATCTGCCGCTTGCTCGCTTCGAGTGCGCGGTTCATGCGCCGGTTGAAATGCAGCGCATAAGCCGCCGCCACCGGTGTGAGCAGCAGGATGAGGCTGGCCAAAGGCGGATCGATGAAGAACAGCACCAGCATGGCGCCGCCATATTTGAGTACGGCGATGGAGAGGTCCTCCGGGCCGTGGTGGAAGAGCTCGCCCAGCCACAGGGAATCGTTCGTGATGCGGCTCATCAACTGCCCAGTGCGTTGACGGTCGTAGAAGCTGAACGAGAGCTTCTGGCAGTGTTCGAAGAGCTCCTGCCGGACGGCGGCCTCGATACGGGCGCCCATCACGTGCCCCTGATAGTCGACGAAGAAGATGGCAACGGTTTGGATCGCCAGGATGGCAAGCATGAAGGCGCCGACGGCAAGGATCTGCTCGTAGGCCTCCGGCATGTTGGGCAGAGCCAGAAGGCGGCTTGTGACGAAGTTGGCACAGAGCGGCAGAGCCACCGCCGTACCGGCGACGAGGATTGCGCAGAGCAGATCCGCCAACAGCAAAGGCAGGTGTGGGCGATAGTAGGAGAGGAACTTGCGCATGCGCAAGCGGCGCCGGTCGCGGTCGGCGTTGCGCGGATAGTCGCGGAAGAATTTCAGGAAGCGGTTATGGCGCGGCGGGCTTTTCCTCGCGCGGGGGAACAGAGTGTGCATGAAGCAGAATGTCCTTGTGGGCGATGTTTCCTTTCTGGTTGGACAGGTTCGCTTTCATGTCAGTCTCCCCGGGGATCGGACCAATGAGAGCCTAAGCATCGCGGACAACCGCGACCGATTCAACCCGGCAGCGGAAAGAGATCGGCCGGTGTTGTCACTATGCAACAGCCGGTGGCCCGCCGCTGCCGCTCAGTGTGTAGCTGGCTGCAGTATGGATTTCCGTCGCGAAATGAGAAGGCGACGAACTGTTCGCAGCAACTGGACGACGCATGTTTTTCGAAGTCGAGCTCGCTGAGATTATAAAGCGCTGTCGATATTTGTCCGCACCGCGTGGCATGAGGACGCGAGTGTCTGGGTCGCATCGACAACGACGTGGAAGCACTGCCAGTAGAGGCTGAAACGCTGGAATTGCTCGAGAAAACGGCTCTCGCTCTTTCGGATCTGATCTAACTGAACGGAATTACGTCCGATCTGCCTGAAATCCCTGTCCACATCAGGGCAGAGCATCTGACCAAGACCGTCGTTCTGGTTGAAGCAAACCGGGCTGACGAAGGCCTTCCAGCTCATGAAAGCCTCGAGCGCTGGGATTTGCGCGAACTAAAAGAACTCGTCAAGCACCATGTAGTAGGCGACTTTCCCGTCATTGATGCCGGAAAGCCCATAACAATCGAGGAAATGCCGAACCCACGCTTCCCCGACATTGTATCGGATGCTTCGCAGTGCCAACGCAATATCCTGGTATCGATCCGCAACGCCCAGACGGCCGCAATCGACATATCCACTGAATTGCCCTTCATGCGTGATGAAGTTCGGCAAACAGGCGTCGCCGTGGGCAACGACGGGATCCGTGACGTCAGGCTGGTTGGCGTCCAGGTATGCAAAAAGGCTCGCAGCGGTTGCGTTTTGCCGCTCTTCGTCAAAATCACCCTCGTCTACGGCCCCCGCTACCATCCGCGCCTTGGCAAGCCTCAAACGAGCTGTCAGCCTGTGGTCGAAAGGGCAGGTTTCCGGATCAAGTTCGTGCAATCGACGCAAAGCGGCCGCCAGAATCTCGATGCGCTGCCTATCTGTGGTCAATTTGCACGAAGCCAGGTCGCTTCCCGCGAGCGCGCTCAGCAGCAGCCAGTTTCTGCCCTCATGGCTTTCCAGGGCGACGACACTGGGGCATTGCAGTCCTTGCTCGGCAAGCCACAGCAGACGCTCCGCCTCCAACGGCAATTCCGCAAAAGGACCCGCAATTTCGCCTTTCAGGAAAAACCGCGTCCGGCCACCTTCTGCGAGCCTGAACACGTCTGCAGACGAACATCCCAGATCGTCCTGCTTCCACTCGTGTCGAGATAGCAGCGCCCTTAGACTGGGAGGTAAGGCAGTGTTTTCCATCGGCACATCATGTCGTTTGCCATAGGCTTGGCACACACGCCAAGCCGCCTGCAACCACTTGCTGCAAGCGGATTTAGCCGCTAAGCCGGATGCCACACGTTTAAGTCAGGCTCACCGTCTCTTACGGTTCTCCCTCCAATCTCAATCAACGTCCTCGAGAACAGCGTCCGGCTTGCCGCTGATGCGGTGCGCGAGCGCTGCTTCCATGAACTCGTTGAGGTCGCCGTCGAGTACGTCGCCCGGTGCCGTGCTCGAAACGCCGGTGCGCAGGTCCTTGACCAGCTGATAGGGCTGCAGCACGTAGGAGCGGATCTGGTGGCCCCAGCCGATCTCGGTCTTGGACGCCGCTTCGGCGCTTGCTGCCTCTTCGCGCTTCTTCAGTTCCGCTTCATACATGCGGGCGCGCAGCATGTCCCAGGCCTTGGCGCGGTTCTTGTGCTGCGAGCGCTCCTGCTGGCAGGCGACGACGATGCCGGTCGGGATGTGGGTGATGCGCACTGCCGAGTCGGTCGTGTTGACGTGCTGGCCGCCCGCGCCCGACGAGCGGTAGGTGTCGATGCGGCAGTCGCTTTCGTTGATCTCGATGTTGATAGAGTCATCGACCACCGGATAAACCCAGATCGACGAGAAGGACGTATGGCGGCGCGCATTGCTGTCGTAGGGCGAGATGCGCACGAGCCGGTGCACGCCCGATTCCGTCTTCAGCCAGCCATAGGCGTTGTGTCCCTTGACGAGCAGCGTCGCGGACTTGATGCCCGCCTCTTCGCCGTCATGGACTTCGAGAAGCTCGACCTTGAAGCGCTGGCGTTCGGCCCAGCGGGTGTACATGCGAAGCAGCATGTTTGCCCAGTCCTGGCTTTCGGTGCCGCCGGCGCCCGAATGCACTTCGAGATAGGTATCGTTGGCATCGGCCTCGCCGGATAGCATGGCTTCCACCTGGCGGCGCGCGGCCTCGGCCTTCAGGCTCTTCAGCGCGTCCTCGGCCTCCTTGACGATGCTTTCATCGCCCTCTTCCTCACCCATCTCGATGAGTTCGACATGGTCGTTCAGCTGCTGTTCGAGCTGCTTCACGCCGTTGATGCCGTCATCGAGCTGCTGGCGCTCGCGCATCAGCTTCTGAGCTTCGGCAGCATCGTTCCAGAGATTCGGGTCCTCTGCCTTGTTGTTTAACCAGTCCAGCCGTCTTATCGCCTGGTCCCAGTCAAAGATGCCTCCTCAGCAGGGTGATAGCCTGCTTGGTTTCATCGACTACGTTTTCGATTTCCGCTCGCATTTTCCTGCTTCTTTGCGTTGGTCTTGAGTTGGTCCGTCAAATAGTTGCGGCGGCCGCGGATGTAAAGAGCCGCCGCCGTCGCATCCATGCGGGGATTGTTCAGTAGAGGCCGCCTGCGCCAGACTGCACGGCCTGGTTGGCCTGCGGCGAGGTCTTCAGGATTTCCTCCGGCGCCATGGTGCTGTCCATGCCGATGACGGACAAGCTGTCGGCCGGACCGGTGCCGGGCTTGAAGGCCTCGATAATGGTGTTCGGATCGCCCTCCATCGCCGCCATGCCGGTCTTGCGGTCGATCGGGATCAGGTTCATGCCCTGCGGGATGACGAATTTCGATTCCGGCATGTCCTTGACGGCTGCCTGCATGAATTCGTTGAAGATCGGAGCCGAGAGGCCGCCGCCCGTACCGCCGCGGCCAAGCGGCGCCGGATTGTCGAAACCCATGTAGAGGCCGGCCACGAGGTCGGGCGTGAAGCCTACGAACCAGGCATCCTTCTCGTCGTTGGTGGTGCCGGTCTTGCCGGCCACGTCGCGCCCGCCGAGGTCGATCTTGCCGGCCGCAGTGCCGCGAGTGATGACGCCCTGCATCATCGAGGTGATCTGATAGGCCGTCATCGGGTCGAGAACCTGCTCGCGGTTGTCGACGATGTTCGGCTCTTCCTGGTTCTGCCAGTCGCCGGCATTGCAGCTGTCGCAGAGGCGTTCCTCATGTCTGAAGATCGTCTTGCCGTAGCGGTCCTGGATGCGGTCGATCAGCGTCGGCTTGATCTGCTTGCCGCCGTTGGCGATCACCGAATAGGCCGAAACCATGCGCAACACGGTGGTCTCGCCGGAGCCGAGCGACATGGCAAGCAGCGCCGGCATCTTGTCGTAGATGCCGAAGCGCTCGGCATATTCGGCAACGATGTTCATGCCGAGGTCATTGGCAAGGCGCACGGTCATCAGGTTGCGCGAGTGCTCGATGCCGGAGCGCAGCGTCGACGGACCGTTGAACTCACCGCCGTAGTTTTCCGGCCTCCAGACCTGGCCGCCGGAGACGACCTCAATCGGCGCGTCCATGATCACCGAAGCCGGCGTGTAGCCGTTGTCCATGGCCGCAGCATAGACGAACGGCTTGAACGAAGAGCCCGGCTGGCGCATCGCCTGCGTCGCGCGGTTGAATTCCGATTGCCCATAGGAAAAACCGCCTGCCATCGCAAGAACGCGGCCGGTCTTCGGGTCCATGGCAACGAGGCCGCCCTGAACCTTCGGCGGTTGGCGAAGACGGTAGGAGGTCGAGCCTTCGCCCCCCAGCCGCTCGACATAGACGACGTCGCCCGGCGAAAGCACGCCTTCCGGCGACTTGGCCGTCTTGCGCTCGCCGGTCGAGGAGCGGTAGGCCCACTGCATGTTCTTCGCCTCGATCGTGCCATGCTCGCGCTCGGCGGCAGCCTTTCCCGCACCGTCCCTGGCGGGCTGGAGGCCGATGTCGACGCTTTCGGTGGAAACGGCAAGCACGACGGCGAGGCGCCATTCGGGCACGTCGGAGAGTGCTGGGATTTCCGCGAGCGCCTTGCCCCAATCGGCAGTGGTGTCGATCGACTTCAGCGGTCCATGGAAGCCGCGGCGTTCGTCGTAGGTCGTCAGGCCGTCCTGCAGCGCCTTGCGGGCGGCAAGCTGCATCTGCGGATCGAGCGAGGTGCGGACCGAAAGCCCGCCTTCGTAAAGCGCCTTTTCGCCATACTGGCCGATGAGCTGGCGGCGGACAGCCTCGGCGAAGTAATCCGAAGCAAAGAGCGAAGGGCCGTTGCTGCGGGCGGTCACGCCGAGCAGCTGCTTCTTGGCTTCCGCCCCGTCGCTCTGGCTCACATAGCCGTTTTCGACCATGCGGTCGATGACCCAGTTGCGGCGCTCCACCGCGGCATCCGGATGGCGGAAGGGATGATAGTTTGCCGGGCCCTTCGGCAACGAGGCGAGATAGGCGGCTTCGGCAACCGTGAGTTCGGTGACCGACTTGTTGAAGTAGGTGAGTGCTGCACCGGCGATGCCGTAGGAATTCAGGCCGAAGAAGATCTCGTTCAGATAGAGCTCGAGGATCTTGTCCTTGCTGTAGGCCTGCTCGATGCGGAAGGAGAGGATCGCTTCCTTGATCTTGCGGTCGATCGTCTGGTCGGATGTCAGGAGGAAGTTCTTCGCCACCTGCTGGGTGATCGTCGAGGCGCCCACCGGACGGCGGCCGGAGCCGAAATTCTGCAGGTTGACGACGATGGCGCGCGCAAGGCCGCTCAAGTCGACGCCGGGATGGTTATAGAAATTCTTGTCTTCGGCCGAAAGGAAGGCCGCCTTGACGCGATCCGGGATCGCCTGGATCGGCAGGAAAAGACGCTTCTCCTTGGCATATTCGGCCATCAGCGCACCGTTTCCGGCATGCACGCGGGTGGTGACCGGCGGCGCATAGCTGTTCAGGACGGCGTAATCGGGGAGATCCTTCGCGACGTTTGCCAGGTAGACGGCAACGACGGCAGCAGCGCCGAGAAACAGGACGCAAGCAATTCCGAAGAAATATCCAAGAAGTCTGATCATATTGAGCTACCGGTATTCCAAATTTTCAATCGGCGCAGGCGCTATATTTGCATCTAAGCGGGCGACTTGCACGTCGCGCGGGCTTACTCCATGAGCGCCATCGCGACAAGCCGTCCAACCCGCCTGTCGAAAACATAGCGGCGAGTAACGGCCTGAATGTGAGCAAAATAGGGCTCCCCTGCCCCATTCACATGCTCCGCTTTGCTTTCGCCGCGGGTGTCACATCTCAGCCACGGCCTCAGCCGCCATTGGCAACCACGGAGGAGCGGTAGCGCTTGACGGCGTCGGTCAACAGCTCGGCGATCTTCACCCGCCATTTCTCGTCGAGCAGCAGCTTTTCGTCTTCCGCGTTGGAGAGGAAACCGAGTTCGAGCAGGATCGAGGGCACATCCGGCGCCCGCAGAACCTGGAAGCCCGCATGCCGATGCGGATTGTTGATCGTACTGATCTGATCCTTGAAGGAGCCGAGCACGCTTTCGGCCAGCGAGATCGAGAAGGCCTGGGTCTCGCGGCGCGTCAGATCGAGCAGGATATCGGCCACTGCCGGCGGTTCGGCGGCGGTTTCCTTGCCGGCGATCTGATCGGACAGGTTTTCGCGCTCGGCAAGATCGGCTGCAAGCTTGTCGGAGGCCTTGTCGGAGATCGTATAAACCGTCGCGCCGCGGATATCCTTCTGCTTCAGCGTATCGGCGTGCAGCGAGATGAAGAGGCCAGCATGGTTCTGCCTGGCGATCTGCACGCGCTCGGCAAGTGACAGGAATTCATCCTCGCTGCGGGTGAGGAACGCCTTGATGCCATGCTCGCGGTTCAGCCGGTCGGTCAGCGCCTTGGCGAAGGCGAGCGTCACCTGCTTTTCCTCGGTCTTGGTATCGACGCCGATCGCGCCGGTATCGATGCCGCCATGGCCGGCGTCGACGGCGATGATGAAATCGCCGGGCTTTGCCGCCTCGGGCGCCGGCATTGCGTTCGCCGGCTGCGGACGGTCTGCCGGATCGCTCCAGGACTGCGCCTTGACGAGGGCCGTGAACTCCTCCTTGCCGGTCATCTCGGCATCGAGCACGAGGCGGTAGCCCCTGCCATCCTCGTCCGCCTGCACCTTGGCCGTCGCCAGCTTCACCGGCTTGACGGCGCTCAGCACGATGCGGGCGCTGCCTTCGTCCATCGTGCCGTAGCGGATGTCCTTGAAAAGCCCCCTCGCCGCCAGATCCTTGGCCTGGAATCCGAAAGCGGTCGCCGGCAGATCGACGACGATGCCGCTCGGGGTTGGCGATATAGTGGACCGAAAAACTCGGCTGCCGGTCGAAATCGATGACGACGCGGGTTCGAGCGTCGTCGCCGATGATGCGGGCGCCATAGGCAAGCAACGCCTCGGGCTTCTTCGGATCGGCGGCAAGCGCGGTGATGGCCTGGAGCGAAACCGCCGCCGCTGCGAGCACGCCTACGAATCTCATCTTCCGCTTGCCGGATTCCCCCGCTGCGGGCCGCACCCTCTTAAACAATCGACCGCACACCCTATCTGTCATTGCAATGGATCCTTGCGGCCTAATACACGCACCGCCCGGCTTTCAGCGCTTGTACGCCGCGCCGAATCAGGACCGCTATTTCCCCATTGTCTATGCGTTTCGAAATCCATCAATATTATGGCGCATTTGGCTTTTCCCTTGCTATTGTGACAGAGAAACCATACAACGATTTTCAGGTTAGAAAGTGTTGACGGGATAGAGTCGCCGCGCGGCTGCCAACCCCACGAGGACCTTGGCGCCACAACCGGCAATCGTCCGCCGTCTTACGCGCTTCTCTCCACGGTAAACTGGATCCTGAATTTTCCGGCGTATGCGGAAACTTCATCGGTGGATAGCCACCAAACGCTCTGAGGAGCAAACTCATCGGACCCCAAGGGGTCTTAAGTATTGTCGATCTCGCTTGGTCATAATGGTTTCGCAGCAGGTTTTATCCAAAGTCTACAGGCCCCGGGAGAATGATTTCCCCGCTGTTGCCTGGCTGCTGCTGTCCCGCCCGAACCAAGCGCGACTTTCATTATCCGGCGCACCCACGTTCGACCGCATGCCCCCTGTTATCAATACAGGCGGGAATGCGCGTCTGCGGCTGCGCCGAGGAGCACACCTTACATGGCAGACAAAATGCTTATCGACGCGTCTCACGAGGAAGAGACACGTGTCGTTGTCGTTCGCGGGAACCGTATAGAAGAATTTGACTTCGAGTCGCAGCACAAGAAGCAGATACGCGGCAACATCTATCTCGCAAAAGTAACGAGGGTCGAACCCTCGCTGCAGGCCGCTTTCGTCGATTACGGCGGCAACCGGCACGGCTTCCTGGCCTTTGCCGAAATCCATCCCGACTATTACCAGATCCCGCTGGCCGACCGTCAGGCTCTGCTTCGCGCCGAGGCCGAGGAGCACCGCCGAGACGACGATGTCGAGCATGTCGAAACCGCGCCGGTGAGCGACCTGTCGACCCAGGAGCAGCCCGACATCGGCATCGTGCCGAAGAAAGAGCCGGCCGCCGAAGAGGTTTCCGAAGACGCCGCTCCGGTTGAAGCAAGCGCTCCGGCCGCCGAAGAGGCTCCGGCAAAGAAGGCCAAGCCGCGCCGCAGCCGCAAGAAGGCCGTCGAAACCACCGCAACCGAAGATGCCATCCCGACCGATGTCGAAGCACCTTCCGCCTCAGTCGTCGACAATGACGACGAAGGCCCCGTCGGCGGCAGCATGGCTGCTGCTGTCGAGACCGACTCGATCTCCGAAGACGTCGATTCCCGCCGCCGCGGCAATGACGACGATGACGACGACGACCATGAAGAGGAAGTGATCGAATCCGTCGGCGCCGAAGACGCGATGGAAGAGGTACCGGACCGCGTACAGCGCAAGCCGCGCAAGCAGTACCGCATTCAGGAAGTCATCAAGCGCCGCCAGATCCTGCTTGTGCAGGTCGCCAAGGAAGAGCGCGGCAACAAGGGCGCGGCGCTCACCACCTATCTCTCGCTCGCAGGCCGCTACTCGGTTCTGATGCCGAACACGGCTCGCGGCGGCGGCATTTCCCGGAAGATCACCAATCCGCAGGACCGCAAGCGTCTCAAGGAAATCGCCCGGATGCTCGAAGTCCCGCAGGGCATGGGCGTCATCCTGCGCACGGCCGGCGCCAACCGCACCAAGGTCGAGGTCAAGCGCGACTTCGAATATCTGATGCGCCTGTGGGAAAACGTCCGCACGCTGACGCTCGCATCCACCGCGCCCTGCCTCGTCTACGAGGAAGGCTCGCTCATCAAGCGCTCGATCCGCGACCTCTACAACAAGGACATCAGCGAAATCATCGTTTCCGGCGAGGAAGGCTATCGTGAAGCGAAAGACTTCATGAAGATGCTGATGCCGAGCCATGCCAAGGTGGTTCAGCCCTACCGCGACATCCATCCGATCTTCTCGCGCTCCGGCATCGAGGCGCAACTCGACCGCATGCTGCAGCCGCAGGTGACGCTGAAGTCCGGCGGCTACCTGATCATGAACCAGACGGAAGCGCTCGTTTCGATCGACGTCAACTCCGGCCGCTCGACGCGTGAACATTCGATCGAGGACACCGCACTCCAGACGAATCTCGAGGCTGCCGATGAAGTCGCCCGCCAGCTTCGCCTGCGTGACCTTGCCGGTCTCATCGTCATCGACTTCATCGACATGGAAGAAAAGCGCAACAACCGCGCCGTCGAGAAGAAGCTGAAGGAATGCCTGAAGAACGACCGTGCCCGCATCCAGGTCGGCCGCATCTCGCATTTCGGCCTGCTCGAAATGTCCCGCCAGCGCATCCGCGCTTCGGTGCTTGAATCCACGACCCAGGTCTGCTCGCATTGCGGCGGTACCGGCCATGTGCGCTCGCAGTCCTCCGTCGCGCTGCATGTGCTGCGCGGCGTCGAGGAATACCTGCTGAAGAACACGACGCACGACATCACCGTGCGCACCACGCCGGAAATCGCGCTCTACCTGCTCAACCACAAGCGCCAGTCGATCGTCGATTATGAAACCCGCTTCGGCGTCGCAATTGTCGTCGATGCCGATAGCGCAGTCGGCTCGCAACATTTCGCGATCGATCGGGGCGAACCGGTCGAAAATCCGGTCAAGATCGAAACCCTCTTCAACTTCGCAGCCATCCCTGACGATGACGACGAAGATATCGTCATCGAGACGGAGGAGGAAGAAGACGAGGAGCTTGAAGAAAAGCCCGCAGCCGCCGAGCGCGCGCCCCAGCAGCGCGCCGAAGGTGATGGCGAAGGCGGCCGCAAGCGCAAGCGCCGCCGCCGCCGCCGTGGCCGCAATGGTGCCGGTGAGCAGATCGCCGCCCAGGAGACCGTTTCCGGCGAAACCGGCAACGAGGATGAAGGCGACGAGGAGGGTAGCGAGGGCGATGATACAGCCGCAGCAACCTCCGAAACGGGGGCTGAAAGCGAAGAATCCCAGCGCCGCAAACGCCGGCGCCGCGGCAAACGTGGCGGCCGCCGCAACCGCGAGGAAGGCGAAGAACTGAGCGCCGGCGCGGAAGCCGTCGACGAAAACGCCGCTGATGCCGGGGATGGCACCGAGGCCGAAACGCAGGCTGAGATCGTCGAGGCCGTTGCCGAAGAAGCCGCCGATGGCCAGCCGGCAATGGCAGCCGTCGAGTCCGGCGCATTTGTCACGGAAGCAAAGCCCGCCAAGGGCCGCAGCCGCCGCAAGGCCGCCGCGTCTCCCGTCGAAGAACCGGTTGCCGAAGCCGTACCTGCGGAAGCCGAAACGGCCGAAGCCTACGCCGATCTCGCGACTCCGGCAGAGGACGAAGCCAAGCCGGTCCGCGCCAACCGCGAATCGAACATCTCCTCTTCGGCGACCCCGACGGTCAAATCCACGCGCAGCGAGCCCGCCGAGGCCGACAATGACGGCAAGCCAAAAAAAGCCGGCTGGTGGCAACGCCGCGGCTTCTTCTGAGACGCCGACCCAGGATCATGAAGCGACAATCCGGCTGCGGCAACGCGGCCGGATTTTTTTATCCGCTCGTCTGGTTGCGCGAAGGATGTAGCAAGAGGCTCTGGCGAGGTTTGGCAGTTTGTAAAATTGCCCTTGGCACTTGGCCAAGGCTTAGGTTTTATTGGTAAGGGGAACGCTACCCGCAGAAATGATCCCCTCTGGGCGGCGGTCGGACAGAAAATTCCGGGCCGGGTGTTACCGGACATGTCTGTGAGACACACAGACAGACCCCGCCAGGAAAGTGCGGCCGTTCATCCCAAAGCCTTGCGCTCCAACGAGGCGCCGATATCCGAGAGAGACCGACTGCCGATAAAAATCGCCGAAGGGGCGGTGGGAAGCCCCATATGCTTCACTTCAACGCGGCAAATTCCAGCCCCGTCCGAGTGGAACGCAAGATGCAAGACGCGGGGTGAAACCCACCGCGTGAACACGAGACCATGATTGCGAATATTTTGATTCAAGTACTTTCAAAAATCCTTTCGAAATCCTCGGCAAGCCTCGGAAATCAGACTCTATTTCAGCCAGACGGCAATGCGTTCCACCGCCTCGGCGATGTCGGCCTCGGAGCCCGCATAGGACATGCGCATCGTCCGGTTGCCCTCCAAGGGATCGAAGTCGAAGCCGGGTGTGGCGGCGACATCGATTTCCGCCAGCATGCGCTTGGCGAAGGCCATGCTGTCATTGGTGAAGCGGGTGACGTCGACATAGGCATAGAAGGCGCCGTCCATGGGCGAAGCGATCGAAAGCCCGATCTCGGGAAGACGCCGCATCAGGAAATCGCGGTTCCTGGCATAGCTTGCCCTATAGACATCGAGCTCCGCCGTTGCGTTGAGTGCCGCCGTTGCGGCGATCTGGGAAAGCTCTGGCGGCGAGATGTAGAGGCTTTGCGCCACGCGCTCGATCGGCCGGACCAGTCGCTCCGGCAGCACCATCCAGCCGATGCGCCAGCCGGTCATGCAATAATATTTCGAAAAGGAGTTGATGACGATCGCCTCGCCGGTCAGCTCCAGCGCGCTCGTCTCCTCGCCGGCAAATGTCAGCCCGTGGTAGATTTCGTCGGAGATGAAGGCGATCGAGTTGGCGGCGCAATAATCGGCGAGCGCCTTCAGCGCCTCCCTGCCCGTCACCGTGCCCGTCGGATTGGCCGGGCTTGCGAGCAGTACGCCTTTCAGCCTGACGCCGCCTTCCTTTTGCGCCGCCTCCAGGCTTTCCGGCGTCAGCGTGAAATGCGCCTCGGCCGTCACCGGCACTTCAATAATCTTCAAGCCGAGCGCGCCGAGGATATTGCGATAGGCCGGATAACCGGGCCTGGCGATCGCCACGGCATCGCCGGCATCGAAGAGCGAAAGAAAGGCAAGGTTGAAGCCCGCAGACGAGCCGGTGGTGACGGCGATCCGTAGCGGGTCGATGTCAAGCCCGTGCCGGTCGCGGTAGTGCTCAGCGAGCGCTTGCTTCAGGCGTGCGGTGCCGAGGGCGTCGGTATAGCCGATCCTGCCCTTGGCGAGCGCTGCGCGTGCCGCATCGAGTGCTGCCTGCGGCGCGGGATGCGAAGGCTGGCCGACCGCCATGGAAATAACCGGATGACCGCTTGCGCGCCGTCTGGTCGCCTCGGCGAGCACGTCCATGGCGTGGAAGGGTTCGACTTCGCTGCGTCTCGATATGGAAAACAAGGCTGCATATCTCCGGAAGTTCACTTGCGGCCAGACAATTGCCGCAATAATCGGCTCATCACAATCCCGCGATTGTGTCGCGCCTGCGAAAAATCCTGTTTGAGGACGGGACCATGCGCCGTAATTTGGTGCTTCGCAGTTCTACCTGTTAACACGGCGATGATAAGATGCAGCAAATATCGCGCCCCATCCGCCGTAAACGAGGATAAAATGACCTTCTTCCCGAAAGCCTTCACCGCCCTTGCGCTCGCAGCGAGCGTTGCCCTGCCCCTTCCGGCGGCAGCCCTCGATGACGCGCAGAAGAAGGAGTTCGGCGAGTTCATCAAGGAATACCTGATCCAGAACCCCGAGATCATGATTGACGTTCAAAATGCCCTGCAGAAGAAGCAGGAAGAGGCTCGCCTCGTGAAAGCCAACAGGGCGATCGAAGACAACGAGAAGGAAATCTTCGACGCGAAATACGACGCGGCCATCGGCAATCCGAAGGGCGACGTCACGATCGTCGAGTTCTTCGACTACAATTGCGGTTATTGCCGCCACGCTCTTTCAGACATGCAGACCATGCTCGAAAAAGACAAGAACGTCCGTTTCGTGCTGAAGGAACTTCCGATCCTCGGGCCGGAATCGGCTGCTGCCCACAAGGTCTCGGGCGCCTTCCGCAAGCTTGCGCCTGAAAAATACGGCGAGTTCCACATCGCCCTGCTCGGCAGCGGTGGACGGGCTGATGAGGAGAAGGCTCTCGGCGTTGCGGAATCGCTCGGCGTCAGCAAGGAGCAGATCCTCGCGGAGATGAAGAAGAGCCCGAGTGACGAGAGCGTTCAGAAGACCTATCAGCTTGCCCAGAACCTCGGCATCACCGGCACACCGTCCTATGTGATCGGCAACGAGCTGGTGCAGGGCGCGGTCGGCTTCGACGACCTGGAGGCCAAGGTCAAGAACATGCGCACCTGCGGCAAGACGAGCTGCTGAGGCCGCGCCCATCAATTCGCCAAAATCCAAGTGTTTCAGCCATGTGGACAAATATGGCACGATTCCGGCTGCCCTCCCCAAAGGGCTTTCAATCAAGGCATGGGGAGTCTATAGGTGGCCCTCGTGCTTTTGACGGAACATTCGATGACGCAGACCATTTTCGTCCTGAACGGACCTAACCTGAATTTGCTGGGCACCAGAGAGCCCGGCATTTACGGCGGAAAGACGCTCACGGATATCGAGACGGATTGCAAGGCGGCGGGCGGCGAACTCGGCTTGGAGATCGACTTCCGCCAGAGCAATCATGAAGGCGTCCTCATCGACTGGCTCCACGAGGCAAACGGCAAGGCGGCGGGCGTCATGCTCAATGCCGGCGCCTACACGCACACCTCGCTCGCACTGCACGATGCAATCCGCGCTATTTCCATTCCGGTGGTGGAACTCCATATCACCAACGTTCATGCTCGCGAAGAATTTCGCCACAAGTCGTTGATTGCGCCCGCTGTGAAGGGTGTCATCTGCGGTTTTGGCCCCCATAGCTATATCCTGGCGCTCCACGCGCTGAAGAACCTCACGGCATAAGAAGAAGACAGGGCACACTCATGGCTGAGACGAAAAAAGGTATCGATCAGGCGCTGATCCGCGATCTCGCAAACATCCTCAACGACACGGACCTGACGGAGATCGAGGTCGAGCAGGACGATCTGCGTATCCGCGTTTCGCGCGCCGGCAACACGCATTATGTCCAGGCGCCGATCGGTGTTCCTGCCTATGCTGCAGCCGCTTCTTCTGCAGCCGTACCGCAGCCTGCTCCCGCTGTTCCGGCCGCCGCAGTGCGTAACCCGGCCAACACCGTCAACGCGCCGATGGTCGGCACTGTCTACATGGCTCCGGCTCCCGGCGCCCGTGCCTTCATCGAAGTCGGCGCGACCGTCAAGGAAGGCCAAACGCTTCTCATCATCGAAGCAATGAAGACGATGAACCAGATCCCGTCTCCGAAGTCCGGTAAGGTCACGGAGATCCTCGTCGAGGATGGTCAGCCCGTCGAATACGGCCAACTCCTCGTCGTCATCGAATAAGGCAGGCGTCATGGTCTCCAAAATCCTCATAGCCAATCGCGGGGAAATCGCGCTGCGCGTGCTGCGCGCCTGCAAGGAGCTCGGCATTCCCTGCGTCGTGGTTCACTCCACCGCCGATGCCGATGCCATGCATGTGCGCCTTGCCGACGAGAGCGTCTGCATTGGCCCGCCGCCCTCGCGCGATAGCTATCTGAACATCCATCAGATCGTTGCTGCCTGCGAAATCACCGGTGCGGATGCCGTGCATCCGGGCTATGGCTTCCTTTCGGAAAATGCCAAGTTCGCGGACATTCTCGATGCCCACGACATCACCTTCATCGGTCCGACGGCGGACCATATCCGCATCATGGGCGACAAGATCACCGCCAAGACGACCGCGCTGGAACTCGGCATCCCGGTTGTTCCAGGCTCGGACGGCGAAGTGAAGACCGAGGAAGATGCGATCAAGACGGCAGCCTTGATCGGCTATCCGGTTCTCATCAAGGCAACGGCAGGCGGCGGCGGCCGCGGCATGAAGGTCGCAAAATCCGAGGCCGACCTCATCGAGGCTTGGTCGACAGCACGCGCGGAAGCGGCGGCGGCCTTCGGCAACGACGCCGTCTACATGGAAAAGTATCTCGGCAAGCCGCGCCACATCGAAATCCAGGTGTTTGGCGACGGTGAAGGCAATGCGATCCACCTTGGCGAACGTGACTGCTCGCTACAGCGCCGTCACCAGAAAGTCTGGGAAGAGGCAAACTCTCCGGCGCTTAACGTCGAGCAGCGCATGAAGATCGGCCAGATCTGCGCCGACGCCATGAAGAAGCTGAAGTATCGCGGCGCCGGCACGATCGAATTCCTCTACGAAAACGGCGAATTCTATTTCATCGAAATGAACACCCGCCTGCAGGTGGAGCATCCGATCACCGAAGCGATCACCGGCATCGATCTCGTGCACGAGCAGATCCGCGTCGCCTCCGGCCGCGGCCTCTCCGTCACGCAGGAAGAGGTCACCTTCGAGGGTCACGCCATCGAATGCCGCATCAATGCCGAGGACCCGCGCACTTTCGTGCCTTCGCCCGGCACGATCACGCATTTTCATGCGCCGGGCGGCCTCGGTGTGCGCATCGATAGCGGCGCCTATCAGGGCTACAAGATCCCCCCCTACTATGATAGCCTTATCGGCAAGCTCATCGTGCATGGACGTACCCGCGTCGAATGCATGATGCGTCTGCGCCGTGCTCTTGACGAATTCGTCGTCGACGGCATCAAGACGACGCTACCACTGTTCCAGGATCTCGTGTCCAATCAGGATATCGCCAACGGCGACTATGATATCCACTGGCTGGAACACTACCTGGCCAACCATCCGGCATAACGGAAATGGCAGGCTCGCGCAGGAAGTCCCCAGGCATTACCCCGGAGATTCTCCTGCGCGCCTATTCCATCGGCCTCTTCCCGATGGCCGAATCCGCCGACGATCCGGAAATCTTCTGGGTCGAGCCGGAGCTTCGCGGCGTGCTGCCGCTCGACATCTTCCATGTCTCTAAAAGCCTTGCGAAGACTATCCGCAGGCAGCCCTTCGATATCCGCTTTGATCATGATTTCGACGCCGTGATCGCGGCCTGTGCCGAGGCGACCTTCGACCGTCCGAGCACCTGGATAAACCATACGATCAGATCACTCTATTCGACGCTCCACCGCATGGGCCATGCCCATTCCGTCGAAGCATGGCACGACGATCAACTGGTCGGCGGCCTCTATGGCGTCTCGCTCGGTTCCGCGTTCTTCGGCGAGAGCATGTTCTCCCGCCGCACCGATGCCTCGAAGATCTGTCTCGTTCATCTGGTTGCGCGTCTGCGCGACAGGGACTTCACCCTGCTCGACACGCAATTCACCACCGAGCATTTGAAGACCTTCGGCGCCATCGACGTGCCCAAGGACGACTATGCGGTGATGCTCGCCGCGGCGATGGATTCACCGCACCTGAAGTTTTGAGGGCTGCGTCAAGCGTCTTTCCCGCGCTGCCCGCCCTCGCCCTTTGAGGGTCGCTTCGCTCTCGCCTCAGTGTGAAGACTTCTCACGCGTCGGCGCTTGGCAAATATCGGTGCTGCCTCCATCCTCATCCTGAGGGGAAGCTTACACGGCGTAGCCTCGAAGGACGAGGATGGCCACGACGCTGCTCATGAAATGGAACGCTACTTCGCCGCGCCTTCGGGCGCCGGCACCTCGGACTGCGCCTTGCAGTCCTTCAGCCAGACGTCATAAATCGGGTGTTCCACAGCGTTGAGGCCGGGGCTGTCTGCGAACATCCAGCCGGTGAAGATGCGGCGGATCTTTCGGTCGAGGGTGATCTCGTCGACTTCGACGAAACCGTCGATCTTCTGGGCTTCCGCCTGGTCGCGCGAATAGCAGGCCTTCGGCGTGACCTGAAGTGCGCCGAACTGCACGGTCTCGTTGACATAGACGTCGAAGGTGGTGATGCGGCCGGTGATTTTGTCGAGGCCGGAGAAGACGGCAACGGGATTGTCGATGCGTGCGGCAGACGCCGCCTGCGGCAAGAAGGAAGAACCAAGCGCCAGGGCAAACCCGGCAGCACGCAGGACATGATTCCGCGTGAAAAGCTTCATATCTACCCGTCTCCAGCGCATTTCAGATCAAGGCCGCAGCTCGTGCGACCAATCTGCGGGTAAAGGTCAATTGTGGCCAAAAGCGGGGCCGGACGGCTCGCTTGGCAGAGCGACATCAGTTGCCGGGCGTCCAGGCGTCGTAGTCGCCGGTCACCCGCGGGCGTTCGCCGGCAACGGCAAGCGAGCCCGGCGGGCGGTACGCCTGCGGAGAGCCGGTGAGGTTGGGACGGTGCGTCTTTTGCCATTCCTTGGCGACGTAGTTTTCCTTCGACGGCGGAACATCGGTGCGGTGGTGCATCCAGCCGTGCCAGCCCGGGGGGATGGCGGAGGCTTCGGCATATCCCTTGTAGATCACCCAGCGCTTCGGCAGGCCATAGGAGGACATGCCGCCTTCATAGTAGACGTTGCCGAATTCATCCTCACCGACGCGCTTGCCGAAACGCCAGGTCGCAAAACGCGTGCCCAACGTCTGGCCGTTCCACCAGGTGAAGATTTGCAAAAGAAGGTTCTTCATGTCTTTTCCTTGTGCTTGCCGAAGGCGAGCGGGACTAGAATTCGTTCTTCGCTTATGCCGCCGGAACGCTGGATTGTCCAGCGATTCCCATCGGGCGAAACCTCATTTCAGGGCCATCATGGAGCCCAAATGCGACGGCTTGAAACTGAGGCGCTTGGAGAAACGATGCGCATCCCGGCGCTTGGCGTTGGTTGCAGATGCGAAAGGCCGCGGCCTTTTGCCTCGCCGACGTAGAATTCGATCATCTGCGCACCAATTCCGTTGCCGCGCATGTCGCCACGTCAACTTTGGCCATCGTTGCCGGTTCAATGGGGTTCGAGCTGCTTTTCAAGGATCAGCGGCGCGATCCCGGATTGGCCCGGTCCGTCGTTTTCGTTGCGGCCTGCGTCGGCAAAACCGTGCGCGTGATAGAAGGCAATCGCCTTTTCGTTCCTTGGCTCGACCTCCAGACGCATGATCTCTGCATCAGGAAAGCAGGTCTCGAGCTCGGCGAAGATTTGGCGTCCGATGCCCTGGCGATGCAGCGACGGCCGCACGTAAAGCAAATGCAGCATAACCGTCTTCGTCCTCTCGTCCGACATGGCGGCATAGCCAATGCCGCCCACGGTCTTGCCGTTGTCGGCGACGAGGAATTCCGCGTTCTTCTTCGCCAGCCGCGCCTGGAGCGCTGCCGGAGAAAACAGGTGCGCGATCAGCTCGCTCACCTTCGCCTCGCCATAGAGATCGGCATAGGCGGAACGAAACGCCTCGACCAGCAGGGCGCGGACCTTGTCGAGGTCCCGCTCGCTTGCCGTGCGCACGAAATACACGATCCCTACTCCTCGATTCCGAGCTTGGCCTTGACGAGCGCCTGGACGGCCTGCGGATTGGCCTTGCCGCCGGTTGCCTTCATCACCTGGCCGACGAACCAGCCGGCAAGCGTCGGCTTTGCCTGAACCTTGGCCACCTGATCCGGGTTGGCGGCGATGATCTCGTCGACGGCCTTTTCGATGGCGCCGGTATCGGTCACCTGCTTCATGCCGCGGGCCTCGACGATCTCAACCGGATCGCCGCCTTCGTTGAGCACGATCTCGAAGAGGTCCTTGGCAATCTTGCCGGAGATGGTCTCGGCCTTAATGAGATCGATGATCGCGCCCAGCTGAGCCGGCGAAACCGGCGTCTCTTCGATGTCCTTGCCGGTCCTGTTCAAGGCGCCGAGCAGGTCGTTGATGACCCAGTTTGCAGCCGTCTTGCCGTCGCGGCCTTCGGCCACGGCCTCGAAATAATCGGCAATCGCCTTTTCGGAGACCAGCACCGAAGCGTCGTAGACCGAAAGGCCGAGTTCGCGGACGAAGCGCTCCTTCTTGTCGTCCGGCAGCTCCGGCAGGTGGGCTGCAAGATCCTTGATGAAGCCATCGTCGAATTCGAGCGGCAGCAGGTCCGGATCGGGGAAGTAGCGATAATCATGCGCTTCTTCCTTGGAACGCATGGAGCGCGTTTCGCCCTTGTTCGCGTCGAAAAGGCGGGTTTCCTGATCGATCGTACCGCCGTCCTCCAGGATGCCGATCTGGCGGCGGGCTTCGTATTCGATCGCCTGGCCGATGAAGCGGATGGAATTGACGTTCTTGATCTCGCAGCGCGTGCCGAAGGGCTCGCCAGGGCGGCGGACGGAGACGTTGACGTCGGCGCGCATCGAGCCTTCGTCCATGTTGCCGTCGCAGGTGCCGAGATATCGCACGATCGAGCGGAGCTTCGTCATGTAGGCCTTCGCCTCGTCCGACGAGCGCATATCGGGCTTCGAGACGATTTCCATCAGCGCGACGCCGGAGCGGTTGAGGTCGACGTAGGACATCGTCGCATGCTGGTCGTGCATCGACTTGCCGGCATCCTGTTCCAGATGCAGGCGCTCGATGCCGATCTCGATATCCTCGAACTGGCCTTGGCGGTCAGGACCAAGCGAAATGACGATCGTGCCTTCGCCGACGATCGGATCCTTGTACTGCGAGATCTGATAGCCCTGCGGCAGGTCGGGATAGAAATAGTTCTTGCGGTCGAAGACCGAACGCTTGTTGATCTGAGCCTTCAGACCGAGGCCGGTGCGCACCGCCTGCTTGACGCATTCCTCGTTGATGACCGGCAGCATGCCGGGCATGGCAGCATCGACGAGCGAGACGTTCGAATTTTGCGGCTTGCCGAATTCCGTCGAGGCGCCGGAGAAGAGCTTCGCATTCGACAGCACCTGCGCATGGACTTCCATGCCGATGATGACTTCCCAATCGCCGGTGGCGCCGGGAATGAAGCGTTTCGGATCAGGCGTGCGAACGTCGACAATGGTCATTTGATGCTCTTTGGAGGCTGTTCTTTTCAACTGGTGAGGTAAAGGAAATGGTCTGCCGGTGCAAGGCTTTCGGCACGTCAGTCAGAAGCTAGAGCCAGGCCCGTAACTGCCGTCGCCCTCGGTTTCCAGGTCCTTCGCCAATCCGACCGATGGTACGTCGCGGTCGAGCTTCGGATTATAGGCGATTGAAAGCCAGTGGATGGCGTAACCGTGCTTCTGGAAAAAGCTGATCGCCTCGGTATTTCCCGAATGCGTCTGCATTGCCGCCTTCGCGAAACCCTGCTCGGCAACGTCCTTTTCGATCTCTTCCAGGAGCGCAGAGCCGAGGCCCTGGCGAGTATAGGCCGGATCGATCCAGAAATCGGATATTGTCTCGTCCAGGTGCTCGCGCGCCGCCCAGCCGGCAACGATACGGTTGAGCTCGATCACCGTGATCGTCAGCCATGTGCCTTGCGTAAAATTGACGAAGGCACTGCGCGCCGCATCCAGCAGCGCGTCCGACTCGCCCATTGCCGTCATCGCCTTTTGCCAGGCTCTGAGGCCGATCTCACTCAAAAGGTCCGCTTCGCCCTCGCGGGCATTGCGAATGTGGATCAATGGCACCTCCGCTCAACGCTTTCAGTAGAACACCGAATCGGTGGTTTTTCCAATGATTTGCGCGCTCGCGCCATCGTTATCAGCCGATTTTCGCAAGCCCGGCGCCTGCTTGACCTCCTGTTCGAGGCGAGCTACCAAGTCCTTATGTTGAGCCATTCTCAGACCCGCTAACGGCCCTGCCTGCAAGCCTGCTTGCGCGCATGGGCCAGAAAAAAACGAAGCCCCGACGCTCGCCTCGAACGCCGGATCGTTTTTTTACGCGCTTTTTCGGCGCGAAGACCGGATCAACATTCAAATGGACATTTCCCGCACGGAGCAGCGCATCCTGCACCTATTGGCCCAGGGCGGCCGCATCGAAATCACACGCGACGAAAAGAAAAAGATCGAAAAACTGCAGCTCTATACCCGCGAAGGCTGGGTATTCTCCGGCCTTGACCTGATCACCTTCCGCAAACTCAAACAGAAGAAGGCGATCAAATCTTCGAGCGGTAAGCCCTACCGCATCACGGAGCGCGGTTTGGTGCTGGTAAGAGCCGAGCAGGATAATCGATAGTTCCGCAGCATCATCCAAGCCGCGTGTCGTTTTCGGCGCGCGGCCTTGGCGGCGATGTCAGAGCTGCGCCGAAAGCTCGGCCCTCATCGCCGACCACTCTTCAGCCACGGTACCGGCTGCGCGCTTCTTACCCGCGCGTCGGTACCAGTAATCAGCATTCCAGTCGTCGCCTTCGATGCGATGGCAAAGGGCATGACCCCAGTCGAAGGGCTTTTCACCCTCGTGGGCCTGGCAGATTTCGTGCACGGCCTGCCAGTCTGCGCCCATGTGAAAACCGCCGGCCGCGAGACGATCGAATGCCTGGATCAACGGCGCGAGGTCTGTCTTGTCCATGAAGCCTCCTCGCGCCGCAGCTATTGACGACTGAGTACCATCTCAAGATGCATCTTATCGGAAGCCGTCATCTTGCAGATGATGAGCCCGTTACCACCACTTCGCCGGCGTGAACTTGCCCGCGGCCTGTTCGATGACATGCGCGGTCTTGAAGAGGGTCTCTTCATCGAAGGGCTTGCCGATGAGCTGGAGGCCGAGCGGCAGACCTTTGTGGTCGAGGCCGGCAGGCACGGCGATGCCCGGGAGGCCCGCCATGTTGACCGTCACGGTGAAGATGTCGTTCAAGTACATCTTGACCGGGTCGGAGGCGAGGTTCTCGTCGGCGATGCCGAAGGCCGAGGACGGGGTGGCGGGCGTCAGGATAGCGTCGACGCCGGCGTCGAAGGCGAATTCGAAGTCGCGCTTGATCAGCGTGCGGACCTTCTGGGCGCGCAGGTAATAGGCGTCGTAGTAGCCGGCCGACAGCACGTAGGTGCCGATCATGATGCGGCGTTTGACTTCCTTGCCGAAGCCCGCGGCGCGGGTCTTCTCGTACATGTCGACGATATCCTTGCCGTCGACGCGCAAGCCGTAGCGCACGCCGTCGTAGCGGGCGAGGTTCGAGGAGGCTTCGGCCGGAGCCACGATGTAATAGGCCGGCAGCGCGTATTTGGTATGCGGCAGCGAGATGTTGACGATCTCGGCGCCGGCGTCCTTCAGCCAGGCGATGCCCTGCTGCCAGAGGGTCTCGATTTCTTCCGGCATGCCGTCGACGCGGTATTCGTTCGGAATGCCAATCTTCATGCCCTTCAGCGACTTGCCGAGCGAGGCTTCGTAATCCGGCACCGGCAGGTCGACGGAGGTCGTATCCTTCGCATCGACACTTGCCATCGACTTCAACAGGATCGCGGCATCGCGCACGTCGCGGGCGATCGGACCGGCCTGATCGAGCGAGGATGCGAAGGCGACCGTGCCCCAGCGCGAGCAGCGGCCATAGGTCGGCTTGATGCCGACGGTGCCGGTGAAGGCGGCCGGCTGGCGGATCGAACCGCCGGTATCGGTGGCGGTGGCGCCGGCGCAAAGATGGGCTGCAACCGCCGCCGCCGAGCCGCCGGAAGAGCCGCCCGGAACGAGCTGCTGGTTCGAGCCCGCCGCACGCCACGGATTGATGACCGCGCCGTAGTGCGAGGTCTCGTTGGAGGAGCCCATGGCGAACTCGTCCATGTTCAGCTTGCCGAGCATGACGGCGCCGTCGTCCCAAAGGTTCTGGGTGACGGTCGATTCGTAGCGCGGCTCGAAGCCGTCGAGGATGTGGCTGCAGGCCTGGGTGTGGACGCCAACGGTCGCAAAGAGGTCCTTGATGCCGAGGGGGATTCCTTCGAGATCGCCGGCCTGGCCTGCGGCGATGCGCTCGTCGGATTTCTTCGCCATGATGCGGGCGAGATCGGGCGTGACTTTGATATAGGCTTTCAGCCGGTCATTGGCCGCATCGATAGCCGAAATATAGGCTTCCGTCAGTTCGGACGCGGTGATCTCCTTGGCGCGCAGCTTCTCGCGGGATTCGGCAATGGTCAGGCTGGTGAGTTTGCTCATCGTGTTCGCTCGGATTCTTGAATTGGCAACGGGGTCGGAAAAAGCGCTGGGCTTATTCGACGACTTTCGGCACCAGGAAGAAATTGTGGTCGCTGACCGGCGCATTGGCGACGATGTCCTCGGCCTTGCTGCCGTCGGTGACCTCGTCCTTCCGCTTTTTCATCGCCATCGGCGTGACGGAGGTCATCGGCTCGACGCCTTCGACATTCACCTCGGAAAGCTGCTCGACGAAACCGAGGATGCCATTCAGCTCGCCGACCATGCGATTTGCCTCTTCTTCCGAAACGGCAATACGGGCAAGGTGCGCGACGCGCTTAACGGTGGCAAGATCGACGGACATGGCATTCTCCGAATGGGAAATTTCCCACCCGCTATAAAGGCCATATCCGCCCAGTGCAACGGCGTTTTGCTTAGATGGACAGCGTCTCGCCCTGCTTCGGCGTCTTCACCTGCGTCTTCGAGCCTTCCATGCCGGAGACGAATTTTTCCGGCGTCTGGTCGATGATCGGGAAGGTGCCGTAGTGGCAGGGGATTGCGGTCTTGAAGTTGAAGTAACGCCGGCAGGCGAGTGCTGCGACGGCACCGCCCATGGTGAAGCGGTCGCCGATCGGCACGATGCCGATGTCCGGCTGGTGCAGTTCATTGAGGAGCGCCATGTCGGAGAAGATGTCGGTATCGCCCATATGGAGCAGGCTCGCCTCATCGTCGAAATGCAGCATCAGGCCATTCGGATTGCCGAGCGAATGGGAGACGCCGTCCTCGGTGATCTGGGCGGAGGAGTGCAGCGCATTGGTGAAGGTGGCGGTGAAACTTCCGAGCGAAACCGTGCCGCCCGTGTTGCCCATCTCGATCCTCTCGACGCCTTTGGAGCCGAGCCAGGCGGCGAGGTCTGCATTGGCGAGCACAACGGCTCCCGTCTCGCGGGCAAGCGAAATGGTATCGCCGACATGGTCGCCATGGCCGTGCGTCAGGAGGATATGGGTGATGCCGCTCGCAACCTGCTTAATGTCCTGACCGGCGAAGGACGGGTTGTGGGTGAGAAACGGGTCAATCAGTATCTTTGCCGCATTCGTCTCGATGCGGAAGGCGGAATGGCCGAGCCAGGTGATCTTCATGGAATCGCTCCTTAATACGTGATGCAAAAGCGGAATTGGATGCTAAGGACATATCCGGTATGGCCACAAAGAAAAGCGGCCAATGCTTCAATTTCTTTTGACGGGATGAACGACGATGACGGTGCTGACGATCGAGGAACTGGCGGCTGTGTTGCGGTCCGGACAGGCGATCGCCGGGCTAGATCTTGGCACAAAGACGATCGGCCTTGCGATGTCCGATCTCGGGCGGCGTTTCGCAACGCCGCGGCCGGTCATCAAACGGCAGAAGTTCACGATTGACGCCGAAGTGCTGCTTGCTTTTGCCGCGAAGGAAAAAGTCTCCGGTTTCGTCATCGGGCTGCCGATGAACATGGATGGCTCGGCCGGTCCGCGCGTTCAGGCGACGAGAGCCTTCGTGCGCAACATGGAGCAAAAGACCGCCCTGCCTTTTGTCTATTGGGACGAGCGGCTTTCGACGGTTGCGGCGGAACGGGCGCTGATCGAGATGGATGTGTCGCGCGCCAAACGTGCCGGGCGGATCGATTCGGCCGCCGCCAGCTTCATTCTTCAGGGGGCGCTGGACAGGCTCTCGCTGCTCACCAGATCGGACGATTTCGAGGCCTGACGCGCCTTCCACCAGGCAATGAGCTTCCTGCGCTTGCGAAAGCCTATGATGGCGAAGACGACGAGGCTGTCGACAGCGATCGCGCGCGCGACAAGCTGCGGAATGGTTTCCGGCGGTACGCCGAGCACATCGCCGTAAATCTGGAAGGTCAGGTCATGAACCTGGCGCGTCAGCATGAAGATGCCGAAGTTCATGTCGTAGTAGGAAAGCCAGTACCAGCCGCCCAGAAAGGCGATCGGTCCCAACCAGAAGACCAGGAACCACTTCATGCGGCCTCCCCTTCCTGCCGGCTCAAAGACGCGTCGGGAGTGACCGCCCATGTCGACATTGCCATGACGCTCAAAACCAGTGCAGGCACGGCGATATCCAGCGCAAGCACCGCGAAAAACATCATCGCGGCAAAGAGCAGCATGGCTTTGGCAGCTTTGGTTCCCATGATTCCGACAGCTAAGATTTAGACTGCGGATACCCTGTCCCGTTAACCCGCAGGGTGCAATGTAAACCATTCGTTAAGGTTAACGGCCGGGTCGCCGCCTGTGGATGACACGAAGCCGCGTCAGCCGTAAACGCCGCGAACGATGCGCTTCAAAGCGGCTGCTGCTTTTTCCCAATCCTTGGGGGTCTTCAGCGCAAGGCCCGCACACTGGCCGCCTGCCGAAGCCGAGAGCACGAGGTGCTGGATCGCGGCAATGAGAATTGCGTTGACGGCGGCGGCATCGACGCCCTTCGGCGGCGCCAGCGAGCCCTTCATGCGCTCCAGCCATTGCGACAGCGCCTTCGAGCGGGATTCGGCAAGCCGCCTCACCTGCTCCGTATTCTCGGAGACTTCCCAGGCGACGATGCGGCGCATCAGCGGGTCGTCGCGAAGCGCCTCGAGGAAAAGCAACGCCAGGCGCTCCATGAGATCGCCGTAGGTGAGCAGAAACATGCCGCCGGTATCTTCCGGAATGCGGTCCCTGACCCAGGTGCCGAGATCGGCGCCGATCGCTTCGACAAGGCCGTTCAGACCGCCATAATAGCGATAGATCAGCTGCTTGTCGCATCCGGCCCGGCGGGCAACCGCGTTAATGCCGAAATTCTGAAACCCCTCTTCCGATAGCAGCGCCTTGGCCGCCCTGAGGATCGCCTTTTCGGTCGCACCGCGGTCGCGGACGCGCTTATCGGCTTCGCTTGCAGCCTGCGGAAGAGCTTCAAGTACCGCGGATTCATTCAACATATCGGATCGCCCAGCCTGTCACTATGCGGTGAGTAGCGAAGCCTTAGCTTGCCGACAATGGGCAGGTCTCGGAAAGCCTGGGGATATTGTTTGAAATGGACGAATGTGTAATCCGGCCAAAGATACACATGCGGCCAACATGCGAACCAATGTAGACATCGATGATGAGCTAAGGGAACAGGCAATGCGCCTCAAAGGCTTGCCGACGAAAAAAGCGACCATCGAGGAAGCCCTGCAAGATCTCATCCGGCGCCGGGCACAGCGCAAAGCTATGGACGAACTCTGGGAGCGGTCACAGCCTGTTGCATCACGATTTAGATTTCGAACCCATGCGCAGTACCTCGCGGTGTTATCTTGCCCTAACCTGCCGGCGGATAAAGCAGGTCCACGATGTAGGTCGCGTCGAAGCGGGAATCGAGCATGCCGTAGGTCGCCCGCCAGCCGCCTGCGAGACGCGTTTCGATGAAGGCGTCGGCGATGCGGCCGGCACCGAGGCGGTAGAGCTCGGCAGCGGCGGCGGCGAGCGCAAGCTGTTCAACCAGCAGACGAGCCGCGCCCTCGTCCCGTTCGCAGAGCGCCATTGCGGCGCGAAGGACGTCAATCGTCTTCTTGCCGGCCGGGCCGAGATCGCGGGCAAGGCCGGTGAACACCGTTTCAAAGAGATCCTTGCCGCGCGTCAGCACACGCAGCACATCGAGCGCCATCACGTTACCGGAGCCTTCCCAGATGGCGTTGACCGGGGCTTCACGGTAGTGGCGGGCGATCGGGCGCTCCTCGATGTAGCCGCTGCCGCCGATGCATTCCATCGCCTCATAGATGAGCGCCGGCGCGATCTTGCAGCACCAGTATTTCGCAACCGGCGTCATGACGCGGGCGTAGGCAGCCTCTTCCGCATTGCCGCGGGCCTTGTCGAAAGCATCAGCGAGGCGGAAGGACAGAGCCGTTGCGGCCGCGACGTCGAGCGCCATATCGGCCAGCACGCGGGTCATGATCGGCTGGTTGACGAGCATCTTGCCGAAGACGCTGCGGCCGCGGGTGTGGTGCACGGCTTCGGCAAGCGAGGCACGCATGATGCCCGACGAGGCAAGCGCGCAGTCAAGACGCGTCAACGTCACCATGTCGAGGATCGTGCGGATGCCTGCATCCGGGCCGCCAAGCAGGAAGCCGAAGGTATCGCTGAACTCGACTTCGGAGGAGGCGTTCGAGCGGTTGCCCACCTTGTCCTTGAGGCGCTGGAATTGCAGGCCATTGGCCGAACCGTCTTCCAGCAGGCGCGGAACCAGGAAGCAGCCCACGCCTTCCTTCGTCTGCGCCAGCATGATGAAGGCATCGCTCATCGGCGCCGACATGAACCATTTGTGGCCCGACAGGCGGTAAATGCCTTCGCTGATCTTTTCGGCTGTGCTCTTGTTGGAGCGGACGTCGGTGCCGCCCTGCTTCTCGGTCATGCCCATCCCGATTGTCACGGCAGACTTCTGCATGGCAGGCTTGTTCGACGAATCATATTTGCGCGAGAGGATCTTCGGCGCCCAATCCTTCTGCACGGCAGGCGAAGCGGAGAGTGCTGCCACCGAAGCGCTCGTCATCGTCAGCGGGCAAAGGTGGCCGGATTCGAGCTGGGCAGTGAGGTAAAAGCGGGCCGCACGGATCTTGTGCGCCTGATCCTTGGCGTCGGCATCGGCCTGTGGATCCCAGACTGAGGAATGCAGGCCGACGGACATCGAGCGGCGCATCAGTGCATGCCATGCCGGGTGAAACTCGACGACATCCAGACGCTCGCCGCGCGGGCCATGGGTGCGAAGCTGCGGCGTACCCTGGTTTGCCATGCGCGCCAGCTCCTGCGCCTCCGGCGAGGTCACGTAGCGGCCCATGTTTTCCAGGTCCTCGCGCGTGCCGCGCGGCAACGCCGCAGTCAAGTCGACGATCAGCGGATCGGACCGGTAGGCATTGATGCCGGACCAGAGACTTGGCTGGTTCAGCTCGGCGAGTTTTTCTTCAGCGGATGTCATGAGTCGCTTCTAGTGCAAGAGACAGGCAAAGGGAAAGCGGAAGTTCGAGCTTTCCCGCTTCAGCTCTAGCGAATTTACGACAAAATTGCATGGGGACGTAAGCCTTTGTCCGCAGCACATGCTTGCCCCTCACCGCGCCACTCATTATAGAGCGCGTGACACAGCAAGAGGCAGGTTCATGGTCTTCTTTCCCCACCGCCACCTCATCGGCATAAAAGGCCTCACGGAGCAGGATATCACCTACTTGCTCGACAAGGCGGATGAGGCCGTCAAGATCAGCCGGCAGCGCGAGAAGAAGACATCGACCCTTCGCGGCCTGACGCAGATCAACCTCTTCTTCGAAGCCTCGACACGGACGCAAGCCTCCTTCGAACTCGCCGGAAAGCGCCTTGGCGCCGACGTCATGAATATGTCGGTCGGCAATTCCTCGGTGAAGAAGGGCGAAACGCTGATCGATACGGCGATGACGCTGAATGCGATGCGGCCGGACGTGCTGGTGATCCGCCATTCGAGCGCTGGTGCCGCCGCACTCCTGGCGCAAAAGGTCTCCTGCTCGGTGGTCAATGCCGGCGACGGCCAGCACGAGCATCCGACGCAAGCGCTGCTCGACGCGCTGACGATCCGCCGCGCCAAGGGCAGGCTGTCGCGCATCATCGTGGCGATCTGTGGCGACGTGCTCCATTCGCGGGTGGCGCGCTCGAACATCCTGCTTCTGAATGCCATGGGCGCGCGGGTCCGTGTCGTCGCACCGGCGACGCTGCTTCCGGCCGGCATCGCGGAGATGGGCGTCGAGGTCTTCCACTCGATGAAGGAAGGGCTGAAGGACGCCGATGTAGTTATGATGCTGCGCCTCCAGCGCGAGCGGATGTCCGGCGCCTTCGTGCCTTCGGTGCGGGAATATTTCCATTTCTATGGGCTTGATGCGGAAACTCTGAAAGCTGCCAAGGACGATGCGCTGGTGATGCATCCGGGACCGATGAACCGCGGGGTGGAAATCTCATCCGAGGTGGCGGATGGACCGCAGAGCGTGATTGCCGAACAGGTGGAAATGGGGGTCGCGGTGCGCATGGCGGTGATGGAGACCTTGCTTGTGTCTCAGAACCGGGGGCCGCGGGCATGACGAACTCGATCGTTCTCAAGAATGTTCGCATCATCGATCCTTCGCGCAATCTCGATGAGATCGGCACGATCATCGTCAAGGACGGCATGATTGCGGCAGCCGGAAAGGATGCGCAGAACCAGGGGGCGCCGGAAGGTGCCACGGTTCGCGATTGCAGCGGTCTCGTCGCAACGCCGGGCCTGGTCGATGCATGCGTCAATATCGGCGAGCCGGGCGCCGAACACCGCGAGACGATCGCTTCGGCGAGCCGGGCGGCGGCCGCAGGAGGCGTCACCTCGATCATCATGATGCCAGACACCGATCCTGTCATCGATGACATCGCGCTGGTCGAATTCGTCAAGAAAACGGCGAGGGACACGGCGCTCGTCAACATCTATCCGGCTGCGGCGATCACCAAGCATCTGGCCGGCGAGGAGATGACCGAGATCGGCCTGCTGATGGAAGCCGGAGCCGTCGCCTTCACGGATGGCCGTTCCAGCGTTCACGACACGCAGGTGCTGCGGCGGGTGATGACCTATGCGCGGGAATTCGGCGCCGTCATCTCCTGCGAGACCCGCGACAAATATCTCGGCGCCACCGGCGTCATGCATGAAGGATTGCTTGCCAGCTGGCTCGGTCTCGGGGGCATTCCGAAGGAAGCGGAACTCATTCCTCTTGAACGAGACCTCCGCATCGCGCAGCTGACACGCGGCACGTATCATGCGGCGATGATCTCGGTACCGGAGTCGGTCGAGGCGATCGAGCTTGCGAAGAGCCGCGGCGCCAAGGTGACCTGCGGCATCTCGATCAACAACCTGGCGCTTAACGAAAACGACATCGGCGAGTACCGTACCTTCTTCAAGCTCTATCCGCCGCTGCGCTCCGAAGACGACCGCGTGGCGATGGTGGATGCGCTGGCGAGAGGCGCAATCGACATCATCGTTTCTTCGCATGATCCGCAGGATGTCGATACCAAACGGCTGCCTTTCGGCGAAGCGGCTGATGGCGCAGTGGGTCTTGAGACGATGCTTGCAGCGGCCCTGCGCCTCCACCACAGCGGCCAGGTGAGTCTGATGCGGCTGATCGATGCGATGTCGACGCGCCCTGCGCAGATCTTCGGCCTGAAAGCCGGCACGCTAAAGCCGGGTGCCAAAGCCGATATCGCGCTGATCGATCTCGACGAGCCTTGGCTTGTCTCGGAAGACATGCTTCTCTCGCGCTCGAAGAATACGCCTTTCGAGGATGCGCGCTTCAGCGGACGGGCTGTCGCGACCTATGTCGCGGGGAAGCTGGTTTACGGATTGGAATAAAGTGGGAGTTGCCCCTCATCCGCCTTGCCGGGCACCTTCTCCCCGCAGGCGTGGTGAAGGTGACTCGCAGCGGCGTTTCGCCCTTCGCAAAGGGCCCGCTGTGCAGGTTCCCTGGCCCCGCTTGCCGGGATAGGTCAGGGTGAGGGGTAAGCCCATTGGACGAAAGGGATGGAGTAAATGATCTCTGACTTGATGACCTGGCAGATTACACCGCCGCTGGCGCTTGCGGCGGCCGCGATCGGCTACCTGCTGGGCTCCATCCCCTTCGGCCTTATCCTGACGCAGGCGGCGGGGCTCGGCGATGTGCGCAGCATCGGCTCCGGCAATATCGGCGCGACCAATGTGCTGCGCACCGGCAACAAGAAGCTTGCGGCTGCGACCCTGTTGCTCGATGCGCTGAAGGCGTCGGCCGCAGCCTGGATCGTCGGTTATTTCCTTGGCGGGGAAGCGGGCATCATTGCCGGCTTCTTTGCCTTCATCGGCCACCTCTTCCCCGTCTGGATCGGCTTCAAGGGCGGCAAAGGCGTTGCCACCTATATCGGCACGCTGCTTGGCGTCGCGCCGGTCATGGTTCTGCTTTTCGGCGCCGTATGGCTCGCGGTTGCCTTTACCACCCGTTACTCGTCGCTGTCGGCGCTGGTCGCGATGCTTGTCATCCCGGTTGCATTGTGGATATTGGGAGCCGAGAAGGTTGCAGCGGTCATGGCCGTGATGTCGGTCATCTCCTATTACAAGCACAAGGCCAACATTTCCCGCCTCATGAGTGGGACGGAGAGCAAGGTCGGGGCAAAGAAATAAGATGGACGCGGCAAGCGCAAGGCCGAAGGGAATTGCGCTGAGGAAACGGCAACGGATTGCCTGGCTGCGGCTGATCGCTCCGACAATGTCGGCCCCGCCCACCTTCCGCGACCTCCTCCATCATTTTCGGCTCGCGCAAACCGCGCTCTCGGTGCTTTCGGAGCTCTCGTCGCGCGGCGGCGCCACGCGCGCAACCCGCATCGCGACCGAAGCCGAGGCGCATCGGGAACTGGAACCGGCGCAAATTCGGCACCCCTTCGTCGACGTGATCGAAGGTGCCCCGCTGGCGGAAGGGACATGCTGCCGGCCGATGTTCCCGAGCGCGCCAGGATCGTCGATGCGCTGGGCCGACACCGGTCGAGATCGATACGATCATCCGGCACACCGGGCTCTCCGTCTCGGCGGTCTATCTCGTTTCTGCTTGAACTTGATATCGGCGCAAGGCTGCACCGGCATCCCGGCTGCCTCGTCTCCCTTGCGATGGGCGATTGAGCTTCCTACATGCGGTTGTGAAGCTCGCCGGCCTCGACATAGGCCATCTCGATCAGACAGCACAGCATAATCCACCTCTTCCTTTTCGGCGACCTGACGCAACTCGGCGAGCATCTGGCGGATGGATGCGATTTTTCCCCGCGAGGCCGATCCATCGCTGTTCTTCTTTTCAACCTTGGGCGCCATGAAGGGTCTCTGGACGATTACGGACCGCTGCTTGCAAGGAGCCCTGGCCGACTTGAAAAACGATAACCATAATACCTAAAATTGCAATGCGTTCTTAATCTCTCTTTGGTTGCATTGGATTGTAACGCCTAAAATTCAGCAAACCCCTTGACCGGAACGATTTCCCTGTCCATGTCGGAGGGCCGGTATTCTTCGGGCGGCAAGTATTACGCTCTTCTCCTCGCCGGGCGCGGTAGTTTTTTAGAGAATCATGATGAATGTTGTAGTGGTGGAATCGCCTGCCAAGGCCAAGACGATCAACAAGTATCTGGGCTCCGGATACAAGGTGCTCGCCTCCTTCGGCCATGTGCGCGATCTGCCTGCCAAGGACGGCTCTGTTCTTCCTGACCAGGACTTCGAAATGCTTTGGGAGGTCGACAGCGCCTCGGCCAAGCGCATGAAGGATATCGCAGACGCGGTGAAGTCTTCCGACGGGCTCATCCTCGCAACCGACCCGGATCGCGAGGGTGAAGCGATCTCCTGGCACGTGCTCGACGTCCTGAACAAGAAGCGCGTGCTGAACGGCAAGTCGGTGAAGCGCGTCGTCTTCAACGCCATCACCAAGAAGGCGGTTCTGGACGCGATGGCCGAGCCCCGGGACATCGACGTACCGCTGGTCGATGCCTATCTCGCACGCCGCGCGCTCGATTACCTCGTCGGCTTCAATCTTTCGCCGGTTCTCTGGCGCAAATTGCCGGGCGCCCGTTCGGCCGGTCGCGTGCAATCGGTCGCGCTGCGTCTCGTCTGCGACCGCGAAACCGAGATCGAGCGCTTCATCTCGGAAGAATACTGGAACATCTCGGCCCTCCTGAAGACGCCGCGCGGGGATGAATTCGAGGCCAAGCTGGTTGCAGCCAATGGCAAACGGTTGCAGGCGCGATCGATCGCCAATGGCGAAGACGCCGCCAAGCTGAAATCCCTGCTCGAGGGCGCGGCCTATGTCGTCGACAGCGTCGAGGCAAAGCCCGTCAAGCGCAACCCGGGACCGCCGTTCACGACTTCGACGCTGCAGCAGGCGGCCTCCTCCAAGCTTGGTTTCTCTGCATCGCGCACGATGCAGATCGCCCAGAGACTCTACGAGGGTGTTGATATCGGCGGCGAGACGGTCGGTCTCATCACTTATATGCGTACCGATGGCGTGCAGATGGCACCCGAAGCGATCGATGCGGCGCGACGCGCCATCGTCGATCAGTTCGGCGAGCGCTACATGCCGGAGAAGGCCCGTTTCTATTCCACCAAGGCGAAGAACGCCCAGGAAGCGCACGAAGCAATCCGTCCGACGGATTTCGACCGTTCGCCTGACCGCGTGCGGAAATTCCTCGATGCCGATCAGATCAAGCTCTACGACCTGATCTGGAAGCGCGGCATTGCGAGCCAGATGGCCTCGGCCGAAATCGAGCGCACGACGGCCGAAATCACTGCTGACAACAATGGCCAGAGGGCCGGCCTGCGCGCCGTCGGATCCGTCATCCGGTTTGACGGCTTCATTGCGGCTTACACCGACCAGAAGGAAGACGGCGAACAGAGCGACGAAGGCGACGAAGGCGGCCGCCTGCCGGAGATCAATGCGCGCGAGAACCTCGCAAAGCAGAAAATCAACTCGACGCAGCACTTCACCGAACCGCCGCCGCGCTATTCGGAAGCGACACTGATCAAGAAGATGGAAGAGCTCGGCATCGGCCGTCCCTCCACCTACGCCGCGACGCTCGCAACGCTCCGCGACCGCGAATATGTGACGATCGACAAGCGCAAGCTGATCCCCCATTCCAAAGGACGGCTGGTGACGGCGTTCCTCGAGAGCTTCTTCACCAAATATGTCGAATACGATTTCACCGCCGACCTTGAAGAGAAGCTCGACCGGATCTCGGCAGGCGAGCTCAACTGGAAACAGGTGCTTCGCGATTTCTGGAAGGATTTCTTCTCGCAGATCGAGGATACAAAGGAACTGCGCGTCACCAATGTGCTCGACTCGCTGAACGAACAGCTGGCGCCGCTCGTCTTCCCGAAGCGGGAGGACGGTAGCGATCCGCGCATCTGCCAGGTCTGCGGTACCGGCAACCTGTCGCTGAAGCTCGGCAAATACGGCGCCTTCGTCGGCTGCTCGAACTATCCGGAATGCAATTACACCCGCCAGCTCACCTCCGAAAACGGCGCAGAAGCCGAAGGTGGGGCACAAAACGAACCGAAGAACCTCGGCACCGATCCGGTGACCGGCGAGGAGCTGACGCTGCGCTCGGGCCGCTTCGGCCCTTACATCCAGCGCGGCGACGGCAAGGATGCCAAGCGCGCTTCGCTGCCGAAGGGCTGGAAGCCGGAAGACATCGACTACGAGAAGGCGATGGCGCTGATCTCGCTGCCGCGCGACATCGGCAAGCACCCGGAAACCGGCAAGATGATCTCCTCCGGTATCGGGCGCTACGGCCCATTCCTGCTGCATGACGGCGGCTATGCCAATCTGGAAAGCGTCGAGGACGTGTTTTCGATCGGCCTCAACCGTGCGGTAACGCTGATTGCCGAGAAGGCGAACAAGGCTCCGGGCGGCCGCGGACGTGGAACACCGGCGGCGCTCAAGGAGTTGGGCGAGCATCCGGATGGCGGCGCAATCACCGTTCGTGACGGCAAGTATGGTCCCTATGTGAGCTGGGGCAAGGTGAACGCCACGCTGCCGAGGGGCAAGGATCCGCAGGCAATCACGGTCGAGGAGGCACTGGCCCTGATCGCCGCCAAGGCCAGCAAGGCGCCGGCGGCCAAGGGCAGAGCAAAACCGAAGGCAAAGGCTGCCGCTTCCGAAGGCAAGGCGACGAAAAGCGCCGCCAAGCCCAAGGCTAAAGCCGCTGCGAAAGCGAAAGCGCCCGCGAAAACGAAGAAGAGCTGAGAGTGAGCAGGAATCCGCGCGAAAGAACGAAGACCATGGGCAAGCGCCCGGGGAAGATCGGCCGCGCGAGCCGCGATGCCGCTCCCGTCGAACCGCTGAACATCGTGCACGGCGCATTGCCGTCGCGCGAAGTCATTTTGCGCTTCATCGCCGAACATCCGCAAAAAGCGTCCAAACGCGAGCTCGCCAAGGCCTTCGGCCTCAAGGGCGACAGCCGCGTCGAACTCAAGCACATGCTACGGGACCTCGAACAGGAAGGCATGCTGCAGAAGACACGGAAGTCGCTGATCCGGCCGGGCGCACTGCCGCCCGTAACCGTTCTCGACATCACCACACGCGACAAGGACGGCGAACTGATCGCCCGGCCGGCGGAATGGCCGGAGGATCAGGGCGTTGCGCCTGCCGTCGCGATCCGCCAGACGTCGCCTGCCGGACGTCAGGGCAAGGGAAAGACACCCGTTGCCGGAATGGGTGACCGCGTCGTGGCGAAGATTTTCCCGGCGGCTGACCGCGGCGGACCGGCCTATACCGCGCGCATCATCAAGATCATCGACAAGCGCCGCGGCGCGACCATGGGTGTTTTCCGCACCGCCCCCGGCGGCGCTGGACGGCTGCTGCCGATCGAACGGCGCGGCGAAGAAATGCTGATCGATCCGGACTATACCGGCGACGCCAAGGACGGCGACCTCGTCGAAGTCGAGATCGCGCGCCTCGGACGCTTCGGCCTGCCGCGCGCAAAGGTGCTGTCGGTCGTCGGTTCCGTCGCCTCGGAAAAGACGATCTCGATGATCGCGATCCACGCGCACGGCATTCCGCATGTCTTTCCGCAGCCGGTGATCGACGAAGCCGATGCGGCCAGGCCCGCGACGATGTCGCATCGCGAGGATTGGCGCGACGTGCCGCTGATCACCATCGACCCGGCCGATGCGAAGGATCACGACGACGCGGTCTATGCCGAACCGGACCCTTCCCCCGACAACCCGGGCGGCGTGATCATCACCGTGGCGATCGCCGATGTCTCCTACTATGTGAGGTCCAATTCGGCACTCGACCGCGAAGCGCTGAAGCGCGGCAATTCGGTCTATTTCCCCGATCGCGTCGTGCCGATGCTGCCGGAGCGCATCTCCAACGATCTCTGCTCGCTGAAGGAAGGCGTCGACCGGCCGGCGCTTGCCGTGCGCATGGTCTTTTCGAAGGAAGGCCGCAAGGCCGGACATACGTTCCACCGCATCATGATGAAAAGTGCGGCGAAGCTTTCCTACAGCAACGCGCAGGCGGCGATCGACGGCAAGCCAGACGACAAGACCGGGCCGATGCTGGAACCGATCCTGAAGCCGCTCTGGCACGCCTACGAAGTGATAAGGCGCGGCCGTGAGAGGCGCCAGCCGCTCGAACTCGATATGCCCGAGCGCAAGATCCTGCTGAAACCGGACGGCACGGTGGACCGCGTCGTCGTGCCGCCGCGGCTCGACGCGCACAAGCTCATCGAAGAAATGATGATCCAGGCCAATGTCTGCGCGGCCGAAACGCTCGAGAAGAAGCGTCAGGTGCTAATCTATCGCGTCCACGACGGCCCGACGCTCGCCAAGCAGGAGATCCTGCGCGAATTTCTGGCGACGCTCGGCATCTCGCTTGCTAAGGGCGGCAATGTGCGGGCGAACAGCTTCAACGGCATCCTGGCAAAAGCCGAGAACACGCCGCATCAGACGATGGTCAACGAGATGGTCCTGCGCTCGCAGAGCCAGGCGATCTACAGCCCAGAAAATATCGGCCATTTCGGGCTGAACCTGATGAAATATGCGCATTTCACCTCGCCGATCCGCCGCTATGCGGACCTGATCGTTCATCGTGCGCTGGTCGGCTCGCTCGGTCTTGGCGAAGGCGGCATCACACCGCAGGAAGAGGCCGCGCTCGACGACATCGCCGCCGAAATCTCCACCTTCGAGCGCCGTGCAATGGCCGCGGAGCGCGAGACGGTCGACCGGCTGGTCGCCCACCATCTCAGCACGCGTGTCGGGGAAGAGTTCAAGGGGCGCGTATCGGGCGTCACGAAATCGGGACTATTTGTCGCCCTCCCCGACTATGGAGCCGACGGCTTCGTACCTATATCTACGCTCGGCACGGACTACTTCATCTACGATGAGGCGCATCAGGCGCTGTCGGGTGAGAGGACCGGGCTGGGGTACCGTCTCGGAGACGATGTCACCGTAAAGCTTGCCGAAGCGATCCCGCTCGCCGGCGCGCTTCGCTTCGAGATGATAAGCGAAGGACGCAACATGCCGACGGCAGTGCGCTCGTTCCACAAGGCAGGCCGCCGTGACAACCGGCAGGCCCGCATGATGGCCGGGACAAGGCCGCCAAGGGGGCGGCGATAGGGCATCCTTTTCGGGATGCTCTGCATTTGAAATAAGGAGCGTCCCTTCTCCGCCAGGCGGCGGGTTGCGGCGCTTCGTTGCGTGTATGGACGCTCGAAAAGGAACGATCATGACCACCGCATCGACCGAACAACCGGTCCGCCATGGGGACGCAGAAAAGGCCGAGCGTCCGCTCGGCCGCTCCATCATGCGCGGCATGCTGAACCGTTGTCCGCATTGCGGCAGCGGCAAGCTTTTCAGGGCTTTTCTGAAGCCCGTCGACCATTGCGCCGCCTGCGGCGAGGCCATGCACCATCACCGCTCCGACGACCTGCCGCCCTATCTCGTCATCCTCGTTCTCGGCCACGTCGTGGTCGGCGGCTACATGATGACCGACATGATCTGGCCGCTGCCGCTCTGGCTGACGCTGGCGATCTGGGCTCCCATCACCGTTCTGACCGCCCTCGTCTCGATCCAGCCGATCAAGGGCGGCGTCATCGGCCTGCAATGGGCGCTTCGCCTGCATGGTTTCGGCGACCAGAACGACGATCACGACGATTACGATATCCCCGGCCGCGGGCGCTCGTCGTAAGCAGTCCTGCACCTTCACCGTCCAGACATAATTCGCGTGTAGTGGGCAACGCTCGCCGGCGCTGCAGGATTGCAGCGCCAGTCCTGAGTGATCACGAGCTGGATTATTTGATCTATTGCCATCGGCACCGGACTTTCCGTAAAGCACAACCCGTCACTTGGATTTGGCACGCGTGTGTCTTTCTATGTGCCACAAACGGGCGATTCGTTTCAGTCATTCAAGGATGGATTCATGTCTCAGCCGAGAAACGGCACACCGGGCGATGTCGAGGAAATCCATTGGCCGTCGCTGGTTGCCGCCGTCTCGTCGATTTCCGCTGTCGGTATCGCGATCGGCCTCGGACTTCCGCTTCTCAGCATCATCCTGGAAAAGCGCGGTATCCCCTCAACGCTCATCGGCCTCAATACGGCCATGGCAGGGATTGCCGCCATGGCTGCCGCCCCGATCACCACAAAGCTCGCGCATAAATACGGGGTCGCCCCGACAATGCTCTGGGCGGTGGTGATTTCCGCGCTCAGCTCGCTCGGATTTTACTACGCCGAGAATTTCTGGCTTTGGTTCCCATTGCGCTTTGCATTCCACGGCGCGACGACGACCCTGTTCATCCTGTCCGAGTTCTGGATCAATGCCGCCTCACCGCCTACGAAACGAGGCTTCGTGCTTGGCATCTACGCCACAGTGCTTTCGCTCGGTTTCGCGGCGGGCCCCCTGCTCTTCTCGATTCTCGGCAGCGACGGCATACTGCCGTTTCTGGTTGGCGCAGCCGCGATCCTGCTTGCGGCCATCCCGATCTTTATCGCGCGACACGAAAGCCCGATCCTAGAAGAGAAGCCGGAGCTGCACTTCATGCGCTACGTCTTTTTGGTACCGACGGCAACGGCCGCAGTCTTCATTTTCGGCGCGGTCGAGGCGGGCGGCCTTTCACTGTTCCCGATCTATGCGATCCGCGCAAACTTCACCGAATCGCAGGCGGCACTGCTGCTGACGGTCATGGGTATCGGCAATGTGATCTTTCAGATCCCGGTCGGAATGCTCTCCGACCGGATTTCCGACAAGCGCCCGCTGCTTGCCGCCATGGCCTTCATGGGCCTTATCGGCTCGCTGATGCTTCCGCTGCTGTCCCATAGCTGGATCATGATGGCAGGGGTCCTGCTTTTCTGGGGCGGTTGCGTTGCCGGCCTCTACACCGTCGGCCTCAGCCACCTCGGTTCCCGGTTGACAGGTTCCGATCTTGCAGCGGCGAATGCCGCCTTCGTCTTCTGTTATGCCGTCGGCACCGTTGCCGGCCCGCAGGCAATCGGAGTTGCTATCGACGTTGCCGGAAACAATGGTTTTGCCTATGCGATTGCCTGTTTCTTCGGGCTTTATGCCTTGCTGGCCGGCATAAGACTGCTTTTCCTCCGAAAGCGGGCTTGACTTTTCGGGCCGGATTCGTAGTTTCGCGCCAGAATTTGCCGTGGAGCCCATCCGGCTTTCCACGGCTTTCATTTTCGTAAAGGCAGGACAACCATGGCCAAGGCTACCACAATCAAGATCAAGCTGCTGTCGACGGCCGACACCGGTTTCTTCTACGTCACGACGAAGAACAGCCGTACGATGACGGACAAGATGACGAAGACCAAGTATGACCCGGTCGCTAAGAAGCACGTCGAGTTCAAGGAAACCAAGATCAAGTAATTCTTGATCTCAGGTTGTTTAAAAAGCGCGCGCCGTCTGGCTGCGCGCTTTTTTCATTCCTGGATTGTGTTTTTGCCCTCTCAGCGCAAACAAAAACGCCGTCTTTCTCCGTGATGGGAAAGACGGCGTTTTTCAGGCAAAGGGGGTCGGCCAGCAGGCAAGGCGGCACGAGGAACCGCGAAAAGTTGCGAGCTAGCCGACCGGACCCCACGACCCAGGAGATGCGGCGGACCTGAGCATCATGGGGTATGCGGACTCCTCAAGAGGGAGTGCTTTTCTCTTATGAGCCAATAATTTGCGCAAAAATGGAAGAAAATCAACAAATTCTTAATGATGAGCTATTCCTGCCTGTTCCTATGGTTAAAAGTCCAATTTTGGGGCAGGTGGAGATCAGCCTAATGACTTAGGCGCTCAGGAAATGAACCAGCTTTGCAAAGAAACCAATAGGCACATAGCAGTAACTTTACCGGATGTTGACGTTACGTAAGGTCGCAACATTTCCATTCGGGAAATAGCACTGCTTGCATAGCCGCCTGCCGCTATCCGTGTATTCTTTGACAGAGCGCCTTTGTTCTTCCCGCCGGGGGCAGATGCACCCTGAGAGGGTCACCGACGGCAGTGATCCATTTCCGGGCCTTTTCCACAAAAGAAGCGTGTCCTTTGCCAAGGCCACGATTACAAATTTGTAATGTTCGGCGTTTTCCAGTGGAAAACGATGTCCTGCGCCGGTCCTGAGACAGTATTGCCTTCAGGCTGCGGCAGCAACGACGCGGTTCCGGCCGGTGTTCTTTGCTTCATAAAGAGCAAGATCAGCCTGCTTCATAAGCTGGTCCGGCGTGATGACCGAGGACAGGCGCGAAGAGATACCGAAGGAGGCGGTGACTTTCAGCTCCTGCCCTGCCGATTTCAACCCAAAAGGAATGCTTTCGACGGAGGCCCGCAGGCGCTCGGCAACCGCGGCAGCCACCTCAGGCGACGTATCCGGCATCACCACGACGAACTCCTCGCCGCCATAGCGGCAGGCGAGATCGGCGCCGCGGACAGTCGAGCGGATGCGGTTGGCAAATTCCTTGAGCACTTCGTCGCCGGCATCATGGCCGTGCGTGTCGTTCACCTGCTTGAAGCGGTCGATGTCGGTGATCAGCACGGATAGCGGCCGCCCCCGGGCCATCGAGCGGTTGAAGAGAACTTTGAGATGATTGTCGAGGTAGCGGCGGTTGTTGAGACCCGTCAGGGGATCGGTGACGGCAAGCTCGATGGTCTGCTTGACGCTGGCGCGCAGGCGGTCGTTGAAGCGCTTGCGGCGGATCTGCGTCAGGGCCCGGGCGACGAGTTCGTTCGTATCGACCGGACGGACAATGTAGTCGTTGACGCCGAGATCAAGCGCCCGGATGACCATGTCGTCAGCGCCCTGCTCCGCTATGATCAGGATCGGCAGAAAACGGGTACGCTCCAGCGATCGGAACTGCGAGCAGAGCCGCAAGGGATCGTAATCGTCGAAATTGGCATTGACGATCACGAGTTCGAAGGCGTTCTCGGCAGCTTCGAACAGGGCTGCCTGCGGGTCGGAGATGGCCGTGACATCGGCGATCGGCTTCAGCGCCTTGATGATACGCTCCTGCGAATTGGCGCGGCTGTCGACCAATAGAATCTGTCCGGCTTCTTCCGGGCGCCCTTCGCCGGCACGCAGCAGATCGTCGATCCCCATCGTCTCGGCCGTTTCGGCGCGGATGCGCAGTTCATCGCTCAGCGTCTTCAGTCGCAGAAGGCTCTTCACGCGGGAGATGAGCTGCAGGTCGTTGACCGGCTTGGTCAGGAAATCATCGGCGCCCGCCTTCAGGCCGCGCACGCGGTCAGCCGGCTGGTCCAGCGCCGTCACCATCACGACGGGAATATGCGAGGTCTTCGCGCTCGCCTTCAGACGCGCGCAGACCTCGAAGCCGTCAAGCCCCGGCATCATCACATCGAGCAGGATGAGATCGACCTGGTTGCGCTCGCATATCGCCAGCGCCTGATAGCCGTCCGCCGCCGTCAGCACGTCGAAATATTCCGCGAGAAGCCGCGCTTCGAGCAGTTTCACATTCGCCGGAATATCATCAACCACCAATATGCGCGCAGTCATAAACGTCTTTCAGATGCGCTAGGCATCACCGAGATAGGTCTTGATCGTTTCAATGAACTTCGGAACCGAGATGGGCTTGGAGACATAGGCTTCGCAGCCGCCCTGACGGATACGCTCCTCGTCGCCCTTCATTGCAAAGGCCGTCACCGCAATCACCGGGATGACATGCAGTTCGTCGTCTTCCTTCAGCCATTTGGTAACCTCCAGGCCGGAAACCTCCGGAAGCTGGATATCCATAAGGATCAGGTCCGGCTTGTATTTTCGAGCAAGATCAAGCGCTTCCATTCCGTTTCGGGTCTGAATTGTCGTATAGCCGGACGCCTCGATCAGGTCGCGAAAGAGCTTCATGTTGAGCTCGTTATCTTCTACAATCATCACCTGTTTGGGCATGGCACGCTTGTCCCTACGTCTCGTCCCTGCAGCCGATCGCGCCGTGACAGAAGACTGCGCGCACGAATCCAGGAAACCGATAGTGGTAAACTACCGGTATTTGGTTGAAGAAAAGGTAACTTACCCAGCGAAATGCAAAGCAACTTCAAGACTTCCAAACAATTGGCCGCAGATCCCCAGGAAACGGCGATTGCCGTTCTCAGCTGGCTGGCGAATGAACCCGACATGTTCTCGCGTTTCCTGGCGCTGACGGGCGTGGAGCCTGCCCAGGTCCGCAACGCCGTCCACGATCCTGGCTTCCTCGCCGGCATGCTGGATTTCCTGATGAACCACGAGCCAACGGCGGTGGCCTTCTGCGAGGCGACCGGCACGAAGCCAGATACGCTCGCTGCCGTATGGCGGCATTTCTCCTCTCCCGGCCTCGATTCCGGAGAATACTGAGCGCAATGGAGACCGGGACTTTCGACATCTCGCATGTGCGGCTGGGCGACCGGCCGCTGATCGTCTGCGACGTCGACGACGTCGTGCTGCAGTTCATCGATCCCTTTCAGCGATTTCTTCTCAGCGAAGGGCATGAGCTTTTGCCGCGTTCCTTTCATCTTCATGGCAATATCGTTTCTAAAGATGGGGTTGCGCTCGAGGTTATCCATGTCAGCCGGCTGATCGAAACCTTCTTCGAACGGCAGGAGGAGTGGCAGCTGCCACTTTCGCGGGCCACGGAGGCGCTCGGCAGGCTCTCCGCCACTGCCGATATCGTTTTCCTGACCGCAATGCCGCCGGTCTATGCGGATCAACGGCGGCGGTTGCTCGACCGCTTCAGCCTTCCCTACCCGCTGCTTGCGACCCGTCAGCCGAAAGGGCCGGTCGTCAAGGCGCTGCATGGCATGCGCCCCCTGCCCGTTGCTTTCATCGACGACATGGCGGTCAATCTTCATTCGGTGCGCGAACATGTCGCCAACTGCCTTCTGCTGCATCTGATGCCGGTCTCCGAAATTCACCGTTTCGCGCCTGCGGCCATGGACGACATTCAGCGGATTCACGACTGGAACGAGGCTGCATCGCTGATCGGCCGTCATTTCACTGAAGCCGACGCGGCTCGAAGCCTCACTGCAGCAAATCCAACCGCATGAGCGGCCGCCCGTCCTTTCGCCGCGCCACCGGCTCGAAGCCCGCCGCATCGAAGATCGCGGTCGAGCCGATGCAGAGCGTGACCGACTTCGACTGCTTCGTATGGTCGATGGGACAGCCTTCGAGACAGCGCGCGCCGTTTTGCCGCGCGTGATCGATCGCGCCCTGCAGCAGGCGATGACTGAGACCTTTGCCACGCAGTGGCGGCGAAAGAAAGAAACAGCTCACAGCCCAGAGGGACGGGTCCAGCACATCGCCCTCCTCCAGCGGCCGGGAAACCGTGCGCGGCGAGTTGAATTGGGCAACATCTTGGCGCGGTCCCACCTGCACCCAGGCGACCGGTTGGCCATCCGCATAGGCGAGAATGCCGGGCGGCGGACCGGCGGCGATGCGGTTTCTGATATACTCTTTCCGCTCATCCGGCCGCATTTTGGTGCGCACTGCATGCGGCAATCTGAGAGCCACGCACCAGCAGTCACAGAAGGCACCGCGCGGACCGAAGACCGTCTCGAAATCTGTCCAGCGCTCCGGCGTCACCGGCTCAAAACGCAGATCGATATCCAAAGCCAAACCTCTCCAGTCTCTTGAGACTCGGAAGTTTAAGGCGTAGTCTCACAATGTTCAATCTTTGTTCTCACCACGATGACCCCCACCCCTGACAAGACACCCGGCTTCTGTCGCGACTGCCTTGCCGAGCAGAAGGGCGAGGCGCGCCGCTGCATGGCTTGTGGCAGCCCGCGCCTCGTGCGGCACAAGGAACTCTATGATCTGACCCTCGCACATATCGATTGCGACGCGTTCTATGCGGCGGTGGAAAAGCGCGACAATCCGGAGCTCGCCGACAAGCCGGTCATCATCGGCGGCGGCAAGCGCGGCGTCGTGTCCACTGCCTGCTACATCGCCCGCATCCACGGTGTTCGCTCCGCCATGCCGATGTTCAAGGCGCTGGAGGCATGCCCGCAGGCGGTCGTCATCCGTCCCGATATGGAGAAATACGTCAAGGTCGGCCGCGAGGTCCGCACCATGATGCAGGAGCTGACGCCGCTTGTGCAGCCGCTTTCGATCGATGAGGCATTCCTCGAACTCGGCGGCACCCAGCGCCTGCACCATGACCCGCCGGCCCGCACGCTCGCGAAATTCGCCCGTCGCGTCGAAAAGGAGATCGGTATCACGGTTTCCGTCGGGCTGTCCTACTGCAAGTTCCTCGCCAAGGTGGCCTCAGACCTGCAGAAACCGCGCGGCTTTTCCGTCATCGGCCGCGAAGAAGCCGTGGAGTTTCTGGCGCCGCGCCCGGTGACGACGATCTGGGGCGTGGGCAAGGCTTTCGCGGCAACGCTCGAAGCGGATGGCATCCGCACAATCGGACAATTGCAGACGATGGAGGAAACGGACCTGATGCGCCGCTACGGCAGTATCGGCCAGAGGCTCGCGCGCCTTTCGCGCGGCATCGACGACCGCGAGGTTCACCTCAACGATCCGGCAAAGAGCGTCTCCTCGGAGACGACCTTCTTCGACGATATTTCACGCTATGACGAGCTGGTGCCGATCCTGCGCAGTCTCTCCGAGAAGGTCTCCTGGCGGTTGAAGAAGAGCGGCATTGCCGGGAATACCGTCGTCTTGAAGATGAAGACGACGGACTTCAAGTCCCGCACGCGCAACCGGAAGCTGGAAGACCCGACGCAGCTTGCCGACAGGATTTTCCGGACCGGCATCGAGCTTCTGGAGAAGGAAACGGACGGCACGAAATTCCGCCTGATCGGCATCGGCGTCACCGACCTTTGCGACCCGGCGCGCGCCGACCCGCCGGACCTCATCGACCAGCAATCCACCCGGCGCGCGGCGGCGGAAACCGCGATGGACAAGCTGCGCGAGAAATTCGGCAAGAAGACCGTGGAGACCGGCTATACGTTCGGCAGCGGCAAACGCGACGGATAATCGGGCAATCGCAAGTACACGGCTGTGGCGGCCAAAGATCACCCATGCGTGAGCGCCGATCCAACGACGAACGCTCAAGCCTTCCTTAAGCATCGTGCCGTATATGAAGGACAAGTATTGCGTATTGGTTGGCTCACATGTTCTCGCGTTTTGTTTTCGGCCTCGGCTTGCTGTCGGCGACCGCACTCGTGCATCACCCTGCCTTTGCGGTGGATGCCCGCACCCTGCAAATCTTTGTTTCCAAGGACAAGCAGTCGCTTGTCGTCTATGACGGCACCAAAGTGATCGCGACCTCGAAAGTCTCGACCGGCAAGGCCGGCCACACGACACCGAACGGTATCTTTTCCGTTCTCGAAAAAAAGAAATACCACGAGTCCAACCTCTACTCGGCAGCTCCGATGCCGTGGATGCAGCGACTGACCTGGTCTGGCATCGCGCTTCATGAATCGAATTCCGTGCCGCGCTATCCGGCCTCCCACGGCTGCGTGCGCATGCCCGCCGCCTTTGCCAAGCAACTCTACAAGATGACGGATCTCAGCGTGCCGGTCATCGTCAGCGATGCCGAAGTGGCGCCCGAGCCGATCGCGCATCCAAATCTCTTCCGTCCCGATCTGCCGGAACCGCCACTGCTGCTTTCGGATGCGGAACTGCGCCCGGCGATCGGCGAAAACCGCGGAGAGCCTGTTCAGTTGGCGATGAACAACGCCGCGCCACCGCCTGTCGCGCAGGTCGCGGCACCGGAAAACACCGATCCGATCCGCATTCTCATCTCCCGGCGCACCGAGCGCGAGACGGTGATCGATATCCAGACCTATCTCAACCAGCTGGGTTTTTCGACGGGCACACCCGACGGCCTTGTCGGCACGGCCACCATTCAGGCCATCAACACCTTCAAGGCGCTGCGGCCTGCACAATTCAAAGGTGACAAAGCGCTCGTCAGCGACACACTCCTTAGGGAAGTTTACGCCGCGGCAGGCAAGGGCGAGCCGCCGAACGGCATTATCATGGTGCGGCAGGATTTCATGCCAGTCTTCGAGGCGCCGCTGACGATCGACAATCCACGGCAGGCACTTGGCACGCATTTCTTCGCACTGCACGCCGTCGACGCCAAAAACGGCAAGGCCGACTGGCTCGGCGTGACGCTCAAGAACGATCTTTCCAGGCAGGCAATGAAGCGGCTCGGGATCGTCGCCAACGAGAGTTCGATCGTGACCGGCACGCCGATCGCCAACGCGCTCGACCGCATCACGATACCCAACGAAACACGCCGCCGGATCGGCGGCATGCTGGCGGCAGGCTCGACTCTGACGATTTCCGACACCGGCATCGGCCCAGAGACCGGCGCCGGCACGGATTTCATCACAATTACGCGCTAGAGCGCAAAGTCATCGATGGCTGGCGGCACGGCCGTCGTATCGGCAGCTCTTTTGCAGTTGGTTCCGGCACCGCCTGAGCTATCGATTTCGCAGGCATGGCGTATAACGCCTAATTGCAATCTCGTCGCAAACAATGAAATACTGGTTGCATGATAGAGCGATTCATTTGGAACGTTCGATCAACCAAGTGGTGGGCCTGATCGAAAATGGAAATGCTCACGCATGTATGTCCTGAAACACGGCATCAAGAAAAATCCTGAAAAGCGGTGGGCGCTGCCTGACCGTATCTTCTTTGGCTATGGCGCCTGCCACATCCTCGCCGGTGTCTTCCTTCAGCGTCCGCCGCTCGAAGGTTTCCATGCTGAGCGGATCATTCCGAACGAGGGTTTTGCAGGAGGCCATATGTATGTGACGAACGGCATCATCGCCTTCGATTATCACGGTTATTCCGGGCGCGAACGGCTTCTGGAACACCATCGGAAGGGGTGGGCATCTCATAATCTTGGGTGGGGCTGCGCGATCGAGGGTGTCGATTTCGATCCGCTCAGCACGGCCGAGCTAAATCAACGCAAGATGCTGGGTCCCGATCAGTATCTGCATGACCCAATCCCTCGGGCACGCAACTTCATTGACCGCAGAGACCACACGCAGGATGCGGCGAAGGCGCTCAAAACAACCTTCGCTTGAAAATTGAAAAGGCAGCGCAAGAAATCTTGATTTATGCGCATGGTCCTGATGATGTTCAGCATGGGCAAACGCCAGCCGTTCAATCTCGAAGCCTACTTGCGCGATATAGCGACAAGGCCCTGTTTTATCTGCGGGCTGGTGAGCGGAGATCCTGCGTTCTTCCATCATCGCATTTTCGAGGATGAGGAGACGATCATCTTTCTCAGTAAGTATCCAACGCTGCCCGGATACTGTTTGGTTTCCCCAAAGAAACACCGCGAAGACTTGGCTCAGGATCTCTCGACCGAAGAATACCTGCGATTGCAAGGGCATGTACACCTCTTGTCTCGGGCGCTGAAAAAAGCATTCGAGGCTGAAAGAATCTACGTTCTTTCACTCGGCAGCCAGCAAGCCAACAGCCACCTCCATTTCCATGTGGTTCCTCTGCCTGCGGGCGTACCCCTCGAAGAGCAACAGTACCACGCGCTCATGGCCGAGCATGGCGTGCTGCAGATTGCCGCCGGCGAGATGGCACGGCTAGCGGAGCAGATCACCCAAGCCTTTCTTCAGGAACGGGGCGTTCCCTGATTCTGGTTCAGGCAGTTCATGACCTAGACAAGCTCGACATCGACGATGCCGGGGGCGGCGCGCAAGGCAGCGGCAATTTCCGGTGTGATGCGGTATTTTTGCGGCAGTTCGACCTCGACCTCGCGCTTGCCGTCCTCCTTGATGACGATGAAGGAAACGAGGCCGTCGCCCTTGGCGTTCAGGTGCGCCGCAACGGCGCGCAGAGGACCAGAATCGCGGACATAAACGCGCAGCGACTTCTGCATCTGCAGCGACTTTTCCTCGAGCGACTGGATCGTCTGCAAGCGCAGACCGACGCCTTCGGGCCGCTCCTCGCCGGTGGCGGTTAGCACAAAGGACTTCCCGGGTTCCAGCACGTCGCGGTACTGGTTCAGCATTTCGGAGAACAGCACAGCTTCGAACTGTCCGGACGAATCCGAAAAGACGATGATGCCCATCTTGTTGCCGGTGCGCGTCTTGCGCTCCTGCTTCGAAATGACAGTCCCGGCAAGCCGGGCATTGGTTGCGCCCTGCTTCACGGCGGAGGAGAATTCCGCAAAGGTCTGGACCCGCATCTTCTGCAGGATGTTGTTGTAGCTGTCGAGCGGGTGCGCCGTCAGGTAGAAGCCCAACACCTGGAACTCCTTGAGCAGCCGCTCGGAAGCGAGCCACGGCGAAAACGGCGGCAGCGCGATTTTCTCCGGTCCGGACGACAGCGCGCCGCCGAAGATATCCGACTGGCCGCTCAGCTTATTTTCCTGCGCGCGCTGGGCATAGCCCAGAATGCGATCAAGGCCGGCTGCGAGCTCTGCGCGATCCTGGCCGAAGCAATCGAAGGCGCCGGCATAGATCAGGCTTTCCAGCACGCGCCGGTTGACCTGGCGCGGATCGATGCGCAGGCAGAAATCCTCGATGCTGGCAAAAGGCTCGTCGCCGCGCACCTCGACAATGTGATCGACGGCATTTTCACCAACGCCCTTCAGCGCCGCCAATGCGTAATAAATACGGTTGTCGCCGGTTTCAAATTGGCGGAACGAGCTTTGAACCGAGGGTGCGATGACCTCGATGCCGAGGCGCTTGGCATCCTGCCGGAAATCGTTGACCTTATCGGTGTTCGACATATCGAGCGTCATCGACGCGGCCAGGAACTCGACCGGGTAATGCGCTTTCATATAGGCCGTCTGATAAGAGACGATAGCGTAGGCGGCGGCGTGCGACTTGTTGAAGCCGTAGTTTGCGAACTTTGCCAGCAGCTCGAAGATGTTGTCGGCTTGCGGCTTCGACACGCCGTTGCTGATGGCACCGTCGACGAAGCGTTCGCGCTGCTGGTCCATTTCCGCCTTGATCTTCTTGCCCATGGCGCGGCGCAGAAGATCGGCTTCGCCGAGCGAATAGCCGGACAGGACCTGGGCGATCTGCATCACCTGTTCCTGATAGACGATGACGCCCTGTGTCTCCTTGAGCAGGTGATCGATCATCGGATGGATCGACTCGACCTCTTCTTCCCCATGCTTGCGGGCATTGTAGGTCGGGATGTTTTCCATCGGGCCCGGGCGATAAAGGGCGACGAGGGCGATGATGTCCTCGATGCAGTCCGGCTTCATGCCGATCAGCGCCTTGCGCATGCCAGCACTTTCCACCTGGAACACGCCGACCGTTTCGCCGCGAGAGAGCATCTCGTAGGTTTTCTTGTCATCGAGCGGGATCGCGGCGAGGTCCACCTTGATGCCGCGTTTGGCTACGAAATCGACCGCAACTTTCAGTACCGTCAGCGTTTTCAGGCCGAGGAAGTCGAACTTTACGAGGCCGGCCTGCTCGACCCACTTCATGTTGAACTGGGTGACCGGCATATCGGAGCGCGGGTCGCGATACATCGGAACCAGCTTCGAGAGCGGCCGGTCGCCGATGACGATGCCGGCGGCGTGCGTCGAGGCGTGGCGGTAAAGGCCCTCGATCTTCTGGGCGATATCGAGCAGGCGCGCCACCACGGGCTCCTTCGCTGCCTCCTCCTGAAGCTTCGGCTCCTCCTCGATCGCCTTGGAGAGCGGCGTCGGATTGGCCGGATTGTTCGGCACCAGCTTGCAGATCTTGTCGACCTGGCCGTAAGGCATTTCCAGCACACGGCCGACGTCGCGGAGGGCAGCGCGCGCCTGCAGCGAACCGAAGGTGATGATCTGCGCCACCTGTGCGCGGCCGTATTTCTGCTGCACGTAGCGGATCACCTCTTCGCGGCGGTCCTGGCAGAAGTCGATGTCGAAGTCGGGCATCGAGACGCGTTCCGGATTGAGGAAGCGTTCGAAGAGCAGCGAAAAGCGCAACGGGTCGACGTCGGTGATCGTCAGCGCATAGGCGACGAGCGAGCCTGCACCGGAACCGCGGCCGGGGCCAACAGGGATATCATGCTGCTTTGCCCATTTGATGAAGTCCGCAACGATCAGGAAGTAGCCCGGAAACCGCATGCGCTCGATGACGCTGAGTTCGAATTCCAGCCGTTCGCGGTAATCCTTCTCCTCATAGCCGGGCGACATGCCGAGCGTCGAAAGGCGCATGTCGAGGCCCTCCTCCGCCTGCCGGCGGAGCTCCAGCGCTTCGGCGCGTTCCGCCTCCTCGGGATCGTCGGTGGCGCCGGTAAAGCGCGGCAGGATGGGCTTGCGGGTCTTCAGTACGAAGGAGCAGCGGCGGGCGATCTCGACCGTGTTTTGCAGCGCTTCCGGCAGATCGGCAAAGAGTTTCGCCATCTCCGCGCGGCTCTTCAAATAGTGGTCCGGCGTCAGGCGGAAGCGGCTGTCGTCCGAGACGATGGCGTTATGGGCAACGGCCATCAGCGCATCATGGGCATCATAATCGTCGCGCGTCGGGAAGAAGGCCTCGTTGGTCGCCACCAACGGCAGATCGTGCTCATACGCAAGCCCCACGACCTTCTGCTCATGGCGCTTGTCATAGGTTCCGTGGCGCTGCAATTCGACATAGAGCCGGTCTGGGAAGAGGCGCTTCAGGGCAAGCAGCCGGGTTTGCGCCTGCGCGGCATGGCCCTGCTTCAGTGCCCCATCGACGGGACCGCCAAGCGCACCCGTCAGCGCGATCAGCCCTTCGGTTCCGGCCTCTTCCAGCCAGGATGCCCTGATATGGACCGCCTGGTTGTCGTCGCCGCCGAGATAAGCGCGGCTGACGAGATCGACGAGCCGCTCGTAGCCTTCCGCGGTCGCGGCAAGCACGACGATCGAGGGCAGCTTGGCCAGCGCCTGCTGACCGCCGCGCCTTTCTGTCTCCAGGCCGTCCATATCGATCGACAGCTGGCAGCCGATGATCGGCTGTAGCCCCTCTTCCATCGCCTTTTGCGAAAATTCGAGAGCGACGAACAGATTGTTGGTGTCTGTGATGGCGATCGCCGGCTGGCTATCGCCCGATGCCTTGTAAAGGATCTTCTTCAGCGGCAGCGCCCCTTCAAGGAGCGAATAAGCCGAGTGGACACGCAGATGCACGAAACCCGGCGTACCGCCGACGAAGCCGCTCTGCGCATCCGCCATTTCATACCCTTCCAATCGCCCGAATGAATCGGTTTGCATTGTCGGCGTTGATGACAGCGATGTCCAGAAGCAGTCCCTTGTGCGGACCGCATGAAAGCGATGCGGTCCCCTGAAAACTTACAGTGCCATGAGGATCAACGAAAAGCTGGCAACGAACATTGCAATGGAGGTGAATGCTGCGATATCACGGATCATGTCAGTCATCTGGCTCTCCTTTACTCGTTATGTTTCCAATTTGTTCTGCTATTGTTCTGTTGTCAACAGGAATCATTTGCGCATAGTTAACGGCGGACCGGAGGAGAATTATGAGGGTTGTCATTGCATTCATCGCCATTCTCGTCGCAACGGCGACGTCGGCTGCGGACATAAACCCTGGCGCCATCGTCGATGGCGCGACGGGAGACTGGAACGGCGACGGCAAGCTGGATCTAGCTATCCTCGTCGCACCGGCCGATGCGGAGAGAAAAGAGCAGATCGGCATCTACATCTATCTGCGCGACGCCGACCACGAACTGCTCAGGCTTTCGGCAAGCGCGCCCAGTAAGATCTGGGGCAGCACGGATGCAGACGGCGTTTTCGGCCAAGAGCCCACGATCAAGGCTGCCGGCAAATCCTCCATTGCAGTCCATTCCCAAAACAGCGCGATCGGCCGCGAGCGCTGGGATCTGACGCTGACGCTTGCCTACCGCAACAAGCAATTCGTTGTCGCCGGTTACACCCACAATCACTACGACACGCTCGATCCCAATGCCGGCGGTTCATGCGACTACAATGCGCTGACCGGCAAGTTGCAGAAGAACGGAAAGGACGTGAAAGCCGCGCCGCGCGTGATCACCATCGAGCAGTGGAGCGACGAAACCGGTCAATCGATCTGCGGCCAATAGTCGCCAGTTCTCTTTTTGTTCTTTACAGGCATACGTTTTTGGGAGAGCTTCAGCGCGGGAGACCGAGAGCCATGAATCTTGCTGCATTGAACGGCTTCATCGTCGAAGCGAAGGCAAATACCTATGTCGGCGGCGGGAGAAAGCTGGACCCCTGCCGCAGCGGATCGCACGACATCGGCTACGAGCGCGGAGAATGGCGCTATCTCGACAGCTATTTTGGCGGAACGGATTTCGCCGGACAAGAAGTCGTGTGGCTGGGCGGCGAGCCCGTCTGGGTGATGAACTATTTCGGCCGCATTGTCGAGCCGACGCTGATCGATGGGGAGAAGGCAGGCGCCGTCATCAAAGCCGCGCTTTCGACGATGTATGCCGAATACAGTCGCTTCCTGGGCGGCATGGAATTCGAGCATGCCTTCGGCTTTTATGCCGACCACAGCACCGGCGATTGCGATCACTTCAGCGGACGGGAAATGATCATCGTTGCAGAGCGGAGAGCCTACGAGCTGGACTACCGAGGCGGCCTCATCCGCCCCTAATCAGAACTCGACAACCTTACCGTCGCTGAGGGTCACGCGACGGTCCATGCGGCCGGCGAGTTCGTGGTTATGAGTGGCGATCAGCGCTGCAAGACCGGACTGGCGGACGAGCGCCTCCAGCGCATCGAACACGTAGCTCGCAGTCTCGGGATCGAGGTTCCCGGTCGGCTCGTCGGCGAGAAGCACGGTCGGCGCATTGGCAACCGCGCGCGCAATCGCGACCCGCTGCTGCTCGCCGCCCGAAAGCTCGCCGGGACGATGGCTGGCGCGGTGGCCGATGCGCATATAGTCGAGCAGCTGCTTTGCGCGTTCGCCCGCCTCCTTTCGCGGCAGACCGGCAATCATCTGCGGCATCATGATATTCTCGAGGGCCGAAAACTCCGGGAGGAGATGGTGGAACTGGTAGACGAAGCCAATCTCGCTGCGGCGGATCGCCGTGCGCTTCTCGTCGGTCAGCCCTTCACAAACTTGACCGTTGACGATGACTTCGCCGCCGTCCGGATGCTCCAGCAGGCCCGCGACATGCAGCAGCGTCGATTTGCCGGTGCCCGAAGGAGCGACCAGGGCGACGATCTCGCCGCTGTGGAGGGTAAAATTGGCGCCCTTCAGAATGGTGAGCACGGTATCGCCCTGGCCATAGTGACGCTCGACGCCGGAAAGCTTGAGAACGACGTTCCGTTTCATTGAAATCAGCATTCCTTATTCGTAGCGGAGCGCCTGCACCGGATCGAGCCGCGAGGCCCGCCAGGCGGGGAAAATGGTCGCGAGAAAGGAGAGCGCCAGCGCCATGACGACGACAGAGACCGTCTCGCCGAGACTCATCTCGGCCGGCAGCTGGCTCAGGAAATAGAGTTGCGGATTGAAGAGCACGGTGCCCGTGACCCAGGAGAAGAACTGGCGGATCGACTCGATGTTGATGCAGACGACGACGCCGAGCAGCACGCCAGCAATAGTGCCGACGATGCCGATCGCAGCACCGGTCATGAAGAAGATGCGCATGATGGCGCCGGACGTCGCGCCCATGGTGCGCAGGATCGCGATATCGCTGCCCTTGTCCTTCACCAGCATGATCAGGCCGGAGATGATGTTCAGCGCCGCGACCAGAACGATCAGCGTCAGGATCATGAACATCACATTGCGCTCCACTTGCAGGGCGGAGAAGAAGGTCTGGTTGCGCTGGCGCCAATCGGTGATGGCGATCTGACGGCCTGCCGCTTCCTCCACCTTGGGGCGGAGATTGTCGATATCGTCGGGATTGTTGGCGAAGAGCTCGATCGACTGAACGAGGCCCTCGGCATTGAAATAGAGCTGCGCCTCCTCAAGCGGCATATAGATAATCGCCGCGTCATATTCCGACATGCCGATCTCGAAGATGCCGGAGACCGTGTAGGATTTGACGCGCGGATTGATGCCCATCGGCGTCACGTCACCTTCCGGTGAAATCAGCGTGATGGTGTCGCCTGCCTGCAGACCGAGCTGCTCCGCCATGCGCGAACCGACGAGAACGCCCTGCCCCGAAGCAAATCCGACGAGGTCTCCGGACTTGATATTGTCGGAAACCGTCTTGAGCTTGGTCAGGTCTTCGGCGCGGATGCCGCGCACCAGTGCGCCGGTTCCAGCACCGGCCTGGCCCGACGCCAGCGTCTGCCCCTCGACCAACGGCAGCGCCATCCTGATGCCGGGCACCGCCGCGAACCTGTCGGTCAATGCCGCATAGTCGGTAAAAGGTCCGTCCACCGGCTGCACGATCATATGGCCGTTGATGCCAAGAATGCGCGAGATCAGCTCGGTGCGGAAACCGTTCATGACCGCCATGACGATGATCAGCGTCGCAACGCCCAGCATGATGCCGACGAAGGAAAAGCCGGCGATGACCGAGATGAAGGCTTCCTTGCGGCGCGCGCGCAGATAACGCCACGCCACAAGGCGTTCGAAGGCGGAAAATGGCCTGACCGCCGGACCGAAGCCGGATTTCGAACCCCGCTGGTCCACCGCCGCATCTGCCATTTCGCCTCCGTTTGGCCTTACGCCAAGAGCTTGTTGATCGCCGCGTCGATCGTCATCGTTTCGCGGGCACCGGTCTTGCGGTCCTTGAGTTCCACTTCGCCGTTCGCGACCGCGCGCGGGCCGGCGATGATCTGCATCGGTATGCCGATCAGGTCGGCGGTGGCAAATTTCGTTCCGGCGCGATCATCGGTATCGTCATAGAGAACGTCCTTGCCGGCCTTCGAAAGCGCCGCGTAGATCGTCTCGCATGCTGCATCGCAACCGGCATCGCCCTCCTTCATGTTGATCACGAGCGCATCGAACGGCGCAACAGAAGTCGGCCAGATGATTCCGTTGTCGTCATGCGATGCTTCGATGATGGCGGGAACAAGGCGTGTCGGCCCGATACCGTAGGAACCCATGTGAACAGTGTGTTCCTTGCCATCTGGCCCCTGCACCTTGGCGCCCATCGGCTCGGAATATTTCGTGCCGAAATAAAAGATGTGGCCGACTTCGATGCCGCGCGCCGAAAGACGCTCGGTTTCCGGGATGGCGTTGAATGCTGCTTCGTCGTGCATCTCCGAGGTGGCTGCATAGACAGAGGTCCACTTGTCGAAAATCGCATTCAGGCCGGCGGCATCGTCGAAATCGGTATCGGCCGGCGGGATATCGAAATTGACGAAATCCTTGTGGCTGTACACTTCCGATTCGCCGGTCTCCGCGAGAATGATGAATTCATGGCTGAGATCGCCCCCGATGGGACCGGTGTCGGCGCGCATGGGAATGGCGCGCAGCCCCAGGCGGTCGAAGGTGCGCAGGTAGGCCGTGAACATCTTCTTGTAAGAGTGCTCGGCGCCTTCACGCGTCAGATCGAAGGAATAGGCATCCTTCATCATGAACTCGCGCGAGCGCATCGTGCCGAAACGCGGGCGGATCTCGTCGCGGAACTTCAGCTGGATGTGATAGAGGTTCAGCGGCAGGTTCTTGTAGGACTTGACGTAGGAACGGAAGATATCCGTCACCATCTCCTCATTCGTCGGTCCATAGAGCATCGGCCGGTCCTGGCGGTCCTTGATACGCAGCATTTCCTTGCCATAGGCGTCGTAGCGCCCGCTCTCCTGCCAGAGCTCGGCGGACTGCAGCGTCGGCATGGAAAGCTCGATCGCGCCGCTACGATTCTGCTCCTCGCGGATAATCGAGTTCACCTTGTCGAGAACGCGCTTGCCGAGCGGCAGCCAGGAATAAATGCCCTGCGACTGCTGGCGGACCATGCCGGCGCGCAGCATCAGCCGGTGGGAGACGATTTCCGCCTCCTTGGGGTTTTCCTTGAGGATGGGCATGAAATAGCGGGACAGACGCATGACGGATTCCAGAGCAGTTGGGATTCCGCTCTCATGCGGAATCGACGGCGATCGTTGATATCGGGAGCGTCATAACCGCTTCGCGGCCGGAAAGAAACCCGCGTGACGCGCGAGCAGCCTATCGTAGACGCAAGTTTGCGGCCGAAAAATGCCTATGCGAAAAAAAGCGGGCATTTCTAAAGGTTTGCATCAAAATCTTGTCAACAGGTATTTTTTTCTCAAGTGTAGCAAAAATGCAAAAAAAGCTGATGACAAAGCTTAATCTTTGAGCTAGCTTTAGCTCACAAAACAGGCAGGGAGATTAAATTCCTGTCGAATTCGCGGTCAAGTCTTGGGAGGATCAGATCTTAGGCGCGCTCGTCGCAGCCCCGGCAACGGTTACAGATCACGCGATACTTAAAACAAGGCTTTCAGCCTTGTTTTTTTTTGGTTTTTCCAACCTAACTCGACGCAGAAAAGCCCTAGGTCTTACCTTACGGCAAGGCGTCATGCCGTTGCGTGAGTTTCTCTGCGTCATTTCCGTGACGCCCGTATGACTGCTCCGACTTTCCGGCAAGTTTACATATGCTCAAAGATTGAGCAAAAGCTCCATTTTATCGGAAGCTCGGGCCAATCTGCGGGAGGGCGTCGATACCCCAGCCGAAATAGGTCGAGGAGATATACCAGGCGCCATAGATAACCGCCGAAACGATGGTCGTCAGTGAGAAGGTGAAAAGCGCCCGAAAACGCGTCGGCGCGCTCGGAACGGTGCCGAGAACCACATCATTGTCCTCCGCCTGCGTGCGCAGGCCGATCGGCAGCACGGCAAAAAGCGTGATCCACCACACGACGAAATAGACGGCAAAGCCCTGTAGAAAAGTCTGCAGCATTTCTGTGTCCCGCGACGCCGTTGCAAACATTGCAACAGACGCGCTTATAGAGCGGAATGGTGGATAGCTCAAATCCCATATCCGGACGCTTCCGCAGTCAGGTCACTCTGCCGCAGCCTGCCTCAGACCTGTTCCAGCTCGATCAGTGTGCCGAAGAAGTCCTTTGGATGCAGGAAGAGCACAGGCTTTCCATGGGCGCCGGTTTTCGGCTCGCCGCTGCCAAGCACCCTCGCGCCCGATTTCGCGAGTTGATCGCGCGCCGCAAGGATGTCCGAAACCTCGTAGCAGATGTGATGCATACCGCCGGAAGGGTTCTTTTCGAGAAAGGCGGCGATCGGCGAATTTTCGCCGAGCGGCTCCAGCAGTTCGACCTTGGTGTTCGGCAATTCGACAAAGACGACGGTGACGCCGTGTTCAGGTAAAGCTTGCGGCTGCGAGACCCTGGCACCCAGCGTGTCGCGGTAGCCTGCCGTTGCTGCGGCAAGGTCGGGGACGGCGATGGCGATGTGGTTGACGCGGCCAAGCATCGATCAGACCTTTGTGATGAACGCCGTGACGATCGGCTTCTTGCCCCAGGTCTGGTTTGCCGCAGCGCGGACCGCGCGGCGCACCGCCTCCTGCATCATGTCGAGGTCCTTGCGGCGGGCGCGCGGGATGCTCTCTATAGCGCCGACGACGGCGTCGAAGAGCGTGTCTTCCATCTCGTCGCCCTCGTCGTCATAGACCGGCAGGCCGATGGCCACGAGATCGGGATCGCCGACGATGTCGTAGCGGCTGTCGATCACGAGGCTGACCGCGACATGGCCGACATAGGAGAGCTTCTTGCGCTCGCCGATCCCCATCTCGTCGAAATCGCCGATGAGCATGCCGTCCTTGTAGATGCGTCCGTGCGGTGCCTCGTCGATGACCTCGACCGGACCGGGCGCAAGTCGCAGAATATCGCCGTTGCGCACACGCGGCACGATGCCGATACCGGATTGTTCCGCCAGTTCCTTGTGAGCTGTCAGATGCGTCGCCTCGCCGTGCACCGGCACGACGATCTTCGGGCGTGTCAGCTCGTACATCTTCTGCAGCTCGTTGCGGCGCGGATGGCCGGAGACGTGAACCAGCGCTTCGTTGTCGGTGATGACGTGCACGCCCTGCTCGGTGAGGCCGTTCTTGATGTCCTGGATCGCCTTCTCGTTGCCGGGGATGGCGCGGGATGAGAAGACGACGATATCGCCGGCGGCGAGTGCGACGTTGCGCATCTCGTCGCGCGATAGCTTGGCAAGCGCTGCGCGCGGCTCGCCCTGGCTGCCGGTCAGGATGACCACGACCTTGTCGCGCGGGATATAGCCGTATTCGTCCTCGGAAATGAAGGGTTTGACGCCTTCCATCAGTCCGATCTCGCGCGAGACATCGACGACGCGCTTCAGCGAGCTTCCGAGCAGCAAGACTTCGCGGCCTGCGGTTTCAGCGGCCTCGGCAATGGTGCGGATACGGCCGACATTCGAGGAGAAACTGGTGACCGCAACGCGGCCTTCGGCATTCTCGATGATCCTGCTCAGGCTTTCCGAAACGTCCTTTTCGGACGGCGAAACGCCGTCGCGAAGCGCATTGGTGGAGTCACACATCAGCGCTAACACGCCCTCGTCGCCGAGCTGGCGGAAGCGGGTCTCGTCGGTCAGCGGTCCGAGCGACGGCTCGTGGTCGATCTTCCAGTCACCGGTATGGATCACATTGCCGAGCGGCGTGCGGATCATCAGCGACATCGGCTCGGGGATCGAGTGATTGACAGCCACGCCTTCAATGCTGAAGGGACCGGCATTGATCGTATCGCCTGCCTTGAAGATCGTCACCGGCACTTCGCCGATCGCATCCTTCTCGAAATTGCGCTTGGCTTCCAGCAGGCCCGCGGTGAAGGGCGAGCCGTAGACGGGAACATTCAGGCCCGGCCAGAGGTCGGCCAGTGCACCGTAGTGATCCTCATGCGCATGCGTGATGATGATCGCCTTGAGGTTCTTGCGCTCGGCGGCGAGAAAGCGGATGTCGGGCAGCACCAGATCGACGCCCGGAAGATCCGGACCCGGGAAGGTGACGCCGCAATCGACCATGATCCACTGGCGGTGATCTGCCGGGCCGTAGCCGTATAGCGCGAGATTCATGCCGATCTCGCCGACACCGCCCAAAGGCAGAAATACCAGTTCGTCCTGCTTAGCCATAAGCTCCACTATCCAAAAAATACATCCCCGGCGGCAATCTGCATCATCTTGCCCGTGCCGGTTTTGAGCATCAACAAGCCATTATCATCAATCCCGGCGAATTGTCCGGAAATCGAGCGGTCCGGCAGATTGACCGTGATCTTCTCGCCGATGCCGCAGGCGACATCCCGCCAACGGGCGGTGATCTCGCGAACGCCTCGTCCCTCGTTCCAAACGTCGAGCACCTCTGCCATCGAAGCAAAGAGATGGGCGAAGAGTTCCTCGGGGGCGGCGGTACTTCCCTCTTGGCGCAGACAGGTCACCGGGTAGAGCGGATTGTCGGGCATGAGGGCGACGTTGATGCCGATCCCGATCACCAGCGCGTAGCGCTCATCTGCAAGCTTTTCACCTTCGACGAGGATTCCGCAGGTCTTCCTGCGGCCGATCAGGATGTCGTTCGGCCACTTCACCTCGAGCGGTGCTGCGCCAGGCGGCAGAACCATGCGGATTGCCTGATGCACGGCAACGGCGATTGCCAGCGGAAGCGACGAAAGGCGATCCATCGGCGCCGGATCGATCAAGAGAAGGGAAGCGTAGAGATTGCCCCGTTCCGAAGCCCAGGCGCGGCCGCGGCGGCCGCGGCCACTGGTCTGCTTTTCCGCAGTCACCCACAGGAAACCATCGTCCCCTGCCCTGGCGCGGGCAAGGCATTCGCTGTTGGTGGAGGATGTTTCCGACAGCGCCTCGTGCCGGAAATCGCCGAGCGATATCCGGCGCCGCACGGGAAACATCATCAAAAGAGCGTCGCAGCCGCGAGCTCGGCCGCACCGCCGATCGGGCCACCGATGACGACATAGGCAAGAACGAACAGGCCGGAAAGGCCGAACACGAGGCGAAGTGGGCCGGAAACGCGGGCAAACTCATCCGTCGCTTCATCGAACCACATCAGTTTGATGACACGCAGATAATAGTAAGCGCCGACGACCGACGCGAGAACGCCGATGATGGCGAGCGCATAGAGCTTGGCTTCGATGGCAGCGACGAAGACGAAGTACTTCGCGAAGAAGCCTGCAAGCGGCGGAATGCCGGCGAGCGAGAACATCAGGGTCGTCAGCACCGTCGCCATGAAGGGGTTCGTGCTGGAAAGGCCGGCGAGATCGTCGACAGCTTCGACGACCGTGCCGTCCTTGCGGCGCATCGACATGATGATCGCGAAGGAGCCGAGCGTCATGACCATATAGATGACCATGTAGAGCATCACGCCCGTCACGCCGGTCTGGTTGCCGGCGGCAAGCCCGACGAGCGCATAGCCCATGTGACCGATCGAGGAGTAGGCCATCAGACGCTTGATGTTCCGCTGCCCGATGGCGGCGAAGGAGCCGAGCAGCATCGAGGCAATCGAGATGAAGACCACGACCTGCTGCCAGTCGGCAATGACCGGCTGGAAGGCAGTGATGACGATGCGCGTCATCATGGCCATGGCCGCAACCTTCGGCGCGCTTGCTAAAAAGGCGGTGACCGGGGTCGGCGCACCTTCGTATACGTCCGGCGTCCACATGTGGAAGGGGACCGCCGAGATCTTGAAGGCGATGCCCGCGAGGATGAAGACCAAGCCGAAGACCAGGCCAAGCGAGCGGGCACCTTCGGCGGAAAGCGCCTGGGCGATATCGTCGAAATGCGTATGGCCGGTGAAGCCGTAGACCAACGACATGCCGTAAAGCAGCAAGCCCGAGGAAAGCGCGCCGAGAACGAAATACTTGAGGCCCGCTTCGGTGGACTTCAGGTTCTCCCGGTTGATCGCCGCCACGACGTAGATCGCCAGCGATTGCAACTCGAGACCGAGATAGAGCGCGATCAGGTCGTTTGCCGAGATCATCAGCAAGATGCCGAGGGTGCAGAGCACAAGCAGGACCGGGAACTCGAACTTGTCGAGCTGGTTTTCCCTGGCAAGACCGATCGACATGAAGAGCGCTGCGAAGGAGCCGACGAGCGCGGTGATCTTCATGAAGCGGGAGAAACCGTCCGCCTGGTAGACGCCGCCGTAAGCGAGGCCATCGCCCGGCACGAAGATCAGCCACAGCGCAGAGGCCGCAAACAGGATCAGCGCCAGAACGCTCACCATACGGCCCGACCGCTCGCCCGCAAAGACGCCGATCATGAGCAGGACAAGGGCGCCGACCGCGAGGATGATCTCCGGCGCGGAAAGATGCAGGCTTGCGAGAATGGTTTCAGCGGTCATGTCCAAAAAGTCCCGTCATCAATTCATCGACAGCGCAACGTCGTGCGCAGCGTTTACGGCGGCCGTATAGTTGTTCACCAGCATATCCACGGAGGCGGCCGTCGCATCGAAGACCGGCGCCGGATAGACGCCGAAGAAGATCGTCAGTGCTACCAACGGATAGAGGATCAGTTGCTCGCGCGGCGAAAGATCGAGAAGCGCCTTCAGCTTTTCCTTTTCCAGCGCGCCGAAGATCACGCGGCGGTAGAGCCACAGAGCGTAGCCTGCCGACAGGATCACGCCGGTTGCGGCGAAGAGCGCTACCCAGGTATTGACGCGGAAGACGCCCATCAGCGTCAGGAATTCGCCGATGAAGCCCGAGGTGCCCGGAAGGCCGACATTCGCCATGGTGAAGACCATGAAGGCGACGGCATATTTCGGCATGTTGTTGACCAGGCCGCCATAGGCCACGATCTCGCGGGTGTGGGTGCGGTCATAGACGACGCCGACGCAAAGGAAGAGCGCTCCCGAAACGATGCCGTGTGACAGCATCTGGAAGATCGAGCCCTGCACGCCCTGCATGTTCGCCGCAAAGACGCCCATGGTGACGTAGCCCATGTGGGCAACCGACGAATAGGCGATCAGCTTCTTGATGTCGTCCTGCATCATCGCGACCAGCGAGGTGTAGATGATGGCGATCACCGACAGGGCGAAGACCAGCGGCGCGAAGAAATCGGACGCGACCGGGAACATGCCGAGCGAGAAGCGGATGAGGCCGTAACCGCCAAGCTTCAAAAGCACGCCTGCCAGGATGACGGACCCGGCCGTCGGTGCCTGGACGTGCGCATCCGGCAACCAGGTGTGAACCGGCCACATCGGCATCTTCACCGCAAAGGAGGCGAAGAAGGCAAGCCACAGCCAGGTCTGCATGGCAGGCGGGAACTTGTAGGCGAGCAGCGCGGAAATATCCGTCGTGCCGGCCTGCCAGTACATCGCCATGATGGCGAGCAGCATCAGTACCGAACCGAGCAGCGTGTAGAGGAAGAACTTGTAGCTTGCGTAAACGCGGTCCCTGCCACCCCAGACACCGATGATGAGGAACATCGGAATGAGACCCGCTTCGAAGAAGACGTAGAAGAGCACGATATCGAGCGACACGAAGACACCGACCATCATCACTTCAAGGATGAGGAAGGCGATCATGTATTCCTTCAGGCGCTTTTCGATGGAGAGCCAGCTCGCCAGAATGCAGAAGGGCATGAGGACCGTCGTCAGGACGACGAACAGCATCGAGATGCCGTCGACGCCGACATGATAGCCGATGCCCGTGCCAAGCCAGCCATGCTTCTCGACCATCTGGAAGCCCGGGTTCGCATTGTCGAAACCGATCCAGATGAACAGCGAAACGATGAACGTGACGATGGTCGTGATCAACGAGATGTTGAGCACGTTGCGCCTGCCGCTCGGGCCGTTTTCGCTCATCAGCAGCAGAAGCACCACGCCGACGAGCGGCAGGAAGGTGACCGTTGAAAGAATAGGCCAATCGGTCATCAGAAGGAACTCCCGAGCATCATCCAGGTAACGAGTGCGGCAATGCCGATCAGCATCGCGAAGGCATAGTGATAGAGGTAACCGGTCTGCAGGCGGACGACGCGATTGGTGACGTCGACGACGCGGGCGGCAACGCCGTTCGGGCCGTAAGCGTCGATGACGCCGATATCACCCTTCTTCCACAGGAAGCGGCCGAGCGCCTTGGCGGAACGGACGAAGAGGAAATCGTAGAGCTCGTCGAAGTACCACTTGTTGAGCAGGAACTGGTAAAGCACGCGGTGCTGCTGCGCGAGAACGCGCGGCGTCGAGGGCGACTTGATATACATGTACCAAGCCGTCACGAAGCCGAGAAGCATCGCGATGAACGGGCTCAGCGCCACCCAGGCCGGCACGTGGTGGAATTCTTCCAGCAATTCGTTCTCGGCGCCGGTGAAGAGCGCGCCTTTCCAGAACTCGGCATAGTGGTGGCCGTAGAAGTAGCCCTCGAACAGGACACCCGCGAGAACGGCGCCGACCGCCAGAAGATAGAGCGGCACGAGCATGACCTGCGGCGATTCGTGGACGTGGTGCATCACCTCGTGCGAGGCACGCGGCGTGCCGAAGAAGGTGAGGAAGGCAAGACGCCAGGAATAGAAGCTCGTGAACAGGGCCGCGATCACCAGAAGCGTAAAGGCGAAGCCTGCAACCGGTGAATGCGAGGCGTAGGTCGCTTCGATAATCACGTCCTTCGAGAAGAAGCCGGCGAAACCAACCGGCGTGAACGGGATGCCGACGCCGGTCAGCGCCAGCGTGCCGATCGTCATCATCCAGAAGGTGACCGGGATGTGCCTACGAAGGCCGCCCATGTAACGCATGTCCTGCTCGCCGTCGACGGCATGGATCACCGAGCCGGCGCCGAGGAAGAGAAGCGCCTTGAAGAAGGCGTGTGTGAAGAGGTGGAAGATCGCCGCGCCGTAAGCCCCGACGCCGAGCGCCACGAACATGTAGCCGAGCTGCGAGCAGGTCGAATAGGCGATGACGCGCTTGATGTCGTTCTGCACGAGACCGACGGTCGCCGCGAAGAAGGCGGTTATCGCGCCGATCATGGTGACGAAGACCAGTGCATCGGGCGACAATTCGAAGAGCGGCGACATGCGGGCGACGAGGAAGACGCCGGCGGTGACCATGGTCGCGGCATGGATGAGTGCCGAAACCGGCGTCGGGCCTTCCATAGCGTCCGGCAGCCAGGTGTGCAGCAGGAATTGAGCGGACTTGCCCATCGCGCCCATGAAGAGCAACAGGCAAATGCCGGTCAGCGCATGCGCCTTGTCGAGCTGCATGCCGAAGAGGTTAAGTACGACTTCACCCGCGGCTTCGACACCTTCATGCGGCGCGAAGCTCGAGGCATTGGCGAAGATCGTGTCGAGGTTGATCGAACCGAACAGAACGAAGATGCCGGCAATACCGAGCACGAAGCCGAAGTCGCCGACGCGGTTGACGACGAAGGCCTTGATTGCGGCGGCGTTTGCCGACGGTTTCTTGTACCAGAAACCGATGAGCAGATACGAAGCCAGACCCACGCCTTCCCAGCCAAAGAACATCTGGGCGAGGTTGTCGGAGGTCACCAGCATCAGCATGGCGAAGGTGAAGAGCGAGAGATAGGCGAAGAAGCGCGGACGATGCGGATCATGGTGCATGTATCCGATCGAGTAGATGTGCACCAGCGTCGAGACCGTGTTGACGACGATCAGCATGACGGAGGTGAGCGTGTCGACGCGCAGCGACCAGGAAGCATCGATGCCGCCGGACTGGATCCAGCGCAGGACCTCGACCTTGATCGGCCCGCCTTCGAGATGCCCCATGCCGACGGTGACGAAGACGTACCAGGACAGGACAGCGGCGACGATCATCAGGCCGCAGGTGACGTATTCCGATGCCTTGGCGCCGATCGCACGGCCGAAGAGGCCGGCGATGATCGCGCCGATCAAGGGAAGAAAGACAATAGCCTTATAGAGGAACATGAGCCGCTCAGCCCTTCATCATATTAACGTCTTCGACCGCGATCGAGCCGCGGTTGCGGTAGAAGACAACGAGAATTGCAAGACCGATCGCTGCCTCAGCCGCAGCAACCGTCAGAATGAACAATGCGAAGACCTGGCCGACGATGTCGTTCAGGAACGACGAGAAGGCGACCATGTTGATGTTGACCGCAAGCAGGATGAGTTCGATCGACATCAGGATGACGATGACGTTCTTCCGGTTGAGGAAGATGCCGAAAATGCCGATTGTGAAGAGGATGGCGCTGACCGTCAGGTAATGGGAAAGACCGATGACCATGTTCTTTGTTCCTTGTCCCTGCCTTTAGAGGCCCTGCCCCGGCTTGACCGTGACCACCTCAACGGCGGTCGCGGGCGTGCGGGCAACCTGTCTTGGAATATTCTGCCGCTTGATGTTGGTACGGTGCCTCAGCGTCAGCACGATCGCACCGATCATCGCGACGAGAAGGACCAGGCCGGCGATCTGGAAGAAGTAGATGTAGTTCGTATAGAGCACGTCGCCGAGGGCGGCGGTATTAGTGCGCTCGGTAATGGCCGGGATCGGCATCGCGACGGTCTTTGCGACTTCCGGAGAGATCACGCTGCCGCCGACAACGACGATGAGTTCGGCCGCAAGAACCAGACCGATCAGGCCGCCGATCGGGGCGTATTCAAGAACGCCCGCGCGCAGCTCCGTAAAATCGATGTCGAGCATCATGACCACGAAGAGGAAGAGGACCGCGACTGCGCCGACATAGACGACAAGCAGGATCATCGCCAGGAACTCGGCGCCGAGCAGCAGGAAGAGGCCTGCGGCATTGAAGAAGGTCACGATGAGGAACAGAACCGAATGAACCGGATTCTTCGCCGAGATGACCATGAACGCCGACGCTACCGCGACAAAGGCGAAAAGATAGAAAAATAGAGCCTGCAGACCCATGTTGGTGCCTTTTTCATCTTCCCCCGGGCAGCCGGGAGTTTCCCTGCCCGAATGGAGCTTGGCGTGACGTCAAGCCCGCAAAGCTCCGGTGCATGTTGACCGCGGGAGGCGAGCGCCCGCCGCGCGGCATTTCAAATTCCAATCAGCGGTACGGTGCGTCGATCGCCATGTTGCGGGCGATTTCGCGTTCCCACCGGTCGCCATTGTCCAAAAGCCGCTGCTTGTCGAAATAAAGCTCTTCGCGGGTTTCCGTGGCGAATTCGAAATTCGGGCCTTCGACAATCGCATCGACCGGGCAGGCCTCCTGGCAGAAGCCGCAATAGATGCACTTCACCATGTCGATGTCGTAGCGCACCGTGCGGCGCGTGCCGTCATTGCGGCGCGGTCCAGCTTCAATGGTGATCGCCTGAGCGGGACAGATCGCTTCGCAGAGCTTGCAGGCGATGCAGCGCTCCTCGCCGTTCGGATAGCGGCGCAGCGCATGTTCGCCGCGGAAGCGCGGGCTGACCGGACCCTTTTCGAAGGGGTAGTTGATCGTCGCCTTCTGGCGAAAGAAATAGCGCATCGACAAGAAGAATGCGCCAACGAATTCCTTGAGGAACAGCGAGCTGACGGCGTTGGACAAGCTTGCCATCTTCAACCTCCAAAATTGCTGGAAACGAGGGCGGACATCATCATGCCCATCCCATCAGCTTCAGCACGAATGCAACGATGACGACCATGGCGAGCGACAGCGGAAGGAAGACCTTCCAGCCGAGGCGCATCAGCTGGTCGTAGCGGTAGCGCGGCACGAAGGCCTTGACCATCGCGAACATGAAGAACACCAGGCAGGCCTTCAGCGTGAACCAGATGATACCCGGTACCCAGTTCAGGAACCAAACGTCAACCGGGGGCAGCCAGCCGCCGAGGAAGAGGATCGTCGTCAGCGCGCACATCAGGCAGACGGCCGCATATTCGCCAAGCATGAACATCATGTACGGCGAAGAGCCGTATTCGACCATGAAGCCGGCGACCAGCTCCGATTCGGCTTCCGGAAGATCGAAGGGCGGACGGTTGGTTTCGGCAAGCGCGGAAACGAAGAAGACGATGAACATCGGGAACAGCGCGAGCCAATGCCAATCCAGGAAGGACGCCGGCAGGCCGAGCATCGTTCCGAGGCCGTCATGCTGCGCATTGACGATGTCGGTCAGGTTCAGCGAACCGACGCAAAGCAGGACACAGACGATGACGAAGCCGATCGAGACTTCGTAGGACACCATCTGCGCGGCCGAACGAAGCGCACCCAGGAACGGATACTTCGAGTTCGAAGCCCAGCCGCCCATGATGATGCCGTAAACTTCGAGCGAGGCGATCGCGAAGATATAGAGGATGCCGACATTGATGTCGGCAATCACCCAGCCATCTGCGAGCGGCACGACCGCCCAGGTGGACAGCGCCAGAAGCACAGCGACGAGCGGCGCAAGCAGGAAGACGACCTTGTTGGCGCCCGCGGGAATGATCGGCTCCTTGAAGACGAACTTCAGAAGGTCGGCGAAGGACTGAAACAGGCCGAAGGGGCCGACGACGTTCGGGCCGCGGCGAAGCTGCACCGCAGCCCAGATCTTGCGGTCGGCAAGGAGCACGTAGGCAATAAAGACCAGAAGGCAGACCAGCAGGAGAAGCGACTGGCCGACCATGATGATCCCCGGCCAGACATATGTGGAAAAGAAAGAGTCCATAGTCCCTGCCCTTACTCTGCCGCGACTTTGAAGTTGTTGCGGGCCAATGCCGAGCATTCGGCCATGACAGCCGAGGCGCGTGCGATCGGGTTCGTCAAATAGAAGTCTTTGACCGGTGACGCAAACCCGGATTTGTTCATCTTCCCGGCTTTTTTGGCCAGTGCGGCAATTTTGGCGCTGTCGCCTTCGGCGATCTCGTCGACGGCGGCGAAATGCGGGAACGCCGCATAGAGTTTCGAGCGCAGTTCGGCAAGCGAATCAAAGGGAAGCTTCTTGCCGAGGACGTCGGAGAGCGCACGCAGGATCGCCCAGTCCTCGCGGGCATCGCCCGGTGCGAAACCGGCGCGGCTGCCCATCTGGACGCGGCCTTCGGTATTGACCCAAGTGCCCGACTTTTCAGTATAGGCGGCAGCCGGCAGAATGACGTCTGCATGGTGCGCGCCGTTGTCGCCGTGCGAGCCGATATAGACCGTGAGCTTGGCCTTCTTGGCGGTGAAGTCCAGCTCGTCGGCGCCGAGCAGGAAAAGCACGTCCATGGAGGCCAGCATGGCAGCCCCGTTGACGCCCTTGGCGCCGGGCACGAAGCCGAGGTCAAGGCCGCCGACACGCGATGCGGCCGAGTGCAGGACGGCAAAACCGTTCCAGCCTTCGACTACCGCGCCGACGTTGACGGCGAGCTTTGCGGCGCTTGCCAGAACACCCGCGCCATCCGTGCGGGAAAGCGCGCCCTGGCCGATGATGATCAGCGGCGTCTTGGCCTCCGCCAGGACCTTGGCGAAGGCATGGTTGCCATCCACCAGATCCTTCAGCGTATCCGGACCAGCACCGAGATATTCGTAATCATAACGCAGGTCACCGCCTTCGCCGATCACGCCGATCGGGAAGCCGCCGCGGCGCCAGCGCTTGCGGATGCGGGCATTGAGCACGGCAGCCTCGAAGCGCGGGTTCGCGCCGATGATGAGCAGCGCATCAGCCTGTTCGATGCCTTCGATCGTCGGGTTGAAGACGTAGCTTGCGCGGCCTAGCGACGGATCAAGTGCCGTCCCATCCTGGCGACAGTCGAGGTTCTCGGAACCGAGCGACTTCACCAATTCGGAGAGCGCGTACATTTCCTCGACCGAAGCGAGGTCGCCGGCGATCGCGCCGATCTTTTCGCCGGTCGTCTTGGAAACTGCAGTCTTGATCGCGCCGAAGGCTTCCGCCCAGGTCGCGGGCTGCAGGCGACCACCCTTGCGGACATAGGGTTTGTCGAGACGCTGCGTCTTCAGGCCGTCCCAGATGAAGCGGCTCTTGTCGGAAATCCACTCCTCGTTGATCGCCTCGTTGACGCGCGGCAGGATGCGCATGACTTCGCGGCCGCGGGTATCGACGCGGATGGCGGAGCCGAGCGCGTCCATGACGTCGATCGATTCCGTCTTGTTCAGTTCCCACGGACGGGCCGTGAAGGCGAAGGGTTTCGAGGTCAGCGCGCCGACCGGGCAAAGGTCGACGACGTTGCCCTGCAGCTCGGAGGTCATCGCCTGTTCGAGATAGGTGGTGATTTCGGCGTCCTCGCCGCGGCCGATCAGGCCGAGTTCCGAGATGCCGGCGACTTCCGTCGTGAAGCGGACGCAGCGCGTGCAGTGGATGCAGCGGTTCATGACCGTCTTGACGAGCGGACCGATATACTTGTCTTCGACGGCGCGCTTGTCTTCCTGATAGCGCGAGGTGTCGATGCCGAAGGCCATCGCCTGGTCCTGCAGGTCGCATTCGCCGCCCTGGTCGCAGATCGGGCAATCGAGCGGGTGATTGATCAGCAGGAATTCCATTACGCCTTCGCGGGCCTTCTTGACCATCGGCGTGTTGGTGAAGACTTCCGGCAGCTCGCCATTCGGTCCGCCGCGAATGTCGCGAACGCCCATAGCGCAGGATGCCTGCGGCTTCGGCGGGCCGCCCTTCACCTCGACAAGGCACATACGGCAATTGCCGGCGACCGACAGCCGCTCATGGAAGCAGAAGCGCGGAACTTCAGCGCCGGCTTCCTCACACGCCTGGATGAGCGTGTAATGATCCGGGACTTCGATCTCGTTGCCGTCTATCTTCAGTTTTGCCATCGTCACTCAGTCCTGTTTCCCGTTCGCCGGATGGCGGCAAACAAACCTATTTTGCAGCATGACCGCTGCCAGGCGGGATTTTGTCCCCGCAGGCACCGGTGTCGCCCAATTGTCCTTCCAGGATTCGGAAAACCCGAAACCCGATCGGCGGGCAGTTCGCAGGCCCCTGCCCGCTTGCCGTTTCGCCATTCCCCTCCCGGCTGCTTGGGTCAGCCGAAAAGATCACGTCCGCTTCCGGCCCTTCGCACAAAGCGCCTTCGCCTGACCGGTCCAGTCGTCGCGTGCGATGCGGCCGTTGAAACCAAGTTCGGCGTCGAGCTTTGCGATTTCCGCATCCGTCCAGGCGGCGATCTCGGCGAAGGTCCGAATGCCCTTTGCGTTCAGCACCTGCTCGAGCTTCGGACCGATGCCTGCGATCAGCTTCAGGTCGTCTGCCTTCTTCGCGCGTGCCGCCGGCTTCTTCGGTGCCGTAGGCTTTGATCCAGTTGCGCCGACAATCGAAAGCTTGGCCTTCTCCACCGCCGCCGGCCGGATATTCTCCGGCTTGATGCGCACTTCCGGCTTTGGTTCTTCCGGCGGCGTGTCGTCAAGCGCTTCCGCCAGCCTGTTGGTCTCCTCGAACGCGCCCTGCAGAGCCCCGAAGAAAGCGCCAGCTATCTGCGTCGAGAAACCGAAGCCGATCGCCGTTGCCGCAGCCATCGCCGCTACGGGCGGCGCCATCAGCGGATGCATCGGCAGAGCCCGCTCCAGCATCTCGGCTGCCAGACGGCCGAAGTCTGCCGGGAAATCGGCCGCTCCATCCTTCCCTGTGCTACCGGATGCCTTCGCCATCTTCTTACTCCGCTGCCTCGAGAACCGCACCGTGATCCATGGCGCTCGCCGTGTACTGGTCGATGCGCGCTTCGATCTCCGGACGGAAGTTACGGATCAGACCCTGCACCGGCCATGCGGCAGCATCGCCGAGGGCACAGATGGTGTGGCCTTCGATCTGCTTGGTGACCTGGAAGAGCATGTCGATCTCGCGCTTGTGGGCGTTGCCCTTTGCCATGCGCTCCATCACGCGCCACATCCAGCCGGTGCCTTCGCGGCACGGCGTGCACTGGCCGCAGCTCTCATGCTTGAAGAAAGCCGAGATGCGGGCGATCGCCTTGATGACGTCCGTGGACTTGTCCATGACGATCGCGGCGGCCGTGCCGAAGGACGAACCGACAGCGCGCAGGCCGTCGAAATCCATCGGGCAATCGATGATGTCCTTGGCGGGCACGATCGGGCACGAGGCGCCGCCGGGAATGACGGCGAGCAGGTTGTCCCAGCCGCCGCGGATGCCGCCGGCGTGACGATCGACGAGCTCACGGAAGGTGATGCCCATTTCCTCTTCGACGGTGCACGGCTTGTTGACGTGCCCGGATAGCATGAAAAGCTTGGTGCCGACATTGTTCGGACGGCCGATCGAGGAGAACCAGCCGGCGCCGCGGCGAAGGATCGTCGGGGCAACGGCGATCGATTCGACGTTGTTGACCGTCGTCGGGCAGCCGTAGAGACCCATATTGGCCGGGAACGGCGGCTTCAGGCGCGGCTGCCCCTTCTTGCCCTCAAGGCTTTCGAGCAGGGGCGGTTTCTTCGCCGCAGATGTAAGCGCCGGCGCCGTGATGGACATAAATTTCCATGTCCCAGCCGAGCTTGTTGTTCTTGCCGAGCAGGCCGGCATCATAGCATTCGTCGATCGCCGCCTGTAGTGCCTCACGCTCACGGATATATTCGCCGCGGACATAGATGTAGGCGGCGTTCGCGCCCATGGCGAAGCTCGCAATCACGCAGCCTTCGATCAGCGTATGCGGATCGTGGCGCATGATGTCGCGGTCCTTGCAGGTGCCGGGCTCCGACTCGTCGGCATTGACGACGAGATAGTGCGGCCGGCCATCGCTTTCCTTCGGCATGAAGGACCATTTGAGACCGGTCGGGAAACCTGCGCCGCCACGGCCGCGAAGGCCGGACGCCTTCATCTCGTTGACGATCCAGTCGCGGCCCTTTTCGAGGATCTGCTTGGTGCCGTCCCAGTGGCCGCGGCTCATCGCGCCTTTCAGGGACTTGTCCTTGAGGCCGTAGATGTTGGTAAAGATGCGGTCCTTATCTTGTAACATGCTTCACACCTCTTACCGCGGCTTCTTGCCAAAGACCTTGATATATTCCGCTTCGCCGCCCTTGGCGAGCGCCTTGGCCTGCTTGGCCCAGTCGTCGCGCTCGATGCGGCCCTTGAAATTCAAGTATCCATCGACCCATTCGCGTTCGGCCTTCTTCCAGCCTGCGACCTGCGCATAGGTGAAGATGCCGAGTTCGTTCAAAATGGCCTCGATCTTCGGACCGACGCCCGAGATCAGCTTGAGATCGTCCGGAGCTGTCGGCTTTTCGATGCCGACCGGCCGGTTCTTGTCGGTCAGCGCCGGCTTGCTCACGGCCGGAGCCGCGGCTGCCCTTGCGGGCTTTTCGGCCGGTGCAGGCAGCGGTGCAGCCTCGACGGCCTTGACATTCTTGGCCGCGGCCTTCGGCGCCGTATGGGGCGTCTTCAACGCCGGATTGGTTTCGGCGTCCGAGCTCTTCGGCCGGCCGGCCTCTGAGGGCGGAAGGCTGACGGCATCGCTGACGGCCTTTTTTGCGGAGGCCTTCGGCTTCGGATCCGGCGCCAGAAGCGTCGTCGGACCGCCTTCGGGCGAGGAAAAATGACGGTCGATCTGCGGGCCGGGCTTGATGCTCGCCCCATTGCCGGCATTGAACGTGTCTATGATCTCTTCGAGGCGCTCCGGCGTCAGGTCTTCGTAAGTGTCCTTGCCGATCATCACCATCGGTGCGTTAACGCAGGCCCCGAGACATTCGACCTCTTCCCAGGAGAGCGTGCCTTCGGCATTGCGCTCGAACGGGTGATCGTGGATCTTGCTCTTGCAGACCTTCATCAGGCCTTCAGAGCCGCGCAGCATGCAGGGCGTCGTGCCGCAGACCTGGACGTGCGCGCGCGTTCCGACCGGACCCAGCTGGAACTGGGTGTAGAAGGTCGCGACTTCGAGGACACGAATATAGGCCATGTCCAGCATGTCGGCGACTTTCTCGATCGCCGCGCGGGTGACCCAGCCGTCCTGCTCCTGCGCCCGCATCAACAGCGGGATGACCGCCGACTGCTGACGGCCGGCAGGATATTTCTTGATCGTTTTGTCCGCCCAAACCGCGTTTTCGTCATTGAAGGCGAATGCGGCAGGCTGGAATTGATCTTCGGCTAGTCGACGAACGGACATTCTTCCTCACGCCTTGTCAGTTTAGGGTCCCACACCGCGAGGCTGTCAGAGACTGCATCTCGCAAGCATAGGCCGACTGGTCTTTCTGCATAAACACAACGAACTTGTTGCCGTTCGGAACGGCAGCCTTGATTTCATAGCCCCGGGACAATAGCTCGCCCATGGAGGCCTGGCCGCCTGGAGGCGCTACATCCTGCGCGCCCAGCTTCTGGCCGAATCCCTGATTATCCTGAGCGAACGCTCCGGATGCCATGAGGAAAACGGCTGCTGAAAGCGCGGCAAGCTGCATCAGCGGTCCACCTCGCCGAACACGATGTCGAGCGAGCCGAGAATGGCAGCGACGTCAGCCAGCTGGTGGCCGCGGCACATGAAATCCATCGCCTGAAGATGGGCATAGCCCGGAGCCTTGATCTTGCAGCGATACGGCTTGTTGGAGCCGTCGGAGACGAGATAGACGCCGAACTCGCCCTTCGGCGCCTCGACGGCGGCGTAAACTTCGCCGGCCGGAACGTGGTAGCCTTCGGTATAGAGCTTGAAGTGGTGGATCAGAGCTTCCATCGAGCGCTTCATCTCGCCGCGCTTCGGCGGCACCACCTTGCCGTCGACCGACGAGAACGGTCCGGTGCTGGCATCGCCAAGCAGGCGGTTCACGCACTGCTTCATGATGCGGACCGATTCACGCATTTCAATCATGCGGATCAGGTAACGGTCATAGCAGTCGCCGTTCTTGCCGATCGGGATATCGAACTCGAGATCGGAATAGCACTCGTAAGGCTGCGCACGGCGCAGGTCCCAGGCAGCGCCCGAACCGCGGACCATGACGCCCGAGAAGCCCCAAGCCCAGCAGTCTTCAAGCGATACCACGCCGATATCGACGTTACGTTGCTTGAAGATGCGGTTGCCGGTCAGAAGATCGTCGATGTCGTCCAACGCCTTCAGGAACGGATCGCACCAGTCGCCGATATCCTGAACGAGCTTTTCCGGCAGATCCTGATGGACGCCGCCTGGACGGAAATAAGCCGCATGCATGCGCGAGCCGGAAGCGCGCTCATAAAACACCATCAGCTTTTCGCGCTCTTCGAAGCCCCAGAGCGGCGGCGTCAGCGCGCCGACGTCCATGGCCTGGGTCGTGACGTTGAGGAGATGCGACAGGATACGGCCGATTTCCGAATAAAGAACGCGGATCAGCTGACCGCGAATCGGGATTTCGATGCCGAGCAGCTTCTCGACGGCCAGCGCGTAGGCATGTTCCTGGTTCATCGGCGCCACATAATCGAGACGGTCGAAATAAGGAACGGCCTGCAGATAGGTCTTGGTTTCGATCAGCTTCTCGGTGCCGCGATGCAGCAGGCCGATATGCGGATCGACGCGCTCCACAATTTCGCCGTCAAGCTCCAGGACAAGACGAAGAACGCCGTGCGCCGCCGGATGCTGTGGCCCGAAATTGATGTTGAAGTTGCGGACGTTATGTTCGGTCATGCTGCAAACTCCAAGCCAAACGCGCCGCTGGTTAGGCGAATGGCGAATGGCGAATAGCGAATAGTTTCGTTCCGTTTCATTGTTTCTCCTGGAGACTCCGTATCAGCGCCCTGATCATCCGTCTGATCTCGTCGCACTTTTCGGTCATCTGCCTGAACGCAATCTCGCCGATCAACCGACGCGGTGAGAAATGAATATCTGTTTCCAATTCCTTCAACGAACCTGGGACATGCGCAGATATCGAATAAAGCTTCCAGTGACTTCACGTCCGTGCCCTTCAGCAATATTGGCAGCAATCGAATTTGCTGCCCTGCGTATCTCGGTCGTCAGACCGTCAAATCTCCAACTTGGGAAGATCCTTGGTCATCCGATAGCAGTCCATCGCGAGATCGATCGCCAACTGCCAGACCTTGAGATCCTTGTCGGAGTTTATCGTCTGCAACCCCTTCCCAACTCGTCGCTGTTCACTATTCGCTTCTACTGCTTCGCCTTCTCATCGCCCGGCAGCACGTACTCGGTGCCCTCCCAAGGCGACATGAAGTCGAAGTTGCGGAATTCCTGCTTCAGTTCCACCGGTTCGTAAACGACCCGCTTTGCCGCATCGTCGTAACGGACTTCGACGAAGCCGGTCGTCGGAAAGTCCTTGCGAAGTGGATGTCCTTCGAAACCGTAATCGGTCAGGATGCGGCGGAGATCCGGGTGGCCGGTGAAGAGAACGCCGTACATGTCCCAGGTCTCGCGCTCGAACCAGTCGGCGCCGGGATAGACCGCGCAGGCCGACGGAACCGGCGTATCCTCGTCGGTCGCGACCTTCACGCGGATGCGCAGGTTCTGCTTCGGCGACAAAAGATGATACACAACGTCGAAACGCTTTTCGCGCTCCGGCCAATCGACGCCGCAGATGTCCGTCAGGTTGACGAAACCGCACTTGGCGTCATCGCGCAGGAACGCCAGAAGCGCGATCAGGTTTTCGCCCGTCGTCGTCAGTGTCAGCTCGCCGAACTTCAGTTGCGTCGCGGCAATCAGGCTGCCACGCGCTTCCGAGAGATGGGACGAAAGCTCAGTGAGGGCTTCGCTCATATGTCTTGTCCTTAACCCTTACCGCTCGATCGTGCCGGTGCGCCGGATCTTCTTCTGCAGCAGAAGCACGCCGTAAAGCAGCGCCTCCGCCGTGGGGGGACAGCCCGGCACGTAGATGTCGATCGGCACGACGCGGTCGCAGCCGCGCACCACCGAATAAGAATAGTGATAGTAGCCGCCGCCATTGGCGCAGGAGCCCATCGAGATCACGTAACGCGGCTCAGGCATCTGGTCATAGACCTTACGGAGCGCGGGCGCCATCTTGTTGGTGAGCGTGCCAGCAACAATCATCACGTCCGACTGGCGCGGCGAAGCGCGCGGCGCAAAGCCGAAACGCTCTACGTCGTAACGCGGCATCGACAGCTGCATCATCTCGACGGCGCAGCAGGCGAGACCGAAGGTCATCCACATTAGCGAGCCGGTACGCGCCCAGTTGATCAGTTCGTCGGTCGAGGTGACGAGAAAACCCTTGTCGGCCAGTTCGTTGTTGATGTCGCCGAAGAACCCGTCGTTGCTGCCGATCGGCTTGCCGGTTGCGGGATCGATGATCCCCTTCGGCTGCGGCGCCACGAGCGTGCGATTGCTTGAGGGGGTCACTGCCATTCCAGGGCTCCCTTCTTCCATTCATAGATAAAGCCGACGGTGAGCACGAGCAGGAAGACCATCATGGACCAGAAGCCGAACCAGCCGATGGCGCCAAAGGAAACCGCCCAGGGGAAGAGGAAGGCGACTTCGAGGTCGAAGATGATGAAGAGGATCGACACGAGATAGAAGCGGATGTCGAATTTCATGCGAGCATCGTCGAAGGCGTTGAAGCCGCATTCGTATGCGGAAAGCTTTTCCGAATCGGGCGCCTTGAAGGCCACGGCAAACGGCGCAATCAGAAGCGCCAGGCCGATGACGAGGGCAATGCCGATGAAGATAGCGATCGGAATATAGGAACTGAGCAGTTCAGTCATCATGTTCATCCCTGCTTGCCGAATGCGCCAGGCAGCGCAACGGGCAAATGCCCGGCAAGCGAACGTGCGTTGCAACAAGCCGTGGTTAGCGCAGCCGGAGCCATGGCGCAAGACTTTTAGAAAGCCAATTCCACCTGTGAGGATGCGACATTATCAAGCAGATGCAACGATGTCGCGACAAATACGCACAAGTTAAGAGAGGTTGCATGGCAGCCAACCAAAAACTGCATGGCTCGGAGAAAAGAATGGCGCGAGTGACGGGGCTCGAACCCGCGACCTCCGGCGTGACAGGCCGGCACTCTAACCGACTGAGCTACACCCGCGCATCTTGAAGGAAAGGCCGGAAAGCGCCTTGCGGCACATCTTAAAATGGCGCGAGTGACGGGGCTCGAACCCGCGACCTCCGGCGTGACAGGCCGGCACTCTAACCGACTGAGCTACACCCGCACTTCATTTCAAGTCATCCGGAGCTTTCGCATCCTTGTCAAAACGGACAGGCCGCTTCGATGAGCGGCTAACTAAGGGGTTCGCATTTGAGTGTCAAGCAGGTTTGGAGACAAAACCATGACAGTCCGGAAATTGTTTTCGAGGCGAAGTCCAGCCGCCGCACAAGAGCTGAGCGTTGACAGGACTTCCGACGCATTTTCGCGCGTCTGACGCCGCTTCAGGCCTTTCCGGCATATTGCTCGTCGCTGACCTGCTCCATCCAGTCGGCGACGCTGCCATTCAGTGATTCCTGGATGGCGATATGCGTCATCGCCGTTTCCGGGGCTGCGCCATGCCAGTGCTTTTCGCCGGCCGCGAACCAGACGGTGTCGCCCGGCCGGATTTCGCGGATGTCGCCGCCCCAGCTCTGCACAAGCCCCTTGCCGGACGTGATGATCAGCGTCTGGCCCAGAGGATGCGTGTGCCACGCGGTGCGCGCTCCCGGCTCGAATGTCACGTGCACGACCCTCACGCGGGCCGGATCCGGCGCTTCGATCAACGGATCAAGCCGCACGGTGCCAGCGAAATAGTCCCCCGAAGCCTTCGCCGATGGCCGGGAACCGGCTGTCTTGATTTCCATGCTATTGCCTCTTCGTTGTTTGATCCGGCGCGTCCCTCACAGAAAGTAGGTCATCGGTCGACCCATTTGAAGTGGAGCGGGAAGATATGCCAGACCAATCGGCACCGTTCTCGAATAAGCAACGTCTGCGCCCTATTTCCCCCGCAGGCGCTTGTCCGCCCGGGGCCTGGCTGATAGTCGCCGTGCGAGCTTTTCATCACGAATGGAGGATTCCCATGAAACAGCATTCTTTCGGCCGCATGCCGTTTTCAGTCACCAATGTCGGGTTCGGCGCATGGCAGATAGGCGGTTCCTGGGGCGAGGTTAGCGAGGCTGACGGCCGGGCGGCCCTCAATGCGGCGCTCGACGCCGGCATCACCTTCATCGACACAGCGGACGTTTATGGCGACGGCCGATCGGAAAAGATCGTCGCCGACGTGCTGAAGAGCCGTGGCGGCACGCGCCCGATGGTCGCCACCAAGGCCGGCCGAAGGCTGAACCCGCATGTCGCCGGCGGCTATACCAAGGCCAATCTCGAAGGCTTCATCGACCGCAGCCTGAAGAACCTGCAGGTCGACAGTCTCGACCTCGTCCAACTCCACTGCCCGCCGACCGAGGTGCTTTACCGTTCGGAAGTCTTCGACGGTCTCAACGAGCTGCAGAAGGCCGGCAAGATCAAGGGCTATGGTGTCAGCGTTTCGACGGTGGAGGAAGGCTTGAAAGCGATCGAGTTTCCGGGCGTTGAAAGCATCCAGATCATCTACAACATCTTCCGTCAGCGCCCCGATCGCCTGTTCTTCCAGGAAGCCCGCCGCAGGAACGTCGCCGTGATTGCCCGCGTGCCGCTCGCAAGTGGCCTGCTCTCCGGCAAGATCACCCGCGACACCAAGTTCGCAAGCGACGACCACCGCAATTTCAACCGCCACGGCGAGGCCTTCGATGTCGGCGAGACCTTCGCGGGCGTTCCCTTCGAGGTCGGCCTGCAAGCGGTCGAGGAGGTGCGCAAGCTGGTGCCGCAGGGCGCCTCTATGGCAGCCTTTGCGCTTCGCTGGATCCTGATGAACGATGCCGTGACCGTGATCATCCCCGGCGCGCGCAACGCCGAACAGGCAAGGGCCAACGCAGCGGCCGCCGATCTCGCGCCGCTCTCCCACGACGTGATGGACGCGACCCGCGAGATCTACGAGCGGCTGATTGCACCGCATGTGCATCAGCGCTGGTAAGCGTAACTTTCAGAACCAAAAATGGCCGGGTTTGACCCGGCCATTTCCTTTCAGTTCTGGGACCTCAGTTCGTGCCGACCAGGTTGACCGGGAAGAACAGGGTTTCACCTGAGGAGTCGCTGACCCCGTCGTTGTCGGTGACGGCATAGGCCTTGCCGCCAGCGTCGAAGGTGAAGCCTTCGATCTTGTCGAGCACGTAGCCGTTGGTGGCCGTCTTCAGCTCGTTGACGAAGTCGTAGGCTTCGGTCTTCTCGACGGCCGGCAGCTCGCCGCCGAGCTTGGCGGGCTTGAGATCGGCGATCGCCACCTTATAGAGCTTCTTCAACTTCGCTGCATCGCCCACGAGGTTGTCGCGCTCGATGATATAGACGTTGTCGCCATGGGCAGAGATTTCCGAAAGACCGACCCAGCCGTTTTCGGACTTGTCGAGCGGGTAGCGCACGGCGCCCCATTCCTTGCTCTTCAGATTGTAGGAGACGAGCTTGACGAAGCCCTTCTCGTCGTCCTTCCATTCACGCTGAATTGCCATCCACAGCGTTGCATCATCGCCGGAGCCGATGATCGTCACGCCTTCGAAGCCGTAGCGGATTTCGTTGGCGGTCAGTTCCTTCGGCAGGGCGACCTCGGCCTTGATCTCGCCCTTCGGATTGACGTGGTAGAGCGCGTGCGGCAGCAGCTTTTCGCTGTTGCCTTCGGAAGCGAGCCAGAACCAGCCCTTCTCATCGACGGCGATGCCCTCGATGTCGAGCTTCTGGGCGGCAGCACCATCACGCTTGACGGTCAGCGTCTCGGTGATGACGGCGGGCTTCTGCGTCGCGTCGATCGTGTAGATCGTCGGCTGCATGCCGAGCACGCTGTCGCTGACCGCAAAGAGCTTGCCGGGCTTTTCCGGGACGGCAGCAAGGCCCGAAAGGGCGGCAAAGCCGACCGGGTTGCCATCCTTCTCGGCCGCGACGATCTGCGGATAGGCCTTCTCTCCTTCGGCAAGCTCGTAGATCATCACATGCGAGCGCGGGCCGCCGTCCTTTCCGAGATCGACTTCGTTGGCGGTCGCAAAGAGGTTGCGCGAGGGGATGGCGACAGCGCCTTCCGGCGAAACGCCCGATGGCAATATCTGCGAGAGCTCCGGGTCGGCGCCCGTGTCCTTGTAGACGCCGACAACAGAAGCGCGCTCGGCAAGCACGAAGAAATATTGCTGGCCTCCGAAGGTGGCTGCTTCCAGGCCCTCCGGTTCGACGCCCTTCGAGGAGGAGCGGCCGTCCGGATAATGGCCGAGATCAGCCACGGCGCGCTCGAAGGAACTGCCGGATTCGTAGAGAACCTTGCCGGTCTTATCGAAAATCGTGAACCCGCGCGAGCCGCCTTCATAATCGCCTTCGTTGGCGACGACGAGACGGTTGTCGTCCAGCCATTTCACAGCGTCCGGTTCGCGCAGAACACCCTTCAGTTCGCCAGCAAACTTCAGCGCCCCGTCCTTCTTCGTGTCGATACCGGAAAGGTCGGTGCTGCCTGCGGAGAAATGCGTCTTCACCTGTGCGGTTTTGGCGTCGATGATGACGATCTCGTTGTTTTCCTGCAGTGTCAGTGCGATCTCATCCTGGCCGTTGAAGGCGACGAATTCCGGCTCCGGGTCCTCCGGCGCGACGGCCGAGAGGCCGGTCAGCGCAACGTGCTTGATCGTGCTGCAATCGACCGTTCCGTCCTTGACCTGGAAGATAGCGAGATCGCCTGCCGGCATCTGCGGGATCTTGCCGTCGTTGACGTCTTCGTCGCGCTCGTTTTCGATGGCGATGGTGCCGAGCGTCTTGTCCTTGTTGAGCGCGATCGAATCCGGCTGACCGCCGAGATCGCAGGTGTTCTCGATCTTTTTGGTGGCAACGTCGACGATTGCCAGATGGCCGGAAGGCTTCTGCTTACTCTCGCCGGTGTTGACGGCAACGAGCGCCTTGCCGGCTGCCGACGTAACGGATGTCGGCTCGCCGTCCATCATCAGCGCGCCGACGGCCTTCGGGGCCTTGGCATCGATGATGTCGACGAAGCCGATCGCGCCGAGCGGGCTGTCGCTGTAAATCAGCGTCCTGCCGTCATCGGTGGCGGTGATGATTTCGGCGGAGGTCGTGGAAAGCTTGTCCTTGCCGTCGGGCAGGTTTGCGGCAACCGGGAAGGACGCAATACGATTGAAAACAGGCTCCGCAGCGGCCGGGAAAGCAACGGACGCGAGAAGCACGGCAGCCAGTGTTGCCTTGCGCGATGAAATGGTCATGAAATCCCCCATGTGTCGAATATCGAAACGGGGGATTTTTGAGGGACGCTGATGACAGACACATGACAGCCGGCGCGTTTTGCGCCGCCCTGTCTATGCAGCCGTCTGCTCGCGGCGCAGTTCGTTGCGCATGATGAAGAGGGAGGCGCAAAAGATCAATGCCGCTCCGAGCCAGAGGTAACCGGTAGGCGCATAGCCGAAGACGAGCCAACCCGAAAAGACGTTGAGCGGCAGCTTGAGATCGTCGAAGGGCTGCACATAGGCAGCGTCGGCCGCTATATAGGCAAGTGTGAGAAAATATTGCGCGAGCACGGTCAGCAGGCCGGCGAGTACAAAAAGCCCCAGCGTGACGCCCGCCGGAACTTCGAAGCCGGCCGCCAGCGCAAGCCCGCCATTGATGGGCGTCAGAAGCACCAGCAGCCAGACCGTGATGGTTTCGGGCCGCTCGATGCCCGTCAGGTTCTTGGTGATCAGCGAGGAAGCGCCCCAGAGCAGCGCCGAGAGGATCGGCGCCAAGGATAATTGGTGCGCATCGCCGAGAAGCCGGCTCGGTAGAGGAACGGCAGCGAGAAGACGAGCGCGAAGGCAATGGACGCGGCCGGGAAGGCAAGCTTCATCGCCGCCCATTGCGTGACGACGTTGAGGATCGAGAAGGCCACGCCGGCCAGCACCATCCAGGCGGCACCTGCCATGGCACGCGACGTGGAAATAGTGAGGGAAGTCTGATTCATGTCATTCATCCAAGATAAAAAGGACCAACACAAATCAGGACGCATGAGCGCAACAACACCGCCGGGCAGTTCCCTGCCCTTCGTGCATGCGATCATTCTCTTTCATCCGGACTATGACCGTCGGCTCCGGCATCGCACCGGATCTGCTGACCCCTCCCCGCCCATGGGCGCGCGGAAGGCGCTCGCGGGCTCGGGCCGAGGCCCTTACCGCCGGTGGGGACTTTCACCCCGCCCTGAGAACAGAAAAGCCGTAGATGAAACTTGAAAAGCCCGCAAGACCTGCGGAAGTGGAAAAGGGTCCGGCTTTCGCCGAACCCCTCCAAACCTGGGCTGCCAGTCTCGTTATCCGGCGGCCAGAAATCTCATTAGCCGTTAACGGCATCCTTCAGGCCCTTGCCGGGCGTGAACTTCGGCACGTTGCGAGCCGGAATATTGACTTCGGCGCCGGTGGACGGATTGCGGCCCTTGGTGGCAGCGCGATGAGAAACGGTGAAGCTGCCGAAGCCGGCGAGACGGATGTCGCCCTTCTTCTTAAGTTCAGCCTGGACAACGTCGAAAACAGCGTCGACAGCAGAAGCAGCGTCAGCCTTGGTGAGGCCAGCCTTTTCGGCAACTGCGGACACGAGTTCATTCTTGTTCATGTTTCCACCCCTTTCAATGGTTCGAAACGACTCAAATCTGTAAGCCAGGCACAGAATAAGTTTCATCAGGCCCGCCGCAACCCAAAAGCCCTGCAAATCAAGGAAAAGCAAGCGGCTCTGTGACGTTTTCACAAAAAAGGCTGGCGTTTTAAGCCAGCCTTTTCCGAGTTTTGCAGCATTTTGACATAAATGTGGCAGGCAGCGCTCAGTGAGCGATGGCTGCACCTGTCTCATCGAGGCCCTCGACCGTCGCGATGACCGGCGTTTCAACCGTTCCATCCCATTCGATCGGTTCAGGCCTGCGAACCAGCGCATGCTTGATCACCTCGCCCATGCGGGATACCGGGATGATCTCCATGTTGTTCTTCACGTTGTCCGGAATCTCCGCCAGATCCTTGGCATTTTCTTCCGGGATCAGCACCTTCTTGATGCCGCCGCGAAGCGCTGCGAGCAGCTTTTCCTTCAGGCCGCCGATCGGCAGAACGCGGCCGCGAAGGGTGATCTCGCCGGTCATGGCGACATCCTTGTTGACCGGAATGCCGGTCATGATCGAGACGATCGCGGTTGCCATGGCGACACCGGCCGACGGGCCATCCTTCGGCGTCGCGCCTTCCGGCACGTGCACGTGGATGTCGCTCTTGTCAAAGCGCGGCGGCTCGATGCCGAAATCGACAGCGCGCGAGCGAACGTACGAGGCCGCAGCGGAGATCGACTCCTTCATGACTTCCTTCAGGTTGCCAGTGACCGTCATGCGGCCCTTGCCCGGCATCATCACGCCTTCGATCGTCAACAGCTCGCCGCCGACTTCGGTCCAGGCAAGACCGGTGACCACGCCGACCTGATCCTCGCGCTCGGCTTCGCCGTGGCGGAAGCGCGGAACGCCCAGATAGTCGTCGATGTTGGCAGCCGTGACGGCGACCGACTTCGACTTGCCCTTGATGATCTCGGTCACCGCCTTGCGGGCGAGCTTCATAAGTTCGCGTTCGAAGTTACGCACCCCTGCTTCGCGGGTGTATTGCTGGCTGATCGCCATCAGGGCATCGTCGCTGACCGAAAATTCCTCCGGCTGCAACGCATGTTCCTTGATGGCCTTCGGCAGCAGGTGCCGCTTGGCGATTTCTCGCTTTTCGTCTTCGGTATAGCCGGCGATACGGATGATCTCCATGCGGTCCATCAAAGGTGCCGGAATGTTCAGCGTATTCGCCGTCGTGATGAACATCACGTCCGACAGGTCGTATTCGACTTCCAGGTAGTGATCCATGAAGGTCGAGTTCTGGGCCGGGTCGAGCACTTCGAGCAGGGCCGAGGACGGATCGCCGCGGAAATCCATGCCCATCTTGTCGATCTCGTCGAGCAGGAAGAGCGGATTGGACTTTTTCGCCTTCTTCATCGACTGGATGACCTTGCCGGGCATCGAGCCGATATAGGTGCGGCGGTGACCGCGGATTTCGGCTTCGTCGCGAACGCCGCCGAGCGCCATGCGGACATACTCACGGCCGGTCGCCTTGGCAATCGACTGCGCAAGCGAGGTCTTGCCGACGCCCGGAGGGCCGACGAGGCACAAGATCGGCCCCTTGAGCTTGGCTGCACGCGCCTGCACGGCGAGATACTCGACGATCCGCTCCTTGACCTTGTCCAGGCCGAAGTGATCGGCTTCGAGGATCTGTTCTGCGTGGTTGAGGTCCGACTTGATCTTCGATTTCTTGCCCCACGGAATGCCGAGCAGCCAGTCGAGATAGTTGCGGACGACGGTTGCTTCGGCAGACATCGGGCTCATCTGGCGCAGCTTCTTCAGCTCCGCGTCGGCCTTCTCGCGCGCTTCCTTGGAAAGCTTGGTCTTGGAGATGCGCTCTTCCAGTTCGGCCATCTCGTCGCGGCCTTCCTCGCCGTCTCCGAGCTCCTTCTGGATCGCCTTCATCTGCTCATTCAGGTAGTATTCGCGCTGGGTCTTCTCCATCTGGCGCTTGACGCGCGAGCGGATGCGCTTTTCGACCTGCAGGACCGAAATCTCGCCTTCCATGAAGCCGAGCGCCTTTTCGAGGCGAGCCTTGACGCTGGTGGTTTCCAGCATCTCCTGCTTTTCGGTAATCTTGATCGACAGGTGCGAGGCAACCGTATCGGCGAGCTTGGAATAATCGTCGATCTGGCTGGCAGCGCCGACCACTTCAGGCGAGATCTTCTTGTTGAGCTTCACATAGCTCTCGAACTCCGAAACGACGGAGCGCGACAGCGCTTCCAGCTCGACCGGGTCGTCATGCGGCTCTTCGAGCACATGGCCGAGCGCCTCGTAGAAATCCTCGCGGCTGGTATAGGCATCGATCTCGGCACGGGCGCGGCCTTCGACAAGAACCTTCACGGTGCCGTCGGGCAGCTTCAGGAGCTGCAAAACATTGGCAACCGTGCCGACATTATGAATTGCTGAAGGATCTGGATCATCATCGCTTGCGTTGATCTGGGTGACCAGCATGATCTGCTTGTCAGAACCCATGACCTCTTCAAGCGCACGGATCGACTTTTCCCGTCCGACGAACAGCGGCACGATCATATGGGGGAAGACCACGATGTCGCGCAGGGGCAAAACAGGATAGGCAGTGCTGCTCGCTACAGACGTTTTCTTCGTCATTTTATTTCCTTTCCATCGTCCCGTTTCCGGGCTCTTTGCGCGGCCGCATGCGATTGGCCGGCACTCTCACTTGGGCTACAAGTGGAGGTTCTGACTATGCATTTCAAGCCACGCTAACGCCCGCGTTCCACGGTTGTGACAGCTTTATTACAACGGAACGCTAGTACAATGAAGCGCCTAACTGGATCGACGCTTACCACTTTCGAACCGGCTAAAACACAAGGCCGGAAACCTCGCTATGGAATCATTCCATCATCTTTAAGGACGGAACATTCCGCAACGTCAGCAATAGCGTTTTCCCAGTCTTGCCAGCCATTATTAACAGGACCATACACGGTTTTTCAAATAGAAAGGGGCCTGCCTTCGGCAAGCCCCTAAATCTAACCATACGAGGACCGGCATCAGGCCGAGGCGTTTGCCTTTTCCTCCTGACGGTCCGCATAGATGTAGAGCGGACGGGCAGAACCGCGGGCAACTTCCTCGGAGATAACGACTTCGCGAACGCCTTCCAGCGCCGGCAGTTCGAACATCGTATCGAGCAGGATCTTTTCCATGATCGAGCGAAGGCCGCGGGCACCGGTCTTGCGTACGATCGCCTTGCGGGCGATTTCGCGGAGCGCATCCTCGTGGAAAGTGAGTTCCACGTCTTCCATCTCGAACAGGCGCTGATACTGCTTGATGAGCGCGTTCTTCGGTTCCGACAGAATCTGGATCAGCGCATCCTCATCGAGGTCTTCGAGCGTTGCCAGGACCGGCAGACGACCGATGAATTCCGGAATGAGGCCAAACTTCACCAGATCTTCCGGCTCGAGTTCGCGCAGCACTTCGCCGACGCGGCGGTCATCCGGCGCCTTGACGGTCGCACCGAAGCCGATCGAGGTCTTCTCGCCGCGTGCCGAGATGATCTTGTCGAGACCGGCGAAGGCGCCGCCGCAGATGAACAGGATGTTCGTCGTGTCGACCTGCAGGAATTCCTGCTGCGGATGCTTGCGGCCGCCCTGCGGAGGAACGGAAGCGACGGTGCCTTCCATGATCTTCAGAAGCGCCTGCTGCACGCCCTCGCCCGACACGTCGCGAGTGATCGAGGGATTGTCGGACTTGCGGGAGATCTTGTCGACCTCGTCGATATAGACGATGCCGCGCTGGGCGCGCTCGACATTGTAGTCGGCAGACTGCAGAAGCTTCAGGATGATGTTTTCGACGTCTTCACCGACATAGCCGGCTTCGGTCAGCGTCGTTGCATCGGCCATCGTGAAGGGAACGTCGATGATGCGGGCGAGCGTCTGGGCGAGATAGGTCTTGCCGCAACCGGTCGGGCCGACCAACATGATGTTCGACTTCGCCAGTTCGACTTCACTGTTCTTGGTGGCATGCGCCAGGCGCTTGTAATGGTTGTGGACGGCAACCGACAGTATCTTTTTCGCCTGCCGCTGGCCGATGACGTATTCGTCGAGAACCTTGATGATGTCCTGGGGCGTGGGAACGCCGTCGCGGGACTTGACCATCGAGGACTTGTTCTCCTCGCGGATGATGTCCATGCACAGTTCGACGCATTCATCGCAGATGAAGACGGTCGGCCCGGCGATTAACTTCCGGACTTCGTGCTGGCTCTTTCCGCAGAACGAACAATACAGGGTATTCTTGGAGTCGCCGCCGTTGCTGCCGCTGACCTTGCTCATATCACTTTCCTTCCAGCACGCCGCATTTCAAGGTGAAATCGCGGTCCACTCAATGGCCCGCCGGCCTGCTCCCACCGGAGCATCAGCCGGCCAAGGCTTTAAGGGGTAAAAACCGGTACCCAACCAAAACATGCCCGGGTTCCGGCGGCAACGAACTCCCCTTCGAATGCCGAATGCTATGTCATACAGATTCAACATAGCATTAATAGTTACTATTAGCGTCTTCGCTACCGCATTAAACCCCTTGTTCAATCACAAATGGGATAGAACTGTGGCGGCAAAAACACCATCCCTATTAATTACTAGGCCTGATCGCCTTCCATTTCGATGCGCGACGTCAGGACCTTGTCGATCACGCCCCAGCTCTGAGCCTCGTCGGCATCCATGAAGTGGTCGCGGTCGAGGGTCTTTTCAACTTCTTCGTAGCTGCGGCCGGTATGCTTCACGTAGACCTCGTTCAGCCGGCGCTTCATCTTCAGGATATCCTTGGCGTGGCGCTCGATGTCGGATGCCTGCCCCTGGAAGCCGCCGGAGGGCTGGTGAACCATGATGCGGGAATTCGGAGTGGCAAAGCGCATATCCTTGTGGCCGGCGGCCAGAAGCAGCGAGCCCATCGAGGCCGCCTGGCCGATGCAGAGCGTCGAAACGGCGGGCTTGATGAACTGCATCGTGTCATAGATCGCCATGCCGGCACTCACGACGCCGCCCGGCGAATTGATATAGAGCGCGATTTCCTTCTTCGGGTTTTCGGCCTCGAGGAAGAGAAGCTGGGCGCACACGAGCGTCGCCATGTGATCCTCGACGGCGCCCGTGAGGAAGATGATGCGTTCCTTCAGCAGGCGGGAATAGATGTCGTAGGAGCGTTCACCGCGATTGGTCTGTTCCACGACCATCGGCACGAGGGCCATAGCGGTATCGACTGGGTTTCTCATGTGCGTCCTTTGCCAACGTCTGCCGGCTGCCGCCGGGAATCAAAGAAAATGCTTCATCCCTACATAGAGTGTCACCGCCCTCTTCTTCAAGACACGCATAAGGATAACGTTAAGAAGCGGAGCCGGCAGGATGAACCTCATGACAGGGCTATCTCCCAGCCGCCGCTTGACCGGGAGAGGCCACCAAGGGGGCTCACAGCTTTTCTCCGCGACAGGATGAACGAACCCTAAATACCACTCGGATAGTCCCGAGGCGGTTTACCTTGTGGAAAGCCTAATGGCGAATATAGGGCAGAAGGCGTTCCGGCATTAATCGACTGGAGAATTTCGGCGGCGAGAATGCCCGCATTCCAAGGGGTGTTGCCGTGTTTAATATTACTACAGGATTAGCCATCTGGTGCGCGGAAGCCATGACGCTCGCGTTGCTGCTGTTCATGGCCTGGCGCCATAACGTCCGCAACAGGGCCTATCTTTATTGGAGTCTCGGCTTCCTGTTGAGCGGCACCGGTTTTGCCATGATCGCGCTGCGCAGCCAAATCCCCGATATCCTATCGATCGAGGCCGGCAACGCGACCGCACTCCTCGGCCAGAGCGCCTGGGTTGCAGGCTTCATGGCGCTCGATCGCCGGAAGGTCGAATGGTGGGCGCTGCTGCCGCCGGCGATATGGCTTGCCGGCGTTTACCTGCCCTGGGTCAACGACGACTCCGGCAACCGCGTCATCCTTTACAATCTTGCTTCGGCGACCGGCGCCACCGGCCTTGCCATGGCCGTCTGCAGCGCCGGCATGCGCCGCGAACCGACGCGCGGCAAACTTGCCGCCGTCTTCATCGTCCAGGCATGGCTTTGCTTTGCCGTGGCTCTGACGATGGCCGTGACCTTGCCGAGCGACGCGGAAGCGACCAACTACAGCGGCGCAGCTGCCATGGCGAGCGCCTTTCTGCTGACGATCGCCTTCGCATTCACCTGCCGCATGATCATGGAACGTTCGGAAAAGCACTTGCGCGCCTTGAGCCTCACCGATTCATTGACCGGCGTCTGGAACCGCCGCGGCCTTTTCGCCCGGTTCGATGCAATGCATGAGAAGGCCTTCGACGACAAGTGCCAGATCGCAGTCCTGCTTTTCGATCTCGATCATTTCAAACGCGTCAACGACCGTTTCGGCCATCAGGCGGGCGACGCCGTTCTTTCGGCTTTTGCGAGGACGGCGCGCCAGTTCGTGCCGGATAACGTCTTCGGCCGCATGGGAGGCGAGGAATTCGCGGCCTTCGCGATCGTTGCCGACCAGATGGAGGCAGAGGCGCTTGCCGAATCGATCCGCGCCGAATTCTGCCGCGTGCCGGTCGCAACCGGCGAGGCGATCGTGCCGGCCACCGTCAGCATCGGCATTGCGCTCAGTTCTGCGGCCGAAACCAATATGGACAAGCTGATTTCCGCAGCCGACCGCGCACTCTATGCGGCAAAGGCCGCTGGCCGGAACTGCAGCGTCATTTTCGGAGCGGAAGAAGCCGCCGCCCCCGCACCTGCGGAAATGGACAAGAATGCCGGCGAGCTGGTCCCGACGGTTGACGATCAGGTCGACGCGCTCCGGCGGATGGGCTCGCTGTCGCGCGCCGGCTGACCTTCCGATCCATCTTTTCGGGGCATGTCAAATCCGCTAAGCCTGCGAACATGATGATAGCGCCCTTTTTCTCGATCGATCCCGCCACCCGCCGCGTTTCCCTCGACAGCAGCGATCCGGCTTTCTACGGCAATCCGAACGACGTCTATGAGGCGCTGCACTGCCATTGTCCGACCTTTTACTGGGAACAGCAAAAGCAGTGGTTCTTCACCGGCTACGACCATGTGAACGCATTGCTGCGCGACCGGCGCTTCGGCCGCCAGATCCTGCATATCGCGACGCGCGAAGAGCTGGGCCTTGCCGAGCCGGAGCAGCATCTGGCAAATTTCGATCTGGCCGAGCGCTACTCGCTGCTCGAACTCGAGCCGCCGGAGCACACGCGCCTGCGCACCCTCGTCAACCGCGCCTTCGTCTCACGCCATGTCGAGAAGATGAAGCCGGAGCTTGCGGAGCTCGCGAACAAGCTCATCGACGGTTTCAAGGACAAGGGCGAGGTCGAACTGCTTTCCGCCTTCGCCGATATCATCCCGGTGACGATGATCGCCCGCATGATTGGCATTCGGGAAGAAATGGGACCGCAGCTTCTTGCCTGGTCACATGCCTATATCCGCATGTATCTTTTCGGCCGCACGCGCGAAGACGAGGACGGCGCCGAGCGAGCCGCAAGCGAATTTTCCAATTATGTGAAGACGGTGATTGCCGAGCGCCGTGCCAACCCGCGCGACGATCTGCTGACGCACATGATCCACACGGAGCACAAGGGCCAGTACCTGACCGATGCCGAGCTGGTCTCGACAACGATCGTGCTCCTCAATGCCGGCCACGAGGCGACCGTGCACCAGATCGGCAACTCGGTCCGCGTCATCCTGGAAAGCGGCTGTGATCCCGCCGAACTGTTCAAAGACGAAGCGGCGACGGAGCGCACGGTCGAGGAAACGCTGCGTATCTGCGCGCCGGTGCATATCTTCCAGCGCTGGGCCTTGGCGCCCGTCGAGATCGATGGCATCTCTTTCAAGCGCGGCGACAAGGTGAGCCTGATCCTTGCCGCCGCCAATCTCGATCCGGCGAAATTCACCGATCCGCTGAGCTTCAGGCCCGACCGCAACGAAGCGCCGAACCTCTCCTTCGGGGCCGGCATTCACTTCTGCATCGGCGCGCCGCTCGCCAGGCTCGAACTCAACGTCGTCCTGCCGATCCTCTTCGAACGGCTACCGGGCCTCAAGTTGGCGAAGACGCCGTCTGTGAAGGACGTCTACCACTTCCACGGGTTGGATGCGCTGAATCTCGCCTGGTGACGATTGTCCGCCAAAGCTCAGCGATGACGGGCCTTATCGCCGATCGCTGCGATTTCGCTCATGTTGGAGATTTCGCGCAAAAGCTTGCGATAGATTGCCGGGGAATATTCTTCGGGAGCTGCGACTGGCTCAGCAAAGGCGTCCGGTCCGCCGATCACCTCGCTCCGGAAATAGGCAAGCAAGTTTTCGGGCGATATGACCTCTCCTTCATCGCCCAGCAATCCGCCATACACAACAGGTAAGGCATTGATGGTGATGCCGCGGGCAAGGACGCCGGCGCGGACGGGCATGACATCGCGCCCCTTGTTGTTGACGCCGTCGCCGGAGATATTGATGAGCGAGCGCGTCGCCTCATAGCCGCTGGAGCGGATCAGATAATCGGCATAGGAAAGTATGCCGCTGGTGGACGTGCCTCGGCGTATCTTTGCCGGTAAACTCACCTCAAGCGTCAGCGAAAACATCCAGGAATCGATCTCATTCGTGATGATGGTCCATGGCATGACTAGCCTTCGCTGTCCGTCGCCGCCCCATTCGACATAAGTGACGGCGATCCGGCCGTGCCTGCCTGCTGCGATCGCTTCGATGATTTCCGGGCGCCGGAACGCTTCGACGAAGCCCCGCTGCTGCAGGGCCTTTTCCTCCGCATCCATTGATGTCGATACGTCAGCCGCGATCACCAGCTGCATATCCACAGGCTCGCCGGCCACGGCGACATTGAATATTGTCGCAGCCATCGAAAGGCCGGCAAGCAATTCAGCGATATGGCGGTGCCCTCTGGATGTTTCCCTCCACACCTGCATGTCACCCTCCCCAAGAAGAGTTGATTGATTGCGTGAAAAGAGGCGTACGGACGAAATTGCCGGAGCGGCGATCGGGCCGGATGGCGGTTTCAATAGTGGAAAGCGATCTCAAGTTAAATTAGCTAAATATAATATAATGAGCGAACGTGATTGCTCGCGGTCAGCTGTAGTAATACTTCGGAATTAGCGCCTCGATCAAAACGGAACGCTTGCTCAAAAAAGGGCGCTTGGGACTGCGTTGGTTCGCCGCAGTCCCAAGGCGCGCCGCCTCAGGCCCTCGGGACACCATAGCGGGCGGCCGGGTGGTCGTGCGAGAGGTTGGGGCCAAGCGCCGAACGGGCAGCGGTGAACGCGTTCCAGTCGGCATTGTCCGGAAGAGAGGGAATGGTGATGAGTTCGCCCTGATCGAAGCCTGCCAGTGCCGCATCCACCATGTCCGTCACGTCCATGATCATCGTCGGCGGGAAGCGATCGAAGGAGCTGCCGACACGGTCAAAAATTTCGGTCCGGGTCAATCCGGGAAGCACGGCCTGGACCTTCACGCCCTTTGGCCCCGCTTCGGCGTTGATCGCCTGCGTCAGATTGAGCACGAAGGCCTTGGTGGCGCTGTAGGTGCCGTTGAAACGCTCGGCGATCAGCGCTACGACCGACGCGATGTTGATGATGGCGCCCTTGCCGCGTTTGGCGAATGTCTGCGCCGCGGCGATGCCGAGCCGGTTCACGGCTACGACATTCAATTCGATCATCGTTTCGAGATAGCCGATATCATCATCCAGCAGCGTGCCTTTCGGACCGATTCCGGCATTGTTGACGAGAAGCGTGATGTCTTCATCCTGACGCAGCCGTTGTTCGACCTTGCGGACATCTTCACGCTCCGTGAGATCGGCCGGCAACACCTCTGCCTTGATGCCCCGCTCTGCCGTCAGCTTTTCGGCAAGCGCATGCAGGCGACTGGCATCGCGGGCGACAAGCAGGAGATCATAGCCGCGTTTTGCCAGGCGATCGGCATAGGTCGCGCCGATCCCCGAGGAGGCGCCGGTCACGAGTGCAGTTCCAAGAGACGAGCGAGACATTAGTAATCCTTTCCGAGATGAATTTAGTGGTATATGCCACCATATTGATCGGAACCTGATTTCCCGCAAGAGCAATCGATGGAGAATTCCCAAGTGGCGATTGACTGATCGTCAACAATCCGCAGACATCGCCTCAGGAGAGCGATTATGGACGAGAAGACGGAAGGCTTTGAAAGCTGGGCCAATTGCAGCAACAGCGCATTGCGCCGCGCCACCAGGCAACTCGGCCAGCTCTATGACGACGTGCTGGCACCAAGCGGGCTCAAGGCGACGCAATACGGAATGCTCAGCCAGATTCACTTCAACGGCAACCCTTCCCTGAAATCCCTGGCCGATGGATTGGTGATGGATCTTTCCGCACTCGGACACACACTCAAGCCCCTCATCCGCGACGGGCTTGTGGAACTCGTGCCTGACGAGAAGGACCGCCGCGTGAAGCGGGCAAGATTGACGGAGATCGGCGTCGAAAAGTGGCAAGAGGCGCATCTGCTTTGGCGCGAGGCGCATTCGCGTTTCGACAACGCCTTCGGCGAAGAGGAATCGGCAGCGCTGCGCAATGCGATGAACCGCATCGCTTCACCGGACTTTGCAAAGAAATTCGTCGCCGGCCCTGAAAAGGACAGAGGCACTGCGCCCTAAACCCGGATCACATAATCCTTGCGAGTCGTTTCAACGACTTCCCAGGTTCCCTTGAAACCGGGCTTTAGAATCATCCGGTCGCCTGCCTTCAGATGCACCGGCTCGCCGCCGTCCTCGGTGACGATCGAGTGCCCGCAGAGCACGTTGAAATATTCCCACTCGTCATAGGAAATCCGCCATTTGCCGGGCGTCGCCTCCCAGATACCCGAATAGAGGCCGCCTTCGGCCTCCTCCAGGTTCCAGGTGCGGAACTGCGGATTGCCAGAAACGATGCGGTCCGCATCCGGTGCGCCGAACTCGGGTTCAGTTCCGTCTATGCCGAAGGTGATGTGGTTTGCCATGGACCTCAGATCTTCGAAAGCGACTGTTCAAGGTCGGCTATGATGTCCTTTACGTCCTCGATGCCGATCGAGAGGCGGACGACATCGGGACCGGCGCCGGCGGCGGCCTTCTGTTCGTCGGTCAGCTGGCGGTGGGTGGTCGAAGCCGGGTGGATGACCAGAGAGCGCGTATCGCCGATATTGGCGAGGTGGGAGAAGAGCTCCAGGCCCTCCACCAGCGCCTTGCCCGCCTCGTAGCCGCCCTTGACGCCGAAGGTGAAGACCGAGCCTGCACCCTTCGGCGAATAGCGCTGCTGCAGGGTGTGGTTCGGATCGTCGTCGAGACCCGCATAATTCACCCAGGCGATCTTGCTGTGTGCTTTCAGCCATCTGGCGACCGCTATGGCATTGTCGCTGTGACGCTGCATTCTTAGCGGCAGCGTTTCGATGCCGGTGAGGATCAGGAAGGCGTTGAAGGGCGAGATGGCCGGGCCGAGGTCGCGAAGGCCGAGCACGCGGGCGGCGATCGCGAAGGCGAAATTACCGAAGGTCGAATGCAGCACCATGCCGTTATATTCCGGGCGCGGGGTGGACAGCATTGGATAATTGCCGGACTTTGACCAGTCGAAGGTGCCGCCATCGACGATGATGCCGCCCATGGAATTGCCATGGCCGCCGAGGAACTTCGTCAGCGAATGCACGACGATGTCGGCGCCATGCTCGATCGGCCGGATGAGGTAAGGCGTCGCCATCGTGTTGTCGACGATAAGCGGCAGGCCGTGCCTGTGGGCCACTTCGGCAATCGCCGCGATGTCGACGAACGTGCCGCCGGGATTGGCCAGGCTTTCGATGAAGATCGCCCGCGTCTTCTCATCGATCTGGCTTTCAAAGTTTGCCGGATCGAGGGAATCGGCCCAGCGCACCTGCCAGCCGAAATTCCCGAAGGCATTGCCGAACTGATTGACCGAGCCGCCGTAGAGCTGCCTGGCCGCGACGAAATTCTCGCCCGGACGCATGATCGTATGAAAGACGATGACCTGCGCCGCGTGACCCGAAGCCACGGCAAGCGCTGCCGTACCGCCCTCAAGGGCTGCCACGCGCTCCTCCAGCACCGCCTGCGTGGGGTTCATGATGCGCGTATAGATATTGCCGAAGGCCTGCAGGCCAAAGAGCGAGGCCGCGTGATCGGAATCGTTAAAGACGAAGGCTGTCGTCTGATAGATCGGCGTTATCCGCGCGCCCGTCGCCGGATCCGGCTGCGCACCGGCATGGATTGCCAGCGTGTTGAAACCCGGATCGCTCGTCGCCATGTCGTCCTCCCGTCGCTATCGATGGCGGGAGCATAGACTACGATCCGCAAATGTTAATCGCTTTGCGTTTCAACCATCGGGCGTCTGGAGAAAAATCCGTGCACTCACGCGGCAAGGCGCGGGATTTCGATTGCCGGGCAGCGGTCCATCACAACTTTTATGCCAGCTTCCTCCGCCTTCGCTGCGGCAGCATCATCGCGCACGCCAAGCTGCGACCAAATCACCTTCGGCTGCAAGGGAAGAGCCAGAGCCTCATCAACGACGCCATGGAGATATTCCGAGGCGCGGAACACGTCGACCATATCGACCGGCACCGGGATATCGGCAAGCCGGGCATAGACGAGCTGGCCCTGGATCTGCTTGCCCGCCTGCCCGGGGTTGACGGGAATGACATTGTAGCCGCGCGACAGGAGATAGCCCATCACGCCGTTGCTCGGCCGGGCCGGATTGGGCGACGCCCCGGTCAGCGCGATCGTCTTCACGGAGTTCAAAATTCCGGCAATGTAATCGTCCGGATAACGGTCGTGATTCATCAGCTTTCCTCCAGTCGACATTATTTGCAGAGCGTTGAAACTGACAGTTCCTTCGGGCGTATATATAGGCATCCGGGTTCCCAAGGAGGAATAACCCATGAAAAAACTCGCTCTCGCCGCAGCGCTTTTCCTTGCGGCCTCACCATCGCTGGCGATCTCCCGCTACAATCCGATGTCCATGACCTGCCAAAGTGCCCGCGCCGCCATCCACAATCAAGGCGCCGTCATCTTCCGCTGGACCTCGCCGCGCGGCCTTCCGCTTTACGATCGCTACGTCCGCAACAGTCGGTACTGCGACGCTAACGAATATGCGGAGTGGAAGAACATACCGACCAGAGACGACCGGTCCTGCCCCGTCCTCAACTGCCAGAGTATCGACAATCTTGACGGGATGTTCTTCATACCAAACCACTCCCTGTAGCAGGTGTTCGGGACGCGAAAACGATTTCGCAAGAGCCGGAAACACGCAGCTTCCGGCCATTGTAAATCAGAAGCGGTTCGAATTGCTACTTGGATTTGCATCAAAATGGATATAGCAAAATTATAGAACAATCTCTATATTACAGAAGTATAAATCGAGAATGGACTAAGCGGAGAAATATTATCATCTATTAAACTTCTTTTGTCTTCGTTTTGTTCCTTTTTCGTTCTTGCGTCTATTAGAAACACCTCATAGTTGAGTGTGCGCGGCCAAAATAAACGTATTTCGAGCGCGCACGCTACGCCCCGATGATGCTGCACGTAGCGCCGGAACCGAGCATGACGATTCTCATTTTCAAGCAGGAGACCAGCCACCGGTTGCAAAATCCGCTCGCAAGATTGATTTTCGCGTCAACACGGCCCATACCCATTCTCCCCAGATAGCCTTCCCTTTCATTCCGGTCCGCATCGTGCCCCTCGACGTCATTCTGCTCGTTCTCTTCGGTGCATTCCTGCATGCGACATGGAACGCGATCATCAAGGCGGGGACCAACAAGTCGCTGGACGCGGCGCTTGTTTCGGCCGGCGGGGCAGTGGCGGCGCTGCCGTTCCTGCCCTTCCTTCCGCTGCCGCAGCCAACGGCCTGGCCCTTCATCGGCGCGTCGGCCGTCCTGCAATTTGCGTATTTTCAATTGGTCGCGGCCGCTTACCGCGCAGGCGATATCGGCCTCGTCTATCCGCTGATGCGCGGCTGTGCGCCGCTCCTCATCACCGCCACAAGCGGCTTCGTGTTGAACGAAAGCCTTTCGGGCGGCGCGCTCATCGGCACGATGACGATCTGCGCCGGCATTCTGACCCTTGCCTTCGAGGCGCGGCGCGGCAGCAAACATGCCATCATGCTCGCGCTCGTCAACGCCTGCGTCATCGCTACCTATACTTATGTCGACGGCATCGGCGCACGCGTCTCCGGCAATGCGGTGTCCTATACGCTGTGGATGGCGCTGCTGCCGCCGGTGCTGCTCTTTGCATGGGCGATCTCGCGCCGCGGCCTTCTCGCAGTCGCGGTTCATGTCCGCTACAATTGGTGGCGCGGTCTGATTGGCGGCGCCGGTTCGATCGCCTCCTACGGGTTCGCCCTCTGGGCCATGACCAAGGCGCCCGTCGCCACCGTTGCCGCGCTGCGGGAAACGTCGATCCTCTTCGCGCTCATCATTTCGGTGCTGGTCCTGAAGGAGAAAGCCAGCCCATGGCGTTATGTCGCAGGCGTGATCATCGCGAGCGGCGGACTGATCCTGAAGCTCGGGTAACAACTACGCGGCAGATTGCGCTGGAATAACCTCTTTTGAAATCCGCTCGCCCTTCTCACGTTCTGCAACAGCCAGATCGCAAGCAGATTGCAGATTGAGCCAAAAGCTGCGGATCGTTTCCCGTCTTCGCAGCGAAAGCATAGACGCCAAGGGCCATTGATTGTCGTTGCCCACTGACCTTTCCGATCGCCGCTCAATCTATGCAGTCCAACAGATTTAGCGGGCTCAAATCGTCGAGCGATTTCGCAATGAGCACGACTCGCCTTTTGGCCTTGTCTGCTCGTCCCGCAGAATGTCGAGCGCGCTACTCGCCGGTCCAACTCGGCACCCGTTTTGCAAGAAATGCGCCGATGCCCTCTTCCGCGTCTGCAGTCAGCATGTTGTCGACCATCACCTGGGCCGCATGGCTGTATGCCTCTTCTGTCGGCATTTCGAGCTGGCGGTAGAAGGCCTCCTTGCCGATCTTCAGCGTCAAGGGTGATTTCGAAGCGATGACGGAAGCGTATTTGCTCACGACCTGCGTCAGATACTGCTTGGGTACGATCCGGTTGACGAGGCCGAAGTCCTTGGCGGTCGAAGCATCGATCGTTTCGCCGGTCAGCAGCATTTCCATCGCCTGCTTCCGGTGCGCGGCGCGCGTAACGGCGACCATTGGCGTCGAGCAGAACAGCCCGATATTGACGCCAGGTGTGCAGAAGGTCGCGGTGTCGGTACAGATCGCAAGGTCGCAGGAGACGACGAGCTGGCAGCCGGCTGCGGTCGCAAGGCCGTCGATCTGCGCGATCACCGGTTTCGGCAGGCGGGTGATCTCCAGCATGAGATCGGCTGCAAGCGCAAATGTCTCCTCGAAGAAGGCCACCCCGCCATCGGCATCGGCACGATGCTCCGTCATCTCCTTGAGATCGTGCCCCGCAGAGAACACATCGCCGGTCGAGGCGATGACCACTACGCGGACTTCGCCGTCTTCAGCGGCTTTCTGAAGCTCCCCCATCAACAGTTCCATCACCGCGATCGAAAGCACGTTCGCCGGCGGGTTGTTGAGCGTGAGCCGCAGCACGCCATCGGCAAGCGAGCGGGTAACGAGGACACTCCCATCCTCGTTTGCGCCCTTCCGGAAGGATACGACTTCGGCCATGGTCTAACTCCTTACATTGCGATTTCGTGCTAACAGTTCTGTCACAAGCTATCGGCAATTTCGAGGAGAAGCGATGCAGCCGGTCATGACGATCGAGGAGGTCCACCAGTTTCTGGAGACCGATTTCCCGCAGATCCACACGGACGGGCGCGTCTTTACCGTGACGGATATTACGCCCGGCAGTGTCTCGACGCGGTTCGATCCGTCAAAAAGGCATCTGCGCCCTGGCGGCACCGTGTCCGGTCCTGCCCTCTTCACGCTGGCGGACGTCACCGCCTATGCAGCGGTGCTTGCCCATATCGGCCCGGTCGCACTTGCCGTCACGACCAGCCTCAACATCAATTTCCTGCGCCTGCCGAAGCCGCAGCCGACAACCTGCACCTGCCGGATCCTCAAGCTCGGAAAGCGGCTCGCCGTTATCGACGCCGCCATCTTTCAGGAAAATCCGGCCGAGCTGGTGGCCCATGCGACGGCAACTTATTCGATTCCACCGCGATAAAATTACGGTATCATATTACCACATAATTAACATATTGATTTTGTTTCGTATATTTTACGGTGACGCAGACGGGTGATATTGACCGTTAAGGCCTTTCCCTCTATACACCGCGCCAGAAGCGCAGCCTTTCCGGGCTGCTTTCTTTTTGGCGCGCTTTCGGGTGCGTCAAACCAAGCAACAAGAAACGCCCTTGGCCCTCGGGTTCAGGGATCCAAAAGAGAGAATTACTATGGCAACCTTCTCCCAGAAGCCTGCAGAGGTGGAGAAGAAGTGGGTGATCATCGACGCCGAAGGGCTTGTCGTTGGCCGCCTCGCTTCCCTCATCGCCATGCGTCTGCGCGGCAAGCACAAGGCAACCTTCACGCCTCACGTTGACGACGGCGACAACGTTATCGTCATCAATGCCGACAAGGTCGTTTTCACCGGCAAGAAGTATTCCGACAAGGTCTACTACTGGCACACCGGTTATGCCGGCGGCATCAAGGAGCGCACCGCTCGCCAGATCATCGAAGGCCGCTTCCCGGAGCGCGTCCTCGAGAAGGCCGTTGAGCGCATGGTCCCGCGTGGTCCGCTCGGCCGTCGCCAGATGAAGAACCTCCGCGTCTACTCCGGTTCCAACCATCCCCATGAAGCACAGCAGCCGACCGTCCTCGACGTCGCCAAGCTGAACAAGAAGAACGTAAGGAGCGCCTGACAATGGCTGACCTCTCTTCCCTGAAGGACCTCGGCACGTCGTCGGAAGCAGCTGCTCCGGTTCACGTCCGCAAGGTCGACTCGCTTGGCCGCTCCTATGCGACCGGCAAGCGTAAGGATGCCGTAGCCCGTGTTTGGCTCAAGGCCGGCTCCGGCAAGATCACCGTCAACGGCAAGGACTTCACGGCATACTTCGCCCGTCCGGTCCTGCAGATGATCCTGCGCCAGCCGATCGTCGCTGCAGCCCGCGACGGCCAGTTCGACATCGTTGCAACGGTTGCAGGCGGCGGTCTTTCCGGCCAGGCCGGTGCCGTTCGTCACGGTCTCTCGAAGGCCCTCACCTACTTCGAGCCGGGCCTTCGCGGCGTGCTCAAGAAGGGCGGCTTCCTGACCCGCGACAGCCGCGTCGTCGAGCGTAAGAAGTACGGCAAGGCCAAGGCCCGCCGTTCGTTCCAGTTCTCGAAGCGCTAATCGCTCCAGAATACGGATTTTGCAAAGGCCGGGTCTTTCCCGGCCTTTTCTTTTGCCACCGCTCGCAACCGGCCCTCAGATCGGCAGCTCTGTCGTCGACTTCAGTTCGCGCAGGACGAAGCTCGAAACCACATTGCGCACATGTGGATTGCGCATCAGGTAGCGTGTCATGAAGGCCTCGTAGGCTTCGACGTCGCGCGCCCTGATCTTCAGCATATAGTCGAACGTCCCCGATAGCGCATAGCATTCCATGATCTCGGGCCGGTCGCGCACTGCGGCGGCAAAGGCTTCGATCGCCTCTTCGTGGTGGTCCTCCAAGGTTACATGGGCGATGATGCAGAGCTTGAGATCGAGCTTTGCCGGATCGAGGAGCGCCACACGCTTGCGAATGACGCCTTCCGTCTCGAGTTCCTGCATCTTGCGCCAGGCGGTGCTTTGCGACATGCCGGCCTTTTCCGCCAGCTCGGCGAGCGACAGAGTGCTGCCGGCCTGCACAAGCTGCAGGAGCTTGCGGGCCGCCTTCAAATTTTCTTTCATTCTTTCCCCTCCTCACGGATTATTCTCCCATTTTCCAACCATAATCCGGCAATGCTGAAATGTTTACCCGCATTCCCAGGGATATAATGGTGACATGACAGCCGGAGGTCGAAATCGCCCGGCTCATTGGATCAGAGGACGGGAGGCCGCTCATGACCAAGGAAAGCACCTACACGGCGAACCTGCCGGATGCGAACGGCATCTATCACTACACCGCTGAAGAAGACCAAATCTGGAGCGAGCTCTATCAGCGCCAGATGACGCTGCTCGCCGACAAGGCCTGCCGGGAATATCTGGACGGCGTGAAGACCCTCGGGCTGAAGCCGCAGAAGGTTCCGCAGCTTCGCGAAGTCAATCGGCGTCTTAACGAAACCACCGGCTTCGGCGTGGAAGGCGTCCCTGCCCTCATCCCGCCGTCGCGCTTCTATGAATTGCTGTCGCAGGGCAAGTTTCCGCTGGCGACGTTCATCCGGCGCCGCGAGCATATCGATTATATCGAAGAGCCGGATATCTTCCACGAGGTCTTCGGCCATTGTCCGCTGCTGACCAACCAGAGCTACGCCAATTTCGTCCGCCGCTTCGGCGAGAAGGCCGTCGGCCTCGGCAAGGGGTATTCCTGGCATCTGTTTCGGATTTTCTGGTTCACTGTGGAATTCGGCCTCATAAACACCCCGCAGGGACGCCGCTGCTTCGGCGCCGGCATCGTCTCCTCGCCCAACGAGACGCGGGCGGCAATGGAAGGCAAGGCATGCGAATTCCGGCCTTTCGACCTGATGACAGCGCTGAGAACGCCCTACCGGATCGATATCGTCCAGCCGATTTACTACGTGATCGACAGCTTTTCGCAGTTGGAGTCGATCATCGAGGAAGATATCGGTGCCCGCATCAACGAGGCCAAGGCTCTCGGCGACTTTCCGCCGGCATTCGAAGCCAAGGCGTCCTGAGCGACAGGAATTTCGTTTCGTTCGGGGCTTGCCTTGTCGGCCGTGATTGTCCAACGTCCCGCCAACATGTGATGAAGGGACGCCATGGCAGAGAAGTCGATCGATCACGCCTTTATGGCGACCAGCCTCACATCGTCGGCCACTGACCCAACCTTTGCCGGAGCGCTCTCCTTCATGCGGCGTCGGTTCACCAAGGTTCTGACAGGCGCCGACGTCGTCGTCTGGGGTATTCCCTTCGATGCGGCAACCTCCAACCGGCCGGGAACGCGCTTCGGGCCGCAGGCGATCCGTCGCGCCTCGGCGATCTTCGACAACGATCCGCAATATCCCTTCAATCGCGATCTCTTCGCCGAAATGGCGGTGATCGACTACGGCGACTGCCTGCTTGACTACGGCAATCACCAGGAGACGCCGGCGGCAATCGAGCGGCAGGCGAATACGATTCTTGACAGCGGCGCCTTCCTGCTCACGCTAGGCGGCGACCACTATGTCACATGGCCGATCCTCAAGGCGCATGCGGCCAGGCACGGTCCGCTGGCGCTGGTGCAGTTCGACGCGCATCAAGATACCTGGCTCGACGATAACCGGCGGATCGATCACGGCTCCTTCGTCGCACGCGCGGCCCGCGACGGCATCATCGACCCGGGCCGCTCCATCCAGATCGGTATCCGCACCCACGCGCCGGAGGATTTCGGCATTCGCATCCTCTACGGCCATCAGGTCGAAGAAATGAATGCCGCTGAGATCGCCTCGGCAATCGTCTCGCACACCAAGGACGCTCCGGCCTATCTGACCTTCGATATCGACTGCCTCGATCCGGCCTATACGCCAGGCACCGGCACGCCAGTAGCGGGCGGGCCGTCGAGCGCCAAGATCCTTTCGGTCCTGCAGCGCCTGCAGCAGCTCGATATCCGCGGCGCAGACGTGGTCGAGGTCTCGCCGCCTTATGATCACGCCGATATCACCGCCATTGCAGGGGCGACGGTCGCGATGTATATGCTGGGGCTCCGCGCCGAGAGGCACGCAACGGCACGCTAGGCCGTTATCAAACTGATTCAACTTCATGGCACACTGATTCCGCAAGCAATCCGAACTCATTGAAAGCGCAGGATTATCATGGCACCGAAAATCTTCATCGATGGCGAACACGGCACAACGGGTCTGCAGATCCGCACGCGCATGGCCGGCCGCCGCGATGTCGAGCTTCTGTCCATTCCGGAGGCTGAACGCCGCAATGCCGCGATGCGCGAGGACATGCTGAACAGCGCCGATATCGCCATCCTCTGCCTGCCCGACGACGCGTCGAAAGCAGCCGTCCAGATGGTTTCGGCGAACAACAATGTGCGCGTTATCGACACGTCGACCGCCTTCCGCGTCAATCCCGGCTGGGCTTACGGCTTTGCCGAAATGGACAAGGAGCAGGCCGAAAAGATCAGGGCCGCCCGTTTTGTCGCCAACCCCGGCTGCTACCCGACAGGCGCTATCGGCCTCATCCGGCCGTTGCGCGCTGCAGGCATTCTGCCGGACGGCTATCCAGTCACCGTCAATGCGGTCTCCGGCTATACCGGCGGCGGCAAGCAGATGATCGCGCAGATCGAAGACCAGAGCCGCGACGATGCAATCACCGCGCCGCATTTCCTCTATGGCCTGCCGCTGACACACAAGCATGTGCCGGAGATGAAAATCCATGGCCTGCTCGACCGAGCGCCAATCTTCTCGCCTTCGGTCGGCAAGTTCGCGCAGGGCATGATCGTCCAGGTGCCGCTGCATCTCGACGATCTCTCGGGCGATGCGACGCTCGAAAGCATCCATGCTGCCCTGACAGCGCATTATGCCGGTCAGGATATCGTCACGGTCGTTCCGCTCGAGGAGAGTCGTACACTTGCCCGTATCGATGCCGTGGAGCTTGCCGGGAAGGACACGATGAAGCTCTTCGTGTTCGGCACGCCGGGCTCCAGCCAGGTCAACCTCGTCGCTCTGCTCGACAATCTTGGCAAGGGCGCCTCGGGTGCGGCCGTCCAAAACATGGACCTGATGCTCGCCTCGTAAACCTTCCGGAGCCCCAAGGACATGCCGATCGATACGCTTTCGGCCGGCGTTGCTGAATGGTTTTCCGCTGCGCTGCCGGATCACGGCATCTATGCGCTAATCTTCTTTGCCTTCATTGCCGGGCTCGCGCGCGGCTTTTCGGGCTTCGGGGCGGCGCTGATCTTCATTCCGCTTGGCGGCGCGATTGTCGGCCCGAAGCTGATTTCTCCCGTTTTGCTTCTCATCGACGGGCTTGCGACACTTGGGATGATCCCGCCTGCCTGGCGCAGCGCCAACCGGCGTGAAGTCTTCGCGATGGCGATCGGCGCGGCTCTCGGCGTTCCCGCGGGCACAGTTGCACTTGCGCTGATGGATACCTTGACGCTGCGCTGGATCATCACCGCCGTGGCTATATCGCTGCTGGCGCTCCTCGTGTCCGGCTGGCGCCATCACGGAGAGCCGCGCGCGCCGCTCAGTGCCGGGGTCGGCCTTATCGCCGGTCTTTTCAGCGGCGCGGCACAGCTTGGCGGCCCGCCGGTCGTTGTCTATTGGCTCGGCGGCAAGAGCGAGTTTACCCGCGTCCGGGCAAATGTCATCCTCTACTTCTCGATCTCCACCTGCTTCAGCGCAATCAGCTATTATGCCGGAGGGCTTTTCGTGCAGGCCGTCTTTGCTCTGACGCTCGTCATCCTGCCGGGCTATGCGCTCGGCCTCTATGGCGGCTCGAAGCTGTTCGGCTTGGCGAAGGAGAGCACGTTCCGGCTGATCTGCTATTTGCTCATCGCCGCGGCCGCCATCATCGGCATGCCAGCGCTCGACGGGATCTTGCGGTAAGCGCCTGACCCAACCTCCTGCTCAGTCCCTTTCCGCAATCATCGTGTCGTGCGCAAACTCACCGTAGAAGCCGCGCCAGTTGGCGACGGCGAAGCCCAAGACGATCAGGGCGCCTGCCTGATGTAAAAGACCCCAATGAAGCGGGACCTGCAGAAGGAGCGTAGCGATGCCGATTGCGGCCTGCAGCGTGACGAGCGCGAAGAGAACGACAGCGCGGCGGGCGTGTGTGGTTTGGGGAGCTGCGCGGAGCGCAACCACCATATTGATGAAAGCGAGCGCGAAGAGCACGTAGGCGCCGGCGCGATGGAAGAATTGAACGGTCTTCGGGTTTTCGAAGAAATTGATCCAAGCGGGCTTTTGGATGAGAAGATCAGAGGGGATGATCGCGCCGTCCATCAGCGGCCAGGTATTGTAGGTGAAGCCGGCATCAAGACCGGCCACCAGCGCGCCGAGATAGATCTGGAAGAGCGCGAAAATGGCAATTATCGCCGCCCATGCCCGCGAGCTTTCGGTGGGCGCGGCGTCGTTCGAATGCGGGGAAAGGCCGCGCATGATCCACATGCAGGCGGCGAAAATCAGACAGGCCATGACGAGGTGCGCCGCGAGGCGATACTGGCTGACGTCGGTCCGCACCGAAAGACCGGACGAGACCATCCACCAGCCGATGAAGCCCTGCAGGCCTCCGAGCGCCAGGATGCCGGCGAGCGGCCAGCGCAGCCGCCGTTCGACCATGCCCGTCAGCCAGAAAAAGACAAGCGGCAGAGCGAAGATGACGCCGATCCCGCGGGCGATCAGCCGGTGCGCCCATTCCCACCAGAAGATGGTCTTGAAATCCTCCACGGTCATGTCGCTGTTTAGCTGCTGGAATTCGGGAATGCGCTGGTAGAGCCTGAATTCTTCCTCCCATTCAGCGGCAGTGAGCGGCGGAATGACGCCGTGGATCGGCTTCCATTCCGTGATCGAAAGGCCGGAATTGGTAAGACGCGTCGCGCCGCCGACGAGCACGAGACAGACGAGCGCGAGGAGCACGATACCCAGCCAGATGCGCAGTGCGCGGCGGTTCCGGTCCAACCTGCGGACCTCGCTCAAGATCGTCTGTTGCGTGGTCAAGTTTGCGACGGCCATGATTGTTCCTTCTTTCCGGCAGTTGATTTGCCCCAACGGCTCATGCAAAACAAGCCCCGAACCTTTGCGGCATGCCGTCGCGCGGGTCCACATACTCCGGAAAGAGAATTCATGCCCATCCGCTTGCGCAAATTCATCGGCACGATCCTCATCGTCGTTCTCGTGCTTCTTTATGCGCTTTTGGCGAACACGATTGCCGTAGCGACACTTGGGGAATCGTCGTGGTGGGTCCACCTCCTCTATTTCTCGGTGACGGGCCTTGTCTGGGTCCTGCCGGCGATGCTGATCATCAAATGGATGGCCGGTCCGCGGCAGAAGTAAACGCCGTTAACGCCGGAATAACCGTGATCCGCGGAAAAGACGGTCTGCCCTATTGCATTTAAGCCAAATGAAGGCGCTCGCCCCTTATGCTTCCGGCCAAGCCATCTTGACCGGAGAAGACCCGTGCAGACGCAAAAGCTCGATGCCCATCAACGACCGCTCGACGAAGCGGCGAAAGTCGAGGAAGGCATTGCGAACCATCGCTCGCTGAGCGCGGAACTCGATGTCACGGTCTACGACACAATGGCGCCGCTGGAAAAGGATTGGCGCGCCTTGGAGCTCGACAATCTGACGTCTCTCCATCAGGGCTATGACTGGTGCCATAGCTGGGTCGGCGCCTATCGGCGGCCGCTCGCCATTTTGCGGGGCGTCTGCGGGCCAGAAACGGCCTTTATTCTGCCGGTCGAAATCGAGCGCTCCCATGGCGTGCGGATCGCGAAATTCATCGGCGCCAATCACAGCAACATCAATACCGGACTTTTCACGGAGCATTTTCTGCGCCGCGCCGTTGACCTCGATGCGCACTGCTTCGCCGAGAGGCTTCGTCACGCCCTTCGCGGCAAGGCCGATCTGCTGCTCTTGCAGAACATCCCGCTGGAATGGCGCGGCCAGAAGAGCCCGCTCGGTCTGTTGCCATTGGTGCAGAACCAGAACCACGCCTATCAGCTGCCGCTGCTTGAAAATTTCGAGGCGACGCTCAGGCAGTTGAACTCCAAGAGCCGCCGGAAGAAGTTCCGGGTGCAGTCGAAACGGCTCGAAGCCATCGGCGGCTTCGACTATGTCGCTGGCGGGACGGCCGGCGAGCAGCACGCCTTTCTTGACCAGTTCTTCGCTCAGAAGGCCGAGCGCTTCAAGGCACTCGGGCTGCCCGACGTGTTTGCCGACGCCGAAACGCGGACCTTTCTCCATGGCCTGATCGATATCCGCGAGGGCGACGATTTCGGGCTTGAGATGCATGCGATCCGCCTCAAGGGCGAAAACGAAGGGCATATTGCTGCGCTATCCGGTATCTCGCGCAAGGGCGATCACGTGATCTGCCAGTTCAGTTCGATCAACGAAAGCATTGCGGCGGATGCAAGCCCGGGCGAATTCCTCTTTTGGCAGATGATTTCCAAATTGCACGGGGAGGGCGTCACCCTCTTCGATTTCGGTCTCGGCGATCAGGTCTACAAACGTTCTTGGGCACCGATCGAAACGGATCATCACGATATAGTGCTGCCGCTGTCCTTCGTGGGAAGGATCGCCGGGCTTGCGCACCGGGCCGTCACGCGGAGCAAGGCCCACATCAAGGCTCGGCCCGGCCTCTATAAATTCGCGCAGCGCGCTCGTTCAAAGATCGGCGTCTGATCAGGCGGCGCGGCGCGGGAGGTCCTCCGCAATTGTCTCGTCGCCGGACATCAGCAGGACGCGCTGATAGCCCGCCTTTTCGAATTCCGTCATCGCGAAGACGAACTCCTCTTCGATCACGTCCGGCATCGAAAGGATGATCTCGACATCCTTGCTGCGCGTCAGGCGGGAGACGCCGGCAACATCGGCTGCACCGCACTCGACAATCACGAGATCATAGGCTGAGGACAATGCGTCGAGCAGCAGCGAAAGCCGGTCTGCGCCGCGCATCGCCTGACGGATGTCGCTAATGCCCTGCGGGATCAGATGAGCATCTGAATCACGGTCGCCATGGATCGTTTCGCCGAAAGCGGCAGCGCCGCAGAGCAGATCGGTGACGCCCGGCGCATTCGGGTCGTCGCCCATCAACTCGGTCGGATAGCCGGAGCCGGTCATGTCGACCAGAACCACGCGCTGACCGACGTCGGCAAGTGCGCGGGCAAGCGAAACGGTCGCCGCGGAACCATCGTCGCCAGTCGGCGATATCGCGACAGCGAGCGTTGCCCGGCTGCTCGTGAGATAATGGGCGACAGAGCTGATCGAGAATTCGCTTTCGTCTTCCAAAGGTGCAGGCGCCTCCTGCGCAGGCTCTTCTTCCACCGGTGCCGAAAGCATGCTGGGCTTGACGTCACGCTTGGCTTTCGGCGCGGCGGCGGCCTGCGTTTTTTCTTCGATCGGCGCACCCGGCTCGACGCTGCCGTCGACCGGACGCAGTGCCCGGCCGCTGAAAAGTTCCGCGAGCATGATGACGATCGCGCTCATGACCAACGTCGCGACGGCAGCGACGACAACGATCGGCACGACCTTCGGGAAGTACGGATCGACAGGCTCGATGGCGCGCGAGACGATGCGCGCATCCGCCGGACTCGAATTGCTGTCGGCGCGGGAAGCGGCTTCCCGGTAGCGAGCGAGGTAGGTCTCGAGCAGCTGGCGCTGGGCGTTCGCCTCGCGCTGCAGGGCATTCAGGCCGACCTCGTCTTCGCCCGCCTGGGCGCTGTTTGCCCGCAACGTGCCGGACTGGCGCTCGAGTTCGGCAGCACGAAGGCCGGCGACCTTCGCCTCCCCCTCTACGCTGGCCAGGATCTTTTGCGTCTCCTGGCGGATCTGCGTCTTGATGTCTGCAAGCTGCGCCCGCAGGCTCTTCAACTTCGGATGGTTATTGAGCAGCGACGTGCTGAGATCGGAAATCTGCGACTGGAGGCCCGACTCAGTGGCCTTCAGCCGCTGCATCGACTGCGAGGACATGATGTCCGGCAACGTATCCGACGCCTCACCGGAGGCGAGCGCGTTGCGGACGGACTGGGCGCGCGCCTCGGCATTCGCCTTTTCGCCGCGTACGCGGGTCAGCTCAACAGAGATATCGTTCAGCTGCTGCTGCGGAAAGTTGCTGCCTCCGTTCGTCGGCAGGAGACCGTGCTTGGCGCGGTATTCGGCAACCTTCTGCTCGGCGTCGTTTACCTTCTTGCGAAGGTTCTCGATTTCCGGCTCGAGCCAACGGGTGGCCTCCGAGTTCGTATCGAGTTTGGCGCCGCTCTGCGTCGCGAGATAGACATTCGCCATGGCATTCGGAATGCGCGCGGCAATCTTCGGATCCTTCGACGTGAAGGTGATGCCGATGACGCGCGAACCGGGAACCTGGTAGACCTGAAGGCGCTCGATGAACGCATCGATCACGCGCTCTTCAGGCGGATTTTCAAGCGGGTTCTTCTTGATATGGAGCGCCACAAGGATGTCGCTCAGCGCAGAGCCGTTGACGGCATCGTCGAATTCAGGCAGCTCATAGAGCTTCTCGCTGTTGATGACCTGCTTGATGATATCGGCGGACTGCAGAAGCTGAACCTGGCTCGCAATGTTCAACTCGTCGAGCAGCGGTCCGGCATTGCCGTCGTTCGATTGGGTGTTGGCGAAAGCCGGTGCACGCTGCTCGATCAGCAGACGCGTTTCGGCACTGTATTTCGGCGAGATCATCTTGGCGCCGGCAAAGGCGACCCCTGCCCCGATCAGCGTGACGGCGACAACCTTCAGCCGGCGGGCCCAGACGGCTCGAACGAGCTGGCCAAGGTCGATGTCCACATCCTGATTACCCGTTACGCCGGACATACTCGTACTCCGAGAACAAACATGGCGCGAAGCGTAAACGACTATAGTAACCCGAGGGTTAATGTTGCCCGGCATAAGCAAAGCGAAGCGTGACCGGGCAAAAAGCAAAAAATGCGGCGTATTTTTACCAGCCATTAACCCTAACGGATCGATAACGGCAGCACCGAGTTCGTTTCCTGTGAGCATAACGCGGATGCTTTTCGTCCAGCCCAAGACGCTTCTGGCTCTGAGCCTTGTCGCCATGACGGCGGCATTGAGCGGTTGCAACACCTATAAGCCCGCGCCGAGAGCTTTCAATCAGGCAACGATCCAGCCCTATACGCTCGACAGCGGCGACCGCCTGCGCATCACCGTTTTCGATCAGCCGAGCATGACCAATACCTATATGGTCGATCAGGCAGGCTACATCGCCTTCCCGCTCGTCGGACAGGTGCCGGCGCGCGGACGCACGCTGCAGCAGCTTTCCGGCCAGATCGCCCAGAAGTTGCAGCAGGGTTATCTGCGCGATCCCGATGTGACGATCGATGTCGACCGCTACCGTTCCATCTTCATCATGGGTGAAGTCGGTCAGCCCGGCCAGTATTCCTATGTACCGGGCATGACGGTGCAGAACGCGATCGCCGTTGCCGGCGGCTTCACCTCCCGCGCCAATCAGGGCACGGTCGACGTCACCCGCAAGATCAACGGCCAGGTGCTGACCGGACGCGTCAACATTTCGTCCTCAATCATAGCCGGCGACACGATCTATGTCCGCGAACGGCTGTTCTGATCGCTGATGGCAGAACAGCGCCCCCTCCGCATACTCCATTGTTTCAGATCGCCCGTCGGCGGGATATTTCGCCATGTCCGCGATCTGGTGGAAGAACACAGCACGGCCGGGCATGAGATCGGCATCCTCTGCGACAGCTCCACCGGCGGCGAGCACGAGGACCGGCTTTTCGACGATATCCGTCCCTTTCTCTCGCTCGGGCTGACGCGCATACCGATCCGGCGTTCCGTGGCGCTTTCCGATATCGGCGTGATATGGGAGACATACAAGAAAATCAAAAGTTTGCGGCCGGACGTGCTGCACGGACACGGCGCCAAGGGCGGCGTGCTCGCGCGCCTTGTCGGCTCAGCCTTGCGGGTGAACAGGTATCGCGTAGCCCGCCTCTATACCGCCCACGGCGGAAGCCTGCACTATTCCCGCTCGTCGCTCACCGGACAGTTCGTCCTGCGGATGGAGCGGTTGCAGGAATATTTCACTGATGCCCTCGTCTTCATCTGCGAATACGAGCGCGACACCTATGCGCAGAAAGTGGGCCGGCCGAGACCCATGACGCGGCTGATCTACAACGGGATCGGGGAGCGGGATTTCCAGATCATTCCGACACGATCCGATGCCGTACATTTCATCTATGTCGGCATGCTCCGGGACCTTAAGGGTCCCGATCTGTTTGTGGATGCATTTGCCAAGACCGAGCGGCTGATTGGTCGCCCTCTTTCCGCGCTGATGATCGGCGACGGGCCGGACCGGGAGAAATACCGCGACATGATGGTCGAGCGCGGCCTCGGCAAGCGTATCGGCATGCTGCCGCCGATGCGTGTGCAGGAAGCCTTCGCGATGGCGCAAAACCTGGTGGTGCCATCCCGCGCCGAAGCAATGCCCTATATCATCCTCGAAGGGCTCGGCGCCGGAAAGACGGTCATCGCCAGCCGCGTCGGCGGCATTCCGGAAGTGCTCGGCAGGAGCAGCCCTGCCCTCGTCGCGCCCGACAACGCGGATGACCTAGCCCGCGTCATGGCTGACGCGCTGACGACACCCGGCTGGCATAATGCCGTGATGCCTTCGATCGACTCGGTGAAGTCCGTTTTTTCCTCTTCCGTAATGGCAAGAGATGTCCTGAAACTGTACCACGCGCTCGCGGAGGGGTCCTTCAGCCTCCGAAACCTATGAGGCATCCGTAAATCTTTCTTAGGGCCTTTCTGCTAATGCCGTGTGAAACAACGAGCGGCTGAAGCCTTATGAACAAAGCAGAAAAGAGCGATCAGTTCGACGTGGAAGCCCTGCGCAAGCGGGTTTCCGCTGCCAGCGCAGACGGTGGCGGGAAGGAAACCCCGGGAGAGATCAACGCCTATGCCCGGCAGATTGCCGAACAGTTCCGCGAGGGAACGCGTTCCCCGTCGATGGTCATCGGCCAGCTACGCCTCTTCGAATTCGTCTCGCAATTCGCAATCGGGCTGCTCGCCTTCCTGATCTGGCCTGGAGACGGCAGCGAAAGCCTTGGCGCGCGGGCGGGCATAGCAGCCGCCGCGGCGGCGTTGGGCGTCATGGCGCTGCAGCTTTCGGATACCTATTCCATTCCGGCGCTGCGGGCCCGCATTCGCCTGCTGCCGCGCATCTTCGGCGCCTGGGCGGCTGCCTTTGCCGTAACGGAAGTGATCTTTTCGCTCTTCCGCGATCTCGCATGGGCAGAGATAAACCTGCATGTCGCCTGGTTCTCGCTTGCCTCAATCTTCCTGCTCGGCTCACGCTTCCTGGTCGCCTACGGCATCCGAAACTGGGCGCGCAACGGCGTCATGGAGCGCCGCGCCGTGATCGTCGGCGGCGGCGAACCTGCCAAGGATCTGATCCGCGTTCTCGAGCAGCAGGCAGACAACGACATCCGCATATGCGGCATCTTCGACGACCGGGGCGAGAAGCGCTCGCCGGTCATGGTCGCCGGCTATCCGAAGCTCGGCACCGTTGCCGAACTGGTCGAATTCGTACGGCTGACCCGGATCGACATGCTGATTATCGCGCTGCCGCTCAGCGCCGAGGCGCGCATCCTGCAGCTTCTCAAAAAACTTTGGATCCTGCCGGTCGATATCCGCCTTGCGGCACATGCCAACCGCCTGCGGTTCCGGCCGCGTGCCTATTCGCATATCGGCTCCGTGCCGATGCTCGACATTTTCAAGAAGCCGATCCGCGATTGGGACTCTGTCGCCAAACGCGGCTTCGACATCTTCTTCGCATCGCTTGCGCTTGCTTTGCTCTGGCCGGTGATGATCCTGACGGCCATTGCAATCAAGCTGACGTCCAAGGGTCCAGTCTTCTTCATGCAGAAGCGGCACGGCTTCAACAATGAGGTCATCAACGTCTTCAAGTTCCGTTCGATGTACACCAACATGAGCGATCACAATGCCAAGGTCGTAGTGACCAAGGGCGATCCGCGCGTGACGCCGGTCGGCCGCTTCATCCGCAAGTCCTCGATCGATGAATTGCCGCAACTGTTCAATGTGCTGAAAGGCGATCTCTCGCTCGTCGGCCCCCGGCCGCATGCAGTCCTGGCGCAGACCAAAGATCGCGCCTGGGGCGACATCGTGGAAGGCTATTTCGCCCGTCACCGCGTGAAGCCCGGCGTGACCGGCTGGGCGCAGATCAACGGCTGGCGCGGCGAGATCGACAATGACGACAAGATCAAGTTCCGCACCGCCTACGACCTCTACTATATCGAGAACTGGTCGCTCTGGTTCGATCTCAAGATACTGTTCCTGACGCCGGTGCGGTTGCTCAACACGGAAAACGCCTATTGAGCGCGATCGAGGCGGCATATTCCCACGTCGCCCAACCGCAGCGCGCCGCACTGCGCTTCATCGGCTCGGCGATGGTTGCCTTCGGCGTCTTCCTCGCTGGCTTCGTCATCAATGAGCCTGCGCCTTACGAACTGTGGATGGCGGGGCTCGTCGGCATCTGGTTCATCCTCGGTCTCCGAATCTCGCGCTTCACCGCGATGCTTCTGACCCTGCTCCTGACCTTCAATGTCGGCGGCATGCTTTCACTGACGCAAATGAAGGACATGACCGGCGGGCCGATGTATGTCGCGGTCTCGACCTTCCTTGCCCTGACCTCGGTCTTCTATGCGGCCATCATCGAAGACAGCGCCAAGCGGCTGCCGCTGATCTTCAATGCCTGGGTCTTTGCAGCCGTCATCACCTCGTTGCTCGGTATACTTGGATATTTCCATGCCTTTCCCGGCGCCGAGGTCTTCACGCTCTACGACCGCGCGAAGGGCGCATTCCAGGATCCGAACGTCTTCGGACCGTTCCTCGTCGTACCGTCCCTCTATCTCATCCACGGTATATTGACGCGCGACCTGAAGACCTCGCCGTTGCGCGCCGCCGCCCTGCTGATCGTTGCGCTCGGCGTATTCCTGTCCTTCTCGCGCGCCGCCTGGGGCCTCTTCCTGCTCGGTGTGGTGCTGCTCATCTTCCTGATGCTCTTGAAGGAGCGAAGCGGCGCTTTCCGGCTGCGCATCCTCATCCTCTCGCTTCTGGCGATCGTTTTGATGGTCGCAGCCCTTCTGATCGCGCTTCAATTCCCGCAGGTCAGCGATTTGTTCAGCACCCGCGCACAGCTCGTCCAGGAATATGACGGCGAATATCTCGGCCGTTTCGACCGCCACCGCATCGGCTTTCAGATGATGATGGAAAGGCCGCTCGGTCTCGGCCCGATGGTGTTCGGCACCATCTTTCCGGAAGACGAGCACAATATCTGGCTGAAGACGCTGACGACCTATGGCTGGCTCGGCTTCGTCTCCTACGTGTCGCTCCTCGTGTGGACGCTTTACCTCGGCCTCAAGAACCTCCTCAGGGATCGGCCCTGGCAGCCTTATCTGATGATCGCCTGGATCTGCATCATCGGCCACGCGGTCATCGGCAACGTGATCGACATCGACCATTGGCGGCATGTCTATCTTCTTTTCGGCATCGTCTGGGGGTGCGCCGCGCTCGAACATCGCCACCGGCAGAGCTTCCCCGGCCATAGCGCGGCCTAAGTACTTGAGAACGGCGGCATTCGCGCTAAACTTCCAAGCATGATCACAGGAATGCAGATACGCGGCGCGCGCGCCATGACCGGGATGAGCATCGATGAGCTTGCCGCTGCGTCCGGCCTGACGCCGGAAGCTATAGAGGCACTCGAAGACGGCGACGGAATGGGCGAGCCCGGCGCATTCCTTGCCGCCAAGCACGCGCTGGAAGCAGCCGGCGTGATCTTTATCGCAAGCGGCAATCAGGACGAGGGCGGCCCCGGTGTGCGTTTGCGGGCGCGCACGTCAAGCGACGACGGCATCCGCCCCGAAAACCTCAACGCCACCAACGACGACTGAGTGTGGCCCGCACAAGGAACCAAAGGGATGTTCACGCGTTTTTCCTTCGATATCAAAACGTTGGGGAAAACATCTTGAACCGCAACAATGGTCTCTATTTCGTCGTCGGCGCCTTGGTCGTCGTCATTGTCGGCCTTGGCGCCTATATTTTCAATGAGGAACGCAAGCCCGATGGCATCGAACTTCGCATCGGCCAGAACGGCATTTCCGTCGAGGAAAAGTGAGGGCTAGAGATAGGCCTTCGCAAGGGCGGCGAGTTTCGTGCTGTCCTTGGCACCCTGGCGATAGAGCTGGATGATCAGCGCGCCGAGGTGCTCGGCTTCGGGCGTGTTGCGGCTTAGTCCCCTCGCCTTGCAAACGACATCCAACACTCCGGAAATCACATCTAGGTCTTCCGAAAAGAGCGGCAGATCACGGGGATGAAAAGGTGTATCGAGCATCGAGCCGCACTTCCCATGAGGGCGAAAGCACAACTGCATCATTCGCCAGCCGCCCATCCATGGCCGACGATATAGATAATATGCGCGCCGATTTCCGGCTTGGCAACTGGAACAAATGTCTCGGGGTCGCAGGCTGGGTTTCCGGCGCGCCTGCGCTTGTGCCGGTCCCCTTCTGCGTGCTTTTTTTGCATGCCAGTCGAGCTTACGCTTTCCTGCATAAAACAGAGCACCATTTACTTCGTGCGCCAGAGGCGCGCGACACGGAACGTTCCTCCGTTACACGGCAAAACATTTGAAGGCCAACAGTAATGGGAATTCGACCGACGATTTTGATAGCTTCACTGGTGTTATCCGGCTGCACCAGCGGCTCCGAAGGAATTGAGCCGATACGCGGAAGCATCACATATGGAGGCCAGCCACCGGTGCGGCTTAGCAAATCGCCGCCCGGCTCTGTTCTGCCCCATCAATTTATCGACCCGACCGGCCGATGGGTGGAGGAAACCTACATCATTCAACCGGACAGAAGCCTCAAGCTCGTAAGACGGCGTGATGTGGTCGACAGCGCCGATTGAGTGGACACAAGCAAAAGGAAAGGCCGGTGCGACACCGGCCTTTCCTTGGAAGCACATCGGTTACTTGTTACCGCATAGTTCTGCCATGGCGGTCTGGTCGTCGCCGCGGCCAGGAGAGGTCCGCGCCTTGTCGTACGCAGAGCAATTGCTTTCCATGGAGCCTCCCCGTGTCATGGTCGTGCTGCCGGTTACATTGGGATCAACCGGAGCAGGCGCATTGCTAGTGTTGCCGAAAGGATAGTCTTCCCCTTCCTGCACCGATGGGGGCGAATTCGTTGAGCTGGCCGGAGCGCCTTGGCTCTGGGCATAGGAAGCCGATGTTGCCATGCCGAGGGCCAGAATGGATGCTGCTAAAAGTTTCATACGCATAACGTCCTCCAGTGTTGCGTGGGTGACGGCAGGCTAACCCTAAGAAGACGGGCTTGTTCCGGGAAAAACGGCGGTTCATGATAACAGCTAATCACGCTGTCGCGAGCGGCCGGTTTCTTCCGGCTCCGCTCCATGACGAGCTCTCGAAGTAACTGTTCCAGATAGAAATAGCGGCCAGTCGGACGCTTGCCCCACCAGCCGCCTTTCGGATTCCCAAAGATAACTCGTTGAATTAACGAGTAAAAATCTCGGAATGGCCGGATTTGAACCGACGACCCCTTGACCCCCAGTCAAGTGCGCTACCAGACTGCGCTACATTCCGTCATATGCGTCATTCGGTAGGCCTCAACAATTTCGCTGATCCTTATATCGAACCAGCGCCCCTTGATCCAGTCAAGTGCGCTACCTGGTTGCGCTACGCCTCGACCTGCCGAAACAGCTTGTTTCGTTTAGTTTTTCGTGTCGCCCAATGCAAGCGGAAAAAGCCGTACTCCGCGCAAAAAGCCGATGTGCCACTTAGGCTCCGACGATTCCGTATCCGATGCCGCCGATTTTCTTCACGGTCCATGCCTCGTAGTCCGCAATCGAGAAATGCGGTGTTTCGAAGGGCGTGGCATGTGTCGCGGTAATGACGGTGACATCGGCTCCTGCACCTTCTCCTGCAAGTATGCCCGCAACCGCGTCTTCGAAGACCAAGCAGCGTTTCGGATCGACACCCAGGCGGCTGGCGCCGAGCAGGTAGCATTCCGGGCTGGGCTTGCCTGCCTGGACTTCCTCGCCGGTGACGATGACCTTCGGCATCGGGATGCCGGCGGCGGCCATGCGTCGCTTGGCGAGTTCAAATGGGGCGGAGGTGACGATCGCCCATCTGTCGGCGGGAATGCCGTTCAGAAAGCGGATTGCGCCGGGGATCTGCACGATACCGTCGACGTCTTCCATTTCCTCGATCAGGAGTTTTTTCGCTTCAAGCACCGGATCCACACCGGGAAGCGCCAGTTGACGGATGGTGTCGCTGGCACGGACGCCGTGTATCGTCTTCAGGAACACTTCGGGCTCGAGGCCGTGATCCTTTGCCCAATCGCCCCAGATGCGCTCGACGACCGCTATGGAGTTAAGCAGCGTGCCGTCCATGTCGAAGAGGAATGCATCGTAGGCTTTGCCGGGTACATTGAAAGAGGACACAGGGGAATTCCTTGTGAAATGGGGCTTAGTAAGCAGAAAGGCGGACGGAGATCAGGATTGTCTCTCCCGTTTTTCTGGCGGCTCTCAGCACGAGTCCTTTCGTGCGATCCTCTCTAAACAGATACCGGCGGCTTTGCCAAGATCGGTGCCACGTCAGCGCCGAAGCAGCAGGCGGCTGTGACCTTTTCCGGAACAACGGACCCGTGGGGGCGTTTTTTCATCAAGGCTGGGTAGGAAAAGGAGATTTGTCCTATGCGCAAGACCATGCTGGCTACGGCCGCCGTAACACTGACGGTCTGCTCTGCCGCCTTCGCACAGAGTACGGTAATCGTCGACCCTGCACCCACCGGCGCCATCGTCTTGCCGGGCGAAGTTCGCACCTATGTGATGGAGCAGCAGGTACCTTCTGTCGTCTATGAGGGCGATGTCGTCGTCGGAACGATGCTTCCGGAGACCGTCGAAATCCACGAGGTCCCGGATATGGACGGTTATGCTTATACCGTCGTCAACGATCGAAGAGTGATCGTCGAACCTCAGACGCACCGTGTCATTCAAATCCTCGAGTGACCAGATCAGGCGCGAAGCTCACAGCTTCGCGCCCATGTCCCTCCCAGAGCAGCAGACAGCACAGGTGTTCCATCCTCAGGAAGCCTTCTCAATGTTTTGAGCCCAGAGCCGGCGATGAATAGCCTTCCCGGCGCATGACGCGGCAGCTGTTCCGCCAGCCGCATGGCGAGCACGACCGCTGGTAGCGCCGGATTGGCCTGCCCTCCCGTCGGAAAGACGCTGCTTCCGGCGACATTTTCCACGGGAGAGGCAATCGACGTCGACGATGCCGCCTGGGAATTGGCCGACGTCAGGCCGAGCTGGTGATCACCGTCCAGTACCTGGTCACGGACCGCATTCCCAGGGCGCAACGATTTTTAGCGCACCTGATCGAGAAGGCGCTTGCATTCCAGAAGATCGTAGAGCGCCTCCTGCAGAAGCGCCCTGTCCTCCTTGCTGACGCTCGACTTGCCGAGCGAGACTTCAGACTGATCGTCGTCGCCGGCGACGAAATTGAAGAAGCGGCGGGTAATCGGCGGCTTTGCGCGGCCGACCAGCTGATCCTCCTCCGCAATGCCGACGCGCGGTTCACCCGGAGCGCTGTCCCTGCCGCCCGCCGCAAGCGCCTCGACGCTGGCGAGATCGCCTTGCGCGACAGCGACGACGAACTTGTTGCCGTTTGTCTTCAGGAGCTTCTGAACGCCCTTGATCGTATAGCCATGGTCGTAAAGGAGATGGCGGATGCCCTTCAGCAGATCCACGTCTTCCGGCCGGTAATAGCGGCGCCCGCCGCCCCTCTTCATTGGCTTTATCTGCGGAAAGCGCGTTTCCCAAAAACGCAGAACGTGTTGCGGCAGATCGAGGTCGTCAGCGACTTCGCTGATTGTTCGGAAGGCATCGGGGCTCTTGTCCAAGGTCGTACTCCCTACGCGATCACCGGGGCGGTCCAAACCGCGACTCATCATATTTCAACGGTTTGCGGCGTTGAATTCAAGTCATGTCTTCGCATAGCCCACAAGCCGGAAAGCGCGGTTGGAGAAAAATGATCAGGAGGCAGCAATCAGGGACGGATATTCAACTTATCCCATTGCACCCTTACATGGCCGGATTTGCGGGCTTCTGCTTGACCTTGCGCAGGGTGTGCGCCTTGAGAATACGGGTCTTCAGGACGTTCGAAGCCTTGAAGGTCATCACCCGGCGGGGCGAGATCGGCACTTCTTCGCCCGTCTTGGGGTTGCGGCCGATGCGCTCGTTCTTATCGCGGACCTGGAAGGTGGCGAAGGAGGAAAGCTTGACGGTTTCGCCACGGACGATGGCGTTGCAGATTTCGTCGAGCACGGTCTCGACGAGTTCGGCGGATTCGGTCCTGGAGAGACCGACCTTCCGGAAAACCGATTCCGCCAGGTCTGCTCGCGTAACTGTCTTTCCGGTCATGGTCTCCCCGCCAATTCTACAAAATATTTTTTAAATGCGAGCAAAGACTATTTGTCTTGCGCCTTACGGTCAAGCTCTTGTTCGTCGCCAGTTTTTTGCGATTCTTCGCCGTCACCAGCGCAGCAGCAAAGCACCCCAGGTGAAGCCGCCGCCCATCGCCTCCAGCATCACCAGATCGCCTTTCTTGATGCGTCCATCGCCTGCTGCAGTGGCAAGTGCGAGCGGGATCGAGGCGGCCGAGGTGTTGCCGTGCAGGTCGACAGTGATGACGACTTTCTCGGGGGCAATATGCAGCTTCTTGGCGGAGCCGTCGATGATGCGGCGGTTCGCCTGGTGCGGCACAAGCCAGTCGAGATCTTCGGCGGTCGTACCCGTCGAATCGAAGGCGGCCTGGATCACGTCGGTGATCATGCCGACGGCATATTTGAAGACCTCGCGGCCTTCCATGCGCAGCTTGCCGACGGTGCCGGTGGTGGACGGGCCGCCATCGACGAAGAGTTTCTCCTTGTGCGAGCCATCGGAGCGAAGATGCGCCGTCAGGATGCCGCGATCGGCTGTCGTACCCTCACCTTCGGCAGCCTCGATCACGATCGCGCCGGCGCCGTCGCCGAAAAGCACGCAGGTGGTGCGGTCGTTCCAGTCGAGGATGCGCGAGAAGGTTTCCGCACCGATCACGAGGGCACGCCTGGCGAGGCCGCCACGGATATAGGCGTCGGCCGTCGTCACGGCATAGACGAAGCCGGTGCAGACCGCCTGAACGTCGAAGGCGAAGCCGTGGTGCATGCCGAGACGGTTCTGGATATTGACCGCCGTCGCCGGGAAAGTGTTGTCCGGCGTCGAGGTGGCGCAGATGATGAGATCGATATCGGCAGGTGTCATCCCTGCCTTGTCGAGCGCCGCACGCGCGGCCCGCTCGCCGAGCGAAGACGTGGTCTCGTCATCGCTTGCGATATGTCGCTGGCGGATGCCGGTGCGTTGGACGATCCACTCGTCAGACGTATCGACGACATCTTCCATCTCGCGATTGGTCATTACGCGTTTCGGAAGTGCGGCTCCGAACCCGCGAACCACTGAACGGATCATTCTGGTTAAACCTCGTTGCTCATGCGGCTTCCGGCCCCATCGGGGGTAACCGCTTGGCATGATATTTCTTGAGATCGTTTTCTATTTTCTGATTGAGGCCATTCTTGGCCATATCATAGCCGACCTCGATGGCAGCAGCGATGCCGTCTGCATTGGCACCGCCATGGCTCTTGATGACGATGCCGTTGAGACCAAGGAATACGCCGCCATTGACCTTGCTCGGGTCCATCTTTTCGCGAAGCATGTCGAAGGCGCTCTTGGCAAAGAGATAGCCGATCCTGGCAAGCAGCGTGCGGGACATCGCGGCACGCAGGTATGCGGCGATCTGTTTTGCCGTACCTTCTGCCGCCTTCAAGGCGATATTGCCCGAAAAGCCTTCGGTCACGACGACATCGACGGTGCCTTTCCCGATGTCGTCGCCTTCGACGAAACCGGAATATTCGAGCGAATCGATATTGGCCTCGCGAAGCAGCCGGCCTGCTTCCTTGACTTCTTCCTGGCCTTTCATCTCTTCGACGCCGACGTTCAGCAGGCCGATCGTCGGCCGTTCGAGTTCGAAGAGGGCGCGCGCCATGGCGCCGCCCATCAGGGCGAAGTCCATCAGCTGCTGAGAATCAGCGCCGATCGTCGCGCCAACATCGAGAACGATGCTCTCGCCCCGCAGCGTCGGCCAAATGGCCGCAATCGCCGGGCGCTCGATATTGGCCATCGTGCGCAGACAGAACTTTGCCATGGCCATCAGAGCGCCGGTGTTGCCCGCGGAAACGGCGACATCAGCGTCGCCCGTCTTCACGGCCTCGATCGAGCGCCACATGGTGGAAATATATCGGCCGCGGCGCAGCGCCTGACTGGGCTTCTCGTCCATGCGAACGGCAAGTTCGCAATCGTGGAAGACGGACTTTTCCCTCACCTTCGGAAACTTGGCGAGAACCGGATCGCACTGCTCTTTCAGTCCAAAAAAGACGAAGGAGATATCCGGATGCCTTTCCAATGCTTTCGCGGCACCGGGGATGACAACCTGGGGACCAAAGTCGCCACCCATGAGGTCGAGAGATATTCTGATCACGCGTCCCTGATCCTTTTCTTTCGCCTGAGGGGAGCGAAAATTTCGGCCAAAATACCGGTTTTCCTATCGCTTACAACTGAATTGTGTCAAATACCCCACGGGTGTTCAGTCCTTCTGCCAATCCTTGAGTACCGCAAAGGCAGAAGGCTTCTTATCGTTTTCCCCCGTATCTTCGATATGGCCGGAGAACTCGACACCCTTCTTGCGGGGATAGGGATCGATCGCCAGCGCGGCGAATTCCATCACCACTTCTCCCGCGTCGATCGTGTCGCCAAAGAAGGTTTCAGGCAGGTCCGGCCCGTCGGGATCGAGAACCATTTCGCCGGCATCATTGGCCGGGTGCCGCGCGAGTTTCGAATTCTCGGGCACGTAGATCTGCTCGAACTGCTCGTCGATATCGGCAGGTACCGGGTCGAGCGTCACCACGCAGGCCTGAACGATCTTTGCCTGCACCCTGCCCTTCACGCGGACGCCATCCTTCTTCCAGCGATTGATCTGCAGGTCCGCACGCAGATCGTCGACGGACAGTACATCCCAGCGTTCGGCAAGCGCTTTCCGCTCCTTCTCGTCTGCCTTGAGGTGCACTTCGACAGGGTTTGCGGAGATATGGCCGACCTTGACGAGGTAAGAAAATGCAATGTCGTCGTTGCGATGTTTCATGGCGTCCTCCTTACGCTGCCTGTGGCAGCGTCGCCGAGCCGGTGGCGATCCGCTCCTCGGACTGGGCCGACAGATCGGCTTCGGCGTCAAACATCCAGTTGGCAAGCGCCGTCATGTCGTAAGCGTCGGCGGCTTGCGGATGGATATTGCGGTTAAGGGCTGCGGCAAGGGCCGCGCGGTCGCCGCTATCGATTGCCGCCGAATAGGACTCGAGACGTCCGTAGAACATGCCGGCAAGCTTCTTCATGCGTTTCGGCACCCCGTTGTCGCTGATGCCGAGTTCGCGGATCGAATGGTCGATATCCTCAAAGAAGGCATCGACGATCTCCTGGGCAATCTCCTGTCCGCTGGTTTCGCAGGAGCGTGTGCGGCGGAAGAAGAGGATCATCACCAGCGACAGCATCTCGAAACGGCCCATCACGGTGTCCGGAACATGCATGGTCTCGTAGAATTCCGGCATACGGGCTGCGGCAGTCAGTACCGAATACTGCCGTTCGACGATCGCCTGATTGTTGTTTTTCTTGCGAAAGAGCCCGAAGATCATTGTTTCTTCCGGAAAAGCCTCGTTCTTCACGCGGAGTTGCGTGGGCCGTGTTGCATGATTTCGAAAGCTGGTTTACCGAAGCAGGCGCGAATTGCAATGCCGAAGGTGGCCACTTTCGGGACAGCGCCCTTGTCGGCTCGATCTCGGGGAATTGGGAGTATTCGACCCCGGAAAGGCCACAAAGGTTTTGCATCAGCGGTGATTGCAGGGCCGGAAAGCTGCCTATCGAGACCTCAAGGGAGTAGATGTCGTTGAAGAAACGGTATTTCAAGTCTGACATAAGATTCTTCAGCAGCGCAGCCATCGCCATCATGATTGCCTCAGCGGGCCTCACAGGTTGCCAAACGGGAACAGTGCTTAACGGCGGCTATATCGTCGACGAGCAATCCCTCAATCTCGTTCCGGAAGGCTCGAGCCGCGAACAGGTGCTTCTGTCGCTCGGCACGCCTTCGACGACGGCAACGTTCGACACCGAGGTCTTCTATTACATCTCGCAGAAGCGCACGCGCTCCGTCGCCTTCCAGAAACTGAAGGTCGTCGACCAGAGCGTGCTTGCGATCTACTTCGATAAGGACGGCGTCGTCACGCGCCGCGCGAATTACACGCTCCAGGACGGCAGGGTCTTCGACACGATTTCGCGCGTGACCCCGACCGGCGGCCGCGAACTGACCTTCCTGCAGCAGGTTCTGGCAGGCGGCGCGGGCGGTGCAGCAAAGAGCCTGTTCGGAACGCCTTCAGGCAATCCGCAGAATCCTGCAAGTATCCGATAAATATCCGACCCAACAAAGAATCCCGCCGGATCGCTCCGGCGGGTTTCTTCTTCGATCAGGCCAAGACCGCCAAGAGCAGCAAGGCGACGATATTGGTGATCTTGATCGCCGGATTGACGGCTGGACCTGCGGTGTCCTTGTAAGGATCGCCGACCGTATCGCCGGTGACGGAGGCCTTGTGTGCGTCCGAGCCCTTCATGTGGCGGACGCCGTCCTTGTCGACGAAGCCGTCCTCGAAGGACTTCTTCGCGTTGTCCCATGCACCGCCGCCCGACGTCATCGAGATGGCGACGAACAGGCCGTTGATAATGACGCCGAGGAGCGATGCGCCGAGTGCGGCGAAGGCCGAGGCCTTGGAGCCGGAGACCAGCAGAACACCGAAATAAACGACGATCGGAGCCAGGACCGGCAATAGCGAGGGGATGATCATCTCGCGGATTGCGGCCTTGGTCAGAAGGTCGACGGCCTTGCCGTAGTCCGGCTTTTCCGTGCCCTGCATGATGCCCGGCTTTTCCTTGAACTGACGGCGCACTTCCTCGACGATTGCGCCGGCGGCGCGGCCGACGGCCGTCATGGCGATACCGCCGAAGAGGTAGGGAATGAGCCCACCGAAGATCAATCCGGCCACCACGTAGGGGTTGGAGAGATCGAATGAAATCTCCCCTATGCCTGCGAAGTAGGGAAACTTGTCGCCATTTGCCGCAAAATATTTGAGGTCATAGGAATAGGCCGCAAAAAGCACCAGCGCGCCGAGTCCGGCAGAGCCGATCGCGTAGCCTTTTGTCACGGCTTTCGTCGTATTGCCGACGGCGTCGAGCGCGTCCGTCGACTTGCGGACTTCCGGCGGCAGATGGGACATTTCGGCAATGCCGCCGGCGTTGTCGGTCACGGGACCGAAGGCATCGAGCGCAACGATCATACCGGCAAGGCCGAGCATGGCGGTGACGGCGATGCCGGTGCCGAAGAGGCCGGCGAGCTGGTAGGTGCCGATAATACCGGCGACGATGACGATCGCAGGCAGCGCCGTCGATTCCAGCGAGACCGCAAGGCCCTGGATGACGTTGGTGCCGTGGCCGGTCACGGATGCCTGGGCGATCGAATTGACCGGGCGTTTGTTGGTGCCGGTATAATATTCGGTGATGACGACAATGAGCGCCGTTACCAAGAGGCCGACGAGGCCGCAGAAGAAGAGATTGGTACCGGTAACATCCACACCGCCGGCCTGTCCGAGCGCCCCCCAGCCCACCGTCAACGATGTTGCAGCGCCTAGGCCGACGATCGACAGGAGGCCGGTGACGATAAGGCCCTTATAGAGTGCGCCCATGATCGAGCCGTTGGTTCCAAGCTTGACGAAAAAGGTACCGACGATCGAGGTGAGGATGCAGGCGCCGCAGATTGCCAGCGGATAGACCATCGCCGACTGCAGGATCGGTGCCCCGGCAAAGAAGATTGAGGCAAGAACCATGGTTGCGACAACGGAAACGGCATAGGTCTCGAAAAGGTCGGCGGCCATGCCGGCGCAGTCGCCGACGTTGTCGCCGACATTATCTGCGATCGTCGCCGGGTTGCGCGGGTCGTCTTCCGGAATGCCTGCCTCGACCTTGCCGACGAGATCCCCGCCGACATCGGCACCCTTGGTGAAGATGCCGCCGCCCAGACGAGCGAAGATCGAGATCAGCGAGGCACCGAAGCCGAGCGCCACAAGCGCATCGATGACTTCGCGCGAACCGCTTTCATGGCCGAGCAGGCCGGTCAGGATGAAATAATAGATGGATACGCCGAGCAGTGCCAAACCGGCGACGAGCATGCCGGTGATGGCACCGGATTTGAAGGCGATATCGAGGCCGGCCGAGAGGCTGTGCGATGCGGCCTGCGCCGTGCGGACGTTGGCGCGAACGGAGACGTGCATGCCGATAAAGCCGGCGGCACCGGAAAGCACGGCGCCGATCAGAAAGCCGATGGCGGCCATGCCGGAGAGAAGCAGCCAGGCTGCGATGAAAACAACGATGCCGACGATCGCAATCGTCTTGTACTGGCGCATGAGATAGGCCTGCGCCCCTTCACGGATATACCCCGCGATTTCCTGCATGCGGCTGTTTCCCTGATCGGCCGCCAGCACCGAGCGGGTTGCCCAGATGGCATAAACCACCGAGAGCAGACCGCATGCAATTACGCATAAAAGAATTATCATTTCGCTCTTTCCTCCAAAAGTGCCGGAGCACTCCTCCCTCCGGCCACGAACGCAGCCGAATCGTCTTCTCTCCACAGAAACGCTCTAGCTTTGCGTGCGGAGATTGCGGGGTGGGAAACACGACGTCAAGACCGCAAGGGACGAAAACCCTTGCAGCGCAACGTAAAGCGCGAAATGGTCCGATAGCGGACGGAAGGCTTACTTCTTCGTTTCGCCGCGCACCTGTTTGGCGATGCGGTCGAGCACGGCATTGACGAGCTTCGGCTCGTCATCCTCGAAGAAAGCCTGGGCGATCTCGACATATTCCGTAACGATCACGGCCACCGGCACGTCTTTGCGGTCGAGAAGTTCGAAAACGCCGGCGCGCAGGATCGCGCGCACGGTGCTGTCGAGGCGCGACAACGCCCAGTCGTCCTGCAGGGCAGAGGCGATCAAAGGATCCAGACGAAGCTGCTCGCGCACCACGCCGGAAACGATGGAACGGAACCACGCGGCATCGGCCTTGAGATAGGTCTCGCCGTCGATTTCTTGACCGAGGCGGTGAGCCTCATATTCGGCGACGATTTCCAGAACACCGGTGCCGCCGATATCCATCTGGTAGAGCGCCTGAACAGCAGCCAGACGCGCAGCGCCGCGCTGGTTTGCCGCCTTTACCTGACGCTCCGGATTTTCACTAGTCATTCGTATGCACCCAGTTTCTTCTTCAGCTCGATCATCGTGAGAGCTGCGCGAGCGGCAAAGCCGCCCTTGTCTTTGTCCGAGCGGCGGGCGCGTGCCCAAGCCTGCTCATCGTTTTCGACCGTCAGGATGCCGTTGCCGATGGCAAGGGATTCGCTGACGGCGAGATCCATCAATGCGCGGGAGGATTCGTTCGACACGATGTCGAAGTGGTAGGTCTCGCCGCGGATGACCATGCCGAGAGCGACATAGCCGTCATATTGCGTGCCGCCATTGTCGGCGCCGTCAAGCGCCATGGCAATCGCCGGCGGAATCTCCAGAGCTCCTGCAACGGTGACGACATCGTAGCTCGCGCCGGCTTCCTTGAGCGCAAAGGTTGCCCCTTCCAGAAGAGCGTCGGCCATGTCGTCGTAGAAGCGGGCTTCGACGATCAAAATATGGGGAGCGTTATCTCGCGCCATGCATCACCTTCGGTTTCTGAGGACTTTGCCATTTGGCAGGCCGCGGTCAAAACATGCCTTTCGATGAATGGCAAGCAAATTCGGATCATGGCCGGAAATCTCTGCAAGAGGATAGCGGAAATATACGCCGGCCGTTTGCCATGCACGCTCGCAAGCACCTTGAAAACGGCAAATCGAAGGCAATCGTTATGAACAATTTGTAATGTTATTTCAGGTGTTTAGCTCTTGATTCCACGCTGTGGCCGACCCAACTCAACAAGCGTAACGCTGACGATCCCCTGCACGACAGCCGACCGTCATAGCAGATGAAAGGATACCATCATGAACCGCGTTGCCACAATCGCCATCGTTTCCGCGTTCTCCTCCCTCGCGCTTGCCGGCGTCAGCCGTGCGGAAAGCTTTGGCATGAACAGCCCATCGGGCATCGAACAGACGCTCCGCAATTTCCGGGGTAACGACTTCAACGTAAAGCATTTCTACAACTGGCACGACGCAAGCCCCGAAGCATATGGTCCGCGCTCCGCTCCGCCACGCTCGGCCAAGGAAGTGCGCCAGATTCAGGCATCGATCGACGCCAACAAGATGCTGACGCGCAAGCTCGGCAATGACGGAGTCAATGTCCGCAACGTCATCAATGCCGAACAGGCGGCCGATGGCAGCATTACCTTCTATACCGACTGATCGGCGCAGGGCGGCGCAGATCGCTGCGCCGCCCTCCCCGACAATTCTACTGACGCCTATTGAAAACCATCCCGAATTGATGGTCTGTTCGTCCCTGCAAAAGGGGAAAAGACATGCCACGGGACATCAAACCGGTTCTCAATATTGCCGACCTGACACTGGAGCGGTGGCAACAGGGCGCGCTCTACGAGGGCGCCGACACATCCTTCGGCCGCCTGCTTGGCCTTTCCAATCTCGGGATCAGCTACAACGAGGTGCCGCCCGGCAAATCGAGCTGTCCGTTCCACAATCACCATGTCGAGGATGAGCTGTTCTTCGTAATCGAAGGGACAGGCGAATACCGTTTTGGAAGCGAACGTTACCCCATCAGGAAAGGCGACACGCTCGGCGCGCCTGCCGGCGGGAAGGAAACGGCACACCAGATCCTCAATACCGGCAGCACGACGCTGATCTATCTCGGCATCTCCACGATGGCGAAGACGGAGATCGTCGAATACCCGGATTCCCAAAAATTCCTCGCCAAGACAAATCATGACGTCGGGCGCTTCCGCTTCATCGGGCGCGCGGAGAACGATCTCGACTACTGGGACGGCGAAGCAGGCGCGTGAGACAGGTGTTCACAGAAACGATATCCAAGATGATCAATGTTCCGACCATCGAAACGAAACGGTTGATTCTGCGGCCGCACCGGCTCGACGATTTCGATGCCTACATACACTTATGGGCAGATGCGGACGTCGTTCGCTATATCAGCGGCGTGCCATCGACACGCGAGCAGACATGGTCCCGCCTCATAAGGGCGAGCGGCATGTGGCATCATATGGGTTTCGGCTTTCTGATCATCGAGGAAAAGCAAAGCGGGCGGCTGATCGGCGAAGCAGGCTTCCACGAAGCCCGACGTGAGATGTCTCCACCCATCGAGGAAACACTGGAAACCGGATGGGTGTTGCTGCCTTCCGCACACGGAAGGGGCTATGCGACAGAAGCGCTCACGGCGCTGATCGCATGGGCTGACTGTCATTTCCCCGGCAAGGAGATGACCTGCATCGTCAGCCCGGAAAACGCAGCTTCGCTACGCGTCGCGGAAAAGCTCGGCTTCCGCGAGGTGGCACGTACCGATTATCACGGCGAAATCATTCTGCTTTCGCGGCAGGGAATTCAGCCAGCCTAGCGGCATAGCGCGCCATCGTATCGACCTCGAAATTGACGAAATCGCCGGCCTCTCGCTCGCCCCATGTCGTGACTTCCAAAGTATGGCGAATGAGAAGCACATCGAAATCCGTGCCTTCGACGGCGTTGACCGTCAGCGACGTACCATCGAGCGCGATCGAGCCTTTGGGCGCCACGAACTTCGCAAGATGCTCCGGGGCGCGCAGACGGAAGCGGGTCGCATCGCCTTCCGTAGTCACCGACAGGATTTCTGCCTTGCCGTCGACATGCCCTGAGACGATGTGGCCGCCGAGTTCGTCGCCGATCTTCAGAGAACGCTCGAGATTGACGCTGGTGCCTTCCTTCCAGCTTGCAAGCGTCGTGAGCCTCAGAGCCTCTTCCCAGGCCTCCACCTCGAACCAACGCCCGTTGCTGCCTTCGTCCGGCAGGCCGGTCACCGTCAGGCAGATGCCCGAATGGGAAATCGACGCGCCCATATCGATTGTCTTAGGGTCGTAATTGCTCACGACGCGGAGCTTCACACCCTCGTTCATGGGAGAAACGGATTCGATCATGCCGATATCGGTGACAATTCCGGTGAACATCAAAATTCTCTTTCGTATTCGTCCAGCCGGTCGTCGCCGAACATGAATGTGCCTCTATGGGCAAAACCGGATGGCATATCGGTCTTCGTCAATGGCGATTCAATACCGCCCTCGCCGATGATGAGCTGGCCCTGGTAAAGCTGGATTCGATCGACGAGACCGGCGTCGAGGAAAAGCCGCGCCGTCTTCGCACCGCCTTCGACGACGAGCGAGGAAATGCCGCGTGAGGCGAGCGCCGGAAGCAGCACTTCGGGATGGTAAGGATGGCAATAGAGAATTTCAACGCCTGCAGCCCGCAGGGCTTCGGCGCGAGCCTCACCCCCCTCTGCCCTGCCGGGCATCTCCCCCACCAGGGGAGGGATCGGCAGATTGTCGCAGCTCGCTTCTACTGGCACCTCATCAGTGGTGGCGTCGGTCCCGGCGGAAGAATGCGGGCGAGCGTTCACCTCATCTATCTCGCCCCTCGTAGGAGAGATGTCGGGCAGGATAAAGGGGGGTGCCTCGCCTGCAACGGCAATGGTCGGCACCTCTCGTGCTGAACGCACAAGTTTACTGCCGAGCGGCAAATCAAGCCGCGGATCAAGCACGACACGCACCGGCGACAGCGATTGCAGGCCCGGCACGCGCACCGTCAGTTCCGGGTCGTCGGCGATCGCCGTGCCGATGCCGACGAGGATGGCGTCGGTTTCAGCGCGGAGCGCCTGGACCTGTGCGCGGGCGAGAGGACTGGTGATGGCGATCTGTCCCTCGCCTTTGCGGCCGATCATGCCGTCGGCGGAAACGGCAAGCTTCAGAGTCACATAGGGCCGGTTCTTCGTCTGCCGGGTGAGATAGCCGGCGAGCGAGCGCCTGCCCTCCTCTTCCAGCACGCCGGTATCAACCTCGATGCCGGCTTCGCGCAGAAGCGCGATGCCGCGGCCGGAGACACGAGGATCGGGATCGGTCACGCTGATGACGACGCGCGCGACACCAGAGGCGATCAGCGCGTCGGCGCAGGGCGGCGTCTTGCCGTGATGAGAGCAGGGTTCGAGCGTCACATAGGCGGTGGCGCCGCGAGCCAGTTCGCCTGCCTCGGTGAGCGCCTGCGGCTCGGCATGCGGGCGCCCGCCGATCGCCGTCGTGCCGCGGCCGACGATTTCGCCGTCCTTGACGATGACGCAGCCGACGGAAGGATTTGTGGAGGTCTGGCCGAGATGCAGAAGGCCAAGACGGATTGCCTCGGCCATGAAACGCTTGTCATGCGGCCCGGCGCTCAAGGCTCAGGTCTCCAAAGTGTCGCGGCTGATCTTGGCGTTGATTTCGGAGATGACCTTTTCGAAATCCTCGGCATGCGAGAAATCCCGATAGACCGACGCGTACCGAACAAAGCCAACGTCATCGAGACTCTTGAGAGCTTCCAGCACCTGAAGGCCGATGGCCTCGGAGCTGATTTCGACTTCGCCGGAGCTTTCGAGGCGGCGGACGATGCCGGAAACAGCCCTTTCGATGCGGTCACGGTCGACCGGACGCTTGCGCAGCGCGATCTCGAAGGACCGTACCAGCTTATCGCGGTCGAAAGGCACCTTGCGGCCGGTCTTCTTGACGACCATCAGCTCGCGCAGTTGCACGCGCTCGAAGGTCGTGAAGCGGCCGCCGCAATCGGGACAGATCCGTCTGCGGCGGATGGACGTATTGTCCTCCGCCGGACGTGAATCCTTGACCTGGGTGTCTTCCGATCCGCAGAATGGGCAGCGCATGCGCTATCCTTAGCCGATGTAGTCGTACATTGGGAAGCGGCCGGTAAGGTCGACCACCTTGCCACGAACGGCTGCTTCGACTGCAGCGTTGCCTTCATCGGAGTTGGCGACCTTGAGGCCGTCGAGAACTTCAACGATGAGGTTGCCGATTTCCTTGAATTCCGCTTCCTTGAAGCCGCGCGTCGTGCCTGCCGGAGCGCCGAGACGGACGCCGGAGGTGACGAAGGGCTTTTCCGGATCGAACGGAATGCCGTTCTTGTTGCAGGTGATGTAGGCGCGCCCGAGCGCTGCTTCGGCGCGCTTTCCGGTCGCGTTCTTCTTGCGAAGATCGACGAGCATCAGGTGGTTGTCGGTACCGCCGGAGACGACATCGAGTCCGCCTGCCATCAGCGTCTCGGCAAGCGCCTTAGCGTTCTTGACGATCTGCGCGGCGTAGTCCTTGAATTCCGGCTGCAGCGCTTCGCCGAAGGCGACGGCCTTGGCGGCGATGATGTGCATCAGCGGACCACCCTGGAGGCCCGGGAAAACAGCCGAGTTGAACTTCTTCGCCAGATCCTCGTCGTTCGTCAGGATGACGCCGCCGCGCGGGCCGCGAAGCGACTTGTGGGTCGTGGTCGTTGCGACGTGGCAGTGCGGGAACGGCGACGGATGCTGGCCGCCGGCAACGAGGCCGGCAATATGAGCCATGTCGACCATGAGATAGGCGCCGACGGAATCGGCAATCTCGCGGAAACGCTTCCAGTCCCAGACACGGGAGTAAGCGGTGCCGCCGGCGATGATCAGCTTCGGCTTGTGCTCTTCGGCCTTGCGGGCGACTTCGTCCATGTTGAGCAGGTTGTCGCCTTCGCGAACGCCGTAGGACACGACGTTGAACCACTTGCCGGACATATTGACCGGCGAACCGTGCGTCAGGTGACCGCCCGAGTTCAGGTCGAGGCCCATAAAGGTGTCGCCCGGCTGCAGCAGCGCCAGGAAGACCGCCTGGTTCATCTGCGAGCCGGAATTCGGCTGGACGTTGGCGAAGTTGACGCCGAAGAGCTTCTTGGCGCGTTCGATCGCCAGCTCTTCAGCAATATCGACGAACTGGCAGCCGCCGTAGTAGCGCTTACCCGGATAACCTTCCGCATATTTGTTCGTCATGATGGAGCCCTGGGCTTCCAGCACCGCGCGGGAAACGATGTTCTCCGATGCGATCAATTCGATCTCATGCCGCTGGCGGCCGAGCTCCTTTTCAATCGCGCCGAAGATATCCGGATCGGTGTCGGCAAGCGAGCGATTGAAGAAGGTCTGCGTGGAAGCATTTGTCATGGGCGGGCTCCTCAACTGGAATGCGCGAAGGTATTAGCGTTCCGCCCTGCCGAGAGCAATACGAAGAACGACATTTGCTGGGCAATCTACGCGCAGGGGTGTCCTTTGCTTGGCATGTTATCGTGGGATGCGCCTCACCCTAATCCTCTCTGCGCCAGCTTGGAGGGGACGTGCCTCACAAAACTTGGAGATTAACCGAAGCGTTGCGACATATCCCCTTCGCCTCGTTTACCGGGAGAAGGTCCCGGCAAACGGATGAAGGGCAACCGCTGGCAAAGAAAAAACCGCGCCTTCCAGCGCGGTTTCCCAATTCATACGCATGACGCTTACTGAACCGGCTGTTCCATTCCAGCGGTCGTATCGAGAGCAAGCTCGGCGTTGCCGTCCATCTGGTAGATGTCGTCGCGGAACTGCACGAGGCCGTCCGGCATGCCCCAGGCGGAGATGTAGACGAAATAGACCGGGATTTCCTCGGCGAGCGTAATCGGCGTGTTGACCCGGCTGGCGATCACCTGCTCCATCTGCTGGCGCGACCACGGCGGGGTGTCGCGCAGCAGCCAAGTCGTCAGGTCGCGGACGTTCTGGACGCGGACGCAGCCGGACGACTCAAAGCGCATCAGCTTGTTGAACAGGCCCTGCTGCGGCGTGTCGTGCATGTACTCGCCGTTCTTGTTATGGAAATTGATCTTCGCCGAGGCCATGGCGTTGATCTTGCCTGGATCCTGACGGAACATCAGGTTCGGCGCCTCGCCATTCCAGTCGATGGTTTCCGGGGCGACTTCGTTGCCCTTGCCGTCGATCAGGCGAATGGCGTTCTTCTCGAGATAAGTCGGATCCTTGCGCATCAGCGGCATGATGTCCTTCTCGACGATCGAGCGCGGCGCAGTCCAATAGGGATTGAGGATGACCTCGTAGATCTTCGAGTTGACGATATGCGTCGGGCGGCTGATACGTCCGACGACGGCCGCATGACGTGTCGCCACGCTGCCGTCCTCGACCGCCTCGACATAGGCGGCCGGAATATTGACCATGACGTGGCGGCGGCCGAGATCTTCCGGGAAGGTCTGCAAGCGGATGAGGTTGGTGTTCAGCTGCTGCAGGCGCACATCAACCGGAATGTTCATCGCCTTCAGCGTGAATTCGCCAATGACGCCGTCCGCCGGAAGGCCATGACGAGCCTGGAAGCGCTTGACCGCTCCATCGACATAGGAATCGAAGGCAGACGACATGCCTGCTTCGCGCGGCAGGTCGCCGGTGATGGCAAGGCGCTGGCGCAGAGCCTGAACGGAAGGATCCGTCACGCCGAGCTGGAGACGCAGGCCAGCCGGATTGACCTCAGGCCAACCGCCTGCTGAGGCGATCTGCTGATACTCCATGATCGCCTGCTGGATGCTCGGAACCGATTGCGGGCTCAGGATCGGGGTATTGGAGACGGCGGCACTCGCCGTACGCGAGGCAGCCTTGGCATCGAACTGGTCATCCCAGGCGCCGCGGCGCGGTGCGTTGATCAGCGCATCGAGCGCGGACTGCGCAAATGCCGGGGCGGCGATTGCACTGGCGCCGACGGTTGCCGCAGACGCAAGAAAGGCGCGGCGCGAAAGAGCTTCAATACGGTTTTTCTTCGACATAATCCCAACCACTCAATGCCGCAGCTTGAAAGGAAAACCGCGGGCTTTGCGATTCACTGCGCCACGGCCCAGATCACTACCATTCCGTTTTCCGGCGCATCACAGGTTTTCCGCGCCTGGCCATCACAAGATTGCGAGCCGGAAGCGCGGACGACTTTGAACTACCATATGAGAAGCGCCGCTTGCCTTGCATGTCCGCTGTCATACCAATATGGCCAATTCGTGTCGCCGACGCCCAAGATGCCTACCGATGGTCGGGAGCGGCACGAACGAAACCAATCGATCCGTCGTAAACGGTGCTGGTTAATAACGGCTAAAAAACGGCCTGAATACAGGGCCTGAATACAGGCCGCTGTGCTTGGGTGCGATGCGTTGCAAAGATGACACGCTTGGCCCGGAACGGCAAAACCGGACGCGCAGGGACGCGTCCGGTTTTCTTCGACCTTGGAGGAGGCCTCTTACCTTAAAGCCGGTAAAGGATCTGGTCGTTCCAGAAGCGGTCGAGGCGCTGCAGGAGCTTGTTCATCTGGGTGAACTCGTCCGTGCCGATGCCGCCGACCTTGTCGATCGAGGCGATGTGGCGCTCGTAGAGCCTGGCGACTGTTTCGGCGACCTCAGTGCCGGTTTCCGTCAGGCTGATGCGGACGGAGCGGCGGTCGATGCGCGAACGCTGGTGGTTGATGAAGCCGAGATCGACCAGCTTCTTGACGTTGTAGGACACGTTCGAGCCGAGATAGTAGCCACGCGAGCGCAGCTCGCCGGCGGTCAGCTCGGAATTGCCGATGTTGAAAAGGAGCAGAGCCTGGATGGCGTTGACGTCGCTGCGGCCCTGACGGTCGAACTCGTCCTTGATGACATCCAGAAGGCGGCGGTGAAGACGTTCAACAAGGTGAAGGGATTCCATGTAAAGATCACGGATGTCCTGGTCCTGCTGATCACGGACGTTCGATACCGCCTGCGGCTTGATTTTCGTATTCATGATGACTGCCTCACTGTTTTGTTTGGCGGTGTTGGTTTTCTTCCCGCCTTGAGACAGACCCTATCGAATACAAATAAAATTCTACTTAAACTGCAGGCTTAACAGCACCTTACCGGAAACCCCGCGTTGTATCAGGGTAAATCAACGCTTACTTTGCGGCGCTGGCGGCGTTTCTCCAGCCAGAGCGCCAGGCGGAAAACCAGATAGACCAAGGCAACCGCGCCATGCATCACAAGGATGAGCCGGTTGGAGCCGAAGGTCTGCGGCAGCAGGCCATACATCAGGATTTGTCCGCCTGCGGCGAGCACCCAAACGACCGGGCCCCAGGATACCGTCAGCCAGAGGCCGAGCGAAGCGACGGGGAAGAGAACGGCAAGGCTGGTGGCCGCAACTTTCCACGGCAAGCTCAGAAGATCGAAGCGCCCTGCCCCCACCAGTGAATAGCCAACAAGCATCGCCCAATATTGCAGGCCGAACCAGAAGCAGGAGATCGCGATCAGCCTCAGGAAGAGGATGAACAGGATGTCTATCAGCGTCCGCTTCGGCATCGTCGGAGAATCATTTTCCATGGCGCAGACTTTAGGGTTCCCGTTGCGGCTCCACCAGCGGCTGATCCGCCGCGGCCAATCGCCCGGTTTGGTTTTCCGGTCCGTCATGATAATGAGCGGACCAAGAAATGGAATGGCCAGGGACGAAAGACAATGCAGGACAAGACGCACCTCGTCGACGAGATCACCGGACACCGCCGCATGCGCCGCAACCGCAAGGCGGACTGGACGCGCCGGCTGGTGCAGGAAAACCGGCTGACGGTGGACGACCTGATATGGCCGGTCTTCGTGATCCCCGGTTCCGGCATCGTGGAACCGATCCCCGCCATGCCCGGCGTCAACCGCATGAGCATCGACAAGCTGGCGGATGCAGCCAGGGAAGCGGCTGACCTCGGCGTCCCGGCAATCGCCACCTTCCCGAACATCGAGATGGCACTACGTGACGAAACGGGCTCGAACAGCCTGGAGGCCAACAATCTCATCAATCAGGCGACGATCGCCATCAAGAAAGCCGTTGGAAACATCGGCGTGATCACCGACGTGGCTCTCGACCCTTTCACCAGTCACGGCCATGACGGCATCCTGCACGGTGGGGAAATCGTCAACGACGAGACCGTCGATCAGGTCGCGCGCGCCGCCGTCATGCAGGCTGATGCCGGTTCCGATATCATTGCCCCGTCGGAAATGATGGACGGCCGCATCGGCGCGATCCGCCGGGCGCTCGATGCTGCAGGGCACCAGAATGTCGGGATCATGAGCTATGCCACCAAGTTCGCGTCGGCATTCTACGGGCCTTATCGCGAGGCGATCTCAACCGGCGGCCTGCTGAAGGGTGACAAGAAGACCTACTATATCGATCCTTCCAATGGCACCGAGGCGATCCGCGATGCGGCACTCGATGTCGAAGAGGGTGCGGACATGCTGATGGTCAAGCCCGGCCTGCCCTATCTCGACATCTGCTGGCGGATGAAAGAGGCCTTCGGACTTCCGACCTTCGCCTATCAGGTTTCCGGGGAATATACGCAGATCAAGGCTGCAGCGATGAATGGCTGGATCGACGGCGAACGGGCGATGCTGGAAACGCTGCTAGCCTTCAAGCGCGCCGGCTGCGACGGGATCCTGACCTATTTCGCGATCGAGGTCGCCAGACTGCTGGCAAAGCGCTGATCCTCGCGCATTATTGTATCTCCGGCGGCCGACACCATATCTGTGGCATCGATTTCCAAAGGAGACCGCAGATGAGCCTTAATCCGAACCCGCTTTATGCCGCACCGGAAGACTGGCGCGCCTATAGCGGCACGCTGAGCCGGCGAGTCTTCGCGTTCATTCTCGACTACATCATTGTGCTGCTGCTCTGCATTCCCGCGGCAGTCGTGCTGTTTTTTCTGTCGATTCTGACGCTCGGCCTCGGCTTCTTTCTCTATCCGGCGCTCTTCGTGCTGGTTGCCGGCCTTTATTTCGGCTTGACGGTCGGCGGGCCGAACCAGGCTTCGCCCGGCATGCGGGCGATGGGGATCGCAATCGTGCGCGTCGATGGCCGCCCGATGGATTTCCTTTTGGCGATCGCTCATCTGGCGCTTTTCTGGATCCTTAATTCGCTATTGACGCCGCTGATTCTGCTTGCTGGTCTTTTTACCGAGCGCAGCCGGCTGATTCACGACCTGCTTGTCGGCACGGTTACCGTTCGCACCGACTGAGGCGGCAAATAAAATCCGCCGCCGGTCTTTGCCGGCCGGCCCGCGGCGCCATATCAAAAAAGAACAGAAAATTGATAGCGCGGATAGACCAGCCGCGCTGTTGACGTTTTCTATTCTTAGTTCATGCTGTCTTCAAATAGTCAGTGCGAAAGGACATTTCCCCGGCAGATGAATACGCAGGCCTCGCCATCACCGCAGTTTTATCTGACGGCTCCGGCTGCATGTCCGTATTTGCCGCATGAGATGGAGCGTAAGGTCTTCACGCATCTCGTCGGTCCGCGCGCTGCAGAAATGAACGACATCCTGACACAAGGCGGCTTCCGCCGTTCGCAGAACATCGCCTACCGCCCCGCCTGCGAAGCCTGCCGTGCCTGCGTCTCGGTGCGTATCCTCGCACAGGAGTTCCAGCCGACGAATTCGATGAAACGGGTGCTCGCCCACAACGTCGACGTCATTGCGACCGAATTTCCGGCGCAACCTTCCAGCGAGCAGTATTCACTCTTTCGCCGCTATCTCGACGACCGCCATCAGCAAGGCGGCATGTCCGACATGACGGTGCTCGACTATGCGATCATGGTGGAAGATACGCATGTGAACACCAAGATCATCGAATACCGCAAACGCGAGGAAGGTTCGGGGCTGGAGACCCGTCCGCGCGGCGAGCTCCTGGCTGCCGCGCTGACCGACACGATGAGCGACGGCCTTTCCATGGTCTATTCCTATTTCAATCCCGAATATGACAAGCGCTCGCTCGGCACCTTCATGATCCTCGATCATGTGAAGCGCACAAAGGCGCTCGGCCTTCCACATGTCTATCTCGGCTACTGGGTTCAGGGATCGCGCAAAATGGATTACAAGACGCGCTTCCAGCCGCAAGAGCACCTGACGCCGCGCGGCTGGGAACGCTTCGATCCCTCCACGGTGCCCGAAAGCACGCACGACTAAATGTCCCTTCCTGCCCTTTCCGGTCACCGGAAAGGCCTTGCCCTGACGGCAATCGGTGGCCTGGTCCTTTCCATGGACATTCCGCTTCGTGCGACTCGCCGAAGGAAAGATGTGGCGGATCCTTGGCCTTCGCAGCATCACGACGGTTCTGGTGACGCTGCTTATCGTCGCAGCGATCGGCGTGCTGAAAGGGAAATGGCCGATCCTGAGGACGAGACGGCACGGCATCGCTGCGGGACTGCTTTACGGTTTCAGTTTTCAACACGGCGACGGCCGACGTCGTCTTCATCGTTGCCTTCAATCCGATGTTCGGCGCGCTGCTTTCGTGGATATTTCTGAAAGAGCGGCCGCCGGTTTCGACCTTGCTGGCGATGGCCGCCATGATCGTCGGCGTCGGGCTGATCGTGCATGACGGAATTTCGAGCGGCCACATCTTCGGCGACGCGACGGCGCTGCTGAGCGCGCTCATCCTTGACGCGGCAATCACGGTCGGCCGGGCCTCTCGGCGCGACATGGGGTTCGTGCCGCTCCTTGCCGCGATGTTCCCGGCGATCCTCGGCTTCGGCACGGCGCTGCCTGCGGGCGTTTCGATCGATCATCCCGGCTGGATCATCTTCAACGGCGCCATCGTGATGCCCGTCGCCTTTTGGTGTCTGGCAACCGGCCCGCGCTATCTCTCGGCCCCCGAAGTCGGCATGCTCTACCTGCTGGAGACGGTACTTGCCCCGATCTGGGTCTGGTTCATCTTCGCCGAAATTCCGACCGCGATGACACTCATGGGCGGCGCCATCCTCTTCATAGCGATCATGACGCATTTGCTCTGGATGGCACGCGGAAGCGGTGTTCGGCAGCGACGATAGCGTTCGGCGAGGACGATATCTTTGTCCTCGCCGGTGCATACTTCATGGGATTGTCCGAAACCATCCTTTGATCGACGGCAACAAGCAGACCGGCTACCTCGATGCGTTCGCCTTCCTATATCTAAACGGCTGTCTCATTGATGCCGAGAATGCACGAATTGTTGCCTTCGTCGCCTCTGTCGCCGCCTGCGAAATAGACGAAGCGGGCGTGACGCGGTTTCTGCGCGATTTCAGCGTATCCTTAGCTCGCTAGCCGGTCCGTCTGTTCCAGCACCCGTTCCAGACCGTCCATCACACGCGTCCAACCCTGACGGGTCTTTTCTTCGAAGGCCCCCCATTCGGCGCACATTTCGTGGGACAGCGTCAGGCGGCTGCCGTCACCCAGCGGCTCGATGTCGATCTCGACGCGGTCGGGATTGTGGTCGTGCTCCTCCGCCGAGAAGCTGAAGGCCATGTGTCTCGGCCTGCGAAGTTCGAGAAATATGCCGCAGTGGCATGCGTCGCCGGTTGGGCGCCTGTCGATGATCAGAAAGCGGCCGCCGACATGGGGAGCGATCTCGGCGCGGATAACATGGCCATCCTTCGCCGCGAAAAGGAAGCGCCTGGCGATTTGCGGGTTGAGCCATGCGTCGTAGACGACGGAAGGCGGCGCATTATAGGTGTGATCGACATGCAGCTTGATGGTATTGGCAGACATTGATGCTCCTCCGTGTGGGGGCTGCGCTGCGAGCGCAATGCCCAACGGCCATTCCGTCCGTCCTCGGAATGAACCTGTTCCCAATTTTGATAACAGGAATGAAATAGAGGATGCGACCCGCTCGCCAAGAGCGGATCGCCAATTTGTTATTGCCTCAGCCGGCGAATTTGCCGCTGCGGGGGAAGCCCTTTGGAACCGTGCGGCCCGCAGAAGCGCGGTCGCCCAACCATTCGGCCAGTTCTTCCTTGTTTTTTGTGAAAGTACGACCTGCGCTGTCTTCCCAGACGAGACCGTCGGCGATCGCGAAGCAACGGACGTCGGAAATGCCGCCATCCTTGTATCGCTGCAGGCGCACGCCCTTGCCGCGGCCCATCTCCGGAACCTGGGCCAGCGGGAAGACCAGCATCTTGCGGTTCTCGCCGACGACAGCGACGTGATCGCCGCCGACGGGCACGATGAGCTTGGTCTCGTCCGGCATCGCAACATTCATGATCTGCTTGCCCTTGCGGGTGTTGGCAGCCATTTCGGATTCCGCCACAACGAAGCCGTTGCCGGCCGTCGAGACGATCAGCTGCTTGCGCGCCGGATCGTGGACGAAGGCCGTCAGCACAGCCTGATCGTTATCCATGTCGACCATGATGCGCAGCGGCTCGCCATGGCCACGCCCGCCGGGCAGCTTGTCGCCGCCGAGCGTGAAGACCTTGCCGCCGGTGGTGACGACAAGGATCTTGTCCGTCGTCTGTGCCGGGAAGGCTATCTTCAGCGCATCGCCTTCCTTGAAGGTCAGGCTCGCGGTGTCCGCGATGTGGCCCTTCAGCGCACGGATCCAGCCTTTTTCGGAAACCACGACGGTGATCGGTTCCTTCTCGATCATCGCGTGCTGGATGGCTTGTTCGTCGGCTTCGGGCGCCTCGGCGAACTGGGTGCGGCGGCGGCCGATTTCGGTTGCCTTGGCGAACTTCTTCTTCACCTCGCCAATTTCCCAGGCGACCGTCTGCCACTGCTTTTCCTCGGAGGCGAGCAGCGCCTCGATGCCGGTCTTCTCCTTCGTGAGTTCGTCAAACTCGGTTCGGATTTCGAACTCTTCGAGCTTGCGCAAAGAGCGCAGCCGCATGTTGAGGATCGCCTCGACCTGGTTGTCGGTCAGTCCCCAGCGGGCCACCATCACCGGCTTCGGTTCGTCCTCCTCGCGGATGATGCGGATCACCTCGTCGATGTTCAGGTAGGCAATGAGCAAGCCGCCGAGGATTTCGAGGCGTCTGTCGATTGCGGCAAGGCGGAAGCGTGAACGGCGCTGCAGGACCTCGCGGCGGTGATTCAGCCACTCCTTCAGCACCTCGTTCAGCGCCATGACGCGCGGAATGCGCCCCATGGACAAAACGTTCATGTTCAGCGGGAAGCGGCTCTCCAGCTCCGTCAACTTGAACATCGATTCCATCAGGATCGTCGGATCGACGGTACGGCTCTTCGGCACCAGCACTACTCGGACGTCTTCGGCAGACTCGTCGCGTATGTCTTCCAGCAGCGGCAGCTTGCGGGCGATCAGCAGCTCGGCGATCTTTTCGATCAATCGCGACTTCTGCACCTGGAAGGGGATTTCGGTGACGATGATCTGATAGCCGCCGCGACCGAGATCTTCGATCTGCCACTTGGCGCGTACCCGGAAGCCGCCGCGGCCGGTCCGGTAGCTTTCGATGATGCTTTCGCGACCGTCGATGATGATGCCACCCGTCGGAAAATCCGGCCCCGGAATGAACTCGACGAGCTTTTCGACGGTCGCATCCGGATGCTTGATCAAGTGCAGTGCCGCATCGCAAAGCTCATGGGCGTTATGCGAAGGAATGGAAGTCGCCATGCCGACGGCGATGCCGGAGGAGCCGTTCGCGAGCAGGTTCGGGAAAGACCCCGGAAGAACGGTCGGTTCCTCGTCTTCCTCGTTATAGGTCAGGCGGAAATCGACGGCATCCTGCTCGATGCCTTCGAGAAGCAGCGCCGTGACCTCCGTCATGCGCGCTTCGGTATAGCGGTAGGCGGCGGCGTTATCACCGTCGATATTGCCGAAGTTTCCCTGCCCGTCGACGAGCGGATAACGCTGGGAGAAATCCTGCGCGAGACGCACCAGCGCATCGTAGACGGACTGGTCTCCATGCGGGTGGAACTTACCGATGACGTCGCCGACGATGCGGGCGCATTTCTTAAAGGCCGCGTTCGGGCGTATGCCCATCTCGCTCATGGCATGAATGATGCGCCGATGAACCGGCTTCAGACCGTCGCGGACGTCTGGAAGCGCGCGGTGCATGATGGTCGAAAGTGCATAGGCCAAGTAACGCTCCTCGAGCGCGGCCTTCAGATCAACCGGGTGAATGCTGTCGTCGTCTCCGCCGGAAGGCGGCAAAATCTCTTGTCCCATGAGCCTTGCCTAGCCCAGAAGGCGATTCACGGCAAGGAATGAGCGGGGTGGCCCTGTGGATGACCTCCCGGAACGACATGAAAAGGTCATCAAGCATCGCCACCAATTTGGACTTTGTTTGCTTTCCCCTTCAATAGAAATTTAGAAACCTGCAAATATAAACCGCGTTCGATTCGCAGTAGTCTCACTGCAATTTGCAACCGCCACCAAAGGACTTACCTATGACCTTTTACCGGACAACCCGGCTGATGCTGTCTGGCGCCGCGTTCCTGTCACTCGCCGGCTCCGCGTTCGCGCTCGACGGGCAGGATCTCCTGAAGAAGCTGAATGCCGCCTATAGCGCCCAAGGCGGAACGATCACTGCCGATGGTGTCGATGTCGACGACACGACGGTGACGCTGAAGAACGCGAGCTTCAAGCCGACTGGCAGCGAGGCCCTCCACATCGGCGACATCACGATGACCGGCGTCGAGGAAGACGAAGACGGCGGTTACTACATCGAGGAAGCAGCCTTTCCCGACATCAACATCACGGAAGACGGCGCGACCGTCAGCGCCTCCGAAATGACGCTCGGCGGCATATCCATTCCTGCTGATGTCAGCGGTGACGGCCTCGACTCCATACTGCTTTACGAAACGGCGCATGTCGGCCCGTTCAAGGTTACCAAGAATGGCAAGGAAGTCTTCTCGCTCGGCGAAACCCAGATGAACCTGTCGCTTCGTGAAGACGAATCCGGCTTCGACTTCGACGGCGCATTCAAGAGCATGAAGGCGGACCTCAGCGATGCTCCGGACCCACAGGCGAAGGAAGCGATCGAGAAGCTAGCCCTGCAGCACGTCAACGGCGACATCACGATGAAGGGCGCCTGGGATCTCGGCCCCGGCACGATCGACATCTCCGAATTTGCCTTCGACGTGACAAATGTCGGCCGCCTAAACCTTGCCTTCAAGATTTCGGGATACACCCTGCCCTTCATGAAGTCGCTGCAGGAAGCGGCGAAGGCCTCCGAAGCGAACCCGAACAAGGAAGAAGCGCAGCAGGCGCTTGGCCTTGCCATGCTCGGCCTGATGCAGCAACTTTCGTTCAACGGCGCCGAAATCCGCTTCGATGACGCATCGATCACCAAGCGTGCGCTGGAATATGCTGGCTCCAAGCAGAACATCTCGGCGCAGCAGATGGCGGATGCGCTGAAGGCTATGGCGCCGATTGCGCTGGCGCAGCTCAACATCCCGGAACTGCAGAATGCGATTTCGGCAGCGGTCAACACCTATCTCGACGACCCGAAAAGCTTCGCCGTCAGCGCCGCACCGGCCAAGCCTGTCCCCTTCCCGACCATCATGGGTGCTGCCATGGGCGCTCCGAACACACTGCCCGGCGTGCTCGGCGTGAAGGTGACGGCGAACCAGTAAGATTTGAACTCCACCAACAAATAAGCCCGGTAACGCACCGGGCTTATTGCATTGGAATAACTCAGTCTTTGTTGACCGGCGGGATCGGGCGGATCGCCAGTTCGCGCAGCTGCGCAGGCGTTGCCGGCGACGGTGCGCCCATCAGGAGGTCCTGGGCCTGCTGGTTCATCGGGAAGAGCGAGATTTCGCGCAGGTTCTTCGCGCCAGCGAGCAGCATCACGATCCGGTCGATGCCGAAGGCGGCGCCACCATGCGGCGGTGCGCCGTACTGGAAGGCGCGATAGAGACCGCCGAAGCGATCCTCGACGTCCGCCTGGCTGAGACCCACCTTTTCGAAGGCCTGGACCATCAGTTCCGGCGACTGGTTACGGATCGAGCCCGAAGCGATTTCGAAGCCATTGCAGACGGCGTCGTACTGGAAGGCCTTGATCGTCAGCGGATCCTGGTTCTGCAGCGCCTCCAAACCGCCCTGCGGCATGGAGAAGGGGTTGTGCGCGAAGTCGACCTTCTTCTCGTCCTCGTTCCATTCGAAGAACGGGAAGTCGACGATCCAGCAGAGTTCGAAACGGTCGCGGTCGATGAGGTTCAGCTCGTCGGCAGCGCGGTTGCGCGCTTCGCCTGCGAACTTGTAAAACTTGTCCGGCTCGCCGGCGACGAAGAAACAGGCATCGCCGTCATCGAGGCCGAGCTGAGTGCGGATCGCATCCGTGCGCTCTTCGCCGATGTTCTTGGCGAGCGGACCGGCTCCTTCGAGCTTCTCGCCTTCCTTGCGCCAGAAGATGTAGCCGAGGCCGGGCTGGCCCTGGCTCTGCGCCCAAGCGTTCATGCGGTCGCAGAAGGCACGGGAGCCGCCGGTCTTTGCCGGGATCGCCCAGACTTGGACCTTCGGGTTGGACGCGATCATGTTCGCGAAGACCTTGAAGCCGGAGCCGGCGAAGTGTTCGGTCACGGCCTCCATGACGATCGGGTTGCGCAGGTCCGGCTTATCGGAGCCGTATTTGCGAATTGCCTCGTCATAAGGAATGCGTGGCCATTCCTTGGTCACCGGCTTACCTTCGGCAAACTCCTCGAACACCTTGGTCATCAGCGGACCCGTGGCGTTCCAGACGTCTTCCTGGGTCACGAAGCTCATTTCGAGGTCGAGCTGATAGAACTCGCCAGGCAGGCGGTCGGCTCGCGGGTCTTCATCACGGAAGCAGGGCGCGATCTGGAAATAGCGGTCGAAACCGGCAACCATCAAGAGCTGCTTGTACAGCTGCGGCGCCTGCGGCAGGGCGTAGAAGGTGCCGGGATGGATGCGGCTCGGCACGAGGAAGTCACGCGCGCCTTCCGGCGAGGAGGCCGTCAGGATCGGCGTCGAATATTCGGTGAAGCCGATATTGCCCATTTCACGGCGCATGGCAGAGATGATCTGCGTGCGCTTGACGATGTTCTTGTGCAGCGTCTCGCGGCGAAGGTCGAGGAAGCGGTACTTGAGGCGGACGTCTTCTGGATAGTCCGGCTCGCCGAAGACTGGCAGCGGCAGTTCCTTGGCGGCGGACAGGATTTCGATCTCCTGCGCGTAGAGCTCGATCTCGCCGGTCGCCATCGCCTTGTTGACGGTGTCTTCAGTACGCGCCTTCACGAGGCCGTCGATGCGGATGACCCATTCGCCGCGAACGGTTTCAGCGATCTTGAAAGCCGGCGAATCCGGATCGGCAACAACCTGGGTGATGCCGTAATGGTCGCGAAGGTCGATGAAGAGAACGCCGCCATGGTCGCGAACGCGGTGGACCCAGCCGGAAATCCGGACATTCGCGCCAACATCCGACTTACGGAGGGCTGCACATGTGTGGCTGCGGTAGCGATGCATAATGTCTAATCCTGGTATTTTGGCTTGAGACGGCAGCAGGGGCTCGAATGGCTCTCCGGTGCCGACAAGAAAATCGGGCGGAAAAGCGCATGGACGGTCTGATTTGTCAAGGCTTGGGCCGCATTGAGCACCACTTTGGCGCGGTTTATTCGGGCGCATGATGCAAGGCAACTGCGGCAGTTTGGCCCTCACTTCCTTATTGATGAAAAGCGCAGTCAACTTTAAAGATGGCGCCATTGTTGTTGCCGGAGCGCCAGATGCCCCTATTCACCCGCCGCAATCTGTTGAAGGCGTCCGCCGTCGCCGGCGCCTACAGTGCCGGCATGGGCATTGCCGGCAAGTTCGGCTTTGCCGGCTCGGCGCCCGAACCGCAGGTGCTGAAGGCGGTGAAGACCGAGGCTTCGCTTGCTGCTGCCGGACCCACGAGGGATGTCATGACCTGGGGCGATGGCGGCCCGCCGCCGGTGCTTCGCATGACCCGCGGCAGGCCCTATGCCGCACGCCTGACCAATGCTCTCGACGAGCCGACGACGATCCACTGGCATGGCCTTCGCATCGACAACAGGATGGACGGCGTGCCCTTCATGACGCAGCCCTACATCTATACGGGTGACAGCTTTGACTACGCCTTCACGCCGCCGGATGCCGGCACCTTCTGGTATCACCCGCATTGCAATACGCTGACCCAGATGGGCCGCGGCATGACCGGCGTGATCGTCATCGAGGATCCTGCCGATCCGACTTTCGATGCCGAGATCGCGCTCAACATGCGCGACTGGCGGCTCGGCGGAGATGGGCAATTCATCGCGCCCTTCCGTCCGCGCGAGGCGGCAAAGACCGGCACCTATGGAACGGTGCGCACGGCGAACTGGCAGCAGGAGCCGCAATATGATGCGCCGGCCGGCGGCCTTGTCCGCCTGCGCATCGCCGTGACGGATGTCACCCGCGTCTTCTCGCTGCGGATGGAAGGCGCCAAGGCGACGGTAATCGCCATCGACGGCAATCCGGTGCCGCAGCGCTTTCCGCTTGACCTGCTCCAGATCGGTCCCGGGCAGCGGCTGGACCTTGCCGTGCGGATGCCGGACAGCGAAGGCGGTGTAGCGATACTGGAGGATATCCGGGGGACCACGCCGAAAACGATCGCGAGCCTGCGCGCCGTCGGTCAGTCGCTGAAACGCAACGCGGGCGACCTTGCCCCGCTTGCCGCCAATCCGGTCGCGCAGGCCGATCTTTCCGCCGCCGAAAAGATCCCGCTGGTGCTCAGCGCCACAGCGGAAAGCGCCTCCGTCGACAGCATATGCGGCACACTCGGCTTCAGTTTCTGGGCGATCAACAGGCTGCCGTGGCCGGGCGACATTGCCGATCCGACCGCCCCGCTTGCCGAACTGAAGCTTGGCAAGAGCTACATCTTCCAGCTCGAGAACTTGACGCCGCACCTGCATCCGATCCATCTGCACGGCATGAGCTTCACGGTCATTTCGTCCTCGACACGCGAGGTGATGCCGCTCGTTTCCGACACCTATCTCGTCCAGCCCGATGAGAAGGTCGAGCTTGCCTTCGTCGCCGACAATCCGGGCAACTGGGTGCTTCATTGCCATATCATCGAGCATCAGAAGACGGGCATGACGAGTTATGTGCGGGTTGTTTGAGGTAAGCTAAAGCCCTTGTCCGCCTGCCGGCACCTTCTTCCGGCTTTAACGGGCACAGGTGATATGCCGCAGCCTCTCCGTCCTTCTCAGCCATTTCGCGAGGCAAGTCCCTCGCCCCGCTTGCGGGGAGAGGGTTAGAGTGAAGGGCTTCGGCATGACGCAGCCTCCTGCATCTTGTTCCTCGCCGATTGCATTACATCTCGGAGGAGGACGTGCACTGAGAGGGCCTACCCCTATGAGCGGCATCGCAATCTTCGCTTTCATTGTTCTGCCTGCGACGATCGCCGCCGGAGGCTGGATTGCCGTGCTCGCCAATGAATACAGCAATCGTGCGAAGCGCTGTATCGATCCCGGCGAATAACCCGCCGACCACGCCGGCATAGGCACCTTCAACGTATTGACATCTCGAGCGTAAAGGAGAAGGAAGGTTAATCGACCTTTTTCCTTGCGAATGAATTGACATGATAGAAACAACCGCCGAATTGGCGGCCGCCTGCAAAGAGCTGGCCAAGTCCGACTTCATTACAATCGACACTGAATTCCTGCGTGAGACGACATTCTGGCCGGAGCTTTGCCTGATACAGATGGCAAGCTTGACGACGGAAGTCATCATCGACCCACTTGCTAAGGGCATAGACCTTGCACCCTTCTTCGCGTTGATGGCCAACCCGAATGTGCTGAAGGTTTTTCATGCGGCGCGCCAAGACATCGAAATCATCTTCCATCGCGGCGGGCTGATCCCGCATCCGATCTTCGACACGCAGGTCGCCGCCATGGTCTGCGGCTTCGGCGACAGCGTTTCCTATGACCAGCTCATCAACCGGACAAAGGGCGTGCAAATCGATAAATCCTCGCGCTTCACCGACTGGAGCCGCCGGCCACTTTCCGAAAAGCAGCTCGATTATGCGTTGGCGGACGTCACACATCTGCGCGACGCCTATCTCTATCTCAAGGCCGAACTGGAGCGCGAAGGCCGCTCGTCCTGGCTCTCGGAGGAGATGGATATTCTCGAATCGCGCGAGACCTACGACATGCATCCGGATGACGCTTGGCAACGTTTGAAGATGCGGCTGCGCAAACCGCAGGAACTTGCGACCCTCAAATATGTCGCGGCCTGGCGCGAGCGGGAGGCGCGATCGCGCAACGTGCCGCGTTCGCGCGTATTGAAGGACGATGCGATCTACGAGATCGCCCAGCAGCAGCCGAAGGACACCGAGGCCCTGAGCCGCCTGCGCACGATCCCGAAGGGATGGGAGCGTTCTGCCGCCGGTACGGCGGTTCTCGAAGCCGTCAATACGGCCCTTGCCCTGCCGAAAGCCGAGATGCCCCATGTGCCCCGCCACACGCAGGCGCCTGAAGGTGCTGCCGCTGCGGTCGAATTGCTCAAGGTACTGTTGAAGCTGATTTCGGAAAAACACGGCGTCGCGCCGAAAGTCATCGCCAACAGCGAAGACCTCGACAAGATTGCCGCGGACGGCGAGAAGGCGGAGGTCGCAGCACTTAGCGGTTGGCGCCGCGAATTGTTCGGTGCGCCCGCGCTGCAGCTTATCAAGGGCGAGATCGCGCTTCGTTTCGTCGGCAAGAAAGTCGATACCGTTTCGCTTTGATGGCCCTCGCCCCTTGAGCCGGCTTGCGAAATCGCTTGACCGAAGCGTCTCGCGTGGAAAAATGCGCGCGGGCGCCAACACAGGTCAGATGTCATGAAAGAGATTTCTCCAGCGCAGAACTGGCTTCTCTTAACGGCCGTGATGGCTGCAAGCGGCGTAGCCTATAGCCTGGTGGTCTATCCCGGCGAACCGGTCATCATCGGCGCGGTCTTTGCGGTCTTTATCGGCATGCCGATTTTGGCCTTCGAGCGGAGAGCCTTCCTGCGCCCGCTCTACCGGCGGCTCCAGAAACTTCCGACGGCGTCGTTCATCATTTCAGCTTTGCTGATTTATGAAGCCCTCATGAACATCGGCTATGCGCTGGCCGCCTCGCTGCTGTCGGCGATCGGGCTGATCAAGCCTGAGTCGCTCTTGAACATCCTGGTGATGCCGTTCAACGTCTTCATGTATGCGCTGGGGGTCTGCGCCGTCGTCATCTTCGTGTTGCGCGTGCGCGAACTGCTCGGCCGCGATGTTTTTCTCAGCATGTTTTCCGGCCGCTACCGGACCCCCGTCCAGGAGGAACGCATCTTCCTCTTTATCGACCTCGTCGATTCGACCCCTTTTGCCGAAAAGCACGGAGATCTTCGAGCGCAGCAATTGCTGAACTCGCTGTTTGCCGCTTTTGCCGAACCGGTGCGGCGGAACAAAGGGGCGATTGACGATTACGTCGGCGATTCCGCGATCATAACCTGGCCGCTCGCGCGCGGGCTGAAGGATGGCCGCTGCGTGCGCTGTATCTTCGACATCCTGAACGATATCGAAGCCGATGCGGAAAGCTGGCTGAAGCAATATGGACAGGTGCCCCGCCTGCGCGCAGCACTCCATGGTGGCTTCGTCATCACAGCGGAAATCGGCGTCGATCACCACAAGATCGCCTATTTCGGCGACACTGTGAATACAACTTCAAGGCTTGAGTCCCTTTGCAAGACACTGAACCGGCCGGTGCTGATCTCGAGCGAGCTTGCCCAACGCCTGACGCTGCCTGAAAGGATCAGCGCGCAGGACCTGGGTGTTCATGCGCTCAAGGGCCGGGGCCAAGGACTCGGCGTCATGACGCTGGCACAGGCCCTGCCCACGTCGGCAGCGTCACCAAAGCTTCATTCAACCTTCAATTAGGCGCCATCAATGGACTGCTAAGCGAAACCGCCATTTCATTTTACTGGAGGTTTCCATGAAAGCTGCGCTTTTCAGTTCCGTCTCCCTCTTCTTCCTCGTCGCCGCCTCCGCTTCCGCCGACCAGCGGGCTTTTCCGGCCAAGCTCGCCGGCCAGGCGATCCTGCCTGCCAACACGCTGGTTCCGGCACCCGCCGACGCGCCCGAATTCCTGAAGCACGCCGGCAAGTTCACCACTCCGGACCGCAAGCGCACCGAAGCGCTCGGCTCCGTTCCCGGCAAGGACGGACAGCGCGTCACCGACATCAAGCTGCCGCTCGACGGCCAGCCTGTCCAAGGCTTTTCCGGCATCAAGACGATGGAAGACGGCACGTTCTGGACGCTCTCCGACAACGGTTTCGGCTCCAAGGGCAACTCCAGCGACGCCATGCTCTTCCTGCACCAGATGAAACTCGACTGGACGACCGGCAAGGCCGACGTCGTCAAGAACATCTTCCTCTCTGATCCAAACAAGATCGCGCCCTTCCCGATTACTCTCGAAGGTGCCGAGAAACGCTATCTGACCGGCGGAGATTTCGACATCGAATCCATCCAGCCGGTCGCCGACGGCTTCTGGCTCGGCGATGAGTTCGGTCCCTATCTTTTGAAAGTCGATACCGAAGGCCGGTTGACCGACGTGATCGCCACCACGGCCGATGGCAAGCTGGTGATGTCGCCCGACAACCCGCTGCTCTCGGTTCCGGCAAATCCGGCCGCCAAGATGCCTGCCTTCAACCTCAAGCGCTCCGGTGGCTTCGAAGGTCTTGCCATGTCGAAGGACGGAACCAAGCTTTACGGCCTTCTGGAAGGCGCGCTCTATCAGGATGACGGCAAGATGGAATCCGTTGACGGCCACACTGCCATCCGCGTCATCGAGTTCGACGTCGCCTCCAAGAAATGGACGGGCCGCAGCTGGTTTTATCCATTCGAGGACAAGGGTGCCGCGATTGGCGACTTCAACATGCTGGACGACACGACCGCCCTCGTCATCGAGCGCGACAATGGCGCCGGTACGAAGGACAAGGTCTGTGCCGATCCCAAGGAGCCTAAGCCGGACTGCTTCCAAGCTCCGGCGGAGTTCAAGCGCATCTACAAAATCGAGCTCGACGATGCCAACGCCAGCAAGGCCGTGCGCAAGATCGGTTACATCGACCTGATGCATATCGAAGACCCGGACAACAAGAAGAAACAGGGCGGCGGCGAAGGCTTCTACGACATGCCCTTCGTGACGATCGAGAATGTCGACCGCGTCGATGCCACGCACATCATCGTCGGCAACGACAACAACCTTCCCTTCTCCGCCGGCCGCGCCGTCGACAAGGCAGATGACAACGAGTTCAGCCTGCTGGAAGTGGGTGATTTTTTGAGTGCGAAATAGATAGACGCTCTTGGGGATGGAGAGGGTGGCGCGTGAGTGCCATCCTCCCCTTCCTTGCGGCTCACTGCGGATGAGGCGTTGCTCGGCAGACCGTTTTTTCGTTCTCCCGCCTCATACCTGTGCCCGCCACAGAATCAGGTGCGCCCAAGTCCTTGAGGCGCGGGAGGTTCATTTTGATTTGCGGGAGAGTTATTCACGGCGCAGACCCGCTGTGGCTGGATTCCTCTGACGAGAACAGGAATGACGGTGTTCAAGGGCGCTTCACCGCAGAACAAAATCCACGAATGCCCCCTACTCGAACCTGAACGCCAGCCGTCTGTTCGTCAGCCGCGAGAGCTGCTGCAGGCGGCCGTCGAGGCGTTCTCCCGCGAAGTCGCGATATTCCGATGGCACGACGAATTCGAGGTCGATGCTCGGATTGGAGGACTTGCGGAATGTCAGGTTCTTCACCAGGCCCGGCATGGAGGCCGAGAAGAGATAGACGACGCGCAGCATGCCGCCGAGCAGCTTGGCGCGCTCGACATATTGCGGGCCGGCGATCGTGGCAAGCGGTGCCGTCGAGCCGTCGTCATGCAGGCCTTGGAAGCGGTAGTAATTGGCGAGCGCGATGAAGGCCCGGCCGGGATGGCTGATGCCGACGAAGGAGGAATGGGCAATCAGGTTCAGCGCCTGCAGGCCGCGGTAGTCCGGATGCGCGCGCCAGCTGATGTCGGCGAGCAGGCACGCCGCCTGGCGGTAGCGGGCTTCCTCTTCCGTTTCCACAACCCCGAAATACGGCATCATGTAGCCGGTCCATCGCGCAAGCTCGCGCGCATGCTCAGGGGAACGCGCGCGCAGGATGGCAAGCTCGCCGGCCGCCGAAAGCAGCGGATCGGCGCGGCGCTCGCCCTCCGACAGCAGCGAGTAGAGGTAGCCTTCGCGAACGCCCTGCGCCGAGAAGGAAATGACACCGGGATTCATCGCGCTCAACACTTCCTTCATGGCAACGGCGCCGAAGGGCAGCAGCGCACGGCGATGCTTCGAGACCGCCTGGAAGGCCGGATCCTTGGAGTCCCTGGCTACTTCCACCTGATCGAGGAACTGCATCATCCCTTCGAGAGAAACCTCGTAGCCCTGCATCATGTGAAGCGGATATTGGGTAAGTTCCATGTGCAGCTTGGCGATGTTACGCCAGGTGCCACCAACCGCGTAGAAGGTTCGCCCGGCCCCCTTTTCCAGGATTTTCGTGGCGCTTCGAACATGCTTGCGCGCGAAAGTGCGGGCTCTCACGAGGGAGCCGCCGGCATATTCCGAAAGGCGAAGCCCCCCGAGCGGCAGGGTGATCCCCCCTGCCGATCTCGCGCTCCTTGATGTCGATGAGTTCCAGCGAGCCGCCGCCGAGGTCGCCCGCGATGCCGTCCGGATGGAAGAAGCCGCTGATGACGCCGAGCGCGGAAAACTTCGCCTCCTCCTCGCCGGAAAGCACGCGAATCTTGCGCTGGAGGATCGTTTCGGCCTGGTGGATGAAGTCAGGCCCGTTGGAGGCTTCGCGCGCGGCAGCCGTCGCCAGCACATACATGGTCGCCGCGCGGGCCTGGTCGGAAAGGGCCTTGAAACGATGCAGGGCGGCCAGCGCGCGGGCGACGCTTTCCTCATCCATCCTGCCGTTCAGCGCGATGCCCTTACCGAGGCCGCAGAGCACCTTTTCGTTGAAAAGGATCGCCGGCGACCGGGACATGCCTTCGTAGATGACCACGCGGATCGAATTCGACCCGATATCGACGACGGAGACCGGGGCAATCCCTGGTAGGCGCCCCTGGGCTTCTGATTCAACCATGCAGGTCCAGTTTTATCTCTTGGTCCAGCCGGAAAGCAGGCCGGCAATCAGCTTGGGCGCACTGGATTTCAGGGCTTCACCACGGCCGGAAAGGCTGGGATTGGTCATGAAATACTGCTGCGCATTGAACGGTTCTTCGCCTTTGCGCACTTCCATGCGCCGAGACGTGCCGTCGGGCAATATCTCGTAGCTCTGCTGATTGTCAATGATATTGCCTAGCATGATCTGGGACAAAACCTGCTCGTGCACAGTCGGATTGATGAGCGGGACGAGCGTCTCGACGCGGCGGTCGAGGTTTCTGGGCATCATGTCGGCGGAGCCGATATAGACGAGCGCCTTGTCGGACGGCAGGCCGTGTCCATTGCCGAAGCAGAAGATGCGGCTGTGCTCCAGGAAGCGGCCGACGATCGACTTGACGCGAATATTGTCGGAGAGGCCCGGCACCTGCGGGCGTAGGCAGCAGATACCGCGAATAACCAGATCGATTTCAACGCCTGCCCGGCTTGCCGTATAGAGCGCGTCGATAATTTCCGGATCGACGAGCGAGTTCATCTTCATCCAGATCGCTGCCGGCGCACCGTTCTTGGCATGTTTGATCTCCTCGTCGATGTGAAAGAGGATGCGCGAGCGCAGCGTATAAGGCGAAACGGCGAGCTTCATGCTCTCCTCCGGCTCGCCGTAGCCAGTGATGAAGTTGAAGATGTTCGCCATATCGTGGGCGATCACCTGATTGCAGGTGAAGAACGAGAGGTCGGTATAGATCTTCGCGGTGACCGGATGGTAGTTGCCGGTGCCGAGGTGGCAGTAGCTGCGAAGTCTGCCCTCCTCGCGGCGAACGACCAACGACATCTTTGCGTGTGTCTTGAGCTCGATGAAGCCGAAGACGACCTGCACGCCGGCGCGTTCTAGGTCGCGTGCCCAACGGATGTTCGCCTCTTCGTCGAAACGGGCCTTGAGCTCGACGAGGGCAGTCACCGACTTACCGGCTTCGGCAGCATCGATGAGAGCCCGGACGATCGGGCTGTCGTTCGAAGTGCGGTAAAGGGTCTGCTTTATCGCCAGAACGTCAGGATCGCGCGCAGCCTGGAGAAGAAACTGGACCACCACGTCGAAAGACTCGTAGGGGTGATGAACCACCATGTCCTTTTCGCGAATGGCCGCGAAGCAGTCTCCGGCATGCTCGCGAACGCGTTCGGGAAATCGCGCATTGTAGGGCGGAAACCGAAGGTCGTCGCGCGGCGCCTTGGTGATCTCGGAGACCGTATTGAGCGCGAGCAGGCCCGGCAAAACGGCGACACGATTGTCTGGAACGTTCAACGCCTGCACCACGAACTGGCGCAGCGATGCCGGCATCTCGGAATCCGTCTCGATGCGGATTACCTTGCCGCGGCGGCGGCGCTTCAGCGCGGTTTCAAAGAAGCGCACGAGGTCTTCGGCTTCTTCCTCCACTTCGATATCGCTGTCGCGGATGAGGCGGAATGTACCGGAGCCCTGCACCTCGTAACCGGGATAGAGCCGGTGAATGAAGATGTTCGCGACATCCTCCAGCGTGATATAGCGGATCGTGCCGGCGTCATCGGGCAAGCGCACGAAGCGATCGAGCGCAGGCGGCAGGCGAAGCAGCGCCGTCATCGGCTCGCGCCCGTGCTTGCTGGTCAGCTGCAAGCCGATCGAGAAACCGAGGTTCGGGATGAACGGGAACGGGTGAGCCGGGTCGATCGACAGCGGCGTCAGAACCGGAAAGATCGCCTGCTCGAACTCTGCGGCCAGCCACTGCCGGTCGGCGTCGCTGAGAGCGCCGGGACGGACGAACAGAATGTCTTCCTTCGCGAGATACTGCTGCAGGACGGCAAGCGAAGCCTGCTGCTCCATCTGCAGATTGTCGATCTCCTGCAGGATTGCATCGAGCTGTTCGGCGGGCGTCTTCCCGTCCGGCGTGCGAACCACGATGTTCTGGCGTACCTGGCCTTCGAGGCCCGCGACGCGCACCATGAAGAATTCGTCGAGATTGGCCGCGGAAATCGACAGGAAACGGACGCGCTCGAGCAGCGGGTGCTCAGTGTTCAGCGTTTCCTCGAGAACGCGACGGTTGAACTGCAGCCAGGAAAATTCACGGTTGATGAAACGTTCGGGACTAGCGAGCAGGTCTTCCAGCGGCGGGACTGCTGCCGCTGTTTCCGGAATGGGTTCCTGATGCTCTGCTACCGCACTGTCCATGTTCCGATCACCCCGTTTCACTCGTCCATGCGCAGTATATCAGTTTCACGACGGAACTGTGACAGTCAATCGGACGACGCCGAATTACCCAATTCATTCAATACTTCGGCAGCGAGCGACCGGGTGATTTTCGTGCCCCGTGCAAGGGCCAGCCGGTCGAGCCTTTCGACGATCGTCTGGGCCGCGTTCAGCGACCGCTCCATCCGGTTCACGATATAAAGGACGAGTTTGTCATCTATATTAAGCTGCCGGTCGGAGAAGAGCTTGACGATAACCTGCGACAGCAATTCCTCGTCCGGCTCGCCGATTTCGACGACGGTCGCAGCCTTGAGCCTCGAGCGCAGGTCGGCAAGCTCCACCGGCCACGACATCGGCCACAGGCGGCTCGTCATCAACAGGCTGTTGCCGTTTTCGCGCACGCTGTTGATGACGTGAAAAAGTTCGGTGTCATCGAAGCCGAGGCGGTCGACATCCTCGAAAAGGACAGGCCCGTTTGCCGCAGTAACGGCGGCATCCGATCCTCGCTTCGGATGGATGCTGACGGCACCGCTATGCTCTTTCCAGATGCTTGCAAGATGCGACTTTCCGGAACCGACCGGCCCGGCCAGAATGACGACCGGCGACGGCCATTGCGGCCAGGCGTCGATGATGGCCACCGCAGCGCTCAGCCGGTCGGAGACCAGCAGGTCGTCCCGGCCGCTTGCCGCATCATGGGAAAAGACCAGCGGGAGCTGTTCCCCCGCCTTGCGCTTCACGTCGTTCATTTGGATTCGGCTTTTGTCTTCCGGGCGTCGGCAGGTTGCGAACGGCCCGCATAAAGATCGCTCTGAAGGTAGCGCGAGAGCGCAAAGCGGACAAGGACGCCGACGGCGGCAGCGGCCGGCACGGCAACGAGCAGGCCGACGAAGCCGAAGAGCGCGCCGAACGCAAAGAGCGCGAACATCAGCCAGACCGGGTGAAGTCCGACGCTGTGGCCGACGAGTTTCGGCTGCAGGATATTGCCTTCCAGGAACTGGCCGCTGAAGAAGACAACGAGCACGGCGCCGACCCAGAGATAATCCGGCCAGAACTGAACGAGCGCCACGCCGACCGCAAGAACCAGCCCGACCAGCGAGCCGACATAGGGGATGAAGCTTATCATGCCGGCAAAGAGTCCGATGAGCAGGCCGAAGTTCAAGCCGACGAGCGACAGACCGACGGCGTAGTAGATTCCGAGGATCAGGCAGAGAGAGCCCTGCCCGCGAATGAAGCCGGCGATCGCTTGATCGATCTCATGAGCGATCTGGCGAACGTCGCTGACATAATCGCGCGGAATCCACTGATCGACCTTGGAAATCATGCGGTCCCAGTCGAGCAGGATGTAAAAAGCAACGACCGGCGTCACGACCAGCAGCGAGATGACGTCGACGATGGCCTTGCCGGAATTCCAGATCTGGCCAAAGAGGCCGGTCAGGAAGCCCATGCCTTCCGACAATATGCCGGAGAAATTGTCCTTGATCGTGCCGAGCTGGTTCCTGATCCAACCCGGCAGCACGGAATCCTGTACATTGGCGATGAAGGCCTGCAGCTGGCTGATATATCCGGGGAGCCGCTGGGCGAAATCGTTGAACTGATTGATCAGGACCGGAATGAGGATCATCAGGGCCAGCGCGAAGATGATGACAAAGGCGACCAGGATGCCGATTGTTGCCATCAGGCGGCTGAGCCCCAGACGCTGCAAACGGTCGGCCACGGGATCAAGGAAATAGGCGATCGCCATGCCGGCGACAAAGGGCAGCAGGATGGAGCTGAAGATATAGAGAAAGACGATGAAGAAGACGAGCACGCCCAGCCAGAAGAAGACCTGCCGTTTGAGACTTGCTCCGCTGACCTGATGTGGCATCGCTTTCCCCGTTCGTCTGCCCGTGACGCAATCTTTTCGCGCCGCTACTCGAAGCACATAGGATGCGGGCCGGAAGATGGTCAACCCTGCGGCGGAAAATCCAACCCTCCCCTATGGAAAGAGCGGGAAATTGGGGCTTTTCTCCATCGCCACCTTGCATAAAGCGCACTCTCATGCAATTGCGACCCGCATGTGACGCGGTCCATTATACCGCCCGAACCAGCCATCGGAGATCAGCATGAGCCAGTCTGGAAGAAACGGCCTGACCTATAGCGACGCAGGCGTCGATATCGATGCCGGAAATCTTCTGGTTGAGAAGATCAAGCCTGCCGTACGCTCCACGAGGCGGCCTGGCGCCGATGGCGAAATAGGAGGCTTCGGCGGCCTGTTCGATCTCAAGGCCGCCGGCTTCACCGATCCGGTTCTCGTCGCCGCCAATGACGGCGTCGGCACCAAGCTGAAGATCGCCATCGACGCGGATTACCACGAAACGGTCGGCATCGACCTCGTTGCCATGTGCGTCAACGACCTTGTCGTGCAAGGTGCTGAGCCGCTCTTCTTCCTCGACTATTTCGCGACCGGCAAGCTCGATCCGGAACAGGGTGCGGCGATCGTCGGCGGTATTGCTGCCGGCTGCCGCGAGGCGGGCTGTGCATTGATCGGTGGCGAAACGGCGGAAATGCCGGGCATGTATTCTTCCGGCGATTACGATCTCGCAGGCTTTGCCGTTGGTGCCGCCGAGCGCGGCCAGCTTCTGCCTGCAGGCGATATTGCCGACGGCGATATCATCCTCGGCCTCGCCTCCTCCGGCGTTCACTCGAACGGCTTTTCGCTGGTGCGCAAGATCGTTGAGCTTTCGGGTCTCGGCTGGGAGGCGCCGGCGCCTTTCGCCGAAGGCACGGCTCTCGGCGAAGCGCTGCTGACGCCGACCCGCATCTATGTGAAGCCGCTTCTGAAGGCGATCCGCGAAACCGGCGCCGTCAAGGCGCTGGCGCACATCACCGGCGGCGGCTTCCCCGAAAATATCCCGCGCGTGCTGCCTAAGCATCTTGCCGCCGAGATCGATCTTGCCGCGGTCAAGGTTCCGCCGGTCTTCTCCTGGCTTGCCAAGACGGGTGGCGTCGAGGCGAAGGAAATGCTGCGCACCTTCAACTGCGGAGTCGGCATGATCGCCGTCATCTCGGCTGAAAATGCCGCTGCGGTGACCGCCCTCCTGGAATCGGAAGGCGAGAAGATCATCACGCTCGGCCGGATAATCGGCCGCGCAGAAGGTGCGCCGGGAACGGTTTACAAGGGCACGCTCGCTCTATGACCATGCCGCGCAAACGCGTCGTCGTCTTCATTTCCGGCGGCGGCTCCAACATGATGGCGCTCGTCGCGGCAGCGAAAGCTCCGGACTTTCCCGCTGAAATCGTCGGCGTGATTTCCGACAAGGCGGATGCGGGCGGCCTTGCGAAAGCCGCCGCGGAAGGCATTTCCACGTTCGCTTTCGTTCGCAAGGATTATGCCAGTAAGGAAGCCCACGAGGCGACGATCTTTGAAGCGCTCGACCGGCTCTCGCCGGATATTCTCTGCCTTGCGGGCTATATGCGGCTTCTGAGCGCGAGATTCATCCAACGTTACGAGGGCCGGATGATCAACATCCACCCTTCCCTTCTGCCGCTCTTCCCGGGCCTCCACACGCATCAGCGCGCCATCGACGCCGGCATGCGGATCGCAGGGTGCACGGTGCATTTCGTGACCGAAGGCATGGATGAAGGGCCGGCGATCGGACAGGCCGCCGTACCGGTTCTGTCCGGCGATACCGCCGAGACGCTCGCCGCGCGTGTCCTCACGGTCGAGCATCAGCTCTATCCGCAAGCGCTGCGGCTCTTTGCCGAAGGCAAGGTGCGAATGGAAGGCGGCAGGGCGGTGGGCGCAGCGATATCCGCCCGCCCCAATGCCAATCACATCATTTCCCTGATCGCCTGATCCTTCACGCAACGAGCGCCCGAAGCTGATGCAAGGTGCCGTCGCTGTAGACGAAGCGTCCGCCGCAGAAGGTGGCGCGGATGCGGTGCACATCGCCCGGCTCGACGACGACCAGATCGGCGCGCTGACCGACGGCGATCTCGCCGCGGTCCGTCAGACCTGCGGAACGGGCGGCATTCCTGGTCGCCATGGCGACCGCGGCCGGCATTGCGGTGTACTCGGCGATCTTGAAGATGCCGGGCACGAAAGCCGCCGGGTGATAATCGGCAGCAATCACCGTCAGTAGCCCGGCCTTGGCGGCATCGAGCGCACTCAGATTGCCCGACATTGACTGGCCGCGAAGCGCATTGGGCGCTCCCATAAGCGTCCAGAGCCCGCGGCGGCGGGCCTCCACGGCAGCTGGTAGCGTGACCGGAAACTCGCTGATCGTCACACCGAGATCATGCATCTCGGCGACCTTTTCAGCACTATCGTCATCGTGGGAAGCAAGCGACAGCTGCCCCTTGAGCGAGAGGGCGACGATCTCCTTCAGCTTTGCCTCGATCTCCGGATTGCTGCGCATGGCAATGCGCTTGGCGACCATTTCCGCTGCCATTTCCTCGGAGATCGCCCGGCGCTCGGCGATGCTCAATATGTAGCTCTGGATGTTGTTGTACTGCCCCTGCCCCGGCGTATGGTCGGTCAGCGACACCATATCGATATGACCGGCTTCAAGCAGCTTTTCAAGCGCGGGCGCGGCACCCAGATTGGTGATCTCATAGCGCGCATGGACGCGATGGTCGATCAGCAGATCGTGCTTGAGCCGGTTGATCCCCTCGATGATCGCACCTGTTGTTTCGAGTGAGCGGACATAGCCGTAGACGCTCTCGGTCGCAAAGGAGATCGCCGCAAAAGCCGTCGTCACGCCGGCGGCCGCGAGTTTCTTGTCGAGTTCATGGATGCCGAAATCAATCGGCATCATGGCGTTCGGGCGCGGCGCGATCTCGCGCTCGACCATGTCGCCATGCAGATCGACGAAACCCGGCATCAGCAACCGCCCGCCGCCGTCGATCGCGGCATTGCCGACCGGCTCCGACCGTATCTCGGCAATCGCCCCGTCCTCGATCCGGATTGCGCCCCGGCTCACCACCTCTTCGGGAAGAACGAGCGTGAAATTGCTGAGCCACATAGGCACTCTCCTGACGGCATTCCATGATTTGATAAACTGCAGCGCTTAGGCGGGATTCGTGACAGCGGTATGAACTTGGATGCTGCTGCGACAATCAACCCAAAGCACTTTCACAATACTTGATGAGCTGCATGAAAAATATGTCGGCCCTGCTCGTGCCGTCCTTTGCCCATCGTGCGGAAACGGCCATCAATCTCGTACTCTGGAAATGGTCGAGCACGCTTGCGTATCAGGTGAGGGTCATCGATCCAACCGGTCGACTGCCGAAAGATCAACGGTCCTGGGAAAAAATGTCGATTAGATCAAGCTATCCCTCTTCATCGCCGCCCATTGCAGCAGGATGATCGTCTTCATGTCGCGGATATCGCCGCTTTCGATCATGGCGATTGCCGTGTCCAGCGGCACGTCCAGCACTTCGATATCCTCATGCTCTTCGGCCAGGCCACCGCCGTTCGAGACGCGGTCGGACGTATCGATCGGCGCGGCGAAGAAATGCACGACTTCGCTGTTCGAACCGGGCGAGCTGTAGGCCCTGAAGAGGAACCGGACGTCGCGGACGCGGAAGCCCGTCTCTTCCATCGCTTCGCGGCGGATCGCTGCTTCCGGCTCCTCGCCGTCGAGAAGGCCGGCCGGCGTTTCGATCATGAAGGCGGGCTCGCCCCGAAGATCGGGCGGCAGGCGGAACTGTTTGACGAGTACGACGGAGCCGCGTTTCGGATCGTAGAGCAGGATCGTCGCGGCCGGCGTGCGGTGATAGACCTCGCGATGGAGGCGATGGGTAAGGCCGTTCGAATCCTTGTAATCGAGCTTATAAACGCTCAGCCGCGTCCAGCCCTCCGCGAGCGTCGTTTCCCCGACGACCTCCGCCCTTGCCTTCGCGAACTTCGTCATACGGCATCCTTGCGCAGCCAGACTTTGTTGTCGTGGACCGCCGCACCGCCATAGGGCGCAACGGGGTCTGCGCCGGTGAGCACATTGATGCCCTCGCCGTCGACATGCGCCTTGTTGGGCCACAAGCCTTCGGCGATCAGAACGCCCGGCTTGACCTCGGTCGTGACGTGGGCGTGCAGGCGCACCTCGCCGCGCCGGTTTCCGATCTGGACGAGATCGCCGTGGGCAATGCCGTTTATCTCGGCATCCTGCGGATTGATCATCAGTTCGGGACGCCCCTCCTTCTGCCGCGACGTCTTTGTTTCGGAAAAGCTGGAATTGAGGAAGTTGCGCGCGGGCGAGGTTGCCAGCCGGAAGGGATGTTCGGCATCGGCCATTTCGATGACATCCACTTGATCGGGAAAAGCCGGCAGCTCGGGATGCGGGCCGAGCAAGCCGACGGATTCCGGTGGACGGTTAGGCGCCGGCTGGTTCGCCCAATCCGGCCGAAAGCGGAACTTGCCGTCCGTATGCGCGAAACCGTTGAGGAAATGCGCGTCTTCGAAGTCAGGCTGGCGGTCGAACCATTTATGCTCGAGGAAGTGATCGTAGTCCGGCAGGCCGCTTGTTTCGAGAATGCGGTCGACCATTTCCCGGGCGCTAAAGCCGAAGCCTGGCTGATCCGCAACGCCGAGGCGCTTTGCGAGTTCCTCGATGACAAAAAGGTTGGCGCGCACCGTCGGCGGCGGTTCGACGAGTTTCGGGCCGAGCAGGATATGGTTCTGGCCGCCGGCGCGGTAGATGTCGTCATGCTCGACGAACATCGTGGCGGGAATGACGATATCGGCCATTTCCGCCGTCTCGGTCATGAACTGCTCGTGTACGGCCACGAAGAGATCGCCCCGCGCAAAGCCGCCCTTCACAAGGCGTTGCTCAGGCGCGATGTTCATCGGATTGGTGTTCTGAACAAGCATGGCGGTGACCGGTCCGCGATGGCGGAGTGATGCGGCATCGCCCGTCAGCACGCGGCCGATCTGCGACTGGTCGAGCATGCGGATATCCGGATCCTTCATCGATTTTCCGGTCAGCTCCGCGTTGTTCATGCGGAAAATGTCACTGTTCGAATGGAAAGCGCCGCCGCCCTCATACTGCCAGGAGCCGAGCACGGTGGCGATCGAGGCTGCGGCATGCATGGCGACCGCGCCGTTGCGTTGGCGGGTGAAGCCGTAGCCGAGGCGGAAATAGGTTTTCTTCGTCGTACCGACGAGCTTTGCGAAGGCTTCGATCTCATCCACCGAGAGACCGGTGATCGCGGCCGCCCATTCCGGCGTCTTCGTCTTGAGGTGCGCTTCGAGACCTGCCGGATCGTCGGCATATTTTGCCATATAGGCCCGGTCGGCGTAGCCGTCGCGGAAGGCGATGTGCATGACGGCGCAGGCGAGCGCCGCATCGGTGCCAGGCCTGACGATCAGCGCCATGTCGGCCTGCTTCATCGTCGGATTGTCGTAGATATCGACGACGGCGATCTTCGCGCTGCGTTCCTTGCGCGACTTAATCGCATGCGTCATCACATTAACCTGCGTCGCGACCGCGTTCGTACCCCAGATGACGACGCAATCGGTGCGACCCATCTCGCGCGGATCGGGACCGCGGAGCGTGCCCGTCGCCATCGTGAAGCCGGTCCAGGCCGGGTTGGTACAGATCGACGAGAAGAAGCCGGAATAGCGTTTGGCGTGGCGCAGGCGCTCGATGCTGTCGCGCTGCACCCAGCCCATGGTGCCGGCATAGTAGTAAGGCCAGACCGCCTCGCTGCCATCCTTCCCTTCGGCCTTCATGAAGGCTTCGGCGATCTCGTCCAGAGCCTCGTCCCAGGAAATCTGCTGCCAGCGCCCCTCGCCTTTCGCGCCGATGCGGCGCAGAGGGTGCATCAGCCGGTCCGGATGGTAGAGGCGTTCGGCATAGCGCGCGACCTTGGCGCAGATGACGCCGGACGTATAGGTGTGGTCGTTGGCACCGCGCACACGGCCGATGCGGCCGTCCTCCGCAATCTCCACTTCCAGCGCGCAGGTGGAGGGACAGTCGTGCGGACACGCGGTGTGCCCGACCTTCTTGCCGGGATCGGCGGATTTGGCGTGAATGGGGGTCGCAATGTTCATGGCTTTTCTATATTCCAAGCCGTCATCCGCCAAAAGCCGGAAATGACGGCTATGACATGAATTCATAACAGGCATCAGCGAAAATGAACTACCGCCACATCTATCACGCGGGCAATTTTGCCGATGTGCTGAAGCACGCCGTTCTGGCGCGTCTCATCCGCTATCTGCAGAAGAAGGACGGCGCTTTCCGAGTGCTCGACACGCATGCCGGCGTCGGGCTTTACGACCTCTCCTCGGAAGAGGCGCAAAAGACTGGCGAGTGGCAGGACGGCATCGGCAGGATCATGGAGGCCGAGCTTGCGCCGCAGGTGGCCGGGCTGCTCGAGCCCTATCTTTCCGCGGTCCGGGAACTCAACCCGGATGGCGGCGTGCGCTTCTATCCCGGTTCGCCGAAGCTTTCGCGCATGCTCTTTCGCCCACAGGACAGGCTTTCGGCGATGGAACTGCATCCGGAGGACTATATCCGCCTTCACCGGCTGTTCGAAGGCGATCACCATGCCCGCATCACCGAGCTCGACGGCTGGCTGGCGCTCGGCGCGCATCTGCCGCCGAAGGAAAAACGCGGCATCGTGCTTGTCGATCCACCATTCGAGGAGGACGGCGAATACGAGCGTCTAGTTGACGGTCTGGCGAGGGCCTACCGGCGGTTTCCGGGCGGCATCTATTGCCTTTGGTATCCGCTGAAGAGGGGCGCTCCCATCAAGGAATTTCACGAGGCGCTGCAGGCGACCCAAATTCCGAAGATGCTGTGCGCTGAACTCAGCGTGCGCAGCGACCGCAGCGTTACCGGGTTGACGGGCTCCGGTCTCATCATCGTCAACCCGCCCTTCACGCTGAAGGACGAGTTGCACGCGCTGCTGCCGGCGCTCAAGGATCATCTCGCCCAAGATCGGTTCGCCTCACAGCGCGCATTCTGGCTGCGTGGCGAAGCGAAGACCGGAAACGCCGATTGACCGCTTGCTGCACGTGCGAAATTTGTCCGCACCGAAACCGCTTTCGAGGTGAAACATGAAGCTGCTCTGCTCCCCGACATCGCCCTATTCCAGCAAGGTGCTGATGGCTGCGCATTATCTGGAACTCGGCGTCACCGAAATCCGTGTCGATACCAATGCCGGCCCGGCAATCCTCGTCGACAACAACCCGCTCGGCAAAATCCCCACGCTTCTGACCGACGAAGGGGTTTCGGTCTTCGACAGCGTGGCGATCATGCATTATTTCGGGCGGCTCAAGTACACGAAGCTCTACCCTTCGAAGAACGGCAAGCGAACCGATGCCGAAATTTTGGAAGCACTCTGCGACGGCATCTGCGACTGCCTGCTGGCGATCGTTTACGAGCGCCGCTTCCGCGACGAGGAGAAGGTGCACCAGCCCTGGATCGACCGGCAGTGGAAGAAGGCCGTCAGCGGCCTGAACCACATCAGCGCGCATCCACCGAAGATCGGCCGCAGGCTGAATGGCGGTCACTTCGCGCTTGCTGCGACGATCGGCTATCTGGAACTGCGCTTCAAGGGCCAGTGGGAAGCCGAACATCCGGAACTGATCGCCTGGGCACGCAAATTCGAGAAGAAATTTCCTGCCTATCAGGAACTCAAGCCGCATGGCTGAGATCGGGTAGGAGGGAGCCTTGCGGCGTCCCTCCTCCCACACCACCGTGCGTACGGTTCCGTACACGGCGGTTCATGTCGCGTCGGTTTCATGGTCCCCAATGCCCGCCGCCCTACAAGCGCCCAGCCTTATCTCGCGGGTTCCGCCCGCTACCTCCGGCTTAGGCCCTCTTGCGAGGCATCTGCTCAAGGCGGTCGGAAAAGCGGTCCGGCCTCCGTCGACATGTTCGGCCCTTCACCGGTTGGTCCGGCTACTACGGCGTCTGCTGACTTCTGCCGCCCCATCCCGACACCTTTCGACGCCGGTAGCAACACCTGAAAACCAGGGGCAGGTCGGCAGACCTCAGGGTAAGACGCGTGACCTTCGTGCCAAATACCTGTCGCATCTACGCCCGCACCCTCCGGGTGATATCGGGCTTCGGGTGTGTTTGCCCCCTCACCCGGATGCGGACGCCTCATATGCGCTGGTTGTGTGCGTCAGGCCGGCACTTTGCCTACAGCTTCCTTCAGACCCCGCCTCGCGGCAACGCCCTTGCTGTTCAGCTAACGGTTCCCATCACCAGGGCCCGCAGAGGACTCTCACCTCCAAGTCATCGGCCGGATACCACCCCGGCCACACGGTGTTCGCACACCACGCGCCATGCCTGGCGCACAAACAAAAAAGCCGGGCGCGAGGCCCGGCTTTCATTAGATGTGTTCGGCAGACTTAGAACTTGACGCCGATACCGACCTTGACGCTGTGTTCGTCATAGCCGCGGGATACGTTCGTGGCGCCGAGATCGAAGTCCTTGTTCTGATAGTCGCTGAAGCGATATTCGACACGTGCCGTGATGTTGTTCGTCACCATAGCTTCAGCGCCGGCGCCGACGGTGTAACCGAAAGCCGTATTGGTATCGGACTGACCGAAGCCGCTGACCTTGTTGTTCGCCGCAGCTGCACCAGCCGTGGCGTAGAGCAGGAACGGGTTCAGGTCGTAACCGACACGGCCGCGAACGGAGCCGTTGAAGCGGTTCTTGTTGGTGATGCCGTCAGACGTGCTGTCGAGGCCGGAATAACCGAGATCGGCTTCGACACCGTAGACGATCTGGCCGCTCTGCCAGTTGTAGCCCGTGTAGAGCTGGCCGCCCATCGCGTAACCGTCGCGGTCTGCACCGAAGTTGCCCTTGTTATAGGTGCCCGCGCCGCCGAGGTAAAAGCCTTCCCAGTTACCTGCCGGAGCGGCCGGCTCGGCCTGTGCTACCGGAGCTTCCGGAACCTGGTCGACTGCATCGGCGGCGTTGGCGGCAGAAAAGCCGGCGATCACGAAGGCGGACGCCATCAGACTAGCAATAAATGTACGCATACTCATTTCTCCTTTCGATCTCGCGCCCTTCGTGACTGTCCTACGCCGAAGCATTCGCGAGAAATTACAAGATGTCCCTCTCGGATCGAGGTCGAAAGTGGAGCGCAATTGCGGATTTGAGAGAGCCAAATTGTGAAATGATTGAGGCAGCGAAGCGGCTGAAATTTGATGTTGCTATAGAGCAACAGAATATTTGTTAACCATAACGATGGGTTAAATTGTCAATACTTATTCTAAGAAATTTATTTCTCAAATAATACATAGAATAGGTCTGCCACAAAGGCAATCGTGACACCCTATTTATATAGTCTGTGCCTGCCCCTATATAGAAACGCACTTAGACTCGAGGGACCAGAAGGCACGCTTTTGAACGAGAAAAGACTTAAGGCCTCGCTCATAACCGGGGCTGCCAAGAGAATAGGCCGGGCGATAGTCGAGGATTTGGCGGAAAACGGCTTTTCCGTTGCCATTCATGCCAATAGCTCGATCGACGAGGCGGAGGCGGTTGCGGCGGAATTGCGGCAAAAAGGCAAATACGCCGTCGCAGTGCAAGGCGACCTCACGAAAATAAACGAGACGGAAGCCCTGGTAAAAAGGGCCGCAGACCGGCTTGGTCCCATCGATCTGCTCGTCAACAATGCCTCCGTCTTCCGCGAAGATTCGGTGCGAAAGATGGATGCCGGTGTCTGGGACGAGCATTTCGCCGTGCATGTCCGGGCGCCGTCGATCCTCGCCGCCCAATTCGCCGCCCAGCTACCGGAAAAGTCCACTGGCCTCATTGTCAATGTCATCGACCAACGCGTCTGGGCGCTGCGGCCGAGCTTCTATTCCTACACCCTGTCGAAGTCGGCGCTTTGGACCGCAACACAGACGATGGCGCAGGCGCTTGCTCCGAAGATTCGTGTCAACGCCATTGGGCCTGGCCCCTCGATGCCAAGCGAACGGCAGTTGCAGGAAGACTTCCAAGCGCAGGTCGCAGCCCTTATCTTGAAGCAAGGACCTGCGTTGGAGGAATTCGGCCGGACGATTCGTTTTCTGTTCGAGACGCCTTCGATCACGGGTCAGATGATTGCACTCGACGGCGGCCAGCATCTCGCGTGGCAGACGCCAGATGTGCTGGAGATCAAGGAATGAATGCCAAGAAGCTGCCCGATGGCGGTGTTCTTTATGATGAAACCGATGAAAACGAAGACGATATCGAGGTGGAAAGCGACCTTTCCGCCTCGCCGCTTCCGGCTGCGATCGACTGGAATGAAGGCGGCGGCAACGAGAGCGGGCTTGCCGGCGCGGAACTGATCGGCGAATTCGTCAAGCGGCTGCCGAACAGCCCCGGCGTCTACCGCATGTTTAATGCCGATGGCGACGTGCTCTATGTCGGCAAAGCGCGCAGCCTCAAGAAGCGCGTCGGCAACTATGCGATGGGCCGGGTCCATTCCAACCGCATCGCGCAGATGGTCCGCCTGACCTCGCATATGGAATTCGTGACGACGCGCACGGAGACCGAGGCGCTGCTCCTGGAAGCGAATCTGATCAAGCGCTTGCGGCCGCGCTTTAACGTGCTTTTGCGCGACGACAAGTCGTTTCCCTATATCCTCATCACCGGCGATCATCGCGCCCCCTCGATCTTCAAGCATCGCGGCGCCCGCGCCCGCAAGGGCGATTATTTCGGTCCCTTCGCTTCCGCCGGCGCAGTCGGCCGCACGATCAATTCGCTGCAGCGCGCCTTCCTGATCCGCACCTGCACGGACAGCGTTTTCGAGACGCGCACGCGCCCCTGCCTGCTTTATCAAATCAAGCGCTGTTCTGGCCCCTGCACCAGGGAGATCAGCGACGAAGGCTATGCGCAACTGGTGCAGGAGGCGAAGGATTTCCTTTCCGGCAAAAGCCAGAAGGTGAAGGCGCACATGGCGCAGGAAATGAACGCCGCCGCCGAAGATCTCGATTTCGAGCGTGCGGCGATCTATCGCGATCGCCTTGCCGCGCTGTCGCACGTCCAGAGCCATCAGGGCATCAATCCGGCAGGCGTCGAGGAGGCGGATGTCTTTGCGATCCACCACGAGGGCGGGATTTCCTGCATCCAGGTCTTCTTCTTTCGCACCGGCCAGAACTGGGGCAATCGCGCCTATTTCCCAAAGGCCGACCCGCAGCTTTCGGGCGCCGAGGTTCTGAATGCCTTCCTCGCGCAGTTCTATGACGACAAGCCGGTGCCGAAGCAGATCATGCTGTCGGAAACCGTCGAGGAAATGGCGCTGCTGGCGGCAGCGCTCGGCGAAAAGACCGGGCACAAGGTTTCGATCCTGGTGCCGCAGCGCGGCGAAAAGCGCGATCTAGTCGACCATGTCGTTGCCAATGCCCGCGAGGCACATGGCCGCAAGCTCGCCGAGACTGCTTCGCAATCGCGCCTGCTCGAGGGCTTCAAGGAAACGTTCGGTCTACCCTATGCGCCGCAGCGGATCGAGATCTACGACAACTCGCATATCATGGGCACGAATGCCGTGGGCGGCATGGTCGTGGCGGGGCCAGAAGGCTTCGTGAAGAGCCAGTACCGCAAGTTCAACATCAAATCGACCGACATCACGCCCGGAGACGACTTCGGCATGATGCGCGAGGTGATGACCCGGCGCTTTTCGCGGCTCATCAAGGAGGAAGGCATTCCGGACCGGACGCAGACGGTATCGAGCGCTGAGGCCGCCGATCTGCCTTTCCCTGTTTGGCCGGACGTGATCCTGATCGACGGTGGCCAGGGTCAGATGACGGCGGTGCGCGCCATCCTCGAGGAACTCGCCATCTCGGACAGCGTCATTGCCATCGGCGTTGCCAAGGGCGTCGACCGCGATGCGGGGCGCGAGCGTTTCTTCCCGCCGGGGCGCGAAAGCTTTACGTTGCCGCCACGCGATCCCGTGCTCTATTTCATCCAGCGCATGCGGGACGAAGCCCACCGCTTCGCCATCGGCTCGCATCGCGCGCGACGCAAGAAGGAGATGGTGAAGAACCCGCTCGACGAGATCGGCGGCATCGGCCCGTCGCGCAAGCGGGCGCTGCTGCAGCATTTCGGCACCGCAAAGGCCGTTTCGCGGGCAGCGCTTTCCGATCTCATGGCAGTCGAGGGCATTTCCGAAACGGTCGCAAAGCAGGTCTATAACCATTTTCACGACGATGCCGCGAAATAGGCGGCTACGGTCGCAAATTCCACGCAAAGGCGGCAGAAAAACAGAAAGAATGTTGACGGCTTGCGGTCAAACCCGTCATCTACAAGCACATAAATTCAGAGAACGGTTTCATGGCATCGCGCGCGTATAATATTCCCAATTTGCTGACCTACGGCCGCATTCTCGCGGTACCGCTGATCGTCCTGTGCTTCTTTGTCGAGGGACGGCTTGCGATCAGCAACACGGCGCGATGGGTCGCCCTTTGGATATTCATCATCGCTTCTCTCACCGATTTCCTGGACGGCTATCTGGCGCGCATCTGGAACCAGACTTCGAATATCGGCCGCATGCTCGACCCGATCGCCGACAAGCTCCTGGTCGCCTCGATCCTGCTCCTGGTTGCCGCGGATCAGACAATCGCCGGCTGGTCGATCTGGGCGGCAATCACCATCCTGTGCCGCGAAATCCTCGTTTCGGGACTGCGGGAATATCTCGCCGCCCTCAAGGTCAGCGTTCCCGTCACACGGATCGCCAAATGGAAAACGACGCTGCAACTGGTGGCTATCGCCTTCCTGCTTGCCGGTCCTGCGGGCGACGAGATTTTTCCCTATACGACGCAGATCGGCATCGGCCTGCTTTGGATCGCGGCCATTTTGACCATATATACCGGCTATGACTATTTCCGCGCCGGCTTGAAGCATATCGTGGATGACGAAGAATGACGCGTCTTGTCTATTTTGCCTGGGTGCGGGAACGGATCGGCAAGAGTGAGGAAGACATCGCCCTTCCCGCCTCCGTCGTCACCGTTGCCGATCTTCTCGGTCACTTGAAGACCCTGGGCGAAGAATACGAAACGGCGCTTCAATACGAAAACGTCATCCGCGTGGCGCTCGATCAGGAACACGCCGAACACGACGAACCGGTCGGCAATGCCCGGGAGATCGGGATTTTTCCGCCGATGACGGGCGGGTGACGGATGACGGACGCACGCTCGCGTTTCCGAGAAGACAAATGGAAACACTGCCTATGGAGACGGCTGCCCCACGCTTCTCCCTCATTCCTGTGCTTGTCACCGGAATCGAGCCACAGCGCGTCCACGCCGTGAATGACTCTCTTTGTCTTGCAAGAACTTCTTTCGCTCCCAAGGCGTTGGGCGCACCCGCTGCCTGTGACAAGCACAGCGATGAGGGAGTGCGTTTTGAGGTCATCGTACATCAGCAAAGGGGAAGCATGACGTGAGCCCAGCCCCCACCATCCGCGTCCAGCGCGAAGATTTCGACATGCAGACTGAAGTCGACCGGCTGAAAAAGGCCGCGCCCGGCGTTGGAGCGATCGTGACATTCTCCGGCCTCTGCCGCGACGAAGGCGGCACATTGGCAGCGCTGGAACTGGAACATTATCCGGGCATGGCCGAGGCGGAGATGACGCGCATCGCCGATTTGGCGATCGAGCGTTTTGGCCTGATTGGGCTCACCGCCATCCACCGCTTCGGAAGAATCACCGCAAGGGAAAATATCGTGCTGGTGATTGCCGCGGCGCCGCACAGGCAGGCGGCATTCGACGGCACGAACTTCGTCATGGATTATCTGAAGACCTCCGCGCCCTTCTGGAAGAGGGAACATGGCACGGATGGCTCGGCAGGCGATTGGGTCTCTGCCAAGGACGCAGACGACGCTGCGCGCGACAAGTGGAAGTAGTCACGGAATGGCGCGCTCGCGCCGGCTCAGCACCAGCAGGAAGACGAGCAGCGAGAAGATGACGAAATCCCGCCAGAGGAACGGGCCGTAGGCGGTCCAGAGGGTTTCGGCAAAACCGATGCCTGCTGCACCGCCTGCGGATTTCAGCGGATCGGAATAGCCGCCGGCAGCGGAGATCATCAGCACCTTGAGGCCGAAGAGCAGACCCGCACCGAAATCCATCGAACCATAATAGAAGGTCGTCAGGATGCCACAGCAGGTGGCGATGAAGACGGCGGCCACATAGGCAGCGAGGAACACGCGGATTGAGCTGACGCCGCAGAGTTCAGCGGCGAGCGGATCGTCCGTCACTGCGCGCCAGACGCGACCCCAGGCGCTGCGGCGCAGCACCAGGCCGCCGACCGCGATCAGCGCACACATCAGCCCGGTATTGATAAGCTGGATATAGGTCAGCGTCACCTTGAAGGATGCGTCGCTCCAGAAAACGACGGTGCGGTTGAGGAAGGGCGAGAGCCAGAGCTCCCGCGTATCGGAAGCCAACCGCGCCGTCTCCATGAGCAGGATGGTCACGCCGAGGGCTGCGACGATGACCGTATTCGGTGAGCGTCGCACGAGCGGCTGCATGACGGAGCGGCCGATCCAGAAGCCGGCGCCGAGCGAATAGACGAAAGACATGACGGCGCCGATCGCGAGCGATGCGGGCAGGACAAGCCAGAGGCGGTTATAGGCGAAATCGGTGAACAGCAGCAGGATCTGTCCCGCGAAAGCGAAGACCGCACCATAGGTGATATCGGCGCGCTTGGTGACGCCGAAGGCAAGCGCATAGCCAAAGGCAAGCGCCGCGTAGAGCGCTGCCAACGGCACCGCGTTTGCCAGCTGCTGCAATAGATAACCCATCAGGAAACTCCGGATCCTCTGCAAATAATAACTGGCAAAACCTATTTTACCAGTTATATTTTCCTTATGATCTTTGCCTGGACCGCACATCGTTTCTCTGGCGGCGCGCTGGCGCTGGATGTCGCCAACAGCGTCATTCTGCGTCATGATATAGCGCGCAGCATCGACCGCTTTGCGGCGGATGAACAGTTCGCGAGCTTTCCGCATGCGGCTGCGGAATTCTGCGCCGAGCGCGCACTTTTCAGGGAAGTTCTGCCGGTGGCGCCAGAAGACAGGCGGAATTTCATCGCGCTGCGCGAGGCGACGGACCGCTATTTCCGGCAACAGGTTTTGACAGGCAATGACGATCGACTCCTCGCGGACCTGCTTGGAAAACTTGCCGTAACCCTCCGCAACGCCCGGCCCAACGGGCTCGACGCCGCGACCGCGCATTCGGTGCTTCGCCTGATCGCGATGCCTGATCCGGAGCGCTTGAAGATCTGCCGCAATTGCGGCTGGCTGTTCATAGACCGCAGCAAGAACAAAAGCCGTGCCTGGTGCGACATGGGCGTCTGCGGCAACCGCGCCAAGGCAAGCCGGCACTACCGCCGGAAGAAAGAGGACGCGACATGAAGATCAAGGTTATCACGGCGCTGGCGCTGAGCGCCGCGCTGCTCGCCGGCTGCCAGCGCGAGATGGAGAAGATGGTCGAAGTGAGCGGCCATATTTTCGTGTTCAACTACCGCGTCGCAAGCGCGACCTACCTCGTCACATTGAAGAAGACTGCATCCATTCCCGATGGCGCGGTGGCGATCGCGGAATTCGAGAACCCGGCCGGCGGCGACCCAATTGTGCTCACCGAGAAGATCTATCCGGCCTGGGACAAGATCACCCTCCAGAGCCCAAAAGTACACTGCATCCGCAAGGATAGGCCTTATTCCGTAAAGATCCGTCTCGTCGATGCCGAGGGGGCGACGCTGCAGGAGTTGAAGACACAACTGGTCTCGGACGTCGATCAATCGATCCTGCCGAGCAAGCCGCTGGTCGTCGGGCCGCTCTATACGCAGAACCCGGATGTCTTCAAGCCGGACGGAACGACGGACTTCAGCAATACAGACAAGTGCCCTGCCGCATAACGAAAAGCCGGAGCGAAGCACCGGCTTTCAGAAACATTTCAAAGGCTTCAGCCTCTCGGCTGAAATTCCGATTCAGCCGACGATTTCGGTGTCGGAGAACCAGTATTTGATTTCCTGCGCAGCCGTTTCCGGAGCGTCGGAGCCGTGAACGGAGTTTTCGCCGATCGAAAGGGCGTGCACCTTGCGGATCGTGCCTTCGTCAGCGTTTGCCGGGTTCGTCGCACCCATGATTTCGCGGTTCTTGAGGATTGCGTTTTCGCCTTCGAGAACCTGCACGACGGTCGGGCCGGAGGTCATGGTGTCGACGAGTTCGCCGAAGAACGGACGCTCCTTGTGAACGGCGTAGAAGCCTTCAGCTTCACGCTTGCTCATCCAAACGCGCTTGGAAGCAACGACGCGCAGGCCCGCATCTTCCAGCATCTTGGTGATAGCGCCCGTCAGGTTGCGCTTCGTTGCGTCCGGCTTGATCATCGAAAAGGTGCGTTCAATCGCCATTGGGTCAAATCCTCTGGTTTAGCGGGAAAAGTGGGCGGTCTTTATCCGCCCCTAGCCCCGAAAACAAGGGGGACGCGGCAATTTCACGCCGTTGTCATAGTGCGGCCCCTGCCTTCATACAGATCAAGGCAGCGCTCGAACCAACTCTTGACATCTTCCCCGCCCGAAAGGACGGAGATTTTCAGGGGCGGCTCAGGTCGCCCTTTCGCGTTCTCGGGAGACGGGTTTAACCGCCTTCGATGGCCGTGTTCCGGCCGCCAGGATGTTGACCGCCGCGTTGACGTCGGCATGGTCTGCCTGTCGGCAGGAGAGGCAGAGGAACTTCGCTTGGTTTTCGCGGTTTCCCTTGTCCCTCGACCCCGCATTCGGGAGCAGGTCACGGACGTGTATCTCGGATCGACATTCACGAGGTTGCCGCCATGGTCTTGCCTTGATCGCGGCTTTCGGCCAAAACGCCGCGCATGATCACGATTACCGACATTTCTGCCCGCATCGCCGGGCGCCTTCTCCTCGACAATGCCAGCGTGACGCTTCCGGCGGGCACGAAGGCTGGCCTTGTGGGGCGGAACGGCGCGGGCAAATCTACGCTTTTCAGGATCATCACCGGCGATCTCGGCGCAGAAACGGGCTCAGTTTCCATACCGAAGAACGCCCGCATCGGCCAGGTGGCGCAGGAAGCACCGGGCACGGAAGATTCACTGATCAAGATCGTGCTGTCCGCCGACAAGGAGCGCGCCGCGCTGCTTGTCGAATCCGAGATCGCGACCGATGCGCACCGGATTGCGGAAATCCAGATGCGCCTTGTCGATATCGATGCGCATTCGGCAGAGGCGCGGGCGGCAAGCATTCTTGCCGGCCTCGGCTTCGACCAGGATGCCCAGCAGCGCCCGGCCTCGGCCTTCTCCGGCGGCTGGCGCATGCGCGTGGCCCTTGCCTCAGTGCTCTTTGCCGAACCCGATCTGCTGCTTCTCGACGAGCCGACGAACTATCTCGACCTCGAAGGTACGCTCTGGCTGGAAGACTATGTGCGGCGCTATCCGCACACGGTCATCATCATCAGCCATGACCGCGACCTTCTGAACAATGCCGTCAATTCGATCGTCCATCTCGACCAGAAGAAGCTGACCTTCTACCGCGGCGGCTACGACCAGTTCGAGCGGCAGAAGGCGGAAGCCGACGAATTGCAGACGAAAGCGAAGGCCAAGAACGAGGCCGCGCGCAAACATCTGCAGAGTTTCATCGACCGCTTCAAGGCAAAGGCCTCCAAGGCGCGCCAGGCGCAGAGCCGCGTCAAGGCGCTGGAACGCATGGGCACGGTCGCCGCGGTGATCGAAAATCATGTGCAGCCGATCACTTTCCCGGAACCGGAAAAGCAGCCGGCATCGCCGATCGTCGCCATCCAGAGCGGTGCCGTCGGTTACGAATCGGGCAAGCCGATCCTCAAAAACATCAGCCTTCGCATCGACAACGACGACCGCATCGCGCTGCTCGGCTCCAACGGCAACGGCAAATCGACCTTCGCAAAATTCATCGCCGGCCGACTTTCGGCCGAAAGCGGCGACATCAAACTCGCACCGAGCCTGAAGATCGGCTTTTTCGCCCAGCACCAACTCGACGATCTCGTCCCCAACGAGTCGCCGGTCGAGCATGTGCGCCGCCTGATGCCCGCAGCGCCCGAGGCCAAGGTCCGCGCCCGCGTGGCGCAGATGGGGCTTTCGACGGAAAAGATGTCGACCGCCGCCAAGGATCTTTCTGGCGGCGAGAAGGCCCGCCTGCTGATGGGGCTTGCTGCATTCCACGCGCCGAACCTTCTCATTCTCGACGAGCCGACCAACCACCTGGACATCGACAGCCGCCGCGCTTTGATAGAAGCGCTTAACGACTACGATGGCGCCGTCATCCTCATTTCGCACGACCGCCATCTCATCGAGGCGACGGTCGACCGTCTCTGGCTGGTCAACAACGGCACGGTTTCGAATTTCGAGGGCGATATGGAGGAATACCGCAATCTCGTCGTCTCTTCGGGCAAAAAAAAAGACGAAAGGCCTGATCTGAGCGAAGAGCCCTCCTCCAAGGCGGAGCAGCGCAAGGCGAATGCCGGCAAGCGCGCCTCGCTCGCGCCGCTCAGGAAAAAGATCAATGAAATCGAGTCTTTGACGGCAAAGCTGGAGAAACAGATTCAGGAGCTCGATGCGGAGCTTGCCGATCCGGCGATCTACGAAAAGGCGCCGGCAAAGGCCAGCGAGAAAGCCAAGCAGCGTGGCGAGGCAGCCGCAAAGCTCGCAGCCGCCGAAGAACAGTGGCTGGAGCTTTCTGCCGAATATGAGGACGCCATGGCGGGCTGAGTGTCGCGCCTTTTCGATCTGCACGTGACAAGGCCGCTTGCCCGGCGGTAACATTCTGATAAAACACCGCCCAATAAATCATACTTTTGAGCGAAACACCGAACGCGAGCTTCAGCCATGTCACCCATCAACCTCGCCATCGTCGGCGTCGGCAAGATCGTCCGCGACCAGCACCTCCCCTCGATCGCCAAGAATCCGGATTTCAAGCTTATCGCGACGGCAAGCCGCCACGGCAGCGTCGACGGCATCCAGAGCTTCACAAGCATCGAGGCCATGCTCGACGCCGTGCCTGATATCGACGCCGTGTCGCTTTGCATGCCGCCGCAATATCGCTACGAGGCAGCCCATAAGGCGCTTTCTGCCGGCAAGCACGTCTTCCTCGAAAAGCCGCCGGGCGCGACCCTGAGCGAGGTCGCCGACCTTGAAGCGCTGGCCGCCGAAAGAGGCGTCTCGCTTTTTGCAAGCTGGCATTCGCGCTATGCGGCTGCGGTCGAGGCCGCGAAGGCCTTCCTCGCCTCGACGAAGATCGAAAGCGTCCACGTCATCTGGAAGGAGGACGTGCGCCACTGGCATCCGAATCAGGACTGGATTTGGCAGCCGGGCGGGCTCGGCGTTTTCGATCCGGGTATCAATGCGCTGTCAATCGTCACCCATATCCTGCCGAGGGCGATCTTCCTGACGAGCGCCACGCTGGAGTTTCCGGAAAACCGCGACGCGCCGATTGCGGCCGACATGCATTTCAAGAATGCCGACGATGTCCCGGTTCACGGCGAATTCGACTGGCGCCAAACCGGCAAACAGAGTTGGGACATCATTGCCGAGACGGCAGCCGGCAAGATGGAGCTTGCGGAAGGCGGATCGAAGCTTTCCGTCAACGGCGAACTGAAATTCTCCGCTCCGGAAGAGGAATATCCGGCGCTCTACCGGCGCTTCGCAGAGATCATCAAGGCAGGCAAGTCGGATGTCGACCTCGCACCGCTACGTCACGTGGCCGACGCCTTCATGCTCGGCAAGCGGAAGTTCGTGGAAGCATTCCACGACTGACCGACGGATCGTCGGCCGGCTGCCAGTGCTACCGTTGAATGTTAGAGTGGCAAGATCGACCCTCGCCAAGGACGTCCAATACCATGCATCAGGAGCAAGACGAATCTTTTGGGTTGGGCGTGCGGCATCTGACCGTCACGCTCGCCGCTCCCGACGAGAGATGGCGGGAAGCCTATGCGCTGGAAGAGGCTAGAATCCGAGGTGCGCTCGGATCTCTGGCGCTCGACATCCAGCATTTTGGCAGCACCGCCATCCCGGCGATCAAAGCAAAACCGATAATCGACATTCTGATCGGCGTCAGACGTTTCGAAGACGGGGCGACCTTTATCGGCCCGATGGAACAGATCGGCTACGATTATGCTGGAGCCGATATCGTGCCCGACGACTACATCTTCGGCCGCGGCATCAAGGGCGAGACGCGCACGCACCTCGCCCATATCGTCGAGTATCAGGGTCACAATTGGAAGCGGAACATTCTTTTCCGCGATAGGCTTCGGAGCGATCCCATTCTCGTCCAAGCCTATGAAGAGCTGAAGATCGATCTTGCGCGGAAATATGCCCAAAATCGCGCCGCTTACACCGCGTCGAAGAAGGCTTTCATCGACAAGGTCGTGACGGACGGCGGTCTTGCCTGACCTTGGCGGTCAGGCCTTCTTCTCCCAGCGTCCCTCCGGCGTCTGCTGCCAATAGGTGAGGCTGTGCCCCTCGCCCTTCAGCCTCTTCCACTGGGCCCGCGCGGCTTCGAGCTGCTCCTGGTCGTATCCGTCGAACATGAAGACGATGCGCTCATAGGTGTCCACCGACGGCGGTTCGGCGCCGTCGACGACGAAACGCACGGTCGCAGCGTTGGCGTTTCCGGCCGATGCCGTCAACAGGACGGGCTGGTCTTCGGCGAATTCAGCCTCGTCCGTACCGTGCGGCAAAAAGCTGTCTTCGCGGAAAGTCCACAGATGCGCGTCGAGCGCATCCCTTCGAGCCGTTTCCTTCACCTGGATCGCGACACGCCAGCCGCGCCCCACGCTCTTGTCGACGAGCGGCGGCAGCGCGTCCTCCAGCTTGGATTCGGTCAGATGATAGAACAGGACTTCCGTCATTGCGCGATCAGGCTTCGTAGTGGTCGCGCACCAGGCGATCCAGCAGGCGGACGCCGAAGCCGGAGCCCCAGGACTGGTTGATCTCATCCAGCGGCGACCCCATCGCGGTGCCCGCGATATCGAGGTGCGCCCAGCGGGTGTCCTGCACGAAGCGCTTGAGGAAATGCGCCGCCGTGATCGAACCTGCATAGCGGCCGCCGGTGTTTTTCATGTCGGCGAACTTGCTGTCGATCATCTTGTCGTATTCCTTGCCGAGCGGCATGCGCCAGACCTTCTCGCTTGTGGAGAAGCCGGCCTCCGTCAACTGGCCGGCAAGCGCGTCGTCGTTCGAAAACAGTCCGGCATAGACGCTACCGAGCGCCACGACGACAGCGCCTGTCAGCGTCGCAAGGTTGACCATGAACTGCGGCTTGAAGCGGTCGTTGCAGTACCAAAGCGCATCGCAGAGCACGAGACGGCCCTCGGCATCGGTGTTGATAACCTCGATCGTCTGGCCGGACATCGAGGTGACGATATCACCCGGGCGTTGGGCATTGCCGTCCGGCATGTTCTCGACAAGGCCGATGATGCCGACCGCGTTGACGGCCGCCTTGCGCGCCGCAAGAACATGCATGAGGCCGGTAACGGCCGCCGCACCGCCCATATCGCCCTTCATGTCTTCCATGCCCGCTGCCGGCTTGATCGAGATGCCGCCTGTATCGAAGACGACGCCCTTGCCAATGAAGGCGACGGGACGCTCCTTGGCCTTTCCGCCCTTCCACTGCATGATGGCAAGGCGCGGCGGACGGACGGAACCCTGGGCGACGCCGAGCAGCGCGCCCATGCCGAGGCGCTTCATCTCGCGCTCCGTCAGGATTTCGACCTCGACACCGAGCTTTTCCAGTTCCCTTACCTTCGCGGCGAACTCGACGGGGCCAAGGACGTTCGGCGGTTCGTTCACGAGATCGCGCGCCAGATTGACGCCATCGGCGACAGTTTCGGCATCGGCAAAGGCCTTCCTTGCGCCTGCCGCATCGGCGGTAATGATAGTAACCTTGGCCTTGCCGCTCGCCTTGTCCTCGTCATCGGTCTTCTTCGTCTTGTAGGTGTCGAAGCTGTAGCCCCGCAGCAGCATGCCGAGCGCGAAATCGGCCCCGGCCCTGGCATCGACGCCAACGCCTGGCGCGTCGATGAAGACCGTCGCCTTCTCGGCTCCCTTGATCTTCGAGGCAGCCGTACCGCCAGCCTTCAGCCAGTCATGCGCCGTCAGTTCTTCGGCTTTGCCGAGACCAACCACGATGACGCGTTCGGCCGGCGAGCCTTCGGGGGCGACAAGATCAAGCGTACTCACCGGTTTTGCCGAGAATTTGGCAATTTTCGCGGCCCTGGCGATGACACCGGCCGGGTCGGCGATTTCAGCTCCCGCAGCCAAATCGGCGTCGCTTGCCTTCAACAGTATGGTCAGTCCGCCGCTGATCTTGGCCGACTTTGAAAATGAGATATCGAATTTGGCTGCCATGTTTTCTCCATTCGGATTCTGCAGAATCCAACCGGCGGCGATAATTTCGGGTTTCAGCGCCGAAAACAAGGCTTGATCGGGAGGCCATGGACAAATCCGCGATACCGAGTCAAAAAGCAACTGTGCTTGAAACGGCGCCGAAAACCACGAGAAGAATGCCCTGACGTGACCGCTAGTCTTGCAGACAAATTATCAGGCTCCCAAGTTCGCTTCCCGCCCAGCGCGGCAGGTTCTTTCATCGGCCTCTTCTGTCTGTGGTGGGCGCTGCTTCTGATATTCCATACCTTCCCGCATGTCGACATTGTAGCGTCGTGGCATTTCTTTCTCGTCGATACCTGCAAAACCTCGGACGCAGCGGCACAGGTTTGCGGACGTTTCCCCTCCCGTCAGACAGCCTTTCTGGACACGCTCAGAACGATCTTCTTCCGGCTGCCGTATGTTGTGGCGGCTGTTCAACTCGCCATGCTGATCGCGTGCTACTGGCCTCACGGTGCAACGTTCAACGCGCTTCGGGCCCGAAATCTCAAGGTCGCTCTGGCATCGCTGCTGCTCGGACCCGGCCTGATCGCGAACGTCATCCTCAAGGAGCATTGGGGCCGCCCGCGGCCGATCGAGACCCTCAATTTCGGCGGTACCCTCGATTTCGTGCAGGCGGGATCGCTTGCCGGAAAGTGCATTTCGAACTGCTCGTTTGTCTCCGGAGAAGCGGCAAGCGCCGGCTGGCTGCTCTGCCTCGTCATGCTGATACCGCAGCCGGCACGAACCGGACTATTCCTGCCGATTTTGGCGATCTCTATCCTCACGCCGCTGATGCGGCTTTCCTTCGGCGCGCACTTCCTTTCCGATATCGTACTCGGCTGGCTATTGGCGATTGTCGTTTTTGCCGGTGTCTATGCGAGTACCGAATTCATCACACGGGCCAAAAAATTCTGAATTTTGCATGAAATTTTGACACCTGCTTGTCGCAAAAGCGCAGCAAAGAGCTTAGATGGTTCCTGCTGCGATGCTTCCGCTTCGCAGGTGCGTTTCAAGGGCAGGCATGAAACTACTTGAAATCTACATATTGCGGCGCGTCGGCCAGATGTTTCTCGTAGCGCTGCTGCCGGTGCTCGCGATCATATGGACGACCCAGGTCCTGCAGCGCATCAACCTGGTCACCGATAGCGGTCAGTCGATCGGCTCGTTCGCCAAGCTTGCGACGCTGATTCTGCCGTCGATTATTCCTGTCGTCTTGCCCTTCGCCCTTGTGATCGGCGTCACCCAGACGCTGACAACGATGAACAACGATTCGGAGCTGACCGTTATCGATGCGGCCGGCGCCAAGCGGAACATCATCGTCCGGCCGATCCTGCTGCTTGCGGCTGTCATCAGCGCGTTCTCCTTCTTCGTCGACAACGTCGTCGAGCCGAAGGCAAAGACCGGTGCGCGACAGATGATTGCGGCGGCCTATGCCGATCTTCTGTCCACCGTCATAGAAGAAAAGAACTTCCGCAGGATCGATGAGGGTCTCTATGTGCAGATTTCGGAGCGGCTGGCCGGCCGCGTGCTGAGGGGCCTGTTCGTCGTCGACGAGCGCGATCCTGCCTTCGACATGATCTATTATGCGCGCGAGGGCGCCGTCGACGATACGGGAACATCGCTCATCATGCGCGACGGCGAGGTTCAGCGCAAAGCCCGCGACGGCAACGTCTCGATTATCAAATTCGACTCCTATTCTTTCGATCTCTCCGATCTGACGCAGAACCGCGGACAGGCGACGCTCCGCGCCAGCGACCGCGACCTGGGCTTCCTGCTCAATCCGGATCCGGCCGACAAGGATTACATCTCCAGGCCGCAATCATACCGCGCCGAACTTCACAGACGGCTGACGGACTGGGTTCTGCCTTTCGTTTTGGCGCTGATTTCGCTGGCGATCGCCGGTGACGCGCGTTCGCATCGCGAGGCGCGCCTGCACCCGATGGTCACGGCTTTGACCTTTTCCTTTGCGCTGCGCTGGGCGTCGTTCTACGCCGCGAACCAGATCGACACCAATCCGTTTTACATCGGCGTGCTGTATGCGATTCCGGTCGTGGCCGGCGTCGCGGCGAGCGGCTTCCTCAATATGCATAAGCGCCTTTCGATTCCGGCCGCCGTGGGCGAACGTGCCGCCGGCATCTGGCACAGAATCGAGCGGCGACTGCCTTCTGCGCTCGGAAAGACGCCCGGAGGCAGCGCATGATCTTCGGCACCTTGGGACGCTACTTCTTCCGCCGCTATCTTGCGATAACGATCTGGTTCTTCCTTGGAATCATCTCGATTGTCTTTCTGATCGATTTCAGCGAGACGGCAGGCCGAATGTCCGGGCTTCCGGGCTATACCGTAGCCGGTGGCCTGTTGATGACGGCCGTCCGACTGCCGCTCATCATCCAGCAGACCGTTCCGTTCATTGCGCTCTTTGTCGGAATGACGGTGTTGATCGGGTTGAACCGCAAGTATGAACTCGTGGTGGCGCGCGCAGCCGGCATCTCGGTATGGCAGTTCATGTCGCCCTTCATCGCCGGTGCCTTCCTGCTCGGCATCCTGACGATGGCAGTCATCAATCCGCTCGCGGCCTGGGGCCAGCGTCAGGCGGCACTGGTGGAGACCGATTGGCGCGGCCAGGAGAAGGCCACAAGCAGTAAGCCGCAGGTTCCCTGGCTGCGCCAGATCAGCGGAAAGGACGACGTCATCATCGGCGCTCGTACGATTCAGGAGAACGGAACGCTGCTGATCGATGCCGTTTTGATCCACTTCGATTCGGACGGCCGCGTGATTCTGCGCCAGGACGCAGCTTCCGCAAAATTGGAAGATGGTTACTGGCTCCTTAAGAACGTTACCGAGCGCCGGCCGGGCGAAATCGCGGTCCGCAAGGATACGGTCCAGCTTCGCACCAATTTGAAACAAGACTTCGTCCAGGAGCGCCTGACATCGCCTGAAACCATTGCTTTTTTTGACCTTTCCAATCGAATAGCAATTGCAAAATCCTTCGGTGTTCCGACGAAGGCGCTGGAGACGCAATTTCACTCATTGCTGTCTCAACCACTGCTGCTTGTCGCGATGACTCTCATTGCTGCAACAGTGTCTTTAAAATTTAGCCGGTTCAACCAGTCGAGGTCGGTGATTCTGGGTGGAATCCTTTCGGGCTTCGTGCTTTATGTCGTCAACGTGCTTGTAAAAGCATTTGGAAGCAGCGGAGTCGTACCGCCTTTCGTGGCGGCGTGGATTCCGGTAGTCGTCGCGCTGGCTCTGGGCGCAACGATTCTGCTTCATCAGGAGGACGGCTAGTGGCGGCAGGCGACCGCAAGACTTTTAGTAAACAGTTGGTTGCCCTGCTCGCAGGGGCGACTCTGCTTGGCTATTCTGGAAGCATTCCTGCTGTGTTCGCGCAGGAGAATTCGACGTTGCAGAGGCTGCAGCCGAAGATCGATCCCGAAGCGAAAATGATGCTTTCGGCCAACGAGCTCGTCTACAACAGGGACCAGCAGATCGTCTCCGCAGTCGGGGGCGTCCAGATCAACTATGCGGGCTACAGAATGGTGGCCCAGCGCGTGGAATACAACCAGAAGACGGGCCGCATGATGGCGGTCGGCAATATCGAGCTGATCAGCCCCGACGGCAACCGCATGTATTCCGACAAGCTCGATGTGACCGACGACTTCGCCGAAGGCTTCGTCAATGCGTTGCGTATCGAGACCACGGACAACACGCGCATCGCGGCCGAAAGCGGTGAGCGCGTCAACGACAATCTGATGATCCTCAACAAGGGCGTCTACACCGCATGCCTTCCCTGCGCCGAACGGCCGGAACGACCGCCTTTCTGGCAAGTCAAGGCCGAGCGCGTCATTCAGAATGGCGAAAAACATACCATCCGGCTGGAGAAGGCACGCTTCGAATTGCTCGGCCATCCGATCGCCTTCCTCCCCTGGATCGAGGTCCCGGACCAGACGGTCAAGAGGAAGTCCGGCTTTCTGTTTCCGAGTTTCAGTACATCGGAAAATCTCGGATTCGGCGTTACCGTTCCCTACTACTATGTCTTCTCGCCCAGCATGGACCTGACGGTCAGCGGCACCGGCTACACGAATCAGGGCTTCCTGCTCGACGCGGAGTTCCGGCAGCGTTTCGAGAACGGCACGCATACCCTGCGCGTAGCGGGCATCAACCAGATGCGCCCGGAGAGCTTCACCGAGGGAACAAGCGACCAGGAGGCCGATGACCGCGGAATGATCGGATCCAAGGCGGAGTTCAAGATCAATCCCCGCTGGGCATTCGGCTGGGATGTCATGGTGCAGAGCGATAATAACTTCTCGCGTACCTACGAACTCAGAGGGTTCAACGAGACAACCCATGTCAACCAAGTCTACCTGACCGGCCTCGGGAAGCGGAATTACTTCGACATCAGATCGTTCTACTTCGACGTTCAGGACTCCGACCCGCATAGCGAGGAAGAAAAGCAGCAGGCGATCGTCTATCCCGTGATAGACTATCATGCCGTGGCTCCGCAGCCGCTGGCCGGCGGCGAATTGTCGCTCGACGTCAACTTCACGAATATTTCGCGCACGCATGACAGTTTCTTCGACAACCCCGTAGGTGATGATCGCTTCTCATTGAAGGGGCAGACATCGCGTCTGACCGGGGAACTCGAGTGGAAGCGAACTTTCGTGACGCCGCAGGGCGTACTCATCACGCCTCTGCTCGCCGCGCGCGGCGATGCACTGGCGCTGAATGTGGACGATCCCAACTCCATCAGCGGGACGTCCGTATACGACGGCGACTTCGAAAACGGTGATGGCGCAACGCGCGGGATGATCACCGCCGGCCTGGAAGCGCGCTATCCGATTCTGATGACGACGGCCAACAGCACGCATGTCTTCGAGCCGATCGCCCAAATCTACGCCCGTCCCGATGAGTCTCTGGCGGGCGCCCTGCCCAACGAGGACGCGCAGAGCTTCGTCTTCGACGCGACGTCGCTCTTCGAGCGCGACAAGTTCTCGGGTTACGATCGCATCGAGGGCGGCACGCGTGCCAATATCGGCTTCCAGTACACCGGCACCTTCGACAACGGCTACAAACTTCACGGCATTTTCGGCCAGTCCTATCATCTTGCCGGCCAGAACTCGTTTGCCACGGACGATCTCGTGAATGCGGGGGCGAATTCGGGTCTTGAGACCGACCGTTCCGACTATGTCGGGCTGGGCGGCATCGAGACGCCGCAGGGCCTTTCCCTCGCCGCCTCGTACCGTCTGGACGAGAAGGATCTCTCTTTTCGCCGTGGCGATCTGACGGCCGGGTTCCAGACCGATACATTCCAGAGCCAGCTTCTTTACACCCACATTTCGCCTCAGCCGGATTACGGGTCCGCCGAAGGCGGTGATGAAATCCAGAGCAAGGCAACGGTCAAGTTCAGGGACTACTGGTCCGTCTTCGGCGGCATTGCGTGGGATCTCAACAACGACGTCATCAGCAGGAAGACGCTCGGCCTCTCCTATGAAGACGAATGCACGATCTTCACGATCGCCTATACTTCAAAACGCGATACAAGCGACGAGTCGGCAAGCGACTGGAGCATTGGCGCCAGACTTACGTTCCGCACGCTCGGCGATGTCAACGTCGGATATTCTGACGATATCGAAAAGAATATCTACAATAATTGATTGCGATATTGGACGGCGAAAGAAAGCGAGCCTTTCTTTCGCCGCAACACTATGCAGGACATTGCCGTCAATCGGGTTATGAGGCATAGGAATGTCGCTTGGAGGCGGCTTCGACCTCGGTAAAGCTGTGTTCACGCGCACGTGCTGCCGCAGCGTCTATGGGAAGGATCGACACATGATTGGCGCGAGAATGACTGTCACGACTCTGTTTGCCGGCGCTGCGTTCTGTGTGCTCGCGGCGCTTGCTCAGCCACAAAGCGGTTCCGCATTTGCAGCCAGCGAAGTCAAGGCCGTCGTCAACGGGGTGGCACTGACCACGGGCGATGTCGCAAGGCGCCAGGCATTTCTTCGTCTCCAGCACCAGAAGGCCGATGCGAAGACGGCGGAAGAATCGCTCGTTGACGAGACCCTGAAACGTCAGGAAATCTCGCGTGTGCGCATGTCCGTCTCCAAGGATGAAGTCGATGCGTCCTTTGTGCGTTTTGCGTCCGGAAACAAGCTCTCCACCGAGCAGCTTACGCAAATTCTCACTCAGGCCGGGGTCGGGGCCGATCACTTCAAGCAGTATATTGCCGTGCAAATGAGCTGGCCGCGCGTCGTCAATGCGCGCTACGGGTCGAGCGCCCGCATGTCGAGCAGCGACCTTGTCAGCCGCATGATGGAAAACAATAAGCAGAAGCCGGTCACGACCGAATATATGCTTCAGCAGATCATCTTCGTGGTGCCGCAATCGAAGAAAGGCATTACGGGCAAACGCAAGAGCGAGGCCGAAGCCTCCCGTTCGAAATATCCAGGCTGCGAACAGGCAAAGGTCTTTGCAGCAACGATGCGTGACGTATCGGTCCGCGAACTCGGCCGCGTGCTGGCACCGGAGCTTCCGGTCGAGTGGAAGCCGTTGATCGAGCAGGCCAAGGGCAATACTACGGCAACCCGCGTGACAGAAAAGGGCGTGGAATATCTTGCAATCTGCAGCCAGCGCGAGGTATCCGACGACACCGCCGCTGAGATCGTGTTCCGCCAGGAGGATCTCGACAAGGCCAAGGCTGGCAAGAGCGCCCCGGAAAACGAAAACGCTACCAAATATCTCGAAGAGCTGCGCAAGAAGGCGCAGATCATCTATCGCTGACCGCCGTGGCTACCCCGTATTCGCGCCCGCTTGCGCTGACGCAAGGCGATCCGGCCGGCATCGGCCCGGACATAACCTTGATGGCCTGGCTGAGGCGGCATGAGCTCGGCCTGCCGCCCTTCTTTCTGATCGGCGATCCTGACGTGCTGGCGGTAAGAGCACGCCAGCTCGATCTTTCCGTCGCGATAGCCGAAGCGAACGCCGCAACGGCCGCGGATGTCTTTGCCGATGCTCTCCCCGTCCTGCCTGTTCCTGCGGGCGTCGAGGTGGCAGCCGGCGAGCCGCATGTCGCGACTGCAGCGGGTACGATCGCCGCGATCGAAACGGCCGTATCGCTGGTCGTCAAGGGCGAGGCAGAGGGCGTCGTCACCAATCCCATCGCCAAAGCTGTTCTTTACGAGGCCGGCTTCAAGTTTCCCGGCCACACCGAATTCCTTGCTGATCTCGCGAGCCGCGCGACCGGCAATCCGGTCAGGCCGGTGATGATGCTTGCCGGACCGAAGTTGCGGGCGATACCGGTTACCATTCACATCCCAATCAAGGACGTGCCGCAGGCTTTGAGCGGTGAATTGATCGCAGAGACCTGCCGTATCGCGCATTCCGATCTCAGGCACCGCTTCGGCATCGAAAGGCCGCGCCTTGCCGTCGCCGGTCTCAATCCGCATGCCGGCGAAAACGGAACGATGGGGCGCGAGGACGAAGACATCATTCATCCCGCCATACAGCTTCTGCGCTCCGAGGGCATCGACGCGATCGGCCCCCTGCCCGCCGATACCATGTTCCACGACGAGGCTCGCGCCCGGTATGATGTCGCGGTCTGCATGTATCACGATCAGGCCCTGATCCCGGTCAAGGCGCTCGGCTTCGACGATTCCGTCAATGTGACGCTCGGCCTGCCTTTCGTGCGGACATCGCCGGATCATGGCACAGCTTTCGGCATTGCCGGCAAGGGCATCGCGCGCGAAAAGAGCCTGATTGCCGCCCTCAAGCTTGCAGCCCATCTCAGTCGTCCCGCGGAACACCGCTGATGGCTGCGCTCGATGGTCTGCCGCCGCTTCGCGACGTGATCCAGCGTCACGGCCTTGATGCGCGCAAGGCGCTCGGGCAAAACTTCCTTCTCGATCTCAACCTGACGCAGAAAGTCGCCCGCACGGCAGGATCGCTGGAAGGCTGCACCGTCTTCGAAGTGGGACCTGGACCAGGCGGGCTGACGCGCGCCATCCTGGCGCTGGGTGCGAAGAAGGTGATTGCCGTCGAGCGTGATCCGCGCTGCCTGCCAGCACTGGCGGAAATATCCGCTCATTATCCTGGCAGGCTCGAGGTCATGGGCGGCGATGCGCTGAAGACCGATTTCGAGGCGCTGGCGCCTGGGGGACCCGTCAAGATCATCGCCAATCTTCCGTACAATGTCGGCACGCAACTGCTGGTAAATTGGCTGCTGCCAAAAGAGTGGCCGCCATTTTGGGAATCCTTGACGCTGATGTTCCAGAAAGAAGTCGGCGAGCGCATCGTCGCCGAACAGGATGACGACCACTATGGCCGCCTCGGCGTACTCTGCGGCTGGCGCGCCGATGCCCGCATGGCTTTCGACGTATCACCGCAAGCCTTCACGCCGCCTCCGAAGGTGACGTCGACGGTGGTGCATCTGACGCCGAAGGCAAACCCCATCCCCTGCGCCGTCGCCAATCTTGAAAGAGTAACACATGCGGCCTTCGGTCAGCGGCGCAAGATGCTTCGCCAGAGCCTCAAGCCGCTCGGCGGCGAGAATCTGCTCAACAAGGTGGGTATAGACTCGCAGCGCCGCGCCGAAACGCTATCCGTCGAGGAATTCTGCCTGCTCGCGAATTCGCTTTAAAGGACCGGCGTCTCTTCCAGCAGTTTGGTGACGAAATCGTAGATGCCGTGCCGCCGGTCGCGGCGCAGGCGCTCGGCCTTCACGATCGACTGCACGGCGTCGAAGGCAGTATCGAGATCGTCGTTGACGATGACATAGTCATATTCCCGCCAATGGGCGATTTCGGCGCGCGAATTGGCAAGCCGCTTTGCGATGACCTCTTCCGAATCTTCCGCACGGCGGTGAAGCCGTGATTGCAACTCGGTCATCGTCGGCGGCAGCACGAAGATGGATACGACATCTGCCGACATCTTTTCCTGCAGCTGCTGGGCGCCCTGCCAATCGATGTCGAAAAGCATGTCGCGGCCTTCGGCCATCGCTGCTTCCACCGGTTCGCGCGGCGTGCCGTAGAAATTGCCGTGCACTTCAGCCCATTCCAACAGCGCATCGGAATCGCGCAGTCGCTCGAATTCGCGGATGCTCTTGAAGTGGTAGTGAATGCCCTCGACCTCGCTCGGGCGCCGCTGGCGGGTCGTCACGCTGACTGAGAGGCCGATCTGGCTATCCTGCGCAAGCAGCGTCCGCGCAATCGTCGACTTTCCCGCGCCCGAGGGCGACGAGATGACGAGCATCAGACCGCGGCGAGCGATCGGAACGGGCGAGGCTTTCGCCGGTTTCATGTCCTACTCCAGATTCTGGACCTGTTCGCGGAACTGGTCGATGACGACTTTCAGTTCGATGCCGGCGGCAGTGACCGCCGAGGCATTCGACTTCGAACAGATGGTATTCGATTCGCGGTTAAATTCCTGTGCAAGGAAATCGAGCTTGCGGCCGACCGGGCCGCCGCGGCCCAACAGATCCCGTGCGGCCGCGACATGCGCCTTCAGCCGGTCGATTTCTTCGCGCAAATCGGCCTTCGTCGCAAGCAGAGCGGCCTCCGCATGCAGCCTGTCGCGGTCGAGCGCGCCCGCTCCGTCCATCAGCAAGGCAACCTGCGCCTTGATGCGCGCGCAAATCTCCTGCGGCGTGCGCGACGGGTCGCGTTCGATCGCGTGCGTCAAGTCCTCGATCGTCGAAACATGATTGAGCAACACGCGAGACAGTGCAGCCCCCTCCTGTTCCCGCATGAGCTTGAGGTCAGCAAGTGCAGCCAGCAGGCCCCTGGTGACGTCCGCATCGCGGGCGGCGATTTCTTCTTCGCTGTCCTCCGTCTCGCGAAATTCGACGAGTCCGCGGATCGAAAGCAGCGTTTCGAGGGTCAGAGGCGCCGGATCGATGACGCCTGCAAGCTGGTCACGCATTGCAAGCACATTGGCCAGAGCGTCCTGATTGAGAACCGTTTCGAAGCGGTTTTCGGCTGCCGAAACCGAAAGGTTGGCCTGCATGTTGCCGCGGCTGAACTGTTCACCCGTAATGCGGCGAACGTCTGTTTCCATGCGCTCGAGGCCCGGCGGCAGGCGAAGGCGCAGGTCGAGCCCCTTGCCGTTGACCGACCGCAGTTCCCAAGCCCAGCGCCAGCGGCCGCTCGTTCCCTCGCGCCGCGCAAAACCGGTCATGGACTGCAAAGCCATCCGAGCCTCCGAAATCAGTTCGTCTTCTTTTTCTTCTGCTGAGCCGCCGGCTCGGCCTGGGCCTCCGGCTGGCCGTCAACCACGATATTCGGATCGGCGCCCTTGTCAGCTTCGAGCTTGCGCCAGCGCTTGACGTTGGCATTGTGCTCTTCGAGCGTCGCCGCAAAAACGTGGCCGCCGGTGCCGTCGGCAACGAAATAGAGGTCCGCCGTCTTCCAGGGATTGGCCGCCGCTTCCAGGGCATCACGGCCGGGATTTGCGATTGGCGTCGGCGGCAGGCCCTTGATCACGTAAGTGTTGTAAGGCGTTTCCTTCTTCAGGTCCGACAGGTAGATCGGCCGGTCGGCAGGCTTGCCGTCACCACCGAAGAGGCCGTAGATGATCGTCGGATCGGACTGAAGCCGCATGCCTTTGGCGAGCCGGTTGAGGAAAACGGATGCGACATGCGCGCGCTCGTCGGGAATGCCAGTCTCCTTCTCGACGATCGAAGCAAGTACCACGAACTCTTCCTTGGATTTCAGCGAGACCGAAGGATCGCGTTTCTCCCAGATCTGGTCGACGAGCTTTTTCTGCTCTGCAGCCATCTGGTCGATGATCTCGGAGCGTTTCGTGCCGCGGGAGAACTTGTAGGTATCGGGACGCAGGCTGCCTTCGGGCGGCAGCGCCGTCGGCAGCTCGCCTTCGAGGACGGTATCCCCGCTCATGCGGTTGAACATCTGGCGCACCGTCAGGCCCTCCGGGAAGGAGATCGAATAGAGGATCGATTTACCGGACTTCAGCAGTTCCATGATGTCGTTCATGGAAGCCTTCGCCTTGATCTCGTATTCGCCGGCCTTCAGGCTCTCCCCCTCGTTCAGGTACGTCGCCGTGAGATAGCGGAAGATGCGGGCGTCGGAGACGATGTTGTTGCGCTCGAGATTGGTGGCGATTTCCGAAAGGCCCGCGCCGCTGCGCACGATGAAATTGGTGTTCGTCTCCAGCGGACCGGGGTCCTGGTAACTGGAGATCGCGTAGTAGAAGGCGAAGATGCCGGCGGCGCAGGCAAGCACGACCATCGTCATCAGGAAGTTCAGGAAGATGACGACCTGGCTGCGCGCCTTCTTCGAGCGCTTCGGCGGCTCCGGAACGCGTTCCGGGCGCAGCGCTTCATTGGGCGACTTCGGAATGATCGGCCCGTTCTGCGCCGGATGGCCGTTGTGGCCCGCCGCGTCGTTGCTCTGATTCGTATCGCTCACCGGCAATCCTCTAAACTTGGCCCTGTCCGCTGTTTTAAGAAGCAATACGGCAAAAAACAGGTAGGCCACCCTCCCGAAAGGTACTGGCCCGTCCTCCCGTCCTGTCAAAAACCGCCTTCAGGCAGTATAGCGGCGCAGCACCAGCGATGCATTCGTACCGCCGAATCCGAAGGAATTCGAGAGTGCAACATTGATTTCTCGCTGACGAGCCTTGTGCGGGACAAGATCGATCGCCGTTTCGCGCTCGGGATTATCGAGATTGAGCGTCGGCGGAGCGACATTGTCGCGGATCGCAAGCGTCGCGAAAATCGCCTCGATGGCACCGGCTGCGCCCAGCAGATGGCCGGTCGCCGACTTGGTCGAAGACATCGAAATCTTCGATGCCGCATTGCCGACCAGACGCTCGACGGCGCCAAGCTCGATCGTATCGGCCATGGTCGACGTGCCATGCGCGTTGATATAATCGACATCTGCAGCCGTCAGACCGGCGCGCTTCAGCGCCATGGCCATGCAGCGCTGCGCGCCGTCACCGTCTTCCGCCGGCGCGGTGATGTGGTAGGCGTCGCCCGAGAGGCCGTAGCCGACGATTTCGGCGTAGATCTTCGCGCCACGCGCCTTGGCGTGTTCCAGCTCTTCGAGAACGATGATACCGGCGCCTTCGCCCATGACGAAGCCGTCGCGGTCGCGATCGTAGGGACGCGATGCTTTCTCAGGATCGTCGTTGTGCTGCGTGGAAAGCGCCTTGCAGGCAGCAAAGCCCGCAAGCGAGATGCGGCTGACCGGCGATTCCGTACCGCCCGCGACCATGACATCGGCATCGCCGAGCGCGATCATACGGGCAGCATCGCCGATGGCGTGCGCGCCAGTCGAGCAGGCGGTGACGACCGAGTGGTTCGGCCCCCTAAGCTTGTGGCGAATCGAGACCTGGCCGGATACGAGGTTGATCAGGCGGCCGGGAATGAAGAAGGGCGAGATGCGGCGCGGGCCCTTATCGCGGAGCGTATAGCCCGCCTCGACGATACCCTCGATGCCGCCGATGCCGGAGCCGATCAGCACGCCGGTCGCGATCTGGTCCTCGTCGTTCTCAGGATGCCAGCCGGCGTCATTCAGCGCCATGTCGGCAGCGGCCATGCCGTAGATGATGAAGGGATCGACCTTGCGCTGTTCCTTCGGCTCCATCCAGTCATCCTGGTTGAATGTGCCCTCTGTGCCATCACCAACCGGAATGCGGCAGGCAATCTTGGCAGGGAGATCATCCACTTCGAATTCGGTGACAAGGCGGGCGCCGCTGCGGCCGGCGAGCAACCGCGACCACGTCACTTCAGTTCCGCATCCCAAGGGTGATACCATACCGGTACCGGTGATGACGACCCGTCTCATCGACAGCTTCCCCGCCTGTTCTTTCGCTAAAGCAATGCACAAACAAAAAGGGCGGACTCATGGCCCGCCCTTTGAAAATCACACAGGATTAAGCCTGGGCCTTTTCAATGAACTTTACTGCGTCGCCGACCGTGAGGATCGAGTCTGCTGCGTCGTCCGGAATTTCTACGCCGAATTCTTCTTCGAAGGCCATGACCAGTTCGACCGTGTCGAGCGAGTCAGCGCCCAGATCGTCGATAAAGCTGGCGCTCTCGACAACCTTCTCGGCATCGACGCCAAGATGATCAATAACAATTTTCTTTACGCGTTCTGCGATATCGCTCATGTCGGTTTCCTCGACCTTATATCCTGATGAGAATGCCTTCCGGCATCCCTACCCTGGTTCAGCCTTCGGCGCCCTCTCGGCACTTTCAGCAAACTCGTTAGCCCGGCTCTCTAAGATGTTCCCCGCTGGCAAAACGCCCGCTGGTCCGCCTTGTTTCCCGGAACGACTGTGACAGTCATGGCCCGCTTAACACGGTTTATGTCTGCCGCAAAGCCTGAAAATCAACCCTGTTCCATTGCTCAACACGCTATTCCGCCGAAAAACGCAAACAGGGCCAGTTTCTGTTTCAGATCATGGCCATGCCGCCGTTTACGTGCAGCGTCTGACCCGTCATATAGGCGGCTTCGGAGGAGGCGAGATAGGCAACGGCGGACGCCACTTCGCCACCCGTGCCCATGCGCTTCATCGGGATTGCGCCCATGATCGCTTCCTTCTGCTTGTCGTTCAGCTTGCCGGTCATGGCGGATTCGATGAAGCCCGGCGCGACGCAATTGACGGTCACGTTGCGGGTCGCGATCTCCTGGGCGAGCGACTTGGTGAAGCCGATCATGCCGGCCTTGGAGGCGCAGTAGTTCGCCTGACCCGGGTTACCGGTGACACCGACCACCGAGGTGATGTTGATGATGCGGCCGTAGCGACGGCGCATCATCGGATGCGTCAGCTCGCGCGTCAGGCGGAACATCGCTGTCAGGTTGACCTCGATGACGTTATCCCAGTCCTCGTCGCTCATCCGGACGAAGAGGCCGTCCTTGGTGATGCCTGCGTTGTTCACCAGAATATCGACGCCCTCGAGCTCGGCTTCGGCCTTGACGCCGAGTGCCTTGACCTCGTCACGGTCGGAGAGGTTCGCCGGGAATATCTTGACGCGGTCGCCAAGCTCGTTTGCCAGCGCTTCGAGCTTTTCGACGCGCGTGCCGTGAAGGCCGACGACGGCGCCCTGTTTGTGGAGAATGCGGGCGATTTCCTCGCCGATGCCGCCGGATGCACCGGTTACGAGCGCCTTGCGGCCGGAAAGATCGAGCATGGATGCGTTCCTTATATCTGGTGAAACCAATCAGGCCATGAGGGCGGCGACGGCCGCGTCGATATCGGCGGGCGTATTGACGGCAATGCCGTTCACCGTCTTGTCGATGCGGCGCGCAAGGCCGGTCAGCACCTTGCCGGAGCCGAGTTCATAAAGCGTCGTGACATTGTTTGCGGCAAACCATTCCACCGTTTCGCGCCAGCGGACCTGGCCGGTGACCTGCTCGACGAGGAGCCTGGCAATCTCATCGGCGTCTGTCACTGGCGCGGCGCGAACGTTGGCGATCAGTGGCACGACCGGGTTGGCCTTTGAAACGCCCGCGAGCGCTTCGCGCATCGCCTCGGCAGCCGGCGCCATCAGTGAGGAGTGGAAGGGAGCGGAAACCGGTAGAAGGATCGCACGCTTGGCGCCCTTCTCGGTTGCCAGTGCCGCGCCCTTTTCGACCGCGGCCTTTTCGCCGGAGATGACGATCTGGCCGCCGCCGTTATCGTTAGCGATCTGGCAGGCACCAGCGGCCGAAGCAGCTTCGCAAACGGCCACGACATCGGCATGTTCGAGCCCGATGATCGCCGCCATGGCACCAACGCCGACAGGAACGGCAGCCTGCATGGCGTTGCCACGAATACGCAGTAGACGCGCGGTTTCGGCGAGTGAGAAGGTGCCGGCGGCACAGAGTGCGGAATATTCGCCGAGCGAATGACCGGCAACATAGGACACCTTCGACTTGGGGTCGAGACCCTTCGCCTGAAGGACACGGACCACCGCAAGCGATACCGCCATCAGCGCCGGCTGGGCATTGGCCGTCAGCGTCAGCGTATCTTCCGGCCCTTCGAACATGATTGTTGAAAGCTTTTCGCCGAGCGCATCGTCAACCTCTTCGAAGACGGAACGGGCCTCGGAAAAATTTTCCGCGAGTTCCTTGCCCATGCCCACGGCCTGGCTTCCCTGGCCGGGAAATGTGAAAGCGACGGTCATCTAATGTCCCTTATTATGTCAATTTGGACTATTTCGCCTCCAATTGACGTTCTTGCGGGCAGAGTCAATAGCGCTGCCAGGGTCTCCAGAGCCGTTGCAGGCGCGAAAAGCCGCGATTTTTTCCTTGCGCTTGCGCAATTCGCGCCTAAATTTGCGCCGCCCTCCCCGGCTACCTCCGCTCATCTGTTTTCAAGGTTCCAATGAAGTTTAATAGATTAGGCCGCACCGATATTTCCGTTTCGCAAATCTGCCTCGGCACCATGACGTGGGGCACGCAGAACACCGAAACCGAAGCGCACGAGCAGATGGATTACGCCGTCGAGAAAGGCGTCAACTTCTTCGATACCGCCGAACTTTACCCGACAACTCCCCTTTCAGCGGAAACACAGGGGCGCACCGAGGATTATATCGGCAGCTGGTTCGCAACGACCGGCAAGCGCAACGACATCGTGCTGGCGACAAAGGTCGCGGGGCCTGGACGCTCCTATATCCGGGGCGGCGAAGGTGCCGACGCCAAGAATATCAAGCTTGCCGTCGAAGCGAGCCTCAAGCGGCTACAGACCGATTACATCGATCTCTACCAAATCCATTGGCCGAGCCGTGGGCATTTCCACTTCCGGCAGAACTGGCATTACGACCCCTTCAAGCAGGATCGGGCAAAGGCGGTCGCCAACATCACCGATATCCTCGAAACGATGGATATGCTCGTGAAGGAAGGCAAGGTGCGCGCCGTCGGCCTGTCCAATGAAACTGCATGGGGCACGCAGAAATACCTGACGCTCTCCGAGCACAAGGGCCTTCCACGTGTCGCCAGCATCCAGAACGAATACAGCCTGCTCTACCGCCACTTCGACCTGGACATGGCGGAACTGTCGCATCACGAGGATGTCGGCCTGCTCGCCTATTCACCGCTTGCGGCTGGCCTGCTCACCGGAAAATATCTCGATGGCGTCAGGCCAGAAGGATCGCGCGCTACGATCAACGGCGATCTCGGCGGCCGGTTGCAGCCGCTGCAGGAAGCGCCCACCAGGGCCTGTGTCGAGATTGCAGCGAGGCACGGGCTTGATCCGGCAGCCATGGCGCTTGCCTTCTGCCTCACCCGCCGCTTCATGACCTCCGTCATCATCGGCGCAACGACGATGGAGCAGCTGGAGGTCGATCTGAGCGCCGTCGAGGTGAAACTCTCGAGCGACGTCCTCTCCGAGATCGAAAAGGTCCACCGGCAGTATCCGATGCCGCTGTGACGAGCGCTACGGACTTCGGATAAACCAAGCCCGGAACATCTGTTTCCAGCGCTGCGGAGAATCAAAGGTCTATACCCTTGTGAGGACTGCGCCCTTCCTTGATGACCGCTTTCAGGTCGGTGTCTGTCGCATGCCTTTCGGCCAAGCGCTTATAGAAAGCCGGGCCGGGTCCCCGGCTCGCCTGTCGGATCTCATCGAATTCGAGAGCGCTCACGACTATATCGGCGATAGAACGGTTTTCACGGTGCGCAAGCCTGTGGACAAGATTATGGGCTTGGCGCTGCGAGCGAAAAGCCGAGGTTCGGCCGCGGATAACTCCTTTCTGGCATATGCAGAATTTGCCCTCAAGATGACTGTAAACGGCAAGATGGCCCTGCTTAATTGTATCCGAACGCTTGCCTTTCGCCGAAAAATCCGTATAAGCGCCCCTGTTCGCAAACCCGGTCTTCTGGCTGGTGGCTGAACGGAGGGCCGGTTTCTTTGGAAATCGTTCGGAACGGAAGCGTTCCAGCCTCCCGTGTCTCCGCTCTCGACCGTCTCGGAAACGCTTTTCTTGCCTGGGTTCAGCCCAATCAGGAGCAGTCGTTGAGGCTTAGCCGCCGAATATCGGGTTGAACCAACGCAAGAAAGGCAAAGCTGTCATGGCTCTTTATGAACATGTATTCCTTGCCCGGCAGGATATTTCCGCTCAGCAAGTCGATGCCCTCGTAGAACAGTACAAGGGCGTGATCGAAGCTAACGGCGGCAAAGTCGGGCGCATCGAAAACTGGGGTCTTAAGTCCCTCACCTACCGCATCAAGAAGAACCGCAAGGCTCACTACGCCCTGATGGACATCGATGCACCGCCAGCTGCCGTCCAAGAAATGGAACGCCAGATGCGCATCAGCGAAGATGTTCTGCGTTACATGACGCTCGCTGTCGAAAAGCACGAAGAAGGCCCGTCTGCCATGATGCAGAAGCGCGACCGCGACGACCGTGGCCCGCGTGACGGCGCCCGTGGCCCGCGCGAAGGCGGTTTCGACCGTGGCCCGCGCCCGCCGCGCGAAGGTGGCTTCGGCGACCGTGAAGACCGTCCGCGCCGTCCGCGCGAAGACCGCGTATAAGGAGATTTGAGATATGTCTGAAGCTTCCTCCGCTCCGGTCCGCCGCCCGTTCCATCGCCGCCGCAAGACCTGCCCGTTCTCGGGTGCGAATGCTCCGCGGATCGACTACAAGGACGTCCGTCTTCTGCAGCGTTACATTTCCGAGCGCGGCAAGATCGTTCCGTCCCGCATCACGGCTGTTTCGCAGAAGAAGCAGCGCGAACTCGCCCAGGCGATCAAGCGCGCCCGCTTCCTCGGCCTGCTGCCGTACGTCGTAGCCTAATTTGCTATCGCGACCCTCTGGTCCCGAACCAGAGGGTCGCATCCCTTCCGCGGTGGGCGCGGATCGGAACCCTGAAAACCCATGTTGAGGCGGGTTTTTCTGAATTTGATTCAGGAGACATCCTCTAACTGCTTGATGAAGCAGGACAGCGACGTGACCAAAATGAACTTCAAGAGGCTGCTGACCGGCGCGCTCGCCGGATTGACCGCCGCGCTCCTGGCGCTCGGCGCGAGCGTCCAGTTGTCGTTCAGCGCCCTGCTCTACGCCGCTTCCGCCCTGCCCATCCTTCTCGTGGGTCTTGGCTGGGGCAATGCCGCGGCAATCTCTGCCGTCGTCACCGCTGCCGCCTTCGGCGCTGTCGCCGCCTCTCCGGCTTTCGCGCTGATGATGACGCTGGTGACGCTGATTCCCGCCGGCTGGATCAGCCACCTGGCAAACCTTGCCCGCCCCGCCGCCGAGCTCGGCGGCCCGGAACACCTGACGGCCTGGTATCCGCTCTCCGACATCCTGCTGCATCTCTGCGGCCTGGTGACGCTCGCCGTCATCGTGACCGGCTACATGATCGGCTATGGCCCGGAACTTATCGGCCAGATGGTCGATGCACTTTTCGGTTCCTTTGCGCAACAACAGCCGGATTTCACATTCAATGACACGGCCACTGCGCAGACCAAGTCGCTGCTGCTCCTGATGCTGCCCGCCATTCAGGGCGCGATGTGGGTGCTGATGCTGTTTGCGGCCTACTATATCGCGGCACGCATCGTGAATGCGTCCGGCCGCGCGCTCCGCCCGCGCGAGGACATTCCGTCCGCGCTGCGCATGAACCGCAACGCGATCTTCGTCTTCCTCGCTGGTCTTGCCGCCACCTTCTTCGGCGGCGTTCCGGCGATGATCGGAGCAACTGTCGTCGGCACCTTTGGCGCCGGCTTCCTGCTTTCCGGCTTCGCCGCGCTGCATTTCCGCACGCGCGGCAAGGACTGGCGCCTGCCGGCGCTCGTCCTCTGCTACCTGGCATCGCTCGTTCTGATGCTGCCAGCTTTTTTCATTCTTGTCGTCGGTCTGTCCGATACGCGCAAGGCGATTGCCCTGACCCCGAACAAGAATGCCGATGCCCCTCAATCCACAGATAAGAAAACCTAGAGACACGAAAGGAAAACGAAGATGGAAGTCATTCTTCTCGAACGCATCTCCAAGCTCGGCCAGATGGGCGAAACCGTCAAGGTTCGTGACGGCTTTGCACGCAACTACCTCCTGCCGCTCGGCAAGGCACTGCGCGCCAACGCCGCCAACAAGGCCCGTTTCGAATCCGAACGCGCAACGCTCGAAGCCCGCAACCTCGAGCGCAAGTCGGAAGCCCAGAAGGTCGCCGACGTCCTTAACGGCAAGTCCTTCATCGTCGTTCGCTCTGCCGGCGAAACCGGCCAGCTCTACGGCTCGGTTGCTGCCCGCGACGTCGTTGAAATCCTGGCCGCCGAAGGCTTCAACATCGGCCGTAACCAGGTTCACCTGAACACGCCGATCAAGGCGATCGGTATCCACAAGGTCGAACTGCAGCTTCACGCCGAAGTCGAAATCCACGTCAATCTCAACGTTGCCCGCTCCGCCGACGAAGCCGAGCGCCAGGCAAAGGGCGAGACGCTCACCTCCGTCGACGCGATCTACGGCGTTGATGAAGACGCCCTTCGTGCGGAAGACTTCTTCGATCCGGATGCCGACGGCAACGCCGAAGACGAAGCATAAGCTTCGCACGCTTACTTCACAAAGCAGAAGCCCGGCTCCAGGCCGGGCTTCTTGCGTTTGTCAGTTGGCCGCGGTTCTCATTGCCCCCGAACTGCCAGCAGGTTTGCCTGCATGGCGCGGATGACGCTCAGCGTCGTCCTCAAGTCACTTTCGGAAATGCCGGCGACGACCCGGGCGCGCACGTCTGCGGCAAGATCCTCGACCTCGCCGGCGACGACCCTTCCCGCATCCGTCATGTAGATCTCCTTGGCGCGGCGATCGGAACCAGCGACACGGCGTTCCAGGAAGCCTTGCGCCTCCATTGCGTCCAGGATCCGGACCAGCGTCGGCGTTTCGAGTTCCAGCCGTTCGGCCAGTTCTCGCTGATTGATGCCGTCCTTCTTGTTGAGCGTAAAAAAGACTCGCGCGCGCGGCAGTGTCATGTTTCTCTCACGCACCAGGGAATCGAACGTCGCTCTCAATTTTCGGGTAAACGCAGCGATGTCCTCAATGAGTTGCCGCCTGAGAAGTATATTCCCCATAGATTCCCCATTATTTAGTTAGCGCACTAATTATATTTCCTCTGTCTAATTGAGTTCAGACGTCTTTTCAAGTGCCACGCTCAAGGCATTCAGGCTAAAATATTATCGGTTGGAATGAGTCGCGGTCTTCATGCCGTGTCCTCAAGGTGACATCGGCAATATTTTCTCCCTGGCGGCCATCAGCGCTGTGGAGAAGTCGAACAATGTGCAAAGCGTTACAGATTTCACGACAGGCCCAAGGCTGTTGCTGAGCTGCACTTGCATTTGCCCTGGCGAGCCTTCAAATCCGGGAACGGAAAAGACAGAACGGATCAAGATGAACGACGCCGCGCGAAAGATTGCCGCCGTTGCTCCAGCAGAGCAGCACTACCGCGAAGCACCCAACAACATCGAAGCCGAGCAGGCGCTTCTGGGTGCCATCCTAATGAACAACGACGCCTATTACCGGGTGTCCGACTTCCTGAAGCCGATCCATCTCTATGAACCGCTCCACCGCAAGATTTTCGAGGTCGCGGGCGACATCATCCGTATGGGCAAGATCGCCAATCCAGTGACGATCAAGACCTTCCTGAAGGCCGACGAGAAGGTCGGCGACATGACGGTCTCCGAATATCTCGCGCGCCTTGCCCGCGAAGCCGTGACAATCATCAACGCCGAGGACTACGGGCGCGCGATCTACGATCTGGCGCTGCGCCGGGCGCTGATCACCATCGGCGAGGACATGGTCAACATCGCCTACGACGCGCCGCTCGACATGCCGCCGCAGACGCAGATCGAAGATACCGAACGCCGCCTCTTCGAGCTTGCCGAAAACGGCCGCTACGACGGCGGCTTCCAGGCCTTCAACGACGCCGTGGCGCTGGCGATCGACATGGCGGCAGTCGCCAAGGAGCGCGACGGCGGCCTCTCGGGCATTTCGACCGGCATCCATTCGCTCGATTCGAAGATGGGCGGACTGCAGCGCTCCGACTTGATAATCCTTGCCGGACGTCCGGGCATGGGCAAGACCTCGCTTGCAACCAATATCGCCTACAATATCGCCGCCGCCTATGAGGGCGAAGTCCAATCCGACGGCAGCATGAAGGCGAAGAACGGTGGCGTCGTCGGCTTCTACTCGCTCGAAATGTCGTCGGAACAGCTCGCCACCCGCATCATCTCCGAGCAGACGGAAGTCTCCTCCTCGAAAATCCGCCGCGGCGACATTAACGACGCGGACTTCGAAAAACTCGTCGCCTGCTCGATGATGATGCAGAAGGTGCCGCTCTACATCGACCAGACCGGCGGCATCTCGATCGCCCAGCTTGCCGCCCGCGCACGGCGGCTCAAGCGCCAGCGCGGCCTCGACGTGCTGGTCGTCGACTACGTGCAGCTGATGACCGGCTCGGGTAAGTCGAACGAGAACCGCGTCCAGGAAATCACCCAGATCACCACCGGCCTGAAAGCCCTCGGCAAGGAACTGAACGTTCCGATCATCGCGCTCTCACAGCTTTCGCGTCAGGTCGAAAGCCGCGACGACAAGCGCCCGCAGCTCTCCGACCTGCGTGAATCGGGCTCGATCGAGCAGGACGCCGACGTCGTGCTCTTCGTTTTCCGCGAGGAATATTACGTCAAGAACATGGAACCCCGCGATCCTGCCGATCCGAAATATGCGGAGTGGGAAGCGCTGTTCGACAAGGTGAAGGGCACGGCGGACGTCATCATCGCCAAGCAGCGTCACGGACCGACCGGCACAGTAAAGCTTGCCTTCCAGGCGGAATTCACGCGCTTTGCCGACCTCGCCGACCCGTCCTTCATTCAGTACGAGGAACACTGAGCAGTTCCGATTTCTTGCTGCGGTGCGGGGCGGACTTCCTATTGACCAAATTGACCTTTAAACTGGCCGGAGACTCATCTCCGGCCATTTTTTTATGTGGATTCATGACTGAAATTTCCGCCGCCTCCGAAGAAGACAGGTTTGCTTCCGCCGGCGTGCGACTGACTGTCGACCTGACTGCGCTGACGGAAAACTGGCGGGACATGGCACGGCGCTCCAAAAGGGCGCGCGCATCCGCGGTCGTGAAGGCCGACGCCTATGGCATGGGCATCGAGGACGCTGGGGAAGCGCTCTACATCGCGGGTGCCCGCGACTTCTTCGTCGCAACGGTCGATGAAGGCGTGACGCTGCGCCTCTACGCGCCTGATGCGCGCATCTTCGTGCTCGCCGGCATCTGGCTAGGCACTGAACGACGTTTCTTTGAAAACGACCTCGTGCCGGTCATCTCCTCCGAGGAGCAGCTCGCCTTTTGGATGGCGGTGCTTTCGGAGTATGGCGATTACCCTTGCGCGCTGCATGTCGACACCGGCTTCAACCGGCTCGGCCTTCATATCGACGAAGCGCTTGCGCTGGCTGATGACGTCTCCCGCCCGGCCAGCTTCGCCCCGGTTCTGGTCATGAGCCATCTCGCCTGCGGCGACGATCCTTCATCGCAGATGAACAAGCAGCAGCTCGAATCATTCCGCAAGGTTAGCGCCGCATATGAAGGTATCGAATCAAGCCTCGCAGCATCCGGCGGCATCTTTCTTGGCGAGGATTATCATTTCGACCTGACGCGCCCCGGCATTGCCATCTACGGCGGCGAAGCGGTGAGCGGCATGGCGAACCCCATGCGGCCGGTTGCGACCGCGGAGGCCCGCGTGATCCAGGTCCGCACCGTGCGCGCTGGCGAATCCGTGAGTTATGGCCGGGCGCTGAAGCTTGACCGCGATAGCCGCCTCGCCATCGTTTCCGCCGGCTATGCCGACGGCTACATGCGCAGCCAGTCGAGCGGCGGCGTCCCGCTTCGCCAAGTCGTGCCGCAGGGCGGCCAAGGCTTCTTTGAGGGCTACACCGTGCCGGTCGCCGGGCGCATCACCATGGACCTTTCCATCTTCGATGTGACCGACCTACCGGAAAACCTCATCCGTGCCGGCGATTACATCGAGCTCTTCGGCAGGAACATCCCCGTTGACGATGCGGCACGGGCGGCAGGCACGATCAGCTACGAGATGCTGGCAAGCGTCGGGTTGCGGTATGAGCGAAAATACGCCAGCGAAGAATGAGGTCCGGCTCAGCGGCTTGTCAGGGCCAGCCGCACGCCGAGGGCAACGAACAGCGCGCCAAGCCCGCGATCGAGCCAGAGGCCGACCCTCCTGTTGCGTTTGATCAGATCGGCAAGCCGCCCTCCGGCTAGGATCAGCGGCGGCTCTATGAAGGCGGCCACGACGATAATCAGCCCACCGTGCACGGAAAGCTGTAGCCAGGCAGGCCCAGCGCCTTCGACGACGAACTGCGGCAGGAAGGCGAGAAAGAAGATCGCAACCTTCGGGTTAAGCAGCGAAACGAGCAAACCCTGCCGGTAGATCCGTCCTGAGTGCAGCCTTTCGCCTGTCGCCTTGACGAAGCCGCCCTCGCCGCTCGACCGCAGGGCCTGGATGCCGAGCCAGACGAGATAGATCGCACCAATCCACTTCGCTGCCGAGAAGGCAACGGCAGAGGCGGCAAGGACCGCCGAAAGGCCGAAGGCTGCGAGAAGCGCGTGCAGGCATGCGCCGGTCCAGATGCCGAAGACAGCCGAAAAGCCGGCACGCGTGCCGCTCTTGATCGTATGGCCGAGGATAAAGGCCATATCCGGACCCGGCGACAGGTTCAGAAGCACGGCGGCGGTGAAGAAGGCGATCCAGTGGGCGAGCGAATAATCGAGCATGGGCGATCCGTCGGATGATCCCGCCAGGCTGCCACTTGGGCGCCTGATGGGAAAATCATTAGTTTTGATCGGTCCCGCAGGCCATTATCTAGGGCAAATCTGATTCGGGCGCGCCGGCGCTCATGGACGAAAGCATCATTGATGGCCAAGGCCAGGACACAATTCATCTGCCAGAGCTGCGGCACGATCCACAACCGCTGGGCGGGCAAATGCGAAAACTGCGGCGAGTGGAACACCATCGTCGAAGAAGATCCGATGGGCGGGATTGGCGGCGGACCGGCAAGGACGCCGAAGAAGGGCCGCCCGGTGACGCTGACGGCGCTTTCCGGCGAGATCGAAGAAGCGCCGCGCATCCATACCGGCATCTCGGAACTCGACCGGGCGCTCGGCGGCGGTTTCGTGCGCGGCTCGGCGGTGCTCGTCGGCGGCGATCCCGGCATTGGCAAGTCGACGCTGCTGATGCAGGCGGCGGCAGCGCTTTCGCGCCGCGGCCACAAGATCATCTACGTCTCGGGCGAAGAGGCCGTGGCGCAGGTGCGGCTGCGCGCCCAGCGCCTGCGCGCGGCCGATACCGACGTCATGCTTGCCGCGGAGACCAATGTCGAGGATATCCTCGCGACGCTCGCCGACGGCAAGCGGCCGGACCTCGTCATCATCGACTCGATCCAGACGCTCTGGAGCGAACTGGCCGAATCGGCGCCCGGAACGGTCACGCAGGTGCGCACCGGCGTGCAGTCGATGATCCGCTTCGCCAAGCAGACGGGAGCGGCCATGGTTCTCGTCGGCCACGTCACCAAGGACGGCCAGATCGCCGGTCCGCGGGTGGTGGAACACATGGTCGACGCCGTGCTCTACTTCGAAGGTGACCGCGGCCATCACTACCGCATCCTGCGCACGGTCAAGAACCGCTTCGGGCCGACCGACGAGATCGGCGTCTTCGAAATGTCCGACGGCGGCCTGCGTGAGGTCGGCAATCCATCTGAACTTTTCCTCGGCGAGCGCAATGAAAAGTCGCCGGGAGCGGCGGTCTTCGCCGGCATGGAAGGAACGCGCCCGATCCTCGTCGAAGTGCAGGCGCTGGTGGCGCCGACATCGCTCGGAACGCCGCGCCGCGCCGTGGTCGGCTGGGATTCCGCCAGACTTTCGATGATCCTTGCGGTGCTCGAGGCCCATTGCGGCGTTCGGCTCGGCCAGCATGACGTCTATTTGAATGTCGCCGGCGGCTATCGTATCAGCGAGCCGGCCGCTGATCTCGCCGTCGCATCCGCATTGGTTTCCTCGCTTGCCGGTATTGCTCTGCCGGCCGATTGCGTCTATTTCGGCGAAGTCAGCCTGTCGGGGGCCGTCCGTCCGGTTGCGCATACCCCTCAGCGCCTCAAAGAAGCCGAGAAGCTGGGATTTTCTGCAGCGCTGCTTCCGTCAGCATCCGTCGATTTGCCGAAGGGTTCGGGCGGACGCTGGAGCGAGATCGACAGCCTGCCGGATCTGGTCGTGCGCATTGCCGGATCCAAAGGTGCGCTACGACGTGTGGAAGACGAGGTTTGATCCTTTCATTGCCATAAACGGTGATGATATAGGATGCACACGAATGAGGCCCGACCGAACCGCATCACCGCGGCGGTCCTGGAGTTGAATTTATATGCCCATCACGATTTTCGACGGTATTGTCATCGGCGTCGTCCTATTCTCCGCCGTTCTGGCGATGGTCCGCGGCTTTTCGCGCGAGGTGCTGTCGATCGCAAGCTGGGGCGGCTCGGCTGCCGCTGCCTACTACCTCTATCCGTACCTCGTGCCTTACGCGAAGAGGTACACCGATGATGACCGCATCGCGATCGTCGGCTCCGCCGCCGTCGTGTTCCTGATTGCGCTGATCGTCATCTCGTTCATCACCATGAAGATTGCCGATTTCATCATCGACAGCCGGATCGGCGCGCTCGACCGCACTTTGGGCTTCCTCTTCGGCGCGGCACGCGGCATACTGCTTCTCGTCGTGGCAGTGGCCTTCTGGAACTGGCTCGTCGATGCCGATCACCGGCCCTCTTGGGTGAACAACGCCAAGTCCAAGCCGTTCCTTGACTCGATGGTCGTAAAGCTGCAATCGGTCCTGCCTGAGGAATTCGCACAGATGGTGAAAGCCAGCGTGCTCGAGAAGGTTCAGCCGCCGGCCGAAGGCACGCAAGGCAGCAATGCACCGGCCGGCGAACAGGCCCCGGCGGATGATACAGCGCCTGCAGGTGGCGCAGCCCCATCGGGCGGCGCGCAGCCGCAGTCGAATTGACACAGTGTTCAACAGCTTGACCTGCCGCGTGGCAATTGCCATTTGAGCGGGACGTGACATAAGGGTCCGGCCGGGCATTTGCTCTGCCGGGCCGCCGCCGTTTAAAATGCCTGAATCCGGCATCATGCTATGGAAAAGCCGATCCATTCTTGTGAGAGCAAAGGCCCGCATCAATGAACCAGTCCCATTCCTCCACGCTCAACGATGAACTCGATGGAGATACACTCCACGAGGAATGCGGCGTCTTCGGCATTCTCGGCCATCCCGATGCAGCAACGCTGACGGCTCTCGGGCTTCACGCCCTCCAGCACCGTGGACAGGAAGCGGCCGGTATCGTCACCTTCGACGGCCGCCAGTTCCATACCGAAAAGCGCATGGGGCTCGTCGGCGACCACTACACCGATCCTGCAACGCTCGCGAAGCTGCCAGGCTTCATCTCCATCGGCCACACGCGCTATTCGACGACGGGTGAGGTGGCACTCCGCAACGTCCAGCCGCTCTTTGCCGAACTGGAAGTCGGTGGCATCGCTGTCGCCCATAACGGCAACTTCACCAACGGCCTGACGCTTCGCCGTCAACTGATTGCCGACGGCGCCATCTGTCAGTCGACCTCGGATACCGAAGTCGTCCTCCACCTGATCGCCCGCTCCAAACAGGTCTCCTCCTCCGACCGCTTCATCGATGCGATCCGCCAGATGGAAGGCGGTTATTCGATGCTGGCCATGACCCGCACGAAGCTGATCGCCGCGCGCGACCCGATCGGCATCCGTCCGCTCGTCATGGGCGAGCTCGACGGCAAGCCGATCTTCTGTTCGGAGACCTGTGCGCTCGACATCATCGGCGCCAAATACATCCGCGACGTCGAGAACGGCGAAGTCGTCATCTGCGAAATCCAGCCGGACGGCTCGATCACCATCGATGCCCGCAAGCCCGAAGCGCCGAAGCCGGAGCGTCTCTGCCTCTTCGAATTTGTTTACTTCGCTCGCCCTGACTCCGTCGTCGGCGGCCGCAGCATCTATGTCGCCCGCAAGAACATGGGCATCAATCTCGCCAAGGAAGCCCCGGTCGATGCCGATGTCGTCGTGCCGGTTCCCGACGGCGGTACGCCGGCAGCGCTCGGTTACGCTCAGCAGAGCGGCATTCCTTTCGAATACGGCATCATCCGCAACCACTATGTCGGCCGTACCTTCATCGAGCCGACGCAGCAGATCCGCGCCTTCGGCGTCAAACTGAAGCATTCGGCCAACCGGGCGATGATCCAAGGCAAGCGCGTCGTCCTCGTCGACGATTCGATCGTGCGCGGCACCACCTCGCTGAAGATCGTCCAGATGATCCGCGACGCAGGCGCGAAGGAAGTCCATATCCGCGTCGCAAGCCCGATGATCTATTTCCCGGACTTCTACGGCATCGATACGCCGGACGCCGACAAGCTGCTTGCCAACCAGTACAACAGCCTGAAGGCGATGTGCGATTACATCGGCGCGGATTCGCTCGAATTCCTCTCGATCGACGGGCTTTATCGTGCGGTCGGCGGGGAAGATCGCAACAACGAGAATCCGCAGTTCACCGACCACTATTTCACCGGCGACTACCCGACGCGCCTGCTCGACAAGGAAAGCACGAGCAACGTGCGCAAGCTCGCCGTGATGGCCAGCAACGGCTAAGGGACTTCATAAACCTGAATGAACGCCGGCGCCTCCTCTTCCCCTCATTAGGTGGGATGCGTTTGCGCGCAACCGACACGGACCACACGATCATGACCATCGACCTCAAAAACCGCATCGCACTCGTCACCGGTGCATCGCGGGGCATCGGCTATTTCACGGCGCTGGAACTGGCAAAGGCCGGAGCCCACGTGATCGCCTGCGCCCGTACGGTCGGCGGCCTCGAGGAGCTTGACGACGCGATCAAGGCTGCGGGCGGCAGCGCCACACTCGTGCCTTTCGATCTTGCGGATATGAACGCCATCGACGCGCTCGGCGCCTCGATTTTCGAGCGCTGGGGCAAGCTCGACATCCTCGTTGCCAATGCCGGTGTGCTCGGCGTCATCTCGCCGATCGGCCATATCGAGGCAAAGACCTTCGACAAAGTGATGAACATCAACGTCACGGCCACCTGGCGGCTGATCCGCTCCGTCGATCCGCTGCTGGCGCGCTCGCACGCCGGCCGCGCCGTGATCATTTCTTCGGCTGCCGCTCACAAATGCCGGCCTTTCTGGGGGCCTTACTCCGCGTCGAAAGCCGCGGTCGAAGCGCTCGCCCGCACCTGGGCCGGCGAAAGCCGGTCGACGGCTCTTCGCATCACCAGCGTTGATCCCGGCGCCACCCGCACCGCCATGCGCGCCCAGGCCGTGCCCGGCGAAGATCCCGCGACGCTGCCGCATCCTTCCGAAGTCGCCAAGGCGATCCTGCCGCTCGTCGGCCCGGATGTAACCGAGACAGGCAAGCTCTTCATCGTCCGCGAGAACAGGCTTGTAGATTACCGGCTGCCGGAATAAGGGCTACCGGCCGGCTTTTTCAGCAAACAGCGCCGCAAGGCCCGTTTCCGTAGGGCAGAGCGCGTTGAGGTCAACCGGCCCGTCGATGCCATCGACTTTGCCGTTGTCGGCAAACTGCCATATCGACCAGCGGCCGCATTTTTCCTGCTCTGGTTCTTTGAATACGCTGCGCAACCAGAGATAATGATCCGGGAAGCTGGATTCGTTGCCTTTCAGATATTGGTCGAAGAATTCCTGCGTGACGTAGAATATTGGCTTTTCCGGATATGTGCTCTTGATCTCGGCCAGGAAGGCATTGACCTCGGCGGTCAGCTGCTCGACCGTCGGAACTTTGTCGCAGTTGCCGACAAATTCGAGATCAATCGCAATGGGCAGCGTGCCCTGCTCTTTGGGAACTGTCGCCAATACGTTCTGCGCCTGCTCACGGCCGGGACGGCAAAAGGTGAAGAAGTGATATGCCCCGCGCACGATGCCGGCCTCTTTTGCGGCCTGCCAGTTCCGGGCAAATCGCCTGTCCTTATGATCCCCGCCCTCTGTCGCCTTGATGATGGCGAAGCGGACATTCAGTTGAGCGGCGAGCTTCTTCCAGTCGATGTCGCCCTGATGGTGGCTAACGTCGATGCCCTGGATCGGATAGTCCTTGATGGATGGATGATTGAAGCGGATCATGCCGAAATCGTAAGCCAAATAGGAAGCGGATGCGACCGCTAGAATCGCCGCGCTGATGACGGCTCGTTGAACTGCTTTCTTCACTGATGCTCTCTCGCTCCACCGCTTCCGCCTTTGGCCAGGAAAGCCTTGCGCCGGAAAGATGGCGAATCATTCGCCATGCCAGCCCTGCACTTGCGTTCGCGACGCTCGTCTCTTACGCACCACTTGACCAAACATCGTTCCCGCGCCATAAAACCCGCCATGAAAACGGTTACCTGCATTATCTGCCGGATTATTCGCTAGCGCGCTCGCTGGCCTGGCCGTTTTCGTCTCCCAAATACCCAAAGATGAGAAACGCCCCGGCCCGCCGGCGGCGGTATTTTTCGGATCATTGCATTTTGGGAGAATAGACATGGCCGGCCAGCCGGAACTGAAGAAGCCGGAAATCAAGCTATACAATACGCTGACGCGCGAGGAGACGGTCTTCAAGCCCATCGATCCGCTCAACGTCCGCATGTACGTCTGCGGGCCGACGGTTTATGACTACGCCCATATCGGCAATGCGCGGCCCGCCATCATTTTCGATGTGCTGTTCCGGCTGCTCAGGCACGTCTATGGCGCCGAGCACGTCACCTATGCGCGCAATATCACCGACGTCGACGACAAGATCAACCTGCGGGCTCTGCGCGACCACCCCGGCTTGCCGCTGAACGAGGCGATCCGCCTGGTCACCGAAAAAACCGAGACGCAGTATCTCGAAGATGCCACGGCTCTCGGCTGCCTTGATCCGACCATCCAGCCGCGCGCGACCGAAAACATCGCGCAGATGATCGAGATCATCGAAAAGCTGATTGCCAAGGGCCACGCCTATCAGGCGGAGGGCGAAGTGCTGTTCGACACGAAATCCATGGCGGATTACGGCGCGCTTTCGAAGCGCAATCTCGATGAGCAACAGGCCGGCGCGCGCGTCGCCGTCGATGCGCACAAGAAGAACCCCGGCGACTTCGTTCTCTGGAAGCTTTCGAGCCATAACGAACCGGGCTGGGAAAGCCCCTGGGGCCGCGGCCGTCCGGGCTGGCATATCGAATGCTCGGCGATGAGCCAGCGCTATCTCGGCGAGGTCTTCGATATTCACGGCGGCGGGTTGGACCTGATCTTCCCGCACCACGAAAACGAGATCGCCCAATCCCGTTGCGCCCACGGCACGGATGTGATGTCGAATGTCTGGATGCACAACGGCTTCCTGCAGGTCGAGGGCCGCAAGATGTCGAAATCCGAGGGCAACTTCGTCACCATCTACGAGCTGCTGCACACCGAAAAATTCGGCGGCCGGAAGTGGCCGGGCGAAGTTTTGCGGCTTGCGATGCTGATGACGCATTACCGCGAGCCGATCGATTTTTCGATCAAGCGGCTAGAAGAGGCCGAACGCCTGCTGGCGAAGTGGCCAGCGGCGGATGCCGGCGACGCGTCGCCGGACGAGGCAGTACTGAACGCGCTTGCCGATGACCTGAACACCGTCGCCGCCGTTCAGGCGCTTCATGCCCTGGCGCAGTCCGGCAACGCCGCCGCCTTCGCGGCGAGCGCTGCCCTTCTCGGCGTGGAGCCGAAGGAAACGGAAGTGGATGAGGCGGTCGCCGCCGAGATCGACAGGCGGGTGCGCGCCCGCCTTGAACTCTTGAAGGCAAAAAACTTCAATGAGGCCGACAAGATCCGCGAGACGCTGCTTGCCGAGGGCATCCAGCTCAAGGACGGCAAAGATGCGGTCACCGGCGAGCGCGTGACGACCTGGGAGGTGAAGCGGTGAGGTCAGTGCTATCGAAAAATGCCTCTCCCCAACCCCTCCCCACAAATGGGAGGGGCTACTGCGTCACGCCGCTTCGGAACAACACCCCTGTCGAGCATGCAGCATCCGCCGAGATTGGCGCTGACAATGCCCGCGGCGGCGCGAACCAGGCCTCCGCCTTGTGGGGAGGGTTGGAAGAGGTCTTTTTACCCATGCCAAACGGGAGGAAGTGTCGATGACTGTCTACACCGGCGGCTGCCAGTGCGGTGCGATCCGATTCCGGGTGGAAGGCGAGCTTTCGCATTCGTCGATCTGCCATTGCCGCATGTGCCAGAAGGCGTTCGGCGGCTATTATGCGCCGCTTGTTTCCGTGCGCGGGGCTGATTTCGAGTGGACGCGCGGCGAGCGGAAGACATTCCGTTCCTCCAATTTCGCCGAGCGCGGCTTCTGCGGCGATTGCGGCACACCGCTGACCTATGAGGCACCGGATGGGATGGCGATTGCAGCGGGCGCGTTCGATGATCCGGCTCTTCTGCCGCCGACGATCCAGTATGGCATCGAAGGCAAGCTGCCGTTCACGGACAAACTGCATGAGCTTCCCGGCACACGGACGGAGGACGACGTCGAGACGGCCGCATTCACCAGTGAGATCGTCTCCTATCAGCATCCAGATCACGACACGACAGAATGGCCAGAGGAGCGCAAATGACGGCGGGAACAAGCCATAGCGGCGGATGCCAATGCGGCGCAGTGCGCTTTCGCGCTGCGGGCGAACTCGGCTATCCGCATATCTGCCATTGCCGCATGTGCCAGAAGGCGGCGGGCAACTATTTCCTGCCGCTCGGAGCGGTCATGCGAGCGGATTTTGCGTTGACGCGCGGAAAACCGAAGTGGTTTCGCTCTTCCGATCTCGTGCGCCGCGGCTTCTGCGGCGATTGCGGCACGCCACTCTTCTACGACATACCTCGTGCCGAGTCCGTCAACATTACGCTCGGCTCGCTGGACGATCCCGATGCGGTCAGGCCGGTGATGCAATCGAATACCGGTCGCAAGATGAGCTGGTTTCACGCGCTGGACACCCTGCAGGTAGAGCCCGCCGCCGGGAGCTCGGAGCGCGAAGACGCGATCGCAGCCAGCAATCATCAGCATCCCGATCATGATACGAACCACTGGCCATCCGGAGCCCAGACATGAGCGAACCTATCAGAACAGGCGGGTGCCAATGCGGCGCCATACGCTTTCGTATCAGCGGCAAGCTGGGGCGTCCGTCTATCTGCCATTGCCGCATGTGCCAGAAGCAGTTCGGCGGCTTCTTTTCGGCGCTCATTACCGCGCCGGAAGAGGGCGTGGAGTGGACGCGCGGCGAGCCGAGCTATTTCCAGTCCTCGATCAATATCGACCGCGGTTTCTGCAGCAGTTGCGGCACGCCGATGACCTACCGGCATCCCGGCGGGCTGGAGCTTGCGATCGGCACCTTCGACGACCGCAGCGATCTCGCGCCGCAGATCCAGGTGAATTACGACTCGCGTCTGCCCTGGGTCGAAACGATCTTCGACACACCGGTTCACCGGGATCCCGATTACTATGCCCGGCAGGAGCAGATCATCTCCTTCCAGCATCCCGACCACGATACCGACATATGGCCCGCGAAAGGCTTGAGGATATGACCGAAGTGCTGCGTACCCTCTATCCTGAAATCGAACCCTATGCTTCGGGCCATCTCGATGTCGGCGACGGCCATGTGATCTACTGGGAACGCTGCGGAACGCCGGGCGCCAAACCCGCCGTATTCCTGCACGGCGGTCCTGGCGGCGGCATTTCGCCCGTGCATCGCCGCCTCTTCGACCCGGCGCTCTACGACGTGACGCTGTTCGACCAGCGCGGCTGCGGTAAATCCACGCCGCATGCGGATCTGAACGCCAACACGACATGGCATCTCGTTGCCGACATCGAGCGTCTGCGCGATATGACTGGCGCCGAGAAATGGCAGATCTTCGGCGGCTCCTGGGGCTCGACGCTGGCGCTCGCCTATGCCGAAAAGCATCCCGATCGGGTCTCCGAACTCATCGTGCGCGGCATTTATACGCTCACGAAAGCGGAACTCGACTGGTACTATCAGTTCGGCGTTTCGGAAATGTTCCCGGACAAGTGGGAACGCTTCATTGCTCCCATTCCGCCGGAAGAGCGTCACGAGATGATGCAGGCCTATCACCGCCGCCTGACGAGCGACGACAAGGCAACCGCGCTCAAAGCCGCGCATGCCTGGAGCATCTGGGAAGGCGAGACGATCACGCTACTGCCCGAGCCGTCGACTAGCGGCAAGTTCGAGGAGGCCGAGTTCGCCTATGCCTTCGCCCGCATCGAGAACCATTTCTTCGTCAATGCCGGCTGGCTGGAGGAAGGCCAACTGATCCGCGAGGCGCACAAGCTCAAGGATATTGCGGGCGTCATCGTGCACGGTCGCTACGACATGCCCTGCCCCGCCCGCTTCGCCTGGGCGCTGCACAAGGCCTGGCCGAAGGCGGAATTCCACCTGATCGAAGGTGCAGGCCATGCATTTTCCGAACCCGGCATCCTGGATCAGCTGATCCGGGCAACGGACAAGTTTGCGGGGAAATAAGGCAAATGATGCGCGTCGTGGATACCCCCCTCTGCCCTGCCGGGCATCTCCCTCACAAGAGGGGAGATCGGCTGTCCGCACCCACTCGTGCAACCATCGATGCAGCGGGCGAGAGCCGCCGCATATTCCCAATCTCCCCCCTTGCGGGGGAGATGTCGGCTCTGCCGGCAGAGGGGGGTGAGGCGCACGGCATAAGATCAAATGCTTCGGAGGCACCTCGGTGACCAGAGAAAAAATCTACCTCTTCGACACGACGCTGCGCGACGGGCAGCAGACGCCCGGGATCGACTTCTCGGTCGAGGACAAGATTGCGATTGCGACCATGCTGGACGAGTTCGGCCTCGATTATATCGAGGGCGGATATCCGGGCGCGAACCCGACGGACACTGCCTTCTTCGCAGAGAGGCGCACCAGCCAGGCAGCATTCGTCGCCTTCGGCATGACGAAGCGGCCGGGCGTTTCAGCCTCCAACGATCCGGGCCTCGCAGCGCTGTTGCAGGCAAAGAGCGACGCGATCTGTTTCGTCGCCAAGAGCTGGGACTATCACGTCAAGGTCGCGCTCGGATGCACCAACGAGGAAAACCTCGCATGCATCGCCGAGAGCGTGAAGGCAGCCGTCGCCGCCGGCAAGGAGGCGATCGTCGATTGCGAGCATTTCTTCGATGGATACAAGGCCAATCCCGCCTATGCGCTCGCCTGCGCGAAGATCGCCTATGAAGCGGGTGCCCGCTGGGTCGTGCTCTGCGACACCAACGGCGGCGCGCAGCCGCCCGAGATCCACGCCATCGTCGAGGCGGTGATTGCCGCAGGCGTTCCCGGTCACTGTCTCGGCATCCATGCGCATAATGATACGGGTCAGGCAGTCGCCAATTCGCTTGCGGCCGTCGAGGCCGGCGTGTGCCAGATCCAAGGGACGCTCAACGGCATCGGCGAGCGTTGCGGCAATGCCAACCTGGTGACGCTGATCCCGACGCTGGCCCTGAAGGACACCTACAGCACCCGCTTCGAAACCACCATCGATGCGGAGCGGCTGGTGAACCTCACCCGCCTTTCCCATGCCTTTGACGAGCTTCTGAACCGCTCGCCAGATCATCAACTGCCCTATGTCGGCGCTTCTGCCTTCGCCACCAAGGCAGGCATCCATGCCTCCGCACTGCTCAAGGACCCGCGCACCTACGAGCATGTGCCGCCGGAAAGTGTCGGCAATTACCGCAAGGTCATGGTCTCCGACCAGGGCGGCAAGGCGAATTTCATCAATGCTCTGAAACGCCGGGGCATCGAGGTCGCCAAGGACGATCCGAAGCTCGACCGGCTGATTTCCATCGTCAAGGAGCGCGAAGCTTCCGGCTACGCCTATGAGGGGGCGGATGCGAGCTTCGAGCTGCTGGCCCGCCGCACGCTTGGCACCATCCCGGAATTCTTCTCGATCGAAGGCTTCCGCGTAATGGTCGAGCGCCGCTTCGACTCGCACGGGCGGGTGAAGATCGTCTCGGAAGCCGTCGTGAAGATGGTGATCGACGGCCACACGATCATGTCGGTGGCGGAAGGCGACGGCCCGGTCAACGCGCTCGACCTGGCCCTACGCAAGGATTTCGGCAAGTATCAGCACGAAATCGACGACCTGGTTCTCGCCGACTTCAAGGTGCGTATCCTCAATGGCGGCACCGAAGCCATCACGCGCGTGCTGATCGAATCCACCGACAGCGACGGCCTGCGCTGGTGGACGGTGGGCGTGTCGGAAAACATCATCGACGCCTCGTTCCAGGCGCTGATGGATTCCGTGATCTACAAGCTGATGAAGAACCGTCAGCTGGCGGGCAAGATCGCGGCGGAGTGAAGATCACGGCTCCTCGAAAGAAAGCCCCCAGTCCTCCTCGCCGTAGCACTCTTCGCCTTGGGCCGCAGTCCGCCAGCGGAAACTGCGAACCTGGAACAGCCGGCGGCTGCGGAAGGCTTCCGCCAGACCCTCGTGGCGACTGGCCGGCGGCGGTTCTTGACCCTCCGCCCAGACGAAGGAGACCGGCTGAATGAAGCGGGCGCCAAAACCTCGGGCGCGACGGTCTATAAGCAGGAAGCCTGCCGAACGGGTGAAGCCGGTCGCCCTGCCATTTTCGACTGCCGGGATCCCGAGCGGAAACAACAGCCGCCCACTGACGCCCAGGTTTTCGATCCAGGCAGCCGGCGGATGGTCGAGCGCGAAATTGGCGTATATGACGTCGGCGTCTTCCTTCGGCCAATCGGCCGCATCGCCCTGGACTACCTCGACATTGGGATAACCGGAAAGGTTTTCCCGCGCCTTTTCGGCCAGCGCTTCGTCGTATTCGACGGCGACGACCTTGCCAGAGGAGCCGACGAGTCCGGCAATGATCGCAGTGTAATAGCCGGTCCCGGCACCCAGATGGGCAACCGTCTCGCCCTCCCGAATTCCAAGCGCATTCAGGGCGGACGCGTGAAGGGAGGGCATGCCGTTGTTGACCCCACGCCTGGTATTAAGACCGATCAACAAGTCCTGATAAAGTACGACCGGATCGGTGGAAGCCATTTCCCGATAATGGCGGAAGTCGTTGTAGACCCACGGCGGCGGACCGACGAATTTTTCGCGCGGCACTTTGGCAAGGGCTGCAAGTAGCCTGTCGTTCTTCGCAACACCTGCCTTCGCCAGTATCTGGCGGGCATAAATCTGCCGGTATGGCGGCTCATCCTCGAAAGCCATGCAAGTCCTCCGCCTCAAATCCGCTGACAATCCATTCACCGAAATGAATTGGTCTATTCACGGCACTTAAGCTAATCGAGATCAGAAGAAGAACAAAGCTGGAAACACCTGATGTCTGCCGAAGCGAGCCCTCCTGCCATCAAAAACGAAGATAGCGCGCGCGGCTTCGCCTTTGCGCTGACCGCTTATCTTCTATGGGGATTCCTGCCGATCTACATGAAGGCGCTGGCGCATATTTCTCCGGCCGAGGTGATTGCGCATCGCGTTCTCTGGTCCCTTCCGATTGCCGGCCTCGTGCTGGTCGCGCTCGGACGTACGCAGGAAATCCGCGACGCGCTGCGCTCGCCGCGCATGCTCGCAATGGCTGCGCTGACGGCGGCACTCATCACCGTCAACTGGGGTACCTATGTCTGGGCGATCGGCGCCGGACATTCGCTCGATGCCGCCATGGGCTATTTCATCAACCCACTGATCAGCATCTTCATGGGCTCGGTGCTGCTCAAGGAGAAGCTGCGCCCGGCTCAGATCGTCGCAATCGGCCTGGCGGCCATTGCCGTTGTCGTTCTCGCCGTCGACGGCGGCGGGCTTCCGTGGGTAGCGCTGACCCTCGCCTTCAGCTGGGCCTTCTATGCCTTCTTCCGCAAGACATTGCCGCTCGGCCCCAACCAGGGCTTCCTGCTCGAGGTCCTGATTCTCAGCGTTCCGGCCGTCCTCTACATCGTCTATCTGGAGTTCTTCAGTGGCGAAGGCCACTTCGTTCAGACTGGCTTCAGCGATACAGCACTGCTCTTCGGCTGCGGTATCGTCACTGCCGCACCGCTGATGATCTACGCCAACGGCGCAAAGCTTCTGAAGCTCTCGACGATCGGCATCATGCAGTATATCGCGCCGACGATGATCTTCCTGATCGCGATCTTCGTCTTCCACGAACCGCTGGATACAGCGCGCATGATCGCCTTCCCGCTCATCTGGGCAGGCCTCGTGCTCTACACGTGGTCGATGCTGAACGCAACGCGCGGGCGCTGAGCGCCTGCCTCACATCTTCGAAATCACGGCATCCTCGCCCTCACGGTCGGCAGCGAGTTCCGCTGCCTGCGCCATGATGGCTGGAATGATGCCGGAGACGTCGTCGATGACGAGCGGCTGCACCCGATGGGCGGTGTGCACGAAACCCTCATCCGTCATGTGCTTCATCAGTTCCATCATCGGGTCCCAGAAGCCCTTGATGTTGGCGAAGACCATCGGTTTTTCGTGACGGGCAAGCTGCGCCCAGGTCATGATCTCGACGATTTCCTCCAGCGTGCCGATCCCGCCCGGCAGCGCCACGAAGGCGTCGGAACGCTCGAACATCAGGTGTTTGCGCGCATGCATGTCCGGCGTTACAATGAGCTCGTTGAGCTGGCCGAGGGAATGGCGCGTCGCCTCCATGTCGATCAGGAATTCGGGGATGATGCCGGTCACCTGCCCCCCATTGGAAAGCACGCCGCTCGCAACAGCACCCATGATGCCTTTGGTGCCGCCGCCATAGACGAGCCGCAGGCCGTATTCGGCGATTTCTTTGCCGAGCGCGCGCCCGGCGGCCATGTATGCCGTATCCCGTCCGGGCCTCGACCCGCAGTAGACACAGATGGACTGAATTGAATGAGATTGATCGCTCATATGGGAAAACAACTATTCCATGCCTGCGCAGTCAAGAAAAATGACAGAAAAGCTGCGCGTTGAGCCTGCGTCATTGCTTTGAATGCTTGTGAAAAGCAACGGGAATCGCTAGCAATTTTTAGTACTACGGCACATTTGCCGTCTGGGGAGAGTGAATGATGAGAAATCGTGCCGGCTTGCTGGCTTTCGCAGTGCTTGCAGTTGCGATCCTTCTGATGGTCTTCGTGGTCATGCCCCGGATCGGCGAAGACGCGTCGAAAATCGGCGATGCCATCAATCAAGCAGGCTCCGAGGTCAAGAACACGGTTGAAGAAGCCGGCAAGAGCGCGCAGAACGCGGCTGCCGACGCGGCGGCTACGACCGAGAAGCTCGGCCGTCTTTCGGCCGATGCAGGTCAGTCTCTCACGCAACTTAAGGCGCACTTTGCAGACGGCAAGGGTCCGACGAGCGAAGCATTCGATGCCGCCAAGACGAAGGCGGCGGGCTCGCTGAAGGCGCTCGCCGACTTCGCAATCCCCGAAGGCACCGATCCGGCGACCGCGGCCGCCGCTACGAAAGCCAAGGACGGCGCGGCAAAGGCGCTGGCAATCGTCCGGGCCCTGCCGGAAAACATCGCCGACGCGCTTGCCGCCATTACCAAGGCCGAGGCGGAGCTGTCCGGCGCGATGGGAAGCCAGCCTGCGTCGACCCCACCGGCGACCGATGCAAGTATCGGATCGAAGCTCCCGGCTTTCGACGTTCTGCGTGTAGAGCCGGACGGGTCCACCGTCATCGCCGGTTCGGCCACGCCCAACAGCAAGCTCGAAGTCATGGACGGAGACAAGGTCGTCACTACGACGAATGTCGGCCCGACCGGCGATTTTGCCGCCGTCCTCGACAACCCGCTGCCGCCCGGCGACCACCAGCTCGTGCTCAAGACGACCGGCAAGGACGGCAAGAGCCTGACTTCCGAAGAAGTCGCAACCGTTTCCGTGCCGAAGGACGGCAGCGGCTCCGAGCTGCTCGCCATGGTTTCCAAGCCAGGCGCAGCGAGCCGCATCATCACGGCACCGACGGCCGGCACGCCGGCTGCTCAGCCCGCAGCAGACGAACAGGCTTCCGCTCAGCCGGGCCTGCCAGCCGGCTCGCCCGAGATCGCCAATACCGCACCGGCAGTTCCGGGTGCACCGCAGGCAGGCGCAAGCGATGCAGCCTCGGCACCGGCCGAGGTGATGGTCAACGCAGTTGAAATCGAAGGCAAGAAGATCTTCGTCGCTGGCACCGCCAAGCCGAACGCCAACGTGATCGCCTATGCGGACGACGCCCTGATCGGCAAGGCGACAGCAGGCGCCGACGGCCATTTCGTCATCGACGGCGTGATGGATCTTTCGGTCGGCGACCACAAGATCCGCGTCGATGTCGTCGATGGCAGCGGCAAGGTGCTCATTCGCGCCTCCGTCAACTTCACCCGCCCGGCAGGCGACCAGGTCACCGTAGCGGCGCAGCCCGGCAACCCGCCCGCAAACGACGCTGGTGCCGCGATGGTTCCCCTCGATGAAGGTGAATTCAGCAAGCTGAGAGCCGATGCGGGTAAGGCGTTTGGGCTGCTGAAGGGCCTTTTCGCCGACGGCAAGCTTCCTGGCGCCGAGCAGCTTGCGGCAGCGCGTTCGGCAACCGAATTCGCGCTTCGCTCGATCGCCGAATTCCGTCCGGCAGCAGAGGCAACACCTGCCTTCAAGCAGACGGCAGGCGCAGCCTCGCAGTCGGCCTCAAGCGCGCTCGCCATGCTCCAGGCACTGCCGAAGGATACAAAGTCCCTAGGCGACGCTCTCGGCAATCTTGGGACGACGATCGATGGTCTTACAGCCACGCCCGCGCCAACGGTAGCCGGCACACCGGCTTCAAACGAAGCAGCGGCCGACCCGAGCCAGCCGAAGACGATCGAGCAGGCGCCACTAACGGCGAACAACACCGCCGTCATCATCCGCCGCGGCGACACGCTGTGGCAGATTTCGCGCCGCTTCTACGGCCTCGGCGTCCGCTACACGACGATCTACATGGCGAACGAAACCCAGATCAACAATCCGGACCGCATCCTGCCCGGACAGATTTTCGGCCTGCCGAAGGAAGCCCTGCCGAACGCCGAAGAGCTTCATCGCAAGCGCCTTTCCGGCGAGCACTTCTAAGCCGAACAAGGTGATGGAAGGCCGGGCCGATATAGCGCCCGGCCTTTGTCTTTCCCCGGCTTTTCACATGTTGCATTCGCACGTCGCGCACCCTATGTGGCGGAGACGGCGGATCCTGTCTGCGGAGGCTCAATCGGGCATCTCCGCTTTTTGCACTTTTGCCGTATCGAAACGCCGCATCCGCGGCCGAGCCCGACCGGGCTGGAGATAGGCATGGCAAACGGCAAGACGGTTTCGGAATCCAACCTCCTGCGGACGCTCTTCAATCTTTGGCCCTACATGTGGCCTTCCGGACGGACGGACCTGAAGATGCGCGTCGTCTGGGCAACGGTCTTCCTGCTCGTCTCCAAGTTTGTGCTGCTGCTCGTTCCCTATTTCTTCAAATGGTCGACCGATGCCCTGAACGGCCGCGTGGATCTCGCCGGAACCCTGCCGCCGCTCCTCGTCGGCGCGACCGTACTGGTCATCGCCTATAACCTCACACGCCTGATCCAGCTTGGCCTCAATCAACTGCGCGACGCACTCTTTGCAAGCGTCGGCCAATATGCGGTGCGTCAGCTCGCCTTCCGGACTTTCGTGCATATCCACGAACTGTCGCTGCGTTTCCATCTGGAGCGCAAGACCGGCGGCTTGTCGCGGATCATCGAGCGCGGCACGAAGGGCATCGAGACGATCGTGCGCTTCACGATCCTGAACTCGGTTCCGACCGTCATCGAATTCCTGCTGACCGCCGTGATCTTCTGGTGGGGCTACGGTTTTTCCTATCTCGCAGTGACCGCCTTCACCGTCTGGGCCTATATCTGGTTCACGATCCGCGCGTCGGACTGGCGCATCGCCATCCGCCGGACGATGAACGACAGCGATACCGACGCCAACACCAAGGCGATCGATTCCCTCCTCAACTTCGAGACCGTCAAATACTTCGGCAACGAGGAGATGGAGGCCAGACGCTTCGACAGGTCGATGGAACGCTACGAGAAGGCAGCGACCGATGTCTGGACCTCGCTCGGCTGGCTGAACTTCGGCCAGGGCGTCATCTTCGGCCTCGGCACGACAGTCATGCTTTTGCTTTCAGCCTTTGCCGTCCAGCGCGGCGAGCAGACCATCGGCGACTTCGTCTTCGTCAATTCCATGCTGCTGCAGCTTTCCGTGCCGCTGAACTTCATCGGCTTCGTCTATCGCGAAATCCGCCAGGGACTTACGGATATAGAGCAGATGTTCGACCTGCTCGACGTGACGCCCGAGGTAACCGATGTGCCGGACGCCGCTCCGCTCAAGATCGGTCAGGGCGCGATCAGCTTCAAGGACGTGCATTTCTCCTACGATCCGGTGCGGCCGATCCTTAGGGGAATTTCCTTCGAAGTCCCGGCCGGCAAGACCGTCGCGGTCGTCGGCCCGTCCGGCGCCGGCAAATCGACGCTTTCGCGCCTGCTCTACCGTTTCTACGACATCCAGAGCGGCGCGATCACAGTCGACGGCCAGGATATCCGCCACGTCACGCAAAAGAGCCTTCGCTCGGCGATCGGCATGGTTCCGCAAGATACCGTGCTCTTCAATGACACAGTCGCCTACAATATCCGCTATGGCCGCCCATCGGCCGGCGATGCCGAGGTGAAGACGGCTGCGGAAATTGCCCAGATCGCGCATTTCATCGAGTTGCTGCCGGAGGGCTTCGAAACCAAGGTCGGCGAGCGCGGATTGAAGCTTTCGGGCGGGGAGAAACAGCGCGTTGCCATCGCCCGCACGATCCTGAAGGCGCCGCCGATCCTGATCCTCGACGAGGCGACCTCGGCGCTCGACACGACGACGGAGCGGGAAATCCAGGCGGCCCTCGACGTCGTTTCGAAGAACCGCACGACACTCGTCATCGCCCACCGCCTGTCGACCGTCATCGGCGCGGATGAGATTATCGTCTTGAAAAGCGGCGAGATCGCCGAGCGTGGAACGCATGCGGCGCTGCTCGAGAAAAATGGCCTCTATGCCTCGATGTGGAACCGCCAGCGCGAAGCAACGCAGGCGGAGGAACATCTGAAGCAAGTGCGCGAAAGCGACGACCTGGGCATTGTTGCCCGTCTCGCGCCGGCAAATTGAGCGTTCGAACCAAAGGGCCGCTCTGTCGTTTTGCTGTTTAGAACCATGCCATAAGGTCGGGCGGAAGCGGCACGGCATTGCTCCCGCAGGACTTTTTCTATAACCAGCGGGAACGAAAAAGCGCGAGGAGACCAGCGTCGATGAGCTTGCTCAATATCGTTCGAAACACCATCGTTCCGGTGCACAAGGAAGGCTATGTATTCGTCGCCGCGTTCTTCGTAGCTTCGCTGATCCTTGGCTGGATATTCGAGCCGCTCTTTTGGGTCGGCCTCGTCCTGACCCTCTGGTGCGCTTACTTCTTCCGCGATCCCGAGCGCATGACACCGCAGGATGATGACCTGGTGATCTCGCCGGCCGACGGCAAGGTCTCTTCGATCCAGATGGTAACGCCGCCCGCCGAGCTGAACCTAGGCAACGAGCCGATGCTGCGCATCTCCGTCTTCATGAACGTCTTCAACTGCCATGTAAACCGCGCGCCGATGCGCGGCCGCGTCGTGAGCATCAACTACCGGTCTGGCAGCTTCGTGAATGCCGAGCTCGACAAGGCCAGCGAAGACAACGAGCGCAACGGGCTGGTGATCGAGACCGTCCACGGCCAGATCGGCGTCGTGCAGATCGCCGGCCTCGTCGCCCGCCGTATTCTGTGCTGGGCCAATAGCAACGAGCCGCTGGATGCCGGCGAGCGTTTCGGCATTATCCGTTTCGGCTCCAGGCTCGACGTCTTTCTGCCGGCCGGCGCGGCAGCACGTGTTTCGCTCGGCCAGACGGCGATTGCCGGCGAAACGGTACTTGCTGAATTCGGCTCCCCCAAGGGACCCGTCATCAGCCGCCGCAGCTAGAACGAATGGAGCGTGCTATGGAGACGCCTTTTCCGCCCTTCGAACCGAACGGCCCGAACGATGCGGCGCGCGGTCCGCGGCTCCGCGAAATTCCGCTACGCCTCGTCGTTCCCAATCTCATCACGATTCTGGCGATCTGCGCGGGCCTCACCGGCATCCGCCTCGCTTTCGAGAGCCGCTACGAGCTGGCGGTGATAATGGTGCTGCTGGCCGCCTTTCTCGACGGTATCGACGGGCGCATCGCCCGCCTGATGAAAGCAACCTCCAAGTTCGGCGCGCAGATGGATTCGCTCGCCGACATCGTCAATTTCGGTGTCGCGCCCGCTCTCGTCGTCTATGTCTTCGCGCTGGACAGCGCGCGCTCCATCGGCTGGATCGCCGCGCTGATCTATGCGATCGCCGCAGGCCTCCGCCTCGCCCGCTTCAACGTCATGGCGGAACGGGAAAATCGCGCGCCCTGGCAATCCGAATATTTCGTCGGCGTGCCTGCGCCCGCCGGTGCCATGCTGGTGCTGCTGCCCGTCTATCTCGGCTTCCTCGGCCTCACCGAAGACCGCACCTTCGCCTATATCTCTTCGGCCTATACGGTTCTGATCGCTTTCCTGCTCATCAGCCGCCTGCCCGTCTGGTCCGGCAAGTCCGAAGGCAGCCGCTTGCGGCGCGATCTGGTGCTGCCGCTGATGCTCGGCGTCGTGCTCTATGTCGCTCTCCTGATGAGCTTTACCTGGGAGGTCATGGTGTTCACCGTCATCGTCTACCTGCTGTCGCTGCCCTTCGGAGCACGTAAGTGGCAATTGAAGTACGGCACGCTCACGATCGAAGAACCGGGCGACGGCGACGACGATATCGGCCGCCACATCTGATTTCGTACTCTCCCGGTAAGCCCCGACGAACGCGAGGCTTCGCATCAAGCCTCGCGCAATGTGCATTGCGTACACAATTCCTGATAAACCATGCCTCTATTTTGTCGTTTTTGGCGACAAAAGAGCAGAACAATAAAAAGTCTAGGGAAGCGTGTAAGGAGAGTATCGTGACCTCGAAGAAAACAGACCAGGCGGAACAAGCGGCAAAGCCGGATCTGAGCACACATTACCGCCCGCTCGGCCTCAAGGCCGTTCTGGCCGCCGCGCTGATGCTGAAGAGCAAGCCGGCCCTCGTCAAGAAGATCGCCTAAGCCGGACGGAAGAAGCGAACGAGCAGGCTGATCGCCAGCAAGCTCATGACGATACCGATGATGACATCGAGAACCCGCCACGCGGCGGGTTTTGCGAATGCCGGCTGCAGTAACGCGCGCCATATCCCAAGCCAAAAAATCAGAGGAACGACGCGACGGCGGCCCCCATAGGCGATCCTGTCCGAACCCCAAACCCGAAAGGGCAGCCTCGATCAAGAACTTTGGGTTTCAGGAAAATGCTGAATGATATGGGGTTTTAAAAGAAGCTGAGCTGGCCGTCGCCAGCTTTCTTGCCGGGCGGTTTCGGCGGCGTCTTGACCACCAAGGGCGTCTGCAGGTCGGCTCCCATGTTGGCGACCTTGTTGACCTTGTCTGCGACGGGGATCGCTTCGAAGAAATCCTCGTCCGTCGGCTGCATCAGGCCGGCGACGTCGCGCGGTTCCTGCGCCTTGCAATCGAGCCAGCGGGCGAAATCCTCCGGCTTGATGACGACCGGCATGCGGTCATGGATCGTTGCGATGGAAGCGTTGGCGGCCGTGGTCAGGATCGCGCCCGTATCGACTTCCGAGCCGTCGGCCGACGACCAGGTCTCCATCAGGCCGGCGAACGCAACCACGCCGCCGCGGCGGGGCCTGATCCAATAAGCCTGGGGTTTCTCGCCGCTTTCTTTCGAGGGACGATGCCATTCGTAGAAGCCGGAAGCCGGGACGAGCACACGACGATGGCGCATCGCGGCGCGGAAGGATGCCTTGCCGATTGCGGTTTCGGCGCGCGCATTGATGAGCAGCGGAAATTCCTTCGGATCCTTGACCCAGGACGGCGTGAAACCCCAGCGCACCAGCACGGCGCGGCGATCTGGAAGATTGCTGCCGCGCTCCTGCGCTTCGCCGGAAACGACGACGAGGATCGGCTGCGTCGGCGCGATATTGTAGCGCGCGGGAAAGTCCCCGAGCTCCAGCAGCCCAAGTATCTCCTTCAACTCCTCCGGGGTCAGCGTCAAGGCATAGCGTCCGCACATGAATTTGTTTTTGCACCCTGTTTCGCAACCGTCAAGGCGCAACCCTAGCTGCGCGGCCCGAAGAGAATGATCGCCGTTCCGGCAAGGCAGACGGCCGCCCCGCCGATATCCCAACGGTCCGGAACACGGTTTTCTGCAAGCCACAGCCAGACAAGCGATGCGACGATGTAAATGCCGCCATAGGCCGCGAAGGTGCGCCCGGCCGCCTCGCTCGGCACCAGCGTCAGAAGCCAGGCGAAGAGGGCAAGCGAGACCATGCCCGGCGCGAGCCAGCCAATCGGCTTGCCCAACCTCAACCAGGCCCAGAAGGCAAAGCAGCCCGCGATTTCGAAGAGTGCTGCAAAAGCGTAGATGATATAGGTCAGGGTGCCCCTTCCCTTCGAATCGGCGATTGAATATTCAAAACGAGAATACGCAAATCCCCGGCTGAGAGTAGAGACGGCAGGTCATGACTTCAAAACCAAGAGCAGCGTCTTCAGCGATCCTCGAGCGCGACGGCCGCTTTCTCCTCGTGCTCCGCCGCAACCCGCCGTCTGCGGATATGTACGCCTTTCCCGGCGGCCGGGCGGAGGATGGCGAGACGCCTGATCAAACGGCGCTGCGCGAATTTGAGGAGGAGACCGGCATCCGCGCCTATAGTCCGCAGCTCTTTGCGTCCTACGACCTGACGGCCCATGCCGCCGACGGCAGCGTCAGCAGCCACTTTCTCCTTTCGGTCTTCACCGTGGAGGCTGACGGGGACGCGGTGGCGGTGGCGTCGGACGACGCAGCGGCTCTCGGCTGGTACACCGTCGAGGAAATCCGCCGCTTGCCGGTGCCGCAGTCGGTGCTTGAATGTGCCGAACGGCTCTCCGTGCAACAATAACGGCGTGGATAGTCATCAGCCTGCCTTGTTCCGGTCACGGCGCAGGTATCTTCTATCAATATGATTCCCGTGCGACGCGTTTTTCTGCCTCTCCTTGTCTGCGCCGGTTCGGCAATAGCGGCTGCGGCATGGGCGCAGGACAAGGCTCCGCCGGCGGTTCCCGAAGCCGTGCCGGCAGCGCCCGTGGTCGTGCCTTATGACGACAAGCTCTCGCGGCTGGCGGAGGTGATCGGCTCGGTCCACTACCTGCGCACGCTCTGCAAGGCGCCGGGCGGCAGCGAATGGCGAAGCGACATGCAAAAGCTGCTGGATTCGGAAACGAAAGACGAACCGCAGCGGAAGGAAAGGCTGACGGCGGCGTTCAACCGCGGCTACCGCGCTTTTGCTTCGGTCTACAACGATTGCACTCCATCAGCCATCGTGGCAGAAGAGCGCTACCGTAACGAAGGTGCAACACTCGCCACAGAAATTACCTCACGCTTTGGAAATTAGGGATAAATTAACCTGTTTTCACTCGCGCACGTGTCGTTTTGGGAAAAGGCTGATAGAGTTGTTAACCAGGCAGTAAGGCATGCAATTTGAGGAAGAGATGATGGAACCAAGCCTCAATGACATCGACGACATGATCGTCCACGAAAAGATGCAGGCGGCTCTGGAGTACCACAACGAAGCCTGGGCCGACGGTATGGCTGACGGTATCGAGCCAGAGATTATTGCCGACACGGCAATCGTTCAAGCGCTGCGCGAAACGATCCGCCGCCATGGCGAAAAGGGTGCAGAGGCGCTGCTTGATTCGTTGCGCGAACGTATGCTGGGTGGCGAATTTTCTCCGAACCGCACCCTGCAATAATAGAGAGTCCCATGCGTACCGGTAAGGACACCGAACCGCGGCTTTCGATCGCGCCGCTCCTGCTCGCTGTTTGTCTCAGCGCCGGCATTCTGGCGGCTCCTTCGGCAAATGCTCTTTCTGAACTCCAGAAGATTCCGGGCCAAGCCGATCCGCAGGCGGCCGATCAGAAAAATTCCGGACAGTCCCAGACACCGCCTTCAACGTCTCCGGGCGTGCCGATGCCGGATCCCCTCGTCAGCAAGGACAGCAGCCAAGGCAGCGACACGACGCCCGGCGCGAGTGACGATTCGAAGCCTGTCGAAGTAATCTACGACATCAGCAAGGTGCCGGAGCCGGTGCGCCGCATGCGCGAGCAGATCGTAGAAGCCGCAGCATCCGGCGACCTGGAGCGCCTGCGGCCGCTCTTCGGCAGCGGTGCCGAACAGACGCAAGTGTCAGTGGGCGAACCGACGGACGACCCGATCGGCACGCTGAAAGACCTATCGGGCGACCCGGACGGCGACGAGATCCTTGCAATCATGCTCGACGTGATCTCGACCGGTTTTGTGCATGTCGGCGCAGGCACGCCGAACGAGATGTATGTCTGGCCTTATTTCGCCGAGAAGGATTTGAAGGCTCTGACCCCGCCGGAACGCGTGGAACTGTTGCGCATCGTCACTGCGGGCGACCTTTCCGACATGCAGGAATTCGGCGGCTACACTTTCTACCGTCTCGGCATTACGCCCGCCGGCAAATGGAAGTTCTTCACGGCCGGCGACTGAGCTTGGCCTTTCAATCCCGCTTGCAGCCAGCGCACGGAAGACTTACTTCTGAGCGATAACGAACGCGACAGGTTCCGCCATGCCAGCCGTCTTTCTGAAGGATCGCGCGCTTATCCGCGTCAGCGGGGCCGACGCCGAAGCCTTTCTGCACAATCTCATTACGACCGACATCGTCTCGCTTTCCGCAAGCGAAGCCCGGCCGGGCGCGCTGCTGACGCCGCAGGGCAAGATCCTGTTCGACTTCATGATCTGGCGCGACGGTGCCGATTTCATCATCGAGACGGACGCCGGCCAGCGGGATGCATTCTTGAAGCGGCTGGCCATGTACAAACTGCGCGCCGCTGTGACACTTGAACCGGTCGAAGAGCAAGGCGTTACCGTGTCCTGGGACGAAGTGGCCGCGGAAGGGGTGGCCGACAGCCGCTTTGCGAAGGCCGGGGAGGTGCTTCTGCGCTGCCGCGGCAATCATGGCACGGCGGATGCCATGCTTTATGATGCCCTGCGCGCCGCGCACGGCGTTGCGATTTCCGGTGCGGATTTCGCCCTCCAGGACGCGTTTCCGCATGACGTGCTGCTGGATCTGAACGGTGGTCTTTCCTTCAGAAAGGGATGCTATGTCGGTCAGGAGGTGGTTTCCCGCATGCAGCATCGCGGCACCGCGCGCCGGCGTGTCGTTTCAGTCAGCGCCGATGCCGATCTGCCCGCCACAGGGACCGAGATCACCGCTGCCGGAAAGCCGGTCGGCGCTTTGGGCACCGTCGTCGGCAAAAATGGGCTTGCGATCGTCCGCATCGATCGCGTCGGCGAAGCCATCGCAAGCGGTATTTCGCTGCTGGCGGGAGAGACGACCGTTTCGCTAAGACTGCCGCCCTGGTCCGGCCTCACCTTCCCTGCGAGCCCCGACGAGGCGAGCGCGTGAGCAAGGAGCCACGCGCATGGCAGCGCATGCTGTCTGGCCGACGCCTGGATCTGCTCGACCCCTCGCCGCTCGATGTCGAGCTCAGCGATATCGCCCACGGCCTGGCGCGTGTCGCGCGTTGGAACGGCCAGACCTGCGGGAACCATGCCTTCTCCGTCGCCCAGCACTGCCTCGTCGTCGAGGACATTTTCCGGCGGTTCAACCATGCGACGCCGGACGATTGCATGATGGCGCTGCTGCACGATGCCCCGGAATATGTGATCGGCGACATGATCTCGCCGTTCAAGTCAGTCGTCGGCGGCGGCTATAAGGCCGTGGAGAAGCGTCTCGAGGCGGCGGTTCACCTGCGCTTCGGCCTGCCGCCGCACCCATCACGGGAACTCAAGGATAAGATCAAGAAGGCCGATACGATCGCGGCCTATTTCGAGGCGACCTGCCTGGCCGGTTTCACGCCTGTCGAAGCCCGGAAATTCTTCGGCCAGCCGCGCGGCATCAGCAAGGACATGTTGTTGATCGAGCCGCTTCCGGCGCTGGAGGCACAGCGGCTCTTCTGCGAGCGCTTCGAGGCGATCGAGACGATGCGGAGGAGTGCGAAACCATGACGAGGATCGTCGTCTCGCCGCTTTTCCGGATCGCCGAAATGGCGGTGCGCCACGGCGCGCGGGAAATGATCAGCCTGATGGCAAAGGAACAGGCCTTCCACCGGCCCGGCGTGATTGCCGCCGACCGCCACCTGCTCCTATACATGAACGACATCGCCTTCAAGGGAACAGGAAATCTCGTCGCACCTGAGGAGGCGCATGTGCGCCAGCTGATCGATTTTGCCGCCGCCTGGGATCAGCGCTCGCCTCTGCTGATCCATTGCTGGATGGGAGTTTCCCGCTCCCCCGCCGCCGCCCTGATCGCCGCGCTTTCGCTTGCGCCGGACCAGGACGAGATGGCGCTGGCAAAGCGCCTGCGCAGCGCCTCGCCCTATGCGACGCCCAATGCCCGAATCGTCGAAATCGGCGATGTGCTGCTCCAAAGAAAGGGCCGTCTGGTGGATGCCGTCCGCGCCATCGGACGCGGTGCTGATGCCGAGGGCAATGCGCCTTTCGTGTTCTCGGTGACGACAGAATTTGACGGTTGACGCTTCTGCCGCCTGCCCCATCTAGCCTTGGCATGGAGCAGGCAACGGACGTCATCGCGGCAACCCGCACCGCGCTCAACGAGGCAAGCGCGCTTGCCGTGCAATACTCGTTCTCGATCCTCGGAGCGATTATCCTTCTGATCGCCGGCTGGGTCATGGCGAGCTTCGTGAGCCGTTGGGCCTATGAAGGCATGTCGCGGGTGCGTGGCATCGACGAAACGCTGGCGCGTTTCTTCACGAATGTCTTGCGCTATGCTCTGCTAATCCTCGTTTTTGTCACGGTTCTTGCCCAATTCGGCGTTCAGACGGCGTCGATCATCGCTGCTCTTGGCGCTGCGGGCCTGGCGATCGGCCTGGCGCTGCAGGGAACGCTGCAGAATATCGCGGCGGGTATCATGCTGCTCATCCTGCGCCCCTTCCGGGTCGGGGAATATATCGAGACGAGCAGCGTCTCGGGCACCGTTCGCGAGATCGGCCTCTTCGCCACGGAGTTCAAGACATTTGACGGGCTCTATCGGCTCGCTCCGAATTCGATCCTCTGGAACACGCCGATCACCAACTACAGCCGGGAACCAACGCGCCAGAACGAGTTGAAGATAAGCCTCGCCTATGAAGACGATGCCGATGCCGCCATGGAGCGATTGCTCGGCTTTGCCACGGCCGACCCGCGCATCCTGAAAACGCCAGCCCCTGCCGTCTTCATCGACAGCATGAGCGGCGCAACGATCGGTCTCACGCTGCGCTATTGGGCCAAGACCGGGGATTGGTGGGGTGTGAGCCGCGACATGATCAAGCGTGCCAAGCTCGCCATCGATCAGGCCGGGCATCTCATTCCCCTATACGGCGCCGACGCGCAGTCCGGGCCGACGGCGGTCGCCGATGCCGAAATGATAGCCGGAGAGCCTGCGATGCCAGAACGAAAAAGCCGCCGGTAGGCAACCGGCACTCCGGCACGGAACGTTTTGACTCTCCATCGGTTAACCTCCCAAGGAGATGGACCGATGCCGCTGCCGAACTACCGCGATACGTTTCTGCAGTGCCTGCAGACCCTGAAGGACCTTATGGGGCCGTCGGAGGCATATGTCCGGTTTCGCTGGCAGGCGATCTATCTGACGCGCGGGCGCTTCTCCTATTTCTTCCGAGGCGCGCTCGACGGTCAGGTCAGCGGCTTTTCTGGTCAACAGATCGATCTGACGAACGGCGAAATCACCATCATTCCCGCCCGCTCCACTGCTCTTTACGGGGCGACCTTCGGACTTAACGAGGCGATCACGGCCTATAATGGTCCGGCGAAGTCGGTCATCGACGTCGCGCATGCCTTCAACGAGGCAAGCGGGATGAGCTACCATCCGGAATTCTTCTATGTCCGGATGGACCTGCTTCACAGCGCCAATGACAGCCGGATGGGCTTTACGCTCGATCCGCGCCTCAGGGAAAATACCAATCTCATCTTTGTCGGCGTTGAAGATCAGGTGACGGCGGATTTGCTGGAGGAAAGCGATATCGCCCGCTGGGTCGCGCAGGAAAAGCCGATGGCTTCGACGGACTGGTACGCCGAACGCTTCTACTACAGTTGAGAAGACGGCGCGCCCCACCCATCATTCGATAACGCCGCAAGCGAGCCTTGCGCCTGCATCGCCCGCCGGCTGACTGCGATAGTCATCCGAATTTGCGTGGATCATCAGCGCACGGCCGCGAACGCCGTCCTCCTTGCCGTCAAGCGTCGCCATGGTGTTGAAGACCTGGGCGCGCAGCACGCCGTGTTGGTCGACAAATTGATTCGGCATATCGCCGGCATGCGGACCCTTGGCTGTCAGGATGCCGTGCTCGGCCTCCGTCGGATTGAAATGCTTGCCTGCCGATTCATGATGGGTGGCCGGGTCGCATTTGCCGACTTCGTGGACATGGAACCCCACCCATCGGTTTGACGGAAGGCCGGAGACCTCGAGTTCGATTAGTACGCCGCCGCTGGCCGCAGCCGTCAGCGTCGCACGGCCGTTCTCCTTGCCGTCCGCGCCGACAAAATTTGCAACCGCTGTCTGCTTATCCTGCGCAAATGTTATCGAAGCCGTTGCGGCAACGGCGAATGCCGCGATTGTGACTATCCTTGCCATGCGGATTCCTTCCATTTTTGAGAGCTTATTGTTCCCAACGCCTCATAGAGGAAGGTGTTCCTGCTGCAGATCAGGCAAACAAAAAGCCGGCCATTCGAGGCCGGCTTCATCGATTGCTGCAGGTCAAGCTCAGGGCGCGATGTCGAGGTCGTACTGGCCGTATGTATTGCGGTAGAGTTCGGAGGCGTGATCGCTCTCGCCTGCCGCATCCTGAGAATTCGACGCCACGCTCCCGGCGCCGCTATCGCCAAGTTCGATCATCAAGGCGAGAACATTGTCGCCAGCTGTGGAGCGCGGCTGGCGTCCTGCATGGTCTTCACTGAACCGCTTGAAAATGCCGGGCTTTTCATCAGCTGCACGCTCCCCGCGGCTCAATACGCCATCACCATTCGCGTCCAGCCGCGAAAGGGTCGCCAAGTAGGCATAAGACGTTTCTGAAACAGATGAAACATGAGTCATACAAACCTCCGTTCACCGCCTTTTTTCCGGTGATGTCTGTACGCAATACGATGGGGGAAAATCAAAACTGACTCGGTGGATAAACTGATTTGCGAGTCGGGTCAATAAGTTGTTAACCTCTCATTAATCAAGGTTGACAAAGCTTTTACACGAAGCTTGCCGCCTTGCATCCTGAGCGTGCACGTGGCATGGTTGAAATATACGATTTCTCATATACTTCGCAGGCAACCGATTGTTAATTCGGCCCACAGATAATGATTGCAACGGGTTGCCGCAGCAGAACCGGTCGTTCCGGTATTGTTTAAATCGAATATTTTAAAGATTTTCAGAAAGGCCTTTGCATGCCCGGTGCGAAGCGCGGCGTTTCCTGCTCGGATTTGAGCTATGGGGATCAGCGGTAATTCGCAGCGGCCTGCATGCAGGATAATTGCCCTCATGGATGCTGATACGCTCTTTTGGCAGCAATGCACCCAAGCCGCAAACAACGACGGTTCAGTCGATGCGAAGCGCCTCATGGCGCTGGTCATCGAGACCTATCGAAGCCATGGCCGCAACCATGCCCTTTTCGCCCTCGTGCTCGATAACCTGCCGCTCGGTCTCAGCGTCTTCGATTCGGCACAGCGCCTGATCCTCTGCAACGACCGGTTCCGCCAGCTCTTCGGTTTCTCCGCCGATCAGGCAGTCCCTGGAGTTTCTGTGCGGGCTCTCAGCACCAGGATCCCCGGAAAAGAGAGGAAGATGGTTCGATCCGCTTACCGCTCCAAAGAGGCGTCTGCAATGCCGCCCGGCCAAGGTAAAATCCGCCGGCGCGAATGGCTGATGGACGACGGCCGCATTATCTTCAGTGTTGTGACCGTCTTACCGGATGGCAGCAATATCGCGATCCATTCAGACATCACCGAAGAGCGGAAGGCCGCCGAGCGGATCGCCCACCTCGCGCATCACGATCCGCTGACCGGCCTGCCGAACCGCATCCGTTTTCGCAACCAGGTCGATGCCGCCCTTTCCGAGCGCGCGCCAAACGAGCAGATCGCGCTCGTGCACCTGAACCTCGACCGCTTCAAATCTATCAACGATACAATGGGCGTTTCGACCGGCGACGCCATCCTTCGCCAGGTTGCAGAACGCATCCGTGCATCGGCTAGCAGCGAGAATATGCTGGCCCGCCTCGGCTCCGATGAATTCGCGATTCTTCAACGTGGAAGGCAGCAGCCGTGGAATGTCACGGCGCTTGCCGACCAGATCCGCCGCGAGCTTTCAGAGCCCTTCTTTCGCGGCGACAAGCAGATCGAGCTCAGCGTCTCGATGGGAATTGCACTCGCGCCCGAAGATGGTGCCGAGACCGACGTATTGCTCCGCAACGCCGGTGTCGCGCTCTCGCAGGCCAAGGCGGACGGACGCAAGCACGAGCGCTTCTTCACGAGCGAGATGGCATCCCGCATCCAGGCCCGCCACGCGCTCGAAGCCGACCTTCGGCTGGCGTTGCACAGCGACGAATTCGAACTGCACTACCAGCCGCTCTATGACCTGCGTCAGCAGCGCATTTGCGGTTTCGAAGCCCTTGTACGCTGGAACCATCCAACGCGCGGCCGCGTGCCGCCGATGGAGTTCATCCCACTTGCCGAAGAGGTCGGCCTCGTCGTCGATATCGGGCGCTGGGTCCTGAGAAAGGCGTGCCGCCAGGCCGCATGCTGGCCGGAAGACATCAAGATCGCCGTCAACGTCTCGGCGATCCAGTTCACCAGCAGCAATCTGCTGGCCGATGTCGATGAGGCGATTGCGCAGGCTGCGATATCCCCGGCGCGGCTGGAACTGGAGATCACCGAAAGCGTGCTGATGGAAAATCTCGACGATACGCTGCCGATCCTTCATGCCTTAAAGGAGCGCGGCATCCGGATTTCCATGGATGATTTCGGCACCGGTTATTCGTCGCTGAGCTACCTGAGCAGCTTTCCCTTCGACAAGATCAAGATCGACAAATCGTTCGTCTGCGGAATCGCCGAAAACAAGGAAGCCTATGCCATCATGCACGCAATCATCCTGCTCGGCGACGCGCTCGGCATGCGCGTCACCGTCGAGGGCGTCGAGACGGCCGAACAGAAGAGCCTGCTCGAAAGCGAGGAATGCGACGAGATTCAGGGCTACTACATCAGCCCGCCGGCACCTGCCGCTGACGTCGCGCGGCTGCTTTCAGCATCACGCTCCGGATCCATGGCGAAGGCGAGCTGAGAGCTTCATTGCGACTCGTGTCCGGAAGCTTTATGCGAAAGTCCGAGCACTCCTAAAAATCCGGTGACAGGCATGTTCGAAGCCAAGGCCTTTTCTCCTTTTGAAAGTCTCGCGGCCAAACTCACTCCCTACGCCGCGGAGGGCGATGACGGGTCGCATGACCTTGCCCATATCCTGCGCGTCTTCCGCAATGCGATGCGGATACACGCAACAGAGGGCGGAAACGGTCGGATCCTAGCCGCCGCCGTTCTGCTCCATGACTGCGTCGCGGTCGAAAAGAGCTCACCGTTGCGCTCCAAAGCTTCGGCACTCGCCGCAGAGAAGGCATCCGGCATCCTGAAGAAACTGGGCTGGGCGGCAGATGAGATCGCGGCCGTTGCGCATGCGATCACCACCCACAGCTTTTCTGCCAACATCACCCCGGAAACCCTGGAAGCGCGAATATTGCAAGACGCCGACCGCCTCGACGCAATCGGCATGGTGGGCGCGGCGCGCTGTTTCTATATCGGCGGCCGCATGGCGTCGGGCCTTTATGATCCATTCGATCCGGCTGCCGAACGTCGCCCCCTCGACGACCGGCGCTATGCCATTGACCATTTTCAGACAAAGCTGTTCAAACTTGCCGACGGATTTCAGACGGTGGCGGGTCGCGCCCTTGCCGCCGAACGCGACAAGCGTCTGCGCGACTTCCTCACGGCATTCATGGACGAGATTTAGGAGAACGAAATGCGCGTCAGCGATCTTTTTATCTATCCGCTCAAGAGCGCCCGCGCCATCGCCATCCCTTTCTCGGCGGTAGACGCCTTCGGCCTTCCCGGCGACCGGCGCGCGATGGTGACGGATCCTGACGGTCATTTCATCACGCAACGCGAATTGCCGGCACTCGCCCGGATCGAAGTCCAGCCCGAGCCGGAGGCTTTCCGGCTGGTGATGACGGGGAAGCCGGATATCGCCGTCCCGCCGCCGCAGCCGGACCGCCGCATGGATGTCGTCGTCTGGAAATCCCTGGTGAATGCCGCAGTTGCTGACGACGAAAGCAATGCTCGGCTTTCCGAATGGCTCGGACGGGACGTGAAGCTGGTCTTCTTCGATAGTCAGGCGCAGCGCATCGCCAACCCCGAATGGGCAGGCGGTGAGACCCCCATGACATTCGCGGACGGCTATCAGATCCTGGTGACAACGACCGGCTCGCTGAAAGCGCTCAACGCCAACCTCGCCTCGCATGCGGAGGGCAGCGTCGGCATGGAGCGCTTCCGGCCGAACATCGTTATCGATACGGACGAAGCCTGGCCGGAGGACCGCTGGGCGGCAATCGAGATCGGCGGCATCCGTTTCGATCTCGTGAAACCCTGCGCGCGCTGCATCATGACGACGCAGGACCAAATGACGGGCTCGCGCGAGATGCCAAACCCGATGCCTGCCATGGGGCCGCATCCGCATGTCGGCAGACCGCCGCGTGCGCGGCGCGATTTTCGGCTGGAATGCCGTACCGCGCGGCACCGGCCGGATCGCCATCGGCGATGCCGTCACCATCATCGAGGAACGGCCGGAAGGCTGGGCTTTCAAGGTGCGCGCGGCGGGTTAGCGGCCGGCTAGCGCCGCATCGATCCGTGCCATCACATCCCGTGGCAGCGGTCCCTTTTCCAAAGCGCCGGCGTTTTCCTCAACCTGGGCGACTGTGCGAAAACCGGGAATGGGCAGCGTGCGCGGCGAGCGTGCCCATAACCACGCAAGAGCGCCTTGTGTCAGCGTGCGGCCGCCGGTGGTCAGCAGGTCGCGAACGGCTTCCAAACGGGCTGCGAATTCCGGCGCGATGCGCCCATCCTTGAAATAAACCATCCAGTCGAGGCTCGTGGCGCGGACATCCTTGGCGCCGACTGTCTTCTCCGGCGTAAACTTGCCGCTCAGAAGCCCCATCGCCAGCGGTCCGCGGTTGATCGACAGCAGGCCGTTCTTTTCGACTACATCGACCATGGCCGGCACCGGCTCAAAGACATTCATCGTGTGCTGTATGGATACGAAGCCCTTGCAACCTGCGTGGCGGGCGGCGCGATCCGGGAAGTCCGTGCTCCAACCGAAGGCGTCGATCTTACCCTCTGCCTTGAGTGCCTCGAGTACATCGAAAACTTCGTCCGACGCTTCCAGCGGGAAATGGTTCAGGTGGAACTGCAGGAGATCGAGCCGCTCGCGCTTCAGCCGGCGCAGCGACGTTTCCGCCGATTGGCGGATGAAGGCTGGATCGGCAAAGGCGCCCGTTGCCTGCTTCGTTTTCTCGTCGGTGGCAAAACCGAATTTCGTGGCAATAACGATATCGTCGCGATTGCCGATCGCGCGGCCAACGACTTCTTCCGAATGCCCGGCGCCATAGTTCGAAGCCGTGTCGAAAAAGCGGATGCCGAGATCGACGGCGCGATGAATGGCCTCGATCGACTCGTCATCGTCGACCTCCCCCCAACCGAGTGGAACGTCGCCTGCGAAGAACGGCCCTCCGATCGCCCAGCAGCCCATGCCGAGCCTCGGGATTTCGCGGCCATTCCAGAGCGTGATCGTTGTCGCATTATCTGTCTTCGTCAGCATGAAAGTCCTCCAAAGCAATATGAGCAGACATAGGCAGGACGCCGGAACGGATAAACCTCCAATTCCGCAGCATGTTTTTCAGCAGTGAAAAACCACCCTCAGGCCGAGAGCTCGTCCGGCGCTGGAGGAACGGCCCCGAGAGACGAATTGAGTGCCTTCAGGGCTGCCTGAATGAAGCCGTCGCGGGCTGCAGTCGCTTCGATCCCGCGCGGCTCGTAGACGTGGCGATGCAAGAAAAAGCCCGTCAGGCGAAAGGCCGCGCTCAGACTGTCGAAGTCTGCGGCATCATTGCCGTCGGCGCGGAGAAAGCCCGGAAGCACGAACATCTTGTCCGCCCAGGGGGCACCGGCTGACCGGCTGACCGCCCGGCCGGATTTCGGCGAGACATAGGCAAGATCGGTCCGCGCGCCCGTTGCGGCGCATTCGGCAAGGTCAAGGCCGAAGCCGAGGTCGTTGAGGACGGCGAGCTCGAAGCGGACGAAAAGTTCACCGGCATCCGCCGGATTGTGGAGATTGTCGAGGATGACTTCGAGCGCATCGTAAAGATGCGGATGCGGGTCGCGCTCCGGCAAAAGCCGCAAAAGAGCGCCCATCGCCTGCACCCCATAGACGGCGGTGGCTGTTTCCATGAGCTGTGCTGCGCGCAACCGCAGCGGCTCGACGCGGAATTCGCCGAGATGCTCGTCGAGGCGCGCGCGCCAGATGACATCCACCTCATTGCCGGGCTGCAATACCGGCTGCATCGCGCGCGAACGGCCGGAACGCACCAGCCCGAGATGCCGGCCCCGAGCACGCGTCATCACCTCGGCAATGACGCTGGTCTCGCCGTGGCGTTTGACGCCAAGAATGATTGCATGATCCTGCCACTGCATGGCGAACGACCCTCAAGCTTGCGGAATTGATCCTAAAGCAAGCACAGCCCTATGTCATGAAGCCGGGTCCAATTCGGCAGTAGGAAAGAGCTTCTCGAGGAATTCGCGCATCGCACCTTCGTCGAAGGGCTTTACGAGAAGCGGCACATCCTGGAGGTCCGGTGGGAAGTCCCGCGTATCGGAATAGCCGCTGACGAAGCCGAAAGGGATGCCCGTGTCATTCAAATGCCGGGCAAAGCCGAAGCTCATCGCCTCGCCGAGATTGACGTCGAGTAGCGCGAAATCATAGGTTTCCGACTTCACGGCATCCATCGCCTGATCGAGGCCGCTTGCGATATCGATGGCCCCCACGCCGACGGCGCGGAGCATATCTTCCGCTTCCATCGCGATGATGAGACTGTCTTCAAGGACCAGAACACGGCTTGCGTTCATGATCTCCGCGCCCTTCGCTGAACGCCGTTTACGGCGCACACCGTCTGCATAACCCGCATCTCTACCTCTGGTACCCCCTTATGCCCGGTTAGCGGGCTATAGGCCATGCGACCTGAGTGAGCCGCTTTTCCGATTCTGTCGATAAGAAGCAAAATCGGAGGAAAAGTGGCATCACCGACCTTATTTTCTGTTTGACCGATTTGCATTCAAAAAAGACATGGCCGCAGAAATTTTATGAGCAGCCGCCTGGTTTCGCCAAGCCATTCGAGCTGCCGGTCTTTCTCAATCGGTCAACGCGGAAAGTCGAGCCCCATTTCCCGGAACCGCTCCGGGTCATCGCCCCAGTTCTCGCGAACCTTGACGAAGAGGAACAGGTGCACCGGCTGTTCAAGGATTTCGGCGAGTTCCTTTCGGGATGCCGAGGAGATCGCCTTGATCGTCTCGCCACCCTTGCCAAGCGTGATCTTCTTCTGGCTGTCGCGCTCGACATAGATCACCTGCTCGATACGGACCGAGCCGTCCTTGCGCTCTTCCCATTTTTCCGTTTCGACGTGGGAGGAATAGGGAAGCTCCTGGTGCAGACGCAGGAAGAGTTTTTCGCGGGTGATCTCGGCGGCGAGCTGGCGCATCGGCAGATCGGAAATCTGATCTTCCGGATAGTACCATGGGCCTTCGGGCAGGGTCTTGGTCAGATAATCCATGACGTCGTCGCAGCCGGAGCCGTTCTCCGCCGAGATCATGAAGGTCTGCTCGAAGGCGATCTTCTCGTTCGCGGCAGCGGCCAGCGCCAGCAAGTCTTCGCGCTTGACGCGGTCGATCTTGTTGAGCAGGAGTATCTTCGGCTGTCGCACCTCCTTGAGCCCTTCCAGGATCGCCTCCGCGTCGCCGCGCAGGCCGCGCTCGCTGTCAATCAGCAACATGATGAGATCGGCATCCTTGGCCCCGCCCCAGGCCGACGTGACCATGGCGCGGTCCAGTCTGCGGCGCGGCTTGAAGATGCCGGGCGTATCCATGAAGACGATCTGCGCATTGCCATGGATCGCGATGCCGCGGACAATGGCGCGCGTCGTCTGCACCTTGTGGCTGACGATCGACACCTTGGCACCGACAAGGCGGTTTACCAAGGTCGATTTTCCGGCATTGGTCGGGCCTATCAGGGCGACGAAGCCGGAATGCGTTTCGCCATTGGTTTCAGCGGCGACTTCATGCGCCATATCGTTTTCTTCCGTCATTGTCCCGTCAATTTCCGGCAGAGGCTTTCAGCCAAATGCCTTCGCGTTCCAGCATCTTTGCTGCGGCGACCTGTTCGGCCGCACGCTTCGAGCGCTCGACTCCCGTTTCCGGCTTCACGCCGACCACTTCCACCGTCACCGTGAAGCGCGGATCATGATCCGGCCCGGTGCGATCTTCAACCCGATATTGCGGCGTGACGCCGAATTTCGCGTGCGCCCATTCCTGCAGTTCGGTCTTGGCGTCCCGCTTTGCGCCGTCGGCGCGGGTCGCCCGCTTTTCCCAGTATTTCAGGATGAAGCGGCGGGCGACCTCAAGACCGCCATCGAGATAGAGTGCCGCGATCAGGCTTTCGACTACATCGGCGCGCACGTTCATCATGCGCTTGCCGGTGAGCTTCTTGACGTCGGAGCCTGTGCGGACAAAAAGGTGCAGACCCAGTTCGTCGGCCACTTCCGCGCAGGTCTCGGCGCTGACCAGCTGGTTCAGGCGCACCGACAGCTCGCCCTCCCCGGCCGTCCCGAAAGTGCGAAAAAGCAGTTCGGCGATGCACAGGCCCAGCACACGGTCGCCCAGGAACTCCAGACGTTCGTAATTGGCGCCCTTCTGCGTGCGGGCGCTCGCATGCGTCAAAGCCCGGTCCAGGCGCTCCTTCCCGGCGAACTCGTGGCCGATCAAGGCTTCAAGCCTCGTCCGGTCCGCCGCCGAAAGCGTCTGCACTTTGCTCATTCAACAACCTTGAAGAGGCGGTCCCACCGCATGTTGGCCGGCCATTTCCAGATTTCGCGGAACGACGTGTCGTTGCCGAGCGAGAAGAAGATGACGCTGGCGCGGCCGACGAGGTTTTCCGCCGGAACGAAGCCGACGTCGAAACGGCTGTCGAGAGAATTGTCGCGGTTGTCGCCCATCATGAAGTAATGGCCTTCCGGCACGACGAAATCCTGGGTGTTGTCGCCGCGCGAAACGGGCGACTGGTCCAGCGTGTCGTAGGTCTTGCCATCGTCGAGCGTTTCGCGGAACACCGGCACGTCTTCGCCCGGATCGAGCTTGTAGTCCGAGGTAAAGGCGCCGTCGGCCACCTTCGGAACCGGCTTCCCATTGATATGGAGCACGCCATCCGTCACCTGGATATGGTCGCCCGGCAGGCCGACGACGCGCTTGATGTAGTCGATGTCCGGGTTCGGGGGGAAGCGGAAGACGACGATATCGCCGCGATTCGGCTCGGAGCCGAAGATGCGGCCGCTGAAAAGGTTCGGCGAAAAAGGCAGCGAGTATTTCGAATAGCCGTAAGCGAATTTGTTGACGAAGATGTAGTCGCCGACGAGCAGGGTCGGCATCATCGATCCGGATGGTATCGTGAACGGCTGGAAGAAGACCGTCCGGATCACCATCGCCAGCAACAATGCCTGAATAATGACTTTAATATTTTCCCAAAGGGCGTTCGGCTTAGTATCGGCTTTTTCGGACACGCAGTCTTGTTCCTTAAAGGCGCCGCAGCGGCGCATTCTCTGTTTGCTTCTCTCTAGCGGCTTCGGCGGGTGGCGGCAATGCCGCGAACATTAAAAGCGACCACACGCCGCTCCTCACGCGCTTTCCGGCAGGGCTTCAATGATCACGAATGCCTGAGCAAGCGGATAATCATCGGTTATCGTCAAATGCACCATCGCCCTGTGTCCGGCAGGCAGCATGGACTGAAGCACGACAGCGGCGCCGCCCGTCAGCTGCATCGTCGGCTTGCCGCTCGGCAGATTGACGACACCCAGATCCTTCCAGAAAACGCCCTGCGCCATGCCCGTGCCGAGCGCCTTCGAACAGGCTTCCTTGGCGGCGAAACGCTTCGCATAGGATTCGGCGCGGTTGGCGCGGCGGTCGGAGCGCGCCCGCTCGATCTCGGTGAAGCAACGGTGGGTGAAGCGCTCGCCGAAGCGCTCAAGCGACTTTTCGACACGGCGGATGTCGATGAGATCGCTGCCAATGCCGATGATCATGCGATGCCTCTCTGTCGAAACGAAATCATACAGTCGGAATATCCTGCGTGGGATGGGCAAGGTGAAGGCGCGCCCGCTCCATCAGCCTCTCGCGGCGGCGGACCTGAAAACCCTTCACGGTGTAGAACGTCAGAATATAAAGCACAACGGAGCTGATGGCGGCCGGAGGAATGGCGCCGATCAGCATGGGCTCGAGCACCGGCTTCCAGAGCTCGGTGAAACGGAGCTTGTGAAAAAGCTCCATCAGATCGACGGACTGCCCGGTCATCGCATTTTCGCGCATGAGCAGCAGATGACCGATTTCCCAGGTCGCCGCCCAGATGAAGGGATATGTGAGGGGATTGCCGAAGGCCGCCGTGCCGAGCGCGGCCGCAACCATGTTTCCGGAGAGGAAATAGGCAAGCACGAAGGCCATGATGAAATGCACGCCGATGAACGGCGTCCAGGATACGAAGACGCCGGCTGCAACGCCCATTGCCACGGCGTGCGGCGAAGCCGTCAGGCGCAGGATGCGCATCTTCAGATAGCGCAGCGGACGCAGAAAGCCCTTGCGGGGCCAGAACAACTCTCGCGTCCTTTCACGAAATCCTGCAGGTTTTCTACGGCGAAACAGCATGGCAGCTATTTAGGGCAGCGCAGGTCGCCATGACAAGAGCAGTCAAAAGTCTCGGGGCTCGCCTCAGCCGCCGCCGAAGCTCTTCACCGAAGGGCGCGCGTCATGCATGGCGCCCATTTGCATCCTTGGAAGTCTAGACCCGCAATCAACGGCTACGGAACAGGCCCCGGTCAACCTGGCGCTGACGGTATTCAAGATCAATACGGTCATACGAACCGTTGAGGTATGCCATTTCACGTTCCTGTACGCTTGGAACGCGAAGAGCGCGGGCGATTTTCTTGATCGGAGTAAACATAGCGTTGGCTCTTTCTTTCGTTCATTCTCTGATGACCGGAAGATAGGTGCTGCAGCGCACAATTACCAACGCTCTAATATAGGCACAGCCATGCAAGACGTGCATGCCTTGCCTTTTCGGTACGCGAATTCTGCAACAAAGCGATTATAAAATGTGCAGACGCCTCAGTCGTAGAGGCGCCGCACCGTCGCAATGCAATCCAGATCCTTCAGTTGCGCGAGCAGCTGGTTGAGCTGGCGGAGATCCCATACTTCGACATCGACCGCCATTTCGGTGAAGTCGGCGGCGACGCGCACCGTGTTTAAGGAACGGATATTTACGTCAAGGCCTGCAACGGATTGCGCCACCTTGGCCAGCGTGCCAGGCTCGTTCAATGCGTTGATGAGCACACGCGCCATGAAGCGCGACTTGTTGGCCTCGTCCAGGTCCCACCGCACATCGATCCAGCGATCGGGCTGATCATCGAAACGTTGCAGCGCGGACGACTGGATCGGGTAGATGGTGATGCCCTTCCCCTTCTCCATGATGCCTACGATGCGATCGCCGGGCACGGCGCCTGCGGGTGCGAACTGCACGGCGATATTGCCGGAAATGCCGCGGATCGGACCCATATCGGCATCCGTCTCCGCCTCCGTCTTGGCCTTGTCTGGAACCTTGAAGATCATGCCAGAGGCGCTGCGGACATTGAACCAGCCGTCGTCGCCGCTCGGCTTGACGGTGACACGCTCATCCTGATGGTCAGGATAGACAGCGCGCAGGACATCGAGCGACGACATCTCGCCCCGGCCGACGGCGGCGATCGCGTCCTCGACATCCTTCTGGCCGAGGCGGTGCAGCGCCGGCTTCATCGCGTCCCGGGAAAATATCTTCCCCGCCCGCTCGAAGGTGCGCTCCAGAATGCGATGGCCGAGGCCGGCATATTGCTTGCGAATGGCCAGGCGCGTGGCACGGCGGATTGCGGCACGCGCCTTGCCGGTCACGACGATCTCCTCCCACGCAGCTGGCGGCACCTGCACGCCGGAGCGGATGATCTCGACCTCGTCGCCATTCGCAAGTCTTGTCACCAGCGGCATGATGCGGCCGTTGATCTTGGCGCCAACCGTCGTGTCGCCGATATTGGTGTGAACGGCATAAGCAAAGTCGATCGGCGTTGCGCCGCGCGGCAAGGCGATCAGTTTGCCCTTCGGCGTGAAGCAGAAGACCTGGTCCTGGAACAGCTCAAGCTTGGTGTGTTCGAGGAATTCCTCGGGGCTATCGCCTTCGGCCAGCGCCTCGATCGTGTGGCGGAGCCATGAATAGGCATTGGACTCGCGCGAGAGAATATCGCCCTCGGTATTGGTCGCGCCGTCCTTGTAAAGGGCGTGCGCGGCGATGCCGTATTCGGCGATCTCATGCATGCGCTTGGTGCGGATCTGCAGTTCGATGCGCTGGCTGGAGGGGCCGACGATCGTCGTGTGCAGCGAACGGTAGTCGTTCTGCTTTGGCGTTGAGATGTAATCCTTGAAGCGGCCAGGCACGACGCGCCAGCGCATATGAACAATGCCGAGCGCGCGATAGCAGGCTGGAACATCCTCGACGAGGATGCGGAAGCCATAGACATCCGAAAGCTGCTCGAAGGAAAGCGACTTCGATTGCATCTTGCGGAAAACCGAGTACGGCTTCTTCTGGCGCCCCTTGACCTTAGCCGTCGTCAAGCCGTTGGCCACCAGCAGATCGCGCAGTTCCGTTTCGATCTTCTTGACCAGGCCCTCGTTGCGCTGCGAGAGTTCCTGCAGACGCTTCGTGACGGTTTCGTAAGCCTCCGGGTTGATATGGCGGAAGGAAAGCTCCTCCAGCTCATCGCGCATGTCCTGCATACCCATGCGACCCGCAAGCGGCGCATAGATCTCCATCGTCTCCTCGGAGATACGGGCACGCTTGTCAGCCGACATATGGTCGAGCGTTCGCATATTGTGCAGGCGATCGGCCAGCTTGACGAGCAGCACGCGGACATCGTCGGAGATCGCAAGCAGCAGCTTGCGCAGGTTCTCCGCCTGCTTGGCCTTTTTGGTGACGAGATCGAGCTTCTTGATCTTCGTCAGGCCTTCGACCAGCCGGCCGATATCTTCGCCGAAGAGCTCGTCGATTTCGGCGCGTGTCGCCGTCGTATCCTCGATCGTATCATGCAGCAGAGCGACGGCAATGGTCGACTCGTCGAGATGCATGTCCGTCAGAATCGCGGCGACTTCGAGCGGATGGGAGATATAGGGATCACCACTGGCGCGCTTCTGCTGTCCATGCTTCTGCATGGCATAGACATAGGCCTTGTTCAGCAGAGCTTCATTGGCGTCGGGCTTGTATTTCTGCACCCGCTCCACGAGCTCGTACTGCCGCATCATCCCGGAACTACTCCAATAAAAACAAAAGCGCGCCAATCACCGATTGGCGCACGCACTGGTCATAATATGCCTTAGCAATAAAGGCGCAAGATTGACGATTGGTAATCGTCTCGCGACGTATCAGTAGTCGTCGCTCTTTTCCGGAGGCACAAGACCCTCGATGCCGGCCAGAAGCTCTTCTTCCGACATCTGGTCGAAAGTGATCGTCTCGGGCTGATCGTCCTGCTCCTCGCCTTCCGCAGCCGCAACGCCACCAGCGGCAATGAGGCTTGCCGGATCGGGCTCGGGCTCGTCGACTTCGACGTGCTTCTGCAGCGAGTGGATGAGGTCTTCCTTCAGATCGTCGGGAGACAGCGTTTCATCGGCGATTTCGCGCAGCGCCACGACGGGGTTCTTGTCGTTGTCGCGATCGATGGTGATCGAGGCACCCTGGGAAATCAGCCGGGCGCGGTGGCTGGCAAGCAGAACCAGCTCGAAGCGGTTCTCAACTTTGTCGATGCAATCTTCAACTGTGACACGGGCCATTGCCTGTCCTTTACGGTCGTGATTTCGGGATTAGAACGCCCGATACAATTAAAAGCCGACGAATTCAAGTTTTTCATGCACCGCCCCGCCGTTTATGGGTCGTCCTGCTAAAATTTTCGAGTGAATGTGACAATTCCACCGTTAGTTGCTTGGAATATGCCGAATCGTGCCCTAAATCTCCCTTATATGAATAATTCATAAATTAAGAATTATTCTTTCTTCGTTAACTAAGCCATTGTTTTTATGGAATTTTGACCGAAGAAGATTTGGATTACTCTAATTGGATTGGCAAGCGATGTTCGACCCACGCGAAAAAATTGCACTCTTCATAGACGGCGCCAACCTCTACGCTGCATCCAAGAGCCTCGGCTTTGATATCGATTATCGCAAGCTGTTGAAAGCGTTCCAGAAACGCGGTTACCTGCTGCGCGCCTACTATTACACCGCGCTGATCGAGGATCAGGAATATTCCTCCATCCGCCCGCTGATCGACTGGCTCGATTACAACGGATACAAGGTCGTCACCAAGCCTGCCAAGGAATTCACCGACTCCATGGGCCGCCGGAAGATCAAGGGCAACATGGATATCGAACTGGCGATCGACGCCATGGAGCAATCCGAAACCGTCGACCACCTTGTCATCTTTTCCGGCGACGGCGATTTTACCACCCTTGTGGAAGCCCTTCAGCGCAAGGGCCGCAAGGTGTCGATCATCTCCACGATGGCGACGCAGCCGCCCATGATCGCCGACGACCTGCGCCGCCAAGCGGATCACTTCATCGATCTGCTGTCGCTGAAAAGCGAGATCGGCCGCGACCCGTCCGAACGTCCGCAGAAGCCTGTCGAGATCGCCCCGGCGAGCGACTTCGAGGAGTAATTCTCAATCCAAAGCCTCAAACAGGATCGGCTGGGCGCCTTTCCAGAGCACCAGTTTGCCCATGTCATCGAGTTGTTCGCAGCCTTCGACGATCGTCAGGAAATGATTGCCGGCAAGAGCGCCCATCTTGCTCGCAAATGACGAGCTGCCATAGGCAAAGAGCAGCTCTGTCTCGCTGTGCCCGCCCGGATAAAGCAGGATATCGCCACGCGACGGATGGCAGGTGTGATTTTCGAAATCCACGCCGAACTGATAATCGCCGAGCGGCACCCAGATCGCCTCCCCGCTCCATCGCGAATGGATAGTCTGATTTCGAAAGGGCAGCAGCGACGTGAACGCCGCGCAGGTTTTCGGCGCCTTTTCGACCTCCAGCTTCGCCACGAAGACTTGCGACGCCACCGAAATCTTCAGCCTTCGCATCGCTTAGCCATTGTCCTTCAGCAGGCGGCTCTTCTGCCTGTTCCAATCGCGCTCCTTCTCGGACTCGCGCTTGTCGTGCAGCTTCTTGCCCTTGGCGAGCGCCAGTTCCATCTTCGCCCGGCCGCGGTCATTGAAATAGATTTTCAACGGGATCAGCGTCATGCCTTCGCGGTTGATGCCGGCACGCAATCTGTTGATCTCGCGGCTCGAAAGCAGCAGCTTGCGGCGGCGGCGCGGCTCGTGGTTGAAGCGGTTGGCCTGCAGATATTCCGGCAGGTAGGAATTGATCAGCCAGATCTCGCCGCCTTCATCCGAAGCATAGGATTCAGCGATATTGGCCTTGCCTTCGCGCAAGGACTTGACTTCGGTGCCCATCAGAACGAGCCCGGCTTCATATGTATCGATGATTTCGTAGTTGAAGCGGGCCTTGCGGTTTTCGGCCACGACCTTCTTCACGATACGCTGGCTGCCTTTGGGGGCCATCATTCAATCCAATCCTTGCGGACGCGCAAAACCCCGCGCCCTCATTTCCTGCCCTTATGTAGGGGAGCAGCCGAAACTTGTGAAGACGGACGCAACCCGCCTTCCAGCTTCGCTCAGTTCAGCAGACCGGCGTGACGCATCGCGGCATCGATTGCCGCTTCTGTCGCCGGCTCCAGCGTGGAGATCAGCGGCGAGCGCACGTTGCGGCTCATGCGTTCGAGCCTAGAGAGGCCGTATTTCGCGCCGCAGAGGCCCGGCTCCATGAAGATCGCCTTGTGCAGCGGCATCAGGCGGTCCTGATATTCGAGCGCCTTATTGTAATCGCCAGCAAGCGTTGCCGCCTGGAATTCTGCACAGAGACGCGGCGCGACATTCGCCGTTACCGATATGCAGCCAACACCGCCATGGGCGTTGAAGCCGAGTGCCGTCGCATCCTCGCCCGAGAGTTGGCGGAAATCCTTGCCGCAAGTAATGCGCTGTTCGGAAACGCGCTCGATCTTGCCGGTGGCATCCTTGACGCCGACGATGTTCGAATGCGCCTTGGCAAGCGCGCCCATCGTTTCCGGCGTCATGTCGACCACCGAGCGGCCGGGGATGTTGTAGATATAGATCGGCAGCCTGACGGCCTCGGCGATGGCCGAGAAGTGCGCGATCAGGCCCTTCTGGGTCGGCTTGTTGTAATAAGGCGTGACGACGAGCACGGCATCGGCGCCCGCCTTTTCGGCATGCTGGGCAAGCTCGATCGCCTCGCGCGTATTGTTCGAGCCGGCGCCCGCCATGACCGGTACGCGCCTGGCCGCCGCTTCGATGCAGATTTCCACGACCCGTTTGTGCTCGCCATGCGACAGCGTCGGAGACTCGCCGGTCGTGCCGACCGGAACAAGACCACTGCTGCCTTCCCTGATTTGCCAATCGACATGGGAAGCGAAGGAGGCTTCATCCACCAGTCCAGCATCAGTGAAGGGGGTGACGAGGGCGGGAATGGATCCCTTAAACATGCGCAACTCCTCACGGCCGATATCCACGCTTCAGCCGCATTCCTTGAATATAGGTTGCGCACCATAAAGCGGCGAAATCGCCGCGACAAGCGCGCATGGATCGGTTTAGGGCAAATTCCGACATCAAATGTGAACGAATTTTACCGGTTTCGGTAAGGTTTCATTAAGAGGCCTGTTGCGAAACTCGAGGCATATTTTCCTGACGAGTATCCCGGATGAAAAAAGCTGTGTTGATCCTCTCCACCCTCGGCCTTGCGGCCGCCGCGTGGAGCAGCGCCGCCTCGCCGCTGCCTGACACGGGCGCTCCGGTACGCGAGGTAAGGCCGATCGGCTTCGTGCCGCAAACCTCGGCACCTGAATCGATCATGACCGGCGCCATCCCGCGCAGCACGACCGTCGCGCCCGTGAGCGGAAACCTGAAGGCCGGATTAGATGCGCTTTCCAGCAAGAATGCGCAGCAGGCGATCTCGATCCGCAACGGCATGGCCAAGGGCACGCTCGACCGGCATATCCTGACATGGTCGATCGCCGTTTCCGGCATCAAGGGCGTGCCTTCCTATGAAATCGCAGGCGCGGCACAGGAACTCAAAGGCTGGCCGGGACTTACCAAGCTGCGCGCTTATTCCGAGCGCGCACTCTACGACGAAAATCCGGACCCGGCTGCAATCCTTGCGGCTTTCGGCGACAGCGCGCCGGAAACGACCCCAGGCGCGATCATCCTCTCGCGAGCGCTGGTCTCTGCCGGCAGACAAACGCAAGCCGCGAAACATATCCGCAAGGTCTGGCGCAGCGAAACACTCGACAAGGAGACCGAAGACAAGATCCTGGCGGAGTTCTCAGCACTGCTCGGCGCCGCCGACCACAAGGCGCGCATGGAATATCTGATGTATCGCGGCCGGACGGCGCAGGCCAAGCGCTTCGGCGACATGGGCCAGGCGCAGTCCCTCTACAACGCATGGTCGGCGGTCGCGAGCAAGGCGGCCAATGCCGGCGCGCTCCTTTATGCCGTTGATGGCAAATGGTCGAATGACCCAGGCTATCTGTTTGCCCGCATCGAATATCTGCGCAAGCAGGACAAATATGCCGAAGCCGCCAAGCTTCTGGCGCAAATGCCTTCGGCGCGCGATGAACTGGTGAATTCCGGCGAATGGTGGAACGAGCAGCGCATCGTCAGCCGCGGCCTCGTCGACCAGGGCCAATTCAAGGCCGCCTACCGCGTCGTCGCCAACCACGTCGCGACGAACCCGGCAGATATTGTCGAAGCCGAATTCCACGCCGGCTGGTACGCGTTGCGCGGACTGCAGGATCCGGCGACGGCCGAGACGCATTTCCGCAAGATTCTTCAGGTTTCGAACGGTCCGATTTCCGTTTCGCGGGCCTGGTATTGGCTGGGCCGCGCCGCAGAAGCCGGCGGGGCGGGCAAATCCAGCGAATTCTACGCAAAAGCAGCAAACTTCCCGAGCACTTTCTACGGTCAGCTCGCAGCTGAGCGGCTGGGGCGTAAGACGCTCAACGTCTCCTATCCGTCGCCCACAAGGGAAGACCGGCAGCGCCTCCAATCCCGCGAAGCCGTTCAGGCGATTTCGCGCCTTGAGGCCGCTGGCCATGGCTGGCGTGCGGCAAGCCTTTACCTGGCGCTCGCCGAGCAGCTTCAAAGTGCCGGCGAACTTGCCATCTTGGCGGCGCAGGCGGAAGGCTCCGGCAACCATCACCTGTCGCTGCAGGTCGGCAAGATCGCCTATGCGCGCGGGATCGATGTCGCGGCGCTGGCCTTCCCTGTCGGCGTCATTCCCTCGAACGCGAATATCTCCGGCTCGGGCAAGGCGCTCGCCTATGCCATCGCAAGGCAGGAAAGCGCTTTCAACCCCACCGCCGTCTCGCCCGCAAACGCCCGTGGCCTTCTGCAACTTTTGCCCGGGACCGCCAAGGCAGTCGCCAAGCGCCACAACATCACCTATTCAGCCGACAAGCTAACGGCGGACGCCGGCTACAACGCCACGCTCGGCGCGCATTATCTCGGCGAACAGATCGACGCCTTCGGCGGCTCCTACATCTTGACCTTTATCGCTTATAATGCCGGGCCGAAGCGCGTGCCCGAATGGATCAGCCGCTACGGCGACCCGCGCGGCAAATCCATCATTGAAATCGTCGACTGGATTGAGCGCATCCCCTTTCCGGAAACGCGCAACTATGTCCAGCGCGTGATGGAGAATTACGAGGTCTATAAGGCGCGGCTCGGGCAGACGCCGGATATCGAGCGCGACCTGATCGGCGGGCGGTCTTCATCCTGATCGATTTGCTTTGACGCTGAAGCAGGCTAGATTTCCTGAGCACAACTGGGAAATCGCAATGTTTTCAAACACCACCGAAGGCTTCGAGGAGAAGACATACCTGTCCGTCGGAGGGCTCAAGCTCTACGCCCGCGACTATGGAGCCGGGAATCCGTCGGCATCCGTCTCCGCGCCGGTAATCTGCCTTCCCGGCCTGACACGCAATTCCCGCGATTTTCATCAGCTTGCGCTGATCCTCTCGAAGGACCCGGAGCGTCCCAGACGCGTGATCGCGCTCGACTATCGGGGACGCGGCCGCTCGGCGTGGGACGATAACAAGCAGAATTACAATCTCGGCGTGGAAGCAAACGACGTTCTGACCGCCTGCGCCGCCTTCGGCATCACCCAAGCCGTCTTCATCGGAACGTCACGTGGCGGGCTGATCCTGCATCTCATCGCCGAGATGAAGCCGGAACTGCTGGCATCCGTGGTGCTCAACGATGTCGGCCCGGTGCTCGAACTGGAAGGGCTTCGGCATATTCAAGCTTATCTCGCAAATCCGCGAAAGCCTCGTGACTGGGACGATGCGGCCGAATTGCTTCGCGACCTGCACGAGGCGGAATTTCCCGCTCTTTCCGCCTTCGATTGGCGCGGCATGGCCCACGCAATTTATCGCGAAACCGATGATGGTTTGGTCACGGATATCGATCCGGCCATCGCCGAAGCAGTGATCGCTGCCGATTTCAGCAAGCCGCTGCCGGATCTTTGGAAGCCGTTCGACGCAATGGCGGCGATACCGCTGCTGGTTATCCGCGGCGAGACTTCAAAACTGCTGTCAAAGGCAACGGTCGAAGAGATGCTGCGGCGGCATCCGGCGGCATGGCAGTTCACAGCAAGATGTCAGGGACATGCGCCGCTGCTGCATCTCGATGATGTGGCGGGGGAAATCCGTCGCTTTCTCCGCGACCTCTAAAGGCTTCCGTCTCGGGGCCGTCGGAAGCAGACACCCGCAAAGCAAAAGCCCGGCTCGAAAGCCGGGCTTCCCGATTTGACCGAAGTCAGATCAGATTAGATTAGAACGAACGCTGCAGGCGGAAGAAGCCCGTTACGCCATCTTCGTCTTCATCGCCATTGTCGTGGTCCTGGCTGATGTAGTTAACCGTCACCTTCGTCGTCAGGTTCTCGACGATTTCGTAGTCGAGCGTAACGCCAGCGCGCCATTCGCTGCCACCGTCGAAATCGTCATCCACGGGGTCGATGTCGATGCTGTCGGTGTACTGAACAGCCGGGGTGATCGTGAACTTATCAGTTGCCTTGACAGCGTACTGAGCAGCAATAGCCCATTCGCCGTTGTCGTAGTAGTCGCTCGGGCCGCTCGCCCAGACGCCGGCGAGACCGAAGGTGCCCGGGCCGATGTCTGCGTAGATGATGCCACGGACAGCACCATCGGCGCGGTCGAGGTCGTAGCCGGCGAGAAGTTCCCAGCTGAGGGCGCCGAACTTGCCGCCGACAGCAGCGTCGATACCGACGTTGTTGCCACCGTTGTCGAGACCCAGACCGGTACGGGTCAGCTCTTCAACAGCAATACCGGCGTAGAAGTCGCCAGAGTCGTACTGGTAACGGATCGCGTTGAAGTTGGTGTTGTTGTTGATAACTTCGGTTTCACCGGAGAAGTCAGCATCCCACCAGTTGACGAACTTACCAACGCGGAAGCCGGCGAGATCGATGTAGGCTTCATCGATAACCGTGTCGTTCTGATCATCCTGGCTGTTGGCAATACCGTTCGGGCGGAAGTTTGCCTGATAGACGATAACGCCGGTGAGCGGACCGTATTCAGTGTCGCTTTTCGCCGTGAAGGCAACCTGACCGCGGGTACGGGCCGACCAGTCTTCGCCGCCGCCGTTATCAGCGAGGTCGCCGAACGTGAAGTCGGTCTGGAAGCGGATGTAACCTTCGATCTTCAGGCAGGTTTCCGTGCCCGGGATGTAGAAGTAGCCGGTGCCGTAAGCGTCGCAGACGCGGACGTATTCAACCGGTTCCGGCTCAGCAGCGACGATAGCGTCAGCGGCCTGAGCACCGGAAACTACTGCGAGAGCAGCAGCGGAGCCGAGAAGAAGGCTCTTGATGTTCATAGTGACCTCCAAATTCAAAGTTTCGATCGGGTCTGGGATTTTTCGCCTTGAGCAGCGTTCCCTGCCCCATCCCCATGTTTCAAGAAGTCGGACGATCAACCGCCCTCGCTTCCGAGGTTGAAAATACAAGACCGCGCCTGTCACGCAATCACCAACTTACTCCTTTGTGGTATTTGCATCAGCCTTACCGCCGCCCTGTTGCTGAAAGGCCACAAGTTGGGCAGGCGCCGCCGCATTTCTTTATGGTTTGTTAAGAAACTGCCGGTTTTGCAGGGGTTTAGCATCGCCTCACATGTATGGCACGACGCATCCTGTGCCGCATTGATACCAATTTCCAGCCGGATTCGGCGGCTTTTATGACAGCCCCGCAATGCGACCGTGGTTGAGGGGGCATCCGAATTGACGATGCTTCACCGCAGGAATCACTTCCGGGTGAGAATTGATTCTCTTCAGCCGATTCTGGCGCGGAGGGATTCGATTTCAGGGGATGCGTATCGGCCGAGGGCAGAACAAACCGATTTTATGATTTTTCCCCCGACCTGAGAGATAGGGTGATTGCCCGCGAGATCGGCGACATTGGGCCCGGCAGCCATTCGCTGAACCGCGGCCAGCTTAAACTCGCGACTGAACCGCCGCCCAGGATCGTCCGTCCTCATCAGTCCTCCTAACAGAGAACTGCTGCCATTTTTCTGTCTCAAAATCGGGGTGCACTACACTTAGGTAAGATCGTTGCCTATGTGTGCGGTATGGACCAACGTTTCGTGGCGGAGAGGAAGGGATTCGAACCCTCGATACGCTTTTGACGTATACTCCCTTAGCAGGGGAGCGCCTTCGACCACTCGGCCACCTCTCCGGTAGAGGGTCAGATAAAGAGAAAGCCCTTGTGCTGCAAGGGCTTTTTTCGTTTGTTCCGCATTTTTATTGCCGTTCCACTCGATACGCCAAAACACGGAACGGCCCGCGAACAAAACACACAAAACGTTGAAAAACATCCCATATTAAGCACAGTGGCGTTTTTGATATGTGCTTATTTCGTTCTGCGGCACCTATGATGCCGCCACTCATTATATATATGGCGTCATACGGACCGGCATCGTTACGGCACACCCTCAGTTGTCAATTAGCAACACATTAATCAACGTTCGATCATCCTCAAAATTCACTATGTTGCTCCCTAACCCGTTTGGGGTAATAGTTGAATCGGGCTTGATAACCCTGACCATCACTAGGCTCGCACAAGGGTGCGGGTCGAACTAATGCGCAGCTTAGCGGCTGGCGCACTGCCTTGGCCATTAGCTTGGCCGGGAGCAATGCGTCGCGGTAGCGCGAATGCTTCCGTCCGTGCATAGCGGCGCGCCGTTGTGCCCGATGTCCAAGGCTTGCCTAAAGGCGCATTGGCTGGTCGTGATGGCTGGTTATCAACTCCCGGCTACGGTGCCGATCGCCGTGCTTAAGGGGTAGCATGATGCTGGTTGAATGCACGGTATGCGGTATCGCCGGATGTCTCGGCGGAATCGAAGGGGAGCCTGGGGGTTTACCAGAGAAAAAAGACGACGCTGGTAGTGGTGATGCGCCGGCACGAAGACGGTGCTATGTCGCAACGTGGAAGTTCCGAATCGGACAGGCCGCGCAATTCGGGGATCTCTCTGCAATTGTCCTGTCTAGGTCGCTAAGCGCTCGAGGTCGACAGATGTATCATGTCTGGGTATATGGCGAGGCGCACGGTCGTCCGTTCAGGTGCATTATGATTTAACCGGATGGTGGCATGAAAAAAGCCACGCTGTTTACGAGGCAGCGTGGCTTCTGTGTTCCCTTTAGGTTACTTTAAGGCGCGCAATGAGCCTTCAAGGTATCATTAGAATAGCGTCGGCTATTTCGTCTGCTGCCCAGTGACTGTTCCCATCTTCTGCAGGATCGCGCTCTTTGCATTTGCGAGCCACCTCCGCGCAACGCTGACGCTCTGCGAGGATGGCGCGGGCGATGACGTATACAGCAGGAGCGTCATCCGTCGTGTTCTCGGGTATGGCTCCTACCTCCTGAAGGCGCTCATAAGCATCGCAGGCCGTTGCCATGACATCGTCCGGAATCTCACCCATACCGTCGCAGCGCCTCCTCGATCTTGCCGTGAAGTTCCTCAATGCTGGCCGCGTTTACGATAGTCAAATCCTCATCACCGCAACCGCGCTCTGATTCGTGCGATCCAGCGATGCCGCCACGACCGGCGATCTTGAAGATGTCTCCGCCGAGGCGACGGATTGCCTTCGCTTCGTTCTGAAAGCGGCAGTCGTCCGTTACGACGCGGCCGCCGTTGGCAATGACAACATTGGCGCGCTGGTTCCAGACGCCAACCCAGAAGCTCTCGCCGATGCAGTTCCTGCCCCACTCTGTGCCGAGTGTTTGCATAGCGTGCCGCGGTGTCTTGCCGGCCAGCATCGATGTCGGCGTTTCCTTCAGGTGGCCCTCGATCTGACTCTCCTCGAGGCCCAGCGCCCGCATCATATCCTTCAGCGGCCCTGCAAACTTGACGAGCGTGTAGCCGCGCTGCTCGACGAGGTACTTGGTGGCTGTGGACTTGCCGCTACCAGCAACGCCAGTGAAGGCGACAACGGGTGGCAGGTTGTCGTTGGCTGCATCTCGGAACGTGACGTAGAAATTATTGTCAATCTCAGCTTTCGAAAAATCCCGCTCCACCTTCCCGATTGCAGCACCAAGCGCGCGCAATTTAGGAGGAACGTTGTCGTTTGCGGCAGGCACTGCGGTGATGCAGCCGCGGTCGTCGGATGCGAGTTGTTGTGCAAGGCTTGTCATGCGGTTTCCTTTGCTGCTAATGCGCGGATGGTTGCCACGAAGTCATGGCGCGACGGCAGTCGCCATTGCTTCACGCCGCGATGATCGATGTAGTAGGTGCCATCATATTCCATGATGGCTTTCTCTGCCTCTTCTAGCGCCTCACGGCGTCCATACGCCTTCGCCTTGGCCACTTCCGAGTGCAAGCGGGCGGTGGTGTATCGCGGTTGATTGTCGCTCATACCCTCTCCTCTTCCTTAACTTCCACCTTGCGGCGAGGCTCCTCAATCGACGGCGCCACAGGCCCGCCAGCCAGCAAGGCGCGCAAGCTTCCCAAACGGTCACGAACCAACGGCCGAAACCTGCTGGCACGAAACGGCGTGTCAACGTCGCTCCATATCATGCACGTGCCGCGCTCAATGCCCTCTAGCCGCACGCCGAGATACTCGCCTTCGACATAGTGGTGATGCATGCCGACCCAGCGAATTTTATAGACCTCGCCCTCGATTAGATCGGACGGCGTAGACGTGTACTCGGGTTGCTTGGCATCGATGCATTGAACCATCATTCCAACATGGAATCCCCAACTCATGCAGCCACTCCATCTGTGAAGTTGAGATAACACTCATCACCCCAAGCAGCGTATGCTGCCTTATCATATGCGCGAGCTGCCTCCTCTGCGGCCGGGAATATGCCGAGACTCTTATTTCTGCCGTTGATCCGAATTCGAGCGCGCCATTTGTTCTCACACAACAAAAACGAAACACCTTTAAACTCACCCCTAAGTGGGCCTAGCATTCTTCTGGCCGCAGTCATCTCGTCTCGTGCCTCCGGACTGCGTGTCATACCCCTGTGGGCGGCTCCGATTTTTTCTCGCGTCTCTTTGCTGTGTTTCTTACCGAGGTTTGCGTCGCGCAATTTTTCACGCACCTCGTCGCTTGTGGCGGGGCCAATTCTGGACGCGCGAAGCTTAGCTCTTACCGACTCACTCTTCGGCCTGCCAATCTGAGCAAGTCCAATCTTCGTGCGATGTTCGACGCTCAGTTTCCTTCCGGTGTTTGCCGCACTGATTTTTGCTCTCGTCTCGGCGCTTCTATTGGAAGATGCCATCCCGATTTTCGCTCGGTGGTCTTCGCTAAGTATCCGGCCGGATTCACCTTCACCACCGTCAGTCAGGTTGCAAAGAAATCCAGTTCCTGCATCTCGGCGTCCAAGCAGCATTATGTATGCCATCTCCAGACGTAACGCGTCCTCCTCACGCAAGCCCTCATGCCAGCGTACGACGCACGGCTCGCCTCCTTCGCGACGAATTTTTGCTACGATGCGCTTGAATATTTTGTTGCGGCCAGCTGATTCATCTATATCTCGCCGACCGCGCCCCTTCCCGACATAGAAAGTTCCGCCGTCAGGGTATTGCCATGCATAGACGTAGAATTTGAACTGGCTGTTATCGTTGGCAGCGGCAAGCATCACGCCATCTCCCTCGCCCTGCAACCCATTAGCGCCTCGAAGGTCGCCAGGAATTCCGTTTCCGCCTTTGCCGGCGACCAATATTTCAAACGCACGCCGAGCGGCTCGTTGTGCTTCGCGTGCCAGTCCATAGGCGCCATGTTCTCGAGCTCGTCGCCGATGATACGCGTGTCAGCATCGTGGACGATTGCGGGCATGTCGTCAGGCAGGCGGAATTGCGCACATATTGCGTTCATGACGCGCTTTTCCGCTTCTTTGTAGCCTGGCAGGTGGCGCTTCAGCGGTCGCGGCACGTCGACTAGGTAGGCTTCGCCGGCATCGTGCAGCAAGGCGTACAGCGCTACGTCAACGCCTTCCCAGCGCAGATGGCGGGCCATGAGCACGGAATGCTCTGCGACGCTGTAGAAGCGATGGCAGTGGCCGGCATATCGGCATTGCATTGATAGGCTGTGCGCGATGTCCTCGATGAATACTTCGTCAGCGCGTGGGTCGAGAGGCCAGAACCTCCCGCCGCGATAAGTTTCCATCCAGTCGCCGCGTCGAACGGCGTCGAACATCTGCGGATGGTCCACGCCTAGATCGTTACACCGCTCACCGCGCCGCAAGCCGATGTACTGGCCTCGTACATCGGCGACGCCAAAGCCAGCCGATGCGCCGCTCTCGTCTACGGGCTGCACGTTATCATTCGCCGGCACGTATTTGTCGATCGGGCCGAAGGTCTCGTCGGCGATGTCGTTATGAGGTTTTGGCGAAAAGGTTATAACTGACATCACGCGGCCTCCTTGTGTTCCCAGAAACGGCAGTATTTGGCGCCGCCGTTGTCGATCTCGCGTTGTGGATAGCCGTCACGCAGCAGGGTTTCTTCCAGCGTCTCGTCCGGCAGCGGGAGATAAGGGCGTGGAAATCCAAAGCGCCACCCGCTTGGCGGGTCGTAAATGGTTTTGCTGGTCATCACGCGGCCTCCCGCTGATCGGTGAGGATGTTCGAGGACAGCCGCTTCATCGTCTCGACCAGGGGATTGACGAAATCGACCTCGATTCCGTTCTGTCTGCCGAGCTCGATCACATCCGAAAGTGCCGTCATGAACTCCTTCATGCGGGTTTCTTCCGGCGACGGCAGGGCTGCGATGAAGGCGTCAGCGTTGCGCAGCAGTTCTGCTGGCGTCTTTCCTTTGACGCTATGGTAGGCGCTGCCATAAGCCGTCTTCTTGTCTGCCCATCTGAGGTAGACGGAAATCTCCGAATTCGCCCTGATGGAAAATGTTACTTCCGGTTCGCGCAGTCCCTGGGCATTCATCGCTGCGGGCATGGCGTTGACGCGCCTCTGCACGTCCTCAATGGTCATGGTTTTGGTCATGATATCTCCTCTTTCGTGGTGGTTGCCGCCGATTGGTGGTCGGCGGCAGTTGGGGGTTAATTTTGCTTTACCCGTTCGCCTAGCCTATAAAAGCCAATCGGCTGCTGCTGCGGCCGGTAAGGAATCGGTTGCCCGTCGGGACCGAGTATCCGAGAAACCTTCGGCTCCCAGATGTCGGTCACGACGCGCGATGGTGCCGACCATGCGTCTGGATTGTACCAGCCGCTCACGCAGCCCTCCTCTGCTCTGCCGGCACATTGTCGTTAGCGGCGTCCATCATGGCGACGCGAACACGCGAAACCTCGCCGAAGTCCCAATGGTACGAAATCGACTGCATGCTGCGGCCAGACAAGAAGCCAGAGGCGAAATGCCAAGCATCCTGCGGCGTCGGCGTTTGGTGCGATTCTGAGATCACGCCGTTGCCTTCGGTAGCAAACTTGCTGGTGTGGTGAATGTGGAAGCCGTGGATATATCGGAACAGCGTCGCGCCCCAGTCCTCGGCGCGTCGGTGAGCCATGATGCTCGCCATGTCCTTGAGTTTGACGGTGTGGCCATGGGTGGCGCCTAGAAGCACCTTGCCGAAACGGAACCAGAAGAACAGAGACGGATCAACGTCGACCGTCACACGCGGCTCGTTGCGATACCAGGCGAGCAGGAAGTATGCGACTGCGACGGAGGCATGCTCATCGTGGTTGCCCGGCAGAATGCGGACCGTCACATGGCCGTGTCTTCGCAGATTGGCATCGATCGCCCGCACGACGAGACGGCAAGCCGTCATCAGCACCTTCTGGTAACGTCCGTCGACCTGAAGAGCGTTGCCAGAGCGCGCCGTCTTATTCTCGTTCGTATCCGAATGCAGCAGGTCACCACCGCCAAGAACGATCGCGTGGCCGCTTGGTGGCGTTCTCGAGATCAGATCATCGACTGCGTCGCCGATAACGTTCTCGGCAATCCGAAGATCCCAGTTGGTGTCTGTTTCCTTGCCCCACGAGAAGAGCCCGATATGCCAGTCCGCAAGTGGCGTGAGCGTAAGAAGCGAACTTGCCGGAGCCACGATGAGCGGGACTGGCTCAGCGGCCGGAACATCAGCGAACGCTTCCTTGAGGATAGCAGCGATGTCCTGCGGCGCGTATTCGTTGCGGGTCTTCACCCACTGTTGAACGGTCCGGCCGTCCGCATCGACGAGCGCCGAAACGCCCTTGACCGTATGGCCGGCGGGAACTGCGAATTCCTCGCCGCGCTCTGGCTTTTGCTGGACGAAATCACCGTTCGGCGTGCTCGTGACCTGACTAATACGAAATCCCGGCAACACCGGCTTCGTGCCCAGCATGCCGCGCTCTGCTGCGACTTTTAAGCGGGAGTTCAATGTCTGGCGCGGGATGCCCAGAAGATCGGCAGCCGCCTGCTTTTCGCCGAGAGCTATGAATGCGTCGACGGCTTCCTTGGCGAGTTCGTCTGAAAGTCTTGGGGTTGGCAAATTAGGATTCCTTCATTTTCGGAAAACGCGCATCGAATGCCGTAAGGCACGCGTCAGCCCAACTGGTCGCAACATTGGGTTTGTGCGCACCTTCAGCGCGAGCGACAACTAGCCACGCTTGTAACCAGACACTCTCGCGGCTCGGCCGTCCTTCGTCTTTGCTCATGTCGTTTTTCCTCTAATTGATTATCGCTTGCGGCTCAGCCTGCTTCGGCTCTTCACCACCCGGCGAGCCCTCTTCGGCAAAGCCAGCGGCAGATTCGCCGTCCATGTTCATGCCGACGCCGGTCCCGTTTGCTTCGGCCGTATCCATGGCGTTCTGCAGGCTATTAGCCGCCTGAGTGGAATACGGCAGTTTGTAATAGCGCGGGGGGCCATTTCCACCGTCGAGAAGAACCCAGATGGCTTCGTCGACGTCGATGCGCGCGCCGAGCACTGTGTAGTGGCCCTTGGGTGGAGAGAACGGATAGGCGTGGCCGAGCGGCAGGAGGGTGGCTGGCGCGGTAAGGGCGGCGACTACGAGGAAGGCGACGGCTTGCCGCTTGTTGCCCCACCAAGCTATGACGCCGGCGGCCAGCACGAAGGCCAGCCAGAGTGTGATGGCGGGGGTCATGTTTTCGGCTCCAGCAGGGCGACAAGGCGGGCGAATGCTGGATGAACATGGCCGTAGTATTGCCTCCCGCACTCGTCGTCACTCAGCTCGCTCTCAAACTCTTCGAGCCGCTCAGCAAGGAGCGATGCTTCAACGATAATGTCCGCTGCCCTCTCGAATGCGTCATCATCTGTTTTAGTAGGCATCTGGCGTGTTCCCTTTTCGGGGTGGACGCAAGCCATAGTGCGTAAGTATTCGGACAGATCAGCCCCGTCAGTTGGCGCATAATCGCGTTCCACCGTCATAGTCACGGTCGCCATCACCCCTCTCCTCTGTTCAACTGCTTGAAAACCTGGCTCGCCGAACCCGGCACTACCTGACCTCCAGTCATCCGAAATCGGATCGCTGTCCGCTCCTGCTTGTCCTTCAGAAGGTCCACAGTCCCACGCCAGACGACGCCGCCCTCAGCTAGCCGCACTTCGACAGATACCGGAACCGGCACGCGCCCTTCGCAGCCGTAGCATCGCACGTTGACGGCATACTCTCCGTCTGGGAGGCCGCGCGTGAAAGCGGACTCGAAGTTCAGCGGCGTATCATCGTTGGTCGTGCCGAGATCGTCTCGCAGTAGCGACCAGACGCGGCCGCTCTTGTAGCTGTATCCGACCGCGCGCTCGTTACCCGCCTGCACCCAGAGATCGACGTCGATCGGGCCTGATGGCCAAGCCGCGGAGGCGACGAGGTTGCCAGGCAGTTGGGCTGGATCCTCCTTGGCTGCAGGATTTACGGACGGCAGGACAATCAGCACAAGAGCAGCCAACATAGCATTGAGGCTAAGAAGGACATCCCTGAAGCCAACCGAACTCGCGTTGCCGCGCCGGCTCACGGAGACACCTCCTCAAGGTGAAGTGCTGTTGCCGTGGTCAGGATACGAAAGTTATGAATCGTCCAGAGTGCAAGAACGCAGCCGATCAATGTCGAACCGAACGCCGTACCGAGGCCGCCGAGCATGTTTGCTGCGCTCGCCATGGCTCCGTCAGCAGTTGCCAGCGCTGCGGAATCGACCTTGCGAAAGGCCATGAAAAACCCTACGGCGTTCCCGATTAAGCCGATAATAACCAGCCCCTCAACGACATCTGCTAGGTGCTCGTTCTTGATTTGCATCTTACGAACGGCCTTAGCTTTGCCAGCCCGATCTGAGGGGTTTATTGATGCGGCAGTAATTGATCCGTCCACCTCAAGCACCCTTGCGGCGGTGGATAAAAGGCCGATCAGGAACACAACGGCAATGACAATGCCGACATGCGCAGGGTCCGCCTCGATGGCAGCCTGTACAAAGCCCATAACCCAGGCCCACACGGCAACGGCAATCCAGCATGTGTTCACGACGATGAACTTGGCGGTAAGTCTATGGACCATCACAGCATCCTCCGCTTCATTATTTCCTTGCCGAGGAGCTCGCCGAGATATGTCGGCCAACCGAACGAGGCCCAAAACTTGCCAGTCGTCGAATAGAAGCCAGCGGCGACCATTGCATAAATTGCTGCCGCCATCACGCCACCCCCTTAGCCAGCAGCATGCAAACCGCACTGGAGGGAACCGCCATGCCGAAGCCGGTGAGCGAAGGCGTGAACTTGCCGGCAGATTCGCCCTTAAAGAGGCGCCGTCGCGACGCCGACCGCTATCCCGATAATGCGTCCGTCCGGCTCAAAGATCGGGCCGCCGCTGACACCCATGACGGTTGTCAGGTCGGTGATAAAGACTTGCTTCCAAGGCCCAAGTTCGCGGACGTTGCCAGCGACGCGGCCGAAGGATGATACAAATTCGAAGGAGAGAGGATTGCCGGAGGCTTGGATTTCATCGCCAACCTTGGCCACACGGCAATCAAGCGCCGCCCTGCCGTCGATCTTGCCGTCTGTGCGCAGCAGCGCGATATCATAGGCTTTGTTGGCCCAGAGCAAGCTGGCGTCGTATTCCTTGGCGACGCTGGTCTTCAGCTTGATTGGCTTACTGCCGTCGGCAACGTGCGCCGCCGTGATAATAAAGCCGTCGCCGAGATGGACGCCTGAGCCGTGACCCTCGCCAACGTTGATCAATACGACCGAATCTTCGGAGGTAGTGGCGGGAGCGCGAATAATTGTCGTCGTGACGATCGGCTGAGGTTCGCCAGCAAGCGTGTAAATGCCGCCTATGAGAACGGCGCCAAGGGCTAGCACAATGGCCGCCACATATCTGTAAAATCTATCCATCTTGTCTCCTCTGCTGTGGTGAATGCGAGGGGCGGCTGGTGGCCGCGCGGCTGGCTAGTTGGTCGCTAGCATGACGTACAGTGCTGTAAACTTACAAATTTGTCAACATTACAGGAATGGAATACCACAAACAGAAAAAGCCCCGCCTGCCGATTAGGGCAAGCGGGGCTTGACATTGCTTAAGGGCATTCACAAGTGATTCGTTTTGGAACATGCGCGCGGCTAAGGACGCGCCAAGGACAAGACGCGGACACGGAATGCCCGAAGATAGACCAATACGAAAAGTCAGGGCTGCGGTTCTCGGTATTTCCAAATACCGGACCCACAGCAGCTTGATCGATATCGCCGAAAGCCTTCTTAACCGGTGGCCGGAGGAGCACTATAACCGCAAGGCTCACCGCTATGCGCAGTTGATCTGTATCGAATGCTTCGCCGGCACCAAGCCTGCGGAAGATGCTCGCGACGCCTTTATTCTGGCTCTAGATGAGGCCGGCATATCGATTATGATCGACGATCTGCTGCCGCGCTATCCTGTCCCTCCGGTGCCTGATGATGCGGGGCCGAAGAAGCGCCCCACCAGATGATGATGGGGCGGTGGGGTGTTAGGCGGCGAGCAGCTTGTAGGCGTTGACTTGTATCTGCTCGGCTTCCTCGGCCGTCCAGACCGTGCCGGATGGCGAAAAACCGAACATCCCGTAAAGGCCCTTGAAGGCGAACTGCTGATGGTTCGACTTGATCTTGGCGCCAGCTTCCATGTGCGGGATTGGCGACTTCGTCTTGTGAGCGATGCCGCTGTCCTTATGGCCGATCGGCTGGTTGCCAACGGAAAGATAAAGCCATGTCTCGGCGTTTAGGCGCTCGGCTTCCCATTCTGCCAGCGTGGCGTTGCGCGAATAGTCGCCAGCATCGACCGTGCCAATCATCATGATGGGAACGCCGCTCTTGTAGCTGAAGCCGACGTTTTCCGGCGTCGGATAATAGACCGGCGCATCCAACTGATAAGGCGCACCGCCATCGGTGTTTTCCCACGTCGAGCGGGTAAACACGTAGCTCGATATCGTCTCGCCATCGACAAACTTAGTGGGCGACGTCTTGTCGTTGTACTTGCCTTGGTCCTGGTTGGTGCCGTCATAAGGCGACGGGCCAAAGTTCGTCTTGTCGGCCTTCTTGCGGGTGCCGATCAGTTCCGCAGGGTCGCGGGTCAGGCTGACGCCGGTTCGGAATACGGGGGCGTTATGATCCCACCCGAGGCCGACGTTCATCTTCTCGTTGGCATTCGAGAACCTGCTACCGTCACTGACGCGGAAGGCGGAATAGACACTATTGGCGTAGGACGCCCCGTTGCCGGTCGCGTCCATCACAGCCAAGGCCATGACAGAACACGTGGTTTCCAAGGCGAAATAGTTGTTCGTCGCCTCGTAGGCGTTGGCAAGGTTCAGATCGTCCGGCGCATAGATGCCTGGAACGCCAAGCTTCTGTGTCGCGAAATTGAAGTTTGGTGTGCCCTGCTCGTTAGCAGCGGTTTCGAACTGAAGCGATACCTGCCCCTTGCGGCCCGCTACCAGGCCGGTTGCCGGGTTGACGTCCTTCATGACGATGACTTCGCCAAACAGGCTCATCAGATCGTCTTCGAGAAGGATGCGATGGCACTGGCCGATAGCGTTCAGCTTCGCATTGACCATGAAGCGCTCTTCGTCAGTGACCGTGCCGTCCATGACGATCAGGGCGCAGAACAGATTATTGGCGCGAAGCGAGGTGCGCAGGGCGTGCGGCGTAGACGAAGCGAAGGTATTGCCAATGACGATATCGCGGTTGTCCAGCGATCCGGCTGCGATGTTTGCGGAATTATTGGCGGTGACGACAGGGACGGTCACCTGCGCGCGACCGTTATTATAGAACGTCAGTTCTGACGACGTCAGCTTGTAGCCGAATATCTCCTGCGCCAGCGCCTTGCGGAAGATCGTCCCGCCAGTGCTTCCGGCGTCCGTATCGGTGCCAGATGTCAGCACACGGACGAAATCAAGGTGGTTTCCGCCTGTGCACTGGTGGTACATGCGAATATTGGAATTATCACCGTAACTGAAAATGTATTCAGTGATGTTGTTCGCAATGGCGAGCGGGTCCGTCGCATTCGTCGGTCGCTTGCGCTCGTTTGACGAGCACAGAAGGAAGAACTCAAGGCCAGTGCTGGCAAGCAAGCCAGTCGATTGAAGCTGTAGAGCGCCGACGTCATCGCCAAGATCGACACCGATGCCACCTTCACTTGTCAGGCGGGTAAGCTGGCCGGTCGTATCGGACCATGCCGTGGCGAAGCGCTTGGCAACACCGGAGCGAATGACGGCAACCGTGCCGATCGCTGCAAGCAGCTTGCCGCTGCCTTTCTGATCGAGGAAGCCGACGAGGTCAACATCAGCCCCCGCCGCCCATGTGAGGATGGCCGCCATATCTGGCGAACCGTCAGAGACAAAGCCGAAGTCAGAGGTCGCGTTGTCCGACAGGCGCTTGACGCGAAAGCCGGTGGCGCTCGCGCCCTCGATCACCCGATAAGGCGAGAACGCCATCAAGGCCTTACTGGCAAGCGCCGTCGTGACAGGCGGCTCAATGAGCAAGGCCGAAGGAGGAGACCCACCACCACCCTTGGCTAGGGAGACTGCCGTCATCAACGGCGCAAACAGCGGAGAAAATAGCGGACTAAGCACTGAACACCCCGCAGGTTGCGCCCGCTACGCGCGTGAAGCGGTAAGTGCCTGGAGCGGTTATGCAGAGCGCTGGACGGAACGGCGTCAGTTCGCTGACGTCGGTGTAGCCGCCAGCGTCATCTTTCAGAAGAATGCGAACGCGCGCCAGAGCTGAGGTCGCGCCCTTCATGCCGACCGTTACCGGAGTGCCAGCGGCAACGACGAGATCGGAAGAATTGGCGGCAGTGCTGCCCGTAGGTAGAAGTTCGGTTGCCATGGTAGTCTCCAGTGTGTGGTGGTGGTTATGCGCGGGTGGTTCGGGTGGTGGTAGCAGGGTAGTTCAAATAACACTTCCCGACGCCCCAGGCCTCGATTGCCGCTGCGTCATAAGCGCGTGCCGCGTCCTCTGGCGTCGCAAAGGTTCCTGCGTGGTATAATTTGCCGCCGATCCTGATACGGGCGCACCATTTGCCGTGTCGATCGGTTACCCCTTTGAATCCGGACGTGCCGTCAGCATGCGGAGGCGCGATACGCTTGGCGACTGATTGTCGTTGACGATAGGGAACCGTCGCATCTAGCGCAGAAAGAACCTTGCCGCCGTCCTCAGCTCCGATGTTGTCGCGGGGAAAGTTAAGGTAGCAGTTACCCCTACCCCAGACAGTAACCGCCGCATGGTCGTATGCTCGGGCGGCAAATTCTGGTGAATCGAATAAGCCAATGTGTCTCTGTTGGCCCTCCACATTTATGGATGCGCGCCACGTACCTGTCGACGCGAAAAAAGAGACTCCCTTTAGGCCCGTACTGCTATTTGATCTAGGCGGCGCAAGCCGACTGGCAAGTGATGTCCGCTCGCGCTCATCGGGACTCATGTACCGCTTTTTGTTATCAGCGGACTTCTTTTCCCGAACGGAAGGATTGCTGCAGTATTCTGTCAACGCCGAAGACAACTTCGACCGAAACTCGTCGCTGAAAACAAGGCCGCTAACTCCATCACCGCCATCTGTCATATTGGCAAGAATGCCAGTACCGTTATCGCGACGTCCTAGCAGCTTGATGTACGCTTTTTCCAAGCGGAACGCGTCGTTCTCCTTCAATCCGTCTTGCCACCGTATAACGCGAGGCTCGCCTCCTTCGCGGCGAATCTTGGCGACAATGTTTCTGAAGATTTTGTTATTCTTCGGTTGCGTATCGCGCCGACCGTTCCCCTTGCCGACGTAGAAGGGTCTGCCGTCCGGATAGTACCAGCAGTAAATGTAAAACCTGAACTCGCTGTTATCGTTGGCGGCGATGATCGCGCCACGTCTGAAATCATTCATCGCAAGTATCCCTCTCGCTATCCAATGTAGGCGCTTGGCAGGCGTGTGGATGCACGCTCTTCGGGAGCTACCCTAGCCAAGCAATTCCAAATAAGTGACCTAGATGATTAAAGTCCAGAATTTCGCTGCTCGATGACTCTGTCTAGCCGTCGGTTAACCCCTTCGATGCGCTCACCGACGCCATCAATTGCTTTCATGATTTGTGCCGTCTGAGCTTCCATCCCTGCTTTTGTGGCGTAGGTTTCAGCAGCGCGCAGTTTAAACTCAGTCAGATCATCCCAGACCTTCCCGGCCTTGTCCTCCACCGCCTTTATGCGATTATCGTTGGCTCTTTCGCTCTCCTTGACGCGGCCGTCGATTCGCCACCAGATGCCCCATCCAGCGCCGGCGACCGTAAGGAAGAAGAGCACAGCCTTCATTATTTCTTCAGGCGTCATTTGCTCACCGCCTTGCCGCCCGTCAGGCCAGCGTCGCGATCGGCATAATAGTCGCGGAGTGCCAAGTGGCGTCGAGCGCAGGACAGCAGCCGCTCGCGATCCTTGATCCACAGCTTCTCAAGCTGCGCTTGCGCCAGCGGCTTACCGCCGAGATCGACCGGACCAACGCACCGCTCGAGCAGCACGCTATCCGGCTTGCGCAATACGGGCGGCGGAGGGACGACGACTAGTTTATCGTATCTTGTTGATACGGCGCACGCTGGGAGCACCAAGCACAGGCTTGCCAGCATCAGGATCTTGATCAGCTTCACGCTGGAGCTCCTCAATTCGTTCTTGTAGGGATTGGTTAGCGGCCTGCATCTCGGAAATTCGGGCAGCCTCGCGTGCCTTGGCGGCGTTGTTTGCCGCGTCCTGGCGCTCGACTTCCTTGTTGCGCGCGTCGGCCGCGGCGGCTTTTAGTTCGGCGATTTGGCCTTTGTAGTAAGCCTCGGCGCGAACGTAGCCCTTGTGGTCGACATACCAGTACGCGCCCGTTGCTGCGGCAAGGACGAGAGCGGCGACGAACAGATAGGCGGCCAGACTGTCGAGGCCGAGTGCCTTTGTGATAAAGGTCATGTCAGTTGATCCTCCGGAGTCGCGGGCTTCGTGCCTGGCTCGATGGGGTAGTAGGTGCCCCCCGCGCTGTTCGCCGCCGCACTGCTAGCCGCCGTAAACGACTTGACGTAAGCGCGCAGATCAAGGTGCCCTACCCCCATGTACGCACCAGCAACGCCGAGTACGAAGGCGAAGCCGCTGGCCGCCACGTAGGCAGCCTGCAGATAAACGATGGCGAGATAGATAGCTCCCCATGCCAGCGCGACGTTGAAGCCGACAAGCCACTTAGAGAAGCGTCGGCTGCTGGTCTTCCCAACTGGCCCAGTCATAGCCGGCCCGCCACTGCAGTCCGCAGCAAGTCGCCGCAAGCCTTTGCGCCTTTCACCTCCGGCGCGAACGCCAGCCTTGTGAAGTCCCACTTGCCGCGCTGTTTGATGCCGAGATTGGCCTGCACTTCGGCGTGGCTAAGCACGGTGCGCGGCGTAACCGGGATGCCATAAGCGCGACACAGATCGGCAACCACTTCAGCCAATTTTTCCCACTGCACTTTCGTCATCGGCGACTTGCCGGCATTGAACGGGGCTTCGGTCGCAAGGGCCATGCAGCACAGCGAGACGCCGATCGAGCCGGAATTGCAGTTCAGGGTATGAGCGGCATAGCCCTTCTTTGCCGGGGATTCGTTCAATGCAATGGATGGTCGCCCGCGGACGACATTGCCGTCAGCTTCAATCAGGATATGGTAATGCTCCTTGTCGAAGTCGGTTGCCTTGTGACCGCCGGCCGTCCAATGGCAAATCACGCGATCCATCTTGACGCGCGGAAGCCACTCCGCGGGCAGCGTAGTTGTGGGGGTCATCTGGTTGTCCTTATTTATCTACCCGAAGGCGCAGCGAAGCACCCGGCGCCGGTCAGCGACGAGTTTCATGGGTGTTTCCTTGGAGGATTACCGGCGCGGCTAGTCAGAGGCGATCTGTCGACTTTGATTTCGATATGATCGAAAATGCGGTCAGGCGTGGCACCTTGCCAATGGTCTCGGCTGTATGGCAATAAGATCCACAACTAGGGGGAAGATATTATGAGTGACAGCATCCCGGCGCGCTACGAGACGCGCCAACCGAGCGATCAAACGATTGTGGATATTTTTAAGGGCAGCTGGAAGTCCCAACTTCCAAGAGATTTGGCATCGGGCAATACTCCCATGTTCGAACAAGATTTTCGGCCAAGGTGGTTCAACGAGATGATCCCCGGCGGAGTTGCCGGAAAGTCCGTATTGGAGCTCGGACCGTTCGAAGGTTAGTTACCAGACCTATTGGCTTGATAAGCTCGGCGCCTCTGAAATTGTTTCCGTTGAAGGGAACACGATTAATTTTCTCAAGTGCCTGTGCTTAAAGGAGTTGTTCGGCTTAAAGGCGCAACTGAAGCTGGGGAATGTCCAACTTGAGTTGGAGGAACCGAAGCGCAAGTATGACATCGTTTGGGCGTCTGGCGTTCTCTACCATATGGAAAACCCGGTTCGCTTCCTGGAAGCAGCCTGCCACGCGTCCGATGCCATTTTCATCTGGACCCACTATTTCGATGCCGACATGATGCGAGCTCTCGCGGCACGTGGCGGTCCCAGATTTGTCCCGCAATTAGATCGCACAGTTACCCATCAAGGCCGGGACATCACCCTTCACGCCAGGACCTATGACATTGAAGGCTATGAGGACAATATCCCGCTTTATTGGGAAGGCGCCCCGGCCGATACCACCACTTGGTTGAAGTTGGATGATATATATTTCGTCCTTGAGGCGAACGGCTTCAAAATACACGCGACTGAGTTCATTGGTGAAATGGATGGTATTCCGACCGCATCATTTGCTGCATTGAGGGCCTAAACTTGCCCTCCTGCCGGGAGCGCAACATCAGCGTTTATCTTCGACCTATCCGTCATGAGAACTTCAAGCTCTGCAATTCGGTGATCGCGGACAGCGATTTCCTGGGCCAGATTTGCGCACCGGTCGAGCGCCGTGTCTCGCTGGGCACGGAGTTCATTAAATGCCGCCTGAACCTTTGCGGCTTCTGCCTTATCCATCATGCTGCTTTCTCCAGTTTTTCGAGGCGAGAGACAATCTCCTGCATGCCCTTGACGACGGGCGCAAAGAACTCGTCATAACCGAGAGACATGACGTCATCTCCGCCATTGATTGAATGATCCTGAAAGCCGCCAAAGTCAGATCCAATAACGGCAACTTCCTGCGCAATGAAACCGTGGTGGAAGCGCTTACGCTTGCGCGATCCGTCCTTCTGACCGTCAGCATAGTCCTCGCGCAGATCCCATCGGTAATCGACAGGACGCAGCTTCAGGATGAAATCAAGGCCAAGCTCGGTATCGCGGATATCCGCCTTATCTCGCTCATCAGATCGATTCTGCACCGTGCCGTAAACGTAGGTCGTGGTTGCGCTGTTCCCGAGCTGCACCTGGTTGCTTCCGGTAACAGTCGCCTGATAACCCAGACACGTTGTATTGCTGAAATTGATCGACGCTGCCGTTTCTGCGCCTACACACGTGTTCTGAGAGCCGGTTGTGATGGCATTGCCGGCGAGAGCGCCGATTAAGGTATTTCGGTTGCCGGTTGTTACCGCGCCCCCAGCACTCCTACCAACGCCGGTATTCGATACATCCGTGGCGACAAATAGCGCCCCTGCACCGACCGCAGTGTTGTCGGAACCGACCTGATTGCCGTTAAGAGCGTTGTCACCGACAGCGACGTTATTGTCTCCTGTCGTATTCTGGTTCGACGCGAAGCGACCCACTGCGGTATTCGTCGCGCCACCATTATTTAGAGATAGCGCAGCATAACCAACGGCAGTATTTCCGTTGTCGCCGATCGCGAAGCTCAACGCCTCGTAGCCAACCGCCACGGATTGAATGCCCGTGGTGTTTCGCTTCAGTGCGCGGAATCCGACAGCCACATTTCCATCTGCCGTATTTTCTTGCAGGGCGTTATAGCCGACAGCCACGTTGTTGGATGCGTCGTTCCCGACCGCCGTAGCCGTATCACCTGCGGTTCCTGCCAATGCTCCAAGGCCAACTGCGACATTACTCTCACCAGTGGTGATATTCATGCACGTATTCATACCGACGCCGGTATTTCCGCCGCCAGTCGTCAGTTCCTGGCCCGACCAGCCACCAAGCATGGTGTTGTAGAAACCGGTGCAAGCGGCCGGCGTAAAGTCGTCGGCGCCCATTGCGCCGTGGCCGAGTGCAGTATTGCCGCCACCGACAGTAATTGAACGTCCGGCATTGGAGCCGACACCGGTATTGAAATCCGTTATCGTCACATCCGACAGAGCGTTCGTGCCCACCGCCGTATTGCCATTGGCATTGTGAATGCCGGATGGAGCCGTCAGAGAGCTTAGCGAGTTTTGACCAACAGCAGTATTCTCCGCACCGTTGGTAAGGCTTTCCAGCGCCTTATCGCCAAACGCGGTGTTATGGACATTGAGCGGCTGTCCGTTGTCGACAGCGAAGGTTTGGGTGTTGGACGCAAGGTTTCCTGCAGTTTCATCGTATTTGTTAGTGCCAGCAGTAAGATATTCGCGAATATCCGCCTTTATAGGCTTGTGTGGCCCTGATGACGGGACGCCATCCGTCTCATAGTCGCGGAAGATCTCGTTGGCGGTCTTAACCATTTTTCGTAATTCCTGTGCCTTATTGCATTAATTTTCGCGTCAGATAACCGTCACCGGCACTGGGCCACTCACCGGGCCGTCCACACCGGATCCGTTGAATGGAACCGCGTAGTAGTCCCATGCCCCCTGTGGAGCGCAGGAGAAGGTTTCCTCAAAGACGGCCGCATCATCGGCAGAACCGTTGAACGCCGCTGTCCCGCGAATTGCGAACAGATTTCGGTTTGCTGTCATCGTGATCCGATCGCGATATTGAGCATTTGCGGTCTGGTTTGGTCCCGTTTGATTGGACACGCCTACGTCGTCGAACCGAGCGCTGTAAGAACCTGCGCTTGCTCCCGAAACCGTGAACGCCACGCGTGCGACAGATCCATTTGGGATGGATGTTATCGACTGAGAAATGATGCGTGCCGCCGCGCCGGCCGCCTTGTTGGCCTTCCCGCCTGAGATCGTCCAATCCGTTTCCTTTGTCCAAACGGTATCGGTATCGAAGCCGGGATTGCTCAGGAGGTTGACGCGCGTTGCATCGCCGTCCGTGTAGGAGTAGATGGTAAGCGGCGAAACGCTAAGCGTAGCAATAGCCACATCCGTATCTATATCCAGAGGGACGCCAGATGCCTTTCGGTAAATCCTTACCGTCCTGAGATGGCTATCGTTCGCCGTTGTTATGCCAAACGCTGCTTTACCGAGGTGCGGGGCCGCATCGGTGTTTATGAATGACGAGAGAGCAACCGGAGCGACAGAATCAGCCGTAACTGTAAGGTAGATATAGTCCGTCCATTCCGACTTTGATCCGCCCCCATACGCGCGCAGGCGAACCTTGTATTCTTCACCGTCGGCGAGATATGGGGTCCGAACCTGCGTATCGCCGGCATTTGAAAATGCCGATTGAACGCCTGTCGAGCCGCTAGTGCGGTCAAATTCCAACTCATATGTCAACGTGGAGTCCACAAAGTCCCATGTTCCCAGAATAAAGGCGGCCGTTGCGCCACCTGAAACTACGTCCGTTTGAACAGTCGCCGAGAAGTCAACCGGATCGGGGACTCCTTCATCGGGCAACGGATCGACAGACTCGCCAGGCACACCCTCCTCTGTCGCTGCATTGAAGGCATACAGGTCCGAATCCACAAAAATACCAGAGAACGAAACGCGCATGTTGCGCAGATCGATGCTTACGCTTGAGGTGATTTCGACAACGGCATTCACGAGTCCACGAGAAGGATAGTGAACCGTCACAAAGCGGCGGTACGGAACGTTGCGAGCGTCGTCTGCAGTGTAATCGGCCACGATGGAAACCTTGCGGGCGTTGGCTCGTATATAAACAAGCTTCTGTTTACGCTGGCAGTGGTTGTGGCTCTGGATTAGCGCGTTCTCGAATGTCTTCGTGCGCTCGGTGCTATCGTCGATATCGCCGTAAGGATCGCCATAAATGGCTGCGTCTTCCGTGATGTAGTCTTTTGCCGTGTTTACGTACCGCCCGCGGACACCAAGAACCGTCGCCGAGCGACGCTTATTCTTGTCGACGCGGATGCTGTAGATGCTCTTGGCATCGAGCGTGATATCGGGCGCAACATACTCGCCGGCGTGAACGCCAATCTTGCCGTCTGCTCGCTCATAGACGACCATCTCGGCCGCCTCATCCATGACGCGGCCGACTTCGATCGGATCATTGCTGGCGCGGAACCAGAAGCCGCCGTTATAGCGCTTCTCAGTGCCGCCTGTGCGGTTGGTGACATTCTGATCGCAAACGGCAGCCGCATTGATCCAATCCGGCAGATACATATTCTCATAGGCCATCTTGCCGCCGACTGGGTGGCAAAGGTGCCAAAGGCGCATAAGGGCGATGTTCTTCGAGAATTCCCACGTCGATGGGTTGTTATACCGATGCGAGCCTGAGCCGCCTTGTGTGCTGTCCTTACGCGGGTCATAAAGAAGCGCGCCATTGCCAACTGCCGAATGCTCTGGCATCTGGTTCGGGAAAACGTCTAGAAAATCCTCGGAGCTAACTGTGTTGCACCACATCCACACCGAGGCAAGACCGTCACCTCGGCAGTTGTTGTTCCAGATCGTAGGAAATTTTGAAACAACCTCCGGATAAGCCGTTTCTGCGTTCAGTCCTAAGCGAGTCAGAATTGCAACGGAGTCGTCGCCGTACTTCCCGCCAATGCTGTTTACATACCCATTGCCGTCGAGCGTGACCTTGTCATCATGCAAGTAGTGCTGCACGAATCCCGAAATACGATGACCTGCCCAGACAATGATGTGGTGAGCCTTGCCGGCCTTCTCCTCTAGGAAAACGTAGTCTCCGCCCTTCTTGGTCGTGCCAAGAACGTAGGCAAGCGACGGAACGCTCTGCTTTAGATTGTAGCTGCCGTCGTCCGGCTTTGGGACTGATGGTTTGTCTGGAGCAAGAAGAGTGCTCGCGAGAAAAGCTCCTCCGGCAAAAATCGCATATCCAAGCGCCGTAGCAAGTGGACCTGCTAAGGTTGTCGCTATCGCCGTGGAGGAAATGAGGAAAGAAAAAATAGGTCCGGCGATCAACTGTGGCATACTATCCTCCACGCCGCTAAGGTTCTGGCCGTCATCTGGCCGAATCCGCCGTGCATACGAACAAGCCACGATTTTCCATCGTGGATCGCTCCGAACTGCCGATGGATATTGGATGGGCTTCCGATGACGCCGATGTCGCCACGCTGCGGGTGCCGCACGAGGCAGCCGCCAATCTTGGTAACGCAGCGCTGGACAGTCGAAACCGCGCCTTGGTGGGCCGCTATGATGGATCGAAAGCCCTCGTCGCTGTCGTAGGTGCCTCGCAGATGGGTGGCCGGATCGTCGTGGCCGAGCCACATCGCCCAATCTGCCAGAACAATGCAGCAATCGACCTTGCCGGGTCGCCAAGGGCGGGCGTCGTTGTCGGCAATGAAGGCGGCCAGCTTATCGTCGACCGTCACCAACTCGGCCACTTTACCGTCTGGTCTCGCATCAGCGGCACGCGCTTGCAAAACTCGTCATCTGCTGCCGATGGATTAAGAATTGCCGAGCGTGCGCGTTGGTCGACGTCAGATAGCACGGCTCCGTTCGTTACCGTACGCAGCGTGAAGAGGTTCGTTATCTCTATATTGACCGTCGATCGTATGCCGCCTGCGCCAGCCTCATCGGAAACGTCGAGGTTGTCGATTTCGCCGGTAAAAACGATGATAGGGTCGCCGTCTGGCTGCTCTTCTTCATCCAAAATCTGAAGTTTGACTATGAACGGAGAGCCCTGAATGGAATTCTCTTCATCGTAGTTCCAGATTTCGTCCGCAGCAGATCCGCTCACATCAATCAAAGAAAGCGCCAGCGTATAAGCCTCGCCGTTGATTGCCGCCTCGAGCGACTGCAGCGCGTCCTCTGTGAACTGCGCCGGCCGGTAGAAGTTGCCGTCGCCATCCACGAACGTGCCGCCAGACCCATCCCAGAGTCGAATGGTGTCTTCCGGCAAAACGGCATCGCAAAGGATGCGCAGTGACTTGATAGCCATGTCGCCCTAACTTCAATTTTTTGGAATTGCCGCCAGCTAAGCGGCCAAGCCCGACCAGTAGTCGACCGCCTCAACGAAGCTCACGGATGGAGCCGCCTGTTTTGAAATGGCGTTCTGGTCGACGTCCATGCCGCGATCCTCGACCAAGTGGCAAAGGCACGTCGGCTGGTCGAACTCGAGATCCGAGCCGGCAGGAATTAGTGCGCGCACAGATGGCGAAATCGGAACCGTCCAAATATCGCCGTCGATTTCCGTCACTGGCCCAGTCTCATAGAGCGCATGGTCGTATGAGAATCGCACGCCGACAAGATTGGCATCGGCGTTGATAATGCGCAGCCTGATTGACGTTGCCCCAACTGCGGTCACGCCATCGGTAACAACCGAGATGGCGCCCTGCATATAAGGCGTGTCATCGTCAAACGGCGTGTCGTCGCCGTGCTCCGTGTCGACAACCGGCTCGAATTCACCAGAGACGTACGGCGCCGACAGACTGGAGCGAACGCGAACGGCAATCAGGCCTGACTTGCCGCCAAGCTTCTGCCGGATAGCCTGCCAAGTCTGCCATGCTTCGCGCTTCTTATTGCGCATGACGACGTTTTGGTAATCGATCGCCCAAAAACCAAGGTCCGTACGAACCGCTGGCTCGACTCCGCCAAGCGTCCTGCCGCCCGACCGCGTGTAAGCAACCAGATTGGCAGACACCGTTTGCGGGCGGAGAACGCAGATGGGCCACTCGATGATGTTAGCCATTATCTTTTTGCCTCCATCATCTCCACTCTCCGCCGGCTTTGTTGGCCTGATATTTCGCCATCGTCGGGACAACGTTTTGGTTCGCGGCGGCCACAATCTTCGGACTGGCCGACGCAACCGTCTTTTGACTAACGGATTCCACAAAAGGCATAAGGTTGCCGTTGTTGTCTGCCGAGACGCCGACGGTGACGTGGACGTTGTTGCCGCCACCTGTCTTCGTGCCGCGGGGCAGAACGACCTCGCCGCGCTGCAGGATGGCTGGAACTTCGCCAGGCTGAAGGCCAGCGACGCCGCCTTTGTGATACCGCTTGGCGCCAGCGAACGCAGAAGGCGACACCGATCGTCCGTGGCCGTAGCCATCAGATCCGGCGACGCCACCTTTGTGCAGAATGCCAGGAATAATCATACCGCCGAGGAGACCGCCGCCACCGCCGCCACCAAAGAGACCGCCCGAAAACAAGCTCTCGAGTCCGATATCGATTATCTTGTCGAGCACTTTATTGAGAGCATTGCTCAAGGCCTCTGCGGCTGATGCACCACTGCGCAGATCGCTGATAAATCCGCCGACCACCTCTTTGCCAAGACCGGAGAATTGTTTGGCTGCATCAGCGACTCGCTGCTGCGAAACCTTCAACTGCTCGCTGGCCGTCGATGCTCTAGCGTAGTTTTCAGCAAGACCCGCGATCTGCTCGCGCAATCCCGGCGTGATCTCCAATCCAGCGCGCTGCGCTTCAGATAGAAGCTGCTGCTCAATCCTAGCGTTTTCAACAGCGTATCCGTAGTCGGTGACTAGCGGGTTTAGCTTTTCTTGAGCCGCGTATTCGGCATTCAGCGCGTCAATGCGCGCTTGGACCTGCTGAACATCGCCTTTGAAAAGGTCTGCCGGCGTCTTTTTTGTGGACTCGCCTGACGAAATACCGGTTCCGGAAAGGAAGGCTTGTGCCTCCTCCTTGCGCCGCGACGGATTGGATGACAGCGCAGCAATTGCATTGGCAACTTTCTCAGCGCCGCCGCCTTCTTGAATGGCCTTGACGATGGAATCCGGCAGGCTGCCGTAGTTGTATGCGATGCTCGTCAGAGCGGCTTGCTGCGCCTCATTAAGAGACTTCCACGTATCAATTCCAATAGCTTTTTGGATGCCGGACTGGAATTCGATAATACGCCTTGAAAGGTCACGTTGCGCGTCCTCAAGGGTAACGACGGTATCCTTCGTAACCTTTTCAATCTGGCCATTCGCACGCGTTGCGGTATCACTACCGAAACCTGTTCTAAATGCGTTCACATCCCACTTGGCGGTGGAAATGAACCCTTCAAAGCCTCTAATCATCTGCGCGGCAGCACTCTCGCCGGCAGCCTGCAGGTTGCTTTCGTTTGCCTTAAAGGTGTTGTTTTCGTCCCAGTTCAGGAATTTTCCGCCGCCAGAATACAGAGGTGTCAATTGTCCCAATGGCGATTTGTTTATTTGTGCCTGCAGGCCGTTCAGGTTCTTGGCGTATTCGCCGACCTGTGAAAGCGCCTGCCCCATGGCAGGTATAAGTTCGGTCTTTATCTTGTCGGCAACAGTGCTTATCGCACCGCCGCCGCTCGCTCCCAACCCCAGCGCGGAAGCCGTAAGCGAGGCAAACATTTTCTTCGCCTGCTCGCCACTGAGGTAAAGCGTATCCAGCTTTTTCTGAGTTTGCTCTATGGCATCCTGAAGCGGGATGGATTCCTGCGCGGTGATTCGTATCTGTTTCGCCAGTTCTCGAATATTTTCGGGAGCGCCCTTCTGATTTTCGATCTCGGCCAGCGCTAGCGCCAAGCCACGAAAATCAGGGATATCCTTATTCAGAAGCTGGAGTGCGTCTGTGAAATCCGCCAGCGCTTGCGTTCCGCCCGTATTGGTCAGGCCTCGCAGACCGGTGATGATCTCCCTTGAGAGGCCGTCACCTGTGGATTCTATAGCAGTCTGAAGGCTGCCGAACTCATCCTTGAGCTTTTGCAGTTCAATCTGCTTAACGGCATCCGAATACTTCTTTACGCCCTGCTCGGCGATGCCCCATGCCTCATCAAACGACTTGATGACATCGCCATGGGCTTTCAGCAGCTTCTCGCTGTCAGGAACGCCGGAATTAAGCGTCGTAAGATACTGAACGAGGGCGCCGCTAAGGCCGATAATCGCGAACGAAGCAAGCGAAACTGGATTGACCATCGTGGCGAATGCACCGCCAAGGGTCTTTACGGCACCGAGGATGCCGCCACTGCCTTGCAGCGCTTGCGCAACCTGACTACCCTGCTGCACCATAATCGTGAACGGGGACGTGCCAGATGCAAGGCCCATCGCAATGTCGTTCAACTGAAACGAAAGGTTCGATACTGCGGCGCGCTGCGCCCCTAACGATCGCTCGACTTTCCTCCCAGCGCCCTCAAAACTCTTGCCAACGTTATCGTTGGCACCTTTGAAGTTATCCTCGATTCCTTTGGCAGTCTGTCCAGCCGCCTTGGCGATCGAAGCAAGTTGCTTCTCAAAGCGCTTCTGCGTGGCCTCAATCGAGACAAGCAGGCGAGCAGTATCGTCAGCGGCCATTATTCACCTTTATGGACAAAAGCTACACAATCTGCGATAGTGCGCTCAAAAAAGAGGGGAACCATGGATAACTGGCTCAAAGCATTACTGGCCGCGGCTTGCATCGCAGTGATTGCCGGCGTTGGCTACTTTGCGTCGCAAGAGTACGACGCAAAGTATTCAAGCGGAGCGAAAACAAGCGCGCTTCTAGAGCGAAACAAGCAGACACTTCGCGCGCTCGGCAACAACTAGAAGCCTTCAATCCCAAGATCAGCGGCCACGTCGTCATTCATTGCTGGCGGAGCCTCTTCTTCGCTTGCGTGCGCCTTACGATATCCGTCGTAGCACACGGCAAACTCCCAGAGGGTCATGTCGTCGATATCGCGTGGTGGGAATCCCATGACCGCACCGGCCGCGTAATATGTCGACCACCGAGTCGCCCCATTGGGCAGCGGGTCTAGTTGCTTTCCGCCGCTATCCCCGCCTCCGGCTCCCCCGGCTGGTCTGCTGTCTCCCACATGATGAAACGCCGGATTATCTCTGCCGAAGTTACGGCGAGCGCATATGGGCTGGCCACATCGAGGGCAGCCTCAACCGCCTTCTGCGCATCGCGCTCGGACACCCCCCCACCGACCAAGCCCAGCCTGATCGGGCCGACGACGTCGTCGATCTTCCACTGGGAAGAAAGCAGACGCATCATCACGACGGCGCAGCCGGCGTCGCTGCGCTGCTCTATGGCGCGCAGTTCGCCGATGCCCAGACGGAAAGCGTGCTCCCCGCCTGGCCAGACTATCTCCTCGGCGCCGCGCATTAAGCGGCCTTATTGGTGCGCGTCGGGATGCCGTCGAACTGCACTTCGATTTCGGCAGTCACCTTTGTGCCGCGTTCCGCCTGGTTGTTGATGGAGACGAGGTAGGCATTGCCGGTTTCGTACTCGGTATCGCCGACGGCGGCATTTACGTGCTGGACGCGAACGCTCTTGGTTGCGCCGGAATACCACCAATCGAGCATGGTCTCGTGGCTCTGAGATGCCCATACGCCGGATCCGGAAATAGTGACTTCCTGAGACTGAACGGCGCGCTCAACGGCGGCCGGCAGGGACTCGTCGTCGCAATCCGGAACTTCAGACGTCGACATGTTGCTCTGGCGATTGATACCGCGGGAAGTCAGGCCGCAGAGGCGGGAATAAACACCGCTGCCCGCAGTCGTTTCGACCTCGAGGACAAGTTGATGGAAGTTGGCAGTAGTAGCCCTTGTCATAAAATTCTCCAACAAAAAAGCCGCTCACTGGCGGCTTGGTAGGGTGGTGGGCTACACGCCCTATTTTTCGGATATTCGCCGCTTTGGCGGCGTTGCTTTCGTCGCTCGCCCAATTGAAACGGCGTAGTCGACGAAATCATGCGGGAAGCTTTGCGGCTCTGGCTTCGGCTTGGCGTTGAAGCTGAATTTGCTTTTAGGGCGCGACCAGTTCACCTCTTGGCTAACAATCATCCAGGCCATACCGCCTCCAGTGGCCATTACTCTGGCTCTTCTACGCTAGCCGTTACGCTCACGACGCCGTGCGTTGTCAGGCCGTCGGAATCGGTAAAGACGCGGCGAAAGTCGACGCGGATCTCAGCGAGCGCATTTTCAGTCAGTGTCAATTCCTGCTCGTGCAGCGCTCTGTAGATCAGATCCACAAGAGTTTTTGCCTCGACTTGGCCAACGGCCTTGCTCCAGACGTCAATCTGAAACGTGTGCGTGCCGCTTACGGAGCAATCCGCGCTGTCGTCGACAACGTCTGATGGGCCGAAGCTGATGTATGCGTTCTTCGTCCCGTACGGCGAGGCAGGCACTCGATCGTAAACGCCTGCGGCGATTGCCATAATGCCAAGGTTGGCCTTCAGCGTGTCATACAGGAGCTTTTGCAGTTCAATCGATGGGCTCATCAGCGCTCCTTAGTCGGCCTCGGCCTGCGTAACCGGCCCAACGAACTTGATGGCCTTTTTCATCTCGCGACGGATCCGAGATTGAATTCGCTTCTTCAGAGATCGATAGGATGGGAAGAAAAACGGCTGCGCCCTGCTGCCAGGATGCGCATTCGCAACGCCACTGAAGCTCTTATTGCCGCCGCCTGTCGCAACGTTATGCGGAGCAGTACCAAACTCGACGAAGGCCGCGTAGTAGGCTTTCTGGCTACCCGCATAGACCGTAATCTTTAGCCCGCGCTCGTCTGGATCGGTCTGCGTGAGAACCTTAGCGCCAGCGGGGGCGTTGCCCCACGTCCAGCCAATTGAATCGCGCAGATCGCCATCATCAAAGGGAACAAGCCGCTTCATCATGGCGACAAGTTCGTCTGCGCTCTTCTCCATGGCCGCCCTTGCGGCCAATTCGATGCGCTTTGGAATGGCGGAAACGGCCTTGTTGAGCGCGCCTATACCTTGGACCACCCGCGCACCTCCATACTACACAGCGACGCCTCGCTCACAGAGGAAGTCAATCCACTTGTTGTCGACGGTCGCCGTGACATCGCGAATGGCGTACTCGACGCCGCTTCGCTTGTCGGTCACCTTCCAATCGGCAGTCACAGCGCGCGTCTTTGCGTGGGCGCGAACGCGGATAACCTGCGGATGTCGGTTTTCTAGGCGTGCCGCAATTACTGTCTCGCCGCCCCGCAGATGCTTGTACGATGCAGCGTCGGAAAACTGCTCAATCCACTCGGATACGACATTGCCGTACCCGTCATCTTGTTCGTTGCGCTTGGCGAAAGAGACGCGCTCGCGCAATGCACCGGCGCCTCCATCACTCATTACGAGCTCGCTACGCCAGAGTACTGAATGTCGAGATTCAGGACAGACGTCGAAGATGCAAGGCCAAGCAGTGTGAAGTAGTCGCCGCCAGAAATGTCCGCAACCGGGCACAGCGCTCCTGGCGTGTCAGACAGGTAGTACGCCGTACCTGCTGTTAGGACTGCGCCGAGTGTGATCTGGCCGCTTGTCTGCACTACGACAGGCTGGTTTGCTGCTGCGCTATTAAGCGCAATGTCGACGTTGCTGCCCTGCCCACGCGCTGCCGCAGTGGCCGCGTCGCTGTCGGCAAGCTGCCATTTGCCAGTCGTTGCCGTATCGAGGTAAACGACCTGGCCAGCGGCGATCGCTGCGCCAGCAATGCCGCGCTCTGTAGGTGCGCCTGAGCCAGCGATGACGGCTGAACTCGTGATAGTCAAATCTGCCAATGTTTTGTTCCTTCGTTATGCGGCTACAGGATCAATCTTTGGAAAATTGACATATGCCCCGATGCCTACATGCACCACAATCGCAGCGTCGTATGCTCGCGCCGCCTCTTCTGCTGTTTGGAAGTATCCCACGTGCTTGTTTTTGCCTCCAACGCGAATGCGAGATGCAAAACTACCGCGAGAGTTGTCGAAGAATACGCCCTTAAATCCCGTTTTGTTATTTGACTGCGGGCCTTTTGCTACTACAGACATAGACCTTCGCTCTATGATTGACGTGTCATTCGCGTAAGTCTCGCGCATTTTTGCGGCATGCGCTGCGCGCGCCTCTTCTGTCGAGAATCGCGCCTTCGTCAATTCAGATGCGCGCAGTCGCTCACTCGGATCAGCGTAACGCAACAAAGTGTTTGCGCGCTGCCTTTCCCTTTGAGTTGGATCGTCCTCGTACCGCTTGAGATGCGACGCGCTCATCTTTGCGCGCTGCTCATCGGGCACTTTCCTGCCGCGCTTAGTCTCGACCATTCTCGCTACTGTCTCTAGCGATTTTGACTTGCCCTTAAGGGCGGCGCTCTTTTTAGAGCGCGTTTCCGCACTCTGCACCTGACCCTTAACGCCGTCACCGCCGTCAGTGAGGTTCATTAGTGTCACGCCATTGCCACGATACTCCGCAATAAGCGCGATCTCCATTTTCATGGCCGCTTCTTGCGTTAGTCCGGTCTCCATGACGCACATCAAAATGTTGGCACCTGCGGCAATCACTGATTCGATCCACCGAGACTTCTTCCATCCCTCCTTTTGAGCTTGGCTCAAATGAAGCGAAAGACGAGCACGAGGATTGTTCGTGATGCCGATGTAGCGAATTTCTTCGGATATTCGGTCGTCAACTAGGCCGTAAACAAACCAAGTATCAGCCCGCTTAGGCGCGGTGCGCCTGTCGTATATTTCCATGCAAGGTGTCCAATCCTGCGTCCACATGTTGGCGTCTGGCAGGTGCGTGGACACACACTTTTCGGGAGCTACCCTAGCCAGACGATTACATATAAGTTGCCGGAACGATTAAAGTCCAGACGGCATTACGACCAATTGCGATACGGCATAAGGAGCGCATCAACTGCCATCGGCAGATCGCTCAACTTTACTTCGGTTGCCGCTTCTCTGTTTTCGTACCAATGGCCGATAGTCAGCAGCGCGGCGTGTTTTATGGATGCAGGCAAGACTGTGTAGCCAGCCGTAAACTCGATACGAACCGACTCCGACTCGCCATCAGTCTCTGGCCAGTCAGTATCCTTGGCTGGAAGGATGTAGCCGTTTCCGCCCTCGCCGATGGTGCGAAAATCGGTTATTTCCTGCTCTGCACCGCCGTCAGACGGGGTGTAAAAGACGCCATCGACCGTAACCAGCGGAGGCTTCGGAATGTCCAATTTTCCGTCTGGAAAGTCACAAAGCGTATATTCCCACTCGGATGCGGGCGCAGACCGACCAATCCAGCTATTTTCGCCGAAAAGCCAGTCACCAGCGGCCGCTATAAGTCCGTCGATATAGGCGTCGTCATCATTGTGAAACACGCGCAGGTGCGCCTTCGCGTCAGCCGTGCTAACAATCGGCGAGACCGCCGTCACAAGGCGCAATCCCATCTTGTCGTATCCTGCCTGTTATTTGCCTCTACGGCGGCGCGGTTCGGGCTTTGGATCGGTCGGCTGCGGCGCCAAAAACTCAGCAGCAGGCTCGATGACAGCAGCAACCTCAACGACTGCGACAACGGGCTTATCGCCAACCGCCTCAATGTAGCCTTCGGCCGCGAGGCCATCCTGCATACCGCCCCACTCTGAACGCTCATCGCCCGCATTCAGGTCAATGAGCGTGAGGCCATCTTCCGAATAGGAAAACCGCCTCACAACCCGATAGAGCATTACGACAGGGTCGGCGTCGGCGCAGAGCGTGCGTGGCTGAGGATAGCCACAACAGCAATCGGAGCTGAGCCAGTGTTTGCGGTCACGTCGTCGATTTCGATCGAGACGTAACGCTTGCCACCGACGTAGCCGATCTTGCGGGCTTCGCCGTCGTCGCCGAAAGCAAAGCCAGCAGCGGCTTCAGTGCCGAGCAGGAACTTGTCGTCAACCGCAGCGTGGGCACCCTGCGTGGACGTGTCGCCGTCCTTGACAACGACAGCCCAGGTTGCGTCCGCGTCGGCGAGTACGCCAGTCTGGATGACGAACGTGACGCTTTCATAGCCGGCAGTGTCGATAGCGCCGGAAACCAGCGCCGTGCCGTCGGTAAGAGTGATCGGCGCAATCGCGATCACCGGATGAATATTATTGTACGTGTCCTTCGATGCCATCAGGCTATCTCCTTATTCGTTGGAAATGGCGCCCCGTTAAGGGCGCCAGCTAATGGCTTAGGCCGAGCACTTCAGCTTGCGGAACGCTTCAGCAAGGACCACCTGACCGCCAAGGCGGCGGCGGAAGATGAAGCGGATGTTGCCGGCAGTCGCCTGAGTGTACGGGTCGCGAAGCATGGACATCTGAATGCGGTCGACGAGGGTGTAGGCCTTCGCGAAGTCGCCGTAAGCGATCGGGAAAGTGCCAGCACCTTCCGACGGCATGTCCGGAACTTCGACGTAGGGGTCGCCGTCGATCGTGTTCGGCTGGCCGCCGAGGCCAGGCATCCAGATGTAGTTCTTTTCTGCATCCTTCAGCTTGCGAACGGAGCCGAGCGTAGTGCGGTTAAGCGTCCATGTGGCATTGCGAGCGTAGGCGGTCTTCAGCGCATACTTGAGCGACAGGAGGCCGTTTGCCTGACCGTCTGAGTCGGCGATCGTGGTTGCCGAGCCAGAGTTGTTCTCGCCAACGCCGGCAGCGCTCATCCAGCCTTCCGGCTTACCGACGCCGTTGCCTGCGACAACTGCCGTACCTTCGGCGAGAGCAAACTGCTCGGTTGCCTCGGAAGAAATCTCCGATTCCATGTTGAATGCAGAATCTTCAAGGTTCTGCTCGGAGATGTCGATCAGAGCGTACATCTCGTGGGTCGGGATTTCCCACATGCCGTAACGCAGGCCGTCGGTCTCGGAGCGAGTGCCCTGCTCGGCAACCCACTGGGCTGCGAACTGGCCGGTGCGCTTCGGAATCTGGATGGCCTTGGAAGCCGTCTGGCGAACACGCACAAGCGTACGAACCGGGCTGATCTCGGTAACGCCCTTGATGATTTCACGGACGTATTCCATCGGGGCGAGATAGCCGCCAGTCGTGTCGTTGCCGACCGACATAGCTTTGTACTCAGCCTCGACGTCCTTGAACAGCTTCTGCTGGTCCGAGGACAGGTTTGCGAGGCCCTGCGTATGGGCGAAGACAACCGAGCGTGCCCACATGTCGTGGCGAGCCTTGCGCTCTGCGCTCTTGTCTGCCGAACCGGCGCCGGCGAGAGAGAGGCGATTCAGCTTCTCTTCAAGTTCGTCGATATGCTTCTTCTCGTCTTCGGCGGCCTTCTTGGCCTCGAGCAGAGCGGCTGTTGCCTTCTGGTTGGCGTCTTCGAACTTGGCGAGCGTTGCTTCGACCTTGCCGAGCTTTTCGGTAAGGACCGGGTCGGCGACACCCTTTGCCTTGATTTCCGCCAGAGCGGCGTCGTTGGTTGCCTTGAATTCTTCGAACGCGGTCATAACCTGTTCGATGGCGGTTTTATCCGTCATGATAGTCTCCTGTGATGTGATGGTTTTTGAGAGCGTGCCGCGGGCGTTAGCCGGCGATCAGCGCCTTGATGCGCTCGGCCAGCTTGGTAAGCTCGGCGTCGCTCTTGACTGCCGTGTCATCCTCATCACGAGGAGTAGATTCCGGCTCTTCGGCTTCGCGCCGAAGTATTTCCTTGAAGACCGAAACAGCTTTCACACTGTCCGCCCGCGACAATCCTGCGTCACGCAGGGCGTCTTCGATTTCTCGCGGGTTAAATTCTGATTTCACGTTCAAAATGCGCGCCTTCCCGTTCATCGGGAACGTGACAAGGCTCACCTCTAGGAGGTCCACAGCCTTCAGCGTGCGACGCGGCTCGTCTGGAGCGCTGCGCAATAGCCATTCGACCGCTCTGAAACCGATAGAAAGGCCAGAAATGGCCGGTCTTGGCTTCATTTTGAGCAGTTCATAGGCTTCCCTGCCGCGCTCCGTGTTGGCAAACTTGCCTTCGACGTAGAGGCCGATATCGTCCTCTTTCATCTCAGTCCAAACGCCAATCGGCGTCATCTGGCTGCCGTAAACGCCGTGCTGAGACAACATCGCAGGCCAAACGCCCGTTTTCTTGGCTTTTGCCAGCGTTTCCTTGAATGCGCCCTTCAGAATGACGTCATCGCCAGAGTCGATGTTGCCGAAAACAGCACCATAGCCGGAAAACGTCATTTCGCCTTCGGGTGCATCTGCCTTGATTTCGCCTAGCGTGAAGCCAAGATGCTCAATGGCGGCGGTGCCGCTCTTATTTTTCGTCATTTTGCTTGTCCCGTTGAGCGTCCCGTGGCTTCGCACCAGTTGCGCCGCCAACATTCGTTGGTTTTGGCAGTTTTCCCGCCTCTCCGCCGAGGGCGTTGAGGTCTTCCTCCCCGCGTACCTCGTCCTGCGTCATCCAGGCAGGTGCGCCGCCCGCGCCAAGCGCCTTTGCGTAGTACTCGCCGCGGTCTTTATGGGCGCCGCGAAGGAGGGAATTTACGTTGAATTTGGCGAAAAACGCCTCGTCTTCGTCGCCATCAAGCAAATCATTGTCGATCGATTGCTCAATGCGCACGATCCAAGGCATCAGCGTATGAATAACGTGCGCCAGAAAGATCTGCTCGGCGCTCGCGAATGTCATTGCCTGCCCGGAATGACCTACCATCGGCGGCAAAACACGAAATGCGCGGCAGATTTCCTCGATTTGGAACTTGCGCGTGTCAAGATGCTGCGCATCGACACCAGTCATAGACTGCGGCGTCCATTTGAAGCCGGAATCAATGACAAATGGCTTGTGTCGGTTATTCCCGCCAACCTGAGCCGCAATCCAAGCCTGAATCTGCTTGTATTTCTCCGGATCAATCTTGTTGTCCGTCGAATACACGCCAGAAGTTTGCAGGCCGTTGGCGTGCATCTCGGCTTGCGTGTTTTCGGTGGCGATCGTGAGACCAATTGCCTCGCGCGCCTGCCTTACAGCATCCATCCCGCGCCACGTGTCCCATGATGGGCCGCGGATGTGCCAAATCATGGACTGCGGGAAGTCCATCGACCGTCCATCGATGCCGCTGACCGTGTAAGTCAGCGAGTAGTCGTTGTTGCGGGTGATGGTGACACAGCCAGGATCAATGGGAATAAGTTCCTTGACCTGGCTGCGGACGATATTCTTGTAGAAAAAGGCGTTGCCCGTGAGGGCGAGGTGAAAAATCATCGTTTCGCGCAATGCGAACGATGTCTGCCATTGGTTCGGCTTGCTGTTCAGAACCTTGTAGAGCGGATGATCCGTCGCGGGCAGACTCCCCTTCCCGTTCGGCAACTCTTGCATGACGCGCAAAGGCACCTGCGCGACGCCCTCCGCGATGACGCGAATGCAGGCAAAAACGGTGGAAACGTCTAGTGCACGCTCCCAACTCACCGGCACGCCAGCTTTCGACGTCCTAGCACCGAAGAAATCGAGCCACGCAGGATCGAACGACACGGCCTTTTCCTCAGCCTTGCGGCCGAGTAGCCTATCAATGATACCCATCCGGCATTCCTTGTTATTGAAAATGCCCGATGGGCTCTATTGGGTGGGCTGCGCCGAGTAGTCGGCGCCTGGATCTAGGACTTCCCAGAAAGACTGGCCCTGCGTAGGTGGGGCGCCATCAACCGCAGCACCGACAGCCATCGCCGCAGCGACAGCAGGGTCGATGCGCACCGTGCTTTTCTTCTTCGAAAACCACTGGTTGCCCATGAGCGGATCGGTCTCGACGTGAACACCCATCAAGGCGCCAACCAGAACCGGAGACCGGCGCAGGCGGATGCGCTCCTCAAGGATGAGCGTTTCCAGCGCAGCAACAGAGCCGGGCATCCAAAGCCCCAACGGAGGCTCAAGGCCGGCATCTTTCGCAGCCTGCACTTTGTCTTCGTCCGGCTTCGCTCGCTTCTTGCCGCCCTGCGGATGCGCTACCGTCTTGATGTCAACGCCGTACTCGTCGAGCTCGGTTTCGAACTTATCAAACGCATAACGGTCGAAAGCCAAAACGCCGATGCCATGCTCGGTATTGAGACGAGCGAATAATGCAGCAACATGGTCGTACCGAATGCGCGCGCCTTCAGGCGCATTGATGTAGCCTTGATCGAGCCACAGCCGATAAGGCACATGGTCCTGCTTCGACCGCTCATCCATGGTGTCACGAGGCGTCCACGCCTCAATCCACAGATCGTAAGTCGGCAGGTCAACCTCTTCACCGTCCTCGCGCGTCACGCGCTTGGTGCCGGTCTCGATGGTGAATGCCGCCGCGGTCAAATCCTTAGCGCCAGACAGGTCAAGGCCAGCCGCCGTGATCTTCTTGCCTTTGTGCTCTTCGTAAGGGTCGAAATCGACCATCACCTTTTCGAGCAACGGGCGCGGTATCCAAGCTGTGTCGGCTTCCGTCCAGACGCAGAAATGCAAACGGAGAATGCCGTTTCGCTTCGAAGGAATGTCCTTCGCCTGGTTCACAACGCCGGCAAGATAATCGTGCTTCAGCGTCACGCCGAAGAGCGGGTTTGCCTTCTGCCAGCAAGTCGGATCCGTGAACGGATCATCATCCTTGTCGAGCGCGCACACATACGAAAAGGTGGTGTCGTCAATGACTTCCCCGACATAGTTGAAGTCATCGTCAGGTGTCTGCGTCCCTGCTGCTACCTTTACGGCATGCTGGTGTTCGTCCCAGCAGATGCTGTTTCGATCGGAACCGCTGTTCGTGATCATGAAAAGCAGTGGCTGACGGCGAAACTTGAAGCCGCGCTCGAGCATCTCGATGACCTTGCCATCAGGATGCTCATGGATCTCATCGCATAGCGCAATGTAAGGCCGCGGGCCGCTGTGCGCGCCTTCGCGCGAAATGGGCCGAAAGAATGACCGCTTCTTGAGGTACGACAGGTTCCAGACCGGATTGCCACCGGATGGCGTCAACTTTGACTTCAGCGAAGGTGACTGCTCGTACATCGCGACGGCGTCGCGAAACAGAACGAACGCCTGGTCTTTGTTCGCAGCGGCAGCATAGATTTCAGCCGCCGCCTCGCCATCAGACGTAAGGCAGTAGTGCCCAATGCCTGCAGCTAGCGGAGACTTGCCGTTGCCTTTGCCTTCCTCGATATAAGCGCGTCGAAAGCGTCGCAGGATTGCGCCATCCGATTCAACGCGCTTCCATCCAAAGATGGAGCCAATCTTGAACTGCTGCGAAATATGCGGGTGAAACGGACGTCCTTCGAACTGGCCGCCATTTAGTCGAAGAACTGCTGGAAAGAACCGAAGAACACGGCTTGCCGCCTCCGGATCCCAGTGAATGCCACGCTTCGGGCCATTCAGACGATCGTCTCGATGCCTGCGGCACGCGTTCCGCACATGAGGGCCAGCAATGATTGTGCCGCTAAGGACGGCTTCGGCATACTCATCAACTGGACCTGTCGGATATTTCGGGTTGAAATGGGCAGGAAGCTTAGTCGTCGAAGAACTCGTCGGCCGGGTCTTTGCTCTCGCCATCCGGTTTATCTCCAGCCTTGCTGGCATCAGCCGGCGTCGCGCCCATTTGCCCGTAGCATTGTCGAAGAAGGTTCATGGCCTGAACGCCAACGTCATCACCCTTCATCATCCTGCCGCGGATGTTCGCAGCGATCGCCAGGTGGCCGCGGTGGCTCCAGTTGAGCCATGGCACCTCAGATGCAATTTCTTTCCACGCCTTCTGGGCGTGCTCATTTAGCCATTCGAACGGCTCGCCGACGCTCTCGTCGACGGTCGGCTCGTTGCGGCCCTTAAACTTTGTTTTTTGCTTATCAGCGTGGCCGGTAATTTCCGCCTTGGCCTTCGGCGTGCGCGGCCTAGCCATAAAATACCTCTTGACAAATTTGTAATGTGTGAGTAGTGTAAAACCATCAGCCGTTGAGCATGCTCCGGCGCCACAACCCCACCCAAGACCTCAACATTTCAATCGAAAAAATGTGTAAGAATCCCCATCGCCGGTACCCAGGCCGTGCAGGCCCAGAGATCCGACCACCCCCTCCCTATCGAGGATTGTGTCATCATAGCAAACCATTGATTTTATTGAACTAAATAGGCCATCCGTCCGCTCCATATCTCACTACGGTCTTGCCGTTGTCCTCAAGCTGGCCTCTCGAGGAGTGGCACGGCTTGCAGGTTGAGACGAATGGGCCTGACCAGAACAACACCATGTCGCCTCGATGCGGAACAGCATGGTGCACTTCGGTGGCGGCCGTCACTTCTTCGCGCTCGAGACACCACTCGCACAGGGGCTGGGTGCTGAGCTGATGATGGCGAATGCAACGCCACTGCGCCGTCTTGTATAGACGCCTGTATAGCGACGCTTCTTCGGAGCGCGCATCTGATTTGGTTGCAGGAGCTGGACTTGAACCAGCGACCTTCAGCTTATGAGGCTGACGAGCTACCATGCTGCTCTATCCTGCATAAAATCGAAAGCGGCGAGGAGCCGGGATAACCAGCTCTACTCGCCGCAAGACTGCCTCGTCGCCAGAGGAGGAGAATGGCGCCAAGGCAATGGGATAAGCAAGGAACGGCACCGAGCCTTTACAGGGTGTACAAAGTCCTGCCTTGCCAATAGTTACCCGGCACGAGGCCGGGTCGATCGCCTTGAATGGTGTCGGCGCATCGAACTGTGAATAGGGTGGAAGGACACAACGGATAGTATCCGTTCAATGTCGCCTTCCTATCCCTAGTCACTTTCGGCGCAATCAGTGCATGCGCTACGCTACTAAGTCTTCTCGGCGAACATCACCGATGCAGTCACGAAGGGTTACAAGCGCCGCATGCACCAGCACTCTGCCTGCAGCCTGGGCGCCACTTCGGTTGGCTATGCCTGATGCATTGCCGACTTCCGCAAGAGTCCTGCCGTCGATGCAGGCTAGCTCGAACGGCTCGCATAGATGACCGAGCGCAGACTGCAGGCGCGTCAAATGACGCTGCGCATCTAGCTTGTCATTGACTGGCCGATCGCCGTTCCACGGCTTGGGTATCGAAGACCAGTTCTTCTGCGGTTCGTCGCCGTCCTCAGCCGTGCTGGCATCGAAGCGCCGGCGAGCAGGAATATCCACATTTGCCGCCGTAGATTTACGAACTCGGCGATATGCAATCTTGCCGTCAGGGCGGATGACGCTGTAGCGATCCAGCGAGACGCCTTCTCCAAGCTTGATAGATGTGCCGCCAAGTTGAGCATTGCTCTTTGCCGAGTCGTGCACCTTGCGATAGTACATGGCGTACTTGAGGAGTTCGGTATTGCCATCCTTAACCAGCGCCGTAGCAAGCGGCCACGCGATGTTGTCGTTATCGGCCTTGCCGTCCCAATCCTTGCCCTTCTGTGCACGGATGGCCAGACGGGATTTCTGAGCATGCACTCCGTCTCGCTCTGATTCCGTATAGGTCATGCGGGCAGGCAGATTTTCTCCTTCGCCCATCAGGGCGCGACTGTGTCTGCTGTCGTTGGCTGTCTTGGTCATGCTGCGCGCCCTCAAGATGTGGTGGTACCGTTCGACTGATGCTACAAAATGTAGTGTAAAGTTACAAATTTGTCAAGGAAAACGAAAAGGCCGCACGATGGCGGCCTTGGTAGGTTCGAGGTTTATATACATTTTACCAGTTCGGTTCGCCAGCGTCGTTGAACCGGCCAAGCAGCGGCTCGCCGCGTGTGTCATAGAGGTCGTCGCAGGAGATGCCGTAGCGGCGTGAAATGCCTTCGTCGCTGTCGTCTTCAGCGTCGGCGCTCATCGTATCCATATACTCGACGTTTAACTGCTCCGCGATGTCTGCGGCGCTCATGCCTTCCGCCAGCATGTCTGCGATGCGTTCGATTTCTGATCTTCTCATCTCAGTCTCTTCAGATTGACGGGCGAAACTTGCCTACTGCCTTAAACTCCGCTTCAAGCGCGGCTTCTTCGTTGAGAATGTTCTGCTGTTCAAGTTCAGCGGCAGCCAAACCAATGACTTTGGCGCGCGCAACAAGACCACGACGCAAGGCAGCAAGTTCATTAAGGCGCCTGCGGATTTCAGTCTGCCTTGCGATTGCTTCGTTGCGGTTCATATTCCGTCTCCTCAGTGGTGGTTAGTTGGTAAAATCAACCTACGGACATTTTACAAATTTGGGCAATTCCTCAGATTGAGTGGAAATGTTCCTTTGGGTGTCCACATGCTTGCTCCTCAAAATGAGTGGATACGTACCTTGCTCTGACGGTAGTTCGCCCGGTCCGAGTAGTGGATCAAAGCTCGGAGCGGACCGGGCGAACGGGCTACGAATATCCCCGTCCGTCGCAGTCGGGGCATTCGGCAACGCCCTCATCGTCGTCCGCCGGATGCAAGTACCGATCCCAGTCAGTCACGATCTCACCGTTGCCTTGGCAGCGTTCGCACATTGAGGTATCGGTTGCCGCAGAGGGTTCCGGCTCTTGACCTAGCAAACCGGACGGCGACGAGGTCGGGGCGTTGTGGAAAGCGCTACCGCCTCCCTCAGCCCGAGCGTAACGGACCTTGCCACCATCGACCCAAAGTCCGGTCTCGTGCTCTCCGCCACCCTTCACCCAGTCTCGCGCCCACCAAGACGCGACAGGGGTGAAGACGTCGGGTCCGTCCATCGCATCCAAAGCCTTGACGCTCTTGGCCTCAATGAGTGTCTGTCGCGTGCCGCGCTGGCGAATGGCGTAGATCATGATGGCATCTCCCCGAGCATGCCGCGACTTACCGCTGTCTTCCCCTGCGGTCCGTAAGCCTTGTTGCACTTGAGAATATCGACAGCGAGTTCTTCGCCAATCTCCGAGCGAACCAGCGCCCTCTGGACTGCCCGCTGAATGGCAATCTTCCTTTCGGCCTTTCGCATCTCGGCCACCCATCGCGTGCCTTGCGGATTGAAAGGCGTTTGCCTGATGGCCAACTGCAAGTCCAACGGCAGCGCCTGGAAGTCGCGGATGGTGTCCACTCGATAGATTGTCGTCGTCATTTGTTCCTCCAATCGTGTACGTGATTGAATAGATAACGAGTACATGATATGAAGTCAATATCGCGTACACGAAATAGGTGAAGCTTGACTCAAAATCATGTACATGCAACTCCATCTCGCATGGGGCGCAAGAAGCTTTGGGCAGAGAACGTAAACCTGACCTTGCCTGAAGGGGCGAAGGCAAGGATGGATGCTGCTCTTGAGCCGGGGGAAGATCGGCTTGACCTGATACGCGCTGCAATCGAGAGGGAATTGAAGCGGCGTGCCAAGGCAACCAAAGAAGAGAAGTGAGGTCTGGAACGGCTGGCTCGTGAACTGGCTGAACCTCAAGGAACTCAGGGCTTCCGCTGAGCCTCGCATCGTCGAGCGCAAGGGAAAGCAAGAGTACCACATTCCCGTCGCGACCTATCCGCACCCGAACCCACCGGAGCGGATTTGCTGTCTGGCAGGCGTCCTGAAGCGTCACGACAAGGTGAAGGTTCGTTACCGAGATCGGCGAATCGAACCAATGCCGACTGTGCTGATCGTCGAGCGCCAGAGGTACAAATGCCACCACTGCGGTGCCATCGTCTTGGAGGCGATGGACGCCGACCTCGATCACAAATGGTACATCACGCACCGCTTCAAACGGGCGCTCCAGATGGCGTCCGTCAAGCGCAACTTTCAGGACGCGGCGAACCTCAACGGCGTCGACGACAGCTACATCATCCGGCTCTTCGACGAGTTCGCCGCCGAGAAGCTGGAGTACTATCACACGAACCTGCCGGAGGTTCTTGGGGTCGACGAGAACAACCTCCTGGGCGGCATGCGCTTCGTAGCTGCCGATCTGGAGACCGGCCAAATCCTCGACCTTCTTCCAGCCCGGACGGAAGCCGCCGTCATGGCGTTCTTCGCGGAGCTGCACTGGAAGTTCTACGTCAAGGTGTTCGTCCAGGACATGTGGCGCGGCTACCGCAACGTGGCGGAGCAGATGTTCCCGAAGGCCCTGAACATCGTGGACAAGTTCCACGTCGTCCGCATGGCCAACGACGGCATGGCCGACGCCCGCAAATGGTACCAGACGAAGCTGGAGAACGAGGACCGCCGTAGCCTGAAGAACAAGCACCGCATGTTCCTTGCCCGCTGGGACGGCATGCACAGCACCTCGCAGGACACGCTGGCGGAAATCCTCGAAGACCATCCGTTCCTCAACGACGCCTATGTCTGGAAGGAGCGCTTCTACATGATCTACGACTCCGCGACCCGAGCCGAGGCAGAGAAGGAATACGACCGTCTGGTCGCTACGATGCCGCCGCACTTGAAGCGGTTCTATCGCCCGCTCACCACTTCGATGAAGAACTGGCGGCCGCAAATCTTCAACCACTTCGAGATGCCGGAGCGGTGGACGAACAACATGACCGAGAACCTGAACGGCAGGCTCAACCAGATCAACAGCATGGCGCGAGGCATGACGTTCGACCGCTTCCGGAAGAAAGCCATCCTGCGGTTCGGCAAGATCATCCCGAACAATGAGCTGGCCGTCTACAGCGGCGACCCGAACGATGACCCTCGCCAGATCGGCTTTGGATGGGACGTTTCCACTTTGGAACGTGCTTTGAAGAAGGGACGCTTCTAGCATCTATTCCACCTCATTTGAGGAAGTGCCCAAATTTGTCAACTACCGCTCACGCAACTTTCTGCAGTTCAGCAAGCCAGCCCTTCACAATCTCGACAGCCTGCTTTGCCGCGTCTTCTTCCGTCTTGGCGCGCAGGACGGCCTGCCGATTAAAGCCCAACGCCGTCAGCAGCGCATGCCTCTTCTTTTGGTCGCTGCTGACTGGCGTCTCCTCGCCTTTGTATTCGATCAGTCCGAGCAACCCGCCGAACATGTAGATTCGCTTGTCGTGCTCGCCTGGCGTCAGGCCGGTGGCTTTTGCCTTCACCTGCTCTCGCATTGATCGGCGTGCCGCGTTGAAGTCTCCAGCCAACGTAAACGTGCCTGGTCGCACGTCCTTCACGTCGGCGACGTACTCAGGCATGCCGCGTAGCGCGCGAACGCCGGCCGCCTGCAGAATCCATTCCTCGATCGGCGCGTCCTTCACACTCACCTTCGTGCCTCCGTCCTTGCCGGTCGTCGTTACGATGCGAACGCGTTTTCCATTCATTCGGGTGGTCTGTACTTGGCGGGCCATGGTGTCTCCTGTGTGGTGGTTTTTGCGGAGCCGAAATTGGTCGTTTCGGATGCGTTTCAAATCTCAGTTTTTCTGCCCCACACCGCCCCACTAAAAAATCTTCACTGGGGCGCTGCACACCTACCCCCGCACCCCCTCTATAAAGGGTGGGGCGGGGCAGTAGTGTGCCCCACTGCCGGGGCATAAAATTCGTACTGGGGCACTAGTGGTGGGGCGTTATCTATGGTTGCGTAATTTTGGCAGTCAAATGCAACCTTTGGTGAATATCTGCCCCACTCAAAAACACTGGGGCGGGGCATACTGGGGCGGTGGGGCTAGGCGGCTTCTGGAACCTCCACAAAGTCCTTATTCTCTCTTTTGATCGGGCACCGACGGTTGACAACGACAAGCGTGCCGTCGTCGATCCACGCCTTCACCAGACGCCTCACACGCGCCACATCGGCCTTTATGCCGATGTCCATATCAAGAACGTACGCCACCTCTCGCCCGACCCAGTTCTCCGCCTGATGGTGCAGCTTGCAATCGGTGTTGCGTATGCGCGTTAGGATCTGCCCCAACTGCTCAGCCGTCACCTCCTGCGCTATTTCCTCGGCGCTTGGCCAGGTCCACGACGTCACCACAGGCGCGAAGTCCTGCGGTTTTGTGAGTCCGCGCCCATTGCCCAGCGGCACGCCCTCCAGCTTCCGCCAGTCCAGCCGCGACGACAGAGGCGTCAGGTTCGACTTGCCGTAGGTCACAGAGAAGTAACCGAAGCGATCAGCCGGCGAGATGCCAGCCTCTTGCGCCTGCTCCTGAGACATGCGGTTGAGAACGCGCACCGAACGTGCCGCACCGATCAGTGACACGGCGCCTCGAGCGTCTTCGACGGTGGCCTCACGGTCGGCAACCTTGCGCAGGTGATGCACGATGTCGATTGCGCAGTTGGTATGGTCGGCGATCTGCGCCCACAGTTTCGCCACCTTGTCGATCGCGCCGTTGTCGTTCTCGTTGACGCCGTGGGTTGATACGAACGGGTCGACAATCATCACGTCGATGCCGTGCCGCTCGATCTGCTCGACGACAGCCTCGATGATCGGCTGCTGGATGCGCACGCCTGCCTTCTTGTCGTCGACGGCCACGACGAGCTCCTGCTCACGGCCGCTGTCCAAGAAGATGTGCCCCTCGATGTCTTTTGGCGCGAGATTGTAATGGATGCACGCAGCCATGATGCGGCGCTCCATTTCGTCGCGCGGATCCTCGGCGTTAAACACCCAGACCTTGAGCCGCTGCGGTGGCTTGATGCCGAGCAGCGCTTTGCCGGATGACATGGCCAGGCTTTCGGCGAGACTGAGGCTGGTTTTGCCAAGGCCGCCGGGGCTGACCGTCACAGACACGTATTTGCGGATCAGATGGTTACCGTAGGCGAATTCGCGCCGCGGCAGTGTCTTGGGATCGATCCACTTGAATGCCGTGGCTTTGATGGCTGTGGGCGTCGTGTCGGGTTGTTGCTGGGTGGGCTGTGGAGGTGGGTTGTCGTTGGCCACTGACGTCGTGTCTTCGGCGGGCGTCTGTCTGTTTGCTGGCGCCTCCTCGCTAACCTCGTCTTCATACACGTCGGCCGCCTTGGTGCGCGCCTTCGATAGCCCGTTGGCAATCATCCGCGTGATATCGACGAGGCGCGTGTTGTCCCGAGCCTGTTGCGGAATCTCGCGAGGCTGTCGGCTACCAGCCTCGATACCGCGGCGGATCTTCGCCCATACATCACGCTCGCCATCCTTCTGCAGGCTGCCATTAGCCATGGCAGCGTTGTACAGGCCAGATTCAGCCTCGCTACGCGTCAGGGCGCCTGCGCCGACAAGTTGCCCCATCGAGAACGCCGACGCGTTCAGCGCATGCCCTCTCCCGCCTGGCGATGTGCCAGCAAGCTTGCGGAGATCATCATCGACAGCCTTGTTGACGTATGCATCGTTAGTGCCGGCTTGATACGACAGCGGCTGAGCTACGTGCTGGACGGCACGCGGCAGGACAAGCTCGAGCAGCCATGCGGGTGCGTCGGCGATAGGTAGGTCGTTATCCCAAGTGTAGGTGCGGCCATCGGCAAGCGCGCTGCCTGGGGCAATAACAAACCCGCCATCTCCACGCGTGTCCGCGCCAACTCCGAGAGACTTACCGGCTTTGTTTCGCACTCCGTCGACGTGACGCCAGAAGTAGTGTTTGCCGCCGCTCGCTGTGGTGGCTGTCCGCGTTGGCGGCAACGGGCCGTGAATCTCCTCCATTTCAGCAAGCCAAATCCTACCGTCCCCGTGGCCAGGCGGGACGTCGATGTCGAGCACCCAAGCGCCAATAGGCGCCCCCGTTGGAACGCCTATCATTGCATCCGGATTGTCTGACCACCATCGCCTTACTATGCGCTCGAATCTCGTCGCGCCCTTAAAGCCGTTGCTGATTTTTGGCGTCTTTTCACCAAGCGTGCAGATCTCGCCAGTATGAGGGTCGATCGACTCCTCTGGCCGGTGCCGGCAAGGGAAAACGGGCCAGCCTTGGGACGCGTATGAAAGTGCTAATTCAAGCGGTTTCTGCAACCTGCTTCTCCTCATCTGTGGTGCTTGCGTGGTTGTCGTTCGCGGGACGCATCCAACTCGCGCCTTTTGCTTGGTTCTCTTCGCCCCACATCGGCTGAAGGTTGCACAACGCGTTTATGATGCGCGGTTCAGTGATGCCCTGAGCAAGGAATGCGGCGATTGGCTTCTTGTGATCTATGTGCCACTGGCCGTGATTATCCCACGACATCCCCGGCTTAAATTGGCACTCCAGTCTCTGCTTGAGCTGATATGGAGAGTACCCTAGGGATTGAAGCGTCGATTTACTCTTTGTCTTCCGTGCTTTTTTGGCTACGCGAACAACCATTGACCTGCACTTTATTGCGCACAGGAACAGAGGGTCATCGACATAGCGCTCACGTCGCCTGGTGTTGAATTTTTCCTTCCACTCAGTAGTTGAGTACAGTTCTTTTCTTTTTGCCTTCTCGCGCTCAATAATTTCCGGCCTGCTGTAGTATTCTTTTTGCCTTGCAAGCAATTCCGCCCGGTATTCTGGGTCGCTTTGACGGCGCTTTCGCTCAGCAAGAAGTAGCCTATCCCTATTCTCCGGACGGTTGCGCCACTCCTTATTGTATTCGTTGTTGCGCTTGGCAATCTCTGGGTCTTTACGCCTCTTGCGCTCTAGCTCGTTCTTGCGCGCATGATTTGCCGGATCCTTTCGCCACTGCCTAACTCTCTCCACAATCGCCTTCGAGTTTTTCTTTGCGTATTCCCGTTTATAGGCCAGATCCTTTTCGCGGTTTAGCTGCCTACGCTCCTCGTTTACTTCGTTCGTGCACTTTTTACACCGAGGATAAATCGAGACGAAACCAGACTTCCTAATCCTGGAGTAGTACTCATCCATCAACTTCCACTCGCCACACTTCGTGCAGACTTTACCTTGGCCAATTTCCTGGTCGGTATCCGTCATCGTAAGCCTTCATTAAAAGAGCCACATGCCTCGGCACTGGCCTTGGATTGGAGGGCCGCTCTATCTCCGAAACCTGCATGGCTCTCGGGTACAATAGGACGACAGCTAATTCCGCCTGGGTAAGCCCGAGGCGCTTTCGAATGGCGCGAAATTCATCGTTGTCCATCTCAATACCCTATATAGTGATTTTGCGTTAGTGCCGCCAGTGCATTATAGCGAATTTTCTTTACTATTTCTAGAAAGGCGCACTCCCTTCCGCAATCAGCTGGCGCAACCTATTCGCAAAGCCCTCGACGGCGGCCTTCACCAGCATTCTCTGCGCGAGCTCGTCGAAGTGAGCCAATTCCGTCACGCCGCCATTCTCGGATATCCACTCGCCGACCGCGTCAACGCCACCGTCGAGCGCGGCCAGTTCGTACTCGTCGAGACGGCGTATTTTCTTGTAGTCGTCGATCGCCACGATGCACCTCCTGCAGAGATATTGCGGATCGCCTGGTTTGTGGTTGATGCCAAGAGCCACGGCACGCATGCCGCAGCAGAAGCACGTCGTAGGATCTCCCGCCGCGTCAACGGTGGGCGTGAACGGTATTATGGGCTTGCCGGTTGGTGGGATTTTAGTCATGCTGCACCCGCTTGCGCGGGAGTGGCAAAGAGGTCGTTATCATTCGCTGGCGCAGAACGACGAGCCGATGCAGCCTTGCGGGTAGCCGGACAAGCATTTGTCAGCTCAAGGCGGCGCGCGATATCGGCCTGATATTCTTCCTCACGCTCAACGAGGATGCACTGCATGCCCTCGCGCCAAGCGGCTTCGCCGGTGCTGCCGCTGCCGGCGAACGGATCTAGGACAACGCCGCCCTTTGGAGTAACAAGCCGCACAAGCCATTGCATCAGATCGACAGGCTTGACGGTCGGATGCTTGCTGCCTAGGCGGTCGAGTTTGTCAGCCTTGGCTGAATAGAAGAAACGGGCGGCTCCGTCTGGGAAAGCCGCCAGCACCTCGTCGCTGCCATCGTGGATGATGTTGGCGGGCCAGCGGGCATCAGGAAGCAGTTTGCCGCCAGGGCTGTCTATCGCGCCGTATGTGTCAGACGTTTTCTTGGGGTCCGTGATTTTCGGACGTTCGCGGACACCCACCCTGCACCCATCAACATTGACCGCGCCGGTGCCGTGCTCAAGAACGTTCTCAGCAACAGTGCCGGCAAGCGGCTTGCGAGCGAGGCAGATGGGCTCCCATGCAGGCTTAAGGGCGGTGCCCCAGCCTTGCCACTCGCGGGCTTCTGCCGTGGCAGGTTCATCGCCATCCTTCTCGTGATAGCCTCTCTCCAATGCAGCCTCGATCCAAGGCCGAGTTGCGCCTTCCATTCCGTCTTTGCCGCCGCCAGTTGCTTTAGGATTTCGGACATTGGTGACGCGCACCTTCCCGATTGCAGCGCCCGCCTCCTTATCAATCGCCTTGCTGACATCATGGCTTTTCGGGAATCCGCTTCCATAAATCCAAGCCAACTGGTCGCGGATTTCAAAGCCGGCGTCCTCGATCGCAACCGTCATACGGTGATAGGTGCGCGTGCCGGAGAATGCCACGACATGGCCGCCAGGCTTCAGGACGCGCAGGCATTCGGCCCAGAAGGTTTCCGAAAAGGCGACTTCGCCGGTGTCCCACCGCTTGCCCATGAAGCCGGCCGAAGCGCGCTGGTAGGCATCGTTGCCGGCCGCAGGCGCACTTCCCGGCTTGCCGAACCTTTTTTGAATGGAAACTAGAGCGTAGGGCGGATCTGTACAAATGCTATCAATACTATTATCCGGCAACAGCTTTAGGACGTCGCGATTGTCGCCGCCGTATAGCGTGACCTTGCCGTCCAGAAATCTTCTGGGATCAAGAGCGTTGGCGCTCATTTCGTCTCCTCTAAGTGGTGCACCGCGCGTTGGTGGCGCGCTGGTGTCCGAAAAATTGATATAAAGTTTGGTCAGTGCTTCTTGGTGCCGCTGTAGCTGCCGCCTAGCGGCCCGTACAAGGTTAGCGTCCATTCCGGCCCGTAGTTGGCGGCGCACGTGCGGACGATGCTCTCCTCTTCGTATTCGCCGTCGACAATGCCCATGCCGTAAAGCGTCATGTTCTCGAGCGGTAACTGGATTTCGCCGGTCTCGTCGTTGCGGGCTACGATGATGTAGTGGCTGCTGCTCATGTGATGGCATCCATCCTGTAGTCGACATAGAAGTCAACGCTATCGAACCACAAATCTACGGACGGCGAGTATCCCTCCTCGTCAACGTCGGCTGGCCGCTCTATGCGATTGTGCTCGACGGACTGCGCGACAATCTTGCCATCGCTAGGCTCCTCTGGGTCGTCTGATTCATAGATGGCGATGCCTTCTACATACTCTGGCCATGCAGGATCGCACTGATCTCGATAGATGGCGATGAGGCTCTCCCCGGCAGCCATTGCCGACTCGATGGTGGCGTGCGGCTCGAAGCCGCAATATCCGGGGTCGTACAGGTATAAGGTCATGCGGCCACTTTGACTTCAACGATGTTAAACCCCGGAATCGACCGCACGCCGAAACGCACATCCGCAGCCGCAAGCTCGCGCACTAGTTCCTCGAACCGTGCCTGCGAAGTCTTCCAGTAGTGGTCGAGTGCTTCTTCGACGTTCACAAGGTCGGCTCGATACGTGGTACGCAGGCCAGTGCCAGTAGTCGCCGCCTTCCATGCTCGCCCTGCGCCACGTTCCAACTTCTTCGCGTCGGCCAGCAGTTCTTCAGCTTCCTCTCGTGCCGTGAGGTTGCCGCTGGACGCGCGAATAGCTTCCTGCGCGGCTACCCTAGCCGCCTCTGCCTCCGCTGCTATCTTGGCGGCCTCTGCAGCCTTTTCCTGCGCTATGCGGGTGCGCCATGGCGTGAGCAAAGCGTCGAGCGTAGACTTGGCCAGGTCGACCTTACCGCGCTTGGGCTGGATCAAGGGATTGAACTTTGCTTGTACTGCGGCAGCGCCGTCGTCGAAGGGCTTCTTCTCCTCCTTTCGCAACTCGTCGGCCCGCTTGCCGGCCTCGTGGATTTGGTCCCTGATGCGCTCGATCTGGTCGTGCATCTCCTGGCTACCGATAGGCTCACCGTCCGCGAAGTCCTTCGCGGTGTCGAAGAGGTCGTTGATCTCTGTCGAGATAAGGTCGAAATCTGAGGCGGGCGGCTGGTTATGGCCGATCGGTGCTGCTGTCGTGGTGATTGCGGTTGGATCGAAGTCGGTCATGCGGCCACCTGCTGCGCCCGGCGAGCAAGCTCGGCCTTAATGGCCGCCTCTGCAGCCTCGTGTGTGTTTTCCTCAACCTCAAAGGCATCGTCGCTGTCGGAATCATCTGCAGCCGGTAATGAGGCGTAATACTTGGTTTCGACCACGCCGCCGCGGGATACGGCAACAACCTCACCGGGAGGCACGTCGCAGTTTTCGATGACTTCGAAAGGATTGTCAGCGCAAGCCTCGGAGCTTGTGTCGTCTTCTGGCCAATACCACTGGCAGCGGCTTAGCTTCTTTTCCAACTCCGCAACGCGAGCGCGCGCCTCGTTCACCAGATCCGCCGGCGACTTCGCTCCGACCTTCTGCACGGTAACGGTATAGCGCTGGAAAGGCTCGTCGCGATCGAAGAGGCTCATTTCCATGTAGTTGACCGAGCCGCCAGCCTTGAACTGGCCAACGAATGCCATCGCCATCACTTCCACGATCGGCCCAGTTACCGACATATCAAACTCGCCGTTTTCAAGACGCATGCTTTTGATCAAGGGCGCCGTGCCCTCTTCGGCGATTTTCTTGTAGTGGTCGCGGTGTTGTCGCAGTTTGTTGACCTCATAGGCCAGCGCAACATGCAGATTGTCTGGGCTGTTATCGCGGAAGGCGGGCCATTCCTCGCCGTAGCGTAGAGCCTCCCATTTGCCAGGCGCCGTCTGCTGTATTGTGTACTTGCCGTCGCTGACGGTCACAGAAATTAAATCGTCCTCGGCTCTTCTCTCGCCCATAATCGTCTCCTCTATGTGGTGGTGCATTCGGTATCTTCACCGTGGTGTAAACTTACAAATTTGTCAACATTAGAACGGCACTTCGTCATCCAACTCCCAATCTTCGGCGTATCCCTTGCGGTTATCATTCGCGGCCGGAGGCTGGTTGTCGTTGGCTGCCACATGCTCACCTATCCGGTGCGCCATAACATCGGGGTACTTAGGATTCCTTGCGTAATCCAACTGCACTTCTGCAGTTCCGGCCAACTCGTGCTGTCGCTCAAGGAATTCGATGACGGTCTTTGGGAATGGCCGCAAGCCGCCATGCGCCAGCCACCACCGATCGGCCTTCGTCTTCGCAAAGCCGGAATGAGCGCAGCATAGCCACTCGTTCACGGCCTTCATCCCGACCATATAAGTGCACTTCACGGAGTCCGGCTTCCCCTCCTTGCCTGGATGATGGCGGAATGTCCGCGACGACACAGGATACCAAGGCTTCTCCGTTGAGATGACCGGGGCATCCGCAGCGCGTGCGGTAAGTTTCTCCTCCTCATTCGGCGGGAAGACATAGCCGCAGCAAGTGCACGTCATCACCGAGATGAGCAGGATTTCATCGCAGCCGAATTTGCCATTGACGTCCGCTTTGTCTGTCGGGCAAATCTTCTGAGGAGGAGTCCCATCACCGCTACCGGGAGCCTTCGGACGGATTAGATCGATTGGCCCAAATCGGCTCAAATTATTTCCGTGATCGAGCACAAGGCCGTCCGTCTTGCCCTCGCACAAACGCGTCACGCGACCGATGATCTGAACGATAAGGCCAGGGCTTTTCGTGCTTCTATAGATAGAAATCATGTCGACGAACGGATAATTCGCGCCAGTCGTCAGCATATTTACGCTGACGATAGCCCAAACCCTGCCGGCCCAGAAATCAGCAATGATCCTCGTGTGCTCGCCAGGATTCTTGCTGGTCAGGAGCTCGCATGTCTTGCCGTTCCTGCGGACTTCACGGCATACCTTTTCAGCGTTCTCCTGGCTGACGCAAAAGAACATGGCGGCCCTACGGTTGCCACCCTTCGCGATGTCCTCGGCAACACCTTCGACAATGATCTTGTCGGCAGCATTCGACACCTCGCCAGGCACGAACTCCCCGCCGCGCGTATGCATGCCCTTGAGGTCGATAACCGAATTCACGTTCTTTGTTGAGATCGGCGACAGATAACCCTGTTCGATAAGGTCGCCAATGCCAATCTCGTAAACCACGTCGTCAAACAGCCGATCTTCGCCTTCGGTAAGGCGGCCAGAATCGGTTCTATAATCCGTAGCCGTCAGACCGCAGACGCGGCTATCCGGGTTGCGAGCCTTCACGCCGGCGAAGAACTTGCCGTATAGCGTGTCGGCGTTCCTTGAAATTGCGTGGGCTTCATCCACGATTACAAGGTCGATATCGCCCAATTCATCCGTCTTGTTAGCTACGGACTGAATGCCACAGAACAAGATTTGTGCGCGAGCGTCGCGTCTCCCAAGGCCAGCAGAATAAATTCCCGCTGGAGCAAACGGAGACAACCCGATGAATTCTTTGAAATTCTGCGCAACCAGAGTTTTGCTATGCGTGATATTGAGGATACGCATATCGGGATAGTCGGCGAGCAATTCCTCAATGATCTTTGATAGCACCAAGGCTTTGCCCGCACCCGTAGGCAGAACGATAAGGCCGTTGCCTCCGTCGTTGGCCCAATATTCATAGAGCTTGTCGATGGCGGCTCGTTGATAGTCGCGGAGTTCAAGCATTAGCGGCATCCTGCTTTTGCTTCCCGCGCCAGCATGATGGCAACAGGATTGCTGGCTGGCGTAAGGCCGCCATATGGATCTAGGTACGAGCCGTTCTCTTGAACGCCGCCACCGAAATCAAGGTCGTATGCCTCTGACTCGGACCATCCGCAGCATGGGCATCCCCATGGGCCATAGATCACGCCGACACCAACGTCTGCGCTGTCGCGGTAAAGTTCGCCTTCGCCACAGCGCGGGCAGACGCCTTCTTCCGTCATGGTTTCGTGTGTTTTCCCCATCACGCCGCCCTCTTGACGCGCTTCCTCAGCGTCGCCAGCCCGCGCTCTTCAAGCTGGCGAGTGCGCTCGCGCCCGATGCCGTAGTCACGGCCTATCTCATCGAGCGTGTCGCCCATGGCTCTGCGCATGACGATCTCGCCATCGCGGCCGGCTGGCATGTTCAGTAATGCTTCGCGCAACTCCACGGCGGATGGCTGGCTTGCCGGCGTCGATGCGTTCTCAATAAACGCGTCACCATCGACCTGGCGCAGATGCTTCTCGCGGCGGATCCTCCTGCGGACTTTCTCTGTCGCAATCCAACGAACCTGATAAGTCAGCCACTTGTGAAAGCTGCCTTCAGGCCGGAAGTTCTGCCAACTGGAGAGGACATAGGCGACCGTGTCGTTGACAAGGTCGTCGCGCTCGTCGGTGCCGCGTGCGCACTTGCCAGCAATCTTCTGGATGAGCGGCAAGTGGTTGACGAGGCGCTGGTCGAACTCGGCTGGCCGCGGTGTGTTGTCGTTCGCTGGTGCGGTGGTGGGCATTGCTTCTCCTCTTGGTGTGGTGTGTGGTTCGTTTATGGCTAATAACCCTGGCTGGTTCGCCATTTATGGACAGTTAGGCGTTGGTAGCGCCGTCGATCCATGTCTTTCCGGTTCGCAAAAGGTACGTCACGGTCTCCGCCGCCTCGTCGCAATCAATCTGTTCACCCGGAACGAGGGCGGGAATCGTCAAATGGGCTGGGCAGGCTGATTTCTGTTCGTCGAATGAGATCGGCTTACTGAACCGACTGCAAGACCAGTGTCCATCGCCGCCCATTTCTGGCGTGCTGTAGAGACAACTCCGGCACGTGACACGAGGCCAGGCGTCTTCCTTGCAGACGGCCTTGTGCCTGCAGAACATGCAGCCGAAGTAGTCAGGCTTGTCGGAAATCCGTGACGGCGGCTCCGGCGAATTAATGACCCGTTCAAGCCTGGCCAACAAACGCAACGTGAACTCCACGTCGTATTCAATGCGCTCGGCATAGAGCGTGTCGTCGTCCTTTGACGCGACAAGATAGAGGCATCGCGTCAATCCAAATGCATGCATGCCAAGCTGGCACTGTCCGAAATGAAGCGGCTTCGCAACCTTGCAGCCGTCCTTCATGATGGATTTCATGCCTTTGGCGTTGCTACTTTTAAATTCTAGCAAATGTTCTGTGCGGGGCGCCTCTGGAATTCCCATGGCTTTTCCGTCGCATTTGCCGCGAACGTGAGAACCGACGAGACGAATGCGTTCTTGCTGGCCGTAGACGTCCACGCCGATGCGCTCCAGATCCTCGACTAGACGTTCCTCTTCAAGATTGCCGGTCGCAAAGAGCCTAAGCTGGCGACCGTGATGTTTCTCGAGTGGCGTGCACCAACGGAAGGAATACCAAAGTGAGCGATCGCATTCCGCGTTTGCTTCGCCAACGGAGATGCCGAGAGAGTCCCAGTTCTCTGCGGCAGCTTCGTAAGCGGCGTAAATGGCGCGGACGGTGCTGGATTCTGGGCGCGGAATTGGTGCCATTAGGCTGATGCCTCCAGAAGGCGGTTGTCGTTGGCCGGAATGCCGTGGTTCTTGTGGAAGCCGAAGCGCATCTCCGCCGCGGCGCGTGCGGCAATGGCGTCAGACTTATTGGCGAAATATCCGAGGTGGTAATTCTTCTGGCCTACCTTGATTCGCGCATACCAAACGTTGCGCGTCTTGAACCAGTAAACGCCGACGTGACCGCTTGTATTGTCTATCGGCATGCCGATGTTCTGTGCGTTGCCGGATGCGGAAACCTCTCTGAGGTTTGCCAGCCGATTGTCAGTACGAACGTGATTGATGTGGTCGACCTGCTCCGGCCAATAGCCATAGACCATCGCCCAGATGATGCGATGAACAAGCATCACCTTCTTTTTGATGTTGATGTAGAGGTAGCCTGGATTCAGCAGAGAGCCGGCCTCTTTGCCCGCGAACCGTGTGTTCCAGGCCAGATGCGTGCGACGCAACTTGAAATGCTCCGGCGCCGCTACGCGCCAGAACAACTTTCCAGTCTCGGGATCATAGCGCAGCCGTTCGAGCAGATAGTCGGGGGTTATATCGACCATTACACGCGCATGGGCATAATTACGCCGAGCCAGCCGTCAGCCCCACCTGTGACGAGGCCAGGCGCGCCATTGTCCGAAAGGGCAAAGGTAACCTCGCCAGGAGGTAAGACGCTGAGCATATCCTTGAGATATTGGCTATTGAACCCGATCGAGATAGGATCGCCGCTGTAATCAGCCGTGATCTCATCGTTGGCGTCACCAACGTCAGAATGAGCCGAGAAGACAACTGAACCGGGGGCGATTGCCAGTTTGACGGCGCGACTCTTTTGCGAAGACACAGTCACCACGCGGTCGGCAGACTTCAGGAACTCATCGCGGTTGACGACGATTTCCTTGTCATTGGCGGATGGGATAATGCGCTGGTAATCTGGAAAGGTGCCGTCGATGACTTTGGAGACCAATGTCAAATCGCCACTCTGAATACGTATCTTTGAGTCGCTGATTGATACGTTTACGATTCCTTTCGGGATGAGCCCGACGGTCTTTGCTGGCACGATGATGCCTGCGAAAGCATCCTGCTCCTGCCACACAAGGCGAGCGAGACGATGACCATCAGTTGCGACCGCCGTGAGCTTGCCTTCGACTACGTGGAGAAAGATGCCATTGAGATAAAATCTTGTAGCCTCAGTCGACATGGCGAACGCGACAGGCGCGAACAGGGCGGTTAGATCGACGTCGAACGTGGCGTCGAACTTGCCGCCGTCCAGCGACGGGAAGTCGGCTGCCGGAAGCGTGCCGAGTTTGAATACGCTACGACCACTCTTCACGATCAGCTTGTCACCATCCAGTGACAGCGAAACATCCCCGCCCGCCTTCTTGCTGATGTCGGCCAAAAGTTTAGCATCGACGCAGACGGCGCCAGGCTGCTCTACAGTGGCCGCAGCAGAATCGGTGGCGACGATATCAAGATCGGTGCCGGTGACTTGCAGGCGGCCCTCTGTGGCCGTGAGCAGCACGTTGCCGAGGATCGGAATCGTATTGCGACTTTCGATGACGCGGCCGACATTCGTCAGGACGCGCGCTAGGTCTTGGCGCTGGATTGTAAGGCGCATAGTGGTGGTCTCCTCTTGTGGTGTGGTTGCCGCACGGTTGGTTGCCGTGCGGCGTGTGGTTAGGCGGTCGCGCCGTTGAAGAATTCCGTGGTGCGAAACTCGTCGACACAGAATGTCTTCGGCGGGTTGTCGACCAGCCACTTTGCAACAGCCGCCTCTATCGCCGTCTCCAGTGCGGGAATGTTCTGCCACGGATCGTCGGGGCCATCTTCGCCCCAGCATTCCGGATTATTCTCTTCCAGATCCTCGATAATTTTCTCGACGATCCAGTCGGTGCTTAGGTTCGGCTTTACGACGGCCTTGTCCGCCTCGATAATAACGAAAGGGTCTTTGTCGTAGACGCCGTACCCTTCCTTGATGGCCTCTTCGCGAGTGTCATGCTTGCTGCTGAAAATTTCAGCATCGATGCTGTCCGCGACGTACCATTTAAAATTCTTGTCGCCCACGGTGGTCTCCTCTTGGTGGTGAATTAGGCGGGCCGCTGGTGACGACCCGCCGAGGTGGTGGTTAGCCGAAGAAGCCGCCTGCGTAGAGCAGGCCGGCAGAGATCCCGACGCCGATAAGAGACGTCCAGATGCTGTACGGCTCGCGCGGCTGGCCGTGCTTCACGGTCGAAATTGCGACGCTAGCGGCAAGCAGGGCTACGTAGGTGACCTGTGGCCACCCCATCACTTGCTGCCCCAAGGACGGCGTGCGCCTGTGGACGCAGCAGCAGGCGCGGCCTGGCGCACGCCAGGCTTATTGTCATTGGCAGGAGCCGCAGGACGCGCAGCGGCTGGCTGGTTGGCGTCGATCGCCGGCTCCGGAACATTGCCTTCGTCTGGGAAGTAGTATTTTTTGATCTCGGCGCGCGCCGGATACTGCTGGCCGGTCTTCTTGTTGGTGGATGCCTTGCCGAGAGCGACCTTTGCGGTGAAGTTTCGGTAGTGCAGCTCTTCTGAATCTTCGACGGAGTCGACGCCGATCGCGCGGCACAGCGAAGCGAACTGCTGCTGGCCGATACGCTGCGCATCGGCGTTAGAATGTTCGAGGTTGTAATAGCCGAAGAGCTTTCGGTCCTTGTATTTTTCCGGAGCGACAACGACCATCGTTGTCTTGAGGCCGGTTCCATTGTCGCCGCTCACGACGTCAGATGCTTCGATTTCAAGCTGGTAATCGCCGTTCGGCAACTCTTCGTAGTCGCGCTGCTCGGTGTCGTGCTCGGTCGCATTGAACGTATTGCCAAGTCTAGCCAAAGTTTTAGTCTCCTTCTGTGTGGTGTGGTGGTTAGGCTGCGCGGTATTTAAATTCGTAGGGCGTGAACTCCATGATTAGCCCTGCGTTGTGAATGCCTGCCGCTTTCCGATAGACGTATTCCAGCCAGCGGCAGTCGTTGTCGCCTACCCGGACAGGGAACCACGCGAACCATAAGTGCCAATTGCACCAATGATCTCGTGCCGCCTGTCTTCGCTGTTGCTCAGTTGGGCCGCAGTTGAACCTCATGCGGCTTCCTCTTCCACCGGCGCATGCGGCGTGTAGAAGTATTTCGATAACTCAGCGAATCCTCGCCCCTTCGTGAATTTGATGGTGGGTGGCATGTTCAACCTGTTCTTTGCCAGGAAGCCGGCTCGCTCATCAGTGTAGATGACGCGATCCGCACCAGACATGCCTTCAGTCTTGTTTTCCTTCTTGCCGAAGCCCTTGTCGACTTGCTTCACCGACGTGCGCTTGCTCATGAAAAGGAGCGCATCGCTCTTCTCCATGATGATATCGGTGGCGCGGTCCTGCAGTTTCGGTCGATATCGATCATAGGAATCGACGAGCGGGTCGTTGAAAGCCTTGACCTTGCTGTGCAGGATTTGCACGACGTGTATGCCGGCGCGCGAGAGTGCGCGTGTCGCCGCCATGTATTCAAGCCAATCATTGTCGGCCTCGAGATATCCCTTGCCGAAGGCTGTCGGGGAGCCCTTATCGTTACTGTCGATCGTGTCCCAGCCCATGCGGCTGCAGGTGTAGTTCCAAACCATCTTCTCGAAAGCGTCCAGGCTGTCGATGATAGCGGTTTTGAATTCGTGCTCCTGCGTTAGCAGGTGCTCGAACGCGTCCATCATCTCATTGTAGTTTTCGATTTCGATGGAGGGCACGTCGAGATCGACGGGCGTCTCCTCGCCGACGGTGTGCAGGTAGATCGGATCCGGAAATTCGCCAGCAAGCGTCGTCTTGCCGATGCCGCCAATGCCGTACAAGGCGAGTACCGGAGGCGTCTTGCGCTTGCTCGATCTCAGTTTGTCAAAAACAGACATTCTCTCTCCTTCCTAGAAATAGCACACGGCCAAGATGATCAGGACCGCGATGAGGACCGGCCACCAACTGAATGGATCTGGCGGCCAGCAGGTGTCGGACGACGGCTGGTTGCCGACGGGTGTGGTATAAGGGTGGTTATTCGCCATGGCTGTCGATTGCCTTGATGAGCTTGTCGGCTCCCCAGACGCCACCGCTAACGATTGCAATCGCAACTGCGCCGATGGCGACTGCTGGCGCAACCATTGAGATGCCGACCGATACGCCAGCGACGAGTGCCGCGATTGTTGCGCGTCGCAGTGTCGGCGCCTTGAACCTGAACGAGTTGTCAGGATCGTTCCATGGACGGTACTTCTTGGATCCGCGCTTGTGGCCCTTGCTGTCGACGTCGTGGTCCGGAACATAGCCGTCCGCAGGAACGTGGATTGGGTAATCGAGCGGCGTGTTAGTGAGTGGCGGGTCTTTCCAAGGGCTCTTCATGCTGCGGCCGCCAGTTCATAACCTGCGGCCAGCCGAGCATATTTCGCATTCTGACGCTTGCTGCTGAACGGATACTCCTTGCCGGTCACGAGGAACGGTACGTGGAGGCTCGCCGGATAGCCAGCGGCCTGAGACTTGGATAGGCCGGTTAGCCCCTTTGTCTTCCGCAATGCTGCGCGAGCAGCAACTCGGACGTTGGCGATTTCAACTTTTTTGGCTTGCCGTGCATCGGCACGGTCTGTCTGTCTGGACATAGGCTCTCCTCTGCCTCCTGCTGGTGCAGGAGGCGTTGTGGTGGTGGCGGTGTTTGGTGATGTTAGGCGGCGCGTAGAACCCAGTCTTCTACTGCGGTTTTCGCGGTGGCCAGATGCAGCCCTGTTGCTTGCCGCAACAGGCGGATGGCATCAATCTTCCGCCCCTCGGCGGCAAAGCGCTGCCATTCGTGCTCGTACACAGGCTTCTCGACCTTCTTCGTGCCAGAGAGCACGTAGACGCCGAATTCCTGGCCTTTGTGGATGCCAGCAAGGCGCTCCGCTTCGGCCGTTGCGCTTTCGACGGTGGCGTGGACGTATGGCCGCGAGCTTGGCTTCGGCTGGCCGTCCTCGATGAGGGCGACGATGGCGGCGGGCTGGGTGGTGGCGGCTGGCGTTATGAGTTCGACGTTGCGAAATTCGAGCGTCCAATAATCTCCGGCATCATCGAGAACGCAAACGTCGCCATCCTCGAACGCCTCACGAACTTCGTAGTCGTAGCCTTTCGTAATGTCGACATCGTCGATCGTAGATCGCACAACGTCACCCACCTTTAATTTCGGCTTAGCGAGCGCCGCAACAGGGATATCGCCAAATGTCGGCGCTGCGTTGTCGTTGCTTGCCATGACGGCGGGCTGCTCGTCGCCCCATTCGGCGATGAGGTCATATGGGCTCTCTTCCCCCTTGTGGAATTCACCTGAGTCGCACCAGTACGGGCCGAATCCGCCGACCCATGGGGCCTTCCAGTAAGTCTCGCCGCTTTCGTACCGTTCAATCGGCCCGACCTTCCGGCCGTCGCGGGTCTTGTAGAACTTGCCGGCTTCGATGGTAAAGGCTGCAGGTTGCGCCTCGGCGGCAACGGGCAGCGGCTCGATGTGCTCTGCAGGCACATGCCACCAAACACCAGCTTGCGACCCTGTGGTGAAATTTACCTTGAAGTCACCGCCATAGTCTGGCCCCTCAATAATTTCACCTTCATCACCGGGCGCGCCAAAACCATTGTAGGTTTCTCTCATACGCACCCGATCGCCGACCTTCGGCTGCCAGGCCGGCGCAAGTTCGAAGCGATAGTCATACATGCCGCTCGTTTTGCCTACGATCTTCATGTATCCATCGCTCTGCACGGATTCGACTTCGCAGACCTCGCCGATCACGAAGCTGCTCGGTGCCCCGCTATTGTCAATAACGCGAACCAAGTCACCCTTCTTAAACTTCCCCATCACGCTGCTCCTTCCGTTTTGCTGTCCGGACGCAACGCGCGCCCCTTGGTGAAATCGACCTTGATGACGTTGTCGCCGACGGGCTGTTCAGCGGCGTCGGGCGTAGGAATTTCGTCGTCATCGGCGACCTGCAATTCCCATTCGTGGAACTGCAGAACATCCAGCGTCGGGCTGACGCGGATAATAACGAGGCTCCCCATGAACCCGATGACGATGCCGAAAACGCTGGTGTTCATCTTGTGCTCGACGACGTCGCCGATCTCGATGCAGTCGCAATCAGGGCAACTCATGCCGCCACCTGCATGTCGGCCAGACCGGCCAAGATGAGTTCCCGGTCGGACGGCGCAACTTCGGCGACGTCCAACGTGGCCACCCGTCTCAACGAGACCGGCATCTCGCCGCTAACGGTCGAGCAGCCGCCGTTGTGCGGCATCATCTTCACGATCTTGTTGTCGTTGGCTGCGGGCGGTGCAGTCCGTGTCTTCTTTTCGCCGCCGAGGCGATAGAATACGCCTGGGCCACTCATATTGAATCTGTCGCCGATCTGTCTAAGCGACATGCCCTGCTTTTTCAGGGCGCGCATTTCCTCAGTCTGATTATCCATAGGGTCTCCTCTTTGTGGTGAAGTTTTACCTTAAGGCGTGTCAAGGCGCTTGGTTGACGCATTGACAAATTTGTAATACGTGAATGTGTAGTGTTAACCGGCTCTCCTATGCAAGGTGATATTGATGCCTTCACGGTCTGCGGAAGTTGCAAAGACGAGGCTCGCGCAGATGCTCGTTAATGAGCAAAAGCGACAAGAACTCACGGACCGTGAGATCGCCGAAAAACACAATTGGATTCAGCAGACATTCAACCGTTGGAAGTTGGGCACACTCCCGCGAAAGGAAATGTTTCCGTCGATCGCCAATTTTCTCAGAATTTCCCCAGATATGGTCGCAGAGCTTGTTGAGGAGGCGGTAGACAGTCGTGGAACCAAGAAGATACCGAAGGTTGGTGTCTTCGGAATGGCGTACGTTCACGGCAAGGTTACCGACCGAAAGGAGGGTAAGTTTTCCTTTCCACCCTATGGTCGACGCCATAAGCATATCCCAGAGGGTCGTTATGCGATCACGGTAGATACCAAGGTGATGGAGCCAGTCCTCGTTCTTGGGGGTAAAGCTTGGCTCGACTCGAATATATGGCCGCAAGTCGGTCATGACGTCGTGGTTCATGCGAAAGGTGGTATCGCCTGGCTCGGGAGGCTGGAGAGCCTTGCCGACAACACGGCAACTATTAGCCGATATTCCGCAGGGACAACGACAATTCGCGATGTTCAGGCAATACACGTCATTGTCCTTTCTGAAAGAATCTCAGGTAGTTCTTGACAAATTTGTTGCTTGTCTGGTAAACAAGCAACGCTGCTGTGGTGGCAGTATCGAAATCCGGAGTTTTACGGCTAGCCACGGGCCAGTCTCCTCCTCCGAGATAGTAGGAACTCCTTCCCCCAAGCTGATAATCACGTGGTGGTGGCCTTCGGGTCAGCTTGAGGGAGGATGTGTTTTGCCCTATGCGTGAACCAGCGGCTGTTCCAGCGCCGTCTTTGGATCGCAGTTCGGCTCAACGCTCCCAGAGTTTGCTGCCCGCACTTCATTCATGTGCTTAACCAACGGCTCGACGATTATCATTTTCTCGTCAATCCTGGCTTTCAGGGTCTCGACATCCCACGCGCCGACTGTGAAATCGAAACATGGAAAAGCATTTACGCCTTCCCAGTAGTTCCTGTTTTCAATAAATGCATCGTACCTGATGCCGCGAGTGCCGTTCATTGTCGCGGTCAATTGAACTTTAACGCCCCGAGCTGCGAGGGTAGAGATAAGTTCTTCAAGCATTTTCGTCTCCTTCTGTGGTTGGTTGGTTGCGAGAATTTGGTTTGCTGATCGGCGCCGCGGCACCTGGGCTTTAGATTCTTCCTTGGCCGATCAGCAAAAGATTAGTGGGGCGGCGAGATGTTTCTGGTTTCCGTCCCGATCGTGGCCGCCCCACAGCGTCAGCCCATAGACCGACGCCATTCAGAATAAAGCATCCGCAGCAGCCGCTTCTCGGTGTATCGCTTGGCGCGGTTCGCTGCGTGCAACGTGTAGCTGTCCTTGCCCGTCTTGCTTTCTTTGATCGCCGCGCCGCATTTGTGCGGCAATCGCTCCGCCTCATATCGCGCCCGCTCGGCGAACACGCACTGCAGTTCGGTGTATTCTGGATTGGCGCGAACGTCTTCGCCAAAGACGGGGCGGAACTTCCCCATGGAGAGGATCAGGCTGTTGCCAACGTTCCACATGACCGACCGGCGCGTCTTGCTGTATCCCTCAACGATCCAGTCGTCCGCCGTAGCGCCCTTGCCTGGCGCTCCTTGTCGGTGGCCGTTCAAAACTGCCAGCCCCATGCGCTTCCATAGCGCAGAAACGGACTTGAAGTCGCCAACGGAGTAGAACTCGCCGGTTTCTTTGCCGTAGCCGCTTGCCTCACCGATGATGCAGGCCAGAGAGAGATCGCCGAGGCCCTTGACCGACTTGGCCCACTGGTAGATCGGCAATCCCTTCACGGCCTTTACGAGATGTTTTTCGTATTCCGCTTGCTGCTTGTCGAGGACTTCTAGCGCCGCTATGTATGGCGAAAGCATGCCGCGCAACTCGTGCGTCTCGTCCTTCGTTGCATCTGACCACGCCGACGCAGCCTGCTCTTTGTCGCCGTCAAAAAGGCGCCTAAGGCTGGCCTGCCCTTGAAGAATGAGTTTGGTGCGTGCGCGGATCATGTCTTGGCGAAGACGGTAGAAATAGAGGACGGTGCTGATTGTCTCGTGGTGGCGGGTTGCGGTAGTGAAAGGCTCCTGACACGGCGTTACTGTGTTGGTCTTGGTGCGGTCGGTGGCCGCATCAGGAATGGGTGCGCCAGCGGCGTTAACTGGATGGTGATCTTGGGTCTTCTGGCCGCTGGCTGTCTCGATTGCCGCGCAAAGTGCTGCTGGCGAAATTGTCATGTTCATCTGGTGGTCTCCTCTGGGTTTCGGTGTGGTGACTGCCGGGCAACTTCATATTGGGTTGCGCTGTTCTGATGGCCCTGCAGCGCGCGCCGTCAGGGTTGCGAAACTACCTCGGCACCGACAAGCAAAAGGGTAGCAGATCGGCGAAGCGTCCTTGGACATCGTCGTAGTCATGGCCGATCTGCAAAATATTGGGCGGCGAGAGGTACATGGGTTTTTTGCTGCATCGCTGGCCGCCCACCGACGTTCACACGTCGGAACTGAATGCATCATCCTTCATGCGCTCTATGTCCCTCAGGCCAAGCGACTGGTGGATTGGCTGGCCGTCCTTTGCGCTGGCGATGATTTTCTCGAGCCAGCGAGCCGTGCGGACCATCGTTGCACCCTGACCAAGGTAGTGCGCCGCGACTGGCCTTAGTTCTTCAGGTGTGGCCTTGCCGAGAATTATATCCTGGCCGCCGAATTTGAATGGTGTGAGGTAGATGCCGGTGAGCGTAACTGCGAAGCGCTTGAACGCTGCGTTACTGGCGGCTACTGATGCCGCGCTCTGTGGCGTGAACTTGGCTGGCGCATCGTTGGCGACTTCAGCCGATGGCACGGTGACCGCGCCGATATCCTGACCGCGCATGGCGGCCGATCTGTCATTCCGCATCCGCTCGTTGATGACAACGCTAGCTGCGATACGGAAAGCTTCTTCATGCAAGGAGGGCCGCTTGCGGATTTCTAGCAGCATCGCCTTCTCTGCAATTTGCGTATTTCGCTCAGCGTCATCATAAATGCGCTGCGCCGCAGACTGCAGGCTTTCGTTTCTGGCGCCGGTGGCGCGTCTGCTGTGAAAGTTCATTTCGTCTCCTCTGGTGATTGGCCCTCTGCGGCGCTGCCTGTATGGGTTCTCAATATTCCGATGGACGCAGTGGGCTATGGTATTGGGAACGGCAGCGTCGCTCATTTGGGTTTCGCTGATCTTGTGGCCGCCGTTCTCAAAAGGTTGTGGGATGCGATCGATTGTTGGTTGTCGTTTAGTTGTTGGCTCCCCACACCAAAACTCCTTTTTGGTCTAGGGAGCGAAGCCGCCCCTACTCATTACATTGGGGCGGCGGCGGCCCTCTTGCGGGCCATGCGTGTCTTCTTCTGTAGTACGCCCTGACGTCTCGTATTCTTCTTCTGTCGGTATGCGTATTGCTGGACTGAAATCTTCTTCTTGGGGTTGTTGCTTCATTGTCCATATTCTCGCCTCTCCTCTTGTTAGTGCCCTCATTGGGGCCTTGCATTTTGTTTTGGTTAGGCCTTTAAACGGCCTGCGCTTTTTTGCGTCTTGTTCCGTTTACAAGCATATGATTGCCATGACTCAATCAGTTGTGCAAGTGCTTTCTATTGCTAAAATTGTTCAATTGTGCTAAACAATTGATAACAAGGGGATTTTTTTATGAGCAAATTGACGGAAAAGCTGAAAGAGCAATCAAAAGCCACAGGCGTGACGCAGGCCGACATCGCTCGCGAGCTCAACATCACGCAACAGGCGGTTAACAACCTGTTTAACGGGCGCGCTGCGTCGTCGACGTATTGGCGAGAGATCGCCAGGATGCTGAAGATCGACGAGCAGGAAATGCGCGAGCTCATGAAGGACGCTGGCCGCGACCCAGAAAAGAACACGAAGCTGCCGCCGTCCGTTGTGCAGGGGCTCAAGGAGATATCGTCGATGCGTTCATTTATGGAGCCGGAGCCGCCCAATGCGCGAATGATGGAAGTCTTGCCCGTAACCAAGCCTGGCCGAATGCTTCCGGTACTGGGCGAAGCGGCCGGAGGCTCAGAAGGCGAGTACATATTCAATGGGCAGATTCAGGATTATGTCGCCTGCCCTCCGTCGCTGGTGAATGTCCCAAATGCATACAGCGTTTGGGTCGACGGCGAATCGATGGTTCCGCGCTACCGACCAGGCGAGACCGTTTTCGTCCATCCCGGCAGGCCAGCACGGCGTGGCGATGACGTCATCGTGCAGATAAAGCCGCGCGAAGATGGCGATCCGCCGCACGGCTATATAAAGGAATTCATCGGCTGGAGCGGCAACAAGCTTGTGCTACAGCAATACAATCCGCACAAGAAGCTTGAGTTCGATAAGGACGACGTTGTGAGCGTCCATCCGATCGTGCTTTCGGGCAAGTACGCCTGATACAATTTGCTTACACAATCATGTTGACACGCTTATAATAATCACTTATAAATCTCCTCACCGCACACCTAACCACGCGGCACCACTGAGGAGATTGCAATGCTTGATAGAAGAATTATCGATGATGAGTACGTTCTTGGCGGGGCGCCAGTTGGCTGTGCCGCTGGAAGTGCCGAGCCCTTCCGCAAGCCTGACCATAAAGCCAAACGCCATCCGAAGCCGCGCAATGTAGATTGCCGCGGTCGTTTTGCGTTGCGCCACCAGAAGCCTGGCCGCTTGCTGGCTGAGATGGAGGCGGAGTGATGGGCGTCGTTCCTGAACTGAAGTGGTCGTGGACATACGGCACGCGCGAATCTGCTCACACGCCGTTTGGCAGCTACTACGTGGAGCGGGACGGTTCCAGCTTCCGCTGGGGCTACTGCTTTGACGAATATCACGACGAAGACAACTTCGGCTGCGACAGCATGGAAGAAGGAAAGGCTGCCGCTCAAAAGGATTGGGCTGATCGCACAGACGAGATGTTCGCAGAGGCCGTCGAGCCCATCCTGACCGGCATCCGCACCATCGCCAACTATCTCGACACCGGCCTTGTCGTGTCGGCGCGCGCCGCGGTCGACGAACTCCTTGCGAAGCATGGGGGCGCAGCATGAACGCGCACCTCTCCACCGAAACCATCCTGCCGGACGATTACACGATCTACGCCGACTACGTCTATCTCGTCGACGGCAAGGTGGTGGTGAGCGACTACCACGGCATCACGGCGCGCGAATTCAAGCTCCGGCTTGGAGCCAAGGAGATTCGCCGCTGCGATTTCGCCGCCCGCATGAGCGAGGCTGCGTGATGACCGACGGCTTCACACTCCGCGACTTCATCAAAGACCTGATCGGCGCGCTTTCGGGATGCGCCTTCGTGGCCGCCGTTTCGATATGGCTGCCGTACGTCGTGCAGCACCAGTAACCACCACACCACACCAAGAGGAGATTTTAAAACATGGCAAAGAGAGCCACGAGTGCGCCTGCAATCGACACTACCGAGACGGTCACCGAGATGACCACCTACAAGGGTTTCGGCAAAGACTGGAAGTGCCGAGACTATCAGTATGAGATTGGCAAGTCTTACGAGCACAGTGGCGGCGTCGTTCGCTGCGCAGGCGGTGGGTTTCTCTCCTGCGAATGCCCTTCGCCTGTCGGCAATGAGAAGGAGGGCTGAGATGGATATCGTTGAACGCATCCTTGGCCGCATCCACGCCGAGTTTGATGACGAGTGCCACTTGTCTGCAGACGAGGCGCGTGAAGCCATCACCCTCATCACCGACCTCCGAGCACGTTGCGCGTCTCTGGAAGCGGAGAAAGGCAGGCTGTCAGGCGCTGTCGACTTTGTCGCGCGTTGGTCCTGGCGAGAAGATCCTCAGAACGCTTCCCGAAAACTAACCGACGAGGAGCGTCTGTCGGCAATCAAGTGGCATCCGACTATCCGCGCCTCCTACCGCAAGTAACCACCAACCACCAACCACCACAGAAGGAGACCCGCATGCAGAAACAGCAGCAGAAACCAAGACAACCCAACAAACAGCCCGCCGCGCCGCCGCCGTACAACGGCACAGGAACCGAAGTCGTCGACAACCTCGACGCCACAATCCCAGCAAGCCGCTTGCTTGCCGTAGCCGCGTGGCACGAGCGCGACCACTTCGGCCGCGAACGCACGGCAAGCCGCCATCGGAAGATCTCCGCCAAGCTGCGACAGGTTGCGGCAGAAGCGGCAAACGATAACGACAACGCACCACGGCAGGTGACAGCATGAGCGCGGCGCACGGAATTAAGAACGCAGTCCCGATTTCGGGGCTGCTCTGGATCCTGATTATCCTGGCTTCCGTGGCGCTTGTCGGATGTCAGAGTTACCAGCCGATGGGCGAGGGGTTGGAAGGTGGCGTTCGGGAGGTGTTGCGGTAATGGCATACGGCGACTACGACGGCCCGAACAAGCCAGACAAGGGACAAGAAGGCGGCTCCTGCAACAGAACGCGATGCCAGGCGGCACCGGCACGCTGGTTTAACCACGGCTCTTACTCTTGGTATTGCGACTCCTGCCGCAATCAGATCGAGTTCGACGGTTTTAACTTGCGCGATTGGCGGCTGAATTATCATCCTCGGCTCAAGCATCCGATGTTCGAAACGCGCGAAATGATGAACGCGCGAAAGGTCGAGGCATGACCCACCAACCAGCAAACGACAACGGCGATATCCTTGAAACCCTCTTGACTCCAGAAGAGGTCGCCAGACGAATCACGGCATCGAGCGGCGTCAATATGACAGCTCGGACTGTATGGGAGAAGGCGCGCCGCGTTGGCGTGTCTCTTAAGATTGGGAGATCAATGCTGATCTCGTCGACAGACATCCCGTCCCTTCTGCAAGAGGAAAACAGGAAATGGCCAAAGTCTTCAAACGAGGAAAGGTCTACTACTACACAGTCACCATCGATGGGCGTCAGCACCGAAAAAGCACTGGCTTTAATTCGAAAAAGCAAGCGCAAGAATATGCGGACGAGAGGGTAGCTCAGCTTAAACTGGCGAACCTTCGCGGCCATGATGTAGACATGACGGTCGCCGACGCGGCCGTCAAATACATGGCTGATGGGAAGGACGCCCGCTTCCTAGAGAAAATCGTCGAGAAGTGGGGCGCAGTTAAAATCCGCACCATAAAACCGGCGTGGGTCCGCGAGCACGCAAAAGACCTGTATCCTAACGCGGTGCCGTCGACGCTCAACCGGCAGGTAATCACGCCGCTTCAGGCTATCATCAATCACGCCTACCAGGCCGAAGACGGACGGCAGATCAAGATTGACAAGTTCGACGTCGGGACCGTCAAGAAGAAAAAGGCGATCGATGCGGCATGGCATGAGAAGTTCGCTGAGCATGCGCTTTCGTTCGGCATGGCCGCTATGGCCCGCTTCATGTGGGAGACAGCGGCAAGGATCAGCGAAGCTTGTCGCGTGATGCCGGAGGACGTTGATCTGGTGGCAAGGACCGTCGCGCTTACCAAGACAAAGACAGACCCGCGAGTGGCAATTATTTCGCAGACGATGGCCGACATGCTGGCCGAGCTTATGAGCCAGCCTCGCATCCCCAATCGGTCGAACAAGAGGAAGATAAACGGCGTGTTTGGCTACGCTAGCCGTCACGCGGTCTACAACGGCTGGAAGACGGCGTGCAACCGTGCCGGGATTTCATACGCACCGCCGCACTCATCTGGCCGTGTTTCGTTCGCCACAGAATTGGTAGTCCGAAAGGGCGTAGATCCGGTCACGGCGGCCAAACTTGGAGGCTGGGCCAGCCCAAAAGTGATGATGGATACCTATGCAAAAGCCGACGCTGGTCACGACCTAGTAGATTCCATCTTTGGCGCAGGCGTTGAAAACAAAGCACAAAATAGTGCCAAGTCGGAAGCCGAAGCTACTACTTCTGAAAACAGCAATGAAAACAATAACTTACAGGGGAATTTTTCTAAGGCTCGCCCTTAGCAGGGGAGCGCCTTCGACCACTCGGCCACCTCTCCGGTGGGAGCCCTGATAGAGTCATTCGGCAGGTGAAGCAAGCGCTTTTTCGGCTTCCACCCGGGAAGAAAACAATGCTGTGATCTTAAGCCAGCAACTGCTTGAGATCGGCGGCCGCGTCTGCCAGCACGGCCTTGTCGGGATTGATTTTTGTTTCCAGCAGCTTCTTGCCCGTCACATAGGCCTTTGCGTCATTGATCGCGTCGACGGCGATGAACTGGCCGTTCCTGAAATACCAGACGGAATGCGCGCCTTCGCGGGCGCCGGGGCGCAAAAGGGTTTCGTCGTAGCCGAGGTTGAAGCCGGCGATCTGCAGCTTCACGTCATACTGATCGGACCAGAACCACGGCTTCGGGTCATAGGGCGCGTCGCCGCCGGCGATGACCGCAGCGACGGCTTCAGCCTGGTCGACGGCGTTCTGCACCGATTCGAGTCTTATCCGCCCATCCTGCCAGGGCTGCACGGCGCAATCGCCGGCGGCAAAGATCGACGTGTCCGAGGTGCGGGCGAATTCGTTGACGAGGATGCCGTTCGCAACGTCAAGACCGGCCTCCTTGGCCAGTTGATCGTTCGGCACGACGCCGATGCCGACGATGGCGAAATCGATCTCGATCACCGAGCCGTCAGAGAGCTCAGCGCCGCAAACATGCCCATCCCTGCCGACGAGACGCTTAAGGCCGGTCTTTTCGCGGATCACGACATCATGGCTCTCGTGGATCGCGCGGATGATATCGGCCGTTTCCTTGGCGGCAACGCGCTGGAGAATGCGGTCGGCCATTTCGATGACGGTCACTTCGAGGCCGCGATAGCGCGCAACGGCTGCCGCTTCGAGACCGATATAACCGCCGCCTATAATAAGGACGCGCCGGCCGGGCCGCATCTCGTTGGCGAGAAGGTCTGCATCGCGCTTGTCGCGGGCGACATAGACGCCGTCGAGGTCGCCGCCGACGGCTGCCGGCAGCCTGCGCGGCGCCGAACCCGTGGTCAGCGCCAGCGTGCCGTAGTCAAGGATCGAGCCGTCCTGCAGCGCGACCTGTTTCTTGTCGCGGTCGATCTGCTCGACCCAGGTCGCGAGGCGGATTTCGACATTATTGTCCGGATACCAGTGCTCGGGGCGGAACAGCAGGCGGTCGAAGGTCATCTCGCCGAGCAGGTATTTCTTCGAAAGCGGCGGCCGCTGGTAGGGCAGAACGTCCTCGGCGCCGATAATGGTGATTGGGCGGGTGTCGTGCAGCGCGCGCAGCTTTGCTGCCATCGCGAAGCCCGCCTGCCCCGCACCGATGATTACCAGTCTGTCCGTCACGATCCCACTCCCAGAAGCAGCGTTATTATAGAGGCGAGACGTAGCCCCCGCCCTTGGCGCCGTCAACAGGAAGCGATCTTGCCCGTCAGCCGATCTCGATCCAGCGGCGCTCGTTGAATGACTGTGCCATGGCATGCACCGACCTCTCTATCCTGAGACCGTCTTCGAACGTGACCAAGGACGACGGCTGACCGGAAATGGCGCGGATCAGCTCGCGGCATTCGATGATCTTCAGGTCGTTGAAGCTAAGGCCATGGCCAGGCGCGGGAATGAAGCGGTCATAAGGCTGGTGGGCGGGCGCTGCGAGGATCTTGCGGAAGCCCTGCTCGGTGCCGCGGCCTTCGGCTTGATAGAGCTCGAATTCGTTCATGCGTTCCTGATCGTAGGCGATCGATCCTTTCGATCCAAAAATCTGCAGTGCGATGCGGCCCTTGCGGCCCCAGGCGGCACGGTTTGCCATCAGTACGGCGGAGATGCCGCCGCCAAGACGCATCAGGACGTTTGCGCCATCGTGATTCTCGACCGCACGGCGACCGCCTTCCATGAGCGGACGGTCGGCATAAGGTTTCACCATGTCGGTAATGACCGCTTCGACGTGCCCGAAGAGATACCAAAGCAGCGAGAGCGGATGCACGGCGAAATCGTCAAGCGCGCCGTAACCGGAAGACAGTTCACTCTTCCAATAGAAGGGGCCCTCCGGATCCGCCATGAAATCCTCATCCATCTCGACGCGGATGTGGTTGACAGCGCCGATCGCAGCCTCACCGATCAGCGTCTTGATGTGCCGCATAACCGGGTTCTGGATATAGTTGTATCCAAGAACGGCTACCTTGCCGGAAGCCCTCGCCGCTTTCAGCATGTGCTCCGCATCGGCATAGGCGGGAGCCATCGGCTTTTCGCACCACACATGCTTTCCGGCCTCGAGCGCCGCAATTGCCATTTCGGCATGGAACTGGTTCGGTGTGGTAACGGAGACGACATCGACGTCCGGATCGGCAATCAGCGCTTTCCAGTCGGCCGTCGCCTTTTCGAAGCCGAATTCGGCGGCGCGCGATTTCGCGAGGTCTGCGTTGGCTTCGGCGAGATGCACGAGCCTTGGACGCTCGACATCGCCGAAGACAGCCTTCACCGCATTCCAGGCCAGCGCGTGGCACTTGCCCATATAACCGGTGCCGATCAAACCGATGCCGAGTGGGTTCATTTTCCGTACTCTTCTCCATGTCCGCGGTGATTTTTGGAATATTTGGACCGTTTTGACAAGGCGGCACGGATGCGTCATTTGCGTCAGGCGATGTCGAATATTGTTCAGAACCCTTGATTTCGAGGGAATTAAAAACCGTTAGGATCGAAAAGCGAAATCATTTATGCTTTTGAATATGGAATATTTGTTTCATCCTATGGACCGCCTGCATGGATAACGACACCAAGAGATTTGTGCGCGTGCCCCGCGATTTCGAAAGCCTGCGCAGCACGATCATCGAGCGCAAGGCAAGCATGCCGAAGCGGTTGGCCCAGGTCGCCGCCTTTGCGCTCGGCAACCCGGACGAGATTGCCTTCGGCACGACGGCGAGCATCGCGGTGGCTTCGGACGTCCAGCCGTCGACGCTGGTGCGGCTCGCCCGTCACCTCGGCTATGAAGGCTTCTCCGATCTCCAGAGTATTTTCCGCGAGCGGCTGCGCGACCGGACGCTGAGCTACGAGGAGCGCCTCGCCACGCTGGAGCGATCCGAAGGTGACGAAGATGCCAATCTGCTTTCAGGGTTCATCGCCGCGGCCACCCAATCCATCAACCGCATGGCGGCGACCGTCGAGACGGAGACCTTCACCAGGGCCGTCGATATCCTGGCGGCGGCAGACACCATATATCTTATAGCGAAACGCCGCTCCTATCCGCTTACGGCGCATATGACATATGCCCTTTCGAAACTTGGCATCCGCCACCAGATCGTCGCTTCGCCGAATGGGGTCGATCCGGAGATGGTGCAGTTCGCAACGCCGAAGGATGCGGCGATCGCCGCCAGCTTCTCGCCCTACGCTGCCGACAGCCTCAGCCAGGCTGAAGGGTTGGCCGATCGCGGCGTGCCGGTCGTCGCGATAACCGATTCGGCTTTCTCGCCGCTTGCGGCCCGCGCCGCCTGCTGGTTCGAGGTTGCCGAAGCTGACTTTGCCGGCTTCCGCTCGCTTTCCGCCTCCATGGCGCTGGTGATGGCGCTGCCGGTGGCGATCGCCGAGCGCCGGCGCAAACTTCACCATCCCAAAACCGCAAAAGAGAAAATGGAATAAATATTCCGAATTGACAAGAACTCGGAACCAATGTTTCATTACTCAAAATCTGCAGGCGGCAAGGTCCTGCAGGAATCTAGCGGGAGGACATCATGGCACATTCGAATCCGGGTCTGCAGCCCGAGCCGTCTCTTGATGTAATCACCATCGGCCGCTCTTCCGTCGATCTCTATGGCCAGCAGATCGGTTCGCGGCTGGAGGATATCGGCTCGTTCGCCAAATCCGTCGGCGGCTGCCCTGCCAATATCGCCATCGGCACGGCGCGCCTCGGCCTCAAGTCCGGCCTGATCACCCGCGTCGGCAACGAACAGATGGGCCGCTTCATCATCGAGCAGTCGGCGCGCGAAGGTGTGGAAACCAAGGGTATCCGGACAGACAACGAACGGCTGACGGCACTCGTGCTGCTTGCGGTGGAAGCAGAAGGCGTTTCGCCGATGATCTTCTATCGCTCGGACTGCGCCGACATGGCGCTCGACGAAGGCGATATCGACGAGGACTTCATCCAGTCGTCACGCGCGGTTCTCGTGTCCGGCACACATTTCTCGCGACCGAACACTGAGGCTGCGCAGCGAAAGGCGATCCGGATCGCCAAGGCCAATGGCCGCAAGGTGATCTTCGACATCGACTACCGGCCGAATCTCTGGGGGCTTGCCGGCCATGCCGAAGGCTTCGAGCGCTATGTGAAGTCCGACCGCGTCTCTTCGAAGATGAAGGAGACGCTGCCGGGTTGCGATCTCATCGTCGGCACCGAGGAGGAAATCCTGATCGCCTCCGGCGCGGATGACGTGCTCGGCGCGCTCAAGGAAATCCGCCGCCTCTCGCCGGCAACGATCGTGCTGAAGCGCGGCGCGATGGGCTGCATCGTCTACGACGGACCGATTGCCGACGATCTGGAAGCAGGCATCATCGGCCAGGGCTTCCCGATCGAGGTCTTCAACGTGCTCGGCGCCGGCGACGCCTTCATGTCCGGCTTCCTGCGCGGCTGGCTGAAGGACGAGCCGCTGAAGACCTGCGCCACCTGGGCCAATGCATGCGGCGCCTTTGCCGTCTCCCGCCTGCTCTGCTCGCCGGAATATCCGACCTGGGCGGAGCTCGATTTCTTCCTGAAGAACGGTAGCGAGCACCGCGCGCTACGCAAGGACGAGGCGATCAACCACATTCACTGGGCTTCGACGCGCAAGGGCGATATTCCGCTGCTGATGGCGCTCGCCATCGACCATCGGTCGCAACTCACCAGCGTTTGCGACGAGTTGGGCGTCGACTACAAGAAGATCGTCGCCTTCAAGCGGCTGGCCGTCGAAGCGGCAGCGCGCGTTGCCGGCGGCCGCGACGGCTACGGCATGCTGATCGACGAGCGGTTCGGCCGTGACGCCTTCTTCGATGCGGCGAGCAAGAATTTCTCTTGGATCGGACGGCCGGTCGAATTGCCGGGCTCGAAGCCACTGCGCTTCGAGTTCAGCCAGGATATCGGCTCGCAGCTTGTCGAATGGCCGCTCGACCACTGCATCAAGTGCCTGTGCTTCTATCATCCAGATGATCCGACCGATCTAAAGAGCAAGCAGCAGGAGAAGCTGCGCACACTCTTCGAGGCCGCGCGCAAGGTCGGCCGCGAACTGCTGGTGGAAATCATCGCCAGCAAGAACGGCCCGCTGACCGACGACACGATCTCGACGGCGATGGAAGAGCTTTACGCGCTCGGTATCAAGCCGGACTGGTGGAAGCTGGAGCCGCAGGCCTCGACGGCTGCCTGGAGGAAGATCGACGCCGTGATCGCCAAGAACGATCCGTGGTGCCGCGGTATCGTGCTGCTCGGGCTGGAGGCGCCGGCCGAAGAGCTCGTGAAGGGCTTCGAGGCAACGCTTGCCGCCCCTTCGGTAAAAGGCTTTGCCGTCGGCCGCACCATCTTTGCCGATGCGGCGCGCGCCTGGCTCTCCGGCAATATGACTGACGAGGAAGCAATCGCCGACATGGCCGGACGCTTCCGCCGACTGACCGAGGCCTGGTTGAAAACCCGCGGCCTGCATTAATTAAGAGCATTTGGGAGGTGCCCGATGGGCAAGACGATCCGATTGACGATGGCGCAGGCGGTTGCGCATTTCCTGAAGAAGCAGATGACTGTCGTCGACGGCAAGAAGGTGCCGATCTTCGGTGGCGTCTGGGCGATCTTCGGCCACGGCAATGTCGCCGGCATCGGCGAAGCGCTCTATCAGGTGCGCGGCGAGCTGCCGACCTATCGCGCACATAACGAACAGGGCATGGCGCATGCGGCGATCGCCTATGCAAAGGCAAGCTTCCGCCAGCGGTTCATGGCCTGCACGACCTCGATCGGCCCCGGCGCATTGAATATGGTGACGGCGGCCGGCGTCGCACATGTCAACCGCATCCCGGTGCTCTTCCTGCCGGGCGATGTCTTCGCCAACCGCGCGCCCGATCCGGTGCTGCAGCAGATCGAGGACTGGGGCGACGGCACGGTTTCGGCCAACGACGCCTTTCGCGCGGTCTCGCGCTACTTCGACCGCATTACCCGCCCCGAGCAGATCATCACGGCGCTGAAGCGCGCCATGCAGGTCTTGACCGATCCGCTGGACTGCGGCCCGGTGACGCTTTCCCTCTGCCAGGACGTCCAGGCGGAAGCCTTCGACTATCCGGAGAGCCTCTTCGAAGAAAAGGTCTGGACGATCCGCCGTCCGCAGCCGGACGCCGATGAACTGGCCTCTGCGATCACGCTGATCAAATCCGCCGAAAAGCCGGTGATCATCTCCGGCGGCGGCGTGCTCTATTCACAGGCGACGCAGGAACTTAAAGCCTTCGTCGAGGCCCACGGCATTCCCGTCGTCGTCAGCCAGGCCGGCAAATCCTCGATCGACGAGCGCCACCCTCTGGCGCTTGGCTCCGTCGGCGTCACCGGCACTTCGGCTGCCAACGCCATTGCCGAGGAAACCGATCTCATCATCGCCATCGGCACCCGCTGCCAGGACTTCACGACCGGCTCCTGGGCGCTGTTCAAGAACGACAAGCTGAAGATCCTCGGCCTCAACATCGCCGCCTACGATGCCTACAAGCATGACGGTCAGCCGCTGATCGCCGACGCCCGCGAAGGCCTGAAGGCGCTGTCGAAAGGGCTTGGCGGCTGGAAGGCACCGGCGGCACTCACGGAAAGGGCGACGAAGGAAAAGAACGTCTGGATGGATGCTGCCAACAAGGCGATGGCTTCCACCAATGCCGCCCTGCCCTCGGATGCGCAGGTGATCGGCGCGGTGACGCGCTCGATCGAACTGGAAAAGGCGATCGGCCTTTGCGCCGCAGGCGGCCTGCCGGGCGAGATGCACAAGCTGTGGCCAGCAACAGCCCCCGGCAGCTACCACATGGAATACGGCTTCTCCTGCATGGGTTACGAGGTCGCCGGCGGCCTCGGCACCAAGATGGCGAACCCCGATAAGGAGGTCTTCGTTCTCGTCGGTGACGGCTCCTATATGATGCTGAACTCCGAGCTCGCAACCTCGGTGATGATGGGCATCAAGGTGAACGTCGTCCTGCTCGACAACCGCGGCTACGGCTGCATCAACCGCCTGCAGATGGAAACGGGCGGTGCGAACTTCAACAACCTGCTGAAGGACTCCTACCACCAGGTGATGCCGGAAATCGACTTCCGGGCGCATGCCGAGAGCATGGGCGCCATCGCGGTCAAGGTTTCTTCGATTGCCGAACTGGAGAGGGCGATTGCCGATTCGAAGAAGAACGACCGTACCTCGGTCTTCGTCATCGATACCGACCCGCTGATCACGACAGAAGCCGGCGGTCACTGGTGGGATGTCGCCGTTCCTGAGGTCAGCCCGCGCGAACAGGTCAACAAGGCGCGCAAGAACTATGTCGAAGCGCGCAAGCATCAACGCTAAATCACATATCCGGAGACAATGATGATCCGCTACGGGACCAACCCCATCGCCTGGAGCAATGACGACGACCGCACGATCGGCGCGCATTTGACGCTCGAGGACTGCCTCAGCGATTGCGAGAAGATCGGCTTCGACGGCATCGAGAAGGGCCACAAGATGCCGTCCGACGGCCACGAACTGAAGAAAGTGCTCGCCGCGCACAAGCTCGTCTTCGTATCCGGCTGGCACTCGCTGAACCTGCTCGACCACAGTGTCGAGGACGAGAAACAAGCGATCCAGCCGCATCTCGACATGCTCAAGGCCAATGATTGCAAGGTGTGCATCGTCTGCGAAACGTCGAACGCCATCCACGGCAACGACAGCAAAGCTCTCGCCGACAAGCCGGCTCTCGCCGACGATCAGTGGAAGAAGTTCGGCGCCGATATCGAGGCGATCGCGCAATATTGCGCGGATCAGGGGATCGATCTCGTCTATCATCACCATATGGGCACGGTCGTGCAGACAGGCGCCGAGATCGACAAGCTGATGGACAATACCGGACCGGCAACGAAGCTGCTGCTCGACACGGGACATGCCTGGTTCGGCGGCAGCGATCCCGCGGACGTCGCGAAGAAGTACATGCACCGCGTCCGCCATATCCACGCGAAGAACGTCCGCCCAAAAATCCGCAATCAGGTCGAGGGTGACAAGCTCTCCTTCCTCGAAGGGGTGCGCCGCGGCGTCTTTACGGTCCCCGGCGACAAGGAGGGCGGCGTCGATTTCCTGCCGGTCCTTAGGGTCGCCGCCGAACACGGTTACGAGGGCTGGCTGGTTATCGAAGCCGAGCAGGACCCGCTCAAGCGCAATCCGTTCGAGTATCAGTCGATGGGGCTGAAGGCACTGAAAGGTTTTGCGAAGGAAGCTGGGTTGGACAAGGGCTGAGTTGACTGCCGGAGCCAGGCCCCCACAGCTTACAAGGAGAAACCACCATGCCCAATCTCAAGGTCAAGCCGAACGGCACGAACGGCCGCGTCACCCATGTCACGCCGGAGAATGCCGGCTGGACCTATGTGGGCTTCGACCTCCACCGGCTGAAGCCGGGCGAAACTGCGTCCGGCGAGACCGGCGACCGCGAGGTCTGCCTCGTCTGGGTGAGCGGCAAGGGCAAGGCGAAGGCCGGTACCAAGGAATTCGGTACGCTCGGCGAGCGCATGAGCCCCTTTGCGGGCAGCCCGCATGCGCTTTATATCCCGATGGAATCGACCTGGTCGGTGACGGCCGAGACCGATCTGGAACTCGCCGTCTGCTCAGGCCCGGGCGGCGGCACCTACGAGGCGAAGGCCATCCCGCCGGGCACGCATCCGGCACTCACGCGCGGCAAGGGCACGAATGTCCGCTACGTCAACAACATCATGCCGGAGGACGACAGCTCGGCGCATTCGTTGCTGGTCGTCGAAGTCATCACGCCGGGCGGCCATACGTCTTCCTATCCGCCGCACAAGCACGACCAGGACAACCTGCCGAACGAAAGCTTCCTCGAAGAGACCTATTACCACCGCCTGAACCCGCCCCAGGGCTTCGGCTTCCAGCGCGTCTACACCGATGACCGCTCGCTGGACGAGGTGATGGTGCTGGAAGACGGCGACGTGACGCTGGTGCCGAAGGGCTACCACCCCTGTGCCGCCTGCCACGGCTACGACCTTTACTATCTCAACGTCATGGCCGGTCCGAAGCGCATCTGGAAGTTCCACAATGCGCCCGAGCACGAATGGCTGCTGAAGGCGTAGCGCCGCCTTCGATCGCTAAATAATCTGACAGCGCGAAAGCCGCGCAGGTGGTTCACTGCCTCCATCCAATCAGAAAGGATGGAGGATCACCATGCGCAGCTCAAGCTTCATCCCGTCCCGACGGTTCCGTTCCTCGCATGCGATGCAGGCGTGGCTGCTTGCAATCCTCATCGCGCCAGCGCGCTGGATGGCCGAACGGCGCAATCGCAACGCCCTGCTCGAGCTTTCAGACGACCAGCTCAAGGATATCGGTCTTTCGCGCGGCCAGACCGAAAGCGACGTCCATGTCTATTCACGCTACTGAGGTGTGATACCGTGCAAACAGGCCGGCCCCGTATCGCCGCCTATCGGACCTGGAAGACTCGATGCCGCAGATATCAACCGCCCTGCTCTTGAAGACGAAGACCGTGACGATTCGTGACATCGTCTGCAGTGGGGAGTGCCGTCACAAGAGCGGCGAGGAATGCGCCCACAGGACAAGCCTCGTCTACCCCTATCGCGGCGTCTTCATGCGCCATGCCGGCCGCAACGATGCGGTGGCCGAAGCCAACCAGATGCTGTTCTTCAATGCCGGCCAGGGTTACCGGATCAGCCATCCGGTCGAAGGCGGCGATGCCTGCATCGATCTGGCGATCGACGAATCCGTCCTTGCAGAGCTTGCGCCGAAGGAGCAGGTGCAGGCAGGCGAACTCCTCTCCTTCCGCCGCCAGCGCCGCCGGATCGATCCGCGCGCTCAGGCGCTGGTTGCGCTGCTGCGCCATGGCCTGCACCGGAAAGCAGCCGAGCCGCTTGAGGCCGAGACACTGGCGCTGACACTCGTGCGGCGCTCGCTCGGCGAGCGCACCTCGCATGCCGCAGGCGCCAGCGCCGGACGGCAGAAGCTGGTCGACCGGGCAAAGCTCGTGCTCTCTTCAGATCTCGCGCGCCGCTGGACCCTGGCCGAGATCGCCAAGGAAGTCGGCGTCTCGCCCGTCTATCTCACCCAGGTTTTCCAGCAGGTGGAAGCGACGCCGCTCTATCGCTATCAACTGCGGCTGCGCCTTGCCCGCGCCCTTCATCTTCTTGGAAAATACGAGGATCTCACCGCGCTCGGCCTCGATCTGGGCTTCTCGAGCCACAGCCACTTCAGTGCCTCCTTCAAGCAGGCCTTCGGCCAGACGCCCGCCGAATTTCAACGCTTGGCGCGACTGAGGTGAAGCGCAGGGCCGATCGCTAAAGATTTCGACAGCGCCGATGCCCCTCCTGGTGATCTTATGATCCTGTCCCGGTCGCGGGACGATCAACCGGAGGATCATCCGATGAAGAAGACCACATGCGCTGCCTGCGACTGCGAACTCGGTCCCGAGGCGATCAGCGTCAAACTCGGCGGCAAGACCGTCGAGGTCTGCTGCGAAGAATGCGCCGCAGCGCTGAAGGAGGCCGACGCCGCTGCAACCGCAGCGACGACCGGCAAGAACTAAGGTCAGGACCTCTGCCGCGGCTAGATATCGAGTACCAGATGCGGCTGGCCGTTCGATGTCTTCCGCGGCGAGACGCCGTTCGTGTCAATCTGCGCGTCGATGCGCTGCCGGAACGCGGAGAAGCTCTCGAAGGTCACGACATCCACCGGTTCATCGAAATGGATGGTGATCTTGTGAAGCCCACCGCCGGTCTCTGCGAGTGCCAGAACCTTGCCGGTAAACGGCTGGTTCAGGTAGCGGCCGCGCACGTGCGAGCCGACGGAGAGCGCGGCGATGGGAACGGCGTTCGGCTTCGTTGCGAGAGCCGAAAGCGTATTCCAATCGCGCACGCCGTGTTGCTGGGCAATGAGTTCGAGCGCGGCACTGTGCGAAATCGCAGTACCGCGTGTTTCCATCGCCTGGCGAAGCCGCTTTGCCTGCGCCTTCAGTTCATCGCTGGTAAGATAGGTCGTCATGTGCTGAGCCTTTCGGAAGGCATGCCATTTTGACTGCAAAGGGGAGCTCGCATTGCCGTCGGTCAGCATGCACCAATTGGCTGCGACGTGAACTTCGAGGACTTCACCATGGACTTTCATCCGCGAGCGGCCGGCGCCTCGAACCGGCGCTTGATATGGGCGAAGCGGCCGGCTCTGTCAAGAATTGCCCCAGAATGGACCGCCCGGCTCTTCCGCCATTGCCGAAATCAAGGGTTTTTTCGTCCAGCTACGCATAAGGCTCAAATTCTATTGATCCGGTTCAGTACCTGTCAGCATTCATGCGTTACCTTTCAATCGTACAACGAGCGGAGGCTGAAATGGCCTTTCAGACGCACCTCAACGACGACAGTAACGAGCGGGAGAAATCCTACCGGGATTTCTCGCTCGACCGGCCCGGCAAGATCATTTTCGTCGGCCATCACCTCAGCACCGGCACGCAGGTCCGCTGCCTGATCCGCACCATCAATCTCGCCGGCGCCGTCCTCGAAGTGAGCCCGACGCTCGAGGTTCCGAACCATTTCTTCCTGGAAATCCTCGGCATCCGCGACGAGATCGGTTCGACGGTCGTCAAACGCGAAGGCGAGCTTGTGACGATCAGCTTCAACATGCTGATCAATGCCGAATTCCTGCACCATGTGCTGCGCCTGAGCTTCGAAGCGGACGTCTGACGCGCCTTGCTGCCCAGTCGGGAGGGCGGGCACTGTCGCGCGCGGCAAACCACACGATCAACGGCAGGAGCCACCGCAGGCCGTCCCATTCTGGCCCGTCGAGCGGGTCTGCCAGGGGATCGCGGCGGCGGCTTCTGTTTCTTGTCTCCAGCTCGTTCCAGAGAACAGCCCAGTTGAGAAGCATTGTCAGGTTCTCCATCTATCTGTTGGAGCACTTGAACTAGGCCTTCGCCGCAGCCGAATGTAGAGCCTGCGGAAGAAAGGGGGTTTTCAAAAATGAAAGACGCGAACTGGGACGATCTTCAACTCTTCTTCCATGTTGCGACCGCCGGAGGACTGTCGGCGGCTGCGTCAAAGACCGGCCTCAGCGCGCCGACGATCGGCCGGCGCATGCTGGCGCTCGAGCGTGCTACGGGCCGCGCGCTCTTCACACGTGGGCCAACCGGCTATCTTCTGGCAAAGGACGGCACGGCGCTTCTGGAGCGCGTGCGCCTGATGCAGGAGGCCGCGCAGTCGATCTCCGACTGGCGTGGCGAAGTGCTGACCCTGCCGATCGTTTCGACGGCTGCCGACAGCTGGACGTCGCGTTTCATCGCCGACCACTTGGCAAGAATCTGGACGCCGAAAGACCGGTTCCGCATGTGCTACAAGACCTGCGACGCGGGCGTCGATTTCACCTATCGCGAAGCGCATATCGCCATCCGGCACAGCCGTCCGGAAAACGGCAATATCGCGATCCGGCGTTCGGTAACGGTAGCGCACGCCGCCTACCAGGCGGCAAGCTTCGACGATGACAACCGCAACTGGATTTCGCTGGGCACCGACATCGCGATCACACCGGCGGACAAATGGACCTTCGAGCAGCCGGACTATTGGATCACCGGCTGGACGAACACGCCACATATGCTCTTCCACCTGATCCGCGGCGGCGCCGGCCGCGGCGTGCTGCCATGTTTCATAGGCGATGCTGAGCCCGGCCTGACGCGCGCCGGACCGATCATCGAGCCGCTCACCTTTGACATGTGGATCACGGCGCATGACGACGAGCGCCAGCGTCCGGAGGTGCGCACGGTCATCGACAGGCTTGCGGCGCTTTTCGGCGAGAGCGAGGATTTGTTTGCAGGGCGAAAGAGCGGTGGTTAATCGGCATAGGGGACGGCGATTAAGCCGTACCCCTGCCACACCACCCGGCATGCGGGTCCGCACCGGGCGGTTCGAGAAGTTGAGGTCATGCAAGTCGGGGGAAGCCGAGGGCGTCGAAGTGTCCAACCGTCAGGACGCGGCTCAGCCCAGCTTCGCTATGCCTCCACCAATGTCCCGTGCCTCCGGCTATGAGTGCCGCCAACTCATGGTTAGCTCCGAGGCTGCGGAGACGGCTATAGACCGTGGTTCCTTTGCCCCATTGCTTGAGCTGGATGGCCCGAAGGCGGTGGCGTATCCACGAGTCCAGATTTTTGAATATTTGCGGCGTCTGTGCCAGTTGGAAGTAGGACTTCCAGCCTGGGAGATATTTCCGCATCTGTTCGGCGATCTGGTCCATGCTTCGGCCACTGACGCGTTTGGTGATGATCCTGATACGCTGCTTGAACGTGTCGAGTGCCTTTGGAGCCACGGCTATCTTGACGGTGTTCCCGCTCCATCGCCTAAGGCAATAGCCAAGGAATTTACGCCCGAATACCGGGCCCACTTCGGTCTTCGTCTCATTCACGCGGAGATGCAGTTTCTCGTACATCTTCCACATCCAGCATAGCACGCGCTCACCCGCCCGCTGAGTGCGAACGTAAACGTTGCAGTCATCGGCATACCGGGCAAAACGGTGGCCACGCTGTTGCAGCGCCTGATCTACTTCATCCAGCAGCACGTTAGCTAACAGCGGAGACAGAGGACCACCCTGCGGTGTCCCTTCGTCACGCGCCATCACCACGCCATCCGACATGATCCCTGCCTGCAAGTAGCGCCGAATTAGCCGCAACACGGCCTTGTCGGCGATCCTCTTCGCAAGTCGGTCCATAAGGATGTCGTGATTGACCCTGTCAAAGAACTTCTCGAGGTCAACGTCGACTACCACTCGGTAACCTTCCTGCGCATATCGCTGTGCTTGTCGCACTGCTTGATGCGCACTTCGTCCGGGTCGGAAGCCGTAGCTGAATTCTGAGAAAGTCGGGTCGATTAGCGGCTGTAGGATTTGTAGCAACGCTTGTTGGATAAGCCTGTCTGTGACTGTCGGGATGCCTAATTCCCTGACGCCGCCTGTCGGCTTCGGAATTTCCACGCGACGAACAGCCCTTGGCTGATAGGTCCCGTTCAGTAGTTCCGTGCGTATTTGCGGCCATTGGGTTTTGAGGTATTCGACAGTCTGCTCGATGGTTAGTCCATCCACGCCTGCGCTTCCCTTATTGGCCTTGACGCGTTTCCACGCCTCAACCATGTTCTCGCGCGAGAGAGCCTGTTGAAGTAGGTTCTCTCGCCCTAAGCCTTCTGATGCATGGCTCGCCGACAGTGCTTCGTCACGCAACGCGGTCACGGAGGCTTCACCTACGCTCCCCGCGGTACGCCCGGACTTCCCGGCTTCTGACGCAATGCCTTATCAAGAGTCATGACCTCTTGGCTTTCCTTCTCGTTTGGCCCTTCGTCGGAAATCCGACTACTACGGCCTCTGCTGACTACTCGCTCCGGTTCATCACCGTCGGCCTTTCAGCCGCAAAGCGAGTTCTCCCCAGGTAAGGACGCATTCCTTCCCTGCACGACCGCCGGATTTACGCCACCGACCCGTTGGTCATAAGAGCTTCGCGGTAACGTGCCCGCTCGCCCTGATCGGCAACGCCTCATATCCAGTTCTTGTCCATCGGCCCGCAGGTTCGATCCACGCTTCCTCCCCACAGTTGGTCGCCCTTCTGCAGTTGCGCTTCACTTCGCTTGCCATGACCAGCTCACGGTGGGACTTTCACCCACTAGAATGCGCCCATGCTGGGCGCACACATCTTCCCCCGCTTGAAAGCGGGGGATTTCCGAGGGGGCGCGAAGCTCCGCCGATGGTTATCGCTTCAACGGAGAGCGGCTGCCCTTCCTCCACGATCATAGACGCCGTGTTCCGACGCAGGATGTTGATTGCAGCATTGTGGTCGGCATGGGCGCGCAAGCCGCATTGGCAACAGCGGAAAGACGCTTGGCTTTCGCGGCTTTCCCTGTCCACGGCTGCGCAGGCCGAACAGGTCTGCGAGGTGTGGCGGGGATCGACCTTGCACAGGTATCCGCCCCGTTCTTCGAGCTTGTAGGCCAACACGGTTTCAAAGCCGTGCCAGCCTTGTTCGAGGATCGCCCGGTTCAGGCCCGCCTTCTGGCAGACGTTGGTTGCGGGCGCGTCCACGGTTCCCCTGGCGCTGCGCGTCATGTTGCGCGTGGCGAGGTCTTCCAGCACGACCGTTGCGAAGCGACGGCAATATCAAGACTGGCCTTGTGCCGCCAATCCTGCCGGATGCGGGCAGCACGGGCCTGCAAGGCGGCAACGCGGCGGCGGGCCTTGGCGTGGCGACGCGACCCGCGCTTGCGCCGCGCCAGGACGCGCTGGGCGCTGCGCTTCCTGGGCTCGATCTCCGCAAGGCCGGCAGGCATCCACCAATGCTCCCCGGTCGAAAGCGTCAGCGTGTTCGCCACGCCCCGGTCGATCCCCACGGCGGGCAAATCGTTTTGCGGGACGGCATGGTCAATTTCGCAGGCGAAGGCGATGTGCCAGCCGTTCGCCGCCAGGCTCACCGTCACATTCATGGTCTTGCCACGCCGGCGCCGCGTGTCGCGGAACTTCACCCAGCCGATCTTGGGAAGGCGCGCGGCGGACCACTTGCCGTTCAGGCGCTTGACCTTTATCTCCCGCCCCTGAAAGCGGAAGGCGCCGTTCACGCCCTTCTTGCGGGGCGCGAGGGATATCCTGCGCGCCCGGCGAAGAAGTTGGCATACGCCTTATCCAGATCGCGCAGGGCCTGCTGCTGGGGCGTCACATGCACGGCGGCAATCCAGTCGAACGCGGCCCGCAGTGCGGTCAATTCCCGCGTCTGGGCGATGGAGTTCAAGCGGTTCCCGGTCTGCCGCCGGTAATGCCGCCACCAGTCCCTGCGCTGCTCCAGCGCCAGATTATAGACCAGCCGCACAACACCCGCGAACTGCCGCAACAGGACTTCCTGTTCGGCGGTCGGAGCGAGCTTGTAGCGGAAAGCGCGGTGGATCATGTTACGATTCTATCAATTGCTCCAAGGAGCGCAACCGTGGATCGCACCGGCAGGCATGTCGTCTACATGCTCCATGGTCATTGGGTCTTTGTCACGAAATACCGCCGTGACGTTCTGTCAGAACCGGCAATCGGCGACCTGCGGCGCATCTTCGCCAAGCTGTGTCGCGACTTCGAGGCCGAATTGATCGAATGCGACGGCGACGACGATCATGTTCACCTGCGGGTGCATGACCCTCCGAAGATCGCCCTGTCGAAGCTGGTCAACAGCCGCAAAGGCGTATCCAGCCGACGTCTGCGCGAGAGCCGCCGGGAAATCACCGGGCGCTGCCACAACGGCGTTTTGTGGTCGCCGTCCTCCTTTGCGGCAAGCTGTGGCGGCGCACCGCTCTCGGTGATCGCCGAATATGTCAAATCCCAGCGGCAAGCGGCCCAAGGCCGCTCTCGCGTTCCTCCCCGGCCTGAACGCCGGGGTATCCCGCGAGGTTCACGATGAAAAAAGCGCGAGCCTTTTGCCCGCGCTCTTCTTCCGGTGATACGATCACGCAGCCAGGCGGCGCTCGATCTCATCGACCGGCATGTTGGTATAATCCTTGGGGACTTCCGCGGAGATGGCTGCCTGCGCTTCGGCACTCAGGTTCGGTCTCAAAGTACCGAGCGCCTTGGGCGGCGCAACCAGGATGATGCGGCTACCGTTCCTTTCACGGACCAGCTTATCCAACTTCGCGGCGATCCGCCTCAAAAAATCGGCTTCCGCCTGCTCCTGCCAGTCTGTTTGCTCCATGGCGCTGCCGCTCGTGCCGTCAGGAGCATGGGCCCGTCCTGGCTTATCGGTGCCGAGTTCGCGGGTGGGCTCGCTTGGTTGGCTCAGCGTTTCATGCACCTGCAGGTTCATGAGAAGCGCATTGCCTGCATTGCGCATGATCAAAGCCTTCGCACCATCACAGACCACGACCCATGATTCCCACGGCACTTTGATGTCAGCCATTTTCGTTTCCTCTTAAATGATAATTCGAAGCGAAATGCTTCATCGACAGAGGCAAAACGTACAGTAATTGAAAGAGTTCGGAGGGTCCACGCATAAATCGATTCGGATATGTGATCCGATGCCTGAACGAACGAAATCAGGCCTGTGCACTTAAAACAAAATTAGCTTTCATTAAAATTATCTCGATCCGTTTGACGAATGCGAAAAACATTCATGTGACGCTATGCGACAACAGGGCCAGGATGAGCTTGGCCCAGGGAGAGCCGCGTCATGTCCATGCTCCGAGCAACCCACCTTGCTACGGTCAGATCGGAAGTTTACGACGTACGCTGGGAACAGTTCAACGTGCGGCGCCCGGCCCGCATCGTCGCCATCCGCCCGTGCCTGACCGGCATCTCGCTTCGAAGCGCGGAGATCCTGGATATTTCCCGCGGCGGCGCCACCTTCGTCGTCTCGTCGGCGGCCGGGCTGCCGAAACACTATTATCTCAATATTCTCGGCCTTGCCTATCGCATCGGCTGCGCGGAGGTCCACCGCAACAACGAGCGCATCGGTGTCCGCTTCATCAACACGCTGGACCCCGAAGTGCTTCGGCGCGTCGTGCGCGCCGACTTCATGGCCGGCAATCTCGAAGCGATCGAAGCGTATCGCGCACCGCGTATCGAAAGCAGACCGTAAGCTACGCGCGCGATAGAATAATCTTCCTTGCCATGAGGATGGCAGCGCCTATTGTTGGCGCGATTTTTCATCATCCCTGGAACCTGCATTTCGATGTCCGCCTTCTCGCGCTTCACGCCGCTGGTCAGCGTCCTTCCTTCCACCGTTCCCTTTGTCGGCCCCGAAGCCATCGAGCGCCAGCGCGGCCTCAAGGTCGAGGCCCGCATCGGCGCCAACGAAAACGGCTTCGGCCCCGCGCCCTCCGTGCTTGCCGCGATGCGCGAGCAGGCCGGCGATATCTGGAAATACAACGATCCGGAGAACTTCGATCTCCGCGAGGCGCTGGGTGCCCATCTCGGCGTGACGGCTGCCAATATCGCGATCGGCGGCGGCATCGACGAACTCCTCGGCCAGATCGTCCGCATGGTGATCGAACCGGGAATGCCGGTCGTCACGTCGCTCGGCGGCTATCCGACCTTCAATTTCCACGTCGCAGGCTTCGGCGGACGGCTGGTGACAGTGCCCTACGTCAACGACCGCGAGGATCTCTCCGGCCTGCTCGATGCGGTGAAGCGCGAAAGCGCCCCGCTCGTTTACTTCGCCAACCCGGACAATCCGATGGGAAGCTGGTGGGATGCCGACAGGATCGTCGCCTTCGCCCGCGCCCTTCCGGAAACCTGCCTGCTGGTGCTCGACGAGGCCTATAGCGAAACCGGCCCTGCCGGCTCACTTCCCTCGATCGAGGCGCTGATCGGCCTGCCGAATGTCGTGCGCACCCGTACCTTCTCGAAGGCCTATGGTCTCGCCGGGGCACGCGTCGGCTATGCCATCTCGACGCCCGGCACGGCGCTGGCCTTCGACAAGATCAGGAACCATTTCGGCATGAACCGGCTGGCGACGGCGGCGGCACTTGCCGCGCTCAAGGATCAGGCCTATCTCGCCGAGGTCGTCGGCAATATCCATGCCGCGCGCGAACGCATCGCCTCGATCGCCCGCGCCAACCAGCTTTCGCCGCTGCCGTCGGCCACGAACTTCGTCGCAATCGACGCCGGACGCGACGGTACCTATGCCCGCTCAATCGTCGACGGGCTGATGCAGCACGGCGTCTTCATCCGCATGCCGGGTGTCGCGCCGCTCAACCGCTGCGTCCGCGTCAGCGTCGGGCCGGAGCGGGATATGGCCCGCTTCGAGGAAGCGCTGCCCCAGGTTCTCCGCTTGCTGGACTAAATGGAAAGACCGCGCCGGCCTTGTTCCTGCCGGTCGCGGATTCCGTTCTCCCGGCCCCGGCCCCGTCCAAGGCGCCCCGCCAGTCCCCTCTTTTGAGGTTGTTATTTCTCTCAATTGTTCCTTCGCGCCGGAGACGGTCTCAGTGGACCGTCATCCACTCACGGGCGGCGCGGAGTGCCGCGGCGAGCTGCATCTTGTCCATCGTGGCGGCGACATCGGCGCGAAGTTCGGCAGCACGGTCGTTGCCCTTGATCGCGGCGATGTTCAACCACTTGTGCGCGGCGACGAGATCAACGTCGCAGCCGCGGCCCGTTGCATACATCAGGCCCATTTCGCAGAAGATATCGGCGTTGTTGTCGCCACCCATGGTGGCCATTTCAGCATTGTGCATTTCAAAGCGTGCCATCGGTTTAATCCCTGTTTAGTCTGTTATCGACTTGCCCTGTTTTACCTTCCAGGCCCTGCCGTCTATCGCAGCTTTCGGTCCCTTCGGTCCGGCGGGTTTGCCCCGCTCGTTTGATGGCTCCACTATGCCGGGACGCTTTCAAAAAACGCCTAAAATGCATGATTAATTTGAGACAAACAAAGTGCAAACGCTTGGTAAAATTGGGTTTTCGTTAAACATCGGAGTCCCTGCGCATTAAGGACTTTCCGGACAATTTTACGAAAGATTCACGTTTGAAAATCAACCTTTCGTTCACCACGAAATCAGTCAGCAAAAAGCTGGCTGGAAACAATTTTGCGAAAAAGCACCTTGGAAATCAGCGAAATTTCACGATTGTCGCCTGTTTACCTTTACGTTCGCGTCAGTTAATTTCGCCGCGCTCAGGACATCAGGGAGGAAAGGATGATCCGTACACTTATTCTCGCCGGCGCCATGGCGCTTTCAGCCAGCCTTGCTTGCGCGGAGGAGCCGATCGTCGGCAACTGGAAGACGGCCTCGGGCGAAACCGCCCAAATCGCTTCTTGCGGCGGCAGCTACTGCGTGACGCTGAAAACCGGCAAATTCGCGGGCAAGAAGATCGGGACACTTGCCGGCACCGGCGGCACCTATAACGGCGAGATCACCGACCCTAAAAACGACAAGACCTACAGCGGCTCGGGAAGCCTCTCCGGCAATTCGTTAAAGATGAAGGGCTGCGTGCTTAAGGTACTCTGCAAGTCGCAGACCTGGACGCGGCTTTAGAATCAAAAGCGGCCGCAAAAACTGCACGGGATCGGTTTCCAAGGAGGTGCTATTGGGCCCAACGCTCGTGAAGTCTCGCGAGCCTGGTCGTCAGGGCCGAAGAAATGCCGGGCGGGCGCCAGCGTGCCCGCATGCAAAAATCGATGACTCAAGATGCCAGAGGATGCGGCTGCAGGGTGTTGCGAGACCGTCAAAGCGTTGTCCAGTAACCAAGGCAGACTGAACAACGCGCGCGCAACATGGATGAACGCCGTCTCCGTGAAAAAACAACCGATCATCGGCAATTTCGGGAAGAGCGGTTTTTAACTTCGTGTCGATAGTCGGCATCATTTCGCTTCACAAGTTAAGGAACTGTTGCAGCCTTTGACTTTTGCAACATTGCCAAGCGACCTTCTGCAACAATCGAAATCCGCGAACTCACGGCTGAAGTATCTTGAACAAGGAAGGCCGCCTAACAACGTGGTTTAAGCGACCTCGCCTTTAATTCGACATTCAAGCCATACCCTTGGGTGCCGCCTTCAGCGGGCGCGCTGGCCAAAGAGAATCTTCTGCGCTTCCTTGTCCTCGGCGAGATTCGCCTGGCGTTCGCGCTCTTCCTTGCCGACTTCGATACCCCTCAAGACCGCCGGGCGCTGATGCATGCGCTCGAACCAGGCCTTGAGGTTCGGGAAATCATTGAGGTTCTGTCCCTGTCGCTCGTAGGGGATCACCCAGCCGATGCAGGCCATGTCGGCGATCGAATAGTCGCCGGCGAAGTAGCCGCGGCCTTCCAGCCGCGTGTTCATCACGCCGTAGAGGCGGTTCACTTCGTTCGTGTAGCGGTTGATGCCGTATTCGATCTTTTCCGGCGCATAGCTGCGGAAGTGGTGCGCCTGGCCGGCCATCGGGCCGAGGCCGCCGACCTGCCAGAAGAGCCATTCTTCCACCTGCACGCGCGTGCGCTCGTCCTGTGGATAGAACTTGCCGTATTTGCGGCCGAGATATTGGAGAATGGCGCCGGATTCGAAGACGGAGATCGGCGCCCCGCCGGGACCGTCCGGATCGATGATCGCCGGCATGCGGTTGTTCGGCGCGATTTTCAGGAAGTCGGGCGCGAACTGCTCGCCCTTGCCGATGTTGATGTACTTCACCTCGTAGGGAACGCCGAGTTCCTCGAGCATGATGCTGATCTTAAAGCCGTTCGGGGTCGGCCAGTAGTAAAGTTCGATCGGTGCGGTCATGAAATCTCCTTTGCGGGACTAGACACATAAGTTGCCAAGCGCCGCCTTCAAGCCGTCGACCATTGTGAACGCCAAATGAACCGGAACCTCAGCACCCGTTCAGCTGGCGTGTGGCAAGAGTTATCTCAACGATAAGACGCATATCGGCCCGAGGAACATGGACGTGCTTATTCTCGCAAGACGCTTCACCGTCATCACGCTGTTCGCGGCGGTTTTCGCGATCACATTTTCGGCAGCGGTCGTGCGCGGCGGCGGGGGCGGAGCACAATCGCATTTCGGTGCGAACTACACCTGCCTCAACGTGACCAGCCCCTTCTGCACCGGCGTCCGCTGAATAATTCTCCCGCCGGCCGAAGGCGCGTCGCTTGCTTGTTAAAAAGGGCAACCTATAATGCGCCATGAGCAAACGAATCTCTCCATTACCTCTTGATATTTCCTCGCCACCTGCCTTTGAACCGCAAAGCTTCGACGATCCAGCGCAGGCCGTCGATGCGCTGACTGCGCTCTACGAACGCAATACCACCTTCCTGATCGACAGTTTTTCGGAGCTTGCCAAGGGCGCGCCGATTACCTCGCGCTACCGCGCCTTCTACCCTCAGGTCAGCATCGAGACGACCAGCTTCGGCCATGTCGACTCCCGCCTCTCCTACGGGCATGTGACGGCGCCGGGCGTCTATACGACGACCGTCACCCGGCCGAAGCTTTTCCGTCACTACCTGAAGGAACAGCTGGCGCTCTTGATGAGGAGCCATAACGTTCCAATCGTCGTGTCCGAGTCCTCGACGCCGATCCCGCTGCATTTCGCCTTCGGCGAGGGCGCGCATGTCGAAGCGTCAGCCTCGACCTTCATCGACATTCCGATGCGCGACCTCTTCGACACGCCAGACCTCAATACGACCGACGACGAGATCGCCAACGGCGAATATATCCCACCGCCGGGCGAGCCCTCGCCGCTTGCCGCTTTCACGGCGCAGCGCACCGATTATTCGCTCGCCCGCCTTGCCCACTACACAGCAACGAGCGCGCAGCACTTCCAGAACTTCGTGCTTTTCACGAATTACCAGTTCTATATGGACGAGTTCTGCGCCTGGGCGCGCGGGACGATAGCCAAGGGCGGCGGCGAGGACGGCTATACGGCCTTCGTCGAGCCGGGCAACATCATCACCCACGCCGGATCGTGCCAGCCGGAAACCGATGCCACGGCCCCGCGCTTGCCGCAGATGCCTGCTTATCACCTGAAGAAAAAGGGCCATGCCGGGATCACCATGATCAATATCGGCGTCGGTCCCTCCAACGCCAAGACGATCACCGACCACGTGGCCGTTCTGCGCCCACATGCCTGGCTGATGCTTGGCCACTGCGCCGGGTTGCGCAACAGCCAGCGGCTCGGCGACTATGTCCTGGCGCACGCCTATATGCGCGAGGATCATGTTCTCGACGACGACCTGCCGGTCTGGGTGCCGATCCCCGCGCTTGCCGAAGTGCAGGTGGCGCTGGAAGCAGCCGTCGCCGAAATCACCGGCTACGAAGGCTTCGAGCTGAAGCGCATCATGCGCACCGGCACCGTCGGCACGATCGACAACCGCAACTGGGAACTACGCGACCAGCGCGGCCCTGTGAAGCGGCTCTCCCAGGCGCGTGCCATCGCGCTCGACATGGAATCGGCAACGATCGCGGCCAACGGCTTCCGCTTCCGTGTGCCCTACGGCACGCTTCTTTGCGTTTCCGACAAGCCGCTGCATGGCGAGCTGAAACTGCCGGGCATGGCGACCGCCTTCTATCGAACACAGGTCAACCAGCACCTGCAGATCGGCATCCGCGCCATCCAGAAGCTTGCGGCAATGCCGCCGGAGGCACTGCATTCCCGCAAGCTTCGCAGCTTCTTCGAGACGGCCTTCCAGTAGGCCATTTCAATTCGCTTCTGCTACCGTGCGATCCGCAACCGTTTGCGGGTCGTCATGGCGTGCGGCCGCAATCTGCAGTCCTGTGATGACCGTTGCAAACACCGCAAAGGCAACCACCATCCGCCCAAGAAACTGGCCAATATCTGTCCCGTCAAGCTCATCGCGAGGCTGCTCCGTGCGGCGCGCCCAGATGAGACTTGCAATGGCGACTTCCAGAACTCCCATGTCCTTCACTCCTTCAATGTTATCGATGGAGCTTTGTCGAATGCGCGCCGCTGATTTCGACAGCCCGGGCGAACAAAGATTTTTTTCTTTGCTGTCGAATTCAGCCTAGTCTCTTCGTCAACATGCTGTGAGAGGCAGGCCGGAGGAGACAAGCGATGAAATATCTGTGTCAGGTGTGGTTCGAGCCATCCGTGCTCGAGCGCATGAGGAACGGGGAGAAGAAGAAGCTCGACAGGGATTCGCTTGGTTATGATGAGGACCTCGTCGCAAGCGGCCACATGATCCACGCCGAGGCTCTACAATCGCCGAAGAGTGCAGTAACCATCCGTGTCCGCAATGGCGAGGTGTCGGTGACAGATGGCCCCTATGCCGAGACGAAGGAACAACTCGGCGGCTTCATCCTGATCGAGGCCAACGATCTGAATGATGCGATCCGTGTCGCAGCCGGTATTCCACTGGCAAAGCTCGGCAGCATTGAAGTTCGTCCTGTCTACACGTTCGGCTGAGGAAGCACGCCATGAAGTTTCTTTGCCAGGTCTGGTTCGATACCGAAAAAAGCAAGCTGGTCCCGCAGGAAGAATGGGAGGCGCTGACGCAGGAATGCATCGTCAGTGACGATCTCTGGCGCGAGCGCGGTTTCCTTCAGGTTGCGCTTGCGCTGCGCGAGCCCGCGTCAGCCGTCACTTTGCGCATCCGCAAGGGCACGACGGTTGCCACGGATGGTCCCTTCGCAGAAATCAAGGAGCACCTCGGCGGCTTCGTATTGCTCGAAGCCAGGGACATGGAAGAAGCGAAATCGATCGTTTCGAGCTTCCCGATCCTGAAATATGCCTCTGTCGAGATCCGCCCTGCCTATTCCATCAAAGACGGAGAGTAGTCGATGCGTTATGTTTGCCTGATCTACAATTCCGCAGACGTTGACGGCACGCTGACGCCGAAGGAGACTGGCGAACTCCTCAGAGCGCATTTCAGCTTCGACGAAGGGCTGCGCCGCAACGGCATCATGCTCCACTCCGATGCGCTGGAAATGCCGGAGAAAGCAACCGTGCTGCGGGTCCGCAACAACGCACTGCAGGCGACCGCTGGCCCTTATGTCGAAACCAAAGAGCATCTTGCGGGTTTCTACGTGATCCAAGCACCGGACGATGCAGCGGCGAAGGAGATTGCCGCACGCATCCCCTCCGCACGCGTCGGCGCCGTGGAACTGCGGCCGGTGCGGATACTCACTTTACCGGAGTAGCATTTGGAGAAACTGATCGAGGACATCTACCGGTCGCAATCGAGACGGGTGCTGGCAACTCTCATCCGCCTGCTCGGCGATTTCGACCGGGCGGAGGAGGCCCTGCACGACGCTTTTGCGGCGGCCGCGCGCGCATGGCCGCGCGACGGCGTTCCCGGCAATCCTTTTTCATGGCTCGTTTCCACCGGACGCCACAAGGCAATCGACCATATCCGGCGGCGCTCGCGCTTCGATGCGTCGCTGAAGGACATCGAAGACAGCCTATACGGCGAGGCCGACGCGACCGAGATCGGCGACATGGAGCTTATCGGCGACGACATGCTGCGGCTGATCTTCACCTGCTGCCATCCGGCCATTCCATCCGACGCGCAGATGGCAATGGCGCTGCGCGAAGTCTGCGGCCTGACGACCGAGGAAATCGCCCATGCATTCCTCGTTCCGGCCCCGACCGTCGCACAGCGGATCGTGCGGGCAAAGATCAAGATACGTTCCGACCGCATCCCTTACGAAGTTCCGGACCTCGACGAACTGCCGGAGCGCCTCGACCGCGTGCTACACGTCATCTACCTCGTCTTCAACGAGGGGTATTCGGCTTCTTGGGGCACAGAAGTGGTACGGGCGGACCTGACGGCCGAGGCGATCCGGCTGGCGCGGCTGGTCGCGGACTTGCTGCCGCACCCCGATGTCGAGGGCCTGCTGGCGCTGATGCTGCTGCAGGACTCCCGCAGGCTGGCGCGGTGCGCTGAGGACCGCAGCCTGATCCTGCTTGCAGAGCAGGATCGATCGACCTGGGATCGCAGGAAGATAGAAGAAGGTCTGGACCTGCTGCGGCGGGCGATGGAACCTAGCGAGGTCGGCCTCTACACTGTCCAGGCCGCCATCGCCGCCGAACATGCCAAGGCCGGAACGCCGGAGGCAACGGATTGGCCGCGCATCGCTGCCTATTACGATCTGCTGATTACGGCGCAGCCCTCGCCGATCGTCGAACTCAACCGCGCAGTGGCGATCGCAATGTCGGAAGGACCGCAGAGAGGGCTTGAGATCATCGACGGCATCCTGGCATCCGGAAAGCTCGGCACCTATCACCTTGCCCATGCCGCACGCGCCGATTTCCTGCGCCAGCTCGGCCGACCGGCGGAGGCGATCACCGCCTATGAACGCGCGCTGTCCCTTTGTCAGCAAGGGCCTGAGCTGGCTTTCCTGCGCAAGAGGATATCAGAGCTGACGGCGGCGCCCGAGGGGCAGTGAGATTGCCGTTCCCGTCAAGGCGGAGACGATGATCAACAGATGTGCGTTGATGCTTGCCTGCGCCAGGGCTGCAAGCGCCGCCTTTCCGCCCGGTGCACCCAAGGCAACGGCGCCTGCGGTAATGCCCGCGGGATAGGTGCCAACGCCGCCCGGCGCATGGACCGGCAGAACCGACGAAAGCTCGCCACCGAGCGCGCCGCCGAAGCTCGCCGTGAGCGGCGAAACGCCCATGAGGCTAAGCGCCCAGGCGAGCACGACGACCTTCACCAGCCAGTTCACCGCCGTCATGGCCCAGGCCCGCGCGAAGGCTGAGGCATTTGCGGGCAGGCCGTTTTCGATCTCCGACAGGAAGCCTTGCGCCTTAGCGGGAAAGAGCCGGAATCCGAAGCGAAGGAATGGCTTGCGGATCAGGAAAGCGGTGATCGGCAAGAACAGGAATGCGGCCCACAAAAGCCAGGCCAGAACGGCACTCGGGGCGGCTGCCGCAAATCCGATGCCGGCTGCGGCAAGCAGCGCGTGCAGATCGAGGAGACGCATGACAAGCAGGGCAGAGGTTGCCCGCGTCAGCGGAATGCCGAATTCCGCGCGCATGAGAACCGGAAAGCTCGTCTCCCCGGTGCGAAACGGCATCATGATATTGAGCAGGTTATGAACCTGCGTCACCCGGAAAAGCGTGCGGAAACTGCCCGCCGTCTCCCGCGGGAAGTAATCGAGAATGCGCCATGTCCGCAGGAAATAGGTACTGGTCAATAATGCAAGAGCCACAAGGATCGGCATCACGCCGACGGCGGCCCATTGGGCGATGATGGCCGACCATCCCCAGAACCACTCGATGAAGGATGCATAGGCTGCGACGATTACGACCGTCAGCAGTGTCATGCGATTGCGCCCGAACCAGGATTGTCGGCTGGCGCCAACCGGAGAGTTCATGTACTAGGCTTCCTGACTTCAGCGGCCAAAACGCCGCTCGACTGGCCGTCACGGCCTTTTAGGAGCAATAACAGTTGCAGACAACGTCAGAGTCGCTGCAAAGCGCAAATGATCTAACGCAGTCGCTCGAACTTTCGCTTGTGGTGCCGGTCTTCAACGAGCAAGAAAGCGTCGGCCCGCTTGTCGAACGCATCTGCGATGCGATGGTCGCCTATCCTTACCGGTGGGAGCTTATCCTGATCGATGACGGCAGCACGGATGCCACGCTCGTCAATGCCCGCAAATATCTAGGGCGTGAAGGGCTGGCGCTCAGGATCGTGGAGTTGCAGCGCAACTTCGGCCAGACCGCTGCGATGCAGGCCGGCATCGACACGGCGCAAGGCCGGCTGATTGCAACGATGGACGGCGACCTGCAGAATGATCCGAAAGACATTCCTTCGATGATTTCCGAACTCGAGCGCCGTGAACTTGATCTCCTGGTCGGCTGGCGCAAGAACCGCAAGGACGGCCTGCTGCTGCGCAAGATTCCCTCATGGTGCGCCAACTATCTGATTGGCCGCATCACCGGCGTGAAGCTGCACGACTATGGCTGCAGCCTGAAGATCTACCGCGCCTCCATCATCAAGCAGGTGAAGCTGATGGGCGAAATGCACCGCTTCATCCCCGCCTGGGTCGCCGGCGTCGTCCCGAGCTCGCGCATCGGCGAAATGGCCGTCACGCACCATGCTCGCCAGCACGGCCAGTCGAAATACGGCATCTCGCGAACCTTCCGCGTTATCCTCGACCTGCTGTCGGTGATGTTCTTCATGCGCTACAAGGCGCGGCCCGGCCATTTCTTCGGCTCGCTCGGCCTTGGCCTCGGAGCACTCGCAACGCTGATCCTGCTTTACCTGTTCTTCGACAAGTTCGTTCTGGGCAACGATATCGGTACCCGCCCGATGCTCATGGTCGGCGTCGTGCTGCTGCTCTCGTCCGTGCAGTTGATCACGACTGGCATTCTGGCCGAGATGATTGCCCGCACCTACTATCGCGACGACGCTTCGCCTAATTACATCGTGCGGCAGGTTTTCGATGGAAGCGACGTTTGAGAGACGGCGGGGCAGCTCTCTGCGGCATCGAACCGGACGCGATCGGCTCGCTGGCGCTCCCGTACCACTTCGGCAAGAGCGGCAACATCTTTGCGCTCGGCTATGTCTGGCTTGAACGGAAATGAAATGAACGAGGACGTGGACAAGGCCCGCAACGTCGACATGCGGTGGTTTTTCGCTGTGCTTGCCGCATATTTTCTCATACAAATCGCCGTTCGCGTGGCGATGCCGCCGACACTCGGGCTCGACGAAGCCGAGCAGGCCTTCCGCTCGCAATGGCTTGCCGCCGGTTATGGCCCGCAGCCGCCTTTCTATAACTGGCTGCAATATGCCGCCTTTTCGATCAGCGGTGTCTCGCTGCTTTCGCTTGCCGTCGTCAAGAATGCGCTGCTCTTCACATCCTACGTGATTTACGGCCTGACGGCACGGATGATCCTGAAGAACAGCGTGCTTGTGGTGGTCGCAACGCTCGGGCTCCTGACGCTTCCGCAGGTCGCATTCGAAATGCAGCGCGACCTGACGCATACGGTCGCGGTGTTCTTCTCCGGCTGCGTCTTCCTCTACGGATTTATCCGATCGCTCAAGAAGCCGGATGTGCTCTCATATCTCGTGACCGGCATCGGCATCGGCATCGGCCTGCTGTCCAAATATAATTTCGCCCTTCTGCCCGCTTCGGCGCTCTTGGCGGCACTGCTCGATCCGCAGATGCGCAAGCGCGTCTTCGACTGGCGCATGGCCCTGACCACAATCACCGCTCTCGTCATCGCACTGCCGCATCTCTTCTGGCTGAAGGACAATCTCGGTTTCGCAACGGCCCGGACACTGAAAAAGCTGACCGACGGCGGCAATGCGAGCTATGTCGTGCAGGTCGCCATGGGTTCAGGGTTGCTCGTTCTGGCAGTGATTGGCTTTTGCGCGGTCACGTTGCTTGTCTTCGCGATCGCGTTCGGCAAGCCGTTTCTCTCGGCCTTCTCCGGCAGGTCGCAGTGGACGCAGCTCCTTGAGCGCATTATGCTTTTTTCCATCCTTGGCATCCTGCTTCTCGTCATTTTCGGCGGAGCGGCCCATATCAAGGATCGCTGGCTGGTGCCGCTCTTCTTCATCTTCCCGCTTTATCTTTGCCTGAAGATCGAGGCATCGAATGTTGCGGTTCTAAATCCCTTGCGCCGCCTCGTACCGGTCGTCGCGATAATCATGATCGCCGTTCCAAGTATTCTCTTCGGACGCATTGCAGCTGCCACTTTGAACGGCGATTACGAGCGTTTGAACGTTCCCTACGCGCAGCTCGCCGCAGCGCTCCGGCAACAGGGCGAGCCTGCCGCTATTCTCGCGGAAGGCAGCCTGCTTGCGGGGAATTTGCGGAAGGACCTTCTTCCGGCGACCGTGATTTCAACGGACTATCCAGGGTTCAAGCCTACGGTCTCGATCTCGAAGGAGCGCCCGCTGCTCGTTGTCTGGCCGCTAAGCACTGCACAAGGCAATGCCCTGCCCGCCAAAGCCGCCGAGTGGCTAAAATCGGTGCCGGAGCTCGGCAGCATCGCGCCCGAGGTTTCGACGATCGAGGTTCCGTATTACTACGCCCGCAACGGCGATTCCTATCGTTTCGGCTACGCGTGGGTCGCGCCCGCGGATTAGATTTTCAGTTCCTTCCACGCCGCATCCAGCGCGATCCTTGCGATCCGTGCCATTTCGTCCACCTCATCATGAGTGATGACAAGTGGCGGGGATGCCAGCATGCGGTCGCCGGTGGCCCGCAGCACGAGGCCGTTCGCGAGTGCATGGTTGCGGACGAGCGCTCCGACCGCGTCGGGCTTTTCGAATCGGGTGCGCGTCTTCTTATCGGCAGTAAGCTGCAGGCCGCCCATCAGGCCGATGCTCACCGCTTCGCCAACGAGGTCATGGTCGCCGAGAGCGCCCCAGGCTTTGGCAAAGTAAGGACCGATGTCGCCGCGGACGCGCTCGACCAGCTTTTCGTCCTCGATGATGCGCAAGTTCTCCAGCGCCGCGGCAGCGCAGACCGGATGGCCGGAATAGGTGAAGCCGTGGTTGAAGTCGCCGACCTCGTTGATCAGCACATCGGCGATGCGACCGCTGACCAACACGCCGCCGATCGGCAGGTAGCCCGATGAGAGACCCTTGGCGATCGGCGCCAGATCTGGCTCGACGCCGAAATGCTGATGGCCGAACCATTCGCCGAGACGGCCGAAGCCGCAGATGACTTCGTCGGCAACGAGCAGGATGTTGCGCGCCTTGCAGATGCGGTCGATCTCCGGCCAATAGGTCTCGGGCGGGATGATGACGCCCGCCGCACCCTGCACCGGCTCTGCGACGAAAGCTCCGACATTCTCCTCGCCGAGCTCATCGATCTTCGCCTCCAGTTCGCGGGCCACCTTAAGGCCGAATTCGGCGAGCGAGAGGTCGCCGCCCTCGCCGTACCAATAAGGCTGGCCGATATGGACGATGCCGGGAATCGGCAGGTCGCCCTGCTCATGCATATATTTCATGCCGCCGAGGCTGGCACCGGCAACCGTCGAGCCGTGGTAGCCGTTCTTGCGGGCGATCACGATCCTCTTCGAAGGCTTGCCGACCGCACTCCAATAGACGCGCGCCATGCGGAACCAGGTATCGTTGGCCTCTGAGCCGGAGCCGGTGAAGAAGACATGGTTGAAGCGCCGGCCGGCATGCGCGGTTACCTTTTCCGCAAGCAGCGTCGTCGGCGTGCTCGTGGTGCCGAAGAAGGTGTTGTAGTAAGGCAGCTCGTTCATCTGCCGCGCGACGGCATCGGTGATTTCCTTGCGGGCGTAGCCGACATTGACGCACCAGAGCCCGGCAAAACCATCCAGATACTTCTTGCCGTGGTTATCCCAGATGTAGACGCCCTCGCCGCGCTGGATGATGCGCGTGCCGTCGGCATTCAGCTTCTTCATGTCGGAAAAGGGATGCAGATGGTGGGCGGCATCGATGGCGGCGAGATTTGAGCGCTGGTAAGTATCGGACATGATTTGCAAAACACCTGCGGAGATTGAACGGGCCGTCTCAATGAGCTACGACCTTGGCCTTGTCCGAGGGGATTTTCAAGATCATGACGGCCGACATCATGCATGGCAATGCTGCGACAGGCGAACCGAGGATCGAAATCCTGCTGGTCGGCATGAACGGGGATTTGCGCGGCAAGCAGATCCCGCTGGATGCCCAGAAGAAAATCTGGGAAGGCGCGGTGCGTCTCCCCTCCTCGACGCAGTCGCTCGATATCTGGGGCGACGATAACGACGACATCACCGGCCTGTCGCTGACGATCGGCGATCCGGACGGCAATTGCATCGCCGATGAGCGCAGCCTTGCGCCGATGCCCTGGGCGACGCCGGAAGGCTCCATGCAGGTGCTGGCAACCATGCACGAATTCGACGGCAGCCCGAGCTTCATGGATCCGCGAGCGATCCTGGCAGCGGTGCTGAAGCGCTACGAAGAGCGCGGCCTCACGCCGGTCGTCGCGACGGAACTCGAATTCTATGTAATGGAACAGGACTGGCGCGATACCGGCCGTCCCTCGCCGCCGAAAAGCCTGACCTATCGCGGCGAGCCGAACGGTTTCCAGCTCTACGACATGAGCGCCGTCGATGCGCTCGACGATTACCTGCAAACGGTGCGCGCCTATGCCAAGGCGCAGAACCTGCCTGCGGAGGCGACGACGGCCGAGTTCGGGCCTGGGCAATTCGAAATCAACCTGCTGCACCGGCCGGATGCCTTGGCCGCCGCCGACGACTGCATTTACCTGAAGCGCATCGCCGAACAGGCCGCCCGCAAGCACGGCCTCAAATCGACTTGCATGGCCAAGCCCTATTCCGAACATGCCGGCTCCGGCCTGCATGTGCATGCGAGCGTCATCGACAGGGAAGGCCGCAATATCCTCGATGCAAAGGGCGGTGAGCCGAAGCGGCTGAAATCCGCCTGCGCCGGAATGCTGAACACGATGCGCGAGGCGCAGCTGATCTTTGCGCCTTTCGCCAATTCCTACCGCCGCTTCCAGCCGGGCTCCTTTGCGCCCATCGACCTCACTTGGGGCACCGGCCATCGCGGCACGGCGATCCGCATCCCGGATACGTACGGGCCGGCAGCGCGCATCGAGCATCGCGTCGCCGGCGCAGATGCCAATCCTTACCTGCTGCTTTCCGCCATCCTCTGCGGCATGCTGCTTGGCCTCGACGACGATCTCGACCCCGGCGAGGAGACGACGCCGTCGCATGTGCCGGAAAACACGGCTCGGCTGACGCATGATTTCCTGACGGCGGTGGAAGCCTTTCGCGCATCGCCCTTCATCGCCGACATCTTCGGCGAGCGCTATCAGAAACTCTACGGCGACACCAAATACAAGGAAGCCATCACCTATCTGCGCACGGTCTCGGACTTCGACTACCGGACCTATCTGCCGCGCGTCTAAGGCTTGCCGGCAGCCATCTCAAAGGTGGACCGGGCGGTGTCCAAGTCGTAGAATGAAACGTTCTATAAGCGGAGGTTTCCGAAAGGAGCGCGCAATGGCTATCTTCATGGACCGGCATGAACTCACGGGAACCACAGCCGCCGACGTTGCCGAGGCCCATCGCAGGGATCTCGAGATTCAGGACCGGTATGGCGTTAAGTTCCTCACCTACTGGTTCGACCAGCGGCGCGGGACCGCATTTTGCCTCGTGGACGCGCCCGACGCGGAAACCGCTCAATGCGTGCACCGTGAAGCGCATGGCTTCGTCGCCGGCGAGGTTGTCGAGGTCGCGTTGTCGGCGGTCGAGGCGTTTCTTGGCCGAATTCACGACCCCGAGCCGGCGCCTGGACAAGCCTCAGGTGAGATGGATTCCGGCCACCGCGCCATCCTGTTCACCGACATCGTCGGCTCGACCGCGATGACATCGCGCCTTGGCGACCGCATGGCGACCGAACTGGTCAGGGCGCATGACTCGATCGTGCACAGATGCCTCAGCCGCTCTTCAGGCCGCGAGGTGAAGCACACCGGTGACGGCATCATGGCGACATTCGCCTCGACAGCCGCAGCCGTCGATTGCGCCAGGACGATCCAGCAGGAATTCAAACGTTACAACCGCGGAAACCCCGAGCCGATTCATGTTCGCATCGGACTGGATTGCGGCGAGCCCGTCGAGGACAGCAACGACCTGTTCGGCTCCACTGTGCAACTTGCAGCACGCTTGTGCGCGGCCGCCTCCGGCGACCATATCCTCGTGTCGGAGAATATTTTTCGGGAGTACGGCACCGCTGATCTTTTCACGCATGCGACGCGGCGGCGTTTGAAAGGATTTTCGAAGCCCGTGCTGGCATTCCAATGCGACTGGGCCGATGCTGGCGTGAAGAGGCAAACTAAGCCGCAGGCTCCCGCCGCTCAGCCTCATTGACCTGCGCGGCAAGGCCCTGCTTGACCAGCACCTTCAACTCTTCGGGATGCAGCTTGATGGAAATGTCGCGTTCGAGCGGCAAAAGCTCGCCGTCCATGACGCAATTGGCCTTTGCCCTCAGCTTCGGGAAATGCAGATGTACTTCGGCCGGATGCATGACCATCACATCGGCATTTTCGCGCACCTTGCCCCGCAGCATATCGACGGCAAGACGGGCGACGCCGATCGGCTTCAGCGGTTTTGCGGTGTAGAAGCCAAGCTCGCCGCTGCGCAGGTTATCGGCGTAAAGAAGCGCGTTCTCGCCGAAGGGATTGTTGGAGACCGAAACGGCCGATACGCGGCGCGTCTCGCGCACGCCTAGCGCCTGGAATTCGACTTCGAATTCCGGCGGGTTGAGCACTACGCCGAAGGCTGCGCGGACGCTGGCGCGCATCTTGCCGAAACGGGAGCGATAGGTGAAGGAGTTGCGGTATCGCACCATGCGCGCATGAAGCCCTGCCGAGAACTGATGGATAAAGGGCCGGCCGTTGGCGCTTGCTATGTCGACATGATCGACCTCGCCGGTGGCCAACACATCCAGCGCCTGCCAGATATCGAGCGGCACTTTCAGCGAGCGGGCGAAGAGGTTCATGGTTCCGGCCGGTACGACACCGAGGGCGACGCCGTTCTTCCAGGCAATCGAGGCGGCTGCCGAAATCGTGCCGTCACCACCGCCCGCGACGATGCCGTCGATATCGTCGCGCCGGGCGGCCCGCTCCATCGCGGGAACGATCTCCTTGCCGGAAAAGACGATGGCCTCGAAGTCATGTCCCGCTTCCCGGAAGGTCGCCTCTGCCCGCTTTTCGTAGGCCTCCATATCGGTGGTGCGGAAGGTACCACCGTCTCTATTGAAAAAACCTACAAGCTTCATCAGGCGTGCCGTTCCTCGCGTCGTGGCGTCTCATCAGTGCCTCTTAAGATGGTTGGACCCTCTTCGTTTTCAAGCGCGGCATGCCTGTGACCGACGTATCTGCGAGGCGTCCAAGCGCAAATATTGCAATGCACGTATGCACATAGCAGGACGCTGCACTGCGAAAAACGCACTCGACCCTGACGGCGCGATCACCCATGATTTCAATGATGGAGACTCTTGATCTCCGTCTCCCGCCATAGAACGGCCGACATCCGCCTCAGCGCCCGCACTTCGGATGGTTTGCCCTGCAGACATGCCTCAGGAGCTCGCGTGAGCCAGATCGCCGTAGACGATTCCATCGATTCCAGTCCGGCTTGCGAAGCCCCCTCGCCGATGGCGATCGCCCTGGTGCAGCTGGCGCTCGCCTGCGGCGGTTTTGGGATCGGCACCGGCGAATTCGCCATCATGGGCCTGCTGCCGAATGTGGCGGACACGTTTTCGGTCACGACCCCGCAGGCGGGTTATGTCATCAGCGCCTATGCGCTCGGCGTCGTCATCGGCGCACCGGTGATCGCGGTCCTCGCCGCCAAGATGACACGCCGCTCACTGCTTCTGCTGTTGATGGGCATTTTCGCGGTCGGCAATATCTTGAGCGCACTGGCCCCAACCTTCGAGAGCTTCACCGTGATGCGCTTCATCACCGGCCTGCCGCACGGCGCCTATTTCGGCGTCGCCGCGATTGTCGCTGCTTCGATGGTGCCGGTGCACAAGCGAGCGCGAACCGTCGGCCGGGTGATGCTGGGTCTGACGATCGCAACCCTGCTCGGCACGCCACTTGCTACCTTCTTCGGCCAGTCGCTCGACTGGCGCGTCGCCTTCACCTCCGTCGGCGTTATCGGCCTCGTGACCGTGGCGCTCATCTGGTACTACGTGCCGCGCGACCAGGTCGCGGACGGTGCCAGCTTCCTGCGCGAGCTCGGCGCCTTCAAGCGTCCGCAGGTGCTCTTGACGCTCGGCATCGCAGCCGTCGGCTATGGCGGGATGTTCGCGATGTTCAGCTATATCGCCGGTACGACCATGAAGGTCGCGATGCTGCCGGAGAGCATGGTTGCCGTTATGATGGTCCTCTTCGGCGTCGGCATGAATGCCGGCAACATCGTCGGCTCATGGCTCGCCGACAAATCGATCATGGGAACGATCGGCGGCTCGCTGGTCTTCAACATCGTCGTGCTGACGCTGTTTTCGCTGACGGCATCAAGCCCCATTATGCTGGCGATCTGCGTGTTCCTCGTCGGCTGCGGCTTTGCGGCCGGTCCTGCGCTGCAGACGCGGCTGATGGACGTCGCCGCCGACGCGCAAACGCTTGCCGCCGCCTCAAACCACTCTGCCTTCAACATCGCCAATGCACTCGGCGCCTGGCTCGGCGGCCTTGTGATCGCCTGGGACTACGGCTTTGCGGCAACGGGTTATGTCGGCGCCGTGCTGTCCTTGTTCGGCCTCTTCGTCTACGCCGCGTCGCTACGCCTGGAGCGCAGCCGGCGCGCATGAAGGATCGCGCAGTTCGTGGCCTTCCGGGCGGCAGAAGACATATTCTTCACCCCAGGCCGCCAGTGCGCGGATGACCGGCTTCAGCGTTTCGCCAAGCGGCGTCAGCGCATATTCCACACGCGGCGGCACGACCGGATAGACCGTGCGCGAGACGAGGCCGGATTCTTCCAGTTCCCGCAGCTGCTTGGTCAGCATGCGCTGCGTCACCGCCGGCAGCTTCCGGCGCAATTCGTTGAAGCGCAACGTTCCGTCCATGAGGTGGAACAGGATGACGCCTTTCCATTTTCCATCAAGATAGCTCAGCGTCGCCTCGACCGGACAGCCGGGGAAATTCTTCGTCAGCTTGGCGCGGGGCAACGACATTATTACAGTATCCTTTTTGGTACTACGTACAGAATTTGTGCATTCTTGCAGTCTTCGAACATAAGACGCATCTAGCCTGCGTGCAACGAACATAGGAGGTTTCCATGCGCGCCGTCGCCTACAAGATCCCGCAGCCCATTTCCGCCGAGACATCGCTGATCGATGTCGACCTGCCCGTTCCGGAGGCGACCGGGCATGACCTGCTCGTCGAAATCAAGGCCGTCTCCGTCAATCCGGTCGATGTGAAAGTGCGGGCACATTCGGCACCACCGGCAGATGAAGTGAAGGTTCTCGGCTGGGACGCAGCCGGCATCGTCAAGGCCGTGGGTCCGGATGTCACGCTCTTCAAGCCCGGAGACGAGGTGTACTATGCCGGTGCGATCAATCGCCCGGGCTCGAACGCAGAATTCCATCTCGTCGACGAGCGTATCGTTGGCCGCAAGCCGAAGAGCCTCGATTTCGCGGCCGCCGCCGCACTGCCGCTGACTTCGATCACCGCCTATGAAGCACTGTTCGACCGATTGAAGGTTCAGGACGCGGTGCCGGGCGCTGCTCGCGCTCTCCTCGTCATCGGCGGTGCCGGCGGCGTCGGCTCGATCGCCATCCAGATCGCCCGGGCGCTGACCGATCTGACAGTCATCGCAACCGCCTCCCGTCCCGAAACACAGGTCTGGGTGAAGGAACTTGGCGCGCACCACGTCGTCGATCACTCGAAGCCGATCGCGCCGCAGGTTGCGGCTCTCGGCATCGGGGCTCCAGGCTTCATCTTCTCGACAACCAACACCGACAGCCACATCCCCGACATCGTCGAGGCGATCGCACCGCAGGGCCGTTTCGCGCTGATCGACGATCCGAAGTTCCTCGACGTCGTGCCCTTCAAGCGCAAGGCGGTTTCGGTGCATTGGGAGCTGATGTTCACACGGCCGCTCTTTTCGACGCCCGATATGATCGAGCAGCATAACCTCCTCAACAAGGTGTCGGAGCTTGTCGATGCCGGCAATATCCGCACGACACTCAGCGAAACCGTCGGCGCGATCAATGCTGCCAATATGAAGAAGGCGCATTCGATGGTCGAGAGCGGCAGAATGAAGGGCAAGGCAGTACTCGCCGGCTTCTGACCAGCATCGATAATCCGCGCATATTGCCGCACCCCGGGTGCGGCATTTGCTCACAAACCACCGCCGCTTGACTTTTCTCGATCGGAGGAGCAGGTCTTACGGCACGCGGATCACAGCGCTTTTCCGCGGAAAATCAACGGAGCCATCAACCCGATGCCAAGCGACAGTAGCAGTCGATTGCCCTTGCCGTACGCGGCCGCCGTGCGCTGACCGACTCCTGTCGGGCTCGCCCGCCGGACGCTGCGGCGGATCGACGGAAAGGCGAGCCAGTGAACATCAATCGCTTCCCCCTGCGGGCAGGCCATGCTGCCCGTTTCTTCACCCACGACAGCCTCGGAGCGGTCACCACCGCAGAGCGCGTCGAGCGTCTCAACATACTCGACATCCCGGAGGCAGCGGCCATCCTCGCCACGCTTCCGCAGCAGAAGGCCGTCCGCATTCTCGGCAGGCCGGAGCTGCACAACGCTGCCGCAATTCTCGCCGAGATGCCGGTCGAGCACGCCGCGCGGCTGCTCAACGCCACCGCAAACGATCGTGTCGCCGATCTCTTCCATGAATTGGACGAGGATTCCCGCGCGACCCTTTTCGCGAAGCTCGACCGCACGACGGCGCTCGCCGTCAAGCACCTGATGGGCTATCCGCCGCGCACGGCCGGCAGCATCATGACGACCGAGTTCGTCAGCGTGCCGGACGCCTGGACCGTTGCCGAGACGCTCGACCATGTTCGCCAGGTCGAGCGCTCGCGCGAGACGGTCTATGCGATCTACGTTCTCGACGCGGCAACGCAGCGGCTGACCAATGTCGTGACACTGCGCCGCCTCATCACCGGCGAACCGCAGGCATCGGTTTTCTCCGTCGCGCACAAGGGCGGCCTCGTTCGCTGCGATCCGCTGATGACGCAGGAGGACGTCGCCCGGCTGATCCGCAAGCACAATCTGCTGGCGCTGCCGGTCGTCAGCGACGACGGCCACATGCTCGGCATCGTCACCGTCGATGACGTCATCGACACGATGATCGCGGATACGACCGAGGACGCCCAGAAGTTCGGCGGTATGGAAGCCCTCGGCAAGCCGTACATGAAGATCGGTTTTTTCGGCATGATCCGCAAACGGGCCGGCTGGCTTTCGGCCCTTTTCCTCGGCGAGATGCTGACGGCAAGCGCCATGCAGTATTTCGAAGGGGAGTTGGAGAAGGCGATCGTGCTGACGCTCTTCGTCCCTCTCATCATGAGCTCGGGCGGCAATTCCGGATCGCAGGCGACGTCGCTCATCATCCGTGCCCTGGCGCTCGGCGAGCTCAAGCTTTCGGATTGGTGGCGCGTGCTCTTGCACGAGTTGCCGACCGGTATCGTGCTTGGCACCATCCTCGGGCTCGTCGGCTTCGGCCGCATCGTGCTGTGGCAGAAAATCGGCCTCTACGACTACGGCGAGCATTGGCTGCTCGTCGGCCTCACCGTCTTCGCCGCGCTGATCGGCATCGTCACCTTCGGCTCGCTCTGCGGCTCGATGCTGCCGTTCCTGCTGCAAAGGCTTCGCCTGGACCCCGCCAGCGCGTCGGCACCGTTCGTCGCGACGCTGGTCGACGTGAGCGGCCTGGTGATCTACTTCTCCGTGGCCCTGCTCATCCTTAGCGGGACGTTGCTTTAGGCAGGCTATTCCCCTTCTTCTGGCGAGAAGGGGGTCTGGGTGGCTCGTCCTCAGAGCGGGTAAGGGTTGAGCGACGAAGGAGCGAGCAAGGAGACGAGCGGCATGCACAACGTTGCTGTGTTGTTGAGTGCCTTCACCCTCCTTCCTCATCCTTGCTTGCCACAGGGATCCAGCAGCGCCATGTCCTGACCTGTTCAATGAAAAGGGTCACGGCGGACGCCCCATGGCTAGATTCCTGTCACAAGGACATGAATGAGAAAATCCAGGGTGAGCTCTCGGCACCACCAAGGCTCGCTCACATGTTGCCCTCCATCTGTTTTACCGGCTGACTTGGCGAGCGTGCAGATCTACCTCCCCTTGGGCAGCTTCAAAGGCCCGTTGGTCTTCATGCTGCGGATGGCGAAGTTCGAGCGGATGTCGCTGACGTTCGGCAGCGTCAGCAACGTATCGGTGAGAAGCCGCTCGTAGGCAGCAAGGTCCTCCACCACGACTTCTGCCAGAAAATCCGCGCTTCCAGAAATCAGGAAACAGGAAACGATCTCCGGGATCGCAAGGAGAGCCGCCTGCTGGGATTCCGAATTTTCGCGGCTGTGATGGGCCACTTTGAACTCGACTAAGACCGTCAGCCCCAGCCCCACTTCCTTTCGGTCGATATCGGCGCGGTAGCCGCGGATCACACCCGCTTTTTCCAGGTTGCGGATCCGCCGCAGGCAGGGCGACGGCGAGAGGTTTACCTTTTCGGCGATTTCGACGTTAGTGGCGCGTGCATCCTCCTGCAGGCATTCGAGGATGGCCAGATCGAATTTATCGAGATTTGGCATATTTTCTAACTTCAGCCCTCATTGTTGGCAGATCATTGCTGCTAGCATGTTTTTGGCGCTACAGATAGCAAGGACATGCCCTGACCATCGGGCCTATCTTTTTCTTGGTCGGACAGCGCACCGAATGACAAGAAAGGATAGACCGATGACCAGCTTCAGCATCGCCAACGAGAAATCCCCATCCCTCATCGCCGGTTACGCGGGCGCAACCGTCACGGTGCTCATCTGGGCGACGTGGCTTCTTGCGACCCGCCACAGCGCAGCAACGCCGCTCGGCTCGATCGATATCGGACTGATCCGCTACGGCATTCCTGCGCTTGCCCTTTCGCCCGTTTGGCTCAAGACCGGCCTGCTGCCGAAGGGCGTTCCGCTGCATCTGCTGGCATTGATGGTGACCGGCGCAGGTGCTGTCTTCTTTCTCGTCACCACACTTGCCATCCATGCGACCCCGGCAGGTTCGTCGGGCATCCTGCTCGGCGGCTCCATGCCGCTTGCGACGGCACTCATCGGCATATTCATCTTCGGGGAGCGGCCGGATATTACCCGCAAGCTCGGCCTCGCCGCGATCGTCTGCGGCGTGCTGATCCTGCTTGTGCAGAGCCTTTCGGATGCATCGCTGCCGTGGACGAGCTTCGTGCTTTTGCCGGCCGGCGCCGTTCTTTGGGCAAGCTATACGCACGCCTTCCGCCACAGCGGGCTCACCGCCATCCAGGCGAGCGCACTGATCGCCATCTGGTCGTTCCTGATCATTGCAGCGCTTGCCACCGGCTTCGGCACCTCGCCGACCCGGGCAAGTGCTGGAGATCTCGGACTACAGGTCCTGAGCCAGGGCATCCTGTCCGGCCTTGTCGCCATGGTTGCCTACGGCACCGCCGTCAAAACGCTGGGCGGCACGCAGGCGGCTGCCTTTACGGCGATCACGCCGGTGTTGGCAACGCTTGGCGGGGGCGTCCTGCTGGGCGAGGAAATCGGCCTGGCGGAAATCGCAGCCGCTGTCATCACAGGGATCGGCGTAGCATTGTCGACGGGCATCGCCGCCCGTCAGCGCTGAATGAGACTCGGACACAAAGGAGCCCAGCGTTTGCCGGGCTCCTTGTGTTTGAAAATCAAGCCTGCTCGACCTCACATATTCGGATAGACCGGCCCCTCGCCGCCCTGGGGCGGGACCCAGTTGATATTCTGATTGGGGTCCTTGATGTCGCAGGTCTTGCAGTGGACGCAGTTCTGGGCGTTGATGACGAAGGTGTCCTTGCCGTCCTTCTCCACCCATTCATAGACGGCGGCCGGACAGTAGCGCGCCGACGGTCCGGCATAGATGTCGTGCTCGGACGATTTCTGCAACGCCATGTCCTTGACTTGCAGGTGGACCGGCTGGTCTTCCTCGTGGTTGGTGTTCGACAGGAACACCGAGGAGAGACGATCGAAGGTCAAGACGCCATCCGGCTTCGGATAGTCGATCTTTGCGTGCTGGGCGGCCGGTTCCAGCGACTGGGCATCGGTCTTGCCGTGGCCGAGCGTGCCGAAGAAGGAGAAGCCGAACAGCGTGTTGGTCCACATGTCGAGGCCGCCGAGCGCCACGCCGAGCGCCGTGCCGAACTTCGACCAGAGCGGCTTGACGTTGCGGACCCTCTTCAAGTCCTTGCCGATATCACTCTTGCGCCAGTCGTTTTCGATCTCGACGACTTCATCGTTGGCGCGGCCCGAAGCGATTGCCGCGGCGATCTTGTCGGCCGCCAGCATGCCTGACAGCACGGCATTGTGGCTGCCCTTGATGCGCGGCACGTTGACGAAGCCCGCCGAACAGCCGATCAGCGCGCCGCCGGGGAAGGAAAGCTTCGGCACCGACTGGTAGCCGCCCTCGGTGATGGCGCGGGCACCGTAGGAGAGCCGCTTGCCCCCCTCGAAGGTGCCGCGGATCGCCGGGTGCGTCTTGAAGCGCTGGAACTCCTCGAACGGATGGAGATAGGGGTTCTTGTAGTTCAGGTGGACGACGAAGCCGACGGCGACGAGGTTGTCCTCCAGATGATAGAGAAACGAGCCGCCGCCGGTCTTGAAGCCGAGCGGCCAGCCGAAGGAATGCTGCACCAGGCCAGGCTTGTGGTGCTCCGGCTTGACCTGCCAGAGCTCCTTGAGGCCGATGCCGAACTTCTGCGGCTCGCGGCCCTTCGAAAGGTCGAACTTGGCGATCAGCTGCTTGGCGAGCGAGCCGCGCACGCCTTCGCCGATCAGCGTGTACTTGCCGATGAGCGCCATGCCGCGGGTATAGTTCGGCCCTGGCTCGCCGCTCTTGTCGATGCCCATGTCGCCGGTGGCGACACCGATGACCGCACCGTCGTCGTTGTAGAGCACCTCGGTTGCCGCAAAACCCGGATAGATCTCGACGCCGAGTGCCTCCGCCTTGGTGGCGAGCCAGCGACAGACGTTTCCAAGCGAGACGATGTAGTTGCCGTGGTTGTTCATCAAGGGCGGCATGGCGAAATTCGGCAGGCGGACGGAACCGGCCGGACCGAGCACCAGGAAATGATCGGCGGTCACCTCGGTCTTGAACGGATGATCGCTTTGGCTGCGCCAATCCGGCAGCAGCCGGTCGATGCCGATCGGATCGACGACGGCGCCGGAGAGGATATGCGCGCCGACTTCCGCCCCCTTTTCCAGAACGACGACGGAAAGCTCCGGATTGACCTGCTTCAGCCGGATGGCTGCCGAAAGACCCGCAGGTCCCCCGCCGACGATCACAACGTCGAATTCCATCGACTCACGTTCCGGCAGCTCAGTCGTCTCGGTCATTCATCCGTCTCCGTTCGGCCGCCCACGCGGCCATAATCCCCTTGTCGGGTCATTGTCTTGTCAAAACCGGAAAGCATTGTCGAGCCGGGAAGCGACAGCCGATCCTCCAATTCGCACAATGAATATCTCCTCCACCGCAAGGTTATATAACGCTTACGTTAACGTCAATTGTTCTTCGATAGAAGCACCCTTCCCTTTTCCGTCGGCTGCGCCTTATACAGAAGCCGAAGCATCTGGAGGACATCATGGATCTCGGAATCAACGGCAAACGCGCACTCGTTCTGGCTTCGTCGCGCGGGCTTGGCCATGGCATTGCGGTCGCACTCGCACGTGAAGGCGCAAACGTACTTCTGTGCGGCCGCAGTGGTGAGCAGTTGGAGGCCAACTGCAAGGCGATCAACGCCGAGGGCAACGGCAAGGCCGACTGGATCTGGGCTGATCTGGCTGACGAGAAATTCGTCGAGACGGTGACTGCCGCCGTCAAGGTAAAGTTCGGTGGCCTGGATATTCTAGTGAACAATACCGGCGGCCCGACGCCCGGAACGACCGAGGACATGACGCCTGAGAAGCTCGAGACTTATTTCTTCTCGATGGTGCTGCGTGTCATTTCACTGACCAACGCCCTGCTTCCGGGCATGAAGGCGCAAGGTTGGGGCCGCATCCTCACCGTCGCCTCGTCCGGCGTCATAGAGCCCATCGCCAATTTGGCGCTTTCCAATACGCTACGCCCTGCCCTTGCCGGCTGGTCGAAGACGCTCGCCTCGGAAGTCGCAAGCCACGGCGTGACGGCCAATTTGCTCTTGCCGGGCAGCATCCTCACCGGACGCCTCGACGAGCTTGACGGCGCGGCCGCCAAGCGCACCGGCAAAAGCATGGAAGACATCCGCAGCGACAAGGAAGCGCGCATTCCGGTTGGCCGCTATGGCAAGGTGGAGGAATTCGCAGCAACCGCCGCTTTCCTCTGCAGCCAGCCGGCGAGTTACATCACCGGCTCACAGATCCGTTGCGACGGCGGTGCGGCGCGTTCGGTTTGACCGCAAGCGCGAGATAGGCGCCACGCCGATCATTACGAAAATTTAAGCCATTATAACCACTTATTGATTGCGGCCGGCGGATTATGTCTTTTTCGCGCCGCAATATGGGCGGCTCAATCGGGACCGGAAACTTCGCGCAACCCGTCAAGACCGGTCTCACACATGAAGAAATTTTGGATCACCTTCGCCATTGTTGCGGTTACTGCCGTCAGCATTTGGCAATTCGGAAACAGGATTCCCTTCGTCGACCAGCTTCCCTACGTCTCGCAGTTGGTCAGGGCGCCTGCGCAACAAGGCGGCAAGGCGCAAGCGGGCCAGCAAGGCGGCGGGCAGCATAACCGGCGGGGAGGCAGCGACCCGACGCTCGTGAAAACGGTCGCCGCCGTGAAGACAGTGCTGCCGCGAGACGTCACGGCATCGGGGTGGGCGGAAGCCGAAAACACCACCACGATCGCCGCGCAGGAACAGGGCCTTGTCACTTCGATCGTCGCGACCGACGGCGCCACGGTCAAGCAGGGCGACCTGATCGTCAAGCTCGACGACCGGCCGGCGCAAGCCGCCGTCGACAAGGACAAAGCGACGATCATCCGAGACACAGCGACGCTCTTGGAAGCCGAAACCGCTCTCACACGCGCAGCCGATCTCCTGGCGCAAAAGGCCGGCACGCAGCAGAGCTACGACCAGGCCAAGGCCGCTCGCGACACGGCTGCCGCCACCGTCGAGGCCGACAAGGCCTCGCTCGCCTCCGATCAGGTTCTGCTCGAACACACGCAAATCCGCGCGCCTTTCGACGGCCGCCTTGGCGACATCGCGGTCAGCCCTGGAGCTTTCGTCGGTGCCGGAACGGCGATCGTGACGATTGCCCAGTATGATCCGATCTATGTGAAGTTCCATCTGCAGGAACGCGATCTGCGCCAGTTGAAGCAATCGCTCGCCACCGGACCCGTCGAGGTCACGACCACACCGGATTCGACGAAGGGCAGCGTGCGCCGCGGGGCGATCAGCTTCTATGACAATACGGTCGACACTGCTTCCGGCACGATCCTCGCGAAGGCGCGCTTCGAAAACGCGACCGGCGCGCTCTGGCCCGGGCAATCCGTCAATCTCGTCGTTCACTTCAACAATAAAGAACAGCAGGTCGTCGTACCGACCGTCGCCGTCAGCCCCGGCGCCAACGGGTTCTTTTCTTATGTCGTGAAGGATGAAAAGGTGCAGATGACGCCCGTCACCGTCGCCCGCGAGAACGGCGGTTTCACCGCCGTTTCCGCCGGGCTCTCGGAAGGCGATCACGTCGTCATCGAGGGACAGGCGCAGCTTGCCGACCAGCAGCATGTCAACGAGCAATTCGATGACAAGGCGCTGAACGTCGCCTCCGCCGACCAGCCGGCTCACCAGACCGAAACCCTGGCGGCGGAGGCAAAACAATGATCCCGAATTTCTGCATCCGGCGGCCGGTTGCGACGACCCTTCTCGCCATCGGCGTGATCCTTGCAGGTCTTGCAGGTTACCGGCTCGTGCCAGTCGCGGCCTTGCCGCAGGTCGACTTCCCGACGATCAACGTCTCGGCCGCGCTCACCGGCGCCTCGCCGCAGACCATGGCGACTTCGGTCGCAACGCCGCTGATCAAGCAGTTCCAGACCATCCCCGGCATCAGCGAAATCAGCGCGACCAATTCGCTCGGCAATACCAGCATCATTCTGCAGTTTGACCTCGACCGCAACATCGATGCGGCCGCGGCCGACGTGCAGGCCGCAATCTCGCATGCGACCCGGCAGTTGCCGGACAACATGACCACGCCGCCGAGCTACCGCAAGACGAACCCGGCCGACGCGCCGGTGATGCTGCTTGCGGTGCAGAGCGATACGATGCCGCGCAGCAAGCTCGACGCCATCGCCGAAGACATCATCTCGCCGTCGCTCTCCACCCTGCCCGGCGTGGCCGAAGTGACCGTGTTCGGCGCACAGACTTATGCCGTCCGCGTCGAGGTCGATCCCAACAAGCTGCTTGCCCGCAACATCGGCATCGATACCGTCAACCAGGCAATCAGCGCCGCCAATAGCCAGGTGCCGGTCGGCACGCTGCAGAACGACGCGCAGAGCATGACGATCAACGCCGACACGCAACGCACCAACGCAGCGGAATTCCGCTCGCTGGTGATCGCAAACCCGAACGGGGCGCCGATTCATCTCGGCGACATCGCCAAGGTGGAAGACAGCGTCGAGAACCAGAATACCGGCAGCTGGTACGACGGTAACCGCAGCATCATCCTCGCCATCCAGCGCCAGCCGGATGCGAACACGGTTGAGGTCGTCGATGCGATCAACGCCAAGCTGCCGACGCTGCATGCCGAGATCCCGTCGTCAGTCACCACCAAGGTCATGAACGATTCCGCCAAGCCGATCCGCGACGCGATTTCCGATGTAAAGTTCACCCTGCTGCTGACGATCGGCCTCGTTGTGCTCGTTATCTACCTCTTCACCGGCCATCTGACCGCAACGGTCATTCCGGGCCTTGCCGTTCCGCTCTCGCTGATCTCGACCTTCGGCATGATGTACGTACTCGGCTACAGCATCGATAACATCTCGCTGCTCGGATTGACGCTCGCAGTCGGCCTCGTGGTGGACGATGCGATCGTGATGCTGGAGAACATTCTTAGGCATGTCGAAGAGGGAATGCCGGTCCTCGATGCGGCGATCAAGGGCGCCGGCGAGGTCAGCTACACAATCATTTCGATGTCGGTGTCGCTGATTGCGGTCTTCATCCCGATCCTGTTGATGGGCGGGGTCGTCGGCCGCATCTTCAACGAATTCGGCATGGTCGTCGCAATGGCGATCGTCGCATCCGCCATCGTCTCGCTGACGGTAACGCCGATGCTCGGATCGCGGCTTTCAAGCGGTAAGGGCACCCCGCCCCTCTTCGTCCGCTGGTTCGATGCGGGCTTTGAACGCACGCTCAGAGGTTACGATCGGGCGGTCGGCTGGTGCCTCGGCCACCGGCCTGCGATCCTTGGCCTGTTCCTCGCTTCGGTCGGCTTGAACGCCTATCTGTTCATGACGCTGCCCTCCAGCTTCTTCCCGACCGAGGACATCGGCCGGCTGAACATCTCCACAAGGGCACGCCAGGACATCTCCTATCCGGCGATGGTAGCCTTGCAGAACCAGGCCGCAGCGATCGTGAAACAGAACCCGGCGGTCAATCACGTCATGTCGATCGTCGGCGGCAACGCGCGGAGCCCGCTCAACAATGGCACGATGTATGTCGAGCTGAAGGACAAGGAGCAGCGTCCGCCGCTTGACCAGACCTTGCGCGAATTGCGGGCCAGCATCGGCAAGGTGCCCGGCCTGCAAGCCTTCATCACGCCGCAGCAGAGCCTGCGCTTCGGCGGCCGTCAGACCGCAAGCCAGTATCAGCTGGTCGTTCAGGCACTCAGCGCCGACCAGACCAATCTCTGGGCCAATAATATCCAGCAGGCAATGCGCGGCGATCCGCGCTTCACCGACGTGACAACCGATGCGCAGAACAACGCGCTACAGGCCAATATCGTCGTCGATTCCGAAAAGGCAGCCGCCTTCGGCATCGACAACAGCCAGCTGCGCACGACCCTGCAGGAAGCGTTCAGCGGTTATACGGCAGCGCAAATCCAATCCACCGGCGACAGCTACGACGTCATCGTCGAATACGACACCAACAAGCCCTGGGACGATCAGAAGCTTCAGTATATCCGGGTCGCCTCAACCAACGGCACGCTGGTCCCGTTGTCGAATTTCGCGAGGGTCGAGCGAAACACCGGGCCGGTGACGATCAACCAGACAGGTCAGCTCGTCTCGACGACGGTTTCGTTCAACCTGCCTGCCGATGAGGCGCTGGGTGACGCAACAGCCGCGATCGACCAGATCAAGAAGGACATCAACATGCCGGCGGACGTCTTCACGTCCTATGGCGGTACGGCGCAGATCTTCGAGCAGTCGCAAGGCAACACGCCGCTTCTGATCCTCGCCGCGGTGCTGACGATCTATGTGGTCCTCGGCGTTCTCTACGAGAGCTTCATCCACCCGCTCACCATTCTGTCGGGCCTTCCGGCCGCCGCTCTGGGCGCACTGCTGGCTCTGAAGGTGATGGGTTTCGACCTCTCGATCATCGCGCTCATCGGCCTCCTGATGCTGATCGGCATCGTGAAGAAGAACGCGATCATGATGATCGACGTGGCGCTGGAGAACCTGCGCTCCACATCGATGTCGCCTATGGAGGCCATTCACGAGGCCTGCGTGCGGCGCTTCCGGCCGATCATGATGACGACCTTCTGTGCGCTTCTCGGCGCTCTTCCGATCGCACTCGGCACCGGTGCCAGCTCCGAGCTGCGCCAGCCTTTGGGTGTCGCCGTCGTCGGCGGCCTCATTGTTTCCCAGGCTCTGACGCTCTTCATCACACCCGTTATCTTCATCGAGATGGGCCGCCTGAACAGCTGGCTTCAGAGGTTTTGGCAGCGAAAGGAAGCGATGCCGGACGAAGAGGGGCCGACGGCGATCGCGGCGGAGTGATCTTTCGGTCGGGCTTTCGCGCATTGCCTCTCACCCTAACCATCTCCCCGCCGGCGGGGAGATGAGGACGCGCCTCACTCGACGTTGGAGAAGTGGGCAAGCCAGCGCGGCATATCCCCTTCGCCGCGTTTACGGGAAGAAGGTGCGGGCAGGCGGATGAGGGGCCTACCACCAGATTGGCACGACGCCCCTCGCCTTCCCTCTTGAATGTGTCGCCCCTCTATGGCATCACGCGCCCTCCTAAATTTTGGGCGCGCGCGCGTCCTTCATGCGGAGCAAGGCTCCGGTCTCAATCACAATCGGCATGAAGAGGTGCGGGCATGGCTCAGGCGCTGGGTTTCGACTTCGGCACGACGAATACGGTTCTCGCCGCGGCCCATGGCGGGACGACGCATTCTGTGGCGTTCACCAGCGCGCAAGGCACGGCCGACAGCATGCGCACGGCGCTTTCCTTCATGAAGGATCCGCAGCTCGGCACATCGGCCCTGAAGGTCGAGGCCGGGCATGCGGCGATCCGCCAGTTCATCGACAATCCCGGCGATTGCCGCTTCCTCCAGTCGATCAAGACCTTTGCGGCAAGCGCCCTCTTCCAGGGCACGCTGATCTTTGCCAAGCGCCACAGCTTCGAAGACCTGATGGAGGTCTTCATCCGGCGGCTGCGCGCCTATGCGGGCGAAAACTGGTCGACGGATGTGACGCGCATCGTCACAGGGCGGCCGGTGCACTTTGCCGGCGCCAATCCCGATCCGGCGCTTGCAACCGAACGCTACAACAAAGCGCTCTTGCGCTTCGGCTTTCGCGAAATCCACTACGTCTACGAACCGGTTGCCGCCGCCTTCTACTTCGCGCAGAACCTGAAGTCGGACGCGACGGTGCTCGTTGCCGATTTCGGTGGCGGCACGACGGACTATTCGCTGATCCGCTTCCAAACCGTTGCCGGCAAGCTGACGGCAACGCCGGTCGGCCATTCGGGCGTCGGCGTCGCGGGCGATCATTTCGACTACCGGATGATCGACAACATCGTCGCGCCGCAGATCGGCAAGGGGAGTCATTTCAAGAGCTTCGACAAGATTCTTGAGGTGCCGTCGAACTATTATTCGAGCTTCGGCCGCTGGAACCAGCTTTCGATCTTCAAGACCTCGCGCGAATTCGAGGATCTGAAGAAACTGGTCCGCACGGCGCTCGAGCCGGAGAAGCTCGAGACCTTCATCGATCTCGTCGATCACGACGAGGGCTATCCGCTCTATCAGGCGATCTCCGCCACCAAGATGGCACTGTCTTCGGCAGACGAAGCACCATTCGATTTCGGCCCGCTCGGCCGCGGCGGCCATCGCATCATTCGCCGGAAGGACTTCGAACGCTGGATCGCGGAGGATCTGGCTCGTATCGAAGGCACGCTCAACGACGTTCTGGAGAAGACAGAAACCAAGCCCGGCGACATCGACAAGGTCTTCCTGACCGGCGGCACATCCTTCGTGCCTGCCGTCCGCCGCATCTTCACCGAACGCTTCGACGCCGGCAAGATCGAGACCGGCGGCGAGCTTCTCTCCATTGCCCACGGGCTTGCCCTGATCGGCGAACGCGACGACATCGCGCAATGGACTGTGCAATAGCCGCAGAGCACGGCACCCGCCCTTTCATTGCTGCTGCCACTTCGCTAAGGTCGCCGTATGGTCTCCGTCAACGAACTTTCCCCGGCCGAGCTTGCCGCGCTTCTGCATTTCCATGCAGAAGCCGGCGTCGAATGGCTGCTGGAGGAGGAGGCAGTCGATCGCTTCGCCGAGTTCGAGGCGATGAAGGTGGCGCGGCGCAACGCCGCCGCTCCCCCGCAAAGCCCGACCCAGCCCGAGCGGCCAGCGGCGGCGCAACGTCAAGCCGCAGCGCCGGCTGAGCGCGCAGCCCCTCGGCCGCAGCCTGCCATTCCTGATGGCGAAGCCGTGCAGCACGCGCGCTTTGCGGCCGAGAGTGCGCGATCGCTCGGAGAGCTCAAGACCGCGATCGAGGCCTTCAACGGCTGCAATCTCAAGCACAGTGCGCGTTCGACGATCTTTGCGACGGGCAACGCTGCAAGCGGCATTATGGTGATCGGGTCGGCACCTGGCGCCGACGACGACCGCGAGGGCACGCCTTTTGCCGGGCGCGGGGGAGAACTTCTCAACAGGATGCTGGCGGCCATTGGGCTCGATCGCGACGGCATTCTTCTGACTCAGGTCATTCCCTGGCGCCCGCCAGGCAACCGTGTCGCCTCTGTCGCCGAGATGGAAATCTGCCGTCCCTTCATCGAACGCCAGATCGCGCTTGCCGAACCGAAGGTAATCCTGCTGTTCGGCAATTTCGCCGCCCGCTTCTTCTTCGGCGAGAACGACACCATTCACGGCCTGCGCGGGCAGTGGAAAGAGATCGGTGCCGGGCCGCTGACGATACCGGCAATCGCGACGCTACACCCGCAGGATCTCCTGACCGCGCCGATCAACAAGCGGCTGGCTTGGAGTGATCTCCTGGCGTTTCAGGCACGCCTTAAGTCGCTCGACCTGATTAGAAAATAGACAAACATTAAGTTTTTATGAAACAACCCATGCATTTCCCGCATGGCTGTATCCTATTTTGGCGCATTGCAGAATCGATGCTGCACTGCAATATATAGTCTTGTCTTGGGAGGAATCTGACAGGAACCAAGGCAATGAACGCAAGTTTTCGTCCTATACACTGCGGGTTTGAAACCCTCCGCCTGGCAAGTGATCCGGCTCGCACCACGCAAGGCTACAGCCGCTTGGGCTTTGCGACCAACGAGCAGATGATCGCCCGCGGGACCGGTATCGGCGGCCGCACGGCGCGGCCCTCAGCAATCTTCGTGGATTTCCAGGAATACTGAGATGAGCGCGCGGCCCGGCATCGGGCGCGCGATCGGAGTCTTTTTGATGTCTGCAGTTCTCGTTTCGCTTCTGAGCAATATCGACACGATCGAGCATATCCGCGCTGCCGTCTGCGCCGCGAAGGAGTATCAGCGCGAGCTTTCCACCGCCAAGCCGGATTCGCTGGTCAAAGAAATCGCGGCGATCGCGCTTTAAGCTTGCGCCAGCACTTTGGCCGGCACGCACTCCAGTTTTGCTCGGGCAACGTGAAAGGCGTCCTCGACATAGGCAAACTTGACGGCCTGCCAGCTGCAATATTCCCTGACGAAATCGCGCGACACCCATAACTGCGTCTTCCTGGGCTCGTCGTACCAGCCAACGCAGCCTTGTTGCACCGCCTTTGCAAAGAGGCGCTGGAGGTGCGTTCGCGACATCATGAAATCGCCGGCCAGATTGCGCGTTTCGACGCGGCCGACGTCGAACCTTTCGGTGTCGGCACCGTTAAGGTCAATTCGAGCCATGAGATGGTCCACTACCAGACCGCCCGCTTCCGTCCAAAGAAAGAGCGCAATGGGCTCCGGCGGCTCCCGCCAGGCCGTATCTTCGAGGCAGCGGCGGGCAACCAGCGGCTGGGCAATCCGAAGGAGCTCCGGATGCGCCTGCAGGCAGCCGGCGCGATCGCCGTGGTCCAACATGTCGAGAGCGGCGAGATTGGCGAGAAGCCAGCCGTACATTGCCTGATTGCTGACTTCGGCCGGTTCGAAATGACGCGGGCGGCGGCGCTCTTCGCCCGGCGCATGGGTGATGAAGCGATAGGTGAAGAGCTCTTCGATGAAGTTCAAAACCGTGTTGCGGCTCGCGACCTTGTGTCGTGTTATCAGCGTCGTCAGCGAAACTGCGGAAAGCCCCGAAGAGGGATCGCCAGGATCGTACTGCATGGCGAGCGCATAGGCCGTCTGGGTGAGGAGCCAGCGCTGGTGGGAGGTGAGCAGACGCGCAAGGCGCGGACCGGCTTGGAACATGCCGCGCAAAGTCCCGGCCAGATGACGGATGCTGAGCAGAAAATCAGGGTGCCGCGCCAGTTCTTCTGCCGTAAATTTCATGGGCGTCCCGCTCGCAAGCCAGCGTTCGGAGCAGCTAAGCACGGGGACCAGGATCCGGCATCAGCGGCCAATCAGACATGCAAGGCTTTGAATAAATGAAGTTTCGTCATATTTAGAAACCACATTTGGGGGCCGATTGGTATCCTTAAATTTCGCCAGTGCATTCCCGGCCGGGTTGGACGATCGGCAGGCGGATTTCTGCCTTGATCCGATCAGGGCTGCGGCGTGCCGGCTTTCCGGGCTTTGCGGCGTTCCAACCCGAGTTGATGCTCGCGGTAGATGATGAATATGCCGGCTGCGATGACGATCGCCGTTCCGACCATCATATGGACGCCCGGGACATCGCCAAACACGAAATAGGCGACAATGCCGCCAAGCAGGATCGACGTGTATTCGAACGGCGCCACTGTCGACACATCAGCGTGACGGTAGCTCTCCGTCAGAAGAATTTGCCCGACGCCGCCGCAAAATCCTGCGCAGACCAGCAGAAACATCGTGTCGAGATCGAGCGAGGCCCAGCCGAACGGCAGCGTCGCGAGCGAGAAGAGCGATGCGATCATCGAGAAATAGAGAACGATCGTCGCCGTCCTTTCCTCTTCGACGAGCTTGCGGACCTGGATCATCGCCATGCCGGCAAGCACGGCGGACATCAGGACGCACAACGCCCCGACCCCCTGTTCTGCCTCCATGCCGCCCTGCCTGAAAAGCGTAAGCTTGGGCCACGAGACGATGGCAACGCCAATGATACCGAAGAAAACCGCACTCCAACGGTATATTCTGACCGTCTCCCCAAGGAAGACTGCCGCGAAAATGACCGCGATCAATGGTGTCGCATAGCCGAGCGCAATCGCCTCCGGCAACGGCAGATGCAGTAGCCCGTAAAACCCGAAGCCCATGGAAAGGATGCCGATCGTGCCCCGCTTTAGATGGCCAATCGGATTTGCCGTACGGAAGGCCGCCCGCAACTGTCCGCGATAAGCAAGATAACCCATGATCGGGAAGAGCGCGAAGAAGGAGCGATAGAAGGTCACCTGCCCCGGCGCGACATCGGAACCGGCGAGCTTGATGAAGGTCTGCATGCCGAGAAAGACCACCACCGATGAGACCTTCATCAGGATACCTCTCATCGGGTTTTCGAAAGCCGACTGCATGTCAGAAACTCGTGCGCCAGTAATTTGAAGCGGGGAAATACGTCAGACTCGACGCAACATGACTGTGGCAGGCGCTGCGCTCGAAGAACAGGCCAAAAGTGAAAAAAAGCGCCGGCGCATTCAGTTCCCTCGCATTACGGCGCATGGCTGCACAAAAAATCAGCACAAAAGAGATGTGCCCAAAAATGTTTGGTCGAACATTTCAACTCTTAATCTTTTGAAAACCATAAACTCGCATTGATTTCAGCAGTATCGCAAGCGTCACTTTCATAACCGCCACTTCAATTGTTGCCAGGATCATCTCCATGATGCCGCTTAAGACAAGCGATCAGACACAGCAGACCGCAACGCCGCGTTCCATGCGCATTGTGACCGAAGGGATCGGTACCGATCTTGAGCATTTCAGTTTAGCCAACACGCATGTGGTGAAGCAGATCAAGCTGCTGGCGATCAACGCACTGATCGAGGCCGCTCGCGCGGGCGAGACCGGCAAGGGCTTTGCCGTCGTTGCAAACGAGGTACAGCGTCTGGCGCAGGTTGCAAGCGATATCGCGGGAAAATTCGAGAGCAACGTCCTTGGCCGCATCGGGCTGTCGCGGACGATGGCGGAATCGCTGGTGAACGAGATGGAAGGCGTGAGGTTGACGGACCTTGCGCAAACCCTCGTCCAGCTTATCGTGCGCAACCTCTTCGAACGGACGGCCGACGTGCGATGGTGGGCAACCGATACCGCATTGTGGCAGGCCCTGCAGGAGCCGGGCAGCGACAAGGCAAGCTTTGCGTTCGAGCGGCTCGGCGTGATAAACCGGTTCTACACGGTCTATCTGGACCTCGTGCTGACCGATCTTTCCGGGCGTATCGTCGCCTCGGCAAATCCCGAGTTCCAGCGCAAAGTCACCAACCGTTCGCTTGCCGGCGACGCCTGGTTCCAGGCGGCGGCGCATTGCAAGTGCGGCGACGACTACATCGTCGACGAGGTCCGCCCCAGCCCGCTGCACGACGGCCGGACCGCGCTTGTCTATGCCACCGGCGTCCGCGAAGGCGGCAAAGTCGACGGGGCGATCGTCGGGACGCTCGGCGTCTATTTCGACTGGCAGAACCAGGGACAGGCGATCGTCGACAAAGAGGCCAACCTGCCGCCGCAGGTCGCGGAAAAGACGACCGTCATGCTACTCGATGGCGCAAGCAGGATCATCGCCGCAAGCAATCCGGCGCTTCTCTTCACCCACTTCGCACTGCAAAATCAGACAGGCCAATCCCGCGGCAGCTACTACGACAACAACGGATCGATCGTCGCATTTGCCAAGACCTTGGGATACGAAGATTATGACGGTCTCGGGTGGCACGGCGTCGTCGTCCAGCGGACAGAAGACGATGCTGCCATAAGGGCCGCGCTCAATCTCAGATAGTGCACGCTCGTCCGCTTGTCATCTAAGCATCTCCGCCAATTGCGGCAATCAAACTTGCACTCCCTCCATTTCGCTTTAAGTTTAGTTCAGACTTTAATGTGATGATGCTGCAAAACCTACGGCAGAGCATTCGCGTCTGTCCCAGCCCATATCGATAAAGGTCTTCAGGGAACACTATGCGTACAGACACGGGCCAGGTCATCAATCTGGCAGACTACCGCCCCACCGATTTCGTTCTGGAACGCGTGGACCTGACCTTCGACCTTGATCCCACAGAAACAAAAGTCGAAGCGCGATTGATCTTCCATCGCCGCGAAGGTGCCGATCCGAAGGCGCCGCTTGTTCTCGACGGCGACGAGCTTTCACTTTCCGGCCTGCTCTTCGACCAGATGGAAATGCCGCCGGAGCAATATACGGCGACAGCCGATAGCCTGGCCGTCTACAACCTTCCCGCAGCCGACCCCTTCGAACTGACGATCTCAACGATCATAAATCCGCAAGCCAATACCCAGCTGATGGGCCTCTACCGCACCGGCGGTATCTACTGCACCCAATGCGAGGCCGAGGGCTTCCGCCGCATCACCTATTTCCCAGACCGTCCGGATGTTCTGGCGCCCTATACTGTCAACATCATCGCCGACAAGGCCGCCAATCCGCTTCTGCTTTCCAACGGCAACTTCCTCGGCGGCGCCGGCTATGGCGAAGGCAAGCATTTCGCGGCCTGGTTCGATCCGCATCCGAAGCCGAGCTATCTCTTCGCGCTCGTCGCCGGCGATCTCGGCGTCATCGAGGACACGTTCACGACGATGTCCGGCCGGGAGGTCGCCCTGAAGATCTACGTCGAGCACGGCAAGGAGCCGCGTGCAGCCTATGCCATGGACGCCCTGAAGCGCTCCATGAAGTGGGACGAGGAGGCCTTCGGACGCGAATACGATCTCGACATCTTCATGATCGTCGCCGTTTCCGACTTCAACATGGGGGCGATGGAGAACAAGGGCCTCAATATCTTCAACGACAAATATGTTCTCGCCGATCCGCAAACCGCAACCGATGCCGACTACGCCAATATCGAAGCGATCATCGCGCATGAATATTTCCACAACTGGACCGGCAACCGCATTACCTGCCGCGACTGGTTCCAGCTCTGCCTCAAGGAAGGCCTGACCGTCTATCGCGACCATGAATTCTCGTCCGATCAGCGCTCGCGTCCGGTCAAGCGCATTGCCGAGGTCCGGCATCTGAAGTCGGAGCAGTTTCCGGAAGACGCCGGCCCTCTCGCCCACCCGGTTCGTCCGACGAAGTATCGGGAAATCAATAACTTCTATACGACAACGGTCTACGAGAAGGGCAGCGAAGTCACCCGCATGATCGCCACCCTGCTCGGCAAGGAGACTTTCAAAAAGGGCATGGACGTCTATTTCGATCGCCATGACGGCCAGGCGGTCACGATCGAGGATTTCGTCAAGTGCTTCGAGGATGCGAGCGGCCGCGACCTTGCGCAGTTCTCGCTTTGGTACCACCAGGCCGGCACGCCGCTCGTCACCGCCTCCGGCAGCTACGATGCGACCGCCAAGACCTTCAGCCTGTCTCTGGAGCAGATGGTTCCGGCGACGCCGGGCCAAACCGACAAGAAGCCGATGCATATCCCGCTCAGCCTCGCCCTCTTCGGCGAAAACGGCGGCAAGATCGAGCCGGCCTCCGTCGAAGGAGCCGAATATACCGGAGAGGTGCTGCATCTCATCGGCAGAACGCAGACTGCTGTTCTCCACGGCATCGGATCGCGGCCGGTCGTTTCGATCAACCGCAGCTTTTCGGCGCCGATCAACCTGCATCTCGACCAAAGCCCCGCCGACCTCGCGCTGCTCGCCCGTCACGAGACGGACCATTTCGCTCGCTGGCAGGCGCTGACCGATCTGGCATTGCCGAACCTGCTGAAGGCAGCGCGCGATGCGCGTGAAGGCAAAGCGATTGCCTGCGAACAGACCTCCATCGATGCACTGCTTCATGCCGCCGCCGACGAGAGCCTTGAGCCCGCCTTCCGCGCCCAGGCGCTCGCCCTGCCGAGCGAATCCGACATCTCCCGCGAACTCGGCAGCAACAACGATCCGGATGCGATCCATGCCGGGCGCCAGGCCGTCATGAAGCAGATTGCAGATCGTGGAATCGCAATCTTTACCGGTCTCTTCGAGAAAATGACCACGCCGGGCGACTTCAGCCCTGACGCAAAGAGCGCCGGCCGCCGGGCGCTCCGTAATGCCGCGCTGACCTACCTTTCCTATGTGGAGAATGGCCCAGCACGCGCCAAGGCTGCGTTCGACGCCGCCAACAACATGACCGAGAGGCTGCACGCGCTGACGGTCCTGGCTCACCGCTTTCCCGAAAGCGGTGAAGCGATCGCCGCTCTTTCAACATTCCGGGACCACTTTGCGGAGAACGCCCTCGTCATCGACAAGTGGTTTTCCGTGCAGGCAACCATCCCTGGCCCCAGCGCGCTCGACCGGGTCCGCAAGCTGATGGAAAGTCCGCTCTTCAAGCGCACCAATCCGAACCGCGTTCGCGCGCTTGTCGGCACGTTTGCCTTCACCAATCCCACCGGCTTCGGCCGGGCCGATGGCGAAGGCTATCGCTTCCTGGCGCGCGAGATCCTCGATATCGACCAGCGTAATCCGCAGCTTGCTGCCCGCATCCTGACATCCATGCGTTCATGGCGGTCGCTGGAGCCGGTGCGCGCCGGTTTGGCCCGCGCTGCTCTGACGGAGATCGAACACGCACCCGCCCTTTCGACGGACGTTCGCGACATCGTCGAGCGCACGCTGAAGGGGTGATTTGCTCGCCACAGGCGCCGCGCGAGCCTGCGGCGCTTCGAAACGTCTCGGCAAAAAAACAGCACTTATAGATAGTTAACAGATTTTTACCTTTCCCTCTGGACACGGCGAATCAGTAATGATTCATTGAGTGAGGTTCGAGCGAGCGGCGCTGCGAATCACACGAGGGATCAAGGCTGGTGATGATGAACGTGCGGCGGGCAACTGCGGCCGGAGGGCGGCTGCGTGTTGATTTTGAGGGGCTTCGTGCCTGGCACGGCAATGCCTCCAACCGCACCGCGGCGATCTCCAAGCCGATAGCAAACCGCCTTCCGCACACCGAAATCATCCTAAAGCGCGCCATCCCGGCACTGATCGTAGCCTTCCTTGCCGTCGTCGCAGCCTCGCATCTTTTCGGGATGATGTCGGAATATACCCGCATGGGCGCAGCCGCCCGGCATGCGACCGCACTTTCGGCGGCGACCGCCGCGGCCGTATTTGCCGATTCCAGCGATCTCTTCGACAACGGCAGAGCCGCCGAAGCCCAAGCAAAACTTGCGAAATTCCTGCCACAGGACCGTCTCGGCAGCGGCTCCTTCATTCTGCTCGTGCAGACGAGCGGCAAAGTCTTCGCCGCATCCACCGCGGGCCTTGCCTATGTCGGATCGAATGCCGGCGATTTCTTTCCCGAGGTTTCCGCCATCCGCCGCTTCGGAGATCGGGCCGGCGTCATTGAAACGACGATCAGCGGCAATCCGCATTACGCCGAAATCACCCTGGTCGGCAGCACCGGCGGCTATATCATCGCAGCAACCTCGCTGGACGAGATCGGCAGGCTCTGGCGCGAAGAGCTGACACTCAACGTGACGCTGTTTGCCGGCATTTCTTCGATCTTGCTGGTAATCCTTTACGCCTACTACATGCAGGTCAAGCGCGCCCGGGACGCCGACGAGATCTTCGTCGAATCGAACCAACGCGTCGAGACAGCACTTTCGCGCGGCCGCTGCGGGCTTTGGGATTTCGATTTCGACAGCCGCGAATTCTTCTGGTCGCGTTCGATGTACGGCATGCTCGGCCTGCCGGCTTCCGACAGATCGATTTCCTTCGGCGACGCGGCGCGGCTGATGCATCCGGAAGACGGTGGGCTGCACGAGATCGCGCGCTCGATCGCCAAGGGCAGTTCCGGCCAGGTCGACCAGATCTTCCGCATGCGCCATGCCGGCGGCCACTATGTGTGGATGCGCGCCCGCGCCCAGATGATCCGCAGCAATTCCGGCCGCGTCCACATGATCGGCATCGCGATGGACGTGACCGAGCAGCATCGCCTCGCGCAGCGTTACGCCGAGGCCGACCAGCGCCTTGCGGACGCGATCGAATGCACGTCGGAAGCCTTCGTTCTCTGGGACAAGAATGACCGCCTGGTGATGTGCAACGCCCACTTCCAGCAGGCCTACGGGCTCCCAGACAGCGTCCTCGTTCCAGGCACCGAGCGCAGCGTGGTCAACGCCGCAGCCGCCCGGCCGGTCATCGAGCGCCGCATGGCGGATGCCGATGGCGCCGGCCATTCGCGCACGACCGAGGTCCAGCTTGCCGACGAGCGCTGGCTGCAGATCAACGAACGCCGCACCCGCGACGGCGGCATGGTTTCGGTCGGCACCGACATTACGCTTCTGAAGCGCAACCAGGAGCGCCTGCGCGAATCCGAGCGGCGTCTCATCGCGACCATCGGCGACCTCAAGGCATCGCGTCAGACGCTCGAAAGTCAGAAAGCTGCTCTTTCGGTCGCAAACGCCAACTACCAGGCCGAGAAGGAACGCGCGGAAGCGGCGAACAAGGCGAAGTCGGAATTCCTTGCCAACATGTCGCATGAGCTGCGCACGCCGCTCAACGCCATCCTCGGCTTCTCCGAAATTCTGCAGAACCAGATGTTCGGCCCGCTCGGTTCGCTGAAATACGACGAATATGCCCGCGACATCCATGACAGCGGCAAGCACCTGCTCAACGTCATCAACGATATCCTGGATATGTCGAAGATCGAGGCGGGGCACATGAAACTGCACCGCGAGAAGATCGATCTTGCGCCGCTGATCGAGGAAAGCCTGCGCTTCACCGCCATTCCGGCCGCCCAGAAGAACATCGTCATCGAGCAGCGCGTTTGTGATGGCATGACGCTGACGGCAGACCGCCGCGCCATGAAGCAGATCCTCCTCAACCTTCTCTCCAATGCGGTGAAGTTCACCAACGACGGCGGCCGTATCGCGCTCCGCACCCGCCGCGATGCGGCAGGCGTCATCGTCACGATCGCCGATACCGGGATCGGCATCCCGCACGAAGCGCTCACGAAGATTGGCCAACCTTTCGAGCAGGTTCAGAGTCAATATGCCAAGAGCAAGGGCGGTTCCGGTCTCGGCCTCGCCATCTCCCGCTCGCTGACGGCGCTTCACGACGGCAAGATGCGTATCCGTTCGCGTGAGGCGATCGGCACCGTCGTCTCGTTCCGCATTCCGGACGGAGCGCGTTAGGAATTCACCGTCGTCTGGAATATCTTCCGGACAGCCTTCGAAAGCCGTTTGATCTCGCCTTCAAGCGTCTTGACGTCCGGGCAGTCCCCTGCCCTGCACACCAGCTCGGTCAGCCCGGACGGCGCCTCGGCGGGATTGAAAGGCCCGTCGATGCAAAGCCGGATCAGCTGCGACAGCTCCGTATAGAGCGTGAACGCCTCCAGGCAGAGGTCGAGGTCGGCCGCCGGCAGGAGCTTCGCCCCGAGCGTCTTCAGCGCCTCGCCGGTATTCATCCCGCCGATCTTCGCCGTTACGCTCCTCGCCGGCGCGATCAGCGCCAGATATTGCGCAATGAATTCGATATCGATTACGCCGCCCGGAATAAGTTTCAGATCCCAGATGCCGTCCGGCGCTTTCTCCTTGTCGATCAGTTCGCGCATCTCAGCGACGTCGCGGCTCACTTTTGCGGCATCGCGTCTCTTTGAGAGAACATCGCGGATGATCCGTTCCGCCTCGCTCATCAGGCTCTGATCACCACAGATCAAACGGGCGCGGCTAAGCGCCATATGCTCCCATGTCCAAGCCTCGTCGCGCTGGTATTTCTCGAAAGACCTGATGCGCGTGGCGACCGGGCCCTTGTTTCCCGAGGGGCGAAGCCGCATGTCAACTTCGTAGAGAACGCCTTCGGCGGTCGGCGCCGAGAACGCCGCGATCAGACGCTGCGTCATGCGGGTAAAGTAACGCACGGCATCCAATGGCTTCCCGCCGTCGGATTCGGAAGCGGCATCGTCATAGTCGTAGAGCAGGATGAGATCGATGTCGGAGCCCGCCGTCAGCTCGAAGCTGCCAAGCTTGCCCATGCCGGCAATGGCGACCTTGCCGCCGGGAAAATCGCCGTGTGCCGCCCGCATTTCCTGCCTGACCGCATCGAGCGCGGCTTCGATCGCAAGGTCGGCCAGATGGGTGAAGGCGCGAGCTGCCATCCGCCCGTTGATCGCGCCGGTCAAGAGCCGGATGCCGATCAGGAAGCGCTGCTCGGCCGCAAAGATGCGCAGCCGGTCCAGCACCTCCTCGTAGTGGCCCGCCTGCGCCAGCGATGCCATCAAACGTTCGCCGAGATAGTCACGCGTCGGCAGCTCCGCCATCAGTCCCGGATCGAGCATGCCGTCGAAGACGTGCGGCTTGGCGGCGATCACCTCGGCAAGCTTTGGCGCCGAAGACATGATGTTGACGATCAGCGAAAGCAGCGCCGGATTGCTGCCGAGCAAGGAGAAAAGCTGAATACCGGCCGGCAGGCCGGAAATGAAGCTGTCGAAGCGCAGCAGCGCCTCGTCAGCCCGCTTACTTTCGCCGAAGACGCGAAGCAGCTCCGGCGCGAGCTCCGTCAGCCGCTCCCGCGCTTCGACGGATTGTGTCGCGCGATAGCGGCCGTAATGCCAAGTGCGGATAATGCGGGAAATATCGGACGTGCGCTTGAAGCCGAGCTTCTTCAGCGTCTCCAGCGTATCCGGATCGTCGGCCTGGCCCGTGAACACCAGATTTCCGGTATCGGTCGACAGCCTGGTCTCCTGCTCGAAGAGCCGCGCATAGCGCCGCTCCACGGTCCGCAGCACCTCCACCAACCGCTCAGCAAAACTCGGCGTATCCGTAAAGCCCATCATGAAGGCGATGCGCTTCAGATCGGCCTCTGTTTCCGGCAGCAAATGCGTCTGCTCGTCGCGCACCATCTGGATGCGGTGTTCCACATCACGGAGAAACCAGTAGGCCTCTGTCAGTTCGTCGCGGGTTTCCGCATCGATCCATTTCGCCTTGGTCAGTTCGGCAAGCGTCTCCTCCGTGCCGCGGCTGCGCAGCGCCGGCATGCGCCCGCCGGCGATCAGCTGTTGCGTCTGCACGAAGAATTCGATCTCGCGGATGCCGCCGCGGCCGAGCTTGACATTGTGCCCCTTGACCGCAATTGCGCCGTGACCCTTGTGCGCGTGGATCTGCCGCTTGATCGAATGAATGTCTGCGATCGCCGCATAGTCCAGATATTTGCGGAAGACGAAGGGCGCAAGCCCGCGCACGAACCCCTCTCCCGCCTTCATATCCCCGGCAACGGGCCGCGCCTTGATGAAGGCTGCCCTCTCCCAATTCTGGCCGCGCCCTTCATAGTAGATCATCGCGGCATCGACCGGGATCGCAAGCGGGGTCGAACCGGGATCGGGACGTAGGCGCAGATCGGTACGGAAGACATATCCGTCGGCCGTGCGCTCCTGAAGGATTCGCACCAGCCGCCGCATCATCCGCGGAAAGATGTCGATCGCATCATCCGGATCAGGCACGATGCCGGCATGCTCGTCGAAGAAAACCACAAGATCGATATCGGATGAATAGTTCAGTTCCGATGCGCCGAGCTTTCCCATCCCGAGCACGACCAGACCGGAACCTTCGCTCGGATTTTCGGCGTCCTTCAATTGCAGGTTGCCGGCCTCATGGGCAGACAGCAGCAGATAGTCGATCGCGGCCTTGACCGAGGCTTCGGCCAGGGCGCTCAGCCAGGCCGTCGTCTGCCGCCCGTCGAAGAGCCCGGCGAGATCGGCGAGAGCGACAAGAAACGCCACTTTCCGCTTGATGGTACGCAACCGGCTCATGACGGCAGATTCGGCAGGCGAAATCCCTTCTTCGGGCTTCCAGCAGTCGCGCGCCTCAGCGATCAGCATTTCGATCTGCGGCTCGACAGGCGATGAAATCGCAGCAGCGAGAACCGCATTGTCTATAGTGGCACTCTCGCGAAGATAGGGCGAAAGCGTCAGTACCGCAGCGATGAAGTCGGATAGCGGTCCACCTGCCTTCAGCAGTGCCGCGACGGCCGGTTCGTGTCTGCCGATATCCTGAAGGTCGGCGAGCGCCAGCTTGAGCTCGGATTGGTTCAGCGGTCGCAATAAACCGCCACCCACGTCCTTCAGGCTGTGTGTCGAATTCGTCAGCATTTCACCTCCCGGTGCCGCCGCGCCCGGAATAAGCGCTGCCATACGAGCCCCTAACCTAGGGTCACAATCCGGGGCGGCCAACCCTAAGCAGGCTTGACGGGGAAAATCACGCTGACGGTAAGGCCACGACCGTCTTCTTTTTCCGGATCTGTATCGGAAAGCTCCAGCGTGCCGCCATGCAGTTCCATCACTGCCTCGACCAGCGAAAGGCCAAGCCCCGTGCCGGGCTTCGACCGGCTCTCGTCAAGCCGCACGAAGCGCTTTATGACATCCTCGCGCTTGTCGGCGGGGATGCCCGGCCCGTGGTCGGCGACCGAAAGGCAAATGCCGTTGGGCCGGCGCAACAGCTTCAGGCTGATTTCACCGCCCTTGGCATCCCCGGAATATTTGATCGCGTTGTCGATCAGATTGAAGATCGCCTGTCCGATCAATTCGCGGTTGCCTTGGATGGATATGCCGGGTTCGATGCTGGATGTCAGCACCAGCCCGGCCTCATCCGCAACCGGCTCGTAAAGTTCGGCGCTGTCGGCAACAATCGTCGAAAGCTCGATTGGCGACATCTCCGCGGCGACAGAACCCGCTTCCACGCGCGAGATCATCAAAAGCGCATCGAAGGTTCGGATCAGTTGATCGGATTCCGAAATGATCCCGTCCAGAGCCAGGCGGCGCTGATCCTCATTGGCCGTGTCAATCGCATCAGCGGCCTTGTTGCGCAGGCGCGTCAGCGGCGTCTTGAGGTCGTGGGCAATGTTGTCGGAAACCTGCCGCAGGCCTTCGTTCAGCTTTTCGATGCGCTCCAGCATCGTGTTCAGCGAAACCGACAGGCGGTCGAACTCGTCGCCCGAACCGCCGACCGGCAGGCGCTGCGAGAGATCGCCCGCCATGATCTTCTTGCTTGCGGCGGACATGCGATCGATCCGCTTCAGCGCGTTGCGGCCGATACCGAACCAGATGATGATGGCGCCGAGGCCCATGATCGCAAGCGCGATCATCAGCGCCTGGCGCACCAGCACGCGGAAGCGCTCGGGCTCGCCGAGATCGCGGCCGACGAGAATGCGCAGGCCGTTGTCGAGCACAAAGATATTGGCGATCGCCATGTGGCGGCGGTCGACCCCGCTGTCGGCGTAGCGTTGATAGAAGAAGGGAACGGAGGTCCAACCGGTTTCCTCAAAGACGCCCGGCTGCACCGAGGCGACGTTGCCCGCAAGGATATCGCCCGACGGGCCGGCGATGACATAGAGATTGGCGCCCGGCTGACGCGTGCGGCGCTCCATCGCGCGCAGCAGCGCGTTCATGCCCCCCAGATCATACGCACGCCTGACCACATCGACTTCTTGCTGGACGGCCTCGCGGATCTGCCCGCTGAGCAGCCGCTGCGACATCGCCGTCACGTAGAAGACGAGCGTTGCGGCGCAGATTGCGAAAAGCAGGATATAAAGGGCCGAAAGGCGGACTGCGGTGGACTTGAAGAGAACCCAAAAACGGCTCATCCCTCGTCCTTGATCATGTATCCCGCACCGCGGATCGTCTTCAGCAGCGGCCGGCTGAAGTCCTTCTCGATCTTCGAGCGCAGGCGCGAGACATGCACGTCGATGACGTTCGTCTGCGGATCAAAATGGTAATCCCAGACATGCTCGAGCAGCATGGTGCGCGTGACGACCTGCCCGGCATTCTTCATCAGATATTCGAGAAGGCGGAATTCGCGCGGCTGCAGCGGAATTTCCTTGCCGCCGCGCCGGACTTCATGGGAAAGCCGATCGAGTTCGAGGTCGCCGACGCGGTAGACCACGTCCTGCTCCGGCGTCCCCTTGCGACGGCCGAGCACTTCGACACGGGCGAGAAGCTCGCTGAACGCATAGGGCTTCGGCAGATAGTCGTCGCCGCCGGCGCGAAGGCCGGTCACGCGGTCATCGACCTGCCCCAGGGCGGAAAGAATGAGAAGCGGCGTATGGACGCCCTTGCGCCGCAACTCGCTGATGACGGAGAGCCCGTCGCGGCGCGGCAGCATGCGGTCGATGACGATCACGTCGTAGCTGTTTTCGGACCCCATGAAGAGCCCGCTTTCGCCGTCGCTTGCATGATCGGCGATGATGCCCGCCTCGCGAAAGGCCTTCGTGAGGTAGGCCGCGGCTTCGAGATCGTCTTCGATGATGAGAATCTTCATCCGGCCGACATTACCTGCCGGTTGCGTTTGGGCAAGGCTCAAAGCGTCATCCTGTTGCAGTGGGGTCATCGCCGTCGTCCTTGAAAAGATGGAGAAGGGGAGCCGCGCGGAGGTCGGATCGCGGCTCCCCTTTTTAGGCCAAGGTGGGAGGATCAGCCTTGGCCGTTGATCGGCAGCGCAACGAAGCGGCTGCCTTCCTGGGACTGGATCTGGAAGAGAGCCCGGGTGCGGCCGTCCTTCTTCGCCTGGTTCAGAACCTTGACGACATCATCGGCGTTCGAGACCTGCTGGTTGTTCACCGAGGTGATCTTTTCGCCTTGCTTGATGCCCTTGTCGGCAGCATCCGAATCCGCGTCGATGCCGGTGATCGTCAAGCCCTTGCCGTCATCAGAGGGGCCGACCGTCAGGCCGAGATCGGCAAGCGCCTTTTCGGATGCCGGTGCCTCAGGCTGCGGTGCCGGACCACCATTGTCGTCGTTGGAAGCGTCCTTCTGGTCAATCGGCAAGGTGCCGAGTTCAACGGTGAGGGATTGAGCCTTGCCGTCGCGCCAGACCGACACTTCGACCTTGCTGCCAGGCTGCATGGCGCCGATTCGGCGGCTCAGATCGCGGGCATCCTTGACCGTTTCGCCGTTGACGGCAGTGACGACGTCGCCTGCCTTCATGCCCGCCTTCTGGCCCGGCGTTCCATCCTGAGCCGAGACGACCAGCGCGCCGTTGGCTTCCGATAGGCCGAGCGAATCGGCGATGTCCTTGGTAACCGGCTGGATCTGTACGCCGAGATAGCCGCGCGAAACGGTACCGTCCTTCATCAGGTCGGCAACGACGTCCTTGGCGGTCGAAGCCGGGATCGCGAAGGCGATGCCGACGCTGCCGCCCGACGGCGAGAAGATCGCGGTGTTGATGCCGACCACCTGACCACTGAGGTTGAAGGTCGGACCACCGGAGTTACCGCGGTTCACGGCTGCGTCCACCTGCAGGTAGTCGTCATAAGGACCGGAGCCGATATCGCGGCCACGGGCCGAAATGATGCCTGCCGTTACCGTGCCGCCGAGACCGAACGGATTGCCGACCGCCACGACCCAGTCACCGACGCGGACATTGTTGTCGTCAGCCCAGTTGACATAGGTGAACTTGCGGCCCTTTCCGTCAACCTTGAGCACTGCGAGGTCCGTGCGCGGGTCCCTTCCGATCAGCTTGGCGTCTAGCTCGGTCCCATCGGTCATGACGGCAACGAAGGCCGAGCCGTCGGAAACGACGTGATTGTTGGTGACGACATAGCCGTCCTCGGAAATGAAGAAGCCGGAGCCCTGCGCGACTGGGCGCAGGCGGCCCTTGCCATCCGGTGGGCCAAACCTTCTGTTCGGACCGCCCTGCGGACCGTTCGGGCCTTGTTCGCCGAACTGCCTGAAGAAGCGCTTCAGCGGGTGGTCGTCGGGAAGATCGTCGAAACCGCGGCCATTGAAATCGAACGCGAAGCCGTCGGTGCTGTCGGAGGCCGGATTGATGCGGGATTCGACGCGAACGGAAACGACGGCCGGGGAAACGGCGTCGACGACATTCGCAAAGCTCGGGACCGACGGAGCTTGAACATTGACAGCTTCGGCGTAGGAGCGCGTGATCTCAAGCGGCACACCGGTTGCAAACACGGCGGCAGCGAGACCTGCGACAGTGGACGCCTTCAGCATCGTTTTGAGGGAGGGAGTCTTGAACATTTTAGGCACCTTCTCTTCTTCTTGTCTTCGTCCCGGCCAATGCCGGATCGGTCGATGGATGAAGATATAGGATGCCGCACCTTACTGCGAACTGTCCGCATAATGAAAAATTCGTAATGTAGGAATAAGCGCTCTATAAATTTCAATGTCCGAGGCAGCCTCGACGGGTTGAGCGCCGTACTTCTTGCTCCCCCAGATATATTCATGATATCTTAAATATTCTTCCGATCCGGCGAGGATGCCTTGGGGCAAGGGTCATGCGATGAGGGTTGTCGGAATATCTGCGTTGGGTGTCTTGCTTGGGATCTCGCTCGCCTGGGCTGATCCTCTGCACGATGCGGCAAAGGACGGCAATCGCGAACATGCCGGCCAGCTTATCGATCAGGGCGCGAATATCACCGAGCCGGATGCGGCAGGAGAGCCGCCTCTACTGATCGCGGCACTTGCCGGAAACAAGGATATCGTCGCACTTCTGCTCGAAAAAGGCGCCGATATCGAGATCAGAAACAAGGGCGGGCTGACGGCGTTGCACGCGGCAGCCTATGGCGGGCACCTCGATGTCGTTGAACTGCTCGTATCGAAGGGTGCGCTGATCAATGATGAAAAGAACTTCTACCAAATGTCGCCGCTTCATGCTGCGGCCGAAGAAGGTCATGCCGATGTCGTCGCCTTTCTCGTCGCGCACAAGGCAAACATAGAGGCGAAGGAACGCAACGGCTACACGCCGCTGACGCAGGCCGGATGGCGATCCCACTGGGATGCCGCAGACCTGCTGTTGAAAGCGGGCGCTGTTTGCCAGCAGGCCGACCTGGTCGGCGACTGGCTGTACGGCGAGTGCACGAAGCGGAAATAGCGCTTGCTGCATCTCATCGCCCGAACTGGGAGAATGGACACATGTCATATCGCAAGCAGACAGGCGGCGCTGCCGCCTATATTATCGCTGGCGCCGCGATCCTCTTGGCGTTTGTGCAGCCGGCATCGGCGGAAGAGCCGGTGAATACCGGCTATTTCGGGGACGTGGCGATCAAGGGCTACGATCCCGTGGCCTATTTCACCGAGAACAAGGCCGTGGAAGGATCTCCGGTCTATTCGTATCGGTGGCTGGGTGCCGAATGGCATTTCACCAGTTCCGAAAACCGCGACCGCTTCATTGCCGAACCCGGCAAATATGCGCCTCAATACGGCGGCTATTGCGCTGATGGCGTTTCCTTCGGAACCGTCACGACCAATATCGACCCGAAGGCATGGCGGATCATCGATGGCAAGCTCTATCTGAGTTACGATCCCGGTGCCGCGGAAGGCTTCGAAAAGAAGCCGACCAAGGTCGTCGACTCCCAAAAGCACTGGTCGGAGGTGCAGAGCACCTTGATTTCCGACAAGGTGCGCAAGGACTGGCAGGATATGTCGGCCGAGTGAGTTCACGGGGTCAGCGAGAAGAACTTCAGCGCCTGCGGGGTTACGTGAACATACTGGGCGCCGGCTTGTCCGGCGTCCTTGTTTCTGTAAACCTGCCCGCACACCATGCGATCGAGAAAATAGCCGCCGAACCGCTCGCAGAGCCTGTTACCCTGCACCTCCACCGTGCCGGTGATGTTGGTATTGGCGCTGCGGTAGGCGGTATTGCCGGCCTTGTCGAAATACTGGACGAACGCCGTTCCGTTTTTGTGTTTTCCGCTCCACGTCTTGTCTCTGATCAGGTTGCGCAAGGCGTCTGCATCAAGCTGATCAGCTTCCGAACCGACGAACCCAAACGGCCATTCCGGAATCCCGGCCGCGCGCAATCCCGCTAGATGATGCTCCAGGTCGTCTTCGCGCCAGTAGTCGTAGAGATAGTTGTAGTAGGTAAGGTTGGCGTCCGGAAACAGTTCCAGAAGCTTGGCCTTTTCCTTCGCGCCGCGAACCCGGTCCCCTTCATACGCATAGGCTGCCGTCAGGTACTCGCGCGCAGGCTCTGCGTTGGGCAGCGCATCCCGCGCCGCCTCGATGAGCGGAATTGCGCGCCTGTTGTCCCGCGCGGTGTAAAAGACGATTCCGGCCAGCAGCCGGAAGCTCGACGGTGGAGCGGGATCGAGCCGCAAAGCATTTTCCATCTCAGCTACCGCTTCTTCGTGACTTCCCGTATGGACGAGGATCAAAGCCAGGTTGCCGAAGGCCTCCGCACTGTTGGGCTGCGCCTGTACCGCCCGGTTTGCCGAGTCCCGCGCCTCCGCGGCCCGACCGTCAACCAGCTGCAGCAGGGCGAGAACGGTGTGGGCGCGCGCATTGTCGGGGTCGAGCTTGAGCGCTTGTCCGGCCGCATCATAGGCGATCTTGCGCGCCACAGCCGCCGACCAGAGGAAGTTGTAGTCGTTGCGCCAGACGTCGACGGCAACGCGCGCAATGCCGGCATGCGCATCAGCAAAGTGAGGATCGAGATCGATCGCCTTCTGATAATAGGACAGCGTGCGCCGATAGGTTTCCACGTCGCTGTAGGCGAGGCCCTCCTGCTCTGCCCGCATGTAGTAATCGTAGGCTTCCAGATTGTCGCTCGGTATCCGCTCCAGCTGGGTGCGCTCGCCCTCGCTGAGTTCCACCGCGAGCGCGGAGATGATCTTGCCGGTGACGTCGTCCTGAATTGCGAATAGATCGGCATATTGGCGGTCGTAGCGCTCGGCCCAAACCGAAAGCCCGCTCAGCGCGTCGATCAGCTTGACGTTGATCCGCAGCCGCGGCCCCGCGCGCTGCAACGTGCCTTCGAGCACGTAGTGGACGCCGAGCTCCGCGGCGACATCCTGAATCTTTCCTGCACCGTTCTGAATGGCAAATACTGAATGCCTGGCGATGACGAAGAGTCCCGAAACCTTGGACAGCTCCGTGATCAGGTCGTCGGTCAGCCCCTGCGCCAGATGATCCTGCTCCGTATCACCGCTGACATTGATGAACGGCAACACCGCCACCGAAGGTTTGTCCGGCAGGGGATAGGCGAAGCGCTCGACCAGCGTTGGCGTCAGGCCAAGCTCCCACGGCTGCCACCAGTAGGCTGTGGCAGCGGCCAAAAGCAGGACGGCAATGGCAGCCGCTAGGCCGGCAGGCATCCTCAACAGACGCTTGAAGCTTCTCGGCAATATCCGGGCTTTATTCGGATCCAGCACGACCCGGTAGACGCGGATCGGCTCGACGATGCTCTTCACTTTTTGCCTGCCAAGCGAGGTGTAGCCGACATCAAGCTTGGTTTTTACCTGATCGTAAGTCGTGCCGGAGATCGCAATCCCGCCCGGCTCGGCCAGCCCCTGTATGCGGTCCGCGATATTGACGCCATCACCCTGAATGTCGTCGCCCTCGACAATGATGTCTCCAAGGTTGACGCCGATGCGGAAATCGAGCCGCATCGCTCCATCGTCGGATGCTTTTCGCAATGCCTTCTCGCGCTGTACGTCTATTGCGCAGTGCAAGGCATCGACAACGCTGTGAAATTCGACAAGCAGGCCGTCGCCCATGGTCTTCACCAGCCGGCCGTGATGTTCGGTGATCTTGGGCAGGATGATGTCGTCCATATCCGCCTGGAAGCAGCGGCGCGTGCTCTCTTCGTCGATCTGGCTCAAACGGCTGTAACCGGCGACGTCAGCGATCAGAATTGCTGCAAGACGGCGCTCCATGTCTTCCCCGCATGCTGCGATGGCTCCCGGGCGCGCATCTTACCGCAGGTTGATTGGCGAAGCCATTATGCTGTCAGTAAGATGGGGGCGTGATCACTTGCCAAGCAGTTCGTCGAGCTTTGCCTGCTCCTCCGCCGTCAGCGGGCTACCGGTCGGCTTTCCCGCACGCCGCCGCGCGAACACCAGCAGTGAGATGCCACCTACGATGATCAGGAGCACTGGCGCGCCCCAAAGCAGGACGGTGCGGGTACTGAGTCTTGGCTTCAGCAGCACGAATTCGCCGTAGCGCGAAACGATGTAGTTCAGCACCTCCTCGTCGGTGTCGCCATCGGTGATGCGCTCGCGCACCAGCAGCCTGAGGTCCTTGGCAAGGTCGGCATCGGAATCGTCGATCGACTGGTTCTGACAGACCATGCAGCGCAGTTCAGCCGACAACGCCCGGGCACGCGCCTCGAGCGCCGGGTCGGCCAGCACCTCGTCGGGATTGACGGCAAAGGCTGGTGCTGCAGAAAGAAACAGCGCGATGGCGAGGAGGATCGGCCGGATCATTCCGCCGCCTCCAAGACCGGTTTTACCGATTTTGCCTTACGGCGCGGGGCGCCGACGCGCAGCCGCCGGTCGGAGAGCGACACGAAGCCACCGACCGCCATCAGCAGCGTCCCGCCCCAGATCAACAGGATGAACGGCTTCCACCAGATGCGCACGACGATGCCGCCGTCCCTGGTCGGATCGCCGAGCGACACGTAGAGCTGGCTTGCCCCGAAGGTCAGGATGCCGGCTTCCGTCGTCGGCATCTGGCGGGCGGCATAGACGCGCTTTGCCGACCAGACATCCGCAACCTCGACGCCGCCGCGGCGGATACTGAAGTGTCCGCGATCTTCCTTGTAGTTTGGACCGGCCGCCGGCTGCATGCCGTCGAAATGGACGCTGTAGCCTCCCGCCTCCATGGTCTCGCCGGGCTTCATTTCAAGCACATGCTCGGTCGCAAATGTCGTAACGGTAACAATGCCGAGCACGGTGACGCCGAGCCCGGCATGCGCCAAGGCCGTGCCGAAGGCCGAGCGCGGCAGGCCTGTCAGCCGCCGCCATGCGACCTCCGCCGCCATCTTGCCGAAGCCTGCGCGATACCAGAGGTCGGCAATGGCACCGAAGACGAGGAACAGCCCGGCCGCCAGTCCAAGAACCGCCAACACCGGTCCGCCATGCTCGACATAGAAAAAGACCAGTGCCGCCACGAAAGCCAAGGCCGCAACCACATAGAGCCGCTGCAGCACGCCCAGAAGGTCGCCGCGCTTCCAGGCAAGCAGCGGCCCGAACGGCACGGCGACGAGCAACGGTGCCATCAAGAGCCCGAAGGTCATGTTGAAGAACGGCGCGCCAACGGAGATCTTGTCGCCGGTGAGCGTCTCCAGAAGCAGCGGATAGAGCGTCCCGGTCAAGACGGTGCCGCAGGCAACCGTGAGGATCAGGTTGTTCAGCACCAAGGCGCCTTCGCGCGAGACCGGCGCAAACAGGCCGCCCGCACTCAAACGCGGTGCGCGAAACGCAAACAGCGACAGCGCCCCGCCGATGAAGAGCATGAGAATGCAGAGAATGAAGACGCCGCGGCTCGGGTCGCTGGCAAAGGCATGCACCGAGGTCAAGACGCCGGAGCGCACCAGGAAGGTGCCGAGCAGCGACAGCGAGAAGGTGAGGATTGCAAGCAGCACGGTCCAGATCTTCAGCGCCTCGCGCTTTTCCATCACCAGCGCCGAATGCAGCAGTGCGGTTCCGGCAAGCCACGGCATGAAGGAGGCGTTTTCGACCGGATCCCAGAACCACCAGCCGCCCCAGCCGAGTTCGTAGTAGGCCCAGTAGGAGCCCATGGCGATGCCGAGCGTCAGGAAGGTCCAGGCGGCAAGCGTCCAGGGCCTGACCCAGCGCGCCCAGGCGGCATCGATCCGGCCTTCCATCAAGGCGGCGACGGCAAAGGAGAAGCACACCGAAAAGCCGACATAACCGAGATAAAGCAGCGGCGGATGGATGGCGAGCCCGATATCCTGCAGCACCGGATTGAGGTCGCGGCCCTCGGCCGGTGCCGGATCGAGGCGGACGAACGGGTTGGAGGTCAACAGGATGAAGAGGATGAAGGCGGCGGAGATCCAGGCCTGAACCGAAAGCACATTGGCCTTCAGCCTGTCCGGTAGATTGCGGCCGAAGAGCGCCACCAGGGCGCTGAACAGCGCAAGGATCAGCAGCCACAGCATCATCGAGCCTTCGTGATTGCCCCAGACGCCGGAATATCTGTAGATCAGCGGCACCAGCGAATGCGAGTTCTCCCAGACGTTCCTGACGGTAAAGTCGGAGACCACATGGGCATAGGTCAAAACACCGAAGGAGAAGGTCACTAGCGCAAAGAGCACGACGGAGCCAAGCGGCGCGACATCCATCATCGCCTGGTCAAGCCTGCGCGCGCCGATTGCCGGCACCAGCGAGACAACGATCGCTGCCGCCAGCGCCAGGACAAGTGCGTAGTGACCGATCTCGATGATCATTGCGTACCCTCGCCTTCCTGCCACAGACCCTGCGCCTTCAGCCGGTCGGCAACGTCCTTCGGCATGTATTTCTCGTCGTGCTTGGCAAGCACCGTGTCGGCGAGAAACTCCCGGCTGCCGGCCGCAAACTTGCCTTCCGTCACGACCCCCTGCCCTTCGCGGAACAGGTCGGGCAGGATGCCGGTATATTTGACCTTTACCACATCGCCGCTGCCGTCGGTGACGGCAAATTCCACCGTCGAGCCTGCGCCGCGCACGACGCTGCCCTCGCCGACCAGCCCGCCGAGGCGGATGCGCGTCTCCGGCGCCACCGGTGTTTTGGCAAGATCGGCCGGCATGTAGAAATAGGCGACCGACTGGCTGAAGGCGAACATGACCAGCAGCACCGCGGCGAGGATGAAGCCCATGCCGCCGCCAATCACCGCCAGGCGCTTCTGCTTGCGCGTCATTCCGTTCCTCCTTCCGCCGCAATGCCGAGTTCGCGCGCCAGCGCCATCAGCTGTCTGCCCTCTTCGCCGTCGGCAGGAAAGGCCCCCAAGGCGCGCTTCAGCGCGCTTGCGGCACGATCCTTGTCGTTCAAGACGGCATAGGAGCGGACAAGCCGCATCCAGCCCTCGAAATTGTTCGGGTCTGCAACAAGCTTCGCATCGAGGCTTTCAACCATGCCGCGGATCATCTGCTGCTGCTCACTACTGCTCATATCCTGCGCCGCTGCGACATCTTCCTCTGTTGGATTGCCCGGCGCCTTGCCGTCCGCCACCACCGGAGCGCCGCCGTTTTTGGCGATATGCTCGTTGACCAGCGGCAGCCATGGCGCATCGGCGGGCGATTCTTTCGCCAGCGCCTCGAAGGCCGCCTTCGCCTGCCCCGGTTGCCCCGCCTGCTCCAGGCTCAGCGCCACGTAGAACCTCGCACGCGGATTGTCAGGCTCGAGCGAAAGCGACTGCTCCAGCACCTTGCGCGTCTCCTCGGTGACGACACCGTTGGCGCCCGCCATCAGCGTTTCGGCCAGCCCGTCGAGACGGATCGGGTTCGGCCCGAGCAGCCGGATGGCATTGCGGTAGGCCTTCTCCGCATCGGCGATGCGCATCGCATTGTAATAGATCGGCGCCAGCACGTCCCAGCCCCTGCCGTCTTCCGGATCCTCCGCCAGATGCCGCTCCGCCTTCACAATCAGCATCGCTATGTCGTTGCCAGGATCCGCCAGCCGATCCGCCAACGGCCGCGACGGCACATCAGGACGGCCGAGCGTGATGTAAAGACAGAGCCCGAGAACTGGCAGCAGCAGGAGAACGAAAGCCTCGCTGAAACGGTGCGGGCGAACGGGCTTGCGTTCCGTCTTCGGCTCGGCAGCCGAGACGGCAATCAGCCTGCGGCCGATTTCGGCCCGCGCATAATCCGCCTCGTCGGCCGAAATCAATCCGCCAGCCAGATCGCGATCGAGTTCGCGCAGCTGATCGCGGTAGACCGCCGCTTCGCCGGCACGGTCGTCGTCAGCCGCCTTCGCGCCGCGCAAAAGCGGATAAAGCAGGAAGGCGGCAACAGCCGCGGTCATCGTGGCCACCAGAATCCAGAACATCATACCGGCCCAAATACTTGAAGCGCGGGGCCATTCCAACTGGCAAAGTCGGAATGACGAAGATTTGAGGCGTTTGGCCGCAATATCAGCAGGACGTTATCTGCAGCACCGGCCGAAGTCAGCCGAGCGGCGACCAGCTTCCGTCACTGTTGCGGCAGGCCGCGCCACGCGTGACGGTGTCCTTGCTGTCCGCAGTCAGTGTATGCGTGTATTGACGGCAGTTCTGCGAACCCACCTGATAGGGTGCGGCCGCCACAACCTTACCGCTTACATTGCGCCCGCTCCAGACGACCGGCTGGCCGACACCAGCCCCTTCGAGCGCCCGGTATTCGGCTTCGAGAGCCCGCTGCTTGTCGCTGTCGCTCAGCTGCACGCCGCTGCGGCCGGCAATTCCGCCCTGCAGCGCCGTGATGAACGCCGCCGATGCCGAAGGCCTGGAGGTCGTGCACGACGACAGCGCAACGGCAACAAGAAGCGAAGAAACGATCAAAACATTCGGTCGTAACATCATTCGGTCAAACCAGCATCGGGGTGTGAATCAGTGCCGCCAGATGCGCATCGCCCCATGTCGGCATTAAGGCAAAGCATGCTATGCAATTGCCTATGTCTTTGTGGCATCAAGCAATTGCTCATGCAACATCCTTTGTGACGCCGGGCAGGATTAGCCGCGCCTTCAGGCCGCCCCACTCCCCGCGAGAGAGCTCGAGCCGGCCCTGATACTCGTTGGAAATCTCCGTGACGATCGAAAGCCCGAGGCCCGTTCCCGGCTTGCTCTCGTCCAATCGCCGCCCGCGCTTCAGCGCCTCGCGGATCTGGTCGGGCTCCAGTCCCGGTCCGTCGTCCTCGATGACAAGCTCCACCCAGTGCCGCCGCGCGCTTGCTTCGGCACCCTTTACATCCTCGGCGGCTTCGGCTGCGCTGAGCCGCACCTTCGTCGTGGCAAAACGCGACGCATTCTCCAAAAGGTTGCCGACGGTCTCTTCCAGATCCTGCTGCTCCATGGCAACCGCGAGGTTCTGAGGCGTCACGTTGAGCTCGAATTCCTTGTCGCCATTGAGCCGCCGCATCACGCGCACCAGCCGCTCCAGCGCAGGTTCCGCATCGGTTCGCGCCAGCACCGATTCGCGCTGTGCGGCGATGCGTGCCCGGTTGAGGTAGGATTGCACCTGTCCCTGCATCGCTTCTGCCTGGCTGCGCACCAGCTCGCCGTGCGAGCGCTCAAGCACCCTCGCCTCGTTAAGCAGAACCGCGATCGGCGTCTTCAGCGAATGCGCCAGGTTGCCGACCTGCATCCGGGCGCGCTCGACGATGCGCCGGTTGCTGTCGATCAGTGCATTCACCTCGTTGGCAAGCGGTAGGATTTCCCGCGGGAAATCGCCCTTCAGCAGTTCGCTCTCTCCCGCCCGGATACGCTCCAGCGCCGCGCGCGCCTTGTCGAGCGGCTTCAGGCCGTAGAGAATGGCAAGCGCATTGACGATCAGGCTTCCGACCCCGAAGCCGGCAAGCGCCAGATAGAGACTGTGGGAGAAGTTGCTGACGTCGCTCTCGACGACCTCGACATTGCCCGACACCCTGAAGCGCGCAGCGCGACCGTCCGTGTCGAGCACCACTTCGGTTTCCGCCACCTGCACGCGGTTTCCGGTCGCGTCCGTCACCTGGTAATAGCGCTCGTAATTCTTGTCGAAGGGCGCTTCCAGCACGGAGGGAACAGGGATCGTCGCCGATCCCAGCGAAGGCGACACCAGCGGCGCCGCCGTGTAGGTTCCAAGCGGCTCCACCACCCAGTACCAGCCGGTCCTCGGCTGGGCGAATCGCAGGTCGCCGAGTTGGGGGCTGCCGCTCAGCGCGCCTTGATCGCCGATCGTCACGGAATTGATGACGTTGTAGAGCTGGGCGCGCAGCAGATCCTGGAAACCGCGCTCGGCGCTGCGGCGGTAAAGCGTGGAAATCAGCAGGCCGATCACCACAAGCGCCACGGTCGACCAGACGGTCGTTAGAAGCAGAACGCGTGCGGTGAGCGACTTAATGCGCATTGTTCGGCGCTTGGATGCGGTAGCCGAGACCGCGCACCGTTTCGATCAGGTCCACGCCCATCTTCTTGCGCAGGCGGCCGACGAATACCTCGATCGTATTGGAATCGCGATCGAAATCCTGGTCGTACATGTGCTCGACGAGCTCCGAGCGCGAAACCACCTCGCCCATATGGTGCATCAGATAGGCAAGCAGCCGGTATTCGTGCGAGGTGAGCTTCAGCGTCACGCCGTTGACCATCGCCTTGGAGGTCTTGGTGTCGAGCCGCACCGGGCCGCAGATGATCTCGGAGGAGGAATGCCCGGCCGCACGGCGGATCAGGGCGCGAATGCGCGCCAGCACTTCCTCGACATGGAAGGGCTTGGTCACGTAGTCATCGGCCCCGGCATCGATGCCTGCGACCTTGTCGCTCCAGCGGTCGCGGGCCGTCAGGATCAGAACCGGCACGCCGCGGCCCGCACCGCGCCACTTTTCGAGGACGGTGACGCCATCCATCTCCGGCAGGCCGATGTCGAGGATGATCGCGTCATAAGGCTCTGTTTCACCGAGGAAATGTCCTTCCTCGCCGTCGAAGGCCTGATCGACGACATAGCCTGCCTCCTTCAGCGTATCGGCGAGCTGCCGGTTCAGATTGACATCGTCTTCGACTACCAGAATGCGCATCGGTCCGCTTTCACCTCGAGTGTATCACTGGTGTTTCATAGGCCGATTCCGCCTACATCGGAACCCTGACGGTCACCTTGCGTGGACGCTGGCCGTTGCCCTGGACGAGAACGGTGATGATGCAGGTGTTGCCCGATGGCTGCACGGAAAGAAGCTGCCCGCCCGTCTGCTCGACGACCTGCTCAGCCGCCGCGCTGCAATCGCCTGCGACGCGCACGATCAGACCGCGCGGTTCGTCCGGTGAGGGCGCCGATACCGCCAGCCCGGCGGCCAAAACTACGACGCTCAAGGGAGAGGCCATGTGCATGCTTCCAACGTAATTCCAACTTGGTCCGACTATGTACTCACGTGACCTGAATGGCAAATGAATGCCCTGTAACGCCGGACGTTTAGAACAATTCTGGACTGTATTTTTCCAGAACTTCCACAGCCGAAAGACGAGAGGGCGGGATGCCGTGAAAACACAGATGTCCCGCCTTGAGATTTCCTCCGCGAACGACCTGCCGGGCCGCCGGATGGCAGGTCGCGAAGGGATAGGCTGCCTGGTCTGCGCCGCCGTCAAGGATCGGGCAGCGCATTTCCCTCGGTCATGTCCATCGTCACGAAGGAATAAAGGAAGACCTCAATCCCTGCGCCTTCAGATCGGCCAGCGCCAAGACCACACACGCATCGTCCGGCGTCGCGTACAGGCCGGCCCACAGTCCAATCGGCTCATAAGATAGGCTCGGCCCGCGAGACATCGCAGGGCGCAGCCTGCAAGGATGAGGGCGGGTGACGAGCATGGTTTTCCTTGCGCCCTTCATAAACGACTTGATGAAGGCCGAAGATACAAAGCCACACCTCTTACCAGTCAGGCGAGGCGCCGTTCCGCAAATGGTTGCCGCGGCTTTCGCCGCACATGCAAAACTGCTATGGGCCATGTCCTCAGCTCTCAAATCCGTTTCAGCACGAATGTTCAAATTCCCCTTGCGCTCGGCGCAGACGATCGCCGTGCTTGCCGTCAGCCAGCTCATCGGCTGGGGCACCACCTTCGATATGCTCGGCGTCATGGGCCGCGTCGTCGCGCCCGATCTCGGCCTGCCGAACGAAGTGGTCTTTGCCGGCCTCACCGTCATGATGGTCGTCAGCGCCATCGCAGGCCCCGCGACCGGCCGTTGGCTCGCGCGCTTTGGTGCAGCCCGCGTGCTTGCCGCATCGTCGGTCACCTTCGCGACGGGCCTGCTGATGCTTGCCGCCACGCATGGGGTCGTCCTCTATGCGGCTGCCTGGATCGTCATCGGTCTTGGCGGCGCGCTTGGCCTTTCAGCGCCCGCCTATACCGCCGTCGTCGAGCGAGAAGGCCTGAACGGCAAGCGGACCATCGCCATCCTCATGCTCTTCACCGGCCTGTCGGCAACGCTCTTCTGGCCGGTCCTGACGCTGGTGACGGACGCCTATGGATGGCGCATCGCCTTCATCTCCTCGGCGGCACTTCACATTTTCGTCTGCCTGCCGCTTCATCTTTTCGCCCTGCCGAAGCCCGCCGCAACGCACACGCAAGGCACTGCCGCGGATACCCCACCGATCGCGCTATCGCCGCGTGAGCGCCGCAAGGCCTTCCTGCTGCTTGCCACCTCGACGACGCTCGGCACCTTCATCAGCTTCGGCATTGCGCCCTCGCTGATCGAAATCTTCCGCCAGTCCGGTGCCTCGCCGGCGCTTGCCCTGCAGCTCGGCTCCGCCCGCGGCGTCATCGGCATTTCCGCCCGCGGGCTCGACATGCTGCTCGGAAAACGCGGCAACCCGATCCTCACCTCGGTCATGGGCATCAGCCTCATGCTGGTAAGCTTCCTCATGCTTTTGCTATGCGGCACCTCGACGCCGCTCCTTGTCGCCTTCATCGTGATGTACGGCTTCGGCTCCGGCGTGCTTGCCGTTGCCCGTGCGCTGCTGCCGCTCGCCTTCTTCTCGCCCCGCGAATACGGCCTGCAAGCCGCCCGCCTCTCGCTGCCGCAAAACCTTGCCAACGCCATCGCCCCCGTCATATTCACCGCCACCCTCGACCGCGTCGGCACCGGACTGACGCTCACCATCTGCGCAGCGCTCGCCGCCCTCGCCCTGGTCTTCGTTTTCATGCTGGCGGGAATGGTCAGATCGGCAAAGCAGCTGGTTCCGTCACAGCCCTGAACCGCGTCTCCGCTTCGTGCAGCTTGGCCTTCGCCTCCCGGTGCGCGCGCGTCAGCCGCACGCAGCGATCGCCCCCACCGGGTTCTCATGAAGCCCTCGCGCGACAGCGCCGCATAAGAGCACCCCGTCCAGTTCGCCCGCCCCTGCGCTGCCAGCTCAGGAAACCGGACGCCGCCTTCTTCTCGGCCACAATCTTTCGTCCGCCGTAAAGCCCCACGGCAGGAAAGATCGGATGTTCATGGTGTTTTCCTGAGAGTCTGCCGCTGTCCCTCATCCGTCTGCCACCACCTTCTGCCCGTGATCACGGGGAGAAGGGATATGCCGCGCCCTCTTACACGGCGCCGGCAGCCGGCGTGGGCCATGTCCCCTCGCCCCAGGCGCGCGGGGAGAGGGTGAGGGTGAGGAGTGAGGAGTGAGGGGCAAAATTCAGGTGAAGCGCGAAACTTCAAACGATCCGCAATCAAACGCTTTCATGGTGAGGAGGCCCACAGGGCCGTCGCAAACCGTCAATCGCAATCAGCCGAGCGGCTGCCTTACCGCTGTCTCAACATCGTAATCCGCCGCGATCCGCATTTCCCGAACCGGCCGCACGAGTTCGATCGAGCGCTGGTAATCAGGATGCGCCTTATAAGCCGCAAGTGCCGCCTCGTCGTCGAATTCGCCGTAGACCACCAGGTCGACATCGGTGCCGAGCTGGTCGGTCTTCACATTGGTGCCGATCTCCAACAGCCGCGCATGCGGAATCGCCGTCAGCACCGAAAGCCCGGCGCGCACCGTCTCCAGGTTTTCCGCGCTTGCGGTGAAGAAAACGATATGGCGGATCACCGGGGCACTCCTCATCTTCAACGAAGCCGCGCGATAGCACGCGCAAGCCACCCCTTCAACCGCTGCAGAATGCCCGGCGCCTCTTTGCGGCGCAGGGCCGCATGGAAGGTCCGGCCGTATTCGGCGAGCTTCTCCGCCCGGTCAGTGCCGTTGACGATGCGGCGTGCGTTCACCCAGTCTTCCTTTTCGGCGTTCAGGTGGTCGGCAAGCCTGTGCCCGGTGAAACTGCCAACCAGCATGCCCTCGATCAGGATCGTCACGGCGGCCGCCATCTCCATCGCACGGTCCGGCTCGGCGACGAGGTCGATGCCGGTGATCGCACTCATCGCCTCGTAGTTGCGCTTGTGGGTGAGCTGAACCAGCCCGCGGCCCAGCCAGCACTTTCCGTCCTCGTCCGGCTTCCAGTAAACGGTCTTCACCCAGGAAAGCTTGCCTGCCGCATAGGCGCGGTCGAGAATCTCGATCGCCCTTGCGTCGCAGCCGGCCAGGGTCTCACGCACCGGCTGCATCGTGAAGGCCGTCTCGTGGAAAGCCGTCGCCAGGATGTAGGCCAGCCACCGCCAGTCCGCCTGCGGCATGCGTTGCTCGAAGAAGTCGAGAATCGCCGTCATGCCCTCGACCTGCCCCTCGGAAAGGGTCCCTTTGAACAGGCTTTGCCGCACAGCATCGAAGAAGAATATCCGGTCGATGTGGATAACCATGAAATGTGACCTGGTCCTAATCGATTAAAATAATTTCAATCGTTTAAAGCGTTTAAGCCCCTGATTTACACCGCATTTGGCCTATGTCATGCGTTTCCTGTCGAAGCTCGCCGAAGGACAGGAGACCGAATGCAAACGCCCGCCAACAGCCAGCCCACCATTCCACAGCACCTCGTCGACCAGATGGAAAACGAGTGGCGCCAGATCCGCCCGGCGCGCGAAACGCAGCGCCCGGCGCCACAGCCGCCCAAGCAGCGATAAACCCATAAAACTCAAAAGGCGAGACGGCGGATCCTTCAAATCCCCCGCACCCTCGGCTCGCCGCCGCCGTCCAGGATCAGCGCCGTCAGCGCCAAGACGAGCACATCCAGCCTGTCCGGCGAGCAGCCGCCCGAAAGCCCGTCGACGCGCAGGGCAATGCCCTTGCCGCCGGCAGCCGTCACCAACTCCGTCGTCTCCTCGATCGTTTCCGGCCTTCCGTATTCCAATTGCCGCTCTCTGTCGTGCGACCGGTCGCGCCCGCCGCGCCGAGTTCCACGACGATCCCGCGTCCGGAGCCGCGCGTGCGTCCGGCAACGAGTGCCGCCTTTCCCTTGAGGTCTGCTGCCACTTTCCCGTCCTTCACGTTCGAAAGCTTCGCCGCCGCTTAGGATCTACTTCTTCGCCCGCTCGCCGTCGCCCACCGTCAGCGGCCAATCGACGATATAATCTTCCAGGTGGTCGGGATCGATCTCCGTCTCGCTGATCGTCCGCCCGCGGGCGGAAATGCCGGCCTGGTGCACGGTTTCCGGGTCGCCGGAAACCAGCCGATGCCACCAGTAAAGATCGCGCCCCTCGTTCACCAGTCGGTAGCCACAGGTCGGCGGCAGCCAGGCGATTTCCTGCACGTTCGCCTTCGTCAGCTGCACGCAGTCCGGCACGAAATCCCGCCGCTTCTCGTAGTTCGAGCAGCGGCAGCTTTGGCCGTCAAGGAGCTTGCAGGCAACGGAGGTGAAATAGACGTCGCCCGAATCCCACTCCTCCAGCTTGTTGAGGCAACAGAGTCCGCAGCCGTCGCAGAGGCTTTCCCATTCCTCGCGGTTCATTTCGTTCAGCGTTTTCCGCTTCCAGAAGGGTAGTTCGTTCATCATTCGTTTTCTTGCAACAGCGTCCGCAAATCCGCGTGAGACGCCTTCAATTCTCTTGTTATCGGCCGCCAAATCAATCAATTATTCAGCATGCTTCGTTTATCGAAGAGCGCAATGCCGAAGGATGGCTGTGCTCTGACGCCTGGCTCGCCAGCCGTCAAGCGCGATCGGGCGGGAATATAGAACGTGCAGGATCCGGACAATCCAGAAGAACGCCCTCGCAGGAGCCGGCACATCCTGCTGAAGATCGATTCATGGATCGATTCCACCCTCTGGAACGCCGGTTTCCGCTCCGCCGAGATCTGGGAAGACGTCACCATCTTTTTCCGCCGCTTCCGCGTGCGCGGCTGGAAGCGCTTAGTCTTCGAACTTAGCGGCGAAGCGTTGACGCTCGGCGCTGCCGGGTCGGTTCTGATGCTCCTCCTCGCCCAGCCTGCCTTCGAGGCTACCAAGGAAGATTGGCGCAATCGCGGCGATTTCGCCGTCACCTTCACCGACCGCTACGGCAATGTCATCGGCCACCGCGGCGTCATCCATCAGAATTCGGTGCCTATCGACGAATTGCCGGATTCGCTGATCAAGGCGGTGCTCGCCACCGAGGACCGCCGCTTCTTCGACCATTTCGGCATTGATTTCATCGGCCTGTTCCGCGCCATGAGCGAGAATGCCCGCGCCGGCGAAGTCGTCCAGGGCGGCTCGACGCTGACGCAGCAGCTTGCCAAGAACCTTTTCCTGTCCAACGAGCGCTCGATCGACCGCAAGATCACCGAAGCCTTCCTGGCGCTCTGGCTCGAAGCCAACCTGTCGAAGAAGGAGATCCTCTCCACCTATCTCGACCGCGCCTATATGGGCGGCGGCACCTTCGGTGCGGCGGCGGCCTCGCAGTTCTATTTCGGCAAGAACATCACCGATGTGAACCTCGCAGAATCGGCCATGCTTGCCGGCCTCTTCAAGGCGCCGGCGAAATATGCGCCCCACGTCAATTTGCCAGCGGCGCGCGCCCGTGCCAACGAAGTGCTTACCAATATCGTCCAGAGCGGATTGATGACCGAGGGCCAGGTGATTGCCGCCCGCCGCAGTCCGGCGACGATCGTCGACCGCAACGAGCAGGAATCGCCCGATTTCTTCCTCGACTGGGCCTTCGAGGAGGTCCAGCGTCTTGCCGCCCGCTTCCACCAGCATTCACTGATCGTGCGCACCACGATCGACATGGGTATCCAGAAGGCGGCAGAAGATGCAGTCGAGACGTCGCTGCGCGAATATGGCGAGTCCTTTCACGCCAAGCAGGGCGCGATGGTGATGCTTGAAAACGGCGGTGCGGTGCGCGCCATGGTCGGAGGACGGGACTACGGCGAAAGCCAGTTCAACCGCGCGACGCGGGCGCTGCGCCAGCCGGGCTCCTCCTTCAAGGTCTATACCTATGCAGTGGCGATGGAGAGCGGCATGACCCCGCAGACTACCATCGTCGATGCGCCGATCTATTGGGGCAACTGGAGCCCGCACAACTACGCGAACCGCTATGCCGGGCGCGTTACGCTCGAAACGGCGATCGCGCAATCGATCAACACGATCCCGGTGCGGCTTGCCAAGGACAAGCTTGGCATCCAGCCGATCCGCGCCATGGCCAAGGCGATGGGCATCGAATCGCCGGTGCGCGACGACGTGACAATCCCGATCGGAACGTCGGAAGTCACCGTTCTCGACCAGGCGACGGCTTATGCCGTGTTTCCGGCGGGCGGCTATCAATCACGTCGCCATGGCATCGCCCAGATCCTCGATTACGGCGGCGACGTGCTCTACGATTTCGACCGCGACGAGCCGCCGGCCAAGCGCGTGCTGTCGGAAAAAGCCGATGCCTACATGAACCAGATGCTGACCCGCATCCCCTATTTCGGCACCGCCCGCAAGGCAGCGCTCGACAACGGCATCCTCACCGGCGGCAAGACCGGCACGACGCAGGCCTATCGCGACGCCTGGTTCGTCGGCTTCACCGGCAACTACACCTGCGCCGTCTGGTTCGGCAATGACGACTACACCTCGACGAACAACATGACCGGCGGCTCGCTTCCCGCCATGACCTTCAAGCGCGCCATGGATTACGCCCACCAGGGCATCGTGCTGCGTCCCATCCCCGGCGTCGAAAACCCGGCGCCGCCGGCCAAAGACACCGCCAAGTCCGCCGCCGCCAAACCCGAAGACAGCATCCCACAGCTCATCCGTCCCCGCATGCTCTCGGTGGAATCGACCAGGATCCTCAAGGACCTCGGCGAAAAGCTGAAATCCGCCCCGCCGCTCGAAGCGCAGAAGGTGGCGAGCGCGGGGTAGGTTTCACTGCAAGACCGATGGGTGGCTGGGTGTTCACCCCCACGAACCTCATTCCTGCGCTCGTCACAGGAGCCCAGCCATGGTGCGTCCGCGCGGCGAAGAGCCTCATAGACCTTGCAGGTAATGCGAGATGTCGCCCAATTTGGATGTCATCTCGCACTTGCCGTCCACAATGTCAGCGATCCGCTCCGGTGACACTGCGACGTCTGCCGATGCATCTCCGTCGAGCTGCCGGCTTCAAGAACTCCTTTCGAAATATTTCACCCGGATGCGGATTGGGCAGCAAATCGTCGCTCGTCTTTGGCATGGCAGCTTCTCCTTCCTCCACATATCACCCCAATCCTCCACCGCGTATTCGGCCGCGCCCGCGCCCGCGCCATTCCACCCCGCCGGAATCAATGCTAACCCTTTCGCCTGATTTGTTTCCAAGGGCATGCAGTGTTTCGATTCCCGCTTTTTATCGCGATCACGCTGATTGTCGCTTTCGGCGGCGGAATCGTGGTTTCGCTCTATGCGTTGGACGCGACGCAAGGGTTTGGCGCAATCAAGCTCGGCGCCTGGGAAGCCTTTCCCGAATTGCAGACGGCCGATGCCGATCCTTATGCGAAGTCCCACCGCGCCCGAGCCGGCAAGCTGCTTTATGGCAGCGCCGAGGGGCTGACATTCACGGCGAGCGTCGACGACAGCGGCGAGCGGCTGAACGCGACCTGCAGCTACCGCATCAGCGGCCAGACGCCGCCTGCCCGGCTGTGGACGCTGTTTACTTCGGACAACAGCGGCAATCCCGCCTCTATCCGTCCCGGGCTGCCGGCGGCGCTGAATTCCTGGACGATCCTGCGCCAGGCCGACAGCAGCTTCACGATCGACATTTCCGCCAATGCAAGACCGGGCAACTGGCTGGCGCTTCCCGCCGCCGGCACGTTCCGGCTGGTGCTGACGCTGTTCGACACGCCGACTGCCGGAAGTTCGGGCGTCATCGATCTCGCTATGCCGAGGCTTACGAAGATCGGATGCGGCAATGCTTAGGCTGATATTTTCAATCCTGACCGGCCTCTTCGGCGCCGCACTGCTGCATCTCGTCATCATTCTCGCGCTGCCGCACTACACCGGCAGGGACGCCCAGACGCGGGTGCTTGCTGAGGGCGATGCGAACCATTTCTATCTGCTCTCAGCACAAAACGACGACGCGGGGCTAGCAAACAGCGATCCTTTCCTGCGCACCGCCGTCTGCGCCTTCGATCTGGAAGACAACCCCGTCCGCTTCACGGCAAAAGGCAACGTGCCGTTCTGGTCGATCGCCGTCTATGACGGCGCCTCGAACGAAGTCTTCAGCATGAATGACAGAACGTCTGTGGGGGGAGCGCTGGATGTTCTCGTCGCAACGCCGATCCAGCTTACCGGTTTGCGCAAATCGCTGCCGGCGGAACTGCAGCCGACCATTCTTGTCGAGATGAGCCACCCGCAAGGCTATGCGGTGCTCAGAACGCTTGCCCCGCAGGCAAGCTTCGATGAGGCAGCCAGAAGCTTCCTCGCGGGCGCCGGCTGTGAGGCCTATGCACCCGCCGACTGAGGCCTGGCCTCACTCGTTCTCCACGCGGTTCTCCACACGCGATGCGCGCTGCGCCGGGCGCTTCGGCATCTCCGGGAGGCGCTCGTAGCGTACGCCCGTAAACAGCAGAATCTGAGCCTTGACCGGCTCCTTTTCCTTGCGGCGTGGCACCTGTGGCCGCCGGTCCGCCAATGCGACTACTATGGCCATTCTCGTCTCCATGCACTGCCCGAGACGGATGAACGTGAGCGGATTTCACCCTGCCCGCCTGCACGGGCCAGCGCGTCCTGCGGCGCCGGATATTCCGGACCGAGGGCATTCGCGCCTTTCTCACGGCACCTATTCGAAATACCGTGAAGCGGAATCTTGACGACCGAAGCACTCAATCGCGCCGTTCCTATCCGAATTGAGACACACGATAGTTAACAGTTTACTAATATTGCAGGTTCGAGGCGTCTGCACGACACCGGTTATTAAACGCGGTTACCAGCCGTTTGGTTTCAATCCGACGAGAGCAAAAACACGAATATAATTTAACAATGATTTCAATTACTTAAAATCACGACTCGGCGAAACCCCGGGGAAAGGGCGACTGTTGCATATTTGCGCCACAGACAATATTTAATTGCAGCCGCCGCATTTGAGCGTATCGTGTTTTTGCCAGTCGAGTTTTAGGGCAACGGCCGGTTGGGAGACCATGTATGCTCTTGCCGCAAGAACGGAGGGCAGATGATGTCTTTGATGTTGAACTCGTCATATTCTCCGGAAGACCTCGATGTGCTGAGATGCGCATTGGACGCATGGTGCGCGGAAAAGCGGATCGATATCAAAAGCGCCGAAGCGCGATTTGCCGCCTCTGCCGCGCTCGATCTTTACCAGGCAGGCCATACCGATAGCGAAAAGCTGCTGACGGCCATGCGTTCGCACAAAGGTCTTTGAACTGCATCCCGAGTGTGCGTCCGGACCGCCTTGCCGCTGCAAGGCGCTTTTTCATTGCGCTGGCGATCCTTCACGATGCACTTTTTGCGTGTATCATCGTCTCGTATTTGATTAAAATCTTCAGCAACCGTTAACCGTGCCGGTGTAGGTTTTGTTCATCTTCGTATGGGTTGATGTGCGTTCCGCCAGCGCATGAGGGCCCGAGTTCCGCGTTTCCCAGGGTGTTCGTGTGCGTGACCGGTTTCGAGACCTAGAGGGGCCCCTGGCCATCCGGAAAAAGGATGTGGTATTGATGGCGACAGTCAGCAGTTTCGAAGGGTTGGCGCATCCCACCCGATCCGAGCTGCGCCAGTTCGCCGAACTGTTCATGCCGCTTTTTCAGGCCTCTTCCGACGAAGCTCGCCGCCAGGCGGTTGCCGCACTTTCCCAGTGCAAGACCATACCATCGGCCGTTGCCCTCTTCATCGGCAGCCAGCCGATCGCAATCGCCGCGCCGTTCCTGACGGCTTCGCAGGCGGTCGACGACGATACGTTGATCGTCATCGCCCGGTCGCAGGGAGCTGCCCACGCCCGGGCGATCGTCAGCCGCGACAGCCTTTCGCCGAAGGTCATCGATGCGCTTGTGGCGCTGCGTCAGGCCGAGCCGCGCCAGACTGCGCCAGCCGCCGTTGCCGAAGAGCCGGCAGGAGCGCATGCGCTCCCGCCGAGCGCTGCCTCGATGGAGGCGGCCGATTTCGTCGCGCGCCTTGCCAGCGAAGAGGCGATGCGCGAAAGGATCAAGGGGCTGGCACGACATCTCGGACGCAATGACGGCAACCGCCTCGGCCTGCGCACGCTGTCCGACATGCAGGAGGCGCTGCTCGTCCGCTTTGCTCGCGCACGGGAGGCCGGGTCCTTCGCAACGGCGCTTGCCGAGGCGCTTTCGGCCAGCCGCTGGCTCGCCGAGCGCATCATGCTGGATCTCTCCGGCCAGCAGCTCGCAACGACCCTGACCAGCCTCGGCATGGGCTTTCTCGACGCCGTTTTCGTGCTGGAGAGACTGTATCCGCATCTTTCCGAGCCGCAGCACAACGTGACTCGCGCCTGGATGGTGCTGGATGCGCTCGATCCGGACGAATGCCATCAGCGGGTCGAAGCCTGGCGTCGCGCCGACAGCTATACCTACAAGCCGGAAGACCAGGTGCCGGCCGAGCAAGCCGCCGCTTCCGCCCCGCGCGCCATGCGCCAGGAGCCGCCGGCACGCGATAGCCGCATCGTCGGCCGCCGGTAAGAACTTCAGAGGGGGGTCTGCCGCTCGTCGGCCAGCGGCACGATCTCCGCGACGTCTTCGGCTTCGAGCTCGACGATCCAGAGATCCGGATCGAACTTCCGCTCGCGGTCGAGCAGTTCGCGCACCTTCTCGGCTTCCGCTTTGTCAAGCCTGATTTCAAAAAGACGCATGCCGCTCTCCTGCTCACCGAAGACGCTTTGCGGCGCAGGCGCGTAGAGCGTTTCGAGCCCGTCGCGGAAATGCTGGCGGATGAAGATGGCACCTGCTTCCTCCGCCCCCTTCTTCTCAATAGCGGCGAAATCGCCCCTGGCGAAAACGCGGCGCAGGAGGGCGGAAACGAAGATGTCGGTGCGCAATCTCATGGGCGCGGTATAGACCGGCGGAGTGCGGGCGGCAACGCTAGACCTTTACCGCCAGCCTCAGCCCGCCCCAATGCCGCCCGCAGACGGTGATCGGCGCGGAGATGTCCTTCATCATCACGAAACTGCCGCCGCCCATGTCGCGGCGATAGGTCTGCACGAGGAAAGGTGCTGTGCTTTTTCCCGCGGCGAGGCCGACGCGGTCGTTGAAGATGCGCCGGCTGCGGCAGTTGGCGGTGTTCCACACCGTATCGCCCGGTCGCTGGGGTTCGGAGAATTTCCGGTTGTGCGTCGGCAGATAGCCGTTCTCGTCGACCGCCGCGCAAAAGGCGATGCGCTCGTCGCAGGCTGCGACGGGCTCCTGGATCGGCGGCAGCAGGCGGTCGGTGAGTTCCGTGAAAGCCGCCATGAGCTGCACCGGATCGGTTCCCGGGATCGGCCGGTACTGCCGGTTGAACAACGCCTCGAAGCCGATGCGGCCCTCGGCGACGGCATGTTCGAAGACGTCGGAAATCGCGGCGGCCACACCTTGCGCCTTGGCGATCCAGAGGCTGTCTGCCGTTTGCACACCGGCGCTTGCTGTCAACTGCACCAGTTTCTCGGAAAGGCCGACGACGCTGTCGACGCGCTTTGCGGCGTGCTGGAGCTTCACGTTGGAATGCAGCACTTCGGCCGACATCTCGCCGAGCTTGGCGACGAAACCGGCGCATTGCTGGTCGACAGCCTCGGTGGTCCTTGCCATGACCGTGGAGCTGTCGAGGATCTGGGTGATCACATGCTCCATCTTGGTGAATGCGCCGCGCATCGCCTCGGACTTGTCCTTGACGCCGGCAGCACTTTCGCGCGCACCGCTGCCTGCCGCCGAGAGACGGTCGATCCTGATGCGCAGCTCGTCCAGCGTATCCTGGATGGAGCCAGTCGCCTTGGAGGTCTGTAGCGACAGCGCGCGGATTTCCGAGGCGACGACGGCAAAGCCCTTGCCCGCTTCGCCGGCGCGTGCCGCTTCGATTGCGGCGTTGAGCGCCAAAAGGTTCGTCTGCCGCGCGATGGTGCTGATCTCTGCGGCAACCTTGTCGACATCGGCAAGCGATTTGGAGAAGGTATTGATCTCGGCGCTGATCTCCTCAGAGGACTCCACCATATGGCCGATCTCTTCGACCGAGCCCGACAGGCGGCCGGCCGATTCCTTCAGCATGTGCCGGGCCTCCGCTGCTGTCCGGTCCGTCTCGTTGAGCGACACGGCAACTGCCCGGTTCGTCTCGGCGATCGAAAGTGCTGTCCGCGTCACATCGTCGAATGCCGTCGCATGGCGCGCCGACATCGCCGCCATGTCCTGGATGGCGCCGGCGATATCGACGAGATCGATGCCGAGCGTGGACGCCTCTTCCGCGAGCCTGGAAAGGACATGCCGCAACGCCTCCGCGCTGTGCCCATCCGGCTCGTCGGCAACCTCCTCCACCGTCTTCAGCGCATACATGACCTCGACTCCCCCAAGCAAATTAGGAAAGCTTCAGGTAATATGGTTAATAAGTTGCAAACGAACGCGGCGGCTTAGACTTAGGTTGTAGGGCGCATACCCGATTCGGTGCAAGTATCCTAGTTCTTGCGCTGCGCATCCGGCTTTCTGGTGGTTGCCAAAAGCTCAGACCTCAGCGTCTCCGGATCGGTGATCTTGATCTTATAAAGATGGGCGAGCCAGATGCCGTCGGCAGCCAGGCGCGCGATCTTCAAGTGCGTATCGCCATCCGTCTCATTGTGGCGCTGCGCCCGTTCCTCGACCCAGCTTGCCATGAGTTCGCGCAGATACGGATCCGTCAGCGCCGAAATCGTCAGCGGCGCCCACTGGCCGCCCTTGGCGCAGAGATTGTTTTGGAAGACCGAGTTGATGTAGGCGCGCGTGAACGCGCCATACGGCTCGGGGTCCTTGGCCATACGGGCATCGATATCGTCATCGATCGCTTCAAGAAGTTCCCCGAAGACGGCGTCGATCAGGTCCTTCTTGCTCGGAAAATGATGGATGAAGCCGCCCTTGGTCACGCCCGCTGCGTCCGATACGGCCTGAACGGTCACGGAGGCAAGCCCTTCCCGCACGGCAAGTTTTGCCGCTTCATCTATCAGGGTCCGCTTGACCAGCTCCGGCTGTTTCCTGCGCCTGTACGAACTTTCCATCGTCTATCTCTTGCCCCCCGGCACGCAATCAAGGCACGTAATCAGAGCGTGCCGCGCGATGGCAATGTGTGTCGCACAAAATAACATCTGTATTGCTTCGGGCAAATTCTTTTGAGAAGCTTGAGATCGTAACGCAACGGTGACAATGCGTGAGCTGGGCGTGAGGGCCGCGCGTCGGATGAGCGGGTCCAGACGGCCTGTACCGGCCAGGCCGGTTCATGTATCAGTCGAAGCCGGGGTGGAAAAAAATTATAAGCGATGAGGGATCGTGAGTTCAAAAACTGGGGAAAATGTAAAAAGGCCGCGCGGGCGTCCTAAAAGCGTGGACACCGATCAGCGACGGGATGAGATAATCGGCGTGGGATGCGATGTCTTCATCGAATGCGGATACATCAATACGACGGTTGATGTGATAGCGGCCAGATGCGGCATTTCCAAACGAACCTTCTACGAGTTCTTCAACGGAAAAGCTGACCTTCTGCGGGATATACTGAAATCTCGAAGCGATTCCATTTTCTTCGTACCGGAAATTGATGACCAGCTTCCGCTGGAGGAACAGCTCGCCAGAATCTTCTTTATCGATGAAGACGGTGCGGCAGACGCGCCCGGCATGAATGACTACTTCATGATAGAGGTCGGCTGGGAAGCGGCGGAACACGTCGCGGAATTGCGGGACGATTTCAGCCTCGCGCGTGCAAAGCTCGCCGAGTGGCTCAGGCAGATGAAGCAGAAGGGCCGTATAACGGTTGCTGACGCAGACGCTGCAGCCACCATGCTGATCGGCATCGTCTTCGGAAGCTTGAGCATCGGCCGGGCGGAAATGGATTTGGAAAGACGCGCGAAGCGGACTCGAGCCTACCTTCGTTCGAGCCTTAATATTTTCGCAAAGGGGCTGACCGCCTGAATTGAAGAAGAGCCCGGCTGGGATACCGGGCTCTTCCCTCGAAACTGATCAGAGGTCAATTCAGATCAGTTTTATCGCGTTTGATTAGAAGTCGCGCTGCAGGCGGAAGAAGCCTTCGACCCAGTCCTGATCCGCCGCGTTGTCGTGATCGTCCGAAACATAGGTTGCAGTGAGCTTTGTGGAAAGGTTCTCTACGACCTTGTAATCGAGCGTAACGCCAGCACGCAGCTCGCTACCGCTGTCCCAGCTGCCACTCGCGTCGGCATCGATGTTGTCGATGTACTGAACAGCAGGGGTGACCGTGAACTTGTCGGTTGCCTTGAGCGCGTACTGAGCAGCCACGGACCATTCGCCGGCGTCGTAGTAGCCGTTGAAGCCCTGATCGCCCAGACCGGTGGAATAGATACCGGCAACCGAAAGCGTGCCCGGGCCAACGTCAACGCCGACCTTTGCGAGTACGGCGCCTTCCTGGGCGTCGGTGTCGTAAGCGCCGATAATCGCATAGGTGAAGCCGCCGACCTTGCCGCCGATGGAACCGTCGATACCGAGGTTGTTGGCATTTCCGCCCTCTGTCTGAACCAGTTCTTCGAGAGCGATACCGGCATAGAAGTCGCCAGCGTCGTACTGATAGCGGATGGAGTTCTGCTTCGTCGAACCATCGAGGGTCGTCATGACGTCGGTTTCGCCCGAGAAGTCATCATCCCACCAGTTGGCGAACTTACCAACACGGAAGCCGGCGAGATCGATGTAAGCCTCGTCGATGCCAGTGCTGTCCTGAGAACTGCCGAACGTAGAAGATGCTCCAGCCGAACGAGCGTCGCTGTCAACTTCGTTCGGACGGAAATTGGATTCAAGAATGATCGCACTCGTCAGAACGCCGTATTCCGTATCGCTCTTTGCGATGACGTTGATGTGCGCACGCGTGCGGGCATCCCAGTCCTCAGAGCCGTTGTTGTTGAATGCGTCGCCAGCACCGAAGCCAACGTCGAAACGGACGTAGCCGCCGATCTGGAGGCAGGTTTCGGTGCCCGGGATGTAGAAGTAGCCGGTGCCGTAAGCGTCGCAGACGCGGACGTACTCAACCGGTTCCGGTTCGGCAGCGACGATGGCGTCGGCGGCCTGAGCACCGGAAACTACTGCGAGGGCAGCAGCGGAGCCGAGAAGAAGGCTCTTAATGTTCATTTTTGTCTCCGTTCCAGAGGCCAACCCCAAGGTTGGCTCTTGCTAGCGCGATGGATGCGGTCCCCTGAAATTTCAGTCCGCCAGGAGTTGCCGGGGCGATTTGCTCCGGCAACGCAACCTTTAGAACAGGCGATGCGCCAGCCCGTCAATTATTTAATAAACGTGCTCGTACCAAATATAGTTTCGAACCAGCGGACGTTGTATTTTTGCCACAATCAGACCTGCCAGAGCGACCGTTTCGCGGTCAAGATTGTGCTGCCCGGCCAAGCTAAAGAGGCCGCTGAGAGAGATTCCAACAAAAGAAAGCCGAGCTCCACCGCCACGCAAAAATGGGGTGGTGAACAGCAGCCGGCAGTGCCATATCCGGCTCTTCCGGTCAGGCGGCCTCTTTGCAGCGGCAACCTCTCACGAAGAGGTGGATGCACCCTTTGAGATAGCCAATAAGGCTCGATCTGTCCGGCAAGCCGCCACCTGCGGTCATGCAGGATGCCATTCCTCCAAACATCATCGAGATCAGCATCGTTGCCGCGTGGTCCGGGTCTTCGATGTCAAGCACGCGCTTTGCATCCTGGAACGACAGCCAGTCAGCGAGCTGCGCTATTGCTCTTTGGCCGTTATAGTCGTGCGCCTCTCGCTGCAATGTCGGACCGGTGGGATAGAGCGCGCTGATGCATGCCATGATCTTACGTTCGGCTTCGACCGGATCGGCTTGATCAAGATGGAAGATCACCATCAGCACATCTTCAGGAACCCGCGTTTCATCCAGCGGACGAGGAAGCTGCAGGAGTCCGCGCGGAGGTGCCACGCGCGAAGTGCTCCACTGAAGAGCAAAGCCCGTGATGTATTTTCGTGCTCGTGAATTCAATGATCGGGTGATGGAGGCGAACCGGGAAATGTCGGAGTAGACAACCTCGAAAGTGAGGTCCTTCGACCCTCGAAGGAGCCGAAAAGTCTGATCGCCCCCTAAGTGAAATTCAGCCGCGCTCGATTTGGCTATTGCCGGATAGAGCGACGAGAAATGGTCGAAAAGAACCTTGTAAACCCGCGGGTTGTCCGCGCTGCTCAGGGAGGCGATTGATTTATACATGGCGCGATCAGAAATATGTGTTTCGGATAGAGCGCTGCCGGAATCTTCAAACAACATTCGGGCTATCCCGGCAGGCAAAAATCTTTGAGCTGGCCGGCCATGGGCCGTCGGCCAACAGTATCAGACAGGAAAAAGATACCATACGGCTGGTATCTTTCAAGCGAAGTTGACCACGGTCTCAAAACGTACCTCTTCGCCAACCAGCGGCCGATGACAATCAAAATTACATTTCGATATTGCCCTAACGAATTTCAAGGCCCTGCAGGCACATTGCCTTCGCAATTTTCCGCGGTGCGAAAGCCGGTCCGCACGGTCAAATCGCCCCAATTTCCTTCAGGTTTCGAGGCTCCGTCACGTTGGCTTCACACGCACGAAAGAACGGGACGCGACAACTCGCCGCAATTGGCGCGCACCAATAATCTGATCGATGTGGCGGCGATGGAGGAGCCGGCGTGCCGGGCGTTTCGGATCGTTCAAGCAAACGACTCCGTGCCAGCGACCTTCTCGAACGTGCTGAACTGGAATTGCTGCACCGATCCCCATGGGGTCGTGTGCTCATGGCGGCGCGTTGCGGCAAGCTTGAACCCGCTGCCGAGAACATCCTGCAGGCTTTGCGCATCGTAGCGGGCGACCGGCAGGCCGCTGCATTTTTCCGGTCCGTCGGGCGCAAAGGTACCGATCACGGCTTTGCCGCCATTCTTGAGAGCCTGCCCCAGCACCCGAACATAGGCCTTTTGGTCGGCCGCCTCCGTCAGGAAGTGAAAGGCGGCGCGATCGTGCCAGAGATCATACTGGCGGCCGGGCGTCCAGGCGGTCATGTCCGATACGATCCACTGCACACGCGTCGCATCTGTCAGTCGCGACTTTGCCGTCTCGATGGCTGCGGCAGACAGATCGAGGACGCTGATATGGGCCTGGCCGGCTGCCACAAGAGCATCGACCAGCCGCGAGGTCCCGCCGCCGATGTCGATCACCGACATGTCCGGCGTCAGCCCGGCCTGACGCAGCAGAACCATCGAGAGTTCCGGCGTATCCTCGTACCAACTGACTTCGCTCTCCGCCTTGGTCTTGTAGACAGTCTGCCAATGGGCTTGCCGGTCACTTGTGGACATACCCACTCCTTTTTGAGCAAGAAAGTTTACCAGATTTCGAGCGAGCATGCCGAAGGAAGCGTCAACCCCATCGCCAAGCTTGATCGGCCCGTATCCCAGCCTATCTTGCCTCTCCGTGAAGATGTCCGCAGTGCCGTTTCCCTGCAACGAAGGAAAATACGATGCCCACTTTGAGCAATGGCAGTGAGCTTACCGTATGGGAAGACATCAACAACGAGAGCCCCGATGCAATCCTTTTCAGCATAACGGAAACGGACGGCGACGTCCTCGGACCGGGGGCCGCGCATACAGATTATCCGTACGGCTGGGTCGATCTTGCCTCGGTCGACGTGTTCGACGGTTTCTTTACCGTCACCACCTTCACCAACGACGGCAGGACCGAGATCTTCACGACGGTGGAAACTTTCGTCTTCGACAACGAAGGCCGCTATATCCGCACGCTCTCCGACCAGGCGGCCTATCTTTCGACTGAGATTATCTCCGTCACTGCCGAAAGCCCCGACGACATGGTGGTGACATGGCAAGGCGCCAACGAATATTTCGGCGGCGAAAACACCCAGTACGGCCCGCATCAGATCATCCTGGAAGGCGGCGCGCTGCAGCCCGACACCTTCGTCAACCATGCGCCCACCGCCGCCGACATGAGCTTCACGCTTTCTCCTGGCCAATCGCTCGACGACATCAAGTTCAGCGCGTCGGATGCCGATTTCGACCTGTTGAGCTTCGTCATCGTGGACGGGCCGGACCATGGCACGCTGCAGCAGGAGACGCGATATGAAGCAGGCTACTATCCGTTTCATCAGGGCCAATATGTGGGCAGCCTGCACTATCACCAAGACTACCTGAACGGTAACCTCTTCGACTATTCTCCGGCGGCCGGCTTCGCCGGCACCGACAGTTTCACGGTTTACGCCACCGACGGCCAGGGCAACAGCAATCTGGCGACGATCACCATCATGATCGTGCCGCCGGCCGAAGAGATCACGCTCACCGATGCGAAAGACGTCACCACCTATGAGGCGTACGATCACCCGGTTCTCGTCGCCGCGATGGGCGGCAATGACCGGATCACCGGCAGCCGGTTCGACGATACCGTTGATGGCGGCGCTGGCAAAGACCGCCTGCGCGGCGGCGGCGGCGACGACACTCTCAACGGCGGAACCGGCCGCGACACACTCTCCGGCGGAGCGGGCGGCGACATCTTCGTCTTCGACACCGAGCCCGGCCGGGCGAATTGCGACAAAATCCTCGACTTCAGCTCCGCTGACGACCTCTTCCGGCTGGACAGCTCCGTGTTCGCCGGCGTTGTGGCGGGCGCGCTCGACCCTGGGGCCTTCGCGAAGGGCACAGCCGCGCTTCATGAGGACGACCACATCATCTACAACACATGCTCTGGCCGCCTGCTCTTCGATTCCGACGGGAGCGGCGATGCGGCCGCGGTGGCGTTTGCGGCCGTGAGCCACGGCACATCGCTTGCCGCCGACGACTTCCATTTCTTCTAGGCGCCGCCTCAACCGGCTTTAGAACCGGCGCGCCGCCCGTTTGTTGCCACATACATACGGGCGCAGCCTCGTTGCCCGGTGGGACTCAGTGTCCGAAATTCTTTAATTTATTCAATTGGTTATTAACCATATAGCAGGCTGCAATCCCCATGCTGCATTGCATCATGATCCAAAACCACCTACCGTGGGCCCGGCGCCACGGGGAAAACGCCATGGGAAACCATGTTCGAATAAGGATGTCAGATGCTTGATGCGCCAAAATCTAAGCCGAAAGACCTCGAAGCCATTGCCCGCACAGGCGGGCCCCTTCGCCGCATGGCAGCGCGCGTACCAACCTATTTAACCGATCTCAAGGAAAATCCCGCCTGGCTGCCGATGTTCCTGCTGGCGCGCACGATGCCTTTCCGTCGCGCCCATTGGCTGACCGCCAGACCCATTCCGTCTTCGGCAACTGCACCGTCAATGTTTGGTGCGATCAAGGCGGAGAAAGCCGCTGCGGAATTGCGAAGAAATGGCATCTTCACCGGCCTCACTTTGCCGCCAGCCATCCATGAGGAAATCGCCCGTTTTGCACGCGAGACGCCGTGTTTCGGCAATTTCGAGCGCAAGGTCGAGTTTCTCGCCGGAGAGCATGCCGAAGCCGAACGCCGCTTCGAGCGCACGATATTGAGCGGCCATCATTTCGAGCGGGTTCTGCAATGCAAGGCAGCGGTCGCCGTGCAGCAAGATCCGCTGCTCCTCAATATCGCGCGGCATTATCTCGGCGGCGAGGCGAAACTGATCACCACGCGGACATGGTGGAGTTTCCCCACGACGTCTGCCTCGGAAGCCGATCTAAGCCGCGCCTCGTTCAAGTTCCACTTCGATCTCGACGACTGGCGGATGCTGAAATTCTTCTTCTATCTGTCCGACGTCGATGCGGATGCCGGTCCGCATGTCTATGTTCAAGGCAGCCACAACCGCCGCCGGATGAAGCACCAGTTGACACTGCTTGTCGGACATTCGGCCGAGGACGTGCTGGGCTTCTACGGCAAGGAGAGCGCAGTCACGCTGACAGGAAAGGCGGGCACCGGCTTTGTCGAAGATCCCTTCGGCTTCCATATGGGAACGCTCGCCAAACATACGCCGCGCCTGATGATGGAAGTCGGATTTGGCGTATCGAAGCCGTCAAAGCGCCGGTATCACGGCGAGCCGGTGATCAGATAGCCGTCCCCCGGATTTTCGAAGCCGGCCCGGCTGGACCGGCTTCGGTGATTGGATGTGCTCTTGGCAGAGCGGCCCGCCGTTGCGGTTCAGGCCTCCGGGCAACCGTCCCGCAATTTACGCCATGTCGTGACGTTCAACTCCATCTCGCAGCGTGCGAGATACGACGCCCCGCCCACCCTGATGCAGGCAGTCTGGCCAAGCTCGTACTTCGTGCCATCCCGATTGCGGCAGGTGCAGCGCAAATCCGGGTGCGCCGCAGCGACGCTCGCTGCGGCCACGGCCAACGATAGCGTTGCAATCCATTTGGCGTGCCGGCGTTCCATCGGCTGAGCATAGCGCAAATGTTCGCAGTTGGCACGAAGCAAGGTGGCTTCCTACCCGATCACTTGCCGCAAGATTTCCTCCCGGCTCAGCCTTGCCGTTCAAGCTCTCCCAGCGAAGGGAGGCGCTGGCAGAGCTCCGCGATTGCCCGGCATCGGTCAGCGTATTGCGCCCGGATCGCCTCGTCGAGCCGCACGCGGAACGACGTCGTGAAACGGTGCTGAAAGCGCCTCAAACGGCGCCAGGAACCAGAGTCGTCGGAGTGAAGATGCACATTGGACGAGCTTTGATGCCAGCTCTCACCCAGCCTCAAATCGCACCGATTTCCTTCAACTTCTTCAGTACCGCCTCGTTGGGCTCGCCGGTTTCCGGCAGGTTGTAGTGCTTTTGGAAGCGGCGGATGGCGGTGCGGGTTTGTTCGCCGGCGACACCGTCGACGCCGACATTGGCGTAGGCCATGTTGGAAAGGCCCTTCTGGATTTTCAGTACCAGATCGACATTGGTGAGCTCGGATGATGGGACCTGCTTCGGGCCGGCGGGCGCGGTCTTGATCTGCTTTTCGGCGCTGCGGATGGCGGCGGCGACCGGATCCTCGGCCGAGGCTTTCGAGGTCACATCCTCGCGCGGCTTCTCGGCGGGAACGGCCGAGGGGCCGATGGAATCGGTCCTGAGGGCGGCAAGCACATCCGGCGTCGCATCGCCACTCGGCAGCATGTCGACGGTTTCCTCGAAGAAGAGGATCGCGGCGCTGGTGCGCGGGCCGATGATACCGTCGGCCGTGCCGTTATAGAGGCCGCGGCGGATGAGCTCCTTCTGGATGTCCATGACCAGCTGACTGGGCTCTTGGCCGGGTGCTGCAGCCCGCGGCGTCGCATTGGTGGTCGAGGCAGCGCCCTCCTCGCCCGGACGTTCGATCTTGAAGGTCGTGACGTCGCCTGGGTGCGGCTCTTCCACGGTCGGACGGCCGATCGAGAAGGGCGCTAGCACATCGCGGGTGCGAAAGAAGGGATGCGGATGCGTACCCGGCTGATACCAGAGCGCATTGGCGGCGACGAAGCTGAAGATGACGACAAAGGCGGTGGTCCCGCCTGCGACCGACGGATTGCGCGCAATGACGCCGCCGAGCGCAGATGCGCCCGTCATGCCCACGCCGCCGAGGGCGGCAGCCCCTGTGAGAAGCAGGCTCGGCTGCTGCCGGCCTCTCCTTCCCTTAGGCGATTTTCGCTTGCGCGCGGCCATCGAAAAGCCCCTCTTCCCGTCCAGCGACATTCGTCGCCGCAATTTTCAGGCGCGGCGGGAAATCGACCGCCCCGTCCTTTTCCGCATGCGCGGCACCGGCGCCGGAACCATCCGCCGCGATCGAAATGGTGATGATCGTGCCTTCGCCGGGAACGCTGGCAATCGCGAAGTGACCGCCATGCAGTGCCACGAGGCCCTTCACCAGCGACAGGCCGAGGCCCGTGCCCTCGTAATGGCGTGTATAATCGTTCTGCACCTGCATGAAGGGCTGGCCGAGCGATTCGAGCCTGTCGGCCGGAATGCCGATGCCGGTGTCGCTGACGCTGATCTGCAGGATGCCGTCGCGCACCGCCGCATCGACGGTGACGGCGCCGCCGGCATCGGTGAACTTCACGGCGTTGCCGACGAGATTGATGAGGATCTGCTGGATGGCGCGCTGGTCGGCGACAACCTCGTCGAGACCGCGCTGGATGCGGCTCGTCAGCGTCACACCCTTGCCCTTCGCCTGCAGCGCAAGCATCGCCTCGCAGGAGCGGACCGAGGCGCCGACATCGAACGGTTCGAGCAGCAGCTCATAGCGGCCGGCCTCGATCTTGCTCATGTCGAGCATGGTGTTGACGACGGAAAGCAGGTGCGCGCCGGACTCGCGTACCAGGGTCACGTATTCGCGCTGGCGCTCATTGTCGAACTTGCCGAAATATTCGCCGAGCAGGATATCCGAGAAGCCGAGGATGGCGTTCAGCGGCGTGCGCAGCTCATGGCTGACGGCGGCGAGGAAGCGCGACTTGGCATCGTTGGCGGATTCGGCATCGGCCGCCCGGCTTTGGGCTTCCATGCGCAGCTGCTGTTCGACCGAGACGTCGCGGAGCTGGGCGACGACGGCCAGGAGCTCGCCGTCCTCATCGCGCCGCGCCGTCATGTCCATTCTGAGATGCGCGAACTGGCGAAGATCAAGGGAAACGCAGGGGCGGTCGAGGCGAAGGTCGACGCTGGCGCACTCCTCGCCCTGGCGCAGCCGGTCGAGCGCCTGCAGGACGAAGATGCGGTCGGAGACATGCACCTGCTCGATGAAGCCCCTGCCCTTCGGATCGCGCATCCAGGCGAGGAACTCGCGGCAGTCACGGCCACCGGCGGTGGTGACGTTGCCTTGCGGATCGAGGAAGAGAACGAGGCCGGCACTGTTTTCCAGGAAGAAGTCTTCCGCGGGCGCCGCGGCGACGGCCGACAGAGCAGCGCTCTGGCGGGCAAGCGCGATGCTGCCCACGGCTGAAAAGAGGAAGGCAGCGCAGACGGTCGCGACACCTGCAGGCAGTGCCACGGCGGGGCTGGTGACGAAGGAGAGGCCGAAAGGCGCAGCGATCAAGGCCGCGGAAGAGAGGAAGACAAGGCGGCGCAGGATCGCAAGCTCGCGCTCGGCAACAGCTTCGCCGCTTCCCGTGCGGGAAAGCCAGCCTGCCGCTGCCCGGTCCACGAGGGCTGCCGCCCGTCCGCCAATGTCACTCAATACGCGCACGCAATACCCGCCGAAAAGGCTCTTTACACAGTGCGGACAATAGGCCCCGGCGGCTTAAGGAAAGGATAAGGCAAAGCGGCGCTCCACAGCCCAAAAGCTGTAAAAATCCCATTTTGAGCCATCCGCAGGGCCCTTTGGTTTTTGTGGTTAATAGGGGGTAAGCGATGGATTTCGCTCGCATTTCGGCATTGTGTTAACCTTTGCGGCACGCTGCCCTTAGGGAATCCCTGCAATTCCAGGCAGCCCACTGCGCTATGCTTAACCCCGATGGCTACAATTTGACTGAAATGCGCTCAGAATGCCTTTATTTAAAATTCGAATTAAATTTGCCGCAAATGCCGTCGAGTTTCGAAAAGTGGCATTCGCATTTCCCCGCTAGGGTGAAAGCACACCGGAAAACCGGGCCTGATTCGGCGAGAAGACCGGACGGGATAAACAGGATGGGCAACGACAATGTGGCTTCTGATCAAAGGATCGTTCTGGTTCGGCCTTGTGCTGGTCCTCTTGCCGCTCTTCAGCTCGGAGAGCTCGACGCGGCTTGCCAACGACCCGCAAATCCAATTCTTCGACGCCTTCACCGCCGCAAGCGGCGCCTATGAATATCTCACCGGCATGTGCAACGAGAAGCCGGAGGTCTGCGCCAAGGGCGCGGAAACGCTCACCGCCCTCGGCTACCGGGCCCGCGAAGGCGCCCGCGTCGCTTATGAGCTGCTGGACAGCCAGTTCTCGGACGAGACGGCACCGGCTCTTGCGGAGGCGACGCCGGCCGCACCGCTTAGCGATTCTCCCGTCGCAGCCGATGCTCCTTCCGCAAAAGAGCACAGGGCTGCCGCACTGAACCAGCCGATGCCCTACCGCCCGCCGGTGGAGGACGAATCGGTTTCCGACAAGGTCGTAACCGGCGCCATTCCCTTGCCGACACCGAAGCCGGTCCTTTAAGAATTCCGCGGAGTTCTCCGCCCCAAGCTTGCACCGGCGATCCGCATGATACGGAGATTCCCGTGCCTGACGTGCCTGCCCTGTTTGATTTCAGCATTGTGCTGCGCCGTGAGGGTGCCCATCCCTCACGGCGTTTTTTCTATGCGTTCGAGGGATAGGCGGGCTGGCGACGAAGGCCGCCTTTGATCTTGAGGCGAGGAACAGGGCGCAAGGAAAGAGGATCAGGATGCCGTTGGCGTCGTCATTCTCGGCATGGCCGCCAGCGGCATCGGCATGATATCGTGAGCGGCGCGGCCCCCCGCAATGCTGCCGAACTTCGCCGACTATCCTTCGCGCCTGCCTCACGGCCTTGGCGCCCGCCTGCTTGTCGCGCTGCTGGTGTGCCATGGCGAAGCTGCCCTCTATCACCAGTTCATTCGCAGCAATGGGCTGCTGCGGCAGATGTGGTGCGGCGGCCGACCCCATGGCGTTTGCCGCCTGGCAGACGTTTTTCTTTTTAATGGTTCAAAAGCGGCGGCAGTTCACCTATATCACTCACAATAGTGAAAGGCCCACTTATGGCATCTCTCGACGAGATCATCGACGACTTCTCCTTCCTTGACGACTGGGAGGACCGCTACCGCTATGTCATCGAACTCGGCAAGGGACTGCCGGACCTGCCGGACGACAAGAAGACGTCCGCGAACAAGGTGATGGGCTGCGCCAGCCAGGTCTGGCTGGTGACGCATCCCGAGGGGGATCCTGAAAATCCGGTGCTGATCTTCGAGGGCGATTCCGACGCGCATATCGTGCGTGGCCTCGTCGCTATCGTGCTTGCCACCTATTCCGGCAAGAGGGCCTCGGAGATCGCGGGCCTCGATGCTTTCGATATCTTCTCGAAGATCGGCCTTGTCGAGAACCTGTCGTCCCAGCGCTCCAACGGGCTGAGGTCCATGGTGAACCGGATCCGGGAAGAAGCGCGGGTGAGGGTCGCGGCTTAAGCGCGCCGTCATTCGTTTGGCAATACGCTCGTCTCGCGTGGAAACAGCCTGATCAAGTGCGTCCGCTCCATCTGCAGCCGTGAACGGCCGGACATGATATTCTCTTCGAGACATAACGTGATGTCGCTCGCCAGAGCCTCAGGGATCTCGATGCCTCCGGCCTTGAGGAGCCGATGCTCCATCGCCGAAAGGGAGCCAACGGCCCCATTGCAGCCGTCTGCGGAAAGTTCCGCCAGTCGTGTTCGGCGCTCGGCGGCATCGGCGGTTTGAATGCGCTCCCGCTCCTGATAGGCAGCGATCTGTCCCCACGCCAGATAAAGAGCCGCGGATGCGCAAAAGAACGCGATGAGAAGGCCGCTCCGCATGCGTCAGGCCTCCCGAACGGCGTTGCAGTTGGCCGCAATCGGCATCTCGTGGGTGCAGGCTGCGACACGCATGACGTAGCGCTCGGCGGCGTCAGCGAGGGCCAATGCAACCTCGCTCTGCAGCCACCCCGCGTTTGCGGCTTCAATCGCAATCTGCGTCGCCAGATGGTCGAAGACGCAGGCGCACTCGTTCGCGCGCCGGGCATCGTCGACGTCGAAGGTGGGTGGCCTTATGTTCATGTTCAGTGGACGATCGCGGAAAGCGAGGACGGAAGGCCCTGAATGGCAAAACGGTGAAACGGCGGAACGGCAGGAGGCATGGCGACGACACGCTTTGCCTTGCCGAAGTGGCGGTCGAGTTCACTTGCAAGCTCGGCGGGCGAGGTCGTGCCTGCCTGGAACAACTGGATGAGCAGCAGTGCCGCAGCATTAAAAGTCCGAGGCTGATCGAAACGAATGTCGCCGGTATAGCCTGCATCGCTCAGCACCTGCTGCAGTACGCCAAGGTCCTCGCTGTTCAGGTATTTCATGGTGACTTCGGAAGACATGCAGTCCTCCTTTCGGTCGGGGCTAGGGCATGACCGCCCTCAGACAGCAGCGCCCGTGAAAATGGCTGCTGGAGGCTGGACAGTGCGCTTTCAGGGAATACAAAGCAAACGATATCTTTCGCATTCTCTTATATATGTGAGGCGGTTGGCGGCGTCGGAACGGACCGCTGCGCGATGCCTTCAGTCGCTTCAGACAATTGACCACGGATGTACTTGCACTGGTGTGAAAAGCGATGACGAGGAAGGTCCGTGCGATTTCGCCCGGCCTTGTTTATTGCCTGCATTCTTCGGCGCGAGTGTCCCGACGGCCTTTCGAGCGGCCTTAAGCGCGAAAACATGTTTGGTCCAGAAAATAGCCTCGAAGGGGCAATTCTAGGAATGCTCCATTGCTAAAGAGCAGTGCGCAGGCCTTGCCCATCGCTTGGAGGATTCTTCGGCAAGCGCGGCCAAGGTGACCTTGCCAAATTTCGCCAGCAAAATGGCTTCCGCCTCATGCATCGCCCCGGCAAGCGAGGCATTGACGGCCTGTTCGATGACGCAGTTCGGATTGTCGCCCGCCAGTCCGATCGAGAAGAGTTGCGGCGCGCCCAAGGCATTGTGGATGTCGAGCAGGGTGATCTCCCGCAAAGGACGCGCCAGGATCCAGCCGCCGCCGTGCCCCTTCTCGGACCGGACATACCCCTGATCCCGCAGGCCGGCCATGGTTCGGCGCACGACAACGGCATTGGTGCCCAGCATCGCTGCAATGGTTTCGGATGTTGCGACGCCTTCGTGGCGATCCATGTGAACAAGCACATGCAGCATGCGGGATAAGCGGGTGTCGTGTCTCATGGCCTGGTTCAGCTCGTTTGCGGATCACAGATGTAACAGATACATGATCATGCAACAATATTAGTTGCATGATCATTGACAAGCTATTTCACGTAACTTAACAAGTTTCATGACTCAACGTTCGGCTGTCCCGCCGGGCGATGAACCGGAACGAACGTAAGAGGATTATTTATGAGTTTCGACGTCATCATCATCGGCGGAAGCTTTGCAGGCATTTCAGCGGCGCTGCCGCTCGCCCGTGCCCGACGGAAGATCCTGGTGATCGATGCCGGTGAGCGCCGCAATCGCTTTGCCGCTGTCTCGCACGGTTTTCTAGGGCAGGACGGCCGTGAACCCGGCCTGATCGTATCCGAGGCCCGCCAACAGCTCGAACGCTATCCGACTGTCCACTGGCTGAATGCCAAGGCACAAGCCGCAGAGAGGACCAGCAATGGATTTGCTATCGAAATCGATGGCAAGCCTATGAAGGAAGGCAGGCGTCTGATCCTGGCAGCAGGGGTTGCCGATCGACTGCCCGCCATTCCAGGCCTGCAGGAACGCTGGGGAATATCTGTCTTCCATTGCCCCTATTGCCATGGTTACGAACTGAATCAGGGGCGGATCGGCGTCATCGCATCCGGGGAGCATTCCATGCATCATGCCCTCATGCTTCCTGACTGGGGCGAGACGACTTTTTTCACCAACGGTATCGTCGTCCCGAATGCCGATCAGGCAGCGCAATTGCGTGCGCGCGCAGTCAAGGTCGAGACGACACCAGTGCGCGAGATCGCAGGAGACCGTGCGGATGTTTGTCTGGACGATGGCAGGATTGTCGCAATGGACGGTTTGTTCACCCTGACGCGGACTTCAGTGCAAATTCCTTGGGCTGAGCAACTGGGCTGCGTGCTCGAAGAGGGGCCGCTCGGCCAGTTCATCAGGACGGATGCCGTAAAGCAGACGAGCGCGAAGGGCATCTTCGCCTGCGGCGATCTAGCAAGGGCCGCAGGCTCCGTGGCTCTCGCCGTTGGTGATGGGGCGCTGGCCGGAACGGCAGCGCATCAGTCGCTGATGTTCGGGAGTGATTGACGGCATTTTCATGTCCGCGGCATGAACGAGAAACGTTCCAAACCGGCATGCCGCGTGGCGTCACAACACTGCAACTTTTGTGACGTTTAATCGCTTAATGACCAAACGCGCCCTTGTTATCATCGACCTCATCAATGACTACCTCGACCATTGGAGCGCAGATAAAGCTGCTCGGCTGATCGGTGAAACCAACACGCTGGCTGTGGCCTTTAGACAGGCCGCGTTGCCCGTCGTATGGGTGCGGCCGGAATTTCGGCCTGACCTTAGCGACGCCTTTCTCGAGATGCGGGACAAGAACCTGAAGATCGCGATCGAGGGAACTTCAGGCGCCCATCTTCATGCTGGCCTCAATTGGGAGCCAAGCGACACGACCATCGTAAAGAAGCGCTATAGTGCGTTTTACCGGACCGAACTTGAAGACATTCTATCGGCGATGGGCGTGGGCGAGCTGGTATTGTGCGGCATCAACACGCACGCTTGTATTCGCATGACCGCTATCGACGCTTACCAACGCGACCTTCGCTTGGTGCTGGCGGAGGAATGCATCGATTCCTATGATGCCGAGCATGGAAGGGTCTCGCTTGTCTACATGAATGGAAAGATTGCCAAGGTGGCTACTGTTCCCGAGATAATCCAGGCTCTCCGCCCACTTCAGGCCGCAGGAGCCTTGCCGCCGGAAGCCGCAAGCAGCTTCGATGCCACCAGGACTTCGGTGCCTGCGAGGCCCGCCGAGCAAAACAACGTCGTTTGATCGTGCGCCTGGCGAACAGGCAGCCTGCCGCTGACGATCGCTGCCAAATCCACCAGGCGCACGGCATCGGGCGACCCATGCAGGAAGAATGGAGCCTTATAGGCGTCTGTCTGCTCCAGAGAGTCGGTCGCGATAACATGGGCGGCCGCGGCGATATCCAAGCCCAACTCATGCTCATCCACGGTCTTCGGACCGATGGTGTTGATGTGAACTCCGGGCTTCAGCCAAGCTGCCTCCATCACCGGTGTTCGGCTGGTCGTTGCACAAATGACGATATCGGCCTCGCTTACAGCGCGCCGTGGCGAATCCACGGGCTCCACGGGGATGCCTAAGCGCTGCTCCATCTCCGCTGAAAATATGCGGCGGTTCTGTTCGTGGCGGCTATAGACGCGGACATGATCCAGGCTGCGGACAAGTGCCGCGGCCTCCAACTGTGTCCGCGCCTGTTGCCCGCTTCCAATGACGCCGACCGTCCTGACGCCAGGCGATGACATATGACGAATGGCGATGCCGCCAATCGCGCCGGTTCGGATATTTCCCAACCGGCTGCCGACGACAAGGCCTTGAAGCTCTGCCGTTTCAGTCGACCAGACCGCGACGACCTGTTCGTGGCGCAGCCCTTTGAATGTTTCATAAACCCTGAAGCCCGCAATGGAATCCTCGCCGATCGTGCCGCCGATGGTGAAGACAAGGTCGCCTTTGCCGCCAACGGACACGCTATGCCTGGGCGGCGAAATCAATACCCCTGCTGATCGCGCCGCCATTGCTTCCTCGATCGCCTCGATGGCGATCGGCATAGCCGTGCTTCGGTCCAGGTCACTGTCGCTTAAAATGATGGCCACCGGCGCCTCCTTGGCTGACAGACTGCATCAAGTTCGCATCTCAACTTAGATCGAGGTCAACAGGGATTTACCGGTTCCGGCAATAATGCAGGCGCCAAATTCGATCCGGACGACCGGAAAGCACCAGGTGCAATTCCTTTTTGTTTCAATTCGCCTTTTTCGCCACTGGCTGAATATACTGGGATTATTTTCCTCCATGTCCGCACAAAGAAAAAGCCGGGCTTGGGGCCCGGCTTTCGCGCTTAAGAGCGTGCGAGGCTCAGCCGCGGCCGCGTTTGCGGCGCTGGCCGAGGCCCATTTCCTTGGCGAGGCGCGAGCGCGCCTCGGCATAGGCGGGAGCGACCATCGGATAATCGGCGGGAAGATCCCACTTCTCGCGGTACTCTTCCGGCGAGAGACTGTGATGGGTCATCAGATGGCGCTTGAGAGATTTGAAGTTGCCGCCGCATTCCAGGCAGGTGATCTGATCATCCTGTACTGACTTGCGTACCGAAACGGCGGGCTTCTGCTTTTCGATGGTGGCTGCGGCGGGTTGCGGTGCAGACGTGTTGCTCAGTGCGGAATGCACGTCGGAAATCAAATTGGCCAGGTCACTGACCGGGACCACATGATTGCTGACATAAGCCGCTACGATATCGGCCGTCAGTTCTACCAGCAATTCCGGCCCGTTGCCGGTCGCGGTATCCGTCATATTCTGTTTCTCCTGTTCGCATGCGTGGATGACCCTCTTTCAGAGGATCGCCTTCGTAGAGGCAAACAATAAAAGGCCAGACAGCGGCATCATGTCCTAAAACGCGAATCCACCCCTAGATTCTTGAGACCGAAACCTGTTCTAATACTGCCCGAATACGAATCACAATCGCCGCACTCTTCGACCACAGCCTTCATTAGACATTCGAAATCAAAGCTAGAGATGGAATAGGCGAAACGATTCTAATTCGAATCAGAACTCTACTTACACTTCAATTATCACTGTTTTACCGAAAGTCCAATTCTTATTTGCAGTTTTTCTACTTAAAAAGTTCAAAACACTAAGATTTTGCAAGCAAGGCTGCGGCTTTAGTTCACAATCGCGTGCATAACTTGCGTAAAACGAGCTAAATCGCTGAAAATTATACTCTCATCGGCCTTCCATGTCGTCGCGAACCGAGAGTTCCCACAATTTATGCCCCGTTTCATGCGCCGCCTTGGCCAAGAGGTGCGCTGCGACCGGGGCAGTCAGCAGCAGAAAGACGACGCCCGCGGCAGCGCGCGCGAAGATTGCAAGTTCGCCGGAATAAAGGCCGGCAGCAAGCAGCAGCAGGCCGGAGCCGACGGAACCCGCCTTGGAGGCTGCATGCATACGCGAGTAAAGGTCCGGCAAACGGACGACGCCGATCGCCGCCGAGAGCGCAAAAAATGCACCGGCAAGCATCGTGAGGGCGGTTGCCGTGGCGATAACGTATTCCATCATCCTGCCTTTCCTTCCGTATCGCCCGGCGCCGGCGTCACTGCCTGTTCTTGCCCGGCCGGCGACGGCCCGGCTCCCGGCCCACGGCGCGACAGGACGAAGCGGGCGAAGGCAACCGTCGCGAGGAAGCCGACCAGGCTCAGTGCGATCGCGATATCGATGTAAAGCGCAAAGCGCGTCTTGACGGCGATCACCGCGATGAAGCCGATGGCAATGCCGGTCAGCGTATCGAGAGCGAGAATGCGGTCCGGCAGCGTCGGTCCGATGATCACGCGATAGGCGGTGAGCACGAAGGCGATCCCGAGGATCGCAAGCGTGACCGCGGCGGCGGCCGAAACAAGCGTAAACGGCGCGATCATCGGAAAGCCTCCATGATCTTGCGTTCGAAGCCGCTCGCAATGGCGCGCTTCGTCGCTTCCGGGTCAGCGCAGTCGAGCGCGTGGACATAAAGCGTCCTGCGGTCCTCCGAAACATCGACAGAGAGCGTGCCGGGCGTCAGCGTGATGAGATTGGCAAGCAGCGTGATCTCGAGATCACGATCGACGGTCAGCGGAAAGGCAAAGATGCCGGGCAAGATCTCCATCCTCGGCCGCAGCACCGTCCGCGCGACGGTCCAAGCCGAAAGCGCCAGTTCCTTCAGGAAAAGCAGCGCGAGTGACAGGACGAGGCGCGTGCGGTGAAGATAGCCCTTGCTGCCGAAAGGCTCGCGCACGATCGCCAAAGCGACGGCCCCGAGAACGAAGCCGAAGACGAGATTGTGCAGCGAGGCGCTGCCGGAAACGGCGACCCAGGCAATGGCAAGCAGCAGATTGACGAGGAAGGCGATCATTGCGCCGCTCCTTCCGGGAAGACAGAATGGATGTAGGCGCCCGGATCGGCGAGGCTTCCGGCGGCTGCCTGCGCCAGCGACAGCAACGGCTCCGGCAGGATGCCGAAACCGGTGACGAGTGCGGTCAGCGCCAGAAGCGGCAGCGCCGATTGCCAGCCGATCGCGACCGCCTCGACAGGCGCCGGCGCCGGGCGCCAGTAGGCGAGCAGGAAGACGCGGCCGAAACAGATGGTCGTCAGGAACCCGCCGGCCAAAAGGGCGGCGGCAAGCCACCATGCGCCGATATCGAGCGAGGCCTTGACGAGGATGACCTTCGGCCAGAAGCCGGAAAACGGCGGCAGGCCGCAGGCGGCGAGGAAGAGGATGAGCGAGACGGCGGCAAACCAGCCGCACTCGCAATAGAGCCCGCCAAGCGCGCTGAGCTGGAAGCTGCCGCCGAGGCGGGCCGCCTGCCCCGCCAAGAGATAGAGCGCCATCATCAGCATGACGGAATGCAGCGCGTAAAAAACCGAGCCGCTGACGCCACCCGGCGTGCCGATCGCGATACCGGCAAGCATGTTGCCGATGCCGGAGATGACGACATAGCCGAGCATGCGGCGGATATCGGTCTGCGCCAGCGCGCCGAGTGCGCCTATGAGGACGGTTGCGGCGCCGACAAGCGCGATCATCAGGCTCAGCGCCTCGCGCTCCAGCGGCAGCAGCATCACCACCACCCGGATCAACGCGTAGATGCCGACCTTGGTAAGCAGACCGGCAAAGAGCGCGGAGACGACGATGCGTGGCGTATGATAGGAGGCCGGCAGCCAGAAGTTTACCGGGAAAGCGGCGGCCTTCATGGCGAAGGCAAAAAGGAAGAGGGCCGCCAGCGTCATCAGCGGCGCGCTATCGCGCAGGCCGGCGGCCTTCAGGGCGATGTCGGCCATGTTGAGCGTGCCGAAGATCGCGTAGAGGTAGCCGACCGCAATCAAAAAGAGCGTCGTACCGATCAGGTTCAGCACCGCATATTTCATCGCACCGTCGATCTGCTCGCGCTCGGATCCGAGGATCAGCAGGCCGAAGGACGAGATCAGCAACACCTCGAACCAGACATAGAGATTGAAAATGTCGCCGGTGAGCAACGCCCCGGACACGCCTGCCATCAGGAGCATCAGGAAGGGGAAGAAGCCGAAGCGCCGCCCGCCCGCGTCGATGTCGGTGAGCGCATAGAGGCTGCCCGCAAGCGCCGCGATCGCGGCTGCAAGCGCCATCAGCGCGCCGAAGAGGTCGACGGTGAAGGCAATGCCGAAAGGCGGCAGCCAGCGCCCCATCACCATCGTGACTGGGCCATCGTCGATCACCCGTTTCAACAACACCGCGTCGACCACCACCAGGGCCGCAAGGCCGAGAACGGCGATCAACGCATGCAGGCGGACATGGGCGCGAAGCATCAGCATCAGCGCGCCGAGCACGATGCAATGCACAACCGGCAAGATCACCAGCCAATTGCCTGGGGGGACGGGTGCGGTGAGGAGCGCGGCGGAAAGGTCGGTGCCGATGGGGGCGGCCATTTAAAGTTTCCTCCTCTTCTCCCCGGCGGGGAGAAGTGCCGCACCGAGCGAGGCGATGAGCGGGGCGAGCGGCGCAGGCCGCGAGCGTCGGGAGCGCAAGCGACGGATACCATATGCCGAGCCTACCCCCTCATCCGACCCTTCCGGGCCCCTTCCGCCCGCTGGGGAGAAGGGGCCCCCCATGGAAAGAGCCAGCGCCACCAGCCGATCTCCCTCCCTGTGGGGGCGATGCCCGGCAGGACGGAGGGAGGTTATCATCCGCACCATCCTCATCTCAATACCCCACTGGCGGAAGCGGCGGATCGTCGGGCTCGGCGACGCGCATCTCGTCGGTGTTGTCCGTGCCGATGTCCTGATAGGCACGGTAGGTCAGCACCAGCAGGAAGGCGAGGAAAGAGAAGGAGATCACGATCGCCGTCAAGATGAGGGCCTGCGGCAGCGGGTTGGCTGCACCGGCGGGCAGCGCGTCGAAGCCCGCCGGAATGATCGGCGGCACCTCGCGCGTCAGGCGGCCTGCGGTAAAGAGCAAGAGGTTCACGGCGTTTCCAAGGATCGCGATACCGAGCATGATGCGGATCGAGAATTTCGACAACAGCAGGTAGATGGCGGCGGAAAAGAACAGGCCGACGAGGATCGCAAAAAGCGGTTCCATCACTCCACCTCCCTTTCCTCAAGGGCGAGCGCAATGGCGGTGATCGCGCCGACGACGACGAAATAGACGCCGATATCGAAGAGCATGACCGTCGAGAGCGGCACCTCGACGCCGAAGATTGAAGGATAGACCCACAGGCCGGTCATGAAGGGCACGGCAGCGGCGATCGAGACCAGGCCGGCGACCGCCGACATCATCAGCCCGGCACCGGCGATCGACAGCGGATGAAAGAGGATTGCCCGGCGCACAGCCGGCACGCCGGCCGCGATGCCGTAGATCGCCAGTGCCGAAGCGGCGATAAGCCCGCCGATGAAGCCGCCGCCCGGCTCGTTGTGGCCGCGCAGCAGGATGAAGACCGAAAAGAGCAGCATGAGCGCGACGAGGAAGGGGGCGATGGTGCGGAAGATGAGGGTGTTCATCGGGTGGGTGCTCCGCTTGGCGGCGAGCGGCGGACGAGGCTACCTTCTTCGCCCATCAAGTCAGTCGATGTGGCAGGCAAGGACAACCGTACCTCATCACCCGCCCTCATCCTCGAAGGATCACCTCCTCGTGCGCCACCCTGGCGATATGAATCGCGCTGAATGCGTGCGCTTTGCCACCAGCCCTCATCCCATAGTCCCCTCATTCCTGTGCTCGTCGCAGGAATGAGGCCACGGCGCGTCTGCGCCGTGAATGAACCGCCTTTTGAATGATTCCTATGACAGGCACGGGAATGAGGGCGGTTGAGGCAATGCCGTCTCCAGACAACAGCACCGGGCGCTGCAAACCTGCCGGAATGGAAACATCCGAGATGGAAACATACGCGTTTCACTCCGCCGCCTCCACTCGATCCGGATCAGGCGCGACCAGCTTCCGCTCTCCCCCTGCCCGCATGCGGATCAGTGCGATGATGGCGAGGCCGGTGATGGCGACGACGGCGATCTCGCCGAGGGTGTCGGTGCCGCGGAAATCGACGATGATGACGTTCACGACATTGGCGCCGTGGGCAATGGTTTTCGAATGGGTGTTGAAGAAATCCGTCAGCGCCGCATTGAACGGCCCCTGCGTCGCCCGCATCAGAAGCAGCGCAAAGCCGAGGCCGCAGGCAAGCGCGATCGAGCCGTCGCCAAGCCGCTGACGCAGCGGACGCGGGTCGGTCGGCGAGAGGCGAAGCCTCGTCATGACGAGCGCCAGGATGACGACGGACAGCGTCTCGACCATGAACTGGGTGAAGGAAAGATCGGGCGCCCCGAAGAGCAGGAAGATCAACGCCACGGAAAAGCCCTGGATGCCAAGCGAGATGATTGCCGTCAGCCGGTCGCGGGCGCAAAGCACGGCCGCAAGGCCGATCACGGCGAGCAGGAAGATCGCCCATTCATGGAGCTGGACGCCGCGCGGCCAGACGGGAAACGACGGCAGTTCGCCGTAAAGCAGCGGCGGCACGAGGAGAATCAAGGCGAGGCAGACAAAGGTGCAGGTCACGTAGATTTCGAGCCGTCCCGGCTGGACGGTGCGGGTGACGCGCCAGGCAAGGCGGACGAGCCCGGCGATGAAGCTATCGAAGCCGCGGTCCGGCCCCGGCCCTGCCGCCTGCAGGAAGGACACCATCAGCGCCCGGGCCAGCTCAATCTTCCAATAGACCGCAACGCCAAGGATCACGGTCAATACGGAAAGCGCGAGCGGAAGGCCGAGATGCGGCATCGGCGAGATCGCAACGTCGATTGCATCGCCCTGAACGGCCGAAGCCATCGGCGACGAGACGTAGTGATGCGTGATGCCGGAAAAGAGCGCGCCAGCAAGGCCCAGCACTGCCAGAATGCCGGGACCGAGCCAGAGCAGGACGGGCGCCTCGTTGGGATGTTTCGGGGTTTCTGCCGCCTGACCGACGAAGGGCTTCAGGCCGACCGAAAAGGCAATTGCAAACATCAGCGCATTGCCGAAGATCGCGACTGCGGTGAACACCAGCGAGCGCAGGTTGCCACCGGCGAGCGCAGCGTAGATCTCCTCCTTGGCGAGGAAGCCGAAGAAGGGCGGAAGGCCGCCCATCGAGATCGCGGCGAGTATCGCAATCGCAAAGGTCAGCGGCATGGCGCTCAGCAAACCACCGAGCTTCGTGATGTCGCGGGTGCCCGTCTCGTGGTCGAGGACGCCCGCGATCATGAAGAGTGCGCCCTTGAAGAGCGAGTGCGCCACCAGGTAAAGCACCGCGGCTTCGATGGCGTATTCCGAACCGAAACCGGTAAGCAGGACGAGAAGGCCGAGCGAAGAAACCGTCGTATAGGCGAGCTTCAGCTTCAGGTCGGCATGGGCAATGGCGAGCGCCGAACCGGCAACCAGGGTCATGCCGCCGAAGAACGGCAGCAGGATTTCCCAAGCCGGTGTGCCGCCCATCACCGGGTTCAGCCGCATCAGGAGATACACGCCGGCCTTCACCATGGTTGCGGAATGCAGGTAGGCCGATACCGGCGTCGGCGCCTCCATGGCGTTCGGCAGCCAGAAGTGAAATGGAAACTGCGCCGATTTGGTAAAGGCGCCGCACAGCACGAGACCGAGCGTTGCCAGGTAAAACGGGCTGCCGCGGACGACATCGCCGAACGGCGAAAGCAGCGACATCTGCGTGACGCCGGTGATGTTCCAGAGAAAGAGCAGGCCGGCCAGCAGGCAAAGCCCGCCACCGCCGGTCACCACCAGCGCTTGAAGTGCCGCCCGTCGTGCCGCCTCCCGCTCATGGTCGAAGCCGATCAGCAGGAAGGAGGTGATGGAGGTCAGTTCCCAGAAGATGAAGAACATCAGGAAACTGTCCGAGACGACGACGCCGAGCATCGCGCCCATGAACAGGAAGATAAAGGAGAAGAAACGCCCCTGCTGCGGATGCCCCTTCAGGTAGCCGCCGGCATAAAGCACGATCAGCGTGCCGATGCCGGAAATCAGCAGCGCAAAGGTGAGCGACAGCCCGTCGAAAAACCAAGAGAAGCTCAGATTGTAGCTCGGCACCCAGGAATATCCGCCGGTCACCACCTCGCCGCGGGCGACGCCAGGTATGAAGCGAAGGAAGTGCAGGAACGACAGGAACGGCACGGCCGCCAGCAGCCAGACGCCGCTTGCACCGAGCCGGCGAATGACGAAAGGGGAAAGCAAGGCGCCGAGAAGCGGCAGGCACAAGGCCAAAAATGTCAGACCAGTGACACCGGCCATGTCCCCTCCTCATTGCCAGAAAGTGATGCGTTGGCGCGAACTTAGGGTAATCGGCAAGCGCCCTCAAGCAATTTCGGAGGAGGTTTGGTGAATGATCGGAGGCGGGACCGTTCAGGCCTTGCGGAGCGTAGCGGCAGAAGCAAACATGTGAAACAGCAGGACAACCACGGTCAGCGGCCAGAGGATGCATGCCACCGCGCCTGCGAGGCGGGCCAACGTCCAACCATCGTGGTTGGCCCAGCCTTCCAGCAAAGTCATCGTCAGAAAGAGCACAGCCACAAGGCAATAGGCCCACGGCAGAACAACGATGAACACGTCCAAATCCCCCGCCTGGCATCAGCCGCCATGGCTAAAAGTACGTTAACGGCGCGGTCGGGATCAAACCATCAATTCGGATTAGCTATAGGCTAGGCATTTCGCCGATTGCCCCTTACCCTGCAGCTACGCCGCAGCCTTTCCGGGAAATCGCGGATGCACACTGCATGAGCCTTGTGTAGGTATTTCGACGGCCCGCGATAGAACATGATTGCCGGGCTAATCCGTCCTGTCTTGATCCCGCTTGTCTTGCGCCCCACATTCTGGCCAAGACGGAACCGCCCCTCCGGCGCGAAAGGAGCATGCCTGATGTCCGACACCACGACCGCCAAAGTCCGCAAGACCGACGCAGAATGGAAAGAGCAGCTAACGCCGGAGCAATATCGCATCACGCGCCAGCACGGCACGGAACGCGCCTTTACCGGCCCCTACTGGGACAGCTTCGAGACCGGCCTCTACCGCTGCGTCGGCTGTAACGCGCCGCTCTTCCGCTCCGATACCAAATTCGATGCCGGCTGCGGCTGGCCGAGCTATTTCGAACCGGTCTCGCCGGATGCGGTGACAGAGCATCGCGACAGCTCCTACGGCATGGTCCGTACGGAGATCTGCTGCAGCAGATGCGATGCACATCTCGGCCACGTCTTCCCCGATGGCCCGCCGCCGACGGGCCTGCGCTACTGCATCAACGGACATTCGATGGTGTTCGAGCCGGGGAAATAGGCAACGCACGGGCGCTCATCACCACCGCCAGCTATTTTCCGGTAAGGGAAACGATCGACCGCCTGTGCCCGTCACAGGGATGAGGGCAGCGCAAGACAGCAATGCCTCGTTTGCCGCTCCCTCGCCTGCGATTGAAGTGCCAAGAATGCCCGCTTGAACGACGAGGGGTCACTTCGAAAGCTTGAGTTCCATGCAGGTGAGATCGAGCCAGCGGCCGAACTTGGTGCCGACCTCGGAGAAGGTGCCGGCGATGCGGAAGCCGAGCTTTTCGTGCAGGCGGATCGAGGCGACGTTTTCCGACTCGATGCCGGCGATCATGACGTGGACGCCGTTCTCTTTGGCCTTCTCGATAAGCGCCTGCATCAAAAGCTTGCCAATGCCGCCGCCGCGGCAGTCCTTGTCGACATAGACGGAGTGCTCGGCCGTATGGCGATAGCCGTCGAAGGCCCGCCAGTCGCCGTAGGTGGCGTAGCCCGCGACCTGCCCCGCCTTTTCCGCGACCAGAACCGGAAAGCCCCTCGCCTTGCGCGCCCGGAACCATTCGGCGCGGTTTTCGAGATCGACAAGGGTTTCGTTCCAGATCGCCGTCGTGTATTCGACGGCGTGGTTGTAGATGTCGCGGATCGCCGCAAGATCGGCTTCGGTGGCGTCGCGCACGAGGACGGCGTCGGTCATGTCATGTCCATTCCGGTTCGTTCGGCCCAAGCGCATACGCCTGGCCTTCGGCGATGTAAACCGCGAATTTGCGCGAAGAAAGAACGATCAGAGCCTGGCAGCGCCCATGCTGAAGCAGGTGAGTACCGCCGAATAATGTACCGCTGCGGCGGCAACCACGAAGCCATGCCAGATGGCGTTCTGGAAGCGCAGCTTTTCCCAGACGTGGAAAATCACACCTGCCGAATAGATGATGCCGCCGATGACGATCAAAAGCATCGAAGCGAAGGGAATGCGCGAGGCGACCGGCCCGGCAACCAGAATGCCACTCCAGCCCATGGCGAGATAGAGCAGGATCGTCAGCTTGTCGTAGCGCCCAGGAAAGGCGCATTTCAGGAAGATGCCGGCGGCCGCCATCGCCCAGATGGCAATCAGCATGGCGAAGAGCAGCGGGTCGTCGGCACCGCGTTCAAGGAAGGGCGTATAGGTCGCGGCGATCAGGATGAAGATCGCCGAATGATCGAGCCTGCGCAGGTACCATTTGGTGGGCGACACCGGCCAGGCATTGTAGGAAAAGGAAATGCCGAGTGTCAGCACAAGGCCGACGCCGTAAATCCAGGCGGCCGCGATCTCGCCGTAGGAGCTCCAAACCGTCGCATAGAAGATCAGCACGGTCGCACCGACGAGCGCAAGCGCCAGGCCGACGCCGTGCACGATGCCGTCGGCGATCAGCTCATATCTGTCGTAAGCCCAGCGAATGCCGTTGAACTCGCCCATTAATGCGCACCCATTCCTCGACCCTTACCGATGCTCTCACTGAACGGCCGGCGGCGCAACAGCCGGCAGCACCGTGCGCGGTAAAACTTCATGAAACGCTTTAATCCTTACCGATCCACCAGCACCGAGCATTTGGCGTGGCGTACCACCCGGTCAGCGGTCGCACCGATGAAATAGTTCGAGAAATCCGGAACATGCGAGGCGATGATGATGAGGTCGGCGTGGTGCGCCTCGGCGGCGGCGAGTATGCCGTGCGCCGGCGGGCCGCGGCCGATCTCCACCTTCGCCGCAATTCCGGTCTTCAGCCGCATCTGCTCCAGCTGCGCGCGTCCATCATCGATCGCATTGTCGATCAGTTCAGCCGGTAGGTCGACGGCGATATAGGTCGGCACGTCCTGCACGACATTGAGCAGGATGATCTCCCCGCCGGCATCAAGCAGCGTCGCAGCCTTGCGGAATGCCCTTTCCCCCCTCTCGACCGTACCCATCTCGATAGGGACGATGATCTTCTTGTACATGGTTTCCTCCACATCGGGCTTACCTACAAAAGAAGATAACGCGCGATGGACAGGTTCAAGTGGGCACAAGCGATCGTCAACATTCGCTCAACGCTTTATCCTCAAAAACTGATCTTCTGTGAACAATCGGAATCCGCCATATAAACTACAAGTACAGCGGCTCGAGAGGACTTGAAGGCGAAATGGACCGGCGAACATTCCTCGAGCTCGCTACGGGCAGCGCTTTCGCTGCCGCCGCCGGTGCGCCTTTCCCTTCCATGGCAGGAGATAGACATATGACGACCGAAACCTCTTATGCGCTGACGCGGCCTGCCTATGTCGGCCAGTCGCATCTGGTCGTCACCGACCTGCCGCTGGTCTCGAGCTTCTATCAGTCGATGCTCGGCCTCGAGGTGATCGAGAAGGCGCCGAGCGGCGAGGTGCTCGGCGTGAACGGGCTGCCGCTCCTGACGCTGACGACGGCCAGCAAGGCGCAGATCGCGCCGCGCAATGCGGCCGGCCTCTTTCACACCGCCTTCCTGATGCCGAACCGCACGGAACTTGCCCGCTGGCTGCGCCATGCGGCCCATAACGATGTCGTGCTCGACGGCGCCTCCGATCATCTCGTCAGCGAAGCCATCTATCTCTCCGATCCCGAAGGCAATGGCATCGAGATTTACGCCGACCGGGCGCACGAAGCCTGGAAATTCCACCAGGACGGCCAGGTCGAAATGGCAACGATCCGCCTCGATCTGCAGGCGCTCTACGACAGTGCGCCCGAGGATGCCTGGGGCGGCATGGCCGACGGCACGGCGATCGGGCATATCCATCTGCAGGTCGGCGACATTCCGCAAGCCGATGCCTTCTATCGCGACGTCCTCGGCCTGAAGCTGATGGCGCGCTATCCCGGCGCGAGCTTCTTTGCAACTGGCGGCTACCACCATCACATCGCCGCCAACATCTGGAACAGCCGCGGCGCCGGCACTCGCGCCGACGGTATGACCGGCCTTTCCGACTACACGCTGCGCTTCAACGACAAGGCGGCGCTCGACAATGCGGTGGCGGCACTCGACCGGCTGGAGATCGACAGCACAAAGCGCGACGGCGGCGTGTTCCTCAAGGATCCGTGGGGCATCGGGCTGACGCTTTCGGCTTGAGGCAACGGTCCGTCCCCCATTCCTTCGAGCCGCTACGCCCGCGCCTCGAACACCATGTTGAACGGCGTTTCCGTCGCCCGGCGGAAATGCGAGAAGCCGGCGTCGAGCGCCACTTTCCTGAGCCTCATCTCGCCCGCCTGGGCGCCAAGGCCGAGGCCGACCTCCTGCGACAGCGACGCCGGGGTGCAAATCATCGTCGAAGCGCCGTAATAGACGCGTCCGACCGGATTGAGGTTGTCCTTCAGATTGTCGTGGGCAAATGGCTCGACGATCAGCCAGGTGCCGCCGGGGCCCAGCGTTTCCTTGACATGACGGCCGGCACCGACCGGATCTCCCATGTCGTGCAGGCAATCGAACATTGCGACCATGTCATATCCCTGCGGGGGGAATTCGGCCGCAGTGGCCTGCCGGAAGGTGACGCGGTCGCCGACGCCTGCCTCCTCAGCCGCGGCCCTGGCTTTCTCGATCGAGGGAGCATGATAATCGAAGCCGAAGAATCGCGAGGCGGGATAGGCCTGCGCCATCAGGATTGTCGACGCACCATGGCCGCAGCCGACATCCGCGACCTTGGCACCAAGCTTGAGCTTTGCCTCCACGCCATTCAGCGCCGGTATCCAGCTTGAAACCAGATGCGTGTTGTAGCCGGGCCGGAAGAAGCGTTCGGTGCCGCGGAAGAGGCAGACACTATGTTCGTGCCAGCCGACGCCCCGTCCGCTGCGGAAGGCTTCGGCGATCTTCGGCTCGTCCATCCACATGGACTGCGTCACCTGAAAGGCGCCGGCGAAGAAGGCGGGGCTGTCTTCTTGTGCAAACACCATCGCCTGCTCGGGCGTGAGATGGAAGCGGTCCGTCCCGTCGTCATAGGTTATGTAATCGGCCGCGGCCATCGCCGAGAGCCATTCGCGGAGATAGCGCTCCTTCAGCCCGGTCTCCTTCGCAAGCCGCGCCGCATCCCGCGGCTCGCCGTCCGCCAGAGCCTTGAACAGACCGAGATCATCGCCGAGCACGACGAGCGCGCCGGAGACCGCAGCTCCGACATCGCCGACCAGCCGTTCGACCAGTTTATCGAGTTTCTGCATATCGGGTTCGCGCATGTCACCCTCCATTTCCACCGAGGAAAGACCAGCCCGCAAAACTATTCCGAGTAGGCCGCGCGATTGTCAATTTGCCCAAACTGAGTATCCGTCGGCACGCCAGCCTGCCGGGAACCAACACGCATTCCGTGCGTTTCCGTTTCGAGCCAATGAGGCTTTCGGGGACATTCCATAGATGGGCTTCGCCAACGGCATCCGGAAACAAGCAAAGAAGATCGCATCCGGTGAGCGGCGGACGAGCGCATGGGAAGACACGCTGACCACCGCGACGGAAGAGATGCCGCAGGCGCCGGCGCACCGCGTCCAGAAGGATGCGCTCGACGTCAGCATGGCCTGGGCGATGATCGGGATTTTCGCGATCCTTGGCCTTGCGGTCCTCTACCAGATGTCGCTGATCCTGATCCCCATCACGCTCGCCGTAGTGGTAGGCATGATCCTCGGCATGGCGGCGGAAAAATTGAGCAAGCTCGGCGTGCCGCGCGTCACCGTTGCCATCATCCTTTCAAGCGCCGTTGCGCTGGTCATCTTCTTCGTCGTCAGCTCGCTTTCCGGGCCTTTGACGACGCTGACCAACGAAGCTCCGGCGTTCATCGAAAGGACGATCAACCGGATCATGCCCTATCTGGAGCAGATACGCTGGCTGCGCATTACCCCCGCAAGCCTCCAGAGCGGGCCGATCTCGATCAATGCGCTGCTCGAAAACACCGGAAACGTGCTGCATGTGGTGACGACAAACCTGACGCCGGCGCTCGTGCAGGCGCTGATTTTCTTTGCCGCCCTGCTGCTTTTCCTCTCCGGGCGCGTCAACCTGCGCAAGACGATCATCCTGACCTTCCGCACCCGCCAGCAGCGGCTCACGGCCATCCGCGTCATCAGCTCCGTCGAGCGGGTGCTGGGCTTTTATTTCGCAACCGCCTCGGTCATCTATGCGGCGCTCGGCGTCGTCATGGCGATGATTGCCTGGGCGGGCGGGCTCTCAGCGCCGGCGCTCTGGGGCTTCTTCGCCTTCCTTTCGAGCTTCATTCCCTATCTCGGCATCACCATGATGACGTTTTCCATCGCGGTCGCGGGCATCCTCACCCATAACGGCATCATCATCGGCCTCCTGCCGGCGGCCGCCTTCTTCATCGTGCACCTCGTCATGGAAAATCTGGTGTTCCCCGCCGTCATGGGCCGTCGGCTGGAAATCAATCCCTTCATCGTCTTCGTCGCCATCATCTTCTGGACATGGATGTGGGGTGCCGTCGGCGCCATGCTCGCTCTGCCGCTCTCGCTGATCGTCATGACGATCGTCGATGAACTCTTCATCGAGGAGAAAGTGCTGCCGCAATTGCCGAAGTGATGAGGGTGAGGCTGGCCGCTCAACGCCTCATCCTCCCAAATATCCTTTCAGCATCGGAGCCTTCCTTGCGCACTCATTCCTGTGCCTGGCACTGGAATGAGAAAGCAAGGGGCGAAGACCGCGGCAAGGGCCGCGCCACATCTCAATCATACAAATAATATGTGCTCCACTTTTCCCGCGGCACTTTCTCGCCGATCTCGTATTGCAGTTCGCGCACGTTGATGTGCTGGGGGCCGGTGATGCAGGTGTAGGAGAGGTGGTACCAGTCGCCCTGGCTGCGGAAGACGGCGCCGGGGGCTTCGAGCTTGTCGTCGCTGGGGATCGGGTCCTTGAAGGTGTAGGCGATCACCTTGTCGGGTTTGAAGCCTGTCTTGTCCTTGTTGATGCGGCTCATCGCTTCGGTGTCGCAGCTCTGTTCGAGGCGGGTGGCGGGATCGAGTTTTTCCAGCTGCTTCTTGATGGCGGGATCGACGGCGAAGGCGCAGGAGGCAAAGCTGACGAGACACGCGGACAGGACCAGACATTTCGGCATTACGGGCAAATTCCTCTTTATGCTCATGGCAGAATCCGCCCGGTCTATGGCCCTCAGCCTAAGCCAAAACGAAGCGTACATTCCGCGCGACGGTAGCGGACTTTGTTAAACAATGTGGTGACATCAAGGCAACGTGAGGAAGGCTCCGATTTGCCGCAGGGGTTCGCGCCTGCCTTGGCGCTTGATCCAGCCCGCCTCCACCTCTATCTCTTCTCCACCCCGCAATTCCGATCCGGAGCCCTTCCTTGTCTGTTTTCAAGAACCTGCCGACCCCGCCCTCAGCCGCCAAGAAGCCCGTTTCCGATACCCGCCACGGCATTACCCGGTCGGACGATTATGCCTGGCTGCGCGCCGATAACTGGCAGGCGATGTTCAAGGATCCGTCGATCCTCGACCCCGAAATCCGCAGGCACCTGGAGGCGGAAAACACCTATATGAACGCGGCAACGGAAGATACCAAGCCGCTGCAGAAGACGCTTTTTGCCGAGATGCGCGGCCGCATCAAGGAGGACGACAGCTCGGTGCCGATGAAGGACGGCGCTCACGCTTATGGCACCTTCTTCGTGACCGGCGGCGAGCAGCCGCGCTATTTCCGGATCCCGCGCGACGGCGACGTCAAGGACGAGACGATCCGCACCGTTCTGCTCAACGGCGACAAAGAGGCGGTCGGCAGATCCTATTTTCGGCTCGCCGGCCTCGACCACTCGACCGATCACAGCCGCGCCATCTGGGGCTATGACGACAGGGGATCGGAATTCTTCACGCTGAGGGTGCGCGATCTTGCGACCGGAGAAGACATGCCCGACGTGATCGAGAACACCGGCGGCGGCGGGGTCTGGGCGCCGGACGGCAAGAGCTTCTTCTATTCGGCGCTCGACGAGAACCACCGCCCCTCCAAGGTGTTCCACCACATCATCGGCACGCCGCCGAGCGAGGACCGGCTCGTCTACGAGGAAAAGGATGCCGGCTTCTTCATGAGCGTCGGCGGCTCGCTGCTCGACGATTTCATCTTCATCGACATTCACGACCATGAGACCAGCGAATACCGGCTGCTCTCGACCAAGGATCTGACGGCCGAGCCGAAGCTCGTCGCCAAGCGCCAGGAAGGCATCGAATATACGCTGACGGAAGGCGGCGACGTCTTCTACATCCTCACCAATGACGGCGGCGCCAAGGATTTCAAGATCATGGAAGCGCCGGTTGACAATCCCGCCAAGGAGAGCTGGCGCGAGGTCGTACCGCACAAGCCCGGAACGCTGATCATCAACCACATGGCCTATGCCCGCCACCTGCTGTGGCTGGAGCGCAAGGACGGTCTGCCGCAGATTATCATCCGCGATCGCAAGACCGGCGAGGAACATGCGATCGCCTTTGCCGAGGAAGCCTATTCGCTCGGGTTGCAAGGCGCTGCGGAATACGACACCGACGTTATCCGCTTCTCCTATTCGTCTATGACGACGCCCTCGCAGCTCTACGACTACAACATGACGACGCGCGAGCGGACGCTGTTGAAGACACAGGAGGTGCCCTCGGGCCACAATCCGGACGACTACGTCACGCGGCGCGTCTTCGCGCCGGCATGGGACGGTGAGCAGGTGCCGGTCACCCTGCTCTACCGCAAGGATACGCCGCTCGACGGCTCGGCGCCCTGCCTGCTCTATGGCTACGGCGCCTACGGCATCAGCATTCCGGCCGGTTTCAACACCAACTGCCTGTCGCTCGCAGACCGCGGTTTCGTCTATGCCATCGCCCATATCCGCGGCGGCAAGGACAAGGGCTTTGCCTGGTACGAGAACGGCAAGATGGCCTTCAAGACCAATACGTTCAAGGACTTCATCGCCGCCGCTGACTATCTGAATCAACAGAAGTTCACGTCCTACGCGAAGATCGTCGCCGAGGGCGGATCGGCAGGCGGCATGCTGGTGGGCGCCGTCGCCAACATGGCGCCGGAGAAGTTCGCAGGCATCATCGCTGCCGTTCCTTTCGTCGATGTGCTGAACACCATGCTCGACGACAGCCTGCCGCTGACGCCGCCGGAATGGCCGGAATGGGGCAACCCGATCGAGAGCCGCGAGGATTATGAGCAGATCGCGTCCTATTCGCCCTACGACAACATCAGCGAGAAGGCCTATCCGCCGATCCTGGCGCTCGGCGGCCTGACCGACCCGCGCGTCACCTATTGGGAGCCGGCAAAGTGGGTCGCCAAGCTCCGTGACAAGACCACAAGCGCAGCGCCGATACTGCTCAAGACCAACATGGACGCCGGCCACGGCGGCGCCGCCGGCCGCTTCCAGCGGCTGGAGGAGATCGCGTTTGAGTATGCATTTGCAATCAAGGTGGTTGGGAAGGTGTGAGCGGGAGACGGCACGGGAATTGGCTTTCCTCATTCCTGTCCTTGTGACAGGAACCCAGCGGCGGCGCGTCCGCGCAGTGAACTATTCTCATGGAGTTCCTGCGCCCAAGGACTTGGGTGCGCTGGACTCCTGTGACGAGCACAGGAATGAGCGTCGCTGGGGTTGGCGCCTGTCCCGGATACCAGAATCGTGAAAGGAGCAAACCCATACCGGTCTATGTCGCGCTGCTTCGAGCCGTGAATGTCGGCGGAACGGGCGCTCTGCCGATGGCGGAGCTCAAGGCGATCTGCGAGCGGCTGAGCTTTACGAACGTCGAGACCTACATTCAGAGCGGCAATGTGCTTTTCCGCTCGGACGAGACCGAGGCGACGGTCGAGAGGCGGCTGGACGAGGCCCTGGCCCAGAAATTCGGCAAGAAGCCGGGCGTGATGATCCGCAGCCGCAAGGAACTGCAGAAGATCGTCGACGAGGCGCCCTTTCCCGATGCCAAGCCGAATTTCCTGCTGGTGACCTTCCTGCCCGAGGCTGCCCCCAAGAGTGCCCTTGACAATATGGTGGCGCCGGACGGCGAGGAGGCGAAGGTCGCCGGGCGCGAGATCTACGTGCATTATCCGATCGGCTCCGGAAAATCGAAGCTCAAGCTTCCGGCGCTGAAGGCAGGAACGTCGCGCAACCTCAACACCGTGCGCAAGCTCGCCGAGATGGCGGCGGCAATGGAGGAGAGCGGGTAAGACGCACCGCCCTCGTCTTTCGAGGCTGCGCCCTGCGGTCTTGCATCTCAGGATAATGGCTGATCGCTGGCGCCCGCGGCACGGCCCTCATCCTGAGGTGCCCGAGGGCGAAGCTGCAGGGCCGCCGTCTTGGCGGCATGGATCCGCTGAATGCGTGCCTTTTGCCACCAGCGCCCATCCCATACTCTCCTCATTCCTCTGCCTGTCACAGGAATCCAGCGCGCCCAAGTCCTTCAGCGCGGGAGACACACATTCAAACAAGACGTCATTCACGGCGCGGAAGCGCCGTGGCTGGATCTCTGTGACAAGCACACAGATGAGGGAGAGAGTGGAGACGCCGAGACTTTCTGCGCCGCATAGCCCCACGCCATGGCCGCATCCGCCGCCTCTCGCGCTAAGCCTACGCCCTCGAGACCTCCACGGAAGGCTGGAACAGCAGCTTGACGAAGGTCCTGAGCATCAGGATCTGCTCGGCAAGCATGTTCGGTTCCTTGAGGGCCCTCGACAGCACGATGCCGCCTTCCAGGACGGAGGAGACCATGTCGGCGAGGTGGTCGATATGCACCGGCTCGCGCGGCGTGTAGACGGCCATGATCTCTTCGAACATGCCGCGGAAGCGGTGGCGCCAGGCGAGTACCGCGTTCCTGTTCATCTCCCGTATCTCGCGGTCGAAGAGCCGTTCGTAGTAGCAGACGGTGGCGACGAGGCAGCCGGGATGGCCGTTCGGCAGATCGGAGAGCAGTTCGGACAGAAGCTTGAGGCCGAGCAGGAAGGATTGCAGCGGATCGTCCACTAGGTCGCGGGCGCGGCTGAAGATCTCGTCGTAGATCCGCTCGTCGTTTTCGATGTAGCGGTTGAGCAGTGCTTTCGCGAGTTCGTTCTTATCCTTGAAATGATAGAAAAATCCGCTCTTGGTGATGCCGGTCTCGGCAATCAGCTCCTCGATGGAGGTGCCGCCGAAACCCTTCTGGAGTACGGCCGCCTCCGCCACATCGAGAATGCGGGTTCTCGTTTCCTCGCCCTTGCGCATCAGCCCCTCCTGTACCGCCGGTACAGTTTTTCATCGCGGCCCAACGCATCACCCATGCCGCCTCATCCTCCCAACCGATTGATTTCAAACGGCAACTTTGGAAATCGCCACCAGTATACCGCAAGCCGGCTAGTTTAGCAGGCTCTAAAGGGGGAGAAATCTCACATGGCCGATCGATCCGACCGGTCAAACGAGGGGCGGAGCTACCGATGAGCAGATACAGAGACAGACTGCCGCAGTTAAGCGGCGGCACATTCATCACCGACGGCGGCATGGAAACCACGCTGATCTTCCACGAGGGCATGGAGCTTCCGCATTTCGCTTCCTTCGTCCTTCTCGCCTCGCCGGAAGGACGGCGAAAGCTGAAGGAATACTACCGGCGCTATCTCGATATCGCGCGGCAGCACGGCACCGGCTTCGTGCTCGACACGGCGACCTGGCGCGCCAACGCCGACTGGGGCAACAAGCTTGGCTATTCGCCGCAAGCGCTGAAGGCTGCAAACGAGGATGCCGTCGAATTGCTCGCCGGGCTGAGGGGCGAATACGAGCGGCCGCAGATGCCGATCGTCATCAGCGGCGCAATCGGCCCGCGCGGCGACGGCTACAAAGCGGGCGCGATGAACGCTTCGGAAGCCGAGGACTACCACGGCGAGCAGATCGCAGCTTTCGCCGGGACGGAGGCGGACATGGTGACGGCCTTCACGCTCACCAATATCGACGAGGCGATCGGGGTTGCCCGCGCCGCCAAGGCCCATGGCATGCCGTCGGCGATCTCCTTTACCGTGGAAACGGACGGCAGGCTCGTGACCGGGCGCAGCATCCAGGATGCGATCGAAACGACGGATACGGCGACCGGCGGCGCGCCAGCCTATTACATGATCAACTGCGCGCACCCGACGCATTTCGAGGCCGCACTCGATGATGATAGCGGCTGGGTGAAGCGTATTTGCGGCATCCGCGCCAATGCCTCGATGATGAGCCATGCCGAGCTCGACGATAGCGAGACGCTGGACGCCGGCGATCCGATCGATTTCGGCAACCGCTACCGGAGGCTATTGTCCAGCATGCCGCAGCTGCGCGTGCTGGGCGGCTGCTGCGGCACCGATCACCGGCATGTCACGGCAATCTGCGAAGCCTGCCTACCGCCGCAGGCAGTGAGTGCATGAGGTGTAATGATGGTTACGATCCAACAATGGCGGCCGAGCCACCTGATCCAACAAGCAGTGCGCTATGCTTTCAGCCACAAACACAAGCATCAGCACGAAGTTTTCGAGCTGTTCGATGCTGGGCTGATACCCTTTGAGGGCCTCGACGGTCACCTGTTGCGGGACATCGGCATCGGTCCGAACGGGTATCATGCGCATGTCGCCGATCAGCCAACCGGAACCGACAAACCAGGGCCGGTGCATGCTCAGTGACCGATGGTGGCAGATGTGTCCGCTGCCGTGCGGCTTGCATGCGCAGCGGCGCGGCCCTACCTATGGCCTATGACCTCTGTTCTTGAAAAAGCTGCGCCTGTGTGCGCCTTTCCGTTCGACAACAGCTATGCCCGGTTGCCGCAGCACTTCTTTGCGCGGCAGGAGCCGTCGCAGGCGGCGGAGCCCTGGCTGATCAAGCTGAACGAGGAACTCGCCGCCCAACTCGGCCTCGATGTGGATTTGCTGAGGCGCGAGGGTGCCGCGATCTTTTCCGGCAATCTCCTGCCGGAAGGCGCCGAACCGCTGGCCATGGCCTATGCCGGGCACCAGTTCGGCGGCTTCGTGCCGCTGCTCGGCGACGGCCGCGCGATCCTGCTCGGCGAGGTGATCGACCGGAACGGCAAGCGGCAGGACATCCAGTTGAAGGGCGCGGGACAGACACCGTTCTCACGCCGCGGCGACGGGCGTGCAGCACTCGGGCCGGTGCTTCGCGAATATATCGTCAGCGAGGCGATGTATGCCCTCGGTATCCCGGCGACACGGGCGCTCGCCGCAGTTTCCACCGGCCAGCCCGTCTATCGCGAAGAGGTGCTGCCGGGTGCGGTCTTCACCCGCGTTGCGGGAAGCCATATCCGCGTCGGCACCTTCCAGTTCTTCGCGGCCCGCGGCGATGCCGAAGGCATCAAGGCGCTCGCCGACTATGTGATCGAACGACACTATCCAGAGCTGAAGGCCGCCGAAAACCCATATCTTGCGCTCTACCAAGCGGTCTGCGAGCGGCAGGCGGCGCTGATCGCCCGCTGGTTGCATGTCGGCTTCATCCACGGCGTGATGAATACCGACAACATGTCGGTCTCCGGCGAGACGATCGACTTCGGGCCGTGCGCCTTTATGGATGCATATGATCCGGCAACCGTCTTCTCCTCGATCGACCATCACGGTCGCTATGCCTATGCCAACCAGCCCGGCATCGGCCAGTGGAACCTTGCGCGCCTCGGCGAGACGCTGCTGCCGCTGATCGATTCGGATCAGGACAAGGCCGTCGAGCGCGCCAACGACGTCATTACGGACTATGGCAAGCGGTTCCAGGCACATTGGCTTTCCGGCATGCGCCGCAAGATTGGGCTCGTCTCGGAAGAGGACGGCGATCTGGACCTGATCCAGTCGCTGCTGGCGCTGATGCAGGACGGAAAGGCGGATTTCACGCTGGCCTTCCGGCGGCTTTGCGCGCCTGCCGGCGACGATGCGGCGGTGGCAGCCTTTACCGCGAGCTTCCGCGAGCCGGAGGCCTGCGGCGAATGGCTGGCACGCTGGCGCGAGCGGCTGTCGCGCGATCTGCAATCACCGGCCGAACGCGCCGAGGCGATGCGCAAGGTCAACCCGGCCTTCATCCCGCGCAATCACCGCATCGAGCAGGCGATCGTTGCCGCGACCGAGGACGGCGACTTCTCGCTCTTCGAGGCGCTGCTGACGGTTCTTTCCAAGCCCTACGACGACCAGCCGATGTTTGCAGCCTACATGGAGCCGCCGAAGCCGGAAGAGCGGGTGCTAAAGACGTTTTGCGGGACGTGAAATGTCTCTGCGCGGCGCCTGTTCAGATCGGCCGCGACATGAAGACTTCGGTATGCGCGATGCTGTCCGGCATCTGGCGGAACGGCGGGCAGCGCGTGAAGTCGAAGGCTTCGTAGACCGAGATCGCGTTCTCCATATAAACCGTCGTGTGAGCCACGATTGCGCGGCGATCGCCTTTTTCGACTTCAGCCAGGACCACTCGCATCAGCGCACTGCCGACGCCCTTGCCGCGGAATTCGGGATCGACGTAGAACTTGCGAATCTCCATGGTTACGTCATCGAATGGAGCAAAGGCCAGGCATCCCGCGGGCGAGCCCTCCCATCTGGCGATGAACATCATGGCGTCCGCCGAACTGTATTTGGCGGCCAGGCTGCTGCTCGTTTCGCCGTGGTAAATGGCCAGCACTTCTTCCGCAGCGACGCCATAGGCCTGCACCTCGGCCGCATCCCAGGCCGCGAGCGCATCGCAGAATCCCGCGGCGATCTCAAAATCCGCCGCACCAATCGCCCTGGAAACAGAAATCATCGCATAATCCCCTGTATCCGATGATGCGGTTGCATACCACGGCTGCGTGTTTCTTGCGAGCGGGAAGCCGGGGTTTTGCGATTGCTTCAGCTTCACAGAGGCCAAGGAGCGGGTACTACAGGCGCTTTTCGAAAAACGTGAGTGTTCCTCACTTTTTCTCATTTCTATGCTTGTCACAAGAATCCAGCCACAGCGCGTCTGCGCCGTGACATGACCAGCTCACAAGAAGGAGTCTCAGGCGCCAGGGACATGGCGCTGCTGGATCTCTTAGATCTTCCTGACAAGCAAAGGGATGATGGAGGACGAAGGGAATCGGGGACTACGAGGAGCGTTGCATGCGAGGCGATACCGCCGTCCATCCATGCCTCCCTGCGCCAAATGTGACCATTGAACGACAGCCCCTTCGCCCTAAGTCGCTGATTCGGCGGAATTGTCCCCATCCCACCATGCCCAGCTCACCTTAGCGGGAGACCGGCTTTATGGCGATCGTCATTACTTCCATCCTTTTTCTTGTCATCGGACTGGTTCTTAGCGGCGGCGGACTGTGGCTCGTGACGCTCGGCGGCAGCGTCTTCTATTTGTTTGCAGGGTTGATGTTTCTCATCACCGCAGCGCTGCTTTTCATGCGCAAGGCCATGGCGCTCTGGGTCTATGCGGTGCTGGTTGCCGTGGCGCTCATCTGGGCGGTGTGGGAAGCCGGGTTCGACTGGTGGCAGCTCGGGCCGCGCGGCGGCTTGATCATTCTGCTCGGGCTTTGGCTATTGACGCCGTGGATCCGAAGGCCGCTCGGGTTTTCGAGCCCAAGCGGCCTTCCCTACCCTGCCAATCCCTGGCCGCTCGCCGTGCCGGTGATCATCGCCATTCTCGTTGCCGGTTATTCGATGACGACCGATCCGCATGATCTTGCCGGCGATCTTCCCAACGAGGTCGTGGCGGCCGCGCCGCCCTTCGGCGGCAATGTGCCGGACGGCGAGTGGCATCAATATGGCCGCACGCCTTTCGGCCAGCGGTATTCGCCGCTCGACCAGATCAACAAGGACAATGTGAAGGAATTGAAGGTCGCCTGGGAGTACCAGACCGGCGACGTAAAGCGGCCTGACGATATCGGCGAGACGACCTATCAGGTGACGCCGCTCAAAGTCGCCGACACGCTCTATCTCTGCACACCGCACAACTGGGCGATCGCGCTCGACGCCAAGACCGGGAAGGAGAAATGGAAATACGACGCCAATTCCGGCATGAACCCGGACCGGCAGCACCAGACCTGCCGCGGCGTGACATACTATGCCGATCCGGCCGTCGCGGCCGGCCAGCCCTGCGCCGCACGGGTCTATCTTCCGACGTCCGATGCGCGGCTGATCGCGCTCGATGCAGCCGACGGCAAAATCTGCGAAAGCTTTGCCGACAAGGGCGTGCTGCATCTGGAGACCGGCATGAAATACAACCCGGCCGGCTATTATTACTCCACCTCGCCGCCGGTCGCGGTCGCCGGCAAGCTTATCATCGGCGGGGCCGTCAACGACAACTATTCGACCCAGGAGCAATCCGGCGTCATCCGCGCCTTCGACATCAACACCGGCGCGCTTCTCTGGAACTGGGATTCCGGCAATCCGGATCAGACCGCACCCCTGCCCGAAGGCCAGACCTACGTCACCAACTCGCCGAACAGCTGGTCCGTCTTCAGTGTCGATGAAGGGCTTGGCTCCGTCTATATCCCGCTCGGCAACCAGGTGCCGGACCAGCTCGGCATGAACCGTAGCGCCAATGTCGAAAAGTTCTCCTCCTCCGTCGTGGCGCTCGACATCAATACGGGCCAGCTGAAATGGGTGCAGCAGTTCGTCCACCACGACCTCTGGGATATGGACGTGCCGGCGCAGCCCGTGCTCTTCGACATGACGAAGCCGGACGGCAGCGTCGTTCCGGCTCTCGTCGCCCCGACGAAGCAGGGCGACATCTACGTGCTCGACCGGCGCAACGGCGAGGCGATCATTCCCTTCAAGGAAATCCCGGCGCCGGGCGGCGCGATCCCCGAGGACCATACGGCGCCCACGCAGCCGATCTCCGACCTCAGCTTCTCGCCCGATCCGCTGAAGGAAAAGGACATGTGGGGGATCACGCTCATCGATCAGCTCGCCTGTCGCATCGCCTTTCACCGCTACAAATACGAGGGCCGCTATACGCCACCTTCGGTGGAGGGAACGATCGTCTATCCGGGCAATTTCGGCACCTTCAACTGGGGCAGCGTCGCGGTCGATCCGGAGCGGCAGATCATGTTCGGCATGCCGACTTATCTCGCCTTCACCTCGAGGCTCGTTCCGGCCGCCGAGATTCCCCCGCGCGGACAGGACGAAAAGGGCAGCGAGCAGGGCCTGAACCGCAATGACGGGGCGCCCTACGGCGTGTTCATGGGACCGCTCCTCGGCCCGCTCCAAATCCCCTGCCAGGCGCCGCCATGGGGCTATGTCGCGGGCGTCGATCTCCGGACCGGCAAGATCGCCTATATGCACAAGAACGGCACCGTGCATGACATGACGCCGCTGCCGCTACCCTTCAAGATCGGCGTGCCGGGTATCGGCGGGCCGATACTCACCAAGGGCGGCCTCGCCTTCCTCGGCGCTGCCGTCGACAACTACCTGCGCGCCTACGACGCCACCAACGGCAACCAGCTCTGGCAAGCGCGTCTCCCAGCCGGCGGTCAGGCAACGCCGATGACCTATACGGCCAGCGACAACAAGCAATATGTCGTCATGGTTGCCGGCGGGCATGGGTCGGTGGGGACGAAGCCCGGCGATTACGTGATCGCTTATACGCTGCCGTAGGCGTTACCGGGGTTGGGCGCCGCTATAATGCGGCCTCCACTTCAAGCCGCAAGTTTTAAACGCCGCCTCCTCAAGTACGACCTGAAATGGAAGCAAAAGCCTTGCGCATGTATTGCCGCCCATGGTCTGCCTGCAATCTTTAAGTGAGTCTTTTCATGGAGATCGCGGGAAACATTTGAAGCCTTTTCAGTCCCAATAACCTCGCCGGAGAGCAGCGCGCCAAGCGAGAGCGGCGGTTGACTGCAGCTGAGCTATACAGGGCCTTCCATTTCCAGCGCCATGTGGGCGATGCAGCCCGCCGGGAGACACGACGATTGCCGAGGAAACCGAAGCCGATCTCGCCGCCCAAGAAACACCATGCCGAGTTGGTGGACGGGTTGAACGACTATGCCAGCAAGACGCCGGACGCGATTATCCGCAAGCGCGTTTTCAAGGAACCCGGTATACGCGAGGATGACCTTGCCGCCACACAATGAGGAACGCGACGCAAGCGAAAAGCAGATTGCCGAGGCAATCAAACGAGCTTCCCGGCATCACCGAGACGATACCGAGGGCACCGCTTCCGGGTCTCAGGCGGCCGACACCCAAGGCGAACAGACCGCCTAAGTTCGCAAAATGATTCAAGACGATGCGGGGGAGATTCATATCTCCGCCGCATGCTTTTGAATTTGCTGATTATCGCGCCATGCCCGCGACGATCTTCGCGACTTCGGCAAAGACGAGGTTCAACTCCTTCACCGGCGCCGTCGCCTCGGCGATATAGGCCGTCACGAGGATCGGGCCGCGGCCCTTCGGCCAGATGATGGCGATGTCTGCAGCGGTGCCATTGTCGCCAGTGCCGGTCTTGTCGCCCACCTTCCAGGCTCCCGGCAGACCGGCGCGAAGACGTGCATCGCCGGTGGTGTTCGCCAGCATCCATTCGATCAGCTTTTCGCGTGAGGGCTCGGACAGCACCGAGCCGAGCGCGAGGTTGCCGAGCGTGTCGAGCATCGCGTCCGGGGTCGTCGTGTCGCGCGGATCGCCTTTCTTGCCTTCGTTCAGCGCCGTCTCCCAGCGATCGAGGCGGGTCGCGCGGTCGCCGATCGAGCGAAGCCATTTGGTGAGCGCCTTCGGGCCCCCGACGCTTTCAAGCAACAGGTTGCCGGCGGTATTGTCGCTCAGCGTAATTGCCGCCTTGCAAAGGTCGCCGACGCTCATCCCCTCCCCGCCGACGTGTTTTTCCGTTTCCGGCGAATAGGAGACGAGCTTGTCCTGGTCATAGATCACGCGGCGCTCGAGATTCTCCTCGCCCTTGTCGACGCGCGAAAGCACCATGGCCGAGGCGAGCACCTTGAAGGTGCTGCACATGGGGAAGCGTTCGGTTTCGCGATAGCCGAGCGTGACCTTTGTTTCGGTGTCGATGACGGAAACGCCCAGCCTGCCGCCGGTGCGGTTTTCAAGCTCCGCCAACCGGCGCTCAATGTCGTCATCGGTTTCGGAGGCGCGGGCGAACGAGGCAAGGGAAAGTGCGGGAAAGAGCATCGCGGTCTTCAAGATCGTGCGGCGATGGATTGAAAAGTCATTCATGAAATCACTCCGGCTGAATCAACAAGCCAAAGAGCTAGGCCGCGATTGTGGCGCCTTGTCGTCGCCTTTGCGGCATCGTCAGGCCGCCTGCAATTGCGTGACCTCGACGGTCACGTGCGAGAGCTCGTCCAGGCTTTCGAGCTTCGCCTTGTAGAAAGCAGGCTCGCGCGGCTCGGACGTCGCGACGGCGACGATCGCGGCGTGATGGCCGGGGCCGAGCTGCCAGACATGCAGGTCCGTGATGCGGTCGCTGCCGGTTTCGATCACCTTGCGGATTTCGCCTGGCAGCTCCTCGCCGTCCGCGATCGCATCGAGCAGCACGCGGCCGGAGGACTTCATCAGGCCCCAGGACCATTGCGCGATGATGAGGCCGCCGACGATGCCCATCAGCGGATCGAGCCAGAGCCAGCCGTAAAGGCTGCCGAAGGAAAGGGCCGCAATCGCGAGCACCGAGGTCAGCGCATCGGCGAGAACATGGGTGTAGGCGGCGCGCATGTTGTTGTCGATGGTCCCGCCGTGGTGGGGACGGTCGCCGTGATCGTGATGCGCATGATCGCCGTGGTGATGATGGGGACCGTGCCCGTGGTGATGGCCGCTATCCTTCAACAGCCAGGCGCTGACGAGATTGACGGCAAGGCCGATGACGGCAACGCCGATCGCCTGGGTGAAGCTGATGGGTACCGGATTGGCGATGCGCAAGACGCTCTCCCAGGCCATCAGCAGCGCGATCATGGCAAGAATGATGGCGCTTGCGAAACCCGCCAGATCGCCTAGCTTGCCGGTGCCGAAGGTAAAGCGCGGATTGCGGGCCTGCTTGCGGGCATAGAGATAGGCAACGGCTGAGATCAGAAGCGCACTGGCATGCGTCGACATGTGCCAGCCGTCGGCGACGAGCGCCATGGAGCCGAATATTTTGCCGGCGCCGATTTCCACGACCATCATCACCGCCGTCAGCGCGATCACGAACCAGACGCGGCGCTCGTTGCGCTCGTGGCCAGCACCCAGGAAGACATGGTCGTGTTCTAGCGTTTGTGTGCTCATCGCGCGCTCCTTCGATCTCTTCAGCGGATGTAGGTCCGCAGCACTTGCGAAATTTCCTCGACCGCCTCGGCGCGGGCCTTCTCGTCGGCCGCATGCAGCACGTGCTCGTGTAGCTGATCCTCCAGCACCTCGCCGGTCAGCCCGTTCAGCGCGCCGCGGATCGAGGCCAGCAGCTGCAGGATGTCACCACAGGGGCGCTCGGCCTCCAGAGCGCGCTCGACGGCTTCCAGCTGGCCCTTGAGGCGGCTGACGCGGGCGATGAGCTTTTTCTTCTGACGGGTGGTGTGCGACAAGGGGTGCTACCATTTTAGTATAGGGGTCTATAGTATATGCGGCAACCGCGAAAGGGAAGCGTATCTTTGGCTTTCCATGTGATGTTCGACGGGCGGAACGGCAAAGACCGCGTTGCTGACTGGCGCTTCCCCATCCTTCCCGCCCTCATTCCTGTCCTTGCTGCAGGAACAGGAATGAGGAGAGTATGGGATGGGCGCTGGTGGCAAAAGGCACGCATTCAGCGGATCCATACCGCCAAGGCGGCGTGCGAGGAGGTGATCCTCCGAGGCCCTGCGGCTTCGCCTTCGGGCACCTCAGGATGAGGGCCGTGCCGCGGGCGCCGGCGATCAGCCCTTATCCTGAGATGCAAGCCCGCAGGGCGCAGCCTCGAAAGACGAGGGCGGTCATGGGGTGCGGTTTTCCTTGCGTCCCCCATCCACCGGCTTGATGAGCCCGCCGCTTGGGCTGCAAAGCATCGCATAGAATGTTTTGTCCGTTCCGGAACGCTACAACGTCTTTGCACCCGCCATCTTGGTGAACACCTGCACGCGCTTCCAGCGCAGCGTGCCGGGCTTGTATTTCTTCAGCCACTCCTGGGTCTCGCTCTCGTCCAGGAAGAGGCTTGCACTGGTATCGGCCGAGGCATTCGCTTGGCCATCGCTCCGGCCGGCCATGACCTCCTGGATCGAGCGGAAATAATAGTGGTTGAAGAGCCGGTTGAACTCGGTGAAGTAGATGTCGGCCACGCGTTCGCTGCCGCGGATCAGCAGCATATTCTCGTCGTTGTCGTTGGTCGAAGCTTCTGAAAAATTTGCCGAACCGGACACGACGATCGGGTCGGCGCCGAGCGGGTCCTTCAGCAGAAATTTCGAGTGGACGTAAGCCACATGCTGGTTGAGCCCGAGCGCCCTGGCATTGGTTTCCCGCGTCCACTGGTAGACCGGATCGCGCAGGAACGATCCCCAGGCCTGGTAGACGTTGTGTTTCGCATTCAGCGGCACGAAGGGATCGCTGGCACGGGGATTGGGCTTGTCCTGCTTTTCCAAGAGCAGGAAGATCACGGGGCGCTGCGGCATCTCGGCTTCCGTGTTGTCGACCAGCGCCGTCTTGAATTTCTTGCCGATGCCGAACGCAAGTGTGATGCCGCCGTAATCGGTGGAGGAATCGAGCGCGTCGACATACATGTCGAGCACCTTGCTTCCTGACCGCGGACTGAAGACGCTCGATACGCCTTTCGCAATATTCTCCCAGTCCGCCGGAATCGGCGCCAGCCCCATCACGGCGTCGCGATAGGCCTTTCGCTTGGCATCGGATACGGCTCTCGTTTCTCCCTCAACTGCGCCCGGATCGTTTTCAAGCGTCTTCCAGTAAGCCTCAAAGGCCGCAGCAACATCCGCATTGCGCACCCAATGGCCGACATTCGTCTGCCCGTGGATGCCGCCCGGCGACATGTTGGTCGATCCTGTCCAGACTTCCGCCGGCTTCTGCGCAGCACCTTTCAGCAGGACCAGGAACTTGTTGTGCTGGATATTGTTCGGATTGTTTTCCCGCCAGCGGGCAATCGCCGTCACCGGAAGCCCGGCGTCTTTGACCATAGCCTTGTTGTCCTCGCGCGGAAAGCTCGGATGGAATTTGCCCTTGCCGTCGGTGTGTTCGTTGATCTTCGCGTCGAGGATGAGCTTTACCCTGACGCCGCGATCGATGGCGGCCTTCAGGCGCTCGGCGACCGGCAGATAGCGGAATTCGTAGAAGCATCCGAGGAGCGTGTCGCCGGCCTGCGCCTGATCGATGAACCTGAAAAGCGCCTCGTCGAGGTCGCGGCTCAGCCATTGCAACGCTTCAAGACGCTTCTCTGCCGGCTGCAGATCGTCAGGCTTTTCGTTGCCGAAGCGGCGTTGATAGGCCTGGCTGCTGGCAACGCCGCGGTTGAAGAAGATATCGTGCTCAAGCTCCGTAAAGAGCGGCTCAGTCCTGACCACGATCTTCACCGGCGGCGCGCTGCGGTCGATGTTCTTCGGCTTGCCTTTCAGCGGATAGAAGAAATATTCGTATCGGCGGTCCGGCTTTGCCGTGAAGTCGTCCCAGACGAAACTTTGCACCGGGTGATCGTAGGTCGTAACGACCGTTTTCTCGTCCGGCTGCGGGATGACGCTTGCGAAGACCTTCATGCCATAGACGAAATAGCGCTGGTTTTCCGTGGGGTCGTAACGCTCGACCGCGAAACCGAGCAGGCCTTTCGTATCGGCATTTTGGTAGTCGACGGCAAACGAGACGGTGTTGACACCCGTGACCGCGAAAATGCGATATCCTTCAACTTCCTTGGAAACGAAACGCATGATGCCCCTCCGTAAAAGCGTTCGTCTGGAATTATGGGATTTTCTACATAAGGCTGCAGCGCCACACTACGCAACTTAACAGATAGTATCCACGGATGATGACGCCCCATTGACAAATCGCGCGTTCTGGAGAATCTATCGCGCATGATCAACAACGCGCACATCACCAGCACGTATTTTTGGCTGTACCTGTAAAGGGCGGCCGGACAGATCATATTGTCAACAATGCCGCCGTCAGGCGGCTTTGTTGTAATCGGCAGCGTCCTGACGGCAGAATACCAAACAAGGACGCGAAGGCCATGATTGCAATCGAAGACAGCGAAATTTCATTGATCCGCCCCCCAGTGGTGACGATCCGCACGGCAAAACCGCGGGACCTGCCGGCACTCAACGAGATGATCGCCCTGCTTGCCGCCCATCACGGCGATGCGGCGATCGCCACGCCCGAGCAGTTGGAACGCGACCTTTTCGGCCCGGTTCCATGGATCACGGCGCTAGTGGCCGAAACCGGCGACGGGCTGATCGGTTACGCCATCCTGGTGCCGCTCTACAGGGCGCAGGAAGGCAAGCGTGGCATGGACCTGCACCACCTTTTCGTGCGCGACGGCCATCGCGGCCACGGCATCGGCCAGCACCTCGTCAACCGCGCCCGCGAAACCGCGAGGAATGCCGGCTGCGATTACCTTTCGGTGAGTGCGGCGACCGGAAACATCCAGGCACACCGTTTCTATCAGCATATGGACTTCACCCCTCGCCCGGTCACCGGCATGCGCTATATGCAGGCGCTGGCTTGAGCGCCTGCCGCTCCAACGGACGAGGGAGAGACAAATGACACGGCTTGCTGTGGTTCTGACGGAGGCTTTCGCGGACTGGGAGGTCGGGCAGCTGACGGCTTCCGCCCGCACCGAATTCGGCTTCGACGTGGTGACGGCGGCGCCCGGTGGCGCTGAGGTGCGGTCCATGGGCGGCCTGCGCGTCACGCCCGATACGGCGGCCGAAGCACTGCGGGCGGAGGCGTTCGACGGTCTGGTGCTTTGCGGCGGCATGATCTGGGAGACCGAGAAGGCGCCGGATCTAAAGCCCGTCATCGCCGATTTCATGGCCCGCGGCAAACTGGTTGCGGGGATCTGCGGCGCAACGCTGGCGCTTGCCAAGGCGGGCGCGCTGAACAATGCGGCGCATACCAGCAATGCCTTGCGTTTCATCGCCGACCTGCCCGGCTATTCCGGGCATGCGCATTACAAGGACGCGCCGGCGGCGGTGCGCGACGGGATGCTGGTCACCGCCCCCGGTTCCGCCCCGACCACCTTTGCCGCCGAAATCTACCGGGCGCTCGACTTCCGCAACGAGGATCTCGACCAGTATCTTTTGATGTTTGGCGCAGAGCACCAGCCGAAGGCTGCGTGAGGCTCAGGCGGCCGGCTTTCCGGCCGCTCTCTCGACAGTATCACTTCCGCCCATTGGTTGAGGCTCTTGCCGGCAAGCTCCGCGGCCGTGGCCGCGCGGGCATGGATCTCGGGATCGACGCGGAACATCGTTTTGCCGGAATATGACTTATGCGGTTTCCTGCCCAGCTTGCGGCAGGTTTCGATAGAGTCGTTGACGGCCGGCGTGCGTCCTTGATCTGATCGCGCTTCGCCTCCTTCGCCGGATCAACTGACCGTCTTTCTCGAAGCGGACGCGCGCGAACCGTTGCCTTCGATGACCACGCATCCGACTGCGATAGGCAGGCTCTCGGCATCGGCCAAGGCGCGATCGTGCCAGGTACCAGGTCACGAAAGATCGCTTCCACGGTCTTGCGCTGCCGATCGTTCATACTGGCATGACGAGATGCTATCACATTTTACAAGCATCATCGGCTCGGCACCGCCTTCAAATACGCGGCGATCGCCTCGAGATCGCTTTTCGGCAGATGCGCGAGACTCCTCTGGACCTCGGCCATCGAGCCGCCGGCGGTGTCGAAGTCCGGGGTAAAGCCGGTTTCGAGGTAGTTGGTGATATCGGCCTCGCTCCAGGAACTGATGTCCTTGGAGCCCGGGGTGATGTTCGGGATACGACCACGGCCTTCCGGATTCGGAGCGCCTGCGAGCCACATATCGGGCTCGAAGCCGCCGAGCGCGTCACGCGGCGTATGGCATTCGCCGCAATGGCCCGGGCCCTCGACGAGATACCGGCCGCGCTTCAGCTTGTCGTCGGCGTTGGCGAGCACGATACGGGGCGCGTCGTTGAAATAGAGGAGCTTCCAGCCGCCAAGTGCGAGCCGGATATCATAGGGGAACGGCAGTTGGTGCGGCGGCGCGACATTGCCGCTCTTGGGCAACGTCTTGATGTAGCCGAAAAGATCGTTGACGTCCTTGTCGCTCATGCGCGCATAGGAGCCATAGGGGAAGGACGGGTAGAGGTGCTGGCCGCCGGGGGTGATGCCGCGCTTCATGGCATTGCCGAATTCGGCGAGCGTCCAGGAGCCGATGCCCGCCTTCTCGTCCGGCGAGATATTCGGAACATGGAAAGTGCCGAAGGGGCTCTTCAGCGCAAGACCGCCGGATAGCGTGAGCTTGGCATCGCCTTCGGAACCGGGAGCGGCATGACAGCCGACGCAGCCGCCCGCCCAGAACACCGTTTCGCCGTTCGTCACATCCGGCGTGCCGAGATTGGCCCAATGGCTTTCCGGCAGCGGGTTCGGCGCGGTGACGAAATAAAAGGCCGCACCGCCGAGGGCGACAATGCCGACAAGACAGAGCACAAACCGGATGAACCTGCGGACCATGCCGCTCCCCTTTTCAGCGACTGCAACGGTCTAAGATAAACCGGTCCACACCTCCGGCAAGGCAGGCGCGAACCGATGGATTCGGATGGGGACGGCGAGCGCTTAATCCGTCTTTATGCGGTAATTCTCATGACAGCCGCCGCAATTGGCACCGAGCGTTTTCAACGCGCCGCCGACACCGGCAGCGTCGGCCGGAAGCTGCGCGAGGATCTTCTCGGCGTCGCTACTCAGCTTTGCGGCGCGCGCCTTGAAGTCATCCATGTTTTCCCAGATCTTCGGGCTCGCCGCCTTGTCGCCGGTTTCCGTGCCCGGCTTGAACTGGTCGGGGAAGACCTTGGCGGTTTGAGAGATCGTCGTCAGCGCTGCCTTCACCACCTCGGCATCATAGGGCTTCTCGCCCTTGGCGATTGCCGTCATGGCGCCGGCCGAGCCGCCGACCTTCTTCATCAGCGCTTCGCGCGCTTCATGCGTGCCCTCCTGCTGCGCGAAGACCGCCGTCACCCCCATGCCGGCAACGAGCACAGCCGCCGCAACTGTTTTGAAATTCATATGTCCACTCCTCTCGATACCGAGGTCTCTCCGAGCCCGGCGCCTGATATTCGCGGCCGCATGATGGCAAATTTATACGGGGCGCGAAGTAACAAGTGGGTGATATGACAAGGAATTCAAAATGGTAATGCACCCGCAATCCTCATCCCTGTGCCTGTCGCAGGGTTCCAGCAGCACCATGTCCATGGCGCGGGAGACTCGTTTTAAGAAGGAGGGGTCATTCACGGCGCGTCCGCGCCGTGGCTGGATTTCCGTGACAGGCACAAGAATAAGATGCGCTCGGCAAAGTCTCGCTACCTATCTGCTCCTCGCACTATGCCACCGCCTTCCAGCCATGCCAGGCAGTCAGCAGCGAGACGGCGATCAGCAGTGCTCCGGCGGCGCGGCCGACGATGATGGTAGCGCCGGGATTGGAGATCAGCAGCGTTCGGCTTCGCGAGGCGGTGAGCGCCACTGCGCCGTAGATCGCGAATTGGGTCGCGAGCGTCATGGCGCCCATGATAAGGCCCTGCAGCCAGATCGGCCCGTAGACGGGTTTGAGGAACTGCGGATAGACGGCGAGCATGAAGAGGTAGGCCTTCGGATTGATGAGGCAGGTGATCGCGCCCTGCCGGAAGGCGCGCCAGCCGGAGCGCAGGCTCCCCTCGCCGACCGTATCCACCGTGATCGAGCTGCGGACCAGCGTGAAGCCGATCCAGATCATGTAGGCAGCGCCCAGGAAAAGCAGCGGGTTGAAGAGCGAAGGAAGCAGGCTCGCGAGGATGCCAACGCCGATTGCGCCATAGAGCGAATGCACCGCGCCGCCCGCCATGATGCCTGCCGTTGCCGCCATACCGCGGCTCCTGCCGCCGGTCAGGGAATTGGCGAGCACGAAGAGCATGTCCATGCCCGGCACGATGATGATGCCGAAGAGAAGGGTGAAGTAGAGCCAGAGGTTTTCCGTATAAGTCATGTCAGTTGTCTGCCTTCGAGCCGGGCGGCCATTTTGGCGGACCGCCTTTGATTTCAATTCGATAGGCAGTGCTATACCAAAGCCCAACTGACAGTGTATTGTCAGGAGCCTTGGAGGAAACCGGCAAAATGCGCAAGGCGTCACGCCTTTTCGAGATCATCCAGATCCTGCGGTTGGCAAAGAAACCGGTGACGGCGCAGGCGATGGCGGACGCGCTGGAAGTGACGGTGCGCTCCATCTATCGCGATATCGCCGCACTGCAGGCGATGCACGTACCGATCGAGGGCGGGCGCGGCATCGGCTATATCATGCGCCCCGGCTTCGACCTGCCGCCGCTGATGTTTTCTATCGAGGAGTTGGAGGCGATCGTGTTGTCGCTGGCGCTTTTGGAGCGCACCGGCGACGCGGAGCTGAAGCAGGCGGCAAAGCGGGTGAACCAGAAGATCGCAGGCGCGGTGCCGGTACCGCTGCGCCAGGCGATGGAGAACAAGGCGCTCTTTGCCTGGGGCACCGTCGCGCAGCCGCCTGCGGGCTTTGATCTCGGCATGGTGCGCCGGGCGATCCGCGACGAGCAGAAGCTGGCGCTTAACTACCGCGACGAACTGGGACGCGCCACCGAGCGCACCATCCGCCCGATCGCGCTGATCTACTATTCACACTACGCCAATATCGTCGGCTGGTGCGAACTGCGCCAGGCCATCCGCAATTTCCGCAGCGACCGCGTCGAGCATTGCGAAGCGGCCGGCGCCTTCTTCCGGGGCGAAGGCGACGGGTTGCGCGAAGAATGGATGAACGGCTGGGCGGAAAGACCGCTTGCCGTCTCATCCTAACGCTGAACACGGCAGGGCTCTGCCCGGCGATGTGTCAGGCGGCGACGGCGGCGACGAGCAGGATCAGGCTGACCAGGCCGAAGACGGCGCGCAGAAGGTGGGAGCGCTCCCAGCGGTCGCGCAGGACGGTCCAGTCCGGCGCTTCGGCGTCCCCATGGGACCTGAAGCTGAAAAAGCGTTTCCCGGCTCCTTCCGGCTGATTTTCCTTAAGCCAGAAATTGTTTACCGGATGCGTCACGATCCAATAGATCGCATGCATGGCGAGCAGCGCTACGAAAGCGCCGGCGGTCAGCCAATAGGTGCCGCTGAAGGGCGGCGTCAGCACGATCAGCGCCAGGATCATGATCAGGCCGAGCGGCTCGGCGACGCCGCCGAAGGTAAAGCCGGGATAATAGATGGGCTGCACGGCAAGGTACTGCTCCTTCGACAGCCGCATCTTGCCCGGCAGCTCAAGCGCATGGGCAAGGGCCAGTGCCATCGCGACGGCGACGATGAGAACAGTCAGTATTTCAAGAGCCTGGAACATCTGTATGGCCTCCTGAAGGGTCTCATACCTAACTTTTCAGGAGCAGCATCGGTTCCATCCGGGGGATAACGATGGCGGCTCTACAGCGCCAGCGTGCGGCTTTCCCTCGCGGCCGAAACCGCGGATTTCGAGGCGGCCTTCGAAGACCTCGACGATGGCGAAGGTGTTTTCCGTTTCGGTGTCGACCATGCCCTTGAAATTGACGAAGTGGCAGCCGCCGGTCTTGCCGTAGTTGCCGACGTGGTTGTGGCCGCAGAAATAGGCAACGGCGGTGTCATGGCCGGAGATGAGATCGATGATGCGTTCCCGATCCCACATGTCGTGCTCGTTCGGCGGATAGACGGGATAGTGGTTCATCACGATCACACGCTCGCGGGCGGCTTCTGCCGCATCCAGTTGGGCCGCAAGCCATGCGAACTGCTCGTCGCTCAGTGATGCATTCCAGCGATGGGCGTTGATCGCGCCCGTTGCCGCCAGCGCCGCCAGACGCTCGGCTGCGAGTTCGCGGTATGGATGTCCTTCCGGCGGCGCGGACGTGCTGACTTCGTTGCCGTTCAAAACGACGAAACGCCAGCCACGGCACGAGAAGGCGTAATAGGGCGACGGCAGACCGACGCGCGCGGAAACAGAGGCAAGATGCTCCGCCGGGACCGCGAAATCGTGATTGCCGAGCAGGAAGAGGTTTTCGTGGCGGAGCTTTTCGTAGACCGGCAGGATATCGTCGAAGCTCTCCCAAATCCCGTCGATGAGATCGCCGAGCGTCATCACGAAGCTCAGCTCCTCGCCGTTGAAAACCTCGATCGCTTCGGCGAGCTTCGCGAGGCTGTTGGCATAATAGCGGTCCATCGCGGCATTCGGCGCGATCGCTGCATATTGCGGGTCGGCAATGATGCCGAAGCGGAATAGGAGAGTGTCCGAGGAAGGCATGGCGGTTGCTTTAGGAGCGTCGGATGACAGGGCCGTGACAGGGCGCGGAAACGAAAACACCCGGCGTTTCAAGGCGCCGGGTGCTGGATTTCAACGCAATAGACCGCTTACTTAGTGGCGGCTTCGTAGCGCTCCAGGACGTAGTCCCAGTTGATCAGGCTGTCGATGAAGGCTTCCAGGTACTTCGGGCGGGCGTTGCGGTAGTCGATGTAGTAGGAATGCTCCCAGACATCGACGCCGAGGATCGGGGTGGCGCCGTGCACGAGCGGGTTTTCACCGTTCGGGGTCTTGGAGATTTCGAGCTTGCCGTTCTTGACGGAAACCCAGGCCCAGCCCGAGCCGAACTGCGTGGCGCCGGCATTGGCGAAATCGGCCTTGAACTTGTCATAGCCGCCTAGGTCGGAGCTGAACGCCGCTTCCAGCTTGCCCGGCAGCTTGTTGCCGCCGCCGCCCTTCTTCATCCACTTCCAGAAATGGACGTGGTTGTAGTGCTGGGCCGCGTTGTTGAAGAGGCCGGCATTGGTGCCGAAGGACTTCTTCACGACCTCTTCGAGCGAGAGATCGGCCAGGCCCGCTTCAGCCGCCAGCTTGTTGCCGTTGTCGACGTAAGCCTTGTGGTGCTTGTCGTGGTGGAACTCCAGCGTCTCCTTCGACATGAAAGGTGCGAGAGCTTCGTAGTCGTACGGGAGTGCGGGCAATTCGAAAGCCATTGTAGATCTCCTCTTGGCAAAAGATTGCGGGATCGGCAGGTGAGGCGGAACATAGGAGCGGAAACGTAGGGAGGCAACGGTGGAAACATCAAAAATCGGCCGCCTGCGAGGAAAATTTGCCTCGCCTGCAGGCCTGGCTTCGGTGACAAAAATCGCCCATCATCGGCATATAACCGCGCTTGCGGCAGACACCACGCCCAAGGAAACCAAGATGCAGAGGAATAATATCCGCCTTTACGCAACGATCCTCCTTTTTATGACGGCAGGTAGTGCACTTGCCTCCTCCGACGAGGCATGGAAGGAATTTGCCGCGGATGTGGAGGCCAAGTGCAGGCAAGCGGCGGCCGGATCCATCGCGGATGCAAGGGCCGTCGTCGATCCGATCGGCAGCGCGCATTATGGGCTGGCGCTGGTCACCGGCAGGCCGAAAGGCGCCAACGGCTTCGTCACCCATATCTGTGTCTACGACAAGCAATCGAAAGGCGCGGAAATCGGCAGCGAACTGGACACGCAGACGCTCAACCTGCTGCCGGAAGAGTAAGGTGCGGCGCCTGCCCGGGCATACCTCCTGCGGCGTAAGCGATCCGCTGCTTTTGCGGGCCTTGTTTTCGCCGGGATTTTAATGGTTTCTTAAGAGAATACCACCGGGAGGAAAGCCATGGCGCTCGGCACATCCCATCGCCTGCAGGACGGCATCGACGCCGTCGAAACAATGACGCGTTTCGCGCTCGCCGTTCTGGCGCTCGCGTCGGGCGTCTACACCTATCTCGGCGTGCGCAGCATCCTCGATGGTTCGGCAACGGCCGTATTCTTCGCCGCCCTCATCTATTCCAGCGCGGTTTCGGTGGCGATCTATGCCTTCTGGACCTATATGGCGCGCTTCTATCCGCATGTGACGGGTGCGGCAGGACGCGGCGCGATGCTCGGCGTCATGGCGCTCGGCTGCGCGATGATCATCGCCATGTCGAGCTGGCTGAATGCGGCTGCCCTTGCAGGATCGGCCGCACTCGAACAGCATCTTGCCGAGACGCTGGAGGATTACACCGCCGACCTCGACAAGGCGCATCAGAACGCGCTTGCGGCCCAGAGCCTGCTGCCGGACATCCAGCGCACGCAGGAGCGCTTCGAGCGGCTGGCCGACCAGGAGCGGGAAACCGGCGCGCTGACGGGCACGACCGGCGCAGGCAGCGTCGTGCAGCTTCTCTCGCAGATGGCCTCGCAGCTGACGGAGCTCGAAAACGGCATCAATGCCTCTCGCGAACGGGTCACCTCGCTCTTCGACGAGGGCCGCAAGCACCTGGAAACGATGCGTACGCTGGTTTCGGCCCCCGGCGCGATCGATCCGCGCGCCGACCAATTCGCCGCCGAAGCCGTCGGGCTTTCCGGCGTCATCACCTCGCTGGAGCAGACATCCATCGCCCCTTCGGTAAAGCGTGCGGCCGAAGACCTTTCGCTCGGCTTCATCGCCCCCGTCGCCGACGGCCGCGAGGTCGATCTCGCCAACCGGCAGGATCAGGTCATGGAGACGATCCGCTCCTCGGTTGCGGCGCAATCCAAGGTGCTGTCGCAGGCAGCCGACCAGATCCTTTCGCGCGAACCGGTCGCCGAGCGGCGGTTCGTGCCCCTCTCCTCTGCCGAAGCGGTGTTGCGCTATGCTTCCGACTTCATCCCGAGCTGGGCCGGCGCAATCTCGATCGATATCCTGCCGGCGGTGCTGGTCTTCATGCTGTCGATCGTCCACTCGACGCTGCGGCGCCAGGAACAGCGCCTGCCATTTGCCGAGCGGATCACCGCGGCGGAGCTTCTGCAGGCGCTGGAGGTGCAGCGGGCCGTCCAGCAGCGCGGCGTCGATCTCGAAGCCGCGCTCACTCAGGCAGAGAAAACGGAAACGCCGGACCAATCGAACATTGCGAGCTTCGATCTCTCCGGCAAGGGACCGAGGAAGGGGCCGCCTGTATGAGGCTGGAAACGGCAGGGCAGCGGCTGAAGGATTACGTACTTTCCACAGAGGACGGCACGCTGATACGGCACGCCTTCCACGCCCTGCTTGCCGCTGCGATCGTGCTTGCGGTCATCGACTGGCGCGAGATCAGCGCCGCCAACGCCGAGCTGCCGGGCTTCGATCCGGCACAGCCGGAGACCATGCCGGTGCTGCCGCCGGCGCTGACGGAGGGTGGACCGCAGGCGCCACCTTCCGAGATCACGACCAGCATCGAGCTGCTCAAGCAGCCGATCCGTTTCGAGCTACAGCCGGGCGGTGTGCTTCTGGCGCAGGGGGCAATCGAGCTCGGCGCTGCCGCCCGCTTCGAACAGGAGATTGCGGCGCGCGGCGAATATGTGAAGACCGTTTCTTTGGATTCGCCGGGCGGCGCCGTCGGCGATGCGCTGGCGATGTCGAAGCTCATTCGCGAACGGAAGATCGGTACCAGGGTGGCAAGCGGCGCGCTCTGCGCCTCGTCCTGCCCGATCATCATGGCCGGCGGCGTGACCCGAGAGGCCGAGGACGGCGCCGTCATCGGCGTGCATCAGGTCTTCAACGGCTCGAAGGAGAAGCTTTCGCCGGAGCGCGCCATGTCGGAGGCGCAGCGCACGACCGCCGGCGTCACCCGCCATCTCGGCGACATGGGCATCAAGCCCGGCCTCTGGCTGCATGCGATGGAGACGCCACCCGACCGGCTCTACTATCTGACGCCGGAGGAAATCAAGAAATTCGCGCTAGCGACGACGCCGGAGAAGGTGGCAACCCGGAAAGCAAAATAAAGCCGGGGCGACATTTCGTCCCGGCTTCGTCAATCTCAGCGTCTACCGATCGCTGCGCCGCTCAAAAGCTGCTGCGCTCATAGCGGTCATAACGGTCGTAGCGGCCCCAGTCGCGGTCGCGTCGATGGCGCGGGCGCTCCCAGCCCCAGCCCCAACGTGGCGACGGGCGATGCCAGTAGCGCGGCGGCGGCGGACGGTGGAAGCGCGGGCGGCATTCGCCCCAGCGGTTCAGGCGCCATCCAGGCCCGCAGGCATAATCGACCTTCGTGATCGCAGACGGGGCGGCGGTATCGGCACGCGCCGGCGCCATCGGCATCGCTTCGGCGGAAACTGCCGAAAGGCCTCCGATAACGAGCGCTGCTGCCAGCGAGATAATCTTCATTGCGAGTCTCCATAAATCCAGCCGAAGCGAGATTTAGCCGTGCGGTCCTGAACCGATAATGAACTGCCCGTTCATCAACGCTCAGGCGCGGGCAGAACGCGCGAGGTCTTCGCCGGATGGATTTCCGGCCATTTCGAATTGTTCGGCGCCGGCTGACTGCCGATCGCCGATATCGATACGACGATCGCGGTTACGGCCGAGAAAAGCACGAGTGCATGGGTCATAGCTTCCGATCCTCAATGGTTGGTTCCCAGCCACCGGGGCGCAAACTGATGCGGGAGGATGAACGAAAGCCTAAGCGATATGGTTAAGCGCAAAATATTGTAGCAAAATGCCACAAGTCGAATCCATGCGCCAAGGCAACTCATCTCGCGGCGTGAAAGAGAGCCTCTTCCTTCTATTTTCTGCAACTATTGCAGCTTTGGTCTGGTGAAACCCTCGGGGATGAACCCGCAATCAGCGCGACGGGTCATCACGTCGTCAGTTACCCGCCGCCAATGCTGCCCGCCCTCGTGCCAAGTGCTTTTGCGACTGCGGCAGAGGCCTCAAGCGATGCCGCAGCAGCGTCGGCGCATCCTGAGGGCCGGCGAGCTTCTTTTGGCTTCGAGAATGAAGCAGTCGCGCTTGTAAAGAGCGATGCGCTTACTGAAGACCGAGCCCTCTTGTTTCGCGCATGACCTTTTCGAAGACGTAGCCGTTCGGTGGCCGTGGAGGCGGGATCGCCCTGCGGCAGGCCCAGGCCGCAAAGATCCGTCAGGAAGAGCGGTCTTTACTGGCCGCCTTCCTGGCCCTGCCAGCGCTTGGTGAACGCTTCGACCGCTTCAGCCACATACGATTCTTCCATTGCTCCAAAGGCGTTATCGCGCGAAACTTGGCGCCTGAAGCAAGCAATTGCCGGACATTGCGAAAGGAACTTTTCTCGCCTTTTGCGTGTTCCCTTGCGAAGCCGCCAGCTCGGGGAGTTCAATGACGCTTGATTTCTTCTTTTTCGTGCTGGTCGGTTTCTGCGCGCAAATCGTCGATGGCGCGCTCGGCATGGCGTTCGGGGTGCTTTCGACGACGAGCCTGCTGGCGCTTGGCGTGCCGGTCGCCAATGCCAGCGCGATGACACATGTGGCGGAGATCTTCACGACCGCAGCATCAGGCGCATCGCATGTCTATCACCGCAATGTCGACTGGAAACTCGTGGCGCGTCTGGCGCCGGCAGGGATGATCGGCGGGGCGGTCGGAGCCTATATCCTCGCCACTGTCGAAGGCAAGGCGATCGAGCCCTTCGTTTCGGCCTATCTGATCGCCATCGGCCTCGTCATCCTCTTCAAGGCATTCCAGCCGCACTGGCCGCGCGACGTCAAGGACTGGATCGTGCCGCCGGCCGGGCTATGCGGCGGCGTGCTCGATGCGATCGGCGGCGGCGGTTGGGGGCCGATCGTCACCAGCACGCTGGTCAGTCGCGGGCACGATCCGAAGAAGGTAATCGGCTCTACCAGCCTTACGGAATTCGCGGTGACGCTCACCATCTCGCTTACCTTCGTTCTGACGCTCGGCTGGTCGGAACTGCGTTCGGCTGTCGGCCTCATCGTTGGCGGCGTGATCGCGGCGCCGCTCGGCGCGATGCTCGTCAAGCGCCTGCCGGTGAGGCCCTTGATGATCGCCGTCTCGCTCGTCATCATCTCGACGTCGGCGATCCGGTTTTTCTAGGGACGAATGGCGCATGATCAACTACACGACGGTCGGCACTTCCGATTTTAGCGCGAGCCCTAAGATTCTATGGGTCGCTGTTGCCGAAATAAGCCTCGATCAATGCTAGAAAACCTCCGAACTTTGCGTTCATTGGCGCCTGGCTCGGGCTGACAACGCGGCGCTACCAGTCAGGCGATGTTGATTATCACGGCCATATCTTGCGACCGCAGATACAACCTGCTCCCGGGCACCGGAGAGCTCTGAAGAAACCATTGCCGCTGAGGGCCGCTCCAACCCATCAGTTTGGGCCGCGTTGCCTGTTGTGCAACACGAGGCTGCCGACTGCCCAGCCCACCTTGACCAAGGCAAATGCGGTCAGACAACCTCACGCCCGAAATAGACCTCCACCGACGCAAGCTTGCCGTCCTTGAAGCGCAGCGCCTCCATGTTACGGAAGGCGGTGCCGTCAGCTTTTTCGGCGCGGTAGCGGACGACGGCCTCGTCGCCGTCGATCGCCAGGAATTCGATCTCCATGCCGCGAAAGAACGGCGGTTCCGGCCAGCAGCGGTCGAAATAGGCGTTGCGGTCGATATGATCGTCACGCGGGCTCGAGAAGGTGAAATCCTCGCTCAGCATGTCGCCGACGATACCCTTACGGCCTTCGACATAGGCTTTGTAAAGGCCCCGCACGGTGTCTTCGCGGGACGTTGCGGTCATTGCCGCTCTCCTTTTGAAATCCGATTGCGAATTGCAATCAGTTTATAACAAGAAATAGGGCGAAACGCAAATTGCCGGACGGTTCAAGCCCGATCCGTCCTTGGCACCGGAGCCGGCGGGGCGTAAGTTTCCGCTTCTTCCAAACCGGTACCCATAGAGATCCTGACATGACAGAGACGCAGATGGACGCGGCAGATGCGGCGGCCGGGTCCGCCTACTGGAAACGAAACCTCGCGATTTCGCTGACCGGCTCCTTCACCACCATCGTGGCAATGACGCTGCTGCTCCCCTTCCTGCCGCTCTATGTCGCGGAACTCGGCGTCAGCGAGCATGCCGCGATCGTGCAGTGGTCGGGCATCGCCTATGGCGCGACCTTCTTTGCCGCCGCGCTCGTCGCGCCGCTCTGGGGCCGGCTCGGCGATATCTACGGGCGAAAGCTGATGCTGGTGCGCGCCAGCCTCGGCATGACGATCGCAATCTCGCTGATGGGCATGGCGGAGAACGTCTGGCAGCTGGTGGCGCTCCGGCTCTTCGTCGGACTTGCAGGCGGCTACGCCTCGGGCTCCATGGTGCTGGTCGCGACGCAGACGCCGAAGGACCGCTCGGCCTGGGCACTCGGCGTGCTGTCGTCGGGCATCATGGCGGGTAATCTCGTCGGACCGCTGATCGGCGGGGCGCTGCCGGCCATCATCGGCATCCGCGGCACGTTCCTGGCGGCGGGCGGCGTCATCTTCCTCGCCTTCCTGGCGACCACCTTCCTGATCAAGGAGGAGAAGTCCCCTGCGCGCAGACAAGCGGCGAAGGCAAGCGGCGGCTGGCGCGCGATACCGGACAAGGGCCCGGTGGTCGCGATGCTGGCGACCGGCCTGCTTCTGATGCTCGCCAACATGTCGATCGAACCGATCATAACCGTCTACGTGGCGCAACTGGTCGAAGACCAGGGACGCGTAACGATGACCGCCGGCATCGTCATGTCGGCGACAGCACTCGGCAGCATCCTTTCGGCGTCGCGCCTCGGCAAGCTCGCCGACAGGATCGGGCATTGGCCGGTGATTGCGGGTGCGCTTGCTGTTGCGGCGCTGCTCCTGATCCCGCAGGCCTTCGTCACCAATTCGTGGCAGCTGATTGCGCTGCGCTTGCTGATGGGAATTGCGCTCGGCGGGCTGTTGCCCTGCATCACCGCCGTCATCCGCCACAGCGTGCCGGACAGTGCCGCGGGCAGCATACTCGGCTACTCCATCTCGACGCAATATGTCGGCCAGGTCGCAGGCCCCGTGCTCGGCGGCTTCGTGGGCGGGCATATCGGCATGCGGGCGGTCTTTCTCGGCACCTGCGTGCTGCTGTTGGCGGGTGCTGCCTATGCGTGGATGGTGCGGCCGAGGGAGAAAACGAGCTAGCTCCATTGGCTGCTTGTGCGTCGCCTACCGCAAAGCTCGAGGGAGCGGCCGCTCATCCGCCCTTCGGGCACCTTCTCCCCCGGGGGAGAAGGTGATTTGACGTGGCGTCCCGGCACTTGTCCATGGCAGGTAGCGCTCCGCGGCGCGACACATCTATGCCAGCATGCGCACATTCGGCTCGCGGTACCAGTAGCGCTTGGCGGCGGCCTCGAAGAAAGCGCCGTCCAACGCGACGACACCTTCGTCGGGTTCGACGCCGGCCCTCTGAAGCAGGGGCAAGGCTTCCGGCGTGTGGCCGATCGCCTTCAGATGCACGAAGGCATTCATCACCCATTGCACGGCGGCACCTTCCTTCAGCAGTATCCCGGTGCCCTCTCCGGACAGGAGAACCGCGACCGCATCGAATATCTGCGACGGGGAACCGGCGAGCTGGCCATCGGCCTTGATCGTGCTGCCGTCCGAAAGCCTCGCCTTGCCGACCTTCGGAGCAACGACGAAAGCCGTGGCATTCGCATCCTCGATCGAGTTCACCAGGGATTGCAGGGCGTGAGCGTCACTGCCGTCGGCGATCAGGATGCCGATCTTGCGGCCCTCGATCGTCTGCTTCATGTTTTTCTGGATCGAGAGCGCCGGCGACGGGGGCATGTCGATCGGCTCGCGGGCGGCCGGGTTCTTCTGCGGCAGATCGATGCCGAGGCCTTCGGCGACACGTTTGGCAAGCTCCGGATCGACGTTCAGCAGGTTGCCGACCATGCGTGATGGCACCTGCTTCAGGCCGACCTTGGAAAGCTCGAAGACGAAGGACGAGGCGATATGGGCCTGTTCCGAGTGCGTCTGCGACTTCCAGAACAGCCGCGCCTGGCTGTAGTGGTCGGCAAAGAGCTCGGCGCGGATGCGCAGCTTGTCGCCCTGCTCCTCTTTTCCGGACGCGGCGCTGAATGTCGGGAAGCCGGTGACGGGACATTCGCGCGGCCCGCCTCCCTCGCCATGCGCGCCAAGGCTGTTCGGCTCGTAATTGGCTCGACCCGTCGGCACGTTCATCTGCATCTGCCCGTCACGCTGGAAGTTCATGACCGGGCATTTCGGCGCGTTGATCGGCAGCTGGTGGAAGTTAGCGGTGCCGAGGCGCGATTTCTGCGTATCGAGATAGCTGAAGAGGCGTCCCTGCAGCAGCGGGTCATTGGTGAAATCGATGCCAGGCACGATATTGGCGGGGCAATAGGCGACCTGCTCGGTTTCGGCAAAGAAATTGTCCGGGTTGCGGTCCAGCACGAGGCGGCCGACGATTTTCAGCGGCAGCACTTCTTCCGGAATGATTTTGGTGGCATCGAGCACGTCGTAAGGTTGCTTGCTGGCAAAGTCCTCGTCGAAAAGCTGCAGGCCGAGTTCCCATTCCGGGAAGTTTCCGGCTTCGATCGCCTCGTGAAGATCACGGCGATGGAAATCGTTGTCGGCCGCCTGCAGCTTCAGCGCCTCGTCCCAGACGGTCGATTGGAGGCCGAGCTTAGGCTTCCAGTGAAACTTCACGAAGGTCGATTTGCCCTCAGCGTTCACGAAGCGGAACGTGTGGACGCCGAAGCCCTGCATCATCCGGAAAGAGCGCGGGATGGCGCGGTCGGACATCGCCCACATCAGCATGTGGGTGCTTTCGGGCATCAGGGACGCCCAGTCCCAAAAAGTGTCATGGGCGCTGGCGGCCTGTGGATAGGCGCGGTCAGCCTCCATCTTCACCGCATGGACGAGATCGGGAAACTTGATGGCATCCTGAATGAAGAAGACCGGGATGTTGTTGCCAACCAGATCCCAATTGCCTTCCTTCGTATAGAACTTGACCGCAAAGCCGCGCACGTCGCGCGGGGTGTCGACCGAACCGGCGCCGCCGGCGACCGTCGAGAAGCGCACGAAGACCGGCGTCTTCTCGCCCTTGCGCTGGAAGAGATCGGCCTTGGTGATGCCGGAAAGGCTTTCCGTCAGCTCGAAATAGCCGTGCGCTGCCGAACCACGGGCATGCACGATCCGCTCCGGAATGCGCTCGTGATCGAAATGGAAGATCTTCTCGCGCAGCACGAAATCCTCGAGCAGCGTCGGGCCGCGCGCACCCGAGCGCAGGCTGTTCTGATTGTCGGAAATGCGGATGCCCTGATTGGTGGTCAGATGGTCGAGGCCCTCGTGCGGGCCTTTTTCCGGAATATGCTGATGCGTCTCGCCGCCATTGCCGCGGCTGGTGTCGAACGGGTTGTCGGACATGATACGTCCCTCATTTTGGGGTGATAGACGCCAAACGAGGACAGTGGGCTAATGTTCCTGAAATGACGGTCGGGTAAGGCGAAAGGTAGTCTAGCCGCCGGAGTCGGCCCATAGTTGGCGCTGGCGCACCGTTCGCCTACGCGCGAGGCGGACACTTGGAACGAATGTGGGCCGAGCTCGCCCCGCTTGCAGGAAGCGGCGAGACGCGCATGGTTGCGCCCGACCTAACTTGATCGCGATCGAAGGCGCTCAGCTTCTCTGGATAGCGGCCGGCGACATTGATTAAGTGAGATAGCGAGAGTAAGTTTTTGGGTGGCAGTAGGTGTCGGATGGGCGGCGTGAGCTGCTTCGCCACGGCAAGGCCCGATAACAACACCGGATGATCGACAAGAGCGGAGCCGCGCCCGCCCGATCTGAACGGGCGGGCCATTTTGGCTTCGCACAATGGAGGGCCCGGCATGGACTTCCCTCTACCTGACAACGAGGCTGAACGCTTGGCCGCGGTACGGGCCTATGATGTTTACGGCACCGACCCGGAAGCCGGATTCGACGATCTAACCGATCTCGCCGCCCTGATTGCCAGTGCCCCGATCGCGATGGTCAACATCGTCGGCGACACCAAGATATGGCTCAAATCCCGTCACGGCGTTCCTCCCGGCATTGAAGAAGTGCCCCGCAGCGGCGTCTGCTGCGCCTATGCGCTCTGCCGTAGCGACATGCTGGTGGTTCCCGACACCCACGCCGACGATCGCTTCAAGGCACTGCCGTTCATCGCGACTGAACCCTTCTTCCGCTTTTATGCAGGCATGCCGCTAATCGATTCAGGCGGCCATGCGCTGGGCACGCTCTGCATCTTGGACCTCACCCCGCGCGAGCTCGCCTTCGAGGCTGCCGAAGGCATCCGTCGCCTCGCGCGCCAGACCATCGCCCAGCTCGAACTGCGCCTGAGGATGGCAGAGGTGCTGCGCTCGCAGCAGGAACTGGCCGCTGAGAAGCAGCGCGCGGACAGCCTGCTCCTCAACATCCTCCCAATCAAGGTAGCCGCGGAATTGACAGAGAAGGGCTCGGTCGAGCCCCGCCACCACCCTTCGACGACGATCCTCTTTACGGACTTCGTCGACTTTACCAAATCAGCCGTTGAACTCTCCCCTCGGGAGTTGGTCGATGACCTCGACATGTACTTCTCCGAGTTCGATAACATCGTCGCGCGACATGGGCTGGAGAAGCTCAAGACCATCGGTGACTCCTATATGTGCGCCGGCGGTCTGATGCAGGGCCGCAAGGACCATGCGATCCGCAGCTGCCTTGCTGCTCTCGAGATTCGACGCTTTGTCGTGGCGTCGAACCAGCGCTGGGCCGCGGTCGGGCAGCGGCCCTGGCACCTCCGCGTCGGCCTGCATACCGGCAGTGTGATGTCCGGCGTCGTTGGCCGGAAGAAGTTCGCCTACGACGTCTGGGGCGACGCGGTGAATATCGCGGCTCGTATGGAGAGCACGGACGAAGTAGACCAGGTGAACATCTCCGAAAGCACCTACCAGCACGTAAAATCATATTTCGACTGCACCCCGCGAGGTGCCCTTGACGTGAAAAACAAGGGTAAGATGACGATGTATTTCCTCGACCGGCTGAAACCGGAATATGCCGCGGATGCTGCGGGCGTGGAGGCGAACGAGCATCTGAGGAAAACTCTCGCCGGTACTTCGGTCACTTGGTCGCTGCACGGATAGACCGCGCTCCCAGAGGAACTCACGATGAGGCGTCACTTGCGAATCCTGGCTGCGTTGCTGACACTGTCACTCATCAGTGCCGGACCGGCTGACGACGGACGTTTCTATGCTGGGGATTATTCCTTCTCCGATGAGCTTGGCGGCTTCCGCATCCTGTCAGTTACAGGCTCAGGTACAAAAGCCGATCCAATCGAAATCCACGAGGAACTTAACTCGGCCAGCCCCGTCACTCTGGTGATTAGGGCCGCAAGGCCAATTCAACATCACGGGTTTCCTGAGGGCGCCTTCCACCTGCGCGTTGTCACTCTCAACAAGAGCGGATTGGCCTGGATCGAGTTCGAATTCGAACTTCAAGAGATCCTTGGCAAACCGAGCGACTTTTATGACGGTCTGTCATTTGATCAGACCAACCCCAATCCGGACCTCATTTCGTCCAACCGGTTTGCCCGTTTCGAGAACCACTTCGAGAAATTCGACCGGCTGCGCTTCGCCAGCGGTCACGTTGATCCCCTCGACCGACCGGCGTTTGGCTTTTTTATCACTGACGTCACGCCGGTTACCGAGTTCTACTTGGTGCAGGATCCGCGCGTACCTTTCTCGTGAGACTGCAACGGTTCGCACTCCCCTGCGCGCGGATCGCTACTCGCCGCTTTGGCTATGGCTGCGCCCGTTGGCCCAATCCATGTAGAGATCGAGCGCCTTGCGGGTGACCGGGCCGTCTTCGAAATCGCGGCCGTCGAGGCGGTTGACGCCGACGATCTTTGAATAGTTGCCGCTGGTGAATATCTCATCGGCATTCATGAAGTCTTCGACCGAGAGCGTCACCTCGCGCACGTCGAATCCTGCCTGGTCCAGCAACCCCATGACGCGGGCGCGGGTGATGCCGGCGAGGAAAGTGCGGTTGGCAACCGGCGTGAAGACCACGCCGTCCTTCACCATGAAGATGTTGGAGGATGCCGTTTCGGCGACATTGCCGTTCAGGTCGCGCATCAGGGCATTGTCGAAGCCGCGGCTTCGCGCCTCGGCGATCGCGCGGCCGCTGTTCGGGTAGAGCCCGCCCGCCTTGGAATCCGTCGTCGCCGTTTCCGGCGACGGGCGGCGGAAGGGCGAAACGGTCAGCGACGAACCGCTATGGCCGCCCATCGGCGCTTCGAAAAGGCAGAGCGCAAAGCGGGTCGATTCCGCATCGACGGAGACGACGCTGCCCGGCGAACCGTGCTCGCCCCAATACATCGGCTTGATATAGATCGGCGTCTTGCCATCGAACTTCTTGATGCCTTCCCAGGCGAGCGCCTCGATCTCCTCGGCCGTCTTGATGGGCTTCAGCCCCATATTGACGGCTGAGCGGTTGACACGCTGGCAGTGCAGGTCGAGGTCCGGCGCGATGCCATCAAACCAGCGGGCACCGTCGAAGACCGTGGACGCGAGCCACATGGCATGCGAGGTCGGGCCGATCAGCGGCGGGTTGCCGGCAAGCCACTCGCCCTCGACATGGGTCCAGGTGGTCGTGCGGGGCGATGTATCGACGGGCATGATCTTCTCCTTCCAAAGCCCGAGAAGCAAAATCCTTCCCGGCAGGCAGGGTCAAGCGGAAATTCGGTCGCTCAAGCGGGACGCACGAAAAATGCCGCAACCGCCCATATCGCCGCAACAATCATGCGCGTTCGCCCGCATGAAAGCGATGGGTCCATCAGCGAAAATGATCGAACGGAGTGTTGGAACCGCAGGCTCCCGCGTGGCATCATGGCGGCGGAATCTCAAACAAAAGAGCTGGAGGCCGTCCGATGAAAGCCATGTATTACGAAGCCTTCGAGCAGACACCCGACATTCGCACGGTGCCCGACCCGACGCCGACCGAGGACGGCGTCGTCATCGCCATCGGCGCGACCGGCCTTTGCCGCAGCGACTGGCACGGTTGGATGGGACATGATCCGGATATCTGCCTGCCGCATGTGCCGGGACACGAGCTTGCGGGCAAGATCGTCGCCACAGGCAAGGGCGTGGTGCGCTTCAAGGCGGGCGACCGGGTGACCGTGCCGTTCGTTTCCGGCTGCGGCCATTGCAGCGAATGCCACTCCGGCAATCAGCAGGTCTGCCCGAACCAGTTCCAGCCCGGTTTCACGCATTGGGGCTCGTTCGCCGAATATGTCGCGATCGACTATGCCGACACCAATCTCGTGCATCTGCCCGACAGCGTCGACGATGCGACGGCGGCGAGCCTCGGCTGCCGCTTCGCCACCTCCTTCCGCGCCGTTGCCGACCAGGCACGCACCGGCCCCGGCGAGTGGATCGCCATCCATGGCGCGGGCGGCGTCGGCCTCTCGGCGATCATGATCGCCAGCGCGCTCGGCGCCAATCCGATCGCGATCGACATTTCGGAGGAGAAACTTGCCTTTGCGCGCGAATGCGGGGCGGTGGCGACGATTAATGCGGCGGCGGTTGCCGATGTCGCGGAAGCCGTGCGCGAGATCACCAAGGGCGGCGCGCATGTTTCGATCGACGCACTCGGCCATCCCGTGACCTGCTTCAACTCGATCAAGAACTTGCGCCGCCGCGGCCGCCATGTGCAGATCGGCCTGATGCTCGGCGAATATGCCACGCCGCAAGTCCCGATGGCGCTGGTGATCGGCCATGAACTGGAAATCTACGGCAGCCACGGCATGCAGGCATGGCGCTACGACGCCATGCTCTCCATGCTTGCCGCCGGCAAGATCGCGCCGCAGAAACTGATCGGCCGGACAATCAGCCTGGAAGAGGCTGTGCCGGCGCTGATGGCGATGGACCGGGCGGAAGGAACCGGGATCAGCGTCATTACGCGGTTTTGAATGAGGTGGCGCCATGCTCATCGCCCAGATAAGCGATATCCACGCCAGCCCCGACAATGACGGCCTTGCCCGGCTTAAGAGGGCAATTTGCTGGCTCGCCACGATGCAGCCGGCTATCGTCGTGGTGTCCGGGGATCTTGTCAACGGCGGCTGGCGGGAGGGCTACCGGCAGATCATTTCTGCGTTGCAAAGCCTCGCGTGCCGCACCTTGATCCTCCCCGGCAACGTGGACGACCGCACCGTCATGCGCGAGGCGATGCCCGAGGCGGGCCATTGGGGCGATGACGAGAAAATGCATTTTGCCGAACCCCATGGAGACGCTTTGATCGTCGGCCTTGACACATGCGTCGACGGACATGCCCATGGTGACGTTACGGAGCATCTTCCGTGGTTGCGACAAACGCTGGCGAGCGGTCCATCGGGCATACCCTTGCTCTTCACGCATCACCATGTTTTCCCCACGGGAATATCGCCTCTGGATGATGTCATGTGCAGGGGTGCAGATGCCTTGGGCGACCTGCTATCGAGTGGCATAAGGCGCCCCATCGCAATCTGCAGCGGCCACGTCCATCGGCCGATGTCGAGCCTGATCGCAGGCATTCCGGCCTACATATGCGGCTCGATCTGTCCCGCCAATCCTTTGCTGCTCGATCCCACACGTGAACCGCCTGTCACCGATCCTCCAGGCCTCATGATCCATGATCTTCGGAATGGCCGGCTGGTCAGCAGTCACGTTTCCCTCTGATAGAGAGATCTGGTGGATGACCAACCGTGGGCCCGGAGAGATCGAGGCATCCGCCAGCGTCCGCCTCATGCGCATAAGATCGGCTTAGAGCCTGTCCTTCGACACAGCGAATATCTCAGCCAAGCCATCCCATACCGCGCGGATGCGCGGGATATCGACCAGATTGGCCGGGGCAAGCATCCAGAGTTCGCGATCGGGCATTGCCTCGCCGCAATCGATCTCGACCAGAGCCGGATTCTGTTTCGCGACGAAGCGCGGAAGCATGGCGATGCCGAGCCCGGCGGCTGCGGCATTTGCCTGCACGACATTGCTGCTCGAGCGGAAGACGAAGGCATCCGGGCCGAATTTCGTTTCCAGCCAGCGCGCTTCGGCCACGCCGTCGCTATCCAGGTCAAATCCGATGAGGCGGGCTGGCCTGCTTTCCGCAACAGTCTCGGCGGCCGCTTTCGAGGCGTAGAAAGCGTATCCGATCGTCGCCACGCGTTTTCCGGTGAGATCACTGTCCTTCGGGTGCCCCAGCCGAAGGGCAATATCGGCCTCGCGCTGGGCAAGGCTCTGCACGCGGATATCGGTGACGATTTCGAGTTCGACGTCAGCAAGCCCGCGCAGCACATCGCCGAGCCGCGGCGCGATGACGAGATCGGCGATCGAACGGGTCGTCGTCAGCCGCACGCGACCGCTCGGGCCGTTCGAATAAGCCAGCCGGTCGCGGATCGCCCCAGCGGCACTCTCCATGGCACCCGCCTCGGACAGGATCGCGGTTCCGTGGCGGCTGAGCTGGTAGCCGTCGGCGCGCCGCTCGAAGAGCGCGAAGCCGAGAGCACTTTCCAGCGCGCCAACGCGGCGGGCGACGGTCGCATGGTTGACCTTCAGCGCACGCGCCGTTGCCGAAAGGCTGCCGTGCCTTGCCAGCGCCGCGAAAAAACGCAGGTCCTCCCAATCGATATCTGTGCGCTTTTGCTCAGGCATTGTGAATTGATAGCGAATATTCGCTCAGTACGAAAGCGGTTAGCGTCCTTGGCATCGATCCATCCAAGGAGATATGCCAATGGTTCCCCTCACCCTTCTTCAGCATGCGGGCGTCACGCCCCAAGCTGCCCACTGGTCGAAGTCGGTCGTTGTTGTCATCGACGCCCAGAACGAATATGTGGACGGCGGACTGCCGCTTCATGGCATCGCGGCACCCGTCGGCGAAATTCGCAAGTTGCTCGATGCGGCCCGGCGTGATGGCGTTCCGGTTATTCATATCGTTCACCACGCGGCGCCGGGCAGCGGCCACTTCGCGATCGGCTCGCATGGCGCGAAGATCATTTCCACGTTGACGCCGGCTGACGGTGAAGCCGTCATCCCGAAGACGCTTCCCAATGCCTTTGCCGGAACCACGCTTGCCGCAGCTCTCGCAGCAATTGCCAAGCAGACAGGGCGCTCCGATGTGATCCTCGTAGGCTTCATGACGCATATGTGCGTCAGCGCTGCGGCGCGTGCGGCACTCGATCTCGGCATCAAGGCGACCGTCATCGCATCCGCCGCCTTAAGCCGCGATCTGCCGGATCCGCTCGGCGGCATGATCCCGGCCGAGACCGTACATCGTACGGCGCTGGCGGAGATCGCCGACCGTTTCGCGACGGTCGTCCCGGATATAGCGGCGATTGTCAAACGGGCCGCAACGGCCTGACGGGCCGCAAGAAGCCGTCTCCCTCTACGGCTTCTCCCGCTTTTCCTGCTCTTCCCTAAATTGCCTGACGGTTGCGGCGCGCTCCGTCTTTTCGGCTTTCGAAAGAGCGCCGTCGCCGTTCTTGTCGTAGAAGGCGAAGGCGGAGAGGAGGAGCGCCTTGAACTCATCCTCCGTCAGTTTGCCGTCCTTGTTGGGGTCGATCGCCAGCAGGGCGGCGACGCGTTCCGTATCGCTCAGTCCGTAAGCGAGCGGCATGCGAGGCAGCGGCGGTGATTTCAGCGCTTCGTCGAGCGTCACGATACCGTCGCCGTTGCGATCGAAATTCGCAAAGCGCGCTTTCATGCCGAGTTCGGCCTCGTTGCGGCTTTCATAGAGGTTGGCGAGCTTGTACTCGTCGAGCGTCATGCGCCCGTCGGCATCGAGATCACCGGTGAAGAACGGCATTGCGGCGGCCGCCCTTTGGCGTGCGGCATCGATCTGCCGGAGCCTGGCGATATCGTCTTCATCGAGGGCACGGTCGGCACCGCTGTAGACGGCAAAGGGCTCCAGATGGCTGGACACATACTGGTCGCGCGCATTGCCCATGTCTTCCACAAGGAAAATCGGCGGAGCGGCCGGCGTCTCGGCCCTTGCGGACATTGCGGCGACCGATAGGCAGACTGCGGCAAAGACGAAACCGGCTCTCATGAATCCCCCAACCCAGAAACGACATCAATAATGCAACCCGCTCGTGCAGGCAATTCGAAGACAGCTGCACCACGCCGCATACAAGCGGCCGAGAATTGCTGCTAGCATGACGCGCTTTGAATCATTGCCGTATCGGAACACGGGAAAAACAGGAGGTGCCCATGGCCTGGTCTGCCAGCCAGTATGTGAAGTTCGAGGATGAGCGGACGCGGGCGGCGCGCGATCTCCTGGCGCAGGTGCCGCTGGAAAGGGTCAGCAAGGCGATCGATCTCGGTTGCGGGCCGGGAAATTCGACCGAACTCATCATCGACCGCTACGGCCAGGATGGCGTGTCCGGCCTCGACAGCGACCTCAACATGCTGGAGGCAGCGCGCAAGCGGCTTCCGGGCACCACCTTCACCGAGGCTGACCTTGCCACCTGGCAGCCGAATGAGCCTTCCGACCTGCTCTTCGCCAATGCCGTCTTCCAGTGGCTGCCCAACCATCTCGACATCTTCGACCGGCTGATGGACGGGCTTACCAGGGGCGGCGTGCTCGCCGTGCAGATGCCCGACAATCTCGGCGAGCCGACGCATCTGCTGATGGAGGAAAGCGCCCATGCCGGACCATGGAAGACGGCCTTCGAAAAGAAGAGCGTGCGCCGCAATCCCCTTTCCCAGCCGTCGGCCTATTACAGCCGCCTGATCGGCAAATCCGCGCGCCTGGATATCTGGCACACGATCTACAACCACCCGATGGCGGATGCCGCGGCCATCGTCGAATGGGTGAAGGCAACGGGTCTGATGCCCTACCTCGCGGCTGCCGGCCAAGAGCATCGCGAGGCGTTTCTCGCGGATTATCTTGGGCGTGTCGAGAAGGCCTATCCGAAGATGGCGGACGGGCGGGTGCTGCTCGGCTTCCCGCGGATTTTCATGGTGGCAGTGAAGGGTTAAGCGCGGCACGTTTCATGGAGTGCCGCGCAGTCGCCGCGTCGTCCCCGGGGGATGGTTCGGCTCTCCCTCATCTTTGTGCTTGTCACAGAGATCCAGCCACTGCGCGTCCGCGCCGTGAAGGACTCATTTGCCTTGAAGGGAACCTGCGCCGGGCGCGCTCGATGAGGGAAGGATAAATGACAGCGCCGAGGGCAACCTCTTGCTTGCCGCAGCCTTGCCTGAGATCGAGCGCTTGGAATGTTGCCCATCAACTGACTTGATGAGGGTAGGAGAAGCAGACCTGGTGACAACAGGCCACGCTTGCGGTAGCGCCCGGCGGCCTTATATTCCGGCGCTGACAATCACGGAGAGCGATCCCTATGCCAGACGCCAAGCCAACGCCGCCCACCACTCTGGTCATCTTCGGGGCGACCGGCGACCTTACCCGGCGGCTTCTCGTTCCGGCGATCATCAATCTCACCCGCGGCGCCATGGTTGGCGACGATCTCGACATTCTCGGCATCGGCATCGAGCCCGGCGGCGACGAGATGCTGCTCAAACGGCTAGACGATTTCCTGGCCGGCCTCGGCGACGGCGAACCGCTCGTCAAGGATCCGGCCTGGTCACGGTTGCGGCAGCGGATCAGCTATATTTCCGGCGATTTCACCGGCGACGATATTTATCTGGAGATCGCCAAACGCCTCACTTCGGCGCCGGGCGGCAATGCGGCCTTCTATCTCGCCGTGCCGCCCCGCTTCTTCGGCGGTATCGTGGAGAAGCTCGCGGCTCACGGACTTGCCGCCGAGAGTGAAAATAGCTTCCGTCGCATCGCCATCGAAAAGCCCTTTGGAACGGACCTCGCTTCGGCCCGTGCCCTGAACGCGCAGATCCTGAGCAAGGTCGGCGAAAGCCAGGTCTACCGGCTCGACCATTTCCTCGGCAAGGAGACCGTCCAGAACCTGCTGACGGCGCGCTTTGCGAACATGATGATCGAATCGCTGTGGAACAGCCGCTATATCGACCATGTGCAGATCACCGCAGCCGAAACCGTCGATGTCGGCAGCCGCGGCGCCTTCTACGACGCGACGGGCGCACTGCGCGACATGGTGCCGAACCATTTGTTCCAACTGCTCGCCATGATCGCCATGGAGCCGCCGAACAGCTTCGACGCCGAAGCGATCCGCAACGAGAAGAGCAAGGTGCTGAAGGCGCTGCGCGTCTTTACGCCCGAGGAGGCGGCAACACACGGCGTTCGCGGCGTCTATTCCGGCGGGACGCTGAACGGCGCTGAAATCCCCGCCTATCACCAGACGCCGCAAGTGGTGCCTGACAGCAGGACCGAGACCTTCGTGGCGCTGAAGCTTTATGCCGATACGTGGCGCTGGGCGGGCGTGCCCTTCTATCTGCGGACCGGCAAGGCGATGACAGCGCGCGACACGGAAATCGTCGTCGAATTCCAGCCCGTGCCGTTCGCGCAGTTCCGCGAGACCGACGTCACGCGCCGGCTGCCGCCGAACAGGCTGGTCATACAAGTGCAGCCGGACGAAGGCATGAGCCTGGAGATATCCATCAAATCGCCAGGGCTTTCGGTCGATACCGTGCCGGTTTCGCTCGACTTCCGCTATGCCGACCAGTTCGACATCGGTAAGATGACCGGCTACGAATCCCTTATCTACGACCTGCTGATCGGCGACCAGACGCTGTTCCAGCGGGCCGACGGCATCGAAGCCGGCTGGGCGGCGGTGCAGCCTTTTCTCGACCTATGGGCGAAGGGCGGCGAGCCGGAAGCCTACGCCCCCGGCAGCATGGGGCCTGCCTGCGCCGACGGCCTCATCGAACGCGACGGGCGGCAATGGCATGCGCTGGACGTGGTGCATGCGAAGCACAAATAAAAACCCCGCTTCACATGGAAGCGGGGCTCTTTCCGATTCGGCATGAAGGCCGGATCAAACGAACTGGCTCAAGCCCGGGACCGAGGCGACGACCTCGTCGACGACTTCTTCGCCGGCATATTGCTTGGCAATGGCGATGGTTTCCTTGGCGAGCGAGGTGATTTCGCCCATGCCGAGGCCCTGGCTCATGAGCTGCTGGCCGAGGCCCATGATTCCGCCGCCGCCGAGCGCGCCCATCAAACCGCCGAGCAGACCGCCGCCACCGGCGCCTTCGCCGTTATACTGGGCGACGAGATCGGCGCCGCCGGGAATGGCTTCTATCATCTTGGCGACTGCTGCATCATCCCCTTCACGCTGCAGGAAGCCGAGCATCATGCCCAGCGCCTTCTCCGCCAGATCGGGCGCAATGCCCACGCGATCGGCAATCTGGGTCACAACTTCATTCATCGTCAGCCTCCTGTTATTTGACGTTGACGTCAACGTTATTTGAGTTTCGTCCGCAACTCAAGCCGCGCCGCCGAGAGCCGGCATTTTCCCCGGATTTGCTTTCAATGCAAACAGTTGTCGGCATCCCGGTCCCTGCTTATAACAGGTGGACGATAGTAAGATGAATGCGGCTTATTGCGATCTCCGCATTTCAAACGCAAGCGGCGGCATCGGCCGAAGGGAGAACTGCTTCATGCTCGAGGAAGGCAAGATTTTCATCGGCGCCAGCCGCAATACGGACGACAGCATCAACAAGCCGGAATATCTCGACCTGAAATTCGGCAACCGCCATGGCCTGGTGACGGGCGCGACCGGCACCGGCAAGACCGTAACGCTGCAGGTGCTGGCGGAAGGTTTTTCCAAGGCTGGCGTCCCGGTCTTTGCCGCCGACATCAAGGGCGATCTTTCCGGCATTGCCGCCAAGGGCGAAGCGAAGGATTTCCTCACCAAGCGGGCCGAGCAGATCGGCTTTGCCGATTACCAATTCGACCAGTTCCCGGTGATCTTCTGGGACCTCTTCGGCGAGAAGGGCCACCGGGTCCGCACCACGATCGCCGAAATGGGGCCTCTGCTTCTGGCCCGCCTCATGGATGCCTCCGAGCCACAGGAGGGCGTCATCAATATCGCCTTCAAGATCGCCGACCAGGCGGGCCTGCCGCTGCTCGACCTCAAGGATTTCTCCTCGCTGCTGAACTACATGGGCGAGAATGCGAGCGAGCTTTCCAGCCAGTTCGGCCTGATCTCCAAGGCGTCCATCGGCTCGATCCAGCGTGCGCTGCTCGTTCTCGAACAGCAGGGGGCCGAGCATTTCTTCGGTGAACCGGCGCTGAAGATCACCGATATCATGCGCACCAGCAATAACGGTTATGGCCAGATTTCGGTGCTTGCGGCCGACAAGCTGATGATGAACCCCAGGCTTTACGCCACCTTCCTTCTCTGGCTGCTTTCCGAGCTTTTCGAAGAGTTGCCCGAAGTCGGCGATCCGGACAAGCCGAAGCTCGTCTTCTTTTTCGACGAGGCGCATCTGCTCTTCAACGACGCGCCGCGTGTCTTGACCGAACGCGTCGAGCAGGTCGTGCGGCTGATCCGCTCTAAGGGCGTCGGCGTCTATTTCGTCACGCAAAACCCGCTCGACGTGCCGGAAACGGTCCTCGCCCAGCTCGGCAACCGCGTGCAGCATGCGCTTCGCGCCTATTCGCCACGCGAGCAGAAGGCGGTCAGGACAGCCGCCGATACCTTCCGCCCCAACCCGACCTTCGATTGCGCCACCGTGATCACCAATCTCGGCACCGGCGAGGCGCTGGTTTCGACGCTGGAGACCAAGGGCGCGCCATCGATCGTCGAGCGCACGCTGATCCGCCCGCCATCCGGCCGCGTCGGCCCGGTAACGGAAGCGGAACGCCGTCAGATCATGGATCGGAGCCCGGTACTTGGGATCTATGACGAGGATGTCGACCGCGACTCTGCCTTCGAAATGCTCACAGCCCGCGCGAAAAAGGCTGCCGAAGCGGAAGCCGCCAAGCGGGCGCAGGAAGAGGCCGAAACGCAGCAGACGAGCGCCGGAACGACCTCTGGCTGGACGCTGCCCGGTTTCGGCGGCAGCGACGACGAACAGCCGAACCGCGGCCAATCGCGCGGGCGTTCGTCCGGCTATCGGCGAGAGACGGTCGTCGAGGCGGCGATGAAAAGCGTGGCCCGGACGGTTGCGACGCAGGTCGGCCGGGCGCTGGTGCGCGGCATTCTGGGGAGTTTGAAGCGGTAGGTCGCGGAGGCAAGCCTGAAGGGAGAGGCCATTCGGCAGCTTACCTCCCTGTGCCTTGCCGGGCCGATGGGATGCCAAAGGTATATCAGGCCTGGCTCGGCGAGATTTGTATCCTCAACGCTTGCGGACGAATTCCGTGCGCAGGACAAGGCCCTTGATGGTGTCGTGGCGGCAGTCGATCTCTTCGGGGTTGTCCGTCAACCGGATCGACCTTATGACCGTGCCCTGCTTCAGGGTCTGATTGGCACCCTTGACCTTCAGATCCTTGATGAGCGTGACGGAATCGCCGTCGTTGAGGATATTTCCGGCAGCGTCGCGGACCTCGACGGCCGCCTGCGCGGCGGCAGCCAATTCCGAAGCCGGACGCCATTCGCCCGTCACTTCGTCATAGACGTATTCGTCGTCATCGCCCGCCATGGTCGTCTCTCCTAAATCAAGAATTTCCCGGTCGGGCCGCTTATAACAGCCAGCCTGTCCTGCGCAAGTTCGGCCGCGCAGAGCAAGGGCCTGATGCGACCGCTTTGGTTGCATTCCTGCATAGGTGATGATATTTCATGCTTGCACTCTAAAGAGAAAGGAGGGTCGCGTGCATAATTACTATTTCCGGTTCAACCGGCAGCGCGGCCCCGTCAACGCCCTGCAAATGCGTTTGCAGGGCTGACCAGAGACCTTTCTCGCAAAACCTCTCTTCTGGTCTGCCCGTTGTGGCCTGCAGCGCCGAGCTTTATCGCTTGAGCGTCTGCGATTTCGATCCACCGCTGACGCATCGCATCGATGATGGCCCAGGAGCCCTCGATGGATGATCGCGCGGTCAAGACCAGAGAACGATCATGACCCTCCTCAATATCCGCAATCTCGGCATCACCTTGTCGAGCTCTTTGTTTTCCAGGCTCAATCTCGTCGTCAATGCCGGCGACCGCATCGGCATCGTGGCCGCCAACGGCCGCGGGAAATCGACGCTTTTCCGCTGCATCGCCGGCACGCTGGAGCCGACCGAAGGCGACATCACCAGGGCGCGCGGGCTGACGGTCGGCTATGTCGAGCAGAATGTGCCGCCTGCCCTATTCGCCAAGCCATTCTACGACGCCGTTCTCGATGCGCTCGCTCCGGAGCAGGCGGTAACCGAGAGCTGGCGCGTCGATGTCGTGCTGGGATCTCTGGAGGTGCCGGAGGAGTTGCACCGGCGTTCGCTCTCGGCGCTCAGCGGCGGGTGGCAGCGGCTGGCGATGCTTGCCCGTGTCTGGGTGACCGAACCCGACCTCTTGATGCTCGACGAGCCGACCAACCATCTTGATCTCGGCAAGATCGCGCGGCTGGAGGAATGGCTGAATGCGCTCCCCCGCGACGTGCCGATGATCCTGGCCAGCCATGACCGCGCCTTCCTCGACGCCGTGACGAACCGCACGCTCTTCCTGCGGCCAGAGCAATCGCAGATCTTCGCTTTGCCCTATTCCCGGGCGCGGGCTTCGATCGACGAGCTCGATGCGGCAGATGCGCGCCGCTACGAGCGCGACATGAAGACGGCGGAGCAACTGCGCAAGCAGGCGGCGAAGCTCAACAATATCGGCATCAATTCCGGCAGCGACCTGCTGGTCGTCAAGACCAAGCAGCTGAAGCAGCGCGCCGAAAAACTCGAGGATGCGGCAAAACCCGCGCATCTGGAGCGTTCGGCGGGTGCGATCCGGCTTGCCAATCGCGGCACGCATGCCAAGGTGCTGGTGACGCTGGACGATGCGGCGGTTGAGACGCCGGACGGCACGCTGCTCTTCAAGACCGGCAGGCAGTTCATCTGCCAGGGAGACCGGATCGTGCTGCTCGGCGAAAACGGCGCCGGCAAGACGCGGCTGATCGCCATGCTGCGCAAGGCGATCGCGAACCCGGAGACGGCCGAGAACGGCATCAAGGCCACGCCTTCGCTGGCGCTCGGCTACGGCGACCAGGCGCTTGCCGATCTGCGCGATGCCGACACGCCGATGGACACGATCATCCGCCGCTTCGACGTCGGTGACCAGCGCGCGCGCGCACTGCTGGCCGGCGCCGGCATGTCGATCGAGATGCAGGGCCGCCCCATCGGCCAGCTTTCCGGCGGGCAGAAAGCAAGGATCGGCATGCTGGTGCTCCGGCTCTCCAACCCGAACTTCTACCTGCTCGACGAACCCACCAACCATCTCGACATCGACGGGCAGGAAGCGCTGGAAGGCGAGCTGATGGCGCACCAGGCAAGCTGCCTGCTCGTTTCCCACGACCGCAGCTTCGTGCGCGCCGTCGGCAGCCGCTTCTGGCTGATCGAGAAGCGGCGGCTTGTGGAAGTGGAGAGCCCCGAAAGGTTCTTTGCGTCGGCAGCCGGTAGGGATGATTGGCCAAGGGGCTGACCAGCCAGGCGCGAGCCAACGGTCTCGACCCGTCCTTCGGACCCCAGCTGGGTAGAAGGGAGCGGAAACGTTGCGGCATATCCCTTCCCCCTCGGGGAGAAGGTGCCGACAGAGGGGCGGCAAGCCGTTACTTCAGTCTTCATTCCTCGGCTCGTGATTGCCGATGTGACGGCGGGCGAAGCATAGCTGATGAGCAGCGACGAATGCGCGCCCTGGCGGCGCTGACGGCGGCAGGCACGGCACCTGCCACGCCCGAAACATCGATGACCTGGATGAAGACCTGGCCGTTGCCGAGCTCGCCGACGCTGAGGGCTGCGCCGTCGCGCACATCGCGGGCGGCACCCTCGTAAACGCCGCTCGCACCTCTCGGCAGCAGCAGCGTAATCTCCCGTACCGGCCAGAAGCGCCACTTCTACCATGCGGTGCTTTCGGTCGCCGTCGATGGCAACTACTTCATCCTGGACAACATGCGCGACCAGGTGCTGCCCGACAGCCGCTTGCCCGACTACCAGCCGCTTTTTTCCATCGCCGGCGGCAAGGGGTATCTTCACGGGCTGCGGGCCGGCAACAAGCAGGTTGCCTCCCGCATGCCGCTGGAAAAGGTCGCACCGGGCGAAGGCGCGGCACTGAGACAAACCAAAACGCATGACGTTCAAAGCGGTCGCATGATCCGGCCGCTTTTTTCGTTTCATGCGTCGGTCAGTAGCGGGAAATATAACCACGCAGATATAGCCGATTATGCATCCACCCAAAAATGTTCAGGAAGGGTTAACCTTGCGGGGCGCTTTTCGGGCGGGAACGATGGGGCGTCACATGCACGGCGGCAATCCAGTCGAACGCGGCCCGCAGTGCGGTCAATTCCCGCGCCTGGGCGATGTCGTTCAAGCGGTTCCCGGTCTGCCGCCGGTAATGCCGCCACCAGTCCCTGCGCTGCTCCAGCGCCAGATTATAGACCAGCCGCACAACCCCCGCGAACTGCCGCAACAGGACTTCCTGTTCGGCGGTCGGAGCGAGCTTGTAGCGAAAAGCGCGGTGGATCATGTTACGATTCTATCAATTGCTCCAAGGAGCGCAACCGTGGATCGCACCGGCAGGCATGTCGTCTACATGCTCCATGGTCAGTTGGTCTTTGTCACGAAATACCGCCGTGACGTTCTGTCAGAACCGGCAATCGGCGACCTGCGGCGCATCTTCGCCAAGCTGTGTCGCGACTTCGAGGCCGAATTGATCGAATGCGACGGCGAGGACGATCATGTTCACCTGCGGGTGCATGACCCTCCGAAGATCGCCCTGTCGAAGCTGGTCAACAGCCGCAAAGGCGTATCCAGCCGACGTCTGCGCGAGAGCCGCCCGGAAATCACCGGGCGCTACCACAAGGGCGTTTTGTGGTCGCCGTCCTCCTTTGCGGCAAGCTGTGGCGGCGCACCGCTCTCGGTGATCGCCGAATATGTCAAATCCCAGCGGGAAACGGCCCAACGCCGCTCTCGCGTTCCTCCCCGGCCTGAACGACGGGGTATCCCGCGAGGTTCACGATGAAAGGCGGCCCGCCTCCAAGGGCCGCCGCCGATCACTTTCCGTATCTCGATTCGCCGTTTCCGGGATGTTGCTGCGAGGTCAGCGGCCCGGCGCGACGAGGCAGAAAAAAGCGCCCTGCGGGTCCGTCGCATTGATGATCCAGCTGCCACCGGGCACTTCCATCGGACCGACGATTACCTTGCCGCCGCCCGCATTGACGCGTTCGATGGCGCTGTCGATCGCCGGCACGTTGAAGTAATAGCCCCAATAGCACATCGGCACACCGGCGGGTTTGGTCATCATGCCGCCGATCTGTTTTCCATGTTCGGCGAAGATGCGATAAGCGCCCATCTCGCCCATGTCGAAATCGTGGTCCTTGGTCCAGCCGAAGACCTTCGAGTAGAAGGCGAAGGCTTCCTCCATGTTGCCGGCCATCAGTTCGTGCCAGCCGATATGGCCGGGCGTACCCATTTCCGGCTCCCAGCCGCTATCGCCCTCCATCGGCAGCGGCGTCATGATGCAGAGGACGGCCCCGTGCGGGTCGGCGACGACGGCAAAGCGGCCGATGGTCGGGATGTCTTCGGGGGGGCGGCGGATCTGGCCGCCGTTCGCCTCGAAATCCTTCGCGGATTGGTCGACATCGTCGACACAGACATAGCCTGTCCAGTTCGGCGGAATGCCCTGCCCTTCGAGCTCGGCCGGAAAGGTCATCATGCCGGCGACGCCGCGGCCGTCCGCCTCGAAGATGGTATAGGGGGAAGGAAGGTCCTCCATCGGCATCTCTTTCGTGGTCCAGCCGACGACAGAGCTGTAGAAGCCGGCGGCAGCCTTGGTATCCGTCGTCATCAGTTCGCACCAGATGAATTTTCCATGCGTGTCGGAAGCCATGATCTTTTTCCTTTTCGTGCCTATGGAATCGGGTTTGGTTCGGGATCACGGCTTGCGCGTGTAATGCGCCTCCATAAACTGCTTCCAGCTGCCGTCCGGCTGCTTGGCCGCCGAGTTGAAGGTGCGGTGATCGTCATCGGCGAAGATGATCTGCTCGCGGTAGTCCTGCTCGGCGCCTTGGTCCTGGAAATCGGGGCCACGGGTATAGAGGCTGAGCACCTTGCCGTCGGGCGATACATCACCCTCGTAGACCCACATGTGGTCCATCATCGAGCCGATCCAGCTACCGACATATTTGCCCTTGGCCGCATTGTAGCCGAGGGTGAGCATGGTGGTGGCAGCCCCGCCGCCCGGCATCTCGCCATTGCCTTCGGCAACGAACCAGATGCCGTGCAGCGAGCGCACGATCTCCGTCCATTGCTGGTCAGCGGTCATTTCGGATGCCGTGACATCCCATACGCCCACCAACCTCTCGAGGAAGCGGTGCTCCTCCAACGCTTTTGCAGTTTCCATCATCCTTCTCCCTTGGAGATGTTCGCAGATTTCAGTGACGGGATTGCGTCTTTCGAGCGCCCTCGTATTCGTCGTGGCGCTTGACGAAATCCATCGTGCCTTCCTCGTTGCGGCCCTTCGGCGCGCGGTCGAGGATCATCAGCGTGCCGATCAGTTCCTCCGGCCCACGGGCATAGCTAGAGTAGGTATGGAAGATTTCACCCCGCTCGTTCTTGTAGAAGGAACTCAGCCCCGGCAGTTCGTCATGGGCCTCGGCGGGTTCGATCGCGGTGAAATTGTAGAAAACCTTATCCTTGGCGAGATCTTCCGGGCTGAAGGAAACGTGGTAGTCGAAATTGAAATCGCTGCCGAAGGACGAAACCCAGGGGAACTTCCAGCCCATGCGCTTCTTGTAGGCCTCGATCTTGGCGAGCGGCGCGCGCGAAACCGCGACCCAGGTGACGTCGTGATGGTTGAGATGCGGCAGCGCGCCATCCACGTGATCGGAAAGGAACGAGCAGCCGGTGCAACCGGCCTCCCAATCCGGACCGAGCATGAAATGGTAGATCATCAGCTGGCTGCGGCCGTCGAAGAGATCGGATAGGCCCTTCTTTCCCTGCGGCGTGTCGAAGACATAGTCCTTGTCGACCTTGACCCAGGGCATGGCCAGGCGCTCGGCATTGATCCTGTCTCTGAGATGCGTTGCTTCCTTCTCCTTCAAAAGCAGCGCCTGGCGGGCCTCCAGCCATTGTTCACGGGAAACGACTTGATTCTGCATCGCGAGCGCCCTCCTCCGGCGCCGCCGGCAAGACCGGCATTCGTTCTCATTCGCTTGACTAAATACATTGATATCAATAGAAATAGGGCATGTCAAACGCGATAGAAATTCCCTTTTCGACGACACTGCTGGTACGGGACGCCTGCCTGTGCCTGCATGTTCAGCGCGCCGCGCGAGCACTCGCACGGCTTTTCGACGATGCGCTTCGTCCGGTCGGGCTCACCAATGGGCAGTTCTCGCTGATGATGTCCCTCAACCGGCCGGAGCCGCCGCCGATGGGGCCTGTGGCCAATGTTCTCGCCATGGACCAGACGACGCTGACGGCGGCGCTGAAACCGCTGCAACGCCGTGGCTGGGTAAATGTAACGCAAAATCCGAAAGACAAGCGGGGGCGGCTGCTCAGCCTGACGCCGGAGGGCAAGGCGGTGCTCGCCGCAGCGCTGCCAATCTGGGAAAGGACGCATGCAGCGCTGGAAGAGAAGCTGCCTGGCGGCAGTGGCGAGCGGCTGCGGAGCGCGCTGCAGGCGCTCGCCTGATCAACGGGCGATGCGTGGATCGTTGCCGAAATCGCTCCTGGCAAAGCCGATTCGCATCTTCGGAAATTCGCACAGCGCCTGAACGCCTGCCGGCGACAGGCGAATGCGCCATGTCTGGCGCTCGGCCGGTTCGCGGGCGCTGAAGGCCTTGGCCGTCAGCAGCGCGATATTCTTGCCGTGATGCGGATCGCGGACGGATTCATAAAGGATCGCTTCGGTGCCGATCGCGCGGGCGGTATCGGCAAGCGCCTGGCAGGGTTCGCAATTCATAGGATCGGTCCATGTCGGGCGATCGCGGTTGAGCGGCGGCAAAGTCAAATCGAGCGCGGCCTTCGTCCCGACGAGAGCCGCAAAGGCGGTGTATTCGGCTGCATTCGCAGGCAGAGGCGTCTCAGGAGAATCCGCGAAGAAGAGCAGGCGGTAGAAGGCCATCTCGGCAAGCGCCGTCTCCACCTTTTCCGAAGCGTAGAAAACGCCGAGCGTGCGCCCTGCCCTGCGAAAGCGCGAGCCATGCGGGTAGACAGCGCCGTAGCGGAAGGGCGTGGCGAGCAGATAGTCGAGACCTGCGCATTCGGGCGGCAGCGCCGGCTTGCTCTCCTCGAGCAGTGTTTCGAGCAGCGCCTGCTCTTCCAGCGTATCGACGAGCTTCAGCGTCGAGATCTGATGCTGCGCCTCCACCAGGCGCCAGAAACTGCCGGATATCGCGCGCGCCTCAGACGAGAGCGCGACGGGCGTCCAGATAGGCAAGGACATCGGTCAATCCGGAAATGCTGGCGATCTTTTCAAGCGGTGCGGCACCGAGCGCGGTATTGGCATTGCGCAACCATTGCCGGGCAACCGCCTCGTCGCCGCCGACGATCGCATCCAGCGAGCGGAAGAGACGGACAAGCAGGACAGCGAGCTCAAAGGACTTGCTGCCAGGCTCCAGAAGATGATCCTGCCGCTTCATGCGCGAGACAGTGGCTTCCGATACGCCGAGAACGACGGCAAGCACGCGGGCGCTGATGCCGAGCCGGTCTGCGGCATTGACCGCCGCCTTGGTGATCACCGCGGCTTCGGATGTCCGGCGGCTGTCCTGAAGATGCAACGAGGTCATCGGCATATCCTTTCCTTGGAAATAATATAGCGATTATATTTCAGATGAAAAGGGTGTGCCGCTTGTTTCCTTTCCGCAGCTGGGGAGAAGTGCCGGAGCGAAGCCGAGGCGATGAGGACTCCATGAGCGCGCGTCTGAGGCAAAAGCGAAGACGACATTTGCCGTGTCGCTCCCTCATCCAGGCCCTTCGGGCCACCTTCTCCCCGGCGGGGAGAAGGTGATTCCGCATCAGGCCACCGTGACCGGAACTTCGGTCGAGGTGCGCATGGCGTGGCTGTAGGGGCAGACGATGTGGGCGGCGGCGGCGAGCTTTTCAGCCTCGGCCTTATCCAGGCCGGGGATATTGACGGTGAGCGCCACGTCGATGCCGAAGCCCGTGCCGTCTTCACGCGGACCAATGCCGACCTTGGAGGAAACCGTCGTGTCTTCCGGAATCTTGACCTTCTGCTGGCCCGCGACAAATTTCAAGGCACCGAGGAAGCACGCGGAATAGCCGGCCGCGAAGAGCTGTTCGGGATTGGTGCCGGTGGCGCCATCGCCGCCGAGTTCCTTCGGAACAGTCAACGTCACGTCGAGAACGCCGTTTTCGGAAACGGCGCGGCCTGCGCGGCCACCGGTGGCGGAAGCTTGGGTCGTATAGAGGATAGGCATGTCAGTCTCCTTTGCGTTGGGGCTGGATTTCATATATTGCACAATTAAATTGTACGCAAGTGAATTTCGCAAATTGCATTCGGAATCTGAAAAGAGGAGAATTGCACCTCAAAGGAACAGGACCATGAAAGCGCAGATGGCAAAGACGATGGAAATCCCGCAAGAGGAGAGGCGGCTGGAGAAACAGCTCTGTTTCGCGGTCTACGCGACGGCGCATGCCTTCACGCGCGCCTACAAGCCGATCCTCGACAAGGTCGGCCTCACCTATCCGCAATATCTGGTGATGCTCGTGCTCTGGGAAAAAGCCGAACTTCCGGTGAAGACGATCGGCGAGCAGCTCGACCTCGATTCGGGCACGCTCTCGCCGCTGCTCAAGCGGCTGGAGCAGACCGGGCTGATCAAGCGCACCCGGGACGCACGCGACGAGCGGCAGGTGATCGTTTCGCTGACGCCGAAGGGCCGGTCGATGAAGAGCGAGGCGGCAACGATCATGACGGCCATCGGCCAGGCGGCCGGCTGCACGCTCGAGGAAATGGCGGAAATCCGCGGATCTTTGCAGAAGCTGCGCGGGAACCTGAATGCAGCCGTGTGAGAAATCGCCCGCGCCTTTAAGCGCGGGCGTTCGCAGATTTTACTCGGCGGCCTGATAGGCTGCGGCGCGCAACGGCGACGTCCTCGGACCGATGGCGGCGAGAAACACGACCGCAACGGCAAGCAACGCCGTGAAGGCGACGCCTGCCACATAAGGATCCCAGCCGAAGGACGGCGCCGCGCCGAAGACCGCGGAGGCGGCCGCGAGCACAATGCCGCCGCCGATCTGGAAGGCCGCAAAGAGCATGCCGGAGGCCAGGCCCGATTTGTCTTCCTCGACATCAGCGAGTGCCGCGACCTGAACGGAGGGATAGGTCAGCGCGTAACCGAGGCCGAGCGGGACCTGCGACAGGACGACGAGCAGGATCGGATTGATGTCACCGACAGCCGCGACCCAGAAGATATAGCTTGCTGCCTGCAGCGCCACGCCGAGCGCCATGAGGCCAGTGGTGCCGCGGTTCTGCGCGATCGCGGCAAAGCGTGGCGCCAGGAACATGACGAAGACGCCGCCTAAAGCGAAACAGAAGCCGGTGCTGAAGGCCGACCAGCCGAGCTCGTTCTGGTAATAGAGCGTCGCGATGAACTGGAAGCCGACATAGACGCCCTGAAAAAGGGCGGCGACGGCATTGGCATGGCTGAGTTTTGCCCGGCGGAACATCGCAAGCGGCACCATCGGATCGGCATGCCGGGCCTCAACGGCAAGGAAGAGCAGGATCAGGACGGCGGCCGCAGTCAGTGCGCCCCAGGTGGGAAAGGCGCTCCAGCCGTCGGCTGCGGCGTTGGTGATGCCGAAGACGAAGAGCAGCAGGCCGGGGGTGATGGTCAAGGCGCCTGCCCAGTCAAATCGCGGACGGCCGGCTCCCCGGCGCTCGTCTGCGGGCAGGACGAATGGCGCGATCGCCAGCGTGAGGATCGCCACCGGAGCGCCCATGACGAGTGTCGCCCGCCAGCTGAAAATGGTGGCCGCACCGCCGAGCACCATGCCAAGCACGAAGCCGGCGGCGCCGGTGGAGGAGAAGACCCCGAGCGCCTTGGCGCGGGCGCTGCCCTCTCCGAAGACGGAAAGCAGAAGCGCCAAAGCGGCCGGTGCAGTGAAGGCCGCGGCGATGCCCTTGATCAGACGGGCGGCAATCAGCGTCGGCGCGCTGTCGACAAAGCCGCCCGCGATACTCGCAGCTGCAAAGACGGCAAGCGACCAGAGAAAGACGCGGCGGTGGCCGAAAACGTCGGCAACGCGACCGCCGAGCAGCAGGAAGCCGCCGTAGCCGAGGACATAGGCGCTGACGGCCCATTGCAGCGAAGTTGCCTGCATGCCGAGTTCGGCCTGAATGGCGGGAAGCGCGACGCCGATGGTCGAAACGTCCATGGCGTCAAGGAAATTGGCGGCGCAGAGCAACAGCAATGCCAGCCCCGCCCCTCTTCGAGATTGTGTGAGAGTCATCGAGATCGTTCCTTTTGCTGCCGCGCTGGTTGGGAGGAAGCGGCAGAGGGACGAGAAAATGATCATCTCCGAATCCTATTGCAAATTGATAGTAACCATGCCAGGTATTACTGATAATGATGAATGACGCGATCCTTCGGAAAATCGACCTGAACCTCCTGCTGGCCTTTTCCGTGCTGATGCAAGAACGCAATGTCAGCCGCGCGGCCGAGCGGCTGCTGCTTGGCCAGCCGGGACTTTCGGCGGCGCTGCGGCGGCTGCGCGAAGCACTGGACGACGAATTGTTCGTCCGCGTCGGACGCGGCCTGCAGCCGACGACGCGCGCGCTTGCCATCGCGCCGGCAATCGAGGATGCGCTTTCCGGCATCGAGCGGGCCATCCGCCCGCCCGCCGCCTTTGACCCCGCCAGCTGGAAGGGTGAATTCCGCATCGGCCTGTGCGACAATCTCGAATCAGCCTTCTTCGGTCCGCTCGCGGCGCGCCTGCGGGAACTGGCGCCGGGCGCCCGGCTGGTCGGTGTGGCTTTCCACAAACGCGACGCCGCACGCCTGCTCGACGAGGGCGCCTATGATTTCAGTGTCTCGATCCACGACGAGCCCGCCTCCTGGCATATCCGCGATCCGCTCTTCGACCAGTGTTCGATCTCGATCTACGATCAGAAGCAGCTCAGGTTGAAGACCCCGCTGACCCTTGAGGACTTCGCCAAGGCAGACCATGTCGGCGTCTCGTTCGAAGGCAGCAATGGCTCGACCAATGTCGATATCGCGCTTGCCCGCTTGGGGCACAGCAGGCAGGTGGTGGCCACCGTGCCCCGCTTTTCCGCCTTGCCGACGGCGCTGCGGGCGATGCCGGCGATCGCGACGATCCCGGAATCGATCGCCCGCTGCATGGCGCAATTGCATGGGCTAACGGTTTCAGTGCCGCCAATCCCACTGCCTGCCGAACCGGTCACCATGCTTTACCGCCGCGTCGACCGGGCGGACGGACGCTCCGTCTGGTTCCGCCGGCTCTTCATCGACGTTGCCAGCGCTGCACTCGAAGCATCCGGCTGCCGGATGGGCATTTCCAGGGCGGCCGCCTAGCGAATCAGCCGCTAGCCGCCCATCTTCCCTTTGAAATATAAGGATTTTTCCGTAAATCACGAAATGTGTTTGGAATATTTACGAACGTGAGGTAAAACGTTTTCGCGACGTGATTTGGGCTGGACTATCACAATAGGAGGCACCGGCCGTTGAGGGCGCGATACGCATTGGGCAAAACCATCTCCGGGATTCTCTTCGCCGGACTGGCTGCAACAGGGTGCACGACGGCCGCCAAGGCGCCACCGCCGACTGCACGTCCTTCTTCCACCGCGAAACCAGCATCAGCCAAAGTGACTTATAATTACACGGCACGGGACCGCGATTGTCTGAAGCGCGCCATGTATTTCGAATCCGAACACTCGGATCGCGATGGCTATATGGCGGTCGGAACCGTGGTAATGAACCGGCTCACATCGCCCGCCTATCCCGACACGATTTGCGAGGTCGTAGCGCAGGAAAAGCAGTTCGCGCCCGGCGTCATGACCAGGGTCGTCGACCCGAAGGCCGGACCGGAACTTGATTCCGCCGTGGACGGAATCTTGCGCGGGGAACGGCATCCCGGCGTGCAGAACGCCATGTTCTTCCACACCGACGGCCTGAAATTCCCCTATCGCAACATGCATTATGTCGTCGAGGCCGGCGGCAACGTCTTTTATGAAAAGCGCGGCAGGGACGGAGCCTTGCAAACGCCGGCACCTCTGCCGGCCTATGACGTCGCAATGAACTACGTTTCCGACCCGCGGCTATCGGGTCCGGTTCAGTTCGCAGGCGTGCAGCCGTTCGCGACTTCCACACAAATCGACGTGTTGCTCCCGGAGAAGGGGCCAATCCCGAGGGCCATGCCCGATGTGGCATCGATACCGGATGCCACCACGACCTCCGCCATTCCGGCCGCTCCCCCGGCATCGACGACTCCAGGCACGGTCATGCCGCCGGAAGGATCGCCCATCGCACTGCCGACGCCCCGCCCCGCCTACAACAGCGCAGGACTCGCTGCCGGCCATCTGCCGGCGGGCGGCTGAGGCCGATCAGAAAGACTTCCTTCCGATCGGAAGGAAGTCGAGTTCATTCATCACTGCCAGACGACGATCGGCGTCTTGTTCGGCACGCGGTCGTAGAGATCGATGATATCCTGGTTCAGCAGGCGGACGCAGCCGGACGAAACGGCCTTGCCGATCGACCGCCATTCCGGATTGCCGTGCAGGCGGTAGAGCGTATCCTCGCCATTCGAGAAGATGTAGAGCGCGCGCGCGCCGAGCGGGTTCAGCAGGCCAGGCTCCATGCCGCCGCGTTCGATCGAATATTTTGCGAGTTCCGGCTGGCGGGCAACCATCTCATTCGGCGGCTTCCAGCGCGGCCACTTCTGCTTCCATTGGATGACGCCGTTGCCAGACCAGGCAAAGCCTTCGCGTCCGATGCCGACGCCGTAGCGCATCGCTGTCCCGCCCGGCTGGACGAGATAAAGGAAGCGCGACGGCGTATCGACGACGATCGTGCCTGGACGCTCGCCTGTCGGGTCGATGACCTGCTGGCGATAGTAGCGCGGATCTATCTGCTGGTAGGGGACGGCGGGGATCAGGAAGCCGCCGTCCTCGATGGGACCGTATATCACCTCAAGCTCGGCATCCGTGGGAGCGGGCGTCGTCTCGAAAGGGCGTGGGAAACGGAAACCGACGGGCTGGATGCTCGGTGCCGAAGTGGAAGCGCAGCCGGCGAGCGCGGAGGCCGCCGTCAAAGCCGAAAAGGAGAGAAAGTTGCGGCGGGAGAGAGATTTTTCGAGACTCATGCGCGGGACGGATTTCCTTCTGTCGCGGGGAGAGCCGGCATGCGGCACGCACCCCGGTTGGTTCATTCAACGCCGGTGACGAGTCGGAAATCTATCTGCCGCTGCCAAATAAACCATACCCTCACGAAGTCGTGTCTCCGTGCGGACAGACGATATCGCCTGCCCTGTTGCGCCGCTACATCACAACGATCTCGGCCTTGGCCGGAACGCGGTCGTAAAGGTCGACGACGTCCTGGTTGAGCATGCGCACGCAGCCCGACGACGTCGCCTTGCCGATCGATTGCCAATCCGGTGTGCCGTGCACGCGATAGAGCGTATCCTGGCCGTCGTTGAAGATGTACATGGCGCGGGCGCCGAGCGGATTTCCGAGGCCAGGATTCATGCCGCCATTTTCGGCCGAGAAGGGGCGGATATCCGGCTGGCGCGAGACCATTTCGGCAGGCGGCGTCCAGCGCGGCCATTTCTGCTTCCACTGGATGACGCCGCGGCCCGACCAGGCGAAGCCTTCGCGGCCGATACCGACGCCGTAGCGGATCGCCTTACCGTTCGGCTCGACGAGATAGAGATGGCGGGCGCGCGTATCGACGATAACAGTGCCCGGCTTCTCCTGTGTCGGGTAGTCGACTTCCTGACGGAGATACTCGGGGCTGACGCGGCTGACCGGAATGGCCGGCAAAAGGAAATCGCCATCGCGAAGCTCGCCGTACAAGGCGGCGTTCACCGGATTGGTGACCGGCAGGCCGTAGGTCTGGTTGAATTGCGTCGAGTAGAGATCGCGCACCTGCGGCACCGGCGGATCGGAGATCGCCCTTACCTTGCGCGGATCAACGCCCGGCGGCTCATAGAAAACCGGCGAAGTCTCCTGCACGAAGCGGGCCGGATCGGTCGCGCCCGTATCAGGAATAAGAACGTTGCAGCCGCTGAGGCCAAGGACCGCCACGGCAAGGCCGGCAAAGGGAAACACCCGGCGCGAAAAATCCATAAAGCCACCCTTTTTCCATTGTCAGCGGAGCGATATCTGGCGGGAGGATGGCATTTGCGGCTGGCGTGAAGCTGGCGTCAGCACCGGAAAACTTGCCGGCTTCACGAGACTGGACATCACACGAGCACAACGCCGTGGCCGTAGACGGTCGCCAGTTCGCGCACAAGCTGCGCTTCATGTTCGGTGAGCTTGCGAACATCCACAAAGCGCCAGTTGCGCTCATAAAGGGCGAAGGCTTCCTTTGCGGAAATGGCGCATAGAGGATCGCGATCCATCAGGAGCGATTTCAGCTCCGGGAAGTCGTTCGGAATGATCTCGTCTGCCATTTGCGCCATCATGCGTCCAATATAGACCGTCGCGGCGAAAATTGAAGACGCGTTCAAGCGGCCACCCCACGGAAAAAACGGATGCTTTGCTCGATCTCGGCCGGCAGCGCGGAGGTGTGGTTGCCGGCCACCCTATCGGTCTCGATGCGGATACCGGCCGCACGGGCGCGGGCAGCGAGCAGGCCGGCACGGTCGTTGAATTGATCCTCTTCCGTGCCGTGAACGACGTGGACGGGGCACTTGAAGCTTTGCGCGTAGCAGAGCGCCGAGCGGACCTCGAATTCGTGCTTGTTGCCGTCGTCGAAGCGGATGTCCTGCGGGTAGCGATTGAAGAAGCGGAAGGCGTCCGGATTGCCGGAAATCGGGGCGGCGGCGCGGAAACGGTGCGTGCTCATGGCGGCAAGCATAGTCAGCGTGCCGCCGATGCTGTGGCCCGCCACAAAAAGCCGGCTTGGGTCCACACCCGGCAGATGCGCCAGCCGGTCGGCGGCGGCAAGAACGTCGTCCACCTCGTCGTAGAAGCCGGAAAAATTGCCCATCTGGCCATTTTCACCGCGGACAGACGGCATCAGCACCACGAAACCCGCCTCGGCATAGGGTTTCAGGAGCTGCCACTGGCCAGCACCCATGGCATTGCCACCATGAAGGAAAAGCACGCCGGGCTTTGCGTGGTGCCCGCGCTTGTATTTGCTGACCCAGGCCGCCAGTTCGAGCTCGCCGCCAGCGCCCGAGCGGTAGAATATCTGCTCGCCATCCGGCGGCGTGGCCAATGCCTCGTATTTGTCCGGCGCAGGCCCCTTCTGCAGCAGCTTCGTGCGGAAGCGGCGGCGAACCTTGGCATAGTCGTGGGTGATCAGGCGCGGCTGATCCGGAACATTAAAGGCGGAGGCGGCGCGGGGGAGCATGAGGGCACCCGCGATACCGGCGAGGACAGCGCGGCGTTGGCGGAAAAAGGCATTTCGATCGTCGTCAAAGGACATGACACAGCACCCGATAGCCCCCGGGGCACTCAAATATCTGCACCAGAACGGCATTTCGGCCAATACACATTGCGTTGAAATCCGGCCCTGCGTCATTGTCGCGCAGGCGGGCCTATTCCACGGCTTTCGTCGATCATCGCGACCAGCGTTTCGAGGCGGTCTGCCTCATAGGAAGGCTTGTCCGGCCGTAGCCGGGAGATGCGCGGAAAGCGCATCGCCACACCGGACTTGTGCCGCGTCGAGCGGTTGATGCCTTCGAAGGCGACCTCGACGACGAAGCCGAACTCCCGATCTGCGCGCACGGCACGAACCGGACCGAAACGCTCGATGGTGTTGTTGCGGACGAATTTATCGAGCAGCTCCAATTCCTGATCGGTGAAACCGAAATAGGCCTTGCCGACGGGCACCAGCTGTTCGCCGTCCGGCGTCTCGGCCCAGACACCAAAGGTGAAATCGGAATAGTAGCTCGAGCGCTTGCCATGGCCACGCTGGGCATACATCAAGACGGCGTCGACGTTGTAAGGATTGCGCTTCCACTTGAACCACGGGCCCTTCATGCGGCCCGCCTGATAGATGCTGTCCCGACGTTTGATCATCACGCCCTCGATCACCGGGTCGGGCGGCGAAGTCCGCAGCTCGTCCAATTCCTCCCATGTCGAAAAGGCGACGAGCGGCGAGAGGTCGAACCGATCGTGCGGCGCCTGCTCGATAATCTCCGAGAGCCGGTCGCGGCGGTCGATGAAGCTATGGCCGCGCACATCCTCTTCGCCGTCGAACAGCAGGTCGTAGGCACGGATGAAGGCCGGGTATTCGTCGAGCATCTTCGCCGTCACCGTCTTGCGGTTCAATCGCTGCTGAAGGTCGGAAAAGGTTCTCGTCGGGCTGTTCGAGCGTGCGGTTCCGCCGACGAGCAGTTCGCCGTCGAGCACGCCGTTGAAGCTGATGGACTCCAGAATATCCGGGAAGGCATTGGAGATGTCGTCGCCGGAGCGTGAATAGATCTTGCGCGTTTCGCCGGAGCGGGAAAGCTGGACCCGGATACCGTCCCACTTCCATTCCGCCGCATAATCCGCCGGGTCGAGGCTGGTGAGATCGTTGTCTTCCACCGGATGGGCGAGCATGACGGAATGGAAGATCGCGGGCGTCGCGAGCACTGGCTTGCCGCCCCTGCCCTCCAGCCATTCGAAAAGTGATTCATAGGGCGGCTCCAGACCGTGCCATAGCGTCTCGATCTCGATCACGTCCTTTCCACCGAGATCGGACAGCGCCTGCTTGGCAAGCCGTGCCGAGACGCCGATGCGCATGGCGCCGGTGGCAAGCTTGATGAAGGCGAAGCGACCAGACGGATCCAGCCGGTCCAGCGTATCGCGCACGAAACTGCGAACCTCGGTGCGGCCGAGCGAATTCATACGGGTGATGACCTCGCCGAGGCGCGGCTGGACGAAGGCGGAGCGCTCGATGTCCTTTTCGTTGTCCCAGACGAGCGAGATCGTTTCGGCGAGGTCGCCGACATAGTCGTAGGAGTAGCGGAACAGCACCTCGTCCATCCGCTCAAGCGTCAGATCGCGGAGCATGGCAGGCTTGACGTTGCGCACTTCGAGCGTGCCGGCGATCGCCGCAAGGCCATAGCCGCGGTCCGGGTCGGGTGTGTCGCGGAAATAGTCGGTCAGGAGCTTCAGCTTGCCGTTGCGGCTGGGCGTCAGGACGAGACGGTCGAGGAGATCGGCGAAGGGTTTCATGGGGCCGCTCCGGCCGGTCGAGAAGCCATTTCTTCTGAAGACCCCTCCCCAACCCCTCCCAACAAGGAGGAGGGGCTTAGACGCCGTGTCCACCGCGTCCCATTCGCAACGATGCAGCACGAAGCGACGCTGTATTGGGGCGAAAGGGAGCCGCATCGTAACCCCTGCCCCTTCTGGTCAGGGGTTGGGGAGGGGTCGTTGCGAATAGTCCCACACATCTTCCTCAATCCCCCTCGTCCTCATAACCCACCAGATGCAGCGGCCTCGCCTTGATGCCTTGCAGTTCGCACCAGCGGACGAGCGCTTCCTCGCGGCCGTGGGTGACCCAGACTTCGGCGGGGCTGAGTTCGGTAATCGTCTGGGTGAGTTCCGGCCAGTCGCAATGGTCGGAGATGACGAGCGGCAGCTCGACACCCTGCTGCTTGGCGCGCTGGCGCACCATCATCCAGCCGGAGGCGAAGGCGGGGAGCGGTTCGTTGAAGCGGCGCGCCCAGCGATCGGCGAAGGCCGAAGACGGACCGACGACGACGGCGCCCTTGAAGGCGGATTTGTCGCGGGTTTCAACGGTGGCCGGCCGCAGGTCGCCGAGGTCGATGCCCTGCCCGACATAATATTCGCAGAGCCGTTCCATGGCCCCGTGGATATAGATCGGCTCGCCGTAACCGGCATCGCGCAGCAGACGGATGACGCGCTGGGCCTTGCCAAGCGCATAGGCACCGATCAGATGCGTGCGCTCCGGAAACTGCCGGAGCGAGGCAAGCAGCTTGCCGATCTCCTCCATCGGATCGGGATGATGGAACACCGGCAGCCCGAAGGTCGCTTCGGTGATGAAGACATCGCAGGGCACCGGCACATAGGCCGCACAGGTCGGGTCCGGACGGCGCTTGTAATCGCCGGAAACGACGATGCGGGTGCCGCTCTTTTCAATCGCGATCTGAGCAGAGCCGAGGACATGGCCTGCCGGATGGAAGCTTACCTTGACGCCGTTCAAATCCAGCTCTTCGCCGAAGCCGACGGCCTGCTCGCTGCCACAGAACCCGTCGCCGCAGCGCAGGCGCATGATGTCGAGCGTCTGGCGCGTCGCGAGAACATGCCGGTGGCCCGGGCGGGCATGATCGGAATGGCCATGAGTAACGAGCGCCTGCTCCACCGGCCGCACCGGATCGACATAGAATCCGCCCTGCGGGCAATAAAGCCCTTCGGGAGCCGGAAAAAGAAGAGCATCGGGTCGCATCATCAACGGGAAGATAGCGGGAAATGGGCGGAGAGCCAGTAGCTTCCCGCAATTCCGTCTGCCTGCCGCCGGCTGCCGCAGATCGACCCAAATCTCGCCTTAGCGATTCGCCACATTCGTTGGGAGGGAACCGTTTTGAGAAAGAAATTGCGTTATAGCATAGCGGCAATCGCCGTCTTCGCCGCAGCCGTTTATCTGAACAATACCAATCTTTTGGCATCGCACCGGGAGGGCAAGCCGGTGCTGCTGGCACATCGCGGGATCGCGCAGCGTTTCGACGAGCGCAATTTGACGAACGACACCTGCACGGCGGCGCGCATGCTGCCGCCGAAGCACGACTATCTGGAAAATACCATCCGCTCGATGCGCGCAGGCTTCGATCTGGGTGCGGATATCGTCGAGGTCGACGTCCATCCGACGACGGATGGGGAATTCGCGATCTTCCACGACTGGACGCTCGACTGCCGCACGAACGGGCACGGCGTCACCCGCGAGCACGCGATGGCGGAGATGAAGGCGCTCGATGTCGGCTACGGCTATACGGCCGACGGCGGGAAGACCTTTCCTTTCCGAGGTACCGGCATCGGCCAGATGCCGACGCTTGCCGAGGTGCTTCAGACGTTTCCGGACAGGCGGCTGCTGATCAATGTCAAAAGCCGGGATCCGTCCGAAGGCGAGAAACTGGCTGTCGTCCTCAATGCCCTGCCCGCCGAGCGCCGGGAACTGATCATGGTCTATGGCGGCGACGAGCCCATCGAAACCATCCGCCGCCTGGCGCCGGACATCAAGACGGCATCGCGCGCAAGCCTCAAAGCCTGCCTGCTCGGCTATATCGGCTACGGCTGGACGGGCATGGTGCCGCAAGCCTGCAAGAACACGATGATGCTGGTGCCGGTCAATATCGCTCCGTGGCTCTGGGGCTGGCCGGACCGTTTCCTCAATCGCATGGAGGCTGGAAACAGCGTGGTCTTTGCGCTCGGCCCTTATCGCGGCGGCGATTTTTCGACGGGGATCGATACGCCCGAAATGCTGGAAAAGCTGCCTGCCGATTATTCCGGCGGCATCTGGACGAACGAGATCGAGGCGATCGGCAAGCTCAGGGAAAATTAGGCTCCCCAAGATACTTCGCGGCAAGGATTCTGTGTCAGAACATATATTCGTTTGGCACGAATGATGACGGCGAAAGGCTCCTTGATGTATCTGCGGCGCGATATGCTCGGCTTTGTCGGTGCGGCTTTGGTCCTGCCGATGGCCGGTCGCGCCTTCGCTACGTCAAAACGGCCCGCACTGCGCGGGGCGCTGGATGCATCCGGCGCGGCAAAGAGCGGGCTGCAGGCTCTGATCGACGAGGCGGCACGCAGCGACACGCCTCTTTATCTTCCGGCCGGGACCTATGAAGCTTCGAACCTCGTGCTACCGGACAATGCCCGCATTATCGGCGTTCCGGGTGCGTCGCGGATTCTTCATCAAGGCAGTGTCAATTCGGCGGAGGGCGCCCGGCGCATCGAGCTTTCCGGCATCGTCATCCAGGGTGGCGGCGGGATGAGCGGCGAGGACAATAGCGGCCTCGTGCAGTTGACCGGCATTGCCGACGTGCAGATCGACAACTGCGGAATTGCCGAGGCCGGCAAGCATGGCCTGCGCCTGGAGCGCTGCGGCGGCCGGATCGAACGCAGCCGTATTTCAGGGGTGGCGCAGGCCGGTATCTTCGCAGTCGATTCCACCGGGCTTGCGATAACCGGAAACACGGTTGCCGATTGCGGCAATGGCGGCATCCTCGTGCACCGCTGGGAAAAGGGCCAGGATGGCACCGTCGTTACCGGCAACCGCGTTAGGCGCATTAGGGCGGATGACGGCGGCACGGGGCAGAACGGCAACGGCATCAATGTCTTCCGCGCCGGCGGCGTGATGGTGGCAAATAACCAGATTTCCGATTGCGCCTTTACCGCCGTGCGGGCCAATTCCGCCGACAACGTGCAGATCACCGGCAATCAATGCCTGCGCTCCGGCGAGACGGCGATCTATGCAGAGTTCGATTTTCAAGGCGCCGTCTTATCTGCCAACCTCGTCGATGGTGCTGCGAACGGCATCTCGATCGCCAACTTCAACGACGGCGGAAGGTTAGCCACCGTCATCGGCAACATCGTGCGGAACCTGAGGCGCGACGGCCCCTACAAATCCGAGGTCGGTTTCGGCATCGGAATTGCCGCGGAAGCCGACACGACCATCTCGGGCAATGTCATCGAAAACGCGCCGCTCTGGGCGATGCAGCTCGGCTGGGGGCCATATCTGCGCAATCTCGTTGTCACCGGAAATGTCGTACGCAAGGCGCCTGTCGGCTGTGCGGTCTCGGTGGCGGAGGGTTCAGGCACGGCGGTGATCACCGACAACGTCTTCCAGGAAATGAAGGAGGGCGCGGTCTTAGGCTTCGAATGGGAAAAAAAGGTCTCCGGGGATCTCACGCAAGCGGGGAGCGAGCGATACCCGCATCTCACCATCGAACGGAACCGCATCAGCTAGGATGCATCAAAAGCTTTCATTGATCCATCAGGACCAGCCGCTTTCGCTTCGCCCGGCCGCGCTCTAATTTGCGCGCAACGTTCAAGGGGGACAAGCATGCTGACAATCTACGGCGTTTACCGTTCGCGCGCTGCGCGCGTCTACTGGACGGCAGAGGAACTCGGCATCGCCTTCACCTCCGTTCCGGTGATCCAGGCGAAGCGGCTTGCCAATCCGCTGGCGCCGGACGCACCGATCAATACGCTCTCGCCCGAATTCATCGCCATCAATCCGATGGCGCGGATCCCCTCGATCAAGGACGGCGAGCTGGTGATGCACGAGTCGCTGGCGATCAATCTCTATCTCGTGCGCAAGCACGGCGGTCCGATTTCCGGCAAAACCGTCGAGGAGGACGGTTTGCTGACGATGTGGACCATCTGGGCGCTGGCGGAACTCGAGCCGCATACGGTAAGGATCGTCGTGACCTATGACAACGAGCACGAAAACACCGAGGCCGGAAAGGCCACGATCGACGTCGCCTGCCGCTCCATGAAGCGCCCCCTCGCCGTGCTGGAAAAGCACCTCGCCAACAAGGAGTGGATCGTCGGCGACCGCTTCACCGTTGCCGATCTCAACGTTGCGGAAGTGCTGCGCTATGGCCAGACGGAACAGGCACTGTTCGACGCTCATCCGAAGGTTAACGCCTGGCTGAAGCGCTGCCAGTCCCGCCCGGCCTATCTCGCCATGCAGGCGATACGCTCGAAAGAGCCGGTCTGAACCAACGACAGTTCGATCACCCTATTCCGATTGGCTGGATTTCCAATCGAGCCCGATGTCCAGCGTCGGCGCGCTGTGCGTCAGCCAGCCGACCGAGATCAGATCGACGCCGGAAGCGGCAATCGCACCTGCGGTTTCCGGCGTCACCCGCCCGGAAGCTTCGGTGATCGCACGGCCGGCGACGATTTCAACCGCCCGGCGAAGCTGGTCCGGGGTCATATTGTCGAGCAGGACGGCATCCACGCCGGTCTCCATCGCTTCACGCAACTGGTCGAGCGTATCGACCTCGACTTCGATCTTCACCATATGGCCGGCACCGGCCTTGGCCCGGCAAATGGCCTCGGCGACGCCGCCGGCAATGGCGACATGATTGTCTTTGATCAGCACGGCATCGGAAAGCGCGAAGCGATGGTTGACGCCGCCACCGGCGCGCACGGCATATTTCTCCAGGGCGCGCAGTCCCGGCGTCGTCTTGCGGGTGCAGGCGACCGAGGCATTCGTACCGCCGATCGCGGCCACGATCCCGGCCGTCACCGTGGCGATGCCCGAAAGATGGCCGAGAAAGTTCAGCGCCGTCCGCTCTCCGGTCAAAATGGCGCGCGAGCGACCTTCGATCGTGGCGATGACGTCCCCGGGTTTCACCGCCGCGCCGTCCTCGACATGAGGGGTCATGATGATCGCGGGATCGACAAGCTCAAACGCCAGCGCGGCAGCGTCGAGCCCAGCGATCACGCCCGGCTGGCGGGCCACCATGACGACCGTGGAGCGGTGATCGCGCGGAATGACGGCAGCCGAGGTGATATCGCCAGCAAGGCCGAGATCTTCCAGCAGCGCATTGCGGACGGGCGACTCGATCAGCAGCCGCGGCAGGGGAACAAGCGTCATGTCAGGCACTCCTGGCAAGGGGGTCGGATGCAACGGCCCGCGCAAAGTTTAAAACCTGAGGAAAATTCATCTTTTGGCGCTTTGCATGCACGTGCTTGAGCGGAAAATCGGTTCGGGCATGGGCACCGCGCGACTCCGTCCGCAGCGCCGCAAAGGCGGCAATCAACAGCGCGACGGTGGCAGGATCCGTTGCCGGCCCCTCCTTCTCGACGAAGGGCAGGAGCGCGCCGATCGCGCCATGGATCGTACCACCGTTCCGCAGCACGCCGAGATGCGCGGAGACAATCCGCCGGATCGGCGATGCGTCGGGTTGCGGCGGCAGCGCTTCGATCGCTGTTGGCCGCAGGGATACGGTCGTGCCGGCGATATCCCGGGCCGAGCGCATGCCCATGACCGCGGCTTCGAGCAGCGAATTGCTGGCAAGGCGGTTGGCGCCGTGCAGGCCAGTCGATGCTGCTTCGCCGGCGACCCAGAGGCTAGGGAGGGAACTGCGGCCGTTCTTGTCCGTGGCGACACCGCCCATGTGGTAATGCACGGCCGGTGCAACCGGGATCAGCTGCCGCGCCGGATCGACCCCGGCTTCGCGGCAGAGAGTATCGATCACCGGAAAGCGGCTTGAAAAGCGAGCGCCGAGGGCCTCGCGGGCATCGAGATAGACCTTGCCGCCGCGGGCGATCTCGGCGCTGATCGCGCGCGCCACCACGTCGCGCGGTGCAAGTTCCTGAGCAGGCTGATCCGCCATGAAGCGCTCGCCGCGCTCGTTGACCAGCATAGCCCCTTCGCCGCGCACCGCTTCGCTGACGAGCGCCAGCGGCCGGCGCTTCGAGCGGAGTGCCGTCGGGTGGAATTGCACGAATTCCATATCCGCAAGCACGGCGCCTGCCCTTGCAGCGAGGACGATGCCCTGGCCGAAATTGATGACCGGATTGGTCGTCGCCTCGTAGAGGCCGCCGAGGCCGCCGGTTGCCAAGAGGACATACGGCGTCGGCACCATGAAAGCCTTTCCGCCGGACGCGCAAAGGACGCCGCCGATCGCACCGTCTGCGAGCGCCAGACGCCGGACTTCGAAATTGGCAAGCACGGTGATCGACGGCGTGGCCGAGACGGCTCGTACCAGCGCGCGAATGATGGCGGCACCGGAGCCGTCGCCTTCGGCATGTACAATGCGCGGGCAGGAATGAGCGGCCTCCAGCCCGAGCGCTAGCCGACCTTCGGCATTCCTATCAAAGCGGACGCCTAATTTCTCAAGCGCCGCGATCACCGCTGGCGCTTCGCTCACGATTCCGGCGGCGGTCTCAGGGTCACATAGGCCGTCACCGGCAGCAAGCGTATCGGCAAGGTGCAGGTCCGCCCTGTCATCCGCGCCGATGCTTGCTGCGATGCCTCCCTGGGCCCAGGCGCTCGAGGTCTCGGCGCCCAGGGCGGCTTGCGTGATCAGGACGACCGGCTGCGGCGCCAGCGTGAGCGCCGCCATCAGCCCAGCAATGCCGCTGCCGACGATGACCGGGCGGCCGGCAAGATGGGTGAGGATTTCGGTCATATCGCCAGCATCCTTTCCACGGCACGCCGCGCGGCAACCGCAATGGCGGGCTCGACGGTGACTTCGTGGCGGTTTTCCTGAAGCGCCGTGCGGATGTTCGAAAGCGTGATCCGCTTCATGTGCGGGCAGAGATTGCAGGGCCGGATGAATTCGACATCCGGATGGTGCACGGCGACGTTGTCGCTCATCGAACATTCGGTGAGCAGTACGACACGCGCCGGTCGCTTCTTCCCGACATAGTCGGACATGATGGCGGTGGAGCCGGCGAAATCCGCTTCGGCGACGACGTCCGGCGGACATTCCGGATGGGCGAGCACGGTGACGCCCGGATAATTTTCCCGAAGCTGGCGGACATCATCTGCGTTGAAGAGCTCATGCACCTCGCAGTGGCCATGCCAGGCGATGATCTCAACATCGGTTTCCTTTGCGACGTTGCGGGCAAGATATTCATCCGGGATCATCAGCACGCGCGGCACACCAAGCGATTCGACCACCTGCTTCGCATTGCCCGAGGTGCAGCAGATATCCGAGGCGGCTTTCACCGCCGCCGAGGTATTGACATAGGTGATCACCGGCACGCCGGGATGGGCCTGGCGCAGCAGCGCGACATCCTCCGGCGTGATCGAATCCGCCAGCGAGCAACCGGCGCCCATGTCGGGAATGAGTACCGTCTTTCCGGGATTAAGCAGCTTCGCGGTCTCGGCCATGAAGTGGACGCCGGCAAGCACGATCACCTCGGCATCCACCTCGATCGCCTTGCGCGCCAGCGCCAGGCTGTCGCCGACGATATCGGCAACGCCGTGGAAGATCTCCGGCGTCTGGTAATTGTGGGCGAGGATGACGGCGTTGCGGCGGCGCTTCAGATCGAGGATCGCTTCGACATCGTCCTGGAAGGTCAGCCATTCCGCCTTGGGGATGACGCGCCTGACACGGTCATAGAGAGAGGACGCGGACACGGGAGAATTCACGGCGAGCTCCTTTTATACTCGAAACGAGTATTTCTAGGACAAATTAATTATTCTCAGTTTGAGTTTATGTCAAGCGCGGGAGAGCGGGAGTTTCGAGCCGGACAGCGCGCGTTCTTCGAGAACGGCATGCCGGTAGCGAAAGAGCTTCGCCGGGCGGCCGCCGGTTTCGCTGGCCATCTCGCCGGTTTCCTCGATCAGTTGCTGCTGATCGATCAGCCGGCGGAAATTCGGCTTATGAAGCGTAAGGCCCGCCAGCGCTTCGACGCTGCGCTGAAGCTGCAGCAGCGTGAAGCTCTCCGGCATGAGCTCGAAGACGACCGGGCGATACTTGATCTTCGCGCGAAGCCTGGCTATTCCGGTCGCGAGAATCCGCCGGTGATCGGCAAACATCCGGCGGCCCGGGTTCTCCGCCACGGTTGCGCCCGCCTCCCCCACCAGGCCCGCCTCGTACAGCAGTTCGTAGCGTTGCAGGGCGAGATCTTCGTTCCATGCGGCGCCATCCAGGCCGAAAGTAAAGGCGATCCGGCGCTTGCGGTTCTGCTGGCGAGCGGCATCCGTCGCTTCCCAGCGCCGCAGCCGGTCGACAAGCGCATCGAAGACCGGCGGCTTGCCTTTGCGGTGATCCTCCCACGGAAAATATTCGTACCAGCTATGCCAACCCGGCGCCGGGTGCTCCCGCACCAGCCCCAGATAGCTGATCGAGATCGTCCGTCCACCGAGGATCTCGTTCTGCCGGTCGCGGTCGGCGAAGGTATAAAGCTGTTCAAGATAGCCAACCGGATGAGCCGTCTGCTCCTGAATCCACTCCCGCAGCCCGCTCTGCAGCGTGCGGTGCCCCATCTCGAAGGATCCGGAAGGCAGCGCCTCGCCAGTCCTGACCGTCATGATGCGCGGGTCTTCGTCGGTTACGGCGGCGAGGACCGCGATCAGTTCTGCGTGTGCGACGCCGATGGGCACTGTGATGGATCGTCCTCTGCGAATGTGGTTCTAGCAAACAGCTTTGCCACACGAGCTATACAATGCCAATGCCAGCCAAGCGCAGCCCGCTGTCAGTCACGCCCTCAAGAAAAGAGCTTCACCGTTCCGGCCATCTCCTCGCGGATCCAGGCCTTGAAGTCCCGCACCTTCTTCGGCTCGCGCGCGCCTTCGGCTGTCACGAAATAATGGCCGAAACCGGTTTTCGCGCGGATGCCGAAGGGGACGGCGAGCTGGCCGGCCTGCAGCGAATAGTCTGCCAGCGTCTGCCAGGCGAGCATGACGCCCTGCCCGGCGATGGCCGCATCGAGGCAGAGCGAGGCGTCGTTGAAGACGTGGCGCGTCGCCGGCGCCGAACCTGAGAGGCCCGCCTCCTGCATCCAGACCTCCCAGCCGAACATGGCGCGGCCATCGATGACGGCAGGCAGCTTCCGGATATCCGCGGGTTCCTTCAGATCGCGCGCCATCTGCGGTGCACAGACCGGGAATACTTCCTGCTCCACAAGCAGTTCGGCCGTGACGCCGGGCCACTGCCCGGCACCGACGCGGATGCCGATATCGACGTCGGATGTCGACAGATTGACGAGGCATGTCGTCGCATCGATGCGCAGTTTGATATCCGGAAAACGCGCGGCGAAACGATCGAGCCGCCACACCAACCAGCGGGCGGCGAAGACGGGTGCCACGGAGATCGTCAGCGTCGCGTCGTCCCGGCGCTGCGCGATCGAGACGGCCTGCGACATACGGTTGAAGCCCTCCGTCAGAGCGGCAAGCACCGGCGCGCCCGCTTGCGTCACCACCATGCCCTTCGACGTGCGCTCGAAAATCAGCTGATCGAGCTGCGCTTCGGTCTTGATGACCTGCTGGCTGACGGCACCGATCGAGACCCCGAGTTCCTCCGCGGCAAGCTGCAGCGAACCGAGACGCCCGACGGCCTCCAGCGCGCGCAGCCCGTTCAAATGCACCGAGTTGAGATTCCGCATATATATTTTCTATAGCGCGTCGCTGATAATCTCAATTGAAAAGGTTCCTCATGGCTCCGATATTGAGGCGGAGCACCTGTAACGGCGAGGTATTCTCGCCGCACACTGTGCATTTGCGAACCAGAGAAAGCGAGGCATGCCATGTCATTGCTGAAGTTTTTCTTGAGTAAGGCATCCGACGCGAAGGCTCCTGAGGCCGACGATCCGCTGTCGCATCCGGAGATCGCCGCAATGTCGCTGCGGCAAATGGCCGATCTGCCTTTAAACTATCCGGCGCCGAAGCCAACGCGATATGAGACGCGGCCGCTTTCGAAATGTGCATGATTGCTGCTGGGGTCTTTTGCGCAAACAACGGAAATGGATTGGATGCCGCCGGCCCTCCTTGCACCTCATTGCTGTCCTTGTGACGGCAACACAGCCACGGCGAGGGTTGCCCGCATGAGCCACCCCCATCTCCTCTCGCCGTTCGACATGATGAAGGAGGGAGTAAGGGGCGCCCTCATCCCTTTTCAATCGTCAGCGCCCGCTGCACCGCCGGGCGATCCATCATCCGGGCGTAATGGGCGGTGGCCTTGGCGAAACGCATCGGGTCGACGCCGTCGCCGCGCAGCCAACCGGTCATCGTGAAGAGATAGGGATCGGCGACGGAATACTGCTCGCCCATGACCCAGGGGCCGGCGAGCATCGTCTCCTCGATGAGTTCGAAACTTTCCGTCATGGTCTGCGGCACCTTGGCCTGCATGGCTTCGTGCGCGGCGGGATCGTCGGCCCAGCGGGGCCCGCGGCGCTTGTGTGCATGGTTCACATGCACGGTCGAGCAGAGGTAGCTGTTGAAGGCCTGCAGGCGGGCAAACTCGAAGGAGTCGTCGAGGGGCGCGAGCCTGGCCGCAGGGGCGGTCTGCGCGATATAGGCGAGGATCGCCGGCGTTTCGGTGACTATGCCGCGATCGGTGACGAGGGCGGGGACGCGGCCCTTCGGGTTGATCTTCAGATATTCCGGCGAGCGCTGCTCGTTGTCCTTGAAGCTGATCATCCTTGCTTCATAGGCAAGGCCGGATTCCTCCAGCGCGATGAGACTTGCCAGCGCACAGGTGCTTGGCGCGAAATAAAATGTCAGCATGGTCGAGACTCCCTTTCGGGATTTTATATAGCGCAGCCGTCACACCCTGCCCATGGCGGAAATCGGGGCCGTTGCCGGCCCCGGCGCCATCACGCGGCTCTCGCGCAGCCCGGCACCTCTTCCAGCTTGTACCAGACCGGAATGCCGCGCTCGCGCGCGATGCGGACGTCGTTGTCGGCACCTTTGGAGTCCCCCGGCAGCCGCAGCACGCCCTCGCAAAGCTCCAAAAGCCGGTGGGCGACGGGGTGGAAGATTTCCTCGTAGAGATCATCGCCGATCGACTTGCCTCCGGCTGCATTCCAGACCGGCAAGGCCACCCATTCGCCGATCATCGGCACATGGCCTGCCTTGAAGAGCGCGTAAGCCGGTTCCTCCAGTCGCTTCAGGTTGGCCGTCATTTTTCCCGGATCATCGCCGGTTCCGGACCGGTACGGCCCTGCAATCAAGATTAACATCGTCAAACTCCATCACTCCCGGCCTCATGCACGGGATTTCACGATAATGCGTGAAATTACTTGCATGTCGAGTCATTTCAGGCATTATCGTGAAAATTCGTTGAATTTCGTGCAGAGTGATGCTGACAACACAACGCAAATCCCTGATCCTCGACATCCTGCGCCGTGACGGCCAGGTCATCGCCAAGCGCGTCGCCGAAGATTTAGCGCTGTCGGAAGACACGATCCGGCGCGACCTGCGGGAGATGGCGGCTGACGGGCTCTTGAAGCGGGTGCATGGCGGCGCGATGCCGATTGCGCCCGACCTGCCAAATTTCTCGGCGCGGCGGAGCGTTTCGTCCGATGCCAAGCAGCGGCTCGGCGCCAGGGCGGTACAAATGGTGAAAGCGGGGCAGATGATCTTTCTCGACGGCGGGACGACGACGGCGGAGATCGCCCGGTATCTGCCACGCGACATCGCCTTTACCGTCGCAACGCATAGCCCGACGATCGCCACGGAACTGGAGCATCACCCGACCGCCGACATCATTCTTACAGGCGGGCGGCTCTACAAGCACTCGATGGTGGCAACCGGCGCTGCGGCCATGGCGGCGATCTCGCAGCTCAGACCCGATATCTTCTTCCTCGGCGTCACCGCCGCCCATCCCGTGCACGGGCTCTCCACGGGCGATTTCGAGGAGGCGGCGATCAAGCGCCATATCGCCCGTTGCGCGGCCGAAACATATGTCCTGCTGACCGAGGAGAAATTCGATCTCGTTTCGCCCTGCGCTGTGCTCGGCATTGCCGATGTTGCCGGACTGATCGTTTCGGCGGGAGTGCCGGAAGAGCGGCTTGCGCCCTACCGGGCGCTCAATGCCGCGATCCTCCAAGCATGAAGGGCGCGGCGAGCCGCGCGATGTCCTGCGGCAGTAGGCTTGCGGAGAGAGCCGCCACGAAGACCGCCAGCATAGCATAGGCCGGCATCATGCTGCCGGTTCCGAAATCGAAGATTGCCGCCAAAAGCGGCTGGAATGCCGCGATCGTTGAGGCGATCCACGGCATGCCGAGCATGCGCGCCGGGAGGGCACCGAAGCCTGGCGTTTCCACGATTGCCGCAAGCACGCCGTAGCACGCGGCAATCCAGATGACGGCCCGCAGCCAGGCCCGTTGGCCAAAGGGAACCATCCTCCCCTCTTCGAAGGCGATGAAGAGATAACCGCAGAACACCGTGACGAAGAGGAAGGCCACCGGCAGGCTTTCGACGACCATTTCCGGCCGCAACTGGCCCGTCCAGCCGCCCGCGAGAATCCCCGGGAAGGCCGCCGACGCCGAAAACCAGACAAGCGCGACAGGCCCCCAGAGCCAGTTGACCGACAGGTAACGCAAACGGGCGAATGTGCAGATCACCATGATTGCCCCCGCAAGCCCGATACCCGAAGGCTTCATCGCGCCGGACATGGCAAGCACGATCGGCCCGCAGGAACCGGCGATCTCGGCGCAGCCGGAAATGGCGACGATCGCCCAGGTCACGTAATCGAAGCACATGGAAAAGAACAGGAAGATCGCGACGGCGATCAGCATCCACCAGAGATAGCGGCCTGCAAACATATCCTGCCCTCGCGGCACGGGTTGAACGGCGCACCATAGTAGGACAAATGCGCCGCCGCGCATCTCCTCTCGCAGGATTTGGTTTAACGCACATTAGGAATTGCTGATTATCCAAAACAGCCTGTGCCGTAACGGCACGGCCTACGCGAGAAGCGCAGCCGTGACGCGAATGTCGCCGACATGGATGCCGTTCCAATTGTGCATCGGCTTGACGCCCATCGAAATCAGCTTCGCGTGAACCTCGCTGCCCCTTTCGAAGAACCGGGCGAGCGCTGCCGCCACCATGGCCTCGGCGGCGCGAGTCGTCCCGTCCTCGCACTTTACGGCAATCGAGATCCCTTCTTCGGGAATTGCAGCGCAGAAGACGCCCTCGGCGCCGGTCTTGGCGAAAATCCTGCCCGGCGCGATCTGCATCAGCTCGGTGCAGGCGCGGCCCGTACCCGCGACATAGAAGGGCTCCGCCATGCAGGCGTCAAATAAGCGGCGGGAGGCCTTGGCGCGCAGCGGTTCAAGGCCATTGCCGGTCGCCATCTTGGCAAAGCCATGCGCGAGGCCGCGGAGCGGCACGGCATAGGTCGGGATCGAGCAGCCGTCGGTGCCGCAATTGTCGCGGCCGAGCACGGCGCCGCTGAGGCTCTCCATCGTACCGCGTATCTCTTGCTGCAGCGGGTGGTCGTAGCCGGCATAGCCCTTCGGATCAATATCCTGATGGCAGCAGGCGCAGACGAAGCCTGCATGCTTGCCGGAACAATTGTTGTGGAGCGCCGTCGGCGCTGTGATCGTGCGCGCCTGGTGGATCAGAGTCTTGCGGTCCGATGACCAGTGGACACCGCATTCCAGCGTTTCGACGCTCCCTCCAGCGCGCGCCAGCATGGAGGCGGCAAGCGCCACATGCTCGTCCTCGCCGTTATGTGAAGAACAGGCGAGCGCCAGTTCCTTGTTGCCGAAGCCATAGGCATCGGCCGCACCACTTTCGACCAGCGGCAGCGCCTGCATAGCCTTGCAGGAAGACCGCGGGAAAACGCCGGCATCGATATCGCCAAGCCCGAAGACGACCTTGCCATCGCCGTCGACGGCAACGACCGTGCCGCGATGGCAGCTTTCGACGAGCGAGCCGCGAGTGACTTCGACAGTGACGGGATTGGACATGGGCAGGAATCCGGATCGGTTTTTGGGGAGAGCAAAGCCATAGCGCGTTGCGCCGATAAAGCAACGCCTTTTGGCCGCGCTGCGGCGCAATTGCATTCCCGTTTCGTCCCGAAGCCTAAAGCGGACTGATCCGGTAGGCGCAGCGGCGGGCGCCGAGGAGAATGTGCTCGGACCGCTCGACATTGGCGCCAAGCACATTGCGGAAGGTCTCGAGCTCGGAACGGCAGAAGCCGGCGCAGGCCCGGGCCGCCGCACAGATGGCGCAGTGGTTTTCGACAAGCATAAACGTGCCGTCCTCTTCCATCCAGCTATCGGCCATGTAACCTTCGCGCGTCCGGATCGCTGTCAGCTGGCGGATGCGCAGAGCGAGATCGGAAGCCGAGACCTCCTCGCGATAGCGCTTCACGGTTTCTGCCTCGCGTGCCGAGATGATGGTATCCAGGGCATCCCTGCCGAGCGTCTTGACCATGGTGCTCAGAAGGGTCGCGGTCAATTCCGCGTGGCCGTCCGGAAAGGTCTGGTTACCGGCCAGGGTCAGATGCCAGAGCTGACCTGGCCGTCCTCGGCCCGAACCCGGCTCGGTAAGCGGCTCGACAAGACCGTCCTCGGCAAGCTTCGTCAGGTGCTGGCGCGCCGCTTCAGACGTAATGCCCAGCACATCGCCGATCGACGCTGCGCGCTGCGGCCCTTCGGTCTTTAGCAGAAGCAGAATGCGGTTGGCAGGCGATTGACGCATTTATTTTTCCAAGTCGTTACTTGCTTTAATGAGACAGGCATGTAATTTTCCAATTTATAACTTGGAAAATAATGATCCGCTAGCGAAAACATCAAGGTAATTAGCATGACCAGTGCCGATCAGGCCGCTGCGCCGCAGTCATCCGTCTTCCAGCTTTTCACGTCGTCCCTGCTACCCGCCACGCTGATGCTCGGCGGCGGAGTGACGCTCTATGCAATCGAAAGCTATATCACCGCCACAGTCGCCCCCTCGATCGTCCGCGATATCGGCGGCTTGCCGCTCCTTGCCTGGGTGACGACGCTCTTCGTTGCCGCCGCCGTGCTCGGCTCGATCTTCGTCGCCATGCGGCCGCGCGGTATGGGCTTGCGCGGCGCCTATGTCTGCGGCGCCCTGATATTCGCAACAGGCAGCCTCATCTGCGCCGCCGCACCTGTCATGGAAGTAGTGCTCGCCGGGCGCGCCGTTCAGGGTTTCGGCGCCGGCATCCTTGCCGCGCTCGCCTATGCTTTCGTCCGCTTCGCCTATCCGGAGCCGCTCTGGCCAAAAGCCTCCACGCTCTATGCCGCGATCTGGGGTGTTGCGACCCTACTCGGGCCGAGTGCAGGCGGCCTGTTTTCGCAAGGGAGTGCGTGGCGATACGCCTTCATCATCATCGTGCCGCTCGGTCTGCTGATGGCCGTTCTTGCGCCATGGCTGCTACCGAAAGCGACGGACGACCGCGCCCACGGCAAGACGCCGGCCTTGCAGATCTGCCTGCTGCTTGTCGCCGTGCTGTTCGTCAGCATCGCGGGCACCGTCGAGCATATGGTCACGAAGGCTGCGCTGATTGCCGTTTCCGTCCTCTCGATCTCACTGATGCTGGTGACGGAACGTCGAGGCAACAACCGGCTTCTGCCGACCGGCGCGGTCATGCTCGCAAAGCCGGTTGCGCGCGTCTACCTCATCATGTTCGCGCTGCTGTTCATCCTCGTCAGCGACATCTATATTCCCTATTTCCTGCAGGCCCTGCATGGCGTGACGCCGCTAATTTCCGGCTATCTGACCGCCCTTGTCGCGCTCGGATGGACGATCGCCGCCTTCTTCAGCGGCTCTCTGACCGGCAGGCGCGCGAGCAACGCGATCGTCGCCGGCTGTATCATCGAAGCGCTGGCGACCGTTTTCCTGGCGATCTTTCTCGCCCGAGACAACCAAATGGCGAGCCTTGCAATTCTCGGACCGGCGGCTGTCGCAATGCTGATGATGGGCTTCGGCGTCGGCCTCGGATGGGCGCATCTGGTGACAAAGGTGCTGCGCCTTGTCAGCAGCGCCGAGCAGGACAAGGCATCGGCAGCGATCTCCACGGTGCAGTCGCTCGGCGGCGCTTTCGGCGCGGCGGTCGCAGGCGTCATTGCCAACAGCACCGGGCTCGTCACACCGGGCGGCATTGCCGGCAGCATCTCGGCAGCCCACTGGCTCTACGCCGCCATGGCGCTCCCGGGCATCGTCACGATTGCGGCGGCACTGACGCTGAGAGAGAAGGCCGAAATTGAAAAGAGGCGCCTCGGGGCGCCTCTTCCATGACTGAGAGCTTCGCGCGATCTCAGGCGACGCTGCGCTCCGGCTCTTGCTGGACAGCCTGCTGCTTCACGCCGAGATAAAGAACGGAGCGGAGGCCGATGCCGTAGGTGTCGCAGACTTCGGGCGTCAGGAACTCACTGACCGGAACCTCCTGCACCGCAAGGCCTGACCGCCGGATCACATCGACGAATCCCGGCTTCGAGAAGATGCGTACATGGTCATCCTGGCCGAAATGCTGCCAGCGCCCCTCAGGCGTCGTCACTTCGGGATTTTCATAGTTGTCCTGGATCGACAGGCAGATCGGCGCCATCAGGATGGCAATGCTGTTCTGCTTGAGAACACGCCGTATTTCTGAGGTGGCGCGCACCGGATCGTCGACGTGTTCGAGCACGTGCGAGCATAGAACGAAATCGAAAGTCTCGTCCGCATAAGGCAGATTGTGAATGTCCGCCTTGTCGTCCGCCTCCGGCATATACATGTCGCAGCTGCGATAGAAGATGTGCGGATGGCTTTTCAGCCAGAAGCTCAAAGAGCGGCCTGGGGCGATATCCAGAAACCGGAACGGCTGCGCCTGGTTGAGGCGCTGAAACACAGGCGTCAGGAACAGGGCATAGAGCCTGTCGCGGTCGCTCGAGTGACAGTTGGGGCAACTATAGGCCTGATGATTGATCGTTTCGAATTCATCGACCCCGTAAGGAAAGCCATGTTCGGTCGCCTTGTCGATATAATACCGCGGAAGCGGCACGAAATGCGGAATCCTGCTGCGGCAGATGGGGCAAGAGTGGAATAGAGCCATTGCATTCCTCGTGGGGACCGTACGACGCGCAATCAACGCCACATCAAGATGCGCAGTTCGGGGGCCGGGTTTCGCTCAGACGACAGTTCAGCGACCCCGGAGACTCACTTACGGCCAGGATCAGTTTTACCTTGTGCACCGATGCTGGTCCGAAGCTGACCTCAAACGGTCAGCGTGATCTTGCCGATATGGCTGCTCGTTTCCATCAGCCTGTGCGCTTCGACGACATCCTCGAAGGCAAAAATCCTGTGGATGACGGGGGCGACCTTGCCGGCTTCGAGAAGCGGCCAGACCTGGGAGAAAAGGTCGTCGCGGATGGCGCGCTTTTCTTCTGCAGTGCGCGGGCGCATCGTCGAGCCGGTGACGGTGAGGCGCTTGGCCATGATCGGCGCGAGGTTGACCCTTTCAGCGACCGCGCCGCCCAGCAAAGCGATGATCGACAGGCAGCCGTCCCTGGCGAGCGATGCGATATTCTTTTCGAAATAGGCAGCGCCGATCATGTCAAGTACGACATCGACGCCATCGCCACCGGTCTCGGCCTTGATGACTTCGGCGAAATCCTCACTCTTGTAGTTGATCGCCCGCTTCGCGCCGAGCTTTTCGCAGGCCTCGCATTTCTCCGCCGAGCCTGCGGTCGCATAGACCTCGGCGCCAAAGGCGCGGGCGAGCTGGATCGCCGTGGTGCCGATGCCGCTGGAGCCGCCGTGGATGAGAACGCTTTCACCCTCCGTCAGGCCGGCCATCTGGAAGAGGTTCGCCCAGACGGTGAAGAAGGTCTCCGGCAGGGCTGCGGATTTCACCGCATCGTAGCCCTTCGGGAACGGCAAAACCTGGCCAACGGGCAGCAAGCAATATTCGGCATAGGCACCGCCATTGGCGAGGCCGCAGACCTTGTCGCCGACCGAGTATCCGGCAACGCCCGGACCGATCGCGGCCACTTCACCGGAAAGCTCGAGCCCGAGAATGGGGCTTGCATCCTTCGGCGGCGGGTATGTTCCCTGGCGCTGCGCCACATCCGGACGGTTGATGCCGATCGCCTGCATACGAACGAGTATCTGCCCCTCGCCGGGCACCGGAACAGGTCCGGTCGCGATCCTCATGACTTCCGGCGCGCCGAAGCTCGGCAGGTCGACGAAACGCATGTTCGCTGGCAAGGGCATGACGGTCTCCTCTTTCCGAAAGCCCAGGAGATAATTCAGCGCCCGGTGCTTGGGAAGGAGAGAAGTGGCAAAGGCGTCAATTCGCCTCGCCCAGCGGATGGAAGATCAGCCCGTCGGCGCTTTCTTTCGCTTCGGCCTTGATGTGCGCTATTTCGGCGCTGACACGATTAATGTCGTCGATCACCAAGCCTTCCGGCAGTTCAAGGACACCGATCGAGCAGCGCATCAGCGGGAAAAGCGCTTCCGTACCGGCACGGTCATGACCGCGAATGCACCCGGCAGCGCGGTCCTCGTCGGAGTAGAGATCGCGGACGTCTTCGTGGAAATCGCTGATGAGCCGGTCAAGAATCTCGGTCAGTTCCTCCTTCGTCCATCCGATGACGCCGATGAAGAAGTCGTCGCCCCCGACATGGCCGAGGAAATGACGCTCGGCGAAGAAGTAACGGCGCATCAGCGCGGCGAAGAGCGAGATCGCGTGGTCGCCGAGATGAAAACCATAAGCATCGTTGAAAGGCTTGAAGTTATCGAAGTCGCAATAGCAGAAATGCCGTACCTCGTCGCCGTCGCGACCGGCCTGGCGCATGAAATCGCGGATGGCGCGGTTGCCCGGCAGGCCGGTCAGCGGGTTCTGGTCCTGCGCGGTCTTCAGCTGCTTTTCGTTGATGACCTTGATGAGCGAGGCGGCGGAGACGACGCCGGCATAGCGCATGTTGTCCGTAAGGATCAGGCAGTTGCTGCCTTCCATATTGGCGAAGATCGTCATCAACCGCTCGGCGTCGGAATCAAGACCGACGATCGGTGCCATTTCGACGAAGTGTGAAATCGTGCGGCCATAGACCTTATTCTTCAGGAGATCGCGGCCGAAGGGCTGGTAGATATATTCCTTGATATGGTGCTCATGGATGATGCCGCGCGGCTCGCCATTGGCATTCAACACCGGGAAGAACGCCTGGCGCGGATTGCGGCGAAAGAGCTCGAAGACCGTGTCGATGCTGTCGTTTTCATAGACCGTCGGCAGCACTTCAATCTGTTTGCGAATAAGGATTTCATCGAGCGATTGCGTGTTGTGCTTGCTCTTGCCGAGATCCTGCAGATGCGGAAACGAGGACACGAGCTCGGAGGTATGCGGCGTCGGCCGGGCAATGAACCAGCCTTGGACGAGATCGACGCCATATTCGCGGCAAGCGAGGAATTCCGCTTCGGTTTCGATGCCTTCCGCGATCACCCGGGTGCCGAGCACATGGGCGATGTTGACGATATTCTTCAACAGGTGGCGCTTGCGCGGCTTGCGGTCGATGTCGGCGACGAAGTGACGGTCGATCTTGAGGTAATCGACGGCATAGTCGCAAAGGAGCTTCATTTCGCCGTGACCGACGCCGAAGTCGTCGATTGCCAGCTTGAAGCCGGTCTTGCGGAGCTTGGAAACCAGCGCCTCGAATTCCGGCACGCTGGTATTGTCGAAACGCTCGGAGAATTCGAAGCAGACCGAGGACGGCGGGATGTTGGCGGCCTTCAGGTGCTGGAGGAGGGTTTCAACCAGGCGGTCGCCGTGCGGGATCAGCCGGACGTCGAGATTGAGGAAAAGCGTCGAGGTCGAATAATTGCCGAGCGTCGCGAACTTGGCGAGCGCGCGGCTGGCGACCATCTGCTCCAGCTGCAGCAGCTGGGCGGCGCGATGCGCCTCATCGAGGATTTCAACAGGGGAATCGAAGCCGAGGCGTTCCTGCCCGCGCATCAGGGACTCGTAGCCGAAGACCGTGCCCGTCCCTGCTTCGACAATTGGCTGGAAAGCATTTTCGATGACGAGTTTCGCGAGCGTCACGATCTGATCGCTGGCATAACGGCGTAATACGCCCGGTTCGACGGCGGCAGCCAAAGACATGCCAAATTCTCCACTGCGAAGTCTTCTTTTTCGCAGCGAAGATGGTGAAAAAGCATCAACGAACCCTTTCGCCAATGTGAAACTTTTGTGAAAGTTGCGGACTGGAATGTTTCAGCATTCCGATCAATGGCTTAGGTCCCGACCCTATCAGGCGGATCGGCGGCGCTCCGCTTCGTGATCGGCAAACATATCTGCAACGCAGCGGCCTCCACTCGCGCGGTCTTCGTCATTTAGAACGTCATTGCGATATTCTGCGAGCTTGCGGGCGGCATCCCAGAGGCGCAGCGCCTCACGGACAACCTCGCTGCTCGATGCATAGCCGCCATGATCGACGGCATCGCGAATGCCTGCGGCCTGGACCGGTGATATGGAAACTGTGACCATTGGCATGAACTTCCTCCCTTCGTTTTTCTATGGGACAGAACCTGCCCTACGCGGGATGCATGACCACTCATGACATCTGTTCCGGCAATGTCGTCTGCCGGCGCCTTGGTATCTGAATTTTAGTCCCGCCTCACATGCTTGTCAAAAAAAGAAACATTCCGTGAGCACAGCCTGTGGACAGCCTCATTGCACGCTTCGAAGGCCGATGCCGAACGCAATCATCGTCCATCCCTGCAGAATAAGATCGACCGCGAGGAAAAGACCGAGGACCCAGAGACTGTTCACCGGCCAGCCGAGCGCGATGATAAAGCCTGCGAGCGCGGTGACCACGCCGCTTACGACAATCCAGCCCCAGCCCTTGAGCGGCTTCATGCGGCGGCCGATAAAGACACGGAAGACGCCGGCGACAAGCAGAGCGACGGCGAGAAAGAGCGTCAGTGCAGCGGAGGTAAGGATCGGATTGATGAAAGCGCATATGCCTGCGAGGACGTAAAGTACACCGCTCAGCGCCCAGAAAAGGATGTGCTCCCAGCCGCGCACCTGAAAGGCGTGGATGAGATAGACGATCCCCCCGAAGACCATCAGCATTCCCACGGAATAGACCGACACCACGGTGGCGAGAAGCAGATTTCCGACCGCGATCAGGCCGCAGATCAATAGCAGCACGCCGAGACCCACGAACCATATCCATTTCGACTGCAGGGACGAGGACGGCGCTCCATCGAAGACGTTAGCCATGACACACCTCCTGATAGGTGTTGATATGCTGCAGAATCGCGGGCCGGAAAGGGTTGAGGCTTCTCAAACTCCGTCAAAAGATTTTTGTTGATTGATCAGTCAATCAAAAATAATATGTGCTGAACTGTCGGAGCTTGCCCTCATGCCGAAAATCGGAATGGAACCTCTACGCCGAAAGGCGCTCGTCGACGCTGCGCTGCGCGTAATCGCGGATCACGGCACGCTGAGCGTCACCATGTCCGATATCGCCCGCCAGGCCGGCGTGTCTCCTGCCCTTGCGCACCACTATTTCGGCAGCAAGGAGCAACTGCTGATCGAGACGGTCCGTTCGCTGCTCAGGCAGTTGCGTGACGACACGGTGACGGCGCTGAAGACTGCCCGGACACCACGCGAAAAGCTCTCTGCCGTCATCCGCGTCAGCTTCCAGGCCGATCAGTTCGCGCCGGAAACGATCGCCGCATGGCTCGCCTTCTATGCCGAGGCGCAGCGCTCGGAAGAGACGCGCCATTTCCTCGTCATCTATGCCCGCCGGCTGCGTTCGAACCTGCTGGCCAACCTCAAGAAGCTTTGCCCGCCGGATGCCGCAGGACGCATCGCCGAAGGCGCTGCTGCGATGATCGACGGGCTCTATATCCGCCAAAGTCTGAAATCGGCGCCGATCAACATCGAGGCTTCGATCGGGCTGACGGAGGATTATGTGACGATGCAATTAAGGGGGATCGAATGAGGCCAACCGCACAGGAATGAGGAGCCTTATTTTTGCCCTGTCGGACAAAGCAAAGGATTGAATTATGAAAGCCCAGCCGAAAGCGTCGCACTTCATTGACGGCGAATATGTCGAGGACGAAGCGGGCAGCGTCATCGAAAGCATTTATCCGGCAACCGGCGAAGTGATCGCGCGGCTGCATGCGGCAACGCCTGCCATCGTCGAGAAAGCGATCGCGGCTGCCAAGCGCGCACAGCCGGAATGGGCGGCGATGAGCCCGACGGCCCGCGGCCGCATCCTGAAGCGCGCCGCCGAGATCATGCGCGAGCGCAATCGCGCGCTTTCCGAGCTCGAAACGCTCGATACCGGCAAGCCGATCCAGGAAACGATCGTCGCGGATCCGACGTCGGGCGCCGACAGCTTCGAGTTCTTCGGCGGCATCGCGGCAGCCGGCCTCAACGGCTCCTATATCCCGCTCGGCGGCGATTTCGCCTATACGAAGCGCGTGCCGCTCGGCGTCTGCGTCGGCATCGGCGCCTGGAACTATCCGCAGCAGATCGCCTGCTGGAAAGGGGCGCCGGCGCTGATCGCCGGCAATGCGATGGTCTTCAAGCCCTCGGAAAACACGCCGCTCGGCGCGCTGAAGATTGCCGAAATCCTGCACGAAGCAGGCCTGCCGAAGGGCCTTTACAATGTGATCCAGGGAGACCGCGACACCGGCCCGCTGCTCGTCAACCATAAGGACGTGGCAAAGGTGTCGCTCACCGGCTCGGTGCCGACCGGCCGCAAGGTCGCCGCCTCCGCGGCAGGCCAGCTCAAACATGTGACGATGGAGCTCGGCGGCAAGTCGCCGCTGATCGTCTTCGACGATGCCGATGTCGACAGCGCAATCGGCGGCGCCATGCTCGGCAACTTCTATTCGACGGGCCAGGTCTGCTCGAACGGCACCCGCGTCTTTGTGCAGCGGAAGATCAAGGGCGAGTTCCTGAGGCGGCTGAAGGCCCGCACCGAGGCGATCCTGATCGGCGACCCGATGGAAGAGGCGACGCAGCTCGGCCCGATGGTTTCCTTCGACCAGCGACAGAAGGTCTTGAGCTACATCGACAAGGGCAAGGCCGAGGGTGCGACACTCGTCACCGGCGGCGGCATTCCGAACAATGTTTCCGGCGAAGGCTATTACGTCCAGCCGACCGTGTTTGCCGACGTGACCGACGGCATGACCATTGCCCGCGAGGAGATCTTCGGGCCGGTGATGTGCGTGCTCGATTTCGACGACGAAGCCGAAGTCATCGGACGTGCGAACGCCACCGAATTCGGCCTTTCGGGTGGCGTCTTCACCGCCGATCTGACGCGCGCCCACCGCGTCGCCGACCAGCTCGAGGCGGGCACGCTCTGGATCAACACCTACAATCTCTGCCCGGTCGAAATTCCCTTCGGCGGCTCGAAGCAATCCGGTTTCGGGCGGGAGAACTCGCTTGCGGCGCTGGAGCATTATTCGGAGTTGAAAACGGTTTACGTGGGCATGGGGCCGGTAGCGGCGCCTTATTGAGAAGAGCCAAGCCCTCCCGCTTGTGGGGAGGGGAAGGCCAACACATACTGAGTGTACATCATGCAAGCAGACTTCGTCATCATAGGCTCCGGCTCGGCAGGGTCGGCCCTCGCCTATCGTCTCTCGGAAGACGGCAGAAACAGCGTGATCGTCATCGAGGCGGGCGGCAGCGACTTCGGGCCGTTCATCCAGATGCCGGCAGCCCTTGCTTGGCCGATGAGCATGAGGCGCTACAACTGGGGCTACCTCTCCGAACCCGAACCGAACCTCAACAGCCGGCGCATCACCGCGCCGCGCGGCAAGGTGATCGGCGGATCCTCCTCGATCAACGGCATGGTCTATGTGCGCGGCCATGCCGAGGACTACAACCGTTGGGAAGAGCTCGGCGCCAAGGGCTGGGCCTATGCGGACGTGCTGCCCTACTTCAAGCGCATGGAGCATTCGCACGGCGGCGAGGAAGGCTGGCGCGGCACCGACGGCCCGCTGCATGTGCAACGCGGCGGCTTTCGCAACCCGCTGTTCCATGCATTCATCGAAGCCGGCAAGCAGGCGGGTTTCGAGGCGACGGACGACTACAACGGCTCGAAGCAGGAAGGCTTCGGGCTGATGGAGCAGACCATCTTCCGCGGCCGTCGCTGGTCTGCGGCGAGCGCCTATCTGAAGCCGGCGCTGAGGCGGCCGAATGTCGACATCGCCTACGGCCTGGCGCGCAGGATCGTTATCGAGAACGGCCGCGCGACCGGCGTCGAGATCGAGCGCCGGGGCAAGGTCGAAATCATCAAGGCGAACCGCGAGGTGATCGTTTCCGCCTCATCCTTCAACTCGCCGAAGCTCTTGATGCTTTCCGGTATCGGCCCTGGCGCTCATTTGCAGGAGCACGGCATCGAGGTGAAGGCCGACCGGCCAGGCGTCGGCGCCAACCTGCAGGACCATATGGAATTCTATTTCCAGCAGGTCAGCACCAAGCCGGTTTCGCTCTATTCCTGGCTGCCATGGTTCTGGCAGGGCGTAGCGGGCGCGCAATGGTTGTTCACGAGATCCGGCCTCGGCACCTCCAACCAGTTCGAAGCCTGCGCCTTCCTGCGCTCGGCAGCCGGCATCAAGCAGCCGGACATCCAGTATCACTTCCTGCCGGTGGCGATCAGCTATGACGGCAAGGCGGCGGCGAAGAGCCACGGCTTTCAGGTGCATGTCGGCTACAATCTCTCGAAGTCGCGCGGATCCGTCACCCTGCGCTCGCCCGATCCGAAGGCCGACCCCATCATCCGCTTCAACTATATGAGTCATCCGGATGACTGGGAAAAATTCCGCCACTGTGTGCGCCTCACCCGCGAGATCTTCGGCCAGCAGGCTTTCGACGCCTATCGCGGGTCGGAAATCCAGCCGGGCGAGAAGGTGCAGACGGATGACGAGATCGACGGCTTCCTGCGCGAGCATCTGGAAAGCGCCTACCACCCCTGCGGCACCTGTAAGTTGGGCGCTAAGAACGACCCGATGGCGGTGATCGACCCGGAGACGCGCGTCATTGGGGTCGACGGCCTGCGCGTTGCCGACTCGTCGATCTTCCCACACATCACCTACGGCAACCTCAACGGCCCCTCGATCATGACCGGCGAGAAGGCGGCGGACCATATCCTCGGCAAGCAGCCGCTGCCGCGCTCGAACCAGGAGCCCTGGGTCAATCCGCGCTGGGCACTGAGCGACCGGTAATCAGAGCTGGTAGGGCACACGAATGCCCAGCAGTCTCGTGGGATGTTGTTCGCGCCTATTGCCGATATCAATCGACTGGATATCCGCAGTTGCAGACTATATGAAACCGATCCACCGCCCGGCGATGAGAGCGGTAATCCATACCGCCGCCGAAACCATGGCTGCAATGCGCAAGCTCGCTGCAACGACCACTCCGGCAATCGCCTTTCGCCAGCTGTCCCTGGCATGCACGATGGCGGCATTGGCAACGCCCACTGCCAGCAATCCGATCTTTGCCAAAAATGCTGGGTTTCCGGCATATTCCATCGGCCGGACGCTGAAGAGGCAGAAGCCTGTGACGATCGCCGCCGTCAAACCGACCGCCGCTGCGCGCGACAGGAATGGTCCGACCACCGAAAGCGGGACCAACGGAAAGAAGCCCATCAACCTTGAGATCGAGCGGCAGGATGGCGCCGAGCAGCAAACCGATAGACAGGATATGCGAAGCATTGACGAACATGTAAAGCAGCGCTGAACGCCGCAACCCTGCGGCGAGCGGCGTTGTGGCAAGCCATTCCAGAAGTTCGATCGCCATGCGGTCAATTCGTCTGGATTCGGTCGGGATAGATATCGTAGCGCTTCTCGCCGACCGTGATTCGCACGGCCTTCATGCGCTTTTCATTCCGATCCAGCGAACGGTTTCCGATCGCAACGATCGGATCGCCGTTCTTCGCCGAGCCCTCGACGAAGCCGGAGCGCTCCGTCTGGCGCGGATTGCCGAGTTCGACGCGCCACACGCCGTCATCGGCGGTCGCAACGTCAAGCGCGGGATGCGGGCCGCCCATGGAAATCTTCTGGATCGTCCCCCTCAACTCCATCTGCTCGGCCTCGGCCCATGACCAGCCGTGATGCGCCGCAGCGCCGGTCGCGAAAGCTGCCGCGAGGGCCGCGCTCAAGACGATCTGCTTTGTGGATAAGACACGCATTTCAGTTCTCCCTGCCCTTTTCCGAACAGGTCCGAATTGGCGCATGCCGGCGGCTTTGAAAGGCTTTTCACCAAATCTTGAAGCAGGGAGATGATTTCGCGAACCTGCGGCTGTCTATGGAAAGGGAAGAAGCCGCCCGTCAGGCGAGAAGGCGGGTGACCTCTGCGCCTTTTGCCGGCGCGACCGCGTCGGCGATCGTCGTCGAGAACAGCACCTTGCGCGTTGCATCCGCAACTTTGGCGAAGACGCTGCGGATTTTGCAGGTCTGCTCGCCGTCGCAATCGTCGCACTTGCGATAAGCGGTGATCGAAAGGCATGGGAGCGGCGCGATCGGGCCGTCGACGATGCGCAAAATTTCGCCGAAGGTGATCATGTCGGCGGGCTTCAACAGCAGATAGCCGCCCGCCTTGCCACGTCGGCTCGCGACGATGCCCTGATGCTTAAGATCGAGCAGGATCTGCTCGAGGAACTTCTTCGGAATTTTCTGCTGCGCTGCGATGTCCGAAATCATGACGGGTTCGCCGGCATCGGCTTCCGCCAGTACCGTCAGCGCCCGGAGCGCGTATTTTGCTTTCTGCGTAATCATTTTGGACCGTCACACACACGAGCGATGCGACGTGCCGCACCACTTCACAAGCTTACCTATCTCCTATTGCACAGCCAGCATGAACGGAATTTGAACGCGCCCGCGAAAGCCTTGGAAGACAAGCATTTTGGCCTTGTTTTTCTTGCCCGGCCAACGGACAGAATTCTACGCTGGAATTGCGCTTCCTGCATCTTTTTCGACATCACTTCAGATTTCGAATTGACAGGCAGCGTGTAACCCTACTAATTTTATAGAGATTAAAACAGCCTCGACAGATTGCTGGCCTGACACGGCTGCTTTTCTGCATTGCAGCGGCTTCGGAGAGATATTTGCTCCCGTATGCGCCGCTTTCGAAATCCGTTTTTCTGTGCGATCTGCCCTCAAGCTGCGATACTCCGGCCAACATCGAGGACAGGGTTTCCCATGACTGTTGTCAATATCATCGAAGAAGCGGAAACGCTGAATGCGAAACTTGCGACCTTGAGCCTGGCCGAACGTCTGTCGTTTGTCGCCGGCCTAGACGTAAGAGTCGTCTTCACGACATCGCTTGGTATCGAAGACCAGGTGATCACCGCCGAAATCGGCAATCATCGCCTACCGATCGACGTCGTAACGCTGCAGACCGGCCGCCTCTTCCCCGAGACGCTGGCGCTGATCGACGAAACCGAAAGCCAGTACGACATCCACATCACCCGCTACGAGCCAGAGCAGGCCGATATCGACGCCTATGCGGCGAAATACGGCATGAACGGCTTTTACGAGAGCGTCGAAGCCAGGCATGCCTGTTGTGGCGTGCGCAAGCTGAAGCCGCTTGCGCGGGCGCTGGCAGGCGCAACGATCTGGATCACCGGGCTGCGCCGCGGTCAGTCCGCCAACCGCGCGCGGAAACGCCTTTTGCGGAATATGACGCCGAACGGCACCTCCTGAAGATCAATCCGCTTGCCGACTGGGATATCGAGACAATCAAGTCCTACGTCGCCGACAATAGCGTGCCGGTTAATCCGCTGCATGCCCGCGGCTACCCTTCTATCGGCTGCGAGCCGTGCACGCGCGCCATCAAGCCCGGCGAGCCGGAGCGCGCCGGCCGCTGGTGGTGGGAACAGGATGAAAAGCGCGAATGCGGCCTGCATGTCGGCGAAGAGGCGACAGCGGTTGCAGCACGATAGCCAGGTAGGGTGAGTTTGACGGGCCGGACTGCAAGGCCCCTCACCGCTAGCCCTCTCCCCGCAAGCGGGGCGAGGGGACGGAAAACGAGCCGCCGAGCGCGGCATTGGGGTGAGGGGCAAATGCCTCCTTGCCAATGATCGAAAGTCTGGAGTAGGAAATGCCCGATAGCCGTCCGGATACGGAACTCAACAATCCACAGAGCGCCAAGCCGCCGCTCGATCCGCACCTGAAGGCTCTGGAAAACGAGTCCATCCATATCTTCCGCGAGGTTGCGGCCGAATTCGAGCGTCCGGTGATGCTCTATTCGATCGGAAAGGACTCGTCGGTGCTGCTGCATCTGGCACGTAAGGCTTTTTATCCGGGCCGCGTACCCTTCCCGCTGCTGCATGTGAACACCGGCTGGAAATTCCAGGAGATGATCGCCTTTCGCGACGAGACCGCGAAGAAGTATGACCTGGACCTGGTCGAGCACATCAATCCGCGCGGCGCCGCAGAAGGAATCACACCCTTCAGCCACGGCTCCGCGACCTTCACCGACATCATGAAGACCGAGGGGCTGCGCCAAGCGCTCGACGCCGGACAGTTCGACGCAGCCTTCGGCGGCGCGCGCCGCGACGAGGAGGCAAGCCGCGCCAAGGAACGCATCTATTCCTTCCGCACGCCGGACCACCGCTGGGATCCGCGCAACCAGCGGCCCGAGCTCTGGAACATCTACAACGGCCAGATCCGCAAGGGCGAGAGCGTGCGCGCCTTCCCGCTGTCGAACTGGACCGAAGTCGATATCTGGCGCTACATCCAGGCCGAAGACATTCCGCTGGTGCCGCTCTACTATGCGAAGAAGCGCCCCTACGTTGAGCGCGACGGCATGATGATCCTTGCGGAAGACCCGCGGTTGGAACTCCTTCCCGGCGAAGTCCGCCAGGAAGGCATGATCCGTTTCCGCACCCTTGGCGATTTCCCGCTGACGGGTGCCATCCGCTCCACCGCCACCACCCTTGAAGACGTCATAGCGGAGCTGGAAATCGCAACCGTTTCCGAGCGCCAGGGCCGCGCCATCGACCGCGACCAGTCCGGCTCCATGGAAAAGAAGAAGCGTGAAGGATATTTCTGAGATGACTGCAGCAGCACCTGCAACCGCCATCGCCTTGCCTGCCGCCGAGCCGCTGAAGGCCACGCGCGACACGCGGCCGTTGCGCCTCATCACCTGCGGCAGCGTCGACGACGGCAAATCCACGCTGATCGGCCGGTTGCTCTGGGACACCAAGGCCGTCAAGGAAGACCAGGCGGCGACGCTCCAGCGCGATTCCACCGGCAAGCAAAACGATCTCGGCCTGCCCGACTTCGCACTGCTTCTGGACGGCCTGCAGGCGGAGCGCGAACAGGGCATCACCATCGATGTCGCCTATCGCTATTTCCAGACCGACAGGCGCGCCTTCATCGTCGCCGACACGCCCGGCCACGAACAGTACACCCGTAACATGGCAACCGGCGCTTCGACCGCCGATCTTGCCGTGCTGCTCGTCGATGCCCGCGCCGGCATCCTCGAGCAGACGCGACGCCACGCGACGATCGCCTCGCTGCTCGGCATCAAGCAGTTCGTGCTTGCCGTCAACAAGATCGACCTGACCGGCTACGACCGCGCCGGATTCGAGAAGATCACGCACGAGTTCAAGGAATTTGCCCTGTCGCTCGGCGTCAAGCAGATCACCGCGATCCCGATGTCGGCTCTGAAGGGTGAAAACGTCGTCTATTCCGGCCAGGCCGCCATGCCCTGGTACTCGGGACCGACGCTGGTCGAGACGCTGGAGCTTGCCACGGTGCGCTCGTCGCAGACCGTCGGCTTCCGTCTCTCGGTGCAGCGCGTGTCGCGTCCCGGCGAAAGCTTCCGTGGCTATCAAGGCACCGTTGCCGGCGGTTCGGTGAAGCCGGGAGACAGCGTCATGATCCTGCCATCGGGCATGGTCGCCAATGTTTCCAAGATCGTCACCTTCGACCTCGTGCGCAACGCGGCCGTCGCGGGCGACGCAATCACCCTCGTGCTCGACCGACAGGTGGACGTCGCGCGCGGCGACATGATCGTCTCGATCGACAGCCAGCCGCAGGTCGGCCTTGCCTTCGACGCGCAGATCGTGGCGCTGCAGCCGGAAGGCATCGAGGCCGGTAAGCGCTACTGGCTGAAGAGCGGCAGCCGCCGCCAGCGCGTCCAGGTGCAGCCCCTCAGCCAGTTGGAACTGAAGACCGGCGCCTGGAACGTGGCCGAGCGGCTTTACATGAATGCCATCGGCAAAGTGCGCCTCGCCTTCGATGAAGCGGCGATCTTCGATCCTTATGAGCAGAACCGCTCCTCCGGCTCCTTCATCCTCATCGACCCGGACACCAACAATACGGTCGCCGGCGGCATGGTGACCGGCAAGCGCTCGGAACTCGGCGGACTTCACACCGGTGACGCGCGCGTCATCCTCTCGCTTCCCGCCGACCTCGCCGAGCAGATTATGGCGAGCGAGATCTTCGCAACCCGCCGCGACGAGGCGCATGTGCACCGGATGACCGCAGCGGAAGCGGCGGAACTCTGGAAAAACGCCGCAAGCGATATCTGAGACTGAAGATGGGGCCGGACGGCCCCTTTTTCTTGCCGTGTCGAGGCGCGCGTTACGCATCTGGCGCAAACGGATCGCTGCACGCAGTGTGCGGCGCAAATACTCGCCCGGGATCAGGGGAAATTCGGGAAAATCGACTGGTCGGAGTGGAGTGATTCGAACACTCGACCCCCACGTCCCGAAGCTCGGGCTCTTTAGCGAAAAGCCCGGATTTCCGGGCTTCGTCAACATCTTTGATGCTTGTTCGTTCCTGCTTTTTTCCGTTGTTCCGTTAGATATCGTTAGGTGTAAGTCCGGCGGGCGAAGCTTATCTCTTCGTCAGGGTCGCGAACCCGAATCAAAGAAGCGATGTGCAGCGGGTGACCGAAAGCCGGTTGCTATTGCCTCGGTCAGCGGCGCGGCGGCAGAAATTACTTCGCCTAAGGAAAATTTTTTGTTGTCATCTGGCCTTCGAAACTGACCCCAGGATGTCGAGCCAGGAGTCCGCCAGCCAGCATCACGAAATCTATAAAACCACTTAGCTTCCTCGCGCGTATATGCCGCAAAGTCGTGCTCCAAATCAGCCTTTGGAAGGAAGTCCAAGAGCGAGACCTTCAACGGTACGCCGAGCCTCTCGGCAACCGCAAATAGCGCTGTCGAACCACGTCCGTCAGACCGACCCCGCAAGTGTGCCTTCATTCGCAGCATGAGATTGACTGTTTGTCCAACGTAACACGCGTCTTCGCCAGTTGCTTGAGCGAAGAGCACGTAGATAAAGCAGCCCTCCGGGAATGTAGCCATGGCCTGGCTTTTGGCCTTGGCAGCCCTTGCAAGAGCGCCTACGCCGTTCTCGTTTGGGAATGGAAAGTGGACCCTCGCTCGACCGCCTAAGGCGTCCTTGAAGCCAATATAGTTCCGGCCGTCCCGCGTAAGTGTCCAACCGCGCTGCGCTATCAGGCTCTTCAGCTCATCGACACCCTGGATTTGCGCCGTGTCGATCATTTCCTGCCATATTGTCTTTGCTTGGTTCGCGGAGCGCGGCTGCATGACTTCCGATTTATCGGTTGATGTGGCTAGACCTCAAATTATCTGCATCGACCCTTGATAGCCAGTTAACTGATTTGGGGTGTTTAAGCGGATTGGGAAAGCCGCTTATGCTGCCTTTGCTAGCCTCGCCTTTTTCTTCTGCGCCTCTGCAATCCGCTTTTCCCTGTCCGCCTTCATAGCGTCGTTAACTTCTGCATGGAAACCAGGCGAGAAATGGCCATAGACGGCATCAATCACTTCTTCCGTTGTTGAGAGGTACTTCGCGATGATGTCGAGCGGGACGCGTTTCGCCATAAGCCAGCTCGCACACGTATGCTTGAAGGTATGACGATTGACTTCCTTGGCTCGCTCTTCATCAAACACCTCATACTTGAGCGTATAGAACCCTCTTCGTGTTGAGCCCGGCTTTCCATTGTGCTCGATGACATTGGTTGAGCCCTGCGCTTTCCATCGCCTAAGCTGGTGCAAAAGGCGATCTGGAATGCGAACAGGATCGGCCAGTTTATTCAGCGGCGTCTTGTTCCGAACCCCTGCCCGGTAAAAAATCCCATTCTCCACGTCCATCCATGGACGATTATCGATCTTTTCAAAAGAAGCTTGCTCGATCCGCTCGGCACGGGTACCCGTATGCACCGCGATCAATATGAAGCGTGCCAAGTGTTTCGAGGTCTTATGCCCTTTCGAGCCGATAGCTTCGTTCTTGGCGCGGTACGCTACGCGCACCAGCTTCGCAACTTCGGCATGGCTGTAAAAGGTCATGCGAGGCTCTGGCGCGTCAGGTAGCTCCCAGTCGATGATATGACCTTTAAGTTCGCACAGCCCCTTTTTCACCCCGAATAGCACCATTGCTTTCAGGTCCTGAAGCTCGCGGCGAGCGGTGTTGTCGGCAAGCGGCTTTCCGGGTCGGGCATTCCGCTGATATGCCGCGCAATTCTTTTCGTTGATATCGTAAATCGTTTTGCCGGACCAAAAGGTGATCAGGCGTTCTACGGTGTTCAAATAATCGCGTTTTCTCTCTTTCGACTTCTTCGCAATCTTCTTCTGGTGTCGCTCAATGTAGAAACGGATGAGATCGACAACGAGCACCTCGCGAACATCCTTGCCGTGATCTGTGATGGGCGTCTGCGCGTAAAGCTCGGCTTCATACTCATGACGCTTTATTTCAGCGTCCGAACGAAATTCAAAGCCGAGTCCCGTGCTAACAAGCTTCGGTCCGTGCTTGATCGCCCAATATCCCCGCGATTTAAGTTTCTTTTCGGGACCGGGATGAAACTTTGGCTTGATCCAGACGAGATGCGGGGGCTTTGCTGGTCTTGGCATGAGGCGATCCACTCCTGAATTTGGCGTCGCGTGACGTAAAGATTTTTGGTGTTAAGTCGTGTCGTTGCCAACTGTCCGCGCTCAATCGCTAGACGCAACGTCTTCACAGTAACCGTTTTTGACGGTTCAGATTCACAGTTTCGGTAAAGGGTGCCACCCAGTTCGGGGAGGCAGACAGCCTCGGGAAGTGACAGCGGTGCGTCCGAGGCGGGATTGAAAACCTCAAGAAGGCGGCATGCCTCGGTGATAGCCGCATCCAATCGCAAGGCTTCTGCTATTGTTTCTTCGCGGGCTTGAGAAAGGCGCTCGGTCTCCGCAATCGTTGCCGCGACTTCCTTCTGAAATTGTTCGTATTCTTCGTCTGTCATCCATGTCACCTTTCCCAGTGACCACCTTACTTAAAGCGCGAGTGCAGCGTTTTTCAAGAGATTGCCTTGATCCGGTCGAACGCCTGGATTCCCTCTCGCTGAATTTCGAGCCTCAGTTGCGCAGCAGTTCCGGGGAGCCGGGACTTGCGGACGAGCTTTTTCTCTTTGCTTCCGTGCCGTTGAACGTAGATGGATGCGACGTAGCAAATCAGGGAGCCGTTTGCGTCCTGCTGCTGGACTTCAATAACTTCGATATTAACCGTCAAACCCCTAATTTTCGTGATCGTCTGGCGCATTGAAAATCCTCATTTCTCTTTGATTTCATTGAGGATTTTATAGCAGAAATGCGGATTCTTGAGAATCCTTGCGGTGGAAATGATGCCGCATATGGAATGGTATCAGTAAACAGATTTGGTTGGATTTTAATGATCTTGGGAGGGATCGTTGGCCTTGGTTGCAAGCAAGCGGAGCGGTAGGCGGGTCAGGAAAAATCGACGCGAGTAGTGCGGGAGCGAAGCGACACGGTCGTGTCTATTTTTCTTGACGCGACGAAGCGACCTAATCCTACCGCAATCCGAGCAGGACAGAAGGAGGGCAAAGCCCCGCACCTGCCCTGGTCGGGACTAGGCCAGCGCCAATGAGTGTAATTTCTTCAAAGAAGACTGCGAAAAATAATCGATGAAAAATTATAGTTTTCCGATGCTCTTGCAGAAACTTTAATTTGCCATATGCGCCTCAAGTATCCGGAAATGAAATTATCAGTATTTGGCCGATTTATAGAACTAGGTTCTAATTTTGCCAGATAATGTTGACATTTTCCGCGAACGATAACATGAACACGATATTAAATTTTCAAAATCCCGCTTGAACGATGCCGGGACTTGCCTCATCTTTATCGCATCAGCCCAGGGGAAACCTGAAGCTGGTAGGTGAATGCCACGTCTACCCTGCAAGCGCAGGGATGTTCTGTTTCCCTTTGAGGGATTGGAAGAGAACGTCCGAGAGGATGGCTTTTCAGCGTGGCTCGCCTTTTTGTTTCCCTGCGAGGGATTGCGGCAGACATGATGTCTATAGGTCCGCAGCCGCTTATTAGCCGCTTCGGCGGCTAATAAGCGGAAAGAAGGATTACCCGGCCCTTCGGGGTTCGGGATTCATTTGAACCGTCGCGACGACGGCTCTGAATATGATCTGCGATATTGCACCGCCGCAAAGGCGGCTCGAATAGCTCCCGGTCCGCCGGGAGTCGAAAACTGGGACAATATGTTTCCCGTTTGAATAGCGCCCGGTTTACCGGGGTCTGCCGCCGAATAAGCGGCTCTGCCTTCGATTCATCGAAGGCTTCTGATCATCGTTGTCGGTGATCCCCCTCCCTTGCGTTCGCAAGCTCTCGGAGGGCGCTTAATTGCGCCCTTTGATCTCCCTGTTCATCAAAGGAATAAAATATGAACCTCCAAGAAACGCTCCGAATGACCCGCCAGCTTCCCTGTCACACTGAAGACGACCGGAAAGCGCAAGACTTGATCGAGAAGCACATCGCGGACTTGATGCCACACAAGGAGTGGCTTTCAAAGTTTTGGCAGGACTTCAACGCCTCGGGAGCGACTACTCTTTCCGACGAAGAATACACGGAAATTCATCGCAGGACGTGCGAGGGCGAGGAGCTGGTAAAACCTTTGCGTGATCTGGTGCTAGCGAGAGTGCTGCTCTCTCGTTGGCGTGGAGCGGGCAATGCTTGAAATCCCCAACCTCCGTTCGCTCAGCAGGAAAGCTGAAGCGATAGTAATCAATGATCTGTGGCACGCGCCGGGTTCACGCTTCGGCTTGGCCATTGACTGGGAAGGGCGAGGAAAGTCGCCCCTCTATTATGAGGCCCATACCTCACCTGACTATCCAAGTTGGGCAATCGTTTTGATCTCCATCGACACGGAAAGCGGATGGTATCGCGGTTCGCCCGAGTACATAGACGACTGGTGGTCGGGAGGACTAACTCGTCGTCTTTCCGCATACAATGGCTCTCTCTATTACAAAGTCATTCGCCGATATCTCGTTGCCACGACCATCGAAGGCGATGGGAGAGGTTTGGAGATGTCGGCCGCCGCAAATAATCGTTTGCTTGAAGATTTGTTCGATCCTGAGGATGCCGTTGGCAGGATTCAGATACCCGCTACGGCAAGTGGATCGTCCGAAACGTTGGTGGCAAAATCGTGCCAGGTGAAGGTGCACAATGAGAAAAGAGAAGAAGGAACGCACGCCAGCGCAAAAAGCCGCTCAGTTTCAACCGGGCGAGACAGGCAATCCGAAAGGCCGCACACCAGTCCATCCCGACGTGAAAGAAGCGGCAAAGGCTTACACAATCCCAATGCTAGAGGTGCTTGTTGACGTCGCACTGCGCGGCAAGAACGAGACGAGCCGAGTTAATGCGGCGGTTGCCGTTTTGGAACCGTGCATGGGGAGCACCAAAGCAGAGCGTCGATGTCGATGTTTGCCCACAAGCATGATTGGTCAGCGCTTCTCAACGCGACGGACGCACACAACGCGGCCAAAAGCGCTGACGACGCCGGATCAGCCGATGGTGATCGAGGGGCAGCTGATCGATGCGGAAGAAATAGACGCCGCCGAATAGCGATTGTAGCAGCTACAGAGATATGCTTGATTTCCGCGTAGTATAACGCAGTCGCGGAACCATTCATGCACGATTTTTTACGACGGTTAGATGCGAGAGAAGCACTTGATCGGGTTTACGCGGGTTGGGAAACACAACCTGCGCCGGGGCATTCCATTTATCTCCTAGAGAACGATACCGACGAGCTGACTGTATTTGCGCCGGAAACACCGGAAGAATGGCGTAATCAATACCGCGAGGTCATTGATGCCATTATTAGATACGGCACTCGGTCTCCTTATTGGCTCGCATATCAGTGGGACACTGGATGGGGAAATCACGACTACATAATGAAAATACGCTCCCACTACGGAGGCATCAACATGATGTGGGCGAACGTGCAAGAAGGCGAAAGATGGCTACCAACTCACTTTATGTTTGTATGCTTGTCTGAAAGAGTCTTCGCGCAACGCTTCCGAATTGATCACGAGCCGGATGGGCAAAATTACTCAATCAAGCACTAGCATTACGATGGCTGCTGGCCTTATCACCGGGGATATTGATGAGTAATTGGCTTGGAATACAAAGCGGGCACCTCCCTAGCAAGGCTGACCTACGGATCAACTGTGGTTTCTATGAAGACGCCGCTAAGAAAGAAGGCCTAACGCCCTCGGAAGCCTGGAACGCGTCTGCTCGCTACAAGAACTGTATAGACAAGGTCTAGGATGCATTCTCAGTCGAACGCGCACAAAAACAGCAATTGATCGATTATGGCGTGCTAGCAGCAGTAATCATCGTTCCGATAGTCTTGATCGCTGTGTTTCGGAAATCGATTTTCAGACTGTTCGACAGGGCGATTGTGGACGGTGCGGCAACAGCAATCCGAAGCAAGCGCAAGGCAATCGAATACGCAGGTGATCTGAAATCGCGGATTGAAGAGAAGACCAACAACGGTCGGGATTAAGCGAGTGAATCGGGCCATTAGATGGCCTGCCGACTACTCATCGGGCGGTTCATTATCCGGATTGAAAAGGCCTTCCTCAATAAGAAACTCTTTCCACTGAGCAGCCATCTCTTCAAAGACCTCGATAACGGGCGATTTGACATCGTTGTAGATAACGTAAGCGTATGCGGCGGCTTTCGGCTTTAATCGAACAGTCGCGCCTGTTGACATGTTTGGCATCGGTTTCCCACGAGTCACTTCGACATGTTTCACGCTGTTGGCGATCTGGCGACAATATTCCAGCGCGGGAAGTCGATCCTCGTTCGTGTCGCCAAATCCCTTAATGATATCCCGTTCCGGCTTTCCCTTCGCGTTGAGCCGATTTTTACCCGTTAAGCGGAAATGGCTGGCGTCGGCTGAAATGCAGCACCCAATCAACGATATGGCTGGCTGTGACAGCGCAATCAAAAGCAGCATATCGGACATTCGCAGAAGCCACACTTGATCGTAGACGCTCGATATCGAAGAGCAATTTCTTATAGAGATCGTACGGAGTTTTTAGGCCGAATGTTTTTGTTTTAGTTTCCCGATCTGACACGTCGTCTCCGATCCTCTGGCACTGAAAAGTTGTAAAATCGTATCAAATGGTAGCGCAACAGATAAAGGTTTTTAGCAAGCAGGGGGCCCATGAGCGTACCCGCCCTGCAAGAGCCCTTCCCTGTCCAAAGCAGTCAACGGCACCAATGGAGGCCCTTCCGCTACGATCAGCACGAATAATGCTGCGCAATACGCCCTATCCGCGTTTGAAGCCGTCGCTATGTGGGTCGATAACCGCTTGTGAGAATCGGATTGGCGGTTGACGCCGATTCCGTTTCCTCTGACCATTAAAAAAGACGCCATCTTCGGGGCTGGAACCCCTCCGGCGTCTTTTAGATCATTGTTAGAAAATGATGAACGATATCATGTCTATTGTAAAGCTCCCATTGACGACTGAGTGACCCCGGCGCTGGGACATATCCCAGCCGACGACCAACGCCCTACTCTAACAAAAAAATGTCAACATTTCTCGCCTTCAGGTAGTGACAAGGCGAATAGTAAAACCCCCTTCAAACTACTTTTTGACGATCCAGCAAACGCGCCTGCCATCGATCTGAATTCGGATGGTGAGCGGGCCGTTCGCGCTGCCGTTTCCACGCAGATGGACGCCGAAATCGCAAGGCCTAAGGCCGCGCAGAGGTCGCCCGAAGGGGCGGCCCTTGGGAGTGGAGGAGCTACGGTTCCGCGCAGCGGGAACGGAGGTTCGGAGTGGAGGAGCTACGGTTCCGCGCAGCGGGAACGGAGGTTCTACGCTCCCTGAAGCAGAAACCAATTCCTTCAAAGGATCGTCAACGGTCAGCCGATGGGCCTTATTGTCGAAAATCCAGAAGCTTTGTAGGCCCGAAGATAAGCAAGAGCGTGGACCGGCTGTTTGCGGTTGCGGGCGGCCCGGGGAAGGCTCAACGCACGTTAATATCCACCTGCGATATGGAGAACAGACTGGCGAGCTTCGCGCCGGTGTCTCCGGAATTTACCGTTGCGGCAGTCCATGGCTCTGCCCAACCTGCGCTCCTGCAAAAGCGTTGAAACGAGCAGAGCGCGTACAGGCTGCGGCTGATGCGACGTTCAATCGGGGCGGAATGTCCGCACTTGTCGTCCTGACCGCCTCTCACTCGAAGGATATGTCGCTCGCTTTCGTTAAAGACCTCGTGCAGACCGCGTCAAGCAAAGCTCGGAAAGGTCGGCAGTGGGTGGAAGCAACGGACCTCTACAAAATCCTGGGCGTAATATGCGGGCAAGAGGTGACTTATAGCCGGGAGAATGGGTGGCATTACCATCAGCACCTTTCCGTCCTTGTCGACGGCCCTACGGCGGGCGAGATTACCGTCGCGGACGGCGATGCTGACAAGCTTCGGAAGATGGTCGCCAAGCGCGTGCAAGCGGCTGGCGACTGGCTGGCAGACGCCTACAAGGAGAAAATTCGCGCCTCTGGCGGCAAGGTTTCTGACAAACATGGTTGCAAGGTCCGTGTCGCACACGATGCCGCCGACGCCAGTGACTACACATCCAAGGGGTCGATGGCTTGGGAAGTCAGCGGCGGACACAAAGACGAGACCAAGGCTGAAACCTCGCTGACGCCTTGGGATATCGCAATTGCGGCGGACGGCGACAAACGCATGTTCGCCCGCTGGAAAGAATACGAGGCGGTCATGCCCGGCACTCGTTCTTGCGTCGTGTCGGCCTCGCTTGCCAAAAAGCTAGGGATCGAGCTTGCGGCAGACGACACGGACGAAGAGGCCGAGCAGCTATATCACGAATATGACGATGTTGTCGGTCGTGTGGAAGCGCCGATCTGGTCGCGCTGGATGCGCCATGGTCTGGCCTCAACCTTCCTGTGGCGCGTGGAATATGGCGGCGAAGCAGGATTTGCGGGCGCTGTCGAGCAGACCGAGGCGGAATCGATGGAAATCGAACGGCGTCGGGAAGAAGAGAAAGCCAAACGCGAACGTGAGCAGGAGGAGCAACAGACATTGAGCAAGGCCGATGCCCTGTTGAAGCAAGCCGCGAACGATGTGCGAAAGCACCGGCACGAGGCCGGAATGCAGCGGCATATCGGAGATGTCGTTGAACGCATCGCTCGCGACAATCCCGATGAGCCGCGCCTCGATGCCGGTGCTGTGTTGTCGATGGTCGAGCGTCCCGCTCCGGTGGATTCGGACTTGGCTGCGATCCTCTCGATCATCGAACACATGGCGCAGAGGCAGAAGGCGGCGTAGCCATCTGCGTTTGTGACCTCCCCGGTCATGGAGGGGTCTGCCGGAAGGCTCTCGATGAAGTCGTCCCTCGGTAGAGCCTCCATGGAATGGCCGATGTTTACGAAGTAAGCAATAGTCGGTCACTACAGCTTTTGCCGACGGCTCCTTTTCCTTTCCGCCGATGGCTTTTGCTCCCAACATTTAAGGAACACCGTCCTGTCGGGAGCGAAGCGATGAAAGAATACAAGAGACCAATTACGATCATAAATCAGGGAATGCCAGCCAAAGCGCTGCTCAAAGTCATCCGACTGCCGACGTCATGGCACGCGGTGATCTGGGAAGATAATGAATCGTATGCCGCCGTGTCGCAGGATCGGTCAGACCACAACGGCGGTCACGAACACATGACGGACGATCAATTTCTAAGCCGAGTGCAACTTGTCGCATCGTTCGTCCAAGGTATCGATTTCCTTTTCGATGCGTATGATCCAAAGAAGAAAAAAGGTCGCAGGGTAAAACTATGATGGCTTTGCTCTCAGCTATCCGGACGAGCGTTCCTCCACCGCCCAAAGCGGCCGCCCGTCCTGATCATGCGGAACGGAGAAAAAGGTGAGGAGCGATTTTCATGGCCCCATACGATTGCCGAAGCGCCAGCTACCCCAGAAGTTCAATCACAAGTTCGTTGATCTCCTGACCCTCCCTGGTCGCTTCGAGATGTTCCCGAATATGCCGCCGCGTAGCCGCGAAATGTAGATTGGAATCGACGGGGAATGCCGCAACAATTTCTTCCGCGAGCTTTCCGAGTTCGCTGAGTCGGCGATGTGTGGGATTACCCGGATTATATCTCGGTATAGGCACTTCCCAAACATGCTTGTGTATGTGCCGTTCATCCTTGCTGTAGGACATGAGCGGCCGCACGGCGTCGGTCGTAACAGGTGCATTCATAACAGCGCATAAGTAGTCGGCCTCCTCCTCTGTTTCTATGGAAGCCCAATACAGACCGCTTGCGATCACAGCCCTGCTATCTTTCACCTTCGCGGCCATGAGATGCATACCAGCGGCATTGTAAACAATTCGCAGCGGCGGGATTGCGAACTGATTGGATAACTTCGACTGAAAGTTCAATTGTTCCATTAGGGTCAGACGTTCACTGGATCGATGTTCCATCCACAGCGCTTCGGCCCGATTCCACCACTGGCTAAGGCCTGGATGTAGTTCAATCTGAGACCGCTGCAGGACCCCGCTTTTGCCACAGGGGACCACGACCATTTGCGCTTCCCCTAACCTGTACGCGTAAGCGTTGTCTCCACTGTAGAATGGGCGAATGAATTCAGTTTCGACGACCCCAGTGAGATCAGATAACTGCTTCCAGGGTTTCTTCTCCTGTACGCTTCGAGAGGAGCGTATTAACTTCCGACCCGCCGGGACACCTAGCGAGGTCGAAGGCTGCTCGGCGACCACAAAAACTACCCTCGGTGCGAAAATGGCACCTTGAGTAAAGGCTGGATCGTATGGTGATTTCGTTAGCTGTCCAACCAGTTTGACCTGCCCCGGCATTCGGCTCAGGCTCTTGCTGGCTTCCGTCCAAGGTATATTTGGCTCTGAAAGTCTGCCGCTCCAGATTTCCGCCGTCAGCGGCATCTTACGTCCGGCCCATGTACCTTCGCCCTCCCTTGTCTCGCGAGTGTGTTCCTCGCGCATCCCAAACACCACGGACGCAGCTCGCGGAAAGAAGTGCGGCCGAATACGCCGCAAATCCCATGACGGATCAAACGCGATGGCAGCATTGCCGGAACCGTCGCCGTAGTAGCCGCTACGGAAACCCGAATAGTGCTCCCGGTCGATGGCGGCGTTTGGCAACACCAGTCCGAACCTTCCCTTGACCTTCAAGTAAAGCTCGCAGGCCCTGACAGCGAACAATCCAGACAAATCTTGATGGGTCGAGAGTTCACCGCCAGCCCACAGTCCCCGCGCCTCACTCATCGCGCGGAAAGTGGCCTGCATATCTGACGTCATTTTGCGGTAGGCAAGCCACGGAGGGTTCCCGATCAGAACATCGACTCGGTTCTTGGGGCGCGACAACCAGAGCGGTCGGGCAAGATTTCTGATGTAGTAGCCCCAGATGTGGTCTCGACCCTCGTCATGCAGTCGGCACATGGTTTTGAACGTCGCCTCAATCGTGGGCTTAAATTTGTCGGGAATGGCAAGGCGCTGAAAAACTGCATTCAGTGACGGCAACGCCGATCCCGGCTTGCGTGTTGACGCCTTGTTGGCCATCTCACTGACGAGTTCGTCGAACCGTGAGGCGTTGTCCAAAAGCGCATCAGGGAAGGATAGTTCGTTGCCGAATAAGTCCTTCTTATCATCCGTCCGGATAGTTAGATTCCCGGCAGCCCACAGATCGGTGTTTTGTTCCTGCCATTGAAGACTGTCGCCAAGATAGACCGGGATGCGAATGGTCCCTCGATCAGGATCGACCAACCTGTGCCTGCCTATGGCCAGCAAGTAGGTGACACGGGCAAGGGTAACGGCCACCGGATGGAGGTCCATGCCGATAACGTGCTCCGTTACTCCATCAATCAGCTGTCCCACAGGCATGCCTTTTGCCTCGGCCGCAGCGATATATGTTCGGATCGCATGGAAGAGAAAGGTTCCCGAGCCACACGCCGCGTCCAACACTCGGGAATGAAGGGGGTCGACCACAGTTTCTTGGACGACAATGTCGGCGAGCCAGTCCGGAGTGTAATACTCGCCGAGACGCTGTCTGGTTTCGGTTCCGATGACGCTCTCGTAGAGCACCTTCAGTACATCCTGTTCAACTTTGCTCCAGTCAAACCGCGCAAGGCGTTTTGCTAGCGTTCTAACGAAAACATCTCCCCCCTCGATCTCGACGACCCAATCAAAGAAGTCCGACTCGACCACTCCGTGAATACCGCTTTCATCAAACTTATCCCCTGCCAAAAGTGCAGCGGGATTCAGGGATTGTATGGGAAGGCCCAGGACCGCATGAGCGATGGTCTCAGCCGTATTGACGAGGAGCGTATGTTCAACGAAAAGCTTGTCCGTGTCTTCAAATGCAGTACCGAGAGCGGATGTTAGAAGCCGTGACCACAGTGTCCGTTTCATTTGGACAGTCGGGTTATCCTTGTTCTGCTCGTAAAGCGACGACATCGTCGCCCAATCCAACTGGTAAGAGCTGCTCCCCGAGCCCAGCCTCATCTCTATATTGCGAGCTGTTGGGGCGATGTTCTGCGCGGTGGCGAGCACGCCTTCCAGCCAGACAGTGAACCTCTCCATGCCCGCTGCTGACGGCTCGACCGTGATCGTCGATACCTCTCGCAACTTGCCTTCAACGAGGTCATAGCAGAGCCATTCCGTGCCGTCAGTCAACAAGCCTACATAGCGAAGGCCAGTCTGGTTCATCCGCAGTTCCACGTAGCCAGCTAGCTGTTCGATGGCGTCGGCTTTGACCTTTCCCCTTCGAAGATCGCGCTTGATCTCGATGACCGTCGAACCAACCTCGACATCGATGCGCCTGCGGTCTCCGGTCTGCGATTCAAGCGAGACAATCTTGACGTCGTCTTCATCCAGATTGAGCGGGGCGCTCAAAATGAACTGGCGAACGTCAGCCTGTATCTCGGACTCCGTCCGCTTATCGTTACGCCTAGCTATCCTGTGGAAAATTTCTAGCAATGCCCGCCCCTATTAAATGCAACTCTTCCGATTCGCGGAGGATCACAATTTCACCCAGGAGTCTTATCCGTCGTTCAGCCCCAATATCAACTCATCTTATCCCGACAGGCCTATGGTGCGACGACCTATTCGCTGAGGATAGCCTGGAGGGTGGGCTTTGCAGGCCCGATGAGAGGGATTGGGATGACGGCGTCGGGTCAGATACATGAGCTAGTTCTTTTGGCACATCGAGCATCTGCACCGGGCCGGTTCCGACTGTTAAACTGATTCGTCCAGCGGCTGCTTGTGGCACTTTCGAGCTGTGCGATACTTTGGCGAACATCGAACCCCACCATCACAATTTCCAGTTTCGACCCTCGGCGGGATAGGCAACTCTACATCCACGCGCCAATCGACGGCAGCGGAGATAAGGTTTCTTGCGTCCGCCTGGTCGCTTGCAATTCCCGCTGTGATCCTCCGACGATGGAGGAGATCAAAGTATGGGCTACCAGTTCGCGCACATGGAATCGTACTCGCGAAAAGCCGACCCGAATGGCAGGAGCACGGATTTCATTTTTAATGAGGCGTCCCGAAAACCGGGAGCCTCGGTCCATGTGCCAAATCCCGCGCCGCCGGTCGTGGTTTATGGGATCGGCGTTGATGACGTTCGCGACCTGCACGATTCCGCCGCCGCATCGGCCATGGTCGAGGTCAAAGGCGGCAAAGCGAGAAAAATCCGCGCCGATCAGAAGACACTTTACACTGTTATTGCCAGTCATCCTTATACGGTCAAAGAGGTGGAAAGCGATCCGACTGGTGTCAAAAAATCGGAAGTCGTGCATTGGGAACATTCAACAATTTTGTGGTTGAAAGCGCTATATGGCGACGATTTGCGATCCGTCGTAAGGCACGAAGACGAGTCGCATTGGCACATCCATGCGTACGTCGTTCCAGTTTCCGATGCCTCATTGAAAGCTCAGAAGTATCATCCGGGGGTCGTCGCCAAACGGGCGATTTTGAATGCCGGTCCCAATGACGGCGAAGATCAGAAAGCCCTCGGAAAGCGTGCTGACGCCGAATACAAGGCCGCGATGAGACGATGGCAAGATAGCTACCATGAGGCAGTCGCGGTTCCCTGCGGGCTCACGCGCCTTGGTCCTCAACGTCGCCGCCTTTCTCGCGACGAATGGCAGCGCGAACAGGCACAAGCCAAGGCCCTTCAAAAGACCATCCAGCGGGCACGGAAGATCAAGGCCGATAGTGAAGCCTTCGTCGACCGCACGATGGAAAAGGCTGCTGCGATGCAGGCCGAAGCCACCCGGAAAATCGAGGAAGCGAAGCAGGTCACTGCCGCCGCCATTGCTGCCCAGGATCGTGCCAGACAGGAGCAAGAGCAAGCGAGCGCCATGCTGTCCGATGCCAAGCGTTATAGCGGTTGGAGCGCTCGTCTCCGCGCCCTTTGGGACGGTTTCCGAAAATCAAAAATTGCCGCAAAAATCCGACATGAACTCTCCGGCGAAATCGAGCGAGCAAATGCCTTTGCGCGATCCGTGCAGGAGAAAATGAAGGAAGAGCAACAGCGTCGACACGAAGCAGAACGGAAAGCCAATGAAGCCACCCGTGATGCCGAAGCAGCGCGTAATGCGGCACTGCTGGCAGTTCTGGAACGGGATCGTGTACTATCTATGTTGCCGCCAGATCGGCGGCAGGAGTTTTCGACGGGCTCTTCCATGACATGGGAACTGCGACCTTCGGCAGGTAAACCAAATAGCTTGCAGGCCCGAAAACAGCTGTAGTGGACCACCTCCGTCAACGCAGATGGCCGCGTTCGCCATCGGTGGGAGCGAAGCCGCCCCATGGGGACGACTCTCTCCATGGCCGTTTTCTTAGCCGACTCGCCATGCATGAAGCTGCGGCACCCATCGGCTTCCGACCTTCCTCAGTGCGTCACACCTCCACATGCCATCCGCTGCTTTGATGGCACCCTCTACCATGGCTTGGCTGCTCAACGGCGTAGCGGCCAGCTCGATAATGGCCCCAGAAGACCCGGAATCCTCAGGATCAGGTTCAGCAGCCCTTTGAGCGAGAAACGGCTCGGGAGACGCCTCTTCCGCTTGAGAGTCGGCTGGCCAATATTTTTGCACAGTCGCCCAGGCGAAGTCTGTTAGAGCTGCGACCTGACCAATCGACGGCATCCTGCCATACTGCTCTTTATGGCAATCAATCGCAGTGAGAATTTGGACCTTTCGGCTCTCCGCACTGATACGGGGTTTAGTTTTAGACGTCATTGGACGTTCCTCTTTCTGATCGGTTTTGATGGAAGGGGTGTCAACTGCAACACCGGGTGCGGGCATTTCTGGTGCATTATCGTCCTTGGCCATCCAACTCGGATTTGAGAGATCAATGCCATGGCGACGGCACGCCGCCTTTATCGTTGACATCGGCATACCAAGCGTCGACTGGAGCCGTTCAAAGGTCATCCCTGTGATCATCGCCAGAACAAGCAGTCGAAGCGGAAGGTCGGGCGATTTTTCGCGGTCCGGGTCTGAATCAAACGCGACCTGCCTTTGTCTCAGATAGTCGCCGATTGCCTCCTGACGCTGAACAAATGCGGCGGAGGCGGGCAGCTGGCGGTAATGCGCGGCAAGGACAAACTTCGCTGTTTTAGCCATCGTTGCGCACCCCCGCAGCAGTACTGGGATGATAATAAATGGTATTATCGACTTTCCTTTTCATAAGTACGTCTTTCCCGTTATGATCGGTGATACTGCCGTATCTACGCGATCATTGGTTTCGTCTAAGGTTATGGAAATTTTGACCGCGCGTCTTGCGCTATAACCGCGAGCCTATACGGTCGACGACCTGCTATGAGGCCTCATGTACTATCAATCGCATCGTTTTTACTCCGAACTTAGATGCCACCTCCCAGAAATAAAGGTAATTTTCTGGGGTTCAAGAGATCGGTCATTTGACGATCCGAATTCGCCTACGAGCGTCGACCAGAAGGCGGAATGTGCGCTGGCTGTCGCGGATCGCGGCCTTCTCCGAGTAGGCAACCCCAGTCAGCGATCTATGCGGACGCCGATCCGCTTCGCCTCCGATGTCGATCAACCATACGTAACGGTCCCAAGCATCTCTTAAGATGCGCTCATAAGAGAGCATGGCGTTATCCATAGGATAGCACGACTGATCTTCAAGCCATTCAAATTTGATATTCATGTATGTTTCCATTGTCGTTTCGAGCAATGGCTATATACGACGTACTCATAAGTATAAAAATGCACTTATTTGAATGCAATTGTTGATTTTATTGCATATTTCCTTGTTTTCTGACAATATTTCATAGAAATATTGACCGAATTTCCTTGGTCGGTATTTTTTTACTATTTCCTTGGCGAAGCCGATGACGCAGGGCTTTGCGCTGACTTATCACTTAAATTGATGCGTTTTAATATGGTGTCACCAAAGGTGATTTTATTGTTGTATTTCCTTGAGCGCGGATGCAACCAGTGAGTGCTTCCAGATCACATCTTCATATTGCCTTCGTCCTCATCAGGCTTGATAACGTGCCGCTGTAGCCGCTCCTCCGCCTCTCGAACAGCCGCAGCCTGCCACCTTGCGGCCGCCCTTGGAAATTCAGCTATCGTGATTTCTGGTGTTTTTGCCCTGCACTTGCGCAGCTCTTTCCATCCTTCATCGGTGGCTGCGCACGCGTCGATCCAATTATATGCCGCTGGGTCGACAAGCAGTTTCAACGCGGAAATAGCATCGGGACGTAAGAAATCGTATTGGAGGTGGAAAAGCAACGTCCAGACATGCGGAGGCTCGTCGGCATAGCGCTGGGGCATTCCAGCTATTGGTTGCGGTTTTCGCGTCTGCTGGTACGGCTGATGTACCCGGCGAAGCTCGATGATGTCTTCGTACGTGAGCCCATCCATTACGTGTAAATGGTGCTCGCCGGTACGTGTCGAATAATCCCAGAAGATGTGCTCGTCGTGGTCAAACGCAGGACGTTGTCCCGTCTCGTCACGCGCCCTTCTCTTCCGCCTTGGCGTTGTGGGCGGCGACTTCGGGGCCGGGATGGAATCGAATGGTGTGAAAAACATCCGCATTGGTATGGATTCCAGCACCCAAAGCAGGAGCATGAGCAGCCATCGGCGGCGGCGCTCGCGCTCTGCGTTCATCTGGCGGCGGTGTAGGTCTTCGATCCATCGCCGAAAGCGCTCGTCGGCTCGGCGGCGTTTGCGGTCTTCTTCTTTTCTGATTTGCGCTGCGTTCGGCTTCATAGCGACCTCCGTGATCCAAATCCAAATGGTGGGAGGGATCGACGCAAGAAAGAAGCACAATCTAATCTCGCTGGACGTCGCGCATACCTGATTGAGCGATCAAAGCCCGCCATAATGGCGTCAGCGGAGGGGAAAATCCCCTTCATTGCAAATCCCGACTCATATTGAGAGGCTTGCCTGGATTTCAGAGCCCATCGCGTAAGCGCTGCTTCGGCTCCCGTCGGATCGACCTTGATCCGTAGGATCGTTTGCCTGGACAGCTCAGTTGCCTTCGCAATTGCTGATGCTCCGGCACCAGCACTCAACATGCCTCGGACCAGGTCAAACACAACGCGGCTATAGCTCGGCTTCTTGCCTCGATATTTCTCACCATCACGTCTTGCGGCCGCAATCCCGGCCTTCTGTGCTTCTTTCGTGACCTCAGCTTGCGCCTGCGCCATGGCGGCCATAAACGATATTAAACTATCACGCACTGCCCGCTGCATTGGGTCTGTAGTTGCCCCGTCGAACGTCATGTTGTTGATGACTGTTCTCACAAGGACACCGCGATGTAGGAAATCTTGGATAGTGCCGGTCGCGTCTCCATAGTTCCGCCCGAGCCGATCAATCCAGCGGACCACGAGCGTGTCACCGGCACGCAGCTTATCAAAAAGCCGCTTTCCCTGTGGGCGTTCGGCGAGGCTGGTGCCGACACCAGAAACGCCGTTATCGGCGATAACTTCGTCAATCTCGAACCCGGCCGCCTGGGCCTGAATCAATTAATGATCAAGATTTTGCTCTGTCGTAGAAACGCGAGCATAGAGAATAGTGGACATGGAGCCTCCGACCGTCCGTTTGGATCATGTCCGGATAATCGAATGTCCGAATGCAAGGAACAACCCTTTCGGCCGCCACTATTGGCAACGATGTAGATGTCCGCTGAAGCATACTCCAACGGACCAAATCGCGCGTCTCCCGGTATCGTATTTGGTAACTATTGACGCGCTACCTAAGGGCTATATCAACGAAGACGCAGGTGAACTTCATGGACAATGCCGTCGCCGTCCAGCATGAAAAGTCCAGTGCTCCACAAGACGATACCGTCGAGCAATGTATGATCGAAATATTTGCGATACAGAACCGCCTACGCTGTCTGAAGGAAAAGATGGATTGGAATGGCTTGGGCAACCTACTGGGCGCTTATGGAGAGTATCTAGCACTTAAGGACTATGATCTGGTTGGTGCTTCTACCGGTAACAAGGATCATGATGCGACTGATCCGTTCGGCCGGTCAGTTCAGATAAAAGCGTGTATGCACACGGAACGCGTCGGCTTTCGCGGCAAAGCGGAGACCCTTCTGGTCCTAAAGATCGAACCCGACGGGACATATCAGGAAATCTACAACGGCAAGCTGCCACCAAAGTGGCGCACGAAAAGATCAAAGCGGGACAATAAGCGAACCGTTTCCTTCACTGCTCTAAAGCAATGTAGTCCAGGTAAACCTATCCCCCGAAAGAATGCAGCCACCGTTCTGTCCCCTGCAACTGGTGAACGACTACGGATCATTTCGAGCAGCATTCTGGACCATCTCGACAAGTCGTGAGCGCAGTCATTGATGCCGTTGAAGACAGAAAACCGCAGAAATCGGTCTGTAGAAAATGGGCCGCCTAAATGGCCTTTATTTCTTTCTCCAGCATTCGGAATCTGTCCCTGACATCCTCACCAGAATAAAAGTCAAGAAGGTCCTCTTTTGTGAATGAACCATCCTTTAGGAACTTAGCCATGTACCTTTGATTGAATTCCATCGACAACATGCTTTTATCTAGTTGCATGAGAATCTTTTTACAGTTGTCGATATTTGACATAACTAGCCCCTTAATACTCAAAGCGTCATTTATGTCCTTGATGATCCTGTTCATAATTATGGACATGATCTCTCTATCAAACTCGATATTCTTAGAATTTGCCGCGATATCCCGCGCCAGCATATAGGCGATAGTAAGGTTTTTATAATCTCCCTTAAGCGAGTCAATTATTGCTACAAACCCGACAGCTGGAATATATCTGACATCCTGAACAGAATTCAGTACGCTGCCATCCACAAGGGATGCATCAAAAACAATTATGCTGACCTTTGCATCTCGATTCGCCTGAGCCTCAATCAATTGACTCCATGCCGTATCGGTTTTCTTGATGAATACGTCCTTTGACTGGATATCTCCGAGGCGAACGCCTTTATCAAATTTGCATTCTATCGCTATTCTGACCCCATCGCTGCCATCTACATAAGATACGATATCGCCAGTCTTGTTTTTATGCAGATTGCCCGCAGCGTTGCCGGTGAGTACGACCTTGTCAGGCAATCGCTGCTCCGCAAGGAACGCCGCCAAATATTCAGCAATCTCCTCTTCCGCAAGATTGCCCTTGACCGCCGACTTGTAGAATAACTCCTTCTTCATTTCGAAAATTACCTTAAGACTCTCAAGCTCTGTTCCCAGTTCATTTGATGTCTTCGACAAAAATGCGGAAATTCTATCTTCCATGAGGGCGAGAACGCCAATGTACAAAGCTCGATAGAACTTGTCATCGCGCTCAGAGGCAGCCATCCCGTCAAAGAAATTGAAAAGTATCTGATTGTCAGCTTCAAATCCGCTTATTTGAAGTCTTTTCGTCTGCTGATTTAATGTAACAATCGCCATCTTTTAAACTTTGCTGTACCGGTAGGCACCCTTGATGTGGACAGCCAGGTATTGCCCTTTAGAGGCGGCATTTTCGAATTCTTGGCTTACGTGGAGAGGAACGTCGTAATATTGATAGACGCCGCCGTTGTTGAACGTAATCTCCAAGGTCGAAAAGGCGTCATCGTATTTAATTTCCTTAATGTTGGACGATTCAAACTGCGAATAGGTATGCCAAGCCATCTATTGCTCATCCTCTGCTGTTTGTCGGGATAGACGAGGATTCTGTTGCCTCCAGACGAGGGCAAACTCCTCATAATTTGGGTTCTGTTCCATAGGAATGTTCCAGCCTCCTGGTATCATCGATAAGTCCGGAGCTAGATCATCACAAACAATTGGGTCTTGGCTGTCGGGGCGTTGATCTTTGGGCGGAGCCTGGATCAGCGTACGCATCGGTAGGCCCACAGCTTCACCCAATATGATGGCCTCGCCGGTTCTCAATATTGGAAGCATGTTTGTCAATCCCTCCAGGTTGTCGGTCAACGCCCCGGTGATATGGGATCGATCCGTGGCATTGCTGAGCCTCAAAGCGAAGAACGTACCGCACTGGGAGAGAATGGTTGGGTTTATCTCAGATGGCCGCTGACTAACAATCATTGCGCCAATTCCGTATTTTCTGCCCTCCTTCACGATTCGCTGGACGATTGACGAAGCTGCGCCGTGAAAATCGTTGTTCAAATATGTATGGGCCTCTTCCATCACAATTAGTAGCGGCCGCTCCCTCCCGCCTTGCGATAGGTTCCGCGCCCAGAAAAGCGCGTCGTAGAGGACTCGAAGCAGAATGCCGATGATGTCGTTCATCAACGTGGTTGGTACCCCGGAAAGATCAAGGACCGTCACGGGCCTACCGCTACCCAGCCAACCTTGCATTAACTCAGCAAGATCGCCCTCAACCTCACCATCTTCCTTTGGTCGCCACCGTCCGGGCCTGAGCACAAAATCAAATCGAGAAATTCGGAGCTTCGCGCCTAAGCTGTCGAGTTGTGCTCGAATGTTTAGGACATCGGGCAACCAGTTGATCTTTTCGGGATCATCCTTGACAGATTTTGGCTTTCGGAACTTGGGAGGAATGCCCTTATCCGGGTCTCCAACTATGTTTTCACCGCCTGCATTTTTCTCGTATGCCCAATTGGCGGGGGTAGGAAGTTTTCCGTTATCCGAAAAATATGTGCCAAACTCTAGGCAATAGAGTTCGTACCAGAGACGATTCAAAGAAAATGGGATCGGGCTATCCACGCTGAGGTTGTCAAGGCTGATGCCGGTCTGCGGGTATTTTTGAAGTGTCTCGGCTTTGAGCTGGATTACTTTCTCCAGTATCACATTCTTGGCTTTTCCGTCGGCTGGTAGATTGCCGAACGTGATGCCTATTAGCTCTTCAAAACTCATCGCCCAGAATGGGATTTGCAGTGGGCGCTCGTTGGCATTTCGAGGGTCAGGATTGACTCTGTATATGTTTGCACGATCACCCAGGGCCTTTGCGTATTCCCCGTGAATATCGAGAACCACTATTCGAGCGGATGGGAAACGTGTGGTTTCCGACAAAGCGTGCAAAAGCCCTGCCACCGTGGTGGACTTTCCTGATCCAGTCGTGCCGACAATCGCCGAATGTCGAGTAACGAGCTTGTTGATGTCCACTAATGCGTCAATAGATTCGCTTCCAGCAATATGGCCCACCTTTACGAGGTGATGCTGCTCCGCTTTTCTACCATAGATGCTGGCGAGATCATCCTCGGATACGAGGTGGACCTCATCTTCTATGGTGGGGTACTGAGAGATGCCGCGTTGAAACCTTCCCCCCTTGTACCCCTCTCCGATCAACTGAACTTTTATCCATCGGTATCCATTCGGCATTTCAACGGACATGTTTTCAGGAACCGCACTTGCACCAACCTGAGAAACAATTCCGAAAAGCTCAATGTACCCGACAGGGATTTTAACGAAACTTCCTACTTGGCCAATTCGATATCCCTGCCCGTTCACGAAGCTTAGGCCAGAGAACTGATTCCCTTGAAGGGTAACACTCACAGACGTTCCACTGACGTCTTGCACCGTTCCCAGCAGAGTGGCTTGACTTGCTAGTTTATCCATTGCTGTCATCACCTGTGGCGGTGAGATTGCGAAGCAAGTTCCCAAACTGCATGAAGTCGCCGAGCTTCAACTCACAAGTTTCCCCCTCTTCATGCGGGACGATGATCCCCTCTGGTAACGAGAAAGGTACATCCGAGCACTTCCATCCGCCTGAGATGCGCCCAATAATGGCGCTGTCGAAAGCAAGTACGCTTAAGTTCGGCGTACCAAGACCACATGTTCTGGCTTGCCTGTATTTATCGTCGCCCAATTGGCCGAATAAGAGCGCGAACACATGCGCAGTGGGGTTGGACGCCAATGTCCGGCAAATCACATCATTAATATGCTCGTCGCCAAATGAGTAGCCAGACATGAACAATATAGATGAAGGCCTGAGCAAGAATTCCTTGAGCCTGTCCAGCATTGCTAGATAAGGCATCTTTCGGCTCTGATCGTATTTTAAGTGCGATGGATAGATTAGATGCTTCTGCCCCTCACTAGATTGGTCAGACCTAACAACATTATTCGCCTTGTCTATTTTCCAATTAAGTGAGCCATGGATTTTCCAAAGACGCGACCACCTCGGCGGAAGATCACCTTCGTTTTCGACAGCTCCCAAATCGAAGAAAGCTCTCCGCGTGCCGATAAAGCCGTCAAAATACGGCGCTGATGACTCTTCAAGCGCCTGCTCAAGTAGCAAATCGTAATTGGTTGTGAAAATATGGACGGGCTGCTCTCGCTTGATAGAGCGCGACCAAATGGCGAGATTGTGGTATGGGGTCTTTAGATCAGGCAGCTCCTTATCTACGACCTCGGAGATTATTGAGCAAATTTCTTCATCAAGGTCTGACAATTCGCCGGAACTGAGGTTCCTAACTGAACTTTTTCCGGCGACGCTTGCCAGCAATCTGATCTGGGTGAGTATATGTTCAATATTCTCGTGGTTTCCTCCATCCTCCTGGACAAGATTGATAACCTTATCCCAAGCTGTCTGCTTTTCAGAATTCGGGCTTTTTAGCCTCGTTGCAATAATCCCTGTGAGACCAACAACGTCCGGGATCAATGCATCTGAAATAGATTTGCCGTTCTCTTCACGGTGATTTACTCGAACCGAGAGAGGGCATCCAGCGCCAATAAAAAAGCCAACATGCTTCCTGTTTTGGGAGAGAGCTTGCTGAATATAGCTTATTTGCCTGACAACGTCGTGAGTAGTCATCCGATGCCTTTGGGTTGCTGAAGAATCACATTGCTGAATCGAAGAATTTTCTAGCACGCACGCTATTGTGGATGAATGTTAATCACTCAACTCCGAATAACGATTTCAAGTTTTCCAACGCTGATTGTGGCCGCTCCTGCACGGAGCTGGGATGGATGCCGCACCCGTGCGGATGCCACACGCGGATCATGGTTCAAATGTCGCCAGAGGGAGAAGGAGGACCGACCTTATGTGGATCGGAGTGGCCAATGTGGCCATGCGTCAACTGCTTGGCGGTAGGCATCACCGCACGTCGCTGATGTCGGCGGACGTTTCGTTAGGTATTTCATTAGGTGGAAAGCTTCGGGAAGTGAGGTAAGTTTCATTTTTTCTATGAAAAATCAGAATCTTACGGCTGGTCGGAGTGGAGTGATTCGAACACTCGACCCCCACGTCCCGAACGTGGTGCGCTACCAGACTGCGCTACACTCCGTGACCAGCGGCGCCTCTATAGACCGGCCCATCTTATTGCGCAAGCACCAAATTTCAAAACCCGGCGCATTTTTGACAGAGGGGTGACAAGGCCCGGCGCAGCCTAAAACTGCAACAAAAAGCCACACTCGCGGCAAATTTCGCCATCGCGAAGACAGGGCAATTTTCTTTTGCCGGGTTCCGCGCTAAAGCGCTCCACGGGACAAGCGGAAACCGTTGGCAGACAGCGATTCCCGCCGTCGAATGCGCGACAAATTCAGGGACGATTAGATGAAACTCCGCACCACTGCCGCGGTCGGGCTTGCCATTGCGCTTGCCGGCTGCACGACCATTCCTTCTGCAGGCGATCCGATTTCCGCACGCTGGACCGGCCAATCGGCCGGCAAGTTCTTCGCCGCCTACGGCCCGCCGATCGCAGATACCGAAAACGGCTCGGCCACCGTTTATACTTGGAAGGGCGGCTACAAGAGGATCCGCGTCCCGGCGAAATATGCCGAAGGCGAAAACGGCAAGCGCGGCAAGCAGATCGCTGCCGCCCGCACGCTCTATCTCCGCTGCCAGGCCGAAGTCACCGCCGATTCCAGCTACACCATCCGCTCCATCCGCACAGTCGGCGACATCCCGGGCGAAAACAGCAAGTCCTATTGTGCGGAGTTTCTGGCGCCGGAAACGGCTCAGTAGCCGAGTTTCGCGGCCAGTATCAGTGCGGAAAAGGCAGCCTGCAGGCTGCCTTCTCTTTCATTGGCTATTTCGACGACGAGACATGCAGACTGGAACAACGTCCAAACTGTGGTGCTCTCCGATTTTGAGACAAAAGCATGGTAACAGTTCTCCGTTAGGAGAACTAATGAGGACGGACGATCCTGGGCGGCGGTTTAGTCGCGAGGTTAAGCTGGCAGCGGTTCAGCGAATGGCTGCAGGCGCCAATGTCAGCAAGCTTGCTCGCGAGTTGGGGATTTCGCGCAAGGGCCTTTATCAGTGGCAAAAGCTCTTGCAACAGCGGCAAGAGACACCAGACGCAATTCACGGCCGGGAGAACTGTTACCGATTGCTGTTCGGGCCGAAAGTGTTACCTATGTCTCAGGAGTAAACCGTAACCTATGTGTCCGGTATGGACCAGAACAGTCTTGGCTGGGGCGCCAGGAACAAAATCCAAGTTTATTTAAGGCCATGATATCCAAAAACTAATTGTTTTTATTGACCTATTTTTCCCGGACTGTTACGGAATGGTGTTACGGAGCACTGTTACGGATACCTCAAAAATGGCCCGCCTGACATACCTTGAAAGACGCAACGGCACCTATTACGCCCGCATCGATATTCCGACCGATCTTGTGAAGCACCTCGGCAGCGAGGTGCGCAAAAAGTCTCTCCGCACGAAGGAAGAGAATGAGGCTAAGACGCGCCTGTGGCCGATCATTGAGGCATGGCGCACCGAATTTGAGGATATTCGATCCCGCCGTGAAATCACCGCCGACGATAAGGCGACGGCAGTATGGCAGCACTACGAAGCGACCCTTGAGCGCGACGAACGAAAGCGTCGGGGCATGCCGACGCCCGCCGATATCGACGCGGAAGAGCAGCAGCTCTTACGCCGCATCGACAAGGGCGAAATTAATTCTGATAACTTCATTGGCATGGTCAACGCCTATACAGACTATGAGCTTATGCTTCGGGCGCGCACCGATGATGCAAACCTTCGCGCCCGTCGCCTGACCGCCCTCAAGGCCGCACTGACTTCTGGCGATATCAAGTTTATTGAGCCTGCAGTGAAGAGTTTCATCGCCCGTCACCGTCTGCTTGTAGAACTCGGCTCCGACGTATACCGCGAACTTTGCAGCCTCATGACGCGGGCGGAAATCGAAGGGTTGCAACGCGGCCTTGAGCGCGACAGGGGCGATTATTCAGGCACCCCGACCGATCCCATTGTAAAGCCCGCGACCGGCAAGGCCCGCGAAACCGCAGCGCCGGGCGAAAGCATCATGGAAGTGTTCGCAACCTACGAACAAGAGAACCCGAACAGCATCACCGCCGACACTCTTGCACAGGCCCGCCGCGACATCGGAACGTTCGTTGATTATGTCGGCAGCACTTGCCCGGTTCACAGGATCGATAAGAAGGCCGTCCGCGAGTGGAAGGCCCTCTTGATGAAGTATCCGGTGAAGGCGACTGAAACGAAGGTGTTTGCCGGAATGAAGATTGTGCAGATCGTCAAGCACAATGAGGAAGTCGGCAAGCCGGTCCTCACCCCGCGCACCGTCAACCGCTACCTTTCCAGCCTCGGTGCGTTCTGCAACTGGCTTGTGGCGCATGGCTATATTGACGTGAACCCGACCGATGGCATGTCCTTGGCAAAGGACAAAAAGAAGAAGGTCTTCCCCTTCACTACCGACCAGATGAACACCCTGTTCAAATCGCCGTTGTTCACCGGATGCCAGAGCGCCGACGAGTGGCGGAACATTGCCAAGCCCGGCAACGTCCTTATCCGCGATCATCGTTTTTGGGTTCCGTTGATCATGCTCTATTCTGGCGCGCGTCCGGGCGAGATTGCCCAGCTTGCGGTTTCTGACGTTCGGCGGGAACACGGCCATTGGATCATGCACATCACGACCGAAGGCGACGGCGACAAGAGTGTGAAGACTGACGGCTCTATGCGCGTCGTGCCGGTTCATAAGGAACTCGTGAAGCTCGGCTTCCTCGACTATCATGCAGGCATGAAACAGGCCGGGCAAACGCGCCTGTTCCCGCTGGCAGAGCGCAATTCACGCGGCCAGATGATCGCCGATTTCAGCCGCGAGTTTGGGCGCTATCTCACCCGGCTCGGCATGAAAACCGGGCGCGGCCTGTCCCTCTACAGCTTCCGGCATGGTGCGACCGATGCCCTTCGCCGGGCCGAATATCTGGACGAACATTTCGGCTTCATCCTCGGTCATACGTCCGGCACCATGACCGGGCGCTATGGCATTCTTCCGCAAGGAATGCTGGAACAGCGCGTGGAACTTGTGAACGCCATTGCCTATCCCGGCGTAGAACTTGGACACTTGCACCCTCAATAGAGGAAGGGCGCAAGGTCGATAATGGACCTGACAATTTCGAGTAGCAGGTGAATCACGTCCAAAATTTCGATGATGCGACGCATTCGATTCTCCATAAGTGATCGTGCGTCATCCCAGATATACGAAGAAGGTTGTTTCTCCCACGCAAGAAACCGCAAAGGTCCGGCCTCACAACCCATTCAGATAAATGATGATTCATTAAAAATTATCACAAAAATCGATTGGTAAGTGTTTACTTACAGAATCGTGTGTGAGATTCTGTCCTCAAGTTAATTGAGGACGAAGGCATGAATTTTACCGGCATTGTTTCAAGTGCGAAGAAGGCGCTCGGCTTTCCGGTAGAACAGAAAGCGTATTCTCTCATTGATCCGGCGATCAATGAAATCTTCGGCGTCATTCCTACTACGTCCGGCGTGTCCGTTACTGGATATTCCGCGATGCGCGTTCCGGCAGTTCTTCATGCCGTCCGGTTGATCTCAGAAACTATCGGTTCACTTCCTTGCAAGCTCTATCGGGAAACCGATGACAGTAAGGACGCGGCCAAGGATCACACGGGCTACAAGATCACCCATAGCCGCGCGAACGACTGGACCAGCGCCGGGCAGCTACGCATTGACCTCACGATTGACGCCCTGCTTCATGGCGCGGGCTATGCGCAGGTTGTCCGCGCTTCGGACGACCGCCCCCTTGAGCTTCACCGGCTCGACGCTTCAAAGGTGCAGCGCCGTTGCGATGACCTGACCGGCGAACCCTTCTATCTCGTTTCCACCGAACGCGGACAGGTGCAGCTTTCCTATCGCGATGTTCTTTATATCCCGGCCTTTGCTGGCGTCTCGCCGGTTAAGCTTGGCCGTGAGGCTATCGGGGTTGCCGCTGTTCTTGAGCGCCACGCCTCGCAGTTCTTCGGTTCCGGTGCTCGCCCTAGCGGCATCATTACCAATGAAAAGCTCCAGGGTGGCGAAGCTGGAACCGCAGCCATCGCCAATATTCTGAAGTCATGGCGCAAGTGGAAGTCCAACGCCAACGGCGACCCGCTCATTCTGGACGCAGGCTGGAACTTCGAACAGCCGACGATGACCAGCAGCCGATGCGCAGTTCATCGAAAACCGCCTTGAACAGATCAACGAAATTGCCCGCATCTTCGGCGTTCCCCCGCACATGCTCTATCAGCTTGAACGCGCGACGTGGAGCAACGCGGAACAGATGGCCGCGAGCTTCCTTCAGCTTTGCCTTCGCCCTTGGCTCGACAAGTGGCAGGACGCCTATGCGACCGTGCTTCTCACCGACGAAGAACGCGACACCCTCTATTTCGAATTCGTCATTGATGACCTTCAGCGCGCCGACGCGGCAGGCCGGGCCGAAATCTTCGGCAAGCTTGTCGCCATGCGCGCCATGACTCCGAACGAAGTCCGCGCCGCAATGAACCTGCCCGCACTGCCGGGCGGCGACGAACTCGCAAATCCCTACACGACCACTACCACGACCGGCAGGGCAGAACGCCCGCAGTCGAAGGAAGCAGCCTAATGCAGCACACCGCCTATTTTGGTGACGGCGAAAAGACCTTCGCCCTCACGACCGAAATGATTCATGAGCTTGAGCGGAAGACCGGCGTCGGTATCGCCGCGCTCTATGCCCGCTTCATGCGGCAAAATTTCCATTTCGCCGACATGATCGAAATTATCCGCACCGGCCTTATCGGTGGCGGGACTTCCCCGGCTGAAGCTCAAACGCTTGTCGATACCTACGCCAAGCCCCGCCCGGTTATGGAAGTGTTTCCGCTCGCATTTGACATTCTTGACGCCCGTTGGAGCGGCAAGCCGGAACAGGTTGTGGACTATAGCGAATTCGATGCGGCTCACTCTGAAGTTGCCGCCCACGCCTTAGCCGCAGCTTCCGGCGATCTCGCCGCAGCGATCAACGAAACGCTGAAGGATGCAGGCCTTTGACCGAAACGGAAACCCTCGAAATCAAGGCTGAAGTCTCGATTGACGACACCGGCACCGTGACCGGCATCGCGTGGCCCTTCGGCAAGCCCGACAGCTACGGCGACCTTATCGAACCGACCGCGTTCAAGTTTGCGCCTGAAGTCCCGATGATCGTTGAACACGAACAGCGGCAGGTTGTCGGCATCTGGAATTCTCACACCGTCACCGACAAGGGCCTTGAGGTAAGGGGCCGCTTGTTTGTGGAAGGCATCGGCCCCGCCCGCGAGGCACGCCGTCGCCTTGTCGCCGGTAGCATGTCCGGCCTGTCCATCGGCTACCAGCTTCATGAACACAAGGCCCGCCCCGAAGGCGGGCGTGTCCTGACCGATCTCACCATTACCGAAATTTCCCTTTGCCGTCGCCCGGTCCACCCGGACGCCCGCACCCTTGAAGTGAAATCCATCATCGAAGGAAACAGCATGGAAAACGAACATAAGGCCGTCGCGATTGCGTCCGGCGAAACTGTCATCAAGTCCGACCCGGTTGCATCCCCGGAAGAACTGAAGGCCATCAAGGCCCGCGTCGATAAGTTGGAAGCCAAGGCTCACCGCCCGCTTGCCGCGAACAACAACCATCCGGCAGGCGAAAACGACAACAGCGAGAAGAAGGCGTTTGTCTCCTATCTTCGCCGCGGCGTCGAACGCATCAGCCCGGATGAAGTCAAGGCGCTCACCGTCTCGACGGACGCAAACGGCGGATACCTGGCCCCGGAAGAATTCGGCAGCGAGCTTATCAAGCTCTTGAACGAATATTCGCCGATCCGCAGCTATGCGCGCGTCGTCAACATTTCCAGCCCGGAAATCAAGTATCCGCGCCGCGTGTCCGGCACTGCCGCAACGTGGGTGGATGAAACCGAAGACCGCACCGAAAGCGGCATGACCTTCGAACAGGTCACGCTGACGCCGATTGAACTGGCGACCTACACCGACGTTTCCAATCAGCTTCTCGAAGACAACGCCTACGGTCTCGAAGGCGAGCTTCTGGCCGACTACGCCGAAAGCTTCGGAAAGACCGAAGGTCTCGCGTTCGTGAAGGGCACCGGCATTAAGCAGCCGAAGGGCATCATGACCGCGACCGGCATCGCTGAAATCAAGACCGGCGTTGCTGACAACTTCAGCGGCGCGAACCCGGCGAACGTGATCATCGAAATGTATCATAAGATCGCCACGACCCATGCGCAGAACGGCGTTTGGCTCATGAACCGCAACACGCTCGGCACGATCCGGCAGTGGCAGGACGGCAACGGCCGTTATCTTGTCCTTGATCCGATTTCGGGCGCAGGAGCTTCCACGCTTCTCGGTCGCCCGATTGTCGAAATGCCCGATATGGATGATATCGACGCTGGCAAGTTCCCGATCCTTTTCGGCGACATGTCCGGCTACAGGATTGTTGACCGCATCGGCCTTTCGACGCTCCGCGATCCCTACACCCTCGCCGGTAAGGGGCAGGTTCGTTTCCACGCCCGCAAGCGTGTCGGCGCGGACGTGACGCATCCCGACCGCTTCATCAAGCTGAAGGTCGCGGCCTAATCCATGACCTATCAGCGGCCCGCATATGAGCAGGTAACGATTGCGCACGGTGGAAAGACCGTGATGCTTCGCCCTTCCCTGCGGGCCGCAGTCATCCTTGAAGCACGCTTCGGCTTCGCGGCGCTGTTCCGGGCGCTTGACGAAGGCAGCTTCACCGTCATTTCAGAAGTCATCCTCGCGGCTTCGTCCCCCGCGCAGGATGCAGCGGCTTTCTTGGCCTTCTTAGCTGGAAAGCCGCTTTCCACTTTCTTCATGGCCGTGGGTCAGCCGCTCGCCGAACTCGTGCTCATGTTGCAACCCGCGCCCGATCCGCAGGCGAAGCCCGTCACCAACCCCGGCAAGCCCGTCGCATGGCCTGACTTCTATGCGGACCTCTATGAGAAGGCGACCGGCTGGCTCGGCTGGACGCCCGAAACCGCATGGAACGCCACGCCGACCGAAATCGACCGCGCTTATTCCGGCCATATCGCCAAGTTGAAGGCTATTCACGGCAGCAGTGAAGACGACAAGCAGCCGACCGAAAAGGCCGACCCCGAACAGGCAGCGCGCAATGTCGCCGCTGGCCTCGATCCCGAATTTGACCGTGCCGGACTTCGCGCCCTTAAGGCGAAGATTGCAGGTGCGGCATGAGCAAGCCCGCCCGCATCTGTTCCTGTGGCCTTGTTGTGCCGCATGGCGTCCTTTGTGAATGCCAGCGCACCGCGACCCGCGAACGCAATGCCCGCCATGATGCGCGCCGCCCTTCGGCCCGTGCCCGTGGCTATAACCACGAATGGCGTAAGGCGCGCCTCGAATACCTCGGCATACACCCGCACTGCCGGGAGTGCAGCACCCACGGCGTTACCAGTCTCGCAACTGTCGTGGATCACATCGTCCCGCACCGTGGCGACAAGCGCCTGTTTTGGCACCGGGCGAACTGGCAGCCTTTGTGCAAGCCCTGCCATGACAGGGTGAAGCAGCGCCAGGAGCGCAGTCTATGACGCCCGCCGAACGCGCCCGCCTTATCGACAAGCAGGAGTTTGCAGCCGAATGCATAGCCATCCGGCAGCGTGCTTTCGCCTATATCGAACGGCGTCGGCAGGACACCCGCAACGAAATCGCCAATTGGCTCGGCAGGGAACCGCCTAAGATGACGTTCAGGCCCCGCCTTCCGAAGGCCAAGCCTGCACCCAAGCCTAAGCCCGCTGTTCCCTCCGTTCCGTTGCCGAAGCCTGTTGCGGAAGCGAAGCGCGTCACTGTGGACGGACTCAGCCTGACGCGGCGTGACTGGGCTTATCACCTCGGCATTACCTATAACGCGCTGAACACGCGCATTAGCCGCCTCGGCAGTCTTGAGGCAGCAGTGCGGCATCAGTCCACGCGTCGTTCGGGCATTACCGTTGCAGGCATGACGATGAGCATCACCGAATGGGCCGACTACATCGGCATGTCGCGCTCCACGCTCTATCACCGCATCAAGTCTGAACCCGCCGAAACCGTGATCGCCAACTTACTCGCCGACCCTCCGGGGGTGGTCTTGAACTTTGGCGACGTGGAGGGGACCGGCGGGGGGAGCACTTCACAAGAGAGCACCAATATAACTTTTTCAGGGAATAACGCATGAGCGCAGTAAGCCTCGACCTCGCCAAGGCACACATGAAGATCGACGGAAGCGCCGAAGATGAGCTTGTTTCGCTCTATATCGACGGCGCGGAAACGTGGATCTCGAATTACATCGGCAAGCCGCTCAGCGACCTGGACCCGCTTCCGGCAGACGTAAAGATTGCGATTTTGCGCCTCGTTTCCTTCTATTTCGAGTGCAGGAACATCGCGACTTTCGGCGTTTCGGCCCAGCTTGCGCCGCTCGGCGTCACTTCGATCCTCGATTCCTACCGCGAAGAGTGGTTCGGCGATGGCGAATAAGAGCAATAACGGGCTTGCCGAAACGATGGCAGCTTTCGACCGGATCACCCGCGCGCCGCGTGAGGCCGTGCTTCCGGCCTTGCTGAAGTCCGGCGATGAGCTTGCGGCAGCACAGAAGGCGCTCGCCGAAACGTCCCGCGATACCGGCGCGCTCATTGACAGCATCCATGTCACTATGCCGGGACATTCGACGCCCGCATATTCGCAGCCGGGCGGAAGTCGCGTTGCCGGTGAAACGGAAGTCATCGTGACCGCTGGAAACAGTGACGTGCGTTACGCGCATCTTGTCGAATACGGCACTGCCAATGCCGAAGCCCAGCCCTTCTTTTGGCCCGCCCTTCGCCTTCTCCGCAAGCGCCTTCAGAACCGCATCAACCGCGCCGCAAAGAAGGCCGTCAAAGACGCATGGAATGAGCAATGATTGAACCGACCTTAGCCCTTCAGACCGCAATTCGCGCCCGCCTTGTCGGCAACCCGGAAGTGACCGACCTTGTTCCGGCTGACCATATCCGGGCAGGCAGCACGCGGCCCGACAAGACGCCATGCATCATGATGAGCGACGGCAATACCAGCTTGCACGGGCACGACTACAGTAGCCAGCGCACCGCATGGGTCTATTTGGATATCCATGTTTGGACGCTTGATGCCGGGCAGGATGCGGCGAAGGAAATCGCAGGCGTCGTAACTGCAGCCCTCGACAAGCGGAATGTCGCTATCGAAGGCGGCTATTGCGATCATTTCCGCGTGACCGCATCCCGGTTCCCGCGCGATCCTGACCCCGCTTATGGTCATGGCGTCCTGTCCGTCGAAGCCCTCATTCGATGGATTGTCTAATGCTCAATATCGGGAACATGGATCGCCGCATCACTATTGAGCGCGAGACGGAAACCGTGAAGCCCTCAGGCAGCGTCGTAAAGGCGTGGGCACCCGTCGCGACCGTATGGGCGGAAGTCCTTCAGCAGACAGCGAGCGAATTCTTCACCGGCTACGGCGAGGCCGAAACCGGGACCGTGATTTTCCGTGTCCGTTATCGCCCTGGCATCACGACCGCCGACCGCGTGACCTATGACGGCGTTGCCTACGGCATCAAGGAAATCAAGGAACTCGGCAGGCACGATGCGCTGGAACTTCGCGGTGAGGCCCTGAAGTGACCCACCTTCGCGGCGTGAAGCCGACCATCGAACGCGATAGCAACGCACTGGCGAAGGCACCGGCACCGCCGAAGCAGCTTTCCGCCTATGCGCGCGCCGAATGGAAGCGGATCATGCCCGGCCTCATTGAACGCGGCATCATCACGCGCGGCGATCTCGGCGGCGTCGAAGACTATTGCCGCGCCCGTGGCCTTGTCCGCGAGATTGAAGACACCCTTCGCAGTTCCGGCGAAATCGACATGAAGCTTTGCCGCCTTCAGGACAAGGCAATGCAGACGGCCCGGCAGCTTGCCGCCGAATATGGCTTGTCGCCTGTCTCCCGCGCTCGTGTCGGCAGCGCGTCAGCCGATGACGATAGCGACAATCCTCTGATGGTGCAGTGATGGCGAGCACCTATCCCGATTGGATCTTTGACGGCAGCGATATTCCCGACCCGTTCGGCTATGGCGAGCGCGCCGTGAAATTTCTCCGGTTGCTGAAGCACCCGAACAGCACCGCGCCGAAGTCCGCTTTCCAGCTTCACGACTGGCAGGAACGGATCGTCCGGCGCATCTATGGACCCCGGCACCCGGACGGCAGGCGCATTGTCGAAACTGTCTTTTGGATGATCCCGCGCGGCAACCGCAAGACCAGCCTTGCGGCAGCGCTCGCCCTGCTTCACACCATCGGCCCGGAACGTGTTCCGGCTGGACAGGTAATCTTTGCAGCGTCCGACCGTGAGCAGGCCGGTCTTGGCTTCAAGGAGGCTGCGAACATCGTCCGCATGGACAAGCGTCTTGTCGCCGCGACCCGCATCTATGACGCGCACAACAGTGCGAAGAAGATCGTCCTCAAGTCCGAAGGTGTCGAACTTCAGGCCATTTCCAGCGACGGCGCGGCCCAGCACGGCAAGACGCCCGCGTTCGTGCTTGTCGATGAAATCCATGTGTGGAAGGGCCGCGACCTTTGGGAAGCCCTGAAGTCCGGCATGGTGAAGACCAGCGGCACGCTTATGGTGATCGCGACGACTGCGGGGCGCGGTTCTGAAAACCTCGGCTTCACCGAATATGATTATGCCCGGCGTGTCGCGCTCGGCGAAATCAACAACCCGGCATATCTGCCAATCATTTTTGAAGCAGCACCCGGCGACGATTGGCGGGACGAAGCGGTTTGGCATCGCGTCAATCCCGGACTTGCGCATGGCTTTCCGAACTTGAACGCCCTGCGCACCGCGGCAAAGGAAGCCGCCGACCGCCCCGCGGAGCGTTTCGCGTTCCAGCAGTTCAACCTCAATATCTGGCAGGCTGCTTCCCGTGACCCGCTGTTCGATATGAGTGTCTATGACAGCGGCCTTGATCCGCATTTTGATCTCGCCAACCTTGCGGGGCTGCCGTGCTTCCTTGGCGTCGATATGTCCGTCAACGGTGACCTCACCGCAGTCGTCGGCGCTTGGCGTCACGATGATGGCCGGATCACCGTTCACCCGTGGTTCTTTGTGCCGGGCGATGACCTGAAGGGCCGTTCGCAGCGTGACGGCGTGCCCTATGAGCAGTGGCGCGACGCGGGCTTGATCAACGTGGTTGACGGGCCGGTGATCGAGCCGGAAGCGGTCGAAAACCATATTCGCGAGATTTGCGCCGACAATGACAACGTGCGCGAAATCGCCTTCGATCCGCACCTTGCGCGGATGACGATGCAGCGGCTTCACGACGACGGCTTGCCCGCAATCGAGATGCGACAGGGACCCCTTACGATGGGACCGGCCATCGGGCACCTTGAGCGCACCGTGAACGGGCGCATGATCCGGCACAACGGGCATCCGGTTCTTCGCCATCACTTCGATAGCGTCGTCGCCAGCCGAAACGACACCGGCCTTGTGCGGATGCACAAGGGCAAGAAGACCGACCGCATTGACGGCGCGGTTGCCGCCGCAATGGCCGTATCGCGCGCCGTGGCGAACGATAACCAGCGCTCACTTCATGAACTCGACCCCGACGAAATCGAACGGCTTATGGCCGAAGCAGCATAGGAACATTAGCAATGGATGATACGCAGCGCCTTGTCGTTAGCCTTGAGGCCCGCCTTACCAAGTATGAGCGGGACATGGCCCGCGCCCGCTCGGCGACGAACGACAACTTCAAGAAGATGGAAGGCCGTGCTCGGCAGTCGGCGCAGAATATGGAAAAGACGATGGGCAAGGCGTCGGCGTCCATCGGCGAAAAGCTCGAAAGCATGTTCGCACCGCTCATGAAGGGCGGTGCACTCGTGGCAGCGGCAGGCGGCGCGGCTATCGCTCTCAAGGAAATCGCCGACAGCGTTGCCGAAGTTGACCGCGAGGCCCGCAAGGCTGGCGTGTCTTCGAAGGTATGGCAGCAATGGACCTATGTCGCGACCGCAACCGGCATGAGCATTGACGGCGTGACCGATGCCTTGAAGGAGTTGAATATTAGGGGCGACGAGTTCGCGCGCACCGGCAAGGGCAGCGCCGAAGAAGCGTTTCAGCGTCTCGGCTACACCGCAACCGACGTTGCGCAGAAGTTGAAAGACCCGAACCGCTTCCTTGATGAGATTATCGGCAAGCTCCAGCAGATGGACGCGGCAGCGCAGACCCGTATCCTTGATGAAGTGTTCGGTGGAACCGGCGCGGAAGATATGGCGAAGGTTCTTGGCTTATCCGTCACCGAAATCCAGAAGATGCGCAGTGAGGCGCGGACCTTCACCGACGAACAGAAGGAGGCCGCAAGGGCTGTTGACCGCGAATTTGCGACTATGTGGCGCAACTTCACGGTTTACGCCAAGCAGGCCGCAATTACCGGCGTCGGCGTGGCCGGGCAGATCATCGACTACATCAACAATCCCGGCGATCCGGGCGGCAAGCGTAAGCAGGCGATCATTGACCGCTACAATTCGCCGGAAGAACAGCTTAAGCGCCTTCAGGCTCAGCGTGCCAGTATCGAAAAGCAGATCGCCGACACGGAAGCGAACCCTTTCAACGTCCTGAAGGAGGCAGAGCTTCGCCAGCTTCGCGCGGCACTGTCCGCAGTTGATGAGCAGATTACCGAAATTACAGGCGGCAGCGACGAATTTAAGCAGGCGCTTAAGGAACTGTCCGCAGCGAGCAACAGCTTGTCCGGCGCATTCGGTGGCAACGTCACGGCAGCTGCGAATTTTAAGAACGCGCTTGCCGATCTGAAGAAGCTCGTGCCGGAACTGAAGGCCGAACTGGACACCCTCGCCGCGACGGACGGCATTGATGCGGCTTATCAGAAGGCCGTAGGCAGCGCCCGGACGATGGGCGAAGTCATGAACGCGACCGACCTTGCGAACCGCGCCAAGAGCATCGCCCGCTTCGGCAAGCACGACAACTTCCTTGACCTTCTTCAGGCCGTGGAAGGCGGCAGCGCTGGCTATAACGCGACCCTCGATAACGGGCGCTGGACGGGCGGCGCGCAGAACCTTGTCGGCATGACCCTCAATCAGGTCCGCGCCCTTCAAAAGCAGATGCTCGCGGACCCTGTTAACCGTGCCCTCTATGGTGACGGCAAGGGCTCGTCGGCACTTGGCCGCTACCAGATTACCGGCGCAACCCTTGAGGGACTTATCAAGGAACTCGGTCTGTCCGGTGATCGTCTGTTCGATGAGGACACCCAGGACGAACTTGCCCGCGCGCTCATGCGTCGTCGTGGTAATGATCCGGCAGCACTTCGGCAGGAATGGACCGGATTGCGCAACGTGGACGATGCGACGATCCGTAATGCCTACGCCAATACGCCGACGGGAGCCCAGCCGCTCGCACCGACCGATGCTGAAAAGCAGAAGACGGAATTGCTGAAGCAGCAGGACGCGGCCCGCAAGAGCTTGAACCAGTCGGTGCAGGAAGGCTTGGACCTCGCCCGCTTCGAACAGTCGATTTCCGGCATGTCGGTATCCCAGCAACGGATTGAGCTTGCCGTCTATCAGGCCCAGCAGGAGGCGAAGCGCAACGGCATCACGCTCACCGACGCCGAACTTCAGAAGATGCGGGAGAAGCTGACCCTCACCGATCAGTTGAACGTCAAGAATCAGGAAGTCGCCGCTTCGACCGAAGGACTGAAGAATGCGCAAATGTTCTTTGCGGAATCCTTCACGTCGTCACTGTCCGGCCTCTTGACAGGAACTCAGACGCTCGACGGCGCCTTGAAGAACCTGCTTAACAGCTTGATCGACGCCACGTTGCAGGCCGCACTTCTCGGCAAGGGGCCCTTGTCCGGCCTGTTTGGTGGCATGGGTAGCGGCATCCTTGGCGCAATCTTCGGCTTTTCGGAGGGCGGCTATACCGGCGACGGCGGGAAGTATCAGCCCGCAGGCGTCGTGCATCGTGGCGAATACGTCATGTCGAAGAAGGCAACCAGCCGGATCGGCGTCGGCAACCTTGAGGCTCTTCACCGTGGCGCGCTCGGCGGGTTCGCGGAAGGCGGCTATGTCGGGAACGCGCCTTCTATCCGCAAGCATGACCTGAAGGCCGCGAACAGCAACGCCGCGCCGGTCCAGCAGATCACCATTTCCGCGCCCGTTACGATCAACGGCAGCGCCGGGACGCCGGAACAGAACGCCGACCTTGCCGGACGTATGGCGAAGCAGATGGAACAGACCATGCGCGGCGTTGTCGCCGAGGAGATGCGGAAGCAGGCGAGGCCCGGCAACCTTCTCAACAACCGGAGCCGCTAGTTTGACTCATAGCGTCATCAGATGCCTTGAGAGCTAATCTTTATGGTGCTGTTTGGCCTTCTTTGATGATTAGCATCAAGAGTGCACCAGCCACGCCCATAGTCCAAAAAGACAGCAGCAGGCCCACGATCCACGCGTTAAGCATATACATAAGCCGTCGCCACCCACGTTTGCCGTGGCCTTGCTCCATTGCCCTTGTGAAGACACCATACGGCACAGCGACTATGGAAGTGACGAGCAGCAGAAGTAGCACCCACAGCACGCATTGAATCGACACATAAGCGAATTCTGCGAACCTCCCCGGCGGGAAATAGGCATGATTGTTGTCGATGAACCTGATTAGGAAATAGATGATGACGGCGCGAGTGACCATCGCAATATAATCAGAAACCAACTTGGCTTGATCAAAACGCGCTTTGAGTGATCCCGATACGAACACATTGAAAAAGTGAAATGCATCGATCAAGAGTTCACCGTGCCGCGCCAATTACATGGCAATGAATAACTGCGAAATTTTGCTGTATCAACTTGTAAAATCGGCCCGCAGCGAGTCACTGACGTGTTTCCTGGATTCGGACCTGTCTTTCCCTGTCCGGCACTCAGAACGCCGCTCAGTGAGTCGCCACGGCGGAAACGGGGAACGATCCCTGTCCGACCGGAGATAGGTTCCGCGCCGGGAGCGGAGCGACCGGGCCGGAACCCTCTCACATCGGTATGGGATGTTTCCCCGCCCGGAAGCTTTCTTTCCGCCCGCAGGATTAGAGAACCTTCCGGGCGGGCGTTTCAATCGACAGCGCCGCTAGGCGCTGGCAAGGCCGAAGGCCGCGCAGGGAGCCGCCGCAGGCGGCGAGTGTCCGGCGACGTTATGGCAAATTTCTTGTCCTTTATTACGTATCTTCTTATTACGTATCTATGTTCATAGTATACGGGCAATAACGTCGCCGGACATTTAGAGCTTTCTAATTTGCCATAACGTCGCCGGACACTACGCCACATTCTTGCCATATTAATACTCCAATATTGGATGATTAAATCACTTTGGAGCATCCCTTGTCTAAGCCTGATTCCCTTCGCCTCTCTCCGCGCCGCCTCGAACAGCTTCACGCCATCGCGGGCGCGCTCGGCCTGTCCGTCACTGAAACCGTCACCCACATGATCCGCAAGGAAATCGCCGCTGGCACGATCTCGGCAGCGGTTCCTGGCTTCGCCGTGAAGAAGGAAGCAGACGGCGTTTCCATCCAGATCGATAACGGCCCCGGCAAGATTTATAGCGTAGAAGGTGCGCGGGCGCTGGCCGCGACCATTCGCGGAACCGTCGCTGGCGAGGCTGGCGTCTTCAGCGTTAAGGATGGTTACAGTTTCATCCGGCTTGGCAGGGGCTTCAAGCTCACGGCACCGATGCCCGGCCCGGAAGTCAGCATGACCGGCGATCTCGCTATTGATCTTGCGGAACAGATCGAAAAGGCCGCAGCATAAGAAAACCCCGGCGAGTGCTTATGCGCCGGGGTCCTATGGTCACAATCCGCTTCAAAGACTGTTCACAATGATTAGCAAGATAGACGAAGATAGTCAACATATATTGAACAATGACGAGGCGAACACGTCCGGCGACATTGTGGCGAATTTCATGGCAAGCAGCCCGGTTGATCCGAAGTTGGCAGGCGGCTTCGACCTCACCGAAGACGATATCGCCGAGATTGTCGCCTACGACGAACAGCGCCCGCCCTCACGGCACAAGGCAGTGTTTGAGGCTTGGCAGGACAAGCACCGGCCAGATATCGAGCGCCATCAGCGCACCGGTCATATAGCGCAAGCGCTGGACGCCATTGACGCCCACCGCAAGACGCCGGAAGGCCGCGCCGACTACAACGCCAATCGCCGTGACAAGCGCCGTAAGGACGCCGATGAAGAGGGGCGGACTATTAAGCCCCGGAAGCGTCACAAGACGCAGGACGAAAGCGCTCAGGCCCATGCCGCGGCGAAGCTCGATTACAAGAGTCGGATGAAGGCCGAATTTGCCTTAATGTCGCCGGACGATCAGAACGCCCATCGTAAGGCAGAGAGCGAAAAGCGGCAGGCACGGCGCTTAGCAAAGAAGGAGGAAGCAGCGAAGGCGCTTGCCGACAAGGCCATCTTCTAACTTTCTCGCACGACGCGCCGCACTTGCCGGACGATTGTGCTACAATTCAAGTGTCGGCTGTTGCAGCCGGCCCTACCGGGCGCTTGTTGACACTCTTGCTCGGCTAGGGGGCACCCCACGTTTGAAGCATGGCGTAGGGGTGCTCTTGGCTAACAAGATAAGTAAGCACTTACTGATTATAATTTAAATTCAATAACTTAAATAAAATTACGCTTGTCAAATCACCCCGCGTGATTCATCCCTTGTGCCGTCAACAAGCAAACAGGGAGTTCCTCATGAAGGAGCAGGTTTTTATTTCAGTGGAGACTTATCACGGCGCGGTGGACGTGCTTGAGCAGATCGCCCGGACGTTCGATCCGGCAGCGCCCGACGATCTTCGCACCCAGATTATTGAAGCCGTTGGCGACCTAGGCATTTGGCCGGTAGATTGCCAGAAGGCTGCAGAAGAGATGATCCCGCGTTTAGTTGCGTAATACCCTTGGCCCGCCGTGACTGGCGGGCCTTCCGTTTCAGGGAGCTACTATGCCCGGCAGATACGAAGGACTGTCCGCAAAGGAAGCAAACGACCTCATGGTCGGCATGATCGGCCTCCTTGTCGCCGAAGCGATGGATGAAGCCAGGGCGATGACGCAAGAGGAATGGGACGTGCGCGATGCGGCCTATCTGCCGCACTACTTCGCCAGCGCGATCTTCTACACTGTCCAGAACCGGTTACGGGATGCGCCGTGAAGACGCGCGCAGAAAGAAAGCGCGAACGAAAACGGCAGTGGTTCGACCAGCCTGAAATCGAAGACTTCATTCGTCGGGAATATCCGGGATGCCCGGAAATCGCGGTTGTCTACTTCGCGACCCAAATTTGCACCGTGCCGAAGAACTGGCGTAGCGCACCCGTCGCCACGGCAGTTGACATCACGATACAGAACGAATTGCGACACCAGCAAACCGAATACGATCAGCTAATGTTAGTGGGTGTCCGGCGAAAAGAAGCCCGGCTGCGCGTGCAGCCGAAAATCGATACCATGATAGAGTCGTGGAAGAAGCGCCGGGAGTGAGCGCTTCCTTCTCGTCTTGCCTACAAATTCTTTAGGTTTTCAAGCTCCGGAAACGGATGATAGCGCATCTGATCATCAAGGCAGGCAGGAGCGTTGTCGAGCGTGCCGACCGGCTTACCCTTCGATAGCCGCACCGAAGTCGCGGTGCGCCCTGTATACCCGCCCATTCGGTTCTTCGCATTGGCCTTGACGCACACGGCATCAAGGCCGGTATTCGCCAGCGTAACCACGTCCGAAATTTCGGCATCACGCACGGAATACGGATCAACAAGATAATCACGCGCCGCGCTCACGATAGCGGCCTTTTCAGCCGCCGTAGCGGGCCGCTGAGAGGCATATATCTTGTTCATCTGCTCTTGAGTGACGCAGCCGGACAGCACCAGCGTGGAGAAGGCAATACAAGCCCTGACGTTCATAACTTCACCCTCTAGCTAGAACTTCCGCTCGATAAGTTCTGCTAACCCCCAAGCATCGGGTGCGTTCTCCTTCAGATAGACAATCCGTTCGCGCTCTCCCTCTTGCGCCAACACAAAGAGATTCTTCAATCCCTCTTTATTGTGAATTTCTATAGCCCCTACGATGCGTATCGAACCGACCAGACCCGCAGCCTCTTGAAGTTGCGCGCACAGTAGCGTTGCCATTTCTCGTTCCTGCAAATGATCTTCGAACTCAGGAGCAGCGTAACCACCCAACTTCGTTGCAAAAAAACGCGCCACGAGAGCCAAAGCGTGCTTTGCATCATCGGCAGCAATGGAAAGCTCAAGTGCCTCTTGGGTTCTATAGCGGGTCGCCTCCTTAGAAACGGCGGTGTCTTCCGGAACGATTAGCGAAAATGCCTTCATTGTTTACCCCTTTCAGGTTGCGCAATGCACGTAACATGCAACCGGATTCGCAACAAGAGAGGCAGCTCTCTCAAATTTTAATGAAGGAAGAAATGGAAGCCAGAGCGTCGACCGTATAGGCAGTATAAAGTGCCAATAGAATTGGCGGGCCGATCTCAAGAGCAAGCATCACAGTCAGCCGAAGTTTGTTTGAAATGGTTGTAACTTTAGAAATGAACTCACTCGTTCTAATTTCCATCTCAATACTTTCCTTAACCGACTCATTCCCCTGGTGGACCGCCTTTATATCTTCTAGGAGGTTCGTGAGCTTAGTCAGAATTTCCTTGAGTCTATCAGAGAAGTATTGTTCCGAGGCACGTATCAGGAAGACATACGTGAAATACACAAGGAATAAGCTCCCAAACCCAATGACTACGTTTTTATCAATCTTGAATGTCAATCCGGCAACGGTGATGTTGTCACCGAGTATTTGAAGATGCTTAATTAGAAGTAGAAACGCCGCTGTGGCCATGAGCGCTTTTCGGCTCTTTGCGAAGTCTTCGTGATCTAGCAACGGATACATAGGCGCTCTTTTCTCTGAGCCTTCGTTTGTATTTCTCTGGCGTCTACCGTCGAATCGTCCTCGACTTTGCCCACGCCCCGATCATGTCTCGGTGTGGGCCAATGAGCAATGGCGCGATGTCGTGTGACAATGATACGGAAGCCTACTACGGAAAACTGTTACGGTTAGCAATCCCTAATGCAACACAAGTTACTGTTTTAATTGATAAAAAGTAGATTGGCTGGGGCGCCAGGATTCGAACCTGGGAATGCCGGTACCAAAAACCGGTGCCTTACCGCTTGGCGACGCCCCACCACAGCTTGAGAGCGGAAACCCGCTTTGCCGGAAGCGAGGCCTGATTAGCAAAGGTCCGGCCGCCTCACAATCACTAACTTGCGCTTCCGGCATATTTCTGTGCGCTTCTTCCTGCGCCGTGCTACGTCTTGGTTCGCCCGATCAAAGTCTCAGGAGAGATGATGAGCCAGTACCGTGCCCGCCCGCCTGCCCTTGCGACGCTTCTTCTCGACGATGCCGTGGTGCGCATCACGCGCTGGGATTTCGAGCCGGGCGCGGATACCGGCGTGCATACCCACGGGCTCGGCTATGTCGTCGTGCCGATGACTGATTGCAAATTCCTGCTCGAGGATCGGAATGGCAGCCGGCGCGTCGACGTGGCCAAGGGTGCTGCCTACCGGCGCGAGGCGGGCGCGGAACACAATGTCGTCAATGCCGGAAGCGAGCCGATGTCCTTTATCGAGATAGAATACAAGTAAACCATGCCCAGCCCGACATTCGATCTTGCCTTCGAGCCTCACTATGGCCGCGCGGTGGACGTTGCGCCGGGGGTCCAGCGCATCACGGCCAACAATCCGAGCCCTTTCACCTTCCACGGCACCAACAGCTACATCGTCGGTACCTCATCCGTCGCCGTCATCGATCCGGGGCCTGAGAACGAGGCGCATTTTGAGGCACTGATCAAGGCGCTCAACGGCCGGACGGTCACGCATATAGTCATCACCCATACGCATCGCGACCACTCGCCGCTTGCCGCGAAGTTGCAGAAAGAGACAGGCGCCGTCACCGTCGGCGAAGGTATGCACCGCGCAGCAAGGCCGCTCTATGACGGCGAGGACAATCCCTTTGCCGAAAGCTCCGATACGCGTTTCGTGCCGGATATCTCGGTTGGCGACGGCGAGACCATCAAGGGTGACGGCTGGGCGCTGACGGCGGTGCTGACACCGGGACACGCCGCAAACCACGCGACTTTCGCGCTCGAAGGCACCGGCATCCTCTTTTCCGGCGACCATGTCATGGCCTGGGCGACCTCCATCGTTGCGCCGCCGGATGGCTCGATGGCCGATTACATGGCCTCGCTCGACAAGCTTATCGCACGCCGCGACCACCTGCTTTTACCGGGCCATGGCGGGCCGGTGAAACGTCCCGTCTCCTTCATGCGGGCGCTGAAGACGCACCGGCGCATGCGCGAGCGCGCCGTCGTGGAGCGGATTAAGGCGGGCGACCGGCTGATCCCCGACATGGTGAAGGTGATCTACCGCGACACAGACCCCAGGCTGCACGGCGCGGCGGCACTCTCAGTCTTCGCGCATATCGAGGACTTGGTGGAACGCGGCATCGTGCAGGCGGACGGACCGCCTTCGCTCTTCGGGGCGTATCAACTGTCTGCTGGAGAGGGACGATGAGACGGAATGACTATAGCTATCGGAGCGATGCCGCTGTTCCGGCCTTTCCGGACGACAAGCCGCTCATCATCTTCGACGGCGAATGCGTCTTCTGCTCCCGCTGGGTGAAATTTGCGCTGAAGCACGACAAGGCCGGGCGTTACCGCTTCCTTGCCGCGCAATCGCCGCTCGGCACGGCACTTTACCGGCACTACGGCCTGGATGAGCGGCACTACGAGACGAATATCCTGCTCGAAGACGGCCGCGCGCATTTCAAATCCGAGGGTTCGATCCGCATGATTGCCCGGCTCGGCTTTCCCTGGTCGCTCGTCAGTATCCTTTACATCCTGCCGCGCCCGTTTGCCGACCGGCTCTATGAGTTCGTCGCCAGAAACCGCCTGAAGATCGCCGGGCGCCGGACAACCTGCTATGTGCCTTCGCCCGAGGAACGGAGCCGCTTCCTGGGATGAGCGGTGCAGCACTTCGCATTCTCATCATCGGCGGCTATGGCACCTTCGGCGCCAGGCTGTCGCAGCTTCTTTGCGACGACGAGCGCTTCTGCCTGCTGATTGGAGGACGTTCGCTTGCCAAGGCGGTTGCTTTCGTGTCCAGCCTGGGCGGCAAAGCCGGCAAGGAGCCGGTGGAGTTCGACCGCAACGGCGATGTTTACAAGCAGCTGTCAGCGGTCGCGCCCACCGTGACCGTAGACGCTTCCGGACCGTTTCAGACGATGGGCGGCGACACCTATCGCGTGCCGAGAGCCTGCATATCTCTCGGCATCGACTACGCCGATCTGGCAGACAGCCGCGAATTCGTCCGCGGGATCGCAGAGCTCGACGCGGAAGCGCGGGCGGCAGGCATATTCGTTCTGTCGGGGCTGAGCAGCTTTCCGGCTCTCTCCTTTGCCGCGCTCGACCGTTTGGCACAGGATTTTTCGCGGATCGACCATGTTTCATCGGGTATCGCGCCCTCGCCGCATGCCGACATCGGCCCCAACGTCATCCGGGCGATTGCGAGCTATGCCGGAAAGCCCGTGCCGGTCCTTCGCAACGGCATTTCCGCGACCGGCCTTGGGCTGATCGAATGGCATCGGGTGACGGTCGCACCGCCGGGATGCATCCCGCTCAAAAGCGGACGTTTCAGACTGGTTGACGCACCGGACCTCGATCTTCTGCCTCAGCGGTTCGAAGGCCTGTCATCAATATTCACCGGTGCGGCAACAAAGCCGCAGAGCTTGCAACGGCTGCTGGCCGCAACGGCGCAACTGGTGCGGCTCAAGCTTCTTCCCTCGCTGCTGCCATTTGCCCCGTTGATGCATCGGGCAAGCAAGCTCCTCGCCTCCGGCGAACACAGGGGCGGCATGTTCGTCCGCGCCTCGGGATCGGATCGGGCCGGCCAGCCGCTCGAAGCAAGCTGGCATCTGGTCGCGGAAGGCAATGACGGGCCGTTCATCCCTGTCACCGGGCTGGAGGCCATGATCCGAAAGCTGGCGAATGGCAATCGACCGGCCGATGGTGCGCGGTCGGCGGCCGGCGAATTTCTTCTTGAAGCGTTCGAAAGATGCTTCGAGCGTTTCGCCATCTACACGGCACGCGCCACGTTCGGCCGGGAGGTGGACCTGCCTCTCTACCGGCGCCTGCTCGGCTCGGCCTGGGAACGGCTGCCCCGTGCAATTGCCGCCACGCATGACACAAGCGAAGGCGGGCACAGGCTCTCCGGCCGTGCACGCGTGGAGCGCGGGACCGGCTTCCTGGCTCGATCATCGCTGCCGCCGTGGGCTTTCCGAAAGCGCAGGATGATGTTGCGGTCCGCGTATGTTTCACCACCAAAGGCAGAATAGAGTTCTGGACACGCGATTTCGGCGGTGCAGAGTTTCGCAGCGTACAACTGGAGGGCCATGGGCGCGATGCGCATCTGCTCGCTGAAGATTTCGGGCCTTTCCGGATTCTCATGGCTGTGGTCCCGGATGGCGCCAAGCTCCGTTTCGTCGTTCGCGGCTGGCGATTTTTCGGCATCCCCCTGCCTTTGGTGCTAGCGCCCGGCGGCGATATCTACGAGGAGGAGCGCGAAAGCCGGTTCCATTTTCATGTGGAGGTCGGCGGGCCGCTGACCGGGCTGATCGTGAGGTATGCCGGATGGCTGGAAGAAGAAGGCGGTTGAGCCTTCGTCTTACCCCGCAATGCCCAGCAATTCCATATCGAGGGCTTCGAGATAATGGTCGGCGATTTCGGTGCTGAAGCCGAGGTCGTGCTGGCCGTAGCGGGAGGCGACGCGGATGTCGACGAAAGTGGTTTCGGCTTCTTCGCGCAGCCGGATGACGACGTCGAAGTGCAGGCCGGTGATGAGCGTGCGGGTTTCGCCCTGAAGCGTCACGCCGTTTGCGTCGCGAATAAGCTTTGCGACATCATCCTCATAGGGCCTCGGCGTGGGAACGGGAACCTGATCGGGCGCTTCGGCGACAGCATCGCCATCGGGCTGGGGCCTTGCCGGCGCATCCTCGAGATCGCGGACCGGTTCGCCTTCGCCGGCACTTCCGGTGATCGTGATGCCATCCAGCTTCGCCACTTTCCTGACCGCTTCGAGCACGCGGTCGATCGCGCCTTCATAACGCCGGCCGGTCAGTTCCGGATAAGCGAGGAGCTGCTGTTCGCGCTCCTGCGGCGACACGTCGGGATTGCGTTTCATCCAGATCTGATCGGCATGTGGCGACGAAAGCCAGTCTGGCGCTGAAACGACATCCGTCGACACGTCATAGATGGCCGGCAGCGTGAAATAGCGCTCAGCGATAAAACCGCCGAAACCCAAGGGAAGGATCGCAAAGATCAGCGCTTTCAACGCATCGAGGCCGCCTTCCGCTCCGGTCGCCCAGAGGCTTCTGAGACCGACGGCCGCAAGCATGGCGGCAAGCAGCGCAAAGCCGATGGAGACAAGCAGCAGGAGCACGAGATAGGGCGTGGCAAGCCCGCCGAACCGGTGCGCGACCAGCACCGCGACCCAGAGGACCAATGCAAACGCCCCGAAGCGCCGCGAAAAGCGGGCCGAATTGGAAACGGGGCGGTCAAAGCGGATGGCCATCAAACTTACCGGTTATTCACGGGCGCAAACCGCCTGCGAGGGCGCAAGAAGCACCCACACTTGTTTATGGCAAGATTCGCCTAAATTGAAACTGTTGTCTCCGCGCAGGGGCCGCAATCCACCAAAAGGCGGTGGTGGCTTTAATAAGTAACATCTGATATGTCACTAAAAAGACGGCTCCGGCGGATTTGCCGATAACGGGAAGGATCAGGAGAAGAGTGATGCTTTCATCGGAAACAACCGAAAGACCACAGGCATCATCGCTTGGCGCAAGCGATCCATCCGAGTCCTTCCTGCCGATGGAGCTTCTTGAGCTCGAGCTTTCGCTCGAAGGCTACGACGGCGGCGAAGAGGGCTTCTGCGAGGCCGTGCGCGCGGCTGCCGCCAATGCAAACGGCGAATTCCTGTTCGATCTTCCGGCAGCCGGGCTCATCGAGGATTGCCGGCGCATCGCGGTTCTGCGCATCCCGTCGGCGAGCACCAAAATGCGTGTCGTGCTTGCCGTTCTCGATACCAATGGCTCGGAAATCCGCGTGCAGGCGCCGGATCAGGAGACCGCACATCTCGTGCAGTTCGCCGATGCCTTCATCGAGGTGCTGGAACGAATCTGAACTCAGCCGCGTTTTCCGATGTTTGTTGACGTGAGCCGGCAAATCGCCTCTTGTCTGGCGACCGGTTCATGCATCGGAGAATGTGCTATGCGTCTTTCCGCTCTTTCCCTGTCCCTCGCCGCCATCGCGATCAGCCTTTCGGCCTGCCAGACCCTCACGCCGGAAGAACAGCGGGCTGCCAACGAGCGGCAATGCCTCAGCTACGGCTTCAGGCGCGGCACCGACGCGTTTGCCACCTGCCTGCAGCGCATTGATCTCGACAGGCGCGCCGACGCGCGGGCATTTCGCGCGCAGGCAGATGAAAACTTCGACGACTTCACCCGGCCGATCTACTATCCGCGCTATTACCGCCGCTGACCGTTGCTGATGACCGCCTGAGCTGCCGCGAGCCGGGCAATCGGCACGCGAAACGGCGAACAGGAGACATAATCGAGGCCGATTGTCTCACAGAAATGGATCGAGGCGGGATCGCCGCCGTGCTCGCCGCAGATGCCGAGCTTCATGTCGTTGCGTGTGCGCCTGCCGCGTTCTGCAGCGATGCTGATCAACTCGCCGACGCCGTCGAAATCCAGCGAGATGAAAGGATCGTGCTCGATGATCCCCTTGCGCTGGTAAGTCGGGAGGAAGGAGGAGGCATCGTCGCGCGAAATGCCGAAGGTCGTCTGCGTCAAGTCGTTGGTGCCGAAGGAGAAGAACTCGGCGGCCTCGGCGATCTTGTGCGCGCGCAGGGCTGCCCGCGGCAACTCGATCATCGTGCCGACGAGATAATCGATCTTCATGCCAGCCTCGGTCATCACCTCCCCGGCAACCGCGTCGATCCGTTCCTTGACATAATCCAATTCCGAACGAAGGCCGACGAGCGGCACCATGATTTCCGGGACGACGGCCGCCCCCGTTTCCTGCGCGGCGGCAATAGCCGCCTCGAAAATGGCGCGCGCCTGCATTTCGACGATTTCGGGATGGGAAATGGCAAGCCGGCAGCCGCGGTGGCCGAGCATCGGGTTGAATTCGTGCAGCGCATCGACACGCTGGCGGAGTGCGGCCGCCTCCATGCCCATGGCAGCCGCGACATCCACGACCTCTTCCTCGGTCTTCGGCAGGAATTCGTGGAGCGGCGGATCGAGCAAGCGGATCGTCACCGGCAGGCCGTGCATGACGGTGAAGAGGCCGGTGAAATCCAACCGCTGCATTGGCAGCAGCTTGTCGAGCGCGGCACGCCTGCCCTTCTCGTCTTCGGCAAGGATCATCTCACGCATGACATGGATGCGCTCGCCTTCGAAGAACATGTGTTCGGTGCGGCAAAGGCCGATACCCTCCGCGCCGAAGGCACGCGCAGCGCGCGCATCGGCGGGGGTATCGGCATTGGTGCGCACCGTCATGCGGCGGAGCCTGTCGGCCCAGCCCATGATGCGGCCGAAATCCCCGGAAAGCTCCGGCTGGATCATCGGAACCTCGCCCCTCAGCACCTGCCCGGCCGAGCCATCGATGGTGATGATGTCGCCCTTTTTCAGCGTCACGCCAACACCGATAAGGCGCTCGTTGCGGAGATCGATGCGCATGGTTCCGGCGCCGACCACGCAAGGGACGCCCATGCCGCGGGCGACCACCGCGGCGTGGCTGGTCATACCGCCGCGCGTGGTGAGGATACCTTCTGCGGCATGCATGCCGTGGATATCCTCCGGGCTCGTTTCGACGCGGAGCAGAATGACCTTGCGGCCCTCCTCCTCCGCCTCGACCGCCTCTTCCGCGGTGAAGACGATCGCGCCGGTCGCAGCCCCCGGCGAAGCCGGCAATCCGGTGCCTATCACCTGGCGGTCTACGCGCGGATCGATCGTCGGGTGCAGAAGCTGGTCGAGCGTTGACGGCTCGATGCGCAGCACCGCCTGCTCTTCGGTGATCAGCTTTTCATCCACCATATCGACGGCGATCTTCATCGCCGCCTTTGTCGAGCGCTTGCCGGAGCGCGTCTGCAGCATCCAGAGCTTGCCGCGCTCGATGGTGAATTCGATGTCCTGCATGTCGCGGTAGTGCGCTTCGAGCTCGATGCAGATATGGGTGAGTTCCTCGAAAGCCTCTGGCATCAGCTTTTCCAGCGACGGACGGTCGGAACCGGAGTTGATGCGTCCCTCCTCCGTAATGCTTTGGGGCGTGCGGATGCCGGCGACCACGTCTTCGCCTTGCGCATTGACAAGGAATTCGCCGTAGAGCGACCTTTCGCCGGTCGAGGGGTTGCGCGTAAAGGCGACGCCGGTTGCCGACGCATTGCCGAGATTGCCGAAGACCATGGCCTGGACGTTGACGGCCGTGCCCCAGCCTCCCGGAATGTTGTGGAGCTGGCGATAGGTGACGGCTCGCGCGCTCATCCAGCTTGCGAAGACGGCACCGATGGCACCCCAGAGCTGCTCTTCGGGATCCTGCGGAAATTCCTCGCCGAGTTCCTCCTCGATCAGCTCCTTATACAGCGAAACGACATGCTGCCAGTCGCTGGCTGTCAGCTCGGTTTCGAGCTCATGGCCGAGACGCGCCTTCTGGTCTTCCAGGATCTCCTCGAAAATTTCGTGATCGAGGCCCATGACGACATCCGCATACATCTGGATGAAGCGGCGGTAGCTATCCCAGGCAAACCGGGCGTCGCCCGCATCATGTCCCAGCGCCTGCACGGTTTCGTCGTTGAGGCCGAGATTGAGAACCGTATCCATCATGCCCGGCATGGAAATGCGGGCGCCTGAGCGGACGGACAAGAGCAGCGGCCGGTCCTTTGCGCCGAACTGCCGGCCAGTCGCCTTCTCGATCGTCTCCAGTCCGCGGCGGATTTCATCTTTCAGGCCGGCATCGATCCGTCTGCCGAGCGTGTAATAAGCGCTGCAGGCATCGGCGACGATGGTGAAGCCCGGCGGCACCGGCAGGCCCAGGCTGCACATCTCGGCCAGATTGGCGCCCTTACCGCCCAAAACGTCATGGTCCCGTGCGCGACCTTCCGCCTGCCCGTTGCCGAACGTATAGACCAGTTTGGTCATCTTCCCCCCGATCAAAATCAGGACCAGCTTATTCCCTTGGTCCTGAAATGAAAATCGACAAATACGGCGAAATGTTGCACCGCACAATGGATGCGCGCCGTTTCGAACCGATTGATTGGAATTGGGAAGAAAAAAAGCTTTGCGGGACTGCAACAACCGTCCCGCAAAGCCTTGTTTCCGTCCAGCCAGGAAACTGGACGGGGGGTACGTTAAACCGGGAAAATCCGACTGCCCTTATTCGGTATGCCACCCGGTCGATCCAACATGCGCATAAGCCCGCATCTCAGGTCCGCCATCTAGAAACAACTTCTAATTCAATTCTGGAAAAAGAGCATCACCCAATTGGGTTAACGCGCCCTTTGGGACGTGACCTTTTTTGGGTATTTATGAAAGTGCTTATTTTTCAGGCCGTTTCGCGAAGGCGTTCGGCGGTTTGCAAGTCGACGGAAACAAGCTGCGATACACCTTGCTCAGCCATCGTTACACCAAAAAGTCGATTCATGCGCGCCATGGTGATTGGATTGTGAGTAATGATCACGAATCGGGTCTCGGTCGAGGCCGCCATTTCATCCATCAGATTGCAATAGCGCTCAACATTGTGATCATCCAGCGGCGCATCCACCTCGTCCAGCACGCAGATTGGCGCCGGATTGGTGAGGAAGACGGCGAAGATCAGGGCCATGGCCGTGAGCGCTTGCTCGCCGCCCGAAAGCAGTGTCATCGTCTGCGGCTTCTTGCCGGGCGGGCGGGCGAGGATTTCGAGGCCCGCCTCAAGAGGATCATCGGATTCGATCAGCTGAAGCTCCGCCGTGCCGCCACCGAAAAGATGGGTGAAGAGGCGCTGGAACTGGCCGTTGACGACGTCGAAGGCGGCGATCAGGCGTTCGCGGCCCTCGCGGTTGAGGCTCTGGATCGCGCCGCGTAGCTTGCGGATGGCGTCGATGACGTCGTCACGCTCCCTGATCAGCGCCTCGAGCTTTTCGGTGAGTTCCTTCTGCTCTTCCTCGGCGCGGAGGTTCACGGCTCCGAGGCGCTCGCGCTCCATCTTCAACCGCTCCAGCTCACGCTCGACCTCGCGCAAGTCGGGAATGGACTGCATAGCCTGCAGGCCTGTCAGACGGTACGCCTCATGTGGCGGAACATTGAGCATTTCCCGGATTCGGCTTTCGCTCTCCTGCCGCTTCTCGCGCGCAGAGACGAGGCGCTCTTCGGCGCGGGCCCGGCGCTCGCGGCTTTCGGCAAGTTCGGAAAGCGCGGTGGCGGCCTTATGATCGGCTTCGCGCTGCACGAGTTCGGCGGCAGCGAGAAGATCGCCGGCCCCACGGCGGGCGGCTTCTGCTTTCTGCAATTCGTTCAGCAGCGCTTGGCGCTTGTCCTCGAATTCATCCGGCGCCATTTCGAGTTCGGCCGCTTCCTCGCGTGCCTCCTCCTCGCGATCGCGCAAAGTCGCGATGTGATCCTCGGCGCTTGCGGCGCGCTGGCGCCAGGTCTCGCGCTCCTGGCCGATCGCAATGATGCGGCGCTGGCGAGCCTCGTTCTCGCGGTTCAGGCTATCGTGGCGGGCGCGCGCTTCGGCCGCAAGACCGCGATCGGTCGCGACCTCGGCTTGCTGCATGCGCAGCCGGTCGTCGAGTGCGGTGAGATCCGGCGCATCCTCGAGCTCGATGCGCGCGGTCTCTTCCTGAACGGCGAGGTCTTCCTGCTGCGACTGGAGCTGGTTGACGGCTTCCGCAACCACGTCGCGACGGCGGATGAGATCGCCGGAGGCGCGTTCGGCGGCAGCCAGCGCGTCGCGCGCCTCGGCAAGATGACGGGCTGAAAGGCGGCTCATGTCACGGGCTTCGTTGAGCTTGCGTTCCTCGCCGCGAATGGCTTCGCTCGCCATGGCAAGCCGCTCCTCCGCTTCAGCCAGAACATCGCGAGCGAGCGAAACTTCGCTTTCCAGCTCGCCGAGGCGGTTCTTCTGGGCAAGGCGCAAAGCGGCGGCACTCGGCGCATCGGCGCCGGTCACATGGCCATCCCAGCGGTAGACGGCGCCATCTTTCGTCACCAGGCGCTGGCCGGGCTTCAAGTCGTTCATCAACCGCATCGCGTCGCCATCGGCGACGAGGCCAATCTGCTTCAAGCGGCGCGTCAGTGCAGCCGGCGCGCCGACATGGTTCAGCAAGGGCACGACACCGGCCGGCAGTGCGGGATCGGAAGTGCCATCACCATTTCCCGACCAGTGGGCAGGCGCCTTCGCATCAAGGGGCGATTCCAGATCGTCGCCGAGTGCGGCGCCCAAGGCCGTTTCGAAGCCGCGATCGACGCGGAGCTCATCGGCAACCGGCGGGAATTGCCCTGCCGCCGCACCCGCAGCAAGCATGCGCGAGATCGTGCGGCCTTCGGTTTCCAGCGCATTCAGCTTCGAGCGCGCCTGATCGACCGGCGCGCGTGAAAGCGCTTCGGTCTCTCGCGCTGCGGAGAGCGCTTGTTCGACCGCCTGGATCACCGTTTCGGCCTCGGCGACAGCCATCTCCGCAGCTTCGACCACTGCCCGCTTTTCATCGGGATCGGGCAGCGCAGTGATCTTTTCAGCCACACTGGAGAACTCGCGGTTTGCTTCGTTCATCTGCCGTTCGAGGCGCATCTTGCGGTCTGCGAGATCGCGGATCGCCCGTTCCAGCTGATGGCGTCCAGCGGCAGCTTCGGCGCGCTCGGCGGTCAGCGCCGCGAAAACGCGCTCGCTGTCGGCAAGCTTTGCCGCAGCACCTTCGAAAGCCTCGCGCAGTTCGTCGGCATGGCGGCCAGAATCGGCCAATATCTCCGCAATATCCGCCTCCTCGGCATCGAGCCGCGAAAGGATCGCAGCATTGTCCGACACCAGCCGCTCCTCGCGCTGAATGTCCTCGGCGAGTTGCGCCAGGCGGCGAGTCAGTTCGTCGCGGCGGCGCAGGATGCGGTTTGCGTCGTCCTCGAGCTGCGACTTTGCGATCTGCAGCCGCTGGAGGGCAGCGGCGGCACGCGCCTCGCTCTCGCGGAGCTCCGGAAGCTTCAGGCTGGCCACCCCTTGAGCCTTTGCGGCCTCCATCTGGATCTGGGCCTTTTCCGCAACGACGACGGTCGCGTGGTTAAGGGCGCTGTCGGCCTCGGCTTCCGCCTCCTTCGCCTGCACCCAGCGGATATGCAGAAGTGTGGCTTCGCGCGCACGGATTTCGGCAGACAGCGTCTTGAAGCGGTTCGCCTGACGCGCCTGGCGCTTCAGGCTCTCGATCTGGCCTTCAAGCTGCGAGGTCACGTCATCAAGGCGTTCGAGGTTGCCTTCGGCGGCGCGCAGCCGCAGTTCGGCCTCATGACGGCGGGAATGCAGGCCGGAAATGCCGGCGGCCTCTTCCAGCAACTGGCGGCGGGCCTGGGGCTTTGCCGAAATCAGCTCGCCGATACGCCCCTGCCCGACCATCGACGGCGAGCGCGCGCCGGTCGAGGCATCGGCGAAGAGAAGCTGCACGTCCTTGGCACGGCTTTCCTTGCCATTGATTCGATAGATCGAACCCTGTTCGCGCTCGATGCGGCGGGTCACCTGAATTTCGTCGCTGTCGTTGAACGCGGCGGGCGCCATACGCTCGCTGTTGTCGAGATAGAGCGCGACTTCGGCCGTGTTGCGCGCCGGGCGGTTTCCCGAACCGGAGAAGATCACATCGTCCATGCCGGAGGCGCGCATGTTCTTGTACGAGTTCTCGCCCATCACCCAGCGCAGCGCCTCGACAAGATTGGACTTGCCGCAGCCGTTCGGCCCGACAACGCCGGTCAGGCCCCGCTCGATGATGAATTCCGTCGGCTCGACGAAGGATTTGAAGCCGATAACGCGGAGCTTGTTGAACTTCATGCGGCGCCCTCACGGCGCGCAGAACAAAAAACGGGCGCACGGCTTTCGCCGCCGCCCGTCATCTTGAAACGGTTCGGATCAAAGCAGGCTGTCGATGAGGGCCGACATGGTGTCAACCGGCATGTCTCCAGAATAACGCTTCCCGTTGATGAGGAAAGTCGGCGTGGCATCGATGCCGAACTCCTTGGAGCCCCTTTCCCGCGTGGCGTTCACTTCATCCAGAAGCTTCTGGTTCGTCAAGCACTTCGTAAAACTATCCTCACTAAATCCAGCGAGTTTGGCCATCTGGAGAAGTGCAGCACGGCGATCTTCAGCGGCGGCCCAGGTTTCCTGCTGCTTGAAAAGCATGGAAACCATCGGAAAATACTGTTCCGGCGTGCTCAATTCTTCCGGCTTGGAAGCGTTGCAGCGAGCGAGCATGAAGGCTGCTGCAGCGGCCGGATCGAACGGGAATTCGCGGATGATGAAACGCGCCTTGCCGGTGTCCACGTACTTCTTCTTGATCTCGTCGAAGGTTGTGTTGTGGAAGTGGGCGCAATGCGGGCAGGTCATCGACATATATTCGACGATGGTCACCGGCGCATCTTCCTTGCCGAGCCCCATTTCTGGCAGCGGGCCGGGCTTCAGCACTTCCGCCATGTCGACATCACCAGCCGGCTGCGGAAGTTCGGCTGCCGCGTTTGCCGTGCCGGTAACCGCAAGTGTCGCGGTCGCGGCGGCCATGCCGCTCAGAAGCTGGCGTTTCGTCAGTTGCATTTCAGAGATCAGCATGGGTTCCCCTAATCGAGAGTGGCGGCTGAATGTGCGATATAACGGCACGCGGCCGCGAACAAGGCACGCTTCGGCAACTTTCTTCAAAGAATTGTGACCTTGGTGGGACGAAAGCTGACGTTGCGAGCCGCATCTGCAATTTCAGTTTTGCCAAAAAGCGGCAGGCGTATTTCTGCCAGTATGGAACAGCTTGAGTATTTGAACGCTGCTTTTCTCAATTCTATAAGCGATGAGGACCCGTTTCTCGAATACAAGAATGCGAACGAAGACGGTTTTTCAAAGTGCGTTATCTGCTCCGCTTGCCCAGCACCGCAGTGCCCAGCCGCTTCACCGCCTCGCGCAGCTTGTCGCCCTCGATGCCTTCCATCATGTCTTCAAGCTTTCGGGCAGCCTCGCCCTTCAGTGGCGGCGGAGTGCGGGAGCGCTTTACCGCTTGCGAAACGGGCTTCTGGACGATGCGGATCTGGTGGACGGCAGCAAAGCCGAAGAAGCTGTTGATGCGCTGGATGAGTTCGCCCTGCGCGTGCGTCAAAAACAGAGCGCGCGCGCCTTCGCAGGCAATCGTCAGGACGCCGGGTTTATAGGGGTCGACTTCATTGCCGCGCGCCCAGGCGATCTTTTCCGGACGTGTGCAGTCGGCGAAATCCTCGCCGGCAATTTCATCCCAGGAACCAAGCAGCGCGGTGTTGATGCCGGCCCGTTTTGCAAGCACCGGGTCGATCAGGCCGTTCGCCAGTTCGGATATCTGCTTTTCAGCTTTACGTGGATAACTCATCGAAACCTTCGGATGCCGCCGCCAATCGGCGCTACCACCTTGATCGCGCAGCATTGCTCCGCCAAGTATAGGGCACTTCCCCGTCCCGCGGCAAATGATGACATCAACGACACTCGACGCCCCTTCCGCAACGCCTCTTCTCGACTGGTACGACCGGCATCACCGCGACCTGCCCTGGCGCGTCTCCCCGCCGATGGCGGCTCGTGGCGTGAGGGCCGATCCCTATCGCGTCTGGCTTTCGGAAGTCATGCTGCAGCAGACGACCGTGCAGGCCGTGAAGCCCTATTTTGCCAATTTCCTGGCGCGCTGGCCAACGGTTCGCGACCTCGCCGAGGCGCCGAACGACGATGTCATGGCAGCTTGGGCGGGGCTCGGCTACTACGCCCGCGCCCGCAATCTCAAGAAATGCGCAGAAGCGGTCGCCACGCAACATGACGGCGTCTTTCCGGACACGGAGGACGGCCTGAAATCGCTGCCGGGCATCGGCGACTATACGGCAGCGGCGGTCGCGGCGATCGCTTTCAACAGGCAGGCTGCGGTCATGGACGGCAATGTCGAGCGTGTGATCTCCAGGCTCTACGCGATCGCGACTCCGCTTCCGGCCGGCAAGCCGCTGATGAAGCAGAAGGTGGCGCTCTTGACGCCAGCCGACAGACCCGGCGATTTCGCGCAGGCGATGATGGATCTCGGCGCAACCATCTGTACGCCGAAACGGCCGGCATGTTCGCTCTGTCCGTTCAGGGGATCGTGCGAGGCGCTTCGCCTGCATGATCCCGAGCAGTTTCCGGTGAAGGCGGCAAAGAAGGAAAGGCCGGTCCGGCGCGGTGCAGCTTTCGTCGCCGTGACCGCTGACGGCGAAATCCTCCTGCGGCGGCGGATCGCAAGCGGGCTGCTCGGCGGCATGACGGAGGTGCCGACGACCGCTTGGACATCGCGCGCGGATGGGGAAACTTCCGCGGATGCAGCGCCCTTCCCGGCACAATGGGAACCATGCGGCAGCGTCACCCATGTCTTCACGCATTTCGAACTCCGGCTTTCGATCTACCGCGCCGCGATCCCATCGCGAATTCAGACTGATGACAAATGGTGGGAGCCGGTTACAAATCTTGAAGCGCAGGCGCTGCCGACCATCATGAAAAAGGCGATCGCTACCGCTATTCCTCTTGTGTTTGCAATGCCCAAGGGATGACATATGACTGCATCAATCCATCATATCGTTTTTGATATTGGCAAAGTTCTTATCCACTACGATCCGAATATTCCCTACAGCCGCCTCATTCCCGACGCGGCCGAACGCAAGTGGTTTTTCGACAATGTCTGCACCCATGATTGGAACGTCGAGCAGGACCGCGGACGCACCTGGGCGGATGCCGAAGCTCTTCTGATTGAAGCCCATCCGACGCGGGAAGAGCATATCCGCGCCTTCCGCAAGTACTGGCACGAAATGGTGCCGCATTCCTACGAGGACAGCGTCGCGATCATGGAAGCGCTGATTGCGGAGGGCCGCGATGTCACAATGCTGACGAACTTCGCATCCGATACGTTCCGCGAGGCGCAGAAGCGCTTTGCCTTCCTGACGAAACCGCGCGGCGTCACCGTTTCCGGCGATGTCGGGTTAATCAAGCCGGATATCGCGATCTATGAAACGCATACGAGGAGCTTCAGCCTCGAGCCGGCGGCGACGATCTTCATCGACGACGCGCCTGCGAATGTCGAAGGCGCAAGGGCGGCAGGATGGAACGCCGTGCTTTTCACCGGTGCCGACCAGTTGCGCAGCGATCTTGCTGACTATGGCGTAAGGGCAAGGTGACGGACTGGCGTTGAAAGGAAAGGCGCCCGGGGTGTTGATCCCGGGCGCCGTAGGCCTTCTTCCGCAACTGGAGGTACAAAAACCGGAAGAAGGTAGTCTCGATCAGGTCAGGCCGCTGCTCATTCCGCCTTCGCCAGATCACTGCGGATCACAGACCGCAAATCATCGATGGGGCGCAGGGATTGCCCGTCGTCGAAGTGCCAGAATGTCCATCCGTTGCATGCATCGAGCCCCTGCACTTTCGCGCCGAGACGATGAATCGAACCAGCCTCGCCGCCGGAGGCAACCGTGCCGTCGGCGCGGACGATCGCACTGTAGCGGCGGCGGGCATCAGTCAGCATCTGGCCGGGTTTGATGAGGCCGCTTTCCAATAGTGCATTGAAGGCGACGCGAACCTCCTGCTTCTTGCCGGTCATGACGGTCAGCTCTGCCTTGCCGAGCGGCTCGACGGCGGCAATGCGGGCAGAGGCCGCATCGATATAGTCCTGTTCGCGCTCGATGCCGACGAAGTGGCGGCCGAGGCGCTTGGCGACAGCACCGGTGGTGCCGGAGCCGAAGAACGGATCGAGTATGATGTCGCCGGGTTTCGACGACGCCATGATGACACGGGCGAGCAGCGCCTCCGGCTTCTGCGTCGGATGAACTTTCTTGCCATCGTCGCCCTTCAGCCGTTCGCCGCCGCTGCAGATCGGGAACAACCAGTCGGAGCGCATCTGCACGTCGTCGTTGGCAGCCTTCATCGCATCGTAGTTGAAGGTATAGCTCTTGGCCTTCGCGTCCGGGCTCGCCCAGATCATCGTCTCATGGGCATTCTGGAAGCGGCGGCCCTTGAAGTTCGGCATCGGGTTGGTCTTGCGCCAGATGATGTCGTTGAGAATCCAGAAGTTCAGGTCCTGCAGGGTCGCGCCGACCCGGAAGATATTGTGATAGGAGCCGATGACCCAGATCGTGCCGGTAGGCTTCAGCACGCGGCGGCAGGCAAGCAGCCAAGCGCGGGTGAACGCGTCGTAGGCTTCGAAGGACGCAAACTGATCCCACGCGTCATCGACGGCATCGACAAGCGACTGGTCCGGGCGATGAAGCGTGCCGCCGAGCTGGAGATTGTACGGAGGGTCAGCGAATATGACATCGACGGAATTGGTCGGCAAAGCTTCGAGGGCTGCAACACAATCACCCTTGATGATCGTGTCGATCCAAGAACCCGGTGTTGCGGAGGTCTTGAGATCGGCAAGCGGAAAAACTGACGCCATATGGATACTCGCTTATACACATTACGCTTTTACTCGCCGTTATGGTTACTCAAGTTGGTTACCAAAGCCTGAACCGGTGGATGTTTTCGGGAAATAAATGCAGGACGCGGAAATAAAGTCGCCGCCGCGCTAGACTTCCTTCGTGAAGAGAAACGAAGCCATTGAGAGACTGAAGCGACGGGCCGACGCCATCCGGGCGCTCGGTGCAACTTCGCTCTACCTTTTCGGTTCGGTCGCGCGTGACGAGACAGGCCCGGCGAGTGACCTCGACCTCTTCATCGACTCCGATCCGGCAAGCCGCTTCAACGCCCTCGGCCTCATCGGCATCAAACTCTTCCTAGAAGACGAGCTGCATCTGCCCGTCGATGTTCACGACACGGGACAACCTTCATCCCCTGTCGAAGGACAGGATCGAAAATTTCGCCTCGCAGGTCTTATGACGCCCCATGACATTCTTCGGGCAATTGCCATCATCGAGACGGAAATCGCCGGCAAGCCGTTCGACGACTGCCGGAACGACAATCCTGTCTCGCTCTGGAGCGCGCCATAGAGATCATCTCGAAAGCCAGCCGCGGCATTCGGACGATCTCAAGAACGCGAGGCCGGAAATTGCCCGGGCCCAGCGCCAAGGCGATCGGAAACGTGCTGAGGCACGAGTATCATGCCTTTCCGGCAGGATCATCTGGGGCGTCATCGTGGATGAACGTCCCGAAATCCGGATCGCTGTCGCGGCCATTCAAAGGCAGGTGGATGAAGCCTGACTAAGCTGCATGCACCTGCCGGCTATCGACCGGCGTTTCCCCCCGCTCGAACATGCCGTAGTCTCGAACCACATGGCCGATGCGCAGGCGGTAGTCGGCGAAGATGCCGTTGCGGCCGGCCTTCTGCGCGGCGCGGTGGGCTTCGAGATTGCGCCACTCTTTGACCGCCTCCTCGTCACGCCAGAAGGATAGCGATAGCAGCTTGCCGCGCATCGTCAGGCTCTCGAAGCGTTCGATGGAAATGAAGCCGTCAATCTTTTCCAGTTCGGCGCGCAAGTCGCCGGCGAGGTCGAGGTATTTGTGGCGTTCGCCCATATAGGGTACGACTTCGAAGATGACGGCGATCATGGCAGCACCAGCGGAGAATGAGGGACGGACACGTTCTTCAGGAAGATGCGGTCTTCCTTCAGGATGAAGCGCCCGCGTTCGGCGAATTCGTAGTTCTCCTGGCCGAGCGGATCGGCTGCGAGGCGGGCGCGATAGGCCTCATAGGCGGCGAGGGTTTCGATGTTGTAGACGCCGTAGGCGGTCGTCGCGGACCCCTCGTGGGGGCCGAAATAGCCGATGAGATCGGCACCGTTGCGCGGTATCGCCTGCCCCCAGGCACGGGCATACTCGGTAAAGGCATCCTTCTTGAACGGGTCGATCTCGTAGCGGATGAAGCAGGTCAGCATCACTTTTCTCCTTTGCTTGTGAAAGGCGTTTTCGCACATTGTGCGACGACAATGCTTCGGTTACGATCGAAGTATGAAAGAAGGACCGGATATTGCCCAGATCGGAGCGCTGATCGGCGATCCTGCCCGCGCCAACATGCTGGCTGCGCTGTCGGGCGGCCGGGCCTTGACGGCGACCGAGCTTGCGGAAGTGGGTGGCATCACCCTTCAGACGGCGAGCACGCATCTCGCCAAGCTCGAAACCGGCGGCCTGCTTACTCAGCGAAAGCAGGGCCGCCACCGCTATTTCACACTCGCAGACGAAGCAACTGCCCTGCTGATCGAGAGCATGATGGGTTTCGCCGCCAGCCGCGGACATCTGCGCCACCGGCCGGGTCCGAAGGAACCGGCGCTGCGCAAGGCGCGCATCTGCTACGACCATCTGGCCGGCGATTACGGCGTGCGCATGCTCGACAGTCTCATGGCTTCGGGTGCGATCGACGCAATCGGCGAAGGATTGTCGGTCACCCCGAAAGGCGAGAGCCGGCTGCAATGCATCGGAATAGATGTCTCCGGCCTCAAATCGTCCCGCCGCCCGCTCTGCCGCTCTTGCCTCGACTGGAGCGAGCGCCGCGCGCATCTGGCGGGCAGTCTCGGCAAGGCGCTGCTTTCGACTTTCTTCGACAGGGGCTGGGCGCGGCGGACGGCGGGAAGCCGCTCGGTGATCTTTTCGCCCGAAGGCGAGCAGCAGTTCCTGTCGCTCTTTCCGCTGGAAGCCTGAGCCGCCAAACGTCAGCCGCGAGCCGCCCGCGCGGCGCATTCCAGCCATGCCGGCGTGCCGGTTGAGCTTTCGACGGCCATCGTGTAAGTCGCATCATCCCCCAACAAGGCTTGAGAGTACATGGACGGCTTCGACCTCATTATCTTCGACTGCGACGGCGTTCTGGTCGATTCCGAAATCATAGCGGCGGATGTGGAGTCCAAGCTTCTGACCGACGCAGGCTATCCGATCAGCGTCGAAGAGATGGCGGAGCGCTTCGCAGGCATGACCTGGAAGAACATTCTTCTGCAGGTAGAACGCGAAGCGAGCATTCCGCTTTCCGCCTCGCTGCTCAACAAATCCGAAAAGCTGCTCGACCTGCGCCTCGAACGGGACGTGCAGGCCATTCCCGGCGTCGAGTTCGCCATCTCGCGCCTTGATCTGAAGCGTTGCGTCTGCTCGAATTCCAGCGCGCACCGACTCGACATGATGCTTGGCAAGGTGGGACTGAAGAAGCTATTTGCTCCAAACGTCTTTTCCGCAAAAGATCTCGGGCCGGATCGCGTCAAGCCGAAGCCGGACATCTTCCTGCATGGCGCCGAGACGATGGGAGTCTCGCCGTCGAAGACGGTCGTCGTGGAAGATTCTGTCCATGGCATCCATGCGGCACGCGATGCCGGCATGCGCGTCATCGGCTTCACCGGCGCATCACATACCTATTCCTCGCACGCCGACCGCCTGACGGATGCCGGCGCGGAGACGGTCATCTCGCGGATGAAGGATCTGCCGGGCGTCGTTGATGCTCTTTCGGAATGGGCTGGCGTTCTCTAAAAGAGGGACAGGCCGGCTCTTAGCTGCTCTTCTTGGTCTTCGCGGCCGGGCCCTGATCGAAACCGATATTGACGCGAACCAGGGCGCCGGAGCCGACGGGCAGCTTGAAGCCGTCCTTGCGGAAGAGGACCTGAGCGGCCGTCTGCCCTGCCGGAATTTCGGCAGTAAACGGAACCACTTCCGAAGTGACCACATCCTGCCCGTCGAAGGCGGTGATCCGGACCGGCAGCGTGACGCGGCCGGGGCCGCCGGCCGGGCCGGCGATCAGGCGGATCTGCGCCACGACAGTCATCGTCAGGTTCTGTTCGTTCAGCGTGCACTGACGGGTGTAGTCCCCGATTGCCGCCTGATGGACGATCTGGCTGTTGTCACCCGTCTTGCCCTTGGCATAGGTGCGGAAGATCGCGTCCTGATCCTTCATGAAAATCTGCGGGCAGGAGCCCTGCACGACCGGCTGCGCAGTACCTTGGACGTTGGTCGCCGTGCCGATCGGCTTGTCGCTGGAAGACGGATTGGCGGGCGCAAGCGGCATGATCTGGGCATTGCCGTTTGGCTGGGCCGGCGCCTCGGCGGACTTGCTTTCACCGCCGACGCCCAGGGAATTGCAGCTTGCAAGCAGAGCGGCGACTGATACGGAAACGATGAGACGCGAGACTTTGCCGAACACGATTATTCCACCCTCTTACAAAGTTTCTGGCAGGCCCGAAGTCTTGCTTGCAGGGCCTTTCGTGACAGTTTGCGATGGTCTATATCAGCGGCGCAAAGAAAAATCGATTGGGTAAGCACCGTTTTGACGCACATTTCGATCTGCTGCAACTTCGGCGCCTGGATCCTCTATCCGGATTTCCTCCGGCCATAACGTCAAGGATGAAGAACGTGGACTATATCTCGACCCGCGGCGAGGCCCCATCTCTCGGCTTTTGCGATGCGTTGCTGACGGGTCTTGCGCGCGACGGCGGCCTGTATGTCCCGCGGCAATGGCCGCATTTCTCCAAGAAGGAAATCCGGGCGCTGCGCGGCAAGAGCTACCAGGAGATCGCGTTTGCGATCCTATCGCCCTTTACGAACGACGAAATCCCCGCCGCCACATTCCGGGCGATGATCGACGAGGCCTATGGCACCTTCCGCCATCCGGCGATCGCCCCGCTCGTCCAGACGGGACCGAACAGCTTCGTCATGGAGCTTTTCCATGGCACCACGCTCGCCTTCAAGGACGTGGCGATGCAGCTTCTGGCACGCCTGATGGACTATGCGCTGGAAAAGCGGGGCGAGCGCGCGACGATCATTGGCGCAACGTCGGGCGATACGGGCGGTGCGGCCATCGACGCCTTCGCCGGCCGCGAGCGCACCGATATTTTCATCCTCTTCCCGCACGGCAAGATCTCGCCGGTGCAGCAGCGGCAAATGACGACCTCGACGGCTCCCAATGTCCATGCGCTGGCGGTCAAGGGCAATTTCGACGACTGCCAAAATCTCGTCAAAGCGATGTTCAACGACGCCGCCTTCCGCGACAAGGTTCGCCTTTCCGGTGTCAACTCGATCAACTGGGCGCGCATCATGGCCCAGATCGTCTATTACTTCACGACGGGGATCACACTCGGCGGGCCTGATCGTAAGATTTCGTTTACGGTACCGACCGGCAATTTCGGCGACATTTTCGCGGGCTATGCGGCCAAACGCATGGGCCTGCCGATCGGCAAGCTGGTGATCGCGACCAACGAGAACGACATCCTCGCCCGCACGATGAAGACCGGCCGCTACGACATGAAGAAGGTCAAGGCGACGACCTCGCCGTCGATGGACATTCAGATTTCCTCGAATTTCGAGCGCCTGCTTTTCGAAGCCTATGATCGGGACGCTTCCAAGGTGCGCCATGCGATGGACAGCCTGAAGCAGTCGAATGGCTTCGAGATCGCGCCGAAGGCGCTTGCCGCCATCAAGAAGGACTTCCGCGCCGGCCGCGCCAGCGAGAAGCAGGTGGCGCAGACGATCAAGAATACCTACGCCGAAACCGGCTACCTTCTCGACCCGCATTCGGCAATCGGCGTCTTCGTTGCCGCCAAGCACGACAAGCCGAACACTCCGATGGTGACGCTTGCGACCGCGCACCCGGCAAAATTCCCCGCCGCGGTAAAATCCGCCTCCGGTATTGACCCGGCGCTTCCGACGTGGCTTGCTGGACTGATGCTTAAGGAGGAGCGCTTCCAAGTCGTCGATCCGGAACTTAAGGCCGTTGAAGGTTTTATCGGCAAGCACGCCCGGACGTGATGCGGCAGGCGCAGAAAGATAGCCAATGACAGTTGAGTGCACCCGGCTCAAATCCGGGCTGACAGTAGTAACCCAGACCATGCCGCATCTTGAAAGCGTCGCTCTGGGCGTCTGGATCAAATCGGGTTCGCGCAACGAAACGGAAGACGAGCATGGCATAGCCCACCTGCTCGAACACATGGCTTTCAAGGGTACCGCACGCCGCTCGGCCCGCGACATCGCCGAGGAAATCGAGGATGTGGGCGGCGAAGTGAACGCGGCCACCTCGACCGAAACGACGTCCTACTACGCCCGCGTGCTGAAGGATTACGTGCCGCTCGCCGTCGATATTCTCGCCGACATCCTGACCGAATCGGCCTTCGAGGAAGACGAGCTCGAACGCGAGAAGCAGGTGATCCTGCAGGAGATCAATGCGGCGAACGACACGCCAGACGACGTGGTCTTCGACAAGTTTTCCGAAACCGCCTATCGCAACCAGACGCTCGGCCGCGCCATCCTCGGCACGCCGGAGACCGTCGTCTCCTTCTCGCCGCAACAGATCCGCAACTATCTCGGCCGCAACTATACGACCGATCGCATGTTCGTCGTTGCCGCCGGTGCAGTCGATCACGACGAATTCGTGCGCATGGTGGAACAGCGCTTCGCGAGCCTGCCGACCGCGCCGAGCGCGCCGCCGGTCATCGAGACCGCCCGCTATATCGGCGGCAGCGTGCGCGAGACGCGCGACCTGATGGACGCGCAGATCCTGCTCGGCTTCGAGGGCAAGGCCTATCATGCCCGTGACTTCTACTGTTCGCAGATCCTTGCCAACATCCTCGGCGGCGGCATGTCCTCCCGCCTCTTCCAGGAAGTGCGCGAAATCCGCGGCCTCTGCTATTCGATCTATGCCTTCCACTGGGGCTTTTCCGACACCGGCATCTTCGGCATCCATGCCGCAACCGGCGGCGAGAACCTTCCTGAACTCGTACCGGTGATCATCGACGAGTTGCATAAGTCGGCCGGCTTCATCGAGCAGAAGGAGATCGAGCGTGCCCGCGCGCAGATCCGCGCACAGCTTCTGATGGGACAGGAAAGCCCTGCCGCCCGTGCCGGCCAGATCGCCCGCCAGATGATGCTCTACGGCGGCCCGATCTCCAATCAGGAAATGATGGAACGGCTCGAGGGCATCACCATCGAGCGACTCACCGACCTCGCCGGCCGACTGTTCTTCGACACTGTGCCGACGCTTTCGGCAATCGGCCCGCTGGAGCAACTGGCACCGACGGAAGATATCGTCGCCTCGCTGTCCGCTCCCCTGCCGCAGTCGAAAACTGCAAGCCGCTGAGCCGCGTTCCATCTGCCGGGAGTGATCGATGCCAAAATCGGTTTTTCGATTCCTGTCGCGGCAGCCGGAGGCGGTGGAGCTCGAGAACGACCGCTATGCGCTGAGACTTCCGCGCTATCAGGATTTCAACCAGTGGCACAAGCTGCGCTCCGCCAGCCGCAAGTTCCTGGAGCCCTGGGAACCGACATGGCGTCGCGACGAGCTGACAGAGGGCGCCTATCGCGCCCGCGTCATCCGCGGCAAGCAGGAGTACGCGTCCGGCCAGGCGATCCCGCTGTTCCTGTTCCTAAAACCAGACATGGAACTGCTCGGCGGGATCACGATCGGCTATATCCGCCGCGGCGCGGCGCAGAGCTGCATGATCGGCTACTGGATGGGCGAGAAGCATGCCGGCCAAGGCCATATGTTCGCCGCACTTCAGTTGGTTATACCCTATATCTTCGCAGGGCTTGAGTTGCACCGTATCGAGGCAGCCTGTATTCCGGAGAACGCACGAAGCATTCGCCTGCTTGAGAAAGCCGGGTTTCAGCGGGAAGGCTATCTGCGCGGATACTTGAAAATAAACGGTCAGTGGCATGACCACGTGATGTATTCACTGCTTGCCACCGATACGGATACAGGCAGGAAAACCGACAGCCGATGACCACGAACCGCATGCTGCCCAAATCACCGTCCGGCCGATTGATCGCGGTGATCGCAGCTCTTTTCCTGTCGATGCTTGCATTGGCTGCAGGCGTTGCGCAGGCGGCGGAACCCGTGAAGATTTCCCGCGACGACACCGCGCTCGATTTGACCGCGACGACGGAAATCTATGCCAATCAGGGCGAGGCCTTCCAGGTCTCGACGGCCGCAGGCGCAGACGGCATCCGCCGGCGCATCGAGGTGCGTGCCAGCTCCGAAAACCACCAGGGCGACTGGGCCGTCTTTGCGCTCGCCAACGTCTCGGAAGAACAGCTCGAGCGCGTCATCGTCGCTCCGCATTTCCGCCTCGTGAATTCCAAGCTTTTCTGGCCGGACCTCGGCTCGCAGCGCATCATGGCGATCACGCCGAGCGAGGGCTTTGCGCTCGACCGCCAGCCGAGCGACGAGGCCGACGTCTTCCGCATCACTCTGAACCCCGGCGCTGTCATCACCTTCGTGGCCGAGCTTGCGACGCCCGACCTGCCGCAGATCTACCTGTGGGAGCCGGACGCCTACAAGGACACAATCAACGCCTTCACGCTCTACCGCGGCATCGTGCTCGGGATTGCCGGACTTCTGGCCGTGTTCCTGACGATCCTCTTCGTGGTCAAGGGAACCTCGATGCTGCCGGCAACGGCGGCACTTGCCTGGGCGGTGCTCGGCTACATCTGCGTCGACTTCGGTTTCCTCGGCAAACTCGTCAGCGTCGCCTCGGCGGACCAACGAATATGGCGCGCCTGCGCGGAAGTGGCGCTGGCGTCGAGTTTCGTGATCTTCCTGTTCACCTATCTGAACCTCAACCGCTGGCACACGCATCTCGGCTATGCGACGCTTGCCTGGGTGCTCGGCCTGGCTTTGCTCTTCGGTGTCGCGATCTATGATCCGTCGATCGCCTCCGGTATTGCGCGACTTTCCTTCGCGCTGACGGCGACGATGGGCATCGTGCTCATCATCTATCTCGGCTTCAACCGCTACGACCGCGCCATCCTGCTGGTGCCTGCCTGGGCGCTGATCCTGGTGTGGATATTCGGGGCTTGGCTGACCGTTACCGGCCGGCTCGACAACGACATCATCCAGCCGGCGCTCGGCGGCGGCCTCGTCCTCATCGTTCTGCTGATCGGTTTTACGGTGATGCAGCACGCCTTTGCGGGCGGCGCCTTTCAGCAGGGTCTGTTTTCCGATCTCGAACGCCAGTCTCTGGCGCTGACCGGCTCCGGCGACATGGTGTGGGACTGGGACGTGGCGCGCGACCGCGTCGTCACCATCCCGGATGTTTCCATCAAGCTGGGCTTGTCGCCGGGGACCATGCATGGCGCAGCCCGCAACTGGCTGCCGCGGCTTCACCCGGACGACCGCGACCGATTCCGCGCGACGCTGGACGTGCTGCTCGAACATCGTCGCGGACGGCTGAACCACGAGTTCCGCATCCGCGCCGAGGACGGGCATTTCCATTGGCTGCTGATCCGCGCGCGGCCGGTGCTCGGCTCGAACGGCGAGATCATCCGCTGCGTCGGCACGATCGTAGACGTCACCGAGCAGAAGAATTCCGTCGAGCGGCTGCTGCATGATGCACTGCACGACAATCTCACGGGCCTGCCGAACCGCCAGCTCTTCATCGACCGCCTGCAATCGGTGCTGGCGCTTGCGCCCGGCGGCGAAACGCTCAGGCCGACGGTGATGGTGATCGATATCGACCGCTACAAGCTGGTGAACGATTCGCTTGGCGTCGCAGCCGGCGACAACATTCTGATCGCGCTGACCCGCCGCCTGCGTCGCCTGCTGAAGCCGCAGGATACGCTGGCGCGCCTTGCGGGCGACCAGTTCGGTCTCATTCTCGTTTCCGAGCGCGATCCGACGAAGGTCGCCGATTTTGCTGATGCCGTCAGCAAGGCGATCATGGTGCCGATCAATTTCGGCAATCGCGAAATTATTCTGACGGCCTCGATCGGTCTCGCCTCCTGGGTAGACCAGCAGGAAAACGCAGCCGGGTTGCTGAGCGATGCCGAGCTTGCCATGTATCGCGCTAAGCGCGCCGGCGGCAACCGCGTCGAACCCTTCCGCCCCGCCTTCCGCGATTTCGGCGCCGACCGCCTGCAGCTCGAATCCGATCTCCGCCGCGCCATCGAGCGCAAGGAGCTCTCGATGGTCTACCAGCCGATCGCGCGGCTGGAGGATGTCGAGATTGCCGGTTTCGAGGCGCTGATGCGCTGGGAGCATCCGAAGCGCGGCAACATCCCGCCGTCCGAATTCATCCCGATAGCCGAGGCCTCGGACATCATCGGTCCGCTCGGCATGTTCGCGCTCGAACAGGCGACCAGCGACCTGATGGCCTGGCAGAACCAGACCGGCGAGCTGCCGATCTTCGTCTCGATCAACCTGTCGAGCGTGCAGCTCCTCAACAACGAACTCTATGACGACGTGCGCTCAGTTCTTTCGAAGACTCATTGCGAGCCGTCGCGCCTGAAGCTGGAGCTGACGGAATCCATGGTCATGGAAAATCCGGAACAGGCACGGCTCGTGCTGCAGAAGCTCAAGGAAGCTGGCCTCGGACTGGCGCTCGACGACTTCGGCACGGGCTACTCGTCGCTTGCCTATCTTACCCGCTTCCCCTTCGACACGATCAAGCTCGACAAAGCGCTCGTTCGCGATGACAGCGACAAGAAGGCAACCATTCTAAGGTCGGTCATCTCCATGGCGCGCGAGTTGGGGATGCAGGTGGTCGCCGAAGGCATCGAATCCAACGAGGATGCCATCGAGCTCGCCAAGATGGGCTGCAGCTACGGGCAAAGCTACCTCTTCGGCCCGCCGATGGGCTCCGATTCCGTGCTGCGCCTGCTGAAGGAACGTTTTCCACTGACGAAGCGGGCTTAGGCCTTTCAAATCAATGCTGGCGACTACCCCTCACCTGTCCTGTCCCCGCGTCAACCGCATGGCCCTTCCCCCGTCGGGGAGAAGGGCTCCGGCAGGCGGATGAGGGGCTACGCCGCAGCCTTCCGCGACATCGCAGACGCGACCTGAATGAGTTTGTGCAGATATTCCAGCTTCGCGACGACAGCCCGCGACAGCACGAAGGGATAGGAATCCGGCTGGCCCATGCTGCGCTGAATGGCGTTGATCGCGACGCTGAGCGGCACCCAGGCGCTGACGAGCTGTTCAGCGCTTTCCGCCCTGTATGGATTAAAATCCACTTCCGAGGCCATTTCCTCATGGCCGCGGGGATCGATGGCGATGCCGAAGGCGCGGGCCGTTTCCAGCGTATCAACGATATGGAGGTAGTGCGCAAAGCACTCGGCAAAATCTTCCCACGGATGTGAGGATGCATAGGCGCTGATGAAGCTCTCCTGCCAGCCGAAGGGCGGACCGCTGGCATAATGGTTCTGAAGGGCTGCGCCGTAATCCTGTCGTTCGTCGCCGAAGACGGCGCGGAAGGCATCTAAGCCATTCCTGTCCCGCACCAGCTTGTTCCAGACGAAGTGCCCGGCCTCATGGCGGAAGTGGCCGAGCAGCGTGCGGTAAGGCTCGTTCATCATGGTGCGCGCTTGTTCGCGGGTGGCGTCATCGGCTTCCGCCGCACGGATGGCGATCAGGCCTTCCTCATGTCCGGTCATCGCGGGGAGGATATTGCCGTCGTTCTGAACCGTATCTTCGAGGATATCGAAAACGAGGCCGCCGACGGGATCTTCCTCGCGATCCGGATGCGGCAGGTTCCAGCGCAGCAGCGAATAGAACAGATGGCGCTGCGCCTGACTGATGCGGCGCCAGCGGGCGATGCCGTCCTGGGTTCCGGTGTTCGGCACCAGTCTGTTGTGGCGGCAGGCGATGCAAAAATCATGGGGGTCCTCATCCGCAAGCAGCCAGTTGCAGATATCGAGACCGGCATTGGCGCAGAAGCGGATCCTGCGCTCCGGACGTGCGACGAGCTGCCACTGCATCTCATCGCGCGGCTCCAGCGCGTGCACGCAGAGATCATCCGGCATGAAGCCCAGGCGATGATTGCAGCGGACGCAATGGCGGTTGTCGAAGTGGACGACCTGGTCGCAATTATCGCAGGCGAAGAGCCTCATGATTACCTCGACGAATGGTGACGAACCAAAATGCCTGTTGCGCGGCGCGCAACAGGCATTTCGGCGGCGTGCCATCTGGCACGCTTGCCGGAAGAAAACGTCACGTCAACGAAATCGTTCCTGGATTAGATATCACGCATGTCCGGCTTCGGCGGAAAGCATGGCGGCCGTGATGCCCATGCCCGCGAGCGCGCGCTCGTATTTGTCGTCTAGATTGCGGTCGAAGATCAGCGCCTCATTGGCGGCGCAGGTCAACCAGCCGTTGCTGGCAACTTCCATTTCGAGCTGGCCGGCACCCCAGGAGGAATAACCGAGCATCATCGTGGCCCTCTTCGGCCCGCCGCCCTTGGAAATCGCGCGGACGATGTCGAGCGTCGCCGTCAGGCAGATATCATCGCTGATCGGGATGCTGGAGTCGCTTATATAATCATCGGAATGCAGCACGAAACCGCGGCCGCTTTCCACGGGCCCGCCTGTCTGGATCGGGAAGTCCCGGGCATGCTCCGGAAGGACTATCGGCTCCTGGTCGTTGACCATTTCGAGATGCAGCAGCACGTCCGTGAAGGTGAGGCTTTGGGCGCGATTGATGATGAAGCCCATGGCACCGGCATCGGAATGGGCGCAGATATAGATGACCGTGCGGAAGAAGTTGCTATCTTCCATGCCCGGCATGGCAATCAGGAACTGCCCGTCGAAAAAGCCGCGTTCCCGTCTGTTTTTCAGCGTGGATAAGGACATACTTCCTCCTGCTGCCAGACCGTTGCCAACAGCCTTATAAAAGAAACATGGGGCAATGCGGCAGATCAATCAACTGAAAATGAAGAATTAGATGGCCGAACTTCTGGCAGCGAAAGGCGATTTTCGATAAACCGTTGTTCCATGACGATTATTTTTCTCGGGTTTCGCAAGTTTCTGAACGCCACGATCTGCGCCGCCGCGCTGGCCGGTTCGCTTGGGCCGGCGCGCGCCGAGATGAGCGGCTGGATCGACAATGAGGGCGGCCGGATGCGGCTGATCGCGCTGCCGCCCGGCCGCGACGGCACGATGCGCGGTGCGCTGCAGATCGAGCCGAAGCCCGGCTGGATCACCTATTGGCGCGAGCCCGGCAACAGCGGAATACCGCCCCAGATCGCGGTCGCGCCGGAAAGCGGCATCACGCTGACTGCAATCCGCTATCCCGTGCCAAAACATCTCGTCGACGGCAAGATAGACGACATCGCCTATGACGCGCCCGTTTCGCTGCCGCTGACCTTCTCGGCGAAAGACGCCTCCCGGTCGCTCGAACTGAAGGCGAGCGCGTTCATCGGCATCTGCAAGGATATCTGCATTCCGTTTCAGGCCGAATTCTCACTTCCCATCGCTGCCGCCAATCAGTCCCGGCCGGAAGAGGAAGCGATCCTCAAGAATGCCGAGGCCTCCCTGCCGGAAAAGCCGTCGTCGCAGTTCAAGGTGATCTCCCACAAGTTCTCTGAGGACATGAAAGAGCTCTGGCTGCAAGTTGCCTTGCCCGACGGCGGCGACACCGCGCCGGAGGTGATCCTCACGGGGCCAAGCGGATATGTCTTCACTAGGAAGCTGATGAGCAAGCGCGACGGAAAGAATTTTTCAACGTCGATTGCCGTCGACAAGCTGCCGAAGAACTATGAAATCGCCCGCAAAAGCTGGAGCGTTCTGATCATCGACGGCGGCCGCGCCATGGAGACGCCGCTTGCCTTTGACTGACCGGCTTTTATAGTCGGCTGCAACCCCGCGGCTGCCCCCGCCGCAATCATAAACACCAAGGAGAACCCTATGACCATCGCGATCGGCGATAAGCTTCCTGCCGCCACATTCAAGGAAAAGACGGCCGACGGACCGGTCGAGGTTTCGACGGATCAGCTCTTCAAAGGCAAGCGCGTCGTGCTTTTCGCCGTACCCGGCGCCTTCACGCCGACCTGCTCGCTGAACCATCTGCCGGGCTATCTCGAAAACCGCGATTCCATCCTCGCCAAGGGCGTCGACGATATCGCCGTTCTCTCCGTCAACGACTGGCACGTCATGGGCGCCTGGGCCGAGCAGTCCGGCGGCATGGGCAAGATCCACTTCCTCGCCGACTGGGACGCCGGCTTCACCAAGGCGCTCGGCCTGGACGCTGACCTTTCCGCCGGCGGCCTCGGGGTGCGCTCCAAGCGCTATTCGATGCTCGTCGAAGACGGCGTCGTGAAATCGCTGAACGTCGAGGAGAGCCCCGGCCAAGCCACGATCTCAGGTGCGGCCACGATGATAGAGCAGCTCTGAGAGAGAGCCACAGAGAAGGCGTGGAGAGGCGGCCGAACCCAGCCGCCTCAGACCGGTAAATTATTGTATTTTCGTAGGTTCTTGTCGACCAGGAATTCCGGCAGGAAACGACGCATGAGGCTGACTTGGCCCGCCAGTTTTCCCGCGGTGTAGCGCCTTTTCGGCGCGGGATCAGCGGCGGCTTTCACGACGGCTTCTGCCACAACTTCGGGGGCGTCGCCGGTTTCGACTCCGCTCCGCATTCGCCCCTCCATCTGAGCGCGAACCGTGTCGTAAATGGGCAGCAACCGATCAGGCCTAGTGAGGTTTTCTTCAAACGACGTGCGGGTGAAGCCAGGCTCGACAAGCACAACCCGAATGCCGAACGTGCGCAGTTCATGATCGAGCGATTCCGAATATCCTTCGATCGCATGCTTGGTCGACGCGTAAAGAGCGTTATAGGGAGACGGAATCAGGCCCAGGATGGAACTCATATTGATGATTCTGCCCATGCGTTGGCCTCTCATGACCGGCAACACCGCATTTGTCACGCGGAGAACGCCGAAGACATTCACATTGAACAAGGCCTGAGCCTGCGCAGGCGAGGATTCCTCGGCGCCGCCGAGCAAGCCAATGCCGGCATTGTTGACGAGCAAATCAATGCGTCCAGCTCTGCTTAGAATCTCATCCACGATCTTCTCTACAGAAGCGTCATCGGTCACATCGCAGATCAACATCGTAACACCGTCTGCCGTTTCGGCTACCGCTTTCCGGCTGGTTCCGAACACGCGATAGCCAGCGCGCTTTAGGGCTTTGGCCGTTGCCAGCCCAATGCCTGATGATGCGCCTGTGACCAAGGCTACGCCACTTTCCGTATTGCTCATGTAACTTCAATTCTCCTGTTACGGGGTGGACTGTCTGTCACTATGAGTGTTAGTATCATTTCGAGAGTAAGTCACTATCAAAATGATATGAACAATCAGAATCTTTTAAATGAACCGTGCCCAATCGCGCGCAGCCTGGCATTGGTCGGCGACGCGTGGAGCATCTTGATCCTCAGGGACGCGAACGCAGGCCTCACTCGTTTTGACGAGTTCCGCAAAAGTCTCGGCATTGCGCCCACGATCCTGACACGTCGTCTCGCCATGCTGGCGGAGGAGGGTTTGCTGGAAAAGCGGCGCTACTTGGAGCGGCCCCCGCGGGAGGAATACGTGCTGACGGCTGCCGGACGCGACTTTCTACCGGTGCTCTTCATGATTGGCGCATGGGGACGCAAGCACCGTGGCGGCGGCAAGCTGACACGGTTCCTGGACGCTGAAACTGGAACGGAGATTGAGCCCGTCGCCGTGGATGGTGTTACCAACGCAAGGATCGGAACTCGGGCGATACGCATTGTTAAACCTGAATGATTTCAGGAATGCTCGCAGGAGATGCTTGCTGCCACCAGATACGCATGGGCAGATTATGGCCCCTTCATGAGGTCGTCGGGACGCAAATTGCATGCGCCTTTTGTTAAACAGGCCCCCCGTAAAGCCCGGTACCCCAACCATCGGGATCTGGTGGGTGGCCGCTCTCATCCATGAGCCCCTCCTCCCGCGGAATTCCCGGCTAAAAGCCACATTGTCTACGTCTGACTTTTGCAACATGACAAGGCAAGCCGTTTGACTTCCAGTCCGTATTGGTATCCGGCCTTTGTTTTTCGGCCGGCTCGCCAACGCCGTCAATTTGCCATATTCGTTACAGCATAACGTGTAATGTTATTACATTTAAGAAGCATCACCTATGAAAAGATTGCCTTTCGCGTCCGGTCTGCTCCTGCCCTCTGCTGTGACCCGCGTCGCCTGCGTGCTCGTTCTCGTAGGGGCACTCTGGACGGCGATCCATTGGGCAATGGTCCTGCCATGAGCGGCGCGCTGATCACCCTCGACAACCTGACCGTCGCCTATGATCGTCACCCAGCGGTGCATCACGTTTCCGGCTCCATTCTCGCAGGCAGCCTGACGGCGATCGCCGGGCCGAACGGTGCGGGTAAATCGACGCTTCTGAAAGCCATTATGGGCGAGCTGCGGCCCGCCGAGGGGCGGATTTCCCATAGGCTGCAGCGCACCGATTTCGGCTACCTGCCGCAGGCGGCCGAAATCAACCGGCGCTTTCCGATCTCGGTCTTTGACGCCGTGCTGCTCGGTGCTTGGCGTAGCAGCGGCGCCTTCGGGCGCGTCTTGGCGCATGAGACCGGCAAGGCTCGCGAAGCACTTTCCGCAGTCGGGCTCGAAGGTTTCGAGAAACGCCATATCGGTTCGCTGTCGGCCGGGCAGTTCCAACGCGTGCTTTTTGCCCGGTTGCTGCTGCAGGATGCCAAGCTCATCCTGCTCGACGAGCCGTTCACGGCCATCGACGCCCGCACGACAAAGGATCTGCTCGATATCGTCGCGCGCTGGCACGGCGACGGGCGAACCGTCATTGCGGTGCTTCACGACTTCGACCAGGTGCGGGCGCATTTCCCGGAGACACTGCTGATCGCGCGGACGCTGATCGGCTGGGGGCCGACCGGCGACGTCATGTCGCCCGCCAATCTTCTCAAGGCGCGCGCCATGGCCGAGCGCTGGGACGAGGATGCGAGAGCCTGCGAGCCTGCGGCATGACGGCCTACGACATCTTCCTCGCGCCGTTTGCGGACTACGGTTTCATGCGCCGCGCGCTCGTCGCCTGCCTCTGCCTCGGCCTCGGCGCCGGCCCGATCGGCGTCTTCCTGATGCTGCGCCGCATGAGCCTGATGGGCGATGCGATGAGCCATGCCGTGCTGCCGGGTGCGGCGATCGGCTACCTCGTTGCGGGATCGCTGTCGCTGACCGCCATGGGCATCGGCGGCCTTATCGCCGGGCTCTCCGTCGCGCTGCTTTCCGGCATCGTCAGCCGGACGACGGTGCTGCAGGAGGATGCCAGCTTCGCAAGTTTCTATCTCGCGTCGCTGGCGCTCGGCGTGCTGATCGTTTCGCTGCGCGGATCGAATATCGACCTGCTGCATGTGCTCTTCGGCACCATTCTGGCGATCGACGCTCCTTCCCTCGTCCAGATCGGCGCGATCACCTCGATCACGCTCGTCGTTCTCGCCGCGATCTACCGGCCGCTGGTGGCCGAATGCTTCGACCCGGGGTTCCTCAAAGCCGTCGGCGGCCGGGGACCGGTCTATCATGTGCTTTTCCTGCTGCTCGTCGTGCTCAACCTCGTCGCCAGCTTCCAGGCGCTCGGCACGCTGATGGCCGTCGGATTGATGATGCTGCCGGCGGTAATCGCGCAGCTCTGGTCGCGCAGCCTGCCGTCGATGATGGCGATCGCGGTGATCAGCGCCACCTTCTCCGGCTATCTCGGGCTTATCGCCTCCTACCATCTCGAGCTCGCCTCCGGCCCGACCATCATCATGACGGCGGCGGCAATCTACGGGCTTTCCATCCTCTTCGCGCCGTCGGGCCTCGCCCGGCGCCTCTTTCCCCGCCCGCGTCTTACGGGCTGAACTCAAGGAGACTTCGATGATTTCCCGCAGACTGCTTCTTTCCGCGGCCGTTCCCGCGCTGATCGCCTTTTCGTCCGTACCAGCCTCCGCCGAAACCCTGAAGGTGGTTGCCTCCTTTACCGTGCTTGCCGATGTCGTCAGCCAGGTCGGCGGCGACCACGTGAACGTCACGAGCCTCGTCGGCCCGAATGGCGACCCCCATGAGTTCGAGCCGTCGCCTGCCGACGCCAAGCATCTGAAGGCCGCGCAGGTGACCTTCGTCAGCGGCGAAGGCCTGGAGGGCTGGATGGACCGGCTGATTTCCGCTTCCGGCTACAAGGGAACGCCGGTCACCGTCTCCGACGGCATCAAGACCCGCACGATGGAAGAGGACGGCGAGACTGTCACGGATCCCCACGTCTGGAACAGTCCGGTCAACGTGAAGGTCTGGGTCGCCAATATCGAGAAGGCGCTATCGGCCGCCAATCCGGCGGATGCCAGCATCTTCAAGGCGAATGCCGAGCGCTACACGAAGACGCTCGACGCGCTTGACGCCTATGCCCATTCCAAATTCGACACGGTTCCGGACGACCGGCGCAAGGTGCTGACGAGCCACGACGCCTTCGGCTATTTCGGCCGCGAGTACAATGTCAGCTTCCTAGCGCCGCTGGGCATGTCAACCGAAACGGAGGCGTCTGCCGCAGACGTCGCCAAGCTGATCGAGCAGATCAAGGCCGAGCACGTGAAGAGCTATTTCTTCGAAAACTCGAACGATCCCCGCCTCGTCAGGCAGGTCGCCAAGGCAACAGGTGCGGAACCCGGCGGCGAGCTCTATGTCGAATCGCTTTCGGATGCGAAGGGACCGGCGCCGACCTACGAGAAGATGTTCCGCTACAATGTCGACCAGATCGCCGCGGCGATGGCAAAGTCGAGCTGATTGGCGCCGCGGCTTCCCTCAGAGATTGAAATCAAAGACCAGGAGGCCGGCAAGGCCGCCATCCGTCGAGGAGACGATGCGCTCGCCGACGGCTACATGCTCGGGATGCACGAGATAGGCATCCCGCGCCGCGGCATTTTCGAAGGTCACCACGAAGCCGTCGACGAAGCCGCCATGCAGCCCTTCCGGCGAGACGTTTGGGCCATATCTGATATCGAGGATGCCCGGGATCACCTGCTTCAGCGCGACGACCGATTCGAGCAGCGCCTGCTTCTCCTCGCCCGTCATAGCAGCCTTCAGCCGCAGCAATACGCAATGCAGGATCATATGGTGGCCTCCTATGGCGTTGCCGGCAGAATAGAGGGAACGAGGCAGAGGGCAAGGGGATTACGGTGACTTCCCGGCGGCTCTACTTGAAACCGTGTCCGGCTCCTCCACCTTTCCAGAGTGGTGCCAATTACGAACGCGGGAGCGCTGCGAGCGAGCCTGCTGGCCACAGATCATTCAACAGAGCACATTGCCCTGCTGTTCGTCCGCATTGACCGGCAGCTTTGAAGAATTCGAGGCCCTCCCTCTTCGTTTTCAAATGAAGGGAGATGGATATGGCAAAGGTCGTTTGCGTCCTCTATGACGATCCGGTCGATGGATATCCGAGCGCCTATGCGCGGGATGGCCTGCCGAAACTTGAACACTATCCCGGCGGCCAGACGCTTCCCACCCCGAAAGCCATCGATTTTCAGCCGGGCGCCCTGTTGGGCAGCGTCTCCGGCGAACTGGGCTTGAGGAGGTTTCTCGAAAGCCAGGGGCACAATCTGGTCGTGACCTCGGACAAGGACGGTCCCGGCAGCGTCTTCGAACGCGAGCTTGCCGACGCCGAGATCGTGATCTCGCAGCCTTTTTGGCCGGCCTATCTGACCGCCGAGCGGATCGCCAAGGCGGCCAAGCTGAAGCTGGCGATCACCGCCGGCATCGGCTCCGACCATGTCGATCTCCAGGCCGCGATGGACCGCGGCATCACCGTCGCCGAGGTGACCTACTGCAACTCAATCAGCGTATCCGAACATGTGGTCATGATGATCCTCAGCCTCGCGCGAAACTATATCCCCTCCTACCAGTGGGTCGTGAAAGGCGGCTGGAACATCGCCGACTGCGTCGCGCGCTCTTACGATATCGAGGGCATGGAGATCGGCACGGTGGGTGCCGGGCGGATCGGCAGCGCGGTGCTTCGCCGGCTGAAGCCGTTCGACGTCAAGCTGCACTATACCGACCGCCACCGGCTGCCCGATGCAGTCGAGAAGGAGCTCGGCGTTACCTTCCACAAGACGCCAACTGAGATGGTGCCCGTCTGCGATGTCGTCACGATCAACGCGCCGCTGCATCCGGAGACGGAAAACCTCTTCGACGAAGCGATGATCGCCAAGATGAAACGCGGCGCCTACCTGGTGAACACGGCGCGCGGCAAGATCTGCAATCGCGATGCCGTCGCGCGGGCGCTCGAGAGCGGCCAGCTTGGCGGTTATGCCGGCGACGTGTGGTTCCCGCAGCCCGCACCGAAGGACCATCCTTGGCGGTCGATGCCGCATCACGGCATGACGCCGCATATTTCGGGCTCGTCGCTCTCCGCCCAGGCGCGCTACGCCGCTGGCACGCGGGAAATTCTCGAATGCTGGTTCGAAGGCAAGCCGATCCGCGAGGAATATCTGATCGTCGACGGCGGCAAACTCGCCGGCGCCGGTGCTCATTCCTACAGCGCCGGAGACGCGACGCGTGGGTCTGAAGAGGCAGCGCGCTTCAAAAGCTGAAAGCGCCCGGTTGCTCGGAAGGCTCGACCGGCTCTCGTTGCCTGCCGAGAGCCGAAGCGGTTGCAGGCATGCGTTGTCGTCAGCAATGTTATGCCGACTTGTTCGCTTCAATGAAACGACGCAGCGCTGTGGCAGCGTTCAGCATATGTGCTCGCATGCGCCGAGATGCCATTTCGCCGTCGCCCTCCGCGATCGCCTGCATGATGGCATCGTGCTCATCCCGGGATTTACGCATCCGATCGCCTTGCCGAAGTTGCGTGCGCCGAAAGGCGTTCAGCCTCGTGCGCACCGCTATCGCTTGTTCGGCAAGAAAGCCGTTGTGGGTAGCGCGATAGATCGTCTCATGGAATTCGCGGTTGAAAGCATCATACGCGTCAAAATCACCTTTCTCGACAATCTCGTCAGACATGTCGTGCAGTCCGATCAGGTGGCTTCGCTCGAGCGGAGTCATACGGTAGGTCGCAAGCCGCACGCACATGGCCTCGATCTCGGCCGACGTCTCAAACATGTCCATGATGCGCTCGGGGGTCAAGCGAGCCACGACGACGCCTCGCCGTGCGCGAACCTCGACGAGCCCGCTGACCGCCAATTGACGCAGCGCTTCTCGAACTGGAGTGCGGGAGGCGCCGAAACGGTCGGCAAGCTGCTGTTCGTCCAGCGAAGCACCCGCTACCAGCGTGCCCGCAGCGATCTCATCCGTCAGCGCGTTGCGAATGCGGTCAGACAGGAGCTCCCGATCATCGACATCATCTCGAGCGTCTGATCCCTTGACCATGCATAATCTTCCTTACCCTTCGGGCTCCTTTGTACGCGAATATGCACAACCGGAAAAGTGACCGCATACAAAATAGTCATCACGGAACAGTTACGCATTCAATTATTGAAACATTTCCGCTTAAAGAATACATAGTACCGGGACATCATATATCTTGCATACGCATCGACTTTCTAAGAATGCGAGCTGGAGAGCTGGAAAAGCTATCGCAGCCACGCTTGAGACACGTCGTACGCAAGCCTTCAAACTGTTCGACGCAGAAGGAAGCCATCTCATGATGATGACAAGACGTACTTTCTCAGCCGCCTTTGTTGCCGGCGCGGCCACTTCTCTTCTCTCAACCCGCAGCATGGCCGCGCCCTCTGGTGCGGTGAAGGCGCGCAACGTCGTCCTGGCGCATGGGCTGTTCGCTGATGGATCGTGCTGGTCCGAGGTGATTGCCCGACTGCAGGCAGCGCGGTTCAATGCCACGGCCGTGCAAAATCCGCTAACGACGCTGCCTGAAGCGGTATCCTCCGTTGAGCGGGTGCTGGCACGGCAGGATGGCCCGACGGTTCTGGTCGGGCATTCCTTCGCGGGGATGATCGTAACTGAAGCTGGTATGCATCCGAACGTGTCGGCACTCGTTTATGTCGCAGCGCGGGCGCCGGATGCGGGCGAGGATTATGCCGCACTGGCCAAAACATTTCCCACGCCGCCGGCCTCCGCAGGCATCGTTTTCGATGGTGACGAAGGGCACCTTAGCGAGGCGGCATTCCTGCATGATTTCGCGGGCGACCTACCGGAAGCAAGGGCGAAGGTGCTTTATGCAATCCAGGAGCCATTCAACAAGGCTCTCCTTACGGGCAAGACCTCCCAGGCGGCTTGGCGTTCGAAGCCAAGCTGGTATGCCGTTTCGACGGAAGATCGCACGATCAATCCAGACCTCGAACGCTTCATGGCCAAGCGCATGGGAGCCAAGACCATCGAACTGAAGGCCAGCCATCTCTCGCTGATCTCCCATCCGGATGAGATTACCCAACTGATCATCGAGGCGGCGGGATAGCACACGCGATCTGGCCGCCCACTAATGCACGCCGAGGAACTGCTTGAGTTCGGCGGTCTTCGGGTTGGCGAAGACTTCTTCCGGCGGGCCGATTTCGTGGACGCGGCCCTGGTGCATGAAGACGACGCGGCTGCAGACGTCGCGGGCGAATTTCATCTCGTGCGTCACCATCAGCAATGTCATGCCCTCGGAGGCAAGCTCGCGCACGACGGCCAGAACCTCGGCGACGAGTTCCGGGTCGAGCGCGGAGGTGATCTCGTCGCACAGCAGCGCGATCGGCTGCATGGCAAGCGCCCGGGCAATCGCGACACGCTGCTGCTGGCCGCCGGAAAGCTCGTCGGGATAGGCATCGAACTTGTGGCCGAGACCGACGCGGTCGAGCATCTTGCGGGCGACCGCTTCAGCCTCTGCCTTCGGCGTCTTCTTGACGACCGACTGCGACAGCATGACATTGCCGCCGGCCGTCAGGTGCGGGAAGAGATTGAACTGCTGGAAGATCATGCCGACCTTCAGCCTGAGCGCCTTCAGATGCAATTCGTCGTCCAGAAGCTGGGCGCCGGCTACCGAGATCGAGCCTTGGGTGATGGTCTCGAGGCCGTTGATGCAGCGCAGCAGCGTTGATTTTCCCGAGCCGCTCTTGCCAATGATGGCAATGACCTCGCCCGGCTCCACATCCAGGTCGATGCCCTTCAGCACCTCGTTCGTGCCGTAGCTCTTGCGGACTTCAGTGATTTCGATGAGCGACATTGAGCTTCCTTTCGAGGATCTGGCTGCTCTTCGACAGAGGCCAGCAAAGCGCAAAATAGATAAGAGCGACGAGCCCGTAGACAGTGAAGGGCTGGAAGGTGGCGTTGGTGACGACGGTGCCTGCCTTCGATAGTTCGACGAAGCCTATGATCGAGGTGAGTGCCGTTCCCTTGACGACCTGGACGGAGAAGCCGACGGTCGGCGGCACGGCGACCCTCAGCGCCTGCGGTAGGATGACGTAGCGCATCTGCTGCAGCCTTCCCATGCCGAGGCTGGCGGAGGCTTCCCATTGGCCTTTCGCAACCGCTTCGACGCAGCCGCGCCAGATTTCGGCGAGGAAGGCAGCGGTCCAGAGGATCAATGCCAGGGCGGCGGCAAGCCATGCCGGCACGTCGACGCCGAAAAGGCCGAGACCGAAGAAGGCGATGAAGAGCTGCATCAGGAGCGGCGTGCCTTGAAAAAGCTCGATGTAGTATTTTGCAAGCGCCCGCAGCGACTTCCGCTTGCTGATGCGCAGGAAGAGCAGGCCGAGCCCGACCGCGCCGCCCCCGATGAAGGAAACGAGCGAGAGCAGAACCGTCCAGCGCGTGGCGAGCAGCAGGTTACGCAGGATATCCCAGAGTGTGAACTCGATCATCGGACAAGCCTCCTCGGGAAGATGAACCCGCCGGCCACCACCAAAAGCTGCCGGAGCAGGATCGCCAGCGCCAGATAGATGGCCGTCGAGACGATGTAGGCTTCGAAGGCGCGGAAGGTTCGCGACTGGATGAAGTTGGCGGCAAAGGTCAGGTCCTCGGCGGCGATCTGCGAGACGACGGAGGAGCCGAGCATGACGATCACCACCTGCGAGGAGAGTGCCGGCCAGATGCGCTGGAGCGACGGCACGAGAACGACATGTCGGAAGGTTTCGAATGGCGTCATGGCGAGGCTTGCGCCCGCCTCGAACTGCTCCTTCGGCGTCGCCTGGATGCCGGCGCGGATGATCTCGCAGCTATAGGCCCCGAGGTTGACGATCATGGCAAGATTGGCGGCCGTCAGCTCAGAAAGCTGCAGACCGAGCGACGGCAGGCCGAAGAAGATGAAGAAGAGCTGGATCAGGAACGGCGTATTGCGGATCAGCTCGACATAGGCCGCAACGACGGGCTTCAGCCAAGCCGGGCCGAGCGCGCGCACCCAGGCACAGAAGGTGCCGAGCAAAATGCCGAGCACGCCGCCAATCGAGATCAGCTCGATGGTGATCACGATGCCCTTGACGATCTGCGGGTAATATTGAAGCAGCCAACCGAATTCGAAATGGTAGCTCAAGACACTGTCCCCTCTTTGAATACCGACGGCGAGTGGTCACCCCGCGGCGCGGGATGACCATGCTGGACCGGTTTTTAGAGGTCTTTCGGGAGGTCGGCGCCGAGCCACTTCTGGGCAATGGCGTTCAGCGAACCATCGGCCTTGGCGGCGGCGATGATGCCGTTCACCTTTTCGAGAAGCGCTGGCTGCTCCTTGCTGAGGCCGATGTAGCAGGGCGAGTTCTTGATCAGGAACTTCAGTTCGGGCCGCTTCGGGGGGTTCTTGGCAAGGATGGCGGCGGCAACCACGTTGCCGGTTGCAACAGCCTCGACCTGACCGGAGAGGAAGGCGGAAATCGTGCCGTTGTTATCCTCGTAGCGCTTGATCGTGACATCGGCAGACGCGATCTTCGTCAGTTCGAGGTCTTCGACGGCGCCGCGGGTGACGCCGACCGTCTTGCCGGCAAGATCTTCCACCTTGGCGACGGAAAGATCGCCTGGTGCGAACACGCCGTTATAGAAGGGAGCATAGGCCGCGGAGAAATCGATGACCTTTTCGCGGTCCGGATTCTTGCCGAGGCTGGAAATAACCAGATCGACCTTGTTCGTCTGCAGATAGGGAATGCGGTTGGCGCTGGTGACCGGCACGAGTTCGGTTTTGACGCCAAGTTTTTCGGCAATCAGATTGGCCATGTCGATGTCATAGCCCATCGGCGCCATATCGGTGCCGACGCTGCCGAAGGGCGGAAAATCCTGCGGGACGGCGACGCGCAGCGTGCCGCGCGCGGTGATGTCGGCAAGCGCATCGGCATGGGAAGCGGAACCGAAGCCGACAGCGGCTGCGAGCGTTGCGATTGCAAAGAATGTTCTTCTTGTCAGCATGTGTTCATTTCTCCTTTGAAGTTGCGGTTTTTCGTGTGCCTGCCGGTTGGGAAGACACGGTCCTGGGAGGGAGCGACAGGGAGCTGCGCAATTCCGAGAGTGGGTCCGGGCGAGTCGTGAGGTCCAGGCCCGTTTCCACCTCGTCCAGATGTTCGACGGAGAGCTCGGCGGCCTTGACGAAATCGCCTGCTGCCATGGCCTCGAAGATGCGGCAATGCCCCTCATGAGATTGCACTGCGTGAAATTCCGACTGATAGAGCATCGAAATCAGGATTGTCCTGGCAGTGAGATCGCGCAGGATGTCGACAAGGATCGGGTTGCCGCCGAGTTCGGCGATGCGGATATGGAAGTCACCCATGAGGCAGGTGAGGCGCTGGCGGTCGCCTGCAGCCATCGCAGCCTTTTCCTCGTCGAGGTGGGAGACGAGAACCGTGCGGCCCTCGTCCGTCAGCGCGCGCATGCCACGCAGCAGGCCGGATTCGATAGCACGCCTTGCCTCATAGACGGTCATCGCCTCTTCGGCGGACGGCTCGACCACAAACCAACCTCGCCGGGGGCTCACGGTGACGATGCCGCGCGTTTCGAGCCTCATCATCGCCTCGCGCACACGGGTTCGCGAAACGCCGAAGACTGACGCAAGCTGGTTTTCGCTCAGCCGCGTGCCGGGCCGGATCCGGGCGGAAAGAATGCCCGAAACGATGGCCTCTTCGATGTTGCTCTGTGTGCTTTCGGATGTATGGCTGTCTTGCATACAAGACGGGTAAGCAAGCCATATGCCAGTTTTCGCAAATGCTTCATTTACAACGGCTTTCCCACCTGGACCGCGAAACAGTCCGTTGCAATGCCCGCTATTTAAGCAGTTTCATATTCTGAATAACGACGAGGCGTCGATATTGGAGGCAGCCGTGCTGACGGCTACCCAATGTCCAGCAGGAGCGGCCGATGGTCGGACACTTCCGGTTCCCCTACGACGTCGAAGCTCACGACGCCGACTTCAGGCGTCACCAGCATATAGTCCGCAAAGCGCCCGTCTTTGGCATAGTGCGATGTTCTCGTATCCGTGAAGCCGCGGGAAGTGACGAGATCGGTGAGGCCGAGTCCACCGAGCACATCGAACATGACGCTTCCGGGCAGCACGTTGAAGTCGCCGCAGACGACGAGACGCTCGCCCTTGCGCCAGATCTGCCCGATCAGGCTGACCAGCGCATCGGCTTGACCCCGGCGTGCGGGCGTATCGCCCTTGCCGGCCATGTCACGCAGGCCATGCAGGTGGGCGATCGTGATCGCTTGACCGGCCCCGTAGTCGAAAAGGCGGATGGCATGGGCGTTGCGGGCGCGCGGATGCTCTCCGTAGCTATCTGCTGAGAAATCGCCATGCACGAAATCTGCGGCGTGGCCGATGACCGCAACCGACCGACGCACGAACGTCGCAAGACCGAATTCCGAAGGCACGCTGTTTTCGTCATCAAAAAAAAAAGCTCGCCTCTCGCCGTCGGCGCGAAGAAGGCGTCATGCTCCGGAAGAACCGCCTTGATCTCCTCGAAGAGGTTGGCGCGCTGCGGCAGGATGTGGCTGCCATCGCGATATTCCAGCCAGTCGCTCTTGACGGTGACGGAACGGGTAACCTCCTGGAGGCAGAGCACGTCCGCCTCAGCAGCCCGGAAATAGTCCATCAGCGGCCGATGCAGCTTGCCGCCCCAGGCATTCAGCGAAATGATGCGCAATATCGCCTCCCCGGATTTGCCGCCCTACCGCTTCTTGAAGGGTGCCATGCCCATGCGCGCCAGTTCGTCGGCACGCTCGTTTTCCGGATGGCCGGCATGGCCCTTGATCCAGTGGAGCGTCACTTTATGCTTGTTGCGGGCTTCCTCCAGCGCCTGCCAGAGCTCGGCATTCTTCACCGGTTTCTTGTCCGCGGTCTTCCAGCCGTTTTTCTTCCAGCCGAAAATCCACTTGGAAATCCCGTCCTTGACGTAGGCGCTGTCGGTGTAGAGGTCGACCTCGCAGGGCGTCTTCAGCGCCGAGAGCGCCGAAATCGCCGCCATCAACTCCATGCGGTTATTGGTCGTGTCCGCCTCGCCGCCGGAGAGTTCCTTTTCAATGTCGCCATAACGCAGGATTGCGCCCCAACCGCCAGGACCGGGATTGCCCGAGCACGCGCCGTCGGTGAAAATCTCGACGTGCTTCATGGCGAAAGCCCGTATTCGGCAGCCGATGCGACCTGCCGGTGGAAGCGCAGCTTGCGCAGGTATTCGAGCGGGTCCTTCTTGGTAACCATTGCGCCTTCCGGCGTCGTCAGCCAGTCATAGAGGCGGGTCAGGAAGAAGCGGAGCGCAGAACCACGCGCAAGCACAGGAAGCGCTGCGAGTTCGGCACTGTTGAGCGGCCGAACACTCCGGTAGCCTTCCAACATGGCCGTGCCCTTGGTGATGTTGTAGGCGCCGTCCTTTTCAAAGCACCAGGCGTTGAGAATGATCGAGACGTCGTAGGCAAGCAGATCGTTGCAGGCGAAATAGAAATCGATCAGGCCGGACAGCTCATCGCCGAGGAAGAAGACGTTGTCGGGGAAGAGATCGGCATGAATGACGCCGGCCGGAAGGTCCTTCGGCCAGTGGGCGGAGAGGAAATCGATCTCGCCCCGGATTTCGGCAAACAAGCCCTTCTCGACTTCGTCGGCGCGCGCCTCGGACTTATCCCAAAGCAACTTCCAGCCCTCCAGCGACAGCGCGTTCGGCCGCTTCAGTTCGAAACCTTCGCCGGCGATATGCATCTGCGCCAGGGCCTTGCCGACTTCGCGGCAATGTTTGGCTTCGGGCTTCCTCAGCCACATGCCTTCAAGGAAGAGAAATGAGCGCCGCCGGTCGATCCGAAAGCGTACCGAGCAGCGCACCGTCCTTGCGCGGCAGCGGCAGCGGACAGGACACGCCGCGGTCGGCAAGATGCTGCATCAGACCGAGGAAGAACGGCAGGTCGGCCTTTTCGACGCGCTTTTCGTAGAGCGTCAAGATCAGCGGCTTTTTGGTGGTGTGCAACAGGAAGTTGGAATTTTCGACGCCTTCCGCAATCCCCTTGTAGGAAAGCAGGGTGCCGGCATCATACTCCGTCAAAAACCACTTCAAATCGTCTTCTGAAATATCGGTATAGACTGCCAAGGAGGGCTCTCACATCAAATACGCTAAGGGGAGTGATGAAACGCATGGGGATACCCCCCTTTGTCACTTCGTGACATCTCCCCCACAAGGGGGGAGATTAAGAGCATGCGTCTTGCCTTGCAATCTATCGTCTTCGTCGCGATTGCCGAAGACGGTGCTACTGCCGATCTCCCCCGGGGGGATGCCCGGCACGGCAGAGGAGGGTAAGCGGCACGATCCAAGCCTCTAATCCCCGTTCACAAAAGCCATGTCGGCCGTCGTCAGCTCGATGTTGCGCAGTTCCCGGTTGACTAGGAAATGCTCGTTTTCCTGCACGGTCTCGGCAAGCTCCACCCTGGCGTCGAAACGTGCCCGGAAGGCTTCGATGATCTCGTTGACGATCACTTCCGGCGCGGAGGCACCGGCGGAAAGGCCAAGCGTCGAAATCGGACCTATCTCGTTCCAGTCCAGTTCAGCGGCGCGCTGCACGAGGATCGACATCTTTGCCCCTGCCCTCAGCGCGACTTCGACAAGGCGCTTGGAGTTAGAGGAATTCGGCGCACCGACGATGATGAAGAGGTCGCAGCCGGGTGCGGCCTGCTTGACCACTTCCTGGCGGTTGGTCGTGGCATAGCAGATCGAGTCGGCGGCGGGTGCCGTCAGCTTCGGGAAACGCTGCTCGAGACGCGCAATCACGCCGGCCGTGTCATCAACCGAAAGCGTCGTCTGGGTCACGTAGCCCAGATTGTCGGGATCGGCAGGCTGATAGGCATCGGCGTCTTCGACCGTCTCGATCAGCGAGACCGAGCCCTCGGGAAGCTGACCCATCGTGCCGATGACTTCCGGATGACCAGCATGGCCGATCAGCACGACATGGCGGCCGAGGCGATTGTGCCGCATCGCCTGCTTGTGAACCTTGGAAACCAGCGGACAGGTGGCATCGAGGTAGAAAAGATTGCGGGCGTTCGCATCTTCGGGAACGGACTTCGGGACGCCGTGTGCGGAAAAAACGACGGGCTGGGCGCGGTGCTCCGCCGGTATTTCATCGAGTTCTTCAACGAAGACCGCGCCCTTGGCCTCCAGTCCCTCGACGACGTAGCGGTTATGTACGATCTCGTGGCGGACATAGACGGGGGCGCCATAGGATTTCAGCGCCAGCACGACGATCTGGATGGCGCGGTCCACGCCGGCGCAGAAGCCGCGCGGTCCGCAAAGCCTGATCGTCAATGGAGGTTTCGCCGCTATGTTCATGTCATGTCCGGTAATCTGGGATAGGGCTGTCTAGCCCAATATAAGAAGGAATTGAAGCGATACTATTGCGAGGCCGGCTTGCCGCGCCCGCGGAACCACGAGATCGCAACGATCACGGCCAGCACCGCCGCCAGGCCATACCAAGTAAAGGCATATTGCAGGTGGTTGTTCGGCAGGTCGACGTCGGTGACGCCGCCGATCGGCAGACCTTTCGGGTTGGGCGTCGAATCGGCATCGACGAAGAAGGGCAAGACGCTCGCCTTGTTGAGACCGGTGCTTGCGGCCATCACGTCGAGGTCTTTCCAGTAGAAGATGTTCTTAGCGACATCGTTGTCCGGTACGAGCCAGGAAGGCTTTCCAGGCAGCTTGTTGCGCGTCAGGCCGATGACCGTCTGCTCGCCGGTCAGTTGGCCCTGCATGCGCATTTCCGGCTCCTTGTTCTCAAAAGGAACGAAGCCGCGATTGACGAAGAGGTAGCGTCCGCCGGCAAGCTCAAGCGGGGTGTAGATGTAATAGCCCGTCTGGCCGCGCCAGGTGGCGAAGAAGTGCCGCTCCTTGTTGTTCACATAACGGCCGGACGTCGTGACGGGCCGGTACTCGATGTCGCCGCCCGAGGCGAGCATCCGCTCGATATCGGCGAGCGGCATCGGCGCCGAGGCGCGGCGCTGCGCAATATCGGCGATCAGCCCTTCCTTCCAATGCAGGCGCTCCACCTGCCACGTGCCGAGCGAGACGAGGATGGCGAGAGCAATCAGCACGGCAATGCCGGTGAAAACCGGCAGCCTGCGACGTGCAGCCACGGCCTGGATATCAGTCACTGGAAATGCGTCCTTCACGGGCATTGTGGCGGTATTGCATGGCGATCAGGATACCCTTGCACCAGCGCAGCGCCACCAGCGAAAGAGCGACCGTCAACGGAGCGAACAGCAGAATGTGCAGCCAGATCGGCGGCGAATAGTTCACCTCCAGCCAGAGCACGGAGCCGATGATGATGAAGCCGACGATGAGAATGACGAAGACGGCGGGGCCATCGCCGGAATCGGCAAAGGAATAGTCGAGGCCGCAGGCGGTACAGCGTGGCTTCACCGCGAGCACGCCATCGAACAATTTTCCCTGTCCGCAGCGCGGGCAGCAGCCCCGCATCCCGGTCCTTACGGGATCCACAGGGGGAAAATATGCACTGTCTTCGCTCATCGTCTTCCTTTCGGCCGGAGATCATTTTCAGCCGCGCCTTAACTCTCCCATAAAGTATCTGCAGGACGAAAGGAAATAGCTGCGCGATTTCGCGTCAGCGATTCGCGTCAAACAGAAGAAGAAGCTGATGAGCAACGAGAACCCTGCAGGCCAGATCGTGATCCTGAACGGGGCGCCGCGAAGCGGCAAGACGACGATCGCGAGAGCCGTTCAGCAGCAGTTCGAAGGACCGTGGATGAACCTCGGCGTCGACATCTACAATGCCGCGACGCCGGCGCGCTACCTGCCGGGCATCGGCCTTCGCCCCGGCGGCGAGCGCCCCGATCTTGAGGAACTGGTGCCGTTCTTCTACGCAGCACTCTACGAGTCCATCGCCATCCATGCCGGGCTCGGGCTAAATGTCGTTGCCGACCTCGGTCATCACGACGCCTATTCGCAGCCGCTCGGGATTCTCACCGATTGCGCCCGGCGGCTTGAAGGTTTCCCGGTTCTCTTCGTCGGTGTGCGCTGCCCGCTCGACGTCATCATGAAGCGCCGCAACATCGACGAGCCCGGGCGCGAGAATCTTTACGAAAGAGGCAATGGCGAGGTCCCTGTTCCAGACCCCGTGCGGCGCTGGCAGGAGGAGGTGCACAGGCCGGGTATCTACGATCTCGAGCTCGATACCTCGGTGTTGACGCCATATGAATGCGCCGAGGCGATCCGGCACCAACTCGATCTCGGAATTGCGGAGCCATCGGCCTTCGAGCGGATCGCTGCTTCAAGGTAGCGATGAAAAAAGGCGGGCGCCGATGGCCCCCGCCTTTCTGATTTTCTTTCGGACCATCAGCCTGCCGCGACAGGAGCGCCCCAGCCGCCCCAGACGTAGATGCAGAAGAACAGGAAGAGCCAGACGACGTCGACGAAATGCCAGTACCAGGCGGCGGCTTCGAAACCGAAGTGCTGTTTCGGCGTGAAGTCGCCACGCAGCGCGCGCAGCAGGCAGACCAGCAGGAAGATCGTTCCGATCTGCACGTGGAAACCGTGGAAGCCGGTCGCCATGAAGAAGGTGGCGCCGTAGATCGAGTTCTTGAATGCGAAGGGCGCGTGCATGTACTCGTAAGCCTGGACGCCGGAAAACAGGACGCCGAGCAGGACGGTGAGCGTCAGGCCCTGAATGAGACCTTTGCGATCATTGTGCAGTAGCGCGTGATGCGCCCAGGTGACCGTCGTGCCGGACAGCAGCAGGATGACGGTGTTGTAGATCGGCAGGTGCCAGGGATCGAGGACCTCAATGCCCTTCGGCGGCCACTGGCCACCAGTATATGCGAGGCGCGACGCCTGGATCGCTTCATTCGCAAAGAGACTGGCGTCGAAATAGGCCCAGAACCAGGCGACGAAGAACATCACTTCCGAGGCGATGAACATGATCATGCCGTAGCGCAGATGCAGCGAGACGACGCGGGTATGGGCACCCTCATGAGCCTCCTTCACCGTATCGGCCCACCAGCCGTACATGACATAGAGGATCAGTACGAGGCCGATGTAAAACAGCCAGGGCTGGGCCCATTCGACACCAAAGAGGTGCAGCGAACCGCCGTTCAGGTAGCGCATATAGCCGACGCCGCCGAATGTTACGATGAAGGCGCCAAGCGACGCCAGAATCGGCCACGGGCTTGGGTCGATGATGTGGTAGTCGTGATTTTTCTGATGCGCATCGGCCATGTCAGATCCCCGGATGTCTTCCTTCGCTTCGCCTCCGGCATAGCCGGAAACGATCCTCAATCAAAGTTTCTTTTCAACCTTCTGCGCTCTACCCTCATTCGAAGCCACCGGCTTCGGTCCCTCTTTCGGGTAGAACGTATATGACAGCGTAATCGTGTGGATGTCTTTCGACTCGACGGCCTTGGTAATATCCGGATCGATATAGAACACCACGGGCATTTCAAGCGTCTCGCCCGGCTTCAGATCCGTTTCGGTAAAGCAGAAACACTGGATCTTGTTGAAGTAGACCCCCGCCTCGCCCGGCGTCACGTTGAAGACTGCCTGGCCGCGCTGCGTCTCGTTCGACTTGTTCTCCGCCACGAAATTGACCTGGATGGTCTCGCCGATTCGCGGATTGACCTCGCGCTGCACCGGCTTGAAGTCCCAGTACAGGCCCGACGCCACATTGGCGTCGAAGGTCACGCGCATCTTGCGGTCGAGGATGACGCTCGACGCCTGATCGACGCGCTGGGTGGTGCCGTTGTAACCCGTCATCTGGCAGAAGATGCGGTAGAGCGGAACCGCGGCATAGCTCATCGCCGTCATACCGATGACGAAGCTCAGGCACATGAAGACGACGGCGCCGTTGTTGCGGCCCTGCTTGTTGTGTGCGTTTACGGCATCGCTCATCGGTTCAGCCTCCGTGCCCGGTGAACTTCACGATGGTGATGGCGTAGAAGAGAACGCAAAGGCCAGCAAGCGCGAGGCCGAGAGCGATGTTCCGGTTGCGGCGCGACTTGCGCTGCGCTTCAGTGAGCTTGACCGTTTCCATCAGAGCAAACCTCCTGCATGCGAGACCAGCATGGAAGCGAGCCGGTCTATCAACAGGGCAGAAAAGATAGCGAAGAGATAAAAGATCGAGAAAGCAAAAAGCTTCTTCGCCGGGATCATCTTGGGATCGCCATCCGGCATGCGCCAGACGGCGATGGAACAGTATATGAAGACCGCGCCGAGCGATGCAGCGACAAGACCGTATCCGGCGCTCGCAAAGCCGAGGAAGGACGGAACTACGCCGCACACGGCCGTCAATACGGCATAGGCGACGATCTGGTGCTTGGTGGCGCGCTCGCCAGATACGTTCGGCAGCATCGGCACGCCGACGGCCTCATAATCGCGCATCTTGAACAGCGCGAGCGCCCAGAAATGCGCCGGCGTCCAGAGGAAGATGATGAGAAACAGGACGGTGCTTTCGATTGTCACCGAATTCGTCACGCACGCCCAGCCAATCATCGGGGGGAAGGCGCCGGCGGCACCGCCTATGACGATGTTCTGCGGCGTCGAACGCTTCAGCCACATCGTGTAGATGACGACGTAGAAGAAAATCGTGAAGGCGAGGATCGAAGCCGAGAGCCAGTTGACCGCGAGGCCGAGGATGACAACCGAAAAACAGGAGAGGATCAGGCCGAAGGCCAGTGCTTCCTTCGGCGTGATGCGACCTGCCGGAATCGGGCGGCGCGCGGTGCGGGTCATGATGGCGTCGATATCGGCATCGTACCACATGTTGAGCGCACCCGAGGCGCCTGCGCCGATGGCAATGCAGAGGATCGAAATCAGGCCGAGCACGGGATTGATGTGGCCGGGTGCCAGCACGAGGCCAGCAAAAGCCGTGAAGACCACGAGCGACATGACGCGCGGCTTCAGAAGCTCGAAATAATCGCGCGCACTGGCTTCCGACAGGAGATGTTCGCCGTCGTTCACAAGTACCTCGTGATTGTTTATGACCCTCATTCTTCCGTCCTGCATTCTTCAAGGCCGGACGCCGCATTTGCATGCGGCGCCCGGAATATCAGCATCTTACTTGATGCGCGGGAGCTGTTCCCACTGGTGATACGGCGGCGGCGAACGCAGCTGCCATTCGAGCGTCGTGGCACCCTCGCCCCACGGATTGTCGCCGGCGACGCGCTTCCTGGCGAAGGCTTCGAAAACGCCGAAGAGGAAGATCAGCACGCCGAAGGCCGAGATGTAGGAGCCGATCGAGGAAACGTAGTTCCAGCCGGCAAATGCATCCGGATAGTCGATGTAACGGCGCGGCATTCCAGCAAGGCCGAGGAAATGCTGCGGGAAGAACACCAGGTTGACCCCAATGAACATGACCCAGAAGTGCAGCTTGCCGACGAACTCGTTGTACATGTAGCCGGTCATCTTCGGGAACCAGTAGTACCAGCCTGCGAAGATGGCGAAGACGGCACCGAGCGACAAAACGTAGTGGAAATGAGCCACGACGTAATAGGTGTCATGCAGCGAGCGGTCGAGACCGGCGTTAGCGAGCTGAACACCCGTCACGCCGCCGACCGTGAACAGGAAGATGAAGCCGATCGCCCAGATCATCGGCGTGCGGAAGGTGATCGAGCCGCCCCACATCGTTGCGATCCACGAAAAGATCTTCACGCCCGTCGGAACGGCGATGACCATCGTTGCGAAGACGAAGTAGCGCTGCGCATCGAGCGACAGGCCGACCGTATACATGTGGTGGGCCCAGACGACGAAGCCGACGGCACCGATCGCGACCATGGCATATGCCATGCCAAGGTAGCCGAAGACCGGCTTGCGCGAGAAGGTCGAGATGATGTGGCTGACCATGCCGAAACCTGGCAGGATCAGGATGTAGACTTCCGGGTGACCGAAGAACCAGAACAGGTGCTGGTAAAGAATCGGATCGCCGCCGCCTTCCGGCGCGAAGAACGACGTGCCGAAGTTGCGATCGGTGAGCAGCATGGTGATGCCACCTGCCAGAACCGGCAGCGAGAGCAGCAGCAGGAAAGCCGTGATCAGAACGGCCCAGGCGAAGAGCGGCATCTTGTGCAGCGTCATGCCCGGAGCGCGCATATTCAGGATCGTGGTGATGAAGTTGATCGCACCGAGGATCGAGGAGGCTCCCGCGACATGCAGCGCAAAGATCGCAAGATCGACCGCCGGACCGGGCATACCGGAGGTGGCAAGCGGCGGGTAGAGCGTCCAGCCGCCGCCGGCACCGTAAGCGCCCGCCGGGCCTTCGACGAACATCGAAAGCACGAGCAAAAGGAAGGCAGGAACGATCAGCCAGAAGGAAATGTTGTTCAGACGCGGGAATGCCATGTCCGGCGCACCGATCATGATCGGCACCATCCAGTTGGCGAAACCGCCGATCATCGCGGGCATGACCATGAAGAAGATCATGATCAGCGCGTGCGCAGTCGTGAACATGTTGAACATCTGCTTGGCGCCGTCGATGGCGGCGTCGCCTTCGTAACCATAGACCATCGAGGCCAGGCCGTGGAAGATCTGGATGCCCGGCTCCTGAAGCTCCATGCGCATGGCAACAGAGAGCGCGCCGCCGACGATGCCGGCAATGATCGCGAAGATCAGGTAGAGCGTGCCGATGTCCTTGTGGTTCGTCGAAAAGAACCAGCGGTTGACGAAGCTCGGCTTGTGCGAGTGGTCGTGATGATCGTCATGCGCATGAGCGTCATGCGAGTGATCATGAGAATGATCGTGAGCGGAAGGTCCAGCCATTGTCCCGAGCCCCTTCTATTACTGAACGTTTTCGGCGACGTCGACGGTCTTTGCAGGACCGTCGGTGGCAGCCATGAGAGCCTTGTAGGCTCCAGGAAGATCAGAAGCGGCAGCCGTCAGCCACTGCTTGTACTTGTCTTCGGAGACGACGCGGATCGCGATCGGCATGAACGCGTGGTCCTTGCCGCAGAGCTCGGAACACTGGCCATAGAACAGGCCTTCGCGCTCCGTCTTGAACCAGGTTTCATTCAAACGGCCGGGAACGGCGTCGATCTTGATGCCGAAGGACGGCATGGCGAAAGCGTGAATGACGTCGGTCGGAGCAGCAGTCACGAGAACCCGGACCGTCTTGTTGACCGGCAGAACGACTTCGTTGTCGACGGCGAGCAGACGCGGATAGGTGGCGAGGTCGGACTTGCCGGCAGCTGCGCGATCTGGATCCTTGAGCAGGAAGGAATCGAAGGTGAGCGGCGTCTCGCCGGTGCCTGCGTATTCGTAATTCCACTGCCACTGGGTGGCCGTCGCTTTCAGCGTGACATCCGGGTTTTCCGGTAGGGTGAGCTGCGCCGTCAAAAGGTTGAACGACGGAACGGCAAGGAAGAGAAGAACGAGAACCGGTCCGACGGTCCAGATGACTTCGATCAGCGTGTTGTGGCTCGTCTTCGAAGGCACCGGATTTGCGCTGGCGCGGAACTTGAAACAGGCGACGATCAGCAGCACGAGAACGAAAAGCGTGATCGGAACGATGAACCACAGCGTATATTGTTCGAACCAGCGGATTTCCCGCATGATCGGCGTTGCCGCCGGCTGCAGCGTTGCCTGCCACGGCAGCGGCTGATCGGCAAAACTGCCGGAAGCAAAAAGCAGACAGACCAGCGCGGCCAGTGCTGCATAAGCCTTCTTAATCACCTTAGTATCTCCCTCGAGCGCTTGATCTGCCACAAATCGAACGCAGAATCCTTGCCATCTTCAGCGCTTCAAACCACAGTTTGCCATCTACCGCAACAGGCCAGAGCGATTGTCTATGCGGCATTTTTGCCTAAAGTCAAATTCCGCAGCCAGGGCAAAACATTGCTGAAGATTTTCATGGTCATATGAAAAAGACCGGCTGTAACCAATCCGCCCTCCCGACAATATCGGCGAAAGGTCCTATTTCTGCCGTAGTCCCCCGGTTTTGACGGGGCGGGGCTTTTCATTTCCGATGGCGGCCTTCAACAATAGCGGCACTGATTCGAATTCCAGAGGTTTCCATGGGTTTCCGTTCCCTCGCGCGGTCGCTTATTCTGATCACCAGCATCGCAGCCGCGGCGACAACCCCCGTATTTGCCCAGCAGCAGCCTGCGCCGAAGCCGCCTGCCCAGCAACCGAAGCCGCCTGCCCAGCAACCGGCCCCGGCACAGACGGCACCAGCGCAAGCGGATCGCCCGCAGCAGGCAACGCCCGGACAAAGCCAACCGCAGGCCCCCGGAACCGTGAAGTCCAACCACGGCGCTTGGTCGGTCGTCTGCGACAAGCCGGCTGGCGCTTCGGCCGAGCAATGCGCGCTGATGCAGAACGTGATTGCCGAAGACCGGCCGGAGGTCGGCCTCTCGGTCGTCGTGCTGAAGACCGCCGACCGCAAGTCGAAGATCCTCCGCGTTCTGGCCCCGCTCGGTGTCCTGCTGCCGAACGGCCTCGGCCTCAATGTCGACGGCAAGGACATCGGCCGCGCCTATTTCGTGCGCTGCTTTGCCGACGGCTGCTACGCCGAAGTCGTGCTCGAGGACGAGCTGCTGAAGACATTCCGCAGCGGCACCAGCGCCACTTTCATAGTCTTCCAGACGCCCGAAGAAGGCATCGGCATTCCGGTCGACCTCAAGGGCTTTGCAGAAGGCTACGACACCCTGCCCTGATAAGGGCTTGCTCGAACAGCTCTGCGGACCTACATCGGCCTGGAAGCGTTTCTGCTTCGAAGCGGAGAATACGACTATGAATACCGACCTGCTGACGCTGTTCGACGCCGACGAAACGACGATGCGCAAACACGTTGCCGAGGCGCTTTCCGGCTCCGATGACGGCGAGCTCTTCATCGAGCATGCGCAGGCGGAATCGCTGATGTTCGACAATGGCCGCCTCAAGGGCGGAAGCTTCAATACCGAGCAGGGTTTCGGCCTTCGCGCCGTCGCCGGCGAAGCGGTCGGCTACGCGCATGCAGGCGATCTTTCGGTTGCGGCGCTAAAGCGGGCGGCAGAGGCCGTCGGAGCGGTCACGAAGGGCTATTCCGGCAGCTACGCCGCAGCGCCCCAGCGCACCAACAAGAAATTCTACGGCGACGAGAACCCGATCGGCTCGCCAACCTTTGAAGAGAAGGTTAAAGTCCTGACCGATATCGACGCATACCTGCGCGGCAAGGACGACAAGGTGCGCCAGGTGACGGCGTCGGTCGCCGCAAGCTGGCAGGTTGTCGATATCCTGCGCGCCGATGGTCATCGCGTTCGCGATATCCGCCCGATGACGCGCATCAACATCTCCGTCATCGTCGGGAAAGGCGATCGGCAGGAAAGCGGCTCCTATGGCAGCGGCGGGCGCATCGGCTTCGGCGATTTTATTGCGGAGGGCAATTGGCAGTACGGTGCCGACGAGGCGCTTCGTCAGGCACTCGTCAATCTCGAAGCGATCGAGGCGCCGGCCGGCACAATGGATGTCGTTCTCGGCTCCGGCTGGCCGGGCGTCATGCTGCACGAAGCGGTCGGCCATGGCCTCGAAGGCGATTTCAATCGCAAAAGGACCTCGGCCTTCGCCGGCCTGCTTGGCCAGATGGTGGCTGCACCGGGCGTCACCGTGGTCGATGACGGCACGATCGACAGCCGACGCGGCTCGATCACCATCGACGACGAGGGCACGCCCTCCGGCTACAACGTGCTCATCGAGAACGGCAAGCTCGTCGGCTACATGCAGGACCGCCAGAACGCCCGGCTGATGGGCATGCAGCCGACCGGCAACGGCCGCCGCCAGGGCTATGCCCATGTGCCGATGCCACGCATGACCAACACCTACATGCTCGGCGGCGACAAGACGCCCGAAGAGATCATCGCTTCCGTGAGGAAGGGCATCTATGCCGTCTCCTTCGGCGGTGGCCAGGTGGACATCACCTCCGGCAAGTTCGTCTTCGGCTGCACCGAGGCTTACCTCATCGAGAACGGTAAAATAGGCGCACCAATCAAGGGCGCGATGCTGATCGGCAACGGCCCGGATGCGATGAAGCGCGTCTCGATGATCGGCAACGATATGAAGCTCGACACCGGCATCGGCAATTGCGGCAAGGCCGGGCAGTGGGTTCCGGTCGGCGTCGGACAGCCGCATCTGCGCATGGACCAGGTGACCGTCGGCGGCACGAAAGCCTAAGGATCCGGAGGTGGCGATGAGCGAGATCGAGATCAGACCCTTCGCCGCCCCTGACATCGATGGCGTCTTTTCGGTCATCCTGCCGATCCAGCGCGACGAATTCGGCTTCGCGATCACAGCCGACGACCAACCGGATCTACAGGTCATCCCGGATTTCTACCAGTCCGGCAAAGGCCAGTTCTGGGTCGCGGAGCTTGACGGCGTCATCGTCGGCACGATCGGCCTCAAGGATATCGGCAACAACCGGGCAGCGCTCCGCAAGATGTTCGTCGCCGCGCCCGTGCGTGGCCCGCGGCACGGCGTTGCCGCAAGGCTGCTCGACACGCTCTTTACCCATGCCAAAGCACACGGCATTCTCGAGATCTTCCTCGGCACGACCGACAGGTTCCTGGCAGCGCATCGCTTTTACGAGAAGAACGGCTTCACTGAGATCAAGCGCGGCGACCTTCCTCGCTCCTTCCCCTTGATGGCCGTGGACAACAAGTTCTACCGGAGGGCAGTCTAGCGATCGTCCACCGGGGAGCGCCGTCTTATACCGAAGAACAGTGCGGGTGGTGGATCGCCGAGAGCTTGCGGCGTGGCAAGGCGACTTCCCTGAAACGAACATAAGAGCTCACGGCCTAAACAGCCACTTGCGCTCGATCGCTCGTGCGAGGTCAATGCCATTTTGGCGGGCGAAAAGCAGGATGTGGCCGAGCATGTCGGCCGTTTCGTCGGCGAGGTCCTGCTTCAGTTCGTCCGGCGCCTTGCCTTTCGGGCGCCCTCTGCCGCTCACGCGGTTCCAGGCCTGCGTGAGTTCGCCCATTTCTTCCTGCAGCTTCAGGAGATACCAGTCCGGATCTCTTTCGATGCCATTCACTTCAGCATAACGGCGGGAAGAGGATTCGAACTTTTCCGCGAGATCGGCAAGCATCGGCGTTCTCCTTTTGTATCCAAAACAGGAGAATGCCGATTCGTCCGGATTGTCCAGCGAAGGGTGTTCGGAGCTTAGCCTTGGTTGGCGAGCAGCACGCAGTCGTAGGAGCGCTTCTTGAGGGCTTCGCAGGCGGCGGTGGCGGCCTGCTCGCTTTCGAACCCGACGAAGCGGGCGCGGTAGATGGCATTGGCGCCGGTGCCGAAGGCTTCCGTATAGGGCGTTGCGGATTTCAGCGCCGTGCCGCCTGCGGACTTTGCCTGCGCAAGCAGCGCACGGGCGGCATCGGCGCTTGGAGCGGCGGAAATCTGGATCTGCCAGCCGCGGGTCGACGGCTGCGGCTTGCCAGCATTGGCCATTTCCTCAAGTGCTGCCGGACGCTCCAAGGGAACGGCTGCCGTGTCAGAGTAACCGAGCGCGAAAGGAGCGTTGCCGGTTTCGCCTTCGCTTCGTGGCGCGTCGGCTGCAAGCGGCGCATCCGTATCGGCGGCGGCGGAGGCGACTTCGACCGGCTGCTTGGCGCCGACGCTTGCAAGCAGCCTGCCGCCGCTGGAAGCGCGGCCGAGATACTTGTCGAGTAGTGCCGCCATCTGGGCATCGCGGCTGCGGGCCGTGCGGCCGCCGAGAACGACGCCGACGACGCGGCGGTTGCCATCGCGCACGGCGCTCACGAGATTGAAACCCGAGGCGTTCGTGTAACCCGTTTTGATGCCGTCCATACCCTGGTAGCGAACCATCAGGTTGTTATGTCCGCGGATGGTTTTGCCGCGGAAGGTGAACGCCGTCATCGAAAAGAGCCGGTATTCCCTCGGATAGTGTTTGAGCAGCGCGACGCCAAGGGTGGACATGTCGCGGGCCGTCGTCACCTGCCGCTTATCCGGCAGGCCGGAAGCGTTATAAAAGACGGTACGGTTCATGCCGAGCTGACGGGCCTTCTGCGTCATTACGCGGGCGAAGTTGCTTTCGGAGCCCGCGAGCGTTTCGCCCACCGCGGCCGCGGCATCATTCGCGGATTTAACGATCATCCCATAGACGGCTTCGCGCACGGTGATCGTTCCGCCCGCCTTCACGCCGAGCTTTGTCGGCGGGCGGCTGGATGCGTATTTCGACATGACGATCGGCGTGTCCCAAGTGATCTTGCCGCGGTTCAGCGCCTCGAAGGTGAGGTAGAGCGTCATCATCTTGGTGAGCGACGCCGGGTGGTTCAGCACATCACCGTTCTCGGACGCGAGAACCTTGCCTGTCCTGGCATCGAGGATGAGGGAGGCGCTGCCGGCCATGGCCGCGATCGGTGCCGAAACGGCAAGCGTCACAGCTAGAAATGCGGCCAACAACCTTTTCATGAAGTCCCCTCAATACAAGTGCCGACTGCGGCGAAGTCAAAATATGTCCCGTTCTGCGACAGAAGCCGCTAATCTGGCGCGACTTTGACGCAACGGACACTGATTTTTTGAGTTTTCTTTGCTCTTGGTGAACGGAACGTAAAGATTTCACCCGAAAATGCAACGTTCAACAACGCTTAACACCATAATTGATAGGTTCGCCCGTCTTCAGGGAGGCGGAATGCACAGGCTGTGGAAAAGTCGCGCGAAACGGATCGCCATTACCGGCGGGCTCGAAGCTGCGCATCTCATCGCTGCTCTTCGGCTCATGCGCGGCGCGCGCGGGCGCGGCGCGATCTTCACCCTGCATCATGTCAGGCCGCACGAGCCACATGCTTTCGAGCCGAATGCACACCTCGAAATCACGCCGGCATTTCTCGATGCGGCACTGACGCGGCTTGCGCATGACGGGTACCGTTTCGTCGCGCTGGACGAGATTCCGGCATTGCTTTCCGGACCGGCCGGCGACCAGCCCTTTGCAGCCTTTAGCCTGGACGACGGCTACCGCAACAACCTCGTTCACGCCTATCCGATCTTCGAGAAGCACGAGGCACCCTTTACCGTGTTCGTGGCAAAGGGCCTGACGGAACGCACGCACACGATCTGGTGGGAGACGCTTGCCGCCGTCCTGCGGAAGGCCGAAAAGGTCCACTTCGATTTCGGCGGAGGCGAAGAGAGCATCACGCTTTTCACATTGGCCGATCAGCATGCGGCATTCTCGCGGTTCGCAGCCCATGTCCACGGCACCGACGAGGCCTCGGCGGTTGCGAAGATCGATGCGCTCGCCCGTCACCATGAGATCGATCCGGCCGAACTCGTCGACGATCTCGTGATGGGCGCGGCGGAACTCAATCTTCTCGACGCAAGCCCCCTCGCCTCCATCGGCGCCCATACGGTCAGCCACCGCGCGCTCGCGCGGCTTCCGGAAGCCGAAGCACGGGAGGAAATGGCGCTTTCCGCCGACCATGTAGAGGCGATTACCGGCAAACGGCCGGAAACCTTCGCATTCCCATATGGCACACCCGAAGCAGCAACCCGTCGCGAGGCGGCAATCGCAGCCGAACTCAGGTTCAAGGTCGCGGTGACGACCCGGCCGGGCGTCATGCGGCCGGACCTGCCTGGCAGCACCACCTATCTGCCGCGGCTCTCTCTCAATGGCTTTTATCAGAAGCCGCGCTATGTCTCGGCACTCGCCTCCGGCATCCCGCTGAAGCTGATGGGCCGTTAACCGCTTAAGGATACATCCTGATCTTTTGCCAATCGCCTTCCGGGGCCTTGCGGCGGAATTCGATGCGGTCGTGCAGGCGGAAGTTTTGGTCCTTCCAGAATTCGATCGAAACCGGCTTGATGCGGAAACCCGACCAGTAGGGCGGCCGCGGGATTTCGCCGATGGCATAACGCGCCGTATATTCGGCCACGGCTCTTTCCAGCGCAAAACGGCTTTCCAGCGGACGGGACTGCTTGGATGCCCAGGCGCCGATGCGGCTGCCGCGGGCGCGCGTCTGGAAATAAGCGTCGGCTTCCTCCTCGGTCACGATTTCCACAGGACCGCGCACGCGCACTTGCCGTCGCAGCGTTTTCCAGTGAAAACACATGGCCGCTTTTTTCTGCCCCAAGATTTCGCGGCCTTTCTGACTCTCGAAATTGGTGTAGAAGACGAATCCGTCGCTATCGAATCCCTTCAGGAGAACCATGCGGACATTGGGAAGGCCATCTTCATCGACCGTCGCAAGCGCTACCGCATTCGGATCGTTTATCTCGGAACCCTCGGCATCTTTTAGCCATTCCGCGAAAAGCTTGAACGGCTCGTCGCGCTCGGTGAAGTCACCGCTTATTAACTCATTTGCCGACATATTAGCTCAAATGCCCCGGGTTTATTGGTTTCATGCCCAGCTTTTCACGACTGGACAGGACGCAGGGTGGAAGTCATAGCAAAGTCAAATCGCCATACAAAGGGCCTGCTGTGCCGTTGTGCCATGTTGTTCGTCATCGGCGCGGCGATGCTGCCGCTTTCTGGCTGCATGACGGGCGGTTTTGACTTCCTGAGCGATTCGAAGGTGGACCGTTCGGTTGCCACCGGAACCGTGCCGCAGACGCCGCCGAGCACCGATACGCTTTCCGACGAAATGACGGTTCGCAACGCGGTCACCTCTGCCGACATCCAGAGAATGGCCGGCCAGCCGCTGCCCTGGGCGAATTCCTCCACCGGCAGCGCCGGCGTCATCGACACGATCGTCGAAAACAACGATCAGGGCCAGGTCTGCCGCCGGTTCCGCACGACGCGGCACTCCTATGCGGGCATTGCCAAATTCTACGGCAAGACCTGCCTCGTCGGCGGCGGCAACTGGCAACTGCTGAGCTTCCAGCCGGAAGGCTGACCCGCTTCAAGACATGATTAATCGCAGCCGGACCGCAGCCGCAATGCTTAGCAGAAAGCTAACCATTTGCGGCGAAAGCCGCATTCCCCTCCCCGAAAAATAAGGACTGATTAGTAACTCTGACGCACGATCGGCTCATAGACGCGTGTTCCGGTTTTTCTGAAATGGACCGGAAGGCGCGCGGAGAGTTGTCATTGGGCTTCGGGGTGCTGGGCAAGGACAGGCACGCCGCATCGCAACACCGGCGGTTATTAAATGCGCGATCCTTACAAGATTTTGGGCGTTCCTCAGAACGCGGGGACAGACGAGATCAAGGCGGCCTGGCGCAACATGGCCAAGGCCGTTCATCCGGATCACAACCAGGGCGATCCGACGGCAACGGCTCGTTTCGCCGAGGTCGGTCGTGCCTATGAGACATTGAAGGACCCCAAGAAGCGCAGCCTTTTCGATACGGCCGCACGGATGGCAGAGGCGCGAATGAACGGCGAGACGATCATGCAGCAGCGCCAGGCGGCCCGCGAGGCGGCAGTCAGGGCGAAGGCCGCGCAGGCGAATGCCGAACGCGTGATGGAAGAACTCGCCCGCGCCAACGCGCAGAAGGCGGCGAAGGCCGCCGCCGAGGCGGCAAAACAGCAGCACGTCAGCCCGGAATCCGCCGAAGACATGGTCGAGCGCATTTTTGGCGCGCAGGCCAAGGCTGCAAGCGCCGGCGCGACGGCTCATCCACAGGCAAATGCCGGCAAGCGGACAGAGACGGAGGCCGGCAAACTCGAAGCGGAAGCTGTAAAGCCCGAGGAAGAAAGCACGGAGACGGTTGCGGCCGCTGGCGGCCTACTTCAGCCCTTGAGCATACTGACATCGCTTGTGCGCCGCTTTACCGGCAGCGCGCCCGCACCGGAAAAGGCCCCGGATCAATTCGCGCAGGTAACGGTCACGATCGAGGACATATTGAAGGGCAGCTGGACCACGGTGCAGCTCGCCGAGGGCCGCGAGGCAAGCTTCGCGTTGTCGGCCGGGACACGGGAGGGCCATCAGGTCCGGCTGAAGAGCCAAGGCTACAAGCTGCCGAACATGCAGCGAGGCGACACGGTCGTCAGCATCCACATCGCATCCGATGCGCGTTTCACCGTCGACGGCTTCGACCTGCGTACCGTGCTGCCGGTGACGATCGAGAATGCCGTCCTTGGAACCGAAGCGCGCATCGACGGACCGAACGGGCCGGTCGACGTCACCGTTCCCCCCTGGTCAGGATCCGACAAGACGATCCGAATCTCCGGCCAGGGCCTGCCCGACGACACAGGCGGAAAGGGCGATCTGATCGTCGAGCTACGCATTATGTTGTGGGAAAAGCCGGATGATAAGGTCACGGATCTCATGAGAAGCATGCGCGAAGGGCTGTTTCTGTGAAATTTTCGTGACAAGCGCACCCTTTGTTACGATCCCTAACAGTTGATGATTGCCCGCAATCTTGAACCGATTAACGGCCTATGCCATAGGCAATTTCCAATTGGTTCATTAGGGGGCAAAATATGGCTCAAGCAACAGGCCTCATGTCAGGCAAGCGTGGCGTCATCATGGGCGTCGCCAACAATCGTTCGATTGCGTGGGGCATTGCCAAAGCCATTCATACACAGGGCGCCGAAATTGCCTTTACATATCAGGGCGATGCCCTGAAAAAACGCGTCGAGCCTCTGGCTGCCGAACTTGGCGGCGTACTCGCCGGCCACTGTGACGTCAGTGATGAAGCGAGCATCGATGCGGTTTTCGAGAACATCGAAAAGATGTGGGGCAAGATCGATTTCGTCGTTCACGCGATCGGCTTCTCGGACAAGGACGAGCTGACCGGCCGCTACGTCGATACTTCGCCGGACAATTTTTCCAAGACGATGCAGATTTCCGTCTACTCGTTCACGTCCGTCGCACGCCGCGCCGAGAAGCTCATGACGGAGGGCGGCTCGCTGCTGACGCTCACCTATTACGGCGCCGAGAAGGTCATGCCGAACTACAATGTCATGGGCGTTGCAAAGGCTGCGCTCGAAGCGAGCGTCAAGTACCTCGCCGTCGATCTCGGACCGAAGAACATCCGCGTCAATGCGATTTCGGCAGGCCCGATCAAGACGCTGGCAGCGTCCGGCATCGGCGATTTCCGCTATATCCTGAAGTGGAACGAGTATAACGCTCCGCTCCGCCGCACCGTCACCATCGAAGACGTCGGCGATGTCGGCCTTTACATGCTGTCTGACCTCTCGCGTTCGGTCACCGGCGAAGTACACCACGCCGACAGCGGTTACCATGTGATCGGCATGAAGGCGGTAGACGCGCCGGATATTTCAGTTATCAAGGACTGATCGAAGTCCAATCAAGCGGAATCTGCCTTGCTCATCTATGTGGTCCGACATGGTCAGACCGACTGGAACGCCGAACGCCGTCTGCAAGGCCAGAAGGATATTCCGCTGAATGTCATCGGCCGTGAACAGGCGCGGCTGAACGGCATCGACATGGCCGAGATTCTCAGGGTCGAAGCCATTTCCTTCGATTTCGTTGCAAGCCCGCTCCAGCGCACGCGCGAGACGATGGAGATCATGCGCACGGCAATGGGCCTGCCGCCCAAGGACTACCGCAGCGACGACCGGCTGGTCGAAGTTTCCTTCGGCGACTGGGAAGGCTTCACCATCCGGGAACTGAAGGCGACCCAGCGCGAACGCATCATCGAGCGCAATATCAACAAATGGGATTTCATCCCGCCGGGCGACTATGCCGAAAGCTACGAAATCATGTCGTGGCGCATCCGATCATGGTTGAACTCCGTCGAGCGCCCGACCGTTTGCGTCACGCATGGCGGCGTCATCCGCAGCCTCTTCAAGATGATCGCCGATCTGCCGAAGCACGAGGCTGCCGAGGGGGAAATTCCGCAGGACCGAATCTTGAAGATCGACACCGCGAGAAGACTGATCGGCTGGATATAGTCTCTAATTACTGCACGATATCGAGGTCGTTGATCACCCGCTTGCCGTCCACTTCCGTGTAGAAGATCACCACTTTCACACCGGCCTTCAGCCCATCGAAGTTGAACTCCTCGGGCGCCTGATATGTCTTGCCGTCATCGAGTGTCAGGCTGAGGCTGCTCATGTCGACTTTCTTGATGATCGCTTCGACGTCGGCGCTTTCCGCAAAGCTGCTGATGGGCGACAGGAAACTTGCTGTGGCCAGCAGCGTGGCAACAAAAAAACGCATCGCGGCAACCCTCTTGAAACTCGACGCAAAAATCCGGTGAAACACAGATAAGCTCCTGAATATGGCGAAAATTGCCCGGAAGAATGGCTTTCCGCGCCTCATTGATGAATAGCATTTTAACAACAATCAAGAGCAGCCGCTAACCATTAGAGTGCTCTTAATTGCAAGCCGCAAAGATGAACCATCGGGAAATCGTAAATTAACCGGTTCCTCCTAGAGTTCCGCCGAACAGGGAGACATATTTTTGCTTTTCCGGCTGGGCGCCAATATTCAGTTGCGGCGGGTACTCAAGAATACCTGGGTTTCACTGCTGGTTTCGACCCTCGTCGCATTTGTGGTCGTTGCGGTCGGCTTCACGCTCGACCGTGCGAATACTGCGGCCTATCTGCGAGAGTTGCAGATCCGCACAGAAAACGAGACGAACCTCATTCGCGCCCGCATGGCGGCACAGATCAATATGGACGTCACCGTCGTCCGCGATCTGTCCAACATGATTTCCGTGAGCGCAAAAGCCAACGATGAAGAAATGGAGCGCCAGATCAATTGGCTGCTCATCCAATATCCCCATTTCGTCAGCATCACCGTCGCACCTGATTTCGTCGTCGGCAACGTCTTCCCGGCGCAGTCCGGCAAGAGCCGCATCGGCAAGGACGTGCGTGAAAAGCTGATGCTGCGCCAGTCCGTCGGGCGCAATACGGGAGACCAGCAGGCGCGTTTCTACGGCCCGGTCAAGATCGGCAGCGGAAGGGATGCCTTCGCGATCTTCTTCCCGATCTTCATCAAGGAGAACGGGCAGCGCAAGATCTGGGGTGCGGTCGAAGTCACGATCGACCAGGATATGTTCTACGAGAACACTGGCCTCAAACCCGCGCGCAATAGCGAAAACCAGGAACGCTACCCGCATCTCGACCATCTTTCGATCGCGGTGCGCGACCTGGGGACTGTGGCCGAGCAACGCGCCCTTCCCTTCTTCGGCAGCGCCGATGTGCTCGACAAGCAGCCGCTCCGCCGCAAGATCACCTTCGCGGGCGGGCGCTGGGAGCTTTCGGCCGTGCCGACGACCGGATGGAACGAAGCTCCGCCGAACCAGCTTCAGCTTCGCTTGATCATCATCGCTGCCGGCTGCGTCATCATCGTGCCGATCTTCCTCGCGACCCTGCTTCTTGGCGAGCGCACCCGCAATGTCAACGAACTCGAGGCCCGCGAAACGAAGCTGCTCGAACTTTCGCAGCGGCTGAACCTGGCGCTGGATTCTTCCAATATCGGCATCTGGGAACTGCAGGATCACGGCCACAGCCTTTACTGGGACACGCGCGCCTCGGGCCTTCACGGCCAGCCGGCCGGCGAGGGCAGCCATCCCCTTGAAAGCTGGCTCGAGGCAATCGTGGCGGCAGACCGGCCAATCGCCGAGACGCACTTTTTCAACTGCAGCCTGGCAGGTACGTCCTGCACGGCGCAGTACCGTATCAGGCTTTCGGACGGCCGCATCCGGTATCTGCGCTCGGTGGGCTCCTTCTACACGGATGCGGGCGGAACCGGCAGGACGATCGGCATCGTCGCGGACGTGACCACAGACGCGGAGGCAGCCGATATGCTGCGCAAGGCAAAAGAAAACAGCGATATCAAGAATGCCGAGCTGGAACTGGCACTGGACGAGCTCTCCCGCCGCGAGACGCAGCTTGCCGAACTTTCAACCCGCCTCGATCTGGCGCTCGATTCCTATCAGTGCGGCATCTGGGAAACGACGCTCGGCACTGCCGGCTCGGTCTGGGACGAACGCATGCACGAGCTCTACGGGCTGGAACCACGGCAGGGATTCATGCCCCAGGATGTTTGGCTTTCCTGCATTCACCCGGAAGATCGTGCTTTTGCGCTGGAAAGCGCACGGCATTTCAAGCAGCTCGGCGACAAGCACACGCTCATTTGCCGCGTGCCGGCCGAGGACGGCAGCATTCGCTACGTCCGCTCGACCGGCAAGGTGCACCAGACGGCGACAGGTCAGCTGAAGCTCATTGGCGTCGCGCTCGACGTCACGGAAGATGCGCTGCTGACCGCCGAGCTGAAGGCAGCGAAGGACGAAGCGGTTGCCAAGAATATCGAGCTCGAACTTGCCAAGAATCGTATCGAGCACAATTCGCTGCATGATCCGCTGACGGCACTGGCCAACCGCCGCAAGCTCGACATCGCGCTCGAAAACCTGACGGCCGGCAGCCGGTCGCAGCGGCAGAAATTCGCAATCCTCCACATCGACCTCGACCGCTTCAAGCAAATCAACGACACGCTCGGCCACGCAGCCGGGGACGCGATGCTGGTGCATGCGTCGAAGGTTCTTTCGAAGAATGTCCGTGGCAGCGATGTCGTCGCGCGCATCGGCGGCGACGAGTTCGTCATCCTCGCACTCGATGCCAGCGACGAGGATATGGCCGCGCTAGCGGGCCGGATCATCGAAGAAATGCGCCAGCCCGTCAATTTCCAGGGCTTCCCTTGCCGCTGCGGCGTTTCGATCGGCATCGCGCTTGCCAACGGCATCCATGTCGACGCGCGCAAGGTGCTGATCAACGCCGATATCGCCCTCTACCGCGCAAAGAGCCTGGGCCGGAACCGCTACGAATTCTTCAACCAGAACCTCCAGGCCGACATCATCAACAGCAAGCGCATCGCCGACGAGATCCTTGCCGGCATCGAGAATGGCGAATTCACCGCCTGGTACCAGCCGCAATTTTGCGCGCGAACAATGCGGCTCACCGGTGTCGAAGCGCTGGTGCGCTGGAACCACCCGGCCCGCGGCCTGCTGACGCCGGACAAGTTCCTGCGCATCGCCGACGAGATCAACGTGGTGCAGGCGCTGGACCGCATCGTTCTCGAAACCGCACTGAAGGACAAGATGCGCTGGGCAGCACTCGGCGTTTCAGTGCCGCAGGTCTCCGTCAATGTTTCAGCGCGGCGGCTGCATGACGGTAGCCTCTTCGAATCGCTGAGCGACCTGCAGATACGCCCGGGCGAGCTTTCATTCGAACTGGTGGAATCGATCTTCCTCGACGAAAGCGAGGATGTGGCGGCTCACAACCTCGACCGCATCAAGGCGCTCGGCATCGACATCGAAATCGACGATTTCGGCACCGGCCATACATCGATCGTCAGCCTGTTGAAGCTGAAGCCGAAACGGCTCAAGATCGACCGCCAGCTCGTGCAGCCGATCCTCAACTCTCCGCAGGAGCGCGCACTGGTAAGCTCGATCATCGACATCGCCCGCTCGCTCGGCGTCGAAACGGTGGCGGAAGGGATCGAGACGATTTCGCACGCCGATATGCTGCGCGATCTTGGCTGCGACCTGCTGCAGGGCTACGCCTTCTCCCGTCCCCTCTCCTTCGACGACTTCACGGCCGCCGCAGCCGATGGTGCGGCATGGCGGATCGCTTCCTGAGCGGCTTTAAATAGCTGTTTGCGATTTTGTGCCGCTCTCCATCGCATGATTTGCCCCGGCCTTAACGCTTCTCCCCGTAAACGGGGCGTAGGGAACTTGCCATACCCAGCGCCGAGATTTGAAGAAGGGTGGGCATGCCCCCTTCTGCCCGTCAGAACGGGGAGAAGGTGCCAGCAGTGGCGGACGAAGGGGCCGCGGCATTTCTCATTGCCGATGACGTCCAAAACCCGCATCGTTTGCAAATTGTGGAAACAGCATTTCTTCCTCACGTGGATTTCGCGCAAAGAAAGGCTTTTGCCCCAACCTCTTTTTAGCCTATGAGTGTCGCGCATTTTGGAGAATGGCGCGGGTTGCCGCGCGTGGTCGGAACACATGTCGCATAATACATTCGGTCATCTCTTCCGCGTAACAACCTGGGGCGAGAGCCACGGCCCGGCGCTCGGCTGCGTCGTCGACGGCTGCCCTCCCGGCCTGCGCTTCAAGCTGGAAGACATTCAGGCCTGGCTCGACAAGCGCAAGCCCGGCCAGTCGCGTTTCGTGACGCAGCGCCGCGAGGCGGACCTCGTGAAGGTGCTGTCCGGCGTGATGCTGGATGCCGACGGCGAGACGATGACTACGACCGGAACGCCGATCGCGATGATGATCGAGAACACGGACCAGCGTTCCAAGGATTACGGCGAGATTGCCCGGCAATACCGCCCCGGCCACGCCGACTATACCTATGACGTCAAATACGGCATCCGCGACTATCGCGGCGGCGGCCGCTCCTCCGCTCGCGAGACCGCGGCACGTGTCGCCGCCGGCGGGATTGCCCGTCTCGTCGTGCCGAACATGAGAGTTCACGGAGCTCTCGTGCAGATCGGCAAGCACAAGATCAACCGCCAGAACTGGGATTGGGATCAGGTGAACCAGAATCCCTTCTTCTCGCCGGATGCTGAGATCGTTCCCGTATGGGAGGAATATCTTGACGGCATCCGCAAGAACGGCTCCTCAATCGGCGCCGTCGTCGAAGTCGTGGCTGAAGGTGTTCCGGCCGGGCTTGGTGCGCCCATCTATGCCAAGCTCGACCAGGACATCGCCTCGCTGCTGATGTCGATCAATGCCGTGAAGGGCGTCGAGATAGGTAATGGGTTCGGCGCCGCCGAAATCACCGGCGAAGAAAACGCCGACGAGATGCGCATGGGCAATGACGGCAAGCCGCTGTTTCTTTCCAACCACGCCGGCGGTATTTTAGGCGGCATATCGACCGGTCAGCCGGTGATCGCGCGGTTTGCGATCAAGCCGACTTCCTCCATCCTCACCGAGCGGCGCTCGATTGATGCCGATGGCAACAATGTCGATATCCGCACCAAGGGCCGGCACGACCCCTGCGTCGGCATCCGGGCCGTGCCGATCGGCGAAGCCATGGTCGCCTGCGCCATCGCCGACCACTACCTTCGCGACCGCGGCCAGACCGGCCGGCTGAAATAGGAACTGTCCCATGCCTTATGACCAGAAGCGTGTCGTCGATGCCATCCGGGCCTTCGAAGCCGGCGAAATCGTCGTCGTCATGGATGACGACGACCGGGAGAACGAAGGCGACCTGATCGTCGCCGCCGTCCATTGCACACCGGAAAAGATGGCCTTCATTGTCCGCCATACCTCCGGCATCGTCTGCACGCCAATGCCGAAAGAAGAGGCGAAGCGCCTGAACCTCAACGCCATGGTGGCCGAAAACGACTCCGCGCACACGACGGCGTTTACCGTGTCCGTCGATTTCAAGCACGGCACGACCACCGGCATTTCCGCCGACGACCGCACGCTGACGGTGCGCAATCTCGCCAATCCGAATGTCGGTGCAAGCGATTTCGTCCGGCCCGGCCACATCTTTCCACTCGTTGCCCGCGAAGGCGGCGTTCTGATGCGTTCCGGCCATACGGAAGCGGCCGTCGATCTCTGCAGGCTCGCCGGACTGCCGCTGATCGGCGTCATCAGCGAGCTCGTTAATGACGACGGCACGGTGACGCGCGGGCCGCAGGTCATCGATTTTGCGGAAAAGCATGGCCTGAAGCTCGTCTCGGTCGCAGACCTCATCGCCTATCGCCAGCGCAAGGAAACGCTGATCGAACTCGGCGCCAGCTTCGATATCGAGACGCCGTTCGGCAAGGCCAAGGCGCACACCTACTCGCTCCCCTGGGATCCGATGCAGCACCTCGCCGTTGTCTTCGGCGATATACGCGACGGCATCGACATCCCAGTGCGCCTGCACCCGGAAAATGTCGCCGAGGACCTCTTCGGCAAGAAGAGCCCGGTCGACCACTATATGCAGAAAATCGCCGAGGAAGGCCGCGGCATCATCGTATACCTCCGTGAAGGCTCCGTGGGCGTGGGCCACTACGACAACGGCCGCAAGGCCCGCAGCCAGGGACGCGAAGCCCACGCCGAAGCCAAGAGCCGCGAAAGCGAATGGCTGGAAATCGGCTTGGGCGCGCAGATCCTGAAAGACCTCGGCGTCAGTTCGATCAGGCTGCTCACCAGCCGCGAGCGACACTATGTCGGCCTGGAGGGATTTGGAATCAAGATTTCAAAGACGGAGATTTGGTGAGAGGTTCCCTTCTGCCCGGGGAGAAAGGCAGCCCGGCGGGCCGGATGAGCGGGGCGTTCCGACAATCTCGTGCCGAGCTAGGCTCCGGCACTTCTTCCCGCTGGGGAGAAGTGCCACGCGGCTAACCCCTCCACCCCTTGAGAAACACGACCTTCTCCACCCCCGCAAACTTCGCCACGCGCTCCAGTTCCGCTCGCAGCCTCTCCATCCGTCCCGCAGAAGCCTTCACGCCGGGCTCCAGCCATAGCCGCTTCACATCCAGCGTCCCCTGCTTGCGGTCGGCCTTCATGTCGATGCGGCCGATGAGTTTGTCACCTTCGAGCAGCGGAAAGACGTAATAGCCGTATTCGCGCTTCGGCCCAGGTACGAAAACCTCGATGCGGTAGAAGAAGCCGAACAGGCGTTCGGTGCGGTTGCGGTCGCGGATCGTCGGATCGAAGGGGCTCAAGACGCGAATGCGCGCCGGAGCCTCGAGATAGCCATCCAGCGTCGAAAGGAAATCCGCGAAGGCCCAGGAGGGGCGCGGCTTGCCGCCGAGCGCCGGTTCGATCAGGATCTCGGTCAGTTCGTCGCGATGGGTTGAAACCCAGGCCTTGGCCTCGTCCGGCGACAGCAGATTCCAAAAGGCGGCGATTTCGCCGTGTGTCGCAAAACCGAGCCGTTTCAACGCGCTTCGGCACGCCCAATCGACAAACTCCTCCCGGCTTACTTCCGGATCGCGGAATTCAGCGGGGATGACACGCTCGACCAGATCGTAGATCTTCTGGAAGTTGGAGCGGCCGGCGATGGCGAACTTGCCGGTGTGCCAGAAATATTCGAGCGCGGTCTTGTTAGGATGCCAGTTCCACCAGCCGCCCGAGGTGTGTCCGTCGGCCTTGATTTCGCGCGCCATGATCGCGCCGTCGCGCGCCACGCGCTCGTAGGTCTCGTCGAAGGCATGCTCGAAACCCTCGCCGCGCCATTTGCGCCAGCGCTCGACGAGCACCTCTTCCTGGTGCCGGAATTTGTGCTTCCAGTATTTGAAGAAGGCGCTCGGCAGGATGGAGGCGTCGTGCGTCCAATGTTCGAACAGCGCGCCGTCCTTCTCCAGGAGCGCGGTCAGGTGTTCGCGTCTGTATGTCTGGTTGCGGGAAAAGAGGATCTGGTGATGCGCCCGCTCCACCGTCTGGATGCTGTCCACCTGCACGAAACCGATATCATGGATCAGCTGCAGCAGCCCGGCCTTGGTCAGGGCGCGGTTCGGCGGAGAGCTGAGGCCCTGTTTGGCGAGGAAGACGCGGCGGGCATCGCTGTTCGAAAAGAGATTCGTCATGGGCACATCATATTCGGGAAAATGTTCCTAGCCACCCGGTTTTGCACTTTTGACGCTGCGGCTATAGAAGCAGCATCGGATTGTGACAGGGGAATGATTTGGAGATCCGTTTCGAAGGGGCTGCAGTCACTTATGGCGCGCGCGAAGCGCTCTCGCCGCTGACCCTCACTCTCACGGAAAACCGCATCGGCGTAATCGGCCTCAACGGTTCGGGAAAGACCACTTTCGCGCGGCTGATCAATGGTCTGACGAAGCCGACAGCCGGACGCGTGATCGTCAATGGCCGGGACACGGCCGACTCCCATTCGGCCCTTCCGGATGTCGGCTTCATCTTCCAGCAGCCGCAGAACCAGATCATCCTGCCGATCGTGCGCGACGACATTGCCTTCGGATTGAAGGGCCGCGGCTTCTCGAAGGCCGAGATCGAAGCGAAGGTTGAAGCTGCACTCGGCCGCTTCGATGCCGCCCATCTGGCAGCGCGCCGGGCGCACGAGCTTTCTGGCGGCGAGTTGCAGATCGCCGCCCTCTGCGCGGTTCTGGTGACCGGCCCGGATATCCTGATCCTCGACGAGCCGACGAACCAGCTCGATCTCAAGAATCGCGCATTGGTGCAGAAGATCATCGAGGGCCTGCCTGAAAACGCCATCGTGATCAGCCATGATCTGGAACTGGTCGCGGATTTCGGCCGCGTCCTGCTCTTCCACGAGGGCAGGCTTGCCGCCGATGCGCCGGCGGCCGAGGCAATCGCGCGCTACCGGGAGATTACCGCCTGATGCAATCGCTTTATGTCGAGGGAACCAGCATCATGCACCGGCTTCCGGCGCGCTCGAAGCTGCTTGTTCTTGCGATCCTCGGCGTCATTCTCTTCACCACCCGCAACATTCCTCTGCTTTCGCTTGGCGTGCTGATAACAGGGGCCGTCTATTTCAGCCTCGGCCTGCCTTTCGGGCTGGCGATTGCACGGCTGAAGCCCGTGCTGCTGACGATCCTCGTCGTGGCACTTTTCAGCCTCGCCTTCAATCCCTGGCATGGCGCGGTCGAGGCGCTGCTGCGGCTGACGGCGCTGATGCTCTTTGCGGCGGCGGTGACGGCAACAACGACGATCAGCGAGTTCATCGACGAGATCACGCTGCTTGCCCGCCCATTGGAGCGGGCCGGCCTGGTGGCGGCGAACGATGTCGGACTTGCGGTCGGTCTCGTCGTCCGTTTCGTGCCGGAAATCCTTGGCCGCTACCAGGCGATCAAGGAGGCGCATGCAGCCCGCGGCATTAAGGTGCGGCCCGTCACGGTGCTTGCGCCGCTGATCATCCTCACGCTCAGAGATGCGGATAATATTGCCGCAGCGATTGACGCGCGCGGCGTTCGGCGGCATGTCAGTTAACATTCTGTAAACACGGAGCCCATGATGAGCACCCGCGACCTCGTTCTCTCAGCCCTCTTTGCCGCAATCATCGTGGCGCTCGGCATTCTGCCGCCGATCACGCTCGGCTTCATTCCGGTGCCGATCACCGCGCAGTCGCTTGGCGTCATGATGGCAGGCGTCGTGCTCGGCGCGCGCCGCGGCGCGATCGCCGTGCTGATCGTGCTTGTTCTTGTTGCGATCGGCCTTCCGGTGCTTTCAGGCGGCCGCGGCGGCCTTGCGGCATTTGCCGCACCGACGACCGGCTTCCTCATCGGCTGGCTCTTTGCCGCCTTCGTCACCGGCTATGTCGCCGAGCGCCTGGTGAAGGCCGAGCAGTCCGGCCTCGTGCAGACGGTCGGCTTCTTCCTCGCATCCGCGATCGGCGGCATCGTCGTTCTCTATGCTTTCGGGATCGCCTATCTCGCGGTCGCTGCCGGCGTCGGCCTGCAACAGGCGTTCGTCGGCTCGATGGCCTTCGTCCCCGGCGATGTCATCAAGGCGTTCGTCGCAGCGCTCGCCGGCCGCGCCGTCATGGTCGGCTATCCGCTGCTGCCTGCACGTGCTTAGGATCGGAGCCTAATCAACGAAGCTGTAAAGCCAGTCGCGCGTTTCTTCAGGGAGCGCGGCCGGCGACAGGTCTTCGCGATTGCGCGCCTGCCAGATGATCTCGACCTCGGCGGCGCGTTCGCCTTCCGCCTCGACGGCAATCAGAAAGCCGACGGAGCGAACGCCGATCTTGTCGACCGCAGTGGTGAATTCCATCAGTTCGTCGTAGTGCAAGGGCCGGTGCAGGATGCAGGAAATCTTGCTTGCAGTATAAATTGGCTCGCCTTCCACTTCCGGCCGCGTCAGCCAGAAATTTGCAAGTACGGATTCGGCATAGGAAATATAGGACGAGATGAACATCTCACCATGCATGTCGACATCCCGAAACGGCACACGTATTTCCGCTCCGTTCGAGCGCGCTGATTTTGCCATCTGCCTGCCTATCCTCACTTCCCTGCTGAAAGACTAATGGCGACACAGGCCGAAGTAAACGGTGGAGGTGACATGCGCACGACACCGCGCGTATGTTGAAATTGCCGGCATTCGCGCCATCTGCTGTGGATCATGACTGGGGCAAGCGATAAGAGTATCCGCATGAGCACCCGCCTTTACGAACACCCGATCTTTCTCGAACATGTCACGCCCGCGGGCCATCCCGAGCGGCCGGACCGGATGCGGGCAATCAACGTCGCGCTCGGCCATCCGAATTTCGAGCGGCTGGAGCGCAAGGAGGCGCCGCAGGCGAACGAGGAGGCCGTGCTGCTTGCCCATCCCGAGGAACATCTGCGCGCCGTCATGCGCCAGATTCCCGAAGAAGAGGGCGAGATCAACCAGATCGAGGCCGATACCTATGCGAGCCCGAAGAGCCTGCAGGCGGCGCTGACGGGCGTCGGTGCGGCCATGGCTGCGGTGGATGACGTCTTCACCGGCAAGGCCGACAACGTCTTCGTCGCCGCCCGCCCGCCGGGGCATCACGCGGAGAAGATGACGGCGATGGGCTTCTGCTTCTTCAACAATGCGGCGATCGCCGCGCGCCATGCCCAGAGGCGCCATGGCGCCGAGCGTGTCGCGATCGTCGATTGGGACGTGCACCACGGCAACGGCACGCAGGACATCTTCTGGGACGACGCCTCCGTGCTCTTCTGCTCGACGCATCAGATGCCGCTCTATCCGGGATCGGGAGCGAAGGACGAAAGCGGCAAGCACGGCACGATCATCAATGCGCCGCTTTCGCCGAATGTCGGCAGCGATCATTTCCGCGAGGCATTCAAATCGCGCGTGCTGCCGGCGCTTGTCGATTTCCGGCCGGACCTCATCATCATCTCTGCCGGCTTCGACGCGCATCACCGCGATCCCTTGGCGCAGATCAATCTCGTCGGCGAGGATTTCGACTGGGCGACTGGAAGATTGCTGGAGATAGCCGACAAAAGCGCCTCCAACCGGGTCGTCAGCCTGCTGGAAGGCGGCTATGATCTGGAAGGGCTTGCCGAATCGGCAGGCCTGCATGTGCTTCGATTGATGAAGGGTTGAGTATGACTGACAGCGCCAAGCCGGAGGTTTCCGGTCTTTCCTTCGAAAAGGCGGTTGCCGAACTCGAAAGCATCGTGGCCCGCCTGGAGCGCGGCGACGTGGCGCTCGATGAATCCATCGAAATCTACGAGCGCGGCGAAGCGCTGAAGAAGCATTGTGAGACGCTGCTTTCGGCGGCCGAAAACCGCATCGAGAAGATCCGGCTCGACCGCGCCGGCAAACCGCAGGGCACGGAGCCGCTGGACGGGGCGTGAGCCCGTAAAACATTCTCCCAAGACTTCTGGCCGGAAGCAAATCGTCAGTCTAACATCCCCCACACAACAGCAGAGGGAACAGTTCAGAATGACGGATAGGCTGAAGAGCAAGGTTGCCATCATCTCGGGCGGTGCGACCGGGATGGGCGGCGCAGCGTCAAAGCTGTTTGCGGCCGAAGGCGCTCGTGTCGCGATCATAGACCGCAATGGCGAGGCGGCGGCGCAGACCGCCACGGCCATCCGGGATGCAGGCGGTGAAGCCGATTACTGGATTGCCGACGTTTCCGACGAGAAAGCGGTGAACACGGCCGTTGCCGGTATCGAGGAGCGCTATGGCGCCGTTACCGTGCTCTTCAATCATGCGGGCACCATCGTCATCAAGCCGTTCCTGGAAACGACGCTTGAGGAATGGGATTGGCTGCATGCCGTCAACGTGCGCTCGATGTTCCTGATGACAAAGGCCGTGTTGCCGAAGATGATTTCGGCAGGCGGCGGATCGATCGTCTGTACCTCGTCCATCTCCGCCGTTGCCGCGACGCCGATGGAAGTGCTCTATGACACGACCAAGGGTGCAGTGCATATGTTCGCGCGAGCGATTGCGGTGGAATTCCGCGACCGCAACATCCGTTGCAATGCTGTCTGCCCCGGCTTCATCCGCACGCCGCACGGCCTTCGTGAGGTGGCCGACTTACAGGCGTTTGGGGTCGATGTTTCCGACGCCGCGATTGCTGCGCAGCAGGGGAGGATCGGCGAGCCGGAAGATGTGGCGAGGGCGGCGCTCTATTTGGCGAGCGACGAATCCAGCTTCGTCAACGGCGCCCATCTCTTCGTCGATAACGGCTTCACAGCCATCTGACGAACATGAACCCTTTCGCGGCGGCCCTCCAGGCGCTATTGCTGGTCGCGCCCTCGTGCTCGGAGAACCGCCATGTCCTTCTTCCCCGGTAAAGACCCGCTGCCCGGTGACGCCTTCGCCTGCGACGCCATCGAGAATCTGATCATTCCGCGCACCAGCGATATCGGCGGTTTTCAGGTGCGGCGGGCGCTTCCGACGCGCCAGCGGCGGCTGGTGGGGCCGTTCATCTTCTTCGACCGGATGGGACCGGCGATTCTGAAGCCTGGCGAGGCGCTGGATGTGAAGCCGCATCCGCATATCGGATTGTCGACAGTCACCTACCTTTTCGATGGCGAAATCCGGCATATGGACAGTCTTGGGACCGAGAAGGTGATACGGCCCGGCGACATCAACCTGATGACGGCCGGACGCGGCATCGTGCATTCGGAGCGCACGCCCGACAATCTGCGTGGTCACCCGTTGCTGATGTCGGGCCTGCAGACCTGGCTGGCACTACCGGACGACAAGGAAGAAATCGACCCCTCCTTTGCCCATACGGAAAAAAGCGAGATGCCGCTGATCTATGAACGTGGCGTCAGAGGGCGCGTCGTCATCGGCTCCTTCGAAGGCATGACGTCGCCGGTCAAGGTGTTTTCGGACACGCTCTATGCCGACCTCGATATTGAACCAGGCGCCAGGTTCCCCTTCGGCGTGGCCCATGAAGAGCGCGCAGCCTATGTGCTTTCGGGCGAAGTCATCATCGCCGGCGACCGCTTTGCCGCGGATCAGCTGCTCGTCTTCCGGCCAGGCGACGCGATCACGCTTGAGGCAGGTCCTGCGGGCTGTCACCTGATGCTCTTTGGGGGTGCGGCGCTGAATTCGAAGCGGTACATCTGGTGGAACTTCGTTTCCTCCTCCAAGGAGCGTATCGAGATGGCGAAGGAGGAATGGCGCACCGGCCGCTTCGACATCGTTCCGGGGGACGAAGAGGAATTCGTGCCTTTGCCTGAAGGATGAACTCCTTTAGAATTATGGGGTTGCGGTTCTTGAAATGCACTTGTTTTGCCGCAATCTAATCGAATAAGCAAAGCAAGAACCATAAGAAAGAGCTCCCGCCCGTGACACATCAGCCGAAAACCCCGCTGCTCGACCAGGTCAAATATCCCGCCGACCTGCGCAAGCTCGAGGATCGTGACCTGCCGCAGCTTGCGCGCGAAGTCCGAGACGAGATGATCGATGCGGTCTCGCGCACCGGCGGACATCTGGGCGCGGGTCTCGGCGTCGTCGAACTGACGATCGCCATCCACAGCGTCTTCGATACGCCCGAGGACCGGTTGATCTTCGACGTCGGCCACCAGTGTTATCCGCACAAGATCCTTACCGGCCGCCGCGAGCGGATCCGCACGCTGCGTCAGGAAGGCGGCCTTTCCGGGTTCACGCGGCGCGCCGAGAGCGAATACGATCCCTTCGGGGCGGCGCACTCATCGACCTCGATTTCCGCGGGTCTCGGCATGGCGGTCGCCGCGGAACTCAGCGAGACAGACCGGCGCGTGATTGCCGTCATCGGCGACGGCGCCATGTCGGCCGGCATGGCTTACGAGGCGCTGAACAATGCCGGCGCGCTCGATGCGCGGCTCATCGTCATCCTCAACGACAACGATATGTCGATTGCCCCGCCGACGGGTGCCATGAGCGCCTATCTCGCCCGTCTCGCCTCCGGACGGACCTATATGGGCTTTCGCGATTTCGGCAAGAAGCTGACGGCTTATCTCGGCAAGAAAGTCGACCGGGCGCTCACCCGCGCCGTCGAGCATGCGCGAGGCTATGTCACTGGCGGCACCATGTTCGAGGAAATGGGCTTCTACCATATCGGCCCGATCGATGGTCATTCCTTCGAGCATCTGCTCCCAGTGCTGCGCAATGTGCGCGACAACGCCGAAGGTCCGGTGCTGATCCACGTCGTCACGCAGAAGGGCAAGGGTTATCCGCCTGCCGAAGCCGCCGCCGACAAGTACCACGGCGTCAACAAGTTCGACGTCATCACCGGGGCGCAGGCCAAGGTGAAGCCGAACGCGCCGAGCTATACGAGCGTCTTCGCCGAGGCGCTGGTGCAGGAGGCAACGCTCGACGACAAGATCGTCGGCATCACGGCGGCCATGCCGAACGGCACTGGCCTGGACAAGCTTGCCGAAGTCTTCCCTGCCCGCTGTTTCGATGTCGGCATCGCCGAGCAGCATGCCGTCACCTTCGCGGCCGGACTCGCCACCGAGGGTTACAAGCCGTTTGCGGCGCTCTACTCCACCTTCTTGCAGCGCGCCTACGACCAGGTCGTCCACGATGTCGCAATCCAGGGCCTGCCGGTCCGTTTCCCGATCGACCGCGCTGGTTTCGTCGGCGCCGACGGCCCGACGCATGCGGGCTCCTTCGACACGACATTCCTTGCGACGCTTCCCGGATTCGTCGTCATGGCTGCGGCCGACGAGGCGGAACTGAAGCACATGGTGCGTACGGCGGCGGCTTATGACGCCGGCCCGATTTCATTCCGTTATCCGCGCGGCGAAGGTGTCGGCGTCGAAATGCCGGCTCGCGGCAAAATCCTGCAGATCGGCGAGGGCCGCATCGTCAAGGAAGGCACCAAGGTTGCGCTGCTCTCCTTCGGCTCGCGGCTCGCGGACTGCCTGCTTGCGGCCGAAGATCTTGAGGCTGCCGGCCTTTCGACCACGGTTGCCGATGCGCGCTTCGCCAAGCCGCTGGACCACGGCCTGATCCGCCAGCTCGCCCGCCACCACGAAATGCTGATCACCGTCGAAGAAGGCGCCATCGGCGGCTTTGGCAGTCATGTGCTGCATTTCCTCGCGATGGAAGGCCTGCTCGAAAGCGGCCTGAAGGTCCGCTCGCTCACCATGCCCGATATCTGGATGGAGCAGGCGAAACCAGAGGTGATGAACGCCCATGCCGGCCTCGACCGCGCAGGCATCGTTTCCACCGTCTTCCGGACACTCGGCCACGGCGCGGCCGTGGGGGTTGCGGGCTGACGCCATCCGGAGCCTTCGGCAGCGCTCAGGCGCCCCAAGTCTACCAATCTACTTTTTCCGTCCGGTATGCGGCCGCACCGAGGCGGCGGCAGGTCAGCCGCAGGAGTCAGCGTGGCGACGCCGCATCTTATCGACGCAGGTGTCCGATTGCTGCGTGCGCGCCGGAAGATGCGGAGGTCCTGGCACCGCCTTTTCGAAGGCGAGATCCTGTACCCGCTGCTGGGTCGCAGGCGGGTCTGCTTGAGCAGATCGCCATGGCGAAAGCCGACTGAACCAGATGGCCGCGCAATCGATTTCGTGCGCAGATCAGGCTGCAGGAGGCGCGGCGCATCATGATCGTCGAAGGCATGACGGCCGCCGAAGCGGGATTTCGCGTCGGCTACGACAGCCCGTCCCAGTTCAGCGGCGACTATGTCCGGTTCCCCCATATGCCACCGAAACGCGACGTCGAGCGGATGCGCGGCATCGACGGCATTTAGCACGCAACAACGAGAAGGGCGGCCAAACCGACCGCCCCTCTTATATGCCAGATCGATCAGCGATCTCAGAATTCCGTCCAATCGTCTTGGACGGCTGCGGCGGTTGCCGCCTTGCCGCCGAAGGCGCTGGCGAGCTTGTTGGTCAGCGCGCGGGCGGGCGATGCAACAGGGCGGGCGCCGGATTGCGCGGCACTCGCACGGGGCGCGGCCGCCGGTGCGGCCTGGCCGAGCTTGAACTGTTGCAGCAAGGCGTCCAGCGCGTTGGCTTCCTGAGCCAGCGCATGGCTTGCCGCCGTTTGTTCTTCGACCATGGCAGCATTCTGCTGCGTGCCCTGGTCCATATTGTTGACGGCGGTGTTGATCTCCTGCAGGCCGATCGACTGTTCGCGCGTCGCGGTGACGATCGCGCCGATATGGCGGTTTATCTCCTGGACCTCGCTCACGATCTCGGCAAGGGCTTTGCCGGTTTCACCGACAAGCGAGACGCCGGTGTTGACATGGTCGCCTGAGGTCGTGATCAGCGCCTTGATCTCCTTGGCGGCGTTGGCGGAGCGCTGAGCCAGTTCACGCACCTCCTGGGCGACGACGGCAAAGCCCTTGCCCGCATCACCTGCACGGGCGGCCTCGACGCCCGCGTTCAAGGCAAGCAGGTTCGTCTGGAAGGCGATGTCGTCGATGACGCCGATGATGTTGCTGATCTCGCCCGAGGACTTCTCGATCTGCTGCATGGCGGTGACGGCCTTTCGGACAACATCGCCGGAGCGCTCGGCACCGAGACGCGCACGTTCGACCAGATGGCCGACATCTTCGGCGCGCTTGGCGCTGTCGCGGACCGTCGTCGTGACCTCTTCGAGAGCTGCGGCGGTTTCCTCGACGGCAGCAGCCTGCTGTTCGGTGCGGCGGGCAAGGTCGTCGGCGGCGGAGCGGATTTCGCCGGCGCCGGCATTGATCGCCGAGGCATTGCGGCCAACCGCCTGGAGTGCCGACTGAAGCTTTTCAGCGGCATGGTTGAAGTCGTTTCGCAGGCTGTCGAAGTGAGCGGAGAAGGGCGTTGCGATCCGGCTTGCGACATCGCCGTTGGCGAGGTTCGAAAGACCGCCCGCCAGACTGTCGATCGCAAAGCGGATCTCGGCTGCCTCGCGGGCCTTCTCCTCGTCGGAGAGCTGGCGCTGGCGCTCGGCCTCGTCGCGCATGCGGTCCGTCTCGCCGGAAAGGCGCTGCTTTTCGATTGCGGCCTCCTTGAAGACCAGCACCGACTTCGCCATCAGGCCGACTTCGTCGCCGCGGTCGAGCGCCGGCACGTCGATATCGTTGTGGCCAGCTGCCAAGCGGCCCATGGCGACGGTCATGCCGACGATCGGCTGCGCGATGGTCCGTGATAGAAGCCAGGCGAGCATGGCTGCGGCAAGCGATGCAGCGATGCCACCGACGATCAGCGTGAAGGTCAGATCCTTGTTGGCGTCGAGCTGGGTTGTGGCAAAGACCGCCGACTTTTCACGGGCGACAGCCTTGATCTTGGCGGAGGCCTGACGGAAGCCGTCGAGTTGTCCTTTCGTGGCGTTCACACCGATCTTGACGACGTCTGCGATCGGCGTCTCGGTTTCCTTGCGGGCCTTGGCCTGCGGTTCGGCAAGTTCGTGGAAATAGAGATCGGCCGCCTTCTGCATGCCGTCGATCATCCCGATCAGTTCCGCCTCGCCTGCAGCTGTCTGCTTGGCGGCAGCAATCGCCTTCAGCATGCGTTCGCGATTGGCGAAGATATCGCCATAGGTGCTGTCGCTGCGGAAGAGGATGAAGCCCCGCAGGTTGACGGCCTGCTCCAGCATCGCCTGCAGCGCGTCGTCGATGTGATTGACGAGGAGCTCCGATTTCTCCTGTTCGGCAGCAGCAGCAGCCGAAGCGTTCGCCTTGCTGTACACATGGGCTGAGACGGAAATGAAGATGAGAATCAGCGCTGCAAAGGTTGCGGCAAGCTTTCCCTTCAAGGACATGTTGGCGAACACCGGTCAACTCTCCTGACAAAAACGGCGAAACAAGCCGCGCGAGACGCAGCGGCAGAGCGAATTAAACTGAATCATGATCTGCAGGTGGAGGTTATGATGCCATCATGGCAGGAACGGCCCGGGCGGACCGCTGCAATCACTGCGACGCTACGGGCACCGGCTTTAAATTTACTTAATCTGTCCTATCCAAAATTTGGGGGAGGAATTGTTTCCACGCGCTCTGCATTTCCTCGAAAGCCCCCATCTCATCTGCGGCGACGGCAACAAAAGGCTTGCAAGCAGCGGATTTGCCGGTCATGGACAGCCGATGTCCGATCAGAATACCCAGCGCCTCGACCAGCTTCTCGTGAGCCTCGGCCTTTTTTCCAGCCGTTCGCGGGCACGCGATGCCGTCAGCCGTGGCACAGTGAAGGTCGGCGGCGCTGTCGTGACAAAGCCGGGCGCTCTCTTTGCCGAGGAGGCCGAAATCGAGGTCGATGATCCGGCGCAGGATTACGTCTCCCGTGCCGCGCTCAAGCTCATTGCGGCGCTCGATCATTTCCAACTCTATCCGGCGGGCCACCACTGTCTCGACATCGGCGCTTCGACCGGCGGCTTCACGGAAGTGCTGCTGGAGCGCGGCGCGGCGCATGTGACCGCCATCGATGTCGGTCACGGGCAGATGAATCCGCGCATCGCAGGCGATCCGCGGGTCACGAATATCGAGGGGCTGAACGCCCGCAATTTGACGGCAGAGAATATCGGCCGGCAAACAACCTTCGTCGTGTCGGATGTTTCGTTCATTTCGCTGAAGCTGGCGCTGGCGCCTGCGTTGCAGATCGCCGAGCCTGGCGCCATTGCAGCGCTTTTGGTAAAGCCGCAATTCGAAGCCGGGCGCGAAGCGATCGGCAAGGGCGGACTGTTGAAGGACCCTTCCTCCGCGCCCGCGGTCGCGGCGGAGCTCGAGCGCTGGTTCGCCGAAGACATGGGCTGGAAGAGCCTCGGGCTCATCGCTTCGCCGATCGCCGGCGGCGACGGCAATCAGGAATTTCTACTCGCAGGAACGAAGCCGTGAGCACCGAAACAGTCACCATCCAGAAACTCGGCGGCCAGGGCGACGGCATTGCCGACGGCGCGGATGGCCCGATCTACGTGCCCTTCTCGCTGCCCGGCGAAAGCGTGGCGATCGCGCGCGTCAAGAACCACGGCACGATCATGTCGATTGCCAAGCCTTCAGCCGACCGGCAGGAGCCACCCTGCCGCCATTTCGGCCCGGACGGCGTCAACGGAACTTGCGGCGGCTGCACGCTGCAGCACATGGCGGATCAGCCCTACCGGACCTTCAAGCGGCAGCTGGTGATCGACGCACTGAAATCGAAGGGCATATCGGCCGAGGTCGGCGAACTCGTCCCGGCACATCCCGGCGAGCGGCGGCGCGTCGTCTTTGCGGCACGCAAGACCGAGAAGGATATGCTGATCGGCTTCAACCAGGCCGAAAGCCACCATATCGTTGCGATCGAGGAATGTCCCATCTCGTCGGCAGCGATCCTTGCACGGCTGCCGGCAATCAAGGCAATTGGCGCAGCGCTTGCCACCAGCGCCGAGGCCTTTCGCATTTCGGTTCTCGAATCACTTTCCGGGCTCGATCTCGCCGTCGACGGGATCAAGAAAATGCCGGACCCGCAGCGGCGCAAGGCGATTGAAACCGTGCTTGGCCTTCGCGGCATCGCGCGCGTTTCGCTGAATGGCGAAATCCTGGTCGAGCCCTCCAAGCCGATCGTCGACTTCGGCGGTGTGCAGGTCTCGCCGCCGGCTGGCAGCTTCACCCAGGCGACGAAGCCAGCCGAAGAGACGATGGCCGAGCTGGTGCTTGCCCATGTCGGCAAGGCAAAGCGCATCGCCGATCTCTTTGCGGGCGCCGGCACTTTCTCTCTTCGGCTTGCCCGGATCGGACGCGTGCATGCCGTCGAAGGCGAGGAGAAGGCGCTCGCCGCCCTCGACCAGGCGGCGCGCAAGACACAAGGGCTGAAGCCGGTCAGCGTCGAGAAGCGCGACCTCTTCCGCCGCCCGCTGATGACGTCCGAACTGAAAGTCTATGACGCGGTAGTCTTCGATCCGCCTCGCGCCGGAGCGGAGTTCCAGTGCCGCGAGCTCGCCCGTTCGACAGTGAAGAAGATCGCCGCCGTCAGCTGCAATCCGCTGACACTGGCGCGCGACCTCGCCATTCTCATCGAGGGCGGCTACCGGATCACCGGCGTCACGCCGATTGACCAGTTTCTCTGGACCTCGCATGTCGAGGTGGTGGCGACGCTGGAAAAATAGGCCCCAGGCTCTCGCTGAGCCACCATTGCGATCCAGCGCGCGAACGAAAATGCCCGCACCAACGCGGGCATTTTTTGGTTTGAAGCGGCAGGGATCAGGCGGCGCGGCGGCTAGCAGACGCCGTCATTGCGTGCGCCCCGGATTGTAGGTTGAACTGCGCCAGAAGCTGCATCAGCTTTGCGGCCTCGGTTGCGAGGCCGTGGCTTGCCGCTGTCTGCTCTTCGACCATGGCAGCGTTCTGCTGTGTGCCCTGATCCATTGTGTTGACGGCCATATTGATCTCGTGGAGGCCGGTCGATTGCTCACGGGTGGCCGTGACGATCGCGCCGACATGGCGGCTGATTTCCTGCACCTGTAGAACGATCCCCTCCAGTGCTTTGCCGGTATCGCCGACCAGCGTCACACCGGAGCGAACCTGGAAATTCGAGGCCGTGATCAGGCTTTCGATCTCCTTGGCCGCCTTGGCGGAACGCTGCGCCAGTTCGCGAACTTCCTGCGCGACGACGGCAAAGCCCTTGCCTGCCTCGCCGGCGCGTGCGGCTTCGACACCGGCATTGAGCGCCAGAAGGTTCGTCTGGAACGCGATATCGTCGATGACGCTGATGATGTTCGAAATCTGCTCGGACGACTGCTCGATGCCGTTCATCGCATCGACCGCCTTGCGGACGATCTCGCCGGATTCTTCGGCGCCGGCACGTGTGCGGTTGACGAGATTGCCTGCTTCCTCGGCGCGGCGGGCGGTGTCCTTGACGGTGGTCGTGATCTCCTCGAGTGCTGCGGCAGTCTCTTCGACTGACGCTGCCTGCTGCTCCGTGCGGCGGGCGAGACCATCGGCAGCCGTGCGGATCTCCGACGCACCGGCATCGATCGCATGCGCGTTGCGGCCGACGGTCTGGAGTGCGGCGTGCAGCTTGCCGACGGCCGTGTTGTAGTCGCTGCGGAGACGGTCGAGATGCACGGCGAACGGCGTTTCGATGCGGTGGGCGAGATTACCCTCCGAAAGCGCTCCGAGCGCACCCGCCAGCGCATCGACGGCGGTACGGATTTCCGCCGCCTCCAGCGCTTTTTGCGCTTCGCGATCCTGACGCTCGCGCTCGGTCAGTGCGCGGCTGGTCTCGGCCTCTCCTTCCAGGCGCTCGCGGTCGATTGCGTTGTTCTTGAAGACGGCGACCGCTTCGGCCATCGAGCCGATCTGATCGCGGCGTTCCTCACCGGGAATGGCGGCGGAGAGATTGCCGGCTGCCAGGTTCTGCATCGCAGCCGTCATGGCGGTGACCGGGCGGATGACGAGACCGTGCAGCAGCCAAGCCATGGCGACGATCATCAGGCCAACGGCGAGAAGCGTGGCGATGGTCGCTGCGATGCGGAATTCGTTCAGGGACGCGAAGGCCTTGTCGCCGTCAACGACGAAGCCGAGATGCCACTCGACCGTCGGCAGGCCGTCAACCGGCAGGAAGCTGACGAGAACCGGCTTGCCGTCGAATTCGCTCTCGACCAGGCCGGGACCGATCGACGGATTCGCGTCCGGGAAGGCATCTGCAAGCGTCTTGGTAACAAGCTTGGCATCCGGATGGATGAGAATCTGGCCGCTCTTGTTGACCAGGAAAGCCATGCCCTGGCCGCCGAGATCGATCTCCTTGATCATCGTCACCATGGTATCGAGCGAGAAATCGCTGCCGACCACGCCGGCGAGCTTGCCGTCGCGCTTGACCGGAACGGCAGCGCTGATGATGAGATCGCCGCTCGAGGCGTCGGTGTAGGGCTCGGTCAGGACGGGCGCATCGGCCTTGACAGCATCCTGATACCACGGGCGCTTGCGCGGATCGTAGTCCGCCGGGAGCGGCAGGTCCGGCCAGGACGTGAAGACGCCCTGTTCGTCGCCGAGATAGGTACTGACGAACTGCTTCGTCAGGACGTCGTTCTGCAGCACGCTGACAACGCCGGCGCGATCGACAGCCTTTGCGGAGGCGTTCGCGACCATCGCGGTCAGCGTAACGCGACCGTTCATCCAGTTGGCAAGGCTGCGTGCAGCCTGCTCGCCGGAAGACTGGATATTCGCTTCGATCGAGGCCGTCGTGACGCTGCGCTGCACCGAATTGATATAGGAGGAAAAGGCGACAAAGGCCGCGAGAACGACGGCGGACGCGGCGACAAGGATGCGCGTCAGCAAATTCGTCTTCTTTTTCAAGATGCGTTCCTTTCGGATCGTCTGCCGTCCCGTCGGCGCGCAGGAACGCGGGGCGGGAGCGCGGAACGGGCAGAGGGCTCATGGAGACAAGGATGCGCAAAGCGCCTCATGCGCCCGGACGACCGAATGGAATCAACTCGTCACCCCCTGATTATTAGGGGTTAATTAAAACAGGCTTAAAATTTAGCAAAAATCCTGTGCCCGGCATCAGCGTCGCATGAAGGCCTCGAAAGCCGCACGGGCTTCCGCGCTCTTCAACTGTGCGGCAAAATGCCGGGCCTCGTCATCGATGCGCGCAATGATCTCGGCACGGTCGCCGCGGATGAGATCACGAGCAATCTTCAAGGCTTCCGGCGGCTTGGCGGCGAGTTTTGCGGCGGCCGCAAGGGTTAGGGGCTCAACGTCCGGCGCGGAGCAAATCTTCCAGACCAGCCCGGCATCCTTTACCTCCTGCGCGGAGAATGCTTCACCTGCAGCAAGCAGGGCGAAGGCGCGCTGATGACCCATGATGCGCGGCGCAAGCAAGCTGGAGGCAGCTTCCGGCACGAGCGCCAGATCGACGAAAGGTGTGCGAAACTGGCTGCGGTCGGAGGCGACCGTCAAATCGCAATGCATGTGCATCGTCGTGCCGATGCCGATCGCCAGCCCATCGACGCCGGAAACCAGCGGCTTTTCGGCATTGACGAGCGCATTGAGGAAATCGAGAAGCTCCGGGCCAAGGGAGCCACCCATCGCCGCCGCAAGGAAGTCGCCGATATCGTTACCTGCGGAAAAAGCGCCTTCCGTGCCGAGGAAGACCGTCGCCCGGATGGCGATGTCCTCATTCGCGGCCTTCAGCGCTTCGGTCATCCGCACATACATGGCGCGGGTGATCGCGTTCTTCTTTTCCGGGCGGTTGAAGCGAATGATCTGTACGCCGGGATGGGCAGCGGATTGTTCGACGATGATGTGGTCGGACATGATGATCCTCAGGCAAGAGCAATGCGGGCGGCGGCGAGACTATCTGCGCCGTTGATGACGCGATCCTTCAAGGCTGCGGTTTCCGACAACAGATTTTCGGCGGCAAAGCGGCAAAGCGCAATGCGGCTTTCGTTCGCGCCGTCAGAGACCCTGGCAAGCCCGCCTTTGGCGAGGTAGGAGCCGGTCAGGGCGAGCCCGAAGAGGCGCTGATAGGGCGTTGCTCCCGAAAGGGCTTCGGCCACCTTGCCATCTGCCTGCACCTTCAAAAGCCAGCCGGTTGCCTGTTCGAGATCGGCGATGGCCGAATCAAGCCGCGCTGCCGTTTCGCCAAAGCCCTCGAGATTGGAACTGCGCACCTGATCGGCGATATCGCGAAGTTCGGCGAGGAAGCCTTTCACGTGATCGCCGTTCGAAAGCGGCAGCTTGCGGCTGACGAGATCGATCGCCTGGATACCGTTGGTACCTTCGTAGATCGGCGCGATCCGAGCGTCGCGCAGGAAGCGGGCAGCGCCCGTCTCCTCGATGAAGCCCATGCCGCCATGGACCTGAATGCCGAGCGAGGCGACGTCGACGCCCGCATCGGTCGAGAAGGACTTGGCGATCGGCGTGAGAAGCGCAGCGCGTTCCTGCCAATGCTGCTTGTCTCCACTGGCGCGATGCGACATGTCGATCGCGTGGGCGCAGGCATAGGAAATGGCGCGGGAGCCTTGCGTCAGCGCCTTCATCGTCAGCAGCATGCGGGCAACGTCGGGATGTTCGATGATTGGGCTCATGCCGCTGCCGCTCCAGCCGGGCGCCCTGCCCTGCGTGCGCTCCATGGCATAGGCTATCGCCTTCTGCGTCGCGGCTTCGGCGATCGCGACACCCTGCATGCCGACCGTCAGGCGGGCGTTGTTCATCATCGTGAACATGCAGTTGAGACCCTTGTTCTCCTCGCCCACGAGCCAGCCGACCGCCCCCTTCTCGCCGCCGAACCTGCCATCGCCATAAATCATCGTGCAGGTGGGCGATCCGTGGATGCCCATCTTGTGTTCCAGCGAATGGCAAAAGACGTCGTTGCGGCGACCGAGCGAGCCATCGTCGTTGACAAGGAACTTCGGCACGAGGAACAGCGAAATGCCGCGCGTGCCGGCCGGTGCATCAGGCAGGCGGGCGAGGACGAGATGGATGATGTTGTCCGTAGCGTCGTGCTCGCCCCAGGTGATGAATATCTTCTGGCCGAACAGGCGATAGGTGCCGTCATCGCGCCGCTCGGCCCGGCTCTTCAGCGCGCCGACGTCCGACCCTGCATGCGGCTCGGTGAGGTTCATGGTGGCAGTCCACTCGCCGGAGATGAGCTTCGCCAGGTATTTCTGCTGAAGGTCCGGGCTGCCGTGGGCGCTCAGCGCCTCGACCGCACCCATCGTCAGCGTCGGGCAAAGCGCGAAGGCTGTGGCGCCGGAATTCCACATTTCAAGAGCGGCGACGTTCAGCATGTTGGGCAGGCCCTGGCCGCCATATTCCTCGGGGCCTGTCAGTCCGTTCCAGCCACCTGCGATCCAGTCCTGATATAGTTTCGCCCAGCCATCCGGGGTCTTCACTTCGCCGTCAACCAGACGAGCGCCCTGCCTGTCGCCGATCTCGGCCAGCGGGGCGACTTCTTCCGTCGCGAAACGACCGGCTTCGTTCAGGATCGCATCGACGAGATCCTCGCCGAGCTCACCGAGCAGGCCTTTATCGATCGCGTCGCTCAGCCCTGCGACATGTCTCAGAGTAAACGCGATGTCCTCGACGGGCGCCTTGTACATATCATCTCCTCGCATCTCAAACGGAACCGTGGTTCCAAGCCTCCGGTGGAAGAGCTAATTGATTTTTACGTAAACGTCAATTTCGAATTCGGCGTTTCAGAATTGACGACATCTTGCCGCTCGCAGGTCTTCACACTTGCACAAACAACCGTCATGGAGAATCTCTAAACAGACTGATCGCATCGAAAGGATCGAGACCGATGGATACATTGCCCGCCAATATACCCGGCCTCGTCTGGGCCTACAGTTTTCCGGCAGGAAGCGGTAAGGCAGTGCGCCTGCACAACAGCGCGTTTCCGGCAGAACTGGTGTCCGGCAACGGCTTTTACTGGCTGCATCTCAATCTCGCCGATGCACGCGTCCCTGCCCTGCTCGAGACGCTGGACGGCCTTTCCGAAGATGCCAAGACGGCTCTCACAACGCGCGATACGCATGCTGCGCTTACCGTGGACGAGCAGATGCTCTACGGCACGCTCATCGATTGCCAGCGTGAATTCGATCAGGATACCAACGATCTCGGCTGGCTGCATTTCGCCATCGCCGATCGCTTCATCATCACCACCCGTCTGCAGCCGCTGCGCAGTGTCGAGCGGGCGCGCGCGATGATCGAAAAGAATCCGGCAAAATTCTCCCGGCCGGTGGACCTCTTCGAACTGCTGGTGATCGAGTTTCAGCGCACGCTGATTTCTGTTGTCATGGAGCTCACCGAAGAGCTGAACCTCATCGAAGACTTCGTCTACGACAACGTTTCGCGCGATGAGCGGCGGCGGCTGGCGCCGGCACGCCGCACAATCGTACGCCTCCACCGACACCTTAGAAACGTGTTGACGCTCATGCGGCGGGCCTCGGCCTCCGACGAGGACGAAATGCCCTTCGGCTTCGAGGATATCGCCGGCCGGCTAACGAGCAGGCTGGAATCGGTCGACCACGATATCTATGCATTGCAGGAACGCGCCCGCTTGCTGCACGAGGAAATCGACTCGAAGCAGTCCTCCGAGACCAACCGTCACCTCTACATTCTTTCGATCATGACCGCCTTCCTGCTGCCGCCTACGCTGGTGACCGGCTTCTTCGGCATGAATACGGCTAATCTACCCTTCGCCGAAGGACCTGGCGGTACGGAATACGCGGTGGCGCTCCTTATCGCTTCGGTGCTGCTTGCCTGGTGGCTGCTCAAGCGGGTCAATATTCTCTGACAAGAAAAATCGCTGTTCAAAGCACTGCTGCCATGGACGCATATCGAAATAGCGCAGACTTTGGGTGCCGGCTCGCACTTCGTCCCGCAGAAGCATAAGATCACAACCCGCTGATTCGGTCATCCTGCAGATCAGGCGCCAAGGCATAGATATTGTCGACGGGCCGGGCGAGCGGGCCGGAGCGATGGGTAAAATCCTGTCCGTTTACTTCAAGGATCCGGACGGCAACCTCGTCGAGGTGACCAACCAGCTCTAGAATGACCGCATCGAGTCGAGACGAAGGCTTTGCGGTGTTGCGCGTTCGTTCCCTGGCGCAAAGCAGCCGCCATTGTGCCGTCCTCTCGAGGTGAACTGGCGGCATTTATATTCAATATCGAAAAGCCCGGCAGTGGTTGCCGGGCTGATCGGTTCAAAAATTGTATTAAGCCTCAGTTGTAAGGCGAATAGCATTGCTGACGCGGGCCGTTGTAGGGCTGGAACGTATTGTCGTAAGCCCGATATGAACGGTAGCGGTTTGCGCACCAGGCGACGTGACCGCCGCCGCCACTGTAGGCCGGCGGGGCAACGTAGCGCGGCTGCGAGGCGATCGCGCCACCGATTATGGCGCCGGCGCCGAAAGCAGCCAGCGGATACCAGTAGCCGTTATAGTGACGATAGCCAGGGCGCGAATAGCGATAGCCGCGATATCCGCCATAGTAACCAGGGCGATATGCGGGACGGTAACCCGGATAGTATCCGGGACGATAGCCCGGGCGATAGTAACGGCGATACTGAACGTTCTGCACGTCCGAGGATTTTTCCATCTGCGGTGCTGCCGGCATCTGAATGGCCTGGGACGGCACGAAGCTCGTCAGGACAACAGCGGCGGAAAAGACGGCACTGGCAATTTTCTTACTGAGCACATTCATTGTATTCTCCAATCCCCAAGCGCGAATCTGGCCTCGCCTGTAACGTATGAGTGCGGAAAATGTTCCCAACACGCGCCGTTCGGCATGGATTGAGTTTCTACCGGAACGCAAATGAACCGGGGATTAACCGGTTCATTTTCCGCAATTGGAACGGGAAGAGTCAGGCGACGTCGGAAAGCTTCGCCTGATCGCCCTGGAGGCGGTTCACCATGAAGTTCGAATACCATTCGAGGAACTGCATGACGCCGCCTTCATGGAGCATCGAGTAGGGACCTGGCTCGTAGGCCGGCGAGTGGATGCCGAAGGCATTCTCTTCGACGATGCGGCGGTCCTGATCGTTGGTTTCCGTCCAGACGTGCGTAAGTTCCTCGAGATTGTAGTCCACGCCTTCGACGGCGTCCTTGTGGACGATCCACTTCGTCGTGACGGCTGTCTCGTTGGCGCTGAGCGGCAGGACGCGGAACGAGATCGCGTGGTCGCCGAGCAGGTGGTTCCAGGTCGTCGGATAGTGAAAGAGCAGCATGGTTCCGATGCGGTCGATCTTCACATCCTCCGAAAGCGGGCGCTTGACGGCACTCTTGCCGGACATGGTGTAGCTTTCGGCATCCTCGATCAGCGGCATGCGGGCGGTGCGGAACTGGCCGTCCGGCGAGATCTGGAACTTGCTCGGAAGGCCCGCCGCCTCGCAGCGCGCCCAGTGACCGGCGATTTCCGGGTCGTCGGCACCACCGTCCGTGCCGGTGACGCTCGGGGCTTCCGGATAGGTGCGGCAGAGTTCCGGATGGTTGGCGGCGCAGTGATAGCACTCGCGGTTGTTTTCCCAAACGAGCTTCCAGTTGCCCTTTTCGATAATGGTGCTCTGGAAGGCGATCTTGCCTTCGTTCAGACGGTGGGGAAGCAGATAGGGGCCGACCATGTCGCGGATCGGCTGGAAGTCCGGTGCCTTTTCTGCCAGGCAGATGAAGATGTAGCCCGCAAAGTTCTCGCAGTGCACGGGCTTCAGGTTGTAGCCGCTCTTGTCGAAATCATCGCCCATGTGGCGGGCGAAGGCGAGCTTGCCGTCGAGGTCATAAGCCCACTGGTGATAGGGACAGACGAGGCGGACCGACGAGCCGTGTTCCTTGGTGCAGACCCGCGAGCCGCGGTGGCGGCAGCTGTTGTGAAAGGCACGGATGACGTTGTCGCGGCCACGTACGATGACTACGGGATACTGGCCGATCTGAGCCGTGAAATAGGCGCCTGGCTTCGGCAGTTCGCAATCATGGCCCATGAACAGCCAGTCGCGATAATAGATCATCTCCATATCGAGCTTGAAATAATCTTCGTCGATATAGAAAGGCTGCTCAAGGCTGAAGCCTGCGCGCCGATTCTTGAGCTGCCGCAAAACGTTGCTGCGAATATCCATCTGTTTATCCTCGTGCCATAGGCTGCCGCCGCGAAGGCGGGATGGAAGCGCCCGCTTCTTCTCCATGCGGGAGAACTATCATGGCGTCATTTAAACACCGGCCATGACTGCCGCTTGGTTGTAATGCGACATCGGCTTCGAAATTGACGACAGCGTGGCGAGGCAACACGATTTTCGCCTCCGCCCCAGAGCCTTCAAATGCGACATCCGACAAACTCAAACCTGACAGCACAATCCACCTGCATTCGCCGTCATTATCGCATCTGCGACGCCCTTTCGCCACACGCTCCCGCCATCATGCGCAAGAGAGGCGCTTTAACGGGCCATTAAGCATAAACTCCTATGTTTCCCTTATCGGACAAAGCAGATGGAATGCGAGCCATGGCGAAACTTCGCTATTTCGACGCCAAAGGAGATGCCAGGCCGCAGGACATGAAGCCTGCAGCGCCGCATTCCGAATTTCTCCGCACCGGCAAGATCACCCGCGATCGTGCGCACTGGCTCGCCGAAGAACGCCGCTACCTGAGCTACCGCGAAGTAAGCGAGAAAACCGGCCGAAAACTGCACACGGCAGGCATCAAGGCGCATCAGCAGATCAATGGCTTCCACCGCACGATCCAGTTCCCAAAGATGGTGTTCCACCGGACGCTCGCCGACAGCCCGCATCTCGGCTACTGCCATGTCACGGCGGCGCGGACGAAATTCGCCCGCTACGAGGAGGTCAGCTGGGCCTTCTACATCGCCAATTTCTACGCAGACATCGGCGACAACGACAATTTCTTCCATCACATCGATATCAAGTATTCCCGCATGTATTTCGCCGTCGCAATCAAGCCCGGCGAGCATACGCCGGAGAAAATGACGATCGACCGCTCCATTCGCGGCAATGGCGTGCTCTTCAGAACCGACGATCCGCAGGTGGCGATCAGGAATGTGCTTCTGCTTGGCGCCCGCAACGAACAGCTTCGCGAAATCATCCGCCAGCTCTGATATTGATCGCAAGCTTTCAAAGGCCTATGGGACTGCCTGGAACAACGGGCGGCACATGGCACGCATAATCGACATCGCAGAACATCGACATGAAGCGCTGCAAATGGCGTCCGCCGTGCTTTCGGAAGGTTTTCCGGTCGCCATCCCGACTGAGACCGTCTACGGCCTTGCTGCCGATGCCACCAATGCGGCGGCGATAACCCGTATCTACGAGACCAAGGGCCGCCCCCGCTTCAATCCGCTGATCTGCCATATGAGCGATCTGGCGATGGCGGAAGAATATGCGGAGTTCGATCCGGTCTCGCGCGCATTGGCGCAAGCCTTCTGGCCAGGACCGCTGACGATCGTCCTGTCCTTGAAGGCGGAAAGCCGGATCCATGCGCTGGCAACTGCCGGTCTGGATACGGTTGGTATCCGCGTGCCGAAGGGGTTTGCGGGCGATCTGATCCGCGCCTTCGGCAAACCGCTCGCCGCACCGAGCGCCAACACATCGGGCAGGATCAGCGCCACCAGCGCAGCGCATGTCGACGCCGATCTCGGCGGCAAGATCCGGCTCATCGTCGATGCAGGCGCCAGCACCGTCGGCGTCGAATCCACTATCGTCAAGGTCGAGGACGGCGAACTGAAACTGCTGCGGCCTGGTGGGCTTCCGGCTTCCGAGATCGAGCGCGTCGCCGGCAAGCGGCTGCGGCGTGCCGGCAAGGCATCCGCAGCAATCGAGGCTCCCGGCATGCTCGCCTCGCATTATGCGCCCGGTGCCAATGTCCGTCTCGATGCCGGGGCTGTTAAAAGCGACGAGGCCTTGATTGCCTTCGGCGCGGCCGATGTCGCGGGTGCGAGCGATGCCGCCATCGTGCTCAACCTCAGCCCCTGTGGCGATCTGGCGGAGGCGGCTGCCAATCTTTTCGACTACATGAAGAAGGCCGATGCCAGCGGCGCAGCGACGATCGCCTTTTCGCCGATACCGGACGAGGGTCTTGGCGAAGCGATCAACGACCGTTTGCGGCGTGCCGCCGCGCCGCGCGAATAACAAGGAAGGAATGAGCTCGATGAGCGCCAGCGTCTCGCCCGAACTTCTCGACCGCTTCGCCGCAATCGTCGGCGAGAAATACGCGCTGCGCAGCGAGGCCGAGCTTGCCCCGCACCTGATTGAGAACCGAGGCCTCTACCACGGCTCTTCCCCTCTCCTGCTCAAGCCCGCGAATGTCGAGGAGGTTTCGGCCATCCTGAAGCTTGCGACGGAAACCGGCACTGCGGTCGTACCGCAGACGGGCAATACCGGCCTCGTCGGCGGCCAGACGCCGCGCGAGGGCAAGTCGGACATCATCGTCTCGCTCGAGCGGATGAACAGGATCCGCGACGTCGATCCGGTGGCGAACGTGCTGGTTGCCGACGGCGGCGCAATCCTCGCCGAGGTGCAGAAGGCGGCCGAGGCGCATGGCAAACTTTTCCCGCTCTCGCTCGGCGCCGAAGGCTCCTGCCGGATCGGCGGCAACCTCTCGACGAATGCCGGCGGAACGGCGGTGCTGGCCTATGGCAACATGCGCCAGCTTTGCCTTGGCCTCGAAGTCGTGCTGCCGACCGGCGAAATCTGGGACGGCCTTCGCCGCCTGAAGAAGGACAATACGGGCTACGACCTTCGCGATCTCTTCATTGGCGCCGAAGGCACGCTCGGCATCATCACCGGTGCCGTCCTCAAGCTTTACCCGCAGCCGCTCGGCCATCAGGTCGCCTTTGCAGGACTCAACTCCGTGGAGGAGGCGCTTGCCCTGTTCAATCTAGCGAGCAGCCTCTGCGGCACCTCGCTGACCGGCTTCGAGCTGATGCCGCGGTTCGGTGTCGAGATCACCGCCAAACATATCGAGGGCGTGCGCGATCCGCTGGAATCGGCTTACCCGTGGTATGTGCTGATCGACATCTCGACCTCGGATTCGGCGGAAACCGCCGAGCGGATGATGAATGCGCTGCTCGAACAGGGTTTTGAGGCGGGGCTGGTGCACGACGCGGCGATTGCCTCATCCGTCGCGCAGCAGAAGGCGCTGTGGCATATGCGCGAGAGCATGTCGGAGGCCCAAAAGCCCGAAGGCGGTTCGATCAAGCACGATGTTTCTGTGCCGGTCTCGAAGATCCCGCATTTCATGCACGAGGCCGGCGAGGCCGTGATGGCGGCAATGCCCGGCGCCCGCATATGCGCCTTCGGCCACATGGGCGACGGCAATATCCATTATAACATTTCCCAGCCGGTCGGCGCCGACAAGGACGCCTTTATCGCCCGCTGGCATGAGATCAACGAGATTGTGCACGGCATCGTTCTGGCACACAGCGGCTCGATCTCGGCAGAGCACGGCATTGGTCAGCTCAAGCGCGACGAGCTCGCCGCGATCCGCCCCGCCATAGAGATCGACCTGATGCGCCGCATCAAGCGGACCTTTGATCCGGCGAACATCATGAACCCGGGGAAAGTGGTCAGCGTGGAGTAAGAACGTGGCGGCTTAACCGCCGCCGGTCAGAATCTGCAGCGCCGGCGATTGGGTCGTGACGTTCTGAATGTCGTACATCGCCGTGAACCGCTTCACCAATTTGTCGACCTTCTTCGAGTCGCCAAGATCCTTCAGGTCCACAAACTTTTCGAGAAGCGCAACCTGCTTCTCGACATCCATGCTGGAGATCTGGCTCGGCAGGTTGTAGGCGGTGGTGATGACCTGGAAGAGCGCCTTGTCGCCTAGGATGGAGTAGAGCGAGGTGATATCCGGCGCCTTGCGGGCGAAGTAAAGCGCCAAGCGCGTGCCATCGTTCGTCTCGCCTTCCTGCGTCTCGAGCGTCTGCTGCAGATAGGCATCCTGCGTGCGATCGAGTGCACCCTGATCCTGGACGATGCCCAGCTTGGTGCGCGTGAGATTGCCGGCCGTGTCGAAGTTGAAGTCGGCGACGAGGTTCTTGAACTTCGAGTCCGCCTTGGTGTTCAGATAACTGTTTGCATCGTCGGGATCGGATGTGAAAATCTTGCGCAGCGTCTCTTCGTCGTAGTCCTTCGGATCGAGACCGACAGACTTGAGAATCAGACCGGTCAACCGGTCGTCCTCCAGGAAATCATCGAGAGATTGCACCGATTCCATGGTCTTGGCGAAATAGTCGACTTCCTCGGTCGCATCTTTGGATGCCTTCTCCTTCAGGGGACCGTCCTTCATCAGCATTGTGACATGCGACTTATAGTTCGTCGCATATTTGGCCATCGCGGCGGGCGACAGTGCCTGCAGCTGGATCGACGCGTTACCTTCGCCATCGAAATTGAAGGCTCTCGCCAATTGGGTGATGCGGTCGTCCTTGAAGGACGCGACATAGCCCTCGGGGTCGTAAGGATCACTTGCCAGCAGCCTGCGCATGACGGATTTCGACAGTTCCTCTTCCGTCAAGCCGTAGGCCTGAAGCGCAACCTGATAGAGGTCGGGCAGATCGTCGTTCGTCTTGTCTAGATCGCCGGTCTTGTTGGTCTTCAGGAAATCGTTGATGCTGTCGACGTCGGAGAAATTGTCCAGCGTCCTGGTATCGGACATGCGTGTCTTGTAGTTGGCGACGATTTCCTCGATGGCCGCTTTCGCCTCGTCGTCGTAACGGGCCATGTAGTTTACGGAAGTTGCCTGGATCAGGGAATCCGATTGCGGGCCGTCAGGCCCGAGGACGCTTCCATCAGCCTCAAAGCTGAAGGCCTGATGGACAGCCGTGGCACCCATCGTATTGGCATAGGCCGGATCGACAAGGATTTGCCTCAAGGCCGTGTCGCTCAGGTCCGTGCCGAAGCTGCTCGGGCCAAGACTGTAAGCGGCCTTGATGTAGTCCGTCAGGCGCTCATCGGCGATGAGGCTGTCAACATTGGTGATCGTCTTGATCTTGGATTCGTAATAGGCCTTGTTGTAGTCGGCAGCGGCCTTCGTCGTATAGACGATATCCGGAAACACGTCGTTGTCGACAATGACGGTCGACGAATTCAGATTGTACTGCTCCATGACCGTGTTTTTCTGGGTCGCGGTCTGGGCCGAGCCATTCACGGTGCCGTCTGCATTGAAATTGAACTGCGCCGCGAGCGCCTGGTACTTCTCACCGCCCTGAAGGTTCACCACGCTGTTCGGATCGTTGAGATCGCTGGTCAGCACATCCCGCAGAAACTGCTTGGACGCGTAGGTCGTATCGATGCCGAACGTCTTCAGCACATAGGTGCGCAGCCGCGTATTATTGACGAGATCATCGACTGTTTGCACGTCAGCGATCTCCGCGCTGTAATAGTCGGTGTCCTTGATCGCCTGCTTTTCCTGATCGGTGAAGGATGCGTTGTACCTGTCGATCAGGTCGTCTTCCTGCGCATCCGTCTGCGCATCGGGCTTGGGCGCATTAAAATTGAACGCCGCCGCGAACTGCTTGTAGCGCTGGTCCGAAAGCTTGTTGGCGAAACTGTCGGGGTCGGTCAGGTCGCTTTCCAGCACCTTCTTCATGAAGGCCTTGGCATAGGTCATGTCGTCGAGGCCATAGGCCTTCATCGCGTAGCTGTAGAGCTTGTAGTTGCCGAGGAAGTCGTCGACGTCCTTCACCTTGTTGATATTCTCGGCGTAGTATTCGGCGTCCCTTTTGACCGTCGCCTGCGAGGCAATGCGATCAAGACTCGTCTTCGGGTCGCGACTTATGATCGCGTAGGCAACGGAGGCGGAAATCATGAGTGCGCCCTTAAACAACCTAAAAGAATAATGCAGGATCCTGCGCGCATTTTGCCATGCAAAGCTTACCCGAGACTTACCTGACGCTGTCCCGTTTTGGCGCAGCCATCCTCGCCGGTCCGTTCATGGTCCGGAAACCCTGCCACATTGGTTTTTGATAACCATCGGGGAAGGCAAAGTTTTCTTAACCGCAAATTTTAAGTGGTCCGGAAGAGGCCCCGCCTATTGTCGAGGCGTAGAGGGCGAAAAAGCCCCGAGGAGAAGACCGGAAACCGGCTCTCAGGTAAGACAAGGGTAGAAATGAACATGAACAACACCGTTATGAAGCCCGCTTGGGCTGGAACGACACTGCGTCTCGATCCGTCGCGCTTTCCCCAGCAGGTCAGCTACGCCATCCACGACTCCACAAGTGACGTCAGCATAACGATCGATGAACGCGGCGCCGTCCTCCGCAAGACCCTTCCCTCCAGCGGCCTGCCACTTTCCGTTGCCCTGCCGAAGCGCGCCTTCAAAGGCGTTGCAGCCCGGGCGATCGACCACGGCAACGGGGAAGTGACCGTAACGCTGGAATTGCACCACGAAGATCCGGATCTCTGCATTCCGCTGCTTGTCGCCCACGATCTGTCCGATATCGCGGCCGATTGGCGGGGCTGGTCGGAGGCATTCCGCATTCCGATGCTGATGGTGGAGGCCGACGGCATTGCACGCCCGCTCGAGGAGCACCTCGGCGATTTGCGTACCAGCCACATGAAACCGCGCCGGCGCCATTCCTATTTCGCCAATCGCCGTCCGCGCTTCCTCGTGCGCCGCACGACCGGCAAGCTCGGCGTGACAATGAAGATCGAAGGCAAGGAAATTATCGCCCGCAATTAAGAATTCGGCGAGTGACCCAATCTGAAACCCGGCCTAGCGCCGGGTTTTTCGTTTCAATCAGGGAAGCCCAAAGAGCAGCGAGACGAACAGTCCCGCAAAGATGATCAGCCCGACACGGTTATTCGACTTGAAAAGCGCCAGGCATTGCGTCGCGTCGTTGATGTCGAGCCTGGCGATCTGCCAGGCGAACATGCCAGTGGCAATCAGCAGCCCGAGATAGGCCGCGAAACCGACGCCGGCCAAAACAAAGGCGAGCAGCATCAGGACCAGTGTTGCGCCATAAAGACCGATCAGCCACTGCCGCGTCCGATCGCCGAAAAGCCGGGCGGTGGAACGCACGCCGATCAATTCGTCGTCTTCCTTGTCCTGATGCGCATAAATCGTGTCGTAGCCGATCGTCCAGGCGACGGAAGAAAGGTAGAGCGCAATCGCAGCGAAAGACAGGCCGCCGAATATGCCAGCCCAACCCATCAGTGCGCCCCAGGAAAAGGCAAGGCCGAGGAAAAACTGCGGCCAGTCTGTGAAGCGCTTGGCAAACGGGTAGAGCGCAACGATGGCGAGCGAGAGCACGCCGAGAATGACTGCAAACCAGTTGAACTGCACAAGCACCAGCAGACCGGCAAGCGCCTGAAGCACCATGAATATCTTTGCCTGGGTGCGCGTGACGCGCTCCGAAGGCAGGGGCCGCGAGCGGGTGCGTGCGACCTCCATGTCGATCCTGTGATCGACCAGATCGTTGTAGGTGCAGCCTGCCCCGCGCATGGCGACGGCGCCGATGAAGTAGAGAACCAGGTGAAACAGCGTCTGCGAGCCGGAAAACAGGCCTTGTCCCGCGGCCACATTTGCGGCAAGCGCCACCGACCAGAAGCAGGGCCACATCAGGAGTTGCCAGCCGATCGGCCTGTCCCAGCGCGCCAGCTGCGCATAGGGCCAGAGCCATGAGGGCAAAACCCGGTAAACCCAATTGTCCGAAGGCGCATCGGCAACGCGCCCGTTCAAGCCGCCAATCTGTTGCATGCGGCCATCTAGCGACGGGCGAAGGCGCGGGTCAATAGCAGCGTGGCCTGCCTCCGCGTTCATCTTCGCCGATAGAGAAAATAACGGCCCTTCTCGACAGACGCAGGCAGCGGCATTTCCTCCAGTTCGGAATGCTTCAATTCCAGGCCGCTTGCTACAAATCCCCCAAGGGCCAGCACGGCGACCACGCGAGAGGGCAACCACTCGCGGATGATTGCATCCTGCTCCCGATAACCGGTTCCGATGTCGGCATGAACGACGGCTGCCCTAGTGCCGGCATAACTCAGGCAAGTCTCCCTGATGTCGCCGATGACGACATCGCCGTCATCGGGCCGGCAGCTTCCATGCGCGCCGTTTTCGCGGTCGAATGCGATGATATGCCGATCCGGGAAGCGCACCCGCAAATGGCTGTAGGTCCTGCCATTGCCGAGGCCGATTTCCAGGATCGGTCCACCGGGCAGGCTCGCCTGCCTTGCCGCGATGTGATCGAGAATATCCCTCTGTCCGGAAATCCTGCTGATGAAATCGTCGAGACGTGTTCGCATAGGCAGCTCCGAAGCTTGAACTCGAAACAAGCTTTACATTCAATCGTTCATCGCGCCGCGCGAAAGCGCAACAGACCCTTACCGCTGGTTCCAGCGCCGGATCACCGGCTCCGTCAGGTCGTGCTCATAGCCTAAGATGCTGATGCTTGCAGTATCGAGGAGGAAGCGCGAGCCGTCTTCCGGCGGCAGGCCGAGCCAGCGGGCAGCGAGCACGCGCAGGAAGTGGGAGCTGGAGAAGATCAGGATCGACGCGCCGGCTTGGCGAAGATCGCGGACGATACGGTCCGCCCTTGCGCCGACATCTGCGGCCATTTCTCCGTCCGGGCAGCCGTCGCGGAAGAGCTGCCAGCCGGGGCGGGCCGCGAGGATTTCCTTCGTCGTGATGCCCTCATAGGCACCATAATCCCATTCGGCGAGATCGGGCTTGATCACGGCATCTGCGCCGAAATTGGCAAGGGCGCAGGTGTTCGTCGCCCTTTGAGAAGGGCTCGACCAGACGGCCGAGACAATCAGTCCCTTCAGGCGATCCGCGAGTTTGCGGGCGGCCGTCTCGCCATTCGGGGTCAGCGGAATGTCAGTCCTGCCGGTATGTTTTCCGGAGAGGCTCCATTCTGTTTCGCCGTGGCGGACAAGATGGATTTCGGGAAATGCACTGCTCATCTGCACGCCTTTCCTTGTAGAAAAACGCGGCCGAAGCCGCGCCGCGATATCAGAAGACAACCTTTTCCAAGGGAGGCCGCGTGGCCTCGAATTCCTTCAGCTTCGCCTCGTTCTCGGCAATGTAATTGCGGTTGTCCGGTGTCGAATACTGGTTCTTGGAAACCTGGATCTGCATGACGAAGAGTTCGTCCCAGCGGAAGCCTATTTCGGAGCCGGCGAGATAGAATTCCCACATCCGGAAGAAGCGCTCGTCGTAAAGAGCGACGGCTTCCGCCTTGCGCGCCATGAAGCGCTCGCGCCAATGGCGGAGCGTATAGGCATAATGCAACGGCAGGACCTCGATGTCCCGGATCAGCAGCCCGGCCTTCTCGATTGCAGGCACCGTCTCGCCGATCGACGGGATGTAGCCCTGTGGGAAAATGTATTTCTCGATGAAAGCATTTGTCGCAAAGCTCGGCTTCGGCCGGGCGATGGAGTGAAGGAGCATGACGCCGTCGTCGGCGAGAAGTTCATGCACCTTGCGGAAGTATTTGTTGAAATTGCCGATGCCGACATGCTCGAACATGCCGACCGAGACGATGCGGTCGAACTTCATGCCCGTCATCGTGCGGTAATCCTGCAACTCGAAGCGGACGCGATCGGCGAGACTGCGCTTTTGGGCGCGCTCGCGCGAGATCTTCAGTTGCTCTTCGCTGAGCGTGATGCCGGTGACGTCAACACCCTTTGTCGATTCCGCCAGATACATCCCCATGCCGCCCCAGCCGGAGCCGATTTCCAGAACACGCTGGTTGGGCTCCAGCAGAAGTTTGGCTGCGATGTGGCGCTTCTTGGCGACTTGTGCTTCCTCCAAGCTGATGCCCGGCGGGTCGAAATAGGCGCAGGAATATTGCCAGTCCTCATCAAGGAAGAGTTCGAAAAGCTTTTCCGACAGGTCGTAATGATGAGCGACATTGCGCTTGTTGTGATTGACCGGCAGCCGGCTCTTCAGCTGCTGCAGTGCGATGCGGCCGACCAGAAGTGCGGCCATCGGAATATCGAAAATTTCGTTGGTGGTGTTCTGCTTCACCATCGAAAGGAAGTCGTAGATGTTGCCCTGTTCAAGAATGAACCGGCCGTCCATGTACATTTCGCCGAGCTTGAGGGTGGGGTCGCGGCGGATAAGCTTCTCCGCCTCCTCGTCGGCAACCCGGACGACGACCAGATCCCCGGTGCCATCGCCAATCGCATGTGTCTCGCCATTGGCCAGCGTGAGCTTCAGATTACCCTTGCGGATGATTTTTTGGACAATTGATAAAAATCCCGACGCCATGAAAGGCCTCGCATATGTGACAGGATGTTATGGGTTAAACTTAGTCGCTCTCATCCGCCACACAAGCGCCGTATTTGGCAGTTCCGCAACAAGGCCGCCGAACTGTGACATTTTTGCAATGCCTGCCGTTAAGCTATTATTTTCGCTTCATGGCCTCGGCAAGGGCAGCGCCGAAGGCGCCTTGGGTTTCCTGTTTCGGGACAGCCGGACGCCGGTCGTTTTGCGGCCGTGCGCCCTGATTTACACGGGGCTCGCCGCGGAGCGCTGAAGCCGAGGAGCCATCGTCTTTGCGCATCGAAAGACCGATGCGCTTGCGTTTTGCATCGACTTCGACGACCCGCACCTTAACGACATCGCCGGCCTTCACAACTTCGTGAGGATCTTTGACGAAGCGGTCGGCAAGCTGCGAGACATGCACCAGGCCGTCCTGATGCACGCCGATATCGACGAAGGCGCCAAAGGCCGCAACGTTGGTCACCGTGCCTTCCAGCATCATGCCGGGCTTGAGATCGGAGATTTCGTTGACGCCTTCTGCGAAGGTTGCCGTCTTGAAGCTCGGGCGCGGGTCGCGGCCGGGCTTTTCCAGTTCGGCGAGGATATCCTTGACCGTCGGCAGGCCGAACTTCTCGTCGATGAACTGCCGCGGATCAATCGATTTCAGCGCCACGCTGTCGCCCATCAGCGACCGCAGGTCGCGGCCGCAGGCGGCAACGATCTTCTTTGCCACGCCATAGGCTTCCGGATGCACCGAGGACGCGTCGAGGGGCTCCTTGCCGTTCGGGATGCGCAGGAAGCCTGCCGCCTGCTCGAAGGTGCGGTTGCCGAGACGCGCGACCTTGAGCAGGTCGCGGCGGCTTTGGAAGGGACCGTTCTGGTCGCGATGGACGACGATGGCTTCGGCGATCGACGGGCCGAGGCCGGAAACGCGTGAAAGCAGCGGCGCCGAAGCCGTGTTGAGATCGACGCCGACGGCATTCACCGCGTCTTCGACGACAGCGTCCAGCGAGCGCGACAGCTTCTGTTGGTCGACGTCATGCTGATACTGGCCGACGCCGATCGATTTCGGCTCGATCTTGACAAGTTCGGCCAGCGGATCCTGCAGGCGGCGGGCGATGGAAACCGCGCCACGCAGCGACACGTCGAGATCCGGAAATTCAGCTGCGGCGGTCGCGGAGGCGGAATAGACCGACGCGCCGGCTTCCGAAACGATGACCTTGGTGGGCTTTGCGCCCGGAAGATCGGCCAGCATGTCGGCCACCAGCTTTTCGGTTTCGCGGCTTCCAGTGCCGTTGCCGATGGAGATCAGTTCGACATTGTGCTTAAGGATCAACGCGGTGAGTTCTGCCTGAGCGCCTCGCACGTCGTTCCGCGGCTGGAAGGGATAGACCGTGGAGGTCACAACGACCTTGCCGGTGCCGTCGACCACTGCGACCTTGACGCCAGTGCGGATGCCAGGATCGAGGCCCATCGTGGCGCGCGATCCGGCAGGCGCCGCCAGCAGCAGATCCTTCAAGTTTCGCGCAAAGACGTGGATCGCCTCCTCTTCGGCGCGTTCGCGCAGTTCGCGCATCAGGTCGAGAGACAGCGACATGGAAAGTTTGACGCGCCAGGTCCAGCTTGCGACATCCATCAGCCAGCGGTCGCCAGGGCGGCTCGCGCCGATTTCATAGGCAGCAGCGATCATGCGCTCGACAGGTTTGTTGGGAGAGGCGGTCTCGGCATCGGCCTCGATCGTCAGCGTCAGCACTTCCTCGTTCCAGCCGCGCAGCATGGCGAGTGCGCGATGGCCTGGCGCGGTCGCCCAGCGCTCCGAATGGTCAAAATAGTCGGAGAACTTCTCGCCGGCCGTCTGCTTGCCATCCACGACCTTGGCCTTCACAAACGCGGCGCTGCGCATGTGGGCACGGAGCTTGCCGAGCAAATCGGCATTTTCCGCAATGCCTTCGGCGACGATATCGCGTGCGCCTTCGAGCGCCGTCTTCGCATCCGGCACATCGGCAGTGATATAGCCCTCCGCCAGCACCGCCGGTCCCTTCGAGCGATCGGCGAGGATCGCGTCGGCCAGCGGTCCGAGGCCGCGCTCGCGGGCGATCTCGGCACGGGTACGGCGCTTCGGTTTATAGGGCAGGTAGAGATCCTCGAGCTCTGCCTTGGTGGCGGCGCCGACGATCTTGCCCATCAATTCGTCGGTCATCTTGCCCTGGCCGGCGATCGATTCGACGATCGTGTCGCGGCGGGCTTCCAGTTCGCGCAGATAGACGAGGCGTTCTGCCAGATTGCGCAGTTGCGTATCATCCAGGCCGCCCGTCACTTCCTTGCGGTAGCGCGCGATGAAGGGAACGGTCGCGCCCTCGTCAAGCAGCTCGATCGCGGCTTTGGCCTGGTCCGGCCGGGCATTGATTTCGGAGGCGATGACTGCGGCAAGCGAGCGGAGGTCTGCGGCCATGGGATTTCCTGAACTAACGAAGGTAGCGGGACCATAGCGGCGAAAAGCGGCAAGGCAATGCCCGGCAGAGCTTTCCACAGCAGACTGACGCCTTCATACAGGTTTGCGCTCGCAGCCATCCGACCCTTCGGGCCACCTTATTCCCCGCTGGGGAGAAGGGACGACAAAGCGCAGCGCCTCATCTCCTTCTCCCCGAGGGACAAGGTGCCCGGCAGGGCGGATGCGGGGGCGGCGCGACGCAGAAGGGCGATTGCCTCCTCACTTGGCGCGCCTGGATTTCCGGTTTTTGCGGTTGTGCAGGTGCGGCATTCTTTGGTAGCAGAGGCGACCGTTTTGGACCGCCCCCTAAAGGAGGCAAGGAAAAGTGACATGCCCGATCTGCTTCTAGAACTTCGCTCCGAGGAAATTCCGGCCCGCATGCAGCGCAAGGCTGCCGGCGACCTGAAGAAGCTCGTCACCGATGCGCTGGTGGAGGCAGGACTTTCCTATGAGGGCGCGCGCGAATACTGGACGCCGCGCCGCCTGACGCTTGATATCCGCGGACTGACTGCCCGCTCCGCCGATGTGCGCGAAGAGCGCAAGGGCCCGCGCACCGATGCCAACGAAAAGGCGATCGAAGGCTTTTTGCGCGGCGCCGGCCTTTCCTCGATTTCCGAGGCGCAGGTGAGTAGCGACCCGAAAAAGGGCGATTTCTACATTGCCGTGATTTCAAGGCCCGGCCGCGCTGCGGAAGAGATCATCAGCGACGTTATGCCCGGCATCATCCGCGATTTCCCCTGGCCGAAATCCATGCGCTGGGGCAAGGCGTCCTCCAAACCTGGCTCGCTGCGCTGGGTGCGCCCGCTGCAATCGATCGTCTGCACTTTCGGCACCGAGCATGAGGAAACCTCCGTCATCCCCTTCGAGATCGACGGCATCGTCGCCTCCAATGTGACTTACGGGCACCGCTTCCATGCGCCAGGCGCCATCACCGTCAAGCGTTTCGACGACTATGCCGCGAGCCTCGAAAAAGCGAAGGTCATCCTCGATGCCGAGCGGCGCAAGAACATCATCCTGCATGATGCCCGCGACATCGCCTTTGCCGGCGGACTGGAACTGGTCGAGGACGACGGTCTGCTGGAGGAAGTCTCCGGCCTCGTCGAATGGCCGCAAGTGCTGATGGGCAGCTTCGAGGAGGATTACCTCTCGATCCCCTCCGAAATCATCCGGCTGACGATCAAGACGAACCAGAAGTGTTTCGTAACGCTCAAACAGGGCGAAGAGACGCTTTCGAACAAGTTCATCCTCGTCTCCAATGTTGAGGCGACCGACGGCGGCAAGGAAATCATCCACGGCAATGGCAAAGTCGTCCGCGCCCGCCTTTCAGACGCGCTACATTTTTGGAAGCGCGACCAGGGGAACTTGCCGGACCTCGAAACGCTGGAGGCATCGGCGAAGAAATTCGGGCTTGATCTGAGGAAGCCGCTCGATCAGCGGATGGCGAAGCTCGATGCGCTGCATGTGACGTTCCACGCGAAAATCGGAACGCAGGGCGAGCGGGTAACACGCATTCGCACCCTTGCCGGCGAAATCGGTAAAATCGTCAATGCAGATCCCCTAAAGGTCAGTCGGGCCGCAGCGTTGGCAAAGGCGGACCTGCGAACTGAGGTCGTGGGCGAATTCCCCGAACTACAGGGTGCAATGGGGAAGAAATATGCGCTGCTGCAAGGTGAAGATGAAACAGTGGCGGCGGCACTGGAGGACCATTATAAGCCTCAGGGTCCTACCGACCGAGTGCCTACCGACCATGTTGCCATAACCATAGCGCTTGCTGACAAGATCGACACACTTGTATGGTTTTGGCGAATAAACGAAAAACCAACCGGTTCAAAGGATCCGTTCGCGTTAAGAAGGGCAGCGCTAGGATCGATACGGCTGCTGTTGGAACGGGGAATCAGAGCATCCCTCATCCCGCTGTTTCGCTCTGCATTTCGTAGCGAATGGGCTGTGGCCATTGCTAGCCATGAAGCTTCGATAAGCCTCTTCGAGCTTAAAATCCAACAGGATAACGAAAGACTCGACCACGAGAGGCTCGTACAAGAACAGCGCGAAGCTATCAAATATTGCAAGAATTATCTTGCTGACGGCCATCCAAAGACAATCGAAGAAGAATATGAGCTGGCAATCAACCTCCTCTCCTTCTTCCACGACCGCCTCAAGGTCTATCTCCGCGACCAGGGTGCTCGCTACGATCTGATCGATGCCGTCGTCACATCCGAGGCCGACGACCTTCTCATGATCGCCCGCCGCGTCGAGGCGCTGACGGCTTTCATTACCTCGGAAGACGGCAAGAACCTCCTGGTCGGCACCAAGCGCGCCACGCAGATTCTGGCCGCCGAGGAGAAGAAGGGCACCGTCATCGCCGACGGCGTTTCGGAAAAGCTGTTCCGGCTGGATGCCGAAACGGAGCTCTTTGCCGCCATCGCCAAAGCCTCGGCCGAGGCTTCCGCCGCAATCGCCAGGGAAGACTTCCGCTCGGCTATGGAGGCGCTTTCGAAGCTCCGCATCCCGGTCGACCGCTTCTTCGACGACGTGCTCGTCAACGACGAGGACGCGGCGATCCGCGCCAACCGCCTCGCCCTTCTGCGGCTGATCCGCGAGGCGACGGGGACGGTTGCGGACTTCTCGAAGATCGCAGGGTAACGGTTTCGGACTAGCCGCGGCCCCCGCGGCAACCTCGGCACCTCATTCCTGTGCTTGTGACAGGAACCATTCACGGCGCGTTGCGCCGTGAATGGTTCTGTTGCCCTTTGAATGAGGTCTCCCACGCGATGGACATGCGCTGCTGGATCCCTGCGACAGGCACAGGGATGAGGTGGAGGAAAAGCGCATCCCACTGGTCATTCACCAGCGCTCGCGCTATCAGACAATCATGACCACCAAAATCCTCGTCAGCGCCTGTCTCATGGGCCATGCCGTCCGTTATGACGGCCGGGCGAAGCCCCTGGCACATCCGGCGCTCGAGCGGTGGCGGGCGGAGAGAAGGCTGGTGACGATCTGTCCGGAGATGTCGGCAGGCATGCCGGTGCCGCGGCCGCCGGCGGAAATCGAGGGCGGCGCGAGCGGCAAGGACGTGCTGTCGGGAGCAGCACGTGTGTTGGAGATCACCGGAGGCGATGTGACGGCTGCATTCCGAGAAGCGGCGCAGAATGCGCTCAGGCTGGCTCAGGAGACGGGCTGCACCCATGCGCTACTCATCGACGGCAGCCCCTCGTGCGGTTCCGGTTTCATTTATGATGGGTCTTTCAGCGGAGCGCGGCGGGACGGCAATGGTGTTACAGCTGCCCTGCTGAAGCGCGCGGGAATCCAGGTCTTCTCGGACCGGGAGATCGACCGGCTGGTGGAAAGCCTCGCGACGCCCGTCTGATCAAAAGGCATGTCCTTGTGCTCTGCCGACGAAACTGAATCATGTTTCTTGTATGATTACTCAGGTTGCATGAGTACTTTGAAATCAATTGAAATAAAGAATGCGCTCCTGCTTCTCTTCAGGAGCGCATTCAATCCGCCATACGGCGGACCCCGTACGACCAAAACCTTGGCCGGGTCAGGGGCAGGGAACTAAAAATCACATCCTTAGCTTAAAGTCGGAAACGTCGAGCGGCGCGGTTTGTTCCGCAGGAGCGGACATACCTGCAACAACAGGCTTCGCATCGCCGCCGATGACAGAGGTAGTTGCCGTCGGGTCGATGCCTTCGACGGGGACCGTCACCTTGAAGGCGGCCAGGACTTCAGGGGTTGCCTTGGTCACGAAAACGACGGGCGAGCCGCCCATCCAGCCTTCGGTACGGTAGAGCTTCTGCTCTCCGGCCACATCGCGGAGCGCGCTGGCCTGGATGGCGCCGGGCGGCAAGGCCGGGACTGTGTAATCCTTCTTGCGTTCGGTCGATTGCAGCGGCGGGCAGGTCGTGCAGGTCTCGGTCACGATGCTTTCACCGCCGGTGCGCGGTGTCTTGCCGATCACCTCGATCGAGGATGCCATCGCCGAGCCGGCTGCCAGAAGAATTGCCGCACCGAGAATGAATTGACGCATGGAAACTGCTCCGACTTACTATGGGAACAGAATAGCGCGCCTTTATTTCCATCCCGTCAGGGGAAAGGGTAAAAATTTAGGGAACTGACCCGATTTCGGGCCAGAGTTAAGCTTTTTCGCGCTCGATCGCCCGCCAGCCGATATCGCGGCGGCAGAAACCGTTTTCCCATTCCACCTTGTCGAGCAGCGCATAGGCGCGGCTCTGCGCTTCCCCGACTGATCGGCCGGTGGCGGTCACGTTCAGCACACGGCCGCCGGTCGCGACAAGCTCGCCGTCCTTCAAAGACGTGCCGGCATGGAATACTTTCGCGCCATCGCCTGCCTCCGGCAGCGAGAGGATCGGCGTGTTCTTCTCGTGGGAGCCCGGATACCCCTTAGAGGCCATCACGACGGTCAGCGCCGGATCGTCGCTCCACTCGGCTGTAACCTTGTCGAGCGTGCCTTCGGCCGCTGCCAGCAGCAGCGGCAGCAGATCGCTCTTCAAGCGCATCATCAGTACCTGGCACTCGGGATCGCCGAAGCGGACATTGTATTCGATGAGTTCCGGGCCCTTTGCCGTAATCATCAGCCCGGCGAAGAAAACACCGGAGAAGGGATAGCCGCTTTCGGCCATGCCGCAGATCGTCGGCTCGATGATTTCCTTCATCGTCCGTTCGATCATCTCGGCCGTCATCACCGGAGCCGGCGAATAGGCGCCCATGCCGCCGGTGTTGACGCCGGTATCACCCTCGCCCACACGCTTGTGATCCTGTGCGGTCGCCAGCGGCAGGGCGTTGCTGCCGTCGCAGAGGCAGAAGAAGCTTGCCTCTTCACCGTCGAGATAAGCCTCGATGACGACCTCGGCGCCGGCTGCGCCGAACGCACCCTCGAAGCAATCGTCGACTGCGGCAAGCGCCTCCTCGACGGTCATCGCCACCGTCACACCCTTGCCGGCGGCAAGACCATCCGCCTTGACGACGATCGGGGCGCCTTTTTCGCGGATATAGGCCTTTGCCTTCGGGGCGTTGTTGAAGCGCCGGTAGGCACCGGTCGGGATGTTGTAGCGGGCGCAGATATCCTTGGTAAAACCCTTGGAACCTTCGAGCTGGGCTGCTGCAGCGGAGGGACCGAAGACCTTCAGCCCATCGGCTCGCAGGCGGTCGGCAAGGCCGGCAACCAGCGGCGCCTCGGGGCCGACGACGACAAAGTCGATCGCCTTTTGCGCGCAGAAGGCGGCGACTGCCTCGTGATCTTCAACCTTCAGGGAAACGAGCCTCGCATGTTCCGCAATGCCCGGGTTGCCCGGCGCGGCATAGAATTCCGTCATCAGCGGCGATTGTGCCAGCTTCCAGGCAAGCGCATGCTCGCGTCCGCCCGAGCCGATCAACAGAACCTTCATGCCTGATCCTTTCCGTTTTCTGTCTGGCGGTTAAGGGGCGGGAAGCCAAAGGTCAAGCGGGAAAGCTCACCAGCCGCCACCGCCGCCGCCGCCCCCGCCACCACCCGAAGAACCGCCGCCACCGGAAAAACCGGACGAGGAACTGGAGGGCGCAGGCGAGGGAATGGTCGAGGCGATCGTGGACGCCATCGACGACGAGAAGCCGCCGATGCGGTCGGAGAAGCTGCCGCTGCTGAAGTTGCCGGAATACCAGGACGGGGCATAGGCCGCAGCCGCACCGGCAGCGGCCGCCGCGAGCCAGGTTTCGAAGGTGCGCGTCCAGGGCTTCTCGACACCCAGCGCAACCGCATAGGGCAGCAGCCTCTCAAAATGTTGGGGCGACATTTCCGGCGCACCGGCCATGTTCATCCGGTCCTTCTCGGCAAGGGTCAGATACTGACGAAGGCCGTCGATGCCATCCATGATCTTCGAACCAAGCGGCGTCGGCGCACCCATGATGAAGACATAGAGCAGGTTGAGCAGCACGATGCCGCCGACGGCAAAGAGCATCGGCGTCTCGTGGAATTCCAAGAGCGTGGAGAAAAGTGCCAGAGCCAGCGATGAAACGATGCTGAAGCCGACAAAAACGATGATGGCGATCGCGATCACAGCGGCGATCTTGCCGCCCAGGGACTGGCCAGGGCGGAACGACCGTGCAAAGCCGGCCACGAAGATGGCGACGAAGACAGAAACGACGATCGGGATGATCATCAAGACGATCGCATCGGGTTCCAGCGTGCCGAAAACGAAGAGCGCGACAAGTGCGGCAGCGCTGAGCGCGACGCCGCCGGTCGTATAGCCGGTATTTGAATTGTAGTATTTGCCGCGATGTTCCCGCTCGATCGCCGAGCGGAAGCTTTGGCCGACCGACTTCACGCGTTCGCCGTTTGCCTTGTCGATCGTCAGCGAGCCCTTGTTGGCGACGGCGCTCAGGAGGCTGGTTTCGCCGGCTTCCAGCTTCTCCTTACCCACCGGCTTTTCCGTGCGGCGTACGATGATCGATTGCCTGAGGTCTTCAAGAACGACATAGCCGCGAACCGCCAGGTCCAGCGCCGTTGCCGAAAGCGCCGTCCAACCCCCGCCTGAAATGCCCTTGTTGTCGATGTAGTTGACGAGCGCCGGCGAGATGCCTTCGGGAGGATCCCAGCGCGGCACAAGGACGCCGCGGGAAGGGTCGCGTCCGACCTTCAGCCAGGAGCGGGTGTAGTAAAGGAAAACAAGGAGGAGGCCGCCGAAACCGATGAAATAGTCGCGGTTGTCCTTCAGCCACCAGATTTTCTGATCGGATTCGCTCGGCGGATCGATCGCGCCTTTCGGAAGCTTGACGGCAATCGTCAGACCTTCGTTGGCATCTAGCGGCATGGTCGTCGAGAAGACCGGCCGGGCATTGCCGCCCGAAATCCGGGCATTCTTGTCCTTTGCGCCAAGCGCACCGGTGAAGGCATTCGTATCGGTTGCGGTGACACCATCTGGCAGGTTCACGGTCGCGGTCGCGGCCATGATCGGGAAGATCCAGCCGTTACCGGTCACATTCCAATAGAGTTCGTCGTGATCGGCGAAATAGCGGATCTGGCGATTGGTGGTGTAGGTGAAGGCATATTGATGGCGGCCTGGTGGAAGCATGACGTCTTCCGACCCAGCATAGATACGGATGCCGCCGGAGACGGATTCCGTCTTCCACGGCTCGTCATTGCCGTCGCGTTTCACCGATACAACGTCGAAGTCGACGCTGCGGCGGCGACCTTCTTCATCGACGAAAGTCAGCGGAAAGTCGCGGAAGATGCCGCGCCGGATCCGATTGCCCTCGGCATTGACGGTGATTGTCTCGGTCACCGTCATAGCGCCGCTCTTTTCGAGCTTTATATCCGATGCGAAGGAGTTGATGACCTCCGCGGCACTTGCCCCATATGCTGCAAGCGCCAGAAACAGAATGAAGCAAAGGCCGAAAAGCCGCCGGATCATCATACCTCTCCCCGCCGGCGGCGCGCTGCCGCCTCAGACAATCTCAGCCCTCGTTCGCATATTTGACGCCCAGTCCTGCCAGCGTCCGCCAATAGGCAGGGAACGTCTTGCCGACGCAGTCCGGATCGAGGATCGTGATGCCGTCGATCTTCAGCCCGGCGAGCGCGAAGCTCATGGCGATGCGGTGGTCGGCGAAAGTGTCGATCTCGGCAGGAAGGCGCCTTCCGGCAAGCGACGGATCAGACTGGACGATGAGATCGTCGCCTTCCTCGCGTGCCAGATCCGGGCGAATCTGCGTCAGGCCGGTCGACAGCGCGCGGATGCGATCGCATTCCTTGACGCGCAGATTGGCAATGCCGACGAAATGGACGGGCGTTTCGTTGAAGGCGGCAAGGACTGCGAGCGTCGGAACCGCGTCCTGCATCTGCGAGCCGTCGATTTCAGCCGGCAGGCGCGGGAATTTGGCGATCATCTCATAGGCGCGCGCATCTGGCTGCGTGAAGGCGCCGTTCGGCACGCCGAGATCGATGGAGCCGCCGGTCAGGACTTCGGCAGCCCAGAGATAAGTTGCCGCCGACGCATCCGGCTCGATGACGAAATCGGCCGCCGTGTAGCCGGTCGGCTCGACGCGCCAGGTGACCGCGCTCGTCTTCTCGACCTTGGCGCCGAAGGCTCGCATCGCGGCGGTCGTGAGATCGATGTAGCCGAGGGCACCGATGTCCTCGCCGAGGAGTTCAATATCCACCGGGCGGTCGCCTCCGGCCGCCATCATCAGCAGCGCGGACACATACTGGCTGGAGAGACCGCCATCGATCCCGATACGGCTCGCCTCGAAGCGGCCTGTGCCCTTCACGGTTACAGGCGGGCAGCCGGTTTCGGCCGTCGCATCGATTCCGAGAGACCGCAACGCATCAACGAGCGGGCCGATCGGGCGCTTGCGCATGTGCTGATCACCGTCGACGACGACGGTGCCATCAACGAGTGCGGCAGCGGCCGTCAGGAAGCGTGTTGCAGTGCCGGCATTGCCGAGGAAGAGCGGCGCTTTCGGCGCCAGCAGCTGGCCGCTTCCGGTGACGACGAAGCTCGTATCGTCCGGTTCGTCGATGACGACGCCCATGGCGCGCAGCGCATCCGCCATGTAGCGCGTATCGTCGCTCTTCAGCGCGCCGGTCAGGCGGCTGATACCCTTGGCGAGGCCAGCCAGGAGCAGTGCGCGGTTGGTGATCGACTTCGAGCCCGGCGGCACGGCGCGCCCCACGAGCGGAGCCTTAGCCGGGATGATGGTGAGTTTCTTGTCCTTGCTCATGACGCTTGTCTATTCCGTCCATTGCGCTAGCCGCCCTGCGGCCTTGACCGGCCCTGCTCATAGCAGCTTTTGCGCAAAGGCAAACGCCCATATCAGAATTTGACGGCCGGAACGGCGCGGTCGGCCTCGTTGGTGATCTCGAAATATTCCCGCTTCTGGAAGCCGAGCTGCCCGGCGACCAGATTGGAGGGGAAGCTTTCAACCTTGACGTTGAGATCACGGGCAGCGCCGTTGTAATACCGGCGTGCCATCTGGATTTCGCTTTCCATGGTCTCGAGCGAGGCCTGAAGTTCGGAGAAGTTCTCGTTCGCCTTTAGGTCCGGATAGGCTTCGGCAAGCGCCAAAACACGGCCGAGCGCCTGGCCGAGAAGGCCTTCCGCTTGCGCCCTGCCCGCTACATCGCCAGAAGGCACGGCCTGCGCCTTGTTGCGCAGCTCAACGACCTCTTCCAGCGTGCTCTTTTCGTGGGTAGCGTAGCCCTTGACGGTCTCGATGAGGTTTGGGATCAGATCGGCGCGGCGCTTCAGCTGCACGTCGATGCCGGACCAGGCCTCTTCGGCCATCTGCCGGGCACGGACAAGACCGTTATAGATAAAGACAAGATAAAGCGCGATCAGAACGATCACACCGAGAACGATATACATCGCGAATCCCCCGCAACGACGCAAAGTCTGGACGGAGACTATGCGGCTTCCGCTGGATTGTCATCCCGCATTTCCGGGCTGCGGTTTACATCAGCGACTAGCGAAATATCACGATACCGCACACACATAGCCGGTTGTATCTTTCTTATTGTGCCGGCTGGTTACGGCGCACTCGCAACTCATGACGAGGAAATAATCAGACAATGAGCGCAGCAATCTTCCTATTGAGCCTGTCGGCGATCGCATCTCTTGTCGTCTTCCGAAAGACCCCACGGCCGGCGCCCCGGCGCGTCGTCGTACGGTCCAACCACCGCCGCTAAGCGGCATTTTCAGGCGGCGGCCCTGGCGATATTCATGCCGCCGGCATCCGTCAAAAGGAAGGCTTCACCGCAAGCCTTGGCGAGCGTGCGCACCCGCAGGATATAGCTCTGACGCTCGGTGACCGAGATCACCCCGCGTGCATCCAAGAGGTTGAAGACGTGGCTTGCCTTGATGCACTGGTCATAGGCCGGAAATACGCACTTGTGCAGCAGCTGATTGGCATTGTCGCTCGGCGCACCGGCGGCGAGAAGCGCCTGGCACTCCTTCTCCGCATCGATGAAATGGCGATGCAGCATCTCGGTATTGGCGAATTCGAAGTTGTGGCGTGAGTATTCCTGTTCGGCCTGCAGGAAGACTTCGCCGTAGCTGATCTTTTCGTCACCTTCGCGGCCGTTGAAGTTCAGGTCGTAGACGTTGTCGACGCCCTGCACATACATCGCCAGACGCTCGAGGCCATAGGTCAGTTCGCCCGCAACCGGCGCGCATTCGATGCCGCAGACCTGCTGGAAGTAAGTGAACTGCGAGACTTCCATGCCGTCGCACCAACACTCCCAGCCCAGCCCCCAGGCGCCCAGCGTCGGGCTTTCCCAGTCGTCTTCGACGAACCGGATGTCGTGCAGCAGCGGATCGAGGCCGATCGCCGCCAGCGAGCCGAGGTAAAGCTCCTGGAGGTTCGGGGGGTTCGGTTTCAGGATGACCTGATACTGGTAATAATGCTGCAGGCGGTTTGGGTTTTCACCGTAGCGGCCGTCCGACGGACGGCGCGACGGCTGGACATAGGCAGCCTTCCACGGCTTCGGGCCGAGCGCGCGCAGCGTGGTCGCCGGATGGAACGTACCGGCGCCGACCTCCATGTCATAGGGCTGCAGAACCGCACAACCCTTGTCCGCCCAGTAGTTATGAAGCGTCAGGATCAGCGCCTGGAACGAGCGCTTCGGGTTCATATGGTCGGGAATCGATGCAGACATGGAGACAAGCCACCGGTTGCGTATTTTGCCGGACAGGTGCCATGGGAGAGGACAAGGGTCAATACATAACGCATGATCGGACCATGTTTTGGAAGGAGTTCCACGAACGTCAAGACAACGGTCACCTTGTCTCATAAGGATTTACGCGTTGCAGAAGAGCTCGTCGAGAACGGGCGTTTCCAAGCGCATCCGATGTCATTGGCGAGGGTATCGCCCGGATGCGGCTTGAGGAGCAGGTCAATGGCCGATCTGCTTAATATCGGCGATTTAAAGTCAAACTATTCCGACCTGCGGAGAGCGCAGGCGAACACGACTTTTCCATATCGAACCATAAGAAACGACGCTCACCCTGGGCTCCGGGCAATTCCGGCTTCAGATAAAGCGGTTATTGCTTCGCTGTCGCGCGGGGCTAAGCACGCTCTATTGCGAGAACTCGCCTTGTCGCGACCGAACTTGTAGTCGGCCGGCACTTGCAGCCGGAAAGCGCCTATTCATTCGAGAGCCTGCTCGCGTTCTTCAGCGTTCTTCAGCGGTCACCATCATTCATCATCCCGCTTCACGCGGTATTCGCCGGTCACCGGATCCTTGACAAGCGTGCCGACGGCGCCGGTCTGACGCTCCTTCTCGGCACGGCGGGATTTTTCCTGCAGGCGCTTGGCATCGGAGATGAAGCGGCGGTAGAGCCACCAGGCAGCACCGACCAGGATTATGATTGTTATAAGCTGCGCCATCTCCCTTTTTCTTCTCCTCTCACAGTCCGTAGCGGCTCCACAATGCCTTTTCTTCCGCCGCTTCGACAAGTCCCGTTGCGAGACCTGATGCCAAGCCATCAATCGAGACGGGCGAGACACCGGGAATCCGCCGGCCGAAGAGACTGCGGGCGGCCGTGACGAGCTGCAGTCTGGTCTTCGGGCCGTAGCGCCTTTTCAGTTCCTGGCGCATGTCGCCGAGGCTGTCGACGAGGCCGAGTTCGAGCCCGCGCGTGCCGCTCCAGAACAGGCCGGAAAAGACGGTTTCGTCATCCTTCAGTCTACCGGCGCGGCGTTCGCGCACCATGGTGATGAAGACCTCGTGGATCTCGAGCTGAAGTGTCTTCAGATATTCGATGTCCTTCTCTTTTTCAGGCTGGAAGGGATCGAGGATGACCTTATTTTCGCCGGCCGTATAGACGCGGCGCTCGACGCCGATCTTCTTGAGGAGTTCGGGGAAGCCGAAGCCACCGGAAACGACGCCGATCGAACCGACGATCGAGGTCGGGTCGGCAATGATTTCATCGCCGGCAAGCGCGATCATGTAGCCGCCGGAGGCCGCCACATCCTCGACGAAGACCAGCACCTTCTTCTGCTTCTCACGGGCAAGCTCCCGGATGCGCGTGAAGATGAGCCGCGACTGAACGGGCGAACCGCCCGGCGAATTGACGGCAATGGCGACAGCGGGAGCTTCCTTGTCAGAGAAGGCCTTTTCCAGCACCGGTGCGACATTGGCGAGATTGAGTATCGGGCGGAACTGGCCACCGCCGCTCATGATTGCGCCCTGAAGCCTGACGACCGGGATGATCACCCCTTCCTTGCGGAAACGCTTCGGTACTAGTTTTCTCAAAAATCCGGCCATTTCAAATCCTTCTCGCTCTCGGCATCGCAATCCATGTATGCAATGGAGCAGCAAACGCAATGGGCCACCTTCCCAACATGCATCCGATTTTTCATTTTGCGAATGACTTGCATTGTCATTCTAATCGGGCATAGTGCGGGGCATTGGTCCCAAAAGCGGTAATCATATGGATGTTTTGAATCGTACTCCAAAAGGCGGCTGGCGGCACGACCGCGAAGAAGCCTCGCTTTCAGACGTTTATCGCACGATCGGCACAGGCCGCCCGGGATCGAAACTCCGGCGGATTGCCGCCTTTGCCGGCCCTGGCTACATGGTCGCGGTCGGCTATATGGATCCCGGAAACTGGGCGACCTCGCTCGCCGGCGGCTCGAAATTCGGCTACGCGCTGCTGACGGTGGCGCTGCTTTCGAACCTCATGGCGATCGTGCTGCAATCGCTTTGCGCCCGGCTTGCCATTGCTTCTGGCCGCGATCTGGCGCAGGCCTGCCGGGACGCCTTCCCGAAATTCGTTTCCGTACCGCTCTGGGCCTTTGCGGAAATCGCAATCATCGCGACGGACATTGCCGAGGTGATCGGCACGGCAATCGGCCTCAACCTGATCTTCGGCGTTCCGCTGGAACTCGGCGTGCTGATTACGGCGCTCGACGTTTTCCTTATCCTCTATCTGCAAAAGCTCGGCTTCCGCTGGATCGAAGCGTTCATCATCACGCTTCTCGGCGTCATTGCGCTGTGCTTCGGCGTACAGATCTTCCTCGCCGACCCGCAGTGGGGCGCCGTCATCACGGGCTTCTTCCCGACGACGGAAATCGTCAGCAACCCGGAAATGCTCTATCTGGCGCTCGGCATTCTCGGCGCGACGGTCATGCCACATAATCTCTATCTGCATTCCGGCATCGTGCAGACCCGCGCCTACGGGCACACCGTGCCGGAAAAGCGGGAAGCGCTGACCTATGCGACGATCGACTCGACCTTTGCGCTCTGCTTTGCGCTGTTGATCAACGCCTCGATCCTGATCCTGGCCGCAGCCGCATTCAACGCCCACGGCCGGACGGACATCGTCGAACTCGGCGAGGCGCACTCGCTGCTGTCACCGCTGCTCGGGCTTGCGATCGCACCCACGCTTTTCGGCATCGCCCTGCTCTGTTGCGGCCTGAATTCGACCGTGACGGCAACGCTTGCGGGCCAGATCGTCATGGAAGGCTTCTTGAAGATCAAGCTTCAGCCATGGGTGCGCCGTCTGATCACCCGCGCCATCGCAATCGTGCCGGCGGCGATCGTGACGATCTGGTACGGCAACCAGGGCACGGCACAATTGCTGATCCTGACGCAGGTCGTGCTCAGCCTGCAGCTTTCCTTCGCCGTCTTCCCGCTGGTGATGTTCACCGCCAGCAAGGCGAAGATGGGTGAGCTCGTCGCGCCGCGCTGGCTGAGCACTATTGCCTATGTGATCGCAGTCGTGATCGCCGGATTGAACATCAAGCTGCTTATCGACTTCGTGACCGGCTAAGCCTTGCATAGGCCGCGCGGCCATTGTTCAGATCGTCGACGAAGGGGGAGAACTTATGCGTTCCTTCTTCGTGCATGATAAGGGGTGCGCGCAATGAAAGCCGCGCCCGCGACCCCTTGATCGCCGTCACCAGGATGCGGACGGCATTCTCACCTTTGCGCGGATGGATGGCGGTAATCTCGATGCCGCCGAAGCGCCTGCCGCAGCCGGTGATGATGTCGGCGATCGATTCCGGCCGCGCAATCAGCGACAATTGCCCGCCGGGGATCATGATCGCGCCCGCGGTACGAATCCACCTTTCGAAAAGACCATCCGTCATCGCATGGGCTTCAGCCTTCAGCGCATCCGGCGTTCGCCGGTCAGCCGCGTCGTTGAAAGGCGGGTTCATGATGACATGATGGAAGACCTCGTCGGCAAGGCCCGCGTCGTTGCGCGCCTTTGCCGTGAGCGTCACATCCGCCTCGACGACCGAAACGCGGCCTGCCACATGGGCGTTTTCCGGCAAGGCAATGCTTCGGCGGGCATAATCGGCCATTTCCGAAGAGCGTTCGAAAAGCACGGCCTGCGCTTTCTGCAGCCGGCAGACCACGGCCAGTCCGGCGGCGCCGGCGCCGGCGCCAAGATCGGCAACCTTGATCGCACGGTCATCGGCAACGAGTGCTGCGAGCAGCATGGCATCCATGCCCGAACGGTGCCCCCTGCCCTTCGGCTGGACGATGTAAAAGCCGCCGCGATGGAAGGCATCGATCGTGTCGGAAGCGCCGTTCATGGCCACATTATTTCGCGATACGCAATTCGCCGGCGAGACCGGCATCCGTCAGGATGCGGCGGGCCTGATCGGCTCGCTCCTCCTCGACGAGCAGACGGCGCGGCAGCATGCCGAGCGAGCCCTCGAGAATGCTCATATCCTGATCCGCGACAAAGCTGTGAATTCCCGCATCCTTCAGAAGACTCTGCGCATAGGATAATAGAACAGGGTCATTGGCGCGGATAAGTTCATGCATTTGCGGTCAATTCCCTTTCAATTCTGTGTTGCGCGACAATTCACCCCTTGCCGCTTCAATCGCCCCTTTCTATTGTCAATTCCAAAGAATGAACAGGAGTCCGGGTCGTTGGGCGTGGTCATACCGCTTGAAGAAAGCAAAAACAAACTGGCATCCGTCAAGCCGCTGGTCGATTTGACACGGGCGGACATGGAGCGGGTCAACCAGCTTATCCTTTCGAAGGCCGGTTCCGACGTGCAGATGATTCCGGAGGTCGCAAATCACCTGATCTCTTCCGGCGGCAAGCGCCTGCGCCCGATGCTGACGCTCGCATCGGCCTGTCTCTTCGACTATCGAGGCGAAAACCATGTCAAGCTCGCGACCAGCGTCGAGTTCATGCACACGGCAACGCTGCTGCATGACGACGTCGTCGACGAAAGCGATCTACGCCGCGGCAAATCAACGGCGCGCACGATCTGGGGCAACCAGGCGAGCGTTCTCGTTGGCGATTTCCTGCTCGGCCAGGCCTTCCGCATGATGGTGGATGTCGGCTCGCTCGATGCGCTCGATGTCCTTTCATCCGCCGCCTGCGTCATTGCCGAAGGGGAAGTGCTGCAGCTTTCGGTCGCCAAGAACATGGAGACGACGGAGGACGACTATCTTTCCGTTATCCGGGCCAAGACGGCAGCACTCTTTGCCGCTGCTGCCGAAGTCGGCCCGATCGTCGCAGACGCTGGCAAATCAGGCCGCAATGCGCTGAAATCCTACGGCATGAATCTCGGCCTCGCCTTCCAGCTTGTCGATGACGCGCTGGATTACGGCGGCAAGGCTGCCGATCTCGGCAAGAATGTCGGCGACGACTTCCGCGAAGGCAAGATCACCCTTCCCGTCATCCTCGCCTATCGCCGCGGAACCCAGGACGAGCGCGCCTTCTGGCGTGATGCGATCGAAGGCGACAACAGCACCGATGCCAACCTGGAAAAGGCCCTCGGCCTGATCACCAAATACGGCACGCTGAACGACACGATCTCGCGGGCCGTTCATTACGGCACGATCGCCCGCGACGCGCTGGCGCCGCTCCCCGAAACAGCCTGGAAATCGGCCCTCATGGAAGTGATCGATTTCTGCATCGAGCGGGTCAACTGATCAAAGGTCCTTGATCGCGGGCTGATTTTCTTGCAGGGCCGCTTCAAAAAAGCCATCCTATTGTGAATCAGTCTTTTCAACTGATTTCGCAGCCGCCGGATGAATCGGCTGCCCTGATGAAAGGTTTTCTAATGCGGCAGAGATATGCCATCCGTCTTCTTTCGAGCGCAGCCCTTGCAGCGGTCATTTCGCTCGGCGCGCTTGGCGGCGTGAATGCCGAAGAAGCGGCCAAGACGGACGATGCCAGCAAGAACGTGATCTTCGACCCGGATACGGTCGGTACTTTTGCAGGCGCATTTCTCGCTGCCCGCACGGCCGATGTCGATCATGACTACAAGACGGCGATCGAGCTCTACAAGAAGGCCCTCCAGATCGAGCCGGGCAACCCGGAGATCCGCCAGCGCCTGATGATCTCGCTGCTTTTGAACGGCAATATCGAAGATGGCGTGAAATATGCCAACGACCTGAAGAAGGATCCTTCCGTCGAGCGCATCACCACCGTCGTGCGCAGCATGGACGCGATGCGCCGCGGCGAGTTCAAGACCGCCGAAGCGATCCTGAAATATGACGGCCCGAACGACCTCGACCGCATGATGAACGACCTTTTGCTCGCCTGGGCGCGCGCCGGCGCCGGCCGCAACAAGGAAGCTCTTTCGATGGTCGAGAAGATGAAGGGCCCGGAATGGTTCGGCATCTTCCAGAACTATCATGCGGGCGCAATTGCGATCGTAACCGGCAACGTGGCGGCCGCGCGCAGACATCTCAACGATGCAGTGCTGGACAAGGATGGCGGCGCGACCGCGCCCGACACCTTCATGCGCGCTGTCATGGCGCTTGCCCGCCTCGAAGCATCCCAGGGCAACAAGCAGAAGGCGCTCGACGCGATCTCGGTCGGTGACAACATGCTGCCGAACTATGCGCCGCTGAATGCGCTGCGCCAGAGCATCGAGAAGGGCGAAAAGCCGGAACAGCAGGTGCGCAACGCCGCGCAGGGCGCTGCCGCCGTGCTTTTCTCCATCGGCAGCGCGTTGAACCGCGACGGCGCCGAAGACATCGTCTCGCTCTATCTGCAGACGGCCAATACGCTTGACCCGAACAGCGCCGATACGCTGGTCCTTCTCGGCGGCATTGCTGAAAAACAGGACCAGACGGACCGCGCCATCGAATTCTACAGGCGCGTGCCGGAAAACTCGCCGATGCGACGCATCTCGGAGCTTCAGCTCGGCCTTGCCCTGGCACAGGGCGGCAAGACCGACGAGGCACGCAAACACCTCAAGGCGCTGATCGTTTCTGACCCGAAGGACGTCCGCTCCTATCTCGCCTATGGCAGCGTGCTTTCCGACGCCAAGAACTATGCGGAAATGGCGGCAAATTACGACAAGGCGGTGGAGGTGATCGGCCCGCTGCCGCGCCGCGCCGACTGGACCGTCTTCTTCCAACGCGGAATCGCCTATGAGCGCCTGAAGAAGTGGGACCAGGCCGAGCCGAACTTCCGCAAGGCGCTCGACCTCAATCCGGATCAGCCGCAGGTTCTGAACTATCTCGGCTATTCATGGATCGACATGAACCGCAACCTCGACGAGGGCCTGACGATGATCAAGAAGGCCGTCGACCTTCGTCCGGACGACGGCTACATCATCGACTCGCTCGGCTGGGCCTATTACCGCCTGAACCGTTACGACGATGCCGTTGCCGAACTGGAAAAGGCCGCCGAGATCAAGGCCGGTGATGCGACGATCAACGACCACCTGGGCGACGCCTACTGGCGCGTCGGACGCAAGCTCGAGGCCGTTTATCAGTGGAACCGGGCGCTAAGTTCGGCACCGGAAGAGACCGAGATTCCGAGAATCAAGAACAAGATCGCGAACGGTCTGACGACGGACAACGACGACGCCAAGGCGGCCGACAAGAAGCAGCCGGATCCGGTGCCTGTTACGCCGCCGCCGGCCGACAAGAAGTCCTGACAACCCATGCCTGATGCGGGCATGAGCGGCGGCTTTGCGGTTACCGAAGATGCTCTCGCTAAGATTAATCTTGCCCTGCACGTGACGGGCCAGAAAGCCGATGGCTATCATCTGCTGGACATGCTGGTGACCTTTGCCGGCCACGGCGACAGGCTGGGCTTTGCCGCTTCGCCATCGGACGAATTCACGATCAGCGGACGGTTCGGCCCCGCTCTCGACATCGAATCCCGCAGCAATCTGGTGCTCAAGGCGCGCGACATGCTTCGGCAGGCAGCGCTGGCGCAGGGCGACCATGCGCCGCCGGTCCATATCCATCTCGAAAAGAACCTTCCGATCGCCTCTGGTATCGGCGGCGGTTCCGCGGATGCGGCAGCCGCCCTTCGCGGCCTCATGCGGCTTTGGAGCCTCCGCCTGCCCGGCGGGAGGCTGTCAGCGATCGCTCTCAGACTTGGCGCCGACGTTCCCATGTGCCTTGCGAACCGGCCGCTGATTGCGCGCGGGATTGGCGAACAGATCGAGCCCGTTGCCTTGCCCTCTTTTGCGATCGTGCTGGCCAATCCGCTGAAGGCGGTCTCGACGCCCGAGATATTCCGGCTGCTGACGGCGAAGAACAACCCGCCGCTTGCCTTGCGAGGCAGCGACTGGCTGGCGGCGATCGGGGCCAACCGGAACGATCTCGAGCCGCCTGCCCGCAAGCTTGTTCCCGAGATCGAAGATGTGTCGGCCGCATTGAAGGGCGCAGGCGCAAGACTTGTCCGCATGTCCGGCTCCGGCGCAACCTGTTTCGGCATCTTCGGCTCGATTGAAACAGCCGGAGCGGCCGCGGCAAAGCTTCACAGCGAACGGCCGGACTGGTATTTCCAGGCGACGGAAACGCTTTCGGGAGACAGGTGATGACAGGTATCGACGAACAGCGGCCGTTCATTCCCGTCGGCATCGCCGTGCTGACGGTTTCGGACACGCGCACGCTGGAGAACGACAAATCCGGCGACACGCTTGTGGCGCGGATCGCCGAGGCCGGCCACAAGCTGATGGACCGCGCCATCGTGCGCGACGACAAGGTGGCCATCGCAGCCCAGGTCAACGCCTGGACGGAGACTCACGGCATCGACGTCGTGATCACCACCGGTGGCACCGGCCTGACCGGCCGCGACGTCACGCCCGAGGCGCTGGAGCCGCTGTTCGAAAAGCGCATGGACGGCTTCTCGGCAGTCTTCCACCGCGTCTCCTACGACAAGATCGGCACATCGACGATCCAATCGCGGGCAACGGCAGGGGTTGCCAAGGCTACCTTCATCTTCGTGCTCCCGGGCTCGCCCGGCGCCTGCAAGGACGCCTGGGACGGCATCTTGAAGGCGCAGCTTGACTACCGCCACATGCCCTGCAATTTCGTGGAGATCATGCCGCGGCTCGACGAGCACATGAAGCGCGGCGTGGGGAAGTAGAAGGCGCGCTGCTGCCCGGGTGCGCCATGGCAGCAGCCTGCGTTCGCTATGTATCCAAGCCCGGCAAAGTGGGTATCGTTTCCCAGCTGTCACCCGACAGCAGGAAGCAGCTGACGCCGTGAACATCCGTTATGATGAGTGTCCAGGTGCCGCTCTTGGCGGCATAGACCTCAAGAATGGCGTTCTGGTTGATCAGTCCGACCGCGGTGAGCTTTTCGGCAAAGTTCTTGTCCAGGAACTTGACGACCTCGGATCGGCCTGCGCAACTGCGCATCATCTGCGATGCTGCCGAATGCGGATGCGCGATCACCAATGTCGTCAATATGACGGCCAGCAGGCCGCGGACCATATTGCGTTTCATGACGCACCTCCTTTCGCCGGAACCCGGCAGAAGAGGAGACTTCCGCTGTGACCTGTTCTGCCGCCTTGCATTCCATGGTCGGCCGCCAAGAAGCGGGGCGCTCGGGCGGCGCCATGGCTGAATTATAGCGCGAAATCGTATCGGGCGCCATCTTTAGCGCGAGTGCTGAAAAGTTTGCGCGCTATCGTGCGGCGCGGGCGACCCAGGAGGGAATCAGCTCGCTGGAAAGCTTGCGCAGCTTCTGCCCCTTGGCAAATTCCGAAAGGCGCATTCCGCTTCTTGCGGCGGCAATCGCGTGTTTCTTCGACAGGAGAAGGCCGAGTTCCAGCGGCGGCAGCGACCGGCCTACACGCTGGAATAACGGGCGCCTGTATCCGCGCGAGGCGGTGAAACGCGCCGGGACTTTGTTGAGGGCGACATACTCGGCGATCTCGTCTATCCAACCAGTCTGCGGCCGGGCGCCAGGTTCGACGAAAAGTAGCCACTCGCCGCGGGCCGAGCGCAATATATCCTTGATATCCCATTGCGAATGGAACCGGCACCCAGCCGCGTCCGCCACTCTGGATGTACCATCGCGCGAGCCGTGATCGAGCACGACCACGTCGCTTACGAGCCCTTCGACTGCACCCGCCACCAGCACCGATAAAGTCTGCGCCAGCTCAGGTTCCTGATCCTGGCACTCCAGAACAACCGTCAACATTGCCTATTTATAAAGCGCCGCACAAAAATTTGCCAGCGTGACTTTCCTCATTTTGTTCTTGCATTGTTCTCTTTTTCTCGATAGGAATTTAATCATCAAGACGGACGAAGGCAATGGCCTTGTCGCGGGAGAATCGGATGAACGAACAGTCCCTTGCAGGGCAGGCTGCCTTTGCGCCTGCCAATACGGCGGATGTTGCCGAAGTGTTGATCGCCTCTTCCGGCCTTCGCATCGAGGGCGACCGGCGCCGCGGCCGCGCGGCTGGACTGAACCCCAGCGGGCGCTTCGAGCCGATGCACCGCGAGGCCTTCGACGACGGCTGGCAGACGCTGGAAGAACTGCCGCCCTTCAAGACCGAAGTGCAGATCGAAAAGCCGCGCACGGCGATTACCCGCAACGAGTCGCCGGACGTTCCGTTCGACCGTTCGATCAATCCCTATCGCGGCTGCGAACACGGCTGCATCTACTGCTTCGCCCGGCCGACGCACGCCTATCTGGGGCTTTCGGCGGGCCTCGATTTCGAAGCCAGGCTGTTTGCCAAGCCGGATGCGGCCAAACTTTTGGAGCGCGAGCTTGCGAAGCCCGGCTACAAGCCGCGGGTCATCGCCATCGGAACCAATACCGATCCCTACCAGCCGATCGAGAAGGAATGGCGTATCATGCGGCAGATCCTCGAAGTGCTGAACAAGGCGAACCATCCGGTCTCGATCGTCACCAAGTCGGCGCTGATTCTGCGCGATATCGATATCCTGCAGGAGATGGCAGCCAAGAGCCTTGTGCGTGCCGCGCTTTCGGTGACCACGCTCGACCGCAAGCTCGCTCGTGCGATGGAACCGCGCGCCGCAACGCCGCCGCGCCGGCTGGAGGCGATCCAGGCCCTGACAGAGGCGGGCATCCCGACCTCGGTGATGGCCGCTCCGATGATCCCCGCGCTGAACGACCACGAGCTGGAACGCATTCTCGACGCGGCAAAGGTTGCCGGTGCGCTGGAGGCGGGCTACGTGATCCTGCGCCTGCCGCTGGAAGTCGCTCCGCTCTTCCGCGACTGGCTGTTGCAGAACTATCCGGATCGCTACCGGCACGTCATGTCGCTGGTCCGCTCGATGCGCGGCGGCAAGGACTACGACGCCGAATTCGGCAAGCGCATGAAAGGCGCCGGCCCCTATGCCTGGCAGCTCGCCCGCCGCTTCGAGATGGCGACGAAACGGCTCGGCATGACAAGGCGCAGCATGCCGCTTCGCGACGATCTTTTCGTGCCGCCGGATGGCAGCGGCGTGCAGCTTTCGCTGCTTTAGCCGCCCGTCCGCACGCGAGGGTTCCCTGAGGCCGCCCGGCGAATGCCATAACGAGTTACCCCGCAGGAGGCCGCCGCCCTGGCCTCTTGCCGCCGCAAACGGCTCCCCTGCCCGTTTCGCGGCCTGAGCCCCCGGTGCGCCGCCCTGATCCGGGGGCTTGCAGGAAATCGGGTTGGCGTGCGAGGTTCAGCCGCATGAAACCTCGCACGTCACCCGATTCTCCTCTGCTTTTCGAAGAGGTGCCGCTCGTCCCGGACTTCAAGCTGGAACTGAAGGCACGCAAGGCCGGTCACTGGCCGGTCGCTGGCGCCGATGAGGCAGGGCGCGGCCCTCTGGCCGGACCTGTCGTCGCCGCTGCCGTCATTCTTGATCCCAGGCGTATCCCGGACGGGCTGAACGATTCCAAGCAGCTCTCGGCGCAACGGCGCGAACAACTTTTCGCCCAAATCCTCGCAACCGCGACGGTGTCCATCGCATCGTCGAGTTCCACACACATCGACCTCACGGATATCCGCAAGGCGAGCCTCGACGCCATGCGCCGGGCAATCTGCGGCCTTGCCATCCCTGCAAGCTATGTGCTGACCGATGGCCTCGACGTGCCGCCGGGGCTGGAGTGCCCAGGCCAAGCGGTGGTCAAGGGCGATTCGCGCTCGGTCTCGATCGCCGCCGCCTCTATCGTTGCCAAGGTGACCCGCGACCGGATGATGGCGCGTGCAGATGCCGTCTTCCCCGATTACGGCTTTGCCGCGCATGTGGGTTATGGCACGGCGCAGCACCGCGCCCGCATCGAGCGGCATGGCCCCTGCTCGCTTCACCGCATGAGCTTCCGGCCGTTGAAGAAGAACGGCACCGAAGGCGCCACGATGGACGAAATGCTGGAAGAGTAACTGCTGCCGCTGCAGACCTGTCGAACTCGAAGCAGCATCTCGCGTTCGCACGTGATGATTGAAGCGGTCATTCAGACCGCTTCAATGGAACCAAAACAGCACCAATTTGAAGTGCAGTCCCGGCGCACGGCTTACTGCTGCTTCGCGGGCGCCGGCTGCGCGGGCGCAGATTCCTGGAGCTTTTCCTGAACTCTCTTGACGAGCGCCGGATCGTTCTGCGCGGCGGTTAGAATTGAGTTATACTCATCTAGCGAGATACCTGGAGAGGCTTCCACGGCCTGAACCATTTGCTTACTGGCTTCAGTCTGCAGCTGTTGCTTCGCTGCCGTGTCCTGTGTGGCTCCGATCTTGGCCGAGTATTCCTGCCTAACCTGGTCGACCTGGAGATAGGCGACCGCAAAGGCCTCGATTTTCTGATCGCTGACGGCTGCGGTCGCGCCTTTGCTTTCTGGTTGCGCTTGAACCGGTTGCTGGGCTGGAGCTGCCTGCTGTGCGGACGCGGGGTTGCCGAGAAACATCAAGCTGAGAGCTGCAGCGGTCAACGATGCAACAGGGGTATAACGAGTGATCATATTCATTCCTCTGTGGTGGCCTCTGTGGTGGCGTGGACGGCGACATACTGCCTTGGCCGCCGGTTAGGGTTGAGGAACGATCCGGCGACAATGTGACTCTCAGACGTTTTCGGTGCGGCAATAGGAAGGCGATCTGCCGACCATCGAGCGGCGGCTTTGTGGCAGGGTTCACCACTTCGGCTTGTTGCCGGCTCAATCAAGTGGCCATGAGTCCGGCCGCGATTTGATCCCGATGAACGTGGATGTAGCCGATGTCATCGCGAAAAAGCCGATGATGGCCCTCTTCGATATCCTTGCGGTATTTTTCCGATCCCCGCGCCACTTCCGCTTCCATGAAAGCGACAAGCCCCTTCAAACGCTCGATGACAAGATCAGGCAAAGCGGCGCGTTCATCGGCTGGCAAGCCGTAAGCGTCGAGGAAGTCCCGCGCCCGGTTGATCTGCTCTTCGATCGTGACAATGCTCTCTACCGCGATATGTCTCGACAGCGGCGCCCATCGATAGACAGCATAGGCGATATCCCAGAGCCTCGGACCGGGATGTGCCGCTTCGAAATCGATGATGCCTATCGCTTTGCCGTCCCGCATGACGACGTTGTACGGTGCAAAATCGCCATGACAGATGACTTCAAACGGCGGCTTCGGCTTAAGCTGCCAGGCGCCTTCAGCGGCCCCCTGAAAGGATGCCGAGCAATCGTGGTAGATGCGCAGCAATCGCGCAGCAGAAGTCAGTACCGTGTCCAAGAGCATTTGGACACTATCGAGGTCGCCGTACTCGCCCTCAATAAAAGTCACGCGCTCGAAATTCTCATCATAGCCTGCAGATCGCGGCGCTGAAGCGAAGTCGCACTGCTTCAGGTGCCCAAAGAGAGAATGCACATTCGCAGTCCATGGACGCGTGGCGCGCCATACAAGCCCGTCACGCAAGATCGGTCCGGAACCTGCCGCATCCTTCAGCATCAGCAACTCCGGCAGCCGCACCGCCGCCAATAAAAAAAGCCCCGATGCCGGGGCCTTTCCAGATCAACATGAAAGAACGCTCAGTTCAAGCGCGTCTTCACTTCGCCGACGGCACCCTTGAAGAGGTCGGCCTGGACCTTGCCGTCGGCCTTCTTGGCGAGAACCGTTTCGGCCGCGGTGATCGCCAGATCGACGGCAGCCGAACGGACGGCTTTCATCGCATCGGCTTCCGCCTGCTTGATCTTCTGTTCCGAAAGGGCCGTGCGGTTGGCGACGAACTCTTCCGTCTTCTTCTTCGCCTCGGCAGTCAGCATCTCGGCTTCGCGCTCGGCGGCGGCGACGATATGCGCAGCCTCCGCTTCCGCTTCCTTGCGCTTGCGCTGGTATTCGGCCAGCAGATGCTGAGCCTCTTCGCGCAGACGCTTGGCTTCGGCCAGCTCGTTGCGGATCTGGTCGGCGCGGTCGTCGAGCGACTTTGCCATCATGCCCGGAACCTTCAGATAGACGACGAGGGCCAGGAACAAGACGAGGCCGACAAAGGCGAAGAAAGTTGCATCAAATTCCATCGATCAAGCCTCCTTCTTGGCGGCTGCGACAGCGGCGGCAACGTCGGTCTTGGCCGTTGTGCCACCGATCAGCTGTTCGATAACGGCAGCGGCCGTTTCCTCGGCAATCGTGCCGACGTCTGCAAATGCCTTCGCCTTGATGTCGGCGATGCGGCCCTCGGCAGCTTTCAGCTTCTCGGAGAGGCTCGCTTCGACGGAGCGGCGATCTTCTTCGGCCTTGGCCTTGGCGGCGTCGCGCGCGGCAGAGCCGATCGAGTTCGACTTGGCGCGGGCCGCAGCGAGTTCAGCTTCATAGGCTGCAACGTCCGCATCGGCTTCCGCCTTCAGGCGGCTTGCCTCGTCGAGATCCTGCGAGATGCGCTTATGGCGCTGCTCGAGGATACCGCCGATTCGCGGCGTAATGACCTTTTGCATGAGCAAGAAGAAAACGGCGAAGGTGATCGCCAGCCACAGAAGCTGGGATGCGTAAGTCGACGAATCGAAAGGCGGGAAAACACCGCCGCCGTGCTCGCCAGCGGGAACGCCGGTCTCGGTATGGACCTCGCCGGGCGCCGGAGCGGCATGCGGGTCCGTGGCGGGCGCTGCACCCGGTTCTGCCGTTCCCGCCGGAGCTTCTTGAGCATAGGCCGGGGTCACAAAAAACATGCTCACCTCCAGGTGTACTGCAAATACAAAGGATCACGGCTTGCTGGTCGCAGGCCGTGATCCCTCAATCCACCGATATTAGACGGCGAAGAGCAGAAGGAGAGCAACGAGCAGCGAGAAGATGCCCAGAGCTTCCGTAACGGCGAAGCCGAAAACCAGACGGCCGAACTGGCTGTCAGCAGCAGACGGGTTGCGCAGAGCGCCGGCGAGGTAGTTGCCGAAGATGTTGCCGAGGCCGAGAGCCGTACCGGCCATACCAAAGCAAGCCAGACCTGCACCGATGAACTTTGCTGCTTCCGCTTCCATGTTGAACTCCTTTGAAATGGTTGTTGCGGCGAATTGACTGACGCCCTTTGACGTCAATGTCGGTATCCTTAGTGGCCACCCGGGTGAACTGCGTCGTTGAGGTACATGCAAGTCAGCACCGCAAAGACGTAAGCCTGAAGGAAGGCGACGAGGAACTCGAGACCGGTCAGGGCGACCGTCATGATGAGGGGAAGAATGGCACCGCCGACACCGACTGCACCGAGGGCTCCAAGCGAGGCGACGAAGCCTGCGAACACCTTCAGCGTGATGTGACCGGCGAGCATATTGGCGAAAAGACGAACAGAAAGTGAAATGGGGCGGGACAGGAAGGAGATGATCTCGATCGCCACCACCAGCGGCAGAAGAATGCCTGGCACGCCCGAGGGCACGAAGACATTCAGGAAATGGAAGCCGTGCTTATAGAAGCCGTAGACGAGAACCGTGCCGATGACGAGCAGCGCCAAGGCGAAGGTGACGATGATCTGGCTCGTCACCGTGAAGAAATACGGGAACATGCCAAGCAGGTTTGCCGTCAGCACGAACATGAAGAGCGAAAAGACCAGCGGGAAGAACTTCATCCCCTTGGTTCCTGCGCCTTCCTTCAGCATTCCGGCGATGAATTCGTAAGACATTTCCGCGACCGACTGCGAGCGGCCGGGAACGATCGCGCGGTTTGACGTCGAGAAATAAAGGAAGCCTGCGGCAACGGCAGCGGATGCCGCCATGAAGAGAGAAGCGTTGGTAAACGAGAAATCAATTCCGCCGATTTCGATCGGCACAATCTTCTGGATCAGGAACTGATGGGTCGGATCGTTAGACACCGCTTGTTCTCTCTTCTTTGGCCCGCGATTGCGGGATCATCACACTGGACAAAGCGCCTGGCACCCTGCCCTATTTCTTGCCGTTTTCGGCGCTCTCCAGGCTCCGGTTTTGCAACCTTGCCTGCAGCGCGAAGAACGTTCAAAACACCGGCACAGAATCCGAGAAGCAGAAGAACAATCAACCCCCAAGGCGCCGTGCCGACAAAACGGTCCAAAAGATAGCCAAGAAGGGCACCGACGACGATGGCGGAAATGAACTCGCTCGAAAGCTTCATCGCCTCAGCATAGCCTTTGCGGCTTACCTCGGCGCGGGCTTCGTTCGCCTCGTCCTCTCCCGCATCTATGCGCTTGGCTTTGAGCTTCGCTCCCAGCTGCGCACGGCGCTTTTCAAGACTTTCCTCGCGGTCATCCGCCATGGCTTCCTCCTCGTCTTCCGCTGTCCGCGATCCCCGCTACCCCGGTTTTCAGGACAACGGACACAAGGTCTGAAAACCTTTCGGCCCGTTCTGAAGTCGCGCGCAACATAGTTTTAGGGGAAACCATAGTCAAGGCGTAGGAAGCTTATGTCCAGCCATAAAATTATCGTTCCGAATCAATGATTTGATCCGAATTTCACACCGCTTTGAAAATTCGAGCGAAAGAATCCGCTTTCGAAGCCGATGATCGGCGGGGAAATCCGCTGCCGGACCGGCTTTTCCTCAGCTCCAGCCACCGCCATAGGTGCGGTAGAAGACGTGCAGGCCGATGCGGCCGACCTTTTCCATGGTCCTTGCCCATTTCGGCCGGACATAGACGGCATGATAATGTGTAGCCGAGCCGACTTGCGGAAGCCAGATCTTGCCGGCCGTGACCGCCATGGCGACGTCGCGGGCAACGCGCCAGTGATTTTCGGAGTTCACGCGATCGCGGATGTTGTCGCAGGCGAAGGAAAACTGGCAGCGGTTCCGCCAGTCTTCGTTCTGGTAGACGACGCCGCAGATGGTTTTCGGGTAGGCCGGGTTCCTGACGCGGTTGAGGATGACCTGCGCGACTGCGGCCTGCCCCTTTACCGATTCGCCGCGAGCTTCGAAATAGATGCCGGATGCAAGGCACTGCTGCTCGCGCGCCGAAAACACGCTGGCAGGCAGGATGCTCGCCGCCCATGCATGATCGCCCGCGCCGATCTGCGGAACGAAGCGGCCGTCATTTGCCTGATCGGCGAGGATCGAGTCGAAGGGCGATTGACGGGCGTAGTCCGGGGCTGCCGGCGCATAGGCGGTCGCCAGCACGTCGGCCTTGTTGCTTGTGACGAGGCCTGCAAGCATCGCCGGAACGCCGGGTTCCAGCATGACCGGCTGCTTCCTGTAGAAATTGGTGGCGATCTCGATTTCCTTGCCCATGATCTTCGGCTTCACGAAGGCGGACTTGTCCTTGATGTCGAAGCTCGGCTGGAAAAGGAGCTGCGTGCGCTGGAGAATGGAGCCGGCGGAGAAATCCTTCGGCGGCTGCATCTTCTCGACGGCGACGATGCGGCCTTTCTTGGTACCGCGGTTGACGCGTTCTTCGTCCGGCGTTTCCTCGTGGCCCTTGCCTTTCGCGACAAAGGCAACCTTGCGGCCATCGGGAAGAACCATGCCCGCGCCGGCCGCGATCGTTCCCGTCACGATCGGATCCGCGAAAGCGAGTTCGGCCTGATGAATGGAGCCCGCCGGAGAATTTGTCATCACCATGCGCCAGTTGTCGCGGCTTTGATCAAGCCCGGCGAGCATGGCGGCGAGATCGGCATGCGATGCGATGGTGGGGAATGCGAGCCACCCGCAAATGCCGAAGATGGCGGGTGAAATCCAGCTCTGAGGGAGAAAACGCAGCTTGCTGCGGACAACGCGATTTCGACGCAACGCCAGACTCCGGACACGGGACGCTTCAACAGTCTGACGAAAATCACCCATTAACCTTGATGCTTGGTTAATGCGGTGTCCCAGAATGCATCCGTGAGCGGTTTTTCGTCTTCTCCCGCGCGGGGAGAAGACTGTTTGGAAAGCGTGTCAGATGATGACGTGCGAGCCGAGTTCGACTACGCGGTTCGCCGGAAGACGGAAGTAGTCGGAGGGGTTCGCTGCCGCGTTGGCGAGCGCGATATAGAGCCGGTCCTGCCAGTAAGGCATTCCGGATTTCGCATCCGGCACCAGCTTGCGCCGGCCGAGATAGAAGGAGGTCGTCATGATGTCGAACTTCAGCCCGGTCTTTCTAAGTGCTGCGAGCGCCTGGGAGACGTTCTGCGTTTCCATGAAGCCGAAGAGCAGTTCGACACGCGAGAAGCGCTCGGAAACCTGCTCGACCTTGTAGCGTTCGGAGTTCGCAACGCGCGGCTTGTTGACCGTGCGGATCGTCAGGATGACGTTGCGGTCATGCAGGACGTGGTTGTGCTTTAGATTGTGAAGCAGGGCCGCGGGGGCCGATTCCGGATCGCTGGTGAGGAAAATCGCGGTGCCCGGCACATGGGCAGGCGAATGATCGCTCTTGCGCTCGATGGAACTGACAAAGGAAGGCAGCGGAATATCCGTGTGGCGGGTCTTTTCCATGAGGAGCGCCGTGCCGCGGCGCCAGGTCCACATGACAACGATGAAGGCGGTGGCGATGAGGATCGGAATATAGCCGCCGTCGTGGATTTTGAGCAGGTTGGCACCGAGGAAGATCAGTTCCAGCACAAGCAGCGGCAACAGAACGATCGTTGCGATCGAAGCCGACCAGTTCCAGCGCGTCCGCACGAATTCGAAGGCCATGATTGTGGTGACGACCATCGCGCCGGTGACCGAGATGCCGTAAGCCGTTGCAAGAGCTTCCGACGTCTGGAACGTGATGACCAGGAACATGACGCCCAGGAAGAGCACTGTGTTGACCGTCGGCAGGAAAATCTGCCCGGTATTGGTCTCCGATGTGAAGAGGATCTCCATGCGCGGCAGGAAACCGAGGTTGATCCCCTGGCGCACGAGCGAAAAGGCGCCGGTGATGACCGCCTGGCTGGCGATGATCGTTGCAGCCGTCGCCAGTATGACGGCAAAAGGCAGCGCCCACTTCGGGAACATGAGATAGAAGGGGTCGGACATCGCCTCCGGATTGCCGAGAACGAGTGCGCCCTGGCCGAGATAGTTCAGCGCGAGCGAAGGAAAGACCAGCGCGAACCAGGCCCACTGAATCGGGCGGCGGCCAAAATGGCCAAGGTCGGCGTAAAGCGCTTCGGCGCCGGTCACCGTCAGGAAGACCGCACCCAGAACAACGATGCCGAAGAATCCCTCGTGGAGTAGGAAGCTGACGGCATAATACGGATTGAAGGCTGCCAAGATCCCGTAGTCGTCGGAGATATGCGAAATGCCGGCAATCGCCATGACGATGAACCAGAGCGCGGTGATCGGTCCGAAAAAACGGGCCATGGCGCCGGTGCCGTGCGATTGGAAAACGAACAGCAAGACAAGAATGGCCGCCGAAATCGGCACGATGTAGGCCGACAGGCTCGGGGCCATCAACTTAACGCCTTCAACGGCAGACAGAACCGAAAGCGCCGGCGTGATCATCGCATCGCCCAGGAACAGAGCCGCACCTGCCATGCCGAGTGTAAGCAGCAATGCGGTGTGCCCGTTCGCCGTCTTCATCAACAGGGCAAGCAGGGAGAGTGTGCCGCCCTCGCCTTCGTTATCGGCGCGCAGCAGCAGCAGGACATATTTGAGGGTGACGATGATCGTCAGTGCCCAGAGCATCAGCGAGATAAGGCTGATGATCTCGAAACGGGTGATCCCATCGTGCGCGACCGGCTTCAGCGCTTCGCGGAATGCGTAGAGCGGGCTGGTACCGATATCTCCATAGACGACGCCGACGGAGCCGAGCGTAAGATAGAAGAGTTTGCGCGGCGTCATGTGGCGATCGTGTGAATGGCTTTCGTCGGACATAAAGTGACAACAGGCTCCTTAGAGCCAGCCTTTCCATCGGAAAAAGAAAAACGGAATGATGGCGGACATCACCATCAGGCCCAGCGAAGAGGGATAGCCCGCGACCCAGTGCAGTTCCGGCATGAATTCGAAATTCATACCATAAATGGATGCGACAAGGGTGGGCGGCAAGAAGACGACGGATGCGATCGAGAAGATCTTGATGATCGAGTTCTGCTCGATGTTGATGAGGCCGAGCGAGGCGTCGAGGAGGAAGGTGATGTTTCCGGCGATGTAGGACGCATGCTCCGTCAGCGACTGGATATCGCGCGAGACGGTGCGCGACAGTTCCTTCGTCGCCTGGTCCTTCTGAACTGCGGGGATGGTGTAGAAGAAGGTCATGAGGCGTGAGAGCGAGGCGAGGCTTTCGCGCACCTTGCTGACAAGGCGGTGGTGGCCGGCGATATCGCGAAGCTTCTCCTCGAGATAGTTCGAAGGCTTGCGAACCTTTCTGGCGCGGTCGCCGAAAACGTGCGTCGAAAGGACATCGATGCGGGCGACCGAGAGTTCGAGAATTTCCGCAGTCCTGTCGGCGATCGTCTCGAGCAGCTTGGCAAGGAGAGCGGCACCGCTGCGCCACTCTTCCGGCACGCGATGAAGGGCGGCGATGAACAGGGCAAAGGATTTTGGATGAGCGTAGCGGATGGTGATCAACCGGTTCCCAACGAGGATGAAGGCAACATCCGTCAGCGTCGGGGCCTCTGTCTCAGCTTTCCAGACCAACGAAGCCGTCATGTAGACCGCATTATTCTCGGTATAGAGGCGTGCGGACGGCTCGATATCCTTCAAATCGTCGCGGGTCGGAACCTCGATGCCGACGATCTTTTCGACGTAGAGTTCCTCCTCACGGGTTGGCTCGAGCATATCGATCCATACCACATCGTCCGGAAACTCCGCGGCGTGCGATAGGTCACGGATTTCGACCGACTTGCAATTTGAACAATAGGCCGTAATCACCGGGCGTTGCTCCAGCCGCCGGCACGTCCTGCAATGCCTGCGCTTTTCATCGAGAGCCTTTCACTGGAATGGCAGCCGTCACGGCGCCGTACAGGCTAATAGTCTTCGATCTTACCGGACGCGGAAAAAGGTTCATACAACTCCAGCTGCATCCGGTCAGAACCCGGCCATGCATTCTGCTCAACCGCATCGCAGTCACCAATCCTTCGATCGACAAGATAACTCCGAACATGCAGGCTGGCCGAAACCTTTCAAGCAAGGGCGGCCATCATCGAGCATCCGCAGAAACCGCCATCATGGCGACGGCGGGCCATATGACGGAAAGCTGTGAAATAATCAAGTCATCTTAGGTGAACTGGGCGATATCACCACATTTCCCCCACAATTTGGGGTATTCGGCGCGCCGAAACAGCTATTCGAAAATGATCGCCGGCGCCTGGCGCTGCGGCTGGCCGCCGAGTTGTTCCCACACCTTCGAAGCGATGTCGCGATAGATGCCCGCAACGATGCCGTTCGGTTCGGACGCGACAAGCGGCGTGCCGGCATCCGAGGTTTCGCGGATACTCACCGTGAGCGGGACCTCGCCGAGGAAGGTCACGCCAATGCGCTCGGCCTCCCTGCGCGCGCCGCCATGGCCGAAGATGTCGTAGCGGGTGCCGGTATCGGGCGCGATGAAATAGCTCATGTTCTCGACGATACCGAGAACCGGGACCTCCACCTTGCGGAACATATTGAGCCCCTTACGGGCATCGATCAATGCAAGGTCCTGCGGCGTGGAGACGATGACGGCGCCGGCGAGCGGCACCTGCTGGGCCATCGTCAGCTGCGCATCGCCGGTACCGGGCGGCATGTCGACGACAAGCACGTCGAGTTCGCCCCAGGCGACTTCGCGCAGCATCTGCAGCAGCGCCGATTGCACCATCGGGCCGCGCCAGATCATCGCAGTTTCCTCATCGACGAGGAAGCCCATCGACATGACCTTGAGGCCGTAATTCTCCATCGGATTAATGATGCGGCCGTCGACCTGCGTCGGCCGGCCGGAAATCTTCAAAAGGCGCGGCATGGAGGGACCGTAGATGTCGGCGTCGAGAATACCGACACGCAGACCGTTCGCCTGTAGACCGAGCGCGAGATTGACGGCCGTCGTCGACTTGCCGACGCCACCCTTGCCGGAGGCAACCGCGATGATCGACTTGATGCCGGGAACGCCGATCTTGCCGGCGCGCGGCGGCTGTTGCTGCGGCGCGTGCGCATGGCCTTCATGGCCGTGCCCGGCATGGGCAGCAGGACGGGCGGCAGGTGCGGAGGCAGGGGCCGCTTTCTTGTCGGCGGTCAGCGCCACGAGCGCACCCTTGACGCCGGGCAGTTCCTTGATGACGCGTTCGGCCGCGAGACGCAGCGGCTCAAGCTCCTTGGCTCGCTCGGCCGGAACGGTGATCGAGAAATAGACCTTGCCGTCTGCAATGAAGACATCGGAAACCATGCCGAGCTCGACGATATTATGTTCGAGATCGGGACCGCGCACGGTCTTCAGCGTTTCGAGAACTTGTTCCTTGGTGACGTCCGTCATTCCACCCTCACGCATAGTCTTTGAAGAGACGTAGATAGTGGAGGGCTGCGGCTTCGCCAAACGAAATCGGCATCAAGGGCAACGGAAATCGCGCTCTATCGAAATCCGTTGCGGCCATCTGGTCCGCCGGGCTTTCGCCCCGATGGCCGCAACGGTCTGCCCGATACCCGGCGCAATGCAGGCCGAAGTAGAACAATGTGGGGAAATGACCAGAGGAAAAATCACCCCAAACCACGGGGTTGGAGCGACATCACGGGAGGGCCGTTACAAAAAGGCAACAACCGCCGCCGGCAACGGATGCAGGAGACATGCATCTACGCTGCCGACGGCGGTTGTTTCCGATGGCGCCGTTCTTTTTTGGCGCTCTTTCAAAGTCCCCTCTGGACCTCTGCGGAATAAGAAGCAAGGCTCGTGCCAGATGATGATCGGCAAGCGCTTCATATGCCGCTTGGCATGGATCGCACCCGGCTGTATGGCGTGATCGATCAATGTGGGCGACAGCGATGGAATTGCCAAGGATCTTGCGGGAACAGGTGGAGGAGATGCTGGAGGGTCAGCCGCTCGATGGGCTGAAGCGCGCCGCGGCACGCCTTTCCAGCCGCTATCGCCAGGAACTGCGTGACGGCAGTTTCCACATCAGCGACAGCCTTGCAGCCAAGGCTTATCTCGCCGCCAGGCTGCCCGCCACCTATGCCGCGATCCGCGCCGCCTATCAAATGATTTCGCAAGCCCGGCCTGATTTCGCCCCTGAGTATTTCGTCGATATCGGGGCTGGTCCAGGCTCGGCACTCTGGGCGGCCACCGACTGCTGGCCGGAGATCAAAAGCGCCGTGATGGTGGAGGCAAGCGATGCGATCCGCAACGTCGGAAGAAGCCTCTCGGGGCGGCTCGACCTTCAGACGGAATGGCTGGATGGCAATCTTATCAAGGCGTTGCCGAAAATTGCGCCCGCCGATCTCGTCACTATCGCCTATGTGCTCGATGAGATAGAGCCGCATCAGATCGACGCGTCGATCGATAAGCTCTGGGCGATGACGCTCGACACGATCGTCATCATCGAACCCGGAACGCCGGCCGGTTGGGACCGCATCCTCGCCGCGCGTGACCTACTGCTCTCAAAAGGGGCGCATCTGATCGCGCCCTGCCCGCATGCATCGGACTGTCCTCTCGCGCGGCCAGATTGGTGTCATTTTTCGCGCCGGGTCGCCCGCTCGAAAATGCACCGCTTGGTCAAGGATGCGGACGTGCCGTGGGAGGACGAGAAATATACTTTCATCGCCGCAAGCCGTTTTGCAGGCGAGGCTCCCAAGGCCCGCATCATCGCACCGCCTCAGGGCTCGGGCGGAGTGATCCGGCTGAAGCTCTGTCAAAGCGACGGGACGGCGGGCGAGCGCACCTTCTCCAAACGCGACGGTGCCACCTTCAAATGGGCGCGACGGGCGAATTGGGGCGACGGGCCAGAACACGACGGAGACTAGCAACGGATGAAAGACACGGCCCTGCCCATCTTTTGAGCCAAACTGCCAATATTTTCAGCAGGGTTACTTGATGATGCCGATGCGCAGTGCCTTGGCGACCGCCTGCGTCCGGTTGACCGTGTCGAGCTTCTTCGTTGCGCGGTTCAGGTAGTGGTTGACGGTATGTTCGGAGAGGTTGAGGATATCGGCGATTTCCGCACTGGTCTTTCCCGCCGCCGTCCAGTTCAAGCAATCGATTTCGCGGTCCGTCAGCGCATCCGTCATGCGCGTATCGAGACTGCGGATTTCGGCAAGCCTGTCGAACACATGGATCGAGATATAGGAAAGATCGCGCATCTCTTCCGACGCGAAGGGCTCGCGATCACCGGCGAACGAGACTGCGCCGCGCATGCCCGATGGCTCGTGCGTCGGGAAAAAGGCGCAGCGCATCATCTTGAAACGCTCGAAAAGCGCCACGGCCATCGCCGTCTTGCCGTCATCCCTCCTATGGCCCTTGGTCACGTCAACGAAAAAGGGGACCGACGACGTGCGCAGGCGGCGTATGACGGGACTGCTCACCAGCAGGTTTTCCTGATCATAAAGCGCCAGCAGCTCGGCCGGCCAACTGGTGATCACCGTCGCGCTTTGCAGTTCGAATGACGTGACCGGCGGCAGGTTGAGGACCATGAACGCGCGGCTTCGGCAAACTTCCGTCAAGCGCTTCATGAAGCGGAAGATATCGAATTGGGTCTTCAGGCCCGCGATTTCCTGAATGTATCCATCTGCATCGAAAGATGCGCGTGACAGTGCTGTCATCTACTTTTTCGTCTTCTCAAGAGCGGCGGCGCCGTTTCAGATCGATGTGTGCCTGCAAGCCAACCACGCGCCAGCATGAAATAAAAAACAACCTGGCCGAAATACAATGGCCGAAGAGACTATTCGGTTTTAACAAACTACCGCAGTTGGCGTGATTCGCAGCCAAATCTCAATATCGCGCTCATCATAAGTGCGCTCTGCGGGAGCGTCCAGCCGATTGCATCGCCACGTAGGCTGCTATCGGCGCGGGCCGAGACGGACGCGCATCGCATCCGCGATGCATTTTGCCGTCTGCTTTAAGGGTGCAGCCCATTCTTCGAGACGCTCAAGCGTGAGCCTGTAAGCCGGACCGGTGATCGAAACGCCGCCCGTAAAGCTTCCATCCTCCATCCGAATTGGCGCCGCAACGCAGCGGATACCCGGCTCATGCTCCTCGCGGTCGAAGGCGAAGCCGGCTTTGCGGATTGCCGCCACCTCGGTCAGCAATGCCTCGGCCGAGACCAATGTCTGTGGAGTGAAGCTATGGAAGGAGAGGCTTCGCACCAGCGTCTCCAGCGCATCATCCGGCAAAATCGAAAGAGCAACCTTGCCGACGCCGGTGCAATAGACGGGCGAGGCATTGCCGATCTGGGAATACATGCGAATAGACTGCTGGCCTTCGATCTTGTCGAGGTAGATAATGGAGGTTTCGCGCAGGACGCCGAGATGGACCGTCTCGCCGCTCATCTGCTGTAGGTGCCTCAGGTGCGGTTCGGCAATCAGCCGGAACTCATTCTTCGCCCAGCTTCGCGACGCCAAATCGAGAAGCCGCAACCCCGGCGCATAGCGGCCGTCTACGTCGAATTCCAGAAGCCCTTCCTCGACGAGATGACCGAGCTGGCGGTGCAGCGTGCCGCGCGGCTGGCCGACGAGCGCGAGAATATCGGTAAAGCGCATTGGACGTTCGGCATGCGTCACGAGCTCGAGCAGCGCCATCGCCTTACCCAATGTCCCCGTTTCACTTTCTCTCGATATATCTTTTCGTGGAGCCATTGATCGCCTACCGTCGGCCTTGACACGAATGGCAGCGTAATCAGATAATTCCACATAGTCAAATTGAGTTCCAAATAATGGAAAATCGGGAGGATACGGTGACGAGCGTAGTCGCGCAGTTTCCGGAATTCAGGGATCGTTGCGTGCTCGTGACAGGTGGCGGCTCCGGCATCGGCGCCGCGATCGTCGAGGGCTTTGCCCGGCAGGGCGCGAAGGTTTCCTTCATCGACATAGCCGAAACGGAAAGCCGCGAACTTGCCATGCGGCTTTCCCGCGATTCGGAACATCCGGTGCATTTCTTCAAGGCCGATCTTCGCGATATCGGCGCGATCCGGCAGACGGTTGATGCGGTGGTCGCGCAATCAGGGCCGATCACCGTTCTCGTCAACAACGCTGCCTGGGACGACCGGCATGAATTCGATACGGTGACCGAAGAATACTGGGACAACAACCAGGCGACAAACCTCCGCCATGTCTTCTTCACCGCCCAGGCCGTAGCGCCTTCCATGCGTGCGGCAGGCGGCGGCGCGATCATAAACATGTCGTCGATCGCCTTTCTCCTGAACATGCCGGACTTCCCGGCCTATTCCACGGCCAAGGCCGCCGTGATCGGTCTCACCAAGAGCCTTGCGGGCAAGCTCGGCCCCGACAATATCCGCGTCAACTGCATCTTACCGGGCATGATCGTGACCGAACGGCAGATGAAGCTCTGGCTGACCGAAGAAGGCATTGCGCAGACCATCAAACGGCAGTGCCTGAAGAAGGTCCTGCATGGCGACGCGATCGTCGGCCCTTGTCTGTTTCTTGCATCCGACTGCGCGGCCGCGGTGACGGCGCAGTCCTTGATTGTCGACGGAGGCATTTTCTGATGGCAAATCCCGTTTATGTCGCGGTGGATTGGGGTACGAGCAGTTTCAGGCTCTGGCTGATCGGCAAGGACGGCAGTATTCTCGGCGAACGCCGCAGCGGCGAAGGCATGACGACGGCGGCCAAGACCGGCTTTGCCGATGTCTTGGCGTCGCATCTTGCCGCACTCTCGGTCCCACAGAACGTGCCGGTCATCGCCTGCGGCATGGTCGGCGCCAAGCAGGGCTGGGTCGAGGCGGGCTATATCGACGTTCCCGCGTCGATCTCCTCGATCCTCACCGGCGCGGTTTCCGTTCCGGGCCAAAGCCGGGATGTCCGTATCCTCCCCGGCCTTGCCCAGCGCGACAAGGCATCGCCCGACGTCATGCGCGGAGAGGAAACGCAGCTGCTTGGCGCACTTGGCCCCGACAGCAGGGGATTGCAGGCCGTCTGCATGCCAGGCACGCACTCGAAATGGGTTCATGTTCAGGACGGCGAAGTGATCGGGTTTTCGACCTTCATGACTGGTGAACTCTTCGACGCGATCAGCAAGCATACGATCCTCTCGCATGCCGTTGCGAGCGCCGAGGAGGCGCAAGCAGACAATTCCGCCTTCAGAGCGGCAGTCTCGGCCGCTTTCAGGCAGCCTGCCATGGCGTCGAACCTTCTCTTTACCGCCCGCTCGGGCCAGCTTCTTCACGCATTGACGGCGGCCGGTGCACAGGCAAGGATTTCCGGCACTCTGATCGGGCTTGAAATCGCCGGTGCGCTTTTCGACGCACCGAACGACACGCCTGTCACGCTCGTCGCGTCGGGCCGCCTCCAGGGCCTTTATGAAACGGCCTTCAAGTTCTTGTCTCTAAAGTACACCGTCATCGATGCCGACACGGCCGTGCGCCGTGGGCTGTCGGCCGCCGCCGAAGCTATCTGGCCGAATTGAGGAAATTCTCATGATCAACCGCATTCCCTTTCCCTCCATGAAGCGTCCGCTCATCGCCATTCTCCGCGGCATCAAGCCGGAGGAAACCGAAAGCGTCGTCGGCGCGCTGATCGAGAACGGCCTCGCCGCGATCGAAATCCCGCTGAACTCGCCCGACCCTTTCAAATCCATCGAGATCGCTGCGAAAATGGCGCCGCCGGAATGCCTGATCGGCGCGGGCACCGTGTTGACGGTCGATGCTGTCGACAGCCTTCACAATGCCGGTGGCAAGCTGCTCGTCACACCGAATGTCGAGCCTGACGTCATCATTCGCGCGCGCAGCTACGGCATGGTCTCGATGCCGGGCGTCTTCACGCCGACCGAGGCGCTCGCCGCCGCCCGCGCCGGGGCAACCGGCCTGAAGTTCTTCCCCGCCAGCGTGCTCGGTCCTTCGGGCATCACGGCCATCCGCGCCATTCTGCCGCCCGAACTGGTGATCGCGGCGGTCGGCGGCGTCTCCGACAAAAATTTCGCGGACTACACGAAAGCGGGCATTCTGGCCTTCGGCCTCGGCACCAGCATTTACAAGCCCGGAATGACGGCCGCAGAGGTTGCCGAGCGCGCCAAGGCCACCATTTACGCCTATGACGCAGCCGTAGGAGCGTAGGCATATGACTGAGATTTACGAGTTCGAGGGCAAGACGCTTTGCAATACCAGTTCGGTACTTGGCGAAGGCCCGACCTACGATCCGGATACCGACACCGTCTGGTGGTTCAATATTCTCGGCAAGGAACTGCACGAACTGAACCTCAGCACCGAAAAAAAGAACGTGCATCCGCTTCCGATGATGGCGAGCGTGCTCGCACGCATCGACGCCAACCGCCAGCTGCTCGCAACCGAAGAAGGACTTTTCGTCCGCGATATTGGCAGCGGCAATCTGACCTTCTATGCCGCATTCGAAAACGACAACCCGGAAAACCGCTCGAACGATGGCCGCACGCACCCATCCGGCGCACTGTGGATCAGCACGATGAGCAAACGGGCGGAACCCCAGGCAGGCGCGATCTATCACGTCGCCGGTGGCAGGGTGACGAAGATCTTCAGCGGCATCAGCATTCCCAATTCGATCTGCTTTTCGCCCGACGGCACGATCGGCTATTACACGGACACGCGCATCAGCCGTCTCATGCGCGTCATGGTCGATCCGCAGACCGGGCTTCCGACGGGCGAGCCGATCGTCATGGTCGACAGCATGGATGATCCCGGCGGCATCGACGGTTCCGTCTGCGATTCGGATGGCTATATCTGGAACGCACGCTGGGGTGCGGGCGTCGTCGACCGGTACAGCCCGGACGGCCTGCGCATCGCCCGTTACAAGGTTCCTGCCGCACAACCCTCCTGCCCAGCCTTTATCGGCGTCAATGCGGACCGGCTGGCGGTGACAACCGCCTGGGAAGGGCTCGACGACACCGCGCGCTCGTCGCAGCCGCAAGCTGGTGCGCTGCTGGAGCTTGGTGTGGCGGTAAAAGGCGTTTTCGACCCAGTCTACGTGCTCTGAACAACGCAACGCGGACGTTTGAAGCAAGCTGAAGGCGAAATGCCTTCAGTCCATCTTCATTCCGGTCGAACAAAAGCCGCCGCGCTTTGTTGTAGCCGTCAAAATCACACGCATTTCGATAGAATTTTGCGAAAATCATCGAACTTTCCGTATTCGTTCCCGGAACTAAAAGCCTATCCAGTCATTTTCCTTTTGAACCGGCACGGAAGAAGACGCCAAAGAACAAAACCGGCGGCCGCGCTTAAGACCAATCGAGGAACACAAAGGTAGGTTCGAAATGACACGCAAACTTTTGACGACCGTTGCCGCTGGCGCCTTGTTTGCCACGGCTTTCGCGCCGGCGGCGTTCTCGCAGACTGCACCGCAGCCGGCCACCCCTGATGCAACCCAGACGGCTCCGGCCGACCCGGCAGCACCAAAGATGCCGGATGCAACCGCTCCGGCTGGTGACGCCCAGGCTCCGGCTCCGGCTCCGTCGACTGATACGGCCGAGGCAGGCGGATACCTGACAGAACAGGGTGCAGACCAGATCAGCGCCAATTCCTATATTGGCCAGTCTGTCTATACCGGCGAGAACGAAAGCATCGGTGAGGTCAACGACCTGATCATGAAGAAGGACGGCGGCTTGGTTGCTGCTGTGATCGGTGTTGGCGGCTTCATTGGTATCGGTGAAAAGAACGTTGCAGTGCCGATGGACAAGATCACCGCTGCCCAGAACACGCAGGACGGCAGCCTGAAGCTGACGACCTCGGAAACGGCAGATTCTCTGAAGGCCGCTCCGGAATTCAAGACCCTGCAGGCTCTGGCCGCTGAAAAGGCTCCGGCGCCTTCGGGCACGATGCCGTCAGACCCGACAGCTACGGGTTCGACCAATAAATAATCCCGCGCGGAGCGTATAGTGTAGGCGGCGGTGCCCAATGGGCGCCGCCGTTTTCTACAGAAGAGATCAAAAGCGCAGGGCCTAGATTGCCGCACGGACGTCAACGTGAGGTGCTTGAGCAAAAAGATCATGGCGCAAGGCGGGACAGATTGCGACGTCTGACGGCGGCGCGAAAACAGCCTTTGATGCGGCTTGCGCAGGCATCAGGCCGACACGCGATCGATAGCGGCCGAGTCGTAATAGTTTTCGTGGAGGAAGCGCAATGTGGCGATGCCATCGGCGGGCTTGCCGAAATGGTAGCCCTGCCCCATGCCGCAGCCAAGCGACCGCAGCTTCACGGCCTCCGAATAATCTTCGATGCCCTCGGCAACCACTTCGAGATCGAGGCCTTCGCACATCGTCAGGATCGCCTTGATGATATGCTCGGAGGCGCGGTCTGAATTGATGCGCGAGACGAAGGCGCGGTCGATCTTCACCTTGTCGAAGATGAAGTCGCGAAGGCGCCCGAGGCTCGATTGACCGGTGCCGAAATCGTCGAGCGAGATGCGCACGCCTGCCTGCCGAAGATCGGAAAGGATGCGGTGGGCGGTATCGGTGGAACTCATGACCGCCGTTTCGGTGATTTCCAACTCCAAACGGTGCGGGTCTAAGCCGACGCGACCGAGGATGGAGAGCACGTTGCTGCTTGTGCCTGGATCCATGAGCTGGGCGGAGGACAGGTTGAACGACAGGAATAGTTCGCGCGGCCAGGAGAGTGCCGCTTCGGCAGCCTTTCGAAGCAAGGTTTCCGACAGCGCGTCGATGAAGCCGCGCTCTTCGGCGAGCGGCACGAAAACGCCCGGCGAAACAAAGCCGAGGTCCGCATCGTTCCAGCGCGCCAGGGCCTCGAAGCCGACTACCTGATTGTTCGACAGAGAGACGATCGGCTGGAAATGCACGTCGATGGCGTCTGAGATGATGGCATTTCGAAGCGCCTGCTCGAGCTGTGTTGCGCGCTTCATCTCCTGCGCGATCTCGCGCGAATAGACGGTGATCTGGCTGCGGCCGCGGCGCTTCGAGCGATAGAGAGCGGTTTCGGCGCTTTTCAAAAGCTCATCGAACTCCGCACCGGCGAAAGGATAGATGGCAAAGCCGAAGGAGGCGGAAAGCCGCACGTTGCGGTCGCCGAGATCATAGGGCGCCGACAGCACCTCGCGGATCATCTGGCCGAACTTTTCAGCGCTTGCGCGCTCGAAGATCAGCGGCAGCACGAAAGCGAATTCGTCGCCGTCGTGGCGGGTGACCAGCGCGCCATCCGGTATACATGCCTTCAGGCGGTGGGCGACCTGGCATAGAATTTCGTCACCGGCTGCAGAGCCGAAAAGATCGTTGATCGGCTTGAAGGAATCGAGGTTGGCGATGCCGATGGTGAAGGGAGCCGGATCGCTTGCGCGTTCCGTGGAAATCTGACTGACCCTGTCGCGCATGCGATGGCGGTTGCCGAGCCCGGTCAGCGGATCGGTGTAAGCCATGGCCTGAAGCTCATTCTGGCTCACAGGCAAGAAGGGTATGTCCGCCGGCTTCATTATTCAACCTGAGATTTCGTCACTCCCTCCCGGAAGAATGGCGGGCAAGTCTTAACAAACCGATAGCGGCTCAGATGATGCCCCAGATTTGAGGAGTTGACGGCGCTCAGACGTGCGCCCGCAGCGGCTCGGCAGCGAGATGCTTCTGGAACAGCGTTTCCAGTATGTCCGGACTGACGGGCTTCATGATGACGTCATCCATGCCGGCCTTCGCGCATTCGGCGCGGTCCCGCTCGAATGCCTGCGTCAGGACGCCGACGATCGGCGTCTTATGCGGGTGGTTGTCTTCCATCTGGCGGATCATGCGCGCCGCCTCGAAACCGTTCAATCCCGGCAGTGAAATGTCCATCAGCACGATTTGCGGCCTGTATTCCGCCCAGAGGCGCACTGCTTCGTCGCCGCTGGCTGCGATCAGGTAGCGGTAACCCAGTCCTTCCAGTATCTGGGAAAAGACAATCTGGTTGATGTCGTTGTCTTCCGCCACGAGCACCTCCAGGAAATCCATCTCGGAAGACGTATTGATTTCCCAGTCGGCCTCGCCTTCCGGCGCGGTGCGGTTGTTGCGGTTGAAGTGGCGGGCGATCTGGAAGGTGAGCTCGTTGGCAAGCTGGAAACCATCCATGACCAGCGCCGGGATGCCGTATTGTCCGGCAAGTTCCAGGCAGCGCATGCCCATCTGATTGTCGACGATCAGAAGATCCAGCGCGATGCCGGACGAGGTTGCGATCTCAAGGAAGCGCTCTTCCTCGTCTTCGCCGCGAACGGAGCAGGCCTCGAAACCGTATTTCGCAAGCGTGCGGAGGGCAGCGGTTTCAGCAGCGAGGTCGCCGGTGACGACGAGGATCTTGCGGCCGGAGAAATTCTCCGGAACGATCGTTTCCATCGCGGCCGGCGGCCGGCGCTCGTGATCGCCATTCAGCGGCACATAGGCGCGGCGATAGGATTGACTGCTGGAGGTGGTGACGGACGTTGCCTGGTCGAACTCGTCGAGATCGGCGCCGTCGCGCGGCAGATCCTGCATCGTGGATACGATAAAGTAGCGTCCCGGCTTGCCGATGCGATGCTTGCGGCTGACGATGTCGCGCTCCGAACCGTCGCGGGCGACCTGCCGCTGCCGCACGACGGACATCTCGCCGGTTTCCAGAACATGTCGGTCGCTCTCCTCGAAGCGCTTGGCGACTTCGGGAGAGAAGAGATCCCCGCTCTTGCGGCCGAGCACCTCCTCGACAGTCGTCTGGTACTTCTCGCAGAAGGCGATGTTGACGGCGACGTAGGTGAGGTTGCGATCCTTGACGAAGAGCGGGAACGGCAGATTGTCGAGTATATCCTCGGTCAGCTGCACACGTTCGAGATCGGCGCGCCACTGCTCCTCACGCTTCTTCTCCTCGGAAATATTGGAAATGATCGATACGCAATAGCCGCTCGGCAGACGACGCTTGACCAGACGGATCCAGCGGTCGCTGCCATGGCGCTCGACGATTTCGAAGCGCTCGCGCCAATGCGAGGCAATCTTCTGGGACAGCCAATCCTCGCGACCGAGCGGTATGCCCGCCTGCCTGGCCGCATATTGCTGACGCACGCCGGTGTCGTAGACGGCGCCGAGAAAATCGCGAAGCCGGGTTCCAGGCTTCAGCATCACGGACGAAATCGGGAAGAAATCGAGCACCTGGCGGCTCGCGAAGATCATCTGATCGTTCTTGTCGTAGATGATGAGGGCGGCCGAGAGGCCGTCCGAAAAGGCATCGAAGAGCGCAGCCTGCAGGTCGATTTCGGCCGGCATCTCATCGCTCACGGATGATGCGTCCGCCTTTTCGAAGCCGGCACTCATTCCTTCACGTCCCACATCTGTCCGATTTCATAGCACTGTCTGGTTGTGTGCGATCAAAATGCCAGCTTTCTCCTAACGGCGGCTTAACGTTAAGCACCCCAATTCACGGGGAAAACACATGGTCCACGGGCGCAGCGTTTTCGCCCTTCCCTCGGACCCGCGAATCCACGAAAATGGCGCATGGCCATCAGACAACTCTCCGAAACGCTCATCAACCAGATCGCTGCCGGCGAAGTCATCGAACGCCCGGCGAGCGCGGCGAAGGAGCTGATCGAAAATGCACTGGATGCCGGCGCCACCCGTATCGAGATCGCCACGTCCGGCGGCGGCAAAGGCTTACTGCGGATCAGCGACAACGGCTCCGGCATGGATGCAGCCGATCTCGAACTTGCCGTGAAGCGGCATTGTACCTCGAAGATTTCCACGACGCTTGACGACATCCGCACGCTCGGCTTTCGTGGCGAAGCGCTGCCTTCGATCGGTTCCGTGGCGAAGCTCAGTATTTCCAGCCGCCGCAAGGATAGTGCGGGCGGCACCGAGATTGCCGTCGCGGGCGGCAAGGTCCTGCATCTGAGGCCCTCGGCCTCCAATCCGGGCACGATCGTCGAAGTGCGCGATCTCTTTTTCGCAACACCTGCGCGATTGAAGTTCCTGAAGACAGAGAAGGCGGAAGCGGCGGCCATCACGGAAGTCGTCAAGCGCATGGCGATCGCCTTTCCCGGCGTGCGCTTCGTCCTGTCCGGCACCGATCGCAGCACGCTCGAATTTCCGGCAACCGGAGAGGATCATCTGGCGCGCATGGCGCAGGTGCTCGGGAAGGAATTCCGCGATAACGCGATCGAACTCGACGCCGAGCGCGAAGGCATCGCTCTCACCGGCTTTGCCGGCGTACCGACCTTCAACCGCGGCAACTCCGCCCATCAATATGCCTTCGTCAACGGCCGGCCGGTCCAGGACAAACTGATCCTTTCGGCGATCCGCGGCGCCTATGCCGAGACGATCCCGGCCGGACGCTATCCGGTGGCTGTCTTGTCGCTGTCGCTCGATCCGGCGCTGGTGGATGTCAACGTGCATCCGGCCAAGTCGGACGTGCGCTTCCGCGATCCGGGCCTCGTGCGCGGGTTGATCGTCGGCGCGGTGCGCGAGGCGCTGGCGCGTGACGGAAGCCGGGCGGCAACGACTGGCGCGGACGGTATGCTGCGCTCCTTCAGGTCGGGTTTCCAGCCTGGCTACCAGCGGCCAGCGCAAGCCGCATGGTCGGCCGGGACGTCCCCATCGCGTCCGTTTCAGACGGCAAACGGCGGCTTTGGCGCAAGGCCACAGGCGTCCTTCGACGGACTGAGCATGCCGGCTGCGCGCGCCGAACCGCAGGCGCAGGCATGGCAGCAGCCCGGACCAGCCGAAGAACCGCCGCCGCGTTACCCGCTCGGCGCTGCGCGCGCGCAGATCCACGAGAACTACATCGTCGCGCAGACGGATGACGGGCTTGTCATCGTCGACCAGCACGCCGCACATGAGCGGCTGGTCTTCGAGGCAATGCGAAAGGCGCTGCAATCGAAACAGCTGCCATCACAGGTGCTGCTGATCCCGGAAATCGTCGACCTGCCGGAAGAGGATTGCGACCGGCTGATGGTGCATGCCGAAGGCCTCAAAGGACTTGGGCTTGCAATCGAGCGCTTCGGGCCGGGGGCGATTGCCGTACGCGAAACGCCGGCCATGCTCGGCGAGGTCGATGCGCAGGGCCTCATCCGCCAGCTTGCCGACGAGATTGCCGAATGGGATACGTCCTCCGGCCTTTCGGCCAAGCTCGAATATGTCGCCGCGACCATGGCCTGCCACGGCTCGGTGCGCTCCGGCCGCAGGCTCCGGCCGGAGGAAATGAATGCGCTTCTTCGGCAGATGGAAATGACGCCGGGCTCCGGCCAGTGCAATCACGGGCGGCCGACCTATATCGAACTGAAGCTGTCGGATATCGAGCGGCTGTTCGGACGCAGCTGAAAGCGCTGGCAATAATGCCTTCGCCGCGATATTGGCAGTTGAAGGCAACAGGGAACGGAGCAGGATGAACTTGTTTGAAGGAAACGGAAACCGCGAGGCGAAGATCCGCTATCTCGATGCAGATTTCCAGATCCTGTCGCCGGGTTCCTATGTCATCTGCGCCATGACCGGCAAGCATATCCCGCTCGACGAGCTACGCTACTGGAGCGTTGCCCGCCAGGAACCCTATGCCGACGTCGTTTCTTCGCTCGAAGCCGACAAGCGCGCCGGCGTTCTGCCGAACCAGAAGCGCTGATCCAGGAAACGCTCGTGAAAGAGCGCCCGCTGCCGCGAGACGCGGGAAACGACGCATCGCGGCACGGGCAGCACGCTACGGCTTCGAGGGCGTCTGGCGGACGCGGTGATCGTTGACGGATTCCACGCGATGTCGCGCCCGCAAACTCACCCGGACTTCCGGCTTTTTCTCAGCCGCCGCTCCCGGCAGGCCTCCACGGCACGATCGATGATGAGGCCGGGTGCCTGCGGGTCTTCGAACGCCATTTCGACTTCGATGACCCGGCATTTGGCGGCGAGTTCCTCCGCTTTGCCATGGTGGCCGGCAAGCCGCACGAAATCCTTCGAGGTCGTGACGATCAGCAGGTCGTCGCGTTCGGCAGTCGACAGCAGGTCAGCCATCTCATCGTCGCTCAGGTGTTCGTGGTCGCCGAAGGATCTGCCGATCGCGATTTCGGCGCCGAGTGATTCCACCGTCCGGAAGAACTTGCCCGAATCGGCAATGCCTGCAAATGCCAGCACCTTCCGGCCGGCGAGGTCGTTTTCTCCGCAAACCTTCAGCGATGCGGTGAAATAGGGTTTCGCGGCGCGGGCAGCCATGCGGACGATCGCATCGGCGGCATTGCCCTTTCCCACTTTCAGGAGCGCGCTGGCATAGCGCATCTGCACGGAGATCGGCGCGCGCACGGGACCGCCCGGCACCGTATGCCCATTGCCCAGGCCGCGCGTCGTGTCGATGACGAGCAGCGCATAGTCGATCGCCAGCCGCGCGCTCTGGAAACCATCATCCATGATGATGAGGTCGGCCCCTTCCCTGACAAGTCGCTCGGCGCCTTCGACGCGGCGGCGGGAAACGACGGTCATCGCCTCGCGGGCAAGCAGCAGCGGCTCGTCGCCAACGGCAACGGCGCGATGATGAGCGGGATCGACAACCACGGTGACGTCCAGGGAACCGCCATAGCCACGGCTCAGGAAGCCGGGCCGCAGTCCCTTGGCCTTGGCGGTCCGAGCGATCGTCAGCGCTGTCGGCGTCTTGCCGGCGCCGCCCACGGTGAAATTGCCGATGCAGATGACGGGAACGAGAACGGAAGCGCGGCGCGCATGCGTCATGCGATAGCCGGCGATCCGTCCATAGAGGAAGGAAAAGGGCGAGAGCGCCCATGCCCGCCAATCAGCTTTCGTCCACCAAAACGGCGGCGCTTCGGATACCATAACTGCCGCCCTATGCTCCTCCGGCCTTGCGGGCCACCGGCTACCCCTCGACTGGCGGGAAAGAAAGGGCAAAATTGCAGAAAAAGCAAGCTTTTGCTCCCGACCGTCCTCATTCCCGTGCTTGTCACAGGAATCAAGCCACGGTCGTCTGCGCCGTAAATGAAACAACGACATCGGAAAAGAGCCTTCCGCGCCATGTCCATGGCGCGGCTGGACGCGCACAGAGATTAGGAAGAGTAAGGGAGTGCCGTCGCGGCAGGAATGATTGGCCGCGCGTAGTGGGCAATCATGCCAATTGCAGGTTCGGCAACAGGCTTTCGAGTTCGGTGATATCGTTGAGGCAATAGTCGGATGCGGCAGCCAACGATTCCCGCGAGCCGGTGCCCGTCAGCACGGCGATCTTGAGGCCGGCCTCGGCATTGTGGCCCATGTGCAGGTCGTGATTGTTGTCGCCGACGACCGCCACTTGCGCCGGCTCCAGCCCGGTCGCCTTGCAGAAGCCGAGGACCATTCCAGCGTCCGGCTTGATGCCGAAGCCGCTGTCATAACCGGCGATGTAGTTCACGAACTCAGCGAAACCGAAGCGCTGCGCTGTCTGGCGGATGGAGCGCTCGTTGTCGCTGGACGCGATGCCGAGCTTGAAGCCGCGGCGGTGCAGGCGGCCGAAGAAGGCGGCAAGATCGGTGACCGGTACGGAAAAGTCGGCGGCATGGGAAAAGAGAGCGTCGAGCTTGATCGTCAGTTCCATGACATCGACCCTGGAACCCGCCGCGACCAGCCCCTCGGCGATCTGCCGGGTATTGCCGGCAGCCAGCAGACTGTCGGGCACGATATGGCCGGTCACCGGGTCCATCCCGGTCGCCAGCAACAGATGGTCGGCTAGCGCCGGATCGTCTTGCGAGGCGATGCGCGCCAATTCACGGTTCACCGGCAGCCAGCTCTCATCATAATCGAGCAGGGTGCCGTCCTTGTCGAAGAGGATGCCCTTGATTTGCGCAGCCGTCATCTTTTCCATCAGCCCTCTGCCACCGACCTCGGCAGCAGTCTTGCCTTCACCGTCAGCGGATTGATGTAAGGCTCAAGAGACTTCACCGTCGCCGTCAGCGCGCCGCGCATTTCCTGCACAGCCATGACGCCGGCCTCGATCATACTACGCCGCGCCTCGCCGTTGATGAGCAGATAATGCACCCCCTTGGCCAGCATCTCGGTATCGCGCACCATGCGGGCGCTGCCGCGGCGGGCAAGCTTCTGATAGGCGTCGCGGAAGTTCTGGACATTGCTGCCGGAAAGCACAGCGCAGCCCAGCATGGCGGGTTCGAGCGGATTTTGCCCGCCTTCGGCAAAGAGCGAACGGCCGACGAAGGCGACTTCCGTCATCCGCAGGTAAAGACCCATTTCGCCGATCGTATCGCCGAGGAAGATATCGACATCCGGCGAGAGTAGGTCGTCGCGCGTGCGGCGGGCAACCTTGAGCCCCTGCTTGACGAGCATTTCTTCGATCTCGTCGGAGCGCTCGGGATGGCGCGGCACGATGATCGTCAGCTGGCCGTTGCGCTCCTTCAGCGTGCGATGAACGACCGCCGCGGCATTTTCCTCGCCGTCGAAAGTGGAGATCGCAGCCCATGTCTTGCGATCGCCGATCTGCTTCTTATAGCGGGCGAGTACGGATGCGTCGTAAGGGGGTGCGTCCGTATCGACCTTGAGATTGCCGGAGGTCGTCACGTGCCTTGCCCCGAGATCGCGAAAACGCTCGGCATCGATATCTGTCTGCGCGATCACAAGCGCGAGGTTCTCGAACAGCGCCTCGGCAATGGCCGTTCGACGCTGCCAGCGCGCGAAGGAGCGATCCGACATGCGCGCATTGACGAGGATCTGCGGAATGCGGCGGCGGCCGAGTTCCATGACGGTCGCCGGCCAGATTTCCGACTCTGCAATGATGGCGCAATCGGGCTGCCAGTATTCGAGGAAGCGGCTGACGGCGGGCTTCAGGTCGAGCGGTACATATTGATGGATCGCCTCATTGCCGATGCGCTCGGCGGCGAGCCTTGCCGAGGTGATCGTGCCCGTCGTCAGGATCACATGAATGTCGCGGCGGCGGATTTCGCGGATAAGCGGAATGACGGCGTTGGTCTCACCGACACTCGCAGCATGGAACCAGACAAGCGGACCCTGCGGCCGGTTTGCGCTGGCATAACCAAAGCGCTCCGTGCGGCGCGCACGCTCTTCCTTGCCCTTGGCGGTCCGGTAGGCGAGATAGGCGCCGACGATCGGAGAGGCGATGACCCCTGCAGTCCGATAGACGCCCAGCGCGAACCGCGCTCTTGGCGAACTCATCTAAAATGCCTCCGATCAGCGATGATCGACATCAAACCCATTCCCCAATTATTGTTGCGGCCGGAATGCCCGAGTAATTTGTTCAGAATGCGTCAATCGCCTGTGGCGCGTATCTAACGATGCGCAAAGACGGCCCTGCCGAATGAGGCGGCATCCGGCGCGTAAAATGCTGAAAAATTAGTTATTTCTAGCCTTGTCCTGCGGATCGAGCAAGCGATGCATATGGACGATGAAGTAACGCATATGTGCGTTGTCCACGGTCGACTGCGCCTTGGCCTTCCAGGCCCCTAGCGCCGAGGCGTAATCCGGGAAAATACCGACAATATCGAGATCATTCAGATCCCGGAACTGAACATCGGTCAGGCTTTCCAGTTCTCCGCCAAATACGAGATGCAAGAGCTGCTTTTTGCCGCCAGATTCCGTCATTTTCTTCTCTTTCTCTTCTGGTCTCCTCCGCGCTCTCATCTGCGGGATTTTGACGCAAACGTCAACTGCTTCGTATGTCAGCAAGCCCTTCGAGAAACTCCGCAACGCGAGGGCCGGCAGCGCCGCAAAGCTCGGCATGACTAACCTCAGAACGGTTGTAGAGGACCGAGCGTCCATCGAGATCGGTCAGCCGGCCGCCGGCGCGTTCGAGGATGAGATCGGCTGCCGCAAGATCCCAGTCATGCGAATTGCGCTTGACGAAGGTACCTTCAAGACGGCCGTCCGCGACCATCGCGATGCGATAGGCGAGCGAGGGCACATGCTTCACCCTTTCGATCTTCCGCCGGAAGGGATCGGGGAACGCCTTGAGGATGTCTTCGCCGATCGCAAAACGACTGACGGTATCCGGTCCATTGGCCGATACGGCAATGGGCTCGCCATTCTTCATCGCGGCACCGCCTTCGACCGCCTCGAAAAGCTCGTCGAGGGCGGGAGCGTAGAGCACTCCGGCAACCGGCCTGCCGCGATGGACGACGGCGACGCTGACGCACCAGAGATCCAAGCCGCCGAGGAAGGCGCGCGTGCCGTCGATCGGATCGATGACGAAAAGCGTCTCGGCCGACAGACGGGCGACGCTGTCCTCGGTCTCTTCGGAAAGCCAGCCGTAATCCGGCCTGGCGAGGCGCAGGATGGATTCCAGCTTTTCGTTGGCGGCGAAATCGGCAGCGCTGACGGGCGAGCGGCCTCCATTCTTCCACCAGACCTCCGGCGCCTGATTGAAGAAACCGAGAGCAACATCACCCGCCTGCTTTGCGGCATCGGCGATCAATTCGAGATCGCTTTGCCAGCGGGCCGTTCGAACGTCACACATTGCATCAATCCAATTCCAACAAGGTCAGGACGCTCTAGCGTCCCGCAAGCGTCATTCCCTCGATCGCCAGCGTGGGGGCCGCTACGCCATACTTGCGATCGATGTCGTTTGCGGGCGTCACACGCATGAACATCTCCTTGAGGTTCGAGGCGATCGTCACTTCGGAGACAGGGAATGTCAGTTCGCCGTTGTCGATCCAGAAGCCGGTCGCGCCGCGGCTATATTCGCCTGTGAGCATGTTGACACCCTGGCCGATAAGCTCAGTCACGTAGAAGCCGTTCCCGACGCTCCGGATCAACTCTTCCGGCGAGATATCACCCGGTTCCAGCGCGAGGTTCGTCGAAGCGGGCGTCACCGAATTGCCGCTGCGCACGCCGCGGCCATTGGTTTCCATGCCGATTTCACGCGCCGTCGCAGTCGAAAGGAACCAATGCTTCAGGACGCCGTCCTCGATCATCACCAGCCGCTCGCCGGAAATGCCTTCGCCATCGAAAGGACGCGAGGACGGGCCGCGCACGATCAGCGGATCGTCGGTGATCGAAAGGCCGGATTTCAACACCTGCTGGCCCATCTTGTCGCGCAGGAAGCTGGATTTGCGCGCGACCGACGCGCCATTGATGGCGCCAGCGATGTGGCCGACGAAACCGCGGGCGATGCGCGGATCGAAGACGACGGTGACGCCCTTGCCGGTATCGACCTGACGCGGATTGAGGCGCTTGACGGCACGCTCGCCGGCGCGGCGGCCGATTTCGGCGGCATCGTCGAGTTCGGCGTAATAAAGGCGGCTGTCGTAATCGTAGTCGCGCTCCATGCCGGTGCCTTCGCCGGCAATGACGCTGACGGAACGGCCGAAGCGCGAGCCCATATAGCTGCCTTGGAAGCCGTGCGAGGTGACGAGAACCAGCCCCCCGAAACCAGCGGAGGCTCCGCCCCCGGACGAGTTGGTGACGCCCTTGACCTCAAGTGCCGCGGCCTCAGTCGCAAGCGCTGCCTCGCGCAGCATGTCGGCGGAAACTTCCGTCGGGTCGAAAAGCTCAAGATCGGCATAGGACTTCGCAAGCCTCTGCTCGTCGGCAAGGCACGCGAAGGGATCTTCAGGCGAGACTTTTGCCATCGCGACAGCGCGTTCGGCGAGCGCCTTCAGGTCGAAGCCGGGATTGGCGGAAACGCTCGCGACCTTCCGGCCAACGAAGACGCGCAGGGAGAAATCGTCGCTCTCAGACGATTCCGTGCCTTCGACCTTGCCGAGGCGGATGCCGACGGATTGCGAGCGCGAGCGCACGACAACCGCATCGGCGGCATCGGCGCCGGCCTTCCTGGCAAGATCGATCAACTGGCTTGCACGGGAAAGAAGTGTCGAGGAATCTATTTCTGAGGACATGATTTGGCCTTTCCTTGGGCTTCCATTTATTGTGCACTTCCGAAAGCATCAAGGCCGCGGCCGCCGATTCTTTTTCGCGCGGCTTGCGCGCTTCCCGCCATTGAAAGAAACTCCGCGACATGTCCGCCCCCAATGCCCTCTTTTCCGAAACGATCCTGCTGCTCGGCGGCGCGGTCGTCGCCGCCCCGATCTTCAAGAAGCTCGGGCTCGGCACGGTGCTCGGCTATCTTGCCGCGGGCGTCGTTATCGGTCCGATTTTTCATGGCATCACGGACGGCGAGCAGATTTTGGGCGTTGCCGAGCTCGGCGTCGTCTTCCTGCTCTTCATCATCGGCCTCGAGCTCAAGCCCTCGCGACTCTGGCAGATGCGACGCGACATCTTCGGGCTCGGCACCGCGCAGGTGATGCTGACGGGACTGGCGCTGACGGGGCTTGCCTATTTCTCCGGCGTGCTCGACTGGCGGGGAAGCGTCGTTGCGGGCTTTGGGCTGGCGCTTTCTTCCACTGCCTTTGCGATGCAGATCCTCGATGATGCTGGCGAGGTGAACTCCAAATACGGGCAGCGCTCCTTTTCGATGCTGCTTTTCCAGGACCTGGCAATCGTGCCGCTCTTGGCGCTGATCACCATTCTCGACGGTGGAACCGGCAGCAATGCGCCGCTTCTGGACTTTGCGATCGCGGTCGGTGCCGTCGGCGCGATGATCGTCATGGGGCGCTATCTGCTGACGCCGCTCTTCCAGGTCATTGCAAGGACCGGAGCACGCGAGGCGATGATCGTCGCGGCGCTTTTCGTGGTCATGGGATCGGCGAGCCTGATGCAGTTTGCCGGGCTTTCCATGGCGATGGGCGCGTTCCTGTCCGGCGTCATGCTCGCCGAATCCTCCTACCGGCATGAGCTTGAGGCGGATATCGAACCTTTCCGCGGCGTGCTTCTCGCGATCTTCTTCATGGCGGTCGGCCTGTCGCTGGAACTGGATGTGCTGATCGACAACGCGCTCTTCATCGTCGCCGCGGTGCCGATCGTGATGGCCGTCAAAGCTGTGATCATCTACGGCCTCTGCCGGGTGAGCGGTTCTTCGCACGACGACGCCATCCGCATCGCTTTCCTGCTGCCGCAGGGCGGCGAGTTCGGCTTCGTGCTGTTTACGACCGCCGGTGCGGCGGGACTGATGCCCTTCAGCACGGCATCGCTTCTGGTCGCCATCGTTACACTGTCGATGGCGCTGACTCCGCTCGGGGCAGCACTTTCGAAACGTATGCTGAAAGGCGAGGATCAGGAGGAGCTCGATGAGGACTTCGAGGGTGCGGGCGCCGATGTGCTGATGGTCGGCTTCTCGCGTTTCGGCCAGATCGCCGCGCAGATCCTGCTCGCGGGCGGGCGCGACGTGACGGTCATCGATTTCTCCGCGGACCGTATCCGCCAGGCGTCCTCCTTCGGCTTCCGTATCTATTTCGGCGACGGAACGCGCAAGGACGTGCTGCGCTCGGCCGGCATCGACAAGGCGAAGATCGTCGTCGTCTGCACGCAGAAGCGGGAAATCACCGACAAGGTGGTGGATCTGGTGCAGGCCGAATATCCGCACGCGAAACTCTTCGTACGCTCCTACGACCGTGTCCATTCGATCGCCCTCAGGAATCGCAATGTCGACTACGAACTGCGCGAAACGCTGGAATCCGGCCTGCTGTTTGGCCGCCGCACGCTTGAGGCACTCGGGGTCGACGATCAGGACGCCTTGGAGATCGGCGAGGATATCCGCAAGCGCGACGAGGAGCGGCTGGTGCTTCAGGTAACCGGCGGGCTGCAGGCGGGCCGCGACATGCTCTTTTCCCAGCCGGTCCGGCCAGAACCGCTGGTGAGGCCGAAGCGAACGATGGATTTCGACGAAGATCCGCTAGCGGGAACGGCTGACGTGAGAGCGGATGCCTAAGCTCTGAGGCGGGCTTCAAATTCCTGATCGAGTGCGCGCTTCAGTTCATCCTTGACGCCCGCAGACATCGCCAGTACCTCGCGCGCCTTGAGAAAATCCATCACGCCAGTGCGGCCGACGGCCGGGCGCAGGAAGATATGCGGCGGCTGGAGCTTGAGTTTCAGCGTGATTGCCGTCTGCATCATCAGTTGGCCGGAACCGAAAATGCTTTCCATGCGGTTCGGAATATGTGTGCCGTCGCCTTCCGGCGCACCGACGACATCGACACCGATGACGATGTCGGCAATATCCATCAGGCACTCGTATGGGACCGGATTGCTGATGCCGCCATCGATCATCACCCGGCCGTGGAGGCGAACGGGCATGAAGACGGCAGGGATGGAAGACGATGCGGCAAGCGCCGGAAACAGCGCTCCTTCGCCAATGATGACTTCGCTCTGACCGTAGTAATCGGTCGTGATGACGTTCATCGGAATAGGCAGATCTTCGAAGCGATCGGGCAGGCCGGCCGGCAGGAAAGCCTTGAGGATACGCTCGAGATTGAACTGGCCGATACGGATGCCCTTTGCGACGGCGTCCCGGACCGTCTGCGGCCGCAGACCCCAGATGCGGCTGACGACAGCCGTCTTGTTACCGACCGTCATCAGCGCGTGCTCGCGGATCGCCTCGCCACTCATGCCGGCCGCCATGCCCGCGCCCATGATGGCGCCGATCGACGCGCCGGAAATCGCAACGGGCCGGATGCCGAGCTCGTCCAGGGCTTCGATCACGTGGATATGGGCGAGCCCACGGGCACCGCCGCCGCCGAAGGCGATGGCCACCGTCGGCATGCGGCTCGCAACAGGCATTTCGTTATTCGCAATAACCGCCGCCTGCCGCACAACCCAACTCCGGATAACCCGCCGCCCTTATTCAGGCTGGTAGCGGAAGAAATGAACCCTTGTATCGCCAAAGATGCGATCTTCGAGGAAGAGATAGGAAGGATCAACTGAAACGGCAACATCCGATCGCTCTTCGAGAACGGCAATCGCGCCCGGCACGAGCCAGCCGCCCTTGGCGGCAGCTGCCATCGCCTTTTCACCCAGACCCTTGCCATAGGGTGGATCGGCGAAAAGCATGCTGAAGGGCTCGAGATTGCCGACGGAACCCAGGTCCGTGGCGTCACGCCGCAGAATGCGGGTGCGGCCGTGGAGGCCGAGCGCATCGATATTCTCCCAGAGAAGCCCCCTGCCCTCGACGCTGTTTTCGACAAAGAGCGCATGACGGCAGCCGCGCGAGATGGCTTCAAGTCCGACGGCGCCGGTGCCGGCAAAAAGATCGAGAATCCGGGTGCCGTCGATGCATTCCGAATAGGCGTGGCTCAGGATATTGAACAGGCTCTCACGCGTCCGGTCGGCAGTCGGCCGGATGTCGTTCGACTTCGGTACGGCGAGCGGCCGTCCGCGAAACTCACCGCCGACGATCCGCACCGCGCGTCATTCCCTTTCCTTTCGGTCCACCGCGCGACGGCGCGCCCGAAGGCTTGCCACCACCGCCCGGCCGATCGCCCTTAGGCTTGCTTGAGAAATTCTTGGAGCCGCCGCCCGGCTTGCCGAAGCTCTTGCCACGGGGCTTGTCGCCCGCAGGTTTATCGCCAAACGGCCTTTCGCCGCGCGGACGTTCGGAGCGGCCCTCGCCGGGAGCGCTGCGGGCAGTGCGCGGACGATCGCCGAAGGAATGGGGACGCTCGTCACCTTCTTCGCGTGGTCTGCGGTCGCTACGGGGCTTGTCGCTAAAGGGCCGATCCCCACGCGGAGGACGGTCACCTGACGGGCGGTCACCACGCGCGGGACGATCACCGAAAGAACGGGGACGTTCGTCACCCTCAGCACGTGGTCTGCGATCGCCACGGGGCTTGTCGCCGAAGGGCCGATCCCCGCGCGGAGGGCGGTCGCCGGACGGGCGCTCGCCACGAGCCGGACGATCGGCAGGACGGCGATCCGGACGTGCAGGACGATCGCCGAACGAGCGCTTGCGGCCAAAACCCTCGCCGTCATCCTTGGACTTCGGCGAAACTTCGCTGGAGCGGATCCACTCGCCTTCTTCGTCGCGGGCGCGGTTGATCTGCACGCGTGGCCGGTCGTCGCCGTAGTTGGAGGGCTGCGGCTTACTGCTGCCCGGCTTCTCGCCACGCTTGCGGGCGGTCTGGGCATTCTTCGCAGCCTTGGCGGCAGCCTTTTCGCCGAGCGGACGGGCGCCGGGCGCCATCCAGACGTTGGCGTTTCTGCGGCTGCCAAGCGCCGGGCGCTTAGGCCGGTCGTCTTCCCTGCGGCCAACATCGCGGTCGCCTTCGCGCCTGCCATCCCGGCGGTCATCACGGCGATCGTCACGCTTGGTGTCGAGACGGCTCAAAGCACGCTCGCGCTTGTCCTCAGGCTTCCAGGAGCGCTCGCGCTTCTCCGGCTTCGTTTCCACCTCGTCCTCGGCAGCAAGGGCAGGCGCGTTGTAGATCGGGGCATCGAAGTTCGCCTTGGCGTCCTCGATCAGGCGCGGTCCAAGCTGATCGCGCAGCGTGCGTCCGCGCACTTCAACCACGTGGCCTTCTGGCAGATCGCCGAGTTGGAACGGACCGTAGGAAACGCGGATGAGACGGTTGACGTCGAGGCCGAGCGCGCCGAGCACATTCTTGATTTCACGGTTCTTGCCTTCGCGAAGACCCATGGTGATCCAGACGTTGGAACCCTGGGTGCGGTCAAGCGTCGCTTCGATGGAGCCGTAGAGCACGCCGTCGACGGCAATGCCGTCCTTCAGCTTGTCGAGCGCTTCCTGATCGATCTCGCCATGGGCGCGCACGCGGTAGCGGCGGAGCCAGCCGGTGGTCGGCAGTTCGAGCGCGCGGGCAAGACCGCCGTCATTGGTCAGCAGCAGCAAACCTTCGGTATTGATGTCGAGCCGGCCGATCGACATGACACGCGGCAGCTCTTCTGGCAGGTTGTCGAAAACCGTCGAGCGGCCTTCCGGGTCGGAATTGGTGGTCACCAGACCGGCCGGCTTGTGATAGAGCCACAGGCGCGTGCGCTCGATGCCGCGGATCGGCACACCGTCGACCTCGATCTTGTCGGTAAGCGTCACATTGACCACCGGCGTATCGAGCGTCTTGCCGTTCAGCGTGACGCGGCCTTCCATGATCATGCGCTCGATGTCGCGGCGCGAGGCAACGCCTGCGCGCGCCATGACCTTGGAGATGCGTTCCGCCTTGGTTTCGCCTTCGGTCTCGGCGGCTGCAGCCTTGGGGGCCGCCGAGTTCCTTGCCGGTTTGCCTTCGGTTTTCGGCCGCGCATCGTGCGCGGAGGGCTTGCCGCCCGGCCGTTTTGGCTTGTCTTTGAATGTCATTTGTTGTTTGCCTGCCTTTTGGGGCCTGTCTATCAGGTCGCGCCCTTGCGGTTAAGTGGGAAATTGCCGGATCGTGAAGACAAATCGGTTTATGGAGATGGCCCTTGACGAAGCGCGAGCAGCGGGCGAGCGCGGCGAAGTGCCGATCGGCGCCGTGGTGGTGCTCGATGGCGCCGTCGTCGCGCGCGCCGGCAACCGGACGCGGGAGCTCAACGACGTCACGGCCCATGCCGAAGTGGCTGCGATCCGCATGGCTTGCGAAGTCCTGGGGCAGGAGCGTCTGCTTGGCGCCGACCTCTACGTGTCGCTGGAACCCTGCACCATGTGTGCCGCGGCCATCTCGTTCGCGCGCATCCGCAGGCTCTATTACGGCGCGGAAGATCCCAAAGGCGGGGCAGTCGACAATGGTGTGCGGTTTTACGCCCAGCCGACCTGCCATCACGCGCCGGAGGTCTATTCCGGCTTGAACGAAACGGAATCAGCGGACATTCTCAGGACGTTCTTTGCCGAAAAGAGAGAGCTTCCATGACCCCCAGCATTCTTGTTCTCGCCGCCATAGTCGCGGTCGCCGCCTCGGCTTACAGGGCGGTCGCGCCGGGTGCAGAGAAAATCCCGATGCAATGGTCTTGCGGGGCAAGGTGAACTGGTCGGCGCGCCGGCTCATGGCCTTCGGCTTCGTGCCGGCACTTGCCGTCGCCATATTCATGCTGCTGATCGTAAGCGGCATGGCCGGCGGAAACGATATCGCTTTCACCGGCTGCATTCTTTTCGGGTGTCCGATTGTGCACATCGCGCTCGTTCGCGGCTGGTTTGCGGCGCGGCAAGCCTGAGATGGCCTGAACTTACTGAAGGAAGTTCCACCACTTCTTGCCGGTGCCGGCAACTGCGGCATCCTTCTTGCGCTGCTTTGCCTTCTTGAGCTCGGGTTCGCCAAGGTCTTCCAGCTTGGCGGGATCGTCGACCTGGCGATAGGTCGACGGCGGATCGGAAATGTAGCGGCGCTGATCGAGATAGGCCCCCTTCTGCAGGGCACGGGCTTCGCGGTAGGCCTTGGTCTGCGCTTCGGTCGTCTGGCGACCGCCTTCGACGCCGTTCTTGGCGAGCGGCGAGACATAGGTATACTTGTCTTCGTTATCGTCGGCTTCCTTGACGAGGCGTGCACGGGTTTCTTCCGGCGATTCGACCCACTGCGGATTTTCCTTGCTGGCGATCGTCTGCTGCGGCTCGACCAGCGCTTCCCTGGAAGCCTGGGCAGGCAAGACGAGCGTCGGGCGCGGCGTGTACTTGACGCCCTTGTTCTTCGGCTCGCGGGGAGCCAGAGACACGGACTGGCCGATATCGTCGCCAAGCTGCTCCATCGCCGTCGTGCCTGTACCGTAGGTCGGGCTGCAGCCGGAAGCCATCGAGCCCGCCGCCACAACAACAGCCAGGCAAGCGCCTGCACGGAACCAACGCGTCGCTAACATGAAAACCCTTCCAGCCATGCCGGTGCAATCATCGCCCTACCGGATGATCGTCCCCCTGACGTAAAAATCCGGCCATTTTCAGGCAGCTTTTACCGGATGAACTGCAAAAGAGCAATTCATCCGGCAATTTTCTTCAGTCTTACAATCCGAGTTCACGCAATGCAGCGGCATCGCGCGCTGATACATCCGGATACTGCGGATCGGAGCCGACATCCTTGGTGATACGCCAGGAGCGGGCGCATTTGGTGCCCTCGGCAAGTGCTGGCTCGACGCTGACTCCGGGAACTTCCGGCAGCCGGAAGGCCTCGGCCGGCCCCTCGGCGCCGTCGACGGCAATATCCGAGGTGATGCAGATTTCCGAGAAATCCAGCCCATCAAGAGCAGCGCGAAGCACGCTGTCCGTGACATGCACGACGGGCGCTGCTTCCAGCGACGAGCCGATCCGCTTGTCCTTTCGCTCGATCTCCAGAGCGCCGGTGACGACCGAACGGATCACACGGACCTTCTTCCACTTGCCGGCCAGCGCCTCGTTCTTCCATTCAGGCGGGATCGCCGGGAACTGCTCGAGATGAACCGAGACCGCCGACGGATCGCGCGACAGCCACGCCTCTTCCATCGTGAAGGGCAGCATCGGCGCCATCCAGGTCACCATGCTATCGAAGATATTGCGGATGACATGGAGAGCCGCACGGCGCCGCTGGCTCGACGGCGCATCGCAGTAGAGCGTGTCCTTGCGGATGTCGAAATAAAAGGCCGAGAGCTCGACATTGGCAAAGTCGATCAGCGCGCGGGCGATCTTCTTGAAGTCGAAGGCATCATAGTTCTCGCGCACGAGCTCGTCGAGCTCGGCCAGGCGGTGGAGCATCAGCTGCTCCAGTTCCGGCAGATCGGCGAGCGCGATCACTTCGCCCTTGTCGTGGGCGAGTGTGCCAAGCATCCAGCGGATCGTGTTGCGGAGCTTTCGGTAGGCATCGACATTCGTCTGGATGATCGTCTTGCCGACGCGAAGGTCGTCCGCGTAGTCGGAGGTCATGACCCAGAGGCGGAGGATATCCGCACCGGCATCCTTCATAACTTCCTGCGGCGCAGTGACGTTGCCCTTGGACTTCGACATCTTCTCGCCCTTCTCGTCCATGGTGAAGCCATGGGTGAGGACGGCGTTGTAGGGCGCGCGGCCGCGGGTAGCGGCCGATTCAAGCAGCGAGGAATGAAACCAGCCGCGATGCTGGTCCGAGCCTTCGAGATAGAGATCGGCCGGCCACTTAAGGTCCGGGCGGTCTTCCAGCGTAAAGGTGTGCGTGGAGCCCGAGTCGAACCAGACGTCGAGGATATCCATGACCTGCTTCCACGGCTCGTTCGCCTTCTTGCCGAGGAAACGCTCACGCGCACCTTCGGCGAACCAGGCGTCGGCGCCTTCCTTTTCGAAGGCTTCGAGGATGCGGGCATTGACCTCGTCGTCCTGCAGGATCTGGCCTTGCTCGTCGACGAAGACGCAGATCGGCACGCCCCAGGCGCGCTGGCGCGAAAGCACCCAGTCCGGGCGCTGTTCGATCATGGCGCGCAGGCGATTCTGGCCGACAGCCGGTACGAAGCGGGTCTCGTCGATCGCGTTCAGCGCTCGGGAGCGCAGCGTCGTTCCGTCGCCGAGCTCCTTGTCCATATGGACGAACCACTGCGGCGTGTTGCGGAAGATGACCGGCTTCTTCGAGCGCCAGGAATGCGGATAAGAGTGCTTCAGGCGGCCGCGTGCGAAGAGCGCGTGGCGGGCGATCAACGCTTTGATGACGCGCTCATTGGCATCACCCTTCTTGCCGCTGTCATCGATAACGCGCGCCGCGCCGCCTTCCGCATCCGGGCCGAAGCCGGGCGCGTCGATGGTGAAGAAGCCGGCATCGTCGACCGGGAACGGGATCGTGGACGAGATGCCGCGCGCTTCGAGCTCCCGCATATTGTCCATCCAGGCATCGAAGTCCTCGCGACCGTGGCTGGGGGCGGTATGGACGAAACCGGTACCGGCGTCATCGGTCACATGCTCGCCATCAAGCAGCGGCACTTGGAAATCATAGCCGCCGCCCAGGCCGTGCAGCGGGTGCGCGCAGGTGACGGCGGCAAGTTCATCCGCTTTAATATCGCGAACGAAATTGAAGGTCACTTTCGCCTTGGCAGCGGACTCCTCAGCCAAGCGCCTGGCAAAGATCAGCTTCTCGCCCGGCTGCGGGCCGAAGTCGTTCTCGGCGGTCGCAACTTCGTAGAGGCCATAGGGGTAGCGCGACGAGAACGCGACCGCGCGGTTGCCCGGGATCGTCCAGGGGGTCGTCGTCCAGATGACCACGAAGGCGCCGGCCAGAGCGGCGGGGCCTTCCGCGACGGGGAACTTCACCCAGATCATGTCGCTTTCGACATCGGCGTATTCGACTTCGGCTTCCGCCAGCGCAGTGCGCTCGACGACCGACCACATGACCGGCTTGGAGCCGCGGTAGAGCTGGCCGCTTCTTGCGATCTTCAAAAGCTCGCCGGCAATGCGCGATTCGGCGTGGAAGTGCATCGTCGTATAGGGATTATCGAAGTCGCCCTCGATGCCGAGGCGCTTGAACTCCTCGGACTGAACCTTGATCCAGCCGGCGGCGAAGTCGCGGCATTCCTTGCGGAATTCGTTGATCGGAACTTCGTCCTTGTTCTTGCCCTTCTCGCGGTATTTCTCCTCGATCTTCCATTCGATCGGAAGGCCGTGGCAGTCCCAGCCGGGAACGTAGTTGGCGTCAAAGCCGCGCATCTGGAACGAGCGGTTGATGACGTCCTTGAGGATCTTGTTCAGCGCGTGGCCGATATGGATGTTGCCGTTCGCATAGGGCGGGCCGTCATGGAGGACGAACTTCTCGCGTCCGGCAGCGGATGCGCGCAGCTTCCTGTAGAGGCCCATCTGCTGCCAGCGTGCAACGATTTCCGGCTCCTTCTGCGGCAGGCCGGCGCGCATCGGGAAGTCGGTTTCGGGCAGGTAGAGGGTCTTCGAGTAGTCGATCTTTTCGGCTGTGTCGGTCATGTTTCAGCAATCGTTTCTGGGCGCCTTCAAGGCGCGACGGCTTCAAAAATGTCTGATGACGGAAGCGCTCGTTTGCCCAAGCGCCAAAAACCCGGACCTTCCGGCGGCTCAGCGCGCGCGGAAGGCCGGGCCGATAATTCGCATCGCACTCGACAGCCGGACTTTATTCATAGCGGCGGTTCATAGGCGTTTTTGCCGGAAAAAGGAAGAGGGATTTGAGGCCGTGCCCACCGGCATCGCGGCGTCAGACGAAACAAAGCTTAAGGTCGAGTTCGCCGAGCGGCCGGACACCCGCAAGCAGCGCCTTCGCCTCCTGCTCGTCACGCTTGATCTGCTCGACGAGCGGTTCCAGGCCGTCGAACTTCAGTTCGGGCCGCAGGTGGCCGAAGAAGGAGACGGAACAGGTCCGGCCGTAGAGGTCGCCGCTGAAATCGAAGAGATAGGTCTCCAGCAGCGGCGCACCGTTTTCGATCACCGTCGGGCGGCGGCCGTAGCTCGCAACTGCATCGTAGAGCTTGCCGTCGTCCCGGCGGAAGCGGACGGCGTAGATGCCGGCTGCAAGTTCGGCCTCCGGCGGAAGCTGCATGTTTGCGGTTGGAAAACCGAGCTCGCGGCCAAGCTTTTCGCCGCCGATCACCTCAGCCTCGACTGTGTAGCGGTAGCCGAGCAGCGCGGCGGCCTCGCTGACATCGCCTTCCTTCAACAACTCGCGGATGCGGCTCGATGAGACGACCTCGGCATTCTCGTCGCGAAAGGCGTCGATCAGCGTGACGCCGAAACCGTATTTATGGCCGGCATCCATAAGGAAGGCCGGGCCGCCCTCGCGATTCTTGCCGAAATGGAAGTCGAAGCCGGTGACGACTTCGGAGGCGCCCAGCCAGTCCTTCAAGATGCCGTGGATGAAGTCGTCCGGCGAGCGCTGCGAGAATTCGCGGTCGAAGGGATATTCGATAACGGCGTTGAAGCCGATCGCTTCCAGGATGCGGGCCTTCAGGGGTGCGGGCGTGATGCGGAAGACCGGTGTTTCCGGCCTGAAGACCGTGCGGGGATGCGGCTCAAAAGTCAGCACCAGCGCCGGGATGTCCCGCTCGTTCGAGATTTCCAGCGCGCGGTTCAGCACCGATTGATGGCCGCGATGAACGCCGTCGAAATTGCCGATGGCAATCACCCCGCCCTTCAGGTGGGCAGGCAAGGGTTCGCGGGTTTCATTGCGGTGAAAAACGGTCATCGGCGGGCTTCTTCTTATGCGAGGCGCGGCATCCACCACTTGGGCGCGGCCTTCTCGTGTTCGAGATAGGCATGCAGGATCGCCTCGTCGGTCTCGCCGTTCAGTGTGTATTCCTTCGCGTGGATACCGCCGCTGATATAGAGGAGATCGAGGCCGTAATCGAGAGCGCCGTGCACATCCGTCGGCATGCCGTCGCCGATGGCAAGAATGCGGCTTTTCGGGAAATCGCCGTGGAGTTCGTGCGCGGTTTTCAGCACGGCGTCGTAGATCGGCGCGTGCGGCTTTCCGGCGATGCGGATCTCGCCGCCCAACTGGTGGTAATAGGCAGCCATGGCGCCGGCGCAGGGGATGATGCGGTGACCACGTTCAACGACGAGGTCCGGATTGGCGCAGACCATCGGCACGTTGCGTGCCTGAAAATCCTTGAGCATATCCGTGTAGTCTTCCGGCTTTTCCGTCTCGTCGTCGAAGAAACCGGTGCAGACCACGGATTGAGCGTCCTTCGCATCGACGCGCTCGACGCCGAGACCTTCGATGATGGCCAGATCGCGATCCGGGCCAAGCAGGAACACCTTCTTCGGGCCTTCGGCGATCAGGCCGCGGGTGACGTCGCCGGAGGTGACGATCCGGTCATAGGCGCCGTCCTGGATGCCGATCTGGCGAAGCTGGGCGACCACCTGAGGCGCGATGCGCGGCGAATTGGTGATGAGGATGACGGCAAGCCCCTCGCCGCGCGCGGCTTCCAGAGCGGCAGCGGCCGTCGGGAAGGGATCGACGCCATTGTGCAGCACGCCCCAGACATCGCAGAACACCGCATCATACTGGCTGGTGATCTCCGCAAAACTTCTAATCCGCTTGGCCATCCGATTTCCCGATTTGCTTTCAGTCAGGCGTGACATTGCAAAGGCATGTCGCGATGGCAAGGGATTTTCGGGCGATCTTCAGGAAAAACCGTCGGACCTTCCACGAGAGGAACGGCCACGCCGTTGACAGCCTGCGCGGGCACTCCGAAGCTCAGGCAACCGACGCGCGTCGAATCGGGCGATGCTTCAAACAATTCCCGCCCTCTTCACAATTCCGGCGCAAAATTCCGTGATGGGGCTTCTTGACTCCTTCTGGAGCCATCCCTAAATGCTCGGCGCTAGCACTCCTCAACGGAGAGTGCTAACACTTATCCATGTGGGCCGCCCGGCCTGCGAATGTCATTTGATCGAGGGATTAGACAATGGCAAGCACCAATTTCCGCCCCCTTCACGACCGCGTCGTCGTTCGCCGCGTTGAATCCGAAGAAAAGACCAAAGGCGGCATCATCATTCCCGATACCGCTAAGGAAAAGCCGCAGGAAGGCGAAATCGTCGCCGTCGGCTCCGGCGCTCGTGACGAGTCCGGCAAGGTCGTCGCTCTCGACGTCAAGGCTGGCGACCGCGTTCTGTTCGGCAAGTGGTCCGGCACAGAAGTCAAGATCAACGGCGAAGACCTTCTGATCATGAAGGAAGCCGACATCATGGGCATCATCGGCTGATCCAGCCGGTCGCTTTTTACCGAAATCGCTGACAACCCTTCTCAGGAGTTTTCAAAATGGCAGCTAAAGAAATTAAGTTCGGCCGCACCGCGCGCGAAAAGATGCTGCGCGGCGTCGATATCCTCGCTGACGCAGTCAAGGTAACGCTCGGCCCGAAGGGTCGCAACGTCATCATCGACAAGTCCTTCGGCGCGCCGCGCATCACCAAGGACGGTGTTTCGGTCGCCAAGGAAATCGAACTGGACGACAAGTTCGAAAACATGGGCGCCCAGATGGTCCGCGAAGTCGCTTCGAAGACCAACGACATCGCCGGTGACGGCACCACGACCGCAACCGTTCTTGCTCAGGCCATCGTTCGCGAAGGCAACAAGGCCGTTGCAGCCGGCATGAACCCGATGGATCTGAAGCGCGGTATCGATCTTGCCGTTACTGAAGTCGTCAAGGATCTCCAGGCCAAGGCCAAGAAGATCTCCACTTCGGAAGAAGTTGCACAGGTCGGCACGATCTCCGCAAACGGCGACAGCCAGGTCGGTCGCGACATTGCTGAAGCCATGCAGAAGGTCGGCAACGAAGGCGTCATCACTGTCGAAGAAGCCAAGACCGCCGAAACCGAACTCGAAGTCGTCGAAGGCATGCAGTTCGACCGCGGCTATCTCAGCCCGTACTTCGTGACCAACCCGGAAAAGATGGTTGCTGACCTCGACGACGCCTATATCCTTCTGCACGAGAAGAAGCTCTCCAACCTGCAGTCGATGCTTCCGGTTCTCGAAGCCGTCGTTCAGACCGGCAAGCCGCTGCTGATCATCGCTGAAGACGTCGAAGGCGAAGCGCTTGCAACGCTCGTCGTCAACAAGCTGCGCGGCGGGCTGAAGATTGCTGCCGTCAAGGCTCCGGGCTTCGGCGACCGCCGCAAGGCCATGCTCGAGGACATCGCGATCCTGACCGGTGGTACGGTCATCTCCGAAGATCTCGGCATCAAGCTCGAGTCCGTCACCCTCGACATGCTCGGCCGCACCAAGAAGGTTTCGATCTCCAAGGAAAACACCACGATCGTCGACGGCGCCGGCGCCAAGTCCGACATCGAAGGCCGCGTTGCGCAGATCAAGGCGCAGATCGAAGAAACCACCTCCGACTACGACCGCGAGAAGCTGCAGGAACGCCTTGCCAAGCTCGCAGGCGGCGTTGCCGTCATCCGCGTCGGCGGCTCGACGGAAGTCGAAGTGAAGGAAAAGAAGGACCGCATCGACGACGCCCTCAATGCGACGCGCGCTGCTGTTCAGGAAGGTATCGTCCCGGGCGGCGGCGTTGCCCTGCTCCGTTCCTCCGTCAAGATCACGTCCAAGGGCGTGAACGACGATCAGGAAGCCGGCATCAACATCGTTCGCAAGGCGCTGCAGTCGCTGGTTCGCCAGATCGCTGACAACGCTGGTGACGAAGCTTCGATCGTCGTCGGCAAGATCCTCGACAAGAATGACGACAACTACGGCTACAACGCCCAGACGAGCGAATATGGCGATATGATCGCCATGGGTATCGTCGACCCGGTCAAGGTCGTCCGTACGGCTCTGCAGAATGCAGCCTCGGTTGCTTCGCTGCTGATCACCACGGAAGCGATGATCGCCGAGCTGCCGAAGAAGGACGCTCCGGCGATGCCGGGCGGCATGGGCGGAATGGGCGGCATGGACATGATGTGAGACTGAGGTCTCGCATCTGAGCCATCCGGTTCAGTTCAGGAAGGGCGGTCTTCGGGCCGCCCTTTTCTTTTGAGCCCGATTCGCAGCTGCGCACGCGCAGGGCAAGCCGTCGACTTTCCAAAGCGTTTAACTTGGCCCGTTCTCTTGCCGCCACCAGCCCGGAGCTTTCGCGAAGCTTGCGCCGCCAGATTTTTCAACAAATATTCGAATTTCGCTTAAAGAGGCATTTGCCGGGCAAAAACCACTTCTTTGCGAAGCGAAACCACGCACAATCCATCACAAATTGATTCTTTGTACTTCTCATGCGACGTTTTCCAGCAAAATAGCCGGTTGAACCGTCTTGGCCGGACGAGGGTTCCGCCCCGAAAAAGCCGTTGCCGTTTGGCGAAAAGCTCCTATAAATCCGCGCTGCAATTGATGTGTGTTCGAGGATCGTTTTCACCCGCCAGCGAGGCCGGAACGCCGTCTCAACCTGCGCGAACATTCGGCGACGAACGTTTGCGCGACAAGCAAGAGCAAGCCTCACTGCCCCGCCGGCGATCGAGGTTCCAGACCGCAGGCATGATGCCTGGCGCCGTATGACCCTGTTTCGCTCTGACCGCAGCGCAGCGGAGACTGCGCCCGAACCGGGGAACCCCTTGTTTAAAATCGCCAAAGCAACTGTTGCCGCCCCCCTGATGCCTGGCTCGCTGGATCTGACCCATCGTAATCAGGATATGATTGCACAATTTTCGGTCTCCGAGGCCTGGGCCGGCGACTTTTCAAGCGGAATCATCCGCCTCGGCGACTGGAGCAGCCTGCTGCATGGCCTTTCGGCACAGGAATGCGGCCTTCTGAGCCTGCTGCGCTGCTATGATCCGAAAGATCGGGGGCATATCCTCGCGCTTTTCGAACAAGCCACAACACTTTCGTCGTCCTTCTGCTTTTCCACGACGATCATGATGCCGAACAGCCTGCGTCAGCCGGTTTTCTGCATGGGTGAATCGAGCGGAGTGGAGGAAAAATTCAGTGGCGGTATGGCAGGGGTCTTCATCTTTCCGCGCTTCAAGCTGGATGGGGCAAACCAGACGGCAAGCCGGCAACAGGCGCAAGCATCGTAAGAGAAAGGCCGATCCTGCGACCGGCATGCCGAGAATGCTGGGGCTTTTCGGCGACATTAACATCTTCCCCCGTTTGCAAGCGGGGGATTTCCGAGGGGGCGCGAAGCTCCGCCGATGGTTATCGCTTCAACGGAGAGCCGCTGCCCTTCCTCGACGATCATAGACGCCGTGTTCCGACGCAGGATGTTGATTGCAGCATTGTGGTCGGCATGGGCGCGCAAGCCGCATTGGCAACAGCGGAAAGACGCTTGGCTTTCGCGGCTTTCCCTGTCCACGGCTGCGCAGGCCGAACAGGTCTGCGAGGTGTGGCGGGGATCGACCTTGCACAGGTATCCGCCCCGTTCTTCGAGCTTGTAGGCCAACACGGTTTCAAAGCCGTGCCAGTGTAATGCGGCTCGTAAGGCAGACCGAGCTCTTCCAGCGCGATCGCTATCTTCACGCCGTTCGGCGTTTGCAGCGAATAAAGCTGAATAACATTTTGTTCTGCGCCGGCCAGCGCTTGGTGATCGGAAATGCGGAAAGGTCTGCCATGCCATTTTCTCCTGGGGGTTGGTGGCGAACATAGAAGACCGGCGACGCAAAAGACAAGCCGCTCAACGGAGTGATCGTTTCAGATTAGTGAACAAACCATCCTCATTTGTTTATCTTTTCATCGTGCCCAAAAAAGGCGACAACGCCGTCCAATCGGGGTTCAAACGGTGCCGGGGGACGGGGACCTCCAGAGCAATTCAAACGGAGATCGCGTCCATGTCGAATACCACCAACATCGTCCTTCTTGTCGCCCGCATCCTGCTTTCGTTTATGTTCATCATGTCCGGCTTCGGCAAGCTCACCGATCCGGCCGGTACGGCCGGGATGATCAGCGGTGCCGGCCTTCCTGCCGCAACACTTCTCGCCTATGCCGCTGGCCTCTTTGAGCTTGTTGCCGGGCTTGCCGTCCTCGTTGGTTTCCAGACCCGTATCGTCGGCTGGGCACTCGCCCTCTTCTGCGCCTTCACCGGCCTCGTCTTCCACAGCGGCACGATCAACGTTCCGGATTTTCCGGCTGCGGCCAATGGCTGGATCAACGTGCTCAACCAGATCATGCTGATGAAGAACCTGACGCTTGCCGGCGCCTATATCCTCCTCGCCACCTTCGGCCCGGGCGCCTATTCGCTGGATGCACGCCGTGGCGCATATGCCGTTGCCGCCTAAGCGCGCAACATCCTCCCAAGCAGAAGAAACCCGCCGTCGGAAAGACGGCGGGTTGTTCGTTTGGTTCTTTGCAGAAATCAAAGGGCGCTGCGCACCGCCTCTATGATCCTCGCCACCGACGGCTCGCCGGCGTGGCTCTCCTTGCGGGCGCGGACGAGGCAGGCTTCCGAGCGCAAGATCACACCGTCGTTCAGCACCCGCAGATGGTTCGCCCTCAAGGTGGAGCCCGTCGAGGTGATGTCGACGATGATATCAGCGGAGCCGGAGGCCGGGGCCCCTTCCGTCGCACCAAGGCTTTCGACGATGCGGTAGAGCTGGATGCCATGCTGGCTGGAGAAGAACTGCTGCGTCAGCCGCCAATACTTGGTTGCGATGGTCAAACGGCGGCCATGGCGGGCGCGGAAGTCGGCCGCGACATCGCCGAGATCGGCCATGGTGTCGACATCGAGCCAGATCTCAGGAACGGCAACCACCACGTCGGCGCGGCCGAAACCGAGGCGGGCGCAGAATTCGACGCGCCTGTCGGCTTCCGCCAGCCCTTCGCGCACCAGGTCTTCCCCGGTCACGCCGAAATCGATGGTGCCGTTGCCGAGTTCGCGCGATATTTCCGAGGCCGACAGGAAGGCGATCTCGACGTCGTCCCAACCCTCGACACGGCCGCGATAGGAGCGGTCATTGCCGACGGCGATGATCCTCATGCCGGCGCGCTCGAAGAGTGTCGAGGCATCGTCCTTCATCCGGCCCTTGGAGGGCAGCGCGATGGTGATGGTCATGGGGCCGCCCTTTCCGTTTCGATGCGGTCGAGCCAGAGCGAGAAGCCAACGGCTGGAATGCGGTCCTTGGCGCCCAGCAGCGTCAACAGCCTGTCGAAGCGTCCGCCGCCTGCGAGCACGGCGGACGAACCCTGGATGCCCACCTCGAAGACAAGGCCGGTGTAATAATCGAGCGGGCGGCCGAAGGCGGCGCGATAATCGATGGAGGCGAGGTCGATCCCGGCATTGCCGAGGGCGGCCACCCGGCCATCGAAGCGAGAGAGCGCATTGCCGAGCTTCAGCCCGGCGGCATCGGCAAAACCGGCCAGAGCGGCCGAGGCATTGATGAGCGGCACCCTCAGCGACAGGAACTCTTCGAGCACGCGGAAGGCCGCATCATCGAGGCGCGTTTGCGAAAGGACCAACTTCTCCTTCAGCCGGCGAGCGATTTCAGCCGGCGAGCGGCTGGCGTTCGAGGAATAGCCCGTTCTGTGCATCGTCGCGTCGATATGGGCAATGAGTGCTGCCTCGTCGCCGGCGGCGATCAGCCGTGCGACATCGTCATCCAGATCGGTCACGAATTGCGGGCTGACGAGGCTCGCGAGCAGCGCTTCAAGCTGGCCCATATTGCCGAAGGCATGGATCAGCCGCTTCTGCCATCCGAGCGGTAGGCCGAGCGCCTGGACCACGGCTTCGAAGACGGCCTGATCGCCCAGCGTGACCGTGAGGCGTTTGCCAGGAAGAAGCCGCGCCAGGATGCCGGTCGCATCGCCGATCGCGCGGGCGTCGGCGCTGGCGATATTGATGTCGCCAAGGTCTTCGATGCCTGCCTGATAGAATTCGTTTCCACCCTCGCGGCGCTGGCGAAAGACTTCGCCGAGATAGGAATAGCGTTTCGGCGTGCCGGTTGCCGTCTCGATGTGGCGGGTGCAGACGGGAATGGTGAATTCCGGCCGCAGGCAGAGGCTGGCGCCGGTTTCGCTTTCCGTCATGAAGATGCGGCGGCGGAGGTCTTCGCCGGCAATGTCGAGGAAGGGCTCGGCCGGCTGGATGACCGGCGTGTCGATCCGCTCCGTCTTGCGGGCGGTAAATTCGTCCAGGAGGTCGTTGGCGAAATCGGGGAGGTTGATCAGGGCCATGGCGTGGCTCCCGAATAAAGTCCCCTCCCCAACCCCTCCCCACAAGGGAGAAGGACTAACCCGCGGCGATCGCCGAAAGAGATAAGCAGCGCGGTCGACCAAGCGAATGCTGCGTTGGGCAGGACGGCGGCGCTCAGGGGCCCTCCCCTTTGTGGGGAGGGGTTGGGGAGTGGAAAATCACCCATTGCCGCCCGCCCTCGCGCGATCCTCCGCCTGAGCCGCCAGGATTTCCTTCACCTTGGCCACCAGATCGGCCTCGGCGACGGTCTCCTGCGCCACGCGCGCCTCGCGCCAGCTGGCATTGTCCTCGATCTCACTGGACAAGCGCTTGCCTTCGATCAGGTCCTTGATCTGCGCGACGCCTTGGGCACGCTCATCGCCGCCCTGGATGATGGCGATTGGGCAGCCGCGGCGGTCGGCATATTTCAGCTGGTTGCCGAACTTCTTCCAGTTGCCCTGGAACATTTCGGCGCGGATGCCGGCGGCGCGCAGCGCTTGCGTCATGCGCTGGTAGCGGCCCAAAGCATCCATGTCCTGGCCATCCATGACTGTGACGAGCACTGGCTCGATGACCTCGCTCTGGCCAAGCTTGCCGAGGTTCTTCAGCGCCGTCATCAGGCGCGAAACGCCGATCGAGAAGCCGGTTGCCGGAACCGGCTGGCCCATGAAGCGGGAGACGAGGCCGTCATAACGGCCACCGCCACCAACGGAGCCAAAGACAACCTTTTCGCCCTTTTCGTTGGTCACGTCGAAGAGCAGTTCGGCTTCGTAGACAGGGCCGGTGTAGTATTCGAGGCCGCGGACGACAGAGGGGTCGATCTTGATGCGATCTGGACCGTAGTCCGCTGCTTCAACCAATTGCCAAATCTGCTTTAGCTCAAGAACCCCTTCAATGCCTTTAGGAGAATCTTTGAAGTTGTTGTGAAGCGTGTCAAAAATAGCCCCTCCATCAATCTCGGCACTGGCCACCGGGTTTTGCACCATCGGATGTGAACCGAGTGCCGTTTCTGCCGTCTGCAAGATATTGATGAAATCAAGTAATCGATCAATCTGCTGCGAAGTCAGCCCCGCGCCCTTGGTGAAGTCACCGGATTCATCCTTGCGGCCTTCGCCGAGCAAAAGCCGCACGCCCTCAGGGCCGAACTTGTCGAGCTTATCGATGGCGCGCAGCACGTTGAGGCGCTGGCCTGCCTTGTCCTCGTCGCCGAGGCCGATCGCCTCCAGCACGCCATCCAGAACCTTGCGGTTGTTCACCCGGATAACATAATCCCCGCGCTTGATGCCGAGGGCTTCCAGCGTATCGGCCATCATCATGCACATTTCGGCATCGGCCTGAACACCTGGCGCGCCGACGGTGTCGGCGTCGAATTGCATGAACTGGCGGAAGCGGCCGGGGCCCGGCTTTTCATTGCGGAACACGTAGCCGGCGCGATAGGTGCGGTAGGGTAGCTGGATCTCGTTGAAATTCTCCGCGACATGGCGGGCGAGCGGCGCCGTCAGGTCGTAGCGCAGGCTCATCCACTGGTCGTCGTCGTCCTGCAGCGAGAAAACACCCTCGTTCGGACGGTCGCTGTCCGGCAGGAACTTGCCGAGCGCATCGGTATATTCCAAGAGCGGCGTTTCGACCGGATCGAAACCATAATGCTCGTAGACTTCGCGGATCTTCGCGGTCATCTCGTTGACGGCGCGGATATCGGCGGCCGAACGGTCGACGAAGCCGCGCGGCAAGCGAGCCCTGAGCTTTTGTGGTTTCTTCTGCTTCTCGTTCATTTCCAACGCATTCCGCTCAATCGTGACAGTGGCGGTTTCCTAGCGGATTGGGAGGATAGCGGCAAGGGCGAAGGGACTTGAAGCGCAAGCCAGAATCGAAGATCGAAGGGCAGCCCACCGAATTGCGGGAACGACCATGATTATCGAGGCACTTCACTATCTCGCGACGTTGCCTGTCACGGGCAAGGCGAACCGCAGGTTCATCCGCTATTCCATCAACCTCTGGTCCCGCGCCAGGCGCTGTAGCCGGGCATGGGCGGAGCATGAGGAGAACAGCCGCACAGCCATCCTCTGCGCGATGGACGGTCTTCGCGAGACACGCACGGTCGTCGTGCTCGGCTCAGGCCTGCTTTGCGACGTGCCGATCAAGGAACTTTCGAAGAGCTTCGATACGGTCGTTCTTGTCGATCTCGTGCACGTCGCGTCGGTGCGCCTTTGGCTGAAGACGAAGGGCTACCGCAATGTCCGGCTCATCGAGCGCGATCTCTCCGGATATGACGATCTCGCGGCAGGGAAAGAGGTGGAGCCGCTCGGCTTCCTGCGGTCGGTGCCCTATCTCGATTTCGCGGTTTCGGCGAATCTGCTGTCGCAAATCGGCCGTGGCGTGAAGCGGCGCTATGAGGCGGAAGAGCCGGGCAGGATGCCGGATGACAGCGTGGCTCGGCTGATCGACGCTCATCTTTCCGGCCTGGCTGCCTTACCCTGCCGGACCTGCCTTCTGACCGACATCTCCTACACCGTCATCGACCGCAACGGCAAAACCCACGAGGGAGCCGACCTGTTGCATGGCGTCCCGCCACCTGCGGCCAGGGCCAACTGGACATGGACCGTCGCGCCGCTCGGCGAGGAAAGCGCCGACTACCAGATCGTCCACAAGGTCATTGCTGCCTACTGAATTGCAGGATATCGTCGATACAATCAATGATTTATTGTATCACTTTTAAATTGTGGTATTCTGCGGATGAGAATTGTCTGGGATGAACCGAAACGTATCCAAAACATCGACAAGCATGGACTCGATTTCAGTGATCTCGATCCGGATTTTTTCGTGGACGCTTTGATCGTCCAGGCAAAGGACCGGCGTTTGAAAGCCGTCGGTTTCTTCGCGGAAGACATTATTGCGGTCGTCTTTGCAGTCCTCGGTGCCGAAGGAATCTCCGTCATCTCCATGCGTCCGGCCAGCCGCCAGGAAAGGAGGCTTTATGAACAATTCCAAGCGAAAGATACGACCTCTCACTGACGAGGAAGAAGCGAGGATCCAAAAAGGGATTGCCGAGGACCCGGACAATCCCGAATGGACTGAAGAGGATTTCAGAAACGCCCGCCCCTTTGCCGAGGTCTTTCCCGAGCTTGCCGAGAGCATCCGCCGCCCGCGCGGACGGCCCGCGGTCGAAAAGCCGAAGCGGCAGATCTCGCTGCGCCTCGATCCGGATGTGATCGATGCCTTCAAGGCGACCGGCAGGGGCTGGCAGGGGCGCATCAACGAGGCGCTGCGCAAGGCGGCAAAGCTTTGAAATTCACACATGGGCCGCTTGGCTTCCTCGCCGGGCGTGCTTATCTTGATGGCATGCGTGTCTTCGCCATCACGACGATGCTTTTCGGCTGGCTGTTCTACAGCGCGATGTCCGCGCTGGCGGGCTGTCCCATGTGCGCGTCGATGCAGCAGCCTGTCGTGGCCGAGGCGCATCACGATATGGCCGGCATGGATATGTCCGCGCATGAAAAGACTGGTGCCGCCAAGGATCCCTGCACAACGGGCGACACGGCGCATATGGCCTTCTGCGCGGTATGTCTTATCGTGCCTCCACCGCTCATGATCAATACCAGCGCGAATCCTATCTTCGCCTATCCTTCACCGGCCATCGCGCATGCACTCGCCGATCTTCGTCCTGCACCGCAGGCGCCACCTCCCCGCCTTGTCTGACAATACTTTCAGTGTACCGACCGCGCGGAATCTGCCGCGCATAAGCACCTATTGTTAGACAGAGGAAGGAAATCCCATGTCTCTGAAAATTCTCGCCCTTACCGCAGCCTTCGCCTTCGCCGCCGCAGCGCTTGCCCAGGATAAGCCGATGCACATGAATCAAGATATGCCGATGCATATGAATATGCAGATGGACATGAGCAAGCCGATGGGCGACCAGGGCCCTTCAAGCCAGGCCTTTGCCGAGGCGAACGCCAAGATGCACAAGGATATGGCGATCGAAATGACCGGCAATACCGATGCCGATTTCGTCCGCAGCATGATCCCGCACCATCAGGGTGCGATCGAGATGGCAAAGATCGAGCTGCAATACGGCAAGGACCCGGACATCCGCAAACTCGCCGAAGCCGTCATCAAGGCCCAGGAGGCGGAGATTGCGGACATGAACGCCTGGCTGAAAGCCCACGGCAAGTAAGGCCATCAGCAAAAAACGCCGGTGCTTCCCGCACCGGCGTTTTCAGTTCGCCGTTCTCAGGCGTTCGGCTCGAAGGATTCCGGGCGGCGGGCGGCACCCTGGCGGGCCAACATCCAGCCTGGATATTCCGGCGCCAGCGCACTGACCTCGTCGAGCTTCTGCATGTCGCCGGCATCGAGCTTCAGCTTGACGGCGGCAAGGTTCTGGTCGAGCTGATCGATGCGCTTCGCGCCGATGATGACGCTGGTTACGAACGGCTTTGCGAGGACATAAGCGAGCGCAACGGCTGCGACGTTGCTGCCATGCTTCTCGGCAATTTCGCGCATGACGGCCACGCAGGCCCAGGCCTTGTCCTTGTCCACTGGCGGAAAGTCGAAATTGGCGCGGCGGCCTTCGCCGTTGCCAGGCGCACCGGGGCCAAACTTGCCGGAGAGCAGACCGCCGGCGAGCGGTGACCAGACCATCAGGCCGATCTTCTCCTCATTCATCAGCGGCACGATTTCCCGTTCGAGATCGCGACCGGCGATCGAGTAGTAGGCCTGGACGGTTTCGAAGCGGGCGAAGCCGCGGCGCTCGGAAATGCCGAGCGCCTTGGCGATCCGCCACGCCTGCCAGTTGGAAACGCCGATATAGCGCACGAGACCACGCGAGATGAGATCGTCGAAAGCGCGCAGCGTCTCGTCGATCGGGGTGACGGGATCGGTTGCGTGGATCTGGTAGAGATCGATATGGTCCGTCTGCAGCCGCTTCAGACTGGCCTCGACGGAATCCATGATGTGACCGCGCGATGCGCCGCGATCGTTCGGCTTGTCACCCATCACGCCGTAAACCTTGGTGGCGATGACGACGTCCTTGCGCGGGACATCGAGGTTCTTCAGCGCCTGGCCGAGCAGCCTTTCGGACTCACCGGAGGAATATACATCGGCGGTGTCGATGAAATTGACGCCGGCAGCGAGCGAGCGCTCGACGATCTGATCTGCCGCCTTCTGGTCCACATCGGCAATGGAACCCCACATGGTGCCGCTGACCGCCTCGCCGAAAGTCATGGTGCCGAGGCAGATTTCCGAGACGAAAAGTCCCGTATTTCCGAGTTGATTGTATCGCATGGAGAAATTTCCTTGTGTCGGCCGCAAGCGGCCGCCTGCGGACTGCTGAACGCTATTTTTTGATTATTGGCCTGCACGTATCAGGCACAGCCGGGGCTGGCTGCAGGTAGGCAATATTTACCTAATGCCGATCCTCTGCTTTTCAACGCCGCTGCAACGTGCTGCGACGAAAAAGCAAAAGCCCTTGTCTCGACGCGGCCCATCAATAGATTGCTTCATGGATTGCAGGAGCTTGAGATGAGCACACATGCGCTGACGACAATCGGCTTCGATGCCGATGATACGCTCTGGCAGAACGAACAATATTACCGGCTGACCGAAGAGCACTTCAGGGAATTGCTCGCCGATTTCGCCGAGGGTCCGAAGATTTCGGAGCGCCTGCTGGAGGCCGAGAAGCGCAATCTCAGCCACTATGGCTTCGGCATAAAGGGCTTCACGCTGTCGATGATCGAGACGGCGATCGAAATCACCGAAGGCAAGGTACCAACGAGCGTGATTGCCCAAATTCTCGATACGGGCCGCGATCTTCTGTCCCATCCGGTCGAGACCATGCCGCATGTGCGCGAGACGCTTGAAGCGCTGTCGGGAAATTACCTGCTCGTGCTGATCACCAAAGGCGACCTGTTCGACCAGGAACGCAAGCTCGCACAATCCGGTCTCGGCGATTTCTTCGATGCCGTCGAGATCGTCTCGGAGAAGACCGCAGTCACCTATCGCCGGATTTTCTCGAAGGTCGGCGATGGTCCGGAGCGGGCGATGATGGTCGGCAACTCACTGAAATCCGACATCGTGCCGGCGATTGCCGCCGGAAGCTACGGCGTCTTCGTGCCGCATGAAATGACTTGGGTTCTGGAGCACGTCGACGAACCGAAGGATGCGCCACGCTTTCGCAAGATCGCCCACCTTGGCGAGCTTGGCAGCTTGCTCGGCGCACTATCTTGATCTATTCGCCGGTGCCGGATTTCGAGGGTGCCGGCGGAAAGAGTGAAGGGCGCTCCGGCTCTTGCGGTGTGGCGGGCTGCGGCTCGCCGACTGGCTGCGGCTCGACCAGTAGCGTATAAGGCGCCCCGAGGCCACGGCGAGGCGAGACCTTCGAATAATAGGGTCGCAGAAACCACGTGGTGTTTTCCTTTACGGTCACATCTAGCGTCGTGCCATCCTCGTCCGTACCAAAGAAAGCTTCGTCATCCGTCTTCGAAAGGTCGAAGATCGCAAGGAAGGCGAATTGGCTCTTGGTCGTGAAGCTGATCTTCACGCGCTGACCGGCGCGCACCGGCAGAGTATAGACATCGCTGTTGCCGAACTTGGTCCAGCCTTTGATCTGCATGGTAACGGCCGGAAACTGCAACTTCTCGAGCTTTTCGCCAGGGTCGAGTTGCGGCGCCTGAGCAAATGCCGCCGTGGTGGACAACAGGACTGCCGCAGCGGTTCCGACCCACACTTTCACGGGCGTACCAATGCCGCGCGCATCGCCTCCACTTCGGCACGGCAGAAGCAGCCTTCGATATGATCGTTGACGAGACCCATTGCCTGCATGAAGGCATAAACTGTGGTCGGACCGACAAAGGTCCAGCCGCGCTTCTTCAAATCCTTCGATATCCTTACCGAAACCGGCGTCGTCGGATTGGCGGCAACATGCTGGCGGTCAACGAGGGCCGGACGTTCGTGGAGTTGCGGCTCATAGCTCCAGAAATAATGCGCGAGCGAGCCGAATTCGGCCCTCAAAGCGATCGCGTGCCGTGCATTGTTGATTGTCGAGGCGACCTTGCCACGATGGCGGACGATGCCAGGATCGGCAAGGCAGCGCTCGATATCCCGCTCGTCGAAGAGCGCAATCTTTTCGAAATCGAAGCCCGCAAAGGCGGCGCGGAAATTCTCGCGCTTGCGCAGGATCGTCAGCCAGGAGAGGCCGGACTGAAAACCCTCGAGGCAGATTTTCTCGAAGAGGCGGATATCGTCGGTGACCGGCCGGCCCCATTCCTCGTCGTGATAGCGCATGTAGTCGGGGAGATTCGCGTGCCAATGGCAGCGGCTCTTGCCGTCGTCGCCGGTGATGATACCCGATTCGCTCATTCTTCTCCGCAGCTCCTGCGCTCAGAATCCGGCTTTACCATTTAGAAACCTTGTTTCCAAACCGAAGAGTAACCCTGACGAAAAGTTTATTGCGGAGGCCGGCTCTTAATGAATCGATCTTTACCATTCGCTGGCGGGATGATGGCAGCATTCTTTCAGGCAGAAATGCCGCCCTCATGCATTCTCGGTCATTTGTAGAGAGTCCGTCCGATGATGAAATCGAAATCCATCTTGATTGCCGCCGGCCTGATCGGCCTTCTTGTCTCGCCGGCGCTAGGCGACGATCGCTATGCGAGCCGCCCGCCGGTCGTTCTCAGCCCCGATCTCACCGCGCCGTGGCTCAACCAGCTCGGTGGCGGCGTTCGTCCCGTCGTCTATCAGCGCCCGGCCGTGCAGCCGCGCGGCTTCTTCCAGCGCCGGTTCTTCCGCCGGGCACCGGCCGTGCAGCAGGTTGCGGCCGTTCGTCCCGGAGTACCGGTGATCCGCCATCAGATCGAGCCGCAATATCTGCCGCAGATGGTCGATTACGAAACCAAGGAAAAGCCGGGCACGATCGTCATCGACACCAACAACCGCTTTCTCTATCTCGTGATGGCAAACGGCAAGGCCCGGCGATATGGCGTCGGCGTCGGCAAGCCGGGCTTCGAGTGGGCCGGCGCGCACAAGATCACCCGTAAGTCGGAATGGCCGGCTTGGACGCCGCCTTCCGACATGATCAGCCGCGAAGCCGCCAAGGGCCATTATCTGCCTGCGCGCATGGATGGCGGCCCGGAGAACCCGCTCGGCGCGCGCGCCATGTATCTCGGCTCGACGCTCTACCGCATCCACGGCACCAACGCACCCTGGACGATCGGCAGCGCCGTCTCATCCGGCTGCATCCGCCTGCGCAACGAAGACGTTGTCGACCTTTACGAACGCGTCAACGTGGGCACGCGGGTTATCGTCATGTAACGCCCGGATTTAGTTCCGCTCTGCAAGAACATCCGGGCCGGCATACTCGAAAAGTGCAATGGCGGCGGCAACTGATCTTGAATCAGGCTGAAGTTCAGGTAGCTTCAGCCCGATCTTGCTTTTGAGGGGAATCAATCATGCTGAAAGTCGCCTCCGGCCTTGTGGCCGCCGGCATTGCGTTTTCCGTCGCAATAATGCCCGCCGTTGCCCAACCAGCGCACGATGCTGCGCCGGTCGTCCGCGTCGCGCAGTCGAAGTTCGTCAAGCCGCAGTATAAGCGCAAACTCGTGCGGCTCGTGACCGACGAAGCACCGGGGACGATCATCGTCGATACCAACAACAAGTATCTCTACTTCGTCGAGTCGAAGAACCGCGCCACGCGCTACGGCATCGGTGTCGGCCGTGATGGCTTCGGATGGTCGGGCGTCGTCAAGGTCGGCCGCAAGGCAGAATGGCCGAGCTGGACGCCACCGCGGCCGAGATGCGCATCCGCGAAGCCCGCAAGGGCCATATCATTCCCGCCTTTCAGGAGGGCGGCGAGGACAATCCGCTCGGCGCACGCGCCATGTATCTCTACAAGGGCGGACGCGACACCATTTTCCGCATCCACGGCACCAATCAACCCTGGACGATCGGCCTCAACATGTCTTCCGGCTGCATCCGAATGATGAATAATGACGTCATCCATCTCTATTCGCGCGCGCCGGTCGGCACGAAGGTGATCGTCATCGGCCCCGGCAACAAGCAAGGCAACGTCGCCTACCAGGACAGGGGCATCGACGTGCTGCGCACCATCTTCGGCGGCGGCTGACGTCGCTGATTACTTGATAACGACGGGCGGCCTTGTGCCGCCCTTTTCATATTGACGTGAGGTAAGATTGTTGCGGCTGTTCAAGCTGTTACGGCTCACTTGGAGCCGCAGCTGACCTTGCCGCTGGCGGTGAACGGCTTTCCGTCGCCGCTGACCATCAGTCCGTAGGTGCCCGAAAAACTCTTCCCCCGGCCCTCGGCAAGAATGACGAGGCTCAGTGACTGGTCTTTGGCGTCTTCGCTGCCATCATCGAAAATCTCGAGGCGGAGTTCACCGTCATGCGACCAGCGGTTCGTGAGTTTGCTGGAATCGAACACGCGTTTCCTGAAGGCCTCGGGAACCGAGTTGTTCTTGACGATCAGCGCGCCGCGGAAATGATTGAGCCTGTGGCCGGCCTCGTCCTGAAAGCCGCTTTCGATCGTGAACCGCGCGCTATTATCGTCCGTTGAGCAAAAGAAGCGGCTGTCGGCGTGAGCGGCCCCTGCCGCGCCAAGCAGACCTGCAAGCAATATGATTGTACGCCGCATAGCGCTGAACTCCGTGACCGGCCAAAAACCGGCCCGACTCACGCTAACGGAAAACCTCTTAATTTTTGCGGTATATCGCCGCCATAGGCCCAATCAAGCAGTTCAATCGTATGCAGAATTGGGATCGCTGTGCCGGTCGCGATCTGCGTGATGCAGCCGATATTTCCGGTTGCAATCACATCCGGCTTCGTCGCCTCAATATTCTTCACCTTGCGCACCTTCAGGCCCGCGGAGATATCCGGCTGCATGATGTTGTAGGTACCAGCCGAACCGCAACACAGATGGCCTTCTGCCGGATCGCGCACCGTGAAGCCGGCCGCCTTCAGAAGTTGTTTCGGCGCCATGGTGATCTTTTGGCCGTGCTGCATGGAGCAGGCAGAATGATAGGTTACCGTCAGGCCCTTCGGCACATTGGCCGGCAGGTCGAGCGAGGCCAGGAATTCCGTTATGTCCTTCGCCAATGCCGCCACGCCTGTCGCCTTTTGTGAATAGGCGGGATCAAGACGGAGCATGTGGCCGTAATCCTTGATCGTGGTGCCGCAGCCGGAGGCGGTGATGATGATCGCGTCCAGACCACCCTTCTCGATCTCGCGCGTCCAGACATCGACGTTTGCCCGTGCGCTTGCAAGCGCCTGCTCCTCGCGGCCCATGTGATGCACCAGCGAACCGCAGCAGACCTCGCCGGCGGGCGCTACCACCTCGATGCCAAGGCGGGTCAAAAGCCTGATCGCCGCCTCGTTGATCGCGGGATCGAGCACCGGCTGAGCGCAACCTGTCAGAATCGCGACCCGGCCGCGCCTTTCCGCCTTCGCAGCATGGACCGCCGGCAGAGAGAAGGGCGACGGCGCCGGAATATGTTTCGGCGCAAGTGCCAGCATCGCGGCAAACGGCTTCAAGGCCGGCGCACGCATCAGGCCCTGGAGCGGCCTACCGATCTTCGCAAGCTTCAACGCCAGGCGGAAGCGGCCCGGATAGGGCAGCACCGCCGCGAGGATGGCGCGCGTCAACCGGTTCATGAAAGGACGTTTATAGGTCTTTTCGATATGGGCCCGGGCATGATCGACCAAATGCATGTAGTCGACGCCGGAGGGACACGTCGTCACGCAGGCCAGGCAGGAGAGACAGCGGTCGATATGTGTAACCACTTTGGCATCCGCGGCCCGGCCGTTTTCCAGCATATCCTTGATGAGATAAATGCGGCCGCGCGGGCTGTCGAGCTCGTTGCCGAGCGTCACATAGGTGGGACAGGTCGCGGTACAGAAACCACAATGCACGCATTTGCGCAGAATCTTCTCGGATTCGGCGACGTGCGGATCGGTTAGCTGCTCGGCGGTGAAGTTGGTTTGCATCAGGCAACTCCCGGCCGTGAGGAGGCATGCCCCCCTCTGTCCTTCCAGACATCTCCCCCACAAGGGGGAAGATCGGATGCGACGGCCTTGCCGTCGAAGTTGGACCAGAGTGGAAAGAGCGCACGACATGTATTGCCAATCTCCCACCTTCTGGGGGAGATGTCCCGTAGGGACACAGGGGGGTGCTGCCACAAGCGGATAACGGCCATCATATCACCCCATCTTTCCCTGATTGAGTATTCCCGCCGGATCGAACTTCTCCTTCACCCGCGCCGACAGCTGCGCGACGGCTTCGGGCTGCGGCTGGAACGCCGATACGGCAGCGCGCGCCGCGTCAGTTGCCCGGATCAGCGTAGCGTGGCCGCCGCCCAGCACCTTGATGAAACGTCGGATGAGCTGCGACTCCGGATCGGCCTCCATCCGCATCCAGATCAGGCCGCCTTGCCAATCATAGAACGCATCGACGCCAGCTTCGAGGCGGAGGGCGGCGACGAGCTGGTGGCCGATGGTCGGAGCGACGGAGATGCGCCAGACCGGGCGCATCGTTTCATCGACATAAGGAAGCACATCGCGTATTTCGCGCCAGAGCTGGCGGCTGGCGGGCTCGTCCAATCTCGCGACCGTGCCGAAGGCCGACGTCGCCGACGCCAGCTTTTCAGCACGCGCTTCGACGGAGCCCGGCAGACCTTCGATCCTGAGAACGGTCGTCTCGCCCTCCGGCAGCTTGCCGCCGAGGAATTTCCAGGTGACGGTCAAGGGAAGGTGGGCCGCACCTGAGACCTCGACCGGCTGTGCCATCGCCGCGGCCATCGCAGCGGCTGCTTCGGCATCATTGAGGCCGGAGACGACGATTGTCTCTTCCGTTTTCGGGCGTGGCGGGACGCGGAAGGTGACTTCCGTCAGCAAGCCAAGCGTGCCGTGCGAACCGGCGAGAAGCTTGACGAGATCGAGGCCGGTGACATTCTTCATCACCCGCCCGCCCGCCTTGACGATCTCGCCCCTGCCGTTGACGAAGCGGATGCCGAGCAGGCTGTCGCGCGCCGCGCCTGCTACGAAGCGGCGAGGACCGGAGACGTTGGCGGCAAAGACACCGCCGATGGTCGGCTCGCCGGACGTGCCCATGACCGGGCGGTGGTCCATCGGCTCGAAAGCCAGCATCTGCCCGTTTTCCGCAAGCGCCACCTCGACCTCTGCAAGCGGTGTTCCGGCGCGCGCGGTCAGGACCATCTCGCCGGGATTGTACGAGACGATGCCGGTCAGTCCGGTCGAACGCAACCGGTCCTTCGCCACAGCATTGCCGAAGCCCGAGCGGGTGTTGCCGCCACATATGGCAAGCGGCTTACCCGCGGCCGCGTGTTCACGAATGATCGAGGCTGCGGCCTCTTCCGTCTCCGGCAGAAAATCGGTCATATGGCGGCGCGCCCATCAAGCGGGAAGACCTTGGACGGATTGAGTAGCCAGCCCGGATCGAAGGCGGAGCGCACCGCCATCTGCTGAGCGAGATCCACGTCGGAAAATTGATGCCGCATCAGGTCACGCTTCTCGATGCCGACGCCATGTTCGCCGGTGAGACAGCCGCCGGCATCGACGCAGAGCTTCAGGATGTCGTTGCCGGCGGCCTCGGCTCGCGCTGCGTCCTGCGGATCGTTGGCATTGAAAAGGATCAACGGGTGCATGTTGCCGTCGCCGGCGTGAAAGACGTTCGCGACGCGCAGACCGTAGCGATCGACGATCTCCGACGTCTTTTTCAACACATAGGAAAGTTGGCTGAGCGGCACCGTGCCGTCCATGCAGATATAGTCCGCAATCCGCCCCGTGGCCCCGAATGCGGATTTGCGACCTTTCCATATCTGGGCCGCCTCCGTCGCCGACTGGCTCTCGCGAATGGATCTTACGCCATGACGGCGGGCGATCTCGACGATGTTTTTCAAAATGCCGTCCATCTCCGTCTCGGAGCCTTCGACCTCGACGATCAGCAGCGCACCGGCATCGAGCGGGTATCCCGCATGGGCAAAGGCCTCGCATATCTCGATCGCCGGCTTATCCATGAACTCGATCGCCACGGGAATGATGCCCGCCGCGATGATATCGGCGACGCAGGAGCCGGCTTCCTCGGAACTGTCGAAGCCGAAGAGCACGGGCCGCGCACCCTCGGGCTTCGCGATCAGGCGGACCGTCGCTTCGGTGACGATGCCGAGCTGTCCCTCGTGGCCGCAGACCAGACCCAGCAAGTCGTAGCCTCCCGCATCCAGCGCCTTGCCACCGAGCTCGATCACCGTTCCATCCGTCAGCACCATCTTCACGCCGAGCAGGTTGTTGGTCGTGACGCCGTATTTCAGGCAGTGCGCACCGCCGGAATTCATGCCGATATTGCCGCCGATGGTGCAGGCCAGCTGCGAGCTGGGATCGGGCGCGTAGAAGAAACCATCCGCCGAGACCGATTCGGAAATAGTGAGGTTCGTGACGCCCGCCTGGACGACGGCTGCCCGGTTTTGATAATCGATTTCCAGAATGCGGTTCATCTTCGAAAGGCCGATCACGACCGCATCCTCCTGCGGGATGGCGCCGCCTGAGAGCGACGTGCCCGCCCCGCGAGGCACGATCGGAATGCCGTAGCGATGGCAATATTTCATCACGGCTGCGACTTCGACGGTGGTGCTTGGCAATGCGACGGCAAGCGGCACCCGGCGATAGGCAACGAAGGCATCTGTTTCGAAGGGTACGAGCTCTCGCGCCTCGTGAATGAGACATTCGGGCGGCAGCAAGTCGACGAGATCGCCGACGATCTGGCGGCGGCGGGCCAGCACATCGGCGCGCGGAGCGAGAAAAGAGATGGCGTCAGACATGGCGCGCTTCCTTCGGACGAATGGCGGCGAAACCGGCGCGTCCTCCACGACAACCGGCTCGTTTGGCTTAGCACTTTCCCGAAACTGGCGCAAATGCTAGGCATTTATGCCAAAAGGGAAAAAGTCTGAAGCAATATGACAAATCTGGGTGATCTCGAGATATTTGCCAAGGTCGTCTCGACCGGCAGCATGTCGCTTGCCGGGCGCCTGCTCGGCTTTTCGCCGGCCGTCGTTTCCAAGCGCATCAAACGACTGGAAGACAGGCTCGGCACACGTCTCTTGCAACGCACGACCCGCCAGATTTCGTTGACGGAGGCCGGCCAGGGTTTCTACGATCGCGTGCTCGCCATTCTCGCTGGGCTGGAGGAAGCGGAATATTACATCTCCGGTCGCTCGGCGCTGATGCACGGCACGCTAAAGATCTCGGCACCCACTTCATTCGGCCGCATGCATATTGCGCCGCATCTCAAGGCGTTCATGGACGCACACCCGGAGCTTGCGATCAACCTCGTGCTGACGGATGAATTAAGCGATATCGTCGGCGGCGGCTTCGACCTGGCAATCCGCATTGCCGAGCTCACCGATTCCAGCCTCGTCGCTCGAAGGCTCGCGCCGGTCCGGCGCCTGCTTTGTGCCGCGCCTTCCTATCTCAACATGCACGGGATGCCGCAAAGCATCGACGACCTGAAGAACCATCGCTGCCTGCCGGCGCACAACAACGACCTATGGCGCCTTGAAGGACCGGGCGGCGCGATGAGCCTGCGGCCGGAGGGCATGCTCGTCACCAATTCCAGCGAGGTGATCCGCGAGACGGTGATCGCGGGGCTCGGCATCGCGCTGCGCTCCACCTGGGATATCGGCGATGAACTCAAGAGCGGCAATCTCGTGCAGGTGCTGCCGGCCTATGAGGGCTCCCGCAACGTGGCGCTCTCCGCAGTATACCCCAGCCGGCAGTTTTTACCGGCCAAGGTTCGCCTGTTCATCGACTATCTCGCCGACCTCTACGGCCCGGTTCCCTACTGGGAACTTTAGGCATCGCACGAGAGTTGAGCAGCAGAAGACGCATAGTCACCCTATCTTGAAAGAATCCGGAGGAACAAATGTCCCCGGCATTGATTGAGACGTCAGTCGGGAGCATATTGAACAGCTGTGCAAGGACGGAATCAGAACACGATCTGACGGAATTCCGAAGCGGAACGGCAACGAATTTCCTTATTCGAAGTTGGAGATCATGTCCTCTACCGTCAAACGGCGCATGGACCGTGCAAGATTTCCATGCGAAACTTATATTAGTGATTCCTGAGGCAGACTTTAAAAGGTGACCCGACAATTGACGATTCTTGCCCGACTGGCTTCTGATGTGCAGCTGATGTTCCGTCGCCCGCCGCGACTGCAATATGCTGCCCTCTGCTACCGGGTGAAGAAGAAGACCAGTGAAGTCGAGGTTCTCTTGATGACGAGCCGCGATACGGGCCGCTGGGTCATTCCTAAGGGCTGGCCGATGAATGGCAAGCGCTCCTATGAAGTTGCCGCCCGTGAGGCCCATGAGGAAGCGGGCGCGCGTGGCGCTGTCGAACACGAGCCGTTCGGCTCCTACACCTATCCGAAGATGCTGAAGGACGGACTGAAAGTAACCTGCAAGGTCCAGGTCTATGTGCTTGAGGTCACCGATGTCGCCAAGAACTTCAAGGAAAAGGGCGAACGTAGGATCGAGTGGGTAACCTGCGACGAGGCGGTCAAGCGCGTCAACGAGCCCGAGCTTCGCGATCTCTTCCTGCTCTTCAAGCGAAGGATGAGCGAGCGGCCTCAGGCAAGCTTGCCCAGGCAGATTCCAGCGGAATGATTCCTGCCTTCTTGCGCTGCTAGGATAAAGGGGCGCTAAAGCAGGATTTGACCCAAGGAACAGAATGCCCAGCCGAACTCCCGTTCTTACGAAACGAACGCTCGACAAGGACCTCGACAAAATCACCCATGCCGAGGACGCGGCGAAGTTCGTCGCGCGCAAGCTGGTCGCCCCGGGCCTCGGCCTGATCTTCCTCGGTCTGGCGATGCTTTCTGCAGGCGTCTACGTCTTCGACCGGCAGGGCGCCGTTCTCGTCATCGCCGCTGCTGCGCTCGCTGCCTACATGGCCATGAACATCGGCGCCAACGACGTGACGAACAATGTCGGCGCCGCCGTCGGCGCGCGTGCCATGACGATGGCACAGGCACTCGTCATCGCGGCAGCCTTCGAGGTTCTCGGAGCAACAATCGCCGGCGGAGCGGTGGTCAGAACGATCTCGTCGAGCATCATCGATGCCGTACAGGTTCCCGAAGGCCTGCTTGCCTGGATCATGATGGCCGCCCTGATGGCTGCAGCGCTCTGGATCAATCTTGCGACCTGGCTGAACGCGCCGGTCTCGACGACACATGCGATCGTCGGCGCGGTGATCGGTGCCGGAATTGCCGCTGTCGGACCGGATCCCGTCAACTGGCGCGTCATGGTCGAGATTACCTCAAGCTGGATGACATCGCCTCTGATCGGCGGCGTGATCGCCGCTGGCCTGCTCTACCTCGTCAAGACCTTGATCATATACCGTGACGACAAGATCGCGGCAGCACGGCGCTGGGTTCCGGCGCTGATTGCCATGATGACCGGCGGTTTTGCGGCTTATATGGTCTTGCAGCTCACGCCCGCCGGGCGATTTTCGTCACCGACAATCCTTGCATTCGGATTATCTGCCGGCCTCGTTGCCTGGGCAGCGTCAAGGCCGATCGTCGCACGGCAATCGCAAGGCCTCGAAAACCGCAACAGTTCGCTGCGCATTCTCTTCAAGTTCCCGCTGATCGGCTCTGCAGCGCTGCTGTCCTTCGCACACGGCGCCAACGACGTTTCGAACGCCATCGGCCCGCTTTCGGCAATCGTGCGTTCGATATCGGGCCTTTCATCCGGCGGTGACGCGCCGCCACTCTGGGTGATGCTGATCGGTGCCCTCGGTATCTCCGTCGGTCTGCTGCTATTCGGCCCGCGCCTCATCCACCTTGTCGGCGAGCAGATCACCAAACTCAATCCGATGCGGGCCTATTGTGTCGCACTCTCGACGGCCTTCACCGTCATCGTCGCGTCCTGGTTCGGACTGCCGGTCAGCACGACGCACATCGCCGTTGGCGCCGTTTTCGGCGTCGGTTTCTTCCGCGAATGGTACACGCGCAATTCCAAGCGCCGCATCGAATATATGCGCAGCAAGGCCGAGGCCTGGGCGATCGACGAACCGGAAGATCCGAACGTTCATGAGGCGCGCCGCCGCTATCTCGTGCGGCGCTCGCATTTCATGACCATCATTGCCGCCTGGATCATTACCGTGCCTGCGTCGGCGGCGCTTGCAGCGTTGCTCTATTGGGTTATGTTCGCCCTCTTCGTTTGATCGGGATTGTTTGAGATGCGCGCCAATTTCCGCATGCAGCGGCTTTTCGTCGATGCTTCCTTGTCGCCGGGCGCCGCGGTGGAGGCCAGTTCCGACCAGTACAATTATCTCGCCAATGTGCTGCGCATGACGGACGGCGCCGAAATCCTGGTATTCAACGGCCGAGACGGAGAATGGAAGGCGAGCCTCTCCTTTCCGACCCGCAAGCGCATCCTGCTGGCGCCGACCGAGCAGACCCGGCCCCAGCCGGCTCCATCCGACCTGCACTATCTTTTTGCGCCGCTGAAGGTCGGCCGCCTGGACTACCTCGTGCAGAAGGCGGTCGAGATGGGCGCCGGCGTGCTGCAGCCAGTCATGACGCAACATGTGCAGGGCAAGATCACCAATCTCGATAAACTGAAGGCCAATGCTGTCGAGGCGGCAGAGCAATGCGGCATCCTCGCCATCCCGGAAGTTGCCGAGCCGGTGAAGCTCTTCGATCTGCTCGACAACTGGCCGCAAGAGCGGCGGATCATATTTTGCGACGAGGGCGATGCGGGGCAAAACCCGCTGCCACTGCTTTCGAAGATCGAGGAAAAGCAGCTTGCGCTTCTCGTCGGGCCGGAGGGCGGCTTTTCCGAGGAGGAGCGCGCGCGGCTGAGCGGCCTCGATTTTGTCACGGCCATCCCGCTCGGGCCGCGTATCCTGCGCGCCGACACGGCTGCGGTTGCGGCCATGGCGGTGATCCAGGCGGCGGTCGGCGACTGGAATTAACCTTCAAATCAGGCTCCGTTGAAACAGCCTGCTATTTTTTTGATGCGTCGTTGAAAGAATTTCACTTGCAACATACGTGAGACCGGCACTAATCACCCTTCCAATTGCCCGGGCTACCGGGCGTTCCCCAGAATACAGGTTACGTTGAATGGCTCGCGATACTACCGACCAGACACCGATTTCTTCGGTGCAGGAGCTGACCGATTACATTGCTGCGGGGAACAAGCCGAAGGAGCGCTTCCGCATCGGCACCGAGCATGAGAAGTTCGCCTTCTTCCGTGCGGATAACAACCCGGTTCCCTATGCCGGCGAAGCCAGCATCTCAGCCCTTCTGAAGGGCCTGCAGACAAAGAACGGCTGGGATCCGATCATGGACGGCGAAAATATCATCGGTCTTGCCGAGCAGCACGGTATGGGCGCGATCTCGATCGAGCCGGGCGGCCAATTCGAGCTTTCCGGCGCGCCGCTGGAAACGATCCACGAGACCTGCAGGGAATCCAATTCGCATCTTGCGACGCTGCGCGAAATCGCCGAGCCGATGGGCATCCGCTTCCTCGGCATCGGCGGCAGCCCGAAATGGACGCTCGCCGAGACGCCGCGCATGCCGAAATCCCGTTACGACATCATGACCCGCTACATGCCGAAGGTCGGCACCAAGGGCCTCGACATGATGTACCGCACCTGCACGATCCAGGTGAACCTCGACTTCTCCTCCGAAGCCGACATGCAGAAGAAGATGCGCGTGTCGATGAAGCTTCAGTCGCTGGCAACCGCGCTCTTCGCGTCCTCGCCCTTCACCGAAGGTCAGCCGAATGGCATGCTTTCCTGGCGTGGCGACATCTGGCGCGACACGGACAACCGGCGCTCCGGCCTGCTCGATTTCACCTTCCTCGACGACTTCGGCTTCCAGCACTACATGGAATGGGCGCTCGACGTGCCGATGTACTTCATCGTCCGCGACGGCCACTATCATGACTGTACCCACGTCACCTTCCGCCAGTTCATGAACGGCGCGCTCAAGGGCAAGGTCGCCGCGTGGGAGCCGACGATGGGCGACTGGACGAACCATCTTTCGACGCTCTTCCCCGACGTTCGCCTGAAGCGTTTCCTCGAGATGCGCGGTGCAGACGGCGGCCCGTGGCGCCGCATCTGTGCCCTGCCCGCCTTCTGGGTGGGCCTTCTATACGACGAAGCTGCGCTCGATGCGGCCGATCAGCTGACGAAGAACTGGGCATTTGCCGAAGTCAGCGCGCTGCGCGATGCCGTTCCAACGGCCGGCCTGAAGGCCGAGTTCCGCGGCCACGCCCTTTATGAAACCGCCCGCGAGGTCATCGGTATTTCGAAGGCGGGTCTGAAGTCGCGCAACCGGTTGAACAAGGAAGGCCAGGATGAGAGCATCTTCCTATCGCCGCTCGACGAGGTGATGGCGAAAAAAGCCACGCTCGCCGAGGACCTGCTGGCGCGTTACAACGGCCGCTGGCAGCACTCCGTCGAGCCGGTCTTCGAGGAATATCAGTACTGAACCCTTCGGCAAAAAGCCGTTTGCGCATTCCGATTTCCGTTTATAGTGGCGATTCACAAGCACTAGAAAGCGGGGGAGGACTGTCATGTTGCCACTCTTCGACATGATGATGCAGGCGCAGAATGGCGCGGCGATGGACGCGATCTCCAAGCAGTTCAACCTTGCCCAGGAACAGGCGACCAAGGCGATGGCGGCGCTGATGCCCGCCTTTTCCGCCGGGCTGAAGCGTAGCACGAGCAATCCCTATGACTTCATGGGCCTGATGCAGGCGGTCGCATCCGGCAACTATGCCAAATATTTCGAGGACATGACGAAGGCCTTCACCCCGGAGGGCATTTCGGACGGCAACAATATCCTCGGCCAGCTTTTCGGCTCCAAGGAGGTTTCGCGCGCAGTCGCCGCACAGGCCGCGCAGATGACCGGCATCGGCCAGGAGATCTACAAGCAGATGCTGCCGGTGATGGCCGATACGCTGATGGGCGGGCTCTTCAAGCAAGCGACCGGACAGATGGCCTCGCCCGTCAACCCCTTCATCAATACCGCGATGGGCGAGACGATCCAGAAATGGCTGGAAAGCACCGGTTTTGCGCCAAAGCCGAAAACAGCACCCGAGCCGAGCATCTTCGACAATCCGTTCACGCAAGCGATGCAGCTGATGTTCAGCACGCCGCAGCCAGAATCCAAGAAGGCTCCAGCCAACCCGTTCCTCGACAATCCGTTCGCCAAGGCCTTTCAGGACATGATGGGAAGCCTCAATCAGCCGGCGGCGCAAAAGGCGCCCGAGCCTCCGAAAGAAGAGGCCAAGGAGCAGGCGGAGAATTATCTGAAGATGCTCAACACCATGTTCGACAGCGGGCTTGAGGTGCAGAGGGGCTATCAGAAAAGCATGGAAGCGATCTTCGAGACATATCTGCCTAAGAAGGGCCAGCCTTCCTCCAAGATTTAAAAAAACCCGGAGACGGCTTGGGAAAGCCGGTCACCGGGTCAAGCGGCAGGGCTATTGGCTATCACCCTGCGGGGAAACTGGCCGCTCCTAATCGACGTAGGAACGGAATATCGCGAGGCGCCAGCGGCGGCGCGCCGAGTTTGTCAGATGTGCCGACGGATCCTCGAAGAAGGTCGACGTCAACAGGGCGGCGGTAACGTCGGCCCGCGTCAGGCCGATATCCCGCAACTGATTGTCGTCGAGGTCATTCAGGCCGTTGATCGCTCTGCGATTGCGGAATGCGCGAAAGAGAGCCGTCAGCGGCGCAAGGGTTCCGCCGAGACGCTGGGAAAACGTCGCGGGCTGCTTGGCACAGTCGAGTTCTACTGTCTGGTCAATCATGCGCATCGAACTCTCCTTTCTTTCGGGCGCAACAGCCCACCCCTCCCGCGAGGTCGAGCGGGAAGGAGGGCTGAAACCTAGGCAGGACAGCAGGGTGTCTGTCCGTCACTTTGCTTGATTTGCATCTCGAAGATGCCAAAGACCTATTGATCAGTCCAACGAATGTTTCTAATGGTTATTATCAGCAATCGTTATAGGTGAGCCCATGTCCGCGCCTCTTGATATTGACCAGTTGCAGACTTTCATCGCCATCATAGATTCCGGCAGCTTCACGAAGGCGGCCGATCGCGTCTACAAGACGCAATCCGCCGTCTCGATGCAGATGCGCCGCCTCGAGGAACGAATCGGCAAGCAGCTCTTCATCAAGGACGGCCGCGGCAACCGCCTGACGGTGGAGGGCGAGAAGCTTCTGAATTACGCCCGCCGTATCATCCGCCTCAACAACGAGGCAATCGCCGCTTTCGACGACAACCGTCTCGAAGGCATGCTGCGCATCGGCACGCCGGACGACTACGCCGACCGCTACATGCCGGAGATCATCGGCCGTTTCGCCAAGACCCATCCGAATGTGGAGCTTTACATCGTGTGCGAGCCTTCGGTGGATTTGGCAGAACGCATGCACAAGGGCGAGCTCGACATCGCGCTGGTGACGCATAACCCGCGGGAACGCATGTCCGACGTCGTCAGAACCGAGCCGCTCTGCTGGGTCGGCTCCGCCAACCACCCGATCCGTGACGACGCGCCTGTGCCGCTTGCTGTCGGACGCCGCGACTGCCAGTGGCGGCAACTTGCCTGTTCGGCGCTCGATGCCGTGGGCCGCGAGCATCAGATCCTCTTCACAAGCTGGTCATGCACGGTGGTTGCCGCTGCCGTGCTTGCCGGCATGGCGGTTTCGGTGATGCCGGAATCGGCATTGCGGACAGGCATGAAGGTTCTGAGCCAGGCTGACGGCTTCCCTGCCCTGCCGCCGGTGCAGATCGGCATCATGAAGCGTCCGGGAGTTTCAATCTCGCTGATGAATGCGATCACGGCGCATATCACCGCCTGCCTCGACAACATCACGCCTGCGGTGGTCGACGACAATCTGGAACCGGATGTGAAGACGGCCTATGCGCGGCAGTATCCGCGCCTGAAGGCCGCCAACATGGTACCCAGCTGGTAGGCTTCAGGCCGCCTCGGCGAAAAGCGAAGCGCGGATGACGTGCTTCCATTCGTCCAGCATCCTTTTTGCCAGCTTTTCTTCGCTCTTGACCGCGAGGCGGATCGACGCGCCGATCAGGTGGCTGAAAAGGTAAGTGCGGGCTTGCATATCGACTTCCGGCATCTCCGGGGCGATGCGCTTTATCGCCTCGAGGAAAATTTCGGCCACGCGATTGCTGTGCTGGATGTTGAGCTGCAAGAGATCCTGGTCGGTCTCCGTTCCCATCCAGACGCCGAGATAGGTGGCGTCGTTGCGGTATTCGTTATAGTACCAGTCGATCATCACCGAGATCAGATCCAGTGCTTCATCGAGGGACTGGACGTTGGAGAACATGACGGCCGTTTTCGCCTGGACTGCGGCCGCATGCCGGTCGAAGAGCGCTTTGACGATCGCCGCCTTTTCAGGGAAATATTGATAGACCGAGCCGATCGGCACCTTGGCGGCAGCGGCGAGCTCCGTCATGCGCATGGCGCTGACGCCCTTTTGCGCGATCAGCTCCGCAGCGGCGGCGAGGATCAGATCGAGTCTCTGGATGCTGCGTTCCTGCTTCGGCTTCCGGCGAAGGCCGATGCGATCCATACCCTGCGCGCTCATATCGTTCCCGTGAATTATCGTTGAGCGGCGGAAGATGGCTCAAACCGGCGCATCCGAGCGATATGGCATGCAGGTATTCATGCGCCGTAAATCGAAAAGCTCGCATTTTAACAGACGCCAGAAGCATACGAAAATCGGGGTGATAAGCCCCGATTTGGTCGCTCAAAGCTGTGGATCAGTTAAGGCAGCCGCCGACTGTGCACGGATCGCATCGAGCCTGTAGACGTGCTGTTTTTCAAGAGCACGAACGCGACGGTTGCACCCTGATCAGGCCAGGCCCTTCTTCAAGAACTCGACGGTGCGGCTCCAGGCAAGATCAGCCGCCTTCTTGTCGTAGCGCGCCGAGGACGTGTCGTTGTTGAAGGCATGGTTGACGCCGTCATAGACGAAGATCTGGAAGCTCTTGCCGTTTGCTTCCAGTTCCTTCTTGTAGGCGTCGATGCCGGCATTGATGCGGTCGTCGAGACCGGCATAGTGCAGCATCAGCGCCGCCTTTATGTTCGGCACGCCAGCCTTCGGCTGCGCACCGTAATAGGCGACGCCTGCCTTCAGCTCCGGTGATTGCGTCGCGAAATTGTTGACGACCCCGCCACCCCAGCAAAAGCCGATGGCGCCGACATTGCCATTGGCGGAGGGAAGCGTCTTCAGGTATTTGAGGCTTGCTTCGGCATTCGCGACAGTTGCGGCCGGCTCAAGCTTGCCGAACATTTCCCGCGCCTGATCCTCGTTCTCCGGCGTACCGCCGAGCGGCGAGAGGAAATCCGGCGCCAGCGCCACGAAGCCTTCCAGCGCCATACGCCGGGCGACGTCGCGGATATGCGGGTTGAGGCCGCGATTTTCGTGAATGACGATAACGCTGCCGAGCTTTCCGGATGCCGCCTTCGGTTCGACCAGATAGCCCTTCATCTCGCCACTGCCGCCGGGATAAGTGACATCCTGCGCCTTCAGCCGCTCGTCGTTGGCCGGGACCATTTCCGCGCTCGCCTTGTTTGCCGCAAGCATCGGCGCGATGACGGCGGCAGCACCCGCCGATCCTGCAAGTTTCGTCAGCTTGTCCATGAAGCTGCGGCGGTCGAGCGTCAGATGCGTGTATTCGTCATAGGCGTTGATCATCGCCTGCGTGATTTCCGGCTTGTCCATGTGAACCTCCTCTTTTCCTCGCTGAGCCAAAGCCCGATGAGAGAAGATAGGTCAGCCGACGATAACGCAGGAACAAAACTGCGTTACCCGCTGAAGGCCATCCAGCCGGCAAGCCACGCCCACATGGCACCAAGCACGACGTATCCGGCAGCAAAGAGCGGACTGCGCAAGCGCATGCGGTTGCTCGTCACATGCACGAAAGCGTGGCCATACCGCAACGCCACGAAGATCCAGGCGAGCACGAGGGCGCCCAGATTGTCGGCCTCGGTGATGTAAAGCAGGATGCAGCAGACATAAAAGAGAACCGGCAGCTCGAACTGATTGGCGATGCTGTTCTTGACGAAAAGGCTTTCCGGCGGCTCGCTGCGGTTTTCGCGATAGTCCGAAAGCTTCACATTGCCGGCTTGCACCGCCTTCCGGCGGCGGATGCTGAGCAGCATGTAGAGGCCATAGACCAGCGCGACGTGGGCAATAATGGGCCAGAACATTTCGTAACCGGTCATAGTGTCTCCTCTGCGGCTTCTCTCATATTTTTCAAAGCAGTAGAGGAAAGTTCCGGCACTTTCCAGCCTATCGCCCGTCGACTCCGCCGGGTGTCAGACGGATCAGGACGAAACGAAGGATGACGATTGCCGAAACGGCGAGTGCTGCGAATTTCAGCTTTGTCATCCAGGGCAGCAACGCGGCGGCCGATGCGGCGGCGCTGCTGTCACCGAAAGCAATCAGGCTGGAGAAATTCTCGGCATAATCGGCAAAGCAGTAGATGAACGGCAGAACGTAGATCGCCTTGATGAACGCTGGATGCATCGGTTTGCCGAAATAGCTGCCGCCCGGCTGGAGCTTCACAACAATCGTGAAGAGAAGCATCGTCACCAGCGCCGGCAGGACGAGCTCCGGGCCAAGATACATGCTCCGCAGCAGCGCACGCGCGACATCGTTTTCGCTCAGCACATTCTGCATGGCGGTAACCGTAGGCTGATCATAGCCGGTGAAATAGGTGTCGAGCACCGTCTCTCCGGTTTCATGCCGGAATGGCAGGACGAAGCCGAAGGTCGTCCATGCCAACACTGCGAGGCAGAGAATGGCAAGCAGCCCGATCATCCAGGAGGGTATCCGGCTGCCCGCAGTCACGATCAGGCGCCTACGCCCGGATAGTTCGGGCTCTCGCGGGTAATCGTCACGTCATGGGCATGGCTTTCGCGAAGGCCGGCGCCGGAGATGCGCACGAAGGTCGCGCGTTCCTGGAACTCCTTGATATCCTTGCCGCCGACATAACCCATCGCTGCCCTCAGGCCGCCCGTGAGCTGGTGCAGGACGCCAGAGACCGGACCCTTATAAGGAACCTGGCCTTCGATGCCCTCCGGCACGAGCTTCAGCGTGTCGCGGACTTCCGCCTGGAAGTAGCGGTCTGCCGAGCCGCGCGCCATGGCGCCGACCGATCCCATGCCGCGATAGGCTTTGAAGGAGCGGCCCTGATAGAGATAGACTTCGCCCGGGCTTTCATCGGTACCGGCGAGCAGCGAGCCGATCATGACGGCAGAAGCGCCGCAAGCCATCGCCTTGGCAAGGTCGCCCGAGAACTTGATGCCGCCGTCGGCGATGACCGGAATATCCTGAGCGCGCGCGGCTTCGACAGCCGACATGATGGCGGCGAGTTGCGGCACGCCGACACCGGCGACTATGCGCGTCGTGCAGATCGAGCCTGGGCCGATGCCGACCTTGACGGCATCCGCACCGGCATCGATCAGTGCCTTGGTGCCGTCCGAGGTCGCGACGTTGCCGGCCATGATGCGAACCGAGTTGGACAGCTTCTTGACGCGGGTGACGGCATCGAGAACGCGCTGCGAATGCCCGTGCGCAGTATCGACGACGAGCAGATCGACGCCGGCTTCGATCAGGCGCTCGGCACGCTCGAAGCCATCATCGCCGACGCTGATGGCGGCGGCAGCGCGAAGACGGCCTTGCGCATCCTTGGAAGCGTTCGGGTTCAGCTGCGACTTTTCGATATCCTTGACGGTGATGAGGCCAACGCAGCGGCCTTGCGGATCGACGACCAGCAGCTTTTCGATGCGGTGCGAATGCAGCAGGCGCTTGGCCTCCTGCTGATCGACATTCTCCTTGACCGTGACGAGGTTATCCCGCGTCATCAGCTCGTGGACCTTCTGGGCCGGATCGGAGGCAAAGCGGACGTCGCGGTTTGTCAGGATGCCCACGAGGCGGCCCGACTTCTCAACGACCGGAATGCCAGAAATGCCGTGCGTCTTCATCAGAGACAGCGCTTCGGCAAGCGTCGCATCCGGGCCGATCGTCACCGGATTGATGACCATGCCGCTTTCGAACTTCTTGACTTGCCGAACCTGCTCGGCCTGCTCGATCGGGGTCAGATTGCGATGAATGACACCGAGACCGCCGGCCTGCGCCATGGCGATCGCCAATCGGCTTTCGGTGACGGTATCCATTGCCGAGGAGAGGATCGGGATGTTCAGGTCGAAATCGGTCGCGATGCGCGTTGCGATGTTCGTCTGACCGGGCATGACCTCGGAGTGACCGGGCTGCAAGAGCACGTCGTCGAAGGTGAGCGCGTCCGCTCCGGTTGCCGTTTCTATGATGCGAGCCATGGCCAATTTCCTTCAATTAAGAAAAATGCGACCCACCCGGAACGAATCGTCCGCACCGGCGGTGTGCAAGGGTTGCTTTGGAAGTTGGCGAGGGCTCGTAACACGTCTATGACAGGAAGGGAATAGCAAAACGCCGGCGCATGCACCGGGTGCGTAATGGCTGCCATGCGCTGGCTCAGATGTCCAACTGGTAGGTCTTCGGGACGAAACGGTAGCCCGTTCTTAAAATAGACGGCCGAAAATGCCTGCATCAAAAAGCGCGGCCGCTTCATTGCCGACGAAACGGCCATATATCCACTCTCCAATAACGGCGGTGGTCGCGCCGCGCAGACCCTCTCGCTCTCCGTCCGGGATTCTTGCTGCGGCGGCTTGAACCTATGTCGATTTTAAAAGGAAAAGTTGCCGGGAACCGCCGTCTCACGCACACGTGATGCAAACCCGCAGCTCCCGCAGTTTCAGGGATTGGCAGAGGCGGCAACTGGGACTACACAGCACGGGCCCCCGAGCCATCCTCCCAAGAGTCGCCCAAGGCTTTTGCCTATGAACCGCATTGTTCCGCTGATCCTCGCCGTCGCGCTCTTCATGGAGCAGATGGATTCCACCGTCATTTCGACCGCCCTTCCCGCGATCGCCAGCGACCTGCATGTCGGGCCGATCACGCTGAAGCTGGCGCTGACCTCCTACATGGTGTCGCTTGCGGTTTTCATTCCAGTCAGCGGCTGGATGGCGGACAGGTTCGGCGCCAAGCGCATCTTCCGGCTTGCGATCTGCGTCTTCGTCATCGGCTCGATCTTCTGTGCAGTATCTTCCAATCTGGTCGAGTTCGTCTTCGCCCGCTTCCTGCAAGGCATGGGCGGCGCGATGATGACGCCGGTCGGCCGGCTCGTTCTCCTGCGCACCACCCAGCGGAGCGAACTGGTTTCCGCCATGGCGCTGCTGACGATTCCCGCCCTTGTCGGTCCGCTCGCCGGTCCGCCGCTCGGCGGCTTCATCACCACCTATTTCAGCTGGCACTGGATCTTCCTGATCAACGTGCCGGTCGGCATCATCGGCGTCTGGCTTGCAACAATCTTTCTGCCGGAGGTTGAATCAACCATGCCGCCGAAACTGGACTTCACCGGCTTCATGCTGACCTCGCTTTCCGCCGCGGGTGTCGTATTCGGCCTCTCGGTCGTAAGCCTTCCGGCGCTGCCGCCGGCAATCGGTGTTACATCCACCTTGACCGGCTTCCTTTGCGGCTATCTTTATGTGCGCCACGCCAAGCGCCACCCAGCCCCGATCCTGAACCTAAACCTCTTCCGCAACCCGACCTTCCGCACTGCGACGACTGGCGGCAACCTGTTCCGCCTCTGCGTCGGCGCCATGCCCTTCCTGACGCCGCTGATGCTGCAGCTCGGCTTTGGCCTGACACCGTTCCAGTCCGGCCTCATCACCTTTTCCGGCGCAATCGGCGCGATCACTACCAAATTCATGGCACGGCGCGTTTTCGCCGCCACCGGCTTCCGCACGACGCTTCTTTCGGCAGCCGCGGTCACAACGATCGTCACAATCACGACAGGCTTCTTCACGCCCGCAACGCCGCATCTCGTCATCATCACGGTGTTGCTCATCGGCGGCTTCTCGCGCTCGTTCATGTTCACCGGCGTGAACGCGCTGGCCTTTGCGGACATTGAGGATCGAGAAGCGAGCCAGGCCACATCGATGAGCTCGGTCATGCAGCAGATCAGCCTCGCGCTCGGCGTTGCCGTGGCCGCAGCGATCCTCGAGACATCCATCTATTTCCGCGGCGAGGCACTGCAGGTCGCCGACTTCCATCTGGCCTTCTACGTCATCGCCGGACTGACGGTCGTGGCGATGATCCCCTTCATTCGCATGGACAGGAATGCAGGGGCGCTGGTTTCGGGCCATCGCGCCAAGCGGATCGGCCCAGCCATCGAGACCGAGCAACAAGCGGTGAAATAAGCCCTGCTATTCCGGCTTTTCGCAGACGGCGGCAAGCTTGTTGCCGTCGGGATCGCGGATATAGGCGGCGTAGAAATTCGCATGATAGGAGCGCAAGCCGGGCTTGCCGTCATCAGTACCGCCCGCCGCGAGGGCCGCCGCATAGAACGCATCGACATCCGCGCGCGTTTCAGCGCTGAGCGCGATCATCGAACCGTTGCCGGCGGCGGCACGGCGGCGGTTGAACGGCGTGACGATCCAGAGGCGCGAGCGGGTGTCGCCATCGGCGGAGTAGCCGATCTCCTCGTCAGAGAGACGCTGAAGCTTGTAACCGAGCACCGGCAGAACGGCGTCATAGAAGCGCCGGGCGCGCTCGATGTCATTGGTTCCGAGAGTGACGTAGAGTAGCATCAGATAGTGGCATTCCAATCCTGCAAGCCGCCATCATCGCCACAGACGAAGCCAAAGATCAAGCTTCCACAACGTCCGTGACCGGCTTGCGGCCTTTGAAGCCCTTCGCCAGCAGGAACATCTCGACCGATTCGGCACGCGAGGAAGCCGGTTTGACGTGCACCACCTGACGGAAATGTTGCTTCAGCATGTTGAGCAATTCGCGCTCCGTGCCGCCCTGAAAGGTCTTGGCGAGGAAATGGCCGCCTTCGCCCAGAACGTCGACGGCAAAATGCGCGGCAACTTCGCAGAGATGCATCGTCCGCAGATGGTCCGTGCGGTGGTGGCCGGTCGTGGGGGCCGCCATGTCGGACATCACCAGGTCCGGCGTACCGCCGACCGCTTCCATCAGTTTCGTCGGCGCGTCCGGATCGAGAAAGTCGAGCTGCAGGATCGTCACGCCGGGAAGCGGCGCCATTTCCAGAAAGTCGATGGCCGCGACGCGGACATCCTCGTCGGTCGAGCCCGTCACCTTGGCGGCGATCTGCGACCAGCTTCCCGGTGCGGCGCCAAGGTCGATGATGCGGCGCGCGCCTTTGAGGATATTGTGCTTCTCGTCGATCTCCAGAAGCTTGAAGGCAGCCCGCGCCCGGTAGCCCTCAAGCTGCGCGCGCTGCACGTAGGGATCGTTGATATGGCGCTGCAGCCATTGCCGCGAGGAGGCCTTGAGCTTCTTCTTCTTGACGCGCTGGCCGAGCTTGCGGCCGGTGCGGTTGCCCGCGATCGGTGCCTTGGTCATTCTGTCCCTACCTTGCGCGCTGGCCGCGGCGGTTTCGATGGCGCCGCCAGACGCCGTCGTCCGCCATCATGTCGGTCAAGAGGCCTTCTCTCAAGCCGCGGTCGGCGACGCGCATGCGCGGGCTCGGCCAGCGGCGGCGAATTGCCTCCAGGATGGCACAGCCGGCGAGCACCAGGTCAGCGCGGTCCGGCCCGATGCAGGGATTGGCGGCGCGGCTCTCGAAATCCCACGAGAGAAGCTTCGCCTGCATGGCTGAAACCTCGTCATCCGAAAGCCAGATGCCATCCACCTTGCGTCGGTCGTAGCGCGGCAGGTCGAGATGGACGCCCGCCAGCGTCGTCACCGTGCCGGACGTGCCGATCAGGTGAAAATCGCCGGAATGTGCGACCTCGATTTCCGGGCAGTCGAACCGCGCAAGCATGCCCCCCACCTCCGATACCATGGTCTCGAAGCTCTCCGGCGTCACATGCTGCCCGCCGTGGCGCTCGGAAAGCGTGACGACGCCGACCGGCAGCGAGGTCCAGTGAGTGATGTGATTGGCAAGGCGGCTGAACCGATTCTCGCCGATGCGGATGACCGCGATTTCCGAGGAGCCGCCGCCGATATCGAAAAGCACGACAGAACGCGTTTCGCGGCCGACCAGTGACGAGCAGCCGGATACCGCAAGGCGGGCTTCCGTTTCGCGGTCGATGATCTCGAGTTCGAGGCCGGTCTCGGCAACGACGCGATTTAGGAAAATGGCGCCGTTTGCGGCCTGACGGCAGGCTTCGGTGGCGATCAGTCGCATGCGGCGGATCTCGCGGCTTTTCAATTTTCCGGCGCAGACGCGCAGCGCATCGACGGCGCGGTCCATCGCCTCGTTGGAAAGGCGGCCGCTCGCGGCAAGCCCCTCGCCGAGGCGCACAATGCGCGAAAAGGCATCGACGACACGGAACTGACCCGGCCGGGTGGGCTGGGCAATCAGCAGGCGGCAGTTGTTCGTGCCGAGGTCGAGCGCAGCATAAAGTTCATCCGGCCAGGGATGCTCGGCAACGTGATCGCGGCGCTCGCGTTCAGGCGGCCGGCCGCCGCGATTGAAGCTATCGTTTTGAGGTTCGGAATACCCATTGGCCTTGTCTATCGTTGGGGCTCTCGCAATGGCGGGATCCCTGGCAATGGCGGCAGGCTGGGCAGCGATCCCCGGCTGGCCGACCGGCTTGCCAGGCGCCAGCGGACGGCCCTGCAGGCCGCGCTTTCCGCGATGCTTGCGCCGGTTGCGGCGGCTGTGTGAAGCGTCGCCATCGACCTGCGCGGCCGAAGCCGGCTTTTCATGCTGCTGGATCGCTGGGGATGCGCCGTCATGCCGCTGGCCACCGTTACCGCGGCGGCGGCGTTTGCGCTTGCGGGCCGGGTTCCCGGCTGCAGCTTCCATCGGGCGCGCTGCCTCTCCGGATGTCTCGGAGGAGGCCTGCGAAGCGGCATGAGGCGCGTTGCGGGACTGACCGCCCCGTTTGCCCTTTCGGCGCCGGGATTTCTTGCCGTCCCTGCGCACTGCCGCTGACGCCCCGTCAAATTGCGGCTTTGCGCCGCCTTCGGGGTCTTCCACGTTCGTTTTCCACGCGCCGCGCAAGTCCATGATGGTATGCAGCAGGCGCTCATTAGATTTTTGCGTTGCCGCGAGAATACCAGCGCGATGCAAAATCGCCAAATTCTTTTTGGATTCAAAAATCGGGACCTGCTCAAACTCACCCGATTAGGGTGCAGAAATTTTTCCAAACAGTATTTGCATTCCTCCGGCTTTTGTTTATAAGCGCCGCACACCAGCGGAGCCGCTTTGCCGGCCGCGCCCTGCTGGGGAATAGTTCAATGGTAGAACAGCGGACTCTGACTCCGTCGATCTTGGTTCGAATCCAGGTTCCCCAGCCAGTTCTTCTTTTTCATTATTTTCCAGATGCTTACGTGGCCGATCGATACGGCAACCGGAACAGTTTTCCGCATCACTTTTCCGGATCACCGCCGGAACTGGCGTGACAGAGATGATTAAGCGCGTCCAAAACAGCCTTGGGCGACAACCCACTCCTCACCTCGCTTGTCCTCGGGCCCGCGGTGTAGAAGGCTCTCGGCGAGATCGATAAGGGTTTTGTGTGAGCGCATGGAGCCGATGCGTTCCACGGTGACCAGGCATTACCGGACTGTCTTGTTGGCAGGATTTGGCATGCCTGCACCTCCGCTGACTCAATTTGAGGGGTGCGGCCCTGGATTCAAGACATCTTAGCACCATCCAAACAGATACCCTGATCGCGCAGAGTTTTGCAGATCCTCCCAGTTTGCGCCGTAACGGGCGGCGTCGCGGAAGAGCTGCTTATCACCAGGCGCGAAATTGTCGTAGAAGACGCCGGTGGTGTTTGCCAGGTCATAGTACTCGCTCATCTTCTGCGAAAAAACGAAGTTCGGGTCGCCTTCATGGCGCTCCCATCCCTTCATGATCCAGTTCTTGTGAAGTATCAGTGGCGACGGCACGCCTTCGGCGTCGTTCATATGACAGAATGAGGTTACTTTACTGGCCCGTCACCGTTGGAATTCGCGGATCGTTGGAACTGTCCTGCAGCCGGCTGGCCAACGCCACTGTCAGCGCTTGAGCGAGACACATCGGAGCCGCAAGCGAACGGGAGAATGTGTATTCGTGTTCAGGCACTGCGAACAGCACAGCAGCAGACTTCGCCAGCGGCGAAAGCGTGCTGTCGGAGATCGCAACAATGGGAACCCCTTTCTCCGCGACCTGCTCCACTACATTCACCACCTCGGTTGCGTAAAACCGGAAGGAGACGGCCAGCAGCAGGTCTGATTTGTTCATCGTGCGCGCCATGTAGGTGGCAAGGCCGCCACTTGGGTCGAGAAGCACGCAGCGCTTGCCGAGCATCGTCAGGACATAACGCAGGAGATCGACGACGGGCGCCGAGCGCAACTGTCCGATGAGGTAGACGGTGTCGCATTTCTCCAATAGATCGACAGCGCGAGCCATTTCCTCTGCAGAGACCTGAGCAAGCAGGTCCTGAAGCGACGCCATGTCACGCACGACGAGATCGCGAAGAAAACCAAGCTCACTGCGATCAGTCCGCGCTCCAAGCTCGGTCTCAAGCGCCCTGACCCTGGCTTCGAAGCCCGGGGCGGCAGTAGAGAGACGCTTCTGGAACAGACCCTGGAGTTCCTTAAACCCCTCGTATCCCAAAGACTGGGCAAAACGCACGAAGCTTGACGCGTGGATTCCGCAGCGTTCTGCAATTGCGCTCACAGAAAGCACGGCCACGTCATTCGGGTTCTGCGTCAGGTAGATAGAAATCTTCTGATATGACTTGCTCATATCCTCGAACCGCTCATGGACGAGGCGGATCAATTCTTCGTAGTCACGCGGCGGTTCGATTTCTGCCATTCCCACATCCTGCAAAATTTATTGCATTGTGCGCTGAGAGCCTGTGAATTGCCAACTCCTATTTGTATTTCCAGCACTATGGTCAACACCAAAGGTTCACAGGATACGTCTTCGACTAAAACGCCTGTTGGCCTGTGAGCTTCTCGATAATCTTGTCGATCGACACCGCCAGGACGAGGAGCAGTCCGGTCACGATGAGCCTGACTTCATTATCGACTCCCATCAGATTCAGGCCGTTCTGGACGGTCCCGATTACCAAAGCTCCCAATAGTGCCGCATGAATAGCACCTCGCCCGCCGAAGAGGCTTACGCCGCCGATCACTGCTGCGGCGATGGATTCGAGAAGAAGGGTGCCGCCGCCCACGCCTCCACCGGAGAAGACGCCGACACCAAGTGTCCGGGACGAGGCGACTATGCCTGCGATGGCGGCGACGCCTCCGGCGATGGCGAAGGCAGCCATTCGAATGAGCGGCACCTTGATGCCCGCCCTGCGCGCCGCTTCGTCATTGTTGCCGACAGCGTAGAGGTAAAGTCCGAACTGTGTCTCGTTGAGGATGTAGCCTCCGATGCCCAGCAGAACCGCGAACATCAGCACCGGCAGAGGAATACCCTGATTGGCGTTCAACACAAGGACAGCGATGGCACCTATTACTCCGGCACCGGACAGCGGAATGACAATCGCGTTCAGGGTAGAGACGTCGAGTCCTGCCTTACGCCTGCGGGCGACGCCGGACAGGATCAAAACGCCGAGTGCGGCGATGCCGATCGCCCAGGCGAACCAGGCATAGATTCCCGAAACTGTGGTCTGTGCAATCAACTCGACGCCGGTTCCCATCAAGCCATAGCGTGCCGTGGCGGGAAGCAGCAGAAGTTGGATGCCGTTCAAAGCAAGCCCGAGGCCAAGTGTGACCACGAAGGACGGGACGCCGACCCAATTCACCCAGCGGGCGGAGCATGAACCGATCACGGCACCGATCAGGATCGAGGCCGGGAGGGATACCCACGGCGAGACCCCATAGTCCACGATGAGCTTGGCGCTCAGCACTGCCGTGACACCGTGGATGGCCGCAACGGACAGGTCGATCTCCTTCACCAGAAGAACGAACATCAAGCCAAGCGCCATCATGCCGACAACGGTCGACTGTAGCAGCAGGTTCGAGAGGTTGCGCGGCGTGAGAAAGACATTGCTCTGAAAGGCGAAGAATACCCAGAGAGCGATGAGGGCGACAACGACCGGCAAGGCCCGCAGGTCGCTCGTCAGAAGTTCCCCGAAGGTGCGCCGCTTGGGTGCCGCGTTTGCGGTGATGGAAGCCATAGACATTATCCTTGGAAAGCGGAGCATTCTCCGCGGGTCAGCCTGCGAGGTTTACGCCTTCGTTGCCGCCGACCATTGCGTTTACGACCATTTCGCCGGTCACGTCCCTGGAGCGGAAACTGGCAGCGTTCGCGCCGAGACGCATGACCTCGATCCTGTCGGTCGAGTTCACCACGAAATGATGGATGTCGTGACTGACGACCACCACACCCAGTCCGTCGTCGGCAAGGCTGCGGATGAGATCGGCGACCTGTTGCGCAGCGGAGTGGCTCAAGGCCGCCGTCGGTTCATCGAGGATGACGACTTTGGGCTTCCAGAGAATCGAACGCGCGATGGCGATGTTCTGACGCTGACCGCCGGACATCGCCCCGACGGGGCGGGTGAGCGACAGATTTCCGAGGCGCATACGGGTCATCACCTCGCGTGCCCTCACTTCGCATTCTGCACGTCTTATACGTCTGCCGAAAATGCCGGACCCCGTCAATTCGCGGCCGAGGAACAGGTTCTGGACAGCGTCGAGATTGTTGCAAAGCGCAAGGTCCTGGTAAACCGTGGCGATCCCGTAAGCCGTCGCATCGGACGGGGTGCGGATATGGACAGGCTTGCCCTCGATCTCATAGTCACCCGAGTCCGCGGGGTGCACTCCCGCCATGACTTTGACAAGCGTCGACTTTCCCGCCCCGTTGTCGCCGACAAGCGCAACGATCTCGCCTGCATGTACTTCCACCGATGCTCCACGAAGTGCATGCACCGAACCGAAGGACTTTTGTATGTTGCGCATCGAGATCAGCGGCACCGACGACGTCGTCCGCGCTGCTCTTGCCTCTGAAAGAGCATCGATCGTTACGGTCATGATGACCTCCTCCCAATCGCGTTCGAAAATAGAGGGAGCGGCCTTCGCCGCTCCCAAAGCCAACCGATGACTACATGTTCTGCTTGCAGACTTCGCTAGTCTCGATGCCCTTGCAGATTTCCGCCCAGGTCCAGACGCCGGCCTTCACAACGTCCCCGAGATTGTCCTTGGTGATGTTGGAAACGGGCAGGAACACTGCAGGCACGTCCATGAACGTATTGTTGACTTTGCCGTTGACGAGGTCCTTAGGCACGCCCTTGCCATCGACGATGGAAACGACGACGTCGGCGGCGTAGTTCGCCTGCACCTTCAGGTCTTTCAGGACCGAATTGTCCTGCCAACCCTGGGCGACGTAACGCAGGGCCTCAACTGTCGCATCCTGACCTCCGGTCACCAGCTTGTCACCCGGCTTGAACCCTTGCGAGATCAGGGCTGCCACGGAGCCGCCGGTCGTACCGTCATTCATCCCGATGAACACGTCAACGTCGCCGCCATTTTTCGTGAGGCAGTCCTCGGCGAAGCTCTGTGCGAGGACCGGATCCCAGTTCTGGGTGTACTGCTCGCAGACAACCTGCACCTTGCCCGAGTCGATCAGCGGCTGAAGGAATTCGTTCTGGCCGGCTTCGTACTGCGTCGTGCCGTATTCTCCCTGGTTGCCCTTGACGCGGGCCACCTTGACGGGGCTTTTCGACATCGCGTTGATCAGTTCCGCGGCGCGTTTGCCCTGTTCCCTGCCAACTGCGAGGGAATCGAAAACGACGTGGGCGTCCGCCTTGCCGCCAACGGCATCGTGGTCATAAAGGACAACGGGAACGCCCGCCTTTTCCGCTGCGGCCAATTCGCCGGCTGCAAGATTGGCGTCCGCGGATGTCAGAAGGATGACCTTTGCGCCTTGCGCAATCGCGTCTTCGACCTGCGACTGCTGCTTGGCCGGATCGCCTTGGGCATTCTGCACCACGACTTCGACATTCGGTGCTTTCTGCTTCATGGCGTCGATAAAGAACGGAGCGTCACGGCTCTCGAACCGGATCGTCGTTTCGTTTGGGAGAAGAAAGAAAACCTTCGATTTCTCCTCTGCGACGGCCGCGGACAGTGACGCGGCGCCAATGACTGTTGTGGCTAAAAGTGTGGTGATCAGGCGTTCCATTTATACCTCCCGTGGAACAGTAGTCTCCCATAGCCGCGGGGTGCTGCAGGAGACGCCTCCCGCGTCAGCCCCCGGCCTGAACACCGCGCAACTCCATTTTGCAATGTTCATTGCGCAAATATCTATTCTGCAAAACTCAATGAGTCAAAGGAAAAATGCAATACAATGTGGCAGAATGTAACATACGCAATATTTGTTGCAAAACTTCCAAATGCACAGATGCACAGCCCATCGCCTCCGACAGTGCATCCTGAACAGGGTTTATGGTTGGGAGGCAGGGCTAGCTGCCGATACCGTTGCCACCATTAACGACCAGTTTTGGGTCAATGCTTCCCGCGAAGAAATCCAGCACGTTCTGAACTGACGCTACTGCCATTCGCTCCCCGCACTCTCTCGTCAATCCCGCGATATGAGGCGAAAGCACAACCTGATCAAAGCCGAGTAGCGGGCTATCCTCAGCCGGCGGCTCGTCGTCGAAGACATCAAGTCCCGCCGCGCCAATCTGCCCGGACTGCAGTGCGTCCATGAGCGCTGCTTCTTCGACCACCCCGCCACGCGCCGTGTTGACCAGGATTGACCCGCGTTTCATCGCTGCGAACTCGGTGGCCCCGATGATCGGGCGATCGGCCTTGGGAATGTTGACGGAAACGAAATCCGCCCAAGAAAGGCCCGCCAAAAGGCTGTCCACCGCTTCAACTGGTCCGTTGGGCCACCCTTGTGTTTTCAGATAAGGGTCGAAAGCCTTGATCTCCATACCAAATCCACCTGCCATCCGCGCGAGATGGCGGCCGATCCGGCCATAGCCGATAATCAACAGGTTCTTGCCGGAAATCTCCTCCGCCTCCAGCCTGTTGCGCCATCCCCATTCGGCAGGTCGCCGAACGGCACGGTCACCCCGCAGCACCCGCTTCGATGCCGCAAGAATAAGCATCATGGCGTGTTCGGCAACCGACACCGAATTGACATCGCCAACAATGGTGAGAGCGATGCCCCGTTCGTTGAGGGAAGGCAGGTGGACTGCATCGTAGCCGACCCCGTGCCGCGAGACGACCTTGAGCCGATCGGCATTGGCGACGGTCGCGGCGGAGAGCGGCTGTGTTCGCAATACCAGCGCATCTGCCTTGCCGATCAGCGGCGCGTATGACGGCTCGGAAACTTCCTCGACATAATCGAAAGTGACACCCGGCACGCTGTTCAACAGCGCGACCCCAGACGGATGGAGTTTTCCAGCGACAAGAATGTGCGTCATCAATATGCCCCTCTCTCGCTTTTTCCCGTAGCCTGGCCAACGAGTTCGCGGAACCGCCCGACGCTTGCCGCCGCCGCGGCAGCAAGCAGACGCGAATCGCCGGAAACTGTCGTCATATCGAAACCCCAGCCGATCGCCCTGACTGCATAATCGGCCGTGCCACAATGTAGTGCAGCCCGAATGCCGTTCGACTTGCACGCCGCGACAATTCGTCGGAGGGCTTCGATCATTTCCGGCTCCTCGCGGTCGAAGCCAGGCGCAAGCGTGCCGTCCATCAGACTGAAAGTCAGATCGGCCGGCCCGACATAAATCCCATCGAGGCCGGGTGTCGCGGCGATCGCATCGAGATTTGCCATCGCCTGCTTGGTCTCGATCATGGCAAATGCCAGGATTTCGTCATTGGCCTCCCCGGCATAATTCGCGCCGGCGGCGAAACTCACCCGTGTCGGTCCAAAACTGCGCTGGCCATGCGGGGGATACCGCATGTAGCTGACGAACTCGGCCGCTTGTTCAGCCGTGTTCACCATCGGGCAGATGACGCCGTATGCTCCGGCGTCGAGCACTTTCATGATGATGCCCGGCTCCAGCCATGGCACCCTCGCCATAGGAACGACGCCCGAGGCGCGCATGGCCTGGAACATCGGCAGCACGGAGCCGTAGTCCAAGGCCCCATGCTGAACGTCGATCGATACCGAGTCATAGCCTTGCGCGGCCATGATTTCGGCTGTGAATGCATTGCCGATGGACAACCAGCCGTTGATGGAGGGGCGACCTTCCGCCCAGATCTGTTTGAGTTTGTTCTTCAACATCGTCGACCTCCTCAAAACACGATCTGGGCGAGTTTGGTGTCCAGATAGTCGCTGATGCCTTCGATGCCGCCTTCCCTGCCCATCCCTGAATGGTTGGTTCCACCAAAGGGCGCTTCGGAGGCCGCGAGCGCGAAACTGTTGATCCCGACCATGCCGGCCTTGAGTGCAGCAACCGTTCGCCGTGCACGGTCCGGCGAGCGGGTAAACGCGTAGGCGGAGAGACCCATCTCCGAAGCGTTGGCGCGAGCCAATACTTCGTCTTCCTCGGAGAACCTAGTGATCGCGGCGATCGGTCCGAAATTCTCCTCAGCAAAGACCTTCATGTCGTCCGTCACGTCGGTCAAAACGGTTGGCTTGTAGAAATGGCCCGCGTTGAACTCCGGCGCCCGTTCGCCGCCAGCGGCCAAAGTCGCTCCCGACTTGAGGGCATCAGTGACAATGGACTCGATCTCGGAGAGCCTTCCGGCGTTGATCAGTGGCCCCATCTGGATCGAAGGATCGAGGCCGTCGCCCAATTTGAGGGCCTTCGTCCGTGAAACGAACCCGTCGACAAACTGGTCGTGCAGCCGCTCGTGGACGAAGAACCGATCGGGCGTGACGCAGACCTGGCCCGCATTGGCGAACTTCGTCGGAACCGAAACGTTGAGCGCGAGTTCAAGATCGGCATCGTCGTAGACGATCAGGGGCGCGTTGCCGCCGAGCTCCATCGACACCTTTTTGACCGTATCCGCGGCATCGCGGATCATCTGCTGACCGACACGTGTCGACCCGGTCAATGACACCTTTCGAACCGCCTTGTCGGCCATGATCGGCGTATAGGTCGTCGCGGTCGGGCCGACCACCAGGTTGACGGCTCCGTCCGGCAGGTTTCCGGCCCGCATGCAATCCACCATCACCATTGCGACGCCGGGCGTCTGGCTGGAGGGGCGGATGATAACGGAGCAACCTGCTGCAAGCGCGGGGGCAGCCTTTCGCGCGACAAGCGCCGCAGGGAAATTCCATGCGGTGAAGGCCCCGACGATTCCGACAGGCTCCCGGGTCACCTCGAAACGTCCATTCGGCACGCGCGATTCGATGATCCGCCCGTATATTCGCCGGGCCTCTTCGGCAAACCACCTGAACTGGTCGATCGACAGTATCCACTCGCGTTCGGACTGCGCGATCGGTTTGCCCGTCTCCAGGGAAATCATCCGCTTGGCTTCGTCGGTGCGGCGGATCATTTCGTCCGCAATGCGATGCATGGCGTCCGCTCGCGCGAACGCGCTTGTCGAGCGCCATTTTGTAAAGCCCTTGCCGGCGGCGGCAAGAGCGCTTTGCGTATCTGAAAGGCTAGCCCGTGGGACTGCCCCAAGCACCTGTTCTGTGACCGGGCTTAGAACGTCCGTCGTCGCGTTGTCGGACGCGCCGAGCCATCTGCCGTCGATGAAAAGTCCGTAGTTCTGATACATGGATCACCCGATTTCGCTGGTTTTAACTGAGCGGCCTTCTGCACCCGACCTGATAGCCGCCTCGGCGAGCACAAGCGCCAGGCGACCGTCCTCGAAGCCGACTTCAGGTGACTTGCCGCTCTCGATGGCATCGACGAAAGCGCCGATCTCGGCCATGAAGGCCTCGGCGTACCTGTCGATGAAGAAGTTGAGGAGAGGCGCACCGCTGCCGGTGAAGTCCGCACGGTGCAGGGTCGTCATGTTCTGGCGGCGGTTCTCCGAAACCACCATCCCCGTGGTGCCCAGTGCTTCGACCCGCTGGTCGTATCCGTAGGCCGCCTGCCGGGAATTGTTGATGATGCACTGCTTGCCCGACGCCGTTTTCAGGACCACCGTAACCGTGTCGTAGTCGCCAAGCCGTGCCATCAGCACCGGATCGATCAGGCGGCTGCCTGTCGCGAAAACCTCGGTGACTTCGTCGTCGAGGATGAAGCGCGCCATGTCGAAATCATGGATGGTCATGTCACGGAAAATACCGCCGGACGCCTCGGCATAGGCAACCGGAGGCATTCCCGGATCACGGGAGGTGATGACCACCTGATGCAATTGGCCGATTTGACCGGACCGAATGGCGTCTCGTGCCGCCCGGTGTCCGGGGTCGAACCTTCTGACGAACCCCAGCATGATCGGGACCTTCGTCCCGCCGATAACCTTTGCGCATGCGTTGACCCGTTCCAGGCTGAGGTCGATCGGCTTCTCGCAAAGCACCGGCTTTCCGGATGCGACCGCCTGCTCGAGGAAATCCGCATGCGTCGGTGTGGACGTGGCAATCAGCACCGCTTCGACATCCGTGCTGGCGAAGACGGCTTCCGCCGAATCGAAGACCTTTGCGCCCAATTTCGAACCTATCTCATCAGCCGCCGGACGATGAACATCGAATACACCAGCGAGGCTGGCGCGTGGATGCGCGGCGATGTTCTCGGCATGCATCCGGCCAATTCGACCGCATCCGAGAACGGCTATTTTTAGCATCAGGAACCCTCCCAGTTCATTTTCTGCAATGTTTGTTGCGAAAGTATTGCATTGTCAATAAATATTTCGTAGCCTTCGGTAAACATGATCCATGGGAGGAGACGAGATGACCCGCGAGACCGTGCGCTTGACGATGGCGCAGGCGCTTGTGCGCTATTTATGCAATCAATTCACTGAGATAGGCGGCGAACGCGTGCCGCTTTTCGCGGGCGTATTCGGCATCTTCGGACACGGCAACGTCACTTGCCTATCGGAAGCGCTTGAGGCCGTTCAAGACAAATTGCCGACCTGGCGAGGCCAAAACGAGCAGTCGATGGCGCTTGCCGCAGTGGCGTTTGCCAAGGCCAAGCGCCGTCGCCAATTGATGGTCGCAGCGACGTCCATCGGACCCGGTGCCGCCAACATGGTCACCGCCGCCGGAACAGCCCATGCCAACCGTTTGCCCGTATTGCTTCTCGCCGGCGACGTTTTCGCCAACCGGATTCCGGACCCGGTGATGCAGCAGGTCGAGCACTTCAACGATCCCACGGTGACCGTCAACGATGCTTTCAAGGCGGTTACCCGTTACTGGGACCGCATTGTCCTGCCCGAACAGATTGTGTCGTCCGTTCCCCAAGCGATCGCAGCAATGCTCGACCCGGCGGATTGCGGCCCCGCATTCCTCGGCCTCGCCCAGGACGCACAGGAAGTCGCGTTCAACTATCCCCTGGCGTTCTTCGAGCCGACGACGTGGTCGGTTCCGCGCCCGCGGCCAGACCGGGCCAAACTGGCTGAAGCTGTCACCCTTCTGAAATCCGCAGAGAGACCGCTCATTATCTCTGGCGGCGGTGTGCGTTACTCGTTGGCCGAAGAGACGGTAGCGGAATTTGCCGTCAAGCGTGGTATTCCGATTGTAGAGACGATTGCCGGCAAAGGCGCAGTCACACATGACCATCCCGCGCATGCCGGACCGATTGGCATCATCGGCTCAACCTCCGCAAACGCACTTGCCCAGGACGCCGACGTCGTGCTCGCGATCGGCACCCGACTACAGGATTTCACGACCGGTTCGTGGACCGCGTTCGATCGGGACGCAAAATTCATCTCGATCAACACCGCTCGCTACGACGCCATCAAGCATCGCGCCGTGGCCGTGGTGGGCGATGCCCTGGAAACAATGACCGAACTTGATGCAGCGCTGGGCGATTGGAAGGCCGATGTCGATCGCATGGCGAAGGCCAAGTCGTTGTTCGCTGATTGGAACAAGCTTCTCGATCAGCATCAGGCAATTACAAACGGACCTATTCCGACATACGCCCAGGTCGTTGCCATCGTCAATGAGACCGCAAAACCCAACGACACTCTGATCGCGGCCGCGGGCGGCACACCTGGCGAAGTGACCAAAGGCTGGCGCGTCAAGAACCCGAACACCTTCGATTGCGAGTTCGGCTTTAGCTGCATGGGCTATGAGATCGCCGCAGGATGGGGTCATGCCATGGCCAAGAACGGCGACGGCACGCCCATCGTCATGATCGGCGACGGGACCTACATGATGATGAACTCCGACATCTATTCCACTGTGCTGACAGGCCACAAGATGATCGTCGTCGTCTGCGACAACGGGGGATATGCCGTTATCAACCGGCTCCAGCAATTCAAGGGCGTCCCGGGCTTCAACAACCTCATCAAGGATTGCCGGGTCAAGGAACCCTTCGCGGTTGATTTCGTCAAGCACGCCGAATCGATGGGCGCTCTTGCCCGCCGCTGCGAAAGCCTAGCCGACCTCAAGTCCGCAATGGAATGGGCACAGACCACCGACCGCACGACCGTCGTCACCCTTGTGACCGATGCCTATGCATGGGTTCCTGGCGACGCGGATTGGGACGTTGGCGTGCCGGAAGTGTCGGAACGGGAGTCCGTACAGAAAGCACGGGTGCACCAGGAGGAAATTCGCAGGAAACAGCGGGTGGGAGTGTGACATGAACCGGATCGACGGAAAGATTGCCGTGGTGACAGGCGGCACCCAGGGGCTTGGGGCTGCGATCGCCCGACTATTCGCCGAGGCGGGTGCTGCTGGCATAGTGACCTGCGGCCGGAACAGCGACAAGGGCAACGCCGTTGCCCATTCGATTACCGAGGACACCGGGGTTCCGGTTTCCTTTGTGGCTGCCGATCTTGAGGATGTGGATGATTGCCGATCTGTCGTGACGCACGCGGATGCCAAGTATGGCCGTGTCGACGTCCTCGTGAACGCAGCCGGCCTGACCGACCGCGGAAATCTTCTGAATTCCTCGCCCGACCTGTTCGACCGAATGTTCGCAATCAATGTGCGCGCGCCCTTCTTCCTGATGCAGGAGGCCGCCAGGCTGATGATCCGCGACGGAACCAAGGGCAGCATGGTGAACATCGGTTCGACATCGGAACGGGCCGGGCAGCCGTTCCTGTCACCCTACTCCGCCTCCAAAGGTGCGCTGGCGACGCTGACCCGCAACTCCGGCTATGCACTGATGCGGAACCAGATACGGGTGAACCAGCTCGACATCGGCTGGATGGCGTCGGACGGCGAAGACCGCGTTCAACGCGAATACCACGGCGCGGAACCTGACTGGCTCGCTAAGGCAGCCGCCGCCCAACCCTTCGGGCGCATCCTGGCTCCCGAAGAAGTCGCGCGCGCCGTTCTCTTTCTCGCTTCGGACGACTCCGGCATGATGACCGGCTCGGTCGTCCATTTCGACCAATCGGTCTGGGGAGCCTACGATGGTGGTCCCCCGGCTCCGGCCATAGCCCTTTCTGCTTGAGGAACCCAAAATGAAGACGATGAAGGGACCGGCAATATACCTTGCCCAATTCGCGGCTGATGACGCGCCGTACAATTCGCTTCCCAGCCTTGCAGGCTGGGTTGCCGACAGGGGCTTTGCAGGCGTGCAGATTCCGACATGGGACACGCGGCTTATCGATATGAAGATGGCGGCCGAAAGCAAGACCTACTGCGACGACCTCAAGGGCGTCCTTGCAGAACGCGGTCTCGAATTGCCGGAACTAGGCTCGCACATCACCGGGCAGCTCGTCGCGGTCCATCCGGCTCACGACAAGATCATGGACAGTTTCGCCCCCGCCGCGGTTCACAACAATCCATCGGCCCGCAGGGCATGGGCCGAGGAACAGATGCGGTTTGCGGCGCGCGCCTCGCGCAATCTCGGCATTGATCGGCACGTCAGCTTCACGGGCAGCCTTCTCTGGCCATATCTCTATCCCTACCCGCAATGGCCGGAAGGTCTGGTGGACGAAGCCTTCGATGAGCTTGCGAAACGGTGGCTTCCGATCTTGAATGATTTCGACGAACACGGTGTCGACCTGTGCTTCGAGATTCATCCCTGTGAAGATGTGCATGACGGGCTGACCTTCGAAATGTTCCTGGAGCGGGTGGGCAACCACGCGCGGTGCAACATCCTATACGACCCCAGCCACTTTGTGCTGCAGGCGTTGGACTATCTCGAATTCATCGACCACTACCATGAGCGCATCAAGATGTTTCACGTCAAGGATGCGGAGTTCCGTCCCAACGGCAAGACAGGGGCATACGGTGGTTTCCAGCCGTGGTCCAAGCGGGCCGGACGGTTCCGGTCGCTCGGCGATGGCCAAGTGGATTTCGGGGCGGTGTTCACCAAGCTTGCGACATACGATTTCGACGGCTGGGCCACGCTGGAGTGGGAATGCTTCATCAAGCATCCCGAAGACGGCGCGGCGGAAGGTGCGAAATTCATCCGCGAACACATTATCCGCGTCGCCGACCGCGCGTTCGACGACTTCGTGAAATCCGGCGCGAACAAGGCTGCCAACCGGGCGATGCTCGGACTGACTGAGGTTTGACATGACATCCAATATTTCGATGAAGAGACCGCTCCGGCTCGGCATGATCGGTGGCGGCCAGGGAGCCTATATCGGCAACATACATCGCATCGCCGCCCGACAGGATGGCGCCTGGCAGCTCGTTGCCGGTGCCTTCGATGTCGACGCCGCACGCGGCCACGCCTTTGCCACCGGCGAAGGGCTTGATCCGTCCCGGTCTTACGACGACTACAAGGCAATGATCAAAGGCGAGCTTGCCCGCGACGACAAGATAGACGCGGTGGCGATCTGCACGCCGAACTTCACCCACTTTCCCATCAGCAAAGCTTTCCTTGAGGCCGGCTTCGACGTCATCTGCGAGAAACCTCTGACCGCGACATTGGAAGACGCCGTCACGCTCGAAAAACTGGTACGCGAGAGCGGCAGGTTCATGGGCGTGACCTACACCTACTCCGGATACCCAATGGTGCACGCGGCCCGTCATATGGTGGCGACCGGTCAACTCGGCAAAATTCGGACCGTGCAGGTGGAATACCCGCTCGAATGGATGGCGACGGCCATCGAGACCGAGGGCAATGCCCAGGCCGCCTGGAGGACCGATCCCAAGAAGAACGGACGCGGTGGTTCGATCGGCGACATCGGCACGCACGCTTATCATCTCGCGGGCTTCGTCTCGGGCCTGAAGCTTGAATCCTTGACTGCCGATCTCGCCACCTTCGTTCCAGGACGCGCCCTCGATGACAATGCGCATGTGATGCTGCGCTACGAGGGCGGCGCTCGAGGTCTTCTTTGGTCTTCGCAAGTGGCGCTCGGATCATCCAACGGCGTCAATCTCAGGGTCTTCGGGGAAAAGGCGTCGCTGACTTGGTTCCAGGAACAGCCCAATGAACTCGTCCATGCCCGGTTAAATGGCAGAACGGAGACGATCAAGCGTGGGGCCGACGATCTCAGCGAAGGAGCAAAGGCACGGACGAGGACGCCGCCTGGCCATCCCGAAGGCTATCTTGAGGCATTCGCCAATCTCTACGCAGGATTTGCCGAAGCGATCCGCGCCAATCGCGAAGGACGCGAGCCGTCTGCGATCGGGCGCGACATTCCGACTGCCTATGACGGATTGAAGGGAGTCGCCTTCGTGGACGCGGTGGTCGACAGTTCCATGGCGTTGGATCAGCCCTGGCTCACGCCAGTTGCGGTCTGAAAATCATCTTGGTATCCAGCTCTCCCACGCTGTCTTGCACGAGAGCGGCGTGGTTGGGATACTTGTGGCACACTCCGGCGGGCTAAGCCGCGTTGTTCGCCTTTGCGGCCCACATTGCCGCCAACGCGTGTTCGCTCGCCCCATTGCAGACGGTTAGTTGGGTAGGCGACTTGATCCCTCTTTGCTTTGAAGGGAGTCGAACCGAAGACCCGCCGTTTGGTGGGGCGTCCCCCTGACGTCCGCTTTGCGTTTGCACGGCCGCCATCGAAACCATGCACGAACCCGCTTCGCGGGAGGGTGCGCTTCAGGGTCGACAGCGGAAATAATTGCCGCCCAACCTTATGTTGACTGATGCCCAAAGCCGGGCACAAAGGTGGCAGCCACGGTCGCTCGCGACGGGAAAATAGAGGGATTTCAAGGGCGATTTCGCTAACCAATTGAAATCATGTGAGAATCCAAAGTCCCCAGGCAGGCGCAATCTGGGCCTGTAGCGCTACTTTCTTGTGGAACTAAGTACCCGAGAAAATTCTGCAGCTTTTTCAGCTATTTGGTTGCCCTTCCTTTGCGGCGCTCGCGGCGATCGTGGTTCGTCGCAATCTGTGGGCGCATTAAATACTGGCTGGGGACCTGCTTTGCGCGGAAGTTATTTTCGCTTGCGCCCAGAAGTCGACGCAGCGCATTTCAAGGTTAGCGGCTGGAATCGACCCGAAGACGACCTTGGCCCGCCGGGTCATGAATGGCAGCCCTACGCCCGCAACTGCCCTTTCCGACCCCCGCGCCGGATCCCGATATCTGCCACGCGGGCCCTTGCAGTTGTTGTCCGGCTGTTTGCGCATGTCACATGTCAATAGCCACAGCCGCGTGACCGAGATCCTGGTTCATTGAGGTCGAACCGTCCGCAAGAAACGCCCTCTCCGAATCGTTCTTCCGCGCCCTTAACGAAATAATTGACAGTCCAACCAAAACGGCGCTCCGTGGTTATTCGACGGCGATGGATCTTGGCACTCTGATGCCGGCCTTCGCCGTTACGATAGGGAGGATGCAATGCCGACAGTCATTGGCCACCATAACATCTCAAAGGGAACTAAGCACTGGCTCGACTCGCCGAAGCGCAAAGAGCTTTTTGGTCCGCTCGGCGTGACCAACATACGAACATTTGTAGATCCACAAAATCCGACTCGGGTGGCCGTTCTTATGGACGTTCCGGACATGGACGCCATGATGAAAGCTATGCAGAGCAAGGAAGCCGCGGATGCGATGGCCTTCGATGGGGTGGTACCAGAGTCCTTGGTGATCCTGATCGAATCGTAAAGAGATTTCTCCGCTGGCCAAGATTAGCAGGCTTTGGTCAGCGATTGCCGTGCGGTTCCGTGGAAAGCGCCCGTTATTGGCGTAGAGCCCGCTGCCCACTGGAGCAGGCCCTGTGCGTGAGCGCCGACGTTGGTCTCGGTCACGCCAAGATCAGCCGCCACAGCTTGCGCAACCTAATGTCGGCTCAAGTCAGCAAGCAACTATTCCGCGCGTTCACGCTAGACTTCCGCTTGCCACCCGATTCGGACCCTGACGTGCGAGGCCCGCTTTAGGCCCCAAGAGCGGAAATTATTTCCGTTCCGCGCGCCGGCTGACTGAGGCCCTGAGCCAGGGCACAAAGATGGCACCCACGGTCGCCCGCGACGGAAAAACAGAGGGAATTCAAAGGCAATCTCGCTAAGCCTTTGAAATGATGTGAGAATCCGTGTTCCAGGCGGGCGCAACTGCAGGTTTCGTGATCGATTTTCTCCTTATGGCATACGACGTGGGATTCGCTGATAGCAGCTACTTAATTTCCATTTCGCCGGCCCTCTGCCTTGAGTTGCCGGCGCTGAATACAACTTCTCATTGCACATCAATTGGCTGGGGACCCTGAGCAAAGCTCCTCACGCCGAATGCGAAATCCCAGGCCAGCCGGAGCGAATTCCCATCTACGCTATCTGCTGTTCACTGGGCGGGATACAACGATCCCGCCCAGGCACGTGCTCGGGCTATTTCTCCGTTTTGTCATAGTGTTTGTCCGACACCTTTTCCATCCACGTCACCGAGCTTCCGTGCAAAGCCTCCGCGACGGCGAAGTGCGTCATCGGCCCCGTACGCGATGCTCCATGCCAGTGCCGGACGTGAGGCGGAATCCAGACGACGTCCCCCGGACCAACCTCCTGGACCGGTTCGCCTTCCTTCTGCACCCAGCCACGACCGCTCACGATGAATAGTGTCTGACCGAGCGGGTGGGTATGCCACGCAGTACGAGCACCCGGCGCGAAAGATACCGTAGCGCCGCCGATACGTGCAGGGGCGTCAGCCTGGTAAAGGCCGGAGATCTCGACCTTTCCCGTAAAATACTGTTCGGGAGCCGAAGCCGCCCCGCTTCCTGCGGGGGTGATTTTGAGGTCTGTCTGGGAAGAGGTCACCTGGATTCCTTTCCTGCTTTCGAACGCCTGCTTGAGAACGGGCACGGCGGACATTGCTCTGGGCCAGCCCGCGTAGAAGGCGACATGACTCAGAACTTCGGACGCCTCGCTTTGGGTCAGGCCGTTGTCCATCGCGCGATTGGCGTGGAACGGCAATTGCTCGGGCTGACCGAGCGCGATCAGCGCCGACATGGTCACCAGGCTGCGGTCGCGTGCCGAGAGATCCGGGCGTTGCCACAAATCGCCGAACAGGACGCGATTGGTGAGGTCGGCAAGTGCCGCCGCCGTTGGTGAGACCGAGGTGGTGACGGTCTGGCTGCGAGCAGCCTCAGCCGCGGCCTCCAATTCGACGCGCGCAGCCTGGCTGCTCTGGACCGGCGCGATCTTCCGCTCGTCGAAGATTTTCTTCGTTTCCTCGGCGGCCGAGATCGCGTTCGGCCAGCCGGAATAGAAGGCGAGATGCGTTATCAACTCTCCGATCTCTTCCGGCTTCACACCGTTGTCCAGCGCGCGGCCGACATGCGCACCGATCTGCGCCGTTTTGCCCGTGGATACGATCGCCGAGACGGTGACCAGGCTGCGGTCACGCGGCGCGAGCTCCTTCCGTTCCCACACTTCGCCGAACAGGACATCGTCGGTGAAGTGGCCGAGACCGGGCGCGACGTCATAGACGGCCGGCGGGGCGACACGGCGGCGTTCCTCCTGGGCCTCCACTCCCATAGCAGCGAGCGCCGAGATGGCTACGGATGCAGCGATGTTCTTCATCTTTAGGTTCCTTCTCATATACGTCAGCAACGTCGAGTCGAGCGCGACCCGGCGTCGCTTGGTCTCTAGCTCCACGCAGAAAGAGCGCGGACAGTCGGTTCCGAGTCGAGCTCCGCCTATGCCAGATGCTGTCCGAAGAAGTCGGCGATTCGGTCGAAGGGGATCTTGTCCATCCGGTCGTACAGGTCCGTGTGGCTGACACCGGGTATGATCATTAGTTCCTTCGGTTCTGCGGCGGCGGCGAAGGCCGTTTCGGCGAAGTAGCGCGAATGGGCCTTCTCACCGTGGATGAACAGGACGGGGCGCGGCGAGATCTCCGCGATGTAGGTCAGGACCGGCATGTTCATGAACGACAGCGGCGTCGTCTGCGACCAGGCGTTCCCGGAGTTGACCGCGCGCGGATGATACCCACGCGGTGTCATGTAGTAGTCGTGATAGTCGACCAGGAACTGCGCTTCGCCGCCCTTGAGCTCGTTGTAAGGGGGCTGATATGCGGGCGTTCCTTTCTCGAAGTCCGCCCAACGCTGCCGGCTCAACTGCTCCAGCGTCTGCGTTCGCTGTTCCAGCGTCACACTGTCGTTGTACCCCTTCGACATAACGCGGGTCATATCGTACATGGTGCTGGCGACGACCGCCTTGACCCGCTTGTCCACGGCGACTGCATTCAGAGCCATGCCTCCCCAGCCGCAGATGCCGATCATGCCGATCCGCTCGCGGTCGACGAAGGCCTGGAGGCCGATGAAGTCCACCGCCGCGCTGAAGTCCTCCGTGTTGATGTCGGGCGAGGCAATGTTGCGCGGCTCGCCGCCGCTTTCTCCGGTATAGGATCCGTCGAAGGCCAGCGTCGCAAAGCCACGCTCGGCCATCGTCTGGGCGTAGAGTCCGGAAGACTGCTCCTTCACGGCGCCGAAGGGGCCGCCGACGACAAGTGCCGCAAGCCGCGCATTTCCGCGCTCCTTCGGCAGGTAGAGATCGCCTGCCAGCGTGATGCCGTAGCGGTTCTTAAACGACACCTTCTGGTGATCAACCTTGTCGCTCTTCGGGAACACCTTGTCCCAGGAGGCCGTCTGGGTGAGAGCCTGTGTCGCGGCTGCGGCCGGAATCACGCTCATCGCAGCGACAGCGACGCCCGTCGCCTTCATCAAACTGCGCCGGCTGGCATTGAATGTATCGGCATTATCGATCTTCTTGGTCATGAGTGGATCTCCTTCGATATAAGCGGGGGTCACTAAATGCGTTCGATACGCAGCGGGAATTGCCCTGGGACATGCAGCGCCTCGTAGCCGTCGTCGAAGCGTCCGAGGCGTACGAGCCCCGGATACTTGTAGTCGGCGTAGAACATCGCGAGATTGCCCCATGGCATGTAGTAGCAGAGGTCGTACGGCCGCTCGTTGGTGAACGGGCCGTGGCCTTCCTCGGTCAATTTACGAGGAAGGTAGGCGATCTTCTCGTTTGATCCGAAGTCGTCGATCTTGAGGTCCAGCGGAAGCATGGAAGCGAAATCGCGCGCCGACGGGTTGTCGTAGAGCGTCGCGGTCATCGTATGCTTTGCGAACGTCAGCCTGATCCTCACGTTGGTCCGCTCCTGATTGTGGGGGTCGCTCTGGCCGAACACGGCTCCGGGGAAGACAGCGGCTGCAATAGCTGTCGCGAGAAGGATGCGTCGGGTTGGGTTTCTGAACTGCATGCTCATCGCGACTTCCTGGTCACACGCCATGCGGTAAGGGATGCCAGCGATGATCCGCACAGCAGCGCCGCGCTGAGCGTGAAGGTGGACTGCCAGCCGACGACATCGAACAGGAGACCGCCAAGCGACGCCCCGGCCGTGATCGCAAGCTGGATGACGGCCACCTGGAGCCCGCCGCCGGCCTCTGCATCATCGGGAAGAACGCGGCTAAGCCAGGTACCCCAGCCGACTGGCGCGGCCGTTCCGAGAAAGCCCCAGCCGACCAGCGACAAGAACACGGGAAGCTTCATGTCGCCCAGAGCGATCATGGCCAAGGCGATGCAGGCCATCAGCAATGGGATGACCGTGAGAATGCTGAACAGGCGATGGGACAGGAGCCGCCCGATAACCCACGTGCCGACCGCTCCGGCAAGGCCCATTATCAGAAGAACGAGCGAAAGGGTTTCGATGCCGAGGTTGGTCACCTTCTCCAGGAATGGCCGTAGATAGGTGAACAGCGCGAACTGTCCCATGAAGAGGAGCAGGATCGCCGCCATGCCCAGTGCGACGGGCGGACGTCCCAGAAGCCGGAAGATGCTTCCTGACGTTCCGTCGCGCCGGGGCGGGAGGCCGGGCAGACTGATCCACTGCCATACGAGTGCAAGCAGTCCCACGGGCACGACGAGGAAGAAGGCGCCGCGCCAGCCGATGTAGGAGCCGAGAAGACTTCCGAGCGGTGCGGAGATCGTCGCCGCAATCGCGTTGCCTGCGTTGAGCAGGGCGAGCGCCTTCGGTACCTGGTCCTGGGACACGAGACGCATCACGATCGCCGTGGACATCGACCAGAAGCCGCCGATCGAGATGCCGAGCAAGGCGCGGCCCAGCATCAGGACTGGGTACGAAGGTGCGAAGGTGACTGTGATGCCCGACAGCATCAGCAGTCCGGTCAGGGCCAGTACGAGGATACGGCGGTCCAGGCGGCGGGTGAGCGTGGCGATGAACAGGCTGGTTAAGACGGCGAAGATGCCCGAGATCGAAATCGCCTGGCCGGTGTTCCCTTCCGAAACGCCGAGATCGGCAGCGATCGGCGTCAGCAGGCTGACCGGCATGAACTCCGACGCGATCAGCACGAACACGCACAACGTCATGGAGAACACGGCGCCCCATGCCGAGCGTCTGCTGTCGATATTGTCAAAGGTCAGCGTCATATGCATCAGTCCCTGGTGGATCGTTTCCAGCGTTGCAGGGAAGATAGTCCTCACGTACTTTGCGGACTATCCGTGCCAATCCGCATGGACTTATCGATATCCAACATAAGTCAGGGGCGGCCGATGCAGCGCGAGGATATGAAGGACCTGCTCTGGTTCCTCGAGGTGGCGAAGGAGCGGAGCTTCACCAAAGCCGCTGCGACCCTCGGCACGTCGCAGTCGACGCTCAGCCACACCATCAAGCAGTTGGAAGCGCGCCTTGGCGTGCGTCTCCTGACGAGGACCACCCGCAGCGTCGCCACGACGGAGGCAGGCGAACGCCTGTTCAGGTCCCTTGCTCCGCGCTTCCAAGGTATCGAAGCGGATCTGGCGGATCTCGTCGCCTTCCGCGAGAAGCCGTCGGGTACCGTTCGGCTCACGCTGTCCGATCACGCCCTGCAGACGACGGTATGGCCAAAGCTAGGTCAAGTCCTTACCGACTACCCTGACATCAAGGTGGAGCTCTACAGCGACAACGGCATGCGCAACATTGTCGAGGAACGCTTCGACGCAGGTGTGCGGCTCGGCGAGAGCGTCGACAAGGACATGATCGCCGTGCGGATCGGACCCGACTGGCGTCTCCGAGCCGTCGCCTCGCCGGGATATCTTGCAGGACACGGGTACTCCCCAGACGCCTCAGGATCTGGTGGGGCACGTCTGCATCAACATGCGCCAGGCGACATGGGGCGGGTTCTACGCCTGGGAGTTCGAGAAGGACGGGCGAGAGCTGCGGGTCAGGGTGGACGGCCAGCTCAGCTTCAACTCTTCCATCGCCCAGATCGACGCGGCCTTAAACGGGTACGGAATTGCCTACGTCCCGGAGGATATTGTCGAAGACCATATCGCCGCGGAAAAGCTCCTGGCCGTGCTGGACGATTGGAGCCAGCCCTTCACTGGCTACCACCTCTACTATCCCAGCAGGCGTCAGATGTCGCCCGCCATGGCCGTGGTCGTGGACGCTCTTCGACATCGCGGCGGAGCTTGAGTTTCGGCTTCCGTTAGTTTGCTTTGGGCCCGATTGCGGACCTCAATCCGAAGCCTTGCAGGTCCACTTGCTTGTGGAGCCTCCGAGCAGCAGACCGTCCGCTTCCGGCCCCGATGCGGTGGTGTCCAACGCGAGGGCGGTTCGGTCGAGGAAATCCGGCCCGGCGATGTCGTGTGGTTCGAATCGGGCGAGAAGCATTGGCACGGCGCTGGGCCGACCACGGCGATGACGCATATCGCCCTCCCGGAATCGCTCGGAGGCAAGGCCGTCGAGTGGCTGGAAAAGGTCACCGACACTATAGCGCGACGTCCTGATCGGCACCGCGGCGCCAGCCAGCACATCCTTATGATCACGGAGCACCACGATGGACAAGCGCATACTCGGAAAGGAAGGCTTTGAAGTGTCTACCCTGGCGCTGGGGGCAATGAGAAAGGCGAGCGATATCCGCCCGAGTTTATGAAGTTGGCCGGGCTCTGATATTCTCGCAACATGAAAACGTCGGAGAAAATGTCCGTTGCGTCCATTCGAACTACGAATGCAGTCTCCTCGCGCATTCAGAGATCCCGTTTCTAAGCTCATGCACATAAGGCCTCCTAATGCTCCGTCAGCCGGCGAGGTATGGTCATGTGTGAGCGTCAACTCCAACGACGCCAGTATCGGCTCGTCGCGGGATCGCAGGCCCTTTCCATGAACGACCGCTGATAGCAACGTGCAACCGTGCGGAACTTCGTCATTGTTTTGGCCTTCAACAGCTTGCTCATCTGGGAGAACACGCGTGACAAGAATTATAGTTTCTGTTGCGAGCTCTGCTCTAGTCCTTCTGTCAACAATAGTCTCCGCCGCTGCAGAGGGAGATGTAGCCCTGGGGCAGAAAGCGTTTCAGCGCTGTTCCGCCTGTCATTCGACCACCGACCAGAAGAAGGTGGGACCTGGCCTCGGCGGCATAGTTGGGCGTACCGCAGGCACTGTGGAGGGCGTTCGCTATTCGGCGGCTATGAAGGCATCTGGACTGGTGTGGGACGAGGGGACATTGGATCGGTTCCTCGCAGCGCCCCGCGATGTCGTGCCGATGACCACGATGACTGTGAGCGTGCCCAGGCCTGAGGATCGGCAGAATATCATCGCCTACCTGAAGTCCCTATCCCAGTAGGGGCGACCGGCCGGTCAGGCATGGCATTGGTTGACCGAAATCTCGCCGTGTGGGTGACGTCGTCCCGACCGTGATCGTCCGTACGTTCGCCTCGCATTTAGAAGCTGCATTTCTAACCACATGCAGTTTGCGCAATCTAATCCGCTGCCGCAGGGCGGGCTATCTTCGCCAGGAAGAACGGACATTTGGCCACGACACCATGTTCATCTCTGAGGCTCGCTTCGGCAATTGCTGCCCACGCTTTCCTTGGTGACGACTGGTTCTACCGACCACCAGACAAGCCTCCGGCGGAGTAGAGCCGTAGAAACTACAGGAGCATCGACCAGCCATGATCACACTGAATATCAACGGCAGCCAGCACGAGGTCGATGCCGACCCGGAGATGCCCATCCTTTGGGTCCTTCGCGACACGCTCGGCATGACCGGCACCAAATTCGGTTGCGGCGCAGCGCTCTGCGGCGCATGCACGGTGCATCTCGACGGTGAGGCGGTCCGCTCCTGCAGCACACCGCTTTCCGCGGCCGAGGGGGCGAAGATCACCACCATCGAAAAGATGACCGACGGCACGGACCGCGTTGGTGCCGCCGTCCACGCGGCTTGGGTGAAGAACGACGTGGCCCAATGCGGCTACTGTCAGAGCGGTCAGATCATGAGCGCCACGGCATTCCTCTCGTCCCTGCCAAAGGGCAAGCAGCCGACGGCTGACGAGATCGACGCTGCAATGGAAGGCAATATTTGCCGTTGCGGAACTTACGTCCGTATCCGCGCGGCCATAGCCGAAGCTGCCAGCACTCTCGTCTAAAGGAGACGCTCCGTATGTTGCCGAACCCGAACATGGACTATAGCCAACTGCCGCATGCCCTGCAGCACCTGCTGGAAAGAGGACGCTCCACGATTGTCCCGGCGATGCCGCGCCGAAGCTTCCTGAAGATGACCGGAGCCCTCGGTTTGGCCGTCGGCGTTTTCCCCCATCTGGCGGCCGCGCAGTCCACAGACCCCGCTGAAGCCGGTTTGAAGCCTACCGAGCAACCCTCTGCATTCGTTCAGATCGCACCGAATGGCGAAGTGACGGTCACGATCAATCGATTGGAGTTCGGCCAGGGCGTGCAGACAGCATTGCCGATGATCCTGGCCGAAGAGCTCGATGCCGACTGGAGCTTGGTACGCAGCCAGCTCGGCACCAATGACGCCGCCTACGTCGATCCGCTCTTCGGCATGCATCTCACCGGCGGCTCGAACACGATCAAGAACAGCTTTACGCAGTATCGCGAACTCGGTGCCCGCGTCCGCGCCATGCTCCTTGCTGCTGGTGCGGCCCGCTGGAACGTGGAGGTTGCCACCCTGCGGACCGAGACGGGCGCGGTGCTCGCCTCCGATGGCCGCAAGCTCGGTTACGGAGAGCTCGCCGAGGCAGCCATGTCCCTGCCGGTGCCCCAAAAGATTGCTCTCAAAGATCCAAAGGATTTCCGCATTATCGGCAGGCCAACTCAGCGTCTCGACGCGAAAGCCAAGAGCAGCGGCCAGCAGAGTTTTGGCATCGATTTCAAGCTGCCGGGACAATTGACGGCCGTGGTCGCTCGCCCACCGGTGTTCGGCGCGAAGATCGCCTCCCTGAATGACAGTGCAGCACGTTCGATAAAGGGCGTGAGAGCTGTTTTGCGGATTCCGTTGGACCGCGGTGCCGAAGGCGTGGCCGTTATCGCCGACGGATACTGGCAGGCGAGCCAGGGTCGTGATGCCCTGAAGGTAGAATGGGACACATCGGCCGTTGAGAAGGTCGATAGCGAAAAGCAGCTTACCCAGTTTCGCGAAATGGCCACCAAACCCGGCCCCCTCCATTTCGACGCGGATATGGCACCGCTGGAGACAGCACCGCTCACCTTGGATGCCGAGTTCATATTCCCGTACCTCGCTCACGCGGCAATGGAGCCGCTGAACTGTACGGTTCGGCTTTCCGACGATCGTGCCGAAATATGGATGGGAAGCCAAAGTGCCGGGCTCGATGCAGGTGTTGCCGCGAACGTGCTCGTCCTCAAGCCGGAGCAGGTCGTGGTAAACGTGCTGACATCCGGTGGGGGCTTTGGCCGACGCTTCTCGAGCAGCAGCGACACGGCGATGGAAGCCTGTCAGATAGCCAAGGCCGCCAGGGCGGCAGGGATCGACGCACCGGTGCGCATGCTCTGGAGCCGCGAGGACGATATGAAGGGCGGCTACTACCGCCCTACTCACCTTCATCGCGCCCGCATCGGCTTCGACAAGCAGGGTAACGTGCTCGCCTGGGATCATACCATCGTCGGTCAGTCCATACTGACGGGAACCGTGTTCGAGCAGTTCATGGTGAAGAACGGTATCGATGCCGCCACGACCGAAGGCATGCGGAACCCTTACCCGCTTCCCATGCGCCTGACGGTGCATCATCCCGTTGTCAACGTGCCGGTTCTCTGGTGGCGCAGCGTTGGCTCCACCCATACGGCTTTCGTGATGGAGACCTTGCTTGACGATATAGCGCGAGCCACCGACCAGGACCCGGTCGCTTACCGCATGAAGATGTTTGGCGAGGAGCACATTCGTCATCGCGATGCGCTTCAGCTCGCCGTGGACAAAAGCGGCTACGAAGCCAAGACCTTGGCGGAAGGCAGGGCCTGGGGCGTGGCCGTGCATGAATCCTTTTCGTCCGTGGTGGCCTACGTGGTGGAAGCCTCCGTCGTCGATGGGCAGCCGAAGCTGCATCGCGTCACCGCCGGGGTTCACTGCAATCTGGCGGTCAATCCCCGGACAGTGGAAGCACAGGTGCAGGGGGCGGCGATCATGGGTCTTTCAGCCTGCCTTGCGGGCTCTGAAATCACGCTCAAGGACGGTGTTGTGGAGCAAAGCAACTTCAGCGAATACACGGTGGCAAGGATCACTGACGTGCCGGAGTTCGACGTCCACATCGTGCCGAGTGCCGAAGCCCCTACAGGCATGGGCGAACCGGGCCTGCCGCCTTTGGCCCCGGCATTCGCCAACGCCATCTCGCGGCTGACAGGCAAGCCGGTGCGGCGGATGCCTTTTAACCTCGCCTAGACCGATATCGGATGAGTTGATCTGGTCCTGTGCGTCGCAATGCGAAGAGCGCTGCACGGGACCAGACGCATCGCACAACGCCTGCTTTAACCTTTGAAACGAAGCGCTTCGACGAATAGAGCAAACGCCGCTGTGTGCTGACGTCTGCTCGGATAGTAGAGGTGATAGCCGGGGAACGGCGCGCACCAGTCTTCCAGGACTCGGATCAGTCGGCCGTCTGCGATATGTTTCGAGACCTGATCTTCGAAAGTGTAGGCAAGCGCCAGCCCGTCCAAGGCGGCGGCTTCAAGCATAAGGCTATCATTCAATATGAGCGGTCCATTCATTCTGACTTGAAGTTCTTCTCCGTCGCGCTCGAACTCCCAAGCGTACAATCCGCCTCCGGTTGTCTGTCGGTAGCTCACGCCCAGATGTTCCCCGAGCTCGCGCGGCGTTTGCGGGATGTTGTGGTTGGCGAAGTAGGATGGCGACCCGACGACGGCCATGCGCAGGTCCGGACCGATCCTGACGGCCACCATGTCTTTCTGGACCTGCTCGCCAAGGCGGATGCCCGCGTCGAACCGGTCAGCCACAATATCGGTGAGGCCCTCATCGAGGATGATTTCCATTTCGATATCCGGATATTCCGCCAGGAACTTGGTGACGACGGGCCAGAGCACGCTTGTGGCGGCATATCGAAACGTCGTGACGCGGATCGTACCCGCCGGCTTATCGCGAAGTGCGGTGACGGCTGCGATCTCGCTTTCGATGTGATCGAACGCCGGACGGAGGTTTCGTAGCATCCGTTGCCCGGCATCCGTCAGCGATAGGCTTCGGGTGGTACGAGAGATCAGCCGCACCCCCAGCTTCTGCTCCAGCATTCTGACCGAGTAGCTGACGGCGGATTGGGAAAGCCCGAGTTTGGCGGCAGCGCGCGTGAAACTGCCAGCCTCGGCGACGGCGATGAAGGCTGCAAGTTCGCTGAAATCACCGTGACGCATTTATCAATCCCATTTCTGACTTCATGCAGATTATAGCGCCTAATCAATGTTTGTCATCATCGCTATCTGTCGTTTCACAGCCGCCGAAACGGCAAGCAAGAGAGACATTCGATCATGCAGACCACCCCCACACTCTTCGAACCATTCACCTTCGCCAATGGAACCACTCTGAGAAACCGGATCGTCATGGCACCGATGACGACATGGTCGGCTAACGACGACGGAACAGTGTCCGATGAGGAGCTCCTATACTATCGCCGCAGGGTGAATGGCGTCGGCCTGGTTCTGACGGGCTGCACGCATGTCATGCCGAACGGCATCGGCTTCACGGGTGAATTCGCGTCCTACGACGACAGCTTCGTCCCAAGTCTCCGGCGTCTGGCGGAGGCCGCCAAAAGCGGCGACGCGCCAGCCGTTCTTCAAATTTTCCACGCGGGCAACAAGGCGGTGCCGGAGCTTATTCTTGGAGCCGACGTGGCTGGCGCGAGCGCGGTGCCGGTTTCTCCGGGCCCTTTCAATCCAGGCGGCGTTATGCCTCGCGCATTGGGCCACGACGAAATCCTAGAGGTGATTTCCGCGTTCGGAGACGCAACCCGCCGCGCCATCGAGGCAGGTTTTGACGGCATAGAACTCTACGGGGCTCATGGCTTCTTGATCCAGAATTTCTTCTCGCCTCATTACAATCAACGTGACGACGCATGGGGCGGCACGTTGGAAAACCGGATGCGGTTCCCGCTCGCTGTGATCCGGGAAGTAAAGCGGGTGATCGCGGCGCATGCGGAGCGACCGTTCCTGCTGGGCTATCGGGTTTCGCCCGAGGAACCGGAACAAGACGGTCTCCGCATAACCGACACCTGCGCCCTCATCGAGCAGCTCATCGACATTGGAGTGGACTACATCCATGTGTCGCTGTCGGACGTACTCCAAGCGAAGCCAACCGAAGCCAGCAATGACCATACCATCGCCGAACTCGTCGTCGCGACAGTTGCCGGACGCGTTCCAGTGATCGCCGCTGGCCAGGTCAGAACGCCGCAACAGGCTGAGCGTGCGCTCGATCTGGGCCTTTCGCTTGTGGCTGTGGGTCAAGGGCTGGTGATGAACCCGGAATGGGCGGAGCTTTCGAAGCGCGGCAATGGAAGACTGATCGAGACCGAGATCAGAACCACGAAAGTGCCTGAGATCGCCCTTCCGGCTGGCCTCTGGGGCCAAATCGAGTTCGCCACGGGCTGGTTCAACATCAATGATGATCGCAAAGCGCCGCGGCAGAAGGCCAGCGCTTAGAGCGACAGATAAACCGCTGAAATAAAGGAAAATATTATGAGCAAAGTGTGGATGATCACTGGGGCCGGTCGAGGCATGGGCCTTGATTTTGCCAGGGCGGTGCTTGCCGCTGGTGACAACCTCGTCGCGACTGGCCGCAATCCCGAGCGCGTGGTCAAGGCGATCGGACAATCGGAAAATCTGCTGGTTGTCACGTTGGACGTGACCAAGCCGGCGGATGCCGGGGCCGCAGTCGAGGCGGCGCTCGAACGCTTCGGCCGTATCGACATTCTGGTCAACAATGCCGCGAACTTCTACGCGGGGTTTTTCGAGGAGTTGACCCCGGCCCAGATCGAACTGCAACTGGCCAGCAATCTTATCGGCCCGATGAGCGTCACCCGTGCTGTCCTTCCGGTGATGCGCAAGCAGAGGTCAGGCCGGATCATCTCGATCTCGTCCACGGCCAGTTTGCTCGGATTTGAATTCTGCAGCGCCTACTCTGCCTCGAAGTTCGCCCTCGATGGTTGGATGGAATCGCTGCAGGGGGAAGTGGCCCCGTTCGGGATCGAAACGATGATCGTCAATCCGGGCTTCTTCCGTACCGAGCTCCTGACCGACGAATCCACACAGTACGCCCCGACCGCCGTCAGCGATTACGACGAACGGCGCACGCAGCATCTCGCCTTCTGGAAGTCCGCGAACGGACAGCAGGACGGCGACCCCGCAAAACTCGCCCAGGCCTTGATCACCCTGGTCAATCAGACGCAGTTGCCTCGCCGGTTCATCGCCGGAGCCGATGCCATTGGTATGGTGGAACAGAAAATCGCGTTGCTGCAACAGCAGATTGAGGCCCACCGGGAACTATCGAGTTCACTCGGCTTCGACCCCGAGGCCTAGGTCTTCCTCGACATTGCGCCGGCGGTGCCGCCGCCGCAAGTCTCGGCCGCTGTTTCGGCGGCAGTGCGAAAGCCTGCCGCCTATTGGCATTTGTCGGGCGCAGAGCAATCACCTCAATTCATAAAAATCATTTCTAAACCCATGCACTTGCCAGGGCCGCGATCGGCTGCATTCCTGCATCCAGAAAGGATCCCCATGCCTTCGTTCCGTTCTGCCCTTCTAGCCCTGTTAGGGGTCGCTCTTCTCATATCGCCTGGCCTCACAGCCACAGCCGCAAACCGCGCCACCTTCCCCAAGGATTTCGACAAGTTCGTCAAATACGCCGACTATGACCGGGGATCGTCGAAGGAAGTGGCCTTCGCCCCTTCCGGAAACGATTACTCTCTCCAAGAATGGCCAGCCGCTGCCGGCCGGCACCCGGCTCGTGCTCGGCATCTGGGCCGATTACAAACTGACCGGTTATTTCCTCATGGAAAAGGGTGTGGATTGGGGTCTCGAAGTCAATGAGGAAAAGCGTACTGGCGACCGGCATTTCCAGCAGTTCGATATTACCGGCCAGGTCAACCGCACGGCGATCGCGGAACGTTGCGAGTCCTGTCATCAATCGGGGGCGAGCAGCGACTTCATGTTCACGATCGACAGGATGCGGGACTATCTTCCGTGAAATCTTCGCTTTTTGCTCGACTGGGGGTGGTTTTCGTTGCGGGCTGCTTGTTGACGGTCGCCCTGGCTTACGATTGGCTCGGAAACGCAATGCACGAGGTCGCGGGGACGATCATGTTCGCGCTTCTGATCGTCCACAACACATTCAACCATCGTTGGTACGGAAGGGTTGCCACCGGCCGCCGACACCTGCGTGTTTCCGTCGATATCGGTATGATATTCGTCTGGCGTCCACGATGGTCGTGCTCTTGGTCACGAGCCTAATGATCTCTCGCACCTTGTTCAGCTTTCTTCCATTCAGTGGGGGATACAGCGCCCGGCAAGTCCACGGGCTCCCCGCCTACTGGGCGCTTGTCATCGTCTCAATCCACGTCGGCATGCGATGGTCAAAGAATGGGTGTGACAAGCAGATTTTTTGGGTTCGTCGAAAGGAGTGCAGTTAGGACCGCCGTCCTCCGGATGACCGCCATCGCAATAGCCGGCTATGGAATGACCGACAAGAGGGCGCGCGAAGTAGCAGGGCGCGTTATGGCCGCCGGACGGCTAACTCGAAGTCAGATAGCGGAAATTATTGCCGCTCGCCCGTCCTGTTGACTGATGCCCAAAGCCAGGGCACAAAGGTGGCATCCACGGTCGCTCGCGGCGGGAAAATATAAGGAATTCAAGGGCGATTTCGCTAACCAATTGAAATCATGTGAGAATCCAGGTTCCCCAGCCAATCGCACCCACGTCGTGAACCGGCCTCGTTACGTCAACGACGTAGCGTTATCTTCGCCTCTTGGATGTGCCGCTTGCGATGCGAAGCCGATCGAAGAACACCGCACGGATTACTTCCTGACTTCAGCCCATCTTTCTCGTCTTCGCTAGACGATCAGCAGCACGGACCCGGTGCCAAGCAGTACCAGCGTCCATACGAGATCTACGTTGAGCCAGGCGCTGCGCAATATCTCGAGCCCGATCCAGCGATAGACCGCCAGGGCAACGAGGCTTGTAACCGCCAACATCGCAAGTGTATGGACGCCGACCGCGGCGATCGCGATCGCGGCAGACCCATCCCCACCGATTTCGCGCAATGGTGAATCCGCGAGACAAAGTGGTATCAACGCTGGCAGGATCATCAGTCCGGCCCCATGGGCCGTCGCCATCAGGAACGACCAGAACGCCAGGCCGGCAAGCCCCGTGCGCATGCCGATACGAACGCGACGCCCGTGCCCGACGAAATGATGCCACACAGCCCAGCCTATGAGGCCGGCTCCAGCAGCCGTGCGCACGGCAGCCTGGTCCACGAAGAGGCCGGCCGCGACCAGGGCTCCAGCCACCAGTGCTATCGATACGGCGTGTCCGACGGCGATGGCGGGCACTGCCTGAACCACGGCGGCAGAACTCTGCCGGTGAACGCCGAGCGCCACGGCAAACAGCCATCCCATCGCCGGGTTGAGACCATGAAAGGCTCCTAGTCCCGCCAGCAAAATCCATGGCCAGAGTTCGTTCATAGGCGCCTCATCCGGCTAACCTTCGCTCCTTACGGATAACAATATGAATCTGACGAGCAATCCCCACCCTGGAGGCGGACCTGGTGCGGGCGATGCGATTTTGGCCATTCGACGAAGAATTTCTCGTCGAATGCAATGCCGCCGTCAGGCTCCGCGTCCAGCTTGACCATCCAGCCAGAGACACCATCGGGATAGAACTGCTCGTCGATCGCACCGTAGAGAGAGTTGGTGAAATAGACACGGCGACCATCGCGGCTGATCTCAACCATCTGCGGGCCGCCATTCAGCGCGCCATTCTTCGATCCTGGATGTGAAGCACGCGAAACGATGCCGCCGATCCGAACCTTGCCTGTCAGCTTCGGCTTGAACGGATCGGAAACATCGTACTGATGCAGGTCGCCGGTTCCCCAGCAGGACACGTAGAGAAATCTGTCATCCATCGAAAGGTCGATGTCGGTGACGAGTGGTGGTACGGCATTGAAACCCTTCAGCATCGGCGGCAACAGGTCTGGATCGGCGGGCTCCGCCGGAATGTCGATCACCTTTGTCACCGCCCACTGGGTGCCGTCACGGTGCCAGACCCATATCGAGGAGGAGAGGTCCTCAAGACTGAGAACGCAGTTGACAAAACCATAGGCCTTGGTCGGGTCATGCGCGGGTCTAAGTTCGAATACGAGCTGATACTTGTCACCGAAATCGATCGTCTGCAGGTGCTTGCGCTTATGCAGATCCCAGAAGTGCAGACGGCGGCCGTATTTCGCACCGAGCAGGATTTCCGGGATCAGGCCGTTTTCGAACGTATCCGGCGTGCCCCACTCGCTGGTGACGAGTGTGTCGTGGCCCAGATGCCACCAGACGTCATAGGAAAGCTGTTGCGGTCCGCGATCCATTTCCCACTGGCCGCGCACCTCGAATGTCTCGTGATCCATGAGGAACACGCCGCCCGGTCCCTTACCCTCGGCATTGCCAAGTGCTGCGACATAGATCCCTTCTGGTCCGCAGTGAACGGTATGCGGCCTGGAGTAGCCGGCCCGGTCGGCGACGTCGCCGGGTTCGATGACCTTGACGATCGATGGCCTGCGGCCATCGGGCTTGGTGTCGATGATATGGATACGCGAGGATTTCAATCCCGGCACCACCAGATAGCGGCGCTCTGCATGCGGATGCGGCGCATTCGGGCAAAGGCAGGATGAACAGGCGTTCCAGCCGAAATGATGCAACTCGTCACCGACATTAGGCATCGCGAGCGATGTGACGATCTGACTATAGGAGGCTGATTGAGGATCGACATCGACGACCGTGAGTTCGTCGGGAACCGCTCGCGTCGGATCGAAGGCGACGACATAGGCAAGTGTCTCCGGCGCGGCCTTCATGGCCATTCGCGGTGACGGATAAAAACTTGGATCGGGTTTCCATGTTACCATGTGAAGTGCTCCTGGCTCGCGTTTGCTGAACAATGAAAGATGTTCGCTAAATGCTTGCCGACAGCCGACTCAGCTGCGGACGGGGCAGGATCCAAGGATGTTTCGACGGGATACAGATTCGAAACCGCCCTCTGCGGCTGAGCGAGCTGTAGAGGTAATCCTCCCCGCCTAATTGTCTCAGATAATGGCGGGTTTTGGCAGTCCCTTTTTCGCCGCCTCCTTCATCGCGGCTTCCACTTCATCGCTTCATGCAAGCGCCCACCATACGACAGACGTCGCGAAATTCGGCAGTTCCGCTCGGCAAGCCCCGCTGCCGGCCCTCTTCGCGACGGAGCCGCTCACACGTGCTCGCCATGAACGTGCCCTGCTCGCGCCATCGACACTAAAGGCCGTATCACTCCTCATTGTCGCATGGTATATTTTGAGGCATGCGACTAGGCGCCGCTGGAACAGCAGATTGCTGATCGCGGCAGGTCGCGAGTGCCACATCATGACAGAGGCGCCCCGCTGCGCAGTTGCAGTACCGCTCTCGTGCACAAGATTGGTATCAAGGCGGAAGGCTGTTTCATGCACCGCATTGCCGTCGCAGTTTTCGCGCTTGCAGCCGTGGTCAGTTATTCCGCGCACGCTGAGGTACTGATCGGCGTTTCAGCCGCGATGACCGGACGGCTCGCGTGGATCGGTGAGCAGGGGCAGCGTGGCGCAGAGATGGCCGTGGCCGATATCAATGCGGCGGGCGGCGTTCTGGGCCAGCGGGTGCGGCTCATCGCGGTCGACGACTTCTGCGATCCAGAACAAGCGGTGGCCGTCGCCAAGAAACTCGTGGCTGACGGTGTGGTTCTCGTCGTCGGGCACTACTGCTCTGGAGCCTCGATCCCGGCATCAAAGGTGTATGAGGCGGCGGGAGTTCTGCAGATTTCACCGGGGTCGACCAATCCGCTGCTGACCGAGCAAGGCCGTGCCAACGTGTTTCGCGTCATTGGTCGCGACGATGCGCAAGGCGTCGTCGCCGGCAACTATCTGGCCGATCATTGGGGCAACAAGAAAATTGCGATCCTTCATGATGGCACCACCTATGGCAGGGGCCTTGCCGATGAGACCAAAAAGCAGTTGAACAAGCGGGGCGTGACCGACACGATCTACGAGGCGTACAGTCCTGCGAAGAACGACTATTCGGTTGAAATCTCTGCACTAAAGGCTGCAAAAGTCGCCGTGGTATATGTCGGCGGTTATCATGCTGAAGTTGCATTGATGGTTCGCGCTGCACACGATCAAGGCTACGCGGTTCAGTTCATCTCAGGCGATGCACTGGCGACCGAGGAATTTGCGCTGATCGCCGGTCCAGCCGCTGAGGGAACCCTCTTCACGTTCTCCGCGGACGCCCGGCGAACCCCCGAAGCGGCCCCGGTGGTGGAGCGGTTCCGTGCAGAAAACTTCGAACCCGCAGGCTATACGCTGCTGAGCTACGGCGCCGTTCAGGCCTGGGCGCAGGCGCTCAAGGAAGCCGGTTCGTTGGAGGTGCGCAAGGTGATTGCTTCATTGCGCGGCCACTCGTTTGACACTGTATTGGGCCGTATCGACTTTGACGACAAGGGCGACCTCACGGTTCAGAGCTGGGTATGGTATATCTGGAAGGGTGGCGAATACGTGCCATTGGAATAACGCAACGCTGATCACTGCGGATCGCGTTCGAGAAAAAAGCTGTGCGGGCCATGTTGACCACATCAGCCGGATCGATGGGTCGCCGCGATGTTTGAACGTCTCGGCATACGTGGCCGCTTACTCTTCGCTTTCTTTGGTATCAGCACCTTCGCGGTGCTCGCAACCGCTGCGGCCGTGTATGCCTTCCTGCAAGTGGGCGAGGTCGTCGAGAGGATCACGGAGCGCCGGGTCCCGTCGGCGCTTGCATCGCTCGAGCTCTCCCGCCAAGCTGAGCGGGTCGCCGCCACTACGCCGGCCGTACTTGCCACGACCAGCACGGTTCAGCACAACGAGGTCTCGGCTGCGATCGGAGTGGAGATGTCGCGCCTCGAAGAGTTGCTCTCCGCGCTCAAAGGCACCGCGGCAAGCACGGCGGCGGTGGCTGAGATCGAAGCCGCGGTGATTGGCCTGCGGCGCAATCTCAACGCTCTCAACGATCTTGTCGCCGCTCGCCTCGGTGTGGTTGCACGCAAAGAGGAACTGCTGGGTCGTTTGTCGGCTACGACAGTCGCAAGCGAGCGTCTTGTGGCGCCCGGCATCCTCGTGATGAACTCCAAGGTCCCTCAGTGGCGTGTAACCGTGGCGGATGCCGCCGTACCACCCGAAGCACGCGCGGCGGCTACGACAGAGCTTGCGCAGGCAATTTCCGCCTACATCCCGCAACAGAAGGCCCAACGGGAGATTTCCGCGATCAACGAAGCGCTGCTCAAAACGGCGGTCGCGCCGACGCCCGGCGACCTAGCGCTGATGTCGTTTCCGCTGCGCCGCTCGGTCGAGTCGCTTGCGGCGGTGACATCGGAGATCGATGAGAAGCTGCGGACGCGGTTCCGCCAGCGCGTTGACGAGTTCGAGGGGCTGATCGACGGACCGAAGAGCATTGCACAAGCGCGTGAGGACGAGCTCGCATTACTCGCAAACGGCGGGAAGCTTTTGGTTGAGAACGCTCAGCTCTCGCGTAATTTGACCGTTGCCGTGGATCGCCTGGTAGCTGCGGCTAACCATGACATCACCGAGGCTGGTCGTGAAGCTGCGACCGTCCAGCGCTACGGTACCGGTGTTGTTCTTGGCTCAGCCGTTCTGAGCCTCCTGAGTTCAGTTCTGATCGTATGGTTGTATGTCGACCGCAATCTTCTTGCCCGCTTGTCGGGGCTGAGCCAAAGCATGCTTGCCATCGCCGGCGGCAATCTTCGCGCACCACTGCCTGCCACGGGCCGCGACGAGATCGGCCGCATGGCCAAGGCGCTTGTGTTGTTCCGTGATACTGCGGTCGAGGTCGAGGAAAAAAACCTGCGTGAGGTCGCCGAAGCGCGCCAGCGACTCGTCGATGCAATCGAGAGCATCTCCGAGGGCTTCGCCCTTTACGATGCTGAGGACCGGCTTGTTCTGTGCAACAGCCGCTATAGGGAAATCCTCTATCCCGGCATAGCCGATGCCGTCGTGCCGGGTGCGCAGTTTGAGACGATTGTCCGCAAGGCGGTGGAACAGGGCCTCGTCGAAGATGCGAAAGGTCGGGAGGAGGAATGGCTCGCCGCGCGGCTTGAGGCGCACTGCAACCCTAAGCAGACGCTGGTTCAACATCGCAGCCATGACCACTGGGTTCAAGTAAACGAGCGGCGCATTACCGGCGGCGGCACGGTCGCGGTCTACACCGATATCAGCAAGCTTAAGAGGCATGAAACGGAGCTCGAGATTGCCCGCGACGCGGCCATGGCGGCGACCCAGGCCAAGAGCAAGTTCCTTGCCAGCATGAGCCACGAGTTGCGCACGCCGCTGAACGCCATCCTGGGCATTACCGAAATGCTGCAGGAAGATGCGAGCGAAGCCGGCCAGGACGAACTGATCGAACCGCTTCAGCGGGTCTCGCGCGCCGGCAAGCATCTGCTCAAGCTCATTAATGAGGTCCTCGATCTGTCAAAGATCGAGGCCGGCCGCCTGGAATTGCATATCGAGGAGCTCGATATCGCAGGAATGGTTCAAGATGCCGCCACAACCGCGCAGCCCCTTGCGCAGAAAAACCACAACCGGATCATCATCCACTGCCCGGATGACATTGGCAGCATGCGCGCCGATCAGCTTCGGGTGCGCCAGATCCTCCTCAACCTGTTGAGTAACGCCTGCAAGTTCACGGAGAACGGCCAAGTGACGATTGGGGCGACCTGCGCGAAGCATGATGGAGGCGGTGGCGTGATATTCACCGTCGCCGACACTGGCATCGGTATGACGCCGCAGCAGATGACGAACCTGTTCCAGGAGTTTAGTCAGGCCGACAGTTCCACCACCCGCAAGTACGGCGGCACTGGGCTAGGGCTTGCCATCAGCCAACGCCTGTGCCGCGCGATGGATGGCCAGATCACTGTGGACAGCACTCCCGGCGCCGGTACCAAGTTCACGGTGTGGCTGCCGTCGGCAATCGACGCAGGCCCCACGCTGGAAGAAAAGCCGGCCCCTGGCACCGGGGTCGCCGCTGACGATAACCTTGGCCTCGTCTCGAACGTGGTCCTCGTCGTTGATGACGATAAGGCGGTGCGGGACCAGATGCGCCGCTTTCTTGCCCGCGAGGGTTGCGATGTAGTGACGGCCAGGGACGGTGCCGAAGGCCTTAATCTGGCCCGGCAGGTGAAGCCAGCGCTCATCACCCTTGACGTGCTCATGCCGGGTTGCGACGGCTGGAGCGTCCTGCAGGAATTGAAGGCGGATCCTGAGCTCGCGAGTATCCCCGTGGTGATGCTCACCATGGCCGATAAGAGGAATCGAGGCTACGCACTCGGTGCCGCCGATTACTTGATGAAGCCGATCGACCGCGACGCGCTCCGGAAACTGATCGCCAAATTCCGGTCGGGCGCACCCAGCCCAGCGCTTCGTGTTCTGATCGTCGAAGATGATGAGAACACGCGCCAGCAATGGCGTCGCATATTGAGTGCCGAGGGTTGCGATGTGGACGAGGCCGAGAATGGCCGGGTCGCGCTGGAACGGCTCATCCGCGCGCCTCCGGACCTGATCATTCTCGACCTCATCATGCCGGAAATGGACGGCTTCGAGTTCCTTGTCGAACTGCGAAAGCAGCCTGCCTTCAAGGCGATGCCGGTCGTGGTTGTGACGGCGGCGACCCTTGGCAAGGAAGACCACCGGCGTCTGAACGGTGGCGTCGAGCGCGTGCTCGCCAAGACCGCCTTGAGCCGCAACGAGCTTCTGGAGGAATTGCGCAAGATGGTTGCTCGATACATTGTCAAACGAAGCTCACCTGACAAGGATCGCCGTGATGGTTAGGATCCTCTATGTCGAGGACAATGAGGACAACATCTACATGCTGTCCGCGCGGCTAAGACGCAAAGGCTACGAGGTACTCGTTGCCACCAATGGCGATCAGGGCGTGGCGCGTGCACGATCGGACGCCCCGGCGCTCATCCTGATGGACTTAAGCCTTCCCGTCCTCGACGGCTGGGAGGCGACAAGACGTCTCAAGGCATTGGCTGAGACGCGGGGTATTCCCGTGATCGCACTCTCGTCGCACGCGATGGCTGGCGACCGCGAAGCAGCACTGGCAGCCGGGTGCGATGACTTCGATACCAAGCCCGTCGACTTCGCGCGCCTGCTTGGAAAGATCAAGGCCCTGCTCCCAAAGGAGTCGATGCCATGAGTGAGGTTGGACCTGCCCTGCTTGTCGTTGATGATAACGAGGACAATCGCTTTACGCTGACCGAGCGGTTGAAGCGAGAAGGCTACCGGAACGTGGCATGCGCCAGCAATGGACGGGAGGCGCTCGAAATGCTGACAACGAGACCGTTCGACCTCGTGCTGCTCGACATTACGATGCCGGAAATGGACGGCTACCAGGTGCTCGAGCACCTGAAAGCCGACACAACGCTGCGCAACATTCCGGTTGTCATGATATCGGCGGTCGATGAGATCGACAATGTGGCGCGCTGCATCAGCCTCGGTGCCGAGGATTATCTGGCAAAGCCGTTCAACGCGGTTCTGCTGCGTGCCCGCGTGGCCGCCTGCCTGGAAAAGAAGAGGCTGCGCGACCAAGAGGCGGTATATACGCAGCAAATCGAAAACGAAAAGCGCCGAGCCGACGAGCTTCTGTACGCCATCCTACCCGCCGGCGCGGTGCGCGAGCTCAAAGCGACCAATGAGGTCCGGCCCCGCCGATACAATGAAGTCGCGGTGCTATTCTGTGATATCGTTGGCTTCACAGCCTATTGCGATGAGAATCCGCCGGAGAAAGTGGTGGAGGATCTTCAGGCGCTGATCGGCGAATACGAACGAATCGTCCGTCAGCATGGAATGGAGAAAATCAAGACTATCGGCGACGCCTTTATGGCCACGGCCGGCCTGTTTGATCGCATGCCAGATCCGGTTTTTGCCAGCTTGCAATGCGGACTCGACATGGTGACGGCATCACGCCGCATCGAGCCCAAATGGGAAGTGCGAGTCGGCGTTCAATTCGGTCCGGTTGTGGCGGGAATCATCGGGCAGCGGCAATACGTGTTCGACCTGTGGGGCGACACGGTGAATATGGCCTCCCGGATCGCAGCCCATGCTAACCCTGGGACGGTAGCGACCAGCGGGGTCACGTGGCATCGCATTCGCGAGCGCGGTCGCGGGCGCTCACTGGGCTTCGTAGAAATCAAGGGCAAGGGTCGGATTGAACTGATCGAATGCCTGGAACTTCGTTGAGGGGACCGGAACAACCCTAGCCATCGCATCCCCATGCCTCGTCTTGCCAGGCTGAGACGTTCCTGAAACGGCAAAGGCATGCTGCTTTCGCGGCAGATATAAAACCGCTGAAAGTCCGGATTAAATTTAGGCCCCGGAAGCGAAGATTAGTGCCGTTTTGCGTAGCTGGTGACGGTGATCCAAAGCCAAGGCGCAACGTGGCATCCACGGTCGCTCACGATCGGAAAAACAGACGAATTGCGAGACATCTAGCTAAGCTTTTGAAATCATGTGAGAATCCAGATTCCACAGCCAGTTCTCGCTAAATATCTTAAATCCTTGTTTTTCTGGGTGTTTCGGGTCGCGTTTGACGCGATATGTTTGTCGTCCGTGAGGTCGGTTCGATCACTCGTCGGGTTAGTCAGCATATGTCCCCGGCACCGCGGCGCGTCTCACCTCGGCCGGCGGATGGCTCGCACTTTACCGCTGCTTCCGCCGCCGCAGAAGAGCTGATCGCCGCCATCGGATTCGAGCCCGGAGACGCCCACACCGGCCGGCATAGCGAGCACTTCCAGGACCTCTCCCGTTTCAGGATCGATTTGCCTGACCTCGCTCTCCTCACCTTCCCAGGTGGCGTGCCAGAGTTCGCCGTCGACCCAGGTGACCCCCGTGACGAAGCGGCTGGACTCGATGGTGCGGAGAATCGCTCCTGTCTCGGGATCAATCTGATGGATCTTGCGGTCCCGGTATTGCCCCACCCAGAGCGTGCCCTCGGCCCAGGCAAGGCCAGAGTCGCCGCCGCCGGGCGCCGGGATCGTGGCGAGCACACGGCCGGTCTTCGGGTCGATCTTCTGGATGCGGTCCTCGGCAATCTGAAACAGGTGCTCGCCGTCGAAGGCGGTCCCTGCGTGCGCGGCAACATCAATAGAGCGCACTGTCTCTCCGCTCGCGGGGTCGAGGGCGTTCAGTTTGTCTCCGGACGCAAACCAGACGTGCCGGCCGTCGAAGGTGACGCCGTGCACCTGCTCGGCACCCGGAAAAGGTCCATATTCACGGAGAATTTCGGCTGCGGATCTTTTCATGATTCCACCCTGTCGTTTCAGGTTTTCAACTCAGCTCAGGCACCGACCTTAATCACCCGGCAACGGTCCGGGGAGTAACAAGATTGTCGGGAATCCCGGCACGGGCGGGGTCATCCAGCGACGCGCCCGCCCGCGACCATAAGACTGCACCTTGCCTGCTGCGGCAAGCTGCTCGAGCGCCCGCTGTACCGTGCGCGGGCTGGCTCCGAGCGCAATCGCAAGTGCTGAGCTCGACCATGACTCGCCGTCGGCGAGAAAGGCGAGCACTGCCGGATGCTGCTCTTCGACGGGCGGCACCAGCACAGCGATCTCGCAAGCCCGGCGCGGCGCCAACGCAAAGCCTCGCTTCGTCGCCTTCACATCTGCAAGCGTCCGGATTTCCGCGCGCAGCCGCCCGATCTCGACCCGAAGCCGCGCGCGATGGGATTCATCGGCATGTTTTCCCCGGAATGCGCGTGCGATGAGCGTGCCCCTCGGCACGTCTCCAGGCCAGGCTTCGCCCAGCGCACGGGCAAGCGCGAACAATACCGGGCGCGTCGCGAGCGGGACGGCCAGCCGCTCGTCCCGCACGATATTCCGGCACGCGTCCACAACAAGCGCACCGGACGCCGGGAGCGCTTCGATCTCCTCGAGCAGCAGCGGGCGTTCCTCACCACGCGCAATCAGGCGCGCTGCGGGCGTTATCAGGAGGAGGGATGCTCGTTCTACCTCCGCCGTGAGCGCAGGGATGTCTGCCTCGCTCGCAGCGTGTCTGGCCCGCGTGAGAGCCTCCCGCGCCGCTTTCGTCTGGAGACGCCGAATGGCGATGCCCGCAACAACCAACTCATGGGCGGCCCTGGACGCGGGCGGAAGCGGTGCTTGGTCGAGCGTAGCCAGCATACGCTCGGCCTCGTCAAGGCGGCCGATCAGGAGCAGGCGCCGGACCTCCACATTTCGTGCATGCGCGGCATTGATGCGGTCGCCGTGGGCTTCGAGGGTCGCCCGCGCTGCGTCGAGCGCCTTCGCGGGCCAGGTGAGATCGCGCGAGACGAGTGCGATCTCGGCCTCGGCGACGACACACCTTGCGCGCGCCACCTCCTCCTTGCGGCCGAACGCACGCGCCGCACTCTTGAGGAGAGCCGTGGCCCGGACGAGATCGCCGAGCTGCGCCATCGCAATACCCCTGAGCGCAAGTGCTGGCGCGTCGTCGCGCAGGGCGACCCGCTTCAATGCGCTAAGGGGATCGCCTGCGGCGAGGGCGCGTGCCGCGGCAGTGATCAGCGAGTCCATCGGAATCCCGTCACACTTGTAACTCCCACCATTCGATATCCGGCCCTAGTCTATTCATGACCAGCAAGCAACACGCCGCACCGAAATTGAGACGGCGACACAGCCATTGGAGAAGAACGATGACGGCACACGTAACCGGAACACGCAAAGAGTGGTTGTCGGCACGGCTCGACCTGCTCAAGGATGAAAAGGAGCTGACACGGCGCAGCGACGCATTGGCGTTGCGGCGTCAGGAATTGCCCTGGGTTCGGATCGACAAGGAATACCGGTTCGAGACCGAAGAAGGGAGCGCCAAGCTGGCGGATCTTTTCAGGGGCCGCTCGCAGCTTCTCGTCTATCACTTCATGTTCGGTCCCGACTATACGGCCGGCTGCCCGTCCTGCTCTTCGATCGCCGACGGATTCAACGGCATCGTCGTCCATCTCGAGAACCACGATGTCGCCTTCTCGGCGGTCTCGCGCGCACCGCTCGCAAAGCTGCAGGGGTTCAAGCGGCGGATGGGCTGGACCTTTCCCTGGGCGTCGTCGAACGGCGGCGACTTCAACCGTGACTTCGGCGTCTGGTTCACTGAAGAGCAGCAGCGCGAGGGCAGCATAGAATACAATTTCCACCGCGAGCCGCCGGCACCTGAGCCGCTCGCAGGAAAAACCGTTCAGGAATGGCAGGTGCGTGGCAGCGAGGGGCCGGTCGCGCAGATCGCAGCCATGACCGGAACCGACGTTGCCACATATACGCGCGACAGGCCGGGCCTCAGTGCCTTCGTGCTCGACGATGGCATCGTCTACCATACCTATTCCAGCTATGCGCGCGGTCTGGACGGCCTGTGGGGTATGTACCAATGGCTCGACCGTGCTCCTATGGGGCGCAACGACCACGGCGTCTGGTGGCGCCACCACGACAAGTACGACAAGCAATTTCGCCGGGGGGGTCACAACGATGATTGCTGCTCGGCGTGAAACTTTGGGCTCCTCCGGCGAAAGCGGCAACCTGGCAGCCCTCGGTGCGGCCGATTGGCTATCCCTTGCGGCGGCCCCGACCTTCGCGGTCATGGCGCTGTTGACTAACGTCTTTGGCGGTACGGAGATGATCTGCTCTGCCGCGTCTCATACGTCGCCGCTGACCGGAATGGTCCCGATGTACTTGCTGATGAGCGCCTTCCATTTGGCGCCCTGGCTGAAGCTGATCTCCAGCCTGCGAAGCGGAACCTGTCGTCCCGATCCGGCTTTCGCCCCGCAAAGCACCAACGAACAGGAACCATCGCGACGTGACATTCACGTCGGTCTCGCGTGCTCCACTGGCCAAGATTGAAGCCTACAAGAAGCGCATGGGCTGGAGTTTCCCATGGGTGTCGTCCCGCGGCAGCGATTTCAATTTCGACTATCATGTTTCGTTCACCCCGGAAGAGATCGCCAAGGGCGAGGCGTACTACAACTACCAACCGGGCCGCGCGATTGCTGGCTCAGAAGAGGAAGGGATCAGCGTCTTCTACAAGGACGAGCGAGGCCAGGTGTTCCACACCTATTCCTGCTATGAGCGGGGCATCGACATGGTCAATGGCGCCTACCGGTACCTCGACCTCGTGCCGAAAGGCCGTGATGAGGACGGTTTAAACTACCCGATGGAGTGGCTACGCCGGCACGATCAGTATTGATCCGACGCAAAAGATGCGGCGCCCGGTGGCATAACCAGCAATCATTTGGCAGTGCGATCGCAAGCGGTGGCCGGTGCCCTTGTTGCGGGTGAGCGTTTGCCTACATGCTGTCTAACGCCAACCGGAGATCCCCCGTCCATTCTGCGCCTCAAACGGGGCAGGCAATAGCAACCACAGGAGAGACCAATGCAAGAGGCCCTTGTCGTTCGCCGCGAGACGCATATCCCGGCGCCGCCCTCGGCGGTGTTTGCCCTGTTGACAGATCCAGAGAAAATCCTGCGCTGGATGGGTACTGAGGCGGAGATCGAGCCGCAGCCTGGGGGGATCTATCTGGTCAACGTCACCGGCGCTCGCTTCGCCCGCGGTTCCTTTCGCGAGGTGGTGCCGGTGCACCGTCTGGCCTACAGTTTCGGCTGGGACGGCAGCGAAATCGTGCCGCCGGGGTCGAGCCTGGTCGAGATCGACCTGATCGAGCAGCCGGACGGGACGCTGCTGCGGCTGACCCACACTGGCCTGCCCAATGCCGAACAATGCGCCGGCCATGCGGAAGGCTGGGCTCACTACCTCGGCCGGCTGGTCGAGGTAGCAGCCGGACGTGACCCGGGCCCGGATCCGATGCATGGCAGATATGACTGAACTCCGCTCCCGAAACGCCCGCCTTGAGGCGATCGCCAGGCAACGGTCAGCCGGGATGTCCTCCGACATAAGGCAGGCGGACATGCCCTCGCCACGGCGTGGATGACAGGCTCCTGCCCCCGTGGCATGATCGCGGCATGGATCTGCCCGCCCCCCTCGCCTGGCTGGTCGACGAGGCTGGCGCCTCATCCGACCCCGAATTGTTCCTGGCCGAGCTCGGCGGCCGGTTGCTCGCCGACGGCCTGCCGCTGGCCGGCGCAGCCCTGACGCTTGCCGTGCCGCATCCGATCATCGCCCGCCGCACCTGGTTATGGCGGGCCGAAACCGGAGTAGTGATCGAGGCGCTCGGCTTTGCCGGGGGGCCGCCCGGTCAGGCCGGACACGGCTGGCTTGCCGGACTTGGCCCCGTGCTGGAGGAGACAGTCGGCCCGGCTCCGGACAGCCCGGTGCTGGGTTGGGCTGGGTGCCGACCATTCGATCCCGCCGAGGCCTACCGGCTGCGACAGGCCGCGCGCTTTGCCGCCGCTCCCTTGGCCGCGCTGGCCGCACGGGCGGCGCTGGCAACGCTGCTCGAGGCCTATCTCGGCCGGCGCAGCGCCGCGCAGGTGCAGGCCGGCGCGCTCTGCCGGGGTGCCGGCGAGACCATCCGCGCCGCATTGCTCTGCGCCGATCTGCGCGATTTCACAGCGCTGTCCGAAGCGACAGAGCCCACCGTCATGATCGCCGCCCTCGACGCCTGGTTCGACCGCGTCACGGGGGCGGTACATGCTTTCGGGGGCGAAGTGCTGAAGTTCATCGGCGACGGCGTGCTGGCCATCTTCCCGGCCGCCGGCGCGCCGGGCGAGGCATGCGACGCGGCGCTGCGCGCGGTCGCCGCTGCCCGCGCCGGCATGGCTCATCTCGATGCGACGCGGCAGGCGCAGGGCCTGCCATCGCTGCCGTTCGGCATGGCACTGCATTTCGGAGAGATGTTATGGGGCAATATCGGCGCGGCCGACCGGCTGGACTTTACCGCCATCGGCCCCGCGGTCAACCTGGTCAGCCGGCTCGAAGGGCTCTGCAAGCCCCTTGGTCACAACGTGCTCATCTCGGGCGCTGTCGCCAAGGAGACGGCAACGGCCTTGATCCCCTTGGGCGAACACGCATTGCGCGGCATCGCCGATCCCTGCGCGGTCTTCACCCTGCCGGAGGATTAAGCTCTGCTGTCCGGGCCCGGTAAACGACATTGGGTACGCGACAATACACGAGAGGTCGATACGTCTGCAGTCAATCGACTTTAAGCGGCTGGCATACGCCACCTGCGCCGGTCATTTCCAGAGGCTGCGCTCAGCTGCGACTCGGGCTCCGCTCAACCTCCACTTACCAGTGGTGGTGTCGGCCAATGAAGGTCCTGATTGAGGTCAAGAGATTCCCCCAACAAGCCATTTCTCCTCGCAATTCCCTTTCCAAGAACAGCGGTGAAACCCGCTCAATCCTCGGTCACGGCCCAATTGTCGTTCGGATTTGAACCGCTCGATGCCAGGCGCCAGCTTATCCGTGCCTTCTCCGAGATCCGCCTGATAGACGATGCCGTTGCGGTTGACCACGAAGATGTGGATGCCGGTTTCGCCGTATGTCACCGGCCAGGCGACGAGGCCGAAACCGGCGATCATGTTTCCGTTGATGGTATAGTCATAGGCGCCGCCGGCGATGTTGGCACCCTGCCGCTTGAGTATCTTAAAGCGGTAGCCGTAATAGCCCCTGTCCTCCGTTGCCTTCTGAAGTTCCGACTGATCGTCAATACTCGCCGTACGAAGCCTGCCTGCGCCGCTGACACAGGCGCGAGGCAAAAAAGGCCTTCACCGCAACGCGGATGAAGGTTACAGCAGTCCATCGCTGACGATCATGCACTGGACTTGAGCCTATGACCGATACTGTTACCGATCGCTTCCTTCGATATGTCGTTATTGATACGCAATCGGATCCTACGTCGTCGACGCAGCCTTCCACCGATAAGCAGAAGAATCTCGGCCTTATGCTGGTCGAGGAACTGCTGGCAATCGGTCTTTCGGATGCGCATCTCGACGAACACGGCTATGTCTATGCGACCATTCCGCCCAATGTGGACAAGCCAGTGCCGGTCATCTGCTTCTGTTCGCATATGGATACGGCACCGGACTTCACCGGAACGAATGTCAAGCCGCAAATCGTGCCGAACTACAGCGGCGGCGACATTAGGCTTTCAGGCGATCCGCAGCAGATCATTCGCGTTGGCGACAATCCGGCGCTCAACGACCAGATCGGCAACGACATCATCACCACCGACGGTACGACGCTGCTCGGGGCCGACGACAAGGCCGGCATTGCCGAGATCATGACGGCAGCGCAAATCCTGGTCGACAATCCGGATATCAAGCACGGGACGATCAAGATCCTCTTCACGCCGGACGAGGAGATCGGCCGTGGCGTCGACAAGGTCGACCTTGAAAAGCTTGGCGCCCGGTTCGCATACACCATGGATGGCGAGACGGCAGGGCATATCGAAGACGAGACCTTCTCCGCCGATGGCGTCGAGATCACTATTCAAGGTGTGGCCATCCATCCCGGCTTCGCCAAGGGAAAGATGGAAAACGCCATCAAGATCGCCGGCGCGATCATCAGCCGGCTGCCGAAGAACGTGGCACCGGAGACGACCGAAGGCAGAGAGGGATTTGTTCACCCAACGGGCGTCACAGGCTCGATGGAAAAAGCAGCCCTCAACCTTATCGTTCGTGACTTCAATGACGGTGGCCTCGCAGCCAAGGAAGCCATGCTGGAGAGGATCATAAAGGAGGTCATGGTGGACTATCCCGGCTCCTCTTACGGCTTCAAAGTCAAGCCGCAATACCGCAACATGAAGGCCATCCTCGACCGCCATCCGGAAATCATCGAGAACGCCGTCGAGGCAATCCGGCGCGCCGGAATGGAGCCGGTGCGCGGCAGCATCCGGGGAGGGACCGATGGTTCGCGGCTTTCGTTCATGAGCCTGCCCTGCCCCAATATCTTCGCAGGCGGCCACGCCTTCCACTCGCCGCTCGAATGGGTCAGCCGACAAGATATGGAGAAAGCGGTCAAGACAATCGTCGAACTGGCGAGAATCTGGGAAGAGCGCGCTTAAGCGCGCGCCCTTATTGCTCTCCACTCAACTGCGCAGGCCAGGCGCCTCATGACCGGTGCGCGTCACATATTCCGTGTAGCCGCCGCTATACTGGTGAATGCCGTCGGGGGTGAGTTCCAGCACCCGATTGGACAAAGCGCCCAGGAAGTGCCGGTCGTGCGAAACGAACAGCATCGTGCCTTCGTACTCGGACAACGCCTTGATCAGCATTTCCTTGGTGTCCAGATCCAGGTGGTTTGTCGGCTCGTCCAGCACGAGAAGGTTCGGCGGATCGAAGAGCATCATTGCCATGACGAGCCGCGCCTTCTCGCCGCCCGAGAGCACCCGGCATTTCTTCTCGACATCGTCGCCAGAAAATCCGAAGCAGCCCGCCAGCGCGCGCAATGAGCCCTGCCCCGCTTGCGGGAACTTATCTTCCAGTGACTGGAGTACGGTGCGGTCGCCGTCCAAGAGATCCATGGCGTGCTGCGCGAAATATCCCATCTTCACGCTGGCACCGAGAGCGACGTTGCCTTCATCCGGCTCCGCCGAACCCGCAACAAGCTTCAGAAGCGTAGACTTTCCGGCGCCGTTGATGCCCATGATGCACCAGCGCTCGCGCCGCCGCACCATGAAATCCAGCCCTTCGTAGATGGTTCGGCTGCCGTATTTCTTGTGCACGTTCTTCAGGCTGATGACATCTTCGCCCGAGCGCGGTGCCGGCAGAAACTCGAATGAGACGACCTGGCGGCGCTTGGGCGGTTCCACCCGGTCGATCTTCTCCAGCTTCTTCACGCGGCTCTGTACCTGCGAAGCATGCGAGGCGCGGGCCTTGAAGCGCTCGATAAACTTGATTTCCTTGGCGAGCATCGCCTGCTGGCGCTCGAACTGGGCCTGCTGCTGCTTCTCGTTCTGGGCCCGCTGCTGCTCGTAAAAGGCATAGTCGCCGGAGTAGCTGTTCAAGTTGCCGCCATCGATCTCGATAATCTTGGTGACGATGCGATTCATGAACTCGCGGTCGTGCGAGGTCATCAGCAGCGCGCCGTCATAACCTTTCAGGAACTCCTCCAGCCAGATAAGGCTTTCCAGATCCAGATGGTTGCTCGGCTCATCAAGCAGCATAACGTCAGGACGCATCAGGAGAATTCGGGCAAGGGCTACACGCATCTTCCAGCCGCCGGACAGTGCGCCCACGTCGCCGTCCATCATTTCCTGGCTGAAGCTGAGACCGGCCAGAACTTCGCGCGCGCGTCCTTCCAGGGCATAGCCGTCGAGCTCCTCATAGCGCGCCTGGACCTCGCCGTAGCGATCGATGATCCTGTCCATGTCGTCGGCCTGTTCGGGGTCCGACATGGCGGCCTCGAGCTCCCGCAATTCGGCAGCAACGATGCTCACGGGGCCGGCGCCGTCCATCACCTCGGATACGGCGCTGCGGCCCTCCATCTCGCCGACATCCTGATCGAAATAGCCGATGGTGATGCCCTTATCGACCGATACCTGCCCCTCGTCGGGGTGCTCCGCCTGTGTGATCATCCGGAAAAGGGTCGTCTTGCCGGCACCGTTCGGACCGACGAGGCCGACCTTGTCGCCTCTGTTGAGCGCTGCCGTCGCCTCGATGAAGAGGATGCGGTGGCTGTTCTGCTTGCTGATGTTTTCGATACGAATCATATGCGATAAGGACCCAGAAAAGTTTTCGGAGGCCTTATGCCACGGGGCGGCGAGGCTGTCGCAAGTTTTTCCGCATTAAGATCTGTTTCGGGGTCGCGGCTGATGCCGGATGACATCGCGCCCTATCGACGCAAAAAACCCGGCGCCACAACGCCGGGTTTTTCAAACATCTCATTTCGTCGCACTATTCGCGGCGCATCAGGCGCATGACGAGCGATACGACGAACAGCACCAGGAATATAAAGAAAAGAACCTGTGCTATGGAAGCCGAAGCGCCTGCGATGCCGCCAAATCCGAGGACGCCGGCGATCAGGGCTACGACGAGAAATACCAAAGCGTAGTACAGCATGGTGAACTCCTCTTTCGATTCTGACCTATCAACGGCTACCCTTGGCAATTGGTTCCAGAACGCCTGATTTCAGGGCATCAGCCGAACTGGAGGATGCCCTGTTGCGTGCGGTCGCCTTCGTCGGGGGCGGGTGGCTCTGCTGCTTCGAGATAGAATTTCACGGGCGCAGTCAGCACGAACCAGATGCATGCGCCAGCCATGAACGCCGATCCGATGGGATCATCAATGCGCGTCACGAATGGCAGCCCGGCCGAGGCGAAGAGAACGGTCATCCGCAGAGACCATTCCGCCTCACGCTTGTTGATCGCTCGGGCTCGGAGCGATTTGTAACGCCGGGCGTCATAGCCGCCCCTTCCCACCCTTGCGGAGGAAGCCAGCTTCCAGATGGACGGCAGAGCCAGCATGAACAATGCCGCAAGGCTGAGGACGAGAGGCTGTCCGGAGAGATTGTACCGGCTTGTGATTGCCAGGAACGAAAGCGCCGCCAGGTTCCACACCGGCTCCAAACGCTCCGGATGCTGCGCCGTGTAGACATGCCAAACCCGCAGCGTACGCGCCGCGCCGGAAAGCAGCGGCTCGTCGATATAACGATTGATCCAATCCATGCTGAAATGCCGGTCCCTGTCTAATCGAGATGATCGGCAACACCATGCAATCTGGTCATCATGATGGCGGGACGGCAATCATGCCGTCAATTTTGACCTGAGGCTATCGACGATTTCCTGCATCCGGTCTGCCGGGGCATGGCCGATCAACATGAAGGCATGGCTCCGGCTGGACCAGTAGATGACGTTCATGCCCTCGCGGCCTTCGATGTCCGGCGCCTTTTCACCCTTGTCCGAGCGGATGATGCAGAGCGCCATCGGGCCGGTCTCGGGATCAAGGTAGGCGATCTGGGCGAGCGGTCTTTCGTCATATTCCAGGAGCAGCACGCGCTTAAAGTCTACCCCCGGCAACGCAACCATCCTGGACGAAAGTGCAAGCCCGAGTTTTCGGTCGATCTGGGCAAGCTGAACGCTCTGCACATCGGCAGGCGGAACGGGCCCTGCCAGCGTGTCCGACGTGTAGAGCGAGATATATTCGGCGACGACAGCGCGCCATTCGGCGCCCTCGTCCTTCGAAAGGCTGCGGCTGATGCCGAGATAGGCGCGGTCTGCAATGACACCCACGACCACCGAAGCGGCAAGCGCGCCGAGAACGCCGCGGCGGCTCGCAAAGCTTGAGCCTCTACTTTCCCGCTGTGTGGGGATTGCGGCAAGCATCGATTCGAGGCTCGCCCGCGGCGCGGCGGCGAGAAGCGGGGTGAAGGCCTCCTTGAACGGCAGGTTGCTGTGGCACAGGAATTCCAGCCTGGCGGCTACGCGTTCGTCGGCATTGACGAGCGCTTCGATGCGCGCAGCATCCTGCGACGGCAGTTCGCCGTCGATGAAGGCCGTCAGTTCTTCGTCAGAGGGTATGTTGATATCGTTGCTCATTGCCGTCCCTCGTCCGAAATGGCTCCGCAAAGCGTCGCGCGTGCTGCCGCCAGCCGGCTCATCACGGTTCCGATCGGTATGGCCAATACATCCGCCACCTCGCGATAGGAGAGCCCTTCTACGTAGGCGAGGAAGACGGCACTGCGCTGTGCTTCCGGCAGCGCGTCCACCTGCAGCAGCACCTGATTTGCCATGACATGCGTTTCGGTGTCGCGGGCTCCGTCGAAGACCAGTGCTTCCTCCGGATCAGCCCAGCCCTTGCCCTGGCGGACCTTGCGGGAACGGACCTCGTTCAGCCAGATCGAATGCAGGATCGAAAACAGCCAGCGATCGAGCCGCGTCCCCTGTTCGAATTGCCCGCCGCGTTCCAGCGCCCGGACACAGGTCTGCTGGACGAGGTCATCGGCCACATCGCGCTGCCGCGAGAGCACGAGACCATAACGCCAGAGCCTGGCAAGGTTCTCTGTCAGGCCTTTCCTGATGTCCGCTTCGCTCGCGATGGCCGCCTCCGCCCCAGTTCGTCTTCCGGGGATCGCCAGCCGAAGCGGCAATCCCGTTTCCAGGCGACTATAGGCAGGAAATGTGGCGCGCGCGACCGGCATTCGATCATCCCTCCTTGCCGCCACGCGCCGCCTCTTTTCAGATCTTCGATGGATCGAGGATTACGGCGTTGAGGTCCTGGTATTCCTCGCAACCCGTGCCGCAGATCGCCTTGATCATGTTCAACTGCTCCTTGGCGAGATCGATGCGGCCTTTGACGACGTAGGCTTCGCCGAGATATTCACGAACCTTCGCATATTGGGGATCGAGCTTGACCGACTGAAGATAATAGGAGATGCCTTCGTCCGTGCGACCGAGCTTACGGGTGGCGTAGCCGCGATAATTCAGTACTTCCGCATTGTTCTGGTCCTTGACGGTGTCGAGTATCGCCAGCGCTTCTTCGTAGCGGCCGGCCTTTGCCAGCGAATAGGCATAGTCGGTACGGTTCTCATCCGTCACATTGGCGCTCTGCTGCTTCACGCATTGCTTCGACCTCTTGTCATAGATCTGACCCTTTTTGCAGGTGGGCGTGTTCGCGCCGCCGCCACCACCACCGCCGACTGCGAAGACGGGAGTGGAAAGCATGGAGGCGGCGATGCAGCCGCCGAGGACGAGAGAAGCGATACGGACAATCGTGGTCGTCATGGGATATCTCCGGGAAAATGACGTTGCCGCGAAAGAACACGCCTGCCCGGCACTTTATTCGGACGGCGCAAGGCATTTTTCATCACCTTTTCGTGACGAAACCGGTACGAATAAATCGCCGTCAGAGGTGTTCTCCGCTTTACCGCCGGGGGGCAGAAGGAGCATGCCGTGAACGATACGGTCAAATTTCTGAGCCTCGCCATTGCCGTGCCCGAACACATCATCACGCAGGCAGAAGCAGCCGAGGCATCGGCCCGGCTCTTTGCCGGCCGCTTCCAGGACTTTCGGCATCTTGCGAGCGTCTTCGACAATGCGGGCATTATCAAGCGACATGCGGCGCGACCGCTCTCATGGTTCGACGAGCCGCATGGCTGGCAGGACCGGATGGACGCTTATGCCGAGGTCGCAAGCAGCCTCTTCATCGAAGCGGCGACCAAGGCACTGCGGCAGGCCGATCTGCAGGCAAGCGATATCGATTGCGTCGTCACCGTCTCCTCCACCGGGTTTACGACGCCGAGCCTCGATGCGCAGCTTGCCGGAAAGATGGGGTTCCGGGCGGATATAGAGCGCGTCCCCGTATTCGGGCTTGGCTGTGCTGCTGGCGTCTCGGGCTTCGGCATCGCGTCACGTCTGGCGAAGGGCAAACCGGGCAAGACCGTGCTCTTCGTGACGATCGAACTCTGCACCCTTGCCTTCCGGTTGGACGAGCTGACGCGGCCCAATATCATCGCAACCGCACTCTTCGGCGATGGTGCTGCAGCTTGCGTGCTTCGCAATGGTGGGTACGGCATCGCCGAAGTGGAATCGAGCGGCGAACATCTGTTTGCCGACACGCTCGACATTATGGGTTGGAAGATCGACGACGCAGGCTTCGGCATCGTGCTTGCGCAGTCGCTGCCACCCTTCGCGGAGACGAAGCTTGGTCCCGCTGTCGACGCGATCCTTGCCCGCAATGGCCTGTCGCGTCAGGATATCGACCGTTTCATATGCCACCCGGGCGGGACCAAGGTGCTGACGGCAATGGAAAGTGCGCTTTCGCTCGCGCCCGGTTCGCTGGATCACGAGCGCGCGGTGATTTCCGACTATGGCAACATGTCCTCGCCAACCATCCTCTTCGTGCTGGAACGCGCAATCCGCGCCGGTCTGCCCGAGCGCGCTGCGATGATCGCCATGGGACCGGGATTTTCCGCAAGCTGCGTTACGCTGCGGAGGACGGCATGATGCTTGCGTCCATCGCGCTTCTGACCTTCGTCACGATCCATCGGCTCGGCGAACTTGTTCTCTCCAGGCGCAACACGGCCGCGCTTCTTGCAAAAGGCGCACGCGAGACCGGGGCGGAACATTACCCCTACATGGTCGCCCTGCATGCCGCCTGGATCGGCGGGTTGTGGCTGCTTGCCTCGGACAGGCCGGTGAACCTTGTTTGGTTCGGCATCTTCATGCTGCTGCAAATCCTCCGCCTCTGGGTGCTCGCCACCCTCAAGGAGCGGTGGACGACGCGGATCATCGTTCTGCCGGACGCGCCGCTCGTCCGTAGCGGGCCCTATCGCTTCATCCGGCATCCGAATTATGCGGTCGTTGCGGGGGAAATCGCGGTCCTGCCGCTTGCCTTCGGCATGCCGCTCTACGCGGCCGCCTTCACCATCCTGAATGCGCTCATGCTCGCCATCCGCATCCGTGCCGAAAATGCCGCACTCAAAACGGCAATGATTTTGAAATAAAATGCGATTTTTCAATTGCGCCATTGCAATCCTAAGGGCATTTTCCACCCTTGGAATTCAGTGGACTGCAAGGAAAAATGACCAAGAACGCAATCGTGCTCGGTGCCGGCATCGTCGGTGTTTCGACGGCAATTCATCTGCAACGGCGCGGACGGCAGGTGACGCTGATCGACCGCAAGGATCCCGGAAGCGAGACCTCGTACGGCAATGCGGGACTGATCCAGCGTGAAGGTGTCGTGCCTTACGGCTTTCCCCAACAGATCGGACTGCTGCTGCGCTACGCGTTGAACAACCGCATCGACGCGCACTATCACCTAAAGGCACTCCCGAGCCAGCTCGCCTTCCTCGCCCGATACTGGTGGAACTCCAATGCACGGCGCCATGAGATGATCACCCGTGCCTATGCGCCGCTGATCGAGAACTCGATCCTGGAGCACAAGGACCTGATCGAGGCGTCGCATGCAGAACAGCTGATCCGCAAGGATGGCTGGATGAAGATCTTTCGGACCGAGGTAAAGCGCGACGAAGAGCTTGCTGAGGCCGAAAGCTGGCAGAAGGAATTCGGCGTCAGCTACGAAACGCTGTCTTCCGCGGACATTGCCCGCATGGAGCCGAGCCTCATGCAGACCTTCGCCGGCGGCATCCGCTGGCGCGATCCCTGGTCGGTCCTTGATCCGCAAGCGCTGACTGCCGCCTACCGCAGCTATTTCGAAAGCCTTGGCGGCCGCTTTGTTGTCGGCGATGCCGTTTCGCTCGGCCAGTCGGGTTCCGGCTGGAAAATCATGACGTCCGAAGGCTCGATCGAGGCAGACGACGCGGTGATGGCGCTCGGTCCTTGGGCTGCGGTTGCGACGAAGCGGCTCGGCTATTCCTTTCCGCTTGGCGTCAAGCGCGGCTACCACATGCACTATGCGGCGGAAGGCAATGCCGTCCTCAACAACTGGACGCTCGATGCCGAGCGCGGCTATTTCCTCGCACCAATGAACCGCGGCATCCGGCTGACCACCGGTGCGGAATTCGCAGCACTCGACGCGCCGAAAACACCGGTTCAGCTCGACCGCGCAGAAAAAGTCGCCCGTACCGTCTTCCCGCTCGGACGCAGGCTCGATCCCGAGCCGTGGATGGGCGCGCGCCCCTGCACGCCGGACATGATGCCGATCATCGGCAAGGCGCCGCGGCACAATGGCCTGTGGTTCGCCTTCGGGCATGCGCACCACGGCCTGACGCTCGGTCCGGTGACCGGCCGCGTGCTGGCGGAACTGATCACCGGCGGGACGCCGTTCATCAATATTTCCGCCTATTCGCCCCAGCGCTTCAATCCCTAGCGGCACGACGAGACGTGGCGGCTTTCATCAGAGTTGTGCTTCGATGGCCGCCTTGTCGATGATCGACCATACCTCATCGATCTTTTCCCGATCGAAGCGATAGAAGACGTTTTCGGTGAAAAAGACTCTCTTTCCGTTGACTGGAAGGCCGAGGAACGTTCCCTTCGGCGTGCAATCGAAAGCCAGCCGGCATGCAATAAGGGGTGGATCGGACGTCAGCAACTGGACGTCAAAACGAAGGTCGGGAATCTCCTCGAAATCCCGCTCCAGCATCGCCCGATAGCCTGCCAGGCCAAGCCGCCGGCCATTGTGGCGCACATCGTCGCCGACAAAGCGCCCCAGCCGCTGCCAGCCCCGCGCGTTCAGGCAGGCGATGTAATCGCGATAAATCGCTGAAAGTTCAGCCCTGCTCAAGGCAAGTCCTCCGGGCACTGGATTTCTCTGAGCACTCAAAGATGGCCGCCTCTAAGCGGCCGTCAATAGATCGTGGTCAGGCAACGCCGAGCACCGCTAGCTTCTTTCGAGCTTCCTCGGCAATGTCTTCGATCGTGTGGTCGATATCCACCGTTACGACCCCTGGCTCGCCGGTCGGCACTTCCAACGTTTCGAGCTGACTTTCAAGCAGGGACGTCGGCATGAAGTGACCCGAGCGATGCCCCATCCGCTCGCTCAGCAGTTCCTTGGAACCTTCGAGATAGACGAAGAAGAGATTGCCGCCGGCCGCGACGCGCAGCCGCTCGCGATAGATGCGCTTCAGCGCCGAGCAGGAGACGATGACGCCATTGTCTTTTGCAAGAGCCGCCTTCATGGCTTCACCGATGAGGTCGAGCCAGGGCATGCGGTCCGCATCGGTCAGTGGAATGCCTTTCGACATCTTCTCGACATTGGATGCTGGATGAAGCTGGTCGCCTTCAATGAAGCGAAGGCTCAGCGCCTCCGCCAGTTTCTCGCCGATTGAGGATTTTCCGGAGCCGCTGACGCCCATGACGATGATTGCATGGGCCTTGTTCGTCCGCTTCGGCATTCGGTCCTCCGTCGCCTGCGTCCGTTCAGTCGAGCGGAAAATGACAGGCGTATTTTTGTTCGCCCTCTCCACTTAGTTCAGGCTCCCACCCGGCGGCAATAGTCCTGCGCCTTCCAGCAACGCGGGTTGAAATGACAGCCGCTCGGCGGCTTCAGCGGCGAGGGAAGCTCGCCGTGCAGACGGATGCGGCTCTTGGCGCGATCGGGATCGGCGATCGGCGTCGCCGACAGAAGTGCCGCCGTATAGGGATGACGCGGGTGCGCAAAGACTTCGGCCGCCGGCCCCGTCTCGACCGGGCGGCCGAGATACATGACCATCACATCGTCGGCGATATGGCGAACGACCGAAAGACCATGCGAGATGAAGAGATAGGCAAGCCCCATTTCCTTCTGCAGATCCATCAACAGGTTCAGCACCTGCGCCTGGATCGACAGGTCGAGCGCCGAAACCGGCTCGTCGAGCACCAGCACCTTCGGTCGCAGCATGAGCGCGCGGGCAATGGCGATACGCTGGCGCTGGCCACCGGAGAACATGTGCGGATAGCGATCGTAATGCTCCGGCCGCAGCCCGACGCGCGCCATCATTTCCTCTGCCTTGCGGCGGCGGCGTGCGGCATCGAGATCGGTGTTGATCTTTAGCGGCTCTTCCAGGATCGCACCGACCTTCTGGCGCGGATTGAGCGATCCGTAAGGATTTTGGAAAACGATCTGCACCTGGCTGCGGAGACTCCGGTCGCCGACGCGAGCAGGCTTGCCGTCGATCAGCAGCTCGCCTGCCGTCGGGTCTTCGATCATGGTGACCAGGCGCGCGAGCGTCGACTTGCCGCAACCGGATTCGCCGACAACGGCGAGCGTCTTGCCGGAATAGAGACTGAAGCTCACGCCGTTCAGCGCCTTGACGGTCGCCTCCGGTTTGAACATGCCGCGATTGACAGTGTAGAAACGGGCAAGATCCTTGCCCTCGAGAACGGCGCCGGTCATACGAAGTCTCCAGCAGATTGCTTCGGCATCACGCCGGGATGACCGAGCGGCTTGCCGTCTTTCAAAGGATAGTTGCAGAGCGCGAGGCCGAGTTCCGGCCCCTGGCGGACAACGCCACGATCGCATTCGACCGTCGCATAGCCGCAGCGCGGCGCAAAGAGACAGCCGCGCGGGCGGTCATGCTGGCCGGGCACGACACCGGCGATCGACGGCAGATGCTGGCCGACCTGGGCACGCTCCGGCAGGGCGGAAAGCAATGCGGCGGTATAGGGATGATGCGGGTCGCGGAAGAGTGCCTTGACCGGCTGCTCCTCGACCTTTTGTCCGGCATACTGGACCTGCACGCGCTCTGCAGTTTCGGCGACGACGCCCATGTCGTGGGTAATCAATACCAGCGCCATGCCCTGCTCCTTCTGCAGGCGCACGAGCAGATCGAGGATCTGCGCCTGGATCGTCACGTCGAGCGCGGTCGTCGGCTCGTCGGCGATCAAGAGCTTCGGATTGCAGGAGAGCGCCATGGCGATCATCACGCGCTGGCTCATGCCGCCGGACATCTGGTGCGGGAAGTTCGACAGGCGATCTTCCGGCGCCGGGATGCCGACAAGGTTCAGGAGCTCGATCGAGCGCTCGCGGCGCTCCTTGCGGTTCAGACCCATGTGCACCCGCAGGCTCTCGCCAAGCTGGAAGCCGACCGTGAAGCACGGGTTCAGGCTCGACATCGGCTCCTGGAAGATCATCGCCATGTCCTTGCCGATGATCCTGCGGCGCTGTCGGCCGGAAATGCCGATGAGTTCCTTGCCGTCGAAAGTCATGCGGTCAGCGGTGATCTTCGCCGTCCAGGGCAGAAGCCCCATCATGGCGAGCATCGCAACGGACTTGCCGGAGCCGGATTCACCGACGATCGAGAGGATCTCGCCCTTGTCGCAGCTGAGCGATACGCCGTCGACGGCGCGGAAGAGACCGGAAGACGTCTGGAATTCGACGGTCAGATTCTGAATATCGAGAAGCGGCATCATGACCTCTTCAGCTTGGGATCGAGCGCATCGCGCAACCCGTCGCCCATCAGGTTTATGGCGAGAACGGTGACGAGGATGGCAAGACCCGGGAATGTTACGACCCACCAGGCGCGCTGGATGAATTCTCGCGCTTCGGCGAGCATCGTGCCCCATTCGGGTGTCGGAGGCTGGGCCCCCATACCAAGAAAGCCGAGGGCGGCAGCATCGAGGATCGCCGCCGAGAAGGCGAGTGTCGCCTGGACGATCAGCGGCCCGAGACAGTTCGGCAGGATGGTCTTGAACATCAGCCGCAAGGTGCCGGCACCGGCGACGCGGGAGGCGATGACATACTCCTTCTCACGCTCGGCCATGACCGAGGCACGCGTCAGGCGCACGAAATGCGGCTGGTTGACGATGGAGATCGCAATCATCGCATTGACGAGGCCGGGGCCAAGGACCGCAACCAGCACGAGAGCCAAAAGCAGCGACGGGAAGGCGAGGATGATATCCATCAGGCGCATGATGGCGATATCGATGCGGCCGCGGAAATAGCCGGCCACGAGGCCGATCAGAACGCCAGCGATCACCGAGATCGTCACGACGACAACGCCGATGAAGAGCGAGAAGCGCGCGCCATAGATGAGGCGCGAGAGAATGTCGCGTCCGACAGCGTCCGTCCCGAGCGGGAAGGACGAGCTGCCGCCTTCCATCCAGAACGGAGCAAGAAGAAGCATCTGCCGGTTCTGCTCGTTTGGCGTATGCGGCGCAACGAGCGGCGCAAATATCGCCACGACGAGAATGAAGATGAAAACGGCGAGGCCGATGACGGCGCCCTTGTTTCGCGAGAAATAATACCAGAATTCCGCAAGAGCCGATGGGTGGGCGGTTTTTGCAGCGACCGTGCCGGTTTGCATGTTTGTCGTACTCACGGGACCGCTCCTAGTGCCGAATACGTGGGTTGATGAAGCCGTAGGTGATGTCGACGATCAGATTGACCAGCATGATGATGCCGGCGATCAGCAGAAGACCACCCTGGACGACCGCATAGTCCCGCTTGAACACCGAATCGACCATCCACTTGCCGATGCCGGGCCAGGAAAAGATCGTCTCGGTCAGGATCGCGCCCGCGAGCAGGACGCCGATTTGCAGACCGATGGTCGTCACAACCGGTATCATGGCATTGCGCAGCGCATGCACGCCAACGACCCGAAGCGGCTTCAAACCCTTGGAGCGGGCAGTACGCACATAGTCTTCGCCAAGCACTTCGAGCATCGCCGAGCGGGTCTGGCGCGCGATGACGGCAAGCGGAATGGTGGCAAGCACGATCGTCGGCAGAATGAGATAGCTGACGGCGGAGCGGAAGGCGCCCGCCTGCCCCGACAGCAGGCTGTCGATCAGCATGAAGCCGGTGACCGGCTTGAAGAAATACATGAGCGAGATGCGGCCCGAAACGGGCGTCCAGCCGAGATAGCCGGAGAAAAAGATGATGAGCAGCAGGCCCCACCAGAAGATCGGCATCGAATAGCCGACAAGGGCGATCCCCATCACGCTTTGGTCGAACCACGTGCCTCGCTTGACGGCGGCAAACACGCCGGCGGGCACGCCAAGACAGACCGCGAGAAGAATGGCACAAAGCGAGAGCTCGAGCGTTGCCGGGAAGAGCGCGCCAAAATCACCGAGAACCGGGCGCTTCGTGACGATCGACGTTCCAAAGTCGCCCTGCAGCACCTTGCCGAGGTAATCGAAGTACTGAATGTACATGGGCCGGTCGAAACCGAGATCGTGCATGATCTGGGCGTGACGCTCAGGCGCCATCACGCGTTCACCCGACAGAAGCATGACGGGATCGCCGGGAAGCATGCGGATGAACGAGAAGGCAATGAGCGTGACGCCGAGGAATGTTGGGATCAGGACCGCGAGGCGCCCGATGAGAAATCGCAACATGGCAGATGTTCCAATAGTTTCCGGCGGTCAGGGAGCCTGACCGCCGGCCAGCCCGGCGTTAGCCGGGCATTCTTGCATAATTCTTGTTATTCGGAAATGTCGACGCCGTCGAAGCGGTGGTAGCCGAGCGGATCCTGGACGAAGCCGGAAACCTTCTTGCTGACCGGAATGAAGACGAGCGAATGGTCGAGCGTTGCCCAGGGAGCTTCCTTCTTGAAGATCAGCTGAGCCTGCTCGTAGGCCTTGGTGCGCTCGGCAACATCTGCCGTCGTCTTGGCCTTGGTCATCAGGTCGTCGAATTCCTTGTTGCACCATTGCGCGCGGTTGTTGCCGCCGACAGCGTCGCAGCCGAGGAGCGTGTCCATGAAGTTGTCCGGATCGCCATTGTCGCCGGTCCAGCCGAGGATGACGGCACCGTCACGGTCCTTGGCGGAGGAGAGCTTCAGGTACTCGGCCCATTCATGGGTCACGATCTCGACTTCGACGCCGATCTTTGCGAGGTCGGCCTCCATCAGTTCAGCTGCGCGGCGAGCATTCAGCATGTACGGACGCGAGACGGGCATCGCCCAGAGCTTCATCTTGAGATCCTTGACGCCGGCATCGGCAAGCATCTTCTTTGCCGCATCCGGATCATATTTGTCGTCTTCGACGGCATCGTTATACGACCACATCGTCGGCGGGATCGGGTTCTTGGCAATCGCTGCAGCGCCCTGGAAGACGGCATCGATAATCGCCTGCTTGTTGATCGCCATGTTGAGAGCCTTGCGGACTTCAACCTTGTCGAACGGCGGGATCAGCGTGTTGTAGGCAACGTAGGAAACGTTGAGGCCGGCCTGTTCCATAACGGTCAGGTTCTCGTCCTTCTTCAATTCGGCTACGTCGGCAGCATTCGGGTACGGCATGATGTGGCATTCGCCGGCCTTCAGCTTCTGCGCGCGGACGGCAGCGTCGGAGGTGATCGCGAAAACGAGATCGTCAATCTTTTCCTTGCCCTTGAAGTAGCTCTCGTTGGCCTTGTAGCGGATGACGGCATCCGGCTGGTAGGCGACGAAGGTGAACGGACCGGTGCCGAGCGGCATCTGGTTCATCTGGTTCATCTTGCCGTCAGCCGCGAGCTTGTCGGCATATTCCTTCGACAGGATCGAAGCAAAGTCCATGGCGAGGTCGGCCATGAAGGGCGCTTCAGGATGCGCCAGGGTGAACTTGACCGTCAGGTCGTCGACCTTCTCGATCGACTTGATGAGCTCCGGGAAGCCCATGCCGGCGGCGTATTCGTAAGAACCGCCTTCGACATACTTGTTCCACGGATTGTCGGCCTTCAGCTGGCGCTCGAAGGAGAAGATGACGTCGTCGGCGTTGAGATCGCGCGTCGGCGTGAAGAACTCGGTCGTCTGGAACTTGACGCCCGACCGCAGCTTGAAGGTATAGACCGTGCCGTCGTCGGAAACGGTCCAGCTTTCAGCAAGACCCGGCTCGATCTCGGTGCTGCCGTGCTTGAATTCGACGAGGCGGTTGTAGACCGTGCGCGAGGTCGCGTCGAAGGTCGTGCCTGCGGTGTAGAGGCCCGGATCGAAGCCTTCCGGCGAACCTTCAGAGCAATAGACAAGGGTTTTTGACCAGGCCGACGTCGCCATGACCGAAGCCAGGGCCGTCGCTGCCAGCAGGACGGAGAGCTTTTTCATAATTTTGTTTCCCAGGTTTGTTCTTTTTTGATCTTTCGAGATCGAGCACAAATATTCCCGATCAGCGGGCCGATGGAACGATATTTATTTGCTGAAAGCAACGGTATCCGCAGAAAATTTTTCCAGTTGGACAACTTTAGAAATTTTCCGTCAAAAATCGGCCTCATTTGGAAATAATCGGACGTAAGAAGCTGAGTTTTTGTCGCTTTTGGTATAATTTCGCGGTTTTTGGATACGCGAAATTGCCTCTCGGCATTCAATCTGGAGGAGCTAAACGCAAAAACCGCAGCTGCATGCTGCAGCTGCGGTCAATGAGCATATTCGACTATTACGTGTCAGGCGTCAGGCAGCCGGAGCGCTGATGGCGGGTTTGCGGTAACCTTCGCCAGTCAGGCCGAGAAGGAAGTTGATCTGCGGGCGCGCCCTCACGAGATCGTCGATCGAATATTCGGCCAGCACGTCGAAGAAGGCGTTGAGCGCCTTGCGCAGCGCCGTGTTCAGACCGCAGCTGTCGACCAGCGGGCATTCGACCGCGCCGTCTTCGAAGCACTCGGCCATCGCAAAGCTGTCTTCGGTCACTTTGACGACGTCGAAGAGGCTGATCTCCTTCGCCGGTTTGCCGAGCCGGACGCCACCGTTGCGGCCCCGGACGGTTTCGACCAGGCCCGCCTTATTCAGCGGCTGCAGAATCTTGAATAGAAAGAGTTCAGAAACCCCGTATGCCTTGGCAATTTCGGGAATCCGGCTCAGATGTCCTTCATTGGCAGCGCAATACATCAACATGCGAACCGCATAGTTGGTCTGCTTCGTCAATCGCATGCCGTTCTCCTGAATCGCGTGGGCTGGATACCCGGATGGATGCTATATAGTGGCTTTCGTAGTTTTGAACAATTCCAAAATATGAAATTTACATTCACGTTTGCACCGCCAGCCACGGCCGCGCCATTTCAGTCGGCGTTTCCGGCGTATTTCAGGATGGCCTCTTTCCTCTCTGGCGTACCGGGTGGGTGGAGAGCATGCTGGTTTCGGAGTGGTCGCCGAGCTTCGTCTCGATCATATCGAAAAAGCGCACGATCGCGGCCGGGTCCATACCGGACCTTCTCATGAGGTCGACGGACCTGCGATCGGCTGGGCGAAAACTAGCCACTCTTCCTCATGTTGAGAAGCACGTATGCAAATTTAACAACTTAAAATCGCAAAATTGGGGGCCGCGGCCCCCAATCGGTAATAACTTGCTTTTCGATACTACTTCATCGTCGGCATGACGAATTCAGCGCCGTCCTTGATGCCTGACGGCCAGCGGGCGGTGACGGTCTTGGTCTTGGTCCAGAACTTGATCGAGTCCGTACCGTGCTGGTTGAGGTCGCCGAAGCTGGAGGCCTTCCAGCCGCCGAAGGAGTGGTAGGCGAGCGGAACCGGGATCGGGACGTTGATGCCGATCATGCCAATATTGATGCGCGAGGCGAAGTCGCGGGCGGCATCGCCGTCGCGGGTATAGATGGCGACGCCGTTGCCATATTCGTGCTTCATCGGCAGATCGAGGGCCTCTTCGTAGTTCTTGGCGCGAACGACTGAAAGCACAGGTCCGAAGATTTCGGTCTTGTAGATATCCATGTCCGGCGTGACGTGATCGAAGAGCGAACCGCCGACGAAATAGCCGTCTTCATAACCCTGCAGCTTGAAGCCACGGCCGTCGACGACGAGTTTCGCGCCCTGCTCGACGCCGCGATCGATCAGGCTATTGACGCGGGCATAGGCTTCCTTGGTGACGAGCGGTCCCATGTCGGCCTTCTCATCGGTATAGGGGCCGATGCGAAGCGACTCGATCTTCGGGGTCAGCTTCTCGACGAGGCGGTTTGCGGTTTCCTCACCGACGGGAACCGCAACCGAGATCGCCATGCAGCGTTCGCCAGCCGAACCGTAGCCTGCGCCCATCAGCGCGTTGACGGCCTGGTCCAAGTCGGCATCCGGCATGATGATCATGTGGTTCTTCGCGCCGCCGAAGCACTGGGCACGCTTGCCGTTCATGGCGGCGGTGCCATAGACGTAACGGGCGATCGGCGTGGAACCGACGAAGGTGACGGCGCCGATATCCGGGTCCGTCAGGATCGCATCGACGGCGGCCTTGTCGCCGTTGACGACGTTCAGGATGCCGGCCGGAAGTCCGGCTTCGATCATCAGTTCGGCCAGACGCAGAGGAACGGACGGGTCGCGCTCGGAGGGCTTGAGGATGAAGGCGTTGCCGCAGGCGATTGCCGGCGCAAACATCCACATCGGGATCATGGCTGGGAAGTTGAATGGCGTGATGCCAGCGCCAATGCCAACGGCCTGGCGCAGGGAATACATGTCGATCGCCGGACCTGCGCCTTCGGTGAATTCGCCCTTTTGCAAATGCGGGATACCGCAGACGAACTCGCAGACTTCAAGACCGCGGACGATATCGCCCTTGGAGTCTTCAACGGTCTTGCCGTGCTCCCTGGAGAGCACGCTCGGCAAGCTCGTCCATATGCTTGTTCAAGAGTTCCACGAACTTGAAGAAGACGCGGGCGCGGCGCTGCGGATTGGTTGCGGCCCACTTTGGCTGCGCCGCCTTGGCGTTTTCGACCGCGGCACGGATTTCCTCGACGCTTGCGAGCGCCACCGTCGCCTGAACCTCACCGGTTGCCGGGTTGTAGACATTGCTGCTGCGGCCGCTTTTGCCCCCAACATGCTTGCCGCCAATAAAATGACCGATCTCACGCATGGATGTGCCTCCTCTTGATTTCCGTTGATAGCGCATCATCGCACTTCAATTTGCACAAATCAATGCAATGCGATAAGCAACCGTTGTGCAAAAATCGAAGCCCTAACGTGCGTGCACTCCTCCAGCGGGCCTTCTCCAAGGCGCAACCCTGGACAGCCGCGCGCGCAAGAGGCCGAACGCAAGAGGAGGTCGTCCATCGATGAGCGGCAAACGTGTCGTGAGAATGGCGGAACTGGAGATAGACCCTGCGGAGCTCCATGCCTATCGTGCGCTCCTGGCTGAAGAAATCGAGGCGTCGATCACGTCCGAACGAGGCGTGCTGACCCTATACGCGGTCTCGATCAAGGATCGTCCGGAAAAAATCTGCATCTTCGAAGTCTATGCCAGCCAGGAGGACTACGAAGCGCATCTCCAGACGGCGCATTTCCTCAAGTACAAGACGTCAACCGCCCGCATGGTCAGGTCGCTGTCACTCATTGATGTCGATCCCGTCATTCTGCGCGCTAAGACCGGCGATCACTTGGCGACGGAGGTTCGGGACTTAGGCAAGGACTTAAGGACATGAACTGGGACGACGTCCGCATCTTCCTCGCCGTAGCGAGAACCGGGCAGATCCTTGCCGCCTCCAAGCGGCTGGGGCTTAACCACGCCACCCTCTCGCGGCGCGTGACGTCGCTCGAGGAGGCACTAAAGACTCGCCTCTTCACTCGCCGCACCAATGGCTGCGAACTGACTGCCGAAGGCGAAGTGTTCCTCGCCTCGGCAGAGCGGATGGAGACGGAAATGCTCGCCGCGCAGGCCAACCTCGGCCGCACAGACACGGCTATCGCTGGCACGGTCCGCGTCGGGGCGCCGGACGGCTTCGGCGTTTCCTTTTTGGCCCCGCGTATCGGACGGCTGATCGAGCGTCATCCGGAGCTGAAAATCCAGTTGGTGCCAGTGCCGCGCTCCTTTTCACTCTCGCAACGCGAGGCGGACATCGCCATCACGCTGGAACGGCCCGAACAGGGTCGGCTCGTATCTTCGAAGCTGACCGACTATACGCTGGGGCTCTACGCCTCGCGCGGTTACGCCGAACAAAACGGCCTGCCCGACAACAACGAGGCGCTCAAGCAGCATCGCCGCATCGGTTATGTCGAGGACCTGCTTTTCTCTCAATCGCTGAATTTCACCGGCGAGGTCATGCGCAACTGGAGCGCTGGCTTTGAGATCTCCTCGGCGACCGGTCAGACCGAAGCGGTGCGTTCCGGCGCCGGTATCGGAATCTTGCACGACTACATCGCCCGGCAGTATGACGAACTGGTTCGTATACTGCCCGATGTCTCGATCCGGCGTGCCTACTGGACGACCTATCACGAGAGCGCCCGCGATCTGGTGCGTGTACGCACCGTCGCCGACTTTCTTCAGGAACTGGTCGGTGCGGAACGGCAGATATTTCTCTAACCGCCGGCCTGCTTTGGAGGCTCTTCGTTTTCGTCCGGATTGGGATTGGGCGTCTCATCCGGCAGGCGATCGGGATCCGGCTCCTTGACGGGCGGCTCCGGTTTCCAGCCAGGCCCGGGCATCGGCGGCTGATCGGGGATAGGTTCGTTGGGAACGGACATCCTGCTCCTTCCGTCTTCGAGCTCACTTGTCGGGTTTGAGGGCTTCGGCCGCACGCATCGGCATGCTGTCGATGATGGCAAAGAGTTCGCCGTTGCTCACCGGCTCGCTCACCTTGAGCTTCACCGTCCCATCCTTGCCGACAAGGGCGGCTCCGAATTCACCAGTCTCGGGAGCCCCAAGCTCCTTTCGAAGCGCCCCTTCATTCAGATTGCCGCCTGCGCCGAAGATCGGCTTGACGGTGCTGCCGGAAATCTTGAAAACGACCATGTCGCGCTCGCCCAAGCCGGTGCGATCGGCAAGCAGCTGGTTTTCCTGGCGCGCAGCGCGACTATTGTCCCTGTCGGCGAAAATGACCAGAACCCGGCTCTTCCACCGGAACTCTTCGAGACTTGCGACCGGCGCCTGAGCGCCGTCCGTCTCCTCGACCTTGGTTGCACCGTAAAGAAGCGTTTTTGACATTCTCATTCTCTCCCGTCACCTGTAAAACGGCGGGAGGATGGGCAGGTTCCATCATTTCGGACGGCATGGCGCAAAGCCGAAAAAAAGCCGGTCAAAATTTGACCGGCTTTTTAGTTCGTTCACAGTGTAGCCTTACAGAGGAACGAAATCGGACGGCGGAACCTGCAAGGCGGCAGCAATGCGCCGCAATTTTGCAGGATCTGCATTTTCCCCATTTTCGATTTCGATGATTTCATTGGTGACGAGGCCACAGGTGACCGCCAGATCATCTACGCTGTACCCAACGGCCTCACGCGCTTTCCTGACCTCGGCGGCAACGTTCATCGCGGAAACCACCGTCGCTTTGGATTCATCCAGATTCTTGAGAGAAATGGACATTAAAGTCTCCTTCTAAAAGCACTCTGATGTAACCCCCGGCACAAAATGACATTCCGGCTCACATTTTGCAACGCAATATAACACAAAGTTTACCTGCGCTGCGGTGGCTAGATAGGGAGCCGGTGCCAGAGGGCAATAGTTCAGCAGATAACAAGCCGGACGGCCGAAGTGGATCTGCCGAATTTCGGTTTTTTGAGAGGAATGGTACGGTTGGGTGGTCTCGAACCACCGACCTCAGGTGCCACAAACCTGCGCTCTAACCAACTGAGCTACAACCGCACAAATCGCGCCCGGCGCGACGGGGGTCACATACGAGGACTTGGAAATTAATTCAAGTCCTATCTCCCCTCAATGTACAAAAAGGCCGGACATACGGTCCAGCCTTTTGTTTGATTGCACCCGTATGGGATCAGGCAGCCTTAAAGGAGGCCATGACCTTTTCGGCGGCTTCCTTGCTGGGCTTTGCGAGCTTCTCGGCAACCTGCTTGGAGGTTTCCTGCATCGACTTCGCTTGCTCGACGGTCAGTTCCGCCTGCTTGCGCAGGAAAGCGGTCTGAAGTTCGACGAGTTCTGCAATCGACTTCACACCGAGCAGAGCTTCCATGTGCGAGAGGGAATTTTCAGCGTTCGTGCGGAGTGCGTCGATCGCCTTCAGGCCGATTTCGACCGTGCCGGCCTGCGCGGTCTGAACCGTGGCTTCGAGGGTCTTGCCGGCATCTTCGCCGGCGGCCTTCATCTTTGCATAGGCCTCACGCGACTGCTGGGCGCCTTTTTCCGCGAAGTCGCGGAAGGATTCGGCGAACTTGGACGGGTCGAAGGAGGACATTGAAAAAACGTCGTCGATCTTTATGTTAGCCATCGAATTAAGCTCCTTGGGTTCAGGCGGATAACGCCTGCATAGTTTGGATATATCTTATATAAGGCATTCCATTGTGCATTGCAACATAATTGTGCGTCGCACAACGAATTAACCTTTCCACCCGAAACCCGACCCCCACGCTGGACCCATTTCCGGCGCGTCGTTATTAATAGACTGTTAATTTTTCAAGAGGCCGAAAGGGACAAGGTTCCGACATGCCCGCAGTCCAATACCCGTTCATCGACATTGCCGTGCATCAACGGGTGCGGGAACGCTTTTCGCGTGGCGAAGCAATGGTGCTTTTCTCGGCCGACCTTTCCCGCCTGCTCTGGGCCAATGGCGCCGGCGCGGAACTCTTCAGCCAGACCGCCGTCTATGATCTTCTCGATCAGGGCGTGAATCGCAGCGACATCACCTTCCGCCAGATCGAGACGACCGCTCGCCAGCTCGCCGCGATCGGCGACACCAGAAGCCTAGTGATCCGGATCGCCAAAGGCTTCCAGCGGGCTCCGGCCCAAGCAACGGCCGAAATGATCGGGCTTTCGTCCGGCGAGCGCGGCATTTTGTTCTCGGTTCCCGTTTCTTCACAACCGCTTCCTGCCACAGAAACCGCAGCGAGAATGCTACAGGGGCTCGACGATCCCGATACGCATATGGCCGTGATCGGCGCGGAAGGCGACGTCATTGCGTCCTCGCCCGGCTTTGCGTCGCTCGGCATCACCCAGCAGACCGCCAAGACGCTGACGAACCTTGCAGGCGCCCATCCCGACCGGCTCGTCAAGCGGCCGGTCGCAACCGGCAAGGGTTACCTGCCCGCTGCCGTCGGCAAGCTCAGCGACGAACCGGCGCTCAATCTTCTCTTTGCCGTCGAAACCGTGCTTGGCAATCTCGACCCGATCGACGCGGCAGCGCCGGAAGAGCCGTTATCCACAGCCGCCGTTAACCATATCGACGAGCCGAAGGGCGCGAAATTCGACGACGCGCTCAATGCAGTTGCGCATATCGAGGACGTCGAAGAAGGGCTGGAAATTGTCGACGGCGAGGAAACTAAGCCCGTAGCGGAAGCCGCAGATGAGCCGCTCATCGACCACGAAGAACCCGAAGAGCTTATCCTGTCCGAACCCGAGATGCCGCTTACCGACCGCGCTGAGCCGGCCGGCGACGATACGGTAGACGCGGAGACCGGCACAGAGCCTGCCGATGCCGAGGTGCGGCGCGAGATCGAACCTGCCGGTAGCAATCCGGGGCACGAAACCGAAGATGACGGCCAAGACAAGGTCGCCGCCCCGCCGACAGCAAACGGCTTTGCGTTCAAGCCAAACAGCCGCGCGACGCGCTTTGTGTGGAAGATCGACGCCGACGGCCACTTCAGCGAAGTGTCGGGTGAATTCGCCGACGCCGTTGGTCCACACGCAGCCAATATCATCGGCGTTGCCTTTACCGACATTGCGGCACTCTTCAACCTCGATCCCGAAGGCAAGATCGCCGAAGCACTCGAGCGCCGGGACACATGGTCAGGCAAGACGATCCATTGGCCGATCGAGGGGACGAGCCTGACCGTTCCCGTCGATCTCGCCGCGCTGCCGACCTATACGCGCAGCCGGGAGTTCGACGGCTTCCGCGGCTTCGGCGTTGTCCGGCTTTCCGATGCCACCGAGGATCCGCTGGCGCTCGGTCTGACCCTCGGCGCCGATGCCTTCGGCCGCGACACGGCCAGCCTCGAACAGCCGCCGGAAGAGGCTGCTCCGGAGGCATCCGACGTGCAGCCCCAGCCGGAAGTGCCGGAAGCCGCACCTGAGCCCGAGGCAGCCTCCGAAACCGTGCCTCGCGAAGAGCCGCCAGTCCTGCGCGTGGTGGAAACGCCGAGCCGCCGGCTGACGGACAAGATCGTTCAACTCCATGGTGCAGGCCCGACGCTGAGCGCGGCCGAGCAGGCAAACTTCCGCGAGATCGCCAAACGCCTGGAGGCTTTCGGCGTTCGCGACGATGAGCCGGCTCCCGCCGAGCCCGATGCTGCAGAGAGCCCGGCTACCACAGAGCCGGCAGGAGCTGCATCCGAAGGCGAGCCGAACGAGGCAATCTTCGAGAGCGCGAGCACGGCCGCCGAAGAACCGGCCGATGCAGCGGAGCGAGCGGAAGAGCACGTCGAAACGCCCGAGCCGAGTGAGGACGACGCCACCGAGGGCCTGCACGAAACCTTCAGCCCGATCGAAGTGCTGCACAGTGCCATCCCGCCGCGGGTGAAGATGACGGACGGGCTATCGGCCAACACCGTCGACCAGTTGCCGGTTGCCGTGCTCGTCCATGCCGGCGATGCGCTGATCCACGCCAATCCCGAATTCATGCGTCTGACCGGCTATGCTTCGCTTGAGGATCTCAGCGATGTAGGTGGGATTGACGCGCTGCTTCAACGCCGCGACTTGGATGAAAAAGCGGGACGCCCGGGCGCAATGGTGCTCGTGACGGCCGACGACTCGCTCGTACCGGTCACCGCCCGCCTGCAATCGATCCGCTGGGAAGAATCCAGCGCGCTCATGCTGGCGCTGATGCCTGTCGAGGGAAGCGACGTCGCGCCGGCTCAGAACGAAGAAACCCGTCCGGACATCCGTTCCGACCGCATGGTCGAAAAGGTCGCCAAGCTGCAGGTCGAGGTGGAAGAACTTCGCTCCATCCTGGAAACGGCGACGGACGGCGTGGTCGTCATCGGCGCAGAAGGCGACATCCGATCGATGAACCGCTCGGCAAGCGCGCTTTTCAACTATGATGAGGAAGAGACCCGCGGCAAACCCTTCGTGATGCTCTTTGCGCATGAGAGCCAGAAGGCGGTGCTCGACTATCTGAACGGCCTTTCTGGCCATGGCGTCGCAAGCGTTCTGAACGACGGGCGTGAGGTGATCGGCCGCGAGTCATCTGGCGGCTTTGTTCCGCTGTTCATGACCATGGGCCGGCTCACCTCCTCGAGCGGCTATTGCGCCGTCATCCGCGACATCACCCAGTGGAAGCGCACCGAGGACGAGCTTCGCAATGCGAAGGGCGCCGCCGAAACGGCGAATGCCCACAAAACGGATTTCCTGGCGCGCATCAGCCATGAAATCCGCACGCCGCTCAACGCCATCATCGGCTTCTCGGACATGATGGCGAGCGAGCGCTTCGGACCGATCGGCCATCCGCGCTACATCGAATATGCGAACGACATCGGCCGCTCGGGCCGCCATGTTCTCGATATTGTCAACGATCTGCTCGATATCTCGAAGATCGAAGCGGGCGAGATGGATCTCGATTTCGTATCCGTCGGCCTCAACGAGGCGATTTCGGAGGCCGTGGCTCTGGTCCAGCCGCAGGCAAACGGACAACGCGTCATAATCCGCACGGCGCTGTCGCAGTCGGTGCCGAATGTCGTTGCCGATCTCCGCTCCGTCAAGCAGATCGCCCTCAACATCCTTTCCAACGCCATCCGCTTCACGCCGTCAGGCGGTCAGATCGTGGTTTCAACGTCATATGAAGCGAATGGCAGCGTCGTGCTGCGTGTGCGCGATACCGGCATCGGCATGACGCGCAGCGAACTCGACCAAGCGATGAAGCCGTTCCGGCAGGTTTCCGCCCAGTCGCGCCACCGCGGCGACGGTACGGGTCTCGGCTTGCCGCTGACCAAGGCGATGGTGGATGCAAACCGGGCAATCTTCTCGATCAATTCGGCCCCGAACGAGGGCACGCTGGTTGAGGTCACCTTCCCGTCACAGCGCGTGCTGGCAGGCTGAATCAAAAAAAGGCAGCCACGAATGGCTGCCTGGAATTTGGTGCTGTTCAACAAGAGCTTAGTCGATCAACATCATGTTTCGGGAGCCCGCAGGCAAGCTGCTTCGTTCATGCGCAGCCCCAACTTCTTTTACCTTTGACCAACCTTTCTTAACGAAAGGTTTCCAGGCGACGGAAACTATCAAACGATAACCTATAGTTTGCGGTGCATTTGATTGAAATCAGACGCGCAATTCCTCGAGCCCGACGAAAAGGTCGAGCGCCTCGGGATTGGCGAGCGCCTCCTTGTTTTTCACCGGCCGCCCATGCACGACCTCGCGCACCGCAAGCTCGACGATCTTGCCGGATTTGGTGCGCGGAATATCGCGGACCGCGATGATCTTCGCCGGCACATGGCGCGGCGAGGCCCCGGTGCGGATGCGGGTCTTGATGGCCTTGACGAGGTCGTCCGTCAATGCGGCGCCCGGCGCGAGGCGAACGAAAAGCACCACCCGGACGTCGTCTTCCCAATCCTGGCCGATGCAGAGCGCTTCGGCCACCTCTTCCATCTGCTCGACCTGATTGTAGATCTCGGCGGTGCCGATGCGCACACCGCCGGGGTTGAGCGTCGCGTCGGAGCGGCCATGAATGACAAGGCCGCCATGCTCCGTCCATTCGGCGAAATCGCCATGGCACCAGATATTTTCGAAGCGCTCGAAATAGGCCGCTTTGTATTTCGCGCCGTCCGGATCGTTCCAGAAGCCGACCGGCATCGACGGGAAGGCCTTGGTGCAGACCAGTTCGCCCTTCTGCTGGCGCACAGGCTTGCCTTCATCGTCCCATACGTCGACGGCAAGGCCGAGGCCCGCCCCCTGGATTTCGCCGCGCCAGACCGGCTGCAGCGGATTGCCCAGCACGAAGCACGAGACGATATCCGTGCCGCCCGAGATGGAGGCTAGCTGGATGTCTTCCTTGATGCCTTCATAGACGAAAGTGAAGCCTTCGGGCGAAAGCGGCGATCCCGTGGATGTCATGAGACGCAGGCTCGAAAGATCATGGGTGGTGCGCGGCGTCAGCCCGCCCTTGCGCACCGCGTCGATATATTTCGCGGAAGTGCCGAAGACCGCGAAGTCTTCAGCCTGCGCATAGTCGAAGAGCACATTGCCGTCCGGGGCGAAGGGCGAGCCGTCGAACAGGCAAAGCGTGACACCCACCGCAAGGCCGCTCACAAGCCAGTTCCACATCATCCAGCCGCATGTGGTGAAATAGAAGAGCCTCTCGCCACGCTTCAGGCCGCAATGCAGCACATGCTCCTTCAGATGCTGCAATAGCGTGCCGCCAGCGGAATGAACGATGCATTTCGGCACGCCGGTGGTGCCGGAGGAGAAGAGAATATAAAGCGGATGCGCGAAGGGAAGCCTCACGAACTCGACGGCTTTTGGCTGGTAAGGTTTGATGAATTCTTCCAGCGTCTTGGCCTTCGGGGTCTCGCTCGCAACCGCTGCGGCATCGCCGGCATAGTGGACAATCACGACCGGCGCACCGAGGCTCCTTGCGACCGAAGCAACCTTCGCCTTCACATCCTGCAGCTTGCCGCCATACCAATAGGCGTCGCAGGCAATGAAGAGCTTGGGGCCGATCTGGCCGAAGCGGTCGAGCACGCCCTGTTCGCCGAAATCCGGTGAACAGGACGACCATATGGCACCGATCGAGGCGGCGGCCAGCATGCAGGCGACCGTCTCCGGCATGTTGGGCATCATCGCGGCGATGCGATCCCCCTCGCCAATGCCGAGCGCGCGGTAGGCTTGCTGCAGCTGGGATACGAGAGCATGCAGCCGGTCCCACGACCAGCGATATTCCACCTTGTCCTCGCCGCGGAAGACGATCGCGTCAGCCGGCCCTTCGCTCGAGAGCAGGTTCTCGGCGAAGTTCAGCTTCGCATCAGGAAAGAAACGAGCCTTGAGCATGAGATCACCGTCGGCGAGCGCTCGTGCGCCCTGCTCCCCCTTCACACCGCAAAACGCCCAAACCGAGGTCCAGAACTTTTCGGGCTCATCGATCGACCAGGCATGAAGGTCCAGATAGGTCTCGAACTCTTGACCAAACTCGGCGTTGCAGCGCTGCACGAAGGCATGCATCGGGCTTGCCTCAATCGACTCTTTCGAAGGCACCCAAAGCGGCACGGTGTCACTCATTTAATCTCCTCCCCTATTATCCGCTATATACCATGCTGCACCGCATTATAAAGTGTGCATCGCTTTCGGACGCAGGCTCACCGAGATTTGCATATATCTTTCGTTTCATATATCCGGCGAAATCGATAGCTAACGGATAAGCAGCTGAAAATACTGGCGGAGCTTATGGGTACGTCAAGACAACCAAAATGGCGACGCAAGATGATACCCGTTTCCCGCTGGCTGCCGGGTTTCGCTCGAATTGCAACCAGCCTGATCCTTTTCGTCGCCATCATTTTCGTGGCGTTTCGTGTTGCCGCCCCTTACCTCGTTTCGAGCGCATTGGTGCGCTCCGGCATCGAGGACGTATTGTCGAAATGGACCGGCTATCAGGCCGAAATCAAGGGCACGCCGGTTCTCGAATTCTGGCCGACACCGCGCATTACGCTGAACCAGATCACCATCCGCCAGCCCGAGAGCCGCGGCAACAAGCTGCTCGGCACGATCGAGAGCCTTTCGGCCGATTTCAGCCTCCTCGACGCCATCCGCGGCAGCGCCCGCTTTCATGAATTCCACCTGCTGCGCCCCAATCTTTCCCTCACGCGCGACCAACAGGGGCTGATCGACTGGACCTATGCCGGGCAGCTTGCGAAGGCGATCACCAGCGCGCGCCAGGAAGGTGGAGCCGAAGTCCTCGATCAAAGGCTTGATGCGACGATCGGTGCGATCACCGTCGAAGACGGCACGCTCAATGTCGCCGATCTTGCAAGCGGAAAGACCTATCATTTCGAAGGCGTGACTGCCGATATCACCTGGCCGCGGCTTTCAAGCCCGATGACGGCGGTGCTGATTGCGAGAACGAGCGGGCAAGATTTGAAGCTCGACTTCTCGTCCGGTAGCCCGCTGCTGATCTTCGGCGGCAAGGTTGCTCAGATCAAAACCGCACTCACCTCCAGGCTCGTGACGGCAGAATTCACCGGTATCGGCGGCATCTCAGGTCTTGCCGGACTATCCGGCAACATGTCGGTCAATATTCCCGACCTGCCGGCGCTTTTGGCCTGGTCCGGCAAATCCATTCCGGACGTTGAGACGCTGAGATCGTTTTCGATCGAGAGCGACATATTTTCGGCCGCCAACGGCCTGCGCTTCAACGAAGTCGCGCTTGGGCTCAACGATGCGAATGCAACCGGCGTCATGGACATCTCCATTGGCACAAACGCGCGGGCAAGACTTGGCGGCACGCTGGCCTTCGACCGTATGAACCTCAAGCCCTTCTTCGACGCCTTTACTCTGCGCCTGGCCGCCGGCGAAGCGGGCGCGCCGGAAGATGGCGGTCTGCTGCAGAAGCTTGATGTCGACCTCAGGCTCTCCGCCAAGGAAATGCAGCTTCCGCCCTTCCAGCTCTCTGATGTCGGGGCAAGCATCATCGTTTCCAGCAACGAAGCCAAATTCGATATCGGCGACAGCCAGTTCGAAGGCGGAGAGATGACGGCGCATCTGGAGGCAACGCGCGGGAACTTCGACGGCGGCGGCAAGCTGCAGGTCTCGATCCGCGGTGCCGATTTTGCTGGGCTGATCGAACGGCTGCAGTTGAAGGGCCCATTACCGCTCGCGAATGGATCGCTCGACATTTCGCTGAAAACCAACAAGCCGATCTGGACGGCAGGTGCTGCCGACGTGAGCGGACAGCTGGCATTCCACGGCAATGCGGGCTCGATCGCCGGCCTTGACATCGAAGCCATCCGAAGCCAGGCCGCTCAACAGAAATTTTTCCCGCTGAGCGCCGTTTCGGGCCGCGCGTTCGAATTCAATCGGATCGATGTGGCTGCCACTCTCGCGGATGGCTCGGCTGAGCTTCGCGGCGTCAGCGTTCAAGGTGCAGACGAGACGCTGACCCTTTCAGGCATCATCCCGTACGAATCCAACGGACTGGCCCTTTCCGGATCGCTGCAGGCGACGGATGACGCCAAGAAGGCAGTGTTGCCGGTTCTGCCGTTCTTCGTCGGCGGCTCTTGGCCGAACCCGGTGATTTCGCCGGTTCCGCTGATCAATCAGCAGCCACCCGGCGTCCAGTGATTTTCAAGGCGCGTTGGCTGCCGCACGCTCATCGCGTTCCCGCTGTATCTCGCGGCGCTTGGAGACGATCGAGGCACAGATGACCCCAACCGTCACGATACCGATCAAAATCGTGCAGACCGCATTGATTTCCGGGGTCACGCCGAGGCGCACCTGGCTATAGATTCGCATCGGCAGGGTCGTGGCGCCCGGGCCTGACGTGAAGCTCGCAATCACGAGGTCGTCGAGCGACAAGGTGAATGCCAGGATCCAGCCCGAAAAGACGGCAGGCGCAATGATCGGCAGCGTCACCTCGAAGAAGGTCCGGACCGGCGGAGCGCCGAGGTCCTGCGCCGCTTCTTCGATCGAATGATCGAAGCTCACCAGACGCGACTGCACGACAACCGCGACAAAGCACATCGTCAGCGTCGTATGCGCCAGCGTGATCGTCCAGAAGCCGCGGTCAAATCCGATCGCCACAAAGAGCAGCAGCAACGAAAGGCCGGTGATCACCTCGGGCATGACGAGCGGGGCATAGACCATCCCGGAGAAAAGCATGCGGCCGCGAAACCGCGTGTAGCGCACAAGCGTGAGCGCCGCGAGCGTGCCGAGGATGGTAGCCAACGTGGCGGAGAGCAAGCCCACGCGCACCGTCACCCAAGCAGCGTCGAGCAAAGCCTGATTGTACAGCAGCTGTGCGTACCATTTCGTCGAGAAGCCGCCCCAGACGGTGACCAGCTTCGATTCGTTGAACGAGAAGATTACGAGCAGGACGATCGGCAGATAGAGGAAGGCGAAGCCGAGCGTGACCGAGACGATATTGAAGCGGGTCCATTGCAGCATGGCTTACCTTCCCTGCTCGTCGGCTTTGGCTTGCGCGTTCTGGAAAAAGACGATCGGGATCACCAGGATCAACAGCAGGATCGTCGCGACTGCGGAGGAGACCGGCCAATCGCGGTTCGAATTGAACTCGCTCCAGAGCGTCTTGCCGATCATCAGCGTCTGCGATCCGCCGAGCAGGTCGGGGATGACGAATTCGCCGACGGCCGGGATGAAAACCAGCATGCAGCCGGCGATAACGCCCGGGAGCGAAAGCGGGAACGTCACACGCCAAAAGGCCGTGATCGGCGTGCAGCCGAGATCCTGCGCCGCCTCGATCAGCGTCCCGTCCATCTTTTCCAGCGATGAATAGAGCGGCAGAACCATGAACGGCAGGTAGGAGTAGACGATGCCGATATAGACCGCGATGTTGGTGTTCAGGATGATGAGCGGACTGTCGACGATCCCGGTGGCCAGCAGCACCTGATTGAGCAAGCCTTCCGGCTTCAGGATCGCGATCCAGGCGTAGACGCGGATCAGAAAGCTCGTCCAGAACGGCAGGATGACGAGCATGAGCAGTGTCGGACGGATGCTGCGAGGGGCCTGCGCCATGCCATAGGCGATCGGATAAGCGATGAGTAGCGTCAGGAATGTCGAGATCGCGGCGATAACGACGCTCGAGACATAGGCGTTGAAATAAAGCGGATCGTCGATGAGGTAACTGTAATTTTCGAAAGAGAAGGTCGATACCTTGTCCCAGAAGCCGGTCCAGCCATCGCCGAGCGAAAAGACGGGCGTATAGGGCGGCATCGCGATCGCCGTTGCCGACATCGAGATGCGGAAGACGATGAAGAACGGCGCGAGGAAAAAGATGAGCAACCAAGCATAGGGAACGATGATCACGAGGCGGCTGTAGATCGCGGAACCGAGCTTGCCCATGGTCAATCCCTCAGCAGCACGCCGGCATCTTCGGCGAAGGAGATCCAGACTTCCTGATCGTATGTGAAAGGATCATCGACCGCACGCTGCGCATTGAGCGAGGAAGCCTTCACGACCTTTCCGCTCTTCAGCTTGACATGGAAAACCGTCATATCGCCGAGATAGCCGATATCCCAAAGCTCGCCGGAGGCCGCATTAACCGAAGAGTTCGGCGGCGGATGACGAAGCACCTTCAGTTTTTCAGGGCGGATCGCAAAGCCGGCATTGCTGCCCTTCGCAGGCTTATCGGATGTCGCGACCTTGATGGTGAGGCCGCTGTCGACCGCAATCTCGACGGTACCGGCCCCGGCGGAAGCAACCTGGCCGTCGAAGATGTTCACATCGCCGATGAAATCCGCAACGAAACGCGAGTTCGGGGCCTCGTAGATTTCCGCCGGCGTCGCCACCTGGATGACCTTGCCGTGGCTCATGACGGCGATGCGATCCGCCATCGTCATCGCCTCTTCCTGGTCGTGGGTCACGACGACGAAGGTGAGGCCGAGATTCTGCTGCAGGTCCATGAGCTCGAACTGCGTTTCCTCGCGCAGCTTCTTGTCGAGTGCACCAAGCGGTTCGTCGAGCAGCAATACTTTGGGGCGCTTGGCAAGCGAGCGGGCGAGCGCCACGCGCTGACGCTGACCGCCGGAAAGCTGGTTCGGCTTTCGGGAGGCAAACTGCTCCAGCTTCACCATCTTCAGCATCTGCATAACGCGCTCGATAATCTCGTCCTTCGGCATCCCGTCCTGGCGAAGGCCGAAAGCGATGTTCTTCTCGACCGTCATGTGGGGGAAGAGCGCATAGGACTGGAACATCATGTTGACCGGCCGCCTGTGGGGCGGAGTACCTGCCAGGTTCGTGCCGTCGAGGATCACTTCGCCGGAGGTCGGCTGCTCGAAGCCCGCAAGCATGCGCAACAATGTCGACTTGCCGCAGCCCGATGCGCCGAGCAATGCAAAGAATTCGCGATGATAGATATTCAGCGACAGGTCATTTACGGCGGTAAAGTCGCCGAACTTCTTCGTCACGTTCTTGAAGGAGATAAACGGCTTGGAAGCCGGATCGGCCCAAGGCGCGAAGGTGCGGCGAATATTGCCAAGTGACTTCATATTGTTCCCCGAGACATGATTTGAGAACCGGCCCCTCCCCACGGCCGGCAGTCGTCAAGAAAAGGCCCGGGCGTTTCCGTCCGGGCCTGAATTTTACTTATTGGCCAGTGACAACTTTCGTCCAGAGCCGGGTCGCGGTGCGCTGAGTTTTCGGATCCCAGGGCGAAACCGTGAAAAGCTTCTTCATCACGTCCTCGGTCGGATAGATCGCCGGATCTTCGAGCACCTCCTTGCTGATGAACTGCTGCGAAGCCTTGTTGCCGTTCGCGTAGAAGACATAGTCGCTCGCCTTGGCGATGACTTCCGGCTTCATGATGTAGTTCAGGAACTCGTGCGCTTCGGCAACATGCGGCGCATCGGTCGGGATTGCCATCATGTCGAACCACATCTGGGCACCCTGAGTCGGGATCGAGTAGTTGACCTCGACATTATTATTGGCTTCGGCAGCGCGGTCGCGGGCCTGCAGCATGTCGCCGGAATAACCGAAGGCGATGCAGATATCGCCGTTGGCGAGCGCGTTGATATATTCGGACGAATGGAATTTGCGGACGAAGGGGCGGATCGAGGTCATCAGATCCTCGGCCTTCTTGAAGTCATCCGCGCTGGTCGTGTTCGGATCAACGCCGAGATACTGGAAGGCAGCCGATAGCACGTCCTTCGGCGCATCGAGCAGATAGATGCCGCAATCCTTGAACTTCTCGGCAACCTTCGGATCAAAGATCACTTCGAGACCCGGCTTGGCGTCCGGACCGAGAATTTCGGCAACCTTCTTGACGTTATAGCCGATGCCGTTGGTGCCCCACATGTAGTCGATGGCGTATTCGTTGCCGGGATCATACTGCGCCGTGCGCTGCTGGATCACGTCCCACATGTTGGAGATATTCGGCAGCTTCGACTTGTCGAGCTTCTGGAAAACGCCCGCCTGGATCTGGCGCTGCAGGAAGTCCGCGGTCGGCACGACGACATCGTAGCCGGTCCCGCCTGCAAGAAGCTTGGTTTCAAGGGTCTCATTGGAATCGAAGGTGTCGTAGACGACCTTGATGCCGGTTTGCTTGGTGAAATCCTCGAGGATGGAACTGTCGATATAATCCGACCAGTTATAGACGTTGACGACACGCTCCTGCGCAAAGCCCGGCGCTGCAGCGAAAACGGCAACGACGGCCGTGGCCGCAAGTCTTGCGATTCTTGACCTCATATTATCTCCTGTCCGTTCTTATTATAAGCGTTTGCAGGCATCACCCCGGACACCGTTTCCCTCTGGATTTTCGGGTAGACTAGAAAGGATTTTGTGAGGCGACAAGCGCAAAATCCTGCACTCTCAATGATTTCACCGGTCACTGGAAATCGAAGGCACTGAGCCCTGCTACCATCTCATCTAACCCAAGCGGGCGAGTGACAGGCGGTTCGGCGCGCGCAAGACAGCCCTTCCTTTCGCAGAGGCGACAGGCAGGCCCGATTGCAACCGGATGCAGGGTCGCAGAGAGCGCCTGGCCATAGGCAGTGCTGTCTTTGAGCGCGATATCGCAGCCGAGCAGAAGTGCTGTACGCCGGACCCGTTCGCCAAAGGGCGCATGCGGCCCTTCAAGCGTCCGCGCTATGGTAAGATACGCGGAGCCATCTGGCATCTCGGCAGCCTCGGCCAGAACTTGGCCCGGCTGGAGAAAGGCGGCGTGGATGTTGAGCTTCGGACAGCCGCCGCCGAAGCGTGCGTGAGGAAAACCTGCCGCTCCTCCCCGCCGCAGCCGATGGCCTGCGGCATCGGCCTCCATGACAAAAAACGGAACGCCGGCATTCGCTGGCCGCTGCAGCATCGTCAGCCGTGTCGCAGCCTGGCCGAACGAACAGCCGAAGCGCGCGCAAAGAATATCGATGTCATAACGCGATGCTTTTGCTGCGGAAAGGAACGCATCGTAAGGCATCATCAGCGCAAGTGCTGCATAACGCGCGAGCTCGAAGCGGACAATGCGCCTCGCCTCCTGCGTCGAGAGGCTGAGTGTTTCCAGTTCTCGCGCAATGGCGTCGCGAAGCGCGAGCGTTGAGACCTCGACAGCGATTTCCTGGAGCTGATCGGAAGCCGCAAGGCGCTCCGAAATAAAAAGCCGCATGGAATGCCGGTCGAAGCGGCGACGCAAATCGGGCATAACGTGCACCGGCAGGATGCGGACGCCGATGCCACGCTCCTTCTGCAGCCAGTCCTTTAGAACCTGCGCGCGCTCACCCGCTGGCAGAGTGACGAAGAAAGCCTCCGCAGCCTCTTCAAGCGCGCCGAAATAGGCAGAACGGCGCTCCAGCACGTCGCGCACTTCATCTGCCGGCAGCCGCGTGCCAGCGGCCGGCACCTGCCCCTCTCCCGCCATCAGGACCGCAAAATCGGAAAGCCGCATAGCCTGCTCGCGATAGGCGCGATAGAGTTTCACGACACCGCTTGCCGCATTGGGCGCGGCTTCTGCGACTTCGATGAGTTCCTGATCTCCGGGCAGTTCGCCCGAAAGCAAGGGATCGGCAAAAACCTCGCGCAATTGCGCAAGATTGTTTCCAGGCTCACTCTGCAGCTCCTCAAGGTCGACCTTGTAGACCGACGCCAGCTTCAAGAGGAGCTGCACCGTCAATGGCCGCTGATTGCGCTCGATCAGATTGAGGTAGGATGGCGAAATTCCCAATGCCTCGGCCATCGCCGTCTGCGTGACCGCCAGGCCGTTGCGAATCCGGCGAACTTTCGGACCAGCAAATATCTTCCGCTCGACCATTCGACACCTCCCGTATCGAAACGAATTTACAAACTTTCACAAATTTACAAGATAACGTTGTAAATGCTCTCGCAACCTAACCTCATTTCCTTCCTAGAAATCAAGCTTTTCCTGGCATCTCGAGTGTTTTTGTAAATTATGTCACATAGCTGATGAGGCCATGATTATCGCGAAGGAGGAAATCGTGACAGAATTTGACAAGCTTATCCGCAATGCTCCGGCAGGCCGTTTTGACGGTATCGAGCGGCCCTATTCGCCCGAGGACGTGAAGAGATTGCGGGGCTCCGTCGAACTTCGTTATTCGCTTGCCGAGATGGGGGCGAACCGGCTGTGGCAACTGCTGCATCACGATGATTTCGTCAATGCGCTCGGAGCACTTTCCGGCAATCAGGCAATGCAGATGGTCCGTGCCGGACTGAAGGCGATCTACCTGTCCGGCTGGCAGGTCGCGGCCGATGCGAACACAGCTTCGGCGATGTATCCCGACCAGTCGCTTTATCCCGCCAATGCCGGACCAGAACTCGCCAAGCGGATCAACCGCACGCTTCAGCGCGCCGACCAGATCGAGACATCGGAGGATCGGGGACTTTCCGTCGAAACATGGTTTGCGCCGATCGTTGCCGATGCCGAAGCCGGCTTTGGCGGACCGCTCAATGCCTTCGAGATCATGAAGGCCTATATCGAAGCTGGCGCTGCCGGTGTCCACTTCGAGGACCAGCTGGCATCGGAAAAGAAGTGCGGGCATCTCGGCGGCAAGGTGCTGATTCCGACCGCGGCCCACATCCGCAATCTGAACGCGGCGCGGCTTGCCGCAGACGTCATGGGGGTTCCCACGCTCGTCATCGCCCGTACGGATGCGGAAGCGGCAAAGCTTCTGACCTCGGACATCGACGAGCGCGATCGGCCCTTCGTCGACTACGATGCCGGGCGCACGGTCGAAGGCTTCTATCAGGTGCGCAATGGCCTCGAGCCCTGCATTGCCCGTGCCGTTGCCTATGCGCCGCATTGCGATCTCATCTGGTGCGAAACCTCCAAGCCGGATCTGGAGCAGGCGCGGCGCTTTGCCGAGGGCGTGCACAAGGTCCATCCCGGCAAGCTGCTTGCCTACAACTGCTCACCGTCGTTCAACTGGAAGAAAAACCTCGATGACGCGACGATCGCCAAGTTCCAGCAGGAACTCGGCGCGATGGGCTACAAATTCCAGTTCATCACGCTCGCTGGTTTCCACCAGCTGAACTTCGGCATGTACGAACTGGCGCGCGGCTACAAGGACCGGCAGATGGCCGCCTATTCGCAATTGCAGCAGGCCGAGTTCGCCGCCGAGGCACAGGGCTACACAGCGACCAAGCACCAGCGCGAAGTTGGGACCGGCTACTTCGATGCCGTCTCGCTCGCCATCACCGGCGGCAAGTCCTCGACGACCGCAATGAAGGAATCGACCGAACATGCCCAGTTCAAACCCGCAGCCGAGTAGCCACACCAAAGGAGAAAAGGCCATGGCTTCCATCGCACGTGTCCGCGAAAGAGCGGAAGAACAATCCTCCAGCATGAGCGCCGATCAGCAGGCTACGATCCGCATGCTCGCAAACGACCTACACCGGCTGAATCAGTCCGTGATGAAGGCCGTAGAGGCCGGGGTCTCGGTCGAACTCGTGCGCTCCGCCCGCCACCATGGCGGAGACGGAAATTGGGGCGATCTCCTGATCCCCGTCGTCGTCGCCAACAGGATGTAGGATCAGAGATGGCGGCGCCGCTCCGGCGCCGCCATCTGCGTTATTCGACGTAATTGTCACTGTCACGAAAGGCGGGCATAATAAGCATCCGCTCATACGAGACGCCGGATGCCCGCCACGACGCACGCCAATCTTGAATCTCTTACTGACCTCGTCTATGGCGCATTGTTTGGCGAAACGGACTGGCAGGACTTTCTCGACACCCTCAACACGAGAATGCCCGATGCGAAGACGACGCTCTTCTACCATGACAGCGTGGCGGGCGCCGGTGCCTTTTCGCTCTGCTCAGGCTTGGACGATACCGGCCTGGAAGGCTACAACCGGTATTATTGCACCATAAACCCGTGGATGCCGAAGGCAGCCGTCCGGCCGGTCGGCCTCGGCGTCATCGCCGACCAGATGCTGCCGCATGTCGAACTCGTCAAAACGGAATTCTACAATGACTTTCTGCGCAGTATCGGCTGCCGCAGCAGCGTTGGCGTGACGATCCTTCGCGAGAACAACCGGTCCTTCAATCTATCGACGCTGACATCGAGCACCGACACCGGGTTCAACCGGATCAATGCCGATCTCCTGACGCGGCTTGCGCCGCATTTGCAGCGGGCCTTCGATTTCATGCGCCGGGACAAAGCAGGCAATGAGATGGGCCGTTCGCTGTTCGACGCGATCGGCGTCGGGCTCATCTATGTCAGCGAAGGCCGCCAGATCCGATCGATGAATCTTGCCGCGGAACAGATGCTCGCCACAGATGTCGGGATCAGCGTCACGCCAACAGGACGTCTGAGCTCCAGCGATCGGGATTTCCTCGAGCATCTCGCCTCTTTTTCACGCTACCGCCCCCCCGCCGCGGCAGGGCCGTTCACCGCGAGGTTCAGTTCTGCCTGCGCCTCGTTCAAATGCACGCTCGTGCGCCTCACCTCCGATTTCATGACCGAGTTCCTGCAGGGGCCGACCGCAGCAGTCGTCATCGAGCGAATACCCGTTGCGTGCCCCGAATTGAACGATCGTTTGCCTGCAAAGCGGCAACTGACTGCTGCCGAATTGCGGATCGCCTCCTCCATCGCCGCGGGTCTCTCGCCGCGCGAGACGGCCAAGCTGCATGGCATCAGCTACGAGACGGCCCGGACGCATCTGAAGAACATCTATTCCAAGCTCGGCGTGAACAGCCAGGTCGCGCTTGTGCGACGTCTGATGCCGTAGAATTCAGCTGCGGCTGGCGCGCTTGCCGGCAAAAAGATCGGCATAGCTTTTTAGCAGCTTCGTCATACGATCTGCGACCGTGCGGATCTCCAGGCGATGGCGATCCTCGTTGTTCAACACGATCCATTGCCGGTGGCGCAGCTCCGCGAGCTCGCCGCCGAGCCGTTGCAGTTCCGGATCGAGATCACCCACGAAGCAGGGGAGTACCGCCTTTCCCGCACCGGCACGGACGAGGTCCGGCAGTGACCGGGGCCGGTTGACCGTCGCCACGATCGGCTCCGGCGTCTGGCGGTACGGCCAGCGGAGATAGGCAGAAATGGCCTCATCCTCAGCGACCGCAATCCATCGGTTTTCCAACTCGCCGGCATTGCGCCGGACATAGACGGCATAAGCGACGTCGCCCAAAAGCCGAGCGGCGAGATTGGCTTCGTCCGGCTCGAAAGCGCGGATGCCGATATCGCTCTCGCGGTAGGCGAGATTGGCCCGCGCCTCTCCGATCGTCAGCACAATGTTGAAAGCGTCGGCAGGCATGCGGATTGCGGAGAAGTTTTCTGTCAGCAGCCAGGCCACCCAGGTCCCGGCTGCGATCTTTACCGTTGCGCCGCCCTCGCCGGCCTGGCGCCAGGCGTCGACTTTCCGGGCCGCCGCTTCCATCTCCTGGAGATGGTCGAGGAGCGTCTGACCGTCGGCCGTCAAGCGGTAGCCGGTCTGGCTGCGGGCAAAGAGCGTCCGTCCCGTTTCCTGCTCCAGTTCAAGCATACGCCGGCCGACCGTGGCCGGGCTCAAGCCGCTCGCGACACTCGCACCGGTCAGCCCGCCGCGGCGCGCGACCCGCAGGAAAAGCTGATAGAAGTCCCATGGGGTATTTTTCATTGATGAAAAACATAGCCGGATCTTCGATGTTTATGAAGCGATTTTTGATGTGTATTTGAAGGGATGTCTTTAACGGAGGACATCACCAATGATCGAGCAGATCATGATTGCCAATTTACTCGGCCTTTCGCAGAACTGCCAGCCAATCCAAAAGCGTAAGAGGACTGAGGATGACTTCTACAGGGATTTTGGAAGCTCGCCTTTTATAAGCTTCACCGCGTGGCTTACAAGCATCAGCCTCAAAAGGCAGAAGGACCGCGCCTTTCCGGCGCGATCCTCCTCCATACCTTCAAGCTGCAAGCCCGATAAGCCCGATCAGGCTGCCTGCCTTGCCCGGCCATGAGTCTGCGCCGACGCTTCGATGCGGAACTGCTGCAGCAGGCTCATCAGCGTGTCGGCCTCGTCGGCGAGCTGGCGGCTTGCTTGTGTGGTTTCTTCGACCATCGAAGCGTTCTTCTGGGTCATCTGGTCCATGGCATTGACCGAACCGTTGACCTCCTGCAGCGCCGCCGACTGATCCTGGCTCGCCGTGGCAATGGTTTCGACATGCTTGCTGATCGCAATAATCTCCTCGCTGATCGAGGCGAGCACGCTGCCGGTTTTCTGCACCAGCGCAGAGCCTGCCGTCACTTCTTGGCTGGACTTCTCGATCAGACCCTTGATCTCGCGGGCGGCATCGGCCGAGCGCTGTGCCAATTCGCGGACTTCCTGCGCGACAACCGCAAAGCCCTTGCCCGCCTCGCCGGCGCGCGCCGCTTCGATACCGGCATTGAGGGCGAGAAGGTTCGTCTGGAAAGCGATGTCGTCGATGACTTCGATGATCTGTTCGATCTGCTGCGAAGCCTGCTCGATGCGCCCCATGGCGGCCACGGCCTCGCTGACGACGACCCCGGAGCTGTCGGCGGTCTTCTTCGTGGCGGTGACCGCGTTGTTTGCTTCGCGAGCGCGCCCTGCAGACGAGCGCACGGTTACAGTAATTTCTTCGACGGCAGCTGCTGTTTCCTCCAAGCTGGCGGCCTGCGCTTCGGTTCGCTTGGAAAGCTCGCCGGCTGATGTCAGCATCGCGCCGCTATTGCGCTGGATGGCATTGGCGTTCTCGCGAATCTGCACGAGGGTATCCTGCAGGCGGACAAGCGATGCGTTGAAATCGACGCGCAACTGCTCCAGCCGGCCGACAAACGGCGTCTCGATCGTCTGTGAGACATCGCCCTTAGCGAGGCGTCCGAGGCCGGCCGCAAGCTGGCTCACGGCAAAGTCGATCTGACCATCGAGCGAACGCTTATCGGCGTCGTTGCGGGCACGCTCGGCTTCGCTCAACGCCCGCTGTTCCGCAGCCTGCGCCTCGAGATCCTGCTGGGCGCGTGCGCTGTCGCGGAAGGCGGCCAAAGCACGTCCAATCTCCCCGAATTCGTTCTTCGTCTCGAGGCAGGGGATTGTGCCGTCAAGATTGCCGGCGGAGATCGAATGAACGGTCTGCGTCAGCGCAAACAACGGCTTCACGCAGGCGCGGATCGCAAAAAAGGCAAGCATGCCGACAAGCAGCATGACGGCAGCGCCGACGCCGAGAACCATAGTCTGCAGGTGATTGATGCGGGCGAAATAGACTTCCATCGGAATACCGATGAAGAGGATGCCGACATTGGCGCCGGCGGCACTCTTGACCGGGAAGTAGCCGGTCATGAAATTCCGGCCGAAGAGCTGCGCCGGACCGTAGTAGGCCTTGCCGTTCGCGAGAACCGGTTGCGCGGGATGATCGGCTGCAAGCTTGGTGCCGACAGCGCGGCTGCCATCTTCCTTCTTCACGTTGGTCGAAACGCGGACATAGTCATTGCCCTGCTTCTGAAAGACCGTCGCGACACCGGCGATCGACTGGGCCGTGCGATCGACGAGCGCATGGTCCTTGAATTCGGGAATGCCATCTTCCGTCACGGAGAGAAGCTCATCCCCCGTCACGCCGACAGCCGCGTTCGCATCCGCCGCACCATAGAGTACCGCCATCGTGCGGCTTGCGCCCTTTGCGTCCGAAACGGCGCTTTCCATCACGTATCGGCCGAGATTGTGGTATGTGACAGCGACGATCGCCGCGGTGCTGATGGCGAGCAGAGCAAGCGTGATCGCAACCACCTGACGCACGATGGACGTCGAAAAGAATCGCGGCATGAAGACCTCCGGTGAGTACAACCAAAGTAAGAATAGGAGAAAAGCGTTAAGGATTTTTCTCGCAGCCGGCTTGCCTTCTAAGAAGTTGCCACTGGCCCGTTGACAGCTGCTTTCATGCCTTCCGGCTTAGCCGCACCGGGATGGCCAGTTTGCAACCATAGGAAAAGCGGCTCCGGAGACCGAAGCCGCTTTGAGAATGGCAAGATGGCGCAAAGTCTATGCCGCGCGATAGAACGCTGCGTCGGAGCCTTCGCCGTCGATCTTGAACTGCTGGACGAGACCGAGAAGCGCATCCGCCTGACCGGCAAGTTCGCGGCTCGCGGCTGTCGTCTCTTCCACCATCGCGGCATTCTGCTGGGTCATCTGGTCCATCTGATTGACGGTCGCGTTGACTTCCTGCAGCGCACTCGACTGGTCATGGCTTGCACGGGCGATCATCTCGACATGCTGGCTGATCGTCACGATCTGCGCGCTGATCTTTGCAAGCACGGTACCAGTCTCCTGCACGAACTGCGAGCCTGAGCTGACCTCCGTCGTCGACTTGTTGATCAGGCCCTTGATTTCCTGCGCGGCAGCGGCGGAACGCTGCGCCAGTTCGCGAACTTCCATGGCAACGACTGCAAACCCCTTGCCTGCATCGCCCGCCCGTGCGGCTTCGATACCGGCGTTCAGCGCCAAGAGGTTGGTCTGGAAGGCGATCTCGTCGATGACGCCGATGATCTGTTCGATCTGGCGCGATGCGTCCTCGATGCGGGTCATCGCGTCGATGGCGTTGCTGACGACGGTTGCCGAATCGTCGGCGCTGCGCTTGGCCTCGCGAACGACCTGATCGGCATCCTTGGCACGCGCCGCCGAGGAACGGACGGTGACGGTGATCTCATCGACAGCAGCCGCCGTTTCCTCGAGAGAAGCGGCCTGATGCTCCGTGCGCTTTGCGAGATCTTCGGCGGACTGAGCCATCTGATTGCCGTTGCCCTGGATCATTTCGACATTGTCGCGGATCTGGCTCATCGTTGCCTGGAGGCGCAGCATCGAGCCGTTGAAATCCTGGCGCAGCTGCTCGAGGCGGCCGATGAACGGCGTTTCGATCGTGGTCGAAATGTCGCCCTGCGCCATACGTTCGAGACCGGCGGCAAGCTCGTTGACGGCGAACTCGATCTGGCGATCCATCTCGCGCTTTTCGGCGTCGTTGCGCTGGCGCTCCTGTTCGGCGGCTGCGCGCTCTTCTTCGCTTTCTTCCTCGATGCGGATCTTCGAGATCGCATTTTCCTTGAAGATGCCGAGGGCGCGGGCCATGTCGCCGATCTCGTCGGACCGTTTCTCACCGGAAATGCTGGTATCCAGCGCACCGTCGGCAATGCGGCGCATGGCGGCAGTGATCTGGCCGATCGGACGCTGCAGCGTCAGCACCAGGGCGAAACCGCCGACGATCGAGACGAGGATGCCGAGACCGGTCGTCAGAACGGAGATGCTGTTTGCCTGCGTGCGCTCGGTTCCTGCCGACTGCTTCTGCAGCTCGGCGAAGGTGGTCAGTTGGCCCCAGACGCTATCGAGCTGCTGACGGGCGGCTGCATAGTCAGTGGTACGCTGGCCGATTGTCGCGACCAGCTTTTCGCCGTCGCTGTCCATGGAAGCCAGTGCGGGCGACATGGCGGCAACGATGTCTTCCGCGAAGTCCATGCCCTTGGCGCTCGCAAGCAGCGTATTCAGGTTGGTGCCAAGCGTCGTGATTTCCTGATGCAGGCGAACGCGGTTGTCCGGGTTCGGCTTGGCGGTGAATTCGCCGAGCACCAGCTGTAGCGAATAGATCGAGGTCTCAAGACGGCGAGTGTCTTCGAGAACGGAGTTCGTCTGAGCGATGCGGCCGTCGAGCTCGACGAACGTCGTCGTCGCTTCCCGCATCATCTGCGTAGCCGTCAACTGCGTATAGGTCGACATCTGGCGGAAGCGGGAAACAAGGCGGCCAAGGTTGGCAATCGCTTCATCGGTCGCTGCATCAGGAGCTGCCGCCTGCGTCTTCAGGTCGTTGATCGTCTGGGCAATCGACTGCGTCATGCTCTTCTGGTTTTGCGGCACGGAGATTTCGATGAGGCGCTGCGCCTTTGCGATCTGCGGGATCGCGTCGGTGACGACCTTCAGCTTGTCGGCAGGCACCTGCGCCTTGTTGAAGGCAGTCATGACGGAGGCAAGCGTATCGCCACCCTTCAACAGCCGATCGGCGGCGCGGAGCGTTGCGGTGGCATTGCCTTCGTCGTTGCGGATATTTTCTTGGAGCTGCTGTGCGTCGAAATTGACATTGAAACGGCTGCTGATCAGCGTCTTCTGTGCGTCATCGATCGACTTGCGAAGCGCCAGCTCCTGTTCATGAAGAGACCATAGCTTGCCGACGGTATCCGCAATCGAAGCCGTGCCGTCCGACGCGGCTTGCAGGTTCTCGCGGCCATCATTGTCGCCGATCTGGTTCAGGGTGGCTTTCAGCGTATCCCGCTGCGTCTTGATGTCGGTGTAGAGCTTGTCGCGCGCTTCCTGGTTGGTGATCTGCAGGAAATCGCCCATCGAGCCATACAGATCCTTGAAGCCACTTAGCGACTGGAGGACGCTGTTTGAAATCTCCATGCGGCCCTGCAGCAGGCCGGAGGCATAGAGGCCTGTCAGGCCGACGGCGGAAATGGTGATCACGAAAGGCAGGACGAAGATCAGAACCTTGGTCTTGATCTTGAAGCGCGAAAGGATCTTGTCAATAAACATGGCGATACCGGCCTTCCATACACCACTCCTCCCACCGGCTGAAATCGGCGCCGGCCGAGTGCATCGAGCTGATTGTGGGACACTGGGGAACCCGAGGGTCAGGCGGCAATCATTGCCAAATCATCTCCGGCACAAAAGCGGCGATGCCCAAACATTCGCGGTGAATGTGGCAGAAGATATCTTAATATTCAGATAAGCTGAACCGATTTGAAAATCGTGTCTTCTCGCATCAGCGTGTCCGCCCAGCAGTTTGCCGCGCAAGGACAAAGCGCAAAAAGTATGACGAAAGGGATGTGTCAGAAGCCCTGAACGATCAGGAGCGTCACAAGTGCCGCCGTTGCACCGGTCGCGAGCATGAGGAAGCGGGAGGCCGCAAGCTTCGTATCAGGCTTTGCCTGAGCGATTGCGATGGCGCGGGCGCGTCGAGCGTTCCTGTTCATGCGAAGATCCTCACTTCTTTCAAGACTCAACAATCCATCAAAACGGCTTGCCGGTAAAGCGCAATTTAGGAAGCTCTTTCCTAACGGCCATTGGGACACGATGGCGCAACCTTCTTAACGAGTCTTGAATCTCCTGCTCCAGATTCCTGCCTACAAGGATTCACCTGCGGCAAAACCCGAGGCCCAGGCCCACTGGAAATTATAGCCGCCGAGCCATCCCGTCACATCGACGCATTCGCCGATGAAATAGAGGCCGGGTACGCTTTTCGCCTGCATCGTGCGGGAGTCGAGCCCAGCGGTATCTATGCCTCCAAGCGTCACTTCGGCGGTGCGATAGCCTTCCGAGCCGGACGGCTTGATCTTCCAGTTCTGCACTGCATCGCAGAGACGGATAAGCCCCTTGTCCGAGAGATCGGCCATGTGGCCGGAAATGGCTTCGCGTTCCGTCAGATATTGCGCCAGCCGCTTCGGCACGATTTCACCGAGCGCCGTCTGGGCCGACTGGCGGCCGTTCGCCTGCTTGGCTTTTTTCAGATGCAGCAGAAGGTCGACATCCGGCTCGATATCGATGGCGATCTCATCCCCTTCCCGCCAATAGGAGGATATCTGCAGGATTGCCGGGCCGCTGAGGCCGCGGTGGGTAAAGAGCAGGGCCTCGCGGAAGCCGGTTTTTCCATGCCTGATTTCGGACGGCGCCGAGATCCCCGAAAGCGGCGCAATGCTTTCCAGCAGGACGGGATCGAGCGTCAGCGGCACGAGACCCGGGCGCGTTTCGACGAGCGCGAGACCGAACAGTTCGGCGATGCGGTAAGCAAAACCCGTCGCACCCATTTTCGGTATCGACTTGCCGCCGGTCGCCACGACGAGCGAGGCGCACTCGTATTCGCCTTCGGACGTCCTGACGCGAAAGCCGTCGCTGTCTTTTTCAACGGCCAGCATTTCGGTCTGCATCCGAAGTTGCACACCTGCCGCCCGCATCTCGTCGAGCAGCATCCGGATGATGTCCTTGGCACTGTAGTCGCAGAAGAGCTGGCCGAGCGACTTTTCGTGCCAGGCAATTCCGTGCCGGTCGACCATGGCGATGAAATCGGCAGGCGTAAAGCGTGCAAGGGCGGATTTGCAGAAGTGCGGATTGGCGGACAGGAAGTTCTTCGGGCCAGCATGGATATTGGTGAAGTTGCAGCGGCCGCCGCCCGAGATGCGGATTTTCTCCCCCGGCGCTTTCGCGTGATCGAGCACGACCACTGAGCGGCCGCGCTGCCCGGCGCGGATGGCGCACATCATTCCGGCGGCGCCCGCGCCTATGACGATCACGTCGCTCTTCAGTCTCAAGCCCATTTCCCTTCTGTGAATGGCGCCTTCTTTTTCTATCAAATGGCGAAAGTCAACGCTCCCGCCCCTCGCCAATTGCCAAACTCCAGTTATGATGACCTTCCGATCAACCGCGAACATGTGTGTCATGTCACCCAAGAAGACGACGCTGAAGCCTGCCAGAAACGTGCCTGCCTCTACGAAAATTCCCCCAGATCCCGGATCTTCGCGCGGTGTGGCAAACTGGAAGGAAGCGGCGCAGTGGCTTCGCGCACGCGGCATCGAGGACATCGAGTGCATCACCCCGGACCTCGCCGGCGTTCCGCGCGGCAAGATGATGCCGACATCGAAATTCACGTCCAATACGTCGCTGGCCCTGCCCTCGGCGATCTATCGCCACACGATTTCCGGCGAATATCCCGAGGAGACCGAGAGCTTCCGCTACGAGCCCCGTGACAGCGACCTCAAGCTGATGCCCGATCTTTCGACGCTTTCCGTCGTTCCTTGGGAGACTGATCCGACGGCGCAGGTGATCTGCGATATCGTCAATTCGGAAGGCGAGGAGGTTCCCTATACACCGCGCAACCTCCTCAAGCGCATCATGGGACTTTACGCCGAACGCGGTTGGAAACCGGTCGTCGCGCCGGAGATCGAATTCTATCTCGTCGCCAACAACGACGACCCGGATTATCCGTTGCGCCCGCCGAAGGGACGCTCGGGCCGCTCGATCCTCGGCGGCCAGGGTTACTCGATCGCCGGCATCAACGAGTTCGACGAATTGATCGACGATATCTATCATTTCTCCGAGAAACAGGGCCTCGAGATCGACACGCTGATCCATGAGGAGGGCCCAGCGCAGCTCGAGATCAATCTGCGCCATGGCGACCCGATCGAGCTTGCCGACCAGGTCTTCATGTTCAAGCGCACCATCCGCGAGGCTGCGCTGAAGCACGATATCTATGCGACGTTCATGGCGAAGCCGATGCAGGGTCAGCCGGGCTCGGCGATGCATATCCATCAGTCGGTCGTCAACATCGGGTCCGGCAAGAACGTCTTTTCCAATTCCGACGGATCGGCGTCGAAGGAGTTCTTCCACTTCATCGGCGGCATGCAGAAATATGTGCCGAGCGCACTTGTGATGCTGGCGCCCTACGTCAACTCCTACCGGCGCCTTGCGCCGGACATGTCCTGCCCAGTCAACAACGCCTGGGGTTACGACAACCGCACCACCGCATTCCGCGTGCCGGTTTCTGACCCGCAGGCACGGCGCGTCGAAAATCGGCTGCCGAGTTCCGATGCCAACCCCTATCTGGCCCTGGCTGCTTCGCTGGCATCGGGCCTTCTCGGCATCATCAAGGAGATCGAGCCGACGGCACCGACCGAGGACGCAGCCAATGAAGGGTCGATCGACCTTCCGCGCGGCCTGCTCGAAGCCGTGGCACTCTTGGAAGACGAACCGGCATTCGAGGAGGTGTTCGGCAAGGAATTCATCGGCCTTTATGCAGGCGTGAAGCGGGGAGAGTTCGAAACCTTCATGCAGGTGATCAGCCCCTGGGAGCGAGAATTCCTGCTGCTCAACGTGTGAGGAGGCCGCCGCATGACGGTGCAAGAAAACTGGCAGAGCCCCATCGCGCCGGGCGTTTCGTGGTACCAGGCGACGGTGGGCGAGCGGCCGACCTATCCGGAGCTTGACGGATCGAAGACATGCGACGTCGCCATCGTGGGCGGCGGCTATACCGGCTTGCAGGCGGCATACAATCTGGCGAAAGCTGGCGTCTCGGTCGTGCTGATCGATGCCTGCCGTTTCGGCGACGGGGCATCCGGCCGCAACGGCGGGCAGCTCGGCACCGGCCAGCGCTGGTGGCCGGAGGAACTCGAGGAGAAGATCGGCTACGAGCGTTCCAAAGCGCTCTTCGATCTTGCGGAGGCTTCCAAGAAACACCTGCTCGATTTTGCGACCGAACATCAGATCGACATCGAATTCATGCCCGGCCAGATGAACGTCTCGCACAAGGAAAGCTACAAGCGCTTCTACTACGAAAATGCCGAGATCGCAGCCCTTCGTTATGATTATCCGTATGTGCGGTTCATGGACAGAGAAGAGACGCACGAACGCCTCGGCTCCAAACGCTACTACTGCGGCGTGCGCGACACCGGCACCGGCCACATTCATCCGCTGAAGCTGCTGATCGGGCTGGCGCGCGTTGCGGCCAATGCCGGGGCGCAGATTTTCGAGATGACCAAGGCGACCGCAATCGGCCAGGGCGGCGGCAAGGTGACGATCGAAACGCCGAAGGGCACAATTGCCGCGTCCCGCGCGCTGATTGCCTGCAACGGCTATATCGGCAATCTGGAGCCGGTGACGGCAAGCCATGTCATGCCGATCCGCTCCTTCATCGGCGCAACCGTGCCGCTCGACAAATATCCTGCCGTGCTTCCCGGCGGGGAAGCTGTCGCCGACTCGCGTTTCGTCGTGCGTTATTTCCGCAAGTCCAAGGATGGACGACTGCTTTTCGGCGGGCGGGAAGCCTATACCGCCGACAATCCGCGCGATATCAGCGAACATATCCGCCGCCAGATCGCCGAAATCTATCCGGCACTCAGGGACATCGAGATCACGCACGCCTGGGGCGGCAGCGTCGGCATAACGATGCCGCGCCAGCCCTTCGTGCGCGAAGTGATGCCGGGCGTCACCTCAATCGGCGGATATTCGGGCCATGGAGTGATGCTGTCAAATTACTGCGGCAAACTTTATGCAGAAACGGTGCTTGGAAAATCAGCCGATCTCGAGCTCTTCAAGGCGCTCGATATTCCGGCATTTCCCGGTGGTGCGGCAATGCGCGCGCCGCTGCTTTTCCTCGCCTTGTCGTGGTTCGCGCTGCGCGACAAGTTTTAAGGGCGATTGCGGGATTTCCTCCCGGGGCAATTCGCTTTAAAACCGAGACCCGACAGATTCATTGCATTGCACACTGGCTTTTTTAAATCGATTAGATTAAAACGGCCGCAACCAGCCTGATTGAGAGAAGAGCTCATGAGCAGCCAGATCATTCCCGTCGAACCCTTTGATTATGTCGTCTTCGGCGGCAGCGGCGATCTTGCCGAGCGCAAGCTCCTTCCCGCCCTTTATCACCGCCAGATCGAGGGCCAGTTCACCGAGCCGACGCGCATTATCGGCGCTTCGCGCAGCCCGCTTTCCGATGACGAATACCGCAAGTTCGCGCAGGATGCCCTCAAGGAGCATCTGAAGAAGGGCGAGTATGACGAGGCGGAAGTCGAGAAATTCTGCAAGCGCCTCTTTTACGTCTCCGTCGACGCGCGTTCTGACGGCGGCTGGGATCAGCTGAAGAAGCTGCTGGACGAGGGCAAGGACCGCGTCCGCGCCTTCTACCTCGCCGTCGCACCCGGCATCTTCGGTGACATCTCGCAGAAGATCGCCGAACACAAGCTGATCACCAAGTCGACGCGCATCGTCGTCGAAAAGCCGATCGGCCGCGACCTTTCCTCGGCGCTGTCACTGAACGATACGATCGGCCGTGTCTTCAAGGAAGAGCAGATCTTCCGTATCGACCACTATCTCGGCAAAGAAACGGTGCAGAACCTGATGGCGCTGCGCTTTGCGAACGCCCTCTATGAGCCGCTGTGGAACGCCAATTACATCGATCACGTGCAGATCACGGTTGCCGAAGCCGTCGGCCTCGAAGGCCGCGCCGGCTATTACGACACCGCCGGCGCATTGCGCGACATGGTGCAGAACCACATTCTGCAGCTCCTCTGCCTGACCGCCATGGAAGTACCGTCATCGATGGATTCCGAGGCGGTCCGCGACGAAAAGCTGAAGGTCCTGCGCGCCCTGAAGCCGATCGATGCTTCCAACGTCGAGCAGGTCACCGTGCGCGGCCAGTATCGCGCCGGCGCCTCCGGCAGCGGCCCGGTCAAGGGCTACCTCGAAGAGCTCGAAGGCGGCGTTTCGAACACCGAAACCTTCGTTGCCATCAAGGCCGAGATCAACAATTGGCGCTGGGCGGGTGTTCCGTTCTTCATCCGCACCGGCAAGCGTCTTACCGGCCGCATGTCGGAAATCGTCATTACCTTCAAGCCGATCCCGCACGCAATCTTCGACCAGGCGGCCGGCCGCATCAACCAGAACCAGCTCATCATCCGCCTGCAGCCGGACGAAGGCGTCAAGCAGTCGCTGATGATCAAGGATCCCGGCCCGGGCGGCATGCGCCTGCGCAACGTCTCGCTCGACATGAGCTTTGCGTCAGCCTTCAATGTGCGCAATCCGGACGCCTATGAGCGCCTGCTGATGGACGTCATCCGCTCCAACCAGACGCTCTTCATGCGCCGCGACGAAGTTGAAGCCGCTTGGCAGTGGGTCGATCCGATGCTCAAGGGTTGGGAAACAACCGGCCAGCTCGTTCAAGGCTATACCGCCGGCACTTGGGGCCCAAGCCAGGCCATCGCGCTCATCGAGCGTGAAGGCCGCACCTGGCACGACAACATCTAGGATCGCGAGCGATGGCAGCAACCTTGCATGCTTTTACCAATGCAGCGGAACTTGCAAGCGGCCTTGCGGACAAGGTGACGGAGCGGCTTTCTGCCGCGATCACAGCCCGCGCAGCGGCCAGCATCGCCGTTTCCGGCGGCTCGACCCCGAAAGCCTTCTTCCAAGAGCTCTCCGTCCGCGACCTCGACTGGAGCAAGGTGACCGTCACGCTTGTTGACGAGCGCTTCGTTCCCGCGGACAATGAGCGTTCGAACCATCTGCTGGTCGCGAACAATCTGCTGCAGAACAAGGCGAAGGCGGCGCGCTTTTTGCCGCTCTATCAGAAATCAGGCTCTGCCGAAGATGCGGCAAAGCTTGCGACTGCCGAGACGAAAGCGATTGGCAACCCGTTCGATGTGGTGATCCTCGGCATGGGCGGCGACGGCCACACGGCATCGTTCTTTCCCGGCGGCAGCAACCTTGCTGCCGCGCTCGATCCGGCGACGCCGCGCGGCATCATCACGATGGAAGCGGAAGGCGCCGGCGAGCCGCGCCTGACCTTCACCTTCTCCAGCCTTCAGGATGCCGGGCTCCTGGTGCTTCACATCGAAGGCGCGGGTAAGAAAGATACGCTGTCGAAAGCGGAAGATGCCGGAGAAGAGGCCGAGATGCCGATCCGGGCCGTTCTGCGCCGGGCGGCTTCCCCGGTCGAAATCTACTGGGCGCCGTAAGACCAAGCCTTCGGGCAGAGCCGCCGAACGTAAAACTTGAGAGCAACCAAGGCAGGATACCTCCCATGTCCGCTAACGCACGCATTTCCGCGATCACATCCCGCATCGTCGAACGATCAAAACCGACGCGCGAGCGATATCTGGAACGCCTGCAGGCCGCGACTTCCAACGGCGTGAGCCGCTCGATACTCGGCTGCGCCAACCTCGCCCACGGCTTTGCGATCTGTTCCCCCTCCGAAAAGGATGCACTGGCGGGCGACCGCGTGCCCAATCTCGGCATCATCACCGCCTACAACGATATGCTCTCGGCCCATCAGCCGTTCGAGACCTATCCGGCGATCATCCGCGAAGCTGCGGCGGAAGCTGGGGGCATTGCCCAGGTCGCCGGCGGCGTTCCGGCCATGTGCGACGGCGTCACGCAGGGCCAGCCGGGCATGGAGCTGTCGCTCTTTTCCCGCGACCTGATTGCCATGTCTGCCGGCATCGGTCTGTCGCACAACATGTTCGATGCGGCGCTCTTCCTCGGCGTCTGCGACAAGATCGTGCCGGGCCTCGTGATCGCGGCCCTCTCCTTCGGCCACCTGCCCTCGATCTTCGTGCCGGCGGGGCCGATGACCAGCGGGCTGCCCAACGACGAGAAGTCTCGTGTCCGCCAACTCTATGCGGAAGGCAAGGTCGGCCGCGCCGAGCTGCTCGAGGCAGAGTCCAAGTCCTATCACGGCCCGGGAACCTGCACCTTCTACGGCACGGCAAACTCCAACCAAATGCTGATGGAGATCATGGGCTTCCATCTGCCCGGCTCTTCCTTCATCAACCCGGGCACGCCGCTGCGCGAAGCGCTGACGCGCGAGGCGGCAAAGCGCGCTCTGGCGATCACTGCGCTCGGCAACGAATTCACGCCCGCCGGCGAAATGATCGACGAGCGCTCCATCGTCAACGGCGTCGTCGGCCTGCACGCAACCGGCGGCTCCACGAACCACACGCTGCATCTCGTCGCCATGGCGCGCGCTGCCGGCATCCAGCTCACCTGGCAGGATATTGCCGAACTCTCCGAGGAAATCCCGCTGCTTGCCCGCGTCTATCCAAACGGACTGGCGGATGTTAACCATTTCCACGCCGCAGGCGGCATGGGCTTCCTCATCAAGGAGCTTTTGAAGAAGGGCATGCTGCACGATGACGTGCGCACGGTTGCCGGCCAGGGTCTCGAAGCCTATACGATCGACGTGCGCCTCGGCGACAACGGCACGGTGGTTCGCGAACCGGCACCGGAAAAGAGCCACGATGGCAAGGTGCTCGCCAGCATCGAAACGCCGTTCCAGTCGAATGGCGGCCTGAAGATGCTGCGCGGCAATCTCGGCAAGGCGGTCATCAAGATCTCCGCGGTGAAGCCGGACCGCCATATCATCGAGGCACCGGCGATCGTCTTCCATAGCCAGCAGGAGCTGCAGGACGCCTTCAAGGAAGGCAAGCTCAACCGCGACTTCGTGGCGGTTGTGCGCTTCCAGGGGCCGAAGGCAAACGGCATGCCGGAGCTGCACAAGCTGACGCCGCCGCTCGGCGTACTGCAGGACCGCGGCTTCCACGTCGCCCTCCTGACGGACGGACGCATGTCCGGCGCGTCAGGCAAGGTTCCGGCTGCGATCCATGTGACGCCGGAGGCTGTCGAGGGCGGGCCGATCGCCCGCATACAGGACGGCGACATCATCCGGCTCGATGCAATCCGCGGCACGCTGGAAGTCCTCCTCGATGCCGCCACCCTGGCGGACCGCGAGCCGGTGACGGCCGATCTTTCGGACAATGAATTCGGCATGGGCCGCGAGCTCTTCGCTCCGTTCCGCCGCTCCGTCGGCGCCTCAGACCACGGCGCCAGCGTCCTCTTCCACTGACGCAAACAGCCCGCGAACGGATCGCGGGCCTGTTCAATTCCAGAAATGTCCGATCAGGCGCGAACGTCTAGAACGTAGTCGCGATGCGCCGGATGCATGCTGTAGACGAAAATCTTGTTCATTTCCTTCTGCGTCAGCAGGCGCAGGAAGCGGACCTCGATGGTGTTGTTGGTGTTCACCCGCATCAGCATGCAGCCGACCTTGGTGATGCGTGCGTCGGGAATATCCAGATAAAACTGCTTCGGCAAAGTGAACTGCGTCAGGATCGCCAGGATCGCGCTGCTCATCGAAATTCGTATGATATCGCAGCGCCGGGACGCCATGTGCATGACCCCCTTTTCGGTGTACTCGATCCGCGCAGCGTTCATCGTATCCTCCATTTTGAACCGCTGTTCGCGGTCGTACATGAAGGATTCTTCCTTGTTGAGAAAATGCCTTGGAGGCAATGGATTGGATGCACCCACGACCCTGATTCCCCTTGAAACTATAAGGGGGAAGCTAGCAGCGGATGTTTAACAGAAAGTGATGATCGCTGCGTTTCAGGCGCTCACAAAGAACCACCCAAAAATAGTCTCCTACCTTCTGTAAGTGTGGCCTTCGGCATCGAAAAGATGCAGTTTCGAGCGATCAGCAGCGAACCTCATCTTCTGACCTTTCTTGATGTCGGTGATGCCTGGCAGCTTGACGATGATCGGCTCGCCCGGCATCAGGCCTTCGATATAAAGCAGCGTGACTTCGCCGAGCGCTTCGACGATCGAAACCTCGCCTTCGAAGGTGTAGTCGTCGCCATGGGCGATCTGCAGGTCTTCAGGGCGCACGCCGAAACTTGCCGTCTTGCCTTTTTCGGAAGCCGCGGTCGGAATGTCGAGCGCGACCGACCTGCCGCCCTTCAGCGTGATCGTCGTGGTGGCACCCGCTTCAGTGATGGTAGAGGGGATGATGTTCATGGCCGGAGAGCCGATGAACTTCGCGACGAAGAGGTTTGCCGGACGCTCGTAAAGCTCCAGCGGTGCGCCGACCTGCTCGATGTGGCCGGCCGACAGGACGACGATACGGTCGGCAAGCGTCATCGCCTCGACCTGGTCGTGGGTGACGTAAATCATCGTGGTATCGGCCATCTGCTCATTGAGGCGGGCGATCTCGATACGGGTCGCGACGCGCAATGCTGCATCGAGGTTCGACAGCGGCTCATCGAAGAGGAAGACCTTCGGATCGCGGCAGATGGCGCGGCCGATCGCAACGCGCTGGCGCTGGCCACCGGAGAGCGCCTTCGGCAGGCGGTCGAGATAATTGGTAAGCTGCAGGCTTTCGGCGGCCGCTCGCACGCGACGATCGATCTCCTGCTTGCTCTCGCCGGCGATCTTCATGCCGAAAGCCATGTTGTCGAAGACTGTCATGTGCGGATAAAGCGCGTAGGACTGGAACACCATGGCGATGCCGCGCTTCGACGGCGGGACGTCGTTGACGAGTTGGCCATCGATATACATCTCGCCGCCCGTGATGTTCTCAAGGCCGGCGATCATGCGCAGCAGCGTTGACTTACCGCAACCCGACGGCCCCACGAAGACGATGAACTCACCCTGGTTGATCTCCAGGTCGATGCCGTGGAGGACATCCACGGAGCCGTAGGATTTACGGATTTCCTTTAGAGTAAGTCCAGTCATTTGATGCTCCCCTCCTGATCCTTACGCGAGACGGGCGAAATACGCCCCCCAAGCCGGAATATCGATCTTGTCGCCGTAGTTGTTGCTGGTGAAACCGTGTCCCGTCAATGCCTGCCATTCTCCCATCGGCAAGCTGACGTTGATTTCCACCGGGCTCATGTTGAAAATGCAGAGCAATTGCTCGTTGCCATATCTGCGCGTGAAGACAAGCGCATCGCCTTGCGGCTGCTCGAATTCGATCTCGCCCTTGGCAAACGCCGGATGCTGCTTGCGAAAGGCGAGGAAGCGGCGGTAGTGCTCGAGCACGGAATTCTCGTCGCCCTGCTGCACGCTGACGGCGCGCAGGATATGCTCGACCGGCACCGGCAGCCACGGCGTGACGGTCGAGAAGCCGCCCTGGGCAACCTGCGAGTCCCAGACCATAGGCGTGCGGCAGCCGTCGCGTCCCTTGTATTCCGGCCAGAACTGGATGCCGTATGGATCCTGCAGGTCCTGGTAGGCAAGATCGGCTTCGGTCAGGCCGAGCTCCTCACCCTGATAAAGGCAGACGGAGCCACGCAGGGTCATCAGCAGGGAAGCATATTGCTTGGCAAATGCGTCATGATCGGCAACCAGCGAACCCCAGCGGCTGACATGACGCATGACGTCGTGATTGGAGAACGCCCAGCAGGCCCAGCCATCGGGCGCTGCGGCGGCGAAATCTTCCATCACTTCTTCGACGCGCTCCGGCGAAAGCGGATCGGGGGCGAGAAACTCGAAGGCATAGCACATATGCATCTTGTCGTTTCCGGAAGTGTATTCGCCGACGATCTCCAGGCCGCGCTGGCTGTCACCTACTTCGCCGACGGCCGCGATTGCCGGAAACTCTTCCAGAACCGCACGGAAGCGCTTCAGGAACTCCAGGTTCTCCGGCCGGTTCTTGTCGTAGATGTGTTCCTGGAAATTATAGGGGTTCACCGCCGGCGCGGTCGAAGCGTTGCGGCGGGCGGGCGGCAGCGCCGGATTGTCGCGCAGCTGCTGGTCGTGAAAATAGAAATTGATCGTGTCGAGACGGAAGCCGTCGACGCCGCGCGTCAGCCAGAAGCGGACAACATTGAGCAACCGGTCCTGTACTTCCGGATTGTGCAGGTTCATGTCCGGCTGCGAGGTCAGGAAATTGTGCAGGTAATACTGCATGCGTCGCGGATCCCACGCCCATGCCGAGCCGCCGAAAATCGACAGCCAGTTGTTCGGCGGCGCGCCATCCGGCTTTGCATCCGCCCAGACATACCAATCCGCTTTTGCATTCGTCTTGCTGGAACGGCTTTCGGCAAACCAGGGATGCTGGTCCGAGCTGTGCGAGATGACGAGGTCGATCATCACCTTGATGCCGAGGCGATGGGCCTCGGCGATCATCGTGTCGAAATCCACCAGCGTGCCGAAGATCGAATCGACGTTCTCGTAGTCCGAAACGTCGTAGCCGAAATCGCGCATCGGCGAGGTGAAGAAGGGCGAAATCCAGATCGCGTCGGCACCGAGGCTTGCTACATACGGAAGGCGGGCGGTGATGCCCTTCAGATCGCCGATGCCGTCGCCGTTTGAATCCTGAAAGGAGCGCGGGTAGATCTGATAGATTACCGCACCGCGCCACCAGTCCTTGTCGACTGTCAAATTGGTTTGGGATGCTATGCTCATGTCTGTTCCTGCGGGGTGTGTCGTGTTGGGATGATCAGCCCCCCTTGACCGAACCGGCGAGCAGGCCGCGCACCAGATAGCGCTGCAGCCCGAAGAAGACGAGCAGCGGTATGATGATGGTGACGAAGGCAGAAGCCGTTAGGATTTCCCAGTTGCCGCCACGCGAGCCGAGCAGCGCGTTCAGCGCGCCGGTCAGCACGAGGTGCTGCCTGTCGGTGCCGAGGAAGACCATGGCAACAAGCAGGTCGTTCCACACCCAGAGGAACTGGAAGATCGCGAAGGATGCAAGTGCGGGGAAAGAAAGAGGCAAAACGATGCGGACGAAGATTTCGAAATCGCCCGCGCCATCGACGCGCGCGGATTCGATGATCTCCTTCGGCAGCCCTGCGATATACGCGCGGAGCAGGTAGATGGCCAGCGGCATGCCGAAGGCCGTGTGCGCCAGCCAGATGCCGAGATAGGTCTTGGACGGCGCATCGAAAGCCGCGCCGACCATATTGTAGAGGCGCAGCAGCGGGATCAGCGACATCTGCAGCGGCACGACGATGAGGCCGACGACGAGCGCGATCAACAGCGCGCGGCCCGGGAACTCCATCCAGCTCAAGGCGTATGCTGCAAAGGCAGCTATGAGGATCGGAATGATGGTCGCCGGGATCGTCACCGTCAGCGAATTGATGAAGGATTGGCCGATGCCCTCGCCCGTCAAAACCGTCCGGTAGTTCTGCATCGTGAATTCCGGCGGCGTTGCGATCGAAACGTAGACGCGCCGGCCGCCGTCGTCCGGGCCGAAGGGGGCATTCTTTGTGTAGCGGTAGGTGCCGTCGGTGTTGACGAGCAGTGAGACGCCGTCGCCGAGGTCAGCGGTCTCACCGGCGCTGTTGGCAGCGGGCTGCTGGACACGCGTGCCGAAGGCTTTGATCGAACGTCCTTCCTGGCCTTCCAGGACATTGCCGGCGATCACATAGGTCGCGCCCTCTTGCTTCTGCTGGTCGGGCTGTCCAAGGCGGGATGCCACGGTTCGGGAGGAGCCGGCGAAGGCTGTCCACCAGCCGGAGACGACGAGCTGATCCTTGTCTCGCAGCGCGCTGATGAAGATGCCGAGCGTCGGAATCAGCCACAGGATCACGATGACCAGAACAACGAAGTGCACGAAAAGGCGAGCGGGGCCAATCTTGAAGAAATCTCTGGCAAGCGTCATCTCAGTGGCCTCCCAGCTCGCGATTGGCGCGGCGGACGTTCCAGACCATGATCGGCGTCACGGCCAGCATGATGATGAGGGCGATGACGGCGCTTCGGCCGGAATCGCCGCCTCCGCGGAACATCCAGTTGAACATCAGGTTGGCAAGAACCATCGAGTTCCATTGACCATTGGTCATGGTCAGAACGATGTCGAAGACCTTCAGCACGAGAATGGTAATGGTGGTCCACACGACGGCGATCGATCCCCAGACCTGCGGCACCATGATGCGCCAGAAGATTTGCCAGCCGTTGGCGCCGTCGATGACAGCCGCCTCGATGGTTTCTTCCGGAATACCGCGCAGCGCCGCGGAGAGAATGACCATGGCAAAGCCCGTCTGGATCCAGATCAAGATCACCATGAGGAAGAAGTTGTTCCAGAAGGGCACCGAAATCCACACCTGCGGCGTGCCGCCGAAAAGCTGCACGATTGCGTTCAAGAGCCCGATCTGGGTGTCGTTGCCGCCGCGAAACTCGTAGATGAACTTCCAAATGACGGATGCGCCGACGAAGGAGATCGCCATCGGCATGAAGACGATGCTCTTGGCGATGTTGCCCCACCAGATGCGGTCGGTCATCACTGCGATGACCAGGCCGAAGAACGTGCAGGCCGCCGGAACGACGGCAAGCCAGAGAATATTATTAAAGATGGATTGACGGAATTCACGATCGCCGAAGGCCCACTGGTAATTTGCAAAGCCGACGAACTGCTCACCGGAGCGATCGTAGAAGGAGAGGATGAGGGTCGCCACGACGGGGTAGACAAGATAGACGATCAGCAAAAACAGCGCCGGCCCGAGAAAGAGCCACGGGCGGATCATCGCACGGCGGTTCAGATTGCGCGCCGCCGAACGAATGTCGCCATCCTTCACGGGTAGCGCCAGATCCAGAATCTTGTTCGAAAAATAGAAGTAGGCCGAGCAGGCGAATACCGCCACCACCACAACGCCCAACGCGGAAACTATCTGCGACAGCATTCGTCCCTCCCCGTGCTACCCTTGCCTATGTTGAAGGGCCGACACCAGTTACCGTCAACTTCTTTTTGCGTTTGATCACAGTATCCGGCGTTGACCGGCCCCCCACGGGTCCGGTCATTCGTGCCAGCAATGCCGCGGGTCTCCCGCGGCACCGGCTAACGCGATTACTTGATGGCGTCCCAGGCGGCCTGGATTTCCTTGCCGGTGTCTTCCGCAGACTTGCCGCCGACGAAATCGACCATGCCGGTCCAGAAGGCGCCTGCGCCGATCTTGCCGGGCATCAGGTCCGAACCGTCGAAGCGGAAGGTCGTGGCCGTCGTCAAGATCTCGCCTTCCCGCTTCATCTGCTCGTTGGCATAGGCCGCGGTGCTCACACCCTTGTACGGCGTCAGGAAGCTCGACTGCGCCATCCAGACCTCGTGCGCGATCGGCGTCTTCAGGAATTCGACGAAAGCGCGGGCGGCCTTCGAATCCTTGGTGATCGAGACGAGCGTGCCGGCACCGAGAACCGGCTTGCCGAGGTCGGCATGCGCCGCATAGGTCGGCATATAGAAGAAGTCGGCGTCCTGACCGAGCTTCGTGCCTTCGGGGAAGAAGGACGGGATGAACGAAGCCTGATGGTGCAGGTAGCACTTCGGCGGAACGGCGAAGAGACCCTTCGGGCTGTCGCGGAAGTCGGTCGAAGCAACGGCCGCAGCACCCCCATCGACATAGCTCTCATTCTTGGCGAACTTGCCGAATTCATCGATCGCGGCAACGACAGCCGGATCGGTGAACTTCACTTCGTTCGTGGTCCACTTGTCATAGACATCCGGCTTGTTCATGCGCAGCATGATGTCTTCGATCCAGTCGGTCGCAGGCCAGCCGGTCGCGCCGCCAGACCCGAGGCCGATGCACCACGGAACGCCGCCGTCCTTGACGATCTGGTCCGTCAGGGCATGGAGCTCTTCCATCGTGGTCGGAACCTTATATCCAGCTTCCTTGAAGTTTTCAGGAACATACCAGACAAGCGACTTCACGTCGGCCTTGTAAGGGAATGCATAGTAACCGTCCTTGCCGTCCTTGCCCTTGTAGGTGCCGTAACCGACCCAGCTGTCGCCCGCGCCGTAATTGTCCTTCACCCACTTGGAATTCTCCTCGCCCAGCGGCGTCAGGAGGCCCTTGCTGGCGAGATCGGCCAGGAGGCCGGGCTGCGGCAGGATCGCGACGTTAGGAGGCGAGCCCGCTTGCGTATCGATGACGATCTGCTGTTCGTAGTTTTCAGAGGATGAATAGGTGGCATCGACGCCCGTCGCCTCAGTGAAATAAGCGAGAATGCTGCGGAAGAAGGCCTCGTCCTCACCGCGCCACGGCCCGAAGATTGTCAGCGGCTCGCCTTTCAAATCGGCGTGAGCGGCCTTGAACTCGTCATAGCTCTTCCAGTTGAACTTCGTATCCTGACCTGGAGGAAACTTCAGATCGGCAGCAGAAGCTGCCCCGGCAAACAGCGCCGTTACGGCGCCCATCAAAAGAATTTTCTTCATGTGATCAACCTCCCATCACAATCCCACCGGCGCTTCCCAACCTCCCGAGAGCAAATTTCAAAGCGCTTTGACACTCATTTCACTTTCGGCAGAAAAGAGTCAAGCCATTTCAAAAATACCGCGGAACGAGACGCTTGCATTGCCCATTGCAGCGGCACCTGGAGGGGAATATGGAGCGATTTTTCTTGAGTCAAGCGCCGTAGTTGCTACATAATTGAAAGCGCTTTGGACGCAGGGAGGCGTGTGTTGAGGGCGCTGAGGAGGAAACGCGGCAGGTGAATCTCAAACAGCTCTCGGAATTGCTTGGTCTTTCGCAGACGACCGTCAGCCGTGCACTCAATGGCTATCCTGAAGTCAACGAGGCGACGCGCGAACGTGTGCTTCGCGCCGTCAAGGAAACGGGATACCGGCCGAACAAGGCGGCTCAGCGTCTCGCGACCGGCAAGGCGGGTTCGATCGGATTGGTGATGCCGATGGCGCCTGGCCATCAATCGGATATACATTTTGGCGAGTTCCTGGCCGGCCTCGGAGAGGAGGCCGTCCGGCAGGACTTCCATCTCGTCATCATGCCCTCGGACCCCGACGACGAAGTGGCTGCACTTCGCCGCCTCGCGATCAGCGGCAATGTCGATGCGCTTTTCGTTGCCTATATGCGCGCTCACGACCCGCGCCTGGCGATGCTGAAATCGCTGGCGATGCCGTTCATCGTGCATGGCCGCTCGTTCGGGTCGGAGCCGGATTATCCCTATCTCGATATCGACAACGAGACCGCCTTCTACGATGCGGCGAAACTCCTGTTGCAGCTCGGCCATACGCGATTCGCACTGATGAACGGGCCGGCGCATCTCGACTTTGCGATCCGCCGGAAGAACGGCGTCGTCGCGGCCTTGTCAGAACGGGGACTGACCCTTTCCAAAACCTGCGTCAGTCACTCGCTGATGACCGACGAGCAAGGCCTGATCGCCATGGAGCAGTTTCTGCAGATGCCGGAGCGTCCGACTGCCGTCCTCTGCTCCAGCACCGTGCTCGCACTCGGCGCGATCCGCGCCCTGAACCAGGCCGGCCTGAAGCTCGGTGAGGATATCTCGCTCATCGCCCATGACGACGAGCTGCCGCTTCTGAAGCCGGAGAATTTTTCGGTCCCGCTGACGACGACGCGCTCGTCTCTTCGTGCCGCCGGCGCCCGGATTGCGCAGCGCCTGATCGGCACCGTCAAAGCGATCGGCTCCTATCCGGAGCACGAGCTGTGGAAAGCGGAGCTGATCGTCAGGGCCTCGACCGGCCCTGCACCGCGATAAGCCTCAAAATTTCGGCGGCGTCTGGCCGGCCGCGCGATGCCCGGCAATGACGGTATTGGCCATCAGCATGGCGATCGTCATCGGGCCGACGCCACCCGGAACCGGGGTGATCACCGCGGCAACATTCGATGCTTCCTCGAAGGCGACGTCGCCGACGAGGCGCGTCTTGCCCTCGCCCCTTTCCGGTGCGGCGATGCGGTTGATGCCGACATCGATGACGGTTGCGCCGGGCTTCACCCAATCGGCCTTGACCATCTGCGGACGGCCGACGGCCGCAACCAGGATATCGGCATTGCGGCAGACGGCGGGCAGATCCTTGGTGCGCGAATGGGCAATCGTCACCGTCGCATTGGCATTGAGCAGCAACTGCGCCATCGGCTTGCCAAAGAGGTTCGATCGGCCGATGACGACGGCGTTCAGCCCAGACAGGTCCTCGCCATGCATTCGGCGGACGAACACCATGGCACCGGCCGGCGTGCAGGAGACGAGGCCGGTTTCAAGGTCGCCAGTCGCAAGCTTGCCGGCATTGACGACGTGCAGCCCGTCGACATCCTTTTCCGGCAGGATCGACTGGATGATCGGCTCGCTGTTCAGATGCTTCGGCAGCGGCAGCTGTACGAGGATGCCATGGATCGAGGGATCGGCGTTGAGTGACGATACGAGCGCGGCAAGCTCTTCCTGAGTCGTCTCGGCCGACAGGGTGTGCTGTACCGACTTGAAGCCGCATTGCTTGGCCATCTTGCTTTTTGAATTGACATAAGCATGGCTTGCCGGATCGTCGCCGACGATCACCACGGCAAGCCCGGTCTTCACGCCGCTCTGCTTTTCCAGTGAAGCCGTCGCCATCTTTACCGTCTCGATTACCGAAGCGGCTACCTGCTTGCCATCGATCACTGTCGTCATGCGATTCTCCTGCCCTGCCTCGCGCGAAAGCTAGGCTCTTGCCGGCCGCGCTGTTTGCCTCAGAACGCCGTATCCTGTTTAAAAGCGGCAAATGCAAGAGCTTTAACATCGTCCCGGCCCGAAAGGACGGGGATTTTCAGGGGCGGCTCAGGCCGCCCTTTCGCGTTCTCGGGAGATGGGTTTAACTGCCTTCGATGGCCGTGTTCCGGCCGCTAGGATGTTGACCGCCGCGTTGACGTCGCCATGGTCTGCGTGTCCGCAGGAAAGGCAGAGGAACTTCGCTTGGTTTTCGCGGTTTCCCTTGTCCCTCGACCCGCATTCGGAGCAGGTCACGGCCGTGTATCGCGGATCGACCTTCACGAGGTTGCCGCCGAGGAAAGCCAGCTTGTAGGAGAGCAGCCGTTCGAAGCGGTACCACGCCGCCGCGAGGATCGAGCGGTTGAGTCCGGCCTTCTGCGCGACGTTTCTTTCCCGGTTCCTCTGCCGTCCCTTGGCCGAGGCGCTCATGTTCCTGATCTTCAGGTCTTCGAGGATGGCCGTTGCGAAGCGCCGCGCCATGCGCGTCGTCGTGACGTGCTGCCAATGCAGCCGTTTGCGCGCCGCCTTCGCCGCGATCCGCGCGGCGTAGCGTCTGGCCTTCGCCTGGCGCTTTGACCGTTTCTTTCGCCGCGACGCCGTGCGCTGCCACGCCTTATGACGCTCGTCGAGGGCGGACGGTGGCCTCGAGTCCATAGCCTCAAGGGAGTGTCGAGCCGCCTTGCTGCGGGAGGCCAGACCCGAAGTTTCGGGACGCTATTTCAAGGGCGTGTTGTGGTCGCCGTCGTCCTTCGCGGCTTCGTGCGGCAAAGCGCCCCTGACATCATCAAGCAGTATGTCGACCAACAGCGTTCGCGCGCTTCCTCCCCGCCCGAAACGACGAGGTTCCGCGCGGTTTCAATGATGCCGCGGCCGAGATCAACGATGGCCGGCGCCGTGGGATTGCAGCCTGTCGCGCAGACCGGCGAGCCGATCGCGCAGCAGTTCGAGTTCGCCGGCTGCCGCCTCCGGCTGTTCCGGGACAGTTAGCGTCTCCGCGGCAGGTGCGGGACGCTGTCGCAAGAGGCGCAAACCAAGCATGCCAGCAAGGCCGATCGCCATTGCAAGTGCAGCCCCGACGGCAGAGCGAACCGGCAGTCCGGGGCCGGCGGCAACGGCAGTGGTCTTTATCGGCTTGGCGGCAGTGATCGAAGCGGCGATCGAAGCCGTCGACGTAACGGCATCTGCCATCCGCGATCTCGCCGCCTCTGTCTTGTCGCGCAGTTCGGTCAGTTTGGCGAGATCGACACCGGTGTCCCGGCTCTGGGCGATCAGCGTGTTGCGCTGATCGTTCAGCGTCTTTCGTGCTTCTGTGGCTGCCTTGAGAGCGGCATTTGCGTCTTGGGCCTGGCGAGCCAGCTCCTTCGCAACCTTGTCCTTCAGGCCGTCAACGACAGCCTGCTGTCCGAGGCGGCGCGGATGGCGCGGACCGAGCTCGTTCGAAAGCAGCGACAGCGTCGCCTTCTCGGTGACGTATTTGTCACGCGCGTCCTGCAGCGCAGGCGAGATCGCTTCGAGCGGCAAGGAACCGTTGAGCACATCGCCGGGCTTGGCCACCTTGAGACGATCGGTCTCTTGCTTGGCAAGCGTGATCCGCTGCTCGGCGATCTTGAGATCGGCGTCAAGCTGGTTGATGCGCTGCTGAAGATCACTTGCGACTTTGACGTTGCCTTCGCCGCTGCTTGCGGTGAAGGCGGCCAGCTGCGCCTTCACGTCCTCATAGGCCTTGCGCAACCCTGCGCCTACCTCCGCCGATGCAGGAGGGCCGCTTGACATCAGCATGTCGGAAAGCCAGGAAGCGATACGCGAAGACTTGGCGCCGTCGGCCGTCGTGACTTTCAGACGGACTGTGCCCTGCGTTCCATCCGCATTGGCCTCGACCATTCCTGCAAGCGCCGCTTCCGCACGCGAGGCCGCGTCGGCCGCTGCACCACTGCCCGAAAGGAGATCAAGTGCTACGCCGATCGTGGATTGGCCGCCGGTGAATTCTGGATCGCGATCGAGCTTCAGCGCCCCGACGGCGGCAGACATGGTGCGGCCGGAAAGCAGGCGGCTCACGGCTGCAGCGGTCACGGGGCCGCGCTCGGCTTTGCCCGCCTGCACATGAAATGCCGCCTCCGCCGCATAGTGCGCGGGTTCGGCCGGCATCAGAAAGGGGACGCCTGCGCCGATCAAGGCAGCAACTGCGATTGTGCCGATCAGCTTCACCAAACTGCGGCGGCGGACGGGACAAGCGCTGAGATTTGCTGCATCTACCTGCCGGGCCTCGGCAGGCGCCGCCAGTCTATGCTGCGATGGCTCCGCAGGACGGACATCGTTTGCGGCACGCAGACGTGTTTCGAGGATTGTCTCGATGCGATCGACCAGATGCGGCGGTTCGGGCGGTGCGCTCCGCTGCAGGCGCTGCTCTTCGAGTGCTTTTCCGATCACCCTTAGCAGTTCGGCCTCCGAGGGGCGAACGGGCAGGGTTTCGAGATTTCGGTCTCGTGCATCGACGCGCCCCGCCGTTGCCAGTCGACGCCTATCAATGCTGCCTTTTAACCTGCTGTCATACATGACGCCATATCTCATGCGCACGAGCCGAGCCGCCCGTAGGAAGCGGATGATTAAGGCACTCTAAATTTTCATGGCAAAGAAATGGTTAACTGCGCGAGGCAAGAAGCAGGGTCTCAGTGAGCTCCCTCGCTCTGTTCCTGCGGTAACGGCAAGGGGACGCTGTTGTTGCCCGCCTGGCTAAGGATGCGCTCGCGGCGATTGAAGCGGTACTGCATCACGTAAAACAGAAAGACCGGGATGCCGAGCACATAGCGCCGCCAGAGACGGGCCGGTTCCTGCAGCATCCGGTAGGCCCATTCCAGCCGCATCATGCGAACGGTTTCCGGAGCGCGGGGAACAACTCCGGAGATGAAATCGAAGAGCGCCCCGACAGTCAGAACAAGCCGGGCATGGTCGGCGCGAATGTGATGATGCGCCCACTTCTCCTGCAGCGGCGTTCCCATGCCAATGATCAGGATGTCGAGGTCCTGGCGCTCAACCTCGTCAATGAGCTCCGTCGGGTTCTCCTTGTCGAAATACCCGTCCGAAATGACGATGAATTCGTGCCAGGGCGCATGCTTGCGGAAATTCGCTGCGGCTTTTTCGACGACTTCGCGCCTGCCGCCGATCAGGCCGACACGGCGCGGATTTTCCATATAGGTCAGAAACGCGGGAACGAAGTCCGTGCCATTGAGATTGGCAGGAAACGGTGCTCCATGCGCTATCTTGGAAGCGATGTTCAGGCCGATGCCGTCCGGCAGGACGAGATTCTGCAGGAGAATATCCCGGTATTCGCTATCGCGCAGCGTCATCAGCATGTTGTGAGCGTTGACGAAGGAAATGACGGTCTGGCCGACAGGAAAGGAGGCAAGCTCGTTGATGAAGACGAGCGCGTCGTCCCATCCGAGGTCGCACACCGGCACGTCGAAGATCGTGCGGCGCGATGCGAGAACCGCGAAATTCGCGATCAGGTTCATTCCAACCTCCAGCCAGAGTGCTTTACGCGCCCAACATCCCGGAAAACACAAGATACATTCCGCACCAGCAGGTTTTTACGAACCGGCAGCACCCGCCCGCCTGCAGCAAGTCCCGAATGCTGCATCAGGGATATGAAGGGAGCTATAGCAGGTGGGTTTCAAACAACTCTTAGAAAAGTCGTTCGAATTCCGCCGCCGCTTTCAAGGCTTTGTTAAGCTTGTGCGCCAAAGCGCTGCGGCTTTTCGATCCCCGGAATGCCGCCAATCTGCTCGACGAGGAAGTCGACCAGCAGCCGGACCCGGGCAACGCCGGCGCGTTCGGGGACGATCAACATGCTGAGCGGGACAGGCGGCAGCGAATAGTCCGGCAAGATCACCTCAAGCTTGGCAGCCGTCAGGAGATCGTCGACAAGCCATTGATGGGTAGGTGCGATGCCGCGCCCGGCGACAATGGCCTCGCGTGCAGCAAGCCCATGGTCGACCCGAAAGCGCCCTCCAAAGGGCACGGCATGGTCTTCGCCGCTGGGCCCCCGCAAAGCGAGCATGTCGCTCCCTGCCACGTTCGACATACGGATGCCTTCATGACCGAGCAAATCCTGCGGGACAACCGGCTTTCCCCGCGCTGCAAGATAATCCGGTGACGCGACGAGCAGACGCCGGGACTGGCCGAGCGCCCGCAGTTTCATCGAACTGTCGGTGAGCGGGCCTAAGCGAAGCGCGATATCGACGCCTTCCCGCACAAGGTCGACGCGCTCATCGGTAAGGCTGAGGTCGACTCCGATATCGGGATAGCGGTCCTGAAACGCGAAGATCAGCCGGCCGACGTGCAGAACCCCAAAAGCCGCAGTGCAGGAGATCCGGATCGTGCCGGCCGGCGCACCGCGCGTGCCCCGCGCCTCATCGCCGGCCTGTTCGACAAGGCGCAGGATCTGGACGCTGTTGGCATAATATCGGCTGCCTTCATCGGTCAGCGCGACACGCCGGGTGGTCCTGCTCAGCAGAGGCACGCCGACGGCCTCCTCAAGCTCCCGCAAATGCCGTGTGACCGTCGACTGGCCGACCCCGAACTCGCGCGCAACCGCCGACATGCTGCCGCGTTCGGCAACGCGGACGAAGGTTCGCATACGTTCCAGCGTAACGTCTGAACTATCCATTATTCGGCATAATCTTATGCATTACGCACATCTAGTGGATGATTCAAACCCTGTCTACCTATGGGTCAGTTCTCACCTTCACAGGATCACTGACCATGAAAGTTCTGCTTGTCTTCGCTCATCCCGAACCGCGCTCGCTCAATGGGGCACTGCGAGACATTGCCATCAAGGAGCTCGAGGCCCAGGGCCATGAGGTGCGCGTGTCCGACCTGTATGCCGAGGGCTGGAAATCCGAAATCGACCGTGCCGACTTTCCGTCGCTGGCAACTGATACGCGGTTCATACCTGTCGCTGCATCCAAGAGAGCTTTCGAAACTGGCGCGCTGACCGAGGATGTCAAAACCGAGATCGATAAGCTCCTGTGGGCCGATATGCTGATCCTCCAGTTTCCGCTTTGGTGGTTCAGCATGCCGGCAATCCTCAAGGGCTGGGTCGAGCGGGTCTATGCCTATGGGTTCGCCTACGGCGTCGGCGAGCACAGCGACAAGCGATGGGGCGACCGCTATGGCGAAGGGGCTCTGGCGGGCAAGCGAGCCATGTTGATTGTGACTACCGGCGGCTGGGAGGAACATTACTCGACCCGCGGGGTCAACGGACCGATCGACGACCTGCTATTCCCGATCAATCATGGGATCCTCTATTACCCGGGCTATGCCGTTCTTCCGCCTTTCGCGGCTTACAGGGTCGATGGTCTGGATGAGGCCGGCTTCGAACTCGCAGCCGAGCGCCTGCGTGAGAGGATGCGCACGCTCGAGTCCACCCCACCTATCCCCTATCGTCAGCAAAATGGCGGAGACTATCTAATCCCCAGCATGCAGCTACGCCCTGAGCTCGGCGAACCGGGCGCAACCGGCTTTGCGCTTCACCTGAACGGCGCAGACGAAGCCGGCGAAACTAGTGGGCGGCGCTCGCAGCTTCAGGTGGCGGGGGCTCGATGATCTTGACCGGATCGGCCGTTTTCTTCTGCTGGCCGGAGGCATTGGCTTTGACGTCTTCCTTGGAAAGGTAGTCGAGCTGCTCCAGCATGACCTCTGAGACGTATTCGCCGCCGAGTTTCTCGTTCATGCCTTTCTTGATCGCGTCGCGGAAGGCCTGCGGGTCGAAGGATTTCAGCTTGCTGATATCGACCATCTTATTGCCGACGAGCAGGGTGAAAAGCTCGTCGGTGGTCATTTCGGTAAGCGGCAGGGTCATGCCCTTCACCGTGTCCTTGTTCATCATGAAGGACACGCGGCCGAGGAAGTAACCAGTCACCGCGCCGTCGCCGATGATCGGTACGGTGATTGTCTCGCCCTTCACAAGCTCAAGCTGGCTCTGCTTCGAATCATCTGCCGGCGGGGCCGGCGCTGTCGCCAGCTTCACGGAGAAATAGACCGAAGCAAGCGTGATGGCGCAAACCCAGATGCCTGTCAGGACGAGCTTCACCATCCGGCATCACGCGCGACGAACTGTTCCTGGGAATAGGTGCCGTCGGCATCCGCATCCTGAACGGCATTCTTCAACAGGTCGGCAACCGCACGAACGGCTTCGAGATGTGCCTCAACGCGCCGGGCGTTCAGCGTCAGCTTCTGCTTCAGCCCGTGAAGCTGTTCCAGATGCGACGCAGCAAGCTCGGCCGGGTCCGTATCACGAAAGAGCATCGACAGCTCATAGAGGCAGCGGCTCTTATGCGCATTCGAGACCTTGAGATCGAACTGCGGGTCGCTGCCGATCCGCGTGTTCTCGTTGTCAATGATCATTTCCAGGCGGCCGAGGACCGACTTGATACGATATTCATTCGAGATGATTTCCATTTTATCCTCGGTTATGCTTCATTATTGATCTTGGCATCCGCGGTGGGCGTGCCGAATGTCTTGCGCTGGAATTCGTCGATCATGCTGAAGGCGACCTTGCGGTCATCCTGGTCCGCCGACGCGTTCACGATGGCGCCTTCCTTCTTGCGAAGCGCCTCGTTATACATCTGCTTGGCTATGCCGACGCCGTCACCTTCGGAGATGACGTTGCCGAGTTGCTCGGCCATCATGCCCTTCCAGATATCGCCCGTAGCGCCCTTGCCGTAGACCTGTTCACTGTCGCTCGGCAGCATGTTCTTGATGAAATTCTGAAGCACCATGGCCTCGAACTTCCGGTAGGTTTCCGGAATCTCTTCAGTCTTGGCGCGATTCTTGACGTTGTCGAGGCCGGTGGCGCTGTCAAGCACGTCGACCTTGGCAGAAAAGCCATCGCCGTTCTCGGCAAGGCCCGTTGCCCGAAAGGCCGCGCGGCTCGCTTTCAATTTCTCCTGGGCCACCTGAACTTCCATCGGGTCGGCGGCTTTGACAACATCCAGGACCAGATCACTCGGGGGTGAAATAGCCAATGTCACAATCCTCTAAATTAAGTTGCAGGGATTATGGTTTTTGAAGCTTGCTGGAGGCTGGTGTTGCAAATTTCTGATCGATGACATCGTAGACCGCGTTGTCATCGGCTTCGCGCCGTTCGGCTTCAAGGGCTTCCTTCATGCCCTCTTCCAGCCGGTCGCCCTTGGCCCGCTCGCGCTGCAGGCGCATCTCGTGCAGCTGTTGCATGCCGGTCAGCTGCTTGTCCTTGGTGCTCAGCCGCTCGAACCGGTCGGCATAGCTTTGCGAAAACGCACGATGGACCGGATCCATGGAGCCGAGCGCCATGACGACATTGTCGATCGACTGGTTGACCTCGGCGCGCTGGCGGCTCGTTTCGGCAAGGTCGTATTCCGCCATCTGCTCCAGATGCCGCTGGACTGCGACGAGCCGCTTCAGTTTTTCGGAACGGGTCTTCTCCGCCATCCGCTATCTTCCGATGAACACGCTTGGGAAAGATTGCGCATACTGGCTGATCAAGGCAGCAACCGAGAAATAAAACAGGAACAAGCCGCCAAGCAGCATGTAGGGCGTCGAGATGAAGTACACGGGAATCTGCGGCGCCAGCTTGTTGATGAAGCCGATCGAGACGTTGAACATCATGCTGTAGATGAGAAACGGGCTTGCGAGCCGGAGCATGATGTAGGTCGTCGATTGCAGCGTATCGGTGAGCGAAATCAGATTGGCGCGCATATCGGCAATGCCGCCGAAGGGCATGGTCGTGTAGGAATCGATCAGCGCCCGGAACACGATGTGATGGAAGTCCATCATGAAGAGGATCATCATTCCGGCAAAGGTGATGAAACCGGAGAGACTTGTTTCCACCGAATCCTCGATGACATCTGCCGCACCCGGTGAGGTGTATCCGACCATCATGGCGATGATGCTGGCGGCGAATTGGAAGCCCAGCGTGTAGAGCCGCGCCAGCAAGCCGTACATGACGCCGATCAGCGATTCGCTGACGATGAGCCCGATATAGGTCGCGCCGGTGTTGCTGACGGCCGGATAAACCGTGTCCCAAAGAACCGGCAGCATGGCGATCGAAAGGCCGCCGGCCACAAAGATCCTCAGCAGTTCCGGCACGCGCGCCGAGGAAAAGCCTGGCATTGCAAGGACACAGCCGCCGATCCGGCAGAAAACCAGGAAGAGCGCCAGAACAGTCCCTTGCGGGTCGGAAATCATGAAATAGAGCCCAAAATCTTTATCTCGATGCCCTTGGCCAGTTCGACGTGCGAAAGAACCGGAAGCGTGGCGAACAGCCGTTCGATGATCATGCGCACATAGGAGCGTGTTTCCGGCGATGTGACAAGGGCGAATGGCAGGCCGCGGTCCATGAATTCACGGATAACCTTCGTTGCCTGCTCGCTGAACTCCTCAAGGCTGCGCGGGTCGATGTCGAATTCGACGACCTCGCCCTTGTTGTCGCGCTTGAGCGCCTGGTGGAAGGCCATGTCCCACTTGCTGCCGAGCCGCAGGACGCGCAGCACGCCATTGTCCGCCAGGTCGCCGCAGAGCTGCTGCGCCATGCGGATCCGCACATGCTCGACGATCTGCTCGGTCTTGCGGACATGCGGCGCGAGCTCGGCCACGGCTTCCAGGATCAGATGCAGGTTACGGATCGAGACGCGCTCGGCAAGCAGCAGCTTGAGGACGGCCTGCAGGCCCGAATACGACATATGCGAGGTGCAGATCTCGTCTGCGAGCTTCTTGTATTCGGGATCGAGACGGTCGATCAGAACCTTCACGTCCTTGTAGGAGAGAAGCTGCGGCAAGTTGTTGCGGATGACCTCGCTCATGTGGGTGAGGACCACCGAGACGTTGTCGATCGGCTGGAAACCTTCGCGTTTCAAGTCCTCGGCGAAAGCCTCAAGAATGGAAACCGCCGGCATGCCGAAAGCCGGTTCGCGGATTTCGTCTCCTGGAATGCGCGGCTTGCGGCCAGAGCCGGTGACGACCAGCACTTCGCCGACACGCAACGCGTTCGATGCCACCGTCGTGCCATGGATGCGGATCTGGTAGGACTTCTCGGGAATGCTGATATCGTCGGTGACCTTGATCTCCGGAACGACGAAGCCATACTGTGTTGCAAATTTCTTGCGCATCTTGCCGACCCGGAAGGCGAGTTCCTGGTGTGCGCCGAGGAGGCGTGTCGACACCATCTTGCCGAGCGCGAGTTCGATTTCCGAGGTGCGCAGGACCGATTTGACGGAGTCCTTTTCGAGCTCCTTGGTCTGAACGACCTTCTTTTCCTCCTGCTCGCGGCGGACCTTGTTCTCTGCTTCGATCTGCCTCGGAATGAACCATGCACCGAACGCCATGAGGCCGCCAAGGAACATGAAGGGGACTGTCGGCAGGCCGGGCATCAGGCCCAGGACCGCCATCAACACGGCGGAAACGGAAAGCGCGCGCGGATAACCGCTCAGCTGATTGACGACGGCCTGGTCGGTCGAGCCGATGGTGCCGCCGCGCGAAACGAGAAGGCCGGCCGCCAAGGAAACGATAAGCGCCGGCATCTGGGCGACGAGGCCGTCGCCGACCGAGAGCTTGACGAAAACGTCGGCCGCTTCGGAAATCGGCATGTCATGGCGGAAATAGCCGATGATGATGCCGCCGAAAATATTGATGCAGGTAATAAGGAGGCCGGCGACCGCATCGCCGCGGACGAACTTGGAGGCACCGTCCATGGCGCCGAAGAACGAGCTTTCCTCCTCCAACTCCTTGCGACGGCGCTGCGCTTCCTTCTCGTCGATGATGCCCGCGGAAAGATCGGCGTCGATCGACATCTGCTTGCCGGGGATCGCATCCAGGGTGAATCGCGCGCCAACTTCAGCGATACGTGTCGCACCCTTGGTGATGACAATGAAATTGATGGTGATCAGGATCAGGAACACGATCAGACCGATCACGAAATCGCCGGACATCACCAGGCTTGCAAAACCGGCGATCACGCCGCCGGCGGCGTCATGTCCCTCATTGCCATGCGAAAGGATCACGCGCGTCGTTGCAATGTTCAGCGACAGTCGCGTCATGGTCGCGATCAGCAGGATGGTCGGGAAGGACGAAAATTCGAGAGGCTTCTGAATCCAGAGGGCAACCATCAGGATCAGGACGGAAAACGCGATCGAAAACGCCAGCCCCAAGTCGATCAGAAACGGCGGAATCGGCAGGAAGAGCACACAGATGATGACCATGATGCCGAGGGCAAAACCGACATCACGAAGGCTCGGAGCAGATTTCGGAAGGGGGAGTGCAGGTGGTTGCGCCATTTCGATTCCGTCTCTTCATGAGAGGAGGCAGGTATGCCCTGCCCAATTCGGATCGAGAATTAACCGGCGAAGCTTGCGCGAAGGTAGCTCAGAAGCCGGACTGGATGCGCGAGAAGACCATGTCGGTGAAAATGGAGATCTGGGAACCGACGAACGGTGCGGAAATGCCGACGGTAATGAGAACGGCGACAATCTTTGGAACGAAGGTGAGCGTCGCTTCCTGAATCTGCGTCAGCGCCTGGATCAGCGCGATGACGAGGCCGACGATCATGGCAGCAGCGACCGCAGGGCCGGCCGCGATCAAAACGGTCCAGATCGCCGCCTGAAAAAGGTCGAGTGCATCGGCTTCATTCATCGTCAGGCAACCTCATATCGCCTTTCGGTCCGCCCCGCAGTAGCCGGACCATTATTGCGTTCATTGCAAGTCAGTTCACGACGACGTGTCTGACGTCGGCGCTTCATCCGCGAGAGTGATTCCCGCCTGCACGAGAATACTCTTCCCGTCCGTCGTCGTCGCGATAATTCCGTCGGAATACACCTTGACCGAGGCGACAGTGCCTTTAACGGTGCCGTCGGCGCTGGTCATGTACTTGCCGATATAGCTGCCTGCCTGGGTGAGGCTGGAGCTTGCGAGCAGCGTGTCCAATTTCGTGTTGGTCTGGATCGTCTGCTCGACCTGCGAGAAGCTTGCGAGCTGCGACATCTGCTCGCTGGCGTCCATCGGATCCGTCGGATCCTGGTTCTTCATCTGCGCGATGAGCAACTGCAGGAAGTTGTCGTAGTTGAGCGTTGCCTTCTGCTGCGCAGTCTGCGTGGTCGACGTCGTGCCGACGCTGGAAACGCCGTCTACCGCCATGGTGCGATCTCCTTGCGGATTTGCTCGACCATCGCCGGGTGCATTTCCTGGTTGTTCAAGATGCCGTCCTCGGTCGGATAGAGCGCGCGGATGGCCTTCAGCGCATCGAATGCGCGCCCCGTCGAGACGAGGCCATCGATGCGCTTCAGCTCGGCGAGAACCTCTTCGTTCTTGAAGCAGGTCAGCAGCATGGTGATCGACTTGCGGAACATCGCCGTCGACTGCTCCTTGCCTTCCGGATTAATCAGGATCATCTGCGCGATGAAGTAGAGCTGGCGCAGCGGCGTCGTGGCGTCTTCCGGCTGAAGAACATGGTTTTCAAGAAGAAACGTCACATCATTCAGGAATTCCAGCGCGACCTTGCGGTCAACGCGCAAAACCGCGCCGTTGATGAAGATTCTCTCTCCGGCTTTTAGCGAAATGCGAAGTGTACTTTTCATTTAAGTCCATCCCTGATGATGGTGGTAACGTCGATAATGCCTTGGTAGTTACTCGATTGGCGTCGCCTGATCTTGTCGCATTCCTTCAAAATCCAGATTGCGATCGAAATCAGGTTGGCCCGCAGCTCGATCTGGAGCTGATTGTCGGGATGCTTGAGATCCTCGATAAAACTCACCCAAACACGCCGGGTGTAAAACAGTGCCTCAACAGATTCCCGGCTGTACTTTTCCTTGTCGCGCGCCAGCGAGAGCAATTCGATTGACCGGTCGAGAACTTGCCGCTCCCGCTCTTTCGCGTCGGTCACCGAGTCTTGCATGACCTCGGCATAAGAGAATTGATACATTCATGCATCCTTCTTTGTATTGCGCGCCTTTGATCATCAAAGGTAATTCACGAGGCTCAGCTGCTGTATTTTCGATACGATCGTGTAAGCCGTTTCGAGCTGCGTTTCCAAGGTCTTGACGAGGGTCGAAGCTTCTGCAGGGTCAACACCCTGGAGGTCCACGACCTTGTTGTTGATGATGGCAGCTTGGGCATCGAGAGCGTCGTTCGCCTTCTCGACGCGCTCCTGCGACAGGCCGAGCTGGCTCTGCTGCGTCACGAGGCCGGATGTCGCCTGCGCCGCATAGCCGATGGCGCGTGAGGAAACCGCGTCCATGGCATCGGTGCCAAGGCCCTGATCGATCAGCGCATTCGTCATCACCGTGGCCATTGCGAGGTAGCGCATGCCGTCGGAATTGGCGTTGGTGGACGATGTGATGACTTCCGAGTTGCTGATCCGGCTCGTCATGTTCTGGTTGGAGGCCTTGGACCAGCCTGTGGCCGGGTTCGTCCATGCCGCAGCGCTGAACATCGGCTCCACGGTGCTGGTCATGAAGGTATCGATTTCAGCCGCCGTCAAGGCGCTGACCGGCTTGGAAAGCCCGGTCGCGTAAGTGTTCAGGGCAGTGACGATATCGGCTTCAACGGTGGCGCTGCGATCCGTCAGTGGCGGAACGTCCGTATTGACACCGGAAAACAGGTATTCGCCGCCGGTGATCATGTTGCCGGTGTCCATGAGCTGCGAAAGTGCCGCCGCCGAGGACTGGAGAGTGACGGTAATGGCGGTCGATGCCTGGCTTCCCTTGAGCGCCGTCAGATTCTTGACCAGCGCATCACTCGCCTTCTGCACGTCGGCCAACCCGCTCTGGGACATTTCGAGACGAAGATTGACGGTGGAGTTGCTGTCCTTGAACGAGGAGATCCGATCAAGCTCGCGCGCATAGTTCACGCTCTTGGCCGCGTCGATGCCGAGCGATACGCCGATATCGGCGTAGGTTTTCGTGGTGGCTTCAATCGAAGCCTTGACCATCTGGTTCTGCGACTGGCGGATCGTCAATCGCATCGCGTTCTGAATGGCTGAACTAGAAATAAAAGAGCTCTTCATGGCTTAACTCGCTATATCCAGCAATGACTTCAACATTTCATCGATGGCGTTCAAAATCTTCGTCGCCGCCTTGTAGGATTGTTCGATGTCGAGAAGCAGCGTCAGCTCTTCGTCCAGGTTGACGCCGGTCTCGTTGGAATAGGCTTCGTCGGATCGCGAAAGCGCTGCTGCCGTGTTCTCCGTGGCACCGCTCGCGTCGCTGCGGTACTGTTCGAACCAGCCGATCGAGCTAGACGAAAAATCCATGATGCTGACGTTCGAGTCGATACCCGTTGCCGAGTTGAAGCCGATTACGCCGGCGCCCGGATCGAAATCCATCTTGGCGCCCATGGCCGTGTAGAGCTTGTCGAGCTGCGCGGTGTAGCCGCCATTGGCAGCGGTATTCTGATTGAACGCGGCGCCGTTGATCGAACCGTCGCGCAGCTTCATCGGATCGCCGCCCAGCGAGGTCACCACTGCCGGATTGACCGTGATGGAACCAGCAATGCCGTCGATGATCGTGGCCGTCGTCGGCGTTCCGCCCGGAAGCCCGCTCGGCAACGTCCAGGTAAAGAGACCCGGCAGCGTGCTGGTTCCGGCCGTGTTCGTTTCCGAAAATAACGCAACGAGACCCTTGGCGATTTCGTCGAGCTGGGATTGGAATGTCGGCGCGACTTCGTCACGAAGCTGGAGAAGCGCCTGGAGACTGCCCTGCGCCGACGTCGTGCCGCCCGAACCCTTACCGAGCGCCACGCCATCGATGTAAACGCCGTTGCCGTCGGTGGAGGCGCCGTAGCTCTGGGTCGGCTTGAAAGTCACCGCGCGCGGAATGGTCTCGAAGAGCGTCACCCCGTCCGAGGTATACAGCACCATGTCATTGTTATCGCGGGCGACGGTCGTGACTCCCACGATCCCCGAAATCTGCTTGAGCAAGGCATCGCGCTGGTCGAGCGCTTGCGACGGATCGGCACCGGAAGACGTGGCAGACTTGACGGCGTTGTTTGCGGTCTCGAATTGCGCCAGCAGCTCATTCAGCTCTTCTACGGAATTTGCAATCGATTTGTCCGCATTCATCCGCACCTGCTGGACAGCGTTGGTCGCATTGTTGAGCGAGTTCACGACGTCCTGCGCCGCCGTGATGGCGCCCTGGCCGGCGATCGTGCTGTTCGGTGCGGCTCTGAACGCGCTAAGCTTGTCACGAAAGACCGCAAGGTAGGTGGAGGGCGCCGTCTCGTAATCGTTGCCGCCGATGACGGACTTGATGTCTTCCAAGCCGTTCAAAAGGGTCTGCTGGGCACTGTCTTGAGAATTGCTCTTCAGGTACTGGCGCAGGAGAGCATCCTCCTGCGCACGGTTGATCTTGACCACCTGCGCGCCGTTCAAGGAGGTGGTGAGCATCGCCTGCCGACGCACATAATCCTTATTGCCGGCATTGGCGATATTGTTCGATACGACGCTGCTTTGAGCGCCTGTATTGTTGAATATGCCCTGTGCCGTATTAAGTGCGGAAGTGAGCGACATGGCTTAGCCGTTACCTTACTTATCTCTTGAGATTGACGAGGACGTCCATCAAGTCCGAACCCGTCTGGAACACTTTCGAGTTTGCCGTATAGCTGCGCTGCGACTCGATCATTTCCGTGAGCTCGCCCGCCATATCGACGTTCGAACCTTCAAGCGCGCCCGATTGGATCTTGCCGAAGCCACTCGTCTGCGGGAAGCCGGTGACGGTGACGCCGGACCTGCCGTTCGCTGAGTAGACGTTGCCGGACATCAGCGTCAGCAGATCGGGGCTCGGCACGTTTGCGAGCGGGATCTGGAAGACGGGCTTGGTGCTGCCGTCGTCGTATTTCGAATACACCACACCATCGGCGTCGATGGTGATATCGACCGGCGAGTTTGCGCCCTGTCCATCGACGTTACCGGTGCCGGACCAACTGTCGCCGACCTGCGAGAGATCGAGGCTCATATTGATGGTGAGACCCGTCACCGGATCGATGATGTCCGTGGTGCTGGTATGCGTTGCATCCGTCAGCATCTGCCCCGAGCTGTCGAAATATACCCGCTTCACGTCAACGGCGGCGGAAGAGTACGGGAAGGAGCTCGTGCCAGTCGCGGCCTTGTCGGCGTTGCGGAATACCGCCATTTCCCATTCGTAGGCGGTGCCAGTCGGCGGCAGCGGCGCCACGGTCGTTACCGGGACCTTTGTGAAGTAGATGTCGTACATCACCTTGCTGCCGAGCTTGTCATAGGTGACGATCGAATATTTCTGCGTATCGGATGTGGCCGTTGCGTTGTTTGCGCTCGGGAGGTCTGCCGCAGTGGTTTCGATGGGCGAAGATGGCTTGAGGTTGCCCGTCCACGTACCATTCGCCGTCGGCACGGCTTCCAGTTTCTGGTCGCCGAGGACATTGATCGGAACGAGGCCGTCGAAGCCGTTGACGACGACGGCCGGAGCGGAAGAACCATAAGGATAGCCCATCAGCGTGAAGCCCGCCGAGTTGACGAGGTTGCCTTCGTCGTCCTTCGTGAAGTCACCGGCGCGGGTCAGGACCGGCGTGCCGTCGGCGCCCTGCACGATGAAAAAGCCGTCGCCGGAAATGGCGAGGTCGTAGCCCGAAGTCGTGTAGGAGATGTCGCCTTGGTCGGAAACAGCCTGACGGATGGACGTCTGCACACCACCGGAATTGTAGTTGCCTGCCGTGGACGGCAGGACGAGAGAGGAGAAGGCCGTCGAGACAGCCTTGTAGCCGGTGGTATTTGCATTCGCGATGTTGTCGGCAACGGTGCTCAGGCGGTTTGCCTGTGCGTTCATCCCCGACACTGCCGTCTTCATGCTGCCAAAAATGCTCATCTGAAAACCTCGTTTTCCTTGATAGCTTGGAGAGTATTTGGCGGGCCTTGCGTGAAGCTGTCTGTAGCGGAGCTGCCTGATCGAAATATTGAAAGGCACGTTTCCGCGGGCCAGGCCCGCCGCTGAAAATCAGTTCCAGTCGATGCAGTAGCCGAGAAAGCGCTTCGAATCGACCGGGTCGAAGCCGAGCTTCTTGCGCAACTTCTTGCGCAGCTTGGAGATATGGCTCTCAACGACATTCTCTTCGACTTCCTCGTCGAAGATGCCGTAGATGGCGTTGAAGATCTGGGTCTTGGTGACGCGGCGGCCGCGGTTGGCGATCAAGTATTCCAAAATGCGGCGTTCGCGGCGCGGAAGCGCAAAGACTTCACCGTTGATTTCCGGATCGCGGCCGTCCGAAAAGACGCGGATCGCGCCGATATCGGTGTGGGTCGAAATCGCTTTCAGGCGGCGGCGGATTGCAGCGGCGCGCGCCAGGATTTCACGGGGGTGCACTGGCTTGCGGACGACATCGTCGACGCCGCAATCAAAAAGTGCAAGGGTGTTTTCGAGCGAAGGCTGGTCGCTGACCGCGATCACCGGCGCCTGGGAGCGATCCCGGATCGCCCGTGGCAGCTCTAAGGTCTGCCTGCCCTGGCCGATCAGGAAAGCTTCGACAGCCGCGATATCGGAATCCGCCGCCGTTTGCACCCACTCGCCGAATTCGCTTGGATCAAAGCCGGTCGAGGGAATGCCCTCGCGGCCAAACAGTGATGTGTAACCATCTTTTACGAGCTCACGCTCATCAACCACTACGATCATTCGTCCGCCTCCGAATCAGTGTGGCACCTCGATGATCTATGGGTACGAATCGCACGAATCTGGGACAAGCTGCTGGAACTTAATGGCAGGAATTAACAGTTGATTAAGAACTGGGTCCCGATTTGCTCTATATGTAGTATGCCTTCTCAGTTATGCACACAAAAATTTCGTGGAAAAGTTAACAGAGGGTAAATTAGGTCTTGTGAACCCAATTTTCGGCCAATTCCTGCCACATTATGGCACGATTCCGTTTTGTTCACGTTTTTCTATTTTTACTTGCATCAGTTGTGGCAGAAGTTACTCGCATTGGGAGTCCACTTGCCATAGCCGGTAGCGACGAGATTGGCGATTACGCGGCAGACATACCGCTTCTGCGCAGGGTCGTTGTTTGGTCCGGCGTGGTATCTGGCTACCGCCATCGTCCAGGTTTCATGCCGGTCGTGAAGATTGCGAAGGAACTTCGCCGCATATTCGACATTGCGGTGCGGGTCGAACATGGCTTCCGCCGAGCCGAAATTCTCGCCATGAAAGTAATGGTTGATCTGCATGCAGCCGATGTCGATGAGCTTTGCACCGCTTTTTCGCGCCGAATAGAACTGCCTCATGGCGTCCAGCTCGGAAGGCGGGAAGACTGCCTTGCCCTCTATGTTCAGTGCAAAAGGATAGAGCGAACCTTTGCGTCCGGTTTCCGTCAGGCCCACGGAATAGAGAATGCCTTCCGGTATGCCGTATTTGGCGGCAGCAGACTGGATTTCCCTTTCGCAGGCACCGTTGGAGGCGCGTGTCTCAGAGGTAAACGCTGCCAGAAGCGCCGCCGCCAGCGGCGCCAGAAGCAACATCTTCAACATATGTCTCCCCTGCCCCATTAAGGCCTCCATTGCCCCGCTGTGCTGTCTGGGCGTGGCGCTCGCGCGCTTCACCGCCCTGCCCCTGCTGCAAAGATTGTTGCTGGGAAGACTGCTCTTGCGCATTTGCCTGGTTCCCCGCGTCGGGCTTTTCTACCGGCGCCATGCTGATCGTGACGTTGTCGATGGCATAACCCTGGCTGCGAAGCACCTCGATGATCTTGCCGTGATCTTCCTTGAGCTGCCGATAGGCCGCACCGGTTTCGACCTTCAGATCGACGTTCAGGGCATCGCCGGAAAGGCGCATCGTTGCCGTCACGAGGCCGAGGTCGATCGGCGTCATCTGGATCTTCAGGGTGTTGACAACCTTCCCGGTGCTCGTCCATTCGGCAGCGTTCGACAGTGCGGAACTCGGCTGCATCGCACCCGTCCACTCCCTGTCGCCAAGGATTGCAGCGGTCACGGATGCGGAATTCTGCGCGAGGCCGATATAGCGGCGTGAATCGAGAACCGTGACGCTTTCGATATCGCTCTTCGCCTTGGCGGCGGACGCTTCCTGGTCAGCACCGATACGGATGTCCATGGACTCGCCGCGCCCGTCCGCGCGGCTCAAACGGAACGTCTTTCCATCAAGATTGGCTGCGTCGTCCACGGCCGGCATCTGCGCGTCGCTGGCGCTGATCGCCGCCAGCGCAGCGGCCGCAGGCGCATTACCAGTGCCACGGCCGGCATCCTTTTCCTTCCCGGCCATATCGTCCTTCGCATTCACATGGGCTGCAGCCAGGAATGCCACCGGGATCACCGTATCCGTGGCATCCTTGTTCAAAAGACCGAGCGCATCAGAGACAGACGTCGCATTTAACGGAGGGCCTTCATCGGCTCCGGTCTTGTTCTCCAAGGTCTTTGCCGATTTTTCGTCTTTTGCGACATGTGCATCTTCCGCGACCTCGCCGGCGTCTTCCTTGACTTCGAATTTTACCGAAACCGTATCGACGCGGCTTTTCATCTGATCCTTGCCGGATTTGCCTGTGTCGATTGCAACCGTCTCCGGCTGCGTCGCGGCCTGTTGTTTCAACGAGGCATCGCTGAGAGCGATCATCGGCTTGCTGCGAGCGCGATCGCGCAAACTGAGAGCGATACTGCCGGCGGCGCCTTCATCGACGTCTGTTTGGGCATCATCAGCCAAAGGGGGCACAGCAGGCTCGCCGCCGGTGCTGTTTTGCGGACTGTTTCCTGCCTTCGAGAGCACGTCCGAAAAGCCGCCATTGCCAGCGTCGCCGTCCTTGGCTGCCGGACCATTGCCTCTGGCGGCTGGCGACGCCTCGGTTGCGGCAACTCCCCCCGTAACGCTCATATCGATCATTTCAATTGCTCTCTTGGCTCAAGAGACCGTCGATTTCGTCGAGTTTCGAACGGCTCGTCGTCACAAAGGATTTGAATGACGGGTCAGCCTCCTGCCCTGCACCGTCCGGCATCAGCGCCGGCGCCGCCCCATCGTCAGCAGGCTTGGAGGGCGCCGCGATCTCTGCGGGCTGGGATCCGTCGGCCGTGGATACGGCTGCCTGTTCAGAAGTAATTTCTTCATTAGCAGGTTTAGAATCGGACGCTTGTGTCAGGCTTGCCGGATCCGGCGGCTGCAGCACCTGTTCGGCGATCGATTTGGCCGCAGCGCGTAGCGCGCGGTCGCGCGGGGAGAGCTCGCTGTCTGCAACGCTCTTGATGCTCTTTGCGGCCGCACCCACGTCGGGCGTGGAGACTAAGGCCATGTTGCCGTAGAAATCCGCGAGCGCGCCGAGCGCATTGTTCGGTTCGCCGGCAAGCGATTGCGCGTATGCGGCTGCCGTCCTCGCAAGCTCCGCCTTGCCGGCAATACCGGCGGCGCGCGCAATGCGCAGATAGACCTCGCGCCGCCGCGACTCGTCCATGAAGGAGAGGATGCTGACGATATCTTCCGTCTTCACATGGTCGTGGTCGACGATCAGCTTGACGAAAAGATCGGCGAACTGGCTCGCATAGGGCGAATGGAGGAACCGCCGCACATAGCGCTGCGAATAGGCAAGCCCCTTGTCAAGGAGACCCGCTTCGACGCAAATCGCCACCGAGCGGCGCAGGGCCGCCTCTTCGACGATCGTTCCCGGCGCCGAGAGCCGCGCCTGATCATAGAGCTTGAGCGCTTCGTCCGGGCTTCGCGCCACCATGACGTTGCCGCCGACAAGCGCGAGATAGGGACCGATCTTCTTGTCGCGGTACTCATTTGCGGTTTCGACCAGTGTCTTTGCAACGAGCAGGCCCTTGCCGCTCAGGTACTTGCGCAGGACATCGGTTATGCGAGTGTCGAAATAGCCGTTCACGTCCCGGGCAATCAGATATTCAAGCGTGGCCGGATTGCCGCCGCTCATGGCATAGACGAGTGCGGCATCGACATTGCGGTCATCGTCGAAGACAGAGGCATCCGCACTGCGCAGGCGCTGATCGATCGTGCCGAGCATGAAGCGCTGCATCTCCGCCGCCGAATGATCGCCGAGGGCGACCGCGTCCTGTACGAACTGCAGCGAACGCAACATCTTGTACGGCGCCAGGTTCGCCTGGTCCTCACCCGCAGCGACGGCTGGCGAAGCGATCGCCAGTCCGAGAGCCAGGAGAAGATGCCGGTGCTGCGGGCGCGCCATGAGACTATCCTTGATCCGCCTGAACCAGGATTTCGATGCGGCGGTTGCCGGCATTGAATGGATCGTCGGGCAACTTCAGCCTCCGGTCAGCAAAGCCCGAAACCTGGGACACGCGCTTCTCGTCCACCCCGCCCCGAACGAGCATGTAATAGGCTGCCTGCGCACGATCCATGGAAAGACGCCAGTTCTCATTGTCGGCGCCCTTGTATTGACGGCCGTCCGTATGGCCGCGGATCACGACTGCGCCCTGACGGCTCTTCAGGATTTCGCCGATCTTCTCCATCGCCAGCACCATTTCCTTACGGGGAACTGCCGAGCCGATATTGAACATGGAACTGTCGTTCTGGTCGGCCATGCTGACGAGCAGGCCGCCCTCTGCTGCAGTGACGGTCAAACCCTCTGCAAGCTTGCCCGCAATACCGCTGATCTGCCTGGCGATCTCCTGCTGCAGTTCCTCGGCCTGTTTCTGCACGTCGGCGAGCTTGGGTGCATCGGCAGGCTGCTGTTGGCCGGGTTTTTGTGCCTCGGCTGCGGCTTCACCTGATTTTTCCGGCAAGAGCGCGCTTTTGTCCTGCGCTTCGCCTGCTGCGGCGGACGCCTGATCCGCGGTTGCGGGCTTGAGAGCCTCTGCCTTCGCCAGCTCCGTCGCATCGGGCTTCTGTTCGGGGTCGGCCTCGTCGGCTGCGGCCTGTTCGGCCTTGTCGGCATGCGTGACCTCGACCTGTTTCGTCCAGAAATCCGGATCGAACGGATCGCGATACGCCTTTCCGCCATCAGCCCCGGTTGCGGGACCCGAATCGCTTGCTCCGCCCTCGCCTTTCGCGCTGACATTTGCCTGCTGGCCGACTTCCTGGGCGATTTCGGCAAGAACCGAATAGGGGTTCTCGAAGAAATCGGCTTCGGAGTAATTCTTCTGGTCGCCTGAAGTCGACGTCTGATCGTCACCATTCGCGGCCGATGCGCCTTTGGTGGGTTCTTCTTCCTCTTCCTTCGACTTGTCCTGCTTCCGATCGCCATCGGCCTGGTCGACGGGCTTCTTCAAGCCCTTCTCAGTGGGCTTCTCATCGGCAAGTTTGATCGGATTGAAATAGGTGGCGACGGAGGCCTTGGTTTCCTCGTTCGCTGCGTTGACCAGCCACATGACGAGGAAGAACGCCATCATCGCGGTCATGAAGTCGGCATAGGCGATTTTCCAGGCGCCGCCATGCGCGCCGTCATGATCGCCGCCGCCATGTCGCTTGACGATGATGACTTCGTTCCTGCCGTGGTGATGGTTTTCGCTTTCACTCATTCAAGAACCTTCTTCAGGCTGGCAGACCAGGCGGAAATGCGCGTAACCAACACGGAATCGCCGACTTCAACAGAGAGATCGGCGTCATCGGATTCCTGATGACGCAGCAGATCCGGCCTTTCACCCATTTCGGCCTTCAGCAATTCGAAAAGCCGCGCCGGACCTTTGACCGTCATCGAACCTGCTGCTCCTTCCAGGATCGCTTCGCGTAGCAAGGCTGCAAGACTTGAGACCGCCTGGACGGCAAGCGCTTGCGTCAGCATCGGCGCAATCGCTTTCGCGGTTGCCGCACTTACGAGATTTGCGACCTCCGCCGCGATCTCATCGAGGCGGCGCGCAATCACTGCTGCCGTCTCTTCTTCATACCTTGCCGTCAGTTCTTCAATCTCGCGCTGGTGCACAAGCGCGACCGTCTGCGCCTCCAACTCGTATCGCTGCGTCAGCTCGGCCGTCGCTGCGGCATAGCCCTCGCCATAGGCCTCACGGCGCTCGGCTTTGACATCGACCGCAGGCTCTTGCGGGATGTCCGGAAAACCGCCGAAGACGTCGTCGGCAAAGTTGTCCGTATCGACGACCGGTGCGGCAGGTTTCGTCTCACCGAAGTCCTTCAAATACCGAGAAAGCATAGCGCTCATTGAAACCACCCGGCATCTGCAATCAATTTCGACATGCGCGTCCCGCCTTGCACGAACCAAACACTTACGCCGGCAACGGACGCGAAGGCATTCTTCAGCCTTCGCACGGCTCAAACAGCGTTTCTTCTTCAGACTAGAAACCCAAACTTGTGCGAGGATGAATGGCAGGCTCCACGCCTGCCGTTCGGGCCGACACTACTCGAGCAGGATCAGGACCTTGCTCGCGGACGTGTTCATGACAGAAAGTGCTTCGGTTGCCATATCACGTGCTGTTTGAGCTGCGGACAGGCGGACCGACGCTTCGTCCATATCAGTATCGACAAGGGCGCCTATGCTTGTCTTCAGCGACGTCGAAAGCGTGGCGACGAAATCCTGCCGGTCTTCGATGCGGGAATTCATCGTGCCAAGGCCCGCGGCGGTGGCATTGAGGCTGGAAAGGATATTGTCCAATACTGTCAGCATGTCCTGCAGGTCCTGCGACGTCGAGCTTGTGGAGATCGATATTTCGGTACCAGCCGCCGACGTCGTCGAACCCACATCGAGCAGATAGTAATCGCGGGCCGGCACTGCGTCCGGATCGGCGTTGATCGATTTCGTCAGAAGACCGCGGCTGGCGTTGTTCGTGTCGATCATGATCGTATTGGCTGCCGGGTAAGTAATATTCTGCGGGTAATATTCACCGTTCGGACCGCGAACGAAGCCGCCGATGACCGACCGTTGCACAGGTGCCGTCGCATCTCGGTTCAACAGCCAGTTCTCACCGGAAAAATTGACGGAATTCACGGCACTTTCCAGCTGTGACTTATACTGCTCCATCGTGACGCTGAGCTTGTCGCGATCATTGGCGGGGTCGGTTGCCGATACGACGGTTTTGCGTATCTCCGAGACCACGTCGATAAGCGAGGTTATCGCCGTGTAGGCGGTATCGACCTTCGCGGCACCGAGACCTAGTGCATCGCCGACGGTCTTCAACGCGTTTTCGTCCGACCGCAGGGTCGTTGCCGAAGCCCATGAGGAGGCATTATCCGCCGCAGTCTCGACGCGCAGCTCCGACGATACCTGCCGCTGAACGGTGTCGGCTTCCTTGCTAACGCCGCGAAGAACAGTGAGCACGTTCAACGCGCCTACGTCTGTGATCGTGTAGGCCATCGATTAATCCCTGAAATAATATGAATGGGACAGGCCGGATTGCCGGCAGCGACTTAACTGGCTTCATGCCGCCGGCTGGTCCCTCCAGGCCGGTACGTCGCAAACAAATCAACTCTACAATGAGGTTAACCCGACATTTACCTTGACGGCAAGAGGTTGAACGCATCCGCCGAACGCACCGGCAAGCTTGACGCAAGCTCTTGATTTCCAAAATCGAAATCGCGCCAAACGGCGCGATTTGCTGTCTGTTGTTGCGGCCGAAAGCCGCCGCTTGGCCAGGATCTGGGCCTGGCTTAGCTTCAACCTGAAGCTTAACTGCGGAAGAGCGAGAGAATGTTCTGCGCGCTGGAATTCGCAATCGACAGCGACTGGATCGCTAGCTGTTGCTGGGTCTGCAATGCCGTCAGCTTGCTGGATTCCTCTTCCATGTTTGCATCGACGAGACGGCCGACACCCGAGTCGATCGAGTCGCTCAGCGCTGAGACGAAATCCTCCTGTAGCTGGATGCGTGTCGAGATCGAGCCGAGCTGCGAGGCTGCCCTCGTCATCGCCTCGAGGCCGAGTTCGACGGCCGTCAGAGCGAGCGAAATCCCGTCCGTTCCGAAGGATGTGATGTCCATCGAGTAGATTGAACCGATGGTCCCGTTCGAAGAGCCGATAATGCCCGACGAGGTTTCGATTGCGCCACCGCTCACGCCAAACAGAACGTTGCCGGTGGACGAGGAGTCGAGCTTATAGTCGGTGGTCGTAACGGAAGTGTTTCCGTTGCCGTCGCGGACGAAGGAGGAGACAACGCTTTTCGTTTCGTTGCCTGCGACCCAGTTTTCGCCGGAGAAGGATGCGGATTGCGCAATGCTGAGGAGCTGCGCCTGCAGCTGCTTGATCTCTTCCTGGATTTTCGTTCTGTCGACACCCTTCTCGGTCGCTGCAACCAGCTTGGCCTTGATTTCTGTCACCACGTCGACGGCGCTGTCCATCGCAGAATAGGCAGTGTCGACCTTGGCGGCACCGAGACCCAGAGCGTCGGAGACCGCCGAAAGCGCCTTATTGTCGGAGCGCATGGTCGTTGCGATCGACCAATAGGCGGCATTATCGGCTGCCTTTTCTACGCGATAACCGGATGAAACATGATTTTGAGTTTCCTCCAGACTGTCATTGATGGCGCGCAGCGTTTGGAGAGCGGCCATTGCAGCGACATTGGTCAAAATACTGGTCATAAAATGATTGCCCCTTGTTGGCATATATTGGGAAGGGACATTCCGGACTACCGGGAGCGGCGGTCAGCTTTCATGCCTGTTAACCGAAAATCAATATTGGTTAACCCGCCGTTTCGTTGAGCGCAGAAGACGCCAAAATGGTTAACGAATAGTTAACGCCAACAGAAAAAGCCGCGCTCCAACAAAGCGCGGCTTCCTTATCGTGGCCTGCCGGACGAGCCGGCAGGTGTATGTTCTTCGACCTGTTAGCCGCGGAAGAGCGACAGGATGTTCTGCGAAGAGGAGTTGGCGATCGAGAGAGACTGGATCGCAAGCTGCTGCTGCGTCTGCAGGGCGCTGAGCTTGGAGGACTCTTCTTCCATGTCGGCGTCGACGAGACGGCCGATACCGGAGTCGATCGAGTCGCTCAGAGCCGAGACGAAATCGTCCTGCATTTCGATGCGAGTGGAGATCGAGCCGAGCTCGGCACCAGCCGAAGTCATTGCCTTCAGTGCGGCTTCGACGTTGGACAGAGCCGTCGAGAGCTGGCCCAGCGTGAAGTTGGTGATGTCCATCGAGTAGACGGAACCGGTTGCGCCCGTCGAGGTGCCGAGGATGCCGGTGGAGGTTTCGATCGTGCCGCCGCTCATGCCGAACAGCACGTTGCCGGCCGAGGTGTTGTCGAGCTTGTAGTCGGTCATCTTGACCGAGACGCCGTTCGAACCATCGCGAACGAAGGTCGAAACAACGCTCTTCGTGGTGTTGTTTGCCCCGGCAACCCAGTTTTCGCCGGAGAAGGCAGCCGACTGAGCAATGCTCAGCAATTGTTCCTGAAGCTGGTCGATTTCTTCCTGGACCTTCGCCTTGTCGACGCCGTTTTCAGTCGCGGCAACCAGCTTGGCCTTGATTTCGGAAACAACGTCGATGGCGCTGTCCATCGCAGCATAGGCAGTGTCGACCTTGGCGGCACCGAGGCCGAGAGCGTCCGAAACAGCCGAAAGCGCCTTGTTGTCGGAACGCATGGTCGTTGCGATCGACCAGTAAGCAGCGTTGTCAGCGGCCTTGCCGACGCGCAGGCCGGACGAAACATGATCCTGGGTTTCGCCGAGGCCCTGGTTGATGCCGCGGAGAGTCTGGAGAGCTGCCATTGCAGCGTTATTGGTAACGATACTCGTCATGTCTATTTGCCCCTTTGGCAGGAAAAACAAGGAAGGGACATTCCGGAATTTTTAGCCGGCCCACAGCGATCAGCCTCATGCCTGTTAACCGCATCCATTAAGGTTAACTCGCCGTTTCGATGGGCTTAGGAAACAGCAAGATGGTTAAGGAATACTGAAGCTAAAAAAGAAATTTAGTTAATGAATTCTGAATGTTAAATGTGATTTGATTAACCTGTTCTTAAAACATTTCGCGGCCGGGATGACCCGGCCGCGAAAACTCGTGCTTGTCGATTTCGACCGCTCTTAGCGGAAGAGCGACAGGATGTTCTGCGAAGAGGAGTTGGCGATCGAGAGAGACTGGATCGCAAGCTGCTGCTGCGTCTGCAGGGCGCTGAGCTTGGAGGACTCTTCTTCCATGTCGGCGTCGACGAGACGGCCGATACCGGAGTCGATCGAGTCGCTCAGAGCCGAGACGAAATCGTCTTGCAGTTCGATGCGGGTGGAGAGCGAGCCGAGCTCGGCACCAGCCGAAGTCATCGCCTTCAGTGCGGATTCGACGTTGGACAGAGCCGTCGAGATCTGGCCCAGCGTGAAGTTGGTGATGTCCATCGAGTAGACGGAACCGGTTGCGCCCGTCGAGGTGCCGAGGATGCCGGTGGAGGTTTCGATCGAGCCACCGCTCATGCCGAACAGCACGTTGCCGGCCGAGGTGTTGTCGAGCTTGTAGTCGGTGGTCTTGACCGAGACGCCGTTCGAACCGTCGCGAACGAAGGACGAAACAACGCTCTTCGTGGTGTTGTTTGCGCCGGCAACCCAGTTTTCGCCATTGAAGGAAGCCGACTGAGCGATGCTCATCAACTGCGCTTGCAGCTGGCTGATTTCTTCCTGGACCTTCGCCTTGTCGACGCCGTTTTCAGTTGCGGCGACCAGCTTGGCCTTGATTTCGGAAACAACGTCGATGGCGCTGTCCATCGCGGTGTAAGCGGTGTCGACCTTGGCGGCACCCATGCCGAGAGCGTCGGAAACGGCCGAGAGCGCCTTGTTGTCGGAACGCATGGTCGTTGCGATCGACCAGTAAGCAGCGTTGTCGGAAGCCGAGCCGACGCGCAGACCCGTCGAAACGTGGTTCTGAGTCTGGTTCAGGCCCTTGTTGACGTTACGCAGCGTCTGGAGAGCTGCCATGGAAGAGTTGTTCGTATTAATACTTGTCATAAGTCTGTCCCCTAGAAAACTAGATACAAAAGGAGGACATTACCGGACTGCTTACCGGCGATGACGGAGCAGCTTCATGCCCCTCGGTGCCTTGTGTTCTTGGCCCAAACCCGTCATGTCGGGGAGCAATCTCGCAGCCAATGCTTGCCAACTTCTTAAAAACGAAGCAGTGCCCGAACGCGGACAGCAGGCGTAGTTAATACGCGGTAAATATCTGTAATCTCAAGCTAAAAATATTTTGTAGTGCGCATCCACTGGTCACCTGTTTCAAGCAAGCTTCGCCCGGCAATATGCGATGAACCAGGGTTGGGATAATTGCGCCTTTGCGGCGCCGTGGGCGCGACCTTGAACGGCGACATTCAAACGGATATTTCCGCACGGAGTTGGTTTTGAACAGCAAAGTTTCGTTTTCGGCAGCCTCCAAAGACTACCAGATGGGCCGCTATACCCAATCGCTTGCAACACTGAACCAGCTCATCGACAGCCAACAGGACGCCAAAACCTACGCGCTACTTGCAAAGAACCTTCTGCAGTTGGGCTTCAAGGCAGATGCGGCAAGATCCTATGCGCTCGCTGCTCAATACGACAGCCCGAACGCATACGAATACCACAAGCAGGCCGCACGTCTGCATTTTGAGTGCGGCAACGAAGACGACGCATTGCTGATCGGCATGCGCAATCTTTCGAAGGCGCAGGATGACGCGGAGCTCGCCTATATCCTGACCTCGATCTACCTGAACCGCCAGCAGCGCGATATCGTAAAGCCGTTCAAGAAAGTGCTGTCGGAAAGTTCCAATCCAGACCACTCCAGGCTCGCCGCCCTGCTCCTGACCGACGACCTGCATGATCAGACCAACCAGATGCTCGCGCGCAATCTGTTCAAGCGGTACCCCGGCAATATCGCTTTCCGCTTTCTCTATCTGGTCTTCTTGCGCGAGTTCAACGATTTCGACGAAACCGACAAACACAACGCTCCGATCATCGAGCGCATCGCCAAAGGCGATCTCGACGTGCTTCGCAAGGACAACCCGTTCTACCATCTCCACTGGAACGGCGACGAGAGCCTGAACCGGTTTGCCACGATCGGTACGACCCCCCTCAATCCAGAACGCGTCGCCATGCGGCGGAAGATGCCGCACACCTGGTCCGACAAGATCCGCGTCGGCTACATGTCCTCGGACTTCTGGGATCACCACGCGACGATGAAGCTCCTGCAGCGCATCCTCGAACTGCACGACACGAGCCGCTTCGAAATTACGCTGTTCTGCCACACCGAGCCGGAGCATCTGGCGAAGAACACGACCGACCGCAGCCGTTGGGGAAACGTCGTCGATGTGTACGGCCTTTCCAATGAAGCAATCGCTGCCGTCGTTCGCGAGCATAACATCGACATCATGGTCGACCTGAAGGGCCACACCGCCGGCAGCCGGGCATCGTCTTTCAATCTGCCGCTGGCACCTGTTCATGTCGCCTGGCTCGGTTTTCCGGGCAGCACGCTCAACATCGATCTCGACTACGTCATCGGCGACCGCTTCGTCCTTCCGGATGCGGCAAAGCCGTATTACCATGAGAAATTCTGCCGGATGCCGGAAAGCTACCAGCCGAATGACCCGACGAACCGTCCGAAACCGAAGCCGATCACGCGGGCCGACCTCGGCCTGCCCGAAGATGCCTTCATCTTCGCTTCGTTCAACGGCAACCGCAAAATCATCGCCGAGACGATCGACATCTGGTGCAATATCCTGAAGCGCGCGCCCAACAGCGTCCTTTGGATCATGTCCAACGGCACGCGGAACCAGGCAAATCTCTCGAAGAGGTTCCAGCAGGCCGGCATACCGCAAAAGCGCATCATCTTTTGCCCGCGTGTCACCTACGTAGAACATATCACCCGCCAGCAGGCAGCAGACATCGGCATCGACACATTCCCGGTCAATGGTCACACGACCACGTCGGAGCAGCTATGGGGCGGTCTGCCGGTCCTGACAGTCAAGGGCACGAACTTCGCGTCGCGCGTCAGCGAGAGCCTGCAGCACGCCATCGGCCTGCCCGAACTCGTTGCCCCGGACCTGAAGGCTTATGAAGACCTGGCCGTCGAGCTGGCGCAAAATCCCGAAAAGATCGCCGAGTACAAGGCGCGCCTGAAAGCCAACGGCCCGATCATGCCGCTTTTCGATGCGGAGCGCTTCTGCCATCACCTGGAAACAGCCTATGAAATGATGGCTGAGCGCGCCAGGAACGGCCTTGATCCTGATCACATCGACGTGCCGGCTTTGCCGCGGCGTACAGAGCCGTTCTACTCGGCGGAATAGCTGCTGTATAAGATGAAGGAAACCGCCGGGTGCATGCCCGGTGGTTTTTCATTGCGGCATGCCGGCCGATCGGAATTCGTTGGTGGAGATTAGCTGAAGGATCGCACCAGGCTGCCGACCAACAGGTTCCAGCCGTCGATCAATACGAAGAACAGGATCTTGAACGGCAGCGAGATCGAGGTCGGCGGCAGCATCATCATGCCCATCGCCATAGTGATCGTTGCAACGATCAGGTCGATGACGAGGAACGGCAGGACGATCAGGAAGCCGATCTCAAACCCGCGCCGGATCTCCGAAATCATGAAAGCCGGAATGAGAACACGGTAGTCGATCTGGGCACCGGTCTGGACGGTCTGGCCGCGCTCACGCGCAAGGTCGACGAAGAGCGCCAGATCCTTGTCGCGCGTGTTGGCGGCCATGAAGGTGCGGAAGGGCTCCGCAATGCGCTGGACGGCCTCCTGCTCGTTGATCTGGTTGGAAAGCAGTGGCTGCATGCCGCTCTGCCAGGCCTGATCGAAGGTTGGCGACATGACATAGAAGGTCATGAAGAGCGCCAACGAAAGCAGGATCATGTTGGAAGGGGTGGAAGAAAGTCCCATGCCCGTGCGCAGGATCGAAAAGGCGATGACGAAGCGCGGAAAGCTCGTCACCATGATCAGGATGCCGGGCGCGACCGAAAGGACGGTCAGAAGGCCGAAGGTGCGGATGATCCAGGCGGCGACGGAACCATCGACGGGTATGTTCAAAAGATCTGTCGGCAGCTGCTGGGCAACCGCCAATTCCGGCGCCGCCATCATGGCAGCGAAGAAAACTATAAATCGAATCATTCGATGACAAAGGTCCTGAACATGACCTTCGATACTCGTCCTTGCGAACGCAGGTCAACACGTTCCTGTATGTCATCCCGCAGATATTGAAAGCCGCGCGGCCCTTCGATCTGCTGAAGGGAAACGGTGCGGATGTAAGCCAGGACATCCTGGTGGATATCCTCGGCCACTTTCACATCCGGCGGACCGTTGAAGAGCAGCGCCACTTCGAGGCGGACCCAGTTTTCCGAGGGATAGGCGAGGTTCGACGTGATCGGCTCAAGCTGGAAGACGTTGTTCGCCTCGGTGGAAATATGGGGCAGTCCGCCCTCGCCTTCCTTTTTCTCTTCGCCGCTGGCCGAAGCCGTTTGTGCCGCCACCTCCGCCTGCTCGGCGCTCTTGACGTTCGGTGCAATCATCGTGCCGACGAGCCAGCCGCCGCCAGCGCCGAGAAGGGTGAGCGCGAGCAGCCCCGCAGCCATGATCAGCATGGCGGATTTCGCTTTCGGCTTGCCGTCGGTTTCTTCTGCGTCTGCCATGGTCATCCGGCCTTAGAGCGGCGAGAAGAGATCGATGGCCTGCTGGCCGCGCGGCGGCTGCTGCACTTCCATCAGGCGGCCACGGCCGCCGTAGGAGATGCGGGCTTCGGCGATCTTCTCGTAAGAGATCTGGTTTTCGGCATCGACGTCCTGCGGGCGCACGATACCGGCAACATTGAGGATGCGGATTTCCTGGTTTACGCGGACTTCCTGCGATCCACTGATGACGAGGTTGCCGTTTTCGAGGATGCCGGTGACGACAGCCGCGACGAGGAGCGTCAGCTTTTCGGAACGCTCGATCTTGCCCTTGCCGTCAGTGCTCGTGTCGGAACCGTAGGTGATGTCCGTCTGGGAGGTCGGGTTCCAGCCGAAGATGTTCGCCTGCACATCCCAATTGAGCCCGCTCGAATTCTGGCGACTGCGATTGGTTTCGTTGTCGAACGTCGCCTTGTCGTTGATCTGGATATTGACCGTCAGAATGTCGCCGACGTTGAGTGCGCGCGCATCCTTGAAGAGGGCCGCCTGGGAATCGCTCCACAGCGAATAGCCCTGCGCTACCTGGCGCGGCTGCTTCGGATAAAGCGCCATCTGCGGTGTTTGGCCGTAAGCAAGGCCACTTCCGATCGGGCTCATGGCAGGCGCCCGGCCGATCTCCCTCACAGCCTGCGGCGACTGGCAGCCGGCTAGTAGGGCAACAGCGGCCATGACAGCCGGGAAACGCTTGTTCATGAGGGATCCTTCGACGTATTGGGATCGGACGCACTTGCGATGATATTGGCGATGACGGCCGCCTTCAGCGGGTCCATCTCGTTCAGGATCAGGCTCGACTGACGCGAGCCGAGCCGCATGATCACCGCCGCCGCAACCTCGATCCTGACTTCCTGAAGCTGCAGCGCCGCAGCGTCCGGCTTCATGTTCTTAAAGATGTCGGTAAGGCCCGCCTGGGCCTGCTTGAGGAAGTCGTCCCGACGTTTCAGCCAGTCCTGATACTCGGCCTTGCGCTTGTCCATTTCCGCCATGCGGGCGTCGATATCGGCGCGCAGCTTCTCCAGTTCCTGCTTCTGCAGCAGATAGCGCTGGTCGCGCGCCGGATCGGCAATGTTGGTGCAGAACTGCTTGATTTCCTCTTCCGAGCTCAGGTCGCCGGCAGGTCTTGCGGCTTCCTGGGCGAAGGCGCCGGGGATGGAAAGAAGGACGGCCACGGCAGCCGGTAGCGAGAGCTGCCGTAGCAGTTTGGAAACTCTGGTGTCGAACTTCAAGCCGATCATTGCAGTACGAGCTCCGCCTGCAGGGCGCCCGCGGACTTGATACCCTGCAGGATTGCGATGATACCATCCGGCTTGACGCCGATGTTGTTGAGACCTGCAACCAGGGTCCGGAGGTCCGGACCGTCGAGGATCGCCACACGTCCGCCGTTTTGTTGCGCGGCGATATCGGTCTGCGGCTGGACGGCTGTGACGCCGCGCGAGAAGGGCTCGGGCTGGATAATCTGCGGCAGCTCGGTAACCTGTACGGTCAGAGTTCCGTAGCTGACCGCAACGGGCGAGACGCGAACGTCCGCCCCGATGACGATCGTGCCGGTGCGCTCGTTGACCACGACCTTCGCCGGCGTATCGGTCTCGACGACGAGATTTTCGATATCGGCCATTAATCGCGTCAGGTCCGCCACACGCGGCTTCTGGACGACAACTTCCTGCGCGTCCCTCGCCTCCGCGACCGGACCGCCGAAGCGGGCAGCGGCATAGCCGTTCACCACATCGGCAATGCGCACGGCCGTCGAAAAATCCGGATTGCGAAGCTGCAGCACCAGATTGACGGAATCCTTGAAGTGCGAGGGAAGCTCGCGCTCGATAATTGCGCCGCCCGGAACGCGGCCGGCCGTCGTGACGCCCTCGGTCAGCGTTGCAGCCTGGCCTTGCGCCTGGAAGCCGGAGACAACGACGGAGCCTTGCGCGACGGCATAAATCTGACCGTCGGCGCCCGACAGCGACGTCATGACAAGCGTGCCGCCACGCAGCGAGGTCGCGTCGCCCAGCGAACTGACGCTGACGTCGATGCGGCTGCCGGGGCTCGCAAAAGGCGGAAGGTTCGCCGTGACCATGACAGCCGCCGTATTCTTCGCATTGGATTCGCCGCCCTGCGTCGAAATGCCGAGGTTCTGCAGCATGGCGCGCATCGACTGTTCGGTGAACGGTGAAGCGCGGAAGCCGTCGCCCGTGCCCTGAAGACCGACCACGAGACCGTAGCCGATGAGCTGATTATCGCGCCCGGCCTGCAGCGAGGCGATGTCCTTGATGCGCGAGGTCAGCGCAAATGCCGGCGTCACATGCGCCATGCACATGGAAAGGGCCGCGAGTGCGATAAAAATGCGAGAGACAATCTTCATTTTGCCGCCACGTGTATGGTGCCGTCGGCAAGCACGGTGCCGCTGACGATGACGCCTGAATCCATGTTGCGGGCACGAACGACCTGGCCGGTAGAGCCGTCCTCGAGCGGCGAGCCTGCCGCCGAGATCGTCATCGCGCCGATACGAAAGATAAGGCGAATCTGCGATCCGCGGGTGACGGTGTAAGGCTCGCGCAGCGCCGAAACAGGGATCGTCCGTCCCGGCAGCAGCGTGCGCTTCGAGATCATGCCGCGAACTTCGTCGATGGATTTCGCATAGCCGCTCGCAAGGTTCGGATTGGTGACTTCGACCTCCTGAAGCTGGCCGCCGCCGATCGTTTCTCCGGGATAGATGATGGCCGTCGGCACGACCGCATAGCCCATGCCGGCGCTCGCGGCGCCGGGCATGAAGATGCCTGCGATCGCAACCGAGGCTAATGCCGTCAAAGCGACGATATTTCTCGCCCGGCGAAACATCATGTTCGGCCCTTTCCTCTTTATTTCAGGTTCTTGCTGACGATGGAGGCCATTTCGTCGGCCGTGGTGATGACCTTGGAGTTCATTTCATAGGCGCGCTGGGCCGATATCAGCTCGGTGATTTCCTTCACCGGATCGACGTTCGAAGATTCCAGGTAGCCCTGCTTCATGTACGCAAAGCCCTCTTCGTCCGGCGTACCGACGACCGGGTCGCCGGAGGCCGGCGTCTGCTGGAAAAGGTTGTCGCCAAGCGGCTGAAGGCCGGCTTCGTTGACGAAACTTGCAAGCGTCAGCTGGCCGAGCGTCGTCGGATCCGTCTGGCCCGGGAGCTTTGCGGTGACTTCACCGGACCGGCTGATCGTCAGTTCCGTCGAACCGGTCGGGATCGTGATGCCCGGGACGACTTCATAACCATCGACGGTGACGAGCTGGCCCTGGTCGTTCTTGTTAAAAGCGCCGGCGCGTGTGTAGAGCGTTGTGCCGTCCGGGGCCTCGATCTGGAAGAAACCCTTGCCGATCAGCGCCACGTCGAGATCGTTGCCGGTCTGGCTGAGCTCGCCCTGAATGTGCAGGTTGCGGATCGCAGATGTCTGCACGCCGAGGCCGATATTGGCGCCTTCCGGAACGATCGCCTGATTGGCGCGGTTTGCGACGCCCTTGGCGCGTTCGGTCTGGTAGAGAAGGTCGGTGAACTCGGCGCGTGCACGCTTGAAGCCTGTCGTATTGATGTTCGCGATGTTGTTCGCGATCACTTCGAGGTTAGTCTGCTGGGCATCCATGCCCGTAGCCGCAATGGCGAGCGCTCTCATCGGTTCGTCCTTAAATCCAGTTACATCTGCATCTTGGTGACTTCGAGAAAGGCCGACACGACCTTGTCACGGATTGCGATTGCGGTTTGCAGGGTCTGCTCGGCCTGCAGCATGGAGTCGACCACTTCGCGGGTCGTCGCCGTGCCCTTGATGCCGGCGAAGGACATGCTTTCGGCGCCCTTCATGGTATCTACGGCCTGCGTTGCCATGTTTCCGAGAACGGCCGCAAAGCTCTGGTCGTTATTGGCGCTTTCGGCGGCGGAAGGGGCCGTGGAGGAATTCTCGGTCGCAACGCTGCCGAGGCCGCGCGTTACGGAAAGAGAGCTAACGTTCTGTACGGTGTTGATCATTATTGGCTCTTCAGGAGATCGATCGTGGAGGAGATCAGGTCGCGGGTCTGCTTGATGGTCTGCAGGTTGGCGTCATAGGAACGGTTGGCTTCGCGCATGTCCGCCATTTCGACCAGCATGTTGACGTTCGGCAGCTTGACGACGCCGCGCTCGTCGGCGCCCGGATTGCTCGGATCGTATTCCGTCGTGAAATCGGATTCGTCGACGCCGAGCTTCTTGACGCCCACTGTCGTCACGCCGCCGGCGCGATCGACCTCCTCGCCAAACGTGATCGTCTTGCGGCGATAGGGATCGGCGCCGGGCGTATCGCCGGTCGAACGGGCGTTTGCGATGTTTTCCGAGACGATGCGCAAGCGCGTCGACTGCGCTTCGAGCCCGGAACCTGCGATCTTCATTGCTGCTGACAAGGGATCCACGACATTACTTCCTTACGGTCATCAACATCATTCGATGGAAGGAGCCCACCAAAGAGGTGTTCAACTCGTACTGACGCTTGATCTCGCCGGACTTGGACAGTTCCTCCGCGAGGCCGACGGTATTGCCCGATTCCTGCACGCCGATTTCCTGGTCGAGTGCAGCTTCCTTGACGTCGATGCCGCCGCTGGTGCTGAAATCGTTGCCGCTGAGATGCGCCGGATTGGTGCGGGCCATGGTGATATCGGCCTTGTCGAGCACGGCCTCGAAAGGCGTCACGTCCTTGGCACGAAATTTCGGCGTGTTTGCATTCGCGATATTGCCGGCCACAACCTCCTGACGGATCGTCAGCCATTCCGCCTGCCGCGAGGCCAAGTCGAAAAGTTGAATCGGTTGCATGGGAACTCTCCGTTTTTACTGAGAGGACCCTAGGGCGGCAATCTTGCGTCAGACTTACGGGGAATTTCGGCTTCTCGCCGAAGCTATCTTTATGGAAGCGCCAAAAGCAAAGAGACCCCGTCGCACGCGCGGAGCCTCCACCGATCACAGCAATCGCGATCAATTGTTCTGGTAGACTTCACCATTGGACGTGACGATCACCCATTTGCCTTCGCGCTCTTCCAGCGTGGCAAGACGGCTTTCGTCCGGGAGGATCGATCCGACGCGCACGACATACATGCCCGAGGAATCCTCAATCAGCGCGCGGCCGTTGGCGACATGCAGCAGCTTGAAACCGGAAACGGCTGGAAACGGCTGGTCGTCGGGCATGATACCCTTGTTGCTCTCCCTGCCGACATTCGAAACCGTCGCGGTCGTCAGCGGGTCGAAGGCAAGCGCGGGCTTCTTCTCCACCTCGTTCTTGTTGACCATCGCAAGCGGCGAGACGCTGAAAACGTTGCGTTCCGGCCAGTCCGGCAGGTCACGGCTCCGGTCACCTTGTTCGACTTTGATGCTGAACTTGTCCTCGTTGAAGAAGACATACCATGGGAAAAACGCCGCCGCACCCGCGAGCGCAAGCCCGGTCACGGTCAGCACACGGTCGAGCATCAGCGCCTGCCGCTTTTCCAGTGGCTTCAAGGGAGCGATGCGCTCGTCATCATCGTCGAAAGTGGTCAAAGCTAGCCTCTGGGTCTCGTCGGGAACGTCGACGGCTGGTTCGAAATCCCGGCAGCCGTCTTGAGTGCTGCCGCCAGGTCAGCAAAGGCATCGGCCGACTCGCGGTCTCCCGGCGACTGTTTCAAAACATCGTATATAATTGGTACCTGCTTGACCGCCATGTCCAAATCCGGGTCGGCCCCCGGTCGGTAGCCGCCGATCAGGCGCAGGTCGCGCGTTTCCTCGAAGCGATGGATCAGCGCCTTCAGGCGCGAGACCAGCTTTTCCTGATCCGGCGTCCAGGCCTTGCGGGCAAGGCGCGAAATGGAAGCCAGCGGGTCGATCGGCGGATAGCGGCCCTCCTCTGCAAGGCTGCGCTGCAGGACGATATGGCCGTCGAGAATGCCGCGCGTGGAGTCGGCAATCGGGTCGTTGTGATTGTCGCCATCGACGAGGATCGAGATGATTGCGGTGATAGTTCCTGTGCCTTCCGGCCCGGGACCCGCACGCTCGAGCAGTCGCGGCAGCTCGGTGAAAACGGATGCGGGATAGCCGCGGGCGATCGGCGGCTCGCCGGATGCCGTCGCCACTTCCCGGATTGCATGGGCAAAGCGCGTGACGCTGTCGACAATCAGGAGAACGTTGTCGCCCTGATCGCGGAAATGTTCGGCGATCGTCACCGCCGTCAACGGCGCCATCTTGCGCAGCATCGGGCTCTCGTCGCTGGTCGCGACAACGGCGATCGACTTCTTCATGTTCTCGCCGAGCGTATCCTCGATGAATTCGCGCACTTCGCGGCCGCGTTCGCCGACGAGCGCAATGACCACCCTGTCAAAGGCATCGGCCTTGGCGAGCATCGAGAGCAGCGTCGATTTACCGACGCCGGAGCCCGCGAAGATGCCGAGGCGCTGGCCGTGGCATAGCGGCGAAAAGATATCGATGGCGCGGACACCCGTCCGGAAGCCCTTCTCGACACGCTTGCGGGTCATCGAAGGCGGCGCGGTATTGGAAATCGAGCGGCGATCGAGGCCCTCAACGATCGGGCCAAGGCCATCGATCGGTTCGCAAAGCGAATTGATCGTCCGGCCGCACCAGCTTTCGGCCGGCGATATTCGAAAAGCTCCCTTGCGGATGACCGTGTCATGAATGCCGATCGGCTCACCCGGTTCGATCGGGCAGACATAGGCCAGTTCCGGCTCGACGCGGACGACCTCGCCGAGATGGATGCCGGTCGCCGACTTGTGGGCGACAAATTCGCCGAGACGGACGTGGCGGGAAAGACCGCTTACCGTATAGTGGCCGGCGGCGATCGTCTGGACATGGCCGCCATGTGCGACCGCATATTCCGGCTTGGTATAGCGGCTGACGAGGCCGGCCAGATGATCCAGCTTCGGCGAAAGCGCGTCTTCAGTCAGCGGCATGTTGGTCATCCGTCAAACCTTTCGCTCAACGGCTGCCACCCAGCGTCTTGATGGCCTCGTTGAAGGAGCTTTCGCTGTCGGCCGTCAGCGAGGCGATGCTCTCGAAGGCGCGGTTGACTTCGATCAGCTGGGTGATTTCGTGCATCGCGTTGACGTTGGAGTTTTCGAGATAGCCTTGCTCGATGCCGATATTGAATCGGTCGGTCACGGCCCGCGGCGTCTCCGTGGTCATGACGCCGCTGTTCTCATAGCGGAGGTAACCCTTGCTGATATCGGCTTCGAAGAGACCGAGCGAGCCAACCTGCCGGCCGCCCTGGTAGATCATGCCGTCATTGCCGACCTTGGGCTCACCGCCCGCCGAGTTCAGCTGAATCGGCGCGCCGCCAGCGTCGAGAACCGGGTATCCGCGGATCGACACCAGCTCGCCCGTGTCCTTCATGGTGAACCGGCCGTCCTTGGTCAGAACCTGACCCGCCGGCGTATCCAGTGCGAACCAGGCGTCGCCCTTGATCGCAAAGTCCAGCATGTTGCCGGTGTGCTGCAGCTCGCCGCTGTCGCCGGATAGATAGTCATTGCCCTGCGAGACAAAGGCAACCTTTGCGTTCAGCTTGTTGTCGGTGTCGCTCAGCAACTGATTGAACTTCACCTCCGTCCCGCGAAATCCGGTCGTGTTCACGTTCGCCATATTGTCCGCAATTGTCGTCAGGCGCTTTTCGAGTGCCATCTGGGATGACAAGGAAACATAAAGACCGGATTGCATGATAGGCTCCTGGCATTGGCGATGAACGGAACGAAGACCGGGTTCCTGTCATTTGTTAATCCACGGTTTCGCTGAGGCGGCATCTCAGAAACGGACGAATCGGTCCATTCGTCACCTTGAACCTGACGGCAAATCCTTGTGCGAAGCTGGCATGCACAATGCGGGCTCAAAGTGCCAACCATCAGCCTCACGCAAGCCAGCGACCCTATCCCTGAGGTTGAAAACAACGTTCAGGTTTGGACTGACGATGAATATCATTATCGGATTTGTGATTACCTGCGGCTGCATCGTTGGCAGCTTCATGGCGATGGGTGGCCATGTCGGCGCACTCTGGCAGCCTTTCGAACTCGTCATCATCGGCGGCGCTGGCCTGGGCAGCTTCATCATGGCTAACCCGATGAAGGTGGTGAAGGATTCCGGAAAGGCACTCGGTGAAGCCTTCAAGCATACGGTGCCCAAGGAGCGGAATTACCTCGATACGCTGGGTGTCCTCTATTCGCTAATGCGCGACCTGCGCACGAAATCACGCAACGAGATCGAGGCGCATATCGACAATCCGGCCGAATCCTCGATCTTCCTGTCAGCTCCGACGATCCTGAAGAACAAGGAATTGACGGCATTCATCTGCGACTACGTCCGCTTGATCATTATCGGCAATGCCCGCTCGCATGAGATTGAGGCTCTGATGGACGAAGAGATCAATACGATCCTGCACGACAAGATGAAGCCCTATCACGCCATCCAGATCATGGGCGACGCTTTCCCCGCGATCGGTATCGTTGCCGCCGTTCTCGGCGTCATCAAGGCCATGGCGCACATCAACGATTCGCCGGAGGTCCTCGGCCACCTGATCGGGTCGGCGCTCGTCGGCACCTTCCTCGGCATTCTGCTGTCTTATTGCCTCTGCTCGCCGCTCGTCTCCCAGATCAAGGTCGTGCGCACGAAGCAGCATCGCCTCTACGTCATCGTGAAGCAGACCTTGCTTGCCTACATGAACGGCTCCGTACCACAGGTGGCCCTCGAATACGGCCGCAAGACGATTTCTGCTTACGAGCGCCCATCAATCGACGCGGTCGAACAGGAAATGATGAACCCGGGTGGCGAGAACAAGGCGGCCTAAACGACCATGAGCAACCTTTCCCCTCAAAGGCCGGCAATGGATCCGGTCCTTCTTGCGAAGCTGACGGGACGCCTCGGCGACCGGGCGACCATAGAAAAGCTCTGCGCTTCATTGTCGGAGGTCTATGGCGAATTCCTGCCGGATATCTTCAAGAGCGAAACCGGGCTGGACATCGCCGTCGCCTATCTCGGCTGTAGTACCGGCCACAAGAACGATCTGATTGCCGACCTCGACACCAACGTGACCCTCGTCGAGGCGACGTTGCGCAACTGGTCGCAGAACATCACCTTTGCCTGCGGCAACAGCTTCGTCATCACACTGATGGAAAACCTGCTTGGGGCTGCGTCGGATACGATCGAGCAGCCGGCCGATAGGTCGCTTTCGGTCATCGAGCTCGAACTTGCGGTCATGGTTTTCGAGAAAATCGCCAATGTCTTCCGTTCCGCCGTCAATGCACCGGGCGGTTTCGAACCGAACCTTGAGCCGCCGCATCCCCACGAATTCCGCGGCCATCCCTCCAGCGATACGCCGGACGAATTCGCCTCGGCCATCAACATGTCAATCACTCTTTCGGGTATCACGTCCGAGTTCTCGGTGATCGTGCCCCAGGCGCCGCTCCTTAAGACGCAGATTTCCGCACCGAAGGCAACGAACCAGCCCACCAAGTCCACGGAATGGACCGAACAGCTCACCGAACAGGTCCACCGTTCGCATGTGACGCTCGACGCGAAAATCCGCCTTCAGGATCTGACGCTGCGCACCATCTCCAAGCTCGCGCCGGGCGATGTCATTCCGTTCCGCGACACTGGCGACGTCCGTGTCGAGGTCAGTGCCAACAGCAAGGAATTGTATGTGTGCGAGTTCGGGCGTTCCGGCGAAAATTATACTGTCCGGGTCAAAGATACGATCAGCTCCGACGACGAGCTCATCCGTCATTTAATGAATTAATCGGTTCCCCTCCCCTCGGCTGCGACGGCAGTTTGAGGCAAGTTTCAACTGGAATAGTGATTTCATGGCTACGAAGAAAACACAGCAGAACGACGATCTGTCACTGGAGCTTCCGGGCAACGAAGCTGACCTCGACCAGGCGATCGATGATCTCCGCGGGGTTCTGAAGCAGGATTCGGACGGCGGGCTTGCGGAGTTGGGCGAAGAAGCCGATGCATTCGGCGCCGGAACCGGCACCGATTTGTCGGCCTTCGGCGATTTCGGCAGCGATGGCGCAGCCGAGACATCGTTCGACAGCAGCGATTTCGGCGCCGGCGACTTTGGCGGCTCTTCGGATTTCGGTGATACCGCTTTGTCCGCGGCGAGCGCCGAACCGGCACCGCTCGGCAGCGCGCTGTCTTCGAACTTCGAACTGATCATGGACATTCCGATCGACGTCCAGATCATGCTCGGCAGCAGCCGCATGCAGGTTTCCGGCCTGATGAATCTCAACGAAGGCGCGACCATCGCCCTCGACAAGAAGATCGGCGAGCCGGTTGAAATCATGGTGAACGGCCGCAAGATCGCACGTGGCGAAATCACCGTCCTGGAGAATGACGACACCCGCTTCGGGGTTAAACTGATAGAAGTTTTGAGCACAAGAAAAGCCTGACCCCGGTTAGGGGCGGAGAGGTTAGACCATGATGGACTTTGACGATTTCGGCGGCGCACTTGCCGGGAAACCGTTGACCCAGGCTGAAAAGGCAGCGGCTGTACTCCTCGCTATGGGGAAAGGCGTCGCAGGCCGGCTATTGAAGTATTTCACCCAGGCCGAGTTGCAGACGATTATCTCCTCCGCGCAGGCTCTGCGGGCCATCCCGCCGGATGAACTTCTTGGCCTGGTAGCCGAATTCGAAGATCTCTTCACCGAAGGCGCCGGCCTTATGGACAATGCCAAGGCCATCGAGAGCATTCTCGAGGAGGGCCTGACTCCGGACGAGGTGGACAGCCTTCTCGGCCGCCGCACCGCGTTCCAGGCATACGAAACCTCAATCTGGGATCGTCTCGGCGAGGGCGATCCGGCCTTCATCGGCAAGTTCCTGCTGCGCGAACATCCGCAGACCGTCGCCTATATCCTTTCGATGATGCCGTCTTCCTTCGGCGCCAAGGTGCTGATGCAGCTTCCCGACAGCCGCCGCGCGGACATCATGAACCGTACCGTGAACCTGAAATCCGTCAGCCCCAAGGTCGCGCACATCATCGAAAAGCAGGTGATGACGCTGCTGGCCGAGGTCGAGGCCGAGAAGAATTCGATCGGCTCGAACAAGGTTGCCGAACTCATGAACGAGATGGACAAGCCGCAGGTCGATACCTTGCTAACTTCGCTGGAGTCGATCAGCCGCGAATCCGTCAACAAGGTTCGCCCGAAGATCTTCCTCTTCGACGACATTCTCTTCATGCCGCAGCGCAGCCGTGTCATGCTGCTCAACGATATCTCCGCCGACATTCTTACCATGGCTTTGCGCGGCGCGTCGGCCGAAATCCGCGAAGCCGTTCTCTCGTCGATCAGCCCGCGCCAGCGACGAATGATCGAATCGGACCTGCAGAGCGGCACTGTCGGCATCAATCCGCGCGAGATCGCCATTGCGCGGCGTGCTGTCGCCCAGGAAGCGATTCGGCTGGCAAATTCCGGCCAGATCCAGCTCAAGGAGACGGAGGGCGAAGCGCCGGCAGCCGCCTAAGCTTCTGCTTCTGTTGACAACCCGACGAGAGGCCGCTCACGGCGTTGATCGCGATGCACCACGAGATTACGCTTTTCGGAACGGGCCGCGCCTTGCCGCGGCCCTTTCCATTGATGGAGGGCCGCGAGCTTGGCTGATGAAGACAAGGACAGCAAAACAGAAGCCCCGACAGCGAAAAAGCAGGCCGATGCGGCCGAGAAGGGCAATACGCCCTTCTCACGCGAAGTGCCCATCTTTGCCACCGTTCTTGCGACCTTCATCTATCTGACCTTCTATCTGCCCGACGGCATCAGCCGCGTCAGCGAATCGCTTCGCGACATCTTCGAGCAGCCGGACCAGTGGAAGATCGAGACCGGGCCGGACGCGATGTCGCTCTTCGTTCATCTCGGCTGGGTGAGCGCCGTGCTTCTCACGCCGGCCATGCTGCTGTTCATGATCTTCGGCGTCGTAGCATCCATAAGCCAGAATTTGCCCACTCCGGTTCTCGAACGCATCCGTCCGCAGCTGTCGCGCCTTTCGCCGGCCAAGGGCTTTGCGCGCATATTCAGCCTGCCCGGCCTGATCGAATTCGGCAAATCGCTATTCAAGATCCTGATCGTCGGCGTGATCATGTTCTTCGTGCTGAAGAGCGAATATTTCAACGCGATCGATGCGATGTTCTCCGACCCGCAAACCTTCTTCGAGCGGACGATGACGATCATGCGCAAGATCGTGCTGGTCGTGCTTTTCGCGACAGCCGTCGTTGCGATCGCTGATTTCTTCTGGTCGCGGCATCACTGGTTCACCGAACTCAAGATGACGCGGCATGAAGTGAAGGAAGAAAACAAGCAGGCTCAGGGTGATCCCTTCGTGAAGGGCCGCCAGCGCTCGCTGATGCGAGACCGTGCCCGCCGCCGCATGATTGCCAATGTCGAACGCGCCACGCTCGTCATCGCCAACCCGACGCACTATGCCGTGGCCCTGCGCTACGTGCGCGAAGAAAACGATGCGCCAGTGGTTCTCGCCAAGGGTCAGGACCTCATTGCGTTGAAAATCAGAGAGATAGCCGAAAAGAACGGAATTCCGGTTTTCGAAGATCCGCCCCTTGCACGCTCCATGTTTGCGCAAGTCTCGATCGATAGTGTCATCCCGTCAGTATTCTACAAGGCAGTGGCGGAGCTCATTCACCGGGTTTACGCCGCCGACGCCAGGAACAAACGGGTAAGATAAGCCGAATGAAGAAATGCCCCTACTCTTCTCAGCGTGAAAGAATTCTTGCCGAAGCCATCAGCCCGGTTGCGACCGAGCTTCGGCTTCTCGACGCTTCGGATCTGATTTCGCTGCTGCGCTTCGAGTATTACGGCAGCATCGCCGATCTGGTGGCCTCGGCTGCGGAGCTCTTCTTTCATCCCGGCACGGTCAATTTCGGCCTTGGAGGCAATTACACGCTGGAATGGGGTGGCAAGCCGGAGGTCGTCCTCGATCTCGAGATCAAGCCGCACGGCGTGACGGTCTATGCGCAGCTGACCCTGGCGGAGGAGCATGCCGGCATCGAGATCAATCACATCGCCTTTCATGAACCGTCCGCCGATCCGGACGTGAACACGGCCTTTTTCGAACGCAGCCTGCGCGAAAGCCGGTACAATACCCGGCCGCTGCAGGCGCTAGCCGGCTGATCGAGCTTTCCAACATCAGGCATAAAGAGCCCGGCCGGTCCGCCGCGCGCCGGGCTTGTCAGCTGATGTAGCCTAGGCGAATTGCCTTGGCGATTGCCTGGATGCGATTGACCGAATCCAGCTTGATCGTCGCCGAGCCGAGGTAAGCATTCACCGTATGAACCGAGAGCCCGAGCTTGTCAGCTATCTCTTCGCTGATGCGTCCGTCGCCGGCAAGCTGCAGGCAAGCGATCTCGCGCTCGCTCAACGCTTCTGCCGCCGCCGCGCGGCGTTCGTCCAGCGAGAGCAGATCCATCATGATTTGGCAGCTACGGCCATGAAGCTCTACGATCACGTCACCGCCGGGATCAAGATAATCGCCGGTGAAGACGACGAAGCCATTTCCTGCAGCACCGAGCCGCACCGGAAAAGCGAGGCCTGAAAATGGCAAGATGCCGTCCTTCAGCCGCGCCATGAACGGCGCGAAATCGGCTGAACCGGGCGCGGCGCGATCATGGCCGCCGGCCCAGGACAGAGGCAAGAGTGATTTCTCGATATGGTCCAGCAGCGCATCGCCATAAGCGTCCACAAGGGCCTTGCTTGAGGCCGCCGCTGCCGAAGGTCCCCAGTTTTCCAGTTCGCAGACCAGGCGCTGCTTCGCCGGCAGACCTGAGCCGCTCATCCGGTAGACCGCAAAATTCTGGGCATCCGCCAGCTTCTGCATCGCCACCAGCCGCGGGAAAAGGTCGGAGCGGCTGCTTATCCTGTTGAAGCGGACGCTGCGTATGTGTTCCGTACTACCCATCGCCCTGCTTGACGAATGCCCCATAAATTCCCCTCAGACGAGATTATTTCTCACCGCAAACGCTATGGCCTCGGAGCGAGTTTTGGTCGCCGTCTTTCGCATGACGCTCGTAATGTAGTTGTTGATCGTATTGCGGGAGATGCCGAGGATCATCGCGATCTCATCGCTGGTTTTGCCCTCGGCGATCCAGAAGAGACATTCGAGCTCCCGCTCCGTCAGCTCAAAATCGCGCTCCGCCCGGGCGCCCCCGCACCGGAGCGAACTTGCGAGATAACTTGCAAGGAGTCCCACGTCCCGCAGCCGCTCCGGTGACAGGATGAAGCCGTCATCGAAGAGGAACATCAGCGACAGCCGCGAACGGCCGACATTTAACGTCAAGGAACAATACTGGCGGCTGGCGCCATCCGGCACGTCGGCATTGTCGGGCAGAAGAGCAAAATTTGGCTGGAAGAGCTGCATGCACTTTTCCAGCTCGGTCGTGCGTGCATAGCTGCTTGTCAGTGACGTCGCCAGGTCCTTCACGAGATCGAACGGCCAGTCCGAGGACACGATGAAATCGAGGCCGGCCTCCTGGATGAGGTCGGATCGCGCCAGCAGGTAATGCGACGCTCCAACGTAGTCCGTCAGGGTGCGAAGCGCGACCTGCAACCTCCCGCTGTCGGCAATTTCGCTGAGCTGCCCAATGAGCTCCTCGCGAGAGCAAAGATTGACGGCCTGGAGACCAACGAAATTCGCGGCCTGATTTTCGCCCTTAAGCAGTATGTGCATATCCATAGGCAACGTCCCGCGGCTGAGTGCCCGTTCCTGCAAGGCATTGTCTGCGCAGGGCCGACGCGGCCTGCGGCAATGACTAAACGAATCATCCAAGGGTAAGTCAGACGATAGAAACTACCATATCCGAGTTCTTGGGATTTACTCTTGCCGCTTTCCGTGCGCGTGATTCGCGCTCAGACATCGCTTGATTAGATGTCTGGAATCTATGGTGATTCTCTCAATATCGCAACACACCACTCCTTTTAGGCGAGTCACCATATAAGTAATTCTGCGCCACAATTCATATATACTTTAAACATACCTAACAGTAATTCGAGTATCGAGAAAAAATCCGCCGCTGCGGCGCGTGACATATGAATATGTATTTACAGAAAAAATTTTCGGCTTTAGCAGTCTTCCTACCAAGCTATTTCTTTTTATTTATGTAAGGAGAAACTTCCGCTTTCGCCTCGATCTGGAATAAATCGAGTGCCTTTTCAATCTTGTGTAAAATATGTCCCGCGCGGCAAGCTTCCGATAACAAATCCGTGATCTGGCGAGCGGGCGGATGAAGACGTTAAAAAAGGCCGGTCTCCCGGCCTTTCGTTTAGGCGGCGTTGTCCACCGCCCATTTCCTGAGGATTTTCGCGGCGCGTTCCTCGTTGATCTCGACCATTCGCGCGAGCTTCCGCTCCGGGCCTTCCTTGACGCGGCGGTTGAAGTTTCCGTCGTCGTCGCCCAGGCTGAGCAGATCCTCGGTGCTGTCGAAGCCGAAGTCCGAACCGAAGCCGTCCATGAGCGCGCTGCCGGCAGCCGCTCCACCGGCCGGTGCGAAATCAGGCAGCTCCAGGCCAACGCTTTCTGAAGACGTGTCGCCGATGACTCCCGCACCGCCACCGCTGATGCTGCGCACCAGGGGCCGCACGCCCATCCAGACCACCACGAAGGCGACGCCCAGGAAGGCCAGCGAGTTGATGATGCCCGCCAGGTTGCGGCTCAGCATATCGAGGACGCGAACGCCGCCGGCGGCATCTTCGAGAAGCTGGTTCTCGAGGAAGTCCATTGCCGTCACCGTGACGACGTCGCCGCGATCAGCACTGATACCGGCTGCCGACGAGACGATCTTCTGCATCTCGGCGAGATAAGCATCGATCTTCGCCTGATCCGCAGGTTCGCCGACCATCTGGGCGATACGGCCCTTGTTGACGACAACGGCGATCGAGAGCTTCTCGATCTCGTAGCTGTTGCGAGTCGTGGCGGTCGTCTTGCTGTTGATCTCGTAGTTTGTCTGCTCTTCCTTCTTGTCCGACTTGTCCTGCGATTCCGGACTATTGCTGCCACCTTGCTCGGGGGCGGCCTGCGGAACGTTCTGCTCGACGGTCGTTGCGTTATCGGACTGCTTCTGCTGCGACTGCGAGGCTTCCTTGGTCGTGCGCACGGAGCGCTCCACCTTTGATTCCGGATCGTAGACGGTTTCCTGGATCTGCTGCGCATCCGTGTTGAGATCGGCGGTCACGCTGGAGCGGAAATTATCCATGCCGAGGAACGGAGCCAGCGCCTTGTCGATATTCGATTCGACTTCCTGCTGGACGTTCTGGACGATGTTCAGCGAACGGTTCAGCGAGCTGTTGCTTGCCTCGTCGCCAGATGCGAGCAGCTGGCCGGCGGAATCAAGAATCGTCACATCATCGACATCAAGCCCCGGCACAGCCGAGGCGACGAGGTGGCGAATCGAGGTGGCGGCACTGCGGCCGGCCGCAGCGCTTGCCCGGATCATGACGGAGGCTGTCGGCTTCTGCTCCGCCTTACGGAAGTTTCCGACTTCCGGCATAACGATATGGACGCGAGCGGCGGTGATGCCTGAAATGGACTGGATGGTGCGGCCTATCTCGCCTTCGAGCGCACGCACGCGTGTGACTTCCTGCATGAAGGAGGTGAGGCCGAGTGAGCCGACATTGTCGAAGAGTTCATAGCCTGCATTCGCGCTGTTCGGTAGGCCCCGCTCGGCAAGCAGCAGGCGGGCCTTGCCCGTCATGCCGGCAGGCACAGTAATACTTGAGCCGTCGGAACCGACCTGGAAGCCGATATTGGCTTCCGCAAGAGCCATGCTGATCTGGTTGAGGTCAGGGGTGTCAAGGCCGACATAGAGCGTTTCCTGCGCCGGTTTGTTGACGAAAAGGGCAGCAGCCAAGATAATTGCAATTGAAAAAACGCCAACGCCAGCGAGCGCCAACAAGCGTGTTCGCCCCAGCGAACCTAAGTTCTTAATGAGCTGAACTAATTGATTTAACAGATTCATTCTGTTCTCGCACGATCCGTCAAAGACAAAACAGGCTTATTGCCTCATTTGTTGATAGACGGCGAAACTTGTGCGAGCGTTTCGTCAGGGCAGGTCGGGAGCTTTCAAATCAGAAGAAATCGAAGTCGCCGGCCGCCTTGCTGAGCGGCTGGGAATGGCCGTGGCGCGTGGCACCGCCGAGCGCTTTTTGCATTTCTGCAAGTTTGACCAGGCTGAGCGCGGTCGCAACGTCAACAGCCCAGCTCTGGGGAATCTCGCCGGTGATCGTGTCAATGAATTCAGCGAGGCCGCGGGTTTTCTGAACGGCAAGATCGATGCCCTGCATGATCTTCATGCTATCGGGCGAGTGCAGGACATCGGCGCCGCCGATTTCGAGAAGCTGCGGCTCGATGCGTTCGATGAGATAGGCGACATCGTGCAGTTCGGAAACGATACGCATAAGGATATCCGGAAGCGCTTCGACCGGCGAAGGCAGCTCTATCGTTCCACTGAAAGTCATAGAAAGATCCTTGTCATCAGAAAAATTCGATACTTGTTTCGACCGGCTTGTGGGGTGCGACAGGGCGCTGTTCGAGAGCCACCGTCTTCTGCGTTTCAGCGCCGGTCAGCGGGTACTGGCGCGCGCGGCCCGAAACCGGCCAGTATTCCAGCTTGCGGCCGTGTTCGCCGCCGGTACTGGAGCTGACGACCGGGATGCCTTCATCCCTCAGGAACTGCATGGCGAAGGCGGCGTTCTGTTCACCGACATTGGAGAAAGTCGAGATCGTCTTCGCCCCGCCGAAAATCTTGGCCTCCAGGCGGTCGCGGCGCGCGCCCTGCTTCAGAAGGCCGTTGATCAGCAATTCCATCAGGTGAACGCCATAGCGCGTCGCGTCCCCGCCACTCATCGGCGTGTTACCCGTGCCTGGGAGCAGAAAGTGGTTCATACCGCCGACACCGGCCACGGGATCGCGCAGACAGGCAGCCACACACGAACCAAGGATGGTCGTCAAAACCGCGGTCGGATCATTCAGGACCTTCCATTCGCCTTGAATGATATGAACGCGGCGGGCTGCTGCCTCGACATTCATTTCAGCGCTCCAAACACGGCTTCGATCGCCGCCTTCATCTTTTCGATGGTGAAGGGCTTGGCAAGCACGTTGTTGGCGCCGAGCTGAGCGGCCTTCTGCACGAGAGCACGATCGCCCTGTGCTGTCAGGATGATGAAGGCAGCCTTCTTGGTTGCCGGATTGGTGCGTACGGCCTGCAGCAGACCGAGACCATCCATCTTCGGCATGTTGAAGTCCGAGATCACCAGATGATGCGGCTGTTGGGCCATGATCTTCATGCCCTGCTCGCCGTCGCCGGCAGCAGTGATCTGCTTGAAGCCGAGCTGGGTCAGCGCATCGCTGAGCAACAACCGGCTTGTGACCTGATCGTCGACGATCAGAACTTTGATTTTCTCCGCAATCGACATTATTCTGTCCCTTCCTTTCGGGCGGCTGTCATTTTCAGTATTTCTTCGCCGATGGCATTCAGTGGCAGCTGCTGCTCAACGGCACCGAGTTCATAGGCCACTCGCGGCATTCCATAGACCACGCAGGTCTTTTCGTTCTGTCCGAGAGTGCGCGCGCCGGCATGGCGCATCTTCAAGAGGCCAGCCGCGCCATCGCGGCCCATGCCTGTCAGGATCACGCCGACCGCATTGCGTCCGGCAAGTTCGGCAACGGAATCGAAGAGAACGTCGACCGAGGGGCGATGGCCGTTTACCGGATCGCGCTCGACGAGACGGCAACTGGGTGCGGACGCATTCGCGACCTGCAAATGACGTTCCCCGCCTGGTGCCAGATAAATCTTACCAATCTCTAAACGTGCGCCATCCGTCGCTTCTTCAACGACCGGAGCACAGAGGCGATTGAGGCGGTCGGCAAAGCTTTTGGTGAAGGTCGGCGGCATATGCTGGGTGATGACCGTCGGCGGGCAGTTCGCCGGAAACTTCTGCAGCACCGCGATCAGCGCTTCGACGCCGCCCGTCGACGAACCGATCGCGACGATCTTGCGTCCGACCCGGAAATCGGCGACCGATACCGGCGGAACCGGAGCTGCTGGCGGCTGCACGAACTGGCGCTGCGTGCGCGCGGCAGCCTTGACCTTCTCGGCCAGATCGCCGAAGGGACGCGGCTCGCCGGGGGCAGGCTTTCCGACGCAATCGAAGGCCCCGATCTCGAGCGCGGCGAGCGTCGCCTCCGCGCCGCGATGCGTCATGGTGGAGACCATGATGACCGGCATGGGGCGAAGCCGCATGATCTTTTCGAGAAATTCCAGGCCGTTCATGTTCGGCATCTCGATGTCGAGCGTGACGACATCGGGATTGAGCTTTTTGATCGCCTCGCGCGCTTCCAGCGCATCGCCCGCCTGGCCGATGACGTTGACGTCCGGATCGGAACTCAGGACGGCGCTGATCAGCCCGCGCATCGTCGGGGAGTCGTCAACGACGAGAACTCTTGCCGGTGCGCTCATCCCTTTCTCCCCAATGCTTTTGTGGTGTGGCGATAGGTGGTAACGCCTATATTGTCGAAGACGTGCTTTGCTTCGCCGGAAACGCGCTCGGAGTGGCCGATGTAAAGATGTCCGCCTTCCGGCAGCAGTTCGGCAAAGCGCGACCAGATCTTCATCTGCGTCGGTTCGTCGAAATAGATCACGACGTTTCGGCAGAAGATGACGTCGAACTTGCCCTTGAAGGGCCACTGCGCCATCAGGTTCAGCTCGTTGTAGGTGATCAGGCGCTTGACGCGGTCATCGACCTGGAATTTGCGGCGCCCATCCACGTTGACATCCGTGAACCACTGCTTGCGCATGGCCGGCGATACGGTTTCGAGAGCCGTCTCGTCGTAGCATCCGGCGCGAGCGAGATTGAGTATCTTTGGGTCGATATCGGTCGCAAGGATCTTGAAATCGTAGTCCGCGACGTTGGGCATCATCGAAAGCACGGTCAGCGCAATCGAATATGGCTCCTGCCCGTCGGAAGATGCGGCCGACCAGATACGGACACGCCCGCCCGTCTTGGCACGATTGAGAAGCTCCGGCAGCACGTGGTCGCGCAGGTGCTCGAAGTGATGGTTCTCGCGGAAAAAGCGCGTGAAGTTGGTGGTCAGGTGCGAAAGCATTTCGCGGCGCGGCGCGGCGCCCGCAGGCGAAGAAACCAGCGAGCAGTATTCGCGGAAACCTGACAGGCCGAGATTGCGGATATGCTTGGAAAGACGCGAATAGACCAGCGAAGCCTTGGTCTCGTTCAGGAAAATCCCTGCATCCGCGTAGATCATCGCGGCGATTTCCATGAGGTCACGGCGCGTCAGCGGATATTCGCCGCTCGCCAGGATCTCGTCCGGGTTCCCCTGCCTGAGATCTTTTGCACTCAACGCATTCATGCAGCTTCGCTTTCGGTATCGGGGAACAGGGCTTCCAATTCGACCAGGCAGATCATCCGCTTTTCGATCGCAAGAATGCCCCGGGCAAACTGGCGCTCTATGTCGGAAGAGATTTCCGGCGTCGGTTGAATATTGTCGTCGGTGACGGTGAGGATGTCCGAGACCGCGTCGACGAGCAGGCCCACAACCTTCCGCCGGACCTGCGCGACAATGATGACGTGGCGTACCGACGGCTCGGCGGGTTTCATGCCGAGCCGCGCCGAAAGATCGATGATCGGCAGCACCGCGCCGCGCAGGTTGATGACGCCCTTCATGTGAGCCGGCGAATGCGGCATGGCCGTTGCCGGCGTCCAGCCGCGGATTTCGCGAACCGACATGATGTTTACGCAAAATTCCTGGTCGCCGATGCGGAACGCGATGAGCTCGCGATCCCCCTGGCTCAGATTTTTCACGGTGTACGACATGACCCTATCCAGCTGCTGCCAACGACATTTCGGGTTTCAGTGCCTGGCCGCGCGAGGCGCCGACGACGGCATCGACATCGAGGATGAGCGCCACGCGCCCGTCGCCGAGGATCGTTGCCGCAGCGATGCCCGGCACATGCGTATAGTTCGCCTCGAGGCTCTTGATGACCACCTGACGCTGGCCCTGGATCGCATCGACCATGAGCGCGCGCTGACCGCCGCCTTCGGATTCCACCAGCAGTGCGACGCCTTCGACCGGGTTTGCTTGCGTTGCGCGGAAGTTCAGGATGCGGCCGACATCGACCAGCGGGCAGAAGCTGTTACGGATCGAGATCAGACGGTGGTTCGCACCGAATGAATGGATCGCAGCAGCTTCCGGCTGCAGTGTTTCGACAATGGCGGTCAGCGGTACCACAAGCGTCTGGCCGGCGACCGTGACCACCATGCCGTCGAGGACGGCGAGGGTCAGCGGCAGGCTCATCGTGAAGACGGAGCCATGGCCCGGACGCGAGGTGATGTTGATGCGGCCGCCAAGGGCCTGGATCGAGCGCTTGACGACGTCCATGCCGACGCCGCGGCCCGAAATGTCGGAGATCTTGTCGGCCGTCGAGAAGCCGGGCAGGAAGATCAGGTTGTCGATTTCCTCGTCCGAAAGGTTAGCGTCGGCGGGGATCAGATCGTTGTCGATTGCCTTCTGGCGAACCTTCTCGCGATTGATGCCGGCGCCGTCGTCGGCGAGCTCGATCAGGATGCGGCCGGAACGGTGCTTTGCCGTCAGACGAACCGTGCCTTCGGTATTCTTGCCGGCTGCTGCACGCTTCTCCGGCGTTTCGATGCCGTGGTCGACCGCATTGCGGATCATGTGCGTCAGTGGTTCGGCCAGCTTGTCGATGACCGTCTTGTCGACTTCGGTGTTTTCACCTTCGGTAATCAGGCGGATGGTCTTGCCCGTCATGTCGGCGATTTCGCGAACGATGCGCGACATGCGCTGGAAGACCGGCTTAACCGGCTGCGCGCGGATCGCCATGACCGAGTCCTGGATCTCGCGGGTGAGCTGTTGCAGCTCTTCGAGACCCATGTTGATGGACGATGTGCCCGTCGTGTCATTCTCGATGACGCTCTGGGAGAGCATCGCCTGGTTGATGACCAGCTCGCCGACGAGGTTGATCAGGCGGTCGACGCGATCGAGATCGACACGGATCGTCTGACCGGCTGCGGCATTGTTCTGGGCAGCGGCGGCAGCACTTGCGGCAGCCGAAGCGGCGGATTCCTTCTTTTCGACGCGAGCCGCGGCGGCCGCCATCTGGGTGACGTTTGAGGCCGTCTCGGCGGCGGCCACGGCGGCAGCTGCAGCATCCGACTTCGGCTCCGCCGGTGCCTCGGCAGCACCCTCATCCAGGATCGAAAGGTCGAAGGGAACGGGGATCATCGGCAGTTCGTCGTTGGACGATACAGAGGTTGCGGCTTCGACTGCCTTGACGGCCAGGTCGCAATCCCATTCAGCGAATTCGAACACGGCGTGGATGGCATCCTCGCCCTTGTCCGTCTTCAGCGTGATATTCCAGCTGAAATAGGCGGCTTCGGCATCGAGACAGTCGAGGCCCGGCAGATCGTCCATGTTGCAGTAGCTACTCATCTCGCCGAGGCGGGAGAGGTCGCGTAGCAGCAACGTGGCGTCGTTGCCCTTCGAATAGAGGTCGGAGCGCGGCTTGAAGGTGATTTCATAGACCGGAAGACCGGAGCCCGCCTCTTCCTCGGCGCCGAAATCGTCGAAGGAGAAGGGGATCGGCTGGAAACCGCTGTCATCGGCCGCCTTCGGGGCCTCCGCCACGGGGGTAGGCGCAAGCGCCGCCTTTGGCACAGGTTTCGGTGTCGGCGCTTCAACGGCTGTGGAAGGAGACGGCAGCTCTCCGTTCGCCAGCGCTTCCAGTTCCTTCACCAGACCGCGGCTGCGGCTCTCGTCGACGCTGCCGCCGTCGCGGGCGGCATTGGTAAGGTCCGCAAGCACGTCGGCCGATTTCAGCATGACCTTCAGGACATCCTGTGTCGGCTCAAGCCTGTTGGAACGAACGCAATCAAGTGTGGTCTCGAACACATGGGCGAAGGCGACGAGATCGTCCAGACCGAAGGCGCCGGCACCGCCCTTGATCGAATGGACGGCACGGAACACCGCATTGACGGTTTCCGGATCGCGATCGCCATCATTCATTTTCATGAGACCGGATTCCAGTTCGGCGAGCTGTTCCTCGCATTCCTGGAAAAAGATCTCTTTGATTTCGTTCATATCCATAGGAGAGAATCCTGGGTTTAAGCGGTTACGCGCTCAATGGCATCGATCAGCTTGGCAGGGTCGAACGGCTTGACGATCCAGCCGGTGGCGCCGGCCTGGCGTGCGCGGTTCTTCTTTTCAGCGTCGCTTTCGGTCGTCAGCACCAGGATCGGGATCGCCCGATACTTCTCGTTGCGGCGAACACCTTCGATGAAGCCGAAACCGTCGAGGCGCGGCATGTTGATGTCGGTCACGATGACGTCCGGGTTGGATTCTTCCAGGACTTCAAGGCCTTCAACCCCGTCTTCGGCCTGGATCGTCTCGAAGCCCGCATTGTTGAGCGTCACGAGAAGCATGTTTCGGATGGTCCGTGAATCATCCACGGTAAGCACTTTTTTCTTCATTGCCGGATCTCCTTGGCAAGCAGGTGGTCGATGTCGACTCCAACCAGCTGCATGGTTTTGTGAAATGCATCGGACACTTTCGTGAAGGTGAACGAATGCTTGTCCTTGTTCCACGTCTTGGCCGCAGCCATCAGGACCTGAGCGCACAGGCCACCGAGACGCTCAACGGCGGACGCATCGATCGAAAGATCGCTGCCACGCACTGAGATAAGCTTGTCGCGCAAGGCCGAAGCCTCGTTGAGGTCAAGCACTGCTGCCAAATTCAGCGTCTTCCCACTCTTCTTTGCTGCCATCAGCTTTTCCTTGTCCCCTTGTCCCGTGCCCGCAAAAATAAGGCGAGGTCATATTCCGATAGGTTAGTAAACATTCCGGCCGCCTCCGAAACTCACAGCCGGACGGGAAAACCCGAAATCCTCGTTGTCGTATTGCTCGTCAAGCGTGGCGGGACGGGCCGCGATCTCGATACTGCGTTGGCGCGAAGCGCTGAGCGGCGCGGCCTCGACACGGGCGTTTTCGCGGGCGATGCGGAACGCGCGGATCGTCTGCCCCAGTTGGAGGATCACCGTGTGCAGATGATCGGCGCCTTCGGCTGCGCGGTTGGCGGATGCCGCGCTGTCGGCAACCTGCCCGCCAAGCGCCTTGACGTCAGCTGTCACTGTGTCGAGGCTTGCCGCGTGCTCGCCCGTCTGGCTCGCAATCGTCGCGATTGCCGCATTGATGCCGGTTACCTGCCGCACGATGTTGCCGATCGAATCCTGCGTGCGGCCGACCATCTGAACGCCGGCATCGACCTGCGCCTTGGTCGTCGTGACAAGCGTCTTGATTTCGCGAGCGGCTTCGGCAGAACGCTGGGCAAGCGCCCGCACCTCCTGCGCCACGACCGCAAAGCCGCGGCCGGATTCGCCGGCACGCGCGGCTTCGATACCCGCGTTCAGCGCCAGCAGGTTCGTCTGGAAGGCGATCTCGTCGATTGCGCCGATGATCTGGCCGATCTTTTCGGCGGACTGCTCGATATCCGCCATCGCGCTGATGGCGTGGCCGACGACCTGGCCACTCTCTTCTGCCGCCGCGCGGGTGGAAGCCGCGGCCTTTTCCGCAGCGCGGCTTTCCGATGCGCCGTTGCGGACGCTTCCGGCGATTGCTTCGAGCGCTGCTGCCGATGTCATGAGTTGCTGCGAATGACCGGCTGCATTGCCCGAAAGGCCCTGCGAGGCAGCCGCGAGCGAACGCGTGGAGAGTTCGGCTTTTGCCATGCGCTCGCTGATTGCCGCAAATTCAGCCTGAACGCCGTCGAGTGCCGCATTGAGCGCAACGGCGATATCGGCATAGGCATCGCCATCGGTGGCTGCGCGCACGGTCAGGTCGCGGGCCGCCAGGCCGTCGACCACGTCACCGAAAATCCGGGCGATCTCCGCCTTGTCGTTTTCACGCTGCTCGGCAAGCGCGCCCTGCTGGGATGCACGCAGTGAATTGAAGCGCAGCGAAACGGCGATTTCGACATCGACCATGACGAGGCGGATGATGGCCGTCATCATCTCGGAGATTTCTTTCGCGCGGCGCTTGGCGCCCGGCAGCAGCGGCTTGCCTGCCAGCTCGCCCGCAAGACCGGAAATGATATGCTCCAGCATGACGCCATGGCCGGCCACGTGCCAGCGCGGATCGAGCCCCATCTTACTTTCGCTATCGGAAAGAACCTTGACGCGCTCTGCATAGAGGCTGTCGAAGCGCGCATCGGTCAGCACGTCCCAGTGGGTGGACTGAAGATCGTGCAGGCGGTCGAGCTGGCGCTCGTTCTGGAAATTGCAGGCCGCGTCCGGGAAAGATTGGAAGCGCTGGAACAGGTCGCGAAGACCGCTCTTCAGCCGGGCTTCGAGCAGCGGCCGGTGACGGCGCACCGCCTCGCATTGCGCGGCATCGAGACCGGCAAAGCGCAAGCGATCGCGAAGGCTGCCTGCCTGCGCGCCCTTGGCCTGATCTGATGGCATGTCCTGCCCCAATGCCTATCCCCAACCACATTCCGGACAAGGTCCGGTGAAAAACCGTTGTGCTCCATCCGACGAGCGCAATGCAGGGAAACGACCTTTGTCGCCACCGGCGCAAACCGGACGGCGGAAGTATCCCGATCAGCAAATCTGTTTCGGAAAAGAGATGGATACCGGATCGAGCCGGTACGGCGGGACGGCTTCATGCCTGGTGGGAACGAGCAAACATCTTCCCATTCCGACGTGTCTCGCAATGTTTATGGTTAATTCCTTGCTTGAAGGTTAATAGGCGTTTTAACAAACCGCCCTTTCCAAGCATTTCGAGCACGTTCAACGAAATAGTCCGGCGCAGTTGCAGGCGCGCTACAAGTCCCGCGCAAGCTCTATGCTATATCCGGCACCTCAGACATGACATGATGTCGTTAAGGATAGAGCAATGATTGTTCTTGGACTGGGTTCCTGCCTCATCGCGATCGCTACGCTGGCCGCCATCGCCCTGCTCGACAGGATCGAGGCCAGTCGCGGCAGCCTCACCCTCCGCGTGCTCTGAATGCCGTTGCCGCCTGCGGCATAGTGCGGCTTTCTTGCGCCGCCCCGTTGGCAGCCCTCTTCCTCTGATGTATCGCAGGCGCTCAAGCTCAGCGGAAGTTGTTCATGACTGCCAGAACCGGCTTTTTCATCATTCTCGCCGTCACCCTGTGGCGTATTGTCATGCTGCATTTCGATACGACGGATTTCTTCGTCGACGAGGCGCAATACTGGTTCTGGTCGCAGAATCTCGACTTCGGCTATTATTCGAAGCCACCGATGATCGCCTGGTTCATCCGGTCGATGACGGAAATTGCCGGCTCAACCGACATCTTCTGGGTGCGGCTCTGCGGGCCTCTCGTGCATATGGCCACGGCATTGCTGCTGATGCAGTTCGCAAAGCGCGTTGCCGGTCCCGAAATTGAAGGCTGGACCGGTGTCATCTACATCACGATGCCTGCCGTCGCGCTCTCCTCCGTCTTCTTCTCCACCGATGTCGTTCTCCTGTTTTTCATGACGATCGGCCTCTGGGCCTATTTCAGACTGACCGAGAAGCGCTCGGGCGCACTTGCGCTCGTCATGGGTGTCGCCTTCGGTTGCGCCTTCCTGTCGAAATACGCGGTCCTTTTTATCGTTCCCGGCGGGCTGATCGCGCTGCTTCTGGTTCCGGCTGCGCGGATTGCCTGGCGCGACTTCTTCATTTCGGTCGCCGCCGCCCTCGCCGTCGCTTCGCCAAACCTTTGGTGGAACATCACCCATGACGCAACCACAGTGCGCCACACCGAAGACATCGCGAAGTGGGACCAGATGCAGCTGAACTTTGGCGGCGCGCTTGAATTCTTCGCCGCACAGTTCGGGGTCGTCGGGCCGATCGTCTTCTTCGCGATGCTTTGGGCGACTTGGCGCATGATCAATGGCAAGAGCGGCGAGAAAGAGAAACTCCTCATCTGGCTTTCCATGCCCGTCGTCCTGCTCATCACCCTGCAGGCCTTCGTCGCCAAAGCCGAGGCGAATTGGGGCGTGTCGGCCTATGTCGCAGGTACGGTCCTTGCCGTCTGGGTGCTCACGCAGCTATGGCCGAGGGGCCTGCGCATTTCGCTCATCGTCGGCGGCGTTGCGAGCTTCCTTTTTCCGCTTGCGACGATCTTTGCGCATCAATTGATACTTCCGGGCGGCGATGAAGCGATGAAGCGCTATCTCGGCCGCAGCGAAATCAGCCGCGAAGCCGGTGTGCTAGCCAAGCAGGCCGGACTTGGCATCGTCGTCACCGACAATCGCGATTTCGTCGCCGACATGTTCCATACGCTCAGGAACGAACCGCTCAAGATCTATTCGCGTCCGCCCGCCGGCTTCCCGGACAATTACTACGAGCAGAACTTCGCATTGCCGGCGGATGTGCAGGATCAGGTTCTCTTCGTCACCCGCAACGAACTGATCTGTGCAGCCGCGGCACCGGAACTGGTCAAAAGCTGGCAGCCGGCCGACGGCTACTACCGCGGCAGGACGATCAATGCTTACAAAGCACCTGCCAGCTGCCTTAGACCGCAGAGCTAAAGACTGGCCGCGGGAGGCAGGCAAAGCCCTGTCCCCGCTCCTTCGATTTCAACGAAGCGAACACCGCCGTCCTCGAAGGCAAGGCGCAGCTGCGCCTCGGTGGCGCGGTGGATTTCATGGTTCTGCCCTTCGTAGTCGCGTATTGTACTGCGCGAAACCGATGCCCGCGCGGCGAGTTCGGCCTGCGTCCAATCGAGCAAACCGCGTGCCGCCCGGCATAAAGCAGGCGTGAGAATCGTCTCCTTTGCGCCTTGACCCATGATCTCAATCCACCCATATTGGTCAATATAAGCCATATATGTCACTTTTTGAGCAGGAATTCCAGACCGGGAGAGAGCGATGCCGCACGACACGCCTTTGATTTCGACGATCGTCGGGGGTCTCGTGCTGGCGTTTATCCTTGGCGCCATCGCCAACCGCCTGAGATTGCCGCCGCTTGTCGGCTATCTCGTTGCCGGCATTCTCGTTGGCCCACACACCCCGGGCTATGTGGCGGACCAGGATCTCGCGCCCGAACTTGCCGAAATCGGCGTCATCCTATTGATGTTCGGTGTCGGCCTGCACTTCTCGCTCAAGGACCTGCTTTCGGTTCGCGGCATAGCCGTGCCGGGAGCCATCGCCCAGATCGCCTTCGCGACCCTCCTCGGCTGGGGTCTCGGCGCGCTGATGGGCTGGTCGACCGGCGGCAGTCTCGTCTTTGGTCTTGCGCTCTCCGTCGCCTCGACCGTCGTTCTCCTAAAGGCGCTGCAAGAACGCCGCCTCGTGGAAACGGAACGCGGCAAGATCGCCGTCGGCTGGCTGATCGTGGAGGACTTGGCCATGGTCCTCGCGCTCGTGCTGATACCCGCAGCCGCCAGCATCGGCGGTGGTGAACATGCGCCGGTCGAGCCGCTTTCGGCCGGCCTCAACCGCCTGTTCGGGCTCGATCTCGGCATTTCCGCCATCATCGGCATGACGCTGGTGAAGGTGGCGCTCTTCGTCGCCCTCATGCTTGTCTTCGGCCGCAAGCTCATTCCCTGGACGATGCACAGGATCGCCCATACCGGCTCGCGTGAACTCTTCCGCCTCGGCGTGCTCGCCATCGCGCTCGGCGTCGCTTTCGGCGCCGCGAAGCTCTTCGGCGTGTCGCTTGCACTTGGCGCCTTCTTTGCGGGCATGGTGCTTGCAGAAAGCGAACTCAGCCATCGCGCCGCCCAGGAAAGCCTGCCGCTTCGCGACGCGTTCGCTGTGCTCTTCTTCGTCTCCGTCGGCATGCTCTTCGATCCGAACATCCTGATCGAAAGACCGCTGCCCATCCTGGCAACCGTCTTCATCATCGTCATCGGTAAGTCCGTCGCCGCCTTTCTCATCGTGCTGGTCTTTCGAAAGCCGGCCGGTACGGCACTGACGATCTCCGCGAGCCTGGGACAGATCGGCGAATTCTCCTTCATCCTTGCCGCCCTCGGCGTCGATCTCGGCCTCCTGCCGGAAGAAGGCCGCGATCTCATCCTCGCAGGCGCACTCATTTCGATCATCCTCAACCCGCTGCTCTTCTTCGCCTGCGACCGCATGCGCCCGCTCTTCCACCGTCCGAGGCGGGAGGAGGCTCCAGTCGATACAACCGCTGCCGCCGAGGAAACCATCGAGCCCGCCGAACCCGAAGACGAAATCCAGCCGACGTCGCTTTCCGGCCACGCCATCCTCGTCGGCTACGGCCGCGTCGGCAGCATCGTCGGTCGGAACCTTAAGTCTTCGGGCACGCCTTTCTTGGTCATCGAGGATTCCGAAAAGCGGATCGAAGAGCTTGCTGGGCAGGGCGTTGAGACGGTTCTCGGCAATGCCGGCGCCCGCGAAGTGCTCGATCTCGCCAATCTTCCCGGCGCGCGCAGCCTGGTGATTGCCATCCCGAATGCCTTCGAAGCGTGCCGTGTTGCCGAATACGGTCGCAGCGTGAACCCGTCGATCCTGATCGTCGCCCGCGCCCATTCGGACGCTGAAGTCGACGAGTTGAAACAGTACGGCGCCGATACCGTCATCATGGGCGAGCGAGAAATCGCCATGGGAATGGTTGACCGGCTCGCCCAAGTGCATCATGACAGTCCGGCCTAGGAAGATGGGCATGGGACTGATACAATTCCGGGCGCGGCCGCAGTGCCGTCCGAGAGTGAATGACGGGTTTTTACGCTTTTGAGCCGATTTGAGAGCGAGATCGCAAAGAATGACGGGGAAGGATTCGATGCACGCCGGTTGAGCGCCCGCATCGCGGTTTCGCTCGTCCTTGCGATTACCGCCTATATCGGCCTTCTCATCGGCGGCAATCTCATTCTCGGTCCCGCAGCCTCAGTCAATAATGCGCTGATCTTGCCCGGCAAGGAAACGCAGCCGCCCCAGCTGACGGCGCGCGAGGCGGTTCGCGGCATTCTCGCCGCCGATCGCAAGGTTGCGCCGAAACAAACGCTTCACGATTTGGGTCCGGTCCCGCTGCCGGTACCGCCGCATCTCGAATTCGCAAAGTGGAGCCCGCCTGCGGCTCTGCCGCCGATCGATACTGCTCTTCGTCCGGCCGCACTGCCGGGCAATCAGCCGCGAGCCCCGCCCGCCGCTTGATATCGCGACCATCGCGCCTTTGCAAAATCACATGACACACCGCCAGCGCACCGCGCCGGTATATGCATATTCAAGGAATACAACGACATGCGCACTTCACCATGGCTGATGCTCACTTACACGGTGATCATCCTCTTCGGCATTTTCACGGCGTTGCCGAACGTCCTGCCGCAAAACGTCCTCGACCGCGTACCTTCCTGGCTGCCTCACGAGCAGGTCTCCCTTGGTCTCGACCTCCGCGGCGGCTCCCACCTGGTTCTCGAAGTCGATGAATCGGAACTGACGAAGGAACGCTTGCAATCGCTCCTGCAGGATACCCGCCGCGTGCTGCGCGAAAAGGGTGTTGCGACCAGCTCGGTCGCCCGCAACCAGAACCAGATCGTCGTGACGCTGACGGACCCGACGCAGCGCGATGCCGCCATCACTGATCTGCAGACGCTGGCGAACCCTGTGGGCGTCGGCCTTACCGCCGGTCAGTCCGACCTCGATATCGCTGCCAGCGGCGCGAACAACGTCACGATGACCTTCTCCAAAGCCGGTATCACACAGAACGTGAACTCGGCCGTCGAGCAGAGCCTCGAGGTCATCCGCCAGCGCGTCGACCAGGTCGGCGTTGCCGAACCGACGATCCAGCGTGTTGGCGCAAACCGTATCCTCGTTCAGCTTCCCGGCACGCAGGATCCGACCCGCCTGCGCCAGCTGCTCGGCTCCACGGCCAAGATGACGTTCCACATGCTTGCCCCGAACAACGCCCCGGCACCGGGCGTGACCTTGATGAAAGACGAGGAGGGCAACACCTATCCGGTGGAAGACCGCGTCGAAATCTCCGGCGACCGCCTTTCGGACGCCCGCGTCGGCTTCGACCAGAACACCCGCGAGCCGATCGTCAGCTTCCGCTTCGATAGCGCCGGCGCAACCCGCTTTGCGGATATTACCCGCCAGAATGTCGGCAATCCATTCGCCATCGTCCTCGACGGCAAGGTGCTGAGCGCGCCCGTCATTCGCGAACCGATCACCGGCGGCTCCGGCCAGATCTCCGGCAGCTTCACGGCTGAAAGCGCCACCACGCTTGCGGCAATGCTGCGTGCCGGCGCCCTTCCCGCCAAGCTCACCGTCATCGAGGAACGCACCGTCGGCGCCGATCTCGGCGGTGACGCCATCAAGAAGGGCCTGACCTCCGGCCTCATCGGCTTCGCACTGGTCGTCGGCTTCATGTTCTTCCTCTATGGCGGCTGGGGTCTGCTCGCAAACGTCGCGCTGTTCCTAAACGTGATTTTGACCTTCGCCGGCCTGACACTGATCGGCTCGACGCTGACCCTGCCCGGCATTGCCGGTGTCGTCCTCGGCATCGGTCTGGCGGTGGATGCGAACGTTCTCATCAACGAGCGTATCCGTGAAGAAACCCGCAAGGGCCGCGGCGCATTCGCCGCGATCGACGCCGGCTTCAGCCGCGCCTACTCGACCATCGTCGACAGTAACATGACGGCGCTGATCGCGACCGTGTTGCTGTTCTGGTTCGGCTCCGGCCCGGTTCGCGGCTTCGCCGTCACCATGGGCCTCGGCATCATGATCTCCATGTTCACCGCCGTTTCCATCGTCCGTGTCGCGATGATGGCAATCGTCCGCCGCACGAAGATGAAGGTCATCAACATCAAGCCGCTGCTTCCGATCAGCCTCGTTCCGGACGGTACGCAAATCCACTTCATGAAAGCGCGCTTCTTCGGCCTTGCGCTTTCGGCCGCCCTTTCCATCATTTCCGTCGTGCTGTTCGTCACGCCGGGCCTCAACTACGGCGTCGACTTCCGCGGCGGCATCCAGTTGGAAGTGAAGACGGCACAGCCAGCCGATCTCGCCTCCTTCCGTGAAGGACTCGATGCACTAGGCCTCGGCGAAGTGGCGCTGCAGTCCTTCGGCGACAGCAACCACGTGCTTATCCGGGCCGAGCGCCAGCCGGGGGGCGAAGAAGCGCAGACGACCGCCGTCAATCAGCTGAAGGCAGAGATCGTCAAGGTCGATCCGTCGGCAACGATCGAACGGACGGAAGTCGTTGGCCCGAAGGTCAGCGGCGAGCTTGCGGTCGCCGGTTTTCTCTCGGTAGTTCTCGCAAGCCTGGCGATGCTCGTCTATATCTGGGCGCGCTTCGAATGGCCATTTGCGGTCGGCGCCATCGCGACCCTCATCCTCGATGTGACGAAGACCATCGGCTTCTTCGCGCTTACCGGGCTTGACTTCAACCTGACGGCCATCGCGGCCCTTCTGACGCTGGTCGGTTATTCGGTGAACGACAAGGTCGTGGTCTACGACCGCATGCGTGAAAACATGCGCCTCTACAAGTCGATGCCGCTTCGCGAACTCATCGACAAGTCGATCAACGAAACGCTCGGCCGAAGCCTCTATACCTCCGCCACCGCCTTCCTCGCCATGCTTCCGATGGCGATCTGGGGTGGCAGCGCGGTCGAGAGCTTTGCGATCCCGATGGTGTTCGGCATTGCCGTCGCCGCGCTCTCGTCGGTCTTCATCGCAGCGCCGATCCTGCTCTTCCTCGGCGACTGGCGCCGCCGCCACGCCAAGGCAGTGGCGGCATCCGCTGGCGCCGAGCCGGAAATCATTCCGCCGGAAGCCACCGAGCCGCGCAAGTCGATCGGCTAATAAATCGTCGACACAGACATTCCGAGAGGGCGCCGGTTGCCGAACCGGCGCCCTCTTTCTATTTTCACTTCAAAGAAGCGGGAGGTTGCGTCTCAATGTCATCCGGTCCAACGCCAACTGCTGTTTCGAGCACCAGCGAGGAGCGCATGAGGCGTTTTCTGGCGACGGCTTCACACGACCTTCAATCGCCGCTCCGGCACATCGCGATGTATGCGGAAATCCTCCTGGATGAGCTCGGCGAGAAGCTCGATAGCGAACAGCTCGAAAGCCTCAGGGCGATCCTTCAGAAAGCCCAGACTGCGCAACGCCTCACCAAGGCGCTGATGAGCTTTGCTGCCGGCACGCCGCAGGTTTCGCCAGCTCCGGTGGAACTCGGCCCGCTCGTCGACGGTCTCTGGACGGAATTGAAGACCGAGATGGGTGCCCATGACGCGAGTATCGGCCATGGCACGCTTCCAACACTCAACAGTGATGCGGCCCTTCTCTCGACCGTGCTGAAGAACGTTCTCGGCAATGCGCTGCTTTACCGGGGTGCGGCGGATCCCCGTGTCGACCTGGCGGCAGAAAGGAGCGGCAGCGATTGGCTGATCCATATTTCCGACAACGGGCGGGGCATCGAGCCGGTCCATCAGGAGCGGATATTCGAACCTTTCTGGAAACTGCCCCAGCCAGACGCCGTGACCGGTCCCGGCCTGGGACTGACGGCTTCGCGCGAACTCTTAAGCGCGCTTGGCGGCGAACTGATGCTCAGCCATTCGGACCACACGGGGAGCCGCTTCACTATCCGGCTGCCCGCCTGAACTCTATCAAATCGTGTAGTCGTCCTTCCAGAAGTCGGGCAGGTCGTACTTCACGAATTCGCGGATGATATATTGCAGCGTCCGCGCGTCGATCTCATCCTTGCCGATACGAAAATCGACGCCATAATCCGGAAACTCTTGGAAATAGCCATCCGAAATGTCCGTTGAAACAACGCCGATTGGTCCTGTGTAGCCGATGCCGCGAAGCTCGGGCACCGTCTCGCGGAAATCGGCATTCGGCAGCAGTCGGTTGTCGAGCAGAATGAGATCGAACCGGCCGCCCTTGACCTTCTCCAGCGCGTCGCTGATGGACTGCGAATATTCGACGTCGACGGCAGGCTCGGAAAGGCTGCCAATCTTCTTCTTCAGCGACCTGAACTCGACGAATTCGTCATCCACGAACAGGACCTTGACGGCATCTCCCGGAACCGCTTCGGCGCTCATGCTGTTTTCCCCGGTCACGAAACCAAACCATTCCTGAGGGCAATCGCCACCATATGAACGCGGTTCACTGCATCAAGCTTCCTGGCGGCAGCCGTGATATGAGAATTGACGGTGTGCTCGGACAATCCAAGAATGATCGCGATCTCGGCTGAAGTCTTGCCCTCGCTGGTCCATTTGACGATTTCCGCCTCCCGTTGCGTCAGGCGCCCTGACATCTCCTGCGTCAAGATTTCCTCGTAAAGTTTGTCGAAAATACGCATGGCATCGAGCAGAACGTCGGCAATTTCTCCCTGATCGGGCTCAGACCGTATGCCGCTGAGCACGAGGCAGTAGCGCCGCCCCTCCGGCGTGAAGAGAGGAATGAGCAGAAAGGCATTGCCATTGAATTCGTTGAATACGAGGTCGGCCCCGATCGATCCGCTCTTGCCGTAGACCGGCGTCGTCAGGAACTGCGCGGTCTTTGCTTTCAGCGCGCCCAGCGCCTCCTTGAGCATCCGGACGAAAAGCGGGACCCTGCGTTCGGCAATATTGGTGATGACGATTTCGCGCTCGCCGAAGGGCGCGTTCGCCTCGGAAATCCGAGCAAGCGCAAAGTTATCGAAGTGATAGTGCTGTGCCGCCGCGTTGAAGAGGCGGAAAAAGTCGGTGCGATTGATCGCCCGGCTGAGCTCGGGCCCTGTGTGAAATGGAACCGCCGCAGCGTTGGTCATTCCCGCAAAATCCTTATGTCGAACCTCCGGAAGTCATCTTCATCCCGAAATCTTGGGATATACGTCGTGCATGCGAGAAGTTAGAAGAATCTCGAGACAATTGATGGAGGATAAAGGGATGGGGACCCCAATATCCTGAAAGCGGAAACGACATCAATTCTCTCAACCGCAAGTGATACACAGGATAGTCGTAGTTCTTACCTAGGTATCGCAATTCCGTTGTTCACCATCCATGAAGAGCGGAAGAAGTGCCGGAGTAAGCGCGAGAGAGCTGATAGATCCACCCAGCTAAGGGGTTGGCTGAAATTCGTGGCGGCGAATGTGGGTCGGTCGGCTCTCTCAGTGCTCAATCACTCCTCTTCCCCATGGTTGTGTATTTTGAAATTCTGAAACGACCTTGTCAATCGCAGTTTCCAGCAGCGTCAAAGGCCGGATCTGCAGCTTTGTCGCGCCGTCTTCCCTTTAGCGCGACCTTTGGGGACGCAGAATCGCCGCAAAGTCGAGGGGTTTTTGAAGATAGGAATCAGCACCCGCAACCAGAGCGCGCTGCCGATCTTCCTCGGCATCCGATCCGCTACAGACACAAAGCCGCATCGTTTTGAACCGGGCTTCCGCTCGAAGCCGCGCAATGAGCGCAAGGCCGCTATCGAGGGGCATATAGAGATCGGCGATGAGCATGTCCGGAAGCTGGGCGCGCTCGGCAGATCGGTGCTCCAGGGCGGCAAGACCCGCCTCCGCCGTTGCAAAACAGAAAAGATCAACAGAGATCCGCTCCTTCTTGCGGATATAGTCGAGGTAGAAAAGATCATCCCTGCTGTCATCGATATAAAATATGACTGGCATCGGTGCTCGCATCCGGCGGTCTCGGAACGCTCCTCGATTGTGCGTTTTCGCAACACTAGCCGCATTTTCCTCCAATCGATAGCAGCGGCAGACCGCCAACCGATGAATCAGTCGCGCAACCATGCGTTTTCCTATTGTGTCTTGCGGGTTTTCGGAAAAAATTGGCACGCGACTGGGGAGGTGTGACGACGTGTGGAATGCAGCGGCGGCAGGACTGGAGGACGATCCGCAGAAAAAGCGGAAGCGCTATCGCTCCGCCGTCACCGCTATCGGCTCTCTGCTTGCCCTTCTCGGCCTCGCCGCGCTGGCCGGCTGGCTGCTGCAGCTCGAAGTCATCATTGCGGTCGTCCCCGATTTTCCGTCGATGGCGTTCAACACGGCACTCTGCTTTGTTCTGTCTGGCGGCGCCCTTGCCACGTCCGTTACACGCCGGCGGCTGGTATCCGTGCCTTCAACTGCACTTTCGGCGATCGTCGTTGTCATCGCGCTTGCCCGGCTGATCGAGATCACCATCTTCGGCCGCGCCGTTCATCACATCGACCGGCTGTTGACCGATATTCTTGTATCGCCCGATTTTGCCGCTCAGATCGGCGGCGGCATGGGACCGAATACGGCCGTGATTTTCCTGATGGGCAATCTGTCGCTGATCGCCGCCCAGAATTGGCGGGTCGCGCGAGCGCCGCTCGTCCAGGAATTGGTGAGCTATGTGGTCATCACGCTCGGCATGATCGCCCTTACCAGCTACATCACGAATGCGGAACAAGGCTATCGCTGGGGGCCTTATGCAACGATGGCTTTGCCAACGGCGATCGGCATGGTGCTCTTCGGCGGCGGATTGCTCGCAAGTGCCTGGTGGCGGCAGCCCGAAAGCCGTGGCCGAATACCGCTCTGGGTTCCCGCACTCGTGTGCTTCACTGGGCTTACCGCAGACCTCTATACGCCGCTTGGTGTGGCGAACGGCATTCTTTACGTGCCACTGGTGCTGACCGCTCTCTGGTTCAGAAACCGGAAGGCGTCGCTTCTCTTCGCCCTCGTGTGCACCATCCTCGTCCTGCTCGGCTTCTTCGCCGTGCGCCACGACAACGTAGGCTTCTGGCAGGAGGTTACGAACCGGGCAATCACCCTCGTCATGCTCTGGCTGATTGCTTTGCTCGTATTTTATTACGTGCGGAACAGGTTGAACCTCGAGACCGAACGCATCCGCTTCAGCGCCTTGGTGCGCAGCACGCCGGACGCGGTGCTCACGATCGACGAAAAGGGAACGATCTTAAGTTTCAATCCGGCGGCCGAGCAGATGTTCGGTTACACGCCGCAGGAAGTGATCGGCAGGAACGTCAAGATGTTGATGCCCGAACCGTATCATTCAGAGCACGACGGCTATCTGCGCCACTATGCCGAAACCGGCGAGCAGCGCGTCATCGGCACCACGCGCAAGGTTTCCGGACAGCGCAAGAATGGCGTCGCCTTTCCGCTCGATGTTTCCGTCAGCGAGGTAAAGAGCGGCGGAACGAAGGCCTTCGTCGGCATTGTGCGCGATATCAGCGAGCGCGTGACCCAGGAGGAGCGGCTGAAGACGACGCTGGCGCAACTTGAGGATTATACCGCCGATCTGGAACGTAGCAATCACGACCTCGACGAGTTCGCCTATATTGCTTCGCATGATTTGAAGGAGCCGCTGCGTGGGCTCCACAACCACTCGCGCTTCCTGTTGGAGGACTACGAAGGCCTCCTCGACGAGGATGGCGTACGGCGCCTCAATCGCCTGGTGCGGCTCAGCCAGCGTATGGAGAAGCTGGTCAACGACCTGCTCTATTTTTCGCGGATCGGTCGGCAGCAGCTTGCGGTGAAGCGGACCGACATCAATCTTGTCATCAAGGATGTGATCGCCACCATGGAGCTGCTTCTGGAGGAGCGCCATGCCAAGGTCGTCATCGATGGCCAATTGCCGGAAGTGGTCTGTGATGCGCTGCGGCTCACGGAAGTCTTCCGGAACCTTATTACCAATGCGATCAAGTACAACGACAAGCCTCATCCGCTCGTCAGTATCGGCTATCTCGAACGCTTCGTCGCCAGGGACGGCACGACGGCGCGCAACGTCTTCTTCGTTAAAGATAACGGCAAAGGCATACCCAAGGAATTCCATGAGGATATTTTCCGCATTTTCAAACGCCTGGAAAAATCGCAGGATTCGGATGACGGAACGGGCGCCGGCTTGACCTTCGTCCGCAAGATCATCGCTCGCCACAACGGCGAGATATGGCTGGAATCGGAAGTTGGCGCAGGCACGACGTTCTATTTCACTTTGGGCAGGAAGCGCGAGGAGCAGAATGCAGCAGCGTGATACGCAACCGATCCTCATCGTTGAGGACAGCGAGGACGACTTCGAAGCGACGATGCGTGCTTTCAAGCGCACGAACCTGCGCAACCCGATCCACTGGGCGGCTTCGGGACAAGAGGCTCTCGATATGCTGGCGACCATCCGTCCGCGGCCGGGTCTGATCCTGCTCGATCTCAACATGCCGGGGCTCGACGGCCGCAAGACGCTGGAGGCGATCAAATCCAATACGCACTGGCACAAGATACCGGTCGTTATCCTGACGACCTCCGACGACGAGCGCGACATCGAGGGGTGCTATGCCCTCGGCGCCAATACCTATGTGCAAAAGCCCGTCGATCTGGACGGCCTTTTTGCAGCCATACAAAGGCTGAAGGAATATTGGTTCGAGATTGCCATACTGCCCCTGGAGGAGTGACGATTGGCAGAAGTCTGCTCGGTACTGATCATCGACGACAATATGGACGACCGCGACTTCTACCGTCGCATGCTGGGCCGTATAGCGGGTACGACCTACACGCTGGCAGAGGCCGAGACCGGCGATCAGGGCCTCGCGATGATCGCCCGCAAACGGCCGAACTGCATCCTGCTCGACTACTCTCTGCCCGGCCGCAACGGCCTCGGAGTGCTTGCGCAAATCCTCGAACTCGATGCCTCCGCCAATGTCGTCATGCTGACAGGCCAGGGCAACGAGGCGGTTGCCGTCGAGGTGATGAAGAGCGGCGCACGCGATTACCTGACCAAGGATGCGCTTTCACCAGAAGGGCTGCACCGCTGCATTCAGAACGCCATCATGCACGGCGCACTGGAGACCAAACTGGAGCAGAAACGCCAATCACTTGAAATTTTCACCCGAGCAATGGCGCATGACCTCAAGGAACCGCTGAGGACAATCAAGTCGTTCAGCAAGATCCTGCACGGTTCGCCATCGCTGCTGCCTGAGGATCGCGAGCTTTTCGACTATGTGCTGAGCGCTGCCGATCACATGGAGGATCTGATCGTCAAGGTTTCGGGCTTCACCAAGCTCGAGGCCTCTGGCGAGCTGGAGCTGAAGCCTGTCGCGCTCGTCTCGGTGCTCGATCAGGTGGAGGATAATCTCCATCGGCAGATCGAAAGCCGTCACGCGGTGATCAGCCGGGCAGACCTGCCCGAAGTGATGGGCGACGCGACGCTGCTGATCCAGCTTCTGCAAAACCTCGTTTCGAATTCCATCCGCTATTGCGAAAACCGCACACCGGAAATTAGGATCGCTGCGACGGCAAATAGCGGCGTTTGCCGGCTTTCCGTCTGCGACAACGGCCCGGGCATCGATCCCGCCCATCGCGAGCTGATTTTCCAGCCGTTCAAACGGCTCGTCGGCCGCGGCATCGAGGGAACCGGTCTCGGTCTGGCCATCTGCCGCCGCATCGCGCAACTGCACGGCGGTGCGATCTGGTGCGAGGCACGCGACGGCGGCGCGATTTTCATCCTCGAAATACCCCTTGCACAGGCAGCCGTCGCGGCGCCCGCAACCATGCCTGCTGCCCAGAGCGTCCGGCATTCCGATCAGGCGACGGAGGGGGCGGGCAGGCTTGCCGAGGTGCTGCTTGTCGAAGACAGCCCGGCCGACATACAACTTCTGAAACTGAAGCTCATGCGCCGCGAGAAAGTCAGCTTCAATCTCCATGTCGCAAACAACGGTCGTGAAGCGATGCTGCTGCTCGAGCAGCGTGCCGCAATAGCGGATCAGCCGCCGATGGACCTGATGCTGCTCGACATCAACATGCCGCTCATGGACGGTTTCGAGGTCCTTAATGCGCTTGCAGCCGATGGGCGGCTCAGCGGGATTCCGGTCTGCATCCTCAGTACGTCAAGCGACGAAGGCGATATTCAAAGAGCGAAGGAGCTTGGCGCGCTCGCTTATATGGTGAAGCCGCCAAACCTGCAGCAACTGGAAGAGGCATTGGAGAAAGTTGATACGTTGGAATTGCAACCGCGCGGCGATTCGTTCGTTTTATGTGTAGAACAATCAAGGCAATCTTCCACGGCACTAGCATGACTTTCGCATCAGCTCTCGTTCTGGCATTGCTCGCCACTCCTATCCAATCCGGACTGCTATCGATGGTTTCTGGAATACATCACGTCACGGCGATTACCCGCAAAGTGCAGGCGAACGTCGATTTCTACGCAGGCTTCCTGGGCTTGCGGCTCGTCAAGCAGACGGCCGGATTCGAGGACGCGACGCAGCTACATCTCTTCTATGGCGACGCTACCGGCACGCCCGGTTCGCTCGTCACCTTCCTCGCCTGGGAAGATGGTTCGCCCGGACGCGCTGGCTTCGGGCAAATCAGCGAGATCGCGCTTGCCATCGATCCTACGAGCATCGGCTATTGGCTGACGCGGGCAATGAGTTTCGGTCTGCGCATGGAGGGGCCAGGAGACGAGCTCGGCGAGACCGTGCTGCGCCTCAAAGATCCCGACAACATCATTCTGAAGCTTACCGGGAACAGGGAACTGAAGAGTGCCGCCCCCTGGCATGGCGGTCCGGTGCCGGTGGAGCACGCCGTGCAGCGCATCCGCGGCGCGACCATGCTGACGGAAGTGCCTGAGGAAAGCCGCAGCTTCCTCGAAAGTCACTTCGGCTATCGCTTCCAGGTGAGCAAGGGCGCGATCGATCGTCTCGTCTCGCAGTCGGGCGACGTCATCGATGTCCGCAATGCCCGCGGCTTCTGGTCGGGTGCACCGGGAACAGGCACGGTCGATCACGTGGCTTTCCGCGCCACCGACGATGCGCAGTTGTCGACGGTTCACGAAGCGCTCGAGAAGACGAACTCCTCGGCAACCAGCACGCATGACCGCAAATATTTCCGCTCTCTCTATGCCCGCGAGCCCGGTGGCACGCTGGCCGAGCTTGCAACGGACAAGCCCGGCATGACCGTCGACGAACCGGCCGAAACCCTCGGCTCCAAGCTCTTCCTGCCGCCAAAGGATGTGATCACCAATCTTGAGGACCTGAAGGTCGTCCTGCCGCAGTTTTCCATGCCCGGTGAACCTCGCGTGAACTATCGCGATCTGCCTTTCGTCCACCGTTTCTATACGCCACCGGATCCGGATGGCAGCGTGTTCGTGCTGCTGCACGGATCGGGCGGCAACGAGACGACGCTGATGCCGCTGCTGCATAAAGTGGCGCCGCGCGCTACACTGCTGGGCGTGCGCGGCCGCGCGACGGAAGAGGGTTTCCCGCGCTGGTACAAGCGCATAACGCCGTTCTCCTTCGATCAGGACGACATCAAGAACGAGGCGGAAGCCTTCGCCGCCTTTATCGACAGCGCCGTCAAATCCTACGGCCTCGACCCGAAGAAAATCGTCTATGTCGGCTATTCCAACGGCGCCAATCTGCTGAACTCGCTGCTCTACCTGCATCCGAGCCTGATACACCGCGCGGTGCTGCTCCGCTCCATGCCGGTTCTGACGGACTATCCGCATGCCGACCTTACGGGCACGGATCTGCTCGTCATCAGCGGCAAGACAGACGCTTATGGCCGATATGCGAACGAGCTTCGGACACGGCTGAAAACCTCCGGCGCGACCGTCGATTCGGACGTCATCTTTGGCGGCCATGACCTCGGCGATGCCGATGTGCCGATCATCCAGAAGTGGCTTCTGCAGAAAGACCGCCAAGCTAGCGTCCCGCAATAGCACTCCAGAATGACTTCCGAAGTGTGATTATTTCTTCGAACGGACTTCCTCCAGCGAGTTTAGTCCAGATGTGTTTCCAACTGGCATCTTTGTCGGTAGAGCTTTTTTGCTCAACTCTTGTCGGCATCTCTCAATTCGCTGATCTCTGCATTTGCTTCAATGAAAACGGAACCATTCCATCCCTTTAGACTCAAATATTATTTGAACTTATCTCAGATAAAATTACAATTTATTCACATAATAAAAACAACAAAACACAGATAAGTTTGCCGGTGGCTATTCATTAAGTCATTAAATACAATAACTATAAATTATTATTACATGTTTCTTCATTGGATTTTCTATCCATCGCCAAACAAAAGGTCTTCGTCAACAAATTACCTCATTTCTTCTATTTTTTCAGCATCTGTTCTATTTTGCTGCACTGCAAAAAAATCCTTGCCGAACCTCGATGTGCGGCCTATCTTCGCCCGGACATTGATCACAGAAGGGGAAACGTATGCCTCCTCGGCCTGTTGACATCAGCCTGATCATCTCTTCGAGAAATCGGGCCTATGGCCTATTGAACTGCCTGGATGCCATCGCCACCGCCGCGCGGCAGGCAAGCCATTTGCGCCTTGAACTTGTCTTCGTGGACAATGGGTCGAGCGACGACACCTCGGATATCTTCAGCAAATGGGCGGCCTCCGCGCCGATCGATACCAATCTCATCTACGAAACGCTACCCGGCCTTGCCAATGCTCGCAATACAGGGATTGCCGCCGCCACCGGCCGTATCCTTGCCTTTACGGACGACGATTGCGAAGTGTTCCCAGATTACTTCACGGCCATCGACGCGGTCTTCGCCGATGATACCGAGATCGTCATGCGCGGAGGGCGCGTCGAGCTTGGCGATGCGCGCGATCTTCCCGTCACCATCAAGACCGAACGCGAGCCCGCCGTGTTGACCAGCGAGCTTCACGCGGGCGGCTTCATCCACGGCTGCAACATGGCCTTCCCGAAGGCGCTTTGCGAAACGATCGGCCTCTTCGATCCGCTCTTCGGCGCCGGCTCGCAGTTCCGCTCCGGCGAAGATACGGATTATATTCACCGCGCCTCCAACGCCGGCATCCGCGTCGAATATTTTCCCGATCTCGTCGTCAAGCATTTCCATGGCCGCCGCAAGATCGAGGACATCCACCACCTGCACGCGGGCTATGCCTTCGGCAACGGCGCGCTCTATGCGAAATACATGTTCGACCGGCGCTCCAACATGCGCGGCATGCTGCGCTGGGATATCCGCCAGGCGTTGAAGGAATTGATCGGTGGCCGGAAAATGAGCGAGGAAATGGGGCTTACCTACCGCCGCCAGCTTCGCGACAATATTACCGGCATGCTCGCCTATTGGCGGAGCGCCAAACGCACCGCGACGCCAATGGCGATCCGCCGCTGATCCTCACCGCCGGCAGTGCGACATTCGATTGGAATCTGAATGGCAGATAATGCAGTTGCGCATGCCGACCTGAAGAAGAAGACCGCGCTCTCCGTCCTCTGGTCGGTGATCCGCGTTGCGTGGAGCACCGTCGCAACCTTCGTCATTTTCGTCATCCTTGCCCGCATCCTCGGGCCCGCCGATTTCGGAACCTTCGCGCTCGCCAGCCTTTTCGTCGAGATCGGCCGGGTGCTTGCCTATGCCGGCCTCGGTGATGCGATCACCCGGCAGCTCGATCTCGACGAGGAACTTGCCGATACCTGCTTCTGGGCAACGGTCGCCTTCAGCGCCATCGTCGCGTTGCTCGTCTTCGTCTTCGCTCCCTCTTACGGCCAATTCGTCCGCGATCCTTCGGTGGCCGGTATCCTGCAGTGGCTCGCGCCGCTGCTGCCCCTTTCGTCGCTTGCGGTCATCCACAATGCGCGGCTTGCGCGCGACTTCGGTCACAAGAGCCTTGCAGCGCAGAGCATCACTGCAAGCCTGCTTTCCGGCACCACGGCTGTCATCTGCGCCTATCTCGGCTGGGGCATCTGGGCGCTGGTGGCGCAGACTGCCGTCAATGCGGCCGTCACCGTCGTCCTCGGCTGGGTGTCATACCCGTGGATGCCGCGCCTGCGCTTCAATCTCGAAAAATTCCGTTCGGTCTTCCTTTTCAGCGTTAGCCTCGTGGTGACGCAGCTCATGTGGATGCTGCTTGCCCGCGTGCAGGATATCTTCATTTCCCGCTGGTACGGCGCCGTCGAAGTCGGCCGTTATCGCATCGCCTGGCGGCTGATCGAACTGATCGGCCAGGCCGTGCTGGCGCCCATCGGCAGTGTTTCGCTGGTCACGCTGTCGCGCCTGCAGAACGATCGCACCGCCTTTCGCAACGCCTACAACAAGATCGTCGGTGCCGCGGCACTCGGCACGATCCCGTTGCTCTTCGGCTTCGGCGCGCTGTCGAATGACATGATCGCCCTGCTCTTCGGAGACAAATGGGGCAATGCCGGCGATATCGCCACCGTGCTGGTGCTGATGTCCGTGCCTTTCGTCACGAACTTCTTCGCATCCTCGGCGCTCTCGGCCGTTAACCGCGCGGAATCGATCCTCTCGGTCGCCGCGCTCCAGCTTGCGGTGACGCTGATCCTCACCTGGCTGCTGGTTCCCTACGGCATCTTCGCGGTGGCGGCAGGCTATGTGCTGCGGGCCTGGCTGACGATGCCTTACCAGCAATATGTGCTGAGCAGATATGCCGGGATCGATGCAGCCGGCACATTCAAGGCGGTCGCCCTTCCCTTCTGCGGCGGCGCCGTCATGGCTCTCTGCGTCTGGTTCGCCCATCCCTACATCGCCGGGTATCTTCAAAGCCGCTGGCTGTCACTCGGCCTCAGCATCGGCCTTGGTGCCGTCATCTATCTGGCCTTTCTGCCGATCTTCGGCAGAAAGGCCATCCGTCCCTACATCGCACTCGGCAAGTCGCTGCTGCCGTTCGGCAAACGGGCTGAGGCCTAGCTTCGCCGCCTGGCCAGCAAACAGGAGCTTTTATGCAGGAAACCAACATTACGATCATCAACCGCCTCCAGGGTCTGATCGCAAACAACCTCTCCGATCTTGTCGATCCGGCGGAGCGCTTCGCGCTGCTCGATTTCCCCAACCACTACAATATCGGCGACAGCGCCATCTGGCTCGGGGAGCTCGCCTATTTCGACCGCCGCAAGACGCGGCCGGCCTATGTGACCGAGATTCCGACCTACGACGAGGAGCGGATGCTCGCGACAATTGGCAACGGCCGCATCTTCCTGCACGGCGGCGGCAATTTCGGCGACATATGGGCCGGCTATCGCCAGTTCCGCGAAGGCATGCTGACAAAATTCAAGGGCCGCCCGATCGTCCAGATGCCGCAGACGATCCATTTCAAGGAGCAGGCCAATATCGACAGCACGGCCCGCGCCATCGAGCAGCACGGCAACTTCACGCTCCTGGTGCGCGACAAGAAGAGCCTGGAATTCGCGCGCCGCTGGTTCCAGTGCGAAACGCGCCTTTGCCCGGACATGGCCTTCTGCATCGGCCCGGTCGCGCGCCCGGGCCCGCAGCACGAGTTGCTGCTCAACCTCCGCGAAGATCAGGAAGTCGGAACTCCGCAGGATCTCACCGCTGCCACGGGACGTCCCGGCACCGTCAAATCCGACTGGCCGGACGAGCCCGCCGATTTCCAGCGGCAAACCAAGCATACCGCGATCCTGAAGGGCCTGATGTCGGGGAAGATCGGCGGACGCGCCCGCATGACGGAGCTTGCCTATCGCGAGCGCGCACAGCAGCGTTTCGATCGCGGCGTGGCCTTGCTCGGCTCGGCGCGCCAGGTCATCACCGACCGCATGCACGGCCACATCATGTGCGTATTGATCGGCGCCGATCACTGCGTGCTGGACAACAGCTACGGCAAGACGAGCAGCTTCATCGAGGCCTGGGGCACCTGCAACACCGAAAAGGCAGCCCTTGCCGCGACCGTCGACGAGGCACTCGCCATCCTTGACGCCCGCCGCGTGCGGCCTGCCGCAGTCGCCTGATCCCGTCAGCCTCGCCGGGCGATCATGATCCCGGCGAGCACGACTGCCCCGCCGATCGCCTGCATCGGGCCGATCGCTTCGTTGAGCAGTATCCAGGCGAGAATTGCCGCGACGACGGGCTGGAGCAGCAGCGTCAGCGAGGAGAAGGCGGCTGGCAGATAGGCGAGCGCATAAGTGATCGCCACTTGCCCGCCTGCATGGCTGACGAAGGCGAGGCCGAAAACCATCGCCCAGCCGTAGACCGTGGCTGGCCAGATCTGATCCTCGAACGCGAAAGCCAGCGGAAATACGAAAACCGCCGCAGACGCCGTACTCCAGAGCATGATGCGGATGGTATCGAACCGGCTTCTGAGCCTGCCGATCGCAAGGATGTATCCGGCATAGAACAACGCCGCGACGATCGCGATGCCATCGCCCAGCAGAGCCCCGTTCCCAAAGGCCGAAGGCCCGCCCTTCAGGATGATGACGCCGGCCAATGCCAGTGCAAGGCCAAGAACGAAGAGCCGCGTTACCGCCGCTTGGAAGAACAGGAAGCCGATGACCGTGACGAAGACGGGCGCAAGATTCGCCAGCAGCGTCGCATTGGCAACCGATGTCATCGTGATCGAAAGATGCCATGCAGCAAGATCCATGGCGAGGATCACACCTGGCAGGGCCAGAAGCGCATAGTCCGAAAGCTTTTCCGGCTTTGACCCGGCATCCTTACCCTTAATCAGAAAAAAGATGAAGAGCGGTATCAGGGCGAGCGCGACGCGCCAGAACGCCGTCGCCATCGGTCCGACTTCCGACAGCCGCACGAAGATCGGCGAGCCGCCGATCGCCGCCCCGCCAAGGATCAGTGCCGCGAGGGCAAGGCGATTGGAAGGAACGGTTTCGACGGTTGCGGAAGCGGCCTGCGACATGATCTCGATGCTTTCTGCGCCGCGAGCAGTGAAAGCGGCGATCGGCAGCGAATTACCAGATGAAGGCCACCGACGATAGCGCAGGAACGACAAAGGCAGGCAAAAGTATTCGACAGCCCAGCGATTCAGCCGGAAATTGCGGTAGCGAATTCCGGATTGCCGCGCATCGTATTGCTTACCGTGCAGATTTCCTCCGCCGCATGCACGATCTTCTGCCGCGTCTTCTCGTCGATATCGCCCTTGATGCCGAAGACGACACTGAACATCTCGACGCGCGAGGGCCCTTCCGTCGCCTTCTCGCCGGTCACGTCAGCAGTCAACTCAGTGATCCTGTCGAGGACGCCCATCTGGCTTGCGGCGATGCGCGCGCTCAACACCAGGCAGGCGGACAGCGAGGAATAAAGCAGGTCCAGCGGATTGAAACCCGGCTGCGACGGGCTGGTGACGATGTCGAGCTCACCCTTCGTCGCCGAGGTGACATGCGCAAAGCCAGTGCGCCCGAGAACGGCGGTGGCGCCTGTGGGTCTTGGTCTTGCCTTGAGGTCGGCCATGTCGGGACACTCCGTTGATATACTTCTCAAGTAGTGGGTTTGCCGGTCGCCCGCAATTCGCGCTTTTCCGCAAATCCGGAGACGCACGGATATGAATCCTGTATCAGGCGAGCCATGAAGAAAAAACAGATCTCGATCATCGGCGGCGGACCGGCGGGCTTGATGGCGGCCGAGGTACTCTCGGCAGCCGGGCACGCCGTCACCATCTACGAAGCGATGCCTACGGTGGCGCGCAAATTCCTGCTCGCCGGAAAGTCCGGCCTCAATATCACCCATTCGGAAGATTATACGCGCTTCGTTGCCCGCTTCGGCAAAGCGTCCGACCGGCTGCGCCCCGCCTTGGACGGCTTCAAGCCCGACGATGTCCGGGCCTGGGCGGAAGGGCTTGGCACCGAGACCTTTACTGGCTCCTCCGGCCGCGTCTTCCCGAAAGTCATGAAGGCCGTTGCGCGCCTGGATCGCGCGTCTGGAAGCCCACGGCGTTTCGATCCTCACACGCCACCGCTGGACCGGATTCGAGGACGGCGGCTACGCGTTCGAAACGCCGCAAGGCCATCGTGTCATCCACCCTGATGCCGCCTTGCTGGCACTTGGCGGCGCCAGTTGGCCGCGCCTCGGCTCGAATGCCGCCTGGGTACCGTGGCTCCGCGAAAAGGGCGTGAGCATCGCGCCGTTCCGCCCCGCCAATTGTGGCTTCGACGTCGATTGGAGCGAGACCTTTCGCGGCCGTTTCGCGGGCGAGCCGCTCAAATCCGTCACCGCCACCTCGCCCGCCGGCACCTTCCCCGGCGAATTCGTCATCACCCGCCACGGCATCGAGGGCAGCCTTGTCTACGCCCATTCCGCAGCACTGCGCGACGCGCTCGAAACCGGCAAGCCCGCATCCCTGCTTGTCGACCTCGCACCCGGCCGAAGCACTGAGCGCCTTTCAAAGGACCTCGCCCGGCAGGACAGGAAAGGCAGCTTCTCCAACCGCCTCCGCAAAGGCGCCGGCCCCGACGGCGTCAAAACCGGCCTGCTGCGCGAACTCGCAAAGGAAACCGACCTTCAGGACCCATCGAAGCTCGCAAGCCACGTCAAATCCCTGCCGATCCCTCTGACCCGCCCCCGCCCCATCACTGAGGCCATATCCTCCGCCGGCGGCATCGAATGGAGCGCGCTTGACGATGGCTACATGCTGAGTGCCATTCCCGGCCTTTTCGCCGCCGGAGAAATGCTCGACTGGGAAGCCCCGACCGGCGGGTATTTGCTGACGGCGTGCGTGGCGACGGGGAATGCTGCGGGGGTGGGGATCGGTAAGTGGCTGGGGTTTGGTGGTCGCCCTGCGATAGCCGCGATAAACCCTCTGCGGTAGGGCGGATGCCGGGCTGCGAGAAAGGTTCAACACAGAGAATGTCTACACTCGATTGGCAATGAGGTCATCGACGACCGCCGGATCGGCAAGCGTGGACGTATCTCCGAGCGCGCCGAAATCGTCCTCGGCAATCTTGCGCAGGATACGGCGCATGATCTTGCCGGACGGGTCTTCGGCAAGCCGGGCGCAAACTGGATCTTGTCCGGCGATGCGATCGGGCCGATTTCCGTGCGAACATGCTTCACCAACTGTTGGCGCAACTCATCGGACCCTTCGTTGCCGGCCATCAACGTGACGTAGCAATAGATGCCCTGTCCCTTGATCACTATCGCCAACGCGGATACGAGATGCGGGAAATCCAACAGCTTAATGCCCGTGATGCGGAAACTCTCCAAAGCACGCGCCGTCTCGCGCCGTAATAGCGGTCAGCAGGCAACGCGAAGTCTCCGAGCAGATCGTGCTCGATACGCACGACGGGTATTTCGATCGGCTCGCAGAGCGGGATGGCCGCCATGGATGCTTACCTCCCCAGGCAGGACAGATTGGGTTAGATCAGCCGAGTGTGTGGCTGGCGAGCGCGTAGGTTCTGGGCTGGCGTGGCGCATCACCTTGACGTACAGCGAGCCAACGTCGCCCGAGCGACATGGTTGTCACCGTGTCGTAGACCGGAAGACCGCAGCGGGACAGAAACTCGGAAAACCTCCCGTCCTTTTCGCGGGTGTCGAGCCGTAGGAAGGAGGCGGCATGTCGGGTGGCGTGCGGATGAACCACCGCGATTGCATCCTCGTCTCTGGCGGCCACAACAGGCCCGATGACGTGGCCACGCCCGAACGGCCGACAAAGCGAAAAAGCCTCGATCTTGCCGCCGCGCATCAGTCCGATGCCCTTGGAGCATGTCAGCAGTCGGGCCAGCAGTATCCTGCGATCTGCACCGAAGGCAGCCTTGTCTAACTCGACGATGGCATCCAGATCCCCGGGCTCCAACGCCCGCAGCACGCTGCCGACCGGTGGATCAAGTTCCGGCGGAGCGATCGCTTCGCCATTGCACTGGTAGACAGTCCCCTCTCGAGTGAAATTCAGGGATTGGTACAGACGCCGCGCGGCTCGCGTGGCATTGAGCCCAAGGTCACGCCCTTCAAGCCGATCTAGCACATGGCCCATCAGCCACTGCCCGGCACCGTTCGATTGCAGACGGGGAGAGGTAATCACCATGCCGATCGTGGCAAAATGCACATCATAGGGAAACCACATCGCAGAGCCCATTATGCGGCCGATTTCGTCCATCGCAACGATGCCTTCGCCGATTTCCCGCAGCAACTGCCAGTCTTCGGCGCGATGCGGCCATCCGACAGAAATCGATAGCGCATGCAGTTGATCGAGATCTGTGGTGCTGAGATCGGCAATACGCATATCGAAACTGTCGACAACTCTCGATTCCCTTGGAACCACGTGCGTTTCTCCTGAACACCGATCTTCACGCCGAGCGCGATCACGCATCGGCAGGGCGACTTAATGGTATGCCAAGGCAACCGACAGAAATTGCTTGTGAGGCTACTGGAAACACAACAATCGACCAAATCCTCCGCGATTTCGGCATGTAACGCCTGGGTTCATCTCTAGACTCAACGAAACTGGCTCGAACCGCGGGCACCGCCGTGAAAGTTAAGAGATTAGAGATGTCGCCTCCGGTTAGCCCCGTTTCCAGTGCCTCCACGATCCCGTCCCGTATCGATGTCGTCGTCATTGGTGGCGGCATGGCTGGCGTGGCTGCAGGCTATGAACTCGCGCGCCGAGGAACCTCTGTCGCCATCGTCGAGAAAGGCCTGGTTTCGGGCGAGCAATCGAGCCGCAATTGGGGATGGTGTCGCCAGCAGAACCGTGATCCGCGCGAACTGCCGCTCGCCCAGCTTGCGATGCGTATCTGGGCTGGTCTGAATGCTGACCTCGGCGAAGATACCGGCTTTCGCCGCACGGGCCTTGTTTACGCTTCCGGCAATCCAGCAGATGTCGCAAGTTGGGAGAAATGGAGCCAAATCGCTCGTGCTTTCGATGTCGATACGCGCATGCTAACCACTGCCGAGACGGCCGCCCTCTTGCCTGGAAACAGCCGCAACTGGGTCGGCGGCGTGCATTCCCCTACGGACGGCCGCGCCGAGCCGCAGCTTGCGGTTCCCGCTCTTGCCCGCGCCGCCCAGCGCGCCGGCGCCGTCATCGTGCAGAACTGCGCCGTACGCGCATTCGAGACCGAGGCCGGCCGCCTATCCGGCGTGGTGACGGAACGGGGCCTGATCCGCTGCTCGGCCGTGCTCGTCGCTGGAGGCGCCTGGAGCGGCATGTTGCTGCGTCATCACGGCGTCCGCTTCCTGCAGGCCTCGGTGAAATCGACGTGCTTCTACACGGAACCCGCCGCAGCGGTGACCGAAGGCGGAATTTCAATGCAGAACGTCGCGCTGCGCCGCCGCCTCGACGGCGGCTACACGGTGGGCTTGAGTGGTCAAGGTCAGTTGCAGATCGCGCCCTGGGGCTTGATGCAGGCGAAGGCCTTCTGGCCGACCTTCCAGGCGCGCCGCAAGGGGCTCACATTCGCGATCGGACGTCAGTTTTTCGAAGGACCGGAAGCGTTTTCGCGCTGGCGGGCTGACAGTGTCTCGCCCTTCGAACGCGTCCGCGTGCTGGATCCGGCGCCCGACCGGCGCCTGATCGACAAGGGGCTCGAAAGACTGCGCAACATCTATCCGCAGCTTGCCGGCCTCAAGGTCGCGCAGGCCTGGGGTGGCATGGTAGATTCGACCCCGGACGCGATCCCGGTTATTGCTCCGGTCAAGGCGCAGCCGGGCCTTTTCATCGCCTCCGGCTTCAGCGGTCACGGCTTCGGCATCGGTCCGGCGGCCGGGCGCCTCGCGGCCGACCTCATCCGGGATGACGCGCCCTGCGTCGATCCGACACCCTATCGTTACGAACGCATGATCGACGGCACCGATTTCGGCAAGCCGGGTATGTTTTGAGGACCCCAATAATGCAGGCAATGGAAATCCTTGAAGCGCTCGTTGGCTTCCCCTCCGTTGTCGGCACGCCCAATGCCGGGATCGTAGCCTGGATCCGCGACTATTTGCAAAGCCACGGCATCGACGTCACGATCCTTCCCGGCCCGGAGGGTGACCGATCGAACCTCTTCGCCACCATCGGCCCGAGGGACGTGCCGGGCTACATCCTTTCGGGCCATATGGACGTGGTCCCGGCTGCCGAGAGCGGCTGGACGAGCGACCCCTTCCGGCTGCGCGCCGAAGCGGGCCGCCTATATGGTCGCGGCGCAACCGACATGAAAGGTTTCCTTGCCGCTTGTCTTGCTGCCGCTCCGGGCCTCGCGCAGGCGCCGCTCCGGCGTCCGATCCACTTCGCTTTCTCCTACGACGAAGAGGCGGGCTGCCGAGGGGTACCGCATATGATCGCGCGCCTGCCTGAGCTCTGTAAAACCCCGCTCGGCGCCGTCATCGGCGAGCCGAGCGGCATGCGCGCGATCCGTGCGCACAAGGGCAAGGCTGCCGCCAGGCTGACGATCAACGGTCGTTCCGGTCATTCCTCTCGGCCGGACCAGGGGTTGAATGCCGTTCACGCCATCGCCGGCGTGCTCGCCCAAACGGTGACGGAAGCCGACCGGCTGGCACGAGGCCCGTTCGAGCACGTTTTCGAGCCACCCTATTCCTCTCTCCAAATTGGCACGCTGAGGGGCGGACAGGCGGTCAACATCATTCCGGATTCATGCGAAGCCGAGTTCGAGGCGCGCGCAATTTCCGGCGTTGATCCCGTCGTGCTGCTCGCACCCGTCCGTGCCGCGGCCGAAGCGCTGACGGAACACGGCTTCAAGGTTGAATGGCAGGAACTCAGTGCCTATCCGGCACTTTCGCTTGCCGCCGATGCGCCGCTTGCAACGCTATTTGCGGACCTGACCGGGTGCGCGCCGCTCGCCGCCGTCAGCTATGGTACGGAAGCCGGGCTTTTCCAGCGGGCGGGCATCGATGCGATCATTTGCGGGCCTGGCGACATCGGTCGTGCCCACAGGCCGGACGAATTCATCTGCGCAGACGAACTCTTCGCCTGCCAGGCGGTGATCGAGGCGCTCGGCGCCCGCTGCAGCGCCTGACGCTCACGAAGGAACCACGATGACCTTCCTCTTTAACTCCGACGCCAAGCGCGGCGCAATTTTCGCCGAAGCGTTTGCGCACGAACTGCCCGACATTCCCTTTTCACTGGACCCGGAAACAGTCGATCCGGACGCGGTGCGCTACCTGATCACCTGGACGGTGCCGGAAAATCTCGCGCGCTATCGCAATCTCGAGATACTCTTTTCCATCGGCGCCGGCGTCGACCAATTCCGCATCGATGCCGTCCCGGCGCATGTGAAGGTGGTACGCATGGTCGAGGACGGTATCGTCCGGATGATGCAGGAATACGTGGCGCTCGCCGTGCTCGCGCTGCATCGCAACCTACCAGCCTATTTCGAGCAACAGAGACGACAATTCTGGCAGGCGATTGCTCCGGTTCAGGCTCAAGAACGCCGTGTCGGCGTGCTTGGTCTCGGCATGCTCGGGACCGCAGTGCTCGAACGTCTGAGGCCGTTCGGTTTCCCGATGTCCGGCTGGAGCCGCAGCCCGCGCGAAATCGACGGAATCAGGTGCCTGAGCGGCCGGGACGGCCTCGATACACTGCTGCGCTCCACCGACATTCTTGTCTGCCTGCTGCCGCTGACGGACGAAACGCGCGGCTTTCTCAGCGCAGAGCTCTTTGCGCTGCTCCCGGCCGGTGCCACGCTCGTCCATGTCGGCCGCGGCCCGCAGCTCGACCATCAGGCACTGCTCGACGCCCTCGACAGTGGGCATCTCGCAGGCGCCGTGATCGACGTCACCGATCCAGAGCCGCTCCCCGCAGACCATCCCTTCTGGATCCATCCGAAAATCCTGCTGACGCCGCATATCGCCAGCGTCACCCAACCCGAAACCGCCGCGATGGCGGTGATCGAAAACATCAAGCGCTTCCAAGCCGGCCTCGACCCCATCGGGCTGGTCGATCGCCACCGCGGCTACTGAATTATCAACCCACAGGAAAGAAAAGCCATGTCCCTGTTGAAGACTATCGAAACCAACCCGACCTTTGCGCCGCGCGAGTCCGACCCTCTTCCCGAACGGCTGATCTCCGGCAATCCCTCCTTCAAGACCTGGGCGCAGGATGTCGCCCGCGGAGAGATGGTCCATACCGGTGTCTGGGAAGCGACCCCCGGTGAGACTCGCTCGATCAAGGGCGAAAGCTTCGAATTCTGCCATATCCTTTCAGGCATCGTCGAGCTCACCCAGGAAGGCGGCGAGCCGGTCATCTATAAGACCGGCGACAGTTTCGTCATGAAGCCAGGCTTTGTCGGGGTCTGGAAGACGATCGAGACCGTGCGCAAGATTTATGTGACCGTGATGTGACGCCGATGCCGCGCGACCCGATCATCTTCGAGTCTTCCCGGAACGGCTACCTCCTCAGCACGGATCGCGCCCGCCTCGATCCGGCAACGGTCCACCGCTTCCTGGCAGCCGATTCCTACTGGGCGCGCGGCATGACACTGGACCAGTTGCAGCGAGCGCTGGAACATTCGCTGCCGATTGGCATCTACGCCGAAGACGGCACCCTCGCCGCCTTCGGCCGCGTCGTCACCGACTATGCCGTCTTCGCCTATCTGCGCGATGTCTTCACGCTGCCGGCCCACCGTGGCAGAGGGCTCGCCTGCTGGCTCGCCAAAGAGGTCCGCAACCATCCGGAGCTCGCCGGCGTCACCAGTTGGATGCTGGCGACCCGTGACGCGCACGCCGTCTACGAGAAGGCCGGCTACCGTCCGGCTCCGCATCCCGAATATTACATGACCGTTCCGAAGCCGGACGAGACAGAGCCGCGCGAGCCATAACCGCAGGTTATGGATTCCTTTCATGTCTTTCGTGGTCTCAACGGCTGCCTCCGCGCATCCTCTCATTGATCACACAAGGAGATGCGCCATGACCTATCGCATTGGCGTCGACGTCGGCGGGTCCTTTACGGACTTCGCCGTGTTCGACACGGGCACGGGAAAACTCGCCACACTGAAGGTCTTCTCGCGGCCGGATGCGCCTGGCGAGGAGATTCTCTCTGCTCTCGACATCCTCTCCGAGCGCGACGGAATTGAGCCGAGCGAGGTTTCGTATTTCACGCATGGAACGACCGTCGGCGTAAATACTGTCATTGAGCGCAACGGCCATGATATCGCTCTTTTCACCACCAAAAATTTCGAAGACGTGCTGCAGGTCGCGCGTCTCAAGATCCCCGAGATTCACAATCTCTATTCCGTGCGGCCGGAACCGTTGGTCAGCCGCGACCGGGTTTTCGGTATCGATGAGCGCATCCTGGCGACCGGCGAGGTTCTGAAGGCGCCTGATGAGACGGACGTGGCGTGCGCCGTCCAGGCGGCGATCGAAGCCGGTTGCAAGGGGATCGTGCTCGCCTTTCTGCATTCCTACCGCAATCCCGCCAACGAGGATGCCGTCACGTCGATCATCGAGCGGCTTGCACCGGGGCTGCCGGTCATATCCTCGGCTGCCACTTGGCCGATCATGCGCGAGTACGAACGCACCATCACGGCCGTGATCAGCGGCTACGTTCAGCCGCGTGTCGCCAATTATCTCGACCGCTTCGAAAAGGTCCTGCGCGAGCGCGGCGTCACCTGCCCGCTGTTGATCACCAAGACCAATGGCGGCGTCATGGGTATCGACCAGGCTCGTTCAGAATGCGTCCAGATGATCCTGTCGGGCACCGCCTCGGGCGTCATCGGTGCCGGCTATCTCGCCAAGGCGAGCGGCTTCGACCGCATCATGAGCCTCGATATCGGCGGCACCAGCGCCGACGTCGCCGTCATCATCGATGGCGAGGCGCAATACGGCACGGGCGAATTGATCGGCGATTTCCAGATCCACGTACCGTCAGTATCGGTAAGTTCCGTCGGCCAGGGCGGCGGTTCAGTCGCCTGGATTGATCGGCTTGGGCTTCTCCATGTCGGGCCCGAGAGTGCCGGCTCTACTCCCGGTCCCGCGTGCTACGGGCGCGGCGGTACAAGGCCGACGATCACTGACGCAATGGCGGCCGCCAATCTCATCGGCCATATGCCGCTCGGCTATGGCGCCGTGAATGTCGATCACGCCGCATCGCAAGCGGCTCTTGCCCCGCTTGCCGAAAGGCTCGGCACCAGCGTCGAGGAACTTGCCGGAAATATCGTCGATATCTCGGTGTCCGGCATGTATGCGGAGGTGAGCGCGCTCGCCTCGCGGTTTGCCATCGACCCGCGCGAGTTCCACCTTTTTGCCTTCGGCGGTGCCGGCGCTATGCTCGCCTGCTTTCTCGCCAAGGAGCTCGACATGCGGGGCGTCGTGGTGCCGCCGACCGCTGGTGTCGTTTCTGCCTATGGCGGGCTCGTCGCCGATCTCAAGAATGACTTCATCCGCACGGTCTATTGCGAGGTGACGGTCGAGGCGCTCGCCGAACTTTGTGCAACATTCGAGGCGCTTGAAGTGGAGGCGCGCACCTGGCTCGAGACGCAGGGCTACAGCGGCCGCGGCAGCATTCGTCTCTCCGCGGACATGCGTTACCTTGGTCAATCCTTCGAGATCGAAACGCCGATCCAGCCTGCCTGGCTACGCCAGGGCGATGCCGCTGCGATAAGGGCCGCCTTCCACCAGGAGCACGATCGTCTCTACGGCCACCGTGACAAGAACGCCGACGTCCAGATGGTCAGCCTGCGTCTCGTCATTGCGGGCGCCACGCAGAAGCCGCCGCTCAATCCCATTGCCGTCGCGCAGGCTCCCGCCGAGCCGCGCTTTCACGTCGAGGGCTGGTTTTCCGGCCGCAGTTGGATGACCGGCGTCTATCACCGCGCCGACCTAGCCGCAGGCCATCGCTTCCGCGGCCCGGCAATCGTCGCCCAGGACGACACGACCACCGTCGTGCCGCCTGCCTTCGAGGTCCTCGTCGACTGCTTCGGCAATCTCGATATAACCAAGACGGAGCTCTGATCATGGCCATCGACCGCCGCAATCTGAAGGTGCTCGCAAACTTCTGCTCGGCCGCCGCCGACGCGATGGCCTTCACGCTCATGCGCACCGCCCACTCCGCCTTCGTCAAGGAGACGGAAGATTTCTCCTGCCAGATCGTCACGCGCGAGGGGCTCGCCTTCGCCAATCCGCGCCAGTTCGGTGCGCCCTGGTACAGCGGCATCGACTATGGCCCGCTGCTCGAGGCCTTCAAGGACTATGAGGAGGGTGACATCTGCATCACCAACGATCCCTATTCAGGCTTCGTTGCCACCCATTCGCCCGACATTCACATCTGGAAACCGGTTTTCTTCGAGGGAGAGATCGCCTGCTTCGTCGTCGGCCACATCCATAACACCGATGTTGGCGGCGCCGTTCCGGCCTCGCTCTCGCGGTCCTTGAGCGAGGTCGAGCAGGAGGGGCTGCGCATCCCGCCAACGAAACTTGTCTCGAAGGGCGAAATGAACCGCTTCGTCCTCGACGTGATCCGCGCCAATGTCCGCCTGCCCGAACAAAATCTCGGCGATCTCCATGCGCAGATCGCTTCTGTCAATGTCGGCGAGCGCAAGATCCGGGAGGTCATACGCCGCTTCGGTTGCCGTACCTTCCTCGAGGGTGTCGCGCAGATCCTCGACTATGCCGAGGCGCAAACGCGCAGTATCCTCGCGCGCGTGCCAGACGGCGATTATTTCTTCGCCGATTATGCTGACGAGGATTCCGTCGGCGGCAAGCCCTGCAGGATCGCGCTCACCCTCAAGATCCGCGGCGATGAGGTCGTGCTCGACTATACCGGCTCCGACCCACAACTCGGCTCCTCGCTCAACATGCCGACCGGCGGACGCGACCGCCATCCGCTGGTCATGGTCGGGTTGACCTATGTGCTTTACACGCTGGACACCAGCCTGCTCCTCAACGCCGGCACACTGAGGCCTGCACGTGCGATCCTGCCCGAGGGCTCGGTCGTCAACTGCAGCCGGCCAGCAGCCGTCGGCATGCGCTCGCTCACATGCGCCATGACCCAGATTGTCACCGTCGGCGCCTTCGTCCAGGCGCTGCCCAACCTGATGCCCGCCGCCTCGCCGGGCGGCAACGCCATCATGAACATCAAGACGACAAGTCGGGCCGGGCGCTCGATCATGGCCTCGATCGGGCCGGTCGGCGGAGGCGGCGGAGGCACGCCTGTCGGTGACGGCAGCGATGGTGCAGGTGGCGCCACGGGGTTTCTACGCAATACGCCGATCGAGATCAGCGAGGCAGAGGTGCCGATCCGCTTCCTGCGCTACGGCCTGGAGCGCGATACGGGCGCGCCCGGGCGACATCGCGGCGGTCTGTCGGCCATCATGGAGTTTGAGATCTCGGCGCCGGAAACCATCGTCACCGCCCGCAACCGCAATCGCTCGATCATGCCGGCCTGGGGCGTGAACGGGGCACATGCCGGCAGCGTTTCCCGGTTCCTTCGCAATCCGGGCCGGTCCGACGAGGTCTCGCTCGGCAATACTGATGTCGTCCATTGCGGTCCCGGCGACGTGATCCGCGTCGTCGGTCCCGGCGCCGGTGGCTATGGCGATCCCCTGTCGCGGCCGGCGGGTGCGGTTCTGCAAGACGTGCGCCGCGGCGCCGTCAGCGTTGCAAGCGCCGAGCAGGATTACGGGCTCGTCATTCGCGCCGGCAGCATCGACGAGGAAGCGACCGCGGAAATCCGTTCAGGCCGCAGGCCCGCAGTGCCGAAGGTTATCACCCATGGCCTCGAACGGCGCGCCTTCGAAGCGATCTGGAACCGCGAGCGCTACGACCTCCTGACCGCCTTCCTCGCCTCTCAGCCAGTCGGCTGGCGCTATTTCCTGAAGCATCGGATCTTCGAGGCGGTCGAGAAGGTCGCGGGCGATCGCCCCCCTGTTGCGGACGAAATGCGGATGCTGTTTGAAACAATGCGAATCCGCTACGCTCTTACCTGAGGAAGAAACCGCCGGAGGCGCCGTGCCATGAACATCCGCCAGCTCGAAGTCTTCCGGGCGATCATGCGCGACGGCACCATCACTGCGGCCGCCAATTCGCTCGGCATTTCGCAGCCGGCAGTCAGCAAGCTGCTCGCCTATCTCGAAGATCAGCTTGGGTATCCCCTTTTCGAAAGGATCGGCGGCCGGCTCGCGCCGACGACCGAGGCGCATATCCTTTATGGCGATGCCGACCACGTCTTTCGGCAACTGGAGGCGCTTTCATCCCTTGCGCGCGATGTCGGCGCCAGCAAGATCGGGCTCATCCGCATCGGTGCGAGCCTGCCGCTCGCCTATTCGGTCCTGCCGGTGACACTCGCCGCTTTCGGCAACCACCATCCCGAGGTGAAAATCCATCTTCATACGCTGCCGAAGCGCGAGATCGCCGAGGCGTTATCGCTCGGTGACGTTGACGTCGGCGTCACTCTGTCACCGATCCTGGCCCCGACCATGCGGGTGGAGAAGCTGTTTTCTGCAAAGGTTGTGGCGGTCCTGCCCGCGACCGATCCACTTGCTGCCGAAGCGACGCTTACGCCGTCCATGCTCGCCGGCCGCCGGCTCATCTCTTATGGCTCGCATGCGGAATTCGGCGCGGCTCTCGATGAAGCGTTCGCATCGGAAGGCCAGAGGCGCGACGTCTCGATCCAGATCGCGTCCTCGGTCGGCGCCCTGCCGCTGGTCCGTCAGGGACTTGGCATCGCGCTTGTCGATGAACTTGCGCTATGGAGCCCAATCGAGGGGATTGTCTCCCGCCCTTTTCGTCCGACGGTCCCGACGCCCGTGTCGCTCACGATCAACCAGGCCCGGCCGCAGTCACGGTTCGTAGCATCGTTTTCCGATTGCCTCAGGCAAGCTTTTGCCGGCGCTTCGCAATCTAGCATCGGCGCCACCGCCGAAGATTCGACTGCGGCGTCACGCAAAACGTAATTTTCCGCCGTCCCGGCATCGCCAGTCGATGCATGCTGCTTCTGTTATCGCCCTATCCTCGCCTTTAAGCCACGCAGAGGACGCGCAATGACACTAAGCTTTGATCCGGACAAACTTCCCTTGCCGGTCGGACACTTCATCGGCGACCGGCTGCTAGCGGCCGAAGGCGTCATCGACATGCATCGCCCATCCGATGCCAAGGCCTATGGCGGCTGCCCGGTCGCTGACGAGAACCTGGTTGATCGCGCTGTCCAAACCGCCAAACAGACCTTGAAGGTGAGCAACTGGGGCGGCGTACGCCCGCGCGAGCGGACTGTCGCGCTGCAGCGTTGGGCGGACCTCATCGAGAGCGAGGCCGAAACGCTTGCGAAACTCGAAGCGCTTTCCTCAACCCGCCCCGTCGGCCAGCTTGTCTCCGGCGACATTGCCGTCACCGCAGAGCAGATCCGTTTCTTCGCCGAATTCGCCGATAAGGAGGGAAGCGATCTCGTGCCGACGGACGATAGCAATCTCGGCATGATCATGGCGGAACCTTACGGCGTCGTCGGTGCCATCACGCCCTGGAATTTTCCTGTTTCCATGGCTGGCTGGAAGCTTGGTCCGGCACTTGCGGCCGGCAATGCGGTGGTTCTAAAGCCGTCCGAAATGACGCCGTTTTCGACCATTTATCTCGCCCAACTGGCAATCCGGGCCGGCCTGCCGGCAGGTCTCATCAACATCGTCCTTGGCGACGGCCAGGTCACGGGCAATGCCATTACCGGCCACCCGGAGATCGCCAAGATTAGCTTCACCGGCTCGACCGCAGCCGGTTCTGCCATCATGGCCAATATCGCCCGCACGGGCGTCAAGCCGATGACACTGGAACTCGGTGGAAAGAGCCCGCAACTGGTGTTCGCAGATGCCGATCTCGACAAGGCCGCCTTGGTAATTTCCCAAGGCATACTTTCCAATGCCGGCCAGGCCTGTGTCGCCGGCTCCCGGCTGATCGTCGAGGAACCCATTGCTGCACCTCTCGCCGAAGCGATCGTCGCGCGTATGAAGATGGTGAAGGCGGCGCCGACCTGGGACGAGACGAGCCAATATTCGCCGATCATATCCAAGCGCCAGTTGGACCGCATCCACAGCATTGTCGAGTCAGCTGTTTCGGCGGGGGGCGAATGCTTGTTGGGCGGCGCACCGATGGATGCGCCGGGCTATTTTTACCAGCCGACATTGATCGCCGTTCGCGACGCGTTCTCACCAGCAGTCAGCGAAGAAATCTTCGGACCCGTCCTCACCCTACAGACCTTTGCCGACGAGGAGGAGGCGTTGACGCTGGCCGATCACCCAACCTATGGACTTGCGGCCGGACTCTTCACTCGCGATCTTTCCCGAGCGATCCGGCTCACCCGCCGCCTGCAGGCGGGCACTGTCTGGGTTAACCGTTTCAGTCGCTCACGCGACCACATACTGCCGACCGGCGGCTACAAGCAGTCCGGCATCGGCAAAGATCTCGGCCGCGAAGCCTATCTTGCCAACCGCAAGAGCAAAAGCGTGCTCATCAGCCTGTAAGGACCTGCGATGAAAACCTACAAGATCGCCCTTCTGCCCGGAGACGGAATCGGCCGCGACGTGACGGAAGCAGCCTGGGCCGTGCTCGAAAAGACGGCGCGCCCGAACGGATTTTCTCTTGATGCAACCAGCTATCCCTGGTCCTGCGACTTCTATCTGGAGAACGGCAGCATGATGCCCGCCGACGGCATCGAAACGCTCAGATCCTTCGATGCCATCCTGCTCGGTGCGGTCGGCTGGCCGGCGAAAGTGCCGGATTCGGTCTCGCTACACGGGCTTCTCCTGCCCATCCGCAAGGCCTTCGTCCAATATGCCAACATCCGCCCGCACCGGCTGCTGCCGGGCGTTCAAGGTCCGCTGAAGGCGGACGCCTTCGACATTCTCTGCATCCGCGAAAACACCGAGGGTGAGTATTCCGGCGCCGGTGGCCGCGTCCATCAGGGCGCTGACAATGAAGTGGCGGTCGAGACCTCGATCTTCACCCGCAAGGGCGTAGAGCGCATCCTTCGCTTCGGCTTCGAACAGGCGCGCGCACGTCGCGGCAAGCTCGCTTCTGTCACCAAGTCCAATGCGCAGAAATATTCAATGGTGTTCTGGGACGAGATCACCCAGAGGCTTTCCGCCGAATATCCCGATGTCGAGGTGACCAGCTATCATATCGACGCCATGGCCGCCCGCATGGTCATGGCGCCGGAAAGCCTCGACGTCGTAGTCGCCTCCAACCTGTTCGGCGATATCCTCACCGACCTTGGCGCCGCCATCCAGGGCGGACTCGGCTTTGCAGCCTCCGCCAATATCAATCCGGACCGCTCGGCGCCCTCCATGTTCGAACCCGTCCATGGCTCGGCGCCAGACATTGCCCATCTCGGCATCGCCAATCCGATCGCCGCCATCTGGTCAGGCGCGATGATGCTGGAGCATCTCGGAGAAACGGCTGCCGCCGGAAAGGTGATGGCCGCAATCGGGACGACGACGGCACGCGGCATCGGCGCAGTTCCTGGCAAGGACAAGACGGACGCGATCACGGCATCGGTGCTTTCGGCACTCGACTAGAGCAAAGCCAGCAAAAGTACGCAGCGGCCTTGCGATCGGAATTGTAGAAACGGAATGCTCTGATGAAAGAGGATGGAATGAACGGATTGAGAGATAGCAGCCTGCTTCGCCAAAAAGGGCTGATCGACGGTGAATGGCGCGGGGCGGCAGCCGGGTGCACGATCGAGGTGATCGACCCGGCGACGCAGCATGTGCTGGGCACGGTGCCCGACATGGACGGAGCCGATACGAGGGCGGCAATCACCGCGGCGGAAAAGGCCTTTGGTCCGTGGCGCGCAAAGACCAATGCCGAGCGTGCCGCGTTGCTGGAGGCCTGGCACGATCTGATGCTCGAAAATATCGAGGATCTGGCGCTGATCCTCACCCGGGAGCAGGGCAAGCCGCTCGCGGAGGCGCGCGGCGAAATCCGCTACGGCGCCTCGTTCATCAAATGGTTCTCCGAGGAGGCGCGCCGCATCGGCGGAACGACCATTCCCTCCCCGACGGCCGACCGACGGATCGTCGTTCTGAAGGAGCCTGTCGGCGTGTCGGCGATCATCACGCCGTGGAATTTTCCCAATGCGATGATCACCCGCAAGGTGGGGCCGGCGCTCGCCGCAGGCTGCACGGTCGTCGTCAAGCCATCGGACCTGACCCCCTATTCGGCACTGGCCCTCGGCGTCCTGGCTGAGCGCGCCGGCATCCCCAAGGGCGTGATCAATATCGTCACAGGCATGCCGGCCGCCATCGGCGACGAACTGATGGCGAACCAGATCGTCCGCAAGATCTCTTTCACCGGCTCGACCCGCGTCGGCTCGCTGCTGATGCGCGGCGCAGCCGACAGCGTCAAGCGGCTCAGCCTCGAACTCGGCGGCAATGCGCCCTTCATCATCTTTGACGATGCCGATCTCGATCTTGCCGTGGAAGGCGCAATCGCATCGAAATTCCGCAATGGCGGGCAGACCTGCGTCTGCGCCAACCGCCTTCTCGTCCAGTCGGGTGTCTACGAGGCCTTTGCCGCCAAACTTTGCGCGCGCGTATCGGCCATGAAGGTTGGGGCCGGCACGGATGCCGGCACGGATATCGGGCCGATGATCAACAAGGCGGCGATCGAGAAGATCAATCGTCACGTGGACGATGCGGTAAAAAAGGGAGCAAAGATCCTCACCACCGCGGGCTCCATGCCGGCAGGCGATCAATATGCCGCACCTATGGTGCTTGGCGGTGCGACGACAGACATGCAGCTTGCCAGCGAAGAGACCTTCGGACCTGTTGCCCCGCTTTTCCGTTTCGACAGCGAGGAAGAGGCAATCGTCATTGCCAACGCCACGCCTTTCGGCCTTGCGGCCTATTTCTACACAGAGAGCCTGAAACGCTCCTGGCGTGTCGGCGAAGCACTCGAATTCGGCATGATCGGCCTGAATACAGGGGCCATTTCGACCGAGGTCGCTCCCTTCGGCGGCGTCAAACAGTCCGGCCTTGGCCGGGAGGGCGCGCAATGCGGCATCGAGGAATATCTCGAAATGAAAAGCTTTCACATCGGCGGGCTCGCCTGACCAACCGGTGAGAGCGAATGGAGACGGGCGCCGGTGAACTCAGCCTGGCGCCCTGTCTCATCGGCGCAATTTGTGTAGCTGTGGATTCAGCCGATCGGTTGCTCCGGAACGGGCTGGAGCGTAGTGTTGCGGTCGCTTTTGGAGCGGCAAAATGAACGATCTGGAGGTCGAGAGGCTGAAGGCGAGCGTGGCGGAGCAACTTGATCCGGCGCAATACCTCGACCTTTCCGAACTGCTGCGGCGCTTGGCTCGTGCTAGACTCGGTGACATTGACATCGAACGCCGGACCCAGATGGTGCTCGAGAACCGCAGGTGTTCTTATTGCGGCCATACCGATGTCGTGAAGCACGGCCGCGACGGGAACGGCCGCCAGCGCTTTCGATGCCGCAGCAGGCTCACCGAGGATGGTGAAGTCCTCGGCTGTGAGCTGTTCGACACGCTCATCCATACCTATCTGCCGAACCCACCACAGACGCCGGAAGTGCTATGAACGGACCGCTGTTCCACAAGATCGATTGCGTGATGCTCAAGGTGGCGGACCTGGACGCCGCTCTGGGGTTCTACTGCGAAGCCCTTGGGCATCCGCTTCTCTGGAGATCGCCAGAGGCAGCTGGGTTGGGAATGCCAGGAACGGACACGGAGCTTGTCCTGCATACCGATCTGGGTCCCGAGGTGGACCTACTTGTGGACAGTGTCGACGCCGCGCTGGAGCGCTTCGTCGAAGCGGGCGGCACGATCATCAAGAAGCCGTTCGACATCCCGATCGGCCGTTGCGCCGTCGTTCGTGATCCGTTTGGCAATGCCCTGGTGATGCTTGACCAAACCAAAGGCACCTTCGTCACCGATGCGACCGGCCTGGTGCTGCGCGTCGAGTAAGTCCCAGCGACAGAAGGTCGGCGGACGCTACGAAAACTGCGTGGATTGCTATGAATCCGCAGCTAACTTAGATTGCACCTTCTCGTTTCTCGCTGACCTTTGCTATTGAAACCGGTCCAGCGTCTTGTAGTACAGGCCGACCAACGGCAGGAACCAGGGTTTGCCGAAGTGGCCAGGTACGGCCGGCCAGTCGAGGCCCTTGACCGGGTTGCGATCAGCCTTGCCGAGGATGGCGTCGGCCATGATCATGCCGAGATGCGTGGACAGCTGTGCCCCGTGGCCGGAATAGCCCATGGCGAACCAGACACCATCGACGTAACCGGCACGCGGATAACGGTCCTTGGTCATATCGACGAGCCCGCCCCAGCAATAGTCGATCTCAACGCCCGAAAGTTGCGGAAAAATCTGAAGCAGGTTCGCCTGGAGGATTTCTCCGCTCTTTGCATCCGAACTCTGGTCGGATGTCGCCGAAAACCGCGCGCGGCCGCCGAAGATCAGCCGTTTATCGGGCGCCAGCCGGAAATAGTTGCCGATATTCATCGACGTCACGCAGGTCCGGTTTCCAGGCATCGTCGCTGCAATTTCGGCATCGGTCAGCGGGCGCGTGGCGATAATGAAGCTGCCGACCGAAACGATCCTGCGGCGGAAGTAGCCGAAGATCGGAGGCGAGTAAGCACCTGTCGCCACGAGAACGTGATCGGCCGTCACTGTCCCCCGAGCCGTCGTCAGGCTGTGCCGCCCGTTACCCTGCCGATGATCTGTCACCGCTGCCTTTTCGAAGGTGATCGCGCCATGGCGAGCGGCGGCATCGGCAAGCCCCACGACATAGCGTCCCATATGCATCATCGCGCTCTTTTTCGACAGCATGGCGCCATGAAAAGGCGAGCCGATTTCACCCTTGAGATCAGCCGCCGTCAGAAGTGCCGTGTCCGGATCAACCTCGGCGTGGACAGCCTCGAAATTGCGGGCAATGGCATCGAAATGCTGCGGCTTGGACGCGAGCTTCAGTTTTCCCGCGCGACGGAAGTCGCAGTCGATCCCCTCCTCGGCGACAATCGCCTCGATCGTTTCGATGGAATCGTCGAACGCCTTATAGAGAGCGACGGCCCGCTCCACGCCGAGTGCAGCCTTGGCGGACAGGAAACTGTGAGCAAGGCCGTTATTGAGGTGTCCGCCATTGCGTCCCGATGCCCCCCAGCCAATCCGTTCCGCCTCCAGCACCACGACCTTGGCGCCCGCTTTCGCAAGGTGGCGCGCCGCGGCAAGCCCGGTGAAGCCGGCGCCGATGACGGCGACGTCATAATGTCCCTCGACAGGGCCTTGCACGGCGCCTTGAAAGGTGGGCGCCGTGTCGTGCCAGTAGGATTTGAACTTCATCGCCATGTCCCCGTCAGAGCCCGACGACGCCAGGCAGGCCCGAGATATCCGGGATTTCGACATAGCCGTAATAGGGGTTGGCCGGCTCGTGGCCGCGATTGACCCAAACCTTGTTCCTGATACCGAGATCGTGCGCCGACATCAGGTCGTAGCGGAATGAGGACGAGCAGTGAAGAATGTCCTCAGGCCCGCAGCCCAGCATATCAAGCATGTATTCGAAGCCCTTGAAGCGTGGCTTGTAGGATTGCGCCTGCTCGGCGGTATAGACGGCATGAAATGGTGCGCCGAGCTTTTCGACATTCGACATGATCTGTGAATTCATCGCGTTGGAAAGGATGACCAGCGGAATTTCCTTGGCAACCCTGGCAAGACCTTCCGGTACATCCGGATGCGGCCCCCAGGTCGGCACGCGCTCGTAGACCATCCGCGCGGCTGCCTCGTGGAATTTTATGCCGTTGCGCTTGCAGGTCCGCTCAAGCGAATTGTGAACCACCTCGTTGTACGGTTTCCAATCGCCGAGGATCTCGTCGAGACGGTAGGCGGCAAAGTTCTTGATGAACTCAGCCATGTGCGGCTCGTCGAGCTCTTCGCCGTAAAGATCGCGCGCCGCTTCCGCCATCTGGAAGTTGGTCAGCGTGCCGTAGCAGTCGAAGGTGATGTATTTCGGGCGGAAGTGAGTCATGACCTGATCCTAAACTGTTGCGGTTTCATCTGCAGCCATCATAGGCCCAGCTTGATCCTGCAGCTCGACTGAAATCCGAACGATCAAAGCAGATTCTTTCGTATCCAAAGCCGGCTTTGGCAGAAGGTTGTGCGCCTTGGGTGCGGTTTGCGCTCTCTTCTGGGACAACGCATCTCTCGCGCGTGTCCCAGCCAGCATAAGATGCGGCGGCATGCGGCTGCAAAGCCATAAGATACCGTCCGGGCCGTGTCCTTCAGACGATCTTCCGGCCGACACTGCCTCACACTTGCGAGCAGAAACGAAGGACATTCCAATGCAAGCAAGTCAGATCGACCTTGTGACGTTCGGCCCCGAACACCTTGGGGCTGCCGTCAACCTCTCTCGGCAGGCAGGCTGGCCGCACCGGCCGGAAGACTGGCAGATGGCACTGGCGCTCAGCGAAGGGCTCGTAGCGGTCGAGAACGGACAGGTCGTCGGCACCGTGCTCATGACGCCATATCGGGCGGAGTGTGCGACAATCAACATGGTTATCGTCAACGAGGCGATGCGCGGCCGCGGTCTTGGCCGCAGGCTCATGGACGCTGCATTCCAGATCGCGGCAGACAGGCCGCTGAGGCTCGTGGCGACGGCCGAAGGCCTGCCTCTCTACAAAAAACTTGGCTTTTGTGAGATCGGCATCGTCATGCAGCACCAAGGCATTGTCGGAGAGATCGCCGTGCCAACGGAAACCCAGGACGCGGCCGCCACCGACCTTCCTGCAATCGCCGAACTGGACCGTGTCGCTTTCGGCGCCGATCGTGAGCGGCTCATCAGCTATGTCGCCGGGGTTGGCGAGTTCGCCGTCATCCGTCGAGACGGCCGCGTCTGCGGTTACGCAGCACTTCGCACCTTCGGCCGCGGAGAAGTGATTGGCCCCGTCGTCGCCGCCAGTCTCACCGATGCCAAAGCACTCGTCAGACATTTCATTGCGAAGCGACCGGGACGCTTCCTCAGGGTCGACACTACGGATGACAGCAACCTTTCGCCCTGGCTCGTGGAACTAGGCCTCGCCCACGTCGGCGGCGGCATCGCCATGGCCAAGCCGCAGATCCACCACCTCGCAGATCGTGCTGCCGCCACTTTTGCCCTCGCCAACCAAGCCCTAGGCTGACCTGGAGACCGCCATGTTTAGCAATTCCCTGATCGAACTCGACCGCGCGCACCTCGTTCATCCGGTCGCCTCCTATCGCAGCCACGAAAATCTGGGCGTGCGGGTTCTCGCATCCGCCTCCGGCGCAACCATCACCGATGCGAGCGGCAAGCAATTGATCGACGGCTTTGCCGGCCTGTGGTGCGTCAATGCGGGCTATGGCCATGACAGCATCGTCGAGGCCGCGGCAAGGCAGATGCGGGAGCTTCCTTACGCGACCGCCTATTTCGGCCTCGGCTCCGAGCCGGCAATCCGGCTCGCCGCCGAACTCGCCGAGCGCGCGCCAGGCGACCTCAACCATGTCTATTTCACGCTCGGCGGTTCGGATGCCGTCGACAGCACGATCCGTTTCATCCGCTACTATTGGAATGCGCGCGGACGGCCCGGGAAAGACCAGTTCATCTCAGTCGAACAGGGCTATCACGGCTCCTCGACAGTTGGAGCCGGCCTGACGGCCCTGCCAGCCTTTCATGCCGGTTTCGGCCTGCCCTTCGACTGGCAGCACAAGATTCCCTCCCACTATGCTTATCGAAACCCCGCCGGCCCTAACCCTGAGGCCATCATCGCTGCCTCTGTTGCCGCATTGAAACAGAAGATCGAAGAGTTGGGCGGCGCCGATCGCGTTGCGGCATTCTATGCCGAACCGATCCAGGGCTCGGGCGGCGTGCTCGTGCCACCCAGAGGCTGGATGAAGGCGATGCGCGACCTCTGCCGCGATCTCGATATCCTCTTTGTCGCCGATGAAGTCATCACCGCCTTCGGCCGCACCGGCCCGCTGTTTGCCTGCTCAGAGGACGAAATCGTGCCGGACTTCCTGACGGTCGCCAAAGGCCTCACCTCCGGCTACGTGCCGATGGGTGCCCTCTTCATGTCCGAGCATGTCTACCAGACGATCGCCGACGGCGCCGGCACGTCCGCTGTCGGGCATGGCTATACCTATTCGGCCCATCCCGTCAGCGCCGCCGTCGGCCTTGAGGTTCTGCGGCTCTACGAGGGCGGCCTGCTCGAAAACGGCCGGAAGGCAGGAGCGCGCCTGATGGCCGGACTTGAGAGCCTGAAGGATCATCCCATCGTCGGCGATGTCCGCGGCCGCGGGATGCTGGCTGCCATCGAGCTCGTCGTCGACAAAGAGCGCAAGACACCCCTGCCGGCTGACGCCGAGCCGGCACGCCGCATCTTTGACCGTGCCTGGAACAACGGTCTCGTCATCCGCGCCTTCACCCATGGCGTGCTCGGCTACGCCCCCCCGCTCTGCTGCACGGAAGCGGAAATCGACGCAATCGTCGAACGCACACGGCAGACGCTCGACGAGACGCTCGCGGACACCGATGTCCGGCGTGCCCTTATGGGCTGAGAATGCCGATCGTAAAATGTCGCGGAACCGTCATCTTCGGTATTTTGTGCCGCGCAGCGGCGTAATTTCGGAGACTCTGGTTCGGGACAGCTGCCAAACTCAATTCCAGAAAAAGGCCGGATCCCAGGAGCATGTGCCTTTTTCACCAAGAGCGGGAACATCATCCCGCCAGGGAACAGAATATCCTTCTTCACGTAGCCGGCCCTCCCTTGGAAGGCCGAGAACTGGGGATTTGCAAATGCGCAAGAGCCTTCCAGACTTCAAGTATCTGACCTTCGATGTCGTCGGCACGCTGATTGATTTCGAGGGCGGTCTTACGGAGTGTCTCGCCGGCATCGCCGCTGACGCGGGCGTCGCCATCGACGGTGAAGAGGCGCTGAGCCTTTACCGAGCGGCGCGCTACTCCAGGGATGCCGACCTCTTCCCGGATGATCTCGTTCGCGTCTATCTGGCGATCGCGCCAAAGCTCGGCCTGCCGGTCGAGCGGAAATACGGCGAGCGGCTGCGCGATTCCGCAAAACGCTGGAAAGCCTTTAGCGACAGCGCCGAAGCACTGGCACAGCTCGGCAAGGACTACCGCCTGGTGGCCATGACCAATGCACGTCGTTGGGCCTTCGATTTCTTCGCCAAGGAACTGGGAAGCCCGTTTTACGCCGCCTTTACCGCCGATGACACTGGCACTGAAAAGCCCGACCCCGCCTTCTTCGAGAAGGTTTTCGACTTCGTGGCCTCTGAAGGAAGTTCAAAGCACGAAATCCTGCATGTTGCCCAAAGCCAGTACCACGATATCGGGATTTCGCGGGAGCTAGGGATCAGTAATTGTTGGATCGAGCGACGCCACGGACAGAAAGGATATGGCGGCACCATTGAGCCGGCCAAATTCACCGAGCCCGACTACCACTTCACCTCCATGGCCGGCCTCGCCAACGCAGTGGCCGCTGCGCGGGGTGAATGAGGATCTTGAACGCGAGACTGAACTCCGCACCAAGAAAAAGACCTGCCAATCAAACCACGAAAAGGGGAATGCCATGAACGACAAGATCACAAACTGGACCACATCCGACGACACGATGGTCGAAAATGCCATCCGCCGTGGCGCGACGCGTCGAGAATTGCTTCACATGATGCTGGCCGGCGGTGTGGCGATGTCGGCGGGCGGCCTCATCCTCGGTCGCGCCTCGCGGGCGGTCGCCGCCACGCCGGTTTCCGGCGGCGCGCTGAAGGCGGCGGGATGGTCGTCGTCGACCGCCGATACGCTCGACCCGGCCAAGGCATCGCTTTCGACGGACTATGTCCGTTGCTGCTCCTTTTACAATCGTCTCACCTTCCTCGACCAGGCCGGCGTCCCACAAATGGAGCTTGCGGAAGCAATCGAATCCAAGGATGCAAAAACCTGGACCGTCAAGCTCAAGAGCGGCGTTACTTTCCACGACGGCAAGCCGCTGACGGCAGAGGACGTCATCTTTTCGCTGAAGCGCCATCTCGACCCGGCGGTCGGTTCGAAGGTCGCGAAAATCGCCGCCCAAATGACGGGCTTCAAGGCAGTCGACAAACAGACCGTCGAGATCACCCTCGCCGATGCGAACGCGGACCTGCCGACCATCCTATCGATGCACCACTTCATGATCGTCGCCGACGGCACCACCGATTTCTCGAAGGCAAACGGCACCGGCGCCTTCGTCAAGGAAGCCTTCGAGCCCGGCGTGCGGTCGATCGGGGTCAAGAACAAGAACTACTGGAAGTCGGGGCCGAACGTCGACTCCTTCGAGTATTTTGCCATCAGCGACGACAATGCACGCGTCAACGCACTGCTTTCGGGTGACATTCATCTTGCCGCCTCGATCAATCCACGCTCGATGCGCTTGGTCGAGACGCAGGGGGACGCTTTCGTGCTGTCGAAGACGACTTCCGGCAACTACACCGATCTCAACATACGGCTCGACATGGAGCCTGGCAGCAAGCGGGACTTCATCGAAGGCATGAAGTCTCTCGTCAACCGCGAGCAGATCGTCAAGTCGGCGCTCCGGGGGTTGGCTGAGGTCGGCAACGACCAGCCGGTGTCGCCCGCGAACTTTTATCATAATGCAGACCTAAAGGCGCGGGCATTCGATCCCGAAAAGGCCAAGTTCCATTTCGAAAAGGCCGGCGTTCTGGGTCAGTCCATCCCGGTGATCGCCTCCGACGCAGCGACCTCCTCAATCGACATGGCGATGATCATCCAGGCGGCCGGTGCCGAAATCGGCATGAAGCTTGACGTCCAGCGCGTTCCGTCCGACGGTTATTGGGACAATTATTGGCTGAAGGCTCCCGTCCATTTCGGCAACATTAATCCGCGCCCGACACCGGACATCCTGTTCTCGCTGCTCTACGCTTCCGAAGCGCCGTGGAACGAGAGCCAGTACAAGTCCGAGAAGTTCGACAAGATGCTGATCGAGGCGCGCGGTTCGCTCGACCAGGACAGGCGAAAGGCCATCTACAACGACATGCAGGTTATGGTCGCCCAAGAAGCTGGCACGATCATTCCGGCTTATATTTCGAACGTCGATGCCACCACGGCCAAACTCAAAGGCCTGGAAGCGAACCCGCTGGGCGGCCAGATGGGCTATGCCTTTGCCGAATACGTCTGGCTTGAAGCCTGACGAAGCAACTGGCCACGGGGCTCTCCGCACTGGCGTAGCCCCGGGCATCTTTGGATGCGGAACACCATCTCGAACGCTGAAAGGGAACGCGTGTGAAAAACCCGGTCCTATCGCTTGTCCTTGGCAGATTGCTCATTGCCATGGTCACATTGCTGATCGTTTCCTTCGCAGTGTTCTTCGCGACGACACTGCTGCCGGGCGACACGGCAACCATCCTTCTCGGCCAGGCTGCCACACCCGAGGCCGTCGCCGGTCTGCGCACCGCGATGCACCTCGACGAACCGGCGCTCTTCCGTTTCCTGCGCTGGATTGTCGGCCTGTTGCATGGCGATCTCGGCACCTCCTATGCCAACGACATGCCCATTGCCGATCTTATTGCCGGACGTTTCATCAACACCATGAAGCTTGCCGGCGTGACCGCCCTGTTCTCGGTCCCGATCGCGCTGACGCTCGGAATCACCGCTGCCATGCTGCGCGGCTCGCTCTATGACCGGATTGTCACCATTTTGACGATCGGCGTAATCTCCGTCCCAGAATTCATGGTCGCGACCTCAGCCGTGCTGATCTTCGCCGTCTACCTGAAGTGGCTGCCGGCGCTCTCTTTCGCCAACGAGGTCCACAGCTTGAGCGATATGCTGAGAGTCTATGCCATGCCGGTGATCACGCTGACCTTCGTCGTCTCGGCGCAGATGATAAGGATGACGCGCGCTGCAGTCATCGAGACGCTCAACACGCCTTATGTTGAGATGGCGCTACTCAAGGGGGCCTCCCAACCGCGCATTGTCTTTCGTCACGCGCTGCCCAATGCGCTCGGGCCGATCGTTAATGCCGTTGCGCTCTCGCTTTCATATCTGCTGGGTGGCGTGATCATCGTCGAGACGATTTTCAACTATCCCGGGATTGCCAAGCTCATGGTCGACGCCGTCGCCACCCGCGACCTACCGCTGATCCAAAGCTGCGCGATGATCTTCTGTCTCGGCTACCTAATCCTGATCACGGCTGCCGACATCATCGCCATTCTTTCCAATCCGAGGCTCCGATGACAATGACGACTTCAAGCACGTCGACACCCGCCCGGAAATTTGGAATCCGGTTTGGCTATCGCTTCAACGTCGTGGGCATGATTGGCCTTGCGATCATCCTGTCCTGGGCGCTCGTTGCCATCTTCGCGCCGCTCGTAATCCCCTACCCGGTCGGTGAAATCATTGATGTCGACTATTTCGGCCCGATGAGCCGGGATCTTTGGTTCGGCTCCGACTATCTCGGCCGCGACATGCTCTCGCGAATCCTGATGGGCGCGCGCTATACCGTCGGCATCTCGCTTGCAGCCGTGACGATTGCCTGTTTCAGCGGCGTGGTTCTTGGCATGATCGCCGCCGTCACTGGAGGCTGGATTGATACGATCTTAAGCCGCTTCCTCGACGCGCTGAACTCCATACCAAGCAAGCTCTTCGGGCTTGTGGTCGTTGCTGCCGTCGGCTCCTCGATCCCGGTGCTGATTTTGACGCTGTCGGTCATCTACATTCCTGGATCCTACCGCTTCGCTCGCGCACTTGCCGTCAATATTAACGCGATGGACTTCATCACCGTCGCGCGTATCCGTGGGGAGAGCACCCTCTATCTCATTCGATCCGAAATTCTACCCAACATCGTCGGGCCTGTGCTCGCTGATCTGGGCCTTCGTTTCGTATTCATCGTGTTGCTTTTATCCGGCCTGTCATTCCTCGGCCTCGGTGTTCAGCCGCCCTATGCCGACTGGGGCGCACTTGTCCGCGAGAATATCGGCGGCCTGCCTTTCGGCGCACCGGCCGTCATGTTCCCGTCGCTTGCGATCGCCAGCCTCACGATCAGCGTCAATCTGCTGATAGACAACCTCCCACAGAAGATCCGAGATCGGAGCGAATGATGACCAATCTCGTCGAAATCTGTGACCTGAAGGTCGAAGCAACCACCGATTCCGGACGCCGCGTCGAAATCATCAAGGGCGTCAGCCTGACAATCGCTGAAGGCGAAATAGTCGCCCTGATCGGGGAAAGCGGTTCGGGAAAGACCACGATTGCATTGACGTTGATGGGTCACGCGCGCCCAGGCTGTCGTATTTCGGGTGGCACTGTTTCAGTCGCCGGCAAGAACTTGGTCGCGCTCACGGAAAAGCAGCGCGCCAGGATACGCGGCACCGAGGTCGCTTACGTACCGCAATCGGCTGCCGCCGCCTTTAACCCTGCCGCCACCATCATGGACCAGGTCATAGAGGTCACCCGCATCCATGGCCTCATGTCGCCGGACGACGCTCGCATCCATGCCGTCGAGCTCTTCCGCGCACTGTCGTTGCCCGAGCCGGAGACGATCGGCAGCCGCTATCCGCATCAGGTTTCCGGCGGGCAGTTGCAGCGCCTAGCAGCCGCCATGGCCCTGATCGGCGACCCCAAGCTCGTCATCTTCGACGAGCCGACGACGGCACTCGACGTTACCACGCAGATCGAGGTGCTGCGCGCCTTCAAGGCCGTCATGAAGAAGGGCGGGATCGCCGGGGTCTATGTCTCGCACGACCTTGCTGTCGTCGCCCAGATCGCCGACCGCATCGTCGTTCTGAAAGGCGGCGAGACGCAGGAGACCGGCACGACCGAGGAAATCCTCAGCGCTGCAAAACATCCCTATACGCGGGAGTTGCTCGCCGCATTCGAGCCGAAGGCGCGCGGGCCTGTCGATCCTTCCGAGGCTCTGCCCGTTCCGCTTCTAAGGATCGATGACCTTGTCGCCGGTTACGGCCAGCGTCAGAGCGACGGGCTGCCGCTCGTGCGCGCCGTGGAGCATGTGAGCCTCAAGGTGGAGAAGGGTCGTAACCTCGGCATCATCGGCGAATCCGGTTGCGGAAAGTCGACGCTCGCCCGCGCCATAGCCGGCATCTTGCCGGCCGCCGTCGGCAAGATCGTCTTCGATGGCAAGGAACTTGGCCGCAACGCACGCGAGCGCTCGCGCGACCAACTGCGCCAGATGCAAATCGTCTTCCAATATGCTGACACCGCGCTCAATCCCGCAAAGTCCGTCGAGGACATCCTTGACCGACCTCTCGTCTTTTACCATGGCATGGACAGAAAGGCGCGGAGCGCCCGCATCGACCAATTGCTCGATATGGTGCGCCTGCCGCGCAATCTGCGCCACCGGCGCCCGGGAGAGCTTTCCGGCGGTCAAAAGCAGCGCGTGAACTTTGCCCGCGCATTGGCCGCTGACCCGAAGTTGATCCTTTGCGACGAGATTACCTCGGCACTCGATACTGTTGTCGCCGCCGCGGTCATCGACCTCCTCAAGGAATTGCAACGCGAGCTCGGACTCTCCTACATTTTCATCAGCCACGACCTGTCCGTTGTCGAGGCGATCTGCGACGAGATCGTTGTGATGTATGGCGGCAGAAAGGTCGAGGAAATCACTCCGGCCGAGGTCAAGACTCCGCACCACCCCTATTCGCAATTGCTCTTTTCCTCGGTGCCGAAGCTCGACCCCGCCTGGCTCGACGGACTCGAGCAGGACGCGGAGTTGGTTCGGGCCTATTGCCGGCGCTGAGGCGACGGCGTTTCGAGATGGAAAGCATACGCAAAGCAAGATACAGCCTTACATCGGAAACAGGCTGGTCAGTGGCATGTGCGCCTTTACGATGGGCGACTTCAAAACGACGAAGCTGAAATATTTGTCGATGCCGACGTCCATGTCGGTGAGGCGTTCCATGATAGTTTGATACTCGCCGATTCCGGCAGTCACGAATTTCAGCAGATAATCGTACCCGCCAGATACCAGGTGGCACTCGATCACGTTATCAATTTTCTCGATCGCGGCGAGAAACCGGGCAAAGTCTACCTGCCGGTGGTTCTTCAGCGTGATCTCAGTGAATACGGTAAGCGTCTGACCCAGCTTGCTGACATTGATCTGCGCAGCGTAGCCTCCGATGTAACCCTCCGACTGGAGCTTCTTCACCCGCATTAGGCAGGGGCTCGGCGAGAGAGCAACAAGCTCGGCAAGCTCCACATTGGTGATGCGTCCGTTCTTCTGCAGTTCGTAGAGAATCTTGATGTCAATCCTGTCTAGCTTCATGGGCCACCTTTTCGGATCCTCTACCTCAGCCAGTGGCGCAGCAGATTCTGCTGCGGACACCTTTCGCTGAACCTAACACATAGAACGTGTCTGTCGATTCATTCTGCCTCATGTGTTCAAGCACAAAGGTCTGAGCACATTTGACAAGACAGAATTTTCTGCTGCCATCGCCCGAAGTCCGGCACCGCTGGGGCAAAGAAACCGCTAGACTGCGTTCGAAACGGAGACCATGCCATGCCTGCACCGCTGAGATTTGTCGCTACATCTACGGAGCTGCCCGCTGCTGCAGACGCGGTGATCATCGGCGGCGGCATCGTCGGTGTCTTTGCGGCCTATTATCTGGCCCAGCGCGGGTTGAAGGTTGCGCTCGTCGAAAAAGGTCGGATCGGCGCGGAACAATCGAGCCGCAACTGGGGCTGGTGCCGCCAGCAAAACCGCGACGCTCGCGAACTGCCCATGGCAACAAAGAGCCTCGACCTCTGGGAGAGCTTTGCCGCCGAAACGGGAGAGGACACGGGCTTTCGCCGCTGCGGGCTCTTCTATTTGAGCAACAATGACGAGGAACTGGCCGGCTGGGCGCGCTGGCGCGACTTCGCCTGCACCACCGGGGTCACAACACACATGCTCGACAGTGCCGCGGCGACGGAGCGCGGCCGCGCGACCGGCAGGACTTGGAAGGGTGGTGTCTTTTCGCCGACCGACGGCACCGCCGATCCGGCGTCCGCAGCACCGGCCGTCGCGGCCGCGCTCTTGAAGCTCGGAGGAACGGTCCACCAATCCTGTGCCGCCCGCGGTCTCGAGACCGAAGGTGGTCGAGTCTGCGGCGTTGTCACCGAACACGGCACAATTCGCACTAAAATCGCGGTCCTTGCCGGAGGTGCCTGGGCCTCCTCGTTCTGCCATCAACTTGGCATCCGCTTTCCCCAAGCCTCTGTCCGCTCTTCGATCCTTTCCGTCTCGCCTGGCGCCACTGGCCTGCCAGACGCGCTACATACGACGGCCGTTTCTGCCACCCGTCGCCGCGACGGCGGCTATACCCTTGCAATCAGCGGCGGCGGCCGCGTCGATCTGACGCCGCAACAGTTCCGCTTCGGGCCGCAGTTCCTGCCAATGTTCGTCCGGCGCTGGCGCAGCCTAGCGCCGGGTGGCTTGGAGGGAATTCGCTCTGGACATGAGACACTGGCACGCTGGCGGCTGGACGCGCCCACGCCGATGGAGCGCATGCGCATCCTCGATCCGGCCATCGATAAACGGACCATTCGCATTACCCATTCGCGCGCCCTCGGATTGTTGCCTGCTTTGAAGAACACCACGATTGCTGCCGCCTGGGCGGGCTATGTCGACAGCACCCCCGATGGGGTGCCGGGAATCGGCGAAATAGCGAGCGTTCCCGGCTTCATCTTGGCCGCCGGCTTCAGCGGTCACGGTTTCGGCATCGGGCCGGGCGCGGGTCACCTGATTGCCGATATGGTCACAGGCGGTGAGCCGATCGTCGATCCTCGGCCCTACCATCCAGACCGCTTCTTAAAATCTGCATGGGGGAAAGTGACTGATTTCTGAGCGGTGACGCCTTCACATTTTAGTCTGGGCCGCAGCGAAAAAGCGTCTCGTGTGACGGTCAATGGTCAAACCAGCCTCTTCTCCACGATCATGAATGGCCCGGAAACGTTCGATTATCCGCCAGTACAGTCAACTGCCAAACATTCAGGGATCCCATGAAGAACGCTCACAGGTTCTATATCGACGGTGACTGGATCGAACCCGAGATTCTAAGGAGGCTCGAAGTCATTGATCCATCGACCGAGCAGGCGATAGGAACGGTCGCAATCGGCAGTGCTGCAGACGCAGCAAGAGCGATCAACGCCGCTGCACGGGGTGGATCTCAATCGGTTACCCCACGATGTTGCCAATGATCTTGTGATTATCCTCAACGTCGAGGAAAAGCGGAAGACCAGCACCGAAGGCGGATCTGTAGGGAGGGAGGCGGGCGTCCTCAACGCTAACTGTAGGGATCGCAGAATGATATTTCCGATTTGCCCTCAGTATACCGCCAGACACGAAGGCACCTGGTCGATCCTCGATACGGAGACCGGCGAAGTCGCTGTCGTCGATCATACGGTGACCCTGAAGCGCCTTGATGAGGCCACCGCCATGGACATTGTGGATGCCGTGACAATGGATCATTCGGTTCCTGCTGACATTGAGGCTTTATCAAACATTCCGGGGTCGCGTTAAGAACCCTGACGGTTGCTGGAGGGTGTACGACGTGTTCACCGGACTGGCCGCTGCGGTGGATGGGGATTCTGTGGTGTTTCAGTTTGAAATTCCGGTCCCGGCCCAGACTTGCCCGAGCCGCTCGACGAGCTTACCCTGGGGCAGTTTAGGAGCGCGCGATGACCAGCGACACAGAACTTCTTGGGCACCTTTACGACCGTTTCAACGCCCGCGACATGGAAGCGGTGCTGGCGTTCTTGCACCGAGATGTCGTGTGGGCCAACGGCTTGGAGGGCGGGCATGTCTACGGACACGATGGCGTTCGCGACTATTGGACGCGACAATGGGCGACGATCGACTCCCACGCGGAGCCGGTCGGCTTCTCGATCGGTGCGGATGGAACGACCGATGTCGAGGTCCGCCTGACCGCGCGCGACCTCAAGGGCAACTTGCTGTTCGACGAGATGGGCGGCCATATTTTTCGGATAGAGAACGGCCTGATCAGACGCTTCGACATCCGTCTTCAGCCACCCTCGATCTGACCCTTGAATGGCAGCTATGCATTCATCGGGGTAACAGGTCGATGAGCAATCTCTTATGTTCCCCTCGAACGAAACAAATAAGGTGAGGAACAATGAGATTTCCAATCAACCCACGCTTCACCGCGAAGAAGGTTCAGGGCGACCAGTGGTCCGTCTTCGACATGCACGCCGGCAGGACAGCCAACGTGAACGGCATTGTCCTCGGTAAGCTGGACCATGGGATGGCCGTTGATCTGGCCAATTCGCTGAACCCTAAGGCACCTTCAATCAGGCTCTAAGCAGGAGGCTCTGCCGCACGCGGCTCACGTCATCGTGCCCTGGCCGCAGAACAACTGCACGATCACCCCATTGATCCAATTGAATTTGCTGGATTTTTATGGTGCCCAGAGCCGGAATCGAACCAGCGACACGCGGATTTTCAATCCGCCTTTGATGACAAGGCCATATTTCCTATAAGTATTTGATAAATAATACTTTTTATCCACTTGATCGCTAGTTTCGCATGGGGGAATGACTGACAACCAGTCGCAAATTATCCCAACAATTACAATGGTGTTCCAACCAGTCCGGTTGGCTCCATGCCACATGATTGCCGCATGCTGTCACTAATGAAACCCTTATATCCCACATAGAAAAAAGCCCCACTAGGTTGGAACTAGCGAGGGGCTTCTTGTGGCTGCGAAAGAGGGGGCTTTCCCAGCTGGGCTGTGTTGCTGGTGGATAGTTACGCAACATCTAATATAATACACTGTGCCGATCGAAGCCGCCGGTCCAAGGTGCCGGACGCCCCTGGCAAGTGGTTAACAAAGCTATGACACGCAGAATAAACCAAGCTCGCATGCAGGAAGTCGGAAGCCCGATAGTGATGGGGCTGGATCGCATCGCTGCGTTCTTTGGCGTCACTCGCCAGACCGTCGCCAGATGGAGGCTGGAAGAGGGCTTCCCTGTCGCTCGAAACAGGTGCGGCGTGTGGTTTACAACTGTTGGGCTGATTGAAGACTGGATCATGTCTCGCAATGCATCAGACCCGTATTGCGGCGCGGCAAGGATGCAGGTTCCTCCCACGCCCGACCACTTGGCGAGGGCTAGGCAGTTGGCGGGTCAGATTGATCGTGAGGACGTCGTGAAGATTTTGGAGGAGTTCGATGCCAAGGATTAGGCCGACACGCCCTCCGAATGGTTATGTTCATGATTATAGGATAGCGCTTCAGAGGGACGAGAATGCAGCCATATCGAAGGCGTTGGAGGGGGATATATTGGCGTCGGCACTGAGGCCAGAACAGTGGGTGGCGATGTTGCCAGTTATGGGAATGCTGGCGGGGTTTGGAGGTGTGCCAATTACTCGGTCCGTGATACGGACTGGGAACAGGAGGGCAGGGCGGAAGAAGAGGGGGAGCTAAGAGTGCCGATTGGGGATAATATGGACCCGGTCCAGCAAGCCACCGTCACCGGCTGATTGCTCATGCCATGCATCCGCTCCAAAGAAAGGGCCGCAGCACGTAACAGCCGCGAGCTCGCGTCACCCCGGATCGCTGCGAATGTTTAACGGTAGGGCGAATAGCACTGCTGGCGGGGACCGCCATAGGGCTGGAACGTATTGTCGTAGGCGCGATATGACCTATAGCGCGCGTAGCACCAGCGGGTATGGGACCCGCCGACGGCATAGACCCGTGGCTGCGAATTGATGGTTCCGCCGATTACTAGCGGTGGCGGGCTTGTTTTACCGTTTCTGCAAAGAACTCAGGACGGGCCATAATCGGCCTCGAAGGGTGGGAGGGCCGCTCGGCAGCGTAATCACCCAAAATCAGTAGTTGAGCAGCAAAGTTCCTGTTCGTTCAAGGATTGTCCTGTATTGTTGCTGCATATATTAGCAACACAATTCCGAGCGCCTCGAATTGCTGCCCGAGCCGAAGCTCGGGCTATGATGGCTCCACAACCGGCTTCGTGGCCACTCCACCGACTGCACCGTGTGTTCACGCGCTGGCTTGTGCTGGTCCATCGGCATTTCGATGGGTGTCACAGGCCTCGAATTTTATTTATTAAGCACTTGCTAAACTTTCGGTGTTGAAGCACCCTGCGCGCTTCACCAGTCATTTCACGGGCACTAACGCCTGAGGCCCGCCCCAAGCGAAAGGAAGACATCATGCCTTCCAACCTCTATCACATGGACTTCAGATCATCCCAGACCCTCATGCTGCGCGATATGCTGAAGAAGGCGGGTTATGTCACATCCAAGATGGAGCCCGTCGAAGGTCATCAATATGAGGCCTCGAAATCCCTGCTCATCAGATTTAGATCGGGCATTATGGGCTACGAGGCAAGCGAATGACCGACTCTTCAGGCGCTATGCCATACGACCGCCGCGCAGAAGGAAACGGCACATGGACCGTTTTTGATGCTATCACCGGCTATCCCGCTTTGATCGGGCACAAACAGGTGACCGACCTGACTGAAGGGGATGCCACCGAATTCATGGACATCCTCAACCGGAATACGGTGGGCTCCACTTCGCCCGTACATGCGCAATCGAGGGACTTCCATGGCAATCGCTTGTGGTCAGAGCATCCTACGACGACACCTGTGAGGTAGCTAGAAGCGGACTTCCCCAAAGTACAACAGCGCCGCGAGCTATACTCCATAAATGGCCAGTGGAAAAAGAGCCGATGCGCCACCCAAAGGAGAGTGCCGGCAAATCCGCGTTCATTGACGGAGGGCGTGTCCAGACTGCATTGCCGTCCTGTGCGTGCATTCATTCAAACCAGTCGGGGAGAAGAATATGAGCGAAAAGCAAGCAAATCCGCGCCGCCATCCAAGCCGGCGTGATGTTCTTCTGGCGGGCGGATCTCTGCTGGCCGTAACGGCGATGGGGTCAATTACCGGCGGGTCAGCGAAAGCGCAAACACCGGGCCCTATGCCCAATATTCTGGTCATCTTCGGCGACGATATCGGCTGGTGGAACACAAGCGCATACAACCGCGGCCAGATGGGATATCAGACACCCAATATCGATCGCATTGCCGACGAAGGGGCGATCTTCACCGACCTTTATGCCCAACAGTCCTGCACTGCGGGACGCGCGGCGTTCATTACTGGGCAAAGCTGCTTCCGCACCGGCCTGCTCAAGGTCGGTCTGCCAGGCGCCAAGGAAGGCCTGTCGGACAAGGATCCAACGCTCGCTGAGCTGCTCAAGCCACAAGGTTATGCTACCGGCCAGTTTGGCAAGAACCATCTAGGCGACCGCAATGAATTCCTGCCGACCGTTCACGGATTCGATGAATTCTTCGGCAATCTCTATCACCTCAATGCTGAAGAAGAGCCGGAAAATCCCGACTACCCGAAGGACCCGCAGTTCCGCGCCAAGTTCGGGCCGCGCGGCGTGCTTAGATGCGTGGCGACCGACACGGATGACCCGACTGAAGACCCGCGCTTCGGCAGGGTAGGTAAGCAGATAATCGAGGACACTGGACCTCTCGACAGAAGGCGCATGGAGACGGTGGACGAGGAATTCCTGGGCGCCGCGATGAATTTCATCGATAAGAACCAGAAGGCTGGAAAGCCGTTCTTCTGCTGGTTCAACGCGACCCGCATGCATATCTACACGCATTTGAAGCCGGAGTCGCAAGGCAAGACCGGTCTCGGCCTGGTGGCCGACGGTATGACGGAATTCGACGGCATGGTCGGCCAGCTTCTGAAGCAACTGGACGACTTAGGCATCGCCGACAACACCATCGTACTGTGGACGACCGACAACGGCGCGGAACTCTTCTCCTGGCCCGACGGCGGTTCCACGCCGTTTCATGGCGAGAAGAATACCAACTGGGAAGGCGGCTACCGGGTCCCAGGGGTCATGCGCTGGCCGGGGGTCATCAAGCCGGGCACGGAAATCAACGATGTCGTCTCCCACGAAGACTGGGTGCCAACCTTGGTCGCCGCCGCTGGCGAACCGAACGTCAAGGAAAAGCTTCTGGCGGGCTATGAGGCGGCAGGCAAAACCTTCAAGGTCCATCTCGACGGGTACAATCAGCGGGAGCTCCTCGCAGGCACTGGGCCAAGTTCGCGCAAGGAATACTTCTATTGGACGGACGACGGCAACCTCGCCGGGCTGCGCTTTGACCGCTGGAAGATCGTGTTTATGGAACAGCGGGCCGAAGGCCTCGACGTGTGGCAGGATCCATTGATAACGCTGCGCTTTCCAAAGCTCATAGACCTGCGTGCGGACCCCTTCGAGATCGCCCAGCATGTCGCCGGCGACTACGCCAGATGGCGCGTCGAGCATGCCTTTGCGCTCGTGCCGGCCCAGGCCTTTGTGGCCCGGCACCTGCAAACCTACGTCGATTTCCCACCGCGGCAAAAGCCTGGCAGCTTCGCGCTTAACGAGGTTCTGGCGAAGCTGCAGGAGGGCGGGAAACACTGAACGGTTTCTGAACTCTATCCAACGTCGCGCCAGGCAAGCAGCCGGCGCGAGCTATAGCGCGAATGAAAGGCAGACTCATGACGGTAGAGAAAACTCGCTCGTCTGCGACAATTGCCCAGAGAGCAAAGCGCGAGTTGAAAGAATATGCCCTTTTGTCCGCGTATCTGTACGTCTGCTTCGGCGCGCTCGTCCTTTACAAGATGGCGATACTTGGCAGTCTGGGCGTGCATTTTTCTGCGTTCGGCGTGCCGGCTATCAAGGCGCTGATCCTGGGGAAGTTCATCCTTCTCGGGCACGCAGTCAAATTGGGTGAGCGATATGGAAGGCTGCGGCTCGTTTCCGTCATAGCCTACAAGGCGGTGCTCTATCTTCTTCTGCTCATCGCCCTTTCCATTGTCGAGGAAGCGATCGTCGGGCTCAGCAACGGCAGAACGATTGCCGCCACGCTCGCGGAAATTGGAGGCGGCAAGCTGCCCGAGATGCTGGCGACGAGCCTGGTCATGCTGCTGATACTGATCCCCTATTTGACTTCAAGGGAGCTTGAGGTTGCACTTGGTGAAGGCAGGCTTTGGGACCTAGTGTTCGAGTATCGTGACGGGCTTCATCACGACCGATCGGCGAATGTCACAAAGGGGTAAGCACCCCCAAATGATCATCCTTACGGAGATTGGTTTGACGATGCATGCCTGACAGATGTTGATTGATAGGAGGATCGGGCCATGACCTATTCCGTTCGCATCGCAAAGCATTACCTGTTGTCTGTTTTCACTCTGTTGGTGGCCGCCTGTACTGCGCAGGGTGCAGACGCGCTCCCCTCCTGGAGTGAAGGCAAGGCCAAGCAATCGATAGTTTCGTTCGTCGAGCGCGTGACCGCGCAAGGGTCGGCGGATTTTGTACCCGTGCCGGAGCGTATTGCCGTGTTTGACAACGATGGCACGCTTTGGGCCGAGCAGCCGATGTACTTTCAGCTTCTGTTCGCGGTCGATCGAGCCAAGGCGCTTGCCCCTCAACATCCGGAATGGGCCTCACAGGAGCCGTTTGCCTCGTTGCTGAAAGGCGATCTGAAGGGAGCGCTCGCGGGCGGCGAACCGGCGATCATGCAGATCGTCATGACCACGCATTCGGGCATGACCACTGAGGAGTTTGACCAGATCGTCCGCGACTGGACTTCTAGCGCCAAGCATCCGAAAACCGGGCAGCTCTACACGAAGATGGTCTACCAGCCGATGCTGGAGGTGCTGGCCTATCTCAGAGCCAATGGTTTCAAGACGTTCATTGCTTCCGGTGGCGGCGTCGATTTCATGCGCGTCTTCAGCGAAGAAGTTTATGGAATTCCACCCGAGCAGGTGATCGGCAGCAGTGGCAAGACCAAGTTCGAACTGCGGGACGGCACGCCGCTACTGATGCGATTGGCCGAAATCAACTTCATCGACGACAAGGCTGGCAAGCCTGTGGGCATCCACCAGCACATCGGCCGCAGACCGATAGCGGCGTTCGGAAACTCCGACGGCGACCTTCAGATGCTGCAATGGACATGCAGTCCTCCGGGCCTGCGATTTTGCCTTTTCGTCCGCCACACCGACGCGGACCGGGAATGGGCTTATGACAGGGCCTCGTCGATCGGCCGGCTGGACAAGGGCCTCGATGAAGCCGGGATCATGAACTGGACGGTCGTCGATATGAAGAACGACTGGACCAAGGTCTTCGCGTTCGAACGGTGATTCTCGACACATGACCCGATCCCTGCCAGGAACGAGGAAACAAAATGTCATGACAAAGCTTGCCGATGCCGAACGAACCCCTGTAGGTTCGTCGTCGACGCCCTCCCTCGGCCCAGAGATGATGTGGATTCCCGGCGGCACATTCCTCATGGGATCAGACAGGCACTATCCCGAAGAGGCGCCGGCGCACAAGGTGGCGGTGACCGGCTTCTGGATGGATATCTGTCCGGTCACCAATCGCGACTTCGCGGCTTTCGTCGAGGCGACTGACTATGTAACTGTGGCCGAGCGTCCCGTCGATCCCGCAAATTATCCAGGTGCGAAACCGGACATGCTGGAGCCGTCCTCGGTAGTGTTCAGCAAGCCCAAGACGCGTGTCGATCTCCGCAATCACTACAACTGGTGGGCCTACGTCCGCGGAGCGAACTGGCGGCATCCTTATGGACCTGCGAGCTCGATCAAGCGCCTACAGGATCATCCCGTCGTTCATGTGGCCTATGAGGATGCGGAAGCCTATGCCGCGTGGGCGAAAAAGGAGCTGCCCACCGAGGCCGAATGGGAGTTTGCGGCGCGCGGCGGGCTCGAGGCGGCAGACTATATCTGGGGTGATGAACTGACCCCCGATGGCAGGCAGATGGCTAACACCTGGCAAGGCGAATTCCCTTGGCAGAACCTCCGCCGGGACGGCTACGAGAGAACCTCGCCTGTCGCCGCCTATCCGGCGAATGGCTACGGCCTCTACGACATGGCGGGCAATGTCTGGGAGTGGACCTCAGATTGGTATCAAGAACATGGCAACATCGACAGCCCGTGCTGCACGATCTCCAATCCGAGGGACGCCGATCAAGCGAATAGCCTCGATCCGCTCCAGCTGCACATTAAGATCCCGCGCAAGGTCATGAAAGGCGGCTCACATCTTTGCGCCCCCAACTATTGCCGACGCTACCGTCCGGCGGCCCGAATGGCGCAACCCGTCGACACTTCGACGTGCCACGTCGGGTTCCGCTGTATTTCGCGCGATGCGACAACACAGGGATAAGTGCTCTGATGTCTGAGCCTGAGATATCCGCTGATGTACGTTGGTAAATCAAGCTCTAGCTATTTGCCACATCCGTGCCACATGAATCAAATCCCAGTAACTAAATCAATCAGTTACCCTATGACTCGCAGATAGGTAATCCGCAACTCAGAGTCTAGCCCCCGACAGTATGTCGGCGTCAAATCGGGTCAAACCAGCGCCTCACTTTCAAGTTCAGCTAAAGTGTGTGAAGGCTTTGGCTGGGGCCAACGGGGGTGGGTCGCGTCGATCAACCACGTGGCAGCAGGACGGGCAAAAGAGTCTTCGATCATATCTGCGCGACCGGGCACATAACGGGTGACGACGCCTGCGACGAGCTCGCAACCCAGATCATCTATTTCTATCAGCACGGCGTCACAAACGAAGACAGCTTGGAACAGCTACTCGCCAGTATTGCCGAGAAACAGAGGTAGACGTGACTAATCGAACATGCCCGCACTATTTCGCCAGACGCGACGGAGATGGCAGCTGGTCGATCGTAGAAACGCAAACGCACAAGGTCGCTGTCATCGCTGAAACCCTGCCGCTCAAACGCCTTGATGAAACCACCGCCATGGAGATTATCGATGCCCTTAAGAGGCATTCGGCGTCGGAAGAACACCGCGTCTCCGCTGAAGGTGCTGGCCCGCATCGTACTCTGAGCGGTCGGGTCTTCTCATATGGACCCGAGCGCCTTTTTTCGTACTAATTTCACTGGGCCGTTAAAGCCGAGAGGGCACTAGCCTTCGTGACCGCCGGTGGATTCCACTTGCCGTTAAGGGCGTCGGTCGACGGAGCGTAGATGCGCATCGTCAGGTTAAATGCTCCTTTGGGAGCGGGCAGCCAGTTCGCCTCCTTGTCTGTCCCGGGGCTCTCGTTCTGAAAGTACAGTTCCAGCGAACCGTCTGGGTTATATTTGAACGGCATCCAGCTACTGACGGCAAAACGGTTGAGGCTGTTCCCCACCTGGAAACCCTCGGCATCGTAAAGAGTGATCGACCAGAAAGCATGTGAAGGAGGCGTATCGCCCTTGTCGAACCGGATTACGTACTTGTTGGAGCCGTCAAGCGGTTTTCCCTCGCTGTCGGCCAGGTTCAGCGGATAGATCGCATCCTCCACTAAGTTTGCTCCGAGCCCCTGCTGCGAAAGGATTGCGCGTTTCAGGTAATAGTTGCCATACACGCCCACCGTATCGGTGTTCATGGACCAACCATTCGCGATGCGGGCGAGGGTCGGGAGTTTCCATAGCATGAGGTGCTGGCCCATCTCCGGCGCATTCTTAATCGCGGCTTGGACCGAGGGGTCAAGTTTGCTCATGTCAAAGCTCTTACCCGGTTCGATACCAATGCGTTTCATCTGCGCCACAATCGGTTGGTCCGTAACATGAGGCGGGTGCAACTTGAGAAGCTCTGCTGCGTAGGCGAAGTATTTGTCCGCTGGCATCGTGTCGACTTGGGTTTTCGGCGCGGTCTTCATATCGACTGCATCATCAACCTTTACCGTCACCGCCTGTGGGGCCTTATCCCACTGTGAGAGCGGCGTGATTTTGAAACCCGCCTGAATTTTGTGAACAGCGTCGTAGTCGGGAGGGCCGTCTGTCTTGGTGCGTCCGATAACCCAAACATAGGGAGTCGGAGCATCGATCCTTTGGATTCCGTCTGGTAGCTTGAACTCGTCGAACTTGTCGCGGAGATCGGGCCTCCAACCTGACGGCGCTATCAAGAAATGACCAGCTTGGGTTCCCGTTGTCCGCCAACCGGGCGACGCAAAGACATCAGTCCACATATCCAACATAGGCAGAAGATAGTAGCGCCCGCTCGTGTCCGGCACAGACACGACGACGGGTTCCTTAGTGAGATCGAGCCACCCAGACGAGTACAAGGTATCGAAGTTCGGGCGTACTACCACTCTCACGTCAGCGGCTGGGAACTCCGAAAAGTTCGAGAACTCGTTCATTGGCCCAAAGCCCGGCATCTTACCCGGCTCTAAGTTGGTTAACTGTTTCCGCGTCACGTCCATCGAGACTAGCGGGTAGAGATAGACGTAGGAGTCCACCGCAATTGACTGAGCTTCTGCCTCAGTGATCTGCTCGGCTGCACGGGTGGCCATGGGAACAAAGGCAAGCGTGGCCGTGAGAAAGGCAATCTGTCCCAGTCGGCAGAACCGGCTGCTGTTCGGAATTTCATCTAGCAATTGCATCGCATCCTCCACTGTTCTTTTGAGATAAACATGATTGCAGCGATCGTGAGCCGCCCTGGGGGGTGGAACTCGCGATTTCAATCCAGAATGCTAAGGTAATTCGCAGGATAATCTTTTCAGCTTCGTCCGGGGACTGAGACCAGTTTCCTCCCACTTTTCCTGCGTCACCGCTAATATAGCGCGTTTCGAAGGGCGAGTAACGTAACTAACTGTATTCTACAGGTAGAAATTGACACGGCGGCACGCCGCTCCCATGGCATTTGCTATTTGCGGCCTTTAATGAATTACCCCTAGCATGCGTTCATCTTCCGACGTTCCTCTTCGTCGTTAACACTAGCCCCGATTTCGTCGGACCTGATTTCGTCGGGCTTATTTTGTGTTCTGGCGAAAGCTCGCGGCAGCGGCAGTTAAGTCGTTGCAATATAAGGATTGCGCGACCGTCCAGAAGCACATCCAGCCGGCGATTTGGCCCTGCGCTGAACACACCCTGTCGGCAGACTAATAACGTTGGGGCTAGTTTACCGGCAGATGATCTCGCCCATCTTATAACTGCCGCGCACCCCTATGAGCGGTATTCGTCACAGTTACCTTTGGCCCGCCGATCGACGGCGGGGCGCTTTTTTGAATCAACCTCTCTCGCACGCCGCGCAAGTTCCTCGATAGTAACCTTCAACCTTCTCGACTGTTGAGCCACACAAAATCCACCTTCAGTTGCGTTTATTGAGCTATTGCGCCATCTTCTTTGATCACTTCGGCGAACATAATAGCCATGACGAGCGCGACAAAGATCATTCCCCACATCTCAAGCGTATGGCCTTGCGCGTGCTTCTTTGCCGCTATGAATATGCAAGTGCCACATAGGGTAAGCCAAGCCAGCCCTATCAGCCTCTCAATTCCCAATTCCCAATCCATATTAGGGAGCCATTATGTGCGCCTTCGGTGCGATCGATAGGACCGCGTTACCGTCACCCGGCGCGCTCTTGCCATATCCAGCGACCGCTAGGCCGATGAATGCCACAACGAATAGAATGGATAGGACGCCGATCCAGTCCGCCCGGAGCGTTACGCCAGCGCTTGCCCTTTGCGTGTCGGCTATGTCTGACATGCCTTAACCCCTTAGCCTTCCCTCCCATGGTCAGCTGCACCTAATGAACACGCCAGAATGACGCCGACGGAAAATCTAGCGGGCAATCGACAGCCAATCGCCGGGTCATTTTTTGACATTATGTCAGTGAGAGCTTGCCTATGGGAGCCGAAGCGCGTTCAGGATTTGGGACCATAAGCCGTGTCGTGCCGGTCCTTCGCGTTCATATATCCAGCCATGGCACTTGCAAGGCCAATCGATAAGCGAACTTGAACTGCGTCCTCCCAGACCGCGACCTGATCGCTTCTTCGATGATCTATGATACGGTAGGTTCCGTTGTTTTCCCGTTCAATTTCGTATCTCATCGCCGCGCCTATCTTGAGCTTCAGCCGACATTAAAGCCGCATTCTAGCTGATTCGCCATTTTGTGACATTATGTCAGTTAGCAGAGACTAATAAACTATCCCCTTTAGTTCACTCTTGGTTGCTTCTCGGTTCCCTTCATTACCTCTTTTGGTTGACATGAACGGTCCCCTAGCGCTGCACTGAACGGCAGTCGGATCAAGTAAGTCTTCAATGCCTCTTGATAGCCCACCAGCCCCGCCCGGATCGCGCGACGCAGCCTCCTGTAATGTGCAAAAACCGTTGCACGGCTGCGCGGACCGCCATTCCTAGCGCTCCAAAATGATCGCCTCGATCCTTCTTATAGCATCCGCAAAGGTCACGCCCATCGCCATACCGCCGATTCCGATGACGGCAAGCGCCCCAATCCCTATCAGCTTCCAACGCTTGACGTCATAATCCGCTTGTCTAATTAGGCCATAGCCCGCACGGACCCATCAACGCGTGCTCTCCCAAAAGACCTTTTGAAGGCTCTGCCCCAGCGGGGGGTGGGTAAGCCGCGCGGCATGCACAGTGGTTCGACGAAGAGTCGGACAAGCGCAGACAGCAAAGGTCTGAAAGACTAGCGAATCTATTGTTAGGTGGCACATGGTTTGCCGGAATGCCACATGAATGCCACATGAACGCGGAAGCGTTTCGGCTTCGTTTTTCTATCCAATTGAATTTGTTGGATTTTTATGGTGCCCAGAGCCGGAATCGAACCAGCGACACGCGGATTTTCAATCCGCTGCTCTACCAACTGAGCTATCTGGGCATCCGTGCTTCGCAGAACATTCTTCGTTGAAAGAAGTGCGGGGCCTTGGTTCGCCCCGGAAGCGAGCGGGGTTATAGCATCTTGTCCGGCCATGGCAAGCTGCAAATGACAGTTTTTTGCCAACCGGGGACATTTTGCGGATTCACAAGCAAATTGAAGGGGTTCGCTGTGGATTTTCGCTACTTTTCGTCGTCGTAGTCCGCCTTCTTCTCGTCTTCGGCAACCGGAATGGCATAGGCGCCGTTCAGCCAGCGGGAGAGGTCGACCTCGCGGCACCGGTTCGAACAGAAAGGGTAGTGATCGCGGTGCGAGGGCTTGCCGCATTCCGGGCAAGGGCGCGTCTTGCGCAGCGGTTCGACCTTGGCGGTGTTTTTATTCTCTTCGGGCACGGTGATCTTCCTCCGGGCTCAGCCCTCAGGCCACCGGCTATGCACGTCGAAGCCTTCGCCGGTCAGCAGCAGGATTGTTTCATAAAGCGGCAGGCCGACGACATTGGTATAGGAGCCCACCATTTTCTGCACGAAGCTGCCGGCCAGCCCCTGGATGCCATAGGCACCCGCCTTGCCGCGCCACTGGCCAGAGGCAAGATAGTTCTCGATCTCGAAACCGGAAAGCCGCTTGAAGCGCACTTTCGTCTCGGCGATCTTCTGGCGGATCTTGCGGTCGGGCGTCACCAGGCAGACGCCGGTATAGACCCAGTGGCTGCGGCCGGAAAGCAGATGCAGCGAGGCGGAAGCCTCGTCGGCGAACTCGGCCTTGCCGAGAATGCGGCGGCCGACAGCAACCACAGTGTCGGCAGCAAGGATATAGCTGCCCTTCCAGGCCATGTCGCTCTTGATCGCGGCAAGGGCCGCTTCGGCCTTTTCCGTCGAAAGGCGCCGGGCAAGCGAACGGGGATGCTCGGATTTCCTCGGCGTCTCGTCGATATCCATCGGCATCAGGCGCGAGGGCTCGATGCCTGCCTGGTTGAGCAGGTCGACACGGCGCGGCGAGCCGGAAGCCAGAATGAGCTTGTATGTGAGCGCCATGTGACCCTCGACCGGAAACGGAAGCCCTTGAGGCTTCCGGGCCAAGCCTATTTGAAACGATAGGTGATGCGGCCCTTCGTGAGATCGTAAGGCGTCATTTCCACAAGAACCTTGTCGCCGGCGAGAACGCGGATACGGTTCTTGCGCATGCGGCCCGCCGTGTGGGCGATGATTTCGTGCTCGTTTTCGAGCTTCACACGAAAGGTCGCGTTCGGCAGAAGTTCGGTCACAATACCCGGGAATTCGAGGACTTCTTCTTTAGGCATATAAAGGTTTTCTTCCTGTCGGTTGAGATGACGGCATTGGCCGCCTTAAAATTTTCGCGGAAACTACACAATCAGGGGTCATTTGTGAACCTTGTTGATCGGGCTTTCTTCCTTTTGTTTCACGCCGATTGAGCGGCGATGCCATTTCTCCTGACGAGCCGTGTTTCGATGAGCATCTCAAGGTGATCACGCACCTCACGGTAGGCGTCCAGAATCTGCTCGCGGGTCCCGGTTGTGACCGTCGGATCCATCGTCGGCCAATAGATCACGTCGACGGCGCTCGACCGCGTCAGTTCCAGTGCGGCGTGATGGGCCTGTGGCGAGAGCGTGATGATCAGATCGAAGTAGTCATCCTCGAGTTCGTCAAGCGTCTGCGGCTGGCGACGCCCGAGCGAAAGGCCGATTTCATCGAGCACGACGTCGACAAAGGGGTCGCGCTCGCCGGCGCGAACGCCTGCGGAACGTATATAGGTATTCCTGGGCAGGATGCTACGGGCGATCACTTCGGCGATCGGCGAGCGGATGGCGTTCAACCCGCACATGAAGAGAATCGCGCCGGGCGCCTTTCCTTCTGCCGTGGTCGGAGCCGGCGCCATCGCCGTCATCCGCGCCAGTAGAGCACGCAGACGAGCGTGAAGATGCGGCGCGCTGTGTCGAAATCGACCTCGATCTTGCCGGCAAGCCGGTCCTTCAATGTCTGCGAGCCCTCGTTGTGGATGCCGCGCCGTCCCATATCGATCGCCTCGATGCGGCTTGGCGAGGCAGAGCGGATCGCCTCGTAATAGCTTTCGCAGATCATGAAATAGTCCTTCACGAGCCGGCGGAAGGGGGTCAGTGACAGGATATGGGTCGCAACATTCCGTCCGTCTTCCGTGGTGATCGCAAAGACGAGCTTGGAATCGACCAGCGAAATCTTCAGCCGGTAGGGTCCGCCGCTGTGGCCGACTGGCTCGAAGCTGTTTTCCTCGATGAGATCGAAGATCGCGACGGCGCGCTCGTGCTCGACATCAGGCGTCGAACGGCCGATCGTATCGTCAAGGACGATATCTGAGAGCCGGAAGTCGCCCTTCGCCATGCCTCACCTTTCGAGATTGAGACGGATCGCGACCGATCGCGCATGGGCGTCGAGGCCTTCGCAGACCGCGAGGGCGATGGCCGCCGGACCGAGATCGCGAAGTTGCTGCGGACCGAGCCGGAGGATCGAGGTGCGCTTGACGAAGTCGAGCACGGAAAGGCCGGAGGAGAAGCGGGCAGAGCGCGCGGTTGGCAGGACATGGTTCGAGCCGCCGACATAATCGCCGATCACTTCCGGCGTATAGGCGCCGATGAAGATCGCGCCGGCATTGCGGATTCCGTCGAGCAGCGCATCCGGATCGGCAACCGCGAGCTCCAGATGCTCGGCGGCGATGCGGTTGGCAAGCGGTATCGCATCCTTCAGGTCCTTCACCAGGATGACCGCACCGAAATCCCGCCAGCTGCGGGCGGCGGATTCCGCACGGTTCAAAGTCTTCAGCTGCCGCTCGACGGCGACTTCCACGGCCTTGCCGAATTCGGCGTTATCGGTGACCAGGATCGCCTGGGCACTTGCATCATGTTCGGCCTGGGCCAGAAGGTCGGCGGCGATCCAGTCCGGGTTGTTATCCTTGTCTGCGATCACCAGCACTTCCGACGGCCCGGCGATCATGTCGATGCCAACCGTGCCGAAGACCTGGCGCTTGGCGGCGGCAACATAGGCGTTGCCCGGGCCGGTGATCTTTGCGACCGGTGCGATCGTCTCCGTGCCGTAGGCGAGCGCGGCAATAGCCTGCGCGCCGCTGACACGGTAGATTTCCGAAACACCGGCAAGCTTGGCCGCAGCAAGTACGGCCGGATTGACCTCACCGCCCGTTGCCGGCACCGCAATGACGATGCGCTCGACGCCTGCGACCTTTGCCGGCACCGCATTCATCAGCACCGAGCTCGGATAGCTTGCTGTGCCGCCCGGCACGTAGAGGCCGACCGCCTCGATCGCCGTCCAGCGTGAGCCGAGCCCAACGCCCATGGCGTCCTCGTAGATATCGTCCTTCGGCAGCTGGCGGCGATGATGGGATTCGATACGGACAGCCGCAACCTTCAGCGCACCGAGCACTTCGGAAGGCACTGCTTCCACCGCGGCATCGATTTCCGCCTCGGTCACGCGCATCGGCACATCGGCAAAATCGATGCCGTCGAATTTCTTGCAATATTCGGCGAGCGCTTCATCACCGCGGGCGCGCACGTCGTCGATGATCGTGCGCACGGCCGCGTTCACGTCTTCTGAAACTTCACGCTTGGTTGTCAAAAACGCGGCGAAGCGCTGCTCGAAACCGTCCGATGCCTGATCCAGCCAGATTGCCAACGCAGATATTCCTTCTCAATTCGACACGGGGACGTCTTCACGCACCGGGGTGGCGGGGCTTGGAGGCGGTTTCCCATGCCCCACCGATATCCGCAAGCTGCACTTCGATGCATTCGACGTCGAGGACGATCTCGGCGGCGCCGGCAAGCGTCAGCTCGATCGTGCCATCCGGCCCCTCGCCCTTCTGTTCGAAGCCGACGGACAGCAGGGACAGTACATCGTCCCGCCGCTCGCGGTCGATCCCGGTGGAGCGGACGGCCAGAACGCGCTTGAAGATCAGCACCGCCCGGTGGCGCTCAAAGCCCTTGCGCTTGTTGAGGGCATCTTCCCAGACAAAGCGGTTGGCGGCTATCGAAAACTGTCCGTCCCGCGGCAACCAGGCCATGTCCCCGACCTTGAAGACGCTGTCCTGCATATGGGCGGAGACCACGGAAAGGTCTTCGCTATCGAGCGCAAGAAGCTTCAAATCGGTCATGCAGGCAAAACCCCTGGGTCCATCGCGCACCGCCGGGATGGCGATGCGTTCGACAAGGGAAATAGGATGCCGCGGCTAAATGCGCAACCGGGATAAAGGGCGTAGAACCGCCCTTGCCTATTCGCTGACGCGCTCGACGATCGCGCCGCAGCGGGTGAGCTTTTCTTCCAGCCGCTCGAAGCCGCGATCGAGGTGATAGACGCGCGACACCATGGTCTCGCCTTCGGCGGCAAGACCGGCGATCACCAGCGAAACGGAAGCACGTAGGTCCGTTGCCATCACCGGAGCGCCCTTCAGCCGCGGCACGCCCTCGATCTTCGCCGTCTGGCCGGAAAGCGAAATCTTCGCGCCGAGGCGGGCAAGCTCCTGCACATGCATGAAGCGGTTTTCGAAGATGGTTTCCGTCACATGCGAAATGCCGGAGGAGCGCGTCATCAGTGCCATGAACTGCGCCTGCAGGTCGGTCGGGAAGCCGGGGAACGGATCGGTCACGACATCGACCGGCCTGATGCCGGCACCATTGCGCCTGACGCGCACGCCGTTGTTGGTCGGCGAGATTTCCGCACCGGCACGGCGGAGGGTCTCGAATGCCGTTTCGAGCAAAGCTGCATCGGTGTTTTCCAGAACGACGTCGCCACCGGTCATCGCGACGGCCATGGCATAGGTACCGGTCTCGATGCGGTCCGGCAGGACGCGGTGGCGCGCGCCGGAAAGCGACTGCACGCCTTCGATGGTGATCGTCGAGGTGCCCTGGCCGGAAATCTTCGCGCCCATGGCGTTCAGGCAGTTGGCGAGGTCGACGACTTCCGGTTCGCGGGCGGCATTGCCGATGACCGTGGTGCCCCGGGCGAGCGTTGCCGCCATCATCATTACATGGGTCGCACCGACGGAAACTTTCGGGAAAGTGTAGCGCGTGCCGATCAGGCCTCCGTTCGGTGCCGTCGCGTTGATATAGCCGCTGTCGATTTCGAGGTTTGCGCCGAGCGCTGCAAGTCCTTCGAGAAAGAGATCCACCGGACGCGTGCCGATGGCGCAGCCGCCCGGCAAAGAGACGCGGCAGTGGCCTTCGCGCGCGAGCAGCGGTCCGATGACCCAGAAGGAAGCGCGCATCTTCGAGACCAGCTCATAGGGCGCGGTCGTATCGACGATGGTGCGGCAGGTGAAGTGGATCGTGCGTGCATAGGAGTCTTCCTGGCGCTCGCGGCGGCCGTTGACGGCAACGTCGACACCATGATTGCCGAGGATGCGCATCAAAAGTTCGACATCTGCCAGATGAGGGACGTTTTCGAGCGTCAAGGTATCGCTGGTCAAAAGCGAGGCGATCATCAGCGGCAAGGCAGCATTCTTGGCGCCGGAAATCGGAATGATGCCATTGAGCTCATTACCGCCGACAATTCTGATACGATCCATATGGGCTTACGGGCTGTGCCCGCCTTTCTGAAAGTTCTGCCTTTAAAAGGGATGGGGGTCTTTAGACGAATTCCGGGCACGCTTCAATTCGCCGTGAACCGAACATTACGATTCGTCCATTTTTGCGGCAGGAAGCCCATTTGTCTCGTCCGCCTGGCCGGAGCGGCGCGCCCGTGTCTGCTGTTTGCGGCGGGCGAGATTTTCGCGAAGCTTTTCGGCAGCGCGTTCGCGGCGCAGTTTCGCCTGTTCTTCGATCACTGCCTTGCGGCCCTTTGCGGCATTTTCGATCTTGTCGTCCATGCTTGATGTTTAGCGGATTCCGCCTCACGCAAAAAGGGCCTTGGCCCTAATACATGCGAAGTTGGAATTTGCGGCTTGCGCTTATCAAGAAGCTGTGGCAATAGGCCCCCCGTTCACGCAATGCAGCCGTCCGGCTCATGCGTCCTGGTCCTGCTGCCGTAGCTCAGTGGTAGAGCACACCCTTGGTAAGGGTGAGGTCGGTGGTTCAATCCCACTCGGCAGCACCAGTTTTCCGGTAAAGCGCCATTTTCGTGATCCGTCTCATGGTGACGCGTGGTCACAGCTTTCGCTCAACTCCTTGTGATCGAACCATCTCCCACGGACTGCGGTTCTATGAACAGACGATGGAGGATGCCCTCATGTTTATTCGTTTTATCGCGAGTTCGATCGTGGCGGTTGCCGTCGCAGCCACTGCTCTCGCACAAACGACCGGCACCCAAGGAGGGTCCGGTGGTGGAACCACGATAGCTCCCTCTCCCAACAATACCGGCTCGGGCACGACCCGCACGGATCCCGGCATCACCAACAGCACGATCAATTCCGGTGCCGTCGATCTGAACAGGAGCGGCAGCACGATCAACCCAAGCGGCGTCAACCCTGCGATCCCGTCATCGCCTGCCTGCACGAATGCAACGGGGCAGCAGGACGACGCGGCAACCGGGACCTCCGGGCTCGGCTGCCCGCCACTTCCTCGATAAGGTCGCGAGACGTCCATCTGGTTTTAAGAGCGCCCTGATTGCAAAAGCGAGCGGTCACCTGGCAGGCGTGACCGGCTCGCCGGCATCATTTCTGCCAAAACATTCAATCCTCCGTCGCATCTTGCGCATCTGCCGCGATCAACCCGATTGCCGGCGACAAATATCCCGCTAATATATCCGTGTGCACGGTCCTTGTAAGGGGAACGCAACGGGCTGGATGCGCGTTTTGGCGTAAACACTGGAGGAATACGCCTATGGCAACGGAACGATGGGGAAATCCGGTCAAAGTCGGCTTCGAAAACGCCGATGCGCGAACCGTGAACGGCCCGTTCGATGCATTGAAATGTCTTACCGATCTTTGGCCCGCAAACCGCGGGCTTCGTTATCTTAAGGCCCGCAGTGCCTGCCGCGCGGCGCTCGATGGACGCAAGACTGCCGAGGAGGCCCGCGCCGAGTTTCTGGCGGCGGCGGAAGAAGCCAAGCTGAAGCTGCACTGACGGGTGCACTACGGCCGACTGTAATCGGAATTGCTGCCCTGTGCCGTTTAGGCATGGTTGTTCATTTTCATTTAACTGTTGAAGCAGGATAGGCTGGAAACCTGCGCCAAAGGCGTTGCACGCGAGCGCTGGCTACCCATAAAATACCGCAGCCATCATGATGATGGTCAGAGGCTCGTTCCCTCAGCCATGTGCAGCCGAGCCTTGTCCGGGCAGAATCCCCATAGTCTGCTCTTCAGCAGTTGCTGTCGCTTTCTATCTCGAGATAGCCGACGCCGATGATGGTGCCGTCCGGAGCACGGATGAAGGATGGCAGATAATGCGCGTCCGCCGGCTCACAGGCAGGCGCGGCGGTATATTCATTGAGCGCAATCTGATCCTGCGGCAATGCCGAATAATAATCGATATCGGTTTTGAGTGAGGCGGATGCAGGTGTGGCAAATGCGGCCGATGCAACAAGAAGGGCGGCAGCGCCCAGACGGAATGTCGTCCTCATAACAGTCTCCGGCGTTGAATTCAGACGATCAAACACGTGAGATGCAGTTTTTGTTCCCACTTTTTCTTGCGCATTCTCGCGAGAATCTTTTGGAACTTTTCTTTCGCTTGGAAAAGTTTAATTGAATCGTCCCAAATCACGTTATCCGAAGTAGAAATTGCCATGAAAACACTGATGCTTGTCATTATTGCAGCGATGATCGCCTCGATTCTCAGTATCCTGGTGGTCAAACCTTTCGACAAGGGCGGGGGAAATGACGACACGCCACCAAAGACGATCCAGCAGCCAGAACCGAACTGACCGGTCGCCACCGCAGCAGTGGCTTTGACGCTCCAAAGCGGTTTTCCGTTGCATAACGGCACGCCAAGCTGATGGGCAATCAAGCATTGTCTTTGAAACCACCCTTGGCGTTCGGTAGCAGGTGGTCCATATGCAACGGATCGACAGCCGGGGTAGTTCAATGAAAGTGATCATTTCGGCAATTCTCGCGGCGGTTCTGCTGTGCGCCTGCACATCCTCCGGCGCATCGGAGCCCACGCCCATTCCCGGCAGCTTGACCTATGGCGGGCAGCCGCGAACCAAACTGACAAAATCACCCGTCGGCAGCGCCGTTTACAACAATTTCTACAATTCAAGCGGCAACCGGGTGCGGGAAACCTACATTCTCCAGCCAGATCGGAGCTTGAAACTCATGCGGCAGGAAGTGGTGTCCGCCGTTCACTAAAGCTTGCGCTTGACAGGAATCATTATCGAGAACATTCAAGGAACGCCTAATCTGTCCGCGCCGTCATTGCGTGCGGCCCCCAACCGGATGGCTGGATGTATCTCGAAAAGCTCAATCCACAGCAGCGCATGGCAGTCGAACACGGCACGCTTGCCGGCGGTCGCCATGTTGCAGGTCCGCTTCTGGTGATCGCCGGCGCGGGTTCCGGCAAGACCAATACGCTGGCGCACCGCGTTGCGCATCTGATCGTCAAGGGTGCGGATCCGCGCCGCATCCTGCTGATGACCTTCTCCCGCCGGGCGGCCTTTGAGATGGCGCGCCGCGTCGAGCGGATTTGCGCTGAGGTTCTTGGCAGGAATTCCGGCATCATGGCCGATGCGCTGGCCTGGAGCGGTACCTTCCATGGGATCGGCGCGCGGCTGCTTCGCGGTTATGCCGAGCAGATCGGGGTTGACCCCGCCTTCACCATCCATGACCGGGAAGACAGCGCCGATCTGATGAACCTCGTTCGTCACGATCTCGGCTTCTCGAAAATGGAGAGCCGCTTCCCGACCAAGGGCACCTGCCTTGCGATTTATTCACGGGCCGTGAATTCGCAGACGGAACTGCCCCTGGTCCTGCGTGACGCCTTCCCCTGGTGTGCCGCATGGGAAAAGCAGCTCCGCGAACTTTTCGCCGCCTATGTCGAGGCCAAGCAGACCCAGAACGTCCTCGACTATGACGACCTGCTCCTCTACTGGGCGCAGATGGTTGCCGAACCGTTGATCGCCGAGGATATCGGCGGCCGCTTCGATTATGTGCTCGTCGACGAATATCAGGATACGAACCGCCTGCAAGCCTCCATCCTGCTTGCTTTGAAGCCTGAGGGACAGGGGCTGACCGTCGTCGGGGACGATGCGCAGTCGATCTATTCCTTCCGCGCCGCCACAGTCCGCAACATCCTCGATTTCCCGGCCTCATTCAGCCCGCCGGCCGATATTGTCACGCTCGATCGCAACTATCGTTCGACGCAACCCATTCTCGCCGCGGCCAATGCCGTCATTGATCTTGCCTCGGAGCGCTTCACCAAGAACCTATGGACGGAGCGGCAATCGGGCGAGCGCCCGCGCCTCGTCACGGTGCGCGAGGAGGCCGACCAGGCCCGGTATGTTGCCGACAAGGTGCTGGAAAACCGCGAAGAGGGCACGCGGCTGAAGAACCAGGCGGTGCTTTTCCGCACCTCGCACCACAGCGGCGCGCTGGAAGTCGAGCTCACCCGCCGCAACATTCCCTTCGTGAAATTCGGCGGCCTGAAATTTCTCGACAGCGCGCATGTCAAGGACATGCTGGCCGTCCTGCGCTTTGCGCTCAATCCACGCGACCGGGTCGCCGGCTTCCGGCTGATGCAGATCCTGCCGGGCGTCGGACCTTCGACGGCCCAGCGGGCACTCGACCAGATGGCGGAAGATCCAAGTCCCCTTGCAGGCCCTCGCGGACATGCCCGCGCCGCCGCGCGCCGGCGAGGATTGGACCTCCTTCGTTTCGGTCATGCAGGAGCTGAGATCCGGGAAAGCCGGCTGGCCCGCCGAAATCGGCCTGGTCCGAGAATGGTATCAGCCGCATCTCGAGCGGCTGCACGAGGATGCCGCAACGCGTCAGGCCGATCTCCTGCAGCTCGAGCAAATCGCCGGCGGCTATCCGTCGCGCGAACGCTTCCTGACCGAACTGACGCTCGATCCGCCTGATGCGACCAGCGACCAGGCGGGCGTGCCGTTGCTCGACGAGGACTTTCTGATCCTCTCGACAATCCATTCGGCCAAGGGTCAGGAGTGGACCAAGGTCTTCATGTTGAACGTTGTCGACGGCTGCATTCCGTCGGATCTCGGCGTTGGTACCAGCGCGGAAATAGAGGAGGAGCGGCGCCTGCTTTATGTCGCGATGACGCGCGCCAGAGACAATCTCGATCTCGTCGTCCCGCAGCGCTTCTTCACGCACGGGCAGAATGCGCAGGGCGACCGGCACGTCTATGCCTCGCGCACCCGCTTCATCCCGGCGACGCTGCTGCAATTTTTCGAGGTCTGCGGCTGGCCGCAGGTCAAGAGCGAAAGCGCCTCCGCGCAACAGGCGCGCCAAGTCCGCATCGATGTCGGCGCCCGCATGCGCGGAATGTGGCGCTAGAGGGCAAGAGGGCGATCGGCCGGTTTGAAGAACGGCGCGAGCACCTCTGCGTTTACCGCCTCGATGGTCGAAGGCGACCATTTCGGATTTCGATCCTTGTCGATCACCGCCGCCCGCACGCCCTCATAAAAATCCGCGGATTTCAATATCTGCATACAGGCCCCTAACTCACGGTTCAGGCAGGCGGCGAGATTGACGCTCTGCCGTCCTTCCCTCAGCAGACGCAGAGTCAATTTCAGGCTCGTCGGCGAGCGCATCTGCAGGGTCTTCCGTGTCTTGGCGGCGAATTCGCCTTCGTCAGCGGCGAGCGCTTCCAGAACCTCTTCGACGCGATCGAAACAGAAGGCATGGTCGATCAACGGCCGAACGACCTGCAGGCGGCTTTCGGTCGCCTTGCCGGCAACATGCTTCAGCAGAGCCTCGCAAGCTACCGGCGATGACCCGACCGGCAGCCGAGCCAACGCGTCGATGACATCCGGCAGCCGCGACGACGGGATCTCAAAATCGGCAAGGCCGGCATAGATGGCATCCGCCGCATTCAGCTCCTGGCCGGTCAATCCTGCCCATGTTCCCGTCTCGCCGGGCATGCGCGGCAGCAGCCAGGTCGCTCCGACATCCGGGAAATAGCCGATGCCGGTTTCCGGCATCGCAAGCCTCGTCCGCTCCGTCACGATGCGGTGCCGCCCATGCGCGGAAAGGCCGACGCCACCGCCCATGGTGATACCATCCATCAGGGCGACATAGGGTTTAGCGTAGCTTGCGATGCGGTGGTTGAGGGTGAACTCCTCGCGCCAGAAGGTCTCCGCAAGCTCGGAACCCGAGCGCCCGCTTTCGTGAAGTGCACGAATATCGCCGCCGGCGCAGAAGCCGCGGTCGCCCTCACCCGTCACCACCACGCTTGCAACGCCGTCATCATAGGCGAATTCGTCGAGCGCCGCGTCGATCATGCGCACCATGCCGAGCGTCAGGCTGTTCAGCGCCTTCGGCCGATTGAGGCGGATGATCCCCGCCGTGCCGCGCCGTTCGATAATGACTTCCCGTTCGTGATTGTTCTGCATGTCCGCCGTCCACCCTCGATTGACCTCCCATCAATAAACAGAGGAAGCGCTTCGTTCCAGTGGACTTTGCGTCAAAAAACAGGCGTGATCGCGTTTAGAAGGAAGCCGCGGCAAGGGCGCGGTGCACCCCGTGCAGCTCCCCGACCCTGCGGTTGATCAGCGCCAGCTCCCAGTCCAGTGCGCTGCGAACAATCGTCTCCAGGGAATCGTATTTCGGCGTCCAGTCCAGCACGCGATGCGCCAAGGTGGCGTCGGCGACGACACTTGCGGCATCGCCCGGGCGGCGTGGCGCCATATGAATCTTGAACGCGTAGCCGTGCAGGCGCACCACCATGTTCAGCACGTCGAGCACCGTATAGCCGGAACCATAGCCACAATTCGCGACCAACGATCCCTTGCCCTTGCGCAGATGCTGCAGCGCCTTGAGATGAGCCTCGGCAAGGTCAGTGACATGGATATAGTCGCGCACGCCGGTGCCGTCATGCGTCGGATAGTCGATGCCGTAGACATGCACGCTGTCGCGCTTGCCGAGGGCTGCCTCGCAGGCGACCTTGATGAGGTGCGTCGCGCCGCTCGTGGATTGTCCGGCGCGGCCGTGCGGATCGGCACCTGCAACGTTGAAGTAGCGGAGCGCCACATAGTCGAAATCATAGGCCGCAGCAGCGTCGCGCAGCATGAACTCCGTCATCAGCTTCGACTGGCCATAAGGATTTTCCGGGTTGAGCGGCGCTGTTTCCTTGACCGGACCGGAAGTCTTCTGCGGGCCGTAGACCGCCGCCGTCGACGAGAAGACGAAATGGCGCACACCGGCAGCGATCGCCGCGCTCAGGAGCGCACGCGTCTTGCCGGAATTGTTGTCGTAATAGGAAAGCGGATCGGCAACCGAAGCCGGAACGACCGCGGAGCCCGCAAAATGGATGATCGCCTCGATGTCGTTCTCGATGAAGATCGTCTTCAGGACCTCGGCATCGGCGATATCCCCCAGGTAGAAGCGCGCAGCAGGCGCGACCGCCCAGCGAAAGCCGGTGGAAAGGCTATCGAGCACGACGACGTTCTCGCCTGCATCGAGCAGTGCCCAAACCATGTGACTGCCGATGTAGCCGGCGCCGCCTGTCACCAAAATTGCCATGTCCCGTTCCCTGTTTTATCGGACAGGGCATCTGACGCGGTTTTTCCTTTCAGATCTTCTTATCAGGCACCCGTTCGGACGCCTTTGAACCGGTAAGTTTGCTGCTGTGGTTAGAGGCTGATTTCCGGTTTTGCTACAATTTTAGCGAACCACCGTTTCTGACATCAAAAAGGGTCCGGCTGCGACGGCCGGGCCTTGAGCGTCAAAGTTTCAGAATGTAATCGCAGAGCTTGTCGGCTGCTGCCTTGACCTGTAGCGGATCGCGCAGGAAACAGGCTCGCAGGAAAAGCTCTCCGCCTGCGCCGAAGGCGGTTCCGGGCGCCAGGCCGACGCCCGTCTTGTCGACGATATCCAGCGCTGCTTTGCGGCTGTCGGTGACGCCGTCGATCTTCAAAAAGGCGTAGAGCGCACCGTCCGGCTTCAACGTCTCGACGCGGTTTGTGGCAATCAGCGCATCGCAGAGGATGTCGCGCGAAAGAGCCGCCTTCTGGATATTGGCCTCGACAAACCCATCGCCCTCGTTGAGGGCTGCCACCGCACCCTTCTGCATGAATTGCGCAACGCCCGAGGTCGAATATTGGATCAGGTTTTCAAGCACCTGCCCGGTTTCCGGTGGCGCCACGATCCAGCCGACACGCCAGCCGGTCATCGACCAGTTCTTCGAGAAGGAATTGACGAACATGACCTTGTCGCCCGGTACCATGATATCAAGGAAAGAAGGCGCACGGGTGCCGGCGTAGAAATATCGGGCGTAAATTTCATCCGCCATGATCCAGAGATCGCGCTTGCGGGCAAGTTCAAGGATGTCCGCGAGATCCCTCTTCGTGGCGGTCCACCCTGTCGGATTGGATGGCGTATTGATGAACAGCGCTCTTGTCTTCGGGGTGATTGCTGCTTCGATGCGATCGAGATCGACCGCCCATTTGCCGCCCTCGAACTGAAGCTCAACCCCGACGGAGCGGGCACCGGCAATTTCCAGCGCAGCGGCGATATTCGGCCAGGCGGGCGTCAGATAGACCAGTTCGTCGCCCGGCGACGTCAATGCCTGCACCGCAATCTGGATCGCCTGCATGCCTGAGCCGGTGACATAGAAATGCTCCGCCGGCAGGCTGATGCCGAAATGCCGGGCGTAATAGTCAGATAGTGCCTGACGAAGCTCCGGAATGCCGCGCTGCCAGGTATAGAAGGTCTCTCCCGCTGCCAGCGCGTCCATTGCCGCCCGGCTGATAAAATCCGGTGTCGGAAGATCGCCCTCGCCGACCCAGAGCGGCAGCAGGCCATCGCGGCCCCGGGCATAATTGACGACTTCGACGATCCCGCTTTCTGGCGCCGAAACGGCGCGCGGGCTGAGGCTGTTCATAATCGACATGCAGATCTCCGGTTTTCGCTTTCATAAAACAAAACCGGGCGCAAATCCCATGAGAATGCGTGATGCCGTATCGATTTTCGTTATGAATCAACCTCGCAAAATACGGGGCTGCGATGCCTTGATCAGACCGCCGGACGCCTGGCCAGCAGATCGCGGATTTCCGTGAGGAGCGCGACATCGGCCGGCGGCGGCGCCTCTTCCGCTGCCTTTTGCTCGTTGCGCTCGACCTGCCTGCGCAGCATATTCACGCCCTTGATCATCAGGAAGATGATCCAGGCAAGGATCAGGAAATTGATGACCACGGTGATGAAATTGCCATAGGCGAAGACAGCACCCTGCGCGCGGGCTGCGGCAAGCGTCGGCGCGTTGACCGCAGACGAAAGACCGAAGAAGTAGTTGGAAAAATCGAAACCACCGAAAAGGGCACCGACGATCGGCATGATGATATCGTCGACCAGCGATTTGACGATGCCGCCAAAAGCACCGCCGATGATGACGCCGACGGCAAGGTCCATGACGTTGCCTCGGGCGATAAAGGCCTTGAATTCATTGAGCATCCGATCTGCCTCCCTCTGATGCGCTCTCACGGACAGTCCGTTGTTTTTATTAGCTACATCTCTTGATTGATTATTCAATTGCAAATTTTGAAACAACCAGGACCTTCCAGCGCCTTGGACTTAATGCCTAGATCATCGCAATTTCCAAGACAGACGATTTCCCTTACTCTTGATGTCTTTTGGGAGAACCGGCGGATGGCGCGCCGGTGGAGGGTCGATGCTTCAAGGCTGGGTCATCATCGCGTTTGCCTTCGGCTATCTGCTGCTGCTCTTTGCGGTCGCAAGCTATGGCGACCGTAGAAGCCAGAGGCTGGGCATACCGGACGGCGGCTGGCCGATCGTCTATGCGCTGAGCCTTGCGATCTACTGCACCTCCTGGACCTATTTCGGCGGCGTCGGGCTCGCCTCGCAGCGCGGCCTTGAATTTGCCGGGATCTATATCGGCCCGATCCTCGTCTTCACGCTCGGCATGCCGGTGCTGCGGCGGATCATCGAACTTGCCAAGGCCGAAAAGCTTACCTCCGTCGCGGACTTCCTCGCCGCCCGCTATGGGAAGAATCCCACGGTCGCAACGATCGTGGCGCTGATCTCGCTGATCGGCACAATTCCTTATATCGCACTGCAGCTGAAGGCGATCAGCAGCACGATGACCGCGATGGTCAATCCTTCGGATTATGGCATCGGCAGCGGCAACCTCTACTTCCTCGATCTGCCGCTGATCGCAACCCTGGTGCTGGCCTGCTTCGCTGTCATGTTCGGCACGCGGCATACCGATGCGACAGAGCACCAGGACGGCCTGATCCTCGCCGTTTCGATGGAATCGCTGGTCAAGCTCGTCGCCTTCCTGACCGCCGGCATCTGCGTCATCTGGTTTCTGTTCGATGGGCCTGCCGACCTTTGGCGGAAAAGCGTGGACAACCAGTTGGTCAACGCAACCCTCGACTACAAGACGCCGATCAGCCGCTGGATCACGCTGATACTGCTGTCGGCCATTGCGATCATCATGCTACCGCGCCAGTTTCACGTCACCGTCGTCGAAAACCGCTCGGCAAAACAGCTGCGGCTCGCCGGCTATCTCTTTCCGCTCTATCTCATCGCCATCAATCTCTTCGTGCTGCCGGTGGCGATCGGCGGCCTGCTGACCTTCGGCGGCGCAGGCAATGCCGACTTTTACGTGTTGTCCCTGCCGCTTGCGGGGCAGATGCAGATCGTTTCGCTGATCACCTTCATCGGCGGCTTTTCGGCGGCGACCGCAATGGTCATCGTCGATTCCGTTGCGCTTTCGATCATGGTGTCGAACGACATCATCATGCCGATCTTCCTGCGCCGGAAGCTTGCCGGACGCACCGGCCAGCGCGATGACTTCGCGAAAAGCCTGCTCAACATCCGCCGCAGCGCGATCTTCGCCGTCCTGCTGCTCGGCTATGCCTATTACCGCTCGACCGACAGCACGGCCGGCCTTGCCTCGATCGGCCTTTTGTCCTTCGCCGCGATCGCACAGATCGCACCCGCCTTCTTCGGCGGTCTTATCTGGCGGCGGGCGAATGCACGCGGCGCCATTCTCGGCCTTACGTCGGGTTTCGTCATCTGGTTCTACCTGCTGTTTCTGCCTTCGCTCGGCGGGCCGGATTATTCCTATGTCGCGACCGCCTTCCTCAGCTTCATCTTTCCGGGCACGGCGCTTTTTGCTGCAGCCGATGCCGATCCGCTCGTCAACGCCACAGCGATGAGCCTGCTTATCAATACCGGCTTCTTCATCGTCGGCTCGATGACGCGCAACGCCCGTCCGCTGGAGCGCATCCAGGCAGGCATCTTCGTGAAGGGGCAGTCGCGCTCGCAATTTGCGACCCGCGGATGGAAGACCCGCATCAGCGTCGGCGACCTGAAAACGGCAATCTCGCGCTATCTCGGCGAAGAGCGCATGCAGCGATCGCTTGCGACATACGAGCAGAATTCCGGGCGCAAGCTGGAGGACGACCAACCGGCCGACATGGCGCTCATCCACTTCACCGAACAACTGCTCGGCAGCGCCATCGGATCCTCTTCCGCGCGGTTGGTGCTTTCGCTGATCCTGCAGAAGACCGAGGACGCTTCCGCCGACACGGCATGGCTGCTCGACCAGGCAAGCGAGGCGCTGCAGTATAACCAGGACATGCTGCAGACGGCGCTTTCGCAGATGGACCAGGGCATTGCCGTCTTCGACAGCTCCAACCAGCTGACGATCTGGAACCGGCGCTTCCGCCAGCTTCTCGACCTGCCGGAGGATGTCGGCCGTGTCGGCTTTCCGCTTTCGGAAATCGTGGCGATCTTGAGCCAGCGCGGTGACGTTCCAGCCGCCGAACTCAGCCAGACGGTGCGGCATTTCCTGACGCTCGACAAACCCTTCTCGCTCGTTCTCGGCGGCGGCGAACGGATCATCGAAGTGCGGTCCAACGCTATGCCGGACAAGGGCATCGTGGCGACCTTTACCGACATTACCCAGCGTGTTGCGGCCGACCAGGCGCTGAAGCAGGCAAACGAGACGCTGGAGCAGCGCGTTGCCGAGCGAACGGCGGAGCTGACGCGGGTGAACCGCGAACTCGGCGAGGCGCGAGCGGCCGCCGATGAAGCGAACATCGGCAAGACCCGCTTCTTTGCCGCCGCCGGCCACGACATCCTGCAGCCGCTGAATGCGGCGCGGCTTTACTCCTCCGCCCTCGTCGAGCGTATCGCGCAGTCCGAAAACGGGCCGATCGTGCGCAATATCGACTCCGCACTGGAATCGGTCGAAACCATTCTGGGGGCCGTTCTCGACATCTCGCGGCTTGATACGGGTGCGATGCGGCCGCGCCTGACATCCGTGCCGCTGGCCGGCCTGCTGGAGCGCATCGAGACCGATTTTGCGCCGATTGCCCGGGCGAAGAAGCTGAAACTCGTCGTGATGCCGACATCGCTGCGGGTCCGCTCCGATCCCAACCTGCTGCGGCGCCTCGTGCAGAACCTTGTTTCCAACGCCATCAAATACACGTTGACAGGCAAGGTGCTGGTCGGCGCCCGGCGGCGGGGAAACCAGGTGGTGATCCAGGTGATGGATTCCGGCATCGGCATTCCGCCCTCGAAATTCCGCACCGTCTTCAAGGAATTCGCGCGCCTCGACGAAGGCGCGAAAACGGCCTCCGGCCTCGGCCTCGGCCTTTCGATCGTCGACCGCATCGCCCGCGTCCTCAACCATCCGGTCGAGCTGCATTCGACGCACGGCAAGGGCACGGATTTCCGCATCGTCATGCCACTCGATGTTTCCAAGGCCGGCGCGGCACCGTCCTCCGCAGCGCCGACCGATCGGTTGCCGCAGCCGCTCAAGGGATTAAGGATCCTTTGCATCGACAACGAGCCGAAGATCCTCGAAGGCATGCGGCTCTTGATTTCCGGCTGGGGTTGCGAGGTGGAGGCTATCGACTCCCTGGCCGCGGCTTCGGGTTTCCACACGCGTCAGCCCGCGCCCGATCTCATCATCGCGGACTATCATCTCGGCGACGGGACGGGGATTTCCGCGATCCTGAATTTGCGGGAGTGCTTCGGGACCGATCTCCCGGCGCTGCTGGTGACCGCCGACAGGACGCCGGAGGTCAGGGTGGAGGCGGAGCGCCACGGCATCGCCATCCAGCACAAGCCGGTGCGCCCGGCCGCCCTTCGCGCCTTCATCACGCAGATTTCCGGGCTGAAGCGAGCAGCGGCGGAGTGATATCCAAGACGCTTGGCGCAAACGGAAAAAGGCCGGGCTAACCCGACCTTCCTGCCATCTCGACGAAACGTGCCAGTACATCCGTGGTCACGTTCCGGAGATGATATTCTCAAGCCTTGCGCGGCTCAGGCCGCCTGAAGACGGTCTGCCGACATCTTGCCCGAACGCTTGTCGGAAACGAGCTCGTAGGAAAGCTTCTGGCCTTCCTGGAGGTCGCGCATTCCGGCGCGCTCGACAGCAGAGATGTGGACGAAAACGTCGGCTGCGCCGTCATCCGGCTGAATGAAGCCGAAGCCCTTGGTTGCGTTGAACCACTTAACGGTACCTGTGTTCATGACGATATCCTTTAAAATCGTACGTAGAAGATAACGCACCGGCCAAAGCCAACGCGCGATGAAGACCGATTTTGGAGGAAGTTCGCCAGGAACGGCACAAATGGCCGAAACAAAGTCCATCTAGCAAGATCGATGTGCGGGCTTCTACGCGAATATTGTCTCCAGTGCAAGACGGAACGAGAGGGTGCGCAATTTTCGTTCCTTATGGGCAGTCATACGATATCGGCGTTCCTCACCCGTCCGGCACTTCATGCGCCAGTTTCCTCATCCTCCGCATCGCGCAGACGGCTTTTGCTGATCTACGCATGACGGTGCAAGCGGCCCCTCATATTGCTGCGGCCCCTGCAGCAGGCGGCAATCGCGCCAGTCGTCCAGCCAGCTCGCAAAATCGCGCGCATCGGCCAGACATCATTTCACCCGGATTTCCATCTTCGCCTCGTGTTCGTGAAGACACAGCTTCGCCGGCCGCGGCGCGTTGCGAAATTTGACCGAAGGCTCGTTTTATCTCGCAGGCACGATGCAGAACTGATTGCCCTGCGGGTCCTTCATCACCGTATAGCCTGGTTCCCTTCGCTGGACGCTGCCGCCAAGCGCGGTGATGCGTTCAATGGCGGCTGGAACATCATCGACGGCAATATCCAGATGGACCCGGTTGTTGCTGTAATCGCGCAGCGGGACGCGCTGGAAACAGAGCGACGGGCCGGGGCCGTCCACCATCACGGTCGGGTCCGTCTCCGGCGTAAACCCACGCTTCGCCAGCCGGCTGATTTCGGCGTCGTCATAGGGACGGACCTGATAGCCATCGAGAACTGCCGCCCAGAAGGCGGCGAGGCGCGAGGGGGTTTCAGCTTCGACGACGATTTCGGCGATAGTGGCCATGAAAATCTCCTGCGCAGGCGCGCGCCCCTGGGCGTGGCCCCTTGCTCCGTCACCTTGAGGCTTAACAAACTAAACACAAACCATTGAGGCGGCTCACGCCACCTCCTTCTCCTTTGCATAGGGATCAAACCGGCCATAAAACGTCTCGCCCTTCGCGGCCATGTCCTTCAGCAGCGACGTCGGCTTGAAATGCATTCCGTAAGAAGCGGCTAACGTTTCGCACAATTCCACGAACTTTTTGGCGCCCATGCCGTCGATGTAGCTGAGCGCGCCGCCAGTATACGGCGCGAAGCCGAAGCCGAGGATGGAGCCGACGTCGGCTTCGCGGGGGTCGGTGACGATGCCTTCTTCGACCGTGCGGGCGGCTTCGAGCGCGATGGTGACCAGGAAGCGCTGCTTGAGGGTGTTGACGTCCACGCCCTCTGCCTTCTTCTGCGGGTAGAAGGACTTGAGTTCGGGCCAGAGGCACTTCTTGGCGGGCTTCGCAGGGTAATCGTAGAAGCCCTTGGAGTTCTTGCGGCCGAAGCGGCCTTCCTTTTCCACCATGCGGGAGACGAGCTCCATGTGGCGGGGGTCGATCGCCTTTTCGCCCAGGTCCGCTACCGTGGCCTTGAGGATCTTCAGCGACAGGTCGATGGCGACCTCGTCGTTCAGCGCCAAGGGGCCGACCGGCATGCCGGCCATCTTCGCGGCGTTCTCGATCATCGCGGGCGGCACGCCTTCGATGAGCATGTCATAGCTTTCGGCCATGTAGCGCAGCACGCAGCGATTGACGAAGAAGCCGCGGGTGTCGTTGACGACGATCGGCGTCTTCTTGATGGCGGCGACATAATCCAGCGCCACGGCGAGCGTATTGTCGCCGGTTTCCTTGCCGAGTATGACTTCGGTCAGCATCATCTTTTCCACCGGCGAGAAGAAGTGGATGCCGATGAAATTTTCCGGGCGTTTGGAATTTTTCGCCAGGCCGGTGATCGGCAGGGTCGAGGTGTTGGAGGCGAAAATCGCGCCTTCAGGGAGCACTTCCTCGACGGCTTCGATGACGTCCTTCTTGACCTCGCGATCTTCGAAGACGGCTTCGATGACGAGATTGGCGTCCTTCAGGTCGGCGTAATCGGCAGACGGGGTGATGCGGGAGAGGATGGCGGCACCCTCTTCCTGTGTAAGACGTCCCTTACCGATGGACTCCTTCACCAGGCCTTCGCCGGTCGCCTTGCCCTTGTTGGCCGCGTCCATATCGCGATCGATCAGGATGACGTCGATACCGGCGGCGGCCGTAACGTAGGCGATCGAGGCGCCCATGAAGCCGGCGCCGACGACGCCGACTTTCTTCAGGTCGGTCCTGGGCACACCTGCCGGGCGGCGGGCCCCCTTGCCAAGCTCCTGCATCGAGATGAAGAGCGAGCGGATCATCGAAAAGGCTTCGGTGGTCTGCAGCACCTGCGTGAAATAGCGCTGCTCGATCTTCAGTGCCGTATCGAAAGGCACCTGCAGGCCTTCATAGACGCATTTGAGGATGGCAAGCGCGCCCGGATAATTCCCGGCGGTCTCGCGGCGCAGGATCGCGGGAGCGGCCGGCCAGAGCTGTGCGGAGGCAGGCGTCCAGATGCCGCCGCCGGGCGCCTTGAAGCCTTTCTCATCCCAAGGAGCGACGGGCTTCAGGCCGTCCTTGATCATCTGCTTGGCAGCCGGGATGAGCTGGTCCGGCTCGACCACCTGATGCACGAGATTCATGGCCTTGGCGCGGGAGGCAGAGAGCGACTGGCCGGTTGTCATCATCTGCAGGGCGGACTGGGCATCGGCCAGGCGCGCGACGCGCTGCGTGCCGCCGGCCCCCGGGAAGATGCCGACCTTGACCTCGGGCAGCGCGATCTTCACCGACTTGGCATTGGAGGCGACGCGGCCATGGCAGGCAAGCGACATTTCCAGGGCACCGCCCATGCAGGTGCCGTTGATCGCCGAGACCCAGGGCTTGCCGCAGGTTTCGAGCTTGCGGAAGAGGCCGGTCATGCGGCCGACGAGATCGAAGAGTTTCTGCGCAGCGGTCTGCGGGTTCGCGGCCTTCTCCTGCTGGTAGAGGGTAAACATCGACTTGATCATCGACAGGTCCGCGCCGCCGGAGAAGGTGGACTTGCCGGAGGTGATGACGACGCCCTTGACGGCGGTATCGGCAACCGTGGCGTCGACGACGGCGTTCAGCTCGTCCATCACCTCTTCGGTGAAGACGTTCATGGACTTGCCGGGCATATCCCAGGTGACGAGCGCAATGCCGTCGGCGTCGGTTCTAACGGTGAAGTTCTTGTAGGTATTCATGGCGGGACTCCTCTCCCTTGAAATCTCTTCCAGCAGTGCGACCTTGTACGGCCCCTTTCTTTTCCGTCATGGTCGGGCTTGACCCGACCATCCAGCCCTTAGGCGGTGGATCCTCGGGTCAAGCCCGACCATGACGGACATAAGCGAGCAGGCCGCCCCAAAGCTTTCCGCGACTAAACTCTCTCGATCACCGTCGCCGTGCCCATACCGGCGCCGATGCACAGCGTGACGAGCGCGGTATTGAGATCGCGGCGTTCGAGCTCGTCCAACACGGTGCCGAGGATCATCGCGCCGGTGGCGCCGAGCGGGTGGCCCATGGCGATGGCGCCGCCATTGACGTTCATCCGGTCGTGCGAAATGTCGAAGGCCTGCATGTAGCGCAGCACGACGGCGGCGAAGGCTTCGTTGAGTTCGAAGAGATCGATGTCGGAAAGCTGCATGCCGGTGCGCTTCAGCAGCTTTTCCGTGACGTCGACGGGGCCGGTCAGCATCAGCGCCGGGTCGGAGCCGATATTGGCGAAGGCCTTGATGCGGCCGCGGGGTTTGAGGCCCATCGTTTCGCCGCCGGCCTTGGAGCCGAGCAGCACGGCAGCGGCGCCATCGACGATACCCGAGGAATTGCCGGCGTGATGGACGTAGTTGATGCGCTCGACCTCCGGATGGGCCTGGATGCCGACAGCCTCGAAGCCGCCCATTTCGCCTGGCATCTGGAAGGACGGATTGAGGGAGGCCAACGCCTGCATATCGGTGCCGGGGCGCATGTGCTCGTCATGGGCAAGGATCGTCAGGCCGTTCTGGTCCTTCACCGGAATGACCGAATTCTTGAAGTAGCCCTTTTCCCAGGCATTGGCGGCGCGCTTCTGGCTTTCGACGGCATAGGCGTCGACGTCGTCGCGGGAGAAGCCGTATTTGGTGGCGATGAGATCGGCCGAGACGCCCTGCGGCATGAAATAGGCGGGGAAATTGACCGACGGGTCCATGAACCAGGCGCCGCCGGACATGCCGAGGCCGACGCGTGACATGCTTTCGACGCCGCCGGAAATCACGATGTCATCGGCCCCTTGCGAAATCTTGCCGGCCGCAAGGTTTACGGCATCGAGGCCGGAGGCGCAGAAGCGCGAGATCTGGATGCCGGGGGCGTGCGTCGAATAGCCGGCCTCGAAGGCTGCGGCCTTGGGGATGACGGCGCCAGCATCCATCACCGGGTCGACGCAGCCCATGATGATGTCGTCGACCGTCTTCGTGTCGAGCCCGTTGCGGTCGCGGATCGCCTCCAGCGTCTTGGCGGCGAGGCGGACGGAGGGCACTTCGTGCAGCGAGCCATCCTTCTTGCCGCGGCCGCGCGGCGTGCGGACGTGATCATAAATGAAAACCTCGGTCATTGTCTCATCTCCCTATCGGCCGGGTGGCCGTTGAATTCCGTGTCTTCCCTTCCCCCCAAGCAGGGAGAAGTATCGAACAAAGCGAGGCGATAAGGGTCTCCGGCAAAGCCGGAGCCAGAAGAAAGTCACGCCTGAGGCGCGCTCCCTTGTCGGGCCCTTCGGGCTCCCATCTCCCCGGCGGGGAGAAGGGCAACCCAAATTAAAACGCCTCGGCGGGCAAGGTCATCATCGTCTCGGCGCCTGTCTCGATGCGGGCCTTGCGCAGCGCGGTTTCCGGCATGATGCGCTCCATGAAGAAGCGGGCGGTCACAAGCTTGTTCCTGAAATAGCTTTCGCGCGGCGAATCGCCGCTCGCAAGGCCATCCTCTGCGGCTTTCGCCATCTTCGCCCACATATAGCCCAGAACGACGAGGCCGAAGAGATGCATGTAATCCGTCGAGCCGGCGCCGGCATTGTCGGGCTTTGCCATCGCATGCTGCATGAACCACATGGTCGCCGCCTGCACGTCGTTCAAGCCCTTCTTCAGGTTCTTGGTGAAGAAGGTCATCTTCTCGTCGTTGCGATTCTCCTCGCAGAAATCGCCGATCTCCTTGAAGAGCGCCATGACGGCGCGGCCGCCGTTGAGACCCAGCTTGCGGCCGACGAGATCGAGCGCCTGGATGCCGTTGGCACCTTCGTAGATCATCGCGATGCGGGCGTCGCGCACGTACTGGCTCATGCCATGCTCTTCGATATAGCCGTGACCGCCGAAGATCTGCTGGGCCATGACGGCGTGATCGAAGCCCTTGTCGGTCATCACGCCCTTGAGGATCGGGGTGACGAGGCCGAGGATGTCATCCGCCGTCTGGCGCTCGGCATCGCTCGCGGAGCGGTTTGCGATGTCGGATTTCAGCGCTGTCCAGAGGAGAAACGCACGGCCGGCCTCGTTGAAGGCGCGGATGGTCATCAGCGTGCGGCGGATATCCGGATGGACGATGATCGGATCGGCCTTCTTGTCCGGCGCCTTCGGGCCGGAGAGCGAACGGCCCTGGATGCGCTCGCGGGCGTAGTTCACGGCGTTCTGATAGGCAATTTCCGAGATCGAGAGGCCCTGTAGGCCGACGCCAAGGCGAGCCTCGTTCATCATCACGAACATGGCGTTCAGGCCGCGGTTTTCCGCGCCGATCAGGAAGCCGGTCGCCTCGTCGTAATTCATGACGCAGGTGGCATTGCCGTGAATGCCCATCTTGTGCTCGATCGCGCCGCAGGAGACGGCGTTGCGGTCGCCCGGCGTGCCGTCGGCATTGACCAGGAACTTCGGCACGATGAAGAGCGAGATGCCCTTGGTGCCTTCCGGCGCACCCTCGATGCGGGCGAGCACCAGATGGACGATATTGTCCGTCATGTCGTGCTCGCCGGCGGAGATGAAGATCTTCTGGCCGGAAATCTTGTAGCTGCCGTCACCCTGCGGCACGGCCTTGGTGCGGAGCAGGCCGAGATCGGTGCCGCAATGCGGTTCGGTGAGGTTCATGGTGCCCGACCATTCGCCGGCAACCATCTTTGGCAGATAGGCCCGCTTCTGCTCGTCCGACCCGTGGACGACGATCGCCGCAATGGCGCCTTGCGTCAGCCCCGGATACATCATCAGCGACATGTTCGCCGCGGAGGTATATTCGCCAACTGCGGCATGCAGCGTGTAGGGAAGGCCCTGGCCGCCGAATTCCTCCGGTACGGCAAGACCGATCCAGCCCCCTTCGCAATAGGTCTTGTAGGCTTCCCTGAAGCCCTTCGGCGTCGTGACCGAGCCGTCGTCCGCCCGCCTGCAGCCTTCCTGATCGCCGGAATAATTCAGCGGGAAGAGCACTTCCTCTGCCACCTTTGCCGCCTCGCCGAGAATGGCCTCGATCATATCCGGCGTCGCATCGGCAAAACCCGGCAGATTATTGTAGCGCTCGATGCCCAGCACGTCGTTCAGCACGAAGAGCGTATCATTAACCGGAGCCTTGTAGACTGGCATTGTTCGAATTCCTCCAATTCGGCAACCGGACGGGACCGGCATTCGAGAGTCTCTTACAAAATATTGACGTTTGCGTAAACGTCAAATCTTGCATGCAGGCAAATTTGTGGGAAAGAATCTTTACGCCTGTCGGATGACCTCCGCTTGAAACGTCCTTGGGCTGTCAACCATTGTCAGCAAATAGACGCGGAGACTATCCAATGACCAAGGTCAGCACGAATATCTGGTTCGAAAAGGACGCAAAGGAAGCCGTCGAATTTTATGTCTCGATGGTGCCTAATTCTTCCATCCGGCGCACGACCGTGGTTCCCGCGGATACGCCGAGCGGGCCGGAGGGCAGCTGCAAGGTGATCGAGTTCAGGCTTGGCGATCAGGAGTTCACGGCGCTGGAGGCCGGGCCGCTCGATCCGCTCAATCATTCCTTTTCGATCGTCGTCGCATGCGAGGCGCAGGCCGAGATCGACCGGCTCTGGGATGGCTTCCTGCAGAACGGCGGCGTGGAGGAGGCATGCGGCTGGCTGAAGGACCGCTGGGGGCTTTCCTGGCAGGTCGTGCCGCGCGTGCTCGGCGAGATGATGGCCGACCCGGACCGGGCCAAGGCGCGACGCATGACCGAAGTCATGCTGCAGATGGTCAAGCTCGATATCGCCAAGCTTGAAGCGGCATTCCGCGGCTAAGCGGGATGCCGGATGGTTCAGGCGGAGCCGTAGTTCCGCCTGCTGTTCTATCGCGCAAATTTCTTCGCGCCCGCAACGCAGGCCACGACGGCCAGCGTGACGGCAAACATGCTTGGGCTCACCTTCTCATGAAGCAGCACAGCCGCAAGTGCCAGGCTGAAGAAGGGCTGCAGCAATTGCAGCTGGCCGACGGCTGCGATACCGCCGAGCGCAAGGCCGCGATACCAGAATATGAAGCCGATCAGCATGCTGAAGAGAGAGACATAAGCAAGACCGATCCAAGACGTGCTTGCTGCATCCGGGAAGGACGGCGGCATGACGACGAGTGACAGCACGAGCATGACCGGCAGCGAGAGAACGAGCGCCCAGGAAATAACCTGCCAGCCGCCCAGCTTGCGCGACAGCCGCCCCCCTTCCGCATATCCCAGCCCACAGACGATGATCGCCGCGAGCATCAAGAGATCGCCGACCGAGGATGCGGCATCCTCGCGCATCAGTGCAAAGCCCGCGACGATGGCGCTGCCGAGGCAGGAAAACAGCCAGAAGACCGGACGTGGGCGCTCGCCGCCGCGCAGCACGCCAAAAACGGCGGTCGCCAGTGGCAGAAGGCCGATGAAAACTGTCGAGTGAGCCGAAGTGATATGCTTCAGCGCAAATGCGGTTAGCAGCGGAAAGCCGATAACTACGCCCAGCGACACCACAAGGAGTGAGAGAAGATCGGCGCGGCCAGGACGCTTTTCGCGAAAGGCGAGCAGCAAGCATAAGGCAAGTATGCCAGCGATCGCGGCGCGGGCGACGGTAAGGAACAGCGGATCGAAATTTGCGACCGCAACGCGCGTCGCCGGAAGCGATCCGCTGAAGATCAACACTCCCAGAAAACCGTTGATCCAGCCGCCTGTCCGGTCCATCGCCATGCTCCTGCGTTTTCATCGCTATCGACCGCAAGGCCTGGAACCGCCAGAGACAATGCTATACAATCAGAACAAACTGTTATGGATACGGATACAGTACAGATGGATCAACAGTCGACGAAGCGCGAGAGCGGCGGCAAGCGCATAGAAGGCGTCATGGCGGAAATCCGCGGCCGGATCGCAGCTCGCGGGCTCGTGCCGGGATCCCGCCTGCCCTCGGTGCGCGCCTTCGCCAAGACGATGCAGGTCTCGCCTTCGACTGTCGTGGAAGCCTATGAACGGCTGGCCGGCGAAGGCCTGATCCGCTCACGGCCGGGTTCCGGCTTCTACGTTTCGAGCCCGCTTGCGCCGCTTGCGCTTTCCGAGATCGGGCCGAAGCTCGATCGGGCGATCGATCCATTGTGGGTCTACCGACAGTCGCTGGAAGACGCGCCCGAACTGCTGAAGCCCGGATGCGGCTGGCTGCCGGCAAGCTGGATGCCACAGGTAGCAATACGGAAGGCGCTTCGCGCGATCTCCCGCGGCGAAGGGCGGGTACTTGCAGATTATGGAACGCCGCTTGGGCTGCCACAGCTAAGGCAACTGCTCTCGCGCCGCATGGGCGAGCGCGGCATTGCAGCAGCTCCCGACCACATCATTCTTACGGAGTCGGGCACGCAGGCGATCGATCTTCTGTGCCGCTTTCTGATCGAGCCAGGTGATGGCGTATTGGTGGACGACCCCTGCTATTTCAATTTCCATGCACTGTTGCGCGCTCACCGGGCGAACGCCATTGGCGTTCCAATGACGCCCAGCGGGCCGGATATCGAGGCATTCGAGCGGGCGATCGATGAGCACCGGCCGCGGCTCTACATCACCAACTCATCAATCCATAACCCGACAGGCGCGACGTGTTCACCTGTTGTGGCACACCGCCTGCTGAAGCTTGCCGAGCGCGCCGGCCTGACAATCGTCGAAGACGATATCTTCGCCGATCTCGAGGATGAGCCGGCTCCTCGTCTCGCCGCGTTCGACGGGCTGGAGCGTGTGGTCCATATCGGCAGCTTCTCCAAGACGCTTTCTGCCTCTGTCCGTTGCGGCTTCATAGCCGCGAGACCGGACTGGATCGAGCCGCTCACCGACCTCAAGATGGCGACAAGCATCGGCGGCGGGCGGCTCTCGTCCGAACTGATCCTGCTGCTCTTGAAGGATGGCAGCTACCGCAAACATCTGGAGGCACTGCGCGTTCGCCTTTCAAGAGCGATGGACGAGACGGCAGCGCGGCTTGCGCCGCTCGGCATCACGCCATGGATAAGGCCGCAAGCGGGCATGTTTGTCTGGTGCAAGTTGCCGGACGGCATAGACGCTGCCGATATCGCGCAAGCCTGCCTTGCCGACAACGTCGTCTTAGCGCCGGGCAATGCCTTCAGTCTGTCGCAGACAGCACGCGGTTTCCTTCGCTTCAATGTCGCCCAGTCGGATGATCCGAGGATATTCCAGTCGCTGGAGAGAGCGCTGAAGAATGCTGCGCGCAGTCTGGCCTGCTGACTGGCAATCGCTGACTGAAAGCAGCGTTTGCTTCTGCGGGTGAACACGCTACATTTCGCTGGCTAACCGAAGAGAGCCCTGGGAGGAGCGATTTCATGAGACGGATGTGGCCTGAGGAGTTCAATTCCATCCTGGACGGCGCAGAGGAAGTGACGCTGACGCTGCCGGCGGTCGTCCACGAGGACGGATCGCGGAGCGAGGCGATCAGCAGGCAGGCTCTGAAAGTCCGCATTCCGATGGAGGATTACGAGCGCATCTGGCCATTGGCGGAAGCCCGCTACCGGCTCGGCGGAAAATTCGCCGGCAAGGCGATCACGCTGATCACCACCAATCCGCATTACCATGCCTGGCACCCGGCTGACGGCGGCAGTATCGAGAATACCTCCGATAGCGGCAGGCGCTACAGGACGAATTACATCGTCGCGCATTTTCTGCTCGATGACGTGCGGGAGACGGCGGCGGCCTGAGGCCGCCTGCCCTTACGCTTCGTCCAGAGCGAGCGCCAGATCGGCGATCAGATCGTCGGGATGCTCGATGCCGATCGACAGCCGTATGGTCGATTCCAGAACGCCGATGCGCTGGCGCACATCTGCCGGAACGCCGGAATGGGTCATCGCAGCCGGATGGCTGGCGAGCGATTCCGTGCCGCCGAGGCTGACGGCAAGCTTGAAGATCTTCAGCGCGTTCAGGAACTTGAAGGCCGCCGGCTGGCCGCCCTTGATATCGAAAGAGAAGGTGGAGCCGGCGCCTGTGCACTGCGTGGCAAAGGTCCGGCCGACCGGCGATTCCGGATCATGGTAGGGCAGATAGTGGATGTTCTCGACCTTCGGGTGATCGCGGAGGAAATCGGCAACGGCGCGCGCATTGCTGTTGGCCCGCTCCATACGGATCTGCAGCGTTTCCAGCGAGCGCCCGAGCATCCAGCAGGAATGCGGATCGAGCTGCGTGCCGATCGAGCCGCGAAGTGCCTTCACCTGTTTGATCACCGCTTTGGGGCCGAGGACGGCGCCGGCGATGAGGTCCGAATGGCCGCCGACATATTTGGTCAGCGAATAGAGCGAGATATCCGCGCCATGTTCGATCGGGCGCTGGAAGACCGGGCCGAGCAGCGTGTTGTCGCAGACGACGATCGGCGTGTGGTCCTGCGTTTTTCCGATCGCATCGGCGATGCGGCGGATCATGGCGACATCGACGAGGCTGTTCGTCGGATTGGCGGGCGTTTCGACGAGGATGACCGAGACCCGGCCTTTCGACATAGCTTCTTCTGCAGCCGCTTTTACCGAAGCCTCGCTGACGCCATCGGCGAAGCCGACGGCGGAAACGCTAAGATTGAGGAAGGTCTTCGCCAGCAGCGTCTCGGTGCCGCCATAGAGCGGCTGCGAATGAAGGATCGCATCGCCCGGCCGGACGAAGGCAAGCAGCGTGGTTGCGATCGCCGCCATGCCGGAGGAGAAGAGCGCGCCGCTTTCCGTCCGCTCATAGACGGCGAGCCTGTCTTCGACGATCTCGCTGTTCGGGTGGTTGAAGCGCGAATAGACGAGGCCGGCACCCTTGCCTGCCGGCGGTTCGCGGCGGCCCGACACATAATCGAAGAAATCGCGGCCATCCTCGGCGGTATTGAAGACGAAGGTCGAGGTCAGGAAGACCGGCGGCTTGACCGCGCCTTCGGAAAGTTCCGGATCGTACCCGTAGTTCAGCATTAGCGTTTCCGGATGCAGCGCGTGATTGCCGATATGGGTTCTCGAAGGGTGTGGCGCGGTCATTGACGGTCTCCTCAGGCCGATGGATTGGAACTGAAACAGCAAATTATATCAAATGCGGAGGCACGTTCTTGCTATTTGGCGCAGGAGGATGTCTTTGGAAGCAACTTCCTGCGGAGCAATCTGAAATATGGCGCAGAAAATTGCCGATGAGACGGACCGGCGAATCCTGAAGGAACTGACGGCCGATGCGCGGATCACCAACAACGAGCTTGCCGAGCGCGTGGGGCTTTCAGCTTCCGCATGCCTTCGCCGGCTGCGGCGGCTGGAGGAGACGGGCGTCATAAAGGGCTACACGGCGCTCGTCGATCCGACCGCGGAAGGCTTTACGATGACGGCAATCGCCTCCGTACGGCTCAGCCGCCAGCACGAGGACGAGATCCAGATGTTCGAGACTGCCGTGCGCAGCTGGGACGAAGTGCTCGAGTGCCATCTCGTCACCGGTTCGCGCGACTACGTCCTGAAGGTGATGAGCGCGGGGCTGGATCAATACGAGCGCTTCATCAAGGAGAAGATCGCGCGGTTGAAATGCGTCGATACGATCGAGACCAGCTTTGTGATGAACACCATCAAGGAGCGGCGCATCTAGCTTAAAATGTGTGCCGATTTACCGAAACATTAAAAAATTTTCACGGACATTAACGGCTTGTTTACCACGTTTCGTGAAAGGTGCGGGGTGAGCAGTGGTGATCCGCATTCCTTTTTCAAGTCTCGCGTTTACTTGGAGTGCCGCTACGCCGTTCAAGTTGAGAAAAGTCTAATAAACTGCTCTCCGGTGAACGGTCTCTCAAGCCAATGGCCTGGCCCTGACGAGGGTCCCGAGCAGACGAAGCGAGCAGGAAGATGAACGGATCGCGATCCAATATCCCCCGGCATTCCGACAGAGCATCGCTCGATGCGCTAAACCGCACGATCGAGGGGCTTGAGGCACGCATCGAAGGGCTGATGGGCAAGGGAAGCCGCGAGCCGAGGCAGCAGCCGGCCGCAGCGGAGCGCGAAAGCTACGGGAGAGCTTACGAACCGGCTTATATAAGGCCGGAAGCCCGGCCTGATCCACTCGCAGAAATCCGCGAGCGCCAGCGCACGCTCGATGCCGGTCGTGAACGCGCAGCCGCCGAACGTGCAGCTTACCGCGAACCGGCATCGGCCCCGCGTATGCCGGCACCGCAGGCCGCACCTGCTTATGGCGCCTCGCCCGACACGATGACCGAGATTGCCCAGGCGCTCGTCAACCTGCGCCAGGACCTGAAGCGCGACATTTCGGACGGTGTAGCGCGCGAGATGGATGCGCTGCGCACGGAACTGCGCGAGATCAAGACGAGCGCGCAGGACCGGCATTTCGCCGACGACATCCGCGAAGACATGGGCCGGCTCGCCCAGAGTATCAACCAGCTCTCCAGCCGTTCGGCTGGCCCGGAGACTGCGGGCCTGCGAAACGAATTCGAAGAACTGCGCTCACTGATGGACGGCCTTGCCCGCGAGGATTCCATCCGCCACATGGAACGCCGCTGGGACGGCTTCGAAAACCAGCTGCATGCGCTGGACACAGCAGGCCTGCAGGAAGAGCTGGTGTCGCTCGCCTATCGGCTCGACGATATCAAGCGCCATATCGGCGGCATGGGCGAAAGCCCGGCAGTGCGCGCGCTGGAAGACAAGCTGATTGCGATCGCGACCGCGATGGAGCAATTCGGCAGCATGATCCAGCCGCATGACCGCGCCATGGCCGAGCAGTTTGCCGCGATGGATATGCGCCTTGACGAGATCAGCCGTGCGATCGCGGCGAGCGGGCGCAGCGCGGCAAGCGGCGACCCGGCGCTGATGCATCGCCTCGAAGGCCGGCTGAATGCGCTGGCCGAGCAGATCGATATGGTGGGCCGCAGTGCGGAAAGCCACGCCCTGCCCGCCGAGGGCCTTGCCGACCGGCTGGAAATGCTGACGCGGCGCGTGGAGGAACTCGCCAATACCAAAGCGACGGCACGCCTCGACGAGCGGCTCGAGCAGCTTTCCTTCATGCTCGAGCGTGCCCAGAAGACGGTTCCGCAGGCAGATCTCAACGGCACGCTCGCCGACATCTCCCGCAAGATCGACGCACTGGAAAGCGGCGCAGTCAACGACGCGCTGGCGGAACGGCTGGACTATCTTGCGCGCCGCATCGACCAGATGGACGTGCAGCCTGGCCCTGGCGCGGCTACCGATGACGGTGCATTCCGCCGCATCGAGGGGCGCCTCAGCGACATCGCGGCACGCCTCGAGGAAAGCACGGCGGCGCCCCCGACGGATTCGAGAGCCCTGAAGAACCTCGAAGACCAGATTGCCGGTCTTTCAGCGCTGATGAACGCGCCGCGCGCCGGCGGTGACGGCATTCCCGTCGAGCTCGACCGCCGCATGGGCGCGATCGAAGACTATATGGCGACCAGCGACGAATACATCATCGAGGCGGCCCGCCAGGCGGCCGAAGCCGTCGTCGAAGCCTATTCCCGCAACGGCGGTCTTCAGGTCGGCGCAGTCCCAGCCGCCGATATGTCGGCGCTAAATGCACTCGCCGAAGATCTGCGGCATCTCGAAGAGCTCAGCCGCAGCAGCGATGAACGCACGCACAAGACGTTCCAGGCGCTGCACGAGACGCTGGTGCAGATCGCCGACAGGCTGGACGACATGGAAACCCGCAGCCGGCCGGCCGCACGAATGCCCGCCGCAAATGCCGATTTCGAGATCGATCCTTACGCGCTGGTCCCCGCCGGTGCCGAGGAAAGCGAGACGCAGGCCGTGTTCGGCCAGAAGGGTGCCTCGCCGCTCCTGCGCACGGCGGAAAGCGTCAGCGAGCCTGTCGTGCCTGAGAATGTTCCGCCCACAGCCGATACGAGCGTGAGCGCGATCGAAGCCGCAACCAATCCCGCTGGAGCTGCAACGCCCGCAAAAGGCAGCCTGCTTGCAGCACTCGGCAAGCGGCTGATTCCGGGCAAGAAGACGGAGAAGGCGAAGGCTGTCGAGCGGACCGTCATCGATCCCGCGCCGTCGATCGATCCGGTCGACCTGATGCCTGGCGAGGAAGCATCGAACGAGCCGCTGGAGCCGGGCTCGGGCGCACCGGATGTGAAGAAGATCCTGGAGCGGGTACGCGCCAGCCAGGTCGCGGCACGCAACAATCCGAAACCGGCAACGGAAAACGAGCGCGCCGACTATATCGCCGCCGCCCGTCGCGCAGCCCAGGCCGCCGCCATGGAAGCCGATCCAAAGGCCCAGCCGGTCAAGGGGGAGAAGAAAACCAAGGCGCCAAAGCCTGCCGGCGGCGCCAGCGCCTTCAGCCGCTTCCGCCGTCCGCTTCTGCTTGCTGCAGGCGCCGTGCTGCTCGCCATCATGGCCTTCCCCCTTGCCCGCACGCTGACCGGCGGCGAACAGGCGCCTCCGGCCGAAGTCTCGGTGCTTTCGGATGCCGCGCAGAACCCCGTTGCAGCCAATAGTTCGGCCATGCCGGAACAGAGTGCGGAAGCAACCGCAGCCGTCACTCCGACGGAATCTGCAGAACCCGAGGCCCCAGCACCGCTCGCCTTAGGGACGGCGCAGACCGAGCCCGAAGCGATGCAGCCCGCACCACCCGGCCACCTGACCGACGCCGTACCGCTTGACGGCGAAGGTGCCTCGACGCTGACGCCAGGCGCGCCGGCACAGGATGCTGCAGCGTTTTCGCCCAAGGATGTTGCGGCTTCCACGAATGCCTCGCCCGCGGCACCTTCCATATCCGTGCCCGACACCATTCAGCCGCAGGCGCTTGCAGACGCCGCCCGCAACGGCGACCAGCTTGCGCTCTTCGAGATCGGCGCACGCTATACCGAAGGCCGCAACGGCCTGGCGGCCGACCAGGCGCAGGCCGCAAACTGGTATCAGCTTGCCGCCGACAAGGGCTTTGCTCCGGCGCAATACCGTCTCGGCAGCATGTACGAGAAGGGGACCGGCGTCGCACGCGATATCGGCAAGGCCAAGGCCTTCTACGAGCAGGCTGCCAATCAGGGCAATGCCAGCGCCATGCACAATCTGGCCGTGCTCTACGCCTCCGGCGCGCTCGGCGAGCAGGACTACACGACCGCGGCAAACTGGTTCACCAAGGCCGCCGATCTCGGCATCACCGACAGCCAATTCAACCTGGCGATCCTTTGCGCCCGCGGCAACGGCGTGGCGCAGGACCTCGGCGAAAGCTACAAGTGGTTCGCCATCGCTGCCCAGGGCGGCGACAAGGACGCCGGCGCCAAGCGCGACGAAGTGGCAAAGGCGATGAAGCCCGCCGACCTCGAAAAGGCACGGGCTGCGACGAGTGCCTGGAAGCCGCAGCCGCTCGACAACAAGGCCAACGGCATCGAAATCCCGGACGGCTGGGCGAGCAACGGCACGAAGACCTCGACCGTCGATATGAAGAAGGCGATCCGCAACATTCAGGCGATCCTCAACAACAACGGCTTCGACGCCGGCCCGCCGGACGGCGAGATGGGCGCGAAGACGACCGCCGCGATCAAGAGCTTCCAGAAGTCGGTCGGCCAGGAGCCGAGCGGCAGGATCAACGACGACACGGTAAAGGCGCTCCTGGAGCGCAACGCCAAGAACACGACCAAGGCTTGAGGAACGAAAGCGTTCGAAACTGATTGGGATTGAGCACTGCTTCTACTTCCGTCAGCTCACGGGCCGTTAATTGCGAGCGATCGCCAACAAGCGTGATACGCGTCAGATTTTCGCCTGAACAAATCCGGCTGAAGCAACCGGACGTTAACAGGGCTCTCCCGGACGGACGTAAGCGAGAACCGCTCATCTTGTGGTATTTGCCCCGCATATGTGGAACGGCCCGCATGGCAAGAGCTTTTTCAGTCGATTTCACACTTTGGGAGCGGTGCGGTCATATGTCCGGCCTTTGGACGCGGCGTATAACCGCTGGCCTCGATGAAGTCCGCGACACGAGGGGCTCATCAATTTTACGCGCTTCGAACGCATTGCGCTAAGCGGCCTCACTCGTTGCGGGATTTCGTCCCATCTGTTTATCGTCTATTTGTGCACCTTGCCTCTGCCGGCATGCGCCGATCAGATCGTCTTGACGGTCTCGGTCTTCAGGCGGCCACAGTCATCATCAGCGGCTCAACACGCCGATATATCCCGCCCTTCTTCAGAAGCGCCCAAATGATCCGCGCCGTCTTGTTGGCGAGGGGCGACGGCTGCGACCTTGGAGGGGGGGCCGTCTGGTGAGAAGCGCGCTCAACCACGGCCGCGTCCGGGGTCGTTGCGAGCGATCCGCAGGACGGATGTCGCGCCTAGAACCAGAAGAGTGCGCAGCTCCCGATTGCCCATCTTCGATATTCGTCCCAGCCGCTCCTTGCCGCCACTCGAATGAGCCTTTGGGGTCAGACCCAGCCAGGCCGCAAAATGACGGCCCGATTTGAACCCACCGGGATCGGGAACCAGCGCCTTAATAGTTGCCGCCGTGATCGCGCCCACGCCCGGAATCGTGGTCAGGCGGCGCATGTCCTCGTCGCGTCTTGCCTCAGTGATGATAGCGCGCTCGAGCCTGTCGATCTGCTCTGCCAGGGCGTCGACCTGATCGGCCATCGCAACTAATGCGAATCGAGCCGCCGCGGGTAGACGAGCATCTGTTTCGTCTCGTACGATCGCAACCAACGCCTCAACCTTCGTCAGGCGGGCAGCGGCGATGATGCCCAATTCGGCCAGATGTGCGCGCAGGGCGTTGATGGCCTGCGTTCTCTGCCGCACCACAAGAGCGCGGGTCTTCAGCACCATCGCGGCAGCCTGCTGCTCGGCCGTCTTGATCGGGACGAAGCGCATCGTCTTGCCGGTCACCGCCTCACTGATCACCTCTGCGTCGGCAGCATCCGTCTTGCCGCGCTTGACAAAGGGCTTCACATAGGCCGGCGGGATAAGCCGCACCTCATGACCGAACTTGCCGATCTCGCGCGCCCAATAATGGGCACTACCGCATGCTTCCATCCCGACCAGGCAGGGCGGCAGCCTTTCGAAGAGCCGCAGCACTTCGCCGCGACGTAGTTTTCGGTTGAAGATTGGCGAGCCATCGCCGTCTGCGCCGTGAACCTGGAAAACGTGTTTGGCCAAATCGAGCCCGATGGTGCTAACATCCTTCGTGGAACGGTTCCTCCTATCGTGGCGTTCGAACAACGGCCACCCTAGCACATCGATGCTGTTGGAGCGGGCCGTTCCACCATCAATTTTGAACGACCCTTTGCGTCCGCCGCAAAAGGGTCGTTTTGCTTGTGGAATTTCCCGGCGTGACTTGATCACCGATGGGGGATTCGTGAATATTCAGCGGGCCGACGTGCCCTATTTCAGCCAATGGGAAACGCCCGAGATGACGCTGCCGGTCGCGGCGGAGGGTTCTGCGGCGCTCATGCGCGATCCGCTGTGGCGGCATTCCGGCGCGCAGACGATCGAGGAATATGCCCGCTGGGGCGTCAATGTCTGCGGTATGGCCTGCCTGAAGATGATCCTTGCCGCGCGCGGTGAATTCCATCCGACGCTCGATCTTGCCCGCGGCTGCGCGGCCTATGGCGGCTATGTCGTCAATGAGGCCGATGCCTCGATCAAGGGGCTGATCTATGCGCCTTTCGTCAAGTTCGTCACCGAACGTTTCGGGCTAGGCGCGGAGACAGTGACGAATGTCGATACGGCCGCCATTCCCGAACTTCTTTCGAAGCGGCAGTTTTTCATCGCCTCGGTGCATCACGCAATCCGCTGGCCAGAGCGTGAGCCGCCATCGAAGGGCGGCCACCTGGTGCTGGTGACGGCGGCCTCGCCCGAGACCATCCGCTTCCACAATCCTTCAGGACACAATCCGGAAAGCCAGGCGCATGTGACGCTGCCGCTTGCCGTCTTCGACCGCTTCTTCGCCAACCGCGGCATCGCCGTCGGCTTCTAAGTCTTTTCAACACCAAGTCATTCCGGAGATTTTACATGATTGCTGCATCAAACCGACTGCGCATTGCCGTGCTCTTCGGCGGACGCTCGACCGAGCACGATGTCTCCGTGCTTTCGGCTACGAATGTGATGCGCGCGCTGGAGCCTCAAAAATACGACGCCATTCCGGTGTTCGTCACCCGCGAAGGACAATGGCTGTTGAGCAGCTTCGAGGATGGCACGCTTGCGAAACCGGAAAAGGGAGCCGAGGTCTGCCTCGTGCCGGGCGGACGCGGACGTATGTTTGCAATTCCCGCTGGCGGATCGCCTTACGAACTGCCAACGATCGACATCCTCTTTCCGGTCCTTCACGGCCTGCATGGCGAGGACGGCTCCGTGCAGGGCCTTGCGGAGGTTGCCCGCGTGCCGCTTGCCGGCTGCGGCATTCTCGGATCGGCGACCGCGCTGGACAAGGACATCGCCAAGCAACTCATGAAGGCGGCCGGGGTGCCGATCGCGCGCTCCGTGACAATTCATGAGGGCGCACAGCCTCCCTTCGCCGCGCTGGAAAATGAACTCGGCCTGCCGCTCTTCATCAAGCCGGCGCGGCAGGGCTCATCGGTCGGCGTCAGGAAGGTCCATGCCAGCCAGGAATTCGACGGGGCGCTTGCGGAAGGCTTCCGGCACGACCGCAAGCTGCTTGCGGAGGAGTTCGTTCGTGGGCGCGAGATCGAATTCAGCGTGCTGGAGGACACGGCAGGCAACCTTTTCGTTTCACGGCCGGGCGAGATCGTGCCGGCGGAGAGCCATGGCTTCTACAGCTACAATGCGAAATATATCGACGAGAACGGTGCAGCGCTGAAAATACCGGCAGAATTGCCGCCGGAGGTCGAGGCCGGCATGCGGGATATGGCCGCAAGGGCTTTCAGGGCCGTCGGCTGCGACAGCATGGCGCGTGTCGACTTTTTCCTGACACCGGACATGCAATTCCTCGTCAACGAGATCAACACCATCCCCGGCTTCACCGATATCAGCATGTATTCCAAGGCAATGGCGGCAAGCGGCGTGAGTTATGCCGAAGTCATCGACCGGCTCGTGGCGCACGGGCTGGCACGGGCCGGGCAGTGACGATGCGATAGCCCTCAGGCGCGGTCCTCGACTTGCCTTGCAAGCTGCTCGATACCCGTGCCCCGCCATCGTGGAAGCCCACTTCGGCGTGCATGTTGCGGTCGGCGCTGTCTGAAGCACGAGAGAGCCATGTCGAACGGCTCCGCGAGGTCGCTGATGCTGGCCGGGCCTTCGCCCAAACGGCCGAGCACTGCACGGCGCGTCGGGTCCGCAAGCGCGAGAAAGATGCCGCTCAGCCGTTCTGAATACTGATCCATGAGGCTAAGTATCGCGGGAGAATACTTAGCGAAATGGCTAAGTATTTTCCGGCGAACAAGACTCCTCGCGTGCCGTCGTCACAAAATCTGAAAAAAGCCCAATTAATCGGAACTTATCGCTCGCGTAATGCGCGGATCGCATGTCGTTTATCGAAAGCCTCTGGCAACGATTTCACCGTATGATGCGCCATTCGAACGGGACGCAAGATACCTGCCCGGCGGGGGCAGTTCATAATTCGGGGTCGGCTGTGACAATCTATCTGCCCATCGCAGAATTGTCGGTGAACATCTTCATCATCCTCGGCATGGGTGCGGCCGTCGGCTTCCTGTCCGGCATGTTCGGCGTCGGCGGCGGCTTTCTGATCACGCCGCTTCTCATTTTCTATAACATTCCGCCCGTGGTTGCCGTCGCGACCGGCGCCAACCAGGTGGTCGCTTCCTCGATCTCCGGCGCGATCACGCATTTCAGGCGCGGGACGCTGGACGTGAAGCTCGGGACCGTATTGCTTGTCGGCGGTCTTGCGGGCGCGACGATCGGCATCTGGATCTTCTCGCTGTTGAGACGGGTCGGTCAGCTCGATCTCATCATCTCGCTGATGTACGTCATCTTCCTCGGCACCGTCGGCGGGCTGATGCTGCTCGAGAGCATCAACGCCATGCGGCGGGCGGCCAAGAACGTGCCGCCGACACCGCGCAGGCCCGGACATCACCACTGGGTCCACCGCTTGCCGCTGAAGGTGCGGTTCAAGAAATCGAAGATTTTCCTCAGCGTCATCCCGATCGTCGCGCTCGGCTTTGGGATCGGCATCCTGACCTCCATCATGGGCGTCGGCGGCGGCTTCATCATGGTGCCGGCGATGATCTACCTGCTGCGCATCCCGACCAATGTCGTCGTCGGCACATCACTTTTCCAGATCATCTTCGTGACCGCCTACACAACCGTGGTGCAGGCTGCGACGAACTTCTCCGTCGATATCGTACTTGCCTTCATCCTGATGGTGGCCGGCGTCGTCGGCGCGCAATACGGCGTGCGCGTCGGCCAGAAACTGCGCGGCGAACAATTGCGGGCGCTGCTCGGGCTGCTCGTTCTCGCCGTCGGCATCCGCCTGGCGGTGGCGCTGGTCGTGACGCCCGCGGACATCTATTCCGTCGTGATGGGGGCGTACTGATGAAGCGCCTGCGCCTTTGCCTTTGCCTTTTCGGTCTCTTCTGCCTGCTGCCGGGGATTGCCGCAGCGCAGATGCTGCTGCCGGGACAGAATTCCGAAGAAGAGCGCGAGGGGCTGGAGATCGGCACGTCCAGCAGCGAAATCGCCATCACGTCCGATTTCCGCGGCGCGGACCTGACGATCTTCGGGGCGCTGACCAATACCGACAACCTTTTGCTTGCCGTCGGCCAATACGACGTCGTCGTCGTTCTGGAGGGGCCGCGCGAAGATGCGACGGTGCGCAAGAAGGAACGCGTCTTCGGCATCTGGATCAATACCGACTCGATGACCTTCGAGGGCGTGCCGCATTCCTACTCCATGTCGAGCTCGCGCTCGATCGACGACGTCGTGACACCGCTCGACCTTACCGATCAGGGGATCGGCATCGACCATATTCCACTGACGCCCGTCGGATTCGTCGGAGACGGCAGCAGCCTCGGCGAATTCCGCACCGCCTTCCGGCGGCTGCAGCAGACCGGCGGGCTCTACGAGCGCGACCCGACCGGCGTGCGCTTCGTCAGTTCCAATCTTTTCAAGGCAAGCCTTCGCCTGCCGGCCAACATTCCGAACGGCGTGCATACGGTGCGTGCCTATCTCTTCAAGAGCGGTGTGTTCGTGACGCAAAAGTCGGTGCCGCTGCGCGTCATCAAGACCGGTATCGAGCAGATGCTCACCGATGCGGCTCATGAACAGCCGATTCCCTATGGCATGTTTGCCGTGTTCCTGGCGATCGTGACCGGCTGGGGCGCAAGCATCGTCTTCCGCAAGGATTGATCAGGCGGACTTTTTCTTTTTCGCAAGGACGTCGAGATAGGCTTCGGTCAGACGGCCTAGCACCGAGGGTGTTCCGGGTGGCAGTTGCTTGCCCAGATGTTTGGCCCGCAATTCATCCATGAAATCTTCCCAAAGCCGCAGGCCGCCATTTTCCAACAACTCGGCGCGAATGGAGAGCTCTTCCGACACCGGCAGATGCCTGCGGCCCCACGCGCCCATATGGGCAAAGAGCGGCACGAGGTCGATCGCCATTTCGGTGAGACTATAGATGGCTTTCTGCTTATGCGTGGGATCTTCCTTCCTGGTCAGCAAGCCCTTGTCCACGAGGCGGCGCAGGCGGTCGGCAAGGATGTTCGAGGCGATGCCCTCCTCCGAATTCTGCAGCAGCTCGCGGAAGTGACGGCGATTGCCGAACATGATGTCGCGAATGACGATCAGGCTCCATCGGTCGCCGAGGATTTCCAGCGTCAGATTGATGGGGCAGCCGGAGCGGTGACGGTCGTCCATTTTTCATTCTCCAAAAACCACTTGCATTTTGCCATCGGTTTATCTAGTTTTCAACCAGTTGCTTGTTGCAACCGGTTCTGTTGTGGTATGGATTGACTATCGGATGGAGGAAATCGACATGAGAAAGCTTGTTGTCTGGAATCTGATGACGCTCGACGGCTACTTCGAAGGCAAAAAGCCCTGGGACATCGACTTCCACAATCTGGTCTGGGGGCCGGAACTGCAGAAATACTCCGAACAATTGGGCGAAGAAGGCGACCTGCTTGTCTTCGGCCGGAAGACCTACGAGGGCATGGCCGCCTATTGGCCGACGGCGGAAGAGAATGACAAGATCAAGCAATACATGAACAACACCGCAAAGATCGCCGTGTCGCGGACGATGAAAGAGCCGGGCTGGAACAATGCCCGCATCGTCAGCGATCCGGTTTCCGAGCTTCAAAAGCTCAAGGGGCAGGACGGCAAAACGATTTTCATCTTCGGCAGCGCCGAACTCTGCGACGCGATGCTGAAGGCCGGTCTTGTCGACGAGATCCGCATCTGCCTGGTGCCGGTGGTTCTCGGCGCGGGCAATCCGCACTTCAAGACGGCGACGGCGCAGCGACCGCTGAAGCTGCTGGAAGCGACACCGTTGAAGACCGGCGCGGTGATCTTGCGTTACGAACCGGCGAGCGCAGCGTGACGCTAACATTCGCGACAGTGTGATGCAGATCAAGGTGTTAGGCTGGTTCCTCCGTCAATATGCGAGCGTTGAAGGAGGAGCCAGCCCATGCACAAACACATTCTCATCCCGACCGGAGGTTCGCAGCTTTCCAACCGATGCGCTTGAAAAGGCGCTTGCCTTTGCAAAGGAGATCGGCGCCAAGGCAACGGTCCTGACCGTCGTCGAACCGGCCCATATCTTTTCCACGAATATCGATCAGCTGGAATCGGCGCGCGAAGAATATGGCCGGCACAGCCAGCAAGTGGCAGACCGGATCCTGGCGAATGCGGGTGCCCGGGCCAGAACGCATGGCCTCGATTGCGATACGACCCAGGTGACCAACCACGAACCCGCGAAGGCCATCGTCGACACAGCCGCGCAGCGCGGCTGCGACCGGATCGCCATGGCATCGCACGGACGCGAAGGCTTCACCGCATTCATGGTCGGCAGCGTGACGATGAAGATGCTCGCCCATTCAGAGATTCCCGGTTCTGGTCTACCGCTGATGTGACCCGGTGCTTGGGCAAGCCTCGGTGCGTTGTGCATGTTCACCTTTGACTAAAAACCGAGTGTTAAGATTTACGAGTTAGTAATCTCTCGAAAACGAGAGGTTCTGTTTTGCGTACCCGTACTCTTCTCGTCCTGGTGCTGCTGGCGCTCGCCGCCGGCTGCGCCACGGCGCCTCGTCAGACCAGAAACATCTGCGCCGTCTTCGAACAGCGTAACGGCTTCTTCAGCAACTGGCAGCACGCGGCCGAGCGCGCCGAGAAGAAATACGCCGTGCCGGTGCCGATCCTGATGGCGACGATGTATGTGGAATCCGGTTTCCAGCCGAACGCCCGCCCGCCGCGCACGAAGCTTTTTGGCTTCATTCCCTGGACGCGTCCGTCGACCGCCTACGGCTATTCGCAGGCGCTCGACGGCACCTGGGACCACTATCAGTCGGCGACCGGCAATTGGGCTGCGCGGCGCACCAATTTTGCCGACGCGATCGACTTCATCGGCTGGTACCACTACAGCAACAGCCAGGCGACGGGCATCCAGCTCAACGACGCCTACAGGCTCTACATCGCTTACTATTCGGGGCCGAAGGGTTACAAGCGCGGCGACTGGCGCTCGAATGCGCAATTGCAGAAGACGGCACAGAGGTTTGCCGATATGGCAGCGACCTATCAGCGGCAGTTGCAGGGCTGTAATTGAGCTCCGATTTCTATGGCGTGGTGGCCATTCTCGTCTTTCGAGGCTTCGCCCTTGGAGCAAGCGCAGCGTTGTCTATCGAAAAGCAACGGCGGCGAGAGCCCTCATCTGGAGGTGCCAGAAGGGACTCAATGGACGAGGCGGGCGCTCAACTTCAGCTGCGCAAATTCCCGAATCTCACCGAATAAATCCGATCCCGCCCCAGAAGATGAGCGACCAGGGACGACCTGTCGAACAGGCCCGTCAACGCCTTGTGTCCGAGATCCAGTCCGCCGGTCATGACGCCGAAGGCGGGCATGAGGAGGCGGGCGCCGTCGGTGGCGAAGCAGGGGCGGCGGACGGCTTTTTCCCGGCGGCGGACGGTGGCCGCGGGGTGCAGGTGACCGGCGATTTCACCGCTTTGCCGCCCACCTTTCGGCTCGTGACGGAAGGTCAGGCCGGCGTAGTGCATTTCATCGACCGAAGAGCCGGGCAGATCGACCGTGCCGTCAGGGTCGTGATTGCCGTTGATCCAGATCCATTCGCGGCCGCGGGCCATATTGTCGATCAGGGAGCGGAAGGTCTCCGGTAGATGCGCCGAGCCGACGCGGTCGTGGAAATTGTCGCCGAGGGAGACGACAAGCTTCGGATTGTAGCGGGTGATGACGGCGCACAGCACCGTCAGCGTCGCCAGCGTGTCGTAAGGCGGCAACAACATGCCGCGGCGGGCGAAGGCGGCGCCCTTTTCGAGATGAAGGTCGGAAACGACGAGGACGCCGGCATCCGGCAGGTAGAGCGCGCCGAGCGGATCGCAGACGGCCGCAACGCCATGAACACTGGTTTCGACGCCCGGCATCGGGACCAATCCGTTCAATTCACGCGCAAGCGCCAGGCGGTTCATCAATTTCGTCTATCCTGCATTATCAAGCCATGGCTTCGGCGATCAGATCCCCGGCCGCTTCGGCGAGCACGGCATCGTGGGCCTCGCCGTGAACAGGCTCCTTGCCGATCTCCAGCATCACCGGCACTGCGAGCGGGGAAATATGATCCAGCGCGCGATGCGTAATGTGGCCCTTGATTCGTCTCAGCATATCGCCAAGCCGGGAAATATCCAAAAGGCCGCTCGCTGCATCCTGGCGCGTCGCCTGTAGCAGGATATGGTCCGGCTCGTGGCTGCGCAGCACGTCGTAGATCAGATCGGCGGACACGGTGACCTGCCGTCCGGTCTTTTCCTTGCCAGGGTGACGGCGCTCGATCAAGCCTGCAATCACGGCACAATTGCGGAAGGTGCGCTTCAGCAGGAAAGATTCGTCGAGCCAGGCTTCGAGATCGTCACCGAGCATATCCTCATCGAAGAGATCGGAAAGGCCGAGACGGTCGTTGCGGATCATCAGGCCCATGTCTTCCAGCCCCCAGATGCCGAGCGAATAATCTGTTGCGACGAAACCGAGCGGCTTGGCGCCGGCCCGCTCCAGGCGCCGGGTAAGCAGCATGCCGAGCGTCTGATGCGCGAGGCGGCCCTCGAATGGATAGGCCACCATGTAGGCGCGGCTGCCGCGCGGAAAAGTCTCGATCAGCAGTTCGTCGCGCTTCGGGAGCATCGACTTGTCCTTCTGCAGCGACAGCCAGTCGCGGACCTGATCCGGCAGACGGTGCCAACGGTCGGGATCGGCGAGCATCGATCGCACCTGGTCGGCAAGATAAGTCGAAAGCGGAAACTTGCCGCCGGCATAGGACGGGATTTTCGGATCAAAGGAGAAGGCCTGGGAGACAAGCGCCTCGTTTTCGCGGATGCCTTCGAAGCGGAGTACCTTGCCGGAGAAGATGAAGGTGTCTCCCGCAGAAAGCTGTTCGAGAAAATATTCCTCCACCTTGCCGAGGGTTCCGCCGCCGCGGCCAATCTTGCCTTTCTCTCCGCGCTTCACCATCCGGATGTTCAGCATGGGGCTTTCGACGATGGTGCCGAGATTCAAGCGGTACTGCTGGGCAACCTGCGGATTGGAGACACGCCAGAGGCCCTCCTTCGTTTTGCGGATGCGCGCATATCGTTCGTAGGTGCGCAGCGCATAGCCGCCGGTCGCGACGAAATCGACGATCTGCTCGAAGGTTTCCCAGGAGAGATCGGCATAGGGCGAGGCGCTCCTCACCTCATCGTAGAGTTCCAGCATATCGAAGGGTTCGGCGCAGGCCATGCCGAGCACGTGCTGGGCAAGCGCATCGAGCGCGCCGCGGCCGACGGGCGGGGTGTCCTGTGCGCCGATATAGTTGGCGTCGAGGGCTGCCTGGCATTCCATGACCTCGAAACGGTTGGCGGGAACGAGGATCGCCTTGGAGGGCTCGTCCATGCGGTGATTGGCACGGCCGATGCGCTGGGCAAGGCGCGAGGCACCCTTCGGCGCACCGACATGGATGACGAGATCGACATCGCCCCAGTCGATCCCGAGATCGAGCGTCGAGGTGGCGACGACAGCGCGCAGCCTGTTGGCCGCCATCGCGGCCTCCACCTTGCGGCGCTGGGCGACATCGAGCGAGCCGTGATGCAAAGCGATCGGCAGGTTTTCCTCGTTGACCGTCCAGAGTTCCTGGAAAAGCATCTCGGCCTGCGATCGCGTGTTGACGAAAAGCAGCGTCGTTTGATGCTCGGTCAGCTGCCTGTAGATATCGGGGATTGCGTATCTGGCGGAATGGCCGGCCCAGGGGATGTGCTCATCCGTCGAAAGGATCGAAATATCCGGCTTGGCGCCGCCTTCGACGGTCACGAGACCTGCGTGCCGTTCCCTGCCCTCCTCCTGCGCAACCAGCCATTTCTGCAGGTCGATCGGTTCGGCAACCGTGGCGGAGAGGCCGATGGTGCTGAGGCCTGGCGCAAGGCGGCGTAGCCGGGCAAGACCAAGGGAGAGCATGTGGCCACGCTTCGACGTGACCAGAGAATGGAGCTCGTCGAAAACGACATACTTCACGTCCTTGAAGAAGCGTTCGGCTTCCTTGTTGGCGAGCAAAAGCGCTACCTGCTCCGGCGTCGTCAGCAGGATATCGGGCGGATTGAGCTTCTGGCGCTGTCGCTTGGCGTTCGGCGTATCGCCGGTGCGGTTCTCCACGGTGACGGGCAGTCCCATCTCCCCTACCGGCTTCATGAGGTTGCGCTCGATATCGACGGCAAGTGCCTTCAGCGGCGAAACATATAGCGTGTGGATGCCTTTAAAGGCGGCACCCGGCCGGCGCTTGCCGCGGCGGGTGAGATCGGTCAGCGCCGGCAGGAAACCGGCAAGCGTCTTGCCGGCGCCGGTCGGCGCGATCAGCAGCGTACTTTCGCCTGCTTCGGCGCGGGCCAGCAATTCCAGCTGATGAGCGCGCGGCCGCCAACCCTTTTCCGCGAACCAGCGGATGAAGGGGGCGGGCAAGGCGGCGCGGGCTTCGGTATCGATCTGGTCCACGGGACAAAGGTAATGAAACCGACGTGAAATAGAAGAGCGGCCGCGCTTCACATGGCGATATAGCGGTCCTTGCGATGGTTGATGGCGAGCGTGAGGTTGAGCACCACGGCGCCGAGCACCGAGCAGGCGATGATGAAGGGGCTGGCGACGAAGAAGGAGAGCGCCAGGACGAGGCCATCGAAACCGAGCTGAACGAAGCCTGCGCGCCAGCCGAAGCGATCCTGGATGTAAAGCGCCAGGATGCCGATACCGCCGAGGCTTGCGCGATGGCGGAACAGCGCCAGCATGCCCGCGCCGATGACCAGGCCGCCGAAGAGAGCACCGGCGACGGGATCGACGTGCGAGAGCCCGATGAAACGCGGCGCGATTTCCGAAAGCACGGAGGTAAGTGCAATCGCCACAAAAGTCTTGACTGTGAAGGCGGGGCCGAGGCGGCGGAAGGCGAGATAATAAAACGGCAGGTTCACCGCAAAGAAGCAGAGGCCGAAGCTCCAGCCCGTCGCATAGTGCAGCAGGAATGCCATGCCAGCCGTGCCGCCTGCCAGAAGGCCGGCGCTGGAGAGAAGCGAGACGCCGAGCACAGCGAGCATGCTGCCCGCCACAAGTCCCTGTGCGTCATCGAAAAGCGAGTGTCTGTCCGACGACGAGTTCACAAGTCCGGCGAGAGCGGCTCTTTCTTCCATTGTTTTCCCCTTGGTATTTTCGGTTGTTCTATCCAGCCGTTCGGGCTTGGCAAGCAGGATTTCGATCGGTTGTTGACACATCGACTAATCATGGATATTTTTTATCCATGAATTGAAGGGGACCCCGCATGAAAATGGGTGACGGCGTCGAACAGGCGATCCATAGCGTCGCGATGCTTTCCGGGCTTTCGGAAGGCGGCGTGCTGTCGGCGGCTGCGATCGCAGAGTTTCATGGCGTTTCGACGAGTTACCTGCTGAAGCACCTGCAGGCGCTATCCGGCGCGGGCATTCTCGACACGGTGCCGGGACCGAAGGGCGGATACAAGCTTGCGAAAGTTCCAGAGGGTATCTCCCTGCTCGATATCGTGCTTGCCGTCGAAGGACCGGCACCAGCGTTCCGCTGTGGGGAAATCCGCCAGCGCGGGCCAAACCCGCTGCCGCAGCGCTATTTCGCCAAGCCCTGCCAGATCAGCGCTGCGATGCAGAAAGCCGAGCGCGCCTACCGCACCGAACTCGCCAAGATCAGTATCGCCGACATCCTGATCGAGCTTTCCGCCGCAGATGATGGCGGGATCGCCGCACGCGGCTGCGCATTCCTTGAAAGCCACGAACGCAAAAAGGCTCGCTGAGCCATAACCCAAAGGAGAAAGATTATGCAGGCACGTTTCAACTTCGCAAAGGCCTCGCCGGAAGCCTACAAGGCGGTTGCCGCCCTGGAGCAATATGTCCAGAGCTCCGGCCTCGAGCGCCGCTTCATCCACCTCATCAAGCTGCGCGCCTCGCAGATCAACGGCTGCGCCTACTGCGTCGACATGCACGTCAAGGAAGCCCGCCATGACGGTCTTGGCGAACAGTGGATCAACCTGATCTGCGCCTGGAAGGAATCGCCAGTCTATGACGCGAAGGAACGCGCCCTGCTCGGCTGGGTCGATGCTGTCACGAAGATCGCGGAGACCGGCGCACCCGATGCGGACTTCGAAGCCCTCAAAGCGCATTTCAGCGAGGAGGAAGTCACCAAAATTACGGTGGCGATCGGCACGATCAACGTCTGGAACCGGCTGGCCGTCGGCTTCCGCAGCCAGCATCCGATCGATCAGCCGGCGAAGGCTGCATGAATTTTTCGCGCAGCAAAAAGCCTGAGGCACAGCTTGAAGCGACCGACCCGATGAAAATCGGGTCGGCAAAAATGTCGATCAGTTGCTACGGGCACCTGATCCATCGAAGTTATTGATAATCTCACGGATGACTTGGGCGATCTTTTCCGCTGAGGAGCCCTTGGCGTACTCCTCGTTCATGCGGCGTCTGATAAGCTTTTCCAACTCTGACATGTCTTCACCTCATCTATCCGGCGCGGGGCGAGTGTCGCTCCCAGCCTGAGAGCAGGCAAGTTACGATTTGTTTATGATTGAACTGCCGCTTCGGGAACCTACAGCGCGATATAACGATCCGCGCGGTGGTTGATGGTCAGGAAGAGATTGAGGACGACCGCGCCGAGAACGGAATAGATGACCACCGGCGGCGTGGTGACGAAAAAGGCGGCGGCAAGCACGCACATGTCGACGGAAAGCTGCACGAGACCGGCGCGGATGCCGAAACGCTCCTGCATGTAGATGCCGAGAATGCCAACGCCGCCGAGACTGGCGCGGTGGCGGTAAAGCGCAAGTAGGCCGAAGCCGAGCAGCAGGCCGCCGAGTAGCGCTGCCCAGGCCGGATGGATGCTGGAAATCTCAAAAAAACGCGACTGCACATCGGCAAGCACCGACGTGAGGCCGATGGCGACAAAGGTCTTTATCGTGAAGGCGATGCCGAGACGCTTCCAGGAGAGATAGAAAAACGGCAGGTTGAGCAGGAAGAAGGCAAGGCCGAAATTCACGCCAAAAGTATAGTGCAGCAGGAAGGCGATGCCGGCCGTACTGCCGGTGAGAAGCCCGGCGCTGGCGAGCACATAAAGGCCGAGTGCAGACACGAGGCTGCCGGAGAATATGCCCTGCACATCTTCGAGCGGCGTATGGCGCGTTGCGCTGGTGTTCCAGAAACCGAGGGCACCGATGCGTTGAGCCATGGCGGCAATCTCCAACAGCAGAAGAGGAAAGCGCCGGAGAAGTCCCCGCGCGACGGATCGTATGGTGAACAGGCTGAGGCGTTCCTGCTTGTTCTTCCGCGGCGCCGGTCAGCTTTGATGGGAATTATCGAGCTTTTCGCCGTTGCGAGCAAGCGAAATATGTAAGTAATGCTGACCTATTTTCAACTCGCAACATTTTTGCGCAAAAGGCTATCGCCGTGCAAGGAATAGAATGCCGGCGACCGGTTTGCCGCCATCCTTTCGAATCGTGGTTTTGACGGTGTCGATGATTTCGAAACCGTAACGGCGACAAAGGCTGCGAACATAGGCTTCCGTGTGAGCGTAGCGCAGCGACGGCGCGAGATGAAACCCGTCTCCCTCGCCCGCGTCTTCGACCGAAAAGGCGAAATCCGCACCGGATGTGGCGAGGCGATCGACGATTGCGAAGGTGCTTTCGAGATTGCCGAGATACATGAGCACATCGGCAGCCGCGATCAGATCAGCGCGATATTCTGCGCCATCCGCAAAGACGCCTGAGCCTTCTGGCGCAAGCGAAAGGTCGGCCTGGGCCAAGTGATCGTAGATTGCCTTCTCCTCGGCCTTGGCGAGCATGTTGTGCGAGAGGTCGTAGCCTTCAAGCCGCCCGGCACGGGCGCAAATTTCCGGACCAAGCAGGCCGGTGCCGCAGCCGAGATCAACGGCCAGCGAATATTTGCGACCGGTGGCGGCGACAAGTGCTGCGAGTTTCTGCGGAACGGTATAATCCAGCTTTTCGACGAGCGAGGTTTCGAAACGGGCGGCATAATCATCGAACAGCCGCTCGACATAGCGGCTCGGAGGCCGGTCCGGCGTTTCGGAATCACCGAGCAGGGCGAGCTTGAGGCTTGCGCCGAAGATATCCTCGGGATCAAGCGCCAGCGTTTTGCGATAGGCTTCGATCGCGGATTGCACTTTGCCGGCCTTCTCCCGGTAGGTCGCGAGGCGATACCAGCCGGCAGCCCAGACGGGCGTCAGTTCCAGCGCCTGCTCCATCAGTTCGGCGGCCGCATCCGGCTCGCCGCCCTCGTTAAGCATCTTCGCATAGTCGGCGCGGCGGTCGGCGATGACGTCGCCGGAGGAAAGCTGGCTTTGCTGCATGATGTGGCCCGTTGAATGCCTGCGCATTTGGCGGCGGCCACAAAAAAACTCAAGTCCTATTTCAGAGGCGGAACGGCCGGTTCCGGAAAAGGCTTGCGGGCGACGCGCCGCAACCGTATTTCAGGGAAAACAGGAGATGGCGCATGTCCGATCAGGTAAACAAATTTCTGGGCGACTCGCTCGGCCGCACATTGGTGAAGCTCTTAGTCGTTTCGCTGATTGTCGGTTTCGTGATGACCGTTTTCGGATGGGCGCCGCTGGACCTCGTCTATAGCATCCGCGATTTCATCCGCGAGATCTGGTACCGGGGTTTTTCGGCTCTCGGCCGCATCGGTGATTATCTGCTGCTTGGTGCAACGGTCGTCATTCCGATCTTCATTATCATCCGACTTTTCAACTTCCGCCGGTAAACATGACATCCATCGATCTTTCCAGGCGCAATCTGCTGCGCATCTCAGGCCTTGTCCTCCTGACGGGCGTCGCAAGCTGCACGACCGCACCCAGAATGTCCTCCACGCCTTCGGACGGGGACGACGAGACGGCAGCGGCGCTGCCGCTCGTCAACCAGCTTCGCGCCAAAAACGGCCTGACGGCGCTTCGCGTCGATCCGGCGGCAAGCGCTGCGGCAATCTACCAGGCCAAGCGAATGGCAAGCGCCGGCAAGATGACGCATCTGATGGGCATGGCCGACAGTTTCGGCGCGCGCGTGACGAAAAGTGGCGTGCAGCTTCCAGCGGCCGAAAACATCGCCGCCGGCCAGCAGAGCGTCGACGCGGCGGTGACGGCCTGGATCGACTCGCAGCACCATCTCGAAAACATGCTGGGACGCTATAACGGGCTCGGCGTGGCCGTTGCGCACAATACGTCTTCCCGGAACATACCTTATTGGGCCATGGTTCTTTCTAGCTGAGGCGATTCTGCCTCTCACGACCGAGGCAGAAATGGATACCGGAACCCGCGAAAACCGGCTGGCATTCGATGTGACGCACCGGCTGGTGCCCTCGATCGTTGTGCCATTTTCCATTTGCCAATCCTATCGCGCCCCTTTGCGGCGGCACCCTGTCGTTTCGACGTTCTGAGATCATCTGGTCATCGTGCAGGCGACCCGCCGAAGGGCCATGCTGGACGCGCGTTCGTCAGATTGGTCATCTCATTGAGGCGCGCATTTCGGTTCAGTAGGAAATCTGCCCGTCCACGATCTGTCCTCCGCCCGGGGAAAGCTCCCGCTTCAAGAGCTCGCGCTTCAAGACCTCGCGCGCCTCCGGATTGATGACCGCGACGGGAGCCGCAACGCTACGCGCGCTGCCGAACCGGCGAAATTGGCCGCAGTCATTCCGATCTGGTTCGTAACGCTCGCCTTTCCGCCATCCAGGCTCTGTCCCGCCAGCCGCCGCCCGAGCAGGCGCACGATCTCGGGAGTGTCGGCGAAGGCATTGTGGCCGAGCGGATCGCTCGTTGCGATGGCGGTCGTGTCGATGACAGAAACGTCGAGTTCTTCGAGCAACGGTGCATAGGGCCTGAGATCGGATCCACCGACGCGGTCGACCCCGCCAGACAGCCAACTGGAGACCTCCAGGGCCTTGTCGCGTGTCGACGTCAGGATTGCAAAATGCGGCCGTTTTGGCCCCATTTCAACGAATTGACGACGAAACACGTCGATATCGATGTCCGGCGAGGCCAGTATGACATTCTTGACCTTCGCCGGGATTGATTTTTCGCGCATGGCGACGCCGCGCAACGCCTCTGCCGCAAGCCAGCCTCCCATGGAATGAGCGAGAATCGTCACGTCTTGAACATCAGGACTTCTTGCGGCCTGAAGGATGAGATCCTCCAGAGCCCACGCGAGTAGTTGGCGCTCTCCTTGTCATAGAGGTTGACATCGCCCACTTGAGGGTTAGAGTGGGCATTGTCAACATCGTTTGGGTAAAAAGTTGACACGCGCAACTTATAAACCTAAATGGACGATCATGACCAAAGACATGTCCAGCACAGAGCCGCGCCCCTACCACCATGGTGACCTGCACAGGGCGATCGTCGGGGCCGCACTCGATGTCCTCAGCGAATCCCAAAGCACAGAGTTCTCGCTTCGGGAGCTCGCCCGTCGAGCGGGCGTCAGTCATAACGCCCCTTACAAACATTTCGCCGACAAGCGTGAATTGCTGGCGGCCGTCTCGGCAGTAGGGTTCGAGCTCCTTGCAAAGCAGATGACCGACGCGACGAAGGAACTCGACAGTCCGCGCGAGCGGCTGGCAGCTATAGCGCGCGCTTATGTTGACGGCGGCGTCAACAATCCTGCGCTCTACAGATTGATGTTCGGCGGCTATCTTACCGGTCAGGACAATGGGCCCCCTGCTGTCGAAAGAACTGCGGCAGAGAACATGAAAGCGCTTCTGGTGGACGCGATAAGCGACGGCGCGCTCGGGCGGCTCATTCCGAACACGGCCACAAATACACGGAAGATTGACGGTGCTATTCTAATATTCTGGTCGCAGATGCATGGTCTTACGTTGCTGCTGGTAGACCGCCTCGTCGGCCCCAGCGACAAGATGGAGGCGCTGACCGAGAGCGTCTTGCAAGGCATGCTCGACGGATTGGCGAATAGTATCCCCGCGATACCAGCGGGCGTGTGGGTGGGACCTCGGCCTACCGAATAAAACGTCCCAAGCCTCGCGCTCGGCGACCTGCTGATATTTTGGCGAAGATGCTTGTATTGGGGCTGATGTTTTGCTGGCGCCGACCGTGCGGGCGATTTCCGCACTCAAATCAACATTGCCTAGGATTGGGGTGCAGCGCTCGTAGGACACCTCCCCTAACCGAGGCTGGAAATATCCGACCGACGTTAGCCTTAAGCCGCTGTCAACACATCGCCGACCTGGATATACGACGACTTGGCCTTCGCAGCCTTCTCCCTCAGAGCAGCCAGCTCTTCAGCAAGTAGTTCCACGGCGATCTTCTGGACGGCTGCCTTCAACCGATCCTCGACTTCGAAACTGTCCAGCATGTAACTGGTTATTGCGTCTTTCATCAGTTCTTCGATGGCAAGATCATTTTGCTCCAGCATATCAGTCATACTGTGCTTCCTTTGGTTGCGGGCATTTCCCTTCAGTTGGCACCTTTGAGGCTAGTCCCAAGCGTTATCTCGATCCATAATACTTGCGGAAGACTTTCTGAATTCTAGGCATGCTCATTTCCGCCTTTGGTTTAACCCGCTCCACCAGATTGCCGGAATCTATCGAGCTTAATCTTCCTCGGTAGGGGGATTACAGATGCGCAGGAAGCCTTACCCTGCGAGGCTTTGGCGGAGGTCGCAGTGGCTATTCCAGTTTGGAGACCCGGCTGATAGGATTGGAAAGATCAAAGTCGGCGCCGAAGGCAACGGTGGGAGTGTTTGGATCGGCTGGTTTTTCCTCCCTGTTCAGAAGTCATTTGCAACGATTTCGGCCGATCCGCGCCAGCGCTTGTCGACGAGCCGAGGCATTGGGAACCTTGAGTTCCCGCCAGTTGTTCGACCTAGCAGGTTTATTGACACAAAGATGGATTGGCGACGTACCGTATCGGTTTCGATAACTCAGAGGGGATCGGTCGAGGAGTGGGGGCCGTCATACTGGACGAAAGACCGATGGCGCACAGAAATGTGCGGCTTAGTGAAGACGGGGATACGCACGACATCCGCGTCATAGTTGGTTAGCAATCATGCCCGAAATCATGTCGACCGACCGCGCCTTCGACCGTTTGCCAACCGACCAGGATCTGGGGCGGCTGCAATTCACCACCTTGCTATACTATCTTCAATGCACGAACCCGGACAACGGTCTGGTTCGCGACAAAACCGAACCGAATGCCCCGGCAAGCATCGCGGCAATTGGCATGGCCCTGGCGACAATCCCCGTTGTTGTCGAGCGCGGGGTAATCATCCGCGAATTCGCTGCAAAGATCACCCGCAAGCGAATGCGGTTTTTGATGGAATGTCCGCAGGGGCCAGAGCCCGATGCATCCGGGTACATGGGATTTTTTTATCATTTTCTGGACATCGAAACGGGCCGCCGGGCCTGGCAATGCGAATTGTCCACCATCGATTCGGCTTTCCTGTTCGCCGGCGCCCTGACCGCAGCGACCTATTTTGATGGCGATACGGCCGATGAGGCAGAAATCCGCCAGCTTGCGACGGCGCTTTACGAGCGAGCCGACTGGATGTGGGCTTGCGATGGCGGCCCCACTTTGACGCATGGCTGGCACCCGGAAAGCGGGTTTATTCCCTATCGTTGGCGCGGTTACGATGAGGGTCTGCTGCTGTACATTCTCGGGTTGGGATCGCCAACCCATCCATTGCCTCCGGAGAGTTACGCCGCCTACACCGCGAGCTATGAATGGAGAAACATCTATGGTCGCGAATTGCTTTATTCGGGGCCGCTTTTTACCCACCAGTTGTCGCACATGTGGGTAGACTTTCGAGGCATTCGTGACGAGTTCATGCGCCAGCACCACAGCGACTACTTTGAAAACAGCCGGCAGGCATCGTTCGTGCAGCAGGAATATGCAATTCGCAACCCAATGCGGTTTGCGGGTTACGGGGAATATTGTTGGGGGTTTACCGCCTGCGACGGACCAGGTTGGGGTAAGCGGGCGACCAATGGCGTCGACCGGGAGTTCTTCGACTACATCGCCCGTGGCGCGCCCTTCGGACCTGACGATGGCACTGTCGCGCCATGGGTCGTTGTCGCCTCGCTGCCGTTCGCGCCGGAGATCGTCGTGCCGACAGTCCTCAACTTTGCGCGAATGAAGCTCGGCATGACGCGCCTTTACGGTTTCAAACCGTCGTTCAACCAGACCTATGCCGTGGAAAACAGTCCGACCGGATGGTGGGTGAGTCCCTATCACTTTGGCATTGACCAAGGCCCAGTGGTGCTGATGATCGAAAACTACCGAACTGGTTTGCTCTGGAACATCATGCGTCGATGCAAGCCTCTGGTGATCGGATTGCGTCGCGCCGGATTTTCAGGGGGATGGCTTTAGATTGGATGCGCTCCGATCCCTTGAGTTTCCCTCGACCTGCTGCGGCAAACGTCGAAGCCGTTGGATCCCGGATTGAAGTGGAGGTGCAGCGCGCTTTGCCGAGGAGAGGTCTTTGCGACCTCATGAACCGCTTTCGCCCTTGCTACTGAGAGCCAGCGCAGAACGGATGCAATCAAGCAAAACCTGTTCGCCAAACGGTTTTGTCAGGCAGCCGACGATGTCCGCGCCCAAGGCAGACGCGCGCACATTCTTTTCCGGAAAGGCGGTGATCAAAACAGTCGGAATGCTCTTGCCCAGCGCGACGAGCCGGCGGTGCAGATCGAGCCCGCTCATTCCGGGCATATTGATGTCCGTCACCAGGCAGGCCGTGCGGCGGATATAGGGGAATCTCAAGAAATCATCCGCGGATGAAAAGGTCTCGGCGTCAAATCCCATCGACCTCATGAGCCCCTTGATAGCCTCGCGCATCGACTCGTCGTCGTCGACGATCGCAATCAGAGGTTTCTTGGTAGACACTGCCGCCTCCCGACTTCGCCGATCGGCGTCGTACCGAATTAGCGTTGTGGCGCGCTTGACTGGATGGATTTAGTATCTAACGGCGACAAAGGCATCGCAAGCTATACGATCGTATAGATTGTGTGAGGCTTGCCGCAACGCGTGCGGCATCTGCCCAGGAGCGCCCGCAACATGGGGATGAGACAGTCGATGTAATTTTGAGATCGACGCGCCCTGCGAAAGCGGCACCAGGCGCGCGTCGGGCTAGTCGGCGATGCGGAATAGATCGGTGCGAGGAAGGTCTCGACTGTGACGCGCGGAAGGGTGGCGAAATGGCCGGACAGCGGCGCGGCCACCAGGAGCTTTGGCTGCGGCTTGGCCAGGTGCGGCGACTGGTCGAACTCAATCGCTGACGTCTCATCAATCAATGCCGGATTCACTCGGCACAGCGTCGCTAGTGCTTGAGGTTTGCTTGCCTCGCGCCGCCCTGATACTTGCGGCACCCCGCGTCCCCTTGTGACGGCAGACGCCGGCCATGTGGCGCATCGGCGCGCCATGGCAGACCGCAGGACGCCCAAGCGCTCTCTTGGGCAGCCCGCATTTAGCCTTGTGGCCGAGGTAATTAGCGCGCATTCTGGTGTGTGAAAAAACTCCGTTTCGGCAGCGACGAAGGAAAGAGGAGGAGTGTTCTCATCGCGTCATTGGCGCTCTGCTGGTTGGGCTTTGCCCGCTGCTGCTGCAGTGGGTGCAGATCTTGCACGTCCCAAAGCTTCGGTTGACTTTGGGGGGCGCTGGCGATGACCGAGGCAACCGTCATTGTCATCGATGATGATCCGGATATCCGCGAGGCGCTTGGTAGTCTGCTGCGTTCCGTCGGTTTTGACGTGAAACTCCTCGCCTCTGTGGACGACTTCCTCCGGTCTGGACGACCCAACGGACCGACCTGTCTCGTGCTCGATGTCCGGCTTCCGGGACAAAGCGGTCTTGATTTTCAGCTCGAGCTGTCGCGAGAAAATATTCAGCTGCCGATCGTCTTCATCACCGGGCACGGCGACATTCCCATGTCTGTCCAAGCGATGAAGGGGGGCGCGGTCGAGTTCCTGACGAAACCGTTCCGAGACCAGGATTTGCTCGACGCCGTTCACGTCGGCCTGGCGCGCGACCGCGTGTGGCTTGAAAATGAAAAGGCATTGGCGACGGTGCGCGCGCGTTTCGATAGCCTGACCCCGCGCGAGCGCGAGGTGATGGCTTTGGTGGTGACCGGACGGCTCAACAAGCAGATTGCCGGCGATCTGGGCGTGAGCGAAATTACCGTGAAGGTTCACCGCAGCCAGGTCATGCAGAAGATGGGTACTAGGTCCCTGCCCGAACTCGCGCGTATGGCTGACAAGCTGATGCTCGCGCCGGGAAAGCCGCAAACGCACTCATAAAGGTCTTGGCCGCGCGTATAGGTCATCCCCTCCTCTTTGGTAATCGATCCTTCCTGGTGGCCAATAGCCCCGGGCGGGAGCCCTCCTCTATGGTGCGGGTTCCTTCCTCCTCCCAGGCCGTATCGCCCCCGATCGGCCCGCCTTGAGCCTCCCAACCCCCAGGGAGGCTTCTTTTTGGCTCTCTCGCATGGCAGACAAGGTCGCCGCTCAAGACCGACCGAATGGATTTGCCTATAAGATCGCGCCACGGCATGTGGGTTTGCCGGGGTTCACGGTTACAAGTGCTCTCTGCCAAGTTCGGGTTGTTGAAGACAAGCCTGAAGGAACAGATGGCAGGCGAATGATCAACAATGGCGATGTCGGGGGACAATGGCCGTGCGATTCGGGGGACCAACCCTTGTCAAAAATTACGGGCGGCCGGATGGGATATGAGCGCACCAATGTGGTCGGCATGAGCGCAGAGGTGCCGGAGCGCCATCGCTAGTGCAGCTTCGGCCAAAACGGAGTCGCCACAGCTGAACTATCTTTCTGTTTTATGCAATTCCGGGCCGAAAAGCGATCCATACTATTCCTGGATTTGCTCTAGGCGGTCGGGGCTCCCGTGCTGACGTCGAACGCGATCCTTGTCTGCGGCGTCTCGATCATACGAGACGCCGCATGCAGCTGAGCTCAAGGTGCCTATAGTGAGAAGGAATCCCGCGCCATGATGCGTTGGAGGCTTCTTCGATGCATACAAAGCGTGCGCGCAGTGCGCGATACGTTCGCCCCGCACATGGCGTAAATTCTCTTAATATGCTCGATGCGAACGGCCTCGGGCCGCGAAATCGTATCGGGTATCGGCGCGGAATCGAGATTTCGTCCGAGCAGCACGGCCAGCACGACATCGACCTCCATCGGTTTCGGCAAAACGTCAATGGCTCCCTCTCTGACGGCACGGACCGCCGTGCTGATATTGCAGTAGATACTTTGGACCACGACGCGTGTAGTGCCTAGATTTGCCAACGCTTCGACAATCTCAAAACCATTGCCGTCAACGTATTTGAGTTCAACCAGAGCGAAATCGGGCACGTCGTTTTCAAGCTGCGCCTTGGCTCCTGCAACGCTCGTGGCCAGCCGAACCGCCAGTCCCTCAGAAAGGAGACGTGCAACAAGAGGGGAAAAAACGTCGATCTCCGGATCCGCGACTAACACACTGGCTTTCCTGGTGTTGGATGCCGAGGACGCGTGGGGGACAAGGTATGGGGATACCATCATGACCGCTCCCTGTTTCAGGATCGCTTCGAGTCTAAGACAAGGCGGCTGGAGACGACATTATACGCTTGGATAGTTTTCAATAGCCGATGGTTGTTGACAGTGCCTGCTTCAGCTGGCTAACGCGCCTGGAGCGACGGTGGTATTGCCGATCGATGAACATGTCACTCGCTGAGCACGTTCGCGGATGGGCTCGATGCTGGTATTCCAAAGTATCGCAAGGAGAAACCACCGTATAATTTTCCGTCGTCTTTCTAATCGCTAGTCTCTAGTCGTTGCCTCACGACAGGCAGGTAGCGAATTTCCCCCTTGCTACCAACAAGCTTCGCCGGCTCCTCCCTCCGAAGCTCTGCGGTTCCACGATCCGCCCGTCCTTCCGGCCGCCGCTGGGCGGTCTTTCGTCAGCAGAGGCGGACCATGCATCGAAGGGGCGGGTGGTAGCCGCTCGGTTGATCCGCTGGGACGCACAGGCGAGATGTGGTAAGAAGGCAGGGAAGTGGTTAGGGTTCATCATATGTGCTCGCTTTGGCCAATGTGATTGGACGGATCTCCGAAACGAGAGTGGCAGTGCCAAATGAGACAGGCGAGGTGACGAAGTCGGCAAATAAGCACATCCTCGTTCTTCGGCGTTGGTGGAGATAGCAGTTTGGAGGTTCTTTGGGAGGATGGTGATCGCGTGTTCCACCGGGAACGGCGCAGGAGCGCCGACGGCAAGTGGAACCCGGTACTGGTCGTGCTTCCGGCCCTCGAGCACCCGACACGTTCAAGCCTCGAACGCCTCGACCATGAATATGGATTGAAGGATGAGCTCGATAGCGCATGGGCGGTGCGACCGCTTGAGTTGGTGCGCGAAGGCGGCCGGACGATGCTGGTGCTTGAAGATCCGGGCGGCGAGCCGCTCGCCCGGCGGCTCGGAACGGCAATGGAACCGGAGCTTTTCCTGCGCCTCGCGATCGGCATCGCCGCTGCGCTCGGCAGGGCCCACCAGCGCGGCCTCGTCCACAAGGATATCAAACCGGCCAATATACTGGTAACGGGCTCAGGCGCCGAGGTGCGGCTCACCGGCTTCGGCATCGCCTCGCGCCTCTCCCGCGAACGGCAGGCGCCCGAGCCGCCCGAAGTGGTCGCCGGAACGCTTGCCTATATGGCCCCCGAGCAGACCGGCCGCATGAACCGCTCGATCGATTCCCGCAGCGACCTTTATGCGCTCGGCGTGACCCTCTACGAAATGCTGACCGGGAGCCTGCCCTTCGCCGCTTCCGACCCGATGGAATGGGTGCATTGCCACATTGCACGGCAGCCGATGCCGCCCAACGAGCGGGCGGCGGATGTTTCACCGGCGGTCTCGGCCATCGTCATGAAGCTGCTCGCCAAGACGGCCGAGGAACGATACCAGACGGCAGGCGGCGTCGGGCACGACCTGAGCCGCTGTCTCAGCCAATGGGAAGCGCAGTGCCGGATTGATGCATTCCCGCTCGGCGAACGCGATATCCCGGACCGCGTGCTGATTCCCGAGAAGCTATACGGGCGAAAGCGCGAGGTCGAGACCTTGCTCACTGCCTTCGACCGCGTGGTGTTAAGCGGGGCGCCGGAATTGGTGCTGGTCTCTGGCTATTCCGGCATCGGCAAGTCGGCGGTGGTCAATGAACTCCACAAAGTACTGGTGCCGCCGCGCGGGCTGTTCGCGTCCGGCAAATTCGACCAGTACAAGCACGACATCCCTTATGCGACCCTGGCGCAGGCCTTTCAGGGCCTGCTCAAGGGGCTCCTCGCCAAGAGCGAGGCCGATTTGGCACCGTGGCGCGAGGCGCTGAGCGAAACGCTGGGGCCGAACGGACAGCTGATGGTCGATCTCGTCCCCGAACTGAAGCTCATCATCGGCGACCAGCCGCCGGTCGCTGAACTTCCGCCACAGGACGCGCAACGGCGATTCCAGCTGATATTCCGGCGGTTCATCAGCGTCTTTGCCCGGCCCGAACATCCGCTAGCGCTGTTCCTAGACGATCTCCAATGGCTCGACGCGGCGACACTCGACCTGCTGGAGGATCTGCTGACCCGGTCGGATCTGCAGCAGCTCATCCTGATCGGTGCCTATCGCGACAACGAAGTCACCGCCGCCCATCCTTTGATGCGGAAGCTTGACGCGATCAAGACCGCCGGCGGCAAGGTCGCGGAAATCACGCTTGCGCCGCTCACTCAAGACCATCTCCGGCAGTTGATTGCGGATGCGCTCCACTGTCAGCCCGAGCGTGCAGCCCCGCTCGCACAGATGATGCTCGACAAGACCGGCGGCAATCCGTTCTTCGTCCGTCAGTTCCTGTTTTCGCTCGCCGAAGAGGGAATGCTCACCTTCGATCACGACGCGGCATGCTGGTCCTGGGATCTCGAGCGCATTCACGCCAAGGGATACACCGACAACATCGTGGACCTCATGGTCGGCAAGCTCGCGCGCCTGCCGCCCGAAACGCGGGAGGCGTTGCAGCAGTTCGCCTGTCTCGGAAACATCGCCGATACCACGATGCTTTCACTCGTCCTCGAAACCCCGGAGGAGCAAGTCCCCGAGGCCCTGTGGCCTGCCGTCGCTCATGAACTGCTCGAGCGTCTGGCAGGCGCCTACCGGTTCGTCCACGATCGCGTTCAGGAAGCTGCCTATTCGCTGATCCCGGAGGAGCGGCGCGGCGAGTTGCACCTTCGCATAGGGAGACTGCTTGCGGCGAACACTGCGCCGGAGCTGATTGACGATTATGTTTTCGAGATTGTCAGCCAGCTCAATCGCGGGTCCGCACTGATCACCTCAGCTGAGGAGCGCGAGCAACTGGCGAAGTTCAATCTGCTGGCCGGCAGGCGCGCCAAGGCCTCGACGGCATACGCCTCGGCGCTCAACTATTTTGTTGTCGGCACGACACTGCTGCCGGAAGACGCCTGGGAGCGCCAGCACCAATTGGCGTTCGCGCTTGAGCTGAACCGAGCCGAATGCGAGTTCCTCATTGGCGCGCTGGCGGACGCCGAGGAGCGGTTAGCACAGCTTTCCAATTGTGCTGTCTGCTCCGACGACAAGGCTGCTGTCGCCTGCCTGCGCATCGATCTCTATGCTGCGCTCGGTCAGACCAGTCGCTCCGCCGCCGTCGGTCTCGACTACCTGAGGCAGCATCTCGGCATCGACTGGTCGCCGCATCCGGCCGACGAGGAGGTGCAACGAGAATACGGCCGGATCTGGTCGCAGCTCGGGAGCCGCGCAATCGAGGAGCTCATTGATCTGCCGTTGATGAGCGACCCAGCATCCTCCGCGACGCTGGATATCCTCACCCGGCTCGTTGGGGCGGTATGGCATACCGATGCGAATCTTGCATGCATGGCGATCTGCCTGGCTGTTAATCTGAGCCTCGAGCGAGGCAACAGCGACGGTTCCTGCTACCATTATGTGTCGCTTGGCTATATTGCCGGACCGCGCTTCGGCGACTATGCGGCCGGATTTCGATTCGGTCGGCTTGGCTGCCAACTGGTCGAAGAGCGCGAACTGAAGCGCTTCCAAGCCAGGACTTATAAAGACTTCGGGGCCCACGTCATACCGTGGACGAAACATGTCCGCACCGCCCGCGACATCTTGCGGCGAGCGCTTGAAATTGCCAACCAGAGCGGCGACCTCACGTTTGCCGGATACAGCTATGCCAGTTTGAATTCGAACCTGCTGGCGGCGGGAGATCCGCTTATGGAAGTGCAACGCCAAGCGGAGATTGGCCTTACTTTTGCGCAGAAGGTGCGGTTCCAGTTCGTCATAGACCTCGCCAGCGCCCAACTCGGCCTCGTCCGGACGCTGCGCGGGTTGACCCGGAAATTCGGCTCCTTCGACGACGACGGATTTGACGAACTTGAGATCGAACGCCGGTTTTCCGACGATCCGAATTTGATTCTTGCGGAAACCTGCTACTTCGTCAGAAAACTCCAGGCGCGGTTCTTTGCGGGCGACTATGAGGCGGCCGTCGATGCGTCATTGCGGGCGCAGAGGCTACCATGGACATCGGTGTCGCATTTCGAAGAAACGCCGGAACATCATTTCTATGGCGCCTTGGCTCGCGCCGCATGCTGCGACTCTGCTGTGGCTGACCAGCGGGCGCGGCATACGGAGGCTCTGGTCGCCCACAACAGACAGCTTCAGATCTATGCCAAGAATTGCCCGGAGAACTTCGAGAACCGAGCCGCGCTGGTCGGCGCCGAGATAGCACGCCTTGAGGGCCGCGAAATCGACGCCGTGCGGCTTTACGAACAAGCGATCCGCTCGGCGCGTGCCAACGGCTTCATTCATCATGAAGCCCTCGCATATGAACTCGCCGCCCGCTTTTATGCGCAGGGGGGCTTCGAGGACTTCACTCGTCTCTATCTCCGCAACGCGCGTGGCTGCTATCTGCGCTGGGGCGCCGACGGTAAGGTGCGGCAACTCGACCAACTTTATCCTGACCTGAGAGGGGAAGAACGCGCTCCTGCTCCAACCAGCACCATTGGTGCACCGATCGAGCAACTCGATCTCGCAACCGTTATCAAGATCTCGCAAGCCGTGTCGGGCGAGATTGTCCTTCAAAAGCTGATCGACACGGTCTTGCGCACCGCCGTTGAGCAGGCGGGGGCCGAGCGCGGCCTGTTGATCCTGCCGCGTGGCGGTGAGTCACGGATCACGGCGGAGGCCACGACCGGCGGCGACACGGTCGTGGTGCAGCTGCGTGATGAGATCGTGACCGCGATCACGCTGCCGGAATCGCTCCTTCATTATGTCTTGCGCACAAACGAAAGCGTGGTTCTCGGCGACGCCATAGCTCAGAATCCATTTTCCGCGGACCCCTACATCTGTCAGCACCATGCTCGTTCCATTCTCTGCGTGCCGTTGCTCAACCAGGGCCAACTGACCGGAGTACTCTATCTTGAGAACAACCTCGCCCCTCGGGTCTTCGCGCCGGCCCGGATCGCGGTGCTGAAGCTGCTCGCCTCTCAGGCGGCGATCTCACTGGAGAATAACCGGTTGTACCGCGATCTCGCTGAACGCGAAGCCAAGATCCGTCGCCTCGTCAAGGCCAACATCATCGGGATCGTCATCTGGGATATCGAAGGTCGCATTCTTGAGGCCAACGACGCGTTCCTCCGCATGGTGGGATACGACCGGGAGGATCTTGCCTCGGGTCGGCTATGCTGGACGGACCTGACGCCGGCCGAATGGCGCGACCGCGACGCACGGACCGTCGCAGAGCTGAAGCTCATCGGGGCAGTCCAACCGTTCGAGAAGGAGTACTTTCGGAAAGATGGCAGCCGACTGCCCGTGTTGATCGGCGGTGCACTGTTGGAAGGAAGCAGGAACGAAGGTGTCTCTTTCGTCCTCGATTTGACGGAGCGCCGGCAGGCGGAAGAGGCGTTACGCGAGAGCGAGGAAGCCTTGCGCGAGGCGCAGGGGCAACTGGCCCACGCAAACCGCGTCGCCACCATGGGGCAGCTCACAGCCTCCATCGCCCATGAAGTCAATCAGCCGCTCGCCGCGTCGCTTACCAACGCCCAGGCGGCCTTGCGCTGGCTCGGTACCTATCCGCCGAATCTGGAGGAGGTGGCTCAGGCGCTCGGCCGGATCGTCGAGAACGCCAATCGGGCCGGCGATGTCATTGGCCGGATCCGCGCCTTGGTCAAGAAGGAGCCCCCTCGCAAGGGGCAGTTCGACCTCAATGAAGCCATTCGTCACGTGATTGCCTTGACCGGCAGTGAAGTGCTCCGGCAAGGCGTCACGCTGCAGACCGAATTCGCGACGAGCCTCCCGTCCGTGGAAGGGGATCGCGTCCAGCTACAACAGGTGATCCTAAACCTGATCATGAACGCCATTGAGGCGATGAGCGGCATTAATGAGGAAGAGCGCGAGTTGCTGATCAGCACCGAGACAGAGGCCTCAGGAGGCGTCGTCGTCGGGGTGCGCGACTCGGGTCCAGGCCTGGACCCGCAAAGTATGGACCGCGTTTTTGAGGCCTTCTACACGACCAAATCCACCGGTATGGGTATGGGCCTGGCGATCTGCCGTTCGATCATCGAGGCTCACGGGGGCCAGCTATGGGCCACCGCGAATAAACCTCGTGGGGCGGTGTTTCTGTTCACCCTGCCTCTCGAACGAGACGAGCCCGCTGGCGCAAAGCATGCCGACGAAATGGCAATGTTGGGAAACTAATCGGGCGAACGGCTGGCTGAAGCTCTCGCAGCTAGTGCAGGTCTCTGCGAAGAGTGAAGGCCGTCGGCCTGGCCCCTCTCCACCGCAAGACCGACTGAGGCGTGGCCGAAGCTGAATTCATCTTCATGACGCGCCATTGTTGTCGGGCGAAATGAACGGAAGATGAAGCCGGATCATATGCGGTTCCATTCCGGCTGGCCGGCGCAGCCAACGTATGAGATGAGTTTTGGACGCGATGGCTTGGGAGCGGGCTTAGCCTTGACCTTGCGGGCTTTTGCCTTCAGCTTCTTGGGCTTGCCGGCTTTAACGGGATTGATTGATCCCTTCGCCCTGCCCTTGCGCGCGATAATGACGACTTCGCAGTCTTCCGGCCTCGCATAGCATCGGAACGCCGTCTTGCCGTTATAGCCTTCGCCCTTCAGCATCTGGGCCAAGCCCATGTCGCGAAGCTGGTAGTAGAGATAATAGATCGAGCGGCGATGACGGTAGCCGAGATCCGTAGCTGCGTCTTCGATGCTAAAGGCTATGTCCGTGCCGATTGGCCCCCATGACGACATATAAGCAAGGAAGGTTTCCTGAGCTTCTGTTATTCTCAAAGGCGCGGTCATGATCACGCTCCCTGGTTCGGAACGAATAGGCAAAGCGTATGGTCGCCTAGCTCAAAGTTGGCGCCCTTCGCACATTGGTGGAATTCAGCATCGGGCGATTGCTCAGTACGTTTGTCATTGTAAGGGATGGTTCGTGCGTGGTGGCGACGTACCAGCCGGTAGGTCATCGGGACGCCGATCGCTGGGCTTAATGCCATGGTCACGGAACTCACTGAAGGGCAAAGATCCTCGAAGTCCTCTACAAGGCGGACAAACCCGAGCGAGTAGCACAAAAGACCGAACCGCGTCCCAGACACGTACAGGGTAAAGGCAGATTTCCGGGCGTGCAAAGCTTGTCCCCCGGGAGGGTGATTGTTTCGCGTGGCTTGACGGAAAACATCATCAAATGAGCCTCAAAGGCAGTATTCGGCCCTGATTGACCATCTGGCGGCATCTGGAGCGGAGAGCCCGGCACCTGGGCCCAGCCTGCCGATATGGGCTGGGAAAACAGCGTCAACGGGACCAGATCGATTTCGATGCGGTTGAGGTCTTGTGTCATGGTGACAATCCTTAAAAGGAGCGCGGAGGAACGAACAGGCAAATGGTGCGACCCGTGGGCTCGCCGGCCACCGTGCATTGGTGAAACTGCCCGTCCGGACTGTTCTTGATGCGAGTATCCAGTGGCGTTATGAGCTCCCCAGTGAGCTTGATGACATATCCGCGGGGGCCTTCGAGGACCCCTTGATCGTGGATCTCGCGGCAATCCATCCCGCTGCAGCACGAAAACGGATATGTCCATCCGTGCGGCTGTGCCGCCGTTGGCGTCGCATCATGCGCCACTGCCGGAGCAGCGATCACGACTGCAAAGAAAATAGCTGCTGCCTTGCCCATGATCCGCACCTCGATTCGAAGCTTTCCCTTCGATCGAGTTCCGCTACGAATAGCGTCTCCATCTGTCCGGGCGGCTCCACGTCCCGAAGCGCCCCTTCATTGTTTGCGGCCCTGCGGGAGGATGTACCCTGACCGTAGCAGGGGGCTGCCCGACCTGCCTATTGATCGGGAGGAAGGATCGGGTAGCGAAGAGGAGGGGATGACTTATACGGGGGTGTAGGAGTCCTTGATCCGAGGCCGGTGAATGGCGTGACGTTTCCGCTAGAAGTCGACCATCAACCGCTCCTTCGCGTTGAGATGCCGCCGGCCGGGATCGACGACCACGACGCCGATATCGACCGCACTAGCTAGGCAATGCCAGGACCAGCCTCTTCTCGCGCAGATCGTCGCCGAATGCGGGTTTCGGTATTTCGAGGACCGGAATTCCATTAAATCCCGGACAGTCTTTCGGCGATAAAGAGATCGACTCTCGCACGCGCCGTTTTGCCATTCTCGGCCCCGATTTGAGAGGGGCCGGTGAATAGCGAGACGGAAGCAGGCGAGGCTTACGAGTGTGAAGGACATTCGATGGATACTGAGACTGACGCACGAATAGGGCCTTTCCGTTCGTGCGATATCGCAACGGCTGAAGATCGGCAAACGACCATTTCTTTTCGACCTATCTGTTGCGGACGCGTGAGGTCGGGCTGATATGGGCTGGCCGTTGCCGCCTGGGCTTGACGAGGACGCTGTTTTGCAGCGTCGCCTGTTCCATCGTCGCGGCGTCCGCCCCCGGACATGCACGGGCCTTACTGGGGCAAGATCGCCAATGAACTGAAGCGAAAGGGCGTGGCTGACGCTGTTGTCGCACGAATATCGCGGACGGCGCGCCATGCACGCTGGTGGAACCAGTTGAGCCACTCCGCGCACTTAGGAAATCGCTGACCAACTGCAACAGGATCCAAAGCCGCATGCAGGAAGTTGAAGCGAAGGTTCCGCATGGTCGCCCCCGCGAAAGGAGAAATGGGCGATGTCCTTTTCAGCCGCCCTAAACCGGTTCCTGAGCGGCGAACCAAGCGGAGATCTCGGGCATATTGCGTTCAAATCCACCGGGTATGAAAAGATTGAGCAACCTGGCGGTCGTCTCTCCGGGGTTTCGGAAATCGTGGACGACGCCGGCCGGTATTCGCAGGAAAGTGCCCGGTGTGCACCGCCGCCAGGAGTCGCCGACGAGGATTTCGGGCACACCTTCAAGCACGTAGAAAACCTCGTCATTTGCTGCATGGCTGTGTCCGCCGACACCTTTCAGACCAGTCTCGAGAATCCACTCGGACACGCAATAGGCGGCCTCCGTCTCGGCTTCATCGGCCTTGAACACGCCCGTGAGCGGGCCGAGCTCGTAGCGCCGCCCCTCTCCCGGCGCGAGAAAGATCACGTCACAGCAGCGGTGCGACGGACTGCCATCCCCCGCTCGGCCGCCTCCTTCACTTCGATTTCCGTCGGCCGCGTTCACGCCCCGGTCTCCTCGTCCCAGCGGCGCTGCATTTCTTCAGGCGCCACAACTTCGATCTTCTGCGAGAGCATCCACCGGTGACCGAATGGATCGACGACCATGGCGACGCGCTCGCCATAGGCCTGATCTGCGGCGGCACGCAGAACGACGGCTCCCGCTCCGACGGCCCGGGCAAGATTTGCGTCGACCGTCAAAGTTGCGAGGTGGAAGGTTACGGGAGAGCCCCCGATCGTATCGGGGCTCAGTGCGCCGAAGTCTGGATACTCGTCGGCGATCATGACCGTGTTTTCGCCGAGCTTGAGCTCCGCGTGGCCAATCCGACCGTCATGCGGGTCGGTCAGCCGGAAAAGCTCCTCGGCCCCGAAGGCGCGGCCATAGAAAGCAATCGCTTCCCGAGCATTCTTGACGATGAGATAAGGCGTCAGGGATTGGATCGAGGTGGACATGGCCGGCCCCTTGCCGCTGGCATATGATTACGTTACGTTACGTTTCATAACTAGTTGAGTCAAGAGCACATGAGCCCACCGAAACGGCGTGGAAGACCGCCAAGCCAATTGGCCCGGGCGAGAATCCTGAAAGCCGCGCACGACATACTGATTGAGGATGGATTCGGCCGTCTCACCGTCGAGGCGGTTGCCTCGAAGTCCGGCGTAGGCAAGCCGACGATCTATAGGCAATGGGCGAACGCCTGCGAACTCGCTATGGCTGCGCTGATGTCCGGAGATTCGGGCGCCATCGAAGAAGACGGCATAAATTTGCGATCGGCGCTGACGGCGCAAATGCGATCGCTGATCCAGGCTTTTGCGACCACCAGAGGGCGCCAAATCGCCATGACGCTCGCGGCCGCCGACCCCGAAAGCGAATTCACCAAGGCCTTCCGCAACCAGGTTATTCTCTCGAGCCGCGAGGCGGGTCGCGCCTTGTTGATCCAGGCAGCCGCTCGAGGAGAAATTATGCTGCCGCAAAACCTCGAGGTGCTGCTCGATATGATGTACGGACCTGTTTTCTACCGGTTGCTGGTCGGACATCGCCCACTCGACGCGAGCTTCGCCGAAAACATCGTCGCGATCGCGCTGAAAGTTGTAGAGAGCCCTAGCGACGGATAAGAGCTACCGGCCGACGGCCGATGTTCCCGTTGATACATTATCGATCTTCGAGCATAGAACGGGAATATCTCCCTGGTTCGCGCCTAGGCCCGCGTCGGGCGGCTCCTCTCGACACGTTACGCACGACGTATCTGGCCCGAAGCGGAATCTCGACGCGTGAACATCCCCCGGATGCCCGACAGCGCTTCGAACTTGCACGCGCGACCGGCCCGGGAAAGACGCGGGGCATCAGCGCCCGCTGAAGCACCGCCTCCAGTTCGCGAGGAGTTTGGCCTCAAGTTCAGCTGAGGCTGCGGGCCTGGAATAAAGCGTCGCAAGCGAGCATGTCACCAAGGCGGGAGAGCCCGCCGGAATGAGAAAATCATTCTGATCCGCACTTGCGGGGCCATGGCTGTCGATGAACGCCTTCCAGCTCTTCTGCGGCTTCTTCCTGTCCCATGCTGGCGAAGCGGCGGGCCCATCAGACGTTCCGGGTCGCCCAGTGATCAGCGCGCGTGTCTCGCAGTTGGCGGATCGACGAGACCTGCTCACGGTCGAGGAGCTTTGAAAGGCCGCGCACGATCTCGCCCGGAAGACCTGGGCCCTCATAGACCATGCCGGAATAAAGCTGCACCAGATCGGCCCCTGCCCTGATCTTTTCCAGCGCCGTCGCCGCCGAGGAGACGCCGCCGACGCCGATGATCGGGAGCGCTGCGCCTACGCGCTTGCGCATTTTCGCGAGAACCGCGGTCGACTTGTCGAAAAGCGGCTTGCCGGAAAGACCGCCCGCTTCCTTCGCCTGGCGCTGATCCTTCAGACCGTCGCGGGCGAGCGTCGTGTTCGAGACGATCAGGCCCTCCAGCCCATGGGAGAGCGCTTCGGCGGCGATATCGTCCATGCCCTCCTCGGTGAGATCGGGCGCAATCTTGAGGAAGACCGGGATTTTCCGGCCCGATCTCGCGGCCTCTTCATCGCGGGCGGCAATTACGGCGGACAGAAGAGCAGCCAGGCTCTCACGTGCCTGCAGGTCACGCAGGCCCGGCGTATTCGGCGAGGAGATGTTGGCGGTGAAATAGCGCGCCACCGAATAGAAACGGCGGATGCCTGCCACATAGTCGGCGATGCGGTCTTCGCTGTCCTTGTTGGCGCCGATGTTGACGCCGATAATGCCCGGGCCGCGGATCATCGACAGACGCCGGAAGGCGGCGTCATGGCCCTCGTTGTTGAAGCCGAGGCGGTTGATAACTCCTTCGTCGTCCACCAGGCGGAAGATTCGCGGGCGCGGATTGCCTGATTGCGGCTTGGGCGTCACCGTGCCAATCTCGGTAAAGCCAAAACCGAGCTTCAAGAGGGCCTCCGGCACTTCGGCATTCTTGTCGTAACCGGCCGCCATGCCGAGCGGATTTTCGAAGGTCAGGCCGGCGACCGTCTGCACCAGCCGCGGATCAGGCGAAATACGGCAGGCGGGAACCAGGCCGGATTTAAGCGCGGCGATTGACATGCCGTGCGCCGTTTCGGGATCGAAGAGGAAGAGCCCCTTGCGGGCAGTGTACTTGAACGCGCCAATCATGACAGGAGTTCCGGGAAGATATGCTGTCCGGCATCATCAAGCGGCAGCGGCCTTTCCCAGATAACTGCCGAAAGCGGCAGTTCGGCATAAAGATGCGGGAAAAGATCGCCGTCCCTGGAGGGTTCGAAAATCAGCTTGTCGCCGAGTTTGCCGCTATCAATGGCAACGAGCAGCAGGCCCGGCTGGCCTGCGAAAAACAGCGCCACGGTCTGCCGCACCTGTTTTTCCGTCGAGAGATGAATGAAATTGTCCCTAAGATCGATGCCTGCGCCGTGAAAAACGCCGCTTTGCCTGGCTTCTTGCCAGAGAGCCTCGGTCACGATCTTGTAAACGACGGGTGTCACGCTCATGATGGCCTCATGCAATGGCTGATGCTGTAGGTGAGCGCTTTGCCGGAAAGGAACGGCGATGTCCACGGCTCCCCCATGAAAAACAGGATAGCCGCAACAGAAATCCGGAGGATCAATCATGAAGACGATCGCAATCGGGATTGCCGCAATTCTTCTGCCGCTGACAGCACTCGCCGCCGAGCCGGACCCTGCGCGCTTCCAGCTCGAGCGCAGCGGCGACCATTTCGTCCGCCTCGACAAACATACGGGCGCGATGGCGCTTTGCGAGGAAAAGGACGGTTCGCTGGTATGCCGCATGGCGGCGGACGAACGCGCAGCTTATGACGACGAACTCGACAGGCTTTCCGACCGCGTGACTGCGCTCGAAAACAAGAGCATCGTCAACAAGGCGCTGCCCACCGATGCCGAGATCGACCGCTCGATCAGCATCATGGAGCGAATGATGAAAAGCTTCATGGGTATGGTGAAGCAATTCCAGGAGGAAGAAAAGTCCGCGCCTCTTCCGCAGAAGACCTGATTTGATGTAGTAATATGAAGCGGAAGGCATGTGCGGCGCGAAGCCTCGCACATGAGGGGATGGAATCGAGCTCTTGGGAGGGGGTTTCGATGCAGGAACAGACGATCATCATTGCGGACGACCATCCGCTTTTCCGGGATGCGCTGCGCCAGGCCGTGACCGGCATGGAGGGGCAGCACGCGATCGTGGAAGCTGGCGATTTCTCGGCCGCGCGTGCTGCCGCAACCGATCATCCGGACGCGGATATCATGCTGCTCGATCTTGCCATGCCGGGCGTCAGCGGCTTTTCCGGGCTGATGGCGCTGCGCGCCGAATTCGCCAGCCTGCCGATCGTCATCGTTTCCGCAACCGACGACGCGACAACGATCCGCCGCGCGCTGGAACTCGGCGCTTCCGGCTTCATTTCCAAATCGTCCGGCATCGAAGATATCCGCAGCAGCATCCAGACGGTGCTTGCCGGCGATATTGCGACGCCGGAGAATTATCGCGACGGCCATGAACAGGATCCGGACGTGGCCGATCTCATTCACCGCCTGCACACGCTGACGCCGCAGCAAAGCCGCGTGCTCACCATGCTCGGCGAGGGTCTGCTCAACAAACAGATCGCCTACGAACTCGGCGTTTCCGAAGCGACGATCAAGGCGCATGTCTCGGCCATCCTCCTGAAGCTTAACGTCGACAGCCGCACGCAGGCCGTCATCCAGCTCGGCAAGATCAACATGGCGATGGTCGCCTGACTCCAGAACAGGATTTTATTCCTCTTTTTTCTTTACTCTGAGAAAGCTTGGCGTTAGTCTTCCTGCCGATTGGAGAGCGGCACCGAGCGCAGGATCAGGCAAGATGCTGTCACACGAGCAGATTTGGGCAGCGATCGACAGGCTTGCCGAACGGCATGATCTGACGCCGTCTGGTCTTGCGCGCCGGGCCGGTCTCGACCCCACCTCCTTCAACAAATCCAAGCGGCTATCTGCCGATGGCCGCCTGCGCTGGCCTTCGACGGAATCGATTGCCAAGGTACTCGATGCGACAGGCGCCACCATGGAGCAGTTCATGGGCTTCATGCGGCCGGCAATCAGCTTGTCCGGGCTGCCGGACGGCGCATTCCCGCCGCAGGGAAGCTCCATTCCCCTGCTCGGCTTCGCACAGGCCGGTGCGGGTGGCTTTTTCGACGACGGCGGTTTCCCGGCAGGCCAGGGATGGGATGTGGTGGAATTTCCAGCGGCCCCCTCACAGAAGGCTGGTGTCTATGCGCTCGAAGTGCAGGGCGACAGCATGACGCCGCTTTATCGCGACGGCGACGTGCTGATCGTCGAGCCGGGCGCGCAGGTGCGCCGCAACGATCGCGTCGTCGTCAAGACGCGCGAGGGCGAAGTGATGGCAAAGGTGTTGCTGCGCCAGAGCCCGCGCTCCATCGAACTGATGTCTCTCAATCCCGAACATCCGAACCGGACGATCGAGCTTTCCGATGTGGATTGGATCGCGCGCATTATCTGGGCCAGCCAATAGGAAAATCTTCCATGCGGCCTGCAGCACTTCTGACAGCTGTTGCGGGAATAACAATCGTCGCTGGGATGCTGGCGGCAGGCAGGGAGCGATTTGTCGAACCGGACGCGGCGGCAACCGCGAGCGAAGAACCCGTCACAACTGCCGAATCCAAGGAGACTCCAAAGCCGCCGCTTGCCCTTCCCGATCCAAAGATCAGCATGAGCGCGCGGCCGGTTGATGAAGCGAGCCGATTTTATCCAGCGCAGACGGATGGCAAGCCGCTGGAACGGGTTGCCACCGCCGGGCCGGAAAAACCAAAGCCGGAGCCGCAGAGGGCCGCGACATTGCCGAGGCCGGTCGCCGAGAGTGCAGGCATTCTCGCCTTCGGAAACAGGACGCTGCGCCTTGCCGGTATCGTTCCGACACAGGCCGACAAAGTCTGCAAAGAACCGGATGGGAACGAATGGCCTTGCGGCATGCTGGCGAAGACGAATTTCCGGCTCTTTCTGCGGCTGCGCTCGGTCACCTGCGATCTGGAGGATGCCAACTGGACCGGTATTGCGACCGCCTCCTGCAAGATCGGCGCGCAGGACCTTTCCCAATGGCTCGTCGAAAACGGCTGGGCGGATGCGGCTCCCGGATCGGCACTGACCGAAGCCGGTGCGAAGGCCAAAGCGGAGAAGAAAGGCGTCTATGGCGAGGATCCGCGCAAGGGCGCGCCGCTGACGTTGCCGCCCGGACCGCCGCCGGACAATCCTCTCGATCCGATCTAGCGATCCCTTGTAATGGCGCACGGCAATTCCTAAACTCCTGCCGAAACAGAGGGAATGACCGAATGAACAAGCCGCTTTCCGCCCATGACGCGCTGATTTACGTGATGGTGATGGCATCCGCTGTCGACAGCACGATGAACGACCGGGAAATGGAGCGCATCGGCCAGCTGATCGGCTTTCTGCCGGTCTTCAAGGATTTCGACCACGACAAGCTGATTTCGATTGCCCGCGACTGCGCATCGCTGCTGGCCGGACCGGAAGGCCTCGATGTCGTTTTGGAAACGGTGAAGGACACGCTGCCTTCGCGGCTCTACGATACCGCCTATGCACTTGCTGTCGAAGTCGCCTCCGCCGACCTTTCGGTCAAGGCCGAGGAGCTTCGGTTGCTCAGCATGCTCCGCGACAGGCTGGAACTCGACAAGCTCACCTGCGCTGCCATCGAACGCAGTGCGATCGCTCGCTTCCGCAGGGGTTAAAAGAGCCCGTAAGGGAAAAAACGCAAATAGATTTCCTGCAGGCGGCCGTTTCTGGAAAGCGCTGCAAGCGCGTGGTCCAGCGCTGCGGTCAATACGCCGTCGTTCTGGCGGAGCATGATCGTCATGCCTTCCCCCAGAAACTGCTCCGACAGATAAGGGCCGTCGAAGAGCGCACAGCATTTTGCTGACGCCTGGGAGGAAACCCAGAAGGACAGCTGCAGCGCATCGGCAAAGGCGGCATCCACCTTGCCATCCTTAAGAGCGGTAAGCATCGCTTCCTTGTTCTCGAAAGGCACGGCTTTTATTGCCGGAAAAAAGGCGGCAAGCATGGCCTCATGGACCGTCGCCTTGACGACGCCGACCGGACGTCCGGAGAGCGATGCGGCGGTATTCCCGTTGATCTCTGCCTTCGCATTGCGCACAAAGCGGGCCGGCAGCATCAGGTAGGGACGGGTGAAGGTAAACTGCTTTCGCAAGTCCGAGGTTACGGCCAGTCCCGCGATGACGGCATCACCCTGGGAGGCTGCAAGCGCTTCCTTGAGATCGGCGAAGGGCAGTGCCTGGATCTCGCATTTCGCAGCAACTTCCAATTCATCGCAGATCTCGCGGGCCAGATCGATATTGAAACCGGCCAGCTTGCCGTTCTGATCGGTAAAGTTGAAAGGCGGGAAGTCGACGGAGGTGAGAAAGCGGAGGCGGACGAGCGACGAAAGGTCCGGCTTGGCAAGTCTTTCGCGAGCATCAAAAAGCAGCGGCAGCGACGACGGCGTCTGCTGCGCAAAGCCAGGCGCAGCAGATAATGCAACTACTAATTGCAATAAGGTAAAAAAAACCTTAAACCTTATAGAGGCGAGGAAAGATTGTCTCATGTCCGGCTCGTGGGGTCGGGGCATTGTCGCTCGGTGATCCGTGTATCAGAGTCATGCGTTTCGGGGAATATGCGCCGGGCCGCACCGTCTCGACGATGGCAAACGGCGGTGTCGAGGTACGGCAGATGGGTATCCTCGGCTTTGACGCGCGGCAACGGACATCCGGTCCGACAAAAGGGGCATGCCGAGATCGGCCTCCTCATCCCGCCTAGCCGATCCTGTCGGCATCGATCTCTTCACCGTCTTTTAGGGCTATACCCTCTTCATTCTGCTCGGGCGAAATGAAAGATTGACAGCGGCAAACAGGCGACCCGGCTGCGATGGTTCGGGCGCCGCTCGGCTGGCTCATGCTGTGCGCCACCGCGTGGCGAGCCGTGCTAGAAGCCCCGGACGAACCCCTTCTTCCGGGACAACACGCCTCATACACCGAGCGAGATTCGAGCATAGGAAATTGCACGAAATGCGCGCCTCGAATTACTGGGGATCGGCTTTGAACGTTAGGCCACCGTTAAGCAATATCGATTCTTATGCCGCAGACGACGACGGCTTTTTTTCAGCCGGCTGCATGACGCGGACGTCGAGCCTCACCAGATCATTTCGAACATGCCGCAGCTCTATGCCGAGTTTCGAACCATTGATTTTCCAGAATACCGGGCAAGCAGAAGGCCTAAGAAAGCGGGTATTTTCCATGCGAACACTGCTGAAGAACCTGAAAATTCGAACCAAGATCATGTCCATCCTCATGCTTCTGGGGGTGATCGCCATGGGCGGTTTGATTTACGTCATCACCGAGTTCCGTCATGCGGATGCGACATACAGCGCCTTCATCGACCATGAAGCATTGGCGGCCATGCAAGGCTCGCGCGCCAGCGCGTCTGTCGTCGCCGCCGTGCTGCAGACCACGAGGCTGGCGAGCCTGAAGGCGGGCACGCCCGCTTTCCATACCGCGCTTTCCACACCGAGCAAGCTGCCGCAAGCGCGTGACCGTCTTAACGAGGCGGCCGTTCTGGTGCCCAGCCGTAAGCCGGCGATAGACGATATTCTCATCGGAATCGCCGAAATAGAAACGATCTCAAACAAGGTTGCCGAAATGAGCAAGTCTGGCGACAGCGCCGGAGCCCAAATTGCGGCCGCTCAGCTGAACGCCAAGCTCACCGTACTGACACCGAAGATGACGGCGAATAACGATGCCTTGATGTCGATGCTCAACGATGGCGGGGACGCCGTTTCGGCAAGCGTCAATGACCGCATCAATCTCTGCCTTGCGATAATCGCGGCGGCCGTTATCGGCGCCATCGCGCTCGGCATCGTCATTGCACAGGCCGGCATCACGTCGCCGATGGCGAAGCTTCGTGAGCGAATGACACGCCTTGCCGAAGGCGAGACCGACGGCGATGTACCGGGCCTCGAGCGCCGCGACGAAGTGGGCCAGATGGCAGAAGCGCTCGAAGTTTTCCGCACCAACGCGATCGAGCGCATCCAGCTCGGAGCCCAGGCGGAAGTCGATCGCAACCTGACCGATGGCGAACGCCGCGAGCGCGAAGCCCAGAAGGCTCGCGAAGCGGCGGAATTATCCGGCGCGGCAGAGGCGCTCGGCGACGGGCTGCGCCGTCTCGCATCGGGCGATCTTGCCTCGCATATCGATGTTCCGTTCGCAGAACATCTCGATGGATTGCGCCAAGACTTCAACCATTCGGTCGAAAAGCTGAACGAGGCCATGCGTACAGTCGGCGCCAATGCGCGGGCGATCGGCGCGGGGGCGAATGAAATCCGTTCATCGGCCGACGAACTTTCGAAGCGCACGGAGCAGCAGGCCGCATCGGTGGAGGAAACCGCTGCCGCGCTGGAACAGATCACAACGACTGTAAAGGACGCCGCCCGCCGCGCGCAGGAAGCAAGCGAACTCGTTGCCCGCACCCGCGCAGGCGCCGAGAAGTCCGGCGAAGTCGTCCGCCATGCCGTCAAGGCGATGCAGCAGATCGAGCAGTCCTCGGCCGAGATCAGCAATATCATCGGCGTGATCGACGACATCGCCTTCCAGACGAATCTGCTCGCCCTGAATGCCGGCGTCGAGGCAGCACGTGCAGGCGAAGCGGGCAAGGGCTTTGCGGTCGTCGCTCAGGAAGTGCGCGAACTGGCGCAACGTTCGGCGAATGCGGCAAGGGAGATCAAGTCGCTGATCACCAATTCCGGTACACATGTCCAGACCGGCGTTGCCCTTGTCGGCGAAACGGGCAAGGCGCTCGACGCCATCGTTCATGAGGTGCAGGAGATCAACCAGCACGTCCACGCGATCGCGGAGGCTTCCCGTGAGCAATCGACAGGCCTGCAGGAAATCAATACGGCCGTGAACACCATGGACCAGGGCACACAGCAGAATGCCGCCATGGTCGAAGAGAGCACGGCAGCAAGCCACAGCCTGGCAACGGAGGCCGCCGCGCTGAACGAACTGCTAGGCCAGTTCAAGCTGAGCGGAACGGATAGCTTCATCGCAGCGGCACGTCCGATGCCGCAAGCACCAGCACGGCCTGCGGTGACCCGTCCGGCGCCGGTATCAAAACCCGCAATCCGCGTGGCGACAGTGAGCACGCGGCCCGCCGCTTCGCCTGCACGCGCACTTGGCCAGACGCTTGCCGGTGCATTCGGCATGAACAGCGCTTCGGAAAACAAGGACGCCGATTGGACAGAATTTTGAGAGCGGGCGGCTAGAGCCCGCCCAATCGTTTATAGGCGTCCCACCTGTGGATCGTGAGCAGCTGGAGCGGGTGAAGGGAATCGAACCCTCGTATTCAGCTTGGGAAGCTGCTGCTCTACCATTGAGCTACACCCGCGATGACGGAAGCCTTCCAACAGATGGGTGGCGGTGTCAAGGCTCTCAGATGCGGAAGTGCTTCGAGAGTTTCAAACCCTGGGCCTGGTAGTTCGATCCAAGGCCGGAGCCATAAAGGCTTTCGGGTTTCTCCAGCATGTGCTCGTAAACCAGGCGGCCGACGATCTGGCCGTCCTCGAGGATGAAGGGCACTTCATGGCTGCGGACTTCGAGAACGGCGCGGCTGCCCATGCCGCCGGCAGGCGCGTGGCCGAAGCCTGGATCGAAGAAGCCGGCGTAATGCACGCGAAACTCGCCGACGAGCGGATCGAAGGGCGTCATTTCGGCTGCGTAGTGCGGCGGAACGTGCACGGCCTCGCGCGAAACGAGGATATAGAACTCATCCGGATCGAGGATCAATTCGTTGCGACCGCGGCTGTAAAGCGGCTCCCAGAAATCGAAGATATCGTGCTCGGCCTTCTTATCGACATCGACGACGGCCGTGTGATGCTTGCCGCGGTAGCCGATCAGGCCATCCTTGTCGCCTGCCAGGTCGATCGACAGCGCAATGCCGCCGCCCGAAACGTTCGGCTTGGCGCTTGCGACCAGCGTTTCCGCATCATGCAGCGCCTGCAGTTCCGGCTCGCCGAGAATCGAATGCCCGACCCGGAACCGTATCTGCGAGAGGCGCGAGCCACGGCGCACGACGACGGGGAACGTGCGCGGGCTGATTTCCAGATAGAGCGGGCCAGAATAACCGGCAGGAATCTTGTCGAATTCCTGCGCGTAATCGGTAATGACACGGGTGAAGATGTCGAGGCGGCCAGTCGAGCTCTTCGGGTTGGCCGAGGCGGACATTTCAGCCGGAAGATCGAGCCGCTCCATGAGAGGCACGATATAGACGCAACCCGTTTCGAGCACGGCACCTTCGGAGAGGTCGATGACGTGCAGGCTCAGCCGGTCGAGCTTGTCGGCAACGAGATGCGAGGGACCCGGCATGAAACTTGCCCGGACGCGGAACGCCTTGGCGCCCAGGCGCAGGTCCAGGCTGGCCGGCTGGATCTGATCGCGATCCAGTTCCCGCTCACTCGTGAGGCGGCCCGTTTCAAACAGCGCAGCAATTGCGCGATCGGCCAAGATTCCAGTTTCGCGAGCCATCATGCTCCATCCATAATTTGCCTCAGACAAAACCAAACTCAAGGAATTGACGCAAGAAGCTAACAGCAGTATTGCAGCTTTATCCCGTGGTGATTTGGCCGGTCGGCTTGCAGCCACGTTAAAGAAGTGGCTAAAAAGACCGGGTATGAAACCGGTCTGCTTTTGCGGCCGGTTTTTTTGTTGTTTGAAGGTGGTGATGGCATGAGCAAGACTTGGCGCCCGGCAACCCAACTCGTTCACGAAGGGACGCTGCGCTCGCAATATGGCGAGACTTCGGAAGCGATCTTCCTGACGCAAGGTTTCGTCTATGATACCTCTGAAGCGGCGGAAGCCCGGTTCAAGGGTGAGACGGACGGCTTCATCTATGCCCGATACGGAAGCCCGACCAACGATATGTTCGAAAAGCGGATGTGCGCGCTCGAAGGCGCCGAAGACGCCCGCGCCACCGCTTCCGGCATGGCTGCTGTCACCGCGGCGATCCTCTGCCAGTTGAAGGCCGGCGACCATATCGTTGCCGCCCGCGCGCTCTTCGGCTCCTGCCGATGGGTGGTCGAAACGCTTGCGCCGAAATACGGCATCGAATGCACGCTCATCGACGGCCGCTATCTCGAAAACTGGGAGAAGGCGATCCGCCCGGCGACGAAGGTCTTCTTCCTCGAAAGCCCGACGAACCCGACGCTGGAAGTGGTCGACATCGCAGGCGTTGCCAAGCTCGCCGACGAGATCGGCGCCAAGGTGGTCGTCGACAACGTCTTCGCAACGCCGCTCTTCCAGAAGCCCCTGGAACTCGGCGCCCATATCGTCGTCTATTCCGCGACCAAGCATATCGACGGCCAGGGCCGCTGCCTCGGCGGCGTCGTGCTTTCCGATAAGGAATGGATCGACGAAAACCTGCACGACTACTTCCGCCACACGGGTCCGGCCATGTCGCCTTTCAATGCCTGGACGCTTCTGAAGGGCATCGAAACGCTGCCGCTGCGCGTCAAACAGCAGACAGCGAGTGCCGCCAGGATCGCGGACTTCCTTGCCGAACAGAAGCAAGTGGCCAAGGTGATTTATCCGGGCCGCAAGGATCATCCGCAGGCCGATATCATCGCCAAGCAGATGTCCGGCGGCTCGACACTCGTCGCATTCGAGCTGAAGGGCGGGAAGGAAGCAGCCTTCGCGTTGCAGAATGCGCTCGATATCATCAAAATCTCGAACAATCTCGGCGATTCCAAGAGCCTGATCACGCATCCGGCAACCACGACGCACAAGAACCTGAGCGATGACGCCCGCGCGGAATTAGGCATTTCGCCCGGCACCGTTCGCCTTTCGCTCGGCATCGAGGATGCTGATGACCTGATCGAAGATTTCGCTCAGGCTCTTTCAAAGGTTAAGTCCTGACCTGCGATAGCGACGGCCGGACCTTGCCGGTCCGGCCGCATGCTCCACCTAAGAAATGGCGCAAGAGCTTCGCTTTAATACGGGAATTAACTTCGAAAATTAGGATTAATGTTCGAAACGACGTGCAATCATCGCGGTTTGAAGGATGATGCATGTGCCGTTTCTTGACGGATCGAGCGCTGTATAAGATACGGGTAACATATCTTGGCTATGGTGTAAGGCATGTACCGCGCCCTCACACGAGATATCGAAGTTGTCGTCGAGCCCTTTTATCTGGAGGAGCAATCCGATCCGGATGATGATCGCTATGTCTGGGGCTACCGGATCGTGATCAGCAATAATTCGGACCTGACAGTACGGCTCATCAATCGCTACTGGAACATCACCGATCAGAACGGCCTGGTGGACGAGGTGACCGGTCCTGGGGTCGTCGGCGAGCAGCCCCGGCTGGAACCCGGCGACACCTACGAATACTCGTCCGGCTGTCCGCTCGATACGCCTTCCGGCCTCATGTTCGGGCACTACCAGATGGAAACGGAGGACGGCGAGCTTTTCGACGTCGAAATACCCGCCTTCTCGCTGGATTCTCCCGGGCTGCTCAGAGTGCTGAATTGATCATTCCGCAGCCGATGCGACTTCCACGACCTCAAACCGGTAGGTCGTGGAACAGAATTCGCAGGTAACGGCAATCTCGCCATTCTCCTGGCTGGCGTCGATCTCGTCGTCCGAAAAGCCCTTCAGCACATTCTTGATCTTCTCGCGCGAGCAGCTGCAGCGGTCGAAAACTGCCCGGGTACTGAAAACACGCACGCCACGCTCGTGGAAGAGGCGAAAGAGCAGGCGTTCGATTCCGACTTGCGGATCCGTCAGTTCGTCCGCATCGATGGTGTCGACCAACGCGCGCGCTTCGGTCCAGGCGTCGTCTTCCTTGTGTGCCAGCGCGGCGTTATCGCCGTCGCCGCCGTGGAGGTCGGGCTGGCGCATGCGCTCCGGCGCTTCCGGCAAGAACTGCGCAACGAGACCGCCGGCGCGCCAGCGGTGGCGCGGCTTACCCGCCTCGTCGCGGTCAAACAATTCGGCGGCAGCCAGGCGGACGCGTGTCGGGATCTGCTCCGACTGACGGAAATATGTGCCGGCAATATCCTCAAGCGAGGTACCGTCGAGCGCGACGATGCCCTGATAGGGCTGGCTGAACTTACCCTGGTCGATGGTAAAAGCCAGCACGCCCTTGCCAAGAAGCTGTTCCGGCTCGGTTTGGCCGGCGGCGACTGCCTTGTCGAGCAGGGCCTGATCGAAGCGCGCATAGGCACGCACGTTCTCCGGCGTCGAGAAATCAGCGACGAGGAGATCGACAGGGCCATCGCCCTTGGTCTGCACCGTGAACTTGCCTTCGAACTTGAGCGACGTCCCGAGAAGCACCGTCAGCACAATGACTTCGGCGAGGAGCCGGGCAACGGGTGCCGGATAGTGATGGCGCTCGAGGATCGCATCCAGCATGGGACCGAGCTGGACGGCGCGGCCGCGCACATCGAGGCCCTCTACCTGGAACGGGACAACGTGATCATCACCGGCGAAATCGAACTCGCCGAGAGCACTTGCGGTTTCTGCCATGGTCTTACTCCTAGTAGTCCGAGCGGCAGACCAGAAGTCTTTCCACTCGCGCGGCCACGAGGCCATCAGGCCAAAGGTGGCGCCCAGTATGGTTCAGATCACACCCAGGCACCATGCAAGAATCGACTTTTGCGCGTGAAGACGGTTTTCCGCCTCATCGAAAACCACGGATTGCGGGCCGTCGATCACTTCGTCCGTCACTTCCTCACCACGATGGGCGGGCAGGCAATGCATGAACAATGCATCCTTGCCGGCCTTTGCCATCAAAGCCGCGTTGACCTGATAGGGCTGGAAAACGTTGTGACCGCGGGCCCGATGTTCCTGATTCATGGAGACCCAGGTATCGGTTACCACGCAATCGGCACCCTCGACCGCACGGTCGGCATCATGGCCAAGCATGATCTGGGCGCCCTCGTTGCGGGCCCAGTTCAGATAGTGATCCTTCGGCTCGGAACCAAGAGGCACGGCCATGTTCATGCGATAGCCAAAACGGGCAGCGCCTTCGACCAGCGAGTGCAGCACGTTATTACCATCGCCGGTCCAGGCGATCGTCTTGCCCTTGACGGGACCGCGATGCTCCTCGAAGGTCATGATGTCGGCCATGATCTGGCAGGGGTGTGTGTCGTCCGTCAGCGCGTTGATGACCGGCACCGTCGCGCGTTCGGCAAGTTCCAGCATGCGGTGATGCTCCGTGGTGCGGATCATGATCGCGTCGACGTAACGCGAGAGCACCTTGGCGGTATCGCCGATCGCCTCCGCGCGGCCGAGCTGCATCTCCGTGCCGGAGAGAAAAAGCGTCTCGCCGCCAAGCTGGCGCATGCCGACATCGAAGGAAACACGTGTGCGCGTCGAGGGCTTCTCGAAAATCATTGCCAGCATCTTGCCTGCGAGCGGCTTATCGCCCTTACCGGCCTTGAAGGCCTGCTTGCGTACGATCGCATCATCCATGATGGACCTGAGATCGGATGCGGTTACCGCCGAGAGATCGAGAAAGTGTTTGGGGGAAGCCATGTCGTTCTTACCTGTATGCCCCTTGAGAGGCGTCTATCCGTTCAAGCCGTCTTCTTGGTCTTTGCGGCGCGAATGCTTTCGGCAGCGCGCTCCACGCGGGCAAGCCCCTCGCGCGCTTCCTCGGCCGTGACGACCAGAGGCGGAAGGAGACGGATGACATTATCGCCCGCCGGAATGGCCAGAAGATGAGCAGCACGAATGGCCTGCAGCAGTTCGGAAGACGGGACGGCTGCCTTGATGCCGAGCATCAGGCCTTCGCCGCGCACATTCTCGATAACATCCGGATAGCGGTCCTTCAGCGAGGCAAGGCCCTGGCGGAAGACGAGCGCCACGTCGCGCACATGTTGCAGGAAACCGTCGGCCAGGATGACGTCAAGCACTGCGCTGCCCACCGCCATGGCAAGCGGATTGCCGCCATAGGTGGAACCATGCGTGCCGGCCTTCATGCCGGAAGCGGCATCTGCGGTCGCAAGGCAGGCGCCGAGCGGGAAGCCGCCGCCGATGCCCTTCGCCACCGCCATGATATCCGGCGTGACGCCGGACCATTCGTGGGCAAAGAGCTTGCCTGTGCGGCCGACGCCGGACTGAACCTCGTCGAGAATCAACAACAGGCCCTTCTCGTCGCAGAGTTGGCGGAGCGCCTTCATGAATTCGTTTGTCGCCGGACGAATACCGCCCTCACCCTGCACCGGCTCTATGAGGATGCCCGCCGTCGCATCCGTAACCGCGGCGCGGACCGCCTCGATATCGCCGAACGGAACCTGATCGAAACCCGGTGCCTTGGGGCCGAAGCCTTCGAGATACTTCTCCTGACCGCCGGCAGCGATCGTCGCCAGCGTACGGCCATGGAAAGCGCCTTCGAAGGTGATGATGTGGAAGCGTTCTGGATGGCCCTTGGAATACTGATAGCGGCGCGCGGTCTTGATCGCGCATTCCAGCGCCTCGGCCCCGGAATTGGTAAAAAACACCTTGTCGGCGAATGTGACGTCGGTCAGCCGCTTGGCAAGCGCCTCCTGGCCTGGAATTTCATAGATGTTCGACAGATGCCAAACCTTGTCGGCCTGCGCCTTCAGGGCTTCAACGACATGCGGATTGCCGTGGCCGACGGATGTTACGGCAACGCCTGCGCCAAAATCCAGATATCGCTCGCCACCCTCGGTGATCAGCCACACGCCCTCACCTCGCTCGAACCGCAGAGGGGCGCGAGAATAGGTGTCATATAGCGGCGCGGCTTGAGCCATGGCGCGGTCTCCTGTCGTCGTTAGGGCAACCGGACTCCGGCTAAAAACCAGGCCCGAAAAATTAAAAATGCCGCCTTTCGGCGGCGAGGGCCACTATTTACGTTTCGCGCCGCAATGTCAACAAAACTGCGGATTTGGGCGCGTGCGGCCGGCAGGCGATCAGGCGAGCTATTTATCAACAGCTAATGTTGCAGAAATGACTCGCTCGGGAAGCAAGTTGGGGAAAACTTGAAATTCGATTCATCCGGATTCCCGCGACTCTTGTCACGGAGTCAGCCTCACACTAGGTTAAAACTCAATTACTAGACTGCATGCGGCGGAACTAGTCACCACAATTGGTCAGGCGTTTCCTGCTTCGGACGTATCCGGAGCAAGGGTGAGGGATTCTGCCTTCACAACGCTAAACGGCGGAGACAGGGCATGAACTGGACAGACGAGCGTGTCGAAAAACTCAAGAAGCTTTGGTCCGAAGGGTTGAGCGCGAGCCAGATCGCGGCGCAACTCGGCGGAGTGAGCAGGAACGCGGTCATTGGCAAGGTCCACAGGCTTAGCCTTCCGGGCCGCGCCAAGGCCGGCGGCGCGACGACGACGGCACGCGCGCCGAAGCGCAACACTTCGGCTGTCCGCGCACCGAATTATGCATCGCGGATGGCGACCCGCACCGTCACGCGCCAGCAGGGCGCGACGATGCTCAAGGAAGAGGTCGAAATCGATCTCATGGAGGAGATGGACTATCGTCCGGCCACAAACGTTGTCGTGCCGATCTCCCGCCGTCTCGGTCTGACGGAACTCACGGAGCGTACCTGCAAGTGGCCGGTCGGCGACCCGCTGAAGGACGACTTCCACTTCTGCGGCTGCGACAGCCCGGACTCTTCCCCTTATTGCAGCTATCACCAGCGCCTTGCCTATCAGCCGGTCAACGAACGCCGCCGGACCGCAGCCCGCGCAAGCTGAGCCGGGTAAGTAAAAACGGAAACGGGTCCTCGCGGGCCCTTTTTTTTGCGTCTGGCAATCGAGACTTCGGCGTCAAATCCACGACCAATATTCCAGGGCTTACGTCGTCAGAAACGCACCGTAAACTCCGTTCCCTTACCGATTTCGGACTTGACGATCAGCCGTGCGCGGTGACGCGTCAGGATATGCTTGACGATCGCCAGACCGAGACCGGTGCCCTTTTTGGAGCGGCTATCCTCGATATTGACGCGATAAAACCGCTCCGTGAGGCGCGGCACATGCTCCGCGGGAATGCCCGGGCCCTTATCTGCGATGCTGACTTCAACCGCCTCACCGGATGCATTCTTGACGTGGACATCGACGACCTTGCCCTCCTGGCCGTACTTGCATGCATTCTCCATGAGATTTTCAAAAACCTGGACCAGTTCGTCGCGGTCTCCGAGGACCTCCGCCTTACCCTCCGGCAGGTGCAGATTGATCTCGACTCCAACCTCCGTGGCAAGCGGCACCAGCGCGTCCCTGACATGGCCGAGCAGCGGCACGAGATCGACCTTCTCGTCCGGTGCGATGTGCGACTTGAGCTCAAGACGGGAAAGCGAGAGAAGATCGTCGACAAGGCGGCTCATGCGAGTCGTCTGGTCGAACATGATGCCCAGGAAGCGCTCCTGCGCCTTCGGATCATTCTTTGCCGGGCCTTGGATCGTCTCGATGAAACCGCGGAGCGACGCAAGCGGAGTCCGCAGCTCATGGCTGGCATTGGCGACAAAATCCGACCGCATGCGATCGATACGCCGCACCTCGGAGATATCGCGGAACGAAAGCAAGAAGAAGCGCTCGCCATTCCCGGTACCGCCGAGGTCGATCGGCGCGCTGCGAACAATATAGACGCGCTCCGACGGCAGGCGCTCGGAATGCTCGATCTGGTTGGGAGCGTTGGTGGCGATCGTCTCTCCCACCATGTCCAGAATGCCCGGCGAGCGCAGGCGTGCAGAAATATGCGCCCCGATCACCACTTCGCCAAAGGCCTTTTCCGCGGCGCGGTTCTGGAAGAGAACGGAGGCATCGCCTGAGAGGAGCATCACGGGTATATCGAGGCCAGCCAGCGTTGCGGAGACGGCGGGCAGCAGACTCGCTGGCGCTTCCGGTTCGACTTCCGGCGGTTCCGCAAGCTTTGCCTGCACGGCCGGCATGCTGTTTAGAAGCACAATGGCGATCATTAAGACAAGAAGCGCCAGCACCGCCCACTTGTTCATGCCGGCCGCAAGCGCAACGAGGCCAATGACGATCGCCGCGAGCAAAACCGTTCGCTGCTGCCGTATGCGGGCCATGAGCCCCGTTGTCCATGGCATTTCGTCTTCCAAGTGTTCCTCGCCCGGTCGAGTCGTTCTTATGTTCAAACTCTGCCTGATAGCCGTGATTCATGACAGAAGTTTTCCGCCGCTGCCATTTGCCGCAAAAGCGGCAACCGATACACATAGGAATTTTGCCTGCCGCGACGGATTTGATTTTCAATGAAAAATATGATCGCCTACGAAGAAAGCCACAGGCGGAGAAGGAAATATGGCCGAAGCTGTCGAAAGCCGCGCGGTTGAACTGGACATCAGGGGCAAGAAGCGCGTCTTCGATGTCGACGATCCGGTGCTTCCGGACTGGATCGATGAAGAGGCGCTGGAATCGGGGGATTTCCCTTACAAGAAAAAGCTGAAAGAGGAAGAGTATCTCGAAGAGCTGGAAAAGCTGCAGATCGAACTGGTCAAAGTGCAGTTCTGGCTGCAGGCGACCGGCATGCGGGTGATGGCGCTCTTTGAAGGCCGCGACGCGGCCGGCAAGGGCGGCGCCATCTCGGCCTCCTCCGCCCACATGAACCCGCGCCTTGCCCGCGTCGTCGCACTCGCCAAGCCGAATGACCGCGAACTCGGCCAATGGTATTTCCAGCGCTACATCGCCCAGTTTCCGACCGCCGGCGAGTTCGTTCTCTTTGACCGCTCCTGGTACAACCGCGCAGGTGTCGAACCGGTCATGGGGTTTTGCACGCCTAAGCAATATGAGGATTTTCTCAAGCAAGCGCCGCAGCTGGAAAAGATCATTGCCCACGAAGGCATTCACTTCTTCAAGTTCTATCTGGATATCGGCCGCGAGATGCAACTCAAGCGCTTCCACGACCGCAGGCACGATCCGCTGAAGGTATGGAAGCTTTCATCGATGGATATCGCGGCGCTCACCAAATGGGGCGACTACAGCGACAAACGCGAGCGGATGCTCGAGGCGACGCATACGGAATTTGCGCCCTGGACGGTCATCCGCGCTAACGACAAACGCCGCGCGCGGCTCAACCTCATCCGTCACATGCTGAAGAAAATGGATTACGACGGAAAGGACGACAAGGCGATTGGCGATCTCGACGACAAGATCATTGGCGCGGGGTCCGGCTTTCTCAAATAAGGGTCACTGCCCCGGCAGGATGCGCACGGCGTAGAGGTTGATGCCTCGCGCCTTGCCGTCGACATCGCTGTTGATCATCAGCCTGCCATCGCCACTCGGCGCCAACGACCGGTCGAAGGTAACCTGAAGCAGAGCGTCGGACTTTTCGCGGGTGACGCTGAACCGATGGCGGGCGCAATTGCCGAGCGTCTGGAAATTGCATTCGACCATCACCTGCGTCGGCTCGTCGCTCGTCGATTGCAACGTGATCGCGATCGTCGAGGATTTGCCGGCGAGCTCTCGAAGTACGTCTTTCGGAACGCTGATGCCGATATTGCCATCGGCGCCGTTGCTTTCCGAGATCAAACGAACGGCCGGACCATCGTTTTCGGCGATGTTTTCCGTCCGTGCCCGCGGGCCGCTTTCGATCTTGGCAGCGTCCGAAGGCTTGAATATCTCAATCCATTCCGCAGAAAAGCTGTTCTGCGGGTCGATCGTGACCGGCTGATCGACATGCGGCGCCGTGTTCGCAGCACCTTCGTCCGCACCGTCGAAGTCTTCCGGCTCGGTACTGGCAGGCGGATTGGCGACGCTGGTGTCGCGCTCGGCCGCCGTCAGGAAGAGGCCGGATTTATAAGCCCACCAGGCCCCCATGCCGATGAAGGCGATCAGCACGCACCAGACAAGCAGCCGCGAGAAGAATTTTCGCGGCTTGCGGCGCTTTGCAGCCCCCTCCGGCCGGAAATCCATATGGGCGGAAGGGCGGCTTTCGAGCGCTAGGCCTTCGCCGGTCTGAGGCGCAGCGCCGAGATGATCGGACGCAGCGGCATGGACGTCATCAAGCCTCGACTCGTCGTAGGCAGGCCTTGCCGAATAGCCTCGTGTTTCACCGCCGACCTGAGGCGCGTCATGTTCAAAGCGCTCGTCGTGCCTGACCGGCGGCGGGATTTCGGCGACGGGCGGAACAGGCACTTCCGGTGGACCCTGGCGCGGATGCAGGCGCTCGCGTTCTTCGGCCTCGATCATGTGAATGGTCGTTTCGAGCCGATGACGATGATGCGCAATCGCTTCCCGGTCGGTGATATCCTGCTTGCGAAGGCCGGCCTCCAGCGCCTGGCGGGCCGATTGATAAATCCTTGCACGGATTTCCGGATTATCGCGATCGGAGTTGTTAAGCGCCGTTCTGATTGCCGTTTCTAATCCGCTCACATCCGATCCTTCATGCTGGCATCAGGCATCACCCTGAAATCTTTACAAATGCCTAACAAAACTCGGTAGCGTCAATGGTTGAAAACCGCAAGTCTTGCGGCTGGCAGCATTTCACATCGCATCAATAAATATGCTCCTTACCCACCCTTGCCCACTTATCTCGACAGCCGATCTCTGCGGAAACCGACAGGTCGGCACTCACGCATACTCTTTTCCTCGCTCATCAAGTCTGCTATCAAATTGACGTTTTCGTAAACGTCAATTTAATGGTGAAACGCAATGTCCCTTCCCAAAATCCTCACGGAAAACCTGAGACTGCCGGTCCTTGCTTCACCGCTCTTTATCATCTCGCATCCGGCCCTGACGCTGGCGCAATGCAAGGCGGGCGTGATCGGCGCTTTTCCGGCACTGAACGCCCGGCCGGAAAGCCAGCTCGACGAATGGCTGGCAATGATCACCGAAGACATCGCCGCCCACAACGCCGCCAATCCGGACAGGCCGGCAGCACCCTTTGCCGTCAACCAGATCGTCCACATGTCGAACAAGCGGCTGGAGCACGACCTGCGCCTCTGCGTCAAATACAAGGTGCCGATCGTGATCTCTTCGCTCGGTGCCGTGCCCGAGGTGAATGCGGCCGTACACTCCTATGGCGGCATCGTGCTCCACGACGTCATCAACAACCGCCACGCCAATTCGGCGATTAGGAAGGGTGCCGACGGACTGATTGCGGTGGCGGCGGGCGCCGGTGGGCATGCCGGCACGCTGTCACCCTTCGCTCTGGTGCACGAAATCCGTGAATGGTTCGACGGGCCGCTGCTTTTGGCAGGCGCGATCGCCACCGGCGGCGCGATCCTTGCAGCTCAAGCGATGGGTGCGGACATGGCCTATATCGGAACGCCGTTCATCGCGACCGAGGAAGCGCGCGCCACCGAAGCCTACAAGCAGGCGATCGTCGCGGGCGCTGCAAACGACATCGTCTATTCCAATTATTTCACCGGCGTGCATGGCAATTACCTGAAACCATCGATCCAGGCCGTCGGCCTCGACCCGGACAACCTCCCGGTAGCGGACCCATCGAAGATGGATTTCGAGCAGGCAGTCGGCGGCGCGAAGGCTTGGAAAGACATCTGGGGCAGCGGCCAGGGCATCAGCGCGATCAAGGCGGTTGAGCCGGTCGCCAAGCTCGTTGACAGGCTGGAAAGCGAATACCGGGCAGCGCGCACACGCCTCGCGCTCTGAGCCGCGCCACGTTCCACAGCGGAGCGTCTTTTTTTTCAAAGGCACGACAGGGCGCTTGAAATCTTCAAACAATGCCTGTATCAGCGCCATGCAAATCGCGGCCGTACAGTTGCCGCCAAGTTGCCGCTTTAGCTCAGTCGGTAGAGCACATCATTCGTAATGATGGGGTCACGTGTTCGAGTCACGTAAGCGGCACCACTTTTCTTGAAGTAAATCAGTTCCTTAGGCCAGATTAGACACGGCTATTTACTGGGAGCCTGATAAATGCCGTTCGGGTAGCAGATGTGCTCATTGCCGCGCGTCAGACCGTTTGCGACAAGGCAAGCCTTCGCATCATCAAGTTTAGCCATGGCAGCGGCCATGCTGGCTTTGCGAGAGAATCCCATGTCCGCTTTTGGCCACATATGAAGGATGTTGCGAAGAATATGCGTGACGCATACTCGCTCGATTATGTGTTTCAGCCCATCACGATTTCAAAGCCGAGTGCATCGGCGAGTGGCAAAACATGACGTATAGCAGGTGACTTCTCGCCGGTGCGCCAGGTCTATCTACTCCGGTCGGTGATCGCCAAATCCCTTCAAAGAAGGCAATACCCGTCATCGGGAACCTGACGTCGTCGATTGATTGTGTGAAGACGATCGGCAGCGCGCCAGCCGGCATCGTGGCTCGTCAGCGGTCTTGACTGAGGTCCGCGCGGCTTCATCATCGCTGTCACACTGGGCCTTATTGCGAACATACCGTTTGTAAAGCGTCATACCAGGTACTCTCTCAGATGGATAACGCAAGATGGCCGCTCCATCGCGGGCGATAATCTGCTGAACGGCAGCGCAGGTCGTTGAACCGGCATTCAACCGCTCGATTGCGAATGAAGGCTCGACCGCGAACATGAGCGCAAAGAGTGTAAGACTGGTCCTTTTCATCGGTTTAGCTTTCCTCTGTCGAATAGGATTTCAGCAAGGCACGGATAGTTGCGTCCTCCGTGGTATAGACATGATCGTGGAGATCTGGTGGCAAGTTAAGGTTTCGGGGCAACCAGGCCATCGGGGCCTTTGTCCCAGTATGGTCTAGGTCGTGTATTCGAAATGTGACAGAAGGTAAGCCGTTGACGCGATCTTCAGGAGTTCATTGGAAAGGGCCAGAAGTGGCGCTACGGGGCTGTGGTGGCCGTGGTCCAGGCAGCTTTTGGCCCGCTTCTGTCGGTCAGCCGAGCGTCTACATTGATGGAAAGCGGCCATTCCTTGTCGCTCGCCTGTGGAATGCCAGCGCTCTGCGGCCAGCAGGCCATCGGCGCGTCCAGCAGGACAGGCGGCTCAGTCGTTCCTCACTGGGTCAGCGTGTTTTTGTAGATCAGGCCGTCCTTCATGATGATTTTGAAGCTGTTGGCAGGATCGGCCACCAGGTCGATGTTCTCCAGCGGATTGCCTTCTACGAGCAGGAGGTCCGCGAGCGCGCCTTCCTCGATCACGCCGAGCTTTCCCGGATAGGGGTTGCGCTGGCCCGACAGCGCCAGCAGTTCGGCATTGGTCCCGGTCGCCATGACGAGCGCTTCGGCAGGCGTGTACCAACGCACGAGCGAGGCCAGAATTGCTCCCTGCTGCTTCGCCAGCGCACGGGAGAACAGGACATCCGTTCCCCACGCTGTCTTGATTTTGTACTTCTTTGCCAGTTCGTATGTCCTGCCGATGCCCGGCCACACCTCATCGGCCTTGGCGCGCTCGACCGAACCCTCGCGGAGGCCTGTCCTCATCAATTCGGGTAGCGGCTGCAAACTCAGCCAAATTCCCTTTTCGGCGATCAGCCTGGCGGTGGCCTCATCCATGAGGAAGCCGTGTTCGATGCACTTCACACCAGCCGCGATAGCCTTCCGGATCGCATCCGGGGTGAAAGCGTGCGCGGCGACGTAGGTGCCCCAGTTCTCGGCAATTTCAACGGCCGCCCGCAATTCTGGCTCGGTGAAGGTGGTGACGTCGAGCGGGCTGAAGGGTGAAGACACCCCGCCTCCCGCCGTCAGCTTGATCAGAACGGCCCCCTGCATGAACTGCTCGCGGACGCGCAAACGCACCTCGTCGGGGCTGTCCACGACCATTGCACCCCCGATCGTCTCCATGGGGGTGAGAAGGCCGCCGGTCCTCCGTGGCAGGTCGGTGACCTGGCGGAAATCGCCATGCCCGCTGGTCACTGTGATCATGGCACCGGACGGATAGATGCGCGGTCCGGGGATGATGCCCCGGTCTATCGCGCGCTTGAGGCCGAACGCCGGCCCGCCCACGTCGCGGACGGTGGTGAAGCCGCGCATCAGCGTATCCGTCGCCTCATCGCCGGCCAGGATACTGGCAAAGCTGACGTCGCCCATTGCCTCTGCCGGGGTGGACGCAGCCAACATCGCATGCCAGTGCGCATCGATCAGGCCGGGCATCAGCGTTCGCCCGTTGCCGGCAATGCGCTCAGCGCCTTCGGCTTCGATGGAGCTTGTCGAAATCTCCGCGATCACATTGCCCTGGACCAGCACATTCGACGGAGCCGAAAGAGCAGCACCTTTTCCGTCGAAGATGCGGACGTTTTCGAAAAGCACGTCATCGGCGCTCGCGGTGGCGCAAAGTCCGAGCAGGAGAGCCGCTGCAAACATTTCTCTGCCAGAGCGAAGCATCGTGAAAACTGGGCGCGCAAGAAAGAACAACGCTGCGGCGCAGGACACGGCATGCGCCACAACCTTGCCTTTTGCCAGGTCATGCGATCCAAAGGATTTGTGACACATGACGATTATCCCGCTTCAGGAGGAGAGGTGGTCACGGCGCATGGACAAGTTGTAGCTTATACGGCATCGGCGTCAAGAAGCGTTCCAGACCGGTCTCTTTCGCAGTGAAGGGTCGTGTCGAAAGTCAGGCCGATCACGATGATACGAGGGCTAGCAGTGCAAGTTTGCCTAAGCGCGCAGCCGATTCTGACGAAGCGTCGCCTACGGGTCTTGAGTCTAAAAATTCGACCGAGGGACTTCCGATTTTTGTCGATTCCAGCCGCTGATCGGAAATCTTCAATCGTCCGCTCATGGCTCCACAAGCAGACATGCCGTTTTGGCGGTGTGGTAGTTGCGGCGCTTCGATGGGTGTAGACTGCCGACACTATTGCATGTTCATGCAAGGCAACGATGATGAGTACCCCCGCGCTCAACCGGAAGCTGCTCGCGATCCTAGCGGCGGATATGGTAGGCTACTCGAAGGCGATGGAGGCCGATGAGGCCGGCACCATCAAGCGACTGAAGGCCATCCGCGCCGACCTGATCAATCCCGCCATCTCCCAGCGCCATGGCACCGTTATCAAGCTGATGGGCGACGGCGCGCTCGTCGTCTTCGACAGCGTGGTTGATGCGGTTGCCTGCGCCGCGGAGTTTCAAAATACCGTGGCGGCGCGCAACGCCGACCTACCGGAGCCTGAGCGCATCGTATTCCGCGTCGGGATCAATCTGGGCGATGTGGCGTTGGTGGATGGCGATGTGTATGGGGATGGGGTGAATGTCGCCGCGCGGTTGGAGCATTTGGCCGAGCCGGGCGGCGTGATGGTGTCGGGCACAGCCTACGATCATCTCCAGGGCAAACTCGACTGGCCGCTCGATTTCGCCGGCGAGCAGCAGGTCAAGAACATCAGCCGCCCAGTGCGGATGTATCGGCTGAGACTCGACGGCAAACGGGCGCGTCGCCCGCTTCTCGGAATGATACCGCGCTGGGCCGAGACGGCTGCGGCGGCGATCGTGGCGCTTGCTCTGGCGGGCGGCGGGGTCTGGTGGCTATTACAGCCCGAACCTTTGAGCGGCAAGCCGTCGGTGGCGGTGCTGCCCTTCGACAATTATGGCGGAGACGACGCTAGTGGGCGTCTGGCCGATGGCCTGACTGAGGACATCATCACCGACCTCGCGCGGTTTCCCGAATTCGAGGTGGTGGCGCGGAATTCGACGGAAGCTTATAAAGGTAAGCCGGTGGATGCCCGCCAGGTCGCAAGTGCGCTCCATGTCGGCTTTGTACTGCAAGGCTCGATCCAGCGGCAGAGTGGCCGGGTACGGATCACAGCACAGTTGATCGATGCAAAAACCGGCCACCATCTTTGGTCGGAGAATTGGGACCGGCCCGCTGAGGACGTGTTCGCCGTTCAGACCGAAATCGCAGAGCAGGTCACCAACCGCCTCGGCGGCGGAGTGGGACTAATTCAAGAAGCCGGGCGGGCCGCAGCCAAACGTAAACGGCCTGAAAATCTGAATGCCTATGATTACTACCTGCTCGGGACCGAGAAGATTGAAAAGCTCACCAAAGCGGATGAGGAGGAGGCCATCACGTTTCTCACCCGCGCCGTCGAGCTGGACCCGGGGCTGGCCCGGGCCTGGGTAGAACTTTACCATGCTCATGATCTATTGGGTGTGTTTGGTGTCAATCCCGAAAGCAATCGCAAGGCGGCTGCCGATGTGGCCGAACGCGCGGTGCGGCTTGATCCGAGCGACGCTGAAGCACACGCGGTGTTTGGTATGAGCCTTGCAAATAAGGGTGACATGGGCCGCGCCAAGGCTGAGCTGGACACGGCCCTTCGTCTAGCTCCCGGTTCGTCCGAAATCCTGACTTTCTATTCCGGCTTTGCAGCACACTTCGGTGAACCTGAACGCGGCGCTCAAATGGTCGACCAGGTAATGCGGCTCGACCCGAACTATCCGATGTGGACGTCCAACTTCTTCTCACCTGCCTATTTTATGGCGGGCCGGTATGAGGACGCGGTGAAGATGCTGGAGCGCATGACGCCTAACAACTACCAAAAGTGGAATTGGGTGGTGCGTAGCAGCTCCCTCGCGGCACTGGGTCGAACCGTTGAGGCGAATGCTTCGGTTATAGAAGCTCTCAAGCAGCACCCGGACCTGACTGTAGAGAGCATGATCAATGAACCCGGCCTAAGCACAATGGAGCGCAGTCGGTTCATAGAGACGATGCCGCTAGCTGGCTTCCCGGCGTGCGCCAAGCCCGAGGCGCTGGCAAAACTCGCCAAACCTGTGCGACTGCCGGAATGCGAGGCGGGGAAGATGAACCCTCTCGGGCAGCCATAGAACAACCCTGTGCAACGCGCTTGCGAGCCGCTGATCGCCCCGGTACCAGCGAGCACCCGCAACATTGTCCTGTGACGGCGCTTTTCTCCTCCCCGTTAACTTTCCGGCTGATAAGTCTTACACGCGCAGATAGCACGGTTAACCTAAGTATTGGTTTGCTCTCAACTAAGTTTGATTTCAAGCGCACGGTAGTGACCGCTTCGGACCGCAATCCAGAAGTGGACCGACTACCCCTGAGCCCAGAGCGGCCATTGAACTGCATTCTAATTTGCACAGTGCAAGCGACGGGAATGGCAGGCTTGCAACTGTCCGAAAACTTCCCGTGTAGAAAATTGTATTAGAATCCGATACTCGTTTCAACGTCACGAATGTGGGTCCGCGACAATTCTGTTCCAAAAATTGGCTTTTTTGAAACACAATACTATGCGGGAATATCCGGCTTGAGCTTTAGGACGGTCTGCGGGATTTTTGCGGCTCCTTCACGAAAAAGGACTTCAGATGAACACCGGTCACAATCGCATGCCGCAGAACGTCTATGACGATCCTGTATTTTTCGAGGGTTACAAGAATCTGCGCCAGAACGACACCGGCCTGAACGGAGCTCTGGAAGTCCCCGCGCTTCATGCGTTTTACTGCCAGACTTGTCGGGACGACGCGTTCTGGACCTTGGCTGCGGTTTCGGAGATTTCGCGCGCTACGCACGCGGTCATGGCGCACAGTCCGTCACCGCACTAGACGTGTCCGAGAACATGATTGCGGAAGCGGCGCGACTCACGGCTGATGACAATATCGTCTATCTGCATAGCTCAATCGAAGATTTCTCACCTAAGCCAGAGAGCTTTGATTTGTGCGTTTCCTCGTTAGCCCTGCATTATATTAATGACTACGCGGCGGTAACCAAGCGCATGTTCGCGGGCCTCACATCCGGGGGGAAGTTCATATTTTCGGTGGAGCATCCCGCCTGCACGGCCCATCCTGTCGGATGGGTACTGGGCCCCGATGGCGCACCCCTTCATTGGCCGCTCGACCAATATCAGCGTGAGGGCGAGCGTCGTACCTCGTGGTTCGTCGACGGTGTTACGAAATTTCATCGCACGGTCGAAACCTATGTCAACACCCTGATAGCGGCAGGCTTCCGGCTTGACCATATCGGAGAGCCAAAGCCGTTAGCGGAGTTCCTGAAAGAGCGCCCTTCGTTGGAGGAAACACTTAGACGACCACCATTCCTACTGTTAGCAGCGACTAAGCCAGATTTATCGCTAAAATCCTAGTCATCTGGAAAGTTCATTACATTGTACGCTTGACCTCTTCATGAGAGGTTGAGCAATGGCAAATGCGACTGGCCGACGCCCATGAACGGTTTTTCGAGGAACATCCGTTTCAAAAGTTAAGGCTGTCGAGCCGGTCGGATATTGCAACTTTCTTGGCGGCGGTCTGAACTTGTCGCGACGGTTCATCCGGAGGCAGACGCGCTCTCAGGCATGTCCGCTCCCGTGCGTTGCGGCCCCCCGTAGCGTAAATGTGTTCGTAATGATGGGGTCACCTGTTCGAGTCACGTAAAGCGACACCATTCCTTTCTGATTGATTTTGTTGATAAACTCGCCCCCTGATATCTCCGGAAATCCGCAAGCGTGCCTCCTGACGCTGCCACGCCAATCAACTGTCTCCGGCAGCAATCCCCCGATGGCCAATGCGGCAGCATTCCTTGAAGGTCTTGCCGGAGCCGCAGGGGCATGGATCGCTGCTGCGGCGCTGCAGACGCCCGATCAGGGGAAGCGTGGCTGCGGAGGGCAGGAAGGCCGCGGCAAGGGCGACAAGCTTGGCCGAGATGCCGGGGACGACCAGGCGGCGGCCGGACTTGAAGCCGCGCCAGGCGCGTTCTGCCACATAGTCCGAATCGAGCTTCGGCAATATCTTGAAAAGCTGTGCCCGGCCGGCGCCGGATTTTTCGAGGAACTCGGTCGACACCGGTCCCGGCGCAACGCATGTGACGGTCACGCCCGTGCGGCGCAATTCCTGATGAAGCGCTTCCGAAAAGAAGCGTACAAAAGCTTTGCTCGCATAATACAGGGCCATATTCGGCCCGGGCGTGAATCCGGCTATGGAACCGAGATTGAGCACGCCGCCACGCCCGCGCGCTGCCATTCCCGGCAGGAAGCGAAGGGTCAGGTCGCTGAGGGCTCGTATGTTGAGATCGATGATGCCAAGCTGATCTTCGACCGGAAGGAGCGTCGCCGCACCGCGCAGTCCGTATCCGGCGCTGTTGACCAGAACATCGCAAAACAACCCGTTTGCAGACAGGAAGTCCTGCAGGTGCGCCGAGGCATCGGCCACAAGGAGATCCAATTCCAGCGTGAATGCCTCGCCGCCGGCCGCCCGCACGTCGGCCGCAGCAGCAGCCAGACCTTCAGGCGAGCGCGCAACGAGCACAACGACGGCCCCATGCTCCCGGGCGACAACCTTGGCAATTGCCCTGCCGATGCCGCGCGACGCACCGACCACGACAGCCGCCGGACGAAACTCACTCTGCATGATCATATTGCCGTCCCTGAAGCCGCCGTATCGAGAGCGGCAGCACCCTGCGGGGCGATGCTCTTTACTTCGCTGGCGACTTCGCCGTTCAATATCTTTTCGAACCGCTCCAGCGCCCGTGCGACATTGGCGCCGTCCATGACCCTGTGATCGTAGTGGATCCGGACCGTGACCGATCCATCTGCCGAGATCGGGCCGTAATTGAAGAGCGTGGTCAAAGGCGAAAGGGGGTTGAGTGACTCTGCCCCCAGGCCGGAATAGACCGACAGCTGGAAAGTGCCGAACCGGCGGGCACGCTGCCGCCCGATATTCAGCCCGAGCCACATCAACAGCCACCTCAAAGGCGCCGGCCCACGGGCAAACTTCAATGCACGCCGGAACTCCTTGATTTCCAGGACCGGGCGCGAGCGCGCCGCCTGGATCAAGGCCTCGAGTTCGGCGATCGGTCGCCGCTCGGGGGCCTTGATCGAGCTCAGCAAGACGACCCGCTCGCCGCCATATTCGCGCTCGTGGGCAATCGAGGCCACGCTTTCCGGATATTCATAGAGCTGAGCTCTCGGGAACTTGATGTAAGCGCGCCTTAGGTCCGGTGTCTCCTGGGAGAGAAGCGCGTATCCCTTCAAGAAGAGTACGGTCCAGGAGGGCCTGCTTGGCTGCGCCATTCTGGCCTTCTGGAGCGGGCCGAGGTTCATCTGCCGCTGCACAGTGACCCGCGGCACTCCGATCGAGAACCGCATCAGATCCCCGACAAGGCGCCGTGCCGCCGAAAGCTTGATGGTCCGGCCTCGCATCATGCCTCCTCTAATAAAGATAGGGAATAATTCGCTTGGTCCTATCCATATAGGCGCGATATTGCGCGCCGAAAATCTCCAGCATCATACGCTCTTCCTTGTCCACCCGTAGAAAAAAGAGGATTGCGAAGCCGATCAGACCAGCAAGCCCCACGACCCAATTCGACAGCAGAAAGGCCTGGCCGAGACCCATCAGCAGGAAAGACGTGTACATGGGATGGCGGACGAAAGCGTAGGGACCGCTGCAAATCAGCTGATGCTGGTCGCGAATCTCCAACGTGATGGACCAGTTGCGGCCGAGTTCCTTGTGGGTTCTGCGAAAGACCCACATGGCGGCGGCAAAGAGCACCACCCCGACGGCCACCGCCCAAGCGCGGGCCGGATAATCGGCTGCTTGCGGCAGGCCGGTGGCGACATAGAACCCCGGCACGATCGCAAGACCGAGCAGCGCCGACGCAAGCCCGATCGTCTCGATACGAGAACGGCGGTGACTGACGACACGCACGCGCTTGGCGCGGCGCTCGAACGGATAGCGGATGATATACCAGGCAACGACGCCGAGCACCCATAGGACCTTGCCGACAACAGCTATGCTCAATTTAAGTCTCCAGAGCCCTTCTGCGTCCTGCAACCGACTGGATGGAGAAGCGGTATAGCAGCTTGCCCGCCTCGCATTTAGGTGTTCATTTCTCGAAGCTGCGTCACGAATTGTTGCGGGCGGAGCCAGATGCTGGGCGCCTTGTAGCCCATCGCGCGAGCGATTTCTGCTACGAAAGCGTTACAGTTATAAACCGAAGCCTGCCAAAACTTGGATTTGGCCTTCAGCTTGCGTATGAAGGCGACGGTATCATCGTATTCCGATGGAGTGAGAAGGACGCGCCAGCTTGCCGACCTGTAGGCCTCCTCCAAGTCGCCGTCACTGGCCCCGGTTTCGGCCGGGACGGGCACGAAGTGGCCGAGAACATAGGGGCCTGTATCATTGGTCGCCGGAGCAAGCCCCGCGACCTCCGGATTGACCATCCCGCCAGCTTTGTTCAACCGCCCGAAAATCACGTAGGTATGGCCGTAGCTCAGCGCGTAGCGCGAGCGGAATTCGACAAAGTACTGGCCATCTCTTTTTTGGGATGATTCGCCAACAGACCCCCCTCGTGCATCCGAAACGAATCGCGGCTGCGGTGGCTTGTCTTCTGTCTGGCATGATGTGAGCGCGAGAGCGAATAGAATTACAAGTGATAGACGGCCCTTTGCAAGCGTCATCGCTACACTTCATCTCCCGGTATCGAGCGAGCATCCACACATGCCCCGCTTGACGCCAATCTTTGCGCTGCAAGCTGCAAGGCAGGTCCAGCCCGGACTGCACGATGTCGGGAAGGGCCACGAATGCCCCCTCCCATTCAGCAACAGTTAGTTACTACTTATATACTGGTGCCGGTGCCGTTTCCGCTACGGGCGGTGGGGCCTTCCCCTTGCCCTTACCGATCGTCCCGCAAGCGCTCAGGCTTGCAACGGAAAACAACGCAACTAGGCACATGATCAGAATTCTGCTCATCAGTAGTCCTCTCCTTAGCACGGAATAGGTTATCGAAGGCAACGCTTCTACTAATAGCCGCAAAATACGCCTAAGCCAAGTGCAGAAAGGACACACCTTGCCCCTACGCGGCCCCGGGTGCCTCATAATGCCTAACAGACCGTGGCGTTATCGTTACAAAATGTAAGCATCATATGACCAATACTGGCGTTCCCACCGGAGCCCTGCTGTAGAGGTCGACGATGTCCTCATTGGTCAATCGAATGCATCCATTGGAAACCGCTTGCCCTATCAACCAGGGCTCGTTCGTTCCATGCAGCCGGAACAGGGTGTCCTGTCCGCCCCTGTAGAGATAAAGGGCAGCGGCGCCAAGCGGATTGTGGGGTCCGCCCGAAACACCGCCTGCATACTGCGCCAGGTGCGGCTTGCGCCGTATCATGCTGGCTGTGGGCATCCACGAGGGCCATTCCGCCTTCCGCCCGATGGTCGCCCTTCCCTTGAGCGTCAGCCCCTCCTCGCCGACTGCAACGCCATAGCGCAGGGCCTCGCCGCCGCCTTCGACCAGATAAAGGTAACGCTCGTAGGTGTCGACCACGATCGTTCCAGGCGGCTCGCTTCCGTCATATGGCACGCGCCGCCGCCGGTAGCGAGAGCTGATTCGCGGTGTCGACGAAAACATCGACCCCACCTGCCATCCCGTCGTTGAAGCACATCCAGATACCATCAACGCCAGACTGCCCAGCAGGAGCCCCCGGCGCGCAACGTGTTTTTTTTCCATCTCTACCTGCTAAGCAATCGATCGACCCTATTCTTCGTCTTAACATCCCGGCGCCAACCGGCCAAGCCTCGCGTCAAAGGTGAAAGGTGCAAACGCTCTCGTTCGCCTTGAACCTGCGCTGACGTCCTTTGAGGGCCGAGGGCGCTGCCCCAACCGGGAGCATGAAGGGTGAAGGGCTCGCAGAACGAGCGGCCGCGTTGCTTGCGGTTATGAAAGGTCTTGCATCAATGGCATGCCTCTGCTCGACTAGTGGCAGGGATAATGAGGAGGGACTTGATGACGAAGCCTGACTTCACGGGGAAAGTCGCGCTCGTAACCGGCGGAGGGTCCGGTATAGGCGCAGCCATTTGCCGGCAGCTCGCTGACGAGGGAGCAGAGGTTGTCATTGCCGATCTCGATGCTGACGCCGCACGCAACCTTGCCGCGGAGATCTGTTCAAAGGGTGGGCGGGCGCGGGACTTTGCGGTCGATGTCACGGATGCCGGGGCTGTGGAAAAGCTGATCGGCTACACTGTCGAGACATGCGGCGGGCTGCATCTGGCGGTTAACAATGCAGGCATAGACGGCCCCCGAAAGGCGACGGCAGACTACCCGCTCGACAATTGGCACAACCTGATGAACGTCAACCTGAACGGCGTCTTCTACTGCATGAAGCATGAGATTGCCGCCATGCTGCAACGCGGCGGAGGGGCCATCGTCAACATGTCTTCCGCCCTCGGTTCCGTTGGATTGCCATTTACAGCAGCCTATACGGCCGCCAAACACGGGGTTGTCGGCCTGACCAAGGTTGCCGCAATCGAATATGCGAGACTGGGCATCCGCATCAATGCCGTCGGCCCCGGCTGGATCGAAACACCGCTTCTGACCGAGCATCTTGCAATAGCGGGAAGCCGGCGCATGGAAGCGCTTCAGCCGATGGGCAGGCGCGGCAGGCCGGAGGAAGTCGCAGCCCTCGTGTGCTTCCTTCTGTCCGAACAAGCAAGCTTTATCACTGGAAGCTACCATCTCGTGGACGGGGCCTATACCGCCCATTAGATCCACGCGCCGACTGCGCTTGCCTAAGCTGGAGACGGCCCGGCAGGATTCTGCGGCAGCGACTGAAGAAGGGTCTGGCGTGCAGAACGCAGATGCAGGCGGCACGAGAAGTCGATTGCCGCCTGATCGCGTGATTCCAGTGCCGCGATATAGTCGAGATGTTCGTGAATGGCGCGTCCGTTGCGCTGGCGGGCGAACGCCTTGTTCCACTGGTAGTGATAGTGGAAGATGATCGCGATCGCATCGTAGAAGTCCGCGATGAACCGGTTTTTCGCGGCGCCGTGGATCAAGAGATGGAAGCGCTCGTCAAGGGCTGAGAATTCCTTGTAGCGCGCATCGAAATCGTTGAGCATCGCATGATGCTCGGCCTTGATATCGGCCAGCGCCGCCCAGGCTTCGCTTTCGGGCGGCAGCTTGCCGAATTCGGTGGCCGAATGGAGCTCGAACATTTCGCGGACATCCGCCAGTTCCAGTGCAAATTCGCGGGTGAAGCCTTTCAGGATCCAGTGGCTGTTCGGCCGCTTTTCAATGAGGCCGAAGCGCGAGAAACGGATGAGAAATTCGCGAACGCTGGTCGTACCGGTGCCGATCTCACGAGCCAGTTCCAGCTCGTTGATCTGCATGCCGGGCGCGGCATCGTCCGACAGAATGCGCTGCATGAAGCTGCGCTCGATGATGTCGTGCAGCGAATCCGTCTCTTCGGACGGAAAGAGGTCTTTCTCGGTGGGAACGCGCAGCACGATCTTCTGGCGCTTGTTCCACCGGATGATGCCTTCGTCGTTCAGGCGGGTCAAAATCGCGCGGGTCGTGCTGCGGCTGATGCCGAGCTGCGCGGCGATTTCGGGTTCGGAAGGCAAGGCGGCATCCGGGCGCAGAGCAGCAGCATACCTGTTATAGGCTTCCTTGAAGACCGTATTCTGCCTTGCCATGTTACCCCGCTCTTTCCTCGTGCCTTTTATACTTCGCAACCTGCAAAGTCTGAAGCGCGTAGGAGCTGTTCGACTGCGACCTTTATCCTATTTCCTGGCCATCTGCGGCTGTTTGCCTCCCTTGACCACAGGAACAATATTCCCGTTGACTTGAAAATGTTTATTGTAGATAAAAAACAAAATCAATGCGCATTTTGCCGATGCAGCGGGCGCATTCCTCAGGGAGAAGACAATTGGACAAACTGCCTTGGCTCATCCTTTCTGCTGGAGATAACGTCGCCGTCGCAACGGCAGCGATCGAAGCCGGAGCGACCGTCGCAGGTATCGAGACCCGGCAGAAAATCGAACCCGGCCACAAGGTTGCGATCGCCGACATCCCGCTCGGCACGCCGGTGGTGAAATATGGCCAGGCGATCGGTCGAACGACGGCCGAGGTGAAGGCCGGCGATCATATCCACAGCCATAACCTGCATTTCGAGAACGATCGGCTGGCGGCAACTGCGAATTCCGCGCCGGAGGCGGCGACCGCGGAAGACCGCGCGAGAACCTTCATGGGTTACCGCCGCGCCGATGGCCGGGCGGCGACGCGCAACTATATCGGCATCATCGCTAGCGTGAACTGTTCCACCACCGTCTGCCGTGCGATTGCAGACGAGGCCAATCGCACCATCCTGCCGTATTACGAGGGCATCGACGGCTTCGTGCCGATCGTGCACGACCAGGGCTGCGGCATGAGCTCGACGGGTGATGGCATATCGGTCCTTCACCGCACGCTTGCGGGCTACACGCGCCATGTCAATTTCGGTGGCGTGCTGATGATCGGCCTTGGCTGCGAAGTAAACCAGCTGACGCTCTACGGCCAAAGCGGTGCCGGCAATGCCAAGCGGCACTTCAACATTCAGGATGCCGGCGGCTCGCGGCGGGCCGTCGAACGCGCAATGGGGATGCTCCGGGAAATCGCCGCCGATGTCGGTGGGGAGCGGCGCACGCCGATCCCCATCAGCGAGATCATCATCGGCCTGCAATGCGGTGGGTCGGATGGCTTTTCGGGTATTACCGCCAATCCGGCGCTCGGCGTCGCAGCCGATCTTCTGGCCGCAGCCGGCGGGACCGCGATCCTTTCCGAAACCTCGGAAATCTACGGCGCTGAGCATCTGCTGCGCAGCCGCGCGATCAACGAAGACGTGGCCCGGAAGCTCGACGACAAGATCGCCTGGTGGGAAAAATATGTCGGGCTGCATGGTGCCTCGCTCGACAACAACCCCTCGCCCGGCAACAAGCGCGGCGGATTGACAACCATTCTTGAAAAATCGCTCGGTGCAGTCGCCAAGGGTGGCCGGTCCCCGCTGACGGCGGTCTACAGCTATGCCGAACGCGTGACTGCACCGGGACTCGTTTTCATGGATACGCCCGGATACGACCCGGTTTCCGCAACGGGGCAGGTTGCAGGCGGCGCAAACATGATCGCCTTCACAACCGGCCGCGGCAGCTGTTTCGGCTGTCGTCCCGCACCCTCGATCAAGCTCTCCAGCAATTCGGCGCTCTATGCTTCGATGGAAGAGGACATGGATATCGATTGCGGCACGATCGCCACCGGCGATGCGACGATCAGCGGCAAGGGGCGCGAAATTTTCAACCTGATCATCGATACGGCTTCCGGTAAGAAGACGAAAAGCGAGGAGTTCGGCTACGGCGACAACGAATTCGTACCGTGGCATCTGGGAGCAACGCTCTAACGGAGATCGGCTTTTCACGGGGAGGGAAGATGAAGACGAGGAAAATCGGCAAGACGGAACTCAAGGTCACCGAAATCAGCTTCGGTGCCGCGGCTCTGGGTGGCCTGTACCGTGCCTGCCCGCGCGAACAGGCAATGGAAACGCTGGAAGCTGCTTGGGCGAGCGGCATCCGCTATTTCGACGTGGCCCCCTGGTATGGCCTCGGCCTTGCCGAGCGCCACGTGGGCGATTTCCTGAGGGCAAAGCCCGAGAGCGAATACGTGCTTTCGACCAAGGTTGGCCGGCTTTTGCGGCCCGTGCCGACTGGAACGGTGCCCGACTATAGCTATGTCGATCCGTTCTCCTTCGATGCCGATTACGACTATTCCTATGACGGCATCATGCGATCGGTCGATTTCAGCTATGCGCGGCTGGGGCTCAATCGCGTCGACATTCTCTATGTCCACGACATCGGCAGCTACACGCACGGTGCGGCGAAGAATGCCGTCCACCTGAAAAATTTTCTCAATTCCGGCATCAAGGCGCTGGAAGAGCTGAAGTCATCGGGCGCGATCAAGGCTTTCGGCCTGGGCGTCAACGAGGTTCCTGTCTGTCTCGATGTCATGCGCAACGCCGACATCGACGCCATCCTGATGGCCGGGCGCTATACCTTGCTCGATCGCTCCGCCGTGGCGGAGCTCCTGCCGCTCTGTCGCAAGAAAGGCACGTCTCTGGTTGTCGGTGGCGTCTTCAATTCCGGCATCCTTGCGACTGGTCCGGTGCCGGGCTCGCATTTCGACTACATGCCCGCGACACCGCACGTGCTTGCCAAGGTGGGCGCGATGGAAGACATCGCCAAACGCCACGGCGTTGTGCTCGCGGCCCCGGCGCTGCAATTCCCGCTCCGCGAGCCAGCCGTTTCTTCCGTGCTGATCGGTACGGCAAAGGCATCCAGCCTCAAGCGCAACATGGAGCTCCTCGAGCCCGCGCTACCCGACACGATCTTCCCTGAATTCGACCACCTGACACTCGTCGCGCCGCCGCTCGGCGAAGATGCGGTGCGCGTTTAAGGACCAGACGATGCTCAAAGGAATTCATCCCGTTCTCAGCCCGGATCTTCTGCGCGCCATAGCGTGCATGGGACACGGCGACGACATTGTCATCGCGGACGCCAACTTTCCCTCGAGCACCATGGGACCGGATGTCATTCGTGCCGATGGCGTAACGGCGACCGAGATGGCCGAAGCGATCCTGACGCATATGCCGCTGGACACGTTCGTTCCGGAAACGGCATGGCGCATGGAGGTCGTCGGTGATCCCGGCGCCATGCCGGAGGTATGCGTCGAATTCCAGGAGATTGTGAACAGGCGGGCTGGCGATTTCCGGATCGCACCGCTTGAACGCTTCGCATTCTACGAGCATGCCAGGAAGGCCGCCTATATCGTCGCGACGACCGAATTCCGGCTGTATGGAAATCTTATTCTGAAGAAAGGCGTCGTGCATCCGCATGAAGTCTATCGCGGCTGAGATTTATTTTAGAATGCAGTTTAATTTATTTAAAAACAGGAGCTTGAGAGTATAGTCGAAACAGCCGCAGCCGGCCTCTAGCCCCTTGCAATTTGAAAAGGCCTCGGCTAACTTCCTTCGGCATCTGTTTTTTATAGATAAAAATCGTCCGCCTGCGTTCAGCGGTCTGGTTTCTTGGAGGAGAACGCACCTGAGAGGAGAACCCACATGCGCATGAAATCCATTCTGTCTCGTCGAGCCTTCACGGCTCTCGCGGGCGCCGCCGTCATCGCAACTGCAATGCCGGTCCCATCCTTCGCAGCCGACGTGACGATCCCGATCATCGTCAAGGATACGACGTCCTTCTACTGGCAGATCGTGCTCGCCGGCGCCCGCAAGGCCGGCAAGGATCTCGGCGTCAACGTCCCGGAACTCGGCGCGCAGGCCGAATCCGACATCAATGGCCAGATCAGCATTCTTGAAAACGCCGTCGCTGGCAAACCCGCCGCCGTCGTCATTTCGCCGACCGAGTTCAAGGCGCTCGGCAAGCCGATCGACGAAGCCGCCAAATCGGTTCCGATCATCGGTATCGACTCTGCCGCCGATTCCAAGGCATTCAAGTCGTTCCTGACGACGGACAACGTTCAGGGCGGCCGTATCGCAGCTGACGGTCTGGCTGCAGCCATCAAGGAAATGACGGGCAAGGAAGAGGGCGAAGTGGTAATCCTCACCAATCTTCCGGGCGTCGGCTCGCTCGAGCAGCGCCGCGAAGGTTTCCTGGATCAAGTGAAGACCAAGTATCCCGGCCTGAAGGTCATTGCCGACAAATACGGTGATGGCCAGGCAACGACCGGTCTCAACATGATGACCGACCTGATCACCGCCAACCCGAACCTCGTCGGGGTCTTTGCTTCCAACCTGATCCTGGGGCAGGGTGTTGGCCAGGCGATCGCTGAAAACAAGCTCGGCGACAAGATCAAGGTCGTCGCCTTCGACAGCGACGAGAAGACCGTCGGCTTCCTGAAGGAAGGCGCGCTGGCCGCCCTCGTCGTACAGGACCCCTATCGCATGGGCTATGACGGCATAAAGACCGCGCTTGCGGTTTCGAAGGGCGAGAAGGTCGAAGAAAACGTCGATACCGGCGCGAACCTCGTCACCAAGACGAACATGAACGATCCGAAGATCGATGCGCTGATCAATCCGAAGATCCAGTAAACACGAGCCAAGGCTGCGCGCGAGAAATTCCGCGCAGCCTTTTCTTCACCTGTGTTATCGTTTTCCCGAGGGGTGCGGATCGCTGGTGGAGGAGACAGCAATTCGTGAGGAGGAGACGTCCATGAGCCTGGAAGAGGTCAGTCATCGCCACGACGACAGCGCGACACTGAAAGAGGCAAACCGCATTCCTGCAGGCTCACCGATCCTCGAGCTCAGGGCGTTACAGAAGAATTATGGCTATGTCCAAGCGCTAAAGCCCGCGACGATGACGTTTCTGGCCGGCGAAATTCATGCGATTGTCGGCGAAAACGGTGCGGGCAAATCAACCCTCATCAAGCTGTTGACCGGTGTGATCAGCCGAACCGCCGGGGAAATTTTCTGGTGCGGCCATCCCGTTGCACTTGCGACGCCGAACGAGGCGATCGCGCGCGGCATCAACGCCGTCCACCAGGAGGTGGTGCTCTGCCCGCACTTGACGGTTGCGGCCAATCTCTTTCTCGGCGACGAAGTCAACCAGTACGGCCTCATGCGAAAGAAGCAGATGGTCAAGATGGCACAGGCCGTCCTCGACGATCTCGGCTTCGGCCTGCCCGCAAATGTCCTGCTGAGTGCGCTCACCATCGGCCAGCAGCAGCTCGTTGCAACGGCACGCGCAGCTATGCGCGGTACGCAGTTCCTCATCTTCGACGAGCCGACGGCTTATCTTACCCGACAGGAATCTGCACAACTCTTCAAGCTCATCCGTCGCCTGCAGGGCGAAGGCGTGACAATCGTCTACATCAGCCACCGCATGGAAGAAGTTTTCGAGCTTGCCGACCGCGTATCGGTGCTGCGCGACGGCACCCATGTCGGCACGCGCGCGATAGGCGAGACGAACGAGGCGGAACTGATTGCACTGATGATCAACCGCTCGATCGAACAGATCTATCACAAGGAAGAAATTCCGATCGGCGAAACGATCCTTGATGTACGCGGGCTTTCGGGGCCTGGTTTCGAGGACGTATCGCTGACCGTGAAGGCCGGCCAGATCGTCGGGCTTTACGGCCTGATCGGGGCAGGACGCAGCGAATTCGCACTCGGCCTCTACGGCCGCGAAAAGACGACGGCCGGCGAAATCCGCTGGATGGGCAAGCAGGTCGATATCAAGAACGAACGCACGGCGATGGAACTCGGGATCGCGCTTGCGCCCGAGAGCCGCCGCGATCAGGGGCTCTGCCTCAACCTGTCTATCAGTCTCAACATTAACTTGCCGGTCTTCAAGAGGCTGAGCAAAGGCCCGGTCATCAGCCACAGCGAGGAATCGGAGAATTCCGACCGGCAGATTCGCAATCTTTCAATCAAGACACCGAGCCGCCGTGTGCTCGCGTCCAGCATGTCCGGCGGCAACCAGCAAAAGGTCGTCATCGGCAAATGGCTCAGCCACGGCGCACGCCTGTTCATCTTCGACGAGCCAACGGTTGGTGTCGATGTCGGCACAAAGGCGGAAATCTACCGGCTGTTTGCCAAGCTTCTGAAGGAAGGCGCAGGCATCATCCTGATCTCGTCCTACCTGCCGGAAGTCTACGAGCTTGCTGACCGGCTGCACGTTTTCCGCCGCGGCCAATTGGTCGCAAGCCACGACTACCACGCCGCGACGCATGAAGAAGTGCTCGGCGAAGCGATCGGCGTCTGAGTAAAAGAATAAGAGGGAGAGAGAAAAACCAATGACTGTAACCCCCACGGAAATCGTCGCCCCGCCGCCGCGCCGAAAAGTGAACATCCTATTTAGCTTGACCCTGATCGGGCTGCTTCTCTTCCTCTGGATCCTCCTCGGCATCGTCACCGTCAGCTTCTGGACGCCGCTCAATATTTCGAACCTGCTGCGGCAGGGCGCGATGACGGCAATCCTGGCGCTCGGCCAGACCTTCGTTATCATTACGGCCGGCATCGACCTATCCGTCGGCGCCATCGTCGGCTTTGCCGGTGTCATCCTCGCGTGGCTTCTGCAGGCAGGGGTCCCGGTGTGGGCATCCGTCGTCATAACGCTGCTGATCGGGGTCGGGATCGGAGCCTTTCACGGCTTCGGCATCGTCAAGATGGGTCTGCCGCCGTTCATCATCACCTTGGCGACGCTGACCTCGTTGCGCGGTATCGGATTGCTCATCACCAACGGATCGACGATCAATATCGTCAACGAGCCCTTCACGAACTTCGCCCGCGCCAACTTTCTCGGCGTGCCGAGCCTCTTCTGGATGGTCATACTCGTTGCGGTTCCGTCCTTCGTCTTCCTGCATCTGAGCCGCTGGGGTCGCTATCTTTTCGCGGTCGGCTCCAACCGCGAAGCTGCCCGCCTTTCGGGCGTGCGCGTCGACGGCATGATCTATCTCGCCTATATTCTCTCGGCGACCTTCGCCGCCTTCGTCGGCGTGCTGCTTGCCTCGCGCATCGCGATCGGCAACGCGACCCAGGCCGACGGGTGGGAACTGCAGGCGATCGCCTCTTCCGTTATCGGCGGGACCAGCCTTTTCGGTGCGATCGGCTCGGTTCATGGTCCGTTGATCGGCGCCTTCATCCTGGCCACGATCAACAACGGCGCGAACCTCCTGAACGTCAACTCCTTCTGGCAGCGTATCATCACCGGTCTGCTGATCATCGTGATCGTCTATTTCGATCAGTTGCGCCGCCGCCGGAGCCAGTGAGATCGAAGAAACATCGTGAAGCCGGTCCAGGACCGGCTTCTTCATGTTCTGAATGCGAGACACATCATGAAAGCAGTGCTTTGCCAGAAGCCCGGCGTGCTCGAAATGGTCGAGCACCCCTCCCCCGGAACGCCTGCCCCCGGCTGGGTACGGCTTGCCGTCAGCCACGTCGGCATTTGCGGCACGGACTATCACATCTTCGAAGGCAAACACCCCTTCCTCGAATATCCGCGCGTCATGGGCCACGAAATCTCGGCAACCGTGCTCGAGGCGGGTGACGGTGTCACGATGACTGCCCGAACGCCGGTGATCGTCAATCCTTACCTTTCCTGCGGCAACTGCATTGCCTGCCGGCAAGACAAACCGAACTGCTGCACGAGTATCAAGGTGCTCGGCGTCCACACCGATGGAGCGTTCTGCGAAGAGATCACCGTTCCGGCCGGCAATCTCTATGCCGCGAAAGGCTTGAGCCTCGAGGCGGCAGCAACCGTCGAGTTCCTGGCGATCGGCGCACACGCCGTCCGGCGTTCGATGGCGCCCGCAGCCTCGCGCTCGCTGGTCATCGGCGCAGGTCCGATCGGGCTTGGGGCTGCAATCTTCTCACGGATTGCCGGACATGACGTAACGCTGCTCGACACCAGTGCCGAACGGTTGCAGATGGCTTCGGAGCGATTCGGCTTCGTCTCCGGCATTGTCGCCAATGACGAAACGGCGGAAGCCGTGAAGGCGAAGACGGACGGCGACGGCTTCGATGCCGTGTTCGACGCGACGGGCTACGGTCCTTCGATGGAGAAGGCTTTCAGTTTCGTGGCGCATGGCGGCGCGCTGGTGCTGGTTAGCGTCGTGAAGGACGACATCCGCTTTTCCGACCCGGAATTCCACAAGCGCGAAATGATGGTCATCGGCAGCCGCAATGCGACGCGCGCCGACTTCGAGCATGTCGCGGATTCGATCGCCAAAGGTCTGGTACCGGTCGACAAGCTGATCACGCACCGCACGACCCTTGCCGACGCGCCGCGCGACCTCCCCCGCTGGACGCATGAAAAGACCGGCCTCATCAAGGCCGTCATCAAAGTGGCCGCTTAAGCCGCGTCGATCGCCTGGCGCATCTGCCGGACGACCGCGACATCGGTTTGATTGGAAGCCGGTGTCTCGAAGCCGAAATAAACGGCACGCGGATCCACGCTTGCTGCCGGCGAACTGCAGGAGCCATGGATCTCGCGGGCGCCCGTTGCGCGCAGAATTTCCGCAACATTGCCGGGGCGCACGCCGCTGCCCGGCATGACCGATATCCGGCCGGCGGCCTTTGCGGAGATATGCTTCAGCGTTTCGAGGCCGTCCATCGCTTTCGGTGTGCAGCCGGAGGTGAGGATGCGTTCGCAGCCAAGCTCGACGGCCTGCTCCAACGCAACATCGGCATCCGGCACGAGGTCGAAGGCGCGATGCAGCGTAGAGCCCAGACCGGCAGCATGCTTTTTCAAGCGGTGGATGAGCGGCATGTCCAGCGTTCCGTCGGGTCGGTTGGCGCCGATGACAATGCCGGCGAGGCCGAAAGCGCGGACGGCATCGATATCCGCCAGCATTACATCCTCGTCCGCTGCATCGAAGATGAAAGGCCCGGAATGCGGACGGATCATCGCGTAGACTGGGATCGGCGCTGAGGCTGCGGCTTTCATGAGACCTGCGACCGGCGTCAGGCCGCCCAGTTCGAGCGCCGAGCAAAGTTCGACACGGCCCGCGCCGCCTTCGATTGCGGCAGCAAGGCCTTTCGGGCTGTCCACGCACACTTCCAGCAAAGCCGGCATCTTCTAATCTCCTTCATCCGCCGACAGCCTCTTTAGGCGACAGCAGCGGTTTTTGCGACAGGCTCCGAGATGATCTTGTGCACGGCTGCAGAAATCATGGCGCAGGCATCCGCCGATGCTTTCCGATGATTGAAGGCGACATGATAGGAAATCGGGATGTGTTCTGCGAGTTCGACAATACGGACGCGATCGGCGATCGGCAACGCGCTGACGCGTCCGAGGAAAGAGACATAGCCGTGGTTCGCGACGAGATCGACGATCACCGGCAGTGAATCCGCCGCCATGATATCCTGGTTGCGAAAGCGGCGGCTTACGGTCCGCTCGCGGCTCAGTGCGGTTGCGGCATCGCCCAGGCCGGTTCGCTCGCTCGGCGTGCAGATGGGATGCTCGGCCACCAGATCGGCGACAGTCAGCCCCGTACTTCCCGGCGGCGCGATTGCGACCAGATCGGTGCGAAGGAGTTCACGATGTCCGAAGCTTTCCAGCTCGAACACCGAATCCAGGATGGCCACGTCGATGCGGCCAGATCTCAGGGCTTCCCGCAGATCATCGGCAGTCATGGAGATCAGCGAAATGGCATTCTTGCTGCGCCCCGCATTCCAATCGGCCACCACAGCGCCCAGGCAGCGCGCAACCCAGCTTTCCGCACCCGTCGGAATGATCGATCCGATACGCAGCGAACGCGCCGCACGCCGATAGCGTTCGTCGGCCGCTGATTTGAGATCATTCCAGGCCTGGCTCACCGCCGAAAAGATGCCGTAGACCCGCCTTCCGTTCTCGGTCAGCGTCGAGCCCTGCGCCTGACGTTCGAGAAGCTGATGACCGACGAACTTCTCAAGGTTGGCGATCTGCAATGAAAGTTGCGGCTGGCCAAGCTGAAGACGCCGGGCGGCACGATTGATGCTGCCCTGATCCGCGACCTCCAGAAAGCGCTCGATCGTCACGAGCTTGATCGGAATGCGCGATGCCCAGCTTTCGAAGGTTTCGGCGCGTTCGCCGGCGAGTTCATAAAGCTGCTCGACCGCGTGCATGATGGGCTGCAGCGCGTCACGCACCTTGCCGCTCGCGATCAGTTTGACGAGTTCACCGGAACTGCGCTTGGTCAACTTGATCGCAAGCTCACTCTCAAGATTGCTGACCGCCGCCGATACCGTGGAGGCCGCGAGCGAGAAGCGCCGCGCGGTTTCGCGAACTGAACCCGAGGAGAGAACGTGGCTGGCGACAAAAAGGGCACCGAGATGCAAGGCATTCTCCGGAAGTGACTGAAAAACCGGACGATATGATGTGTTCACGAAAAAAGATATCCCTGTTCCGGAATTGCCGGGCTATCGTCTTTTCGAGAACAAATCCGGGCGCGGCAGCACAGCCGATAAAGAGCACCGGAGGATTGCGGAAACACGCAAGGGGACAAAAACAAACCGCCGCGGCCTTGCAAAAGGAAATGCAGTTTCGCGCGCGGTGATGCTTTCACGGCCATAATCGCGCCGCGACTGCAGATACTGGAGAGGGGTTGCATCGATTTTTCGAGAGCGCACACTATTTCCATGATGCTCGCATGTCCGGCATGATCGCTTATGCGCTTTGGCCGGCGGATTTCATGCGCGAAGGTTCCCGCCGAGCCCTCGCGACGGTCAAACGGTGTAACCAAGGGGACACTCCATGCTCAAGAAACTCGCGCTTGCCGTCTCACTTTCCGCTTTTGCGGCGGGTGCGGCCCATGCTGCCGACGTCGTCGTCTCGTCGAAGATCGATACGGAAGGCACGCTGCTCGGCAACGTCATTGCGCTGGCGCTGGAAGCCAACGGCATAAAGACGCAGGACCGCATCGCACTGGGAGCGACGCCGGTCGTGCGCAAGGCGATCACGGCCGGCGAAATCGATATCTATCCGGAATATACCGGTAATGCCGGCTTCTTCTTCAACAAGGCCGATGATGCAGCCTGGAAGAATCTCGAGCAGGGCTACGATATGGCCAAGAAGCTCGACTACGATGCCAACAAGATCGTCTGGCTGGCTCCCTCGCCTGCCAACAACACCTGGGCGCTCGGCATTCGCAACGATGTCGCCGGTCCGAACAACCTCAAGACCATGTCCGATTTCGGCAAATGGGTGGCCGGTGGCGGCGATGCAAAGCTTGCAGCTTCGGCCGAGTTCGTGAACTCGGCCGGTGCGCTTCCCGCCTTCCAGACCACCTACGGCTTCCAACTCAAGCCCGACCAGATGGTCGTCCTTTCCGGCGGCGACACGGCAGCGACGATCAAGGCCGCCGCCGACCAGACGAACGGCGTCAACACCGCCATGGTCTATGGCACCGACGGCGCAATCGAAGCGGCCGAACTCACCGTCCTTGAAGACGATAAGAGCGTGCAGCAGGTCTACGCGCCGACCCCGATCATCCGCGAGGACGTGCTGAAGGCGAACCCGAAGATCGAGGAAATCCTCGCTCCGATCTTCAAGAGCCTGACGGCCGACGAACTGCGAAAGCTGAACGCCAGGATCCAGGTCGAGGGCGAGCCGGCAAAGTCTGTTGCCGAAACCTTTCTGAAGGAAAAGGGCTTCCTGAAGTAATCTCCTTACGCTCCGCCCTCATCGCAGGGCGGAGCGGCTGCTTTCCAGACAGGATGGATCGATGGAAGAAACCTTAGCGGTCCGCAAATTGGATCGGCTCGGCGTGGTTCTCGTGGCTGCCGGCATCATCGCCACGGCCCTTTTGCCCTTCATCTATGTGAAGGCAAACCGCATTGCCTCCGGCAAGCCGATGCTGCTTACGCAGCTTCTCGACCACCCTTCCATCATCATTCTAGCCATTCTGCTGGTCGCCACCGCATTTGCTACGCTCTTTGCAAAGAGCGCCCCGTTGCGGCTTGCGATAGCGACGCTTGGCCTGGCAGCACTTGTCGCGGCGATCGGTCTCGTTGCCGCGGCCTTTACTCCACCCAACAGCAATGCGGCGCGCATGACGCCGGGAGGCGGTTTCTGGGTGCTGTTTGCCGTCGTCGGTCTCATCATTTCGGATGCGCTCGTCAAGGTCCGCCTGACGCCGTGGATGCGGGTCGCCGCGCTGATCGGCTACACTGCGCTCTTGGCCGGTTGCCTTTCTTCCGGCTTGCTCGACAGCCTGTCGATCATGAAGGAGTTCGCGACGCGGTCTGCTCAATTCTGGTCCGAGGCGGTCGCCCATTCGCTGCTTGCCCTCGGTTCGCTTGCGATCGCGATCGTCGTCGGCTTGCCGCTCGGCATCTTCTGTTTCTGGGTACCGAAGCTGCGCGACGCCGTGCTGCAGGGCCTCAGCCTGATCCAGACCATCCCGAGCCTTGCGCTCTTCGGCATCCTTATGCTGCCGCTCGGCTATATCGCAACGCATGTGCCGCTCGCAGCGGACTTCGGCATCCGCGGGATTGGCACGGCGCCGGCGCTGATCGCGCTCGTGCTCTATTCCTTGCTGCCGATCGTAGCCAATACGGTCGTCGGTCTTGAGGGCGTTGATCCTTCAGTGCGGGATGCAGCCGCCGGCATGGGACTGACGCGCCGGCAAATCCTGACCGGCATCGATATGCCGCTTGCCTTTCCGGTCATTCTCACCGGCATCCGCATCGTGCTCGTACAGGCGATCGGCCTCGTGACGATCGCAGCGCTCATCGGCGGCGGCGGGTTCGGCATCTTCATTTTCCAGGGCCTCGGGCAGACCGCCATGGATCTCGTCATGCTCGGTGCCGTGCCGACCGTCTTCTTCGCCTTTTCATCGGCCGTCATCCTCGATGCGGTCATAGACAGCATACGGGGATCGGCCGCATGACCATGATCGAGATCAGGAATGTCACCAAACGCTATGGCGCTGCAACCGTCGTCGATGGTGTCTCGATGAGTGTCGAGAAGGGTTCGATCACCGTCATCGTCGGCACGTCCGGTTCGGGCAAATCGACGCTGATGCGGATGATCAATCGGCTAGTCCCGATCACCGAAGGGCAGATCTTCGTCGCCGGGCAGAATGTCATGGACGTGCCGGCAACAGACCTCCGCCGCAAGATCGGCTACGCAATCCAGGGTCATGGGCTCTTTCCGCACCGGACCGTGGCGCAGAATATCGCAACCGTACCGGAACTGCTGGGCTGGGACGCAGCGCGCACCGCCGGGCGCGTCGACGAGCTCCTCGGTCTCTTCAATCTCGATCCGGCAAGTTTTGCCGAAAAATACCCCCATCAGCTTTCCGGCGGTCAGCAGCAACGCGTCGGTGTAGCCCGCGCGCTCGCCGCCGAACCAGAGCTACTGCTGATGGACGAGCCCTTTGGTGCGCTCGATCCAGTTATCCGCGGAAAGGCGCAGGACGATCTTCTGGCGATCCAGAAGCAGTTCGGCACGACCGTCATTCTCGTGACCCACGACATGGACGAGGCCTTCCACCTCGGCAACCAGATCGCCGTCATGAGCGAGGGCAGGTTGCTCCAATGCTCGACGCCGGAAAAGATACTGACCGAACCGGCCGACCCCTTCGTGCAACAGTTGACCGGTACCTCCGACAGGGCCTTGAAACTGATGTCGCTGCTGCCGCTCAAGGCAAGCATGGCGCCCGCCAAGACAGGGCTGCCTTACGCACTGCCGCAATCGATCAGCCTTCGGGACGCTCTCGCGGAAATGATCTGGCAAGGGGTCGAGGAAGCAGCTGTACAAGATGCCGACAGGGCTCCGGTCGGCTCCATCTCCATGACGCGACTTCTCGAACTGGGCCGCAAGGCATGAAGCTTGTCGTCGCCAACCTCTTTCGTTTCGCAGCGCTGGGGCTACTCCTGATCCTGCTTTTCAGGACCGAGTGGCTTTCCTTCATACTGGTGCCACTGACCAGCAACAACGCGCCGCCGGTCTACACGCAAAACAGCCTGCCATCGCTTGCCTTCGGCCACCTCCAACTGGTGGCCGTCTCGATCGTCGGCAGTGCCATTCTGGCGGTTCTGGCCGGCGTCTTCGTGACGCGGAAAAGCGGCGAGGATTTCCTGCCGCTCTCACGCGCGATCGCCAATGCCGGGCAAACCTTCCCGCCGGTCGCCGTGCTGGCGCTTGCCGTTCCGGCCACAGGCTTCGGCGCCGCTCCGACGCTGATCGCTCTCTTTCTCTATGGCCTGCTGCCGATCTTCGAGAATACCGTCTCCGGATTGCGTCAGGTTTCGCCGTCCGTTCTTGATGCCGCTGACGGCATGGGGATGGATGCGACACAGCGGCTTTTGCGCGTTGAGCTGCCGCTTGCGGTTCCGCTCATCCTTGAGGGTCTAAAGGTCGCGACGGTCATCAATATCGGCACGGCGACGATCGGCTCGACGGTTGCGGCAAAGGGCCTTGGCGAGGTCATCATCGCTGGCCTGATCTCCGACAATACAGCCTTCATCCTGCAAGGCGGTCTCATCGTCGGCCTGATGGCCGTGCTGATCTACGATGCAATGGGCCTCATCGAAAGCGCGATAACGCAAAGAATAGGCTTGCGCCCCGCATAGCGGGAAAGCTACCAAGGCTGCCGCAATACCGGCAATGGGAGGCCGCCTTGGCAAAGATGATCCACTCCATGATCCGCGTACTCGACGAGGCGCGCTCCGTCGATTTCTACAGCAAGGTCTTGGGGCTGACAGTCGCCGATCGGGTCGATTTCGAGACCTTCACGCTGATCTATATGAGCAATGCCGAGACCGGATTCGAGCTGGAGCTGACGATCAACAAGGGCCGTACCGCATCCTACGACCTCGGCAACGGCTATGGTCACCTCGCCGTTTCGGTCGATGAGGTCGCCGTCGAACACGAGCGATTGACGAAAGCCGGCCTCAACCCCGGCAAGCTTGTCGAGCTCAACCGCGACGGCAAGCTCTTCGGCCTCTTCTTCTTCATCACCGATCCCGACGGCTACAAGATCGAAGTTCTGCAGCGTCACGGTCGTTTCCAGTAAGAGCACTCCCATGATCGAAAAAGCCGAACTTCACAGCGGCTGGACGCTCTCCTGCAACGATACAGAGCATCCCGGACTGCCCGAATTCATTCCCGCAGCCGTTCCCGGCTGTGTGCATCTCGACCTTCTGGCAAACCGGCTGATCCCCGACCCCTATCTCGACGTCAACGAGATCAGCAACGACTGGATCGGCAGAACGGAATGGACCTATCGCTGCAGCTTCGAAGCCGCCCCTGATGAACGCAAAGTTCATGAGCTGGTTTTCGACGGGTTGGATACGATCGCGACGATCCGATTGAACGGCGAGGAGGTGGCGCGAACCTTCAACCAGCATCGCACCTACCGCTTCGATGTTTCAGCGTTGCTGAAGGCCGGCGTCAACGAACTCAGCGTCACCTTCCATTCCGCCTATGCCCACGGTGCGGAGATGGAGAAGCGTTACGGCTACCGGCCCAACAATTATCCCGGGCCCGGCAACCTGATGCGCAAGATGGCCTGCAATTTCGGCTGGGACTGGGGCCCGACCTTGGTGACTGCGGGGATATGGAAGCCGGTGCGGCTGGAAAGCTGGGATCGGGCACGGCTCCTCGAGACGCGGGTATCGGCGACGCTTGCAGGTGGCGATGGCCTGGTGAAGGTCCATGCCAAGCTGACGCAGCATGGCGCATCGGGTGCCTGCAGGATCGTCGCCGAGATTGCGGGCGTATTTCATACGGTCGAAATTGCGGAAGATGCCGGAGAGGTCAGCTTCGATATCCGCGTTCCATCGCCGCAGCTTTGGTGGCCGCATCATCTCGGCGCCCAGCCACTCTATCCGCTGAAGATCGAGTTGCGCGCTAGCGTAAACGATGACTTACTCGATAGCTATTCCAAGGCGATCGGCTTTCGCTCTGTCCGGCTAGATACTGCGCCGGACGCACATGGCTCAGCCTTCACTTTCATCGTCAACGAGGTGCCGCTTTTCATCTGTGGCGCGAACTGGATTCCCGACGATTGCTTCCCCTCGCGTGTGACTTCGGACGGCTATGTCTCGCGCATCGCCGAGGCGAAGGCAGCAAACATCAATATGCTGCGCGTCTGGGGCGGCGGCATTTTCGAGCGCGATGGATTCTACGAGGCGTGCGACCGCGCCGGGATGCTGGTCTGGCAAGACTTCCTCTTTGCCTGTGCTGCCTATCCGGAGGAAGAGCCGCTTCGTAGCGAAGTGGAAGCCGAGGTACGTGACAATGTCGTCCGGCTGATGTCACATGCTTCGCTCATCGTCTGGAATGGCAACAATGAGAATATCTGGGGCTTCGACGAGTGGGGCTGGCGGCCGATCATCAAGGAGGGCGTTACCTGGGGGCTTGGCTATTATCTCGATCTGCTCCCGAAGCTGTGCGCCGAACTCGACCCCGACCGGCCCTATTATCCCGGTAGTCCCTATTCCGGCACGATGGATATCGCGCCCAATGCGGACGCACACGGGTGCAAGCATATCTGGGATGTGTGGAACGACGTCGGCTACGAGGTTTATCGCAACTACATCCCGCGCTTTTGCTCCGAATTCGGCTGGCAGGCACCGCCGAGTTGGGCGACGCTCGAAGAAAGCGTGCATGACAATCCGCTGACGCCGCAATCACATGGCATCTTCCATCATCAAAAGGCGACACATGGCAACGAGCGGCTGATCCGCGGCCTTGCCGGCCATTTGCCCATACCGAAGACGATGGCCGACTGGCATTTCGCCACACAGTTGAACCAGGCGCGCGCGATCCGCTTCGCCGTCGAGCATATGCGCTCGAATCGCGGCATCTGCAAAGGTGCAGTGGTTTGGCAGTTCAACGATTGCTGGCCGGTAACCTCCTGGTCCGCACTCGATTCCGCGGGGCGGCGAAAGCCGCTCTGGTATGCCCTGCAACAGACTTTCGATCCGCGCCTGCTGACGATCCAGCCGCGGGGAGACAAGCTCGCCGCCATAGCCGTCAACGAGCGGACACTTTTCTGGCGGTCGAAAATCAGCGGCAGGCGCATGAAGCTCGACGGGACGGTGCTTGCCGAATTCGAATTCTGGCGACTGCTCTGCGACAGGTTCGAAGCCAAGGAATTCATCCTGCCGGACGACATCGCCACTCCAGATGCGGCTGATGACGAGGTGGTCGTCGTAGAGATGCTCGACAAACGAGCCTTCCACTATTTCGTCGAGGATGTCGACCTGAAGCTGCCGAGGCCGCAGTTTGGCGTCGCAGTCACGTTTGGTGTCGACGGCTGCGAGGTGAAGGTCACGGCCAGAACTTTTCTGAAGGATCTTTGCCTGATGGCCGACCGGCTCGATCCGACTGCGGTGGTGGATTCCATGCTTGTGTCCCTGCTGCCGGGCGAGAGCCACGTTTTCACGCTGAAGACGAAGAGGCTGATCTCTTCGAACGATATCGTCCCGGGCGTGGTTCTTCGCTCGGCCAACGATCTCCTTTGAACACACCAAAAAGGCCCCGCCAGCCGCGGGGCCCTTTCCGGCTCGTTCGCGCGAACGACGTTACATCCAGTAAGGTGGCACGCCGTAGTAGTCATAGATTCGGCGGCTATTATCGTTGTACCAGTTGTCGTCATCGTCCGCGTAGCTCGGCGCGTTTTCGATCTCCTCCTTCGTGAGGTCGATACGGTAGCCGTCAAGCTGCGTGTCGTAGTTCAGCTTTTCCCAAGGCAGCGGGTAGTGGTCGTTGCCGATACCCAGGAAGCCGCCAAAGCTCATCACGGCATAGGCCACGCGGCCGTCCTGCTTTCCGATGATCAGGCGCTCGATCGAGCCGATGTGCTTGCCATCGGCGCCATAGACACGAGTGCCCTCAACGCGGTCACTTGCAATCAGCGACGGAGTATCCTTCACATTGGGATCGCGGCTGACATCAGCCTCTTCATTGAGCATTTCTGCTTCTCCTCACCTGTCAGTCATGGAAATAAAACGTGTCTTCGAACTCAAAAGTTCCCGGATTACCGGAGCGCCGGAAGCACGTTGACGTTTACGTCAAAGTTAGTGTAACTCTAATCCAGCTTGAACCGTTCAAGCATTGGCATAAGCTGCCCTTCGGAGGATGGAGGATCATCCGACCGGCAGCCGCAGACCGGCATCCGTTGCCGGATAGGGAGAGAGACACGATGAGCAGCATTTCCGTCCATCCAGGTGGCTCGAAGCGGGAAAAACCCTGGCTTGCCGCCTATCCCGCGATCGTTCCGGCCGCACTGCCGCCGCCGGAGCATGAATCGCTGGCGGATCTGCTGGACAAATCCTGCGGGACCTATGCAACCCGTGTTGCCTTTTCGAGCATGGGCAAGACGCTCACCTATCGGGAGCTTGGAGAGCAGACACGCAAGGTCGCAGCCTGGCTGCAAAGCATCGGTCTTCAGAAAGGCGATCGGGTCGCCGTGATGATGCCGAATGTGCTGCAGAACCCTATCGCGGTCTACGGCATCCTGCGCGCCGGCCTGGTCGTCGTGAATGTCAATCCACTCTATACGCCGCGCGAACTGGAACACCAGCTGCGCGATTCAGGCGCCAAGGCGATCTTCGTACTGGAGAACTTCGCCCGCACGGTCGAACAGGTGCTGGCAAAGACCGATGTGCGCCATGTGGTGGTGACTTCGCTTGGCGAAATGCTGGGTCCAAAGGGACTGATCGTCAATTTCGTCGTCCGCAAGGTGAAGAAGCTGGTCCCCTCCTGGTCGATCCCGCAGCACAAGACATTCAAGCAGATCTTGGGCGAAGGTGCACGCAAACCGCTGCAACCGCCGGCCATCAAGGGCAGCGATATCGCCTTCCTTCAATATACCGGCGGCACCACGGGTGTGGCCAAGGGTGCGGTGCTGACACACCAGAACCTGCTTGCCAACAAACGGCAGCTGCAGCTTTGGCTGAAATCCGCTTTCGAGCTCAAGAAGCAGCCGGACGTGCTCAACTTCATGTGCGCACTGCCGCTTTATCACATCTTCGCGCTAACGGTGAATTCGCTGATGGGTATGTCGCTCGGCGCGCGCAACATTCTGATCGCCAATCCGCGCGACATTCCGGGCTTTGTCAAAGAATTCGGCAAGTCGAACGTCCATATCTTCCCCGGCCTCAACACGCTGTTCAACGCGCTGATGAACAATGCCGATTTCGCCAAGCTCGATTTCTCCTCGCTCATCATGTCGCTCGGCGGTGGCATGGCGGTGCAGCGGCCGGTCGCCGAACGCTGGCTGAAGATGACGGGCTCGCACATCACCGAGGGCTACGGCCTTTCCGAGACCTCGCCGGTCGCAACCGCCAACCGCTTCGATTCGCCGGAATTCACCGGCTCGATCGGCTTGCCTCTCCCCTCTACCGAGATCGACATCCGCGATGAAAACGGCAATTCTCTGCCGCTCGGGGAGATCGGCGAGATCTGCATCCGCGGTCCGCAGGTGATGGCCGGCTACTGGCAGAAGCCGGAGGAGACCGCGAAGGTGATGACGGCGGACGGCTTTTTCCGCAGCGGCGACATGGGCTTCATGGACGAGCGCGGCTACACCAAGATCGTTGACCGCAAGAAGGACATGATCCTGGTTTCCGGTTTCAACGTCTATCCGAACGAGATCGAGGAAGTCGCCGCCATGCACCCGGGCATCATCGAGGCCGCCGCGATCGGCGTGCCGGATGGCCATTCCGGCGAAGCGGTGAAACTTTTCGTGGTGCGGAAGGACCTGGCGCTGACCGAGGCCGATGTGAGGGCCCATTGTGCCGCCAACCTCACCAACTACAAGCGTCCCCGCCATATCGAATTCCGCACCGAATTGCCGAAATCGCCGGTCGGCAAGATTCTGCGCAAGGACCTGCGCGGCTGATTTTGACACCCGCATGAAATTTGAAGCCATCCGCCTGTGCGCGGGTGGCTTTTTTGCATTCCGGCGGTGGCTGAACTTGATTTACGCCCTACAAAGCGAATAGTTTCCGCAACCCTTTCCGCCTTCAAGGAGCCTCCCATGAATGTCATCGTCGAACAGCTGAAGAGCACTGCGGCCGCCACGAGGGCAACCGATATCCGCGACGCCTTCGCGGCCGATCCGCAGCGCTTCTCGCGCTTCACCGCCTCGCTCGACGACCTTTTGATGGACTATTCAAAGACCGCCGTGAACGACGAAATCCTGGCGCTTCTTGTCAAGCTCGCAGAAGAAGGCGGTGTGGAGAAGAAGCGCGAGGAAATGTTTTCCGGCAAGGCGATCAACTTCACAGAAGACCGCGCCGTTCTACACACTGCGCTTCGCAACCGCTCCAACACCGCGGTGCTGGTCGACGGCAAGGATGTGATGCCGGAGGTCAACGGCGTTCTCGCCGCCATGGGCAAGTTCGCCGACGGCATCCGCTCCGGCGCGCTGAAGGGCGCGACGGGCAAGCAGATCACCGACGTCGTCAATATCGGGATCGGCGGCTCGGACCTCGGCCCGGTCATGGCGACCCTGGCGCTCGCGCCCTTCCATGATGGCCCGCGCGCGCATTTCGTCTCCAACATCGACGGCGCCCATATCGCCGACATCCTGAAGCAGGTCCAGCCGGAAACGACGCTCTTCATCATTGCCTCGAAGACCTTCACGACGATCGAGACGATGACCAATGCGCAGACGGCGCGCAATTTCATCGCCAAGGCGCTGGGTGAGGCTGCGGTGCAGCACCATTTCGCGGCCGTCTCGACGGCGCTCGACAAGGTCGCCGCCTTCGGCATCGCGAGCGAACGCGTCTTCGGCTTCTGGGATTGGGTCGGTGGCCGCTATTCCATCTGGTCGGCCATCGGCCTGCCGCTGATGATCGCGATCGGACCGGAAAACTTCGGCAAGTTTCTCGACGGCGCGCATGCAATGGACAACCATTTCCGTAAGGCTCCGGTTACCGAAAACCTGCCGATGCTGCTCGGCCTCATCGGCTTTTACCATCGCAATGTGCTGGGGTATCCCACCCGTGCGATCCTGCCCTACGACCAGCGCCTTTCGCGCTTCCCGGCCTACCTGCAGCAGCTCGACATGGAATCCAACGGCAAGGGTGTGACGATCGACGGCACGCCGGTCGAGAGCAATTCCGGCCCGGTGGTCTGGGGCGAGCCTGGGACCAACGGCCAGCACGCATTCTTCCAACTCATCCACCAGGGAACGAGCATTATTCCCGGTGAATTCATGATCGCCGCCAATGCCTTCGAGCCGGAACTGCGCCACCAGCACCAATTGCTGATGGCCAATTGCCTGGCACAGTCCGAAGCGCTCATGAAGGGCCGCACTTTCGAGGAAGCCAAAGCGCAGCTCACAGCCAAGGGGATGGACGACAAGAAGGCCGATTTCATCGCGCCGCACCGGGTCTTCACCGGCAACCGGCCGTCGATCACCTTCGTCTATGACAAACTGACGCCCTATGCGCTCGGCCGCCTGATTGCCCTCTACGAGCATCGGGTATTCGTCGAAGGCGTGCTCTTCCGCATCAACTCCTTCGACCAGTGGGGTGTCGAGCTCGGCAAGGAACTGGCGACCGGCCTGCTGCCGGTCATTGAAGGCACTGAGAGCGCGGCAGGACACGATAGCTCGACTCAGGGGCTTGTTGCAGCATTGGCGAAACTCGCCACGTAAGATGACTTGGATCCTTTGGGTTGCGCCCCTCGGCGATAGCTGTCGGATCCTCCTCCCAGCGGATGTGAGGAGGTATCTCGCCGAGCGGGCCGGCGTTGATCCGAACCGCAAGAGAAGCCCGCGACAGTGAGATTTTACGCCGGAGACAAGGACAACCCTTTTCGCTTTGCGGGGAGCGGTGTACCAGAAATATGGTTGTAATCCATAAACGTGCGCGTAAAGAGTTTAGATGCGCAACAACCGATGAGCCGCTACGATGGATACGATTCCCACCGAAGGCTTCGACGCGGCAGTGACCCTGACAGACCATCTCGACCATCTGCCTGACAAGAAGCGCCGGGAGCTCGCCCGTATTTTGCAAATCCTGTTTTTCGAGATCGAGCAGTTCCGCGCTACCAAGCTGTCCGGCAAAAAGGCGGCCGGCAAGGTTCTCAAGGTTGTTCTTTACGGCTCCTACGCCCGCGGCGACTGGGTTGTCTAATCGCGTTCCCTTAGTCAAGGTCGTCTGGGCACTCGCCATCTTGCCGTGTTGCAGAATAGGCAACGCGGCGTGAATGGACTGTTTGGATCGGGCCTCAGCGGCCATATTTTCTTCAGAGCTGTCCCGCGCCGGGAGCAGGGTTGTCTCCGCGGTCGACAAATGGTCGCCGCACAATGGGTCTTCGCAGGTAGGATCTTCCTATGTCGAGGGCGCAGTCTCGAACGAGCTGCAGCCCAGTGCAACGGAATGATCGAACCCACGTCCGCAGCAGGGGACGCTCAGTGCCTCAAATCAGATTTGACGCGCTGAGGGAAGAAGGCTGACACTTCGCTTATGCGGTGGCGCCAGCCAATGTGTTGAATACCTCTCCTGTTTTGAGCATGCTGTGCATGATGACCGCAAGCTTACGCGCGACCGCCACCGCAGCGCGCTTGAAGCCCAACCGCTCCCGCAGCTTAAGCCCCCAGCTCTTGAGACTGCTGTCGTTCCTGGCGCTGGTTCTTGTGAGGATCACCGTCGCCGCTTCATAAAGCAGTCCCCGCAGGTGGTTGTCGCCTCTTCGCGAGATGTGGCCATCATAATCGACCTCGCCTGACTGGTAGCGCCGCGTTGTAAGCCCGAGCCAGGCGCCAACCGAGCGCGACGTTCGGAAGTTGTCTGGATCTTCAATCGCGGCGACATAGGAGACCGCCGTGACGGCGCCGATCCCCGGGATCGTCATCAACAGCTGCGTGGCCTGGCTCTCCCGTGCCGCTGCGAGCAGCTGGCGATCAAGATCGGCGGCGCGCTTGCGGATGTCGCGCCACGCCTCAAGCAGAGGCAATATGATCCGTGCCAGGCCGTCATTCCCATCCAAGAGCTCCCGCACATTGCCATCAAACACCCGACCTTTTCCGTTGGGGACGATAAGACCGAACGTCTTCATCAGGCCGCGGATCTGGTTGCTGAGCTGGGTTGAGATGCTCAAGAGCTGATTGCGAGCCCCGACCAGCGTGCGCGTCAGCATGCTGTCGAACGATTTTACCCGAACCGCCTTGTAGAAGCCGGCTTCGGCCAGCTGCGCCAAGCCATCCGCATCATTGGCATCGGTCTTGTTGAGCGTCTCGTCCAATACCTTTTGCGCGTGCCGCGCTTCAATACAGATAGCCGGAATCCCCTCCGCCGTCAGTCCGTGATAGAACCACGTCGACAGCGGCCCCGTCTCGAATACGACGCGCCTGGCGTTTGGGGCGTGCTTGCGGATCATCTGCGCTAGAAGTTTTGGATCCGAAGGACACTTCCCCCGCCAGATCCGCTTCCCGTTTTCTCGGATCGAGATCGCGGTATCTTTCAATGAAACATCAAGCCCGATATATTGGTCCATGGTTGCTCTCCGTTCGATGCCTTGGGCCCGGTTCCAATCGTGAGCCCGTTTTTCCATCATATCGGGGGCAACCACCCCCGCCAGCCATCATCGTATAAATGGCTGAGGGTGATCGCGCCGCGATTACTCCATGTCGAGGATCGCTCAAGCGGCTACCGCTCCGACTATGACCTTCTCATCGTCGTCAACACCAAGAGCTTTGCCGAGGAGCATGAGCTGTGGGAGGCGCTGGAGGAACGGCTGTTGCAGGAACAGATCAGCCACCGGATCGAAACGCCGGCAATCCCGATCGTGCACTGCCTGGCAGACGTCAACGACCAATTGGCACGCGGCCGACCGTTCTTCACCGACATCGCCAGGGACGGGATCGTGCTCTACGAGGAGCCCGGCCATCCGCTTACCCAGCCGAAGGCGCTGACACCAGAGGAGGCGAAGGCCGAGGCGCAGCGGTATTTCGATCAGTGGTTTCCGACCGCCTGCCATCGTTTTGAACTTGCAGAGATTGCAGCTGCGAAAAATTACTCCGTCGAGGCAGCCTTCGACCTCCATCAGGCCACCGAACGCTTCTACCATTGCGTCTTGTTGACCCTGACCCTCTACAGCCCGAAGTCTCATCGGATCAAGGTACTGCGCTCGCAAGCCGAAAGCGCCGATGCGCGGCTGGTTTCCGCCTGGCCGCGCGACACTCGCTTTGCCCGCCGCTCATTCGAGCTGTTGTCGCGCGCCTATGTCGAAGCGCGCTACTCGTCGAATTACACGATCAGCAACGAAGAGCTGCAATGGCTTGTCGCGCGCGTAAAGGACCTGCAGGCGCTTGTGGAGACGATCTGCAAGGAACGTCTTGGCGCATGAAGTCAGATCTCAGTATGTTGAGTGGTGCGAAAAGAACAGTTCCAAACTAGGCATTGTGCGGCTTTCGCAACACAGAACGAGAACATGTTCACCGAACGGACCATCGTTCAAGGTCGCATAAGGCGCAATGCGCAACCGGTGTCGGGAGGGTTTCGCAGCGTCTCGAAGTCCGCGGCAAGCTCGCCAATCTTGAACCCGACTACCTCGAAGCGCTCATCCGACCACTACGCCGTCAACCTGACGGGTCCCCTCTAAGGAACCCTCGGACGTCACCGCCTGAAGACGTAAATCGCGCCTCCGGCGTCGTCGGATACGAGGACGGAACCGTCCGGCGCTTCCTTGACGTCCACGGGCCGTCCGACGCCTCTGGCGAAAGTCGTCGCGGAGACGGGGCGTCCCCCTTGGAAGCGCACCCGCACTACCTGACGGCCGACCGGAACAGACCTGTCCCAACTGCCGTGCTCGGCAACCAGGGCGTCGCCGCCCAGGCTGCGGAAAAAATGGATTCCCAAGGTTGCGACATGTGCCTGAAAGTTGAAGACGGGCGAAATCTGCCGCGCGGGCGGCGGCGCGTCCTCGAACCCTTTGAGCCGGATCTGGCCTCCGAAAAAGGGAAAGCCGTAAAAGCCGCCGGGCTGCAGCGCGTTCAGCTCGTCTGGTGGGATATCGTCGCCCATTCGGTCGGCGCCGTTGTCGGTAAAGAACATCGTGCCGCCGCGCCAGTCGAAGCCGACCGAATTGCGCACACCCCAGGCCACTCGTCGAAGGTCGGACCCGTCCTGGTCCATGCTGACGATCGTGCCTTGCAGCCCGCGCGGCAAGCAAATGTTGCAAGGCGATCCCAACGAGACATAGAGCCGGGAATCGGGACCGACGGCGATATAGCGAAAACTGTGGGCTCCCGAATTCGGCAAGTCTCGACGAATATCACGCCTACCGCTCAGAGCGCCCCCACGCCCGATGTTGAACGCGGTTACGCTGTTTCTCGAAGCGACGAACAAACGACCGCGGGAGCATGCGACTCCGTTCGGAGCGGAGAATCCGGAGGCGACCCGCCGGGCGCGACCGCCGGAGAATGGCACGGCATAGACCGAGGAACCTTTGGTTCCAACGAACAATATGTCGCCGCAGACCGCCATTTCGCGCGCGGCGGGAACACGTGCGAGCAGCTCGGCGCGCGCCGGGCCGAGGGCCACGCCGGAGGCGACGGTCGCGACGGAGGCGAGCGCGAGAAATCCAATTCTAGCGGAGAGAAATCCGGCTTTAGGGGAAAAGACGTTCATCGGCGCCCTCCGAATACAAGCTGAATTGCTGGAAGGAATTGGAGCGGCTAAACTTCGTTTCAAGACGGAGCCCAGGCCTCACGGCGAAGTGATCTCCTGGATTGATGGGCGGCTCGGCCGCGGGCGTGGCGAAGCGCTCCAGAGCTGCCTGTCGCGCCGACGAGAACGTCAGGGCCGGCTTGGATGGAAGTTTGCCCTTTGTATTGCTTGCCGGACTGGATCGATCGCGCCAAGAGGCAACTCCGATCCCTCGCCTTGAAAAGATTCGAGCTGCAGACCCCTGATAACACCGATGCCGGCGAGAACGTAGTCACGAGCCTATTCTTCGAATTGATCGACTGCCTCATAAGGGCGATTAGAAAACTATGGACCCATAGTTCTAGCCTGCTTGGGCTGCCGAATATGTGCTTGCATAATCAGCAAGCGCCTATATATTTGCTAGCATGAACAGCAAGCAGAGAAAGACTCTGGCGGCCGTCTTCAAGGATCCGGTCTCTGGAACCATTGAATGGATGGCAATCGAGAACCTGCTTGTAGCTGCCGGGGCGAATGTAATCGAGGGAAACGGCTCTCGCGTTAAGTTCGAAAAAGACGGCATCATTGCGAGCTTCCATCGACCTCACCCGGACGAGGAAGCGAAGCGCTATCAGGTGCGCGATGCTCGCGAGTTCCTGACCCAGATTGGAGCAACACCATGAACACCATGACTTACAACGGCTACCACGCTCGCATCGAATTTGACGCTGAGGATGAAGTATTTTTTGGCAAGATTGCAGGTATTTCCGATGTCATCGGCTTTCACGGTGACAGCGTCTCTGAAATTAAGAAAGCCTTTCATGAGGCTGTCGATGATTACGTCGAGACATGCAAGACAATAGGAAAAGAGCCTCAGAAACCCTATTCTGGCAAGATGATGTTTCGTGTCGCTCCTGAAGTGCACCGCCGAGCAGCTCTTGCTGCCGAGCTTTCAGGAAAGAGCCTCAATCAGTGGGCGGAAGAAGCACTCGAAGAAGCCGCCGAACACTTTGTCGAGGCTCGTCTATCGGCCCAGTAGATGTAAATGCGAATGACTCGTTTGTCCGTCGAATTGGCCACGTAAGTCCGTTCGACGAGATGCTGTGTCTGCTCTGCTCCTCGGCTCGCCCTTGTCGCGGCTGCCGGTACACGACGGGTCTCCCTGAGCCTGGCATCCCGTTTAGGCATTGTGCGACTTTCGAAGCCTAAGACGATCTGAGGGTGTCTTATTTCACCTCCTACCAATTCTCCCTGGGACCATATCGGTCTGACGTTCGACGATCCCGACGCTATCGGATCGTGCTTCAAGATCTCGGATGGGATCTGTGATTTTCATTTGAAGCTGTCGAAACGCGCCACATCTGATCGTTTGTATCAGGAAGGGAGAGCCGGATGAGTGTGATGGACGACGAGCTCAAGATTTTTGAGGCAGAGGGCGCGCCACCGCTGCCGACGGCGGCATCCGCAGGTGTCGTCGAGCATGACGGCGCCAGTATCTGGCACGCGACTTACGGGAACGGTCCCGCGGTGATCCTGCTGCATGGCGGGCTTGGTAACAGCGGTAATTGGGGCTACCAAGTGCCGGCATTGATCGAGTCCGGCCGGCAGGTTGTGGTCATCGACAGCCGGGGGCATGGCCGCAGCACGCGCGATAGCCAGCCGTATGAGTACGAGTTGATGGCAACGGACGTTCTGGAAATCATGGATCATCTAGAGCTCGCCAAAGCAGCGCTCGTCGGCTGGAGTGATGGCGCCTGCACGGCACTCATCCTTGCCGATCAGCATCCGGACCGCGTCTCCGGCGTCTTCTTTTTCGCGTGCAATATGGATCCGAGCGGCACGAAAGAGTTTGTCGCGACACCGGTCATCGATCGCTGCTTCAGCCGGCACAGGAAGGACTATCAGGCGCTATCGGCAACACCCGATCAGTTCGATGCCTTTGTTCAGGACGTCAGCAGGATGATGGCGACCGAGCCCAACTACACAGCGAGCGATCTCGCGCGGATCAAGGTGCCAGTCGCGGTCGTGCTGGGTGAGCGCGACGAATTCATCAAGCCCGAGCATGCCGACTATCTCGTGCGCAACATCCCTGATGCGGAGCTCATCCTGCTGCCCGATGTCGGCCACTTCGCGCCACTGCAGCGGCCCGAGCACTTCAATCGCGAAGTCCTCGGCTTTCTTGATCGGCTTGCGTAGTTCAAAGGCCGATTTCGTGCGCCCAGGGCGGATTGGCGCCGGCGCGCGAAACGGTGACGGCCGCGGCCTTTGCCCCAAGCGACAGAGCGTTGTGCAGCGCCTTTTCGTCGAGGGAGGCAACCTGCGCCTTGGTCAGCAGATTGTCCATCTTCAGCGAAGCCAGGATGCCCGCATCGAATGTATCGCCCGCACCAACCGTGTCGACCACGGTGACGCGCTGGCTCGGCACAACGACCTTGCGATCCTTGGTGTAGCCCGACGCGCCTTCCGCGCCCTTGGTGATGACGACGAGCTTGGCGCCATGCTTCAGCCAGTGGGCCGCCAGATCGTCGTGGCTGGCTTCAAGGCCAAACCATTCGAGATCCTCGTCGGAAAACTTGACGATATCGGATTTCGCCGCCATGCGCTTGATGCGCGCCATGTGGGCTTCCTTGTTCTTGATGAAGCCGGGGCGGATGTTCGGATCGAGCGAGATGACGCGCTTTCCGGCCTCTCGATCGAGTAGCGTCTCGTACGTCTCGCCGCAGGGACTCGGGATCAGGCTGATCGCGCCGAAATGTAGCGCCTCACAATCGTCGCCGAGGACCGGCAGATCGTCTGTGGTGATCATGCGGCCGGCCGTGCCTTCATCGTAGAAGGCATAAGTCGCCTGTCCGTTCACCAGCTTAACGAATGCGAGCGTCGATGGGCGGGGCGATATGGCGCAAAGGCTGAAATCGACATTGCTGGCGACCAGCGTCTCGCGCAGGATATCGCCCATCATGTCATCGGCGATGCCGGTAAAGAAGGACGTCGGAACGCCAAGCCTGCCGAGCGCAATCGCCGTGTTGAAGATCGCTCCGCCGGCATAGGGCGCGAAGCTCTTCTCGCCGAGCGTCGTCTCCCGCGGCAGCATGTCGATCAACGCTTCGCCACAGCACAAAATCATTCCGGCCTCCCAACGTATCGGTGAAATTCGGTCTTCAAATCGATTAGATAATTTCGTGGCAAAAGCAAAGCCGCACTTTGCCTATCTGGCCTTAAAGCGACGAAACGCCGCCGTTGCGGCCCGACCAGGCGAGCGGCGCGTCGAGGAAGGCTTCCACTTCGCTGAGCGTCTTCTCGTCGAAAAGCTCCTGCGCTTTCGCAACAGCCAGAACGTCACGCCAGGTAGCGATGTAATGTAGCTTCACCTTCCCGTCAGCAAAGCGCAGCGCGCCTTCGTCAAAGATGCCGTAGTAGAAGAGTGCAATACCGTGATCAACGATGCCGCCAGCCGCGCGGACGGCATCGATGAACTTGAACATGCTGCCGCCCGCCGTCGTCAGATCCTCGATGACAAGCACGCGCGAACCTTCCGGCATATTGCCTTCGATCTGCGCATTGCGGCCGTGACCCTTCGGCTGTTTGCGCACATAGATCATCGGCAGGCCGAGACGATCGGCAAGCAACGCGGCGAAGGGAATCCCCGCCGTCTCGCCGCCGGCAATGCAATCGAACTGCTCGAAACCGGCGTCACGAAGGACGACGCCTGCGGCGAAGTCCATCACCGTGGAACGGATTCGCGGGAAAGAGAGCAGCTTGCGGCAATCGATATAGACCGGGCTCGCCATGCCGGAGGAGAGCTTGTAGGGCCGGGCGGCGTTGAAATGGACCGCCCTGATCTCCCAGAGCATCTTCGCCACCAGTTCGGCCATGACGGCGCGGTCGGGAAATGTCGTGTGGATCATCGCTCTCTCCTTCGCTTAAATCCATGGGGCAATAGCAGCAAGCGCGAAAAGATTCCAGAACTGCGAAGGTTCCGGCGTCAAGAATAGCAACGAATGCGTCAACTCCTTCAAACATTTCTGATTGTACGATGACATGACAGGAATATCGTAAGACCATGGAACATCTCGAAATCTTTCAGCGTCTCGGCGTGGCGCTTGCGATTGGCCTGCTTGTCGGCGTCGAGCGGGGCTGGCAGGAGCGCGACGTCCGGGCGGGCGGCAGGACAGCAGGTATCCGCACATTCGCCCTCACTGGTTTTCTCGGCGGAATAGCCGGGACGCTGCATTCGGTGATCGGTCCCTTCCTGCCGGCAACGATCGCGGCACTGCTTGGCCTCGTCTATATAGCGGGGAATTGGCTGGAGACCCAGGAAGACGAAGATTACAGCATAACCTCGGTCGTGGCTGCGCTGGCGGTTTTCGGGCTTGGCGTTCTCGCCGCTGTCGGTGACATCGTGACTGCGGCTGCAAGCGGCGTCGTGATGACGATAATTCTTGCCGCGCGCCACAGCCTGCATGGCTTTCTGAGAGGTATGACCTGGCCGGAGCTTCGCTCTGCGCTGGTGCTGCTTGCCATGACCGTGGTTGCCCTACCGCTGCTTCCGGACAGGCCGCTCGACCCTTGGGGCGCGCTCAACCCTTTTTCCCTCTGGGTGCTGACCATTACCATCGCAGCACTTTCCTTTGCCGGCTATCTCGCAATCAAGCTGACTGGCACGACTCGTGGCATCCTGCTGGCAGGGGCTGCCGGGGGACTGGTTTCTTCCACTGCGCTGACGCTCTCCTTCGCACGTTATTCCAAGCAGGCGCCTCAGGGTTCGACACATCTGGCGGCCGGGGCGGCCGTTGCTGGAGCCTTGTCCTTTGCCCGTGTTCTTGTCATCGGCAGCGCCTTCTCGCTCGACTTGCTCGCTCCGCTTGCAGCCGGCCTGATCCCGGCGATCATCGGCTTCATGATTGCGGGCGTCTTCTGGGTCTGGCGTTCCGGCTCCGCGAGAGAGGTGCCGGAAATTGAGCTGAAGAACCCGTTCGAACTTCGCATGGTCTTCTCTTTCGCCGCGCTGCTTGGGTTGATCAGCCTGATATCGAAGATGGCAATCGACTATATCGGCGCGTCGGCACTTTACGCCGTGGCCGCGATCTCCGGGCTGGTCGATGTGGACGCCATCACACTTTCGACGGCGCGCCTTATGGGCACCGCGATCAATGCCAAAACCGCCGCCGACGTCATCCTGATTGCGGTCGCCGTCAATGTCATAACAAAGGCGGTGCTGGCCTTCACCGCCGGCACGCGGGAGTATGGCGTCGCCTTGGCTTTGGCGTCAGCAGTCGCGGTTGCCATGGGAGGCATCGCCTATTTTGTGCTCCGCAGCCTTATGCCCGTCTAGCACGACGGGTTGTCGAGAAGCCTGCCGATATCGGTCGGCAGCATTCTCTTGTAGAGCGCGATCGCAGTCCGCCCCTCCTCCTCGCTGACTGAGATCGAATAGCGCACGGCCGCTGCAAGCAAATGCATCGTCAGCCGCGCAATCGCCAGCAATTCGCCTCCTTCGCGCTCCGGCCACAGTTTTTCCAAGACCTTGAACAGTCTTTGCGAGTGGAATTCCATGTCCTCGGCATCGACCTGCTGCAGCAGCTTGTCGGCCTGGGTCGCATGCCAGATGTCGCGCATGACCGGTTCTCTGCGGAAGAAATCGCAATACTGATCAACGATGTTGCAGAGCGCCTGCTGCAGCGTTTCGGTGCTTGTTACCTTGGCCAGCTCTTCGTCTACGCAGTGCCTGCCCTGCTCGTTGAAGCGTTCGGCAAGCGTCCGGATGATGGAGCTCTTGTCCGGGAAATACTGGTAAAGAGCGCCGAAGGAAAGCTCGGCCTTTTCAACGATTTCGCTCATCTTCAGGGCGTCGCTGCCGTTCATTTCGATCAGTTCCATTGCCACCGACAAGATCTTCTCGAAGCGTTCCCGACCCCGCTGCTGGCGCGGGATGCGTCGAAGTTGACCTGCCGATTGCAATCCTCTTTTACGCCTAACCACGGTCTGCTCCGGCATTCGGCACTCCATTTTCTATTGACGGATAAAATAAGAGAGTTTATCTCATTATGCAAATACGAGATTTTCTCTTGTTTTGTGGGAGGAGCAGTCAAATGCAGAATTCCGAAATCATCCTTGTCGGCGGCGCGGGAAAAACAGGCGGGCGCGTCGCTTCCCGGCTCAAAGAGCGCGGTATCAGGTCGCGCTTCGCTTCGCGCTCCAGCACACGCCCCTTTGATTGGGAAAATAGAGCAACCTGGCCCGCGGCGCTTGAGGGTGCCACCAGCGCATACGTGACCTTTCAGCCTGATCTTGCCGTGGCCTGGGCTGCGGACGCGATCGGCGAATTCGCTCGGACGGCCGTCGATTGCGGTTTGCGGCATATCGTCCTGCTTTCCGGCCGCGGTGAAGATGGTGCCGAGCGCAGCGAAGAGATGCTCAAAGCCGCCGGCATCGGCTACACGATCCTGCGAGCATCCTGGTTCTGCCAGAATTTCAGCGAAGGCGCGTTTAAAGATTCGATCGCCGCGGGAGAGCTCGTCCTGCCCGCGGGTGAGGTCAAGGAGCCCTTCACCGATGCCGATGACATTGCCGATGCGGCCGTTGCCGCGCTGACCGACCAGCGCCACCTCGCCAAAACCTACGAATTGACCGGACCAGGCGCGCTTACCTTCCGCGAAGCGGTATCGGAGATCGCGACGGCGACCGGCCGGACGATCCGCTACCGTCAGGTTTCCATGGAAGACTTCAAGGCCGGACTCACTTCGGCCGACCTGCCGGCAGGAACGATCGATCTTCTCGAGGAGCTTTTCGGCAAGGTTCTCGACGGCCGCAATTCGCGCGTCATGAACGGTGTTGCGGAAATCCTCGGCCGGCCGCCGAAAAACTTCAGCCAATATGCCCGCGAGACCGCGGTGACCGGCACATGGGAGACATGACCATGGGAATGATCCTCACCTTCGCGCTTGTCACCGCTGCAATCGGCAGCGGCCTTGTCGCCGGTATCTTCTTTGCCTTCTCGACCTTCATCATGACCGCCTTTTCCCGCATTCCGCCTGAGCAAGGCATCGCGGCAATGAATTCGATCAACGTGACGATCGTGCGCTCGCCGTTCATGCTCGTCTTCATTCCGACCGCCATCCTATCCGTCCTGATCGCCGTCCTGGCCTTCATCGACTGGCGGGGAAGCGCAGGCATTTGGATGCTGGCTGGTGCCGGGCTTTATGTCGTCGCATCCTTTATCTCAACTATCGTCTTCAACGTGCCGATGAATGATGCGCTGGCAAAGGTCAGCGGTAATGGCGCGCAAGCCGTCAGCGTCTGGAATACCTATCTGAAGGATTGGACCTGGTGGAATCACCTCCGCACGATCGCGTCCCTGCTTTCCGCAGCTGCCTTCGTCCGCGCCCTGATGATTCTTTGATGGAAGCGGGAGGACGTTGCTCCTCCCGCCCGCCTTTCAGCATCTTTCGCAGAAGGTGATGCGGTTGTTGAAGGGGTCGACGACCTGCATCTCTAGCCCCCACGGCGCCTCTTCGACGCCCGGCTTCATGTAACGATAATTCTTGCCGACGAGTTCCGCCTGGAAGGCGCGAACACCGTTCATCGGCACAAAGGCTCTGGCGCCGGGGCTAGCGTCGCCGGAGTGCTCGCCCAGATGCAGCAGCATGCTGCCGCGTGGCAATAGAGCGGAAACTGATCGCCGAAGCGGTGTTCCCAATCCAGCTTGAAGCTAGTCTAAAAGCCGCAATAGAACTCCATCGCCTTGTCGACATCGAAAATACGGAAGATGGGAATCGGCGATTCTATGTCGATATTGCCAGGGCTGGCGTCCGCTCCATCAAGCCTGGCCGCAAGAATGTTCCACTGATCGAAGCCGAATCTCGCTATGCGTGAGGGTAATATCTCGGCCGGCCAGAGCCTGCCGCAGGGCTTTTGCCATAGGCTTGGCATCGCGAAAATCGCGCATCGTTCATCCTTCCGTCGGCGGCAAACAGGAAGATCAGTGCCCGCGTCTGCTGACCCGTTCGCCATCGTTCGCCAAAGGCAAGGATGTGAAGGATTTATCTGGATGCATTCACCTTAGCGCTCGCACGCCGCGGGACGGCTGGCCGCATCCTGCCGGAAACGACCCTAGAAATATTGAACGAGCCGATCAAGAGCGTTCGACGTCCCAGTGCAGCGGGAACATGGGATCGAACACCGTCACCGTTCCGGCACCGGTTTCGATCTTCGTCGGAAACGACACGGGCACTTCACGCTTCACCAGCGTGACGCGCTCTTCGTTCGGCCGAAGGCCGTACCAGGCCGGGCCGTTCAGCGAGACGAAGGCTTCGAGCTTGTCGAGCGCGCCCTCCTGCTCGAAGACATGGGCAAGGCAACTCATCGTATTGATCGAGGAATAGATGCCAGCGCAGCCACAGGCGCACTCCTTCAGCGGATCGATATGTGGGGCCGAATCGGTGCCGAGGAAGAAGCGCTTGTCGCCGCTCACAGCGGCTGCACGCAGCGCCAGGCGGTGGGTTTCGCGCTTGGCGACCGGCAGGCAGTAATAATGCGGCCGGACGCCGCCGACCAGGATTGCATTGCGGTTGATGATCAGGTGGTGTGTCGTAATGGAGCCTGCGAGATTGGCTTTCGACGACTTGATGTAGTCGATGCCGTCTGCCGTCGTTACGTGCTCCATCGTGACTTTCAGTTCCGGCAGGCGCTTGCGCAGGGGATCGAGCACCGTTTCGATGAATACCGCCTCACGGTCGAAGATATCGACCTCAGGCGTCGTAACTTCACCATGCACGCAAAGCGGCAGACCGATCTTCGCCATGCGCTCCAGCGTCGGCATGGCCTTTTCCATGTCGCGCACGCCGCTATGGGAATTGGTGGTCGCACCCGCCGGATAAAGTTTCACCGCCGTGATCAGGCCGCTTTTTTTGCCTTCCTCGACATCGTCGGCGCTCGTATCCTCCGTCAGATAGAGCGTCATCAACGGCTCGAAGCGATCGCCGCTCGGCAATGCCTTCATGATCCGCTCGAGATAGGCTTTCGCATCCGCCGTCGTCACGACCGGCGGCACGAGATTTGGCATGATGATGGCACGGGCGAAGTTGCGGCTGGTATCGCCGATCACGCCTTCAAGCATCGCGCCGTCGCGCAGATGAAGGTGCCAGTCGTCGGGGCGGCGGATGGTGATGGACTGCATGCGCTATAACTCCGGTAGGGCGGCCTTCAAGGCTCTGCCCCGCGCATTATCACCCCGGCACGGCTCATGGCAAACATTTTGCCGCTTCAATTGTCAGGCGATCTCGAGCGTTACATCGGCGCGGCGGCGGTTTTCCAGGATGAGCCTGCCATTCGGCAGGTCATTGCCATAGACCTTGGCACTCGCCTGCTCTTCCGTCAGCTTGTAGCCGCGCCAGCGGGCTAAGAGCCGCTCCTCCAGCACCTCGATCGGCGGCGCAAGCATGATGGAGTAGTCGAAGATACCCTCAAGCTCCGCCCACTTGCCCTGGCTGAGCAGAAGGTAGTTGCCCTCGACGATGATGAAGCGATGCTCCGGCGAGACGACGCGGGCCGATGCGATGGAGATCTCGCGGAACCGGTCGAAGACCGGGATCAGCACTTCCTGGTCGGCTGGACGCACGGCGCGAATGATGTCCAGAAAACCGCGGACGTCGAAGCTTTCCGGCACGCCCTTGCGGGCGAGCAGACCGCGCTCGCTCAGAACTGCGTTGTCCATGTGAAAGCCGTCCATCGGCAGCACTTCCGCGGTTTCTCCCCGCGCTCTCAGCGCATCGGCGAGATTATCCGCCATGGTCGACTTGCCGGCGCCGGGCGGACCGGCGATAGCGATCAGGAAGCGCTTGGTGTCGCCGGCGCGGGTGGCCACCTCGCCGGCGATTTCCTCGATGGTTACGCTCATGCGGGAACCGGATCCGTGGGGACCGTCTTGGCGCCGGTCATGAATGCCACGGCGTCGGACATGGTATATTCCTTCGGATTGATGACCGTCAGGCGGCGGCCGAGCCGGTGGATGTGGATACGGTCCGCAACTTCGAAGACATGCGGCATGTTGTGCGAAATGAGCACGATCGGCAAGCCGCGGGAACGCACGTCGAGGATCAGTTCCAGCACGCGACGGCTTTCCTTCACTCCGAGTGCGGCTGTCGGCTCATCCATGATGACAACCTTGGAGCCGAAAGCCGCCGCGCGCGCAACCGCCACACCCTGGCGCTGGCCGCCGGAAAGCGTTTCGACCGCCTGATTGATGTTCTGGATCGTCATCAGGCCCAGTTCCGAGAGCTTCGTTCGGGCGCGTTTTTCCATCGCCGGCCGATCGAGCATGCGGAACCAACTGCCGAGCACGCCCGGCCTCCTGATCTCACGGCCAAGAAACATGTTGTCGGCAATCGACAAGGCGGGGGAAAGCGCAAGGTTCTGATAGACGGTCTCGATGCCCGCCTCACGCGCCTCCATCGGCGACCTGAAGTGGACCGGCTTGCCCTCCAGCGTGATCTCGCCCTCGTCAGGAGTAACTGCACCGGAAATCGCCTTGATGAGCGACGACTTGCCGGCGCCGTTGTCGCCGATGACGGCGAGGATTTCGCCGGGATAGAGGTCGAAGTCTGCGTTGTCGAGCGCGGTGACGCGTCCGTAGCGCTTCACGAGGCCGCGGGCGGTAAGGATGGGTTCAACAGCCATGATTACACCGAAACCTTTCTGATCCACTGGTCGATTGCGACAGCGGCGATGATGAGCACGCCGGTCAGCAGGACTTTCCACTGGGGGTCGGCCCCGAGCATGTTGAGGCCCATGGACACAACGCCGACGATCATCGCGCCGAACAGGGTGCCGAGGATGGAACCGCGGCCGCCAAAGAGCGAGATACCGCCGATCACGGTCGCGGTGATCGCCTGCAGGTTATAATCGGTGACCGCTGAAGATGGCGAGATGGAGCCATTGCGGCCGATCGATACCCAGGCTGCAAAGGCTGCGATGACGCCCGAGATTGCATAGACCGTGAGCAGCACGCTCTTGGTTTGGATGCCGGAGAGCTTTGCCGCCTCCGGATCGTCGCCGACCGCATAAACGTGCCTACCCCAGGCCGTGTGGTTGAGAACATACCAGAGCCCGAGCACCAGCAGCACCATGGCGATGACGCCGAGCGTCAAGACCGCATTGCCGACCTTGAAACTGAGCGCGAAGAAATGCAGCAGCGGCGCCTGCGCATCCACGTCCGCATCGCGGATCGTCTCGTTTGCCGAGTAGATGAAATTCGTCGCCATAACGATATTCCACGTGCCGAGCGTCACGATGAACGGCGGCAGCTTCATGTAGGCGACGAGAAAACCGTTGAGCAAGCCGCATAGGCCGCCGACCAGCATGCCGAGGATGACGGCAATCGGCGTTGGAATTCCGTAGGTGATGGCACAGTTGCCCATGATGACGGCGGAAATGACCATGATGACGCCGATCGAAAGATCGATGCCGGCGGTCAGGATGACCAGCGTCTGGGCCGCGCCGAGGATGCCGACGATGGCGATCTGCTGCAGAATGAGCGTGAGCGTGTAGGACGAGAAGAACCGCCCACCAATCGCCATGCCGAAAATGATGATCGCCAGCACCAGCACGATCAGCGGCACCGCTGCCGGCGTCGAGTGAAGGAAGTGCTGCGCACGCTTCAGAAATGAGATGTCCTGGTGTTCGAACGACGCGACATTCTTGTCGCTGCCATCAAGAACCCGTTCGAATTCCTGTGATCCGGTCATTTTTTCTCCTCCGCTTTCGCGCCGAACCGCGCGCGGAAGCTATTGCCCATATTGCGCCGGTCTTCGCACGCCGGTTCTTGAGGCAAGAGCTCATCGTCTGTCGAAAACGGCCGAGGATCAAGCCCCGGCCGTTGTTGTGGCTAGATAGCCAGGCTCAGCCCCAGCACTTGTCGGTGCCGACCTTGGTATCGATCGATTCGACGCCGGAAACCGGCTTGTCGGTGACGAGCGAAACGCCGGTATCGAAGAAGGACTTGCCTTCGGTCGGCTTCGGCTTTTCCCCGCTATCGGCGAACTTCTTGATCGCCTCGACGCCGAGAGCCGCCATCATCAGCGGGTACTGCTGCGAGGTGGCGCCGATGACGCCATCCTTGACCGACTGGACACCCGGGCAGCCGCCGTCGACCGACACGATCAGCACATTGCTCTCCATTCCGACAGCCTTCAGCGCCTGATAGGCACCAACAGCGGCCGGTTCGTTGATCGTGTGGATCACGTTAATGCTCGGATCCTTCTGGAGAAGGTTTTCCATGGCCTTGCGGCCGCCTTCTTCGTTGCCGTTGGTCACATCATGACCGACGATGCGCGGATCGTCCTCATCGCCGATCTTGTTCGGGTCCTTGGGGTCGATGCCGAAGCCCATCATGAAGCCCTGGTCGCGCAGAACGTCGACGGTCGGCTGCGACGGCGTCAGATCGAGGAAGCCGACCTTGGCGTCCTTGGCCTTGTCGCCAAGCGTTTCCTTGGCCCACTGGCCAATCAGCTTGCCGGCGAGCAGGTTGTCGGTCGCAAAGGTCGCGTCAGCGGCATCGGCCGGATCGAGCGGCGTGTCGAGCGCGATGACCAGCAGGCCAGCGTCGCGCGCTTTCTTGACCGAGGAAACGATGCCCTTGGTATCCGATGCAGTGATCAGAATGCCCTTCGCGCCATCGGCAATGCAGCTTTCGATAGCAGCAACCTGGCTTTCGCTGTCGCCGTCGATCTTACCGGCGTAGGACTTCAGCGTAACGCCGAGTTCCTTCGCCTTGGCCGTCGCGCCTTCCTTCATCTTGACGAAGAACGGATTGGTGTCCGTCTTGGTGATCAGGCAGGCGGAAACATCCGCGGCCATTGCCGGAGCGGAAAAAGCAACGCCGAGTGCAAGCGCGCCGAAAGCCAGAACTGATTTCTTCATGAACTCCTCCCAGAGATTAGCCGGCACGCCCGCATGGCAGAACCGGAATTTGAGATACGGGACGACACCGCAGATTCAGTCAAAGGCCTCCTCCAAAGCCGTCCCACACTGTTGACAATCGCAATTAAGAACGAAAAGAAATTCGCTTGTCAATAAATAAATCCAATTGAATTATTAATTCCATGTGGCATGTTGAACAAATCAGGCATAGGCCAATGAACGGGAGGAGTGGCCCAATGTCGTCCTTGGACGGTCCGACGCACGCGCCGGGCACACCACCTATTCTCAATCCGGCGGGAGGCGCGAACCAGGTCAGGGTGCGCGCTTATAACGAGCGGTTGGTCCTTTCGCTGGTGCGCCTCTACGGCTCGCTTTCGAAGGCCGACATCGCACGCCGCAGCGGCCTTTCTGCTCAAACCGTTTCCGTCATCATGAGGGAACTGGAGAGGGAGGGGGTGCTTTCAAGAGGCGAACCCGTTCGCGGCCGCGTCGGACAGCCGTCGATCCCAATGCACCTCAATCCCGACGCCGTCTATTCCTTCGGCGTAAAGATGGGCCGGCGCAGCGCCGATCTGGTTTTGATGGATTTCGTCGGGCGCATCCGCATGCAGTTGCACCGGACATATGCCTATCCCCAACCAGACGAAATTCTCGCCTTCATCATTTCCGGCATCCGGGAGCTTGAAAGCAGGCTCGACGAGAGGCAACGGAGCCGGATCGCAGGCATCGGCATTGCCGCGCCCTTCGAGCTTTGGAACTGGGCAGACGAGGTCGGCGCGCCGGAGGGCGCGATGGAAGTCTGGCGCGGGTTCGACCTGCAGGCCGAAGTTGCCGCGCGCGTTTCACATCCGGTCTATCTGCAAAACGATGCGACCAGCGCCTGTGGCGCTGAGCTCGTCTTCGGCGTCGGCCCATCCTACCCGGATTTCGTCTATCTTTTCATAGGCTCGTTCATCGGCGGCGGCATCGTCCTCAATTCGGCGATCTTCTCCGGCCGAACCGGCACTGCCGGCGCGATCGGCCCGCTTCCGGTACGCGGCAAGAACGGCGAGAACCGCCAGCTTCTCGATATTGCCTCGATCTTCGTGCTCGAAAACATGCTGCGCGAGAAAGGCATCGACCCTGAGCCGCTCTGGTATTCCGCCGACGACTGGGTGGATTTCGGCGCGCCGATGGAGACCTGGATCCAGGACACCGCGAAAGCCTTGGCGCAGGCGATCGTTGCTGCTGCCTCGATCATCGATTTCAGCGCAGCCGTCATCGATGGCGGCTTCCCCGGCTGGGTGCGCAAGCGTATCGTAAGCGCAACGATCCGCGAGGCCGCGAAACTCGACCTCCAGGGTGTAGTGATGCCAGAGATCATCGAGGGTGTGGTGGGGGCGCAAGCGCGCGCGATCGGTGGCGCGAGCCTGCCGATTTTTGCGCGCTATCTGACCGACCAGAATGTGCTTTTCAAGGAGATCGAAAATGCTGAAGGGACTTGATCCGCTCTTAAGTCCGCAACTGCTTTCGACGCTGCGCGAGATGGGCCACGGCGACGAGATCGCCATCGTCGACGGCAATTATCCGGGTGTCGAGCATGGGCGGCGCCTGATCCGTCTCGACGGCCACGGCGTCGTACCGGTGCTCGACGCGGTTCTGAGCGTGCTGCCGATCGACGATTTCGTGCCGGAAGCGATCTTCCGCTCGACCGTCAAAGCCGAGCGCGACAAGCTCGATCCCGTGCACGAGGAAATGATCGACTGCTGCGCCAAGCACGAGCCGCATCGCCAGGTGACGCCGCTCGTCGGCCAGGATTTCTATAGCCGCGTTCGCGCCGCCCACGCCGTCATTCAGACAAGCGAGCCGCGTCTCTACGCCAATATCATCCTGCGCAAAGGCGTCGTCTACCCGAAGGCTGCCGGCGAAGGCGCCAAGGCCGAGGTCGAGCCTTTCGACTATTAACGCTTAAATCTCGCCCGCCTGCGGCCCCCAGACATCCGTCAGCGCGAAGCCATCCGGATGCGGATCGAAGGGGTCGAGCGCCACCTGAGACAGGCCGAAGGTGAAACCGCGGCCGGTGATCGTCGGGATGATGGCCGGGCGGCCTGCGACTTCGGTGACCGCTTGCAAGCCAACCTCGAATTCCGAGCCGATGATCGAGCGTGACCTAAAGATATCGCCGACCTTGGCAATGCCGCGCGCATGGAGCGCAGTCAGGTTCGCCGAGCTGCCGGTGCCGCAGGGCGAGCGGTCGGCACGGCCGGGCCACATGGTCGTGCAGGTACGCACCGCGCCATCCGGCTCGGTATCGCGGAACATCACATAGGCAACACCGGAGATGGCTGGAATTTCGGGATGTACGACCGGGATGTCGCGATTGATGATCTCCTTGAGGATCATTCCTGCCTGAACGAGGCCTGCGGCATTCGTCTTCTCAATCGTCAGGTTGATCTGGCGGACATCGATCAGTGCATAGAAGATGCCGCCATAGCAGATGTCCGCTTTGACCTTGCCCCAATGCGGCGTCTGGATCTCGACGTCCAGTTGATGGACGAAAGCCGGAACCATTGTGAGCTGCACCTTCTCGCAGCGGCCATCGCGGCAGGTTGCCAGCGCCTTTACCAGACCGGCCGCAGTCTCCAGGGTAACGATCGTTTCAGGTTCCTTCATTTCGACGATGCCGGATTCGAGCAGCGCGGTGGTGACGCAAATCGAATTCGAGCCCGAACTCGCATGCGCCTGATCCGGCTGCAGAATGACGAAGGCTGCATCGGCATCGGGATGCTTGGCGGGCAAGAGCAGATTGACGGACCCGATCGGCGCGCCGCGCGGCTCGAGGCAGAGGAAACGGCGAAGCTCGGTGCCCTTGGGGTCGGTATTCAACCAGTGAAGCTGCGCGGCAACGGTCTCGCCGGGGATTTTCGGCAGACCGCCAATCGCGACCTTGCCGATCTCGCCTTCGCAGTGGACGTCCAGAAGCTGGATGGTACGCTTCCACCTCATTTTATACTCCTATCAAACGTGACGCGTGACGCCGCCATCGACGCGGATATTCTGACCCGTGATGTAGCCCGCGCCGTCGGAAAGCAGGAAAGCTGCGGTCTTTGCGATTTCTTCCATATGGCCGATCCGCTTCATCGGGATCTTGTCAGCGGTTTCCGGCTTGTGGTTAAGGCTGTCGATATAACCGGGCAGGATGCAGTTCATGCGGATATTATCCGCAGCATAGCGATCCGAATAAAGCTTGGTGAAGGCGCCTGCCGCCGCGCGATAGGTGCAGGAAACGGGGAAGATCAGTGACGGTTCATAGGCGGCGAAGGTCGTGATGTTTACGAAAGCGCCCTTGCCCTGCTTGAGCATGACGGGCGTCACGAGGCGGGCCATGCGCACCAGCGACAGGATCATCATGTCGGAACCGAGGGTCCACATCTCATCAGTGATATCCAGGAGATCGCCCTTCGGCGGATGACCGGTGTGGTTCACGACAGCGTCGATGCGGCCATAGGTCTTCATCGTCAGGTCAAAAATCGCCTGGATGTCTTCGGCCTTTTCCGCCACGCCGCGCGAGGCAACGCCGCCAAGCTCGAAGGCCAACTTCTCGCAGCTTTCGGAGGGCGACATCAGCGCCAGACGATAGCCCTGCACGGCCAGTTCGCGGGCAATCGCCTCGCCCATGCCGCGACCGCCACCGGTGATCAGCGCTACGGGCTTCATGCTATCGGACATCGGTTCCTCCTAATATCGGGTTATGCGGAAGGGGGTCATGTCGACCGTGGGTTTGCCCCCAATCACCATATCGGCGATCAGCTGCGCTGTCGTCGCCGAAAGCGTCAGGCCGAGATGGCCGTGGCCGGTTGCATACCAGACCCCCGGTATCTTCGATGATGGCGAGATGATCGGGATCGTATCCGGCAGCGCCGGGCGATGGCCCATCCATTCGGTTGCCTCTTCGATCTTCAAACCGGGCAGCGCACGCTGCGCATGGCGCACGAGCAATCGCGGGCGGCGGAAATCCGGCGGCGCGTCAAGACCCGCCAGTTCGACGTTGCCGCCGACGCGAATGCCGCCGGCCGTCGGCGTCACCATGAAAGCCCGATGCGGCCAGATGATCGAATACCGCATCGAGATGCCGGGCTTCATGATCTGCGTGTGATAGCCACGCTCGGTCTCCAGCGGGATCGGCTCGCCAAGTTTTGCGGCAAGCTCGCGCGTGTGCACACCGGCTGCCAGTACCACGGAGTTGACCTCGATGCGGCCGCCGTCCTCGAGCAGCACGACAGCATCGCCCGCCGGTTTGCGTTCGATATTGCGCACGACACCTGAAACGAAGCGCGCGCCCGCCGCCTGAGCGGCGTCCGCAAGCTTGACCACCAATTGGTAGGGATCACGGATCGATTTGTTGTCCGGCAAAAGCACGGCCTTGGCGATCGAGGGCGAAAGTTCCGGCTCGTAGTGGCGGATCGCGCCGCTGTTCAAGATCTCGAAATCGAAGCCATAGCGCTGCATTAACTCGATATGGCCGCGGTCGGCGGCGAATTCAGCTTCCGTCTCATAGATGGCGAGGCAGCCCTCCTCCGTCATGAGTTCCGGTGCGCCGATTGCAGAAAGCATGGTCCGGAAATCGCCTAGCGCCCGGCGGGTCAGGTTCATGCCTGCATCTTCGATCCCGCGCAGACGGGACGGCCGGCCGGCAGCGATGAAACGCAGGAACCATGGAAGCATTTTCGGTGCGTAAGACGGACGCAGCCAGACCGGCCCCTCGGGATCCATCAGCCAGCGGGGAATTTTCTTCCAGGTCGCCGGACCAGAACCGGCGGTGAAATCGAGCGCGATGCTCGCCATATTCCCGTAGGACGTGCCACGGCCCGGCTCGCCCTTGTCGATCAGCGTCACCTGAAAACCGCGTTGCTGCATTTCGAAGGCGATCGATGCGCCGATTACGCCTGCGCCGACAACGGCGACGGTCTGCTTCCTCTCATTCGTCATATCATCATCCATCAAAGCAAGGCTTTACCGGCACGACTTTGCGTTGTGATATATCAGAATGAGATGAATGCCTATGAGGAATTTTATTGTGTCGGCAAACCGGCACCGACCGTATCGCCGACCGAGCCCGCGGTATTTTCCACCGACTGGCCGAAGCGCTTCAACTGGGCATCATAGTTGCGGCGGGTGCGCGGATCGAAGATCGCGATCGGGGTGCTGACGGCAACGCTGGCCGCGCTGCCGACCGTCTGCGCGGCACCGATCGCGACCGCACCGACCGCTTCGCCAAGACCGACCTGCGAATCGGTGATCGTCTGGCCGGCGATCAGCCGGTCGCCGATCAGCTTCACGACTTCCGGGCTTTCGGCGAATTTGCCGTGGTTCAGCCTGTCGCCGCCCTTGAGCTTGGTGAGATCGAGGACGGTGATGCCCGCCGCCTCGAGCTTGCTGCGATAGGGTTCCGCCGAAGGATCGATCTGGCCGAGGCGATCGACATTGCCGGATATGCGGCGCGAAAGCGCCAGCGCGCGGTCGTCGCGCGAAACGAAGATGGTAAAGTGCGGTCTCTCCTCGCCGAGGCTTACGAATTGCCGCCCGAAAACATCAACGTCGAGATCGGGTGAGGCAAGGATGACGTTGTTGATCTTGCTTGCAACGTGTCCGTCCCGGATCGCCATCTGGCGCAGCGCCTCGACGGTCAGCCAAGTGCCCATGGAATGCGCCATGATGGTGATATCGCTGACTGCCGGGTTCTGGGCCGTGCGGCGCAGCAGCTCTTCCAGCGCATCGCGGGAATAATTCGTGCTTTCCTTGTCGTAGTTATAGTCGAAGATGCTTCCGCGCGACGGCCAGGTGAAGACGACCGGCGCCACGTCCGCATGCGAATCGTGAACGATCTGCGCGAAGCGGTAAACGGAATCCTCGTAGAGATTGTTGAAGCCATGGACGAAGACCAGCACGCGGCGGCTCTTCGGCATGTGGCTCTTCAGCCAGACCTCGCCCGCCTGCTCTCCTTCCAGCGGATCGACGGACACGGTAACGAAATCGCGAAGCGGATTTGCCGGCAGGCGCTTCGGCCATTGCACCTGGCCGATCTTGCGATTGGCATCCGGCGGTATCGAAACGTTGACCGCATTGACCATCAGACCGGTGCCGCGCTCGCCGGAAAAGAGGACGGCGGGATCCTTGTCCTGTGCGCGCGTGGTTGCGACGAGAAGATCGACTTTCGACGTGCCCGGCTGCACGGATCCTACCGGCGTCATCACGCCGATGTGCCGTCCGCCGCAGGCCGATAACAGGAAGGCAGCAAGCGTCAGGCTCGCAAGCATCTTCCGCATGGCCCCCGATCCGTCAAACATCCCCTACTCCAACATCGACGCCTGGCTGAACGCTCTACGGCTGCTGCTGCTCAAATAAGCCGTGGGCGCAAGGGGAGTCAAATAAGGCACGCAGCCGTTAGCCTCGCAACAGATGGGCGGACTGATTTCAGGGCTGAAATAGAAAAGAGCCCGGCGCGGGAGGAGGTGCACCGGGCTCTTGATCCTGACTGGCAACTGGGAGGAGGAGTGTTACCAGTCTGCGTAAGAGCGCTGGGAGGAGGAGTGCGCTACTTACGAAGCTATAAATACCCGATTGATTTGATCGAGAATAGGGTTATTACCGCAATGCAGCAATGCACCTTACGCATGGCTCCACGCGCAATCTTGCGAAGGCGCCTCATTTTCCAGCAATTTTGATCAGCTGGTCAAAAAATCATTCCGGTAAAGTGCGATAGCCTAACGCTGATTTTTCGCTTGGTCGCCAAAATCCGCCAGCATCTTCCAAAGATCCGCAAAAAGCTCCCTCGCAAAGGCCTCGAGGGGGCCTTCTGGCGGACGCTCCTGCCAGCGTTCGCCGCCGACACGCAATGCACCGATGACAATCGCAGAGAGAAGCCGCATGCGCGCCCGCACTTCCTTCCCTTCGCCGCCTCTTGCGACCAATGCTTCGGTCAGCTTCTGCTCAAGTTTTGCATATTTCATCTGATCGCGCGCTTTCAGCACGGGCGTGCGACGGATGAGTTCACCAAGGGCGAGCCCACGTTCGTCGGCGGAAGCGGCGACGGTTTCCACGATTGCTTCTTCAACGACCTTCAGGGGCGACTCGTTCTTTGGCCTTGCGGCGATGGCAGCCATCAGACGGTCGGCAAAGGAATCCTGCCAGGCGAAGACGACCTCTTCCTTGGAGGGGAAATAATCGAAAAAGCTGCGCTTCGACACGTCGGCGGAATCCGTGATGTCCTCGATCGTCGTTGCATCAAAGCCGCGTTCGAGAAACAGCGTCATTGCCGCCTGCTCAATGCGCTCGCGCGTCTGGCGCCGCTTGCGCTCGCGGCGCCCTTCAGCGGTGCTGGTCTGTTTCGATTCAGCCATTTGCGTCCGATTGCATCAGCCGCCAGTCTCTCCTGCGGCCGTTTCCATCTCCGCTTCCCTGCTACGATATTTGAAGCGCTCCCGCGAGAGCCCAAGCGGCTTGCGGCGCGAAATTCTGTAAACTGCGGCAGGCGGCAGGTTTCGCATCGTGCCGCCGATATGCGTTGCCTTGAGCCCCATCCGGTCGAGGATGGGCCGCGGCACAGGGCAGCGTGGGCCGTAAGTGAATTGGTAAAACGCACCCCCAGGCCGCATGTAGGTGAAGGCGCCGGCGAGAATGGCGGTGATCTTGCGCGGCGACATCGAAAGCAGCGGCAAGCCGCTGACCACCGCCCCGACTGGCTCGCCTTGGAAGATTCCGGCCTGTGCCAAATGCCCCGCATCCATCTGAAGGACACGGGCGGACGGAAAGCGGGTCTTGAGGCCATCGATGAATTCGGGGCCATATTCGATCAACGTCAAATCCGCCTCTTTGAGGCCGCGCGCAAGCAGCGCCCGCGTGAAAACACCCGTACCAGGGCCGAGTTCAATGATCGGCCCGTCAAGCGCCGCGATTTCCTTCGTCATCAGCTTGGCAAGCGAAACCCCGGAGGGAGCGATTGCAGCGACGCGAAGTGGATTGCTGATCCACGAACGGAAGAAATGCAGGAAATCCGAGCATGCAATGTCTGCGGTCATGTTGATTGGCCCACTTTTGAAATGCAACGTCGTTACCTGCCAGGCATCGCCTCCAGACAATTCCAAGACGCCATCAGCCCGCGCAGCGTGTCCAGGTCATTCACCCCAATTGAATGGGATCCTATCCTTTCAATTATTGCACTTTTATATCTATTGCATTTTTGCACTTAGTGCAACACATGCAGGCAAGATTTTTATCGACGGCCGCAGGCAGATGCTGCCACACAGGCCAGTAAGCGGTTTCCCTACCGTCAAAGAGAGCGTTTCAGACTGCCCTATCGATCGTAGACCGCGCGATAGCCTTCGGACGAGGCGCAGGCGTCATACTGCCTGCGCGCAGCGCCGCGTGAGAGCGCTTCCGCTTCGGCGCTGTCATAATCGCCAGTCATCTGTGCACGCAGTTTATATTGCTGCATTGCTTCGCCATACATCGCATTGGCTTCGCCGATGCACATGACGTGGGCAACGAATGGCGGATTGACCGGGCTGCCGACGGGATAGAGAACCGGCTTGTCGGCATAGGTGACACATCCGGCAAGAATGACCGCGACCCCCACCATCGAAATCACAACCTGGGTTCTCGCCTTCATATTTCTCTCCCCGCACCATCGCGGCGCAGAACGCAGATACATGCGCAAGATTGCGCGAAGCTAAGCAAGTTGATCGACGGCCGTAAAAAGATGGTCTCCCAACCGCTTACACTTTGCGGCCGTCCATTCGCCGTTGACTTCCCGGATGATGAGAGGAAAATGTCCCTTATGCATCCCAGGCAAACATAGGGAGTGCCTACGATGACGATCGCGGGAAAACTTCAGGACTATATCGCCGGTGAGGGTATCGCTTACGACACCGTCGCTCATCACCGCACAGCAACAACCAGCCAGTCGGCGCAGGCTGCGCATATTCCGGGCAGCAGGCTGGCCAAATCCGTGGTCGTACATCACGAAACGGGGTATGTTCTAGCCGTTGTTCCGAGCACACACCGGATCGAGCTCTCCACATTGCAGGATCTGATGAACAGGCGTCTCGGCCTCGCCTCGGAGGAGGAGGTTAGCTCGCTTTTTTCGGATTGCGACATTGGCGCGGTACCACCCATCGGACCCGCTTACGATGTGCCCGTGATCCTCGACGAAAGCCTCGGCGACGCGAGCGACGTCTATTTCGAAGGCGGTGACCACAAGACACTCGTGCATGTCAGTGGGCCCAATTTTCGCAGCCTCATGAAGGATGCGCAAATCGCCCGCTTCAGCCACCTGCCGTAAAGTCGGAGACGGTCAGGGCCGCAGCCGAATTCCCGATGACAATCATACGAAGGGCACGAATGCTGGCGGAATTGGGCGAAGCGGCCGCTCACGGCCTCCCCTGCGCGTTTGTAGGCCTCCCTGCCGCTACGCCGGCCAAGAGCGTTACAGAGTGGCATTAAAGTACGGGTAAACCGGGCAAGCGTCTGTTCAAAAAGTGCGGTGCATAATGTGTCGCTCTCGCATGGCGGCTTCTTCATCGGCCCCGACCGATCCCGATGCCGGTCTGGCGCGCCGCACCGCCGCCCGCGCCCCTTCGACTTCATGTCGAGAGTGCGCGTCGGCATGTGCTCATGCCCCCTCCTGCACACGCTGCTCGCGCAGCGTTTTCACATCCAGCGCCTGCCTCTCCCCCGTACCCTCCACTTCCGCGAGCGCCTTCACCTGCCGCCCCAAATCAAGGGCCTGCAATTCCTGCTGCCGCTGCAACACCTCCGCAGCAATATTCTGAGCGGCATATCGGACTGCAGCGAGCTGGAGGAAACGATCATGACGACGCTCCCTCAGTTGCGCGGGAGGTGACACAAAGGAGAAGCCGGCAGTCCGCACATTCATCGCGCGCTAGACAGCCAGGCACCACCGGTTCTGTTGAGTGAGGCAACCACACCCAGACGAAGGCTTCCTGATAGTCGCTCTTAGAAGTCATCCTTCACCTTCTTTCCGGATGGGCGTACGGACTTGGGCAGAAGGGCCAGGGTCGGGGTGTTGGCGGATAGCCCTGTGGCGAGCGTCGCCTGGTCGGCACCAAACAGCCGGATGCCTACTATCGCGGCGACCTCGAATACAGCCCCTATGGCGCAACCCGGATCGCCCTTCTCGATTCTCTGTAGGGCAGCCTTATCCTTTCCTTTCGGCCAGGAAGCAGCGCTCATCGATCATCGTCGCATTCCGTTGACGATTATTGTACGTGAGTGACAGCTTCATCCGAAAAATGAACAGAGGCTGGTAACAATCGTCGCTCTAGCCTGTCTCGGCAGCTTGACCGACGAAACCGAGCAGCGGGCCAAAGTCGTGGGCGTCCGCCGCCTTCAGCGCCGCTATGTACGCTGAGCGTCTCTCATTCATTTTCTGAAGGTCCGAGCGCGCCGTCCAGTCGATAGGATCGACCCCGTACACCTTACCGAGGACGACATCCGCCAGGATCCGCGCATGGCGGCCATTACCGTTCGAAAACGGGTGAATGAACACCAGCTTATGATGCAAGCGAACGGCTGCCTCGATGGGCGAATAGGTATCATGCGCGGCCCAGTACTGAGCATCGTCCATCAGGCCACGCAGCTGAACTCCGATCTGGATCGGATCGACGCCTATGTTTTTTCCTGTCTTTCGGAAGGTGCCCGCCCAGTTCCAAACATCACCAAAACAGCTGGCGATGGAGCTCGATTGCGAAGTCATCGGTGAGGATGTCTTTGCGCCGCATGCGGGCAAGCCAACGTAGCCCGGACGCGATGTTGGCCTGCTCCAGCTCGTCCAATTCGCCTTGCGTTGTGATGTGTTTGTATTTCAGCCCACCGATTTCATTCGGGTCGAGAGGCGTCGCGCCTTCGCGATATTCGTGCTTGATCGTCACTTATCCTCCCAAAAATCGGAAGGCATTTGATAGATCAGCTCGTTCATAAGACGGGCGACCTCCTGCTGGGTGCGGCTGTCCTGCACGGCCTGGTTTTCCAGCGCCATGTGTTTGCTGGCAATGCCAATGGTCGCGAGCGCCTTTTTCCTGGCCTGCTCGATGATTACATTCTCGACGGTGACTGGCGGGACGATGGCATAGACGAAACGGCATCCCATCGCCTCGGCGGCCGCCTGCATGGATTTCAGGGTAACGCCGCCCTCAAGCTCCGCCTTTTCGACCTGAGCAACGCGAGCGCGGGTATGCCCCATTCGCTTTCCGAGCTGGGCTCCCGACATTCCAAGGGCTTTCCGGACTGTCCGAATCCAGCCTTCAGCGGGAACACGGACGTCTTCGGCCTTGGACTGGGCAAGGTCTACGATTTCCTGATATTGCTGGCGGACGGTCTGTTTAACGGTCATTGTAAACTCATATGTTGACGTAATTCGCTAAATCGTCAATGTATTTATATACATAACGTGCGATTTTGTCAATATATAAGTTGACAAGCCCTCGACGAACCTGAGCAGCCAAAGGCGCGAGTCAGGGCAAGGTCGTCACCATACCCAACTGCGGATGGGCCATGAATCCCCAGCCTTCGCAACGCGCATATCAACTTGCAGAACATCCGCAGGGCGCTCGCGGGGCCGGACTATGGACACACGTCACATGAACGAATCTGTAATATAGGCACGCTCTTGCATGGCATTACAGGGTGGGAAAAATGATCCCTGAAGCAACGGAGCATCCGCTTGCCCCCGCCTCACCGTAGCAATCGCAGCGCTCTACAAGCATCCGGTAAATTATTGCTTTTCTTGGGAAAAATGGCGCACCCGAAGAGATTCGAACTCCTGACCCCCAGATTCGTAGTCTGTACGGTTTCGTTGTTCTAGGCTCGTTTTTCTGCAAAACGTCCCACTTTGTCAACACCACATATCAACAGGTTACGACCCCATCCGCAAAACGGATTTGGGGTGTTTCCGCACGTCTATGACCCAATAGGAAGGGAAGATGCATGGCAAGGACCAAAGCCACACATGATACCTCGATCAAGATTTTCTACGGATCGGGATGGGAGGGCCTTCAACGGCTAGAAGAGCAAGTGAACGACTGGCTAGACGATCAGGGCAAAGAAGTCATCTCCATGACCCCGGCCATGTGCTCGGTAGGCGATCCGAACGAGCTATACCAAGGTCTCTCTATCACGGTCTGGTATCGCGACACGCGTTGAGGCGAAGGCATCAAATCAATTGGAGACATCATGAGAATTCTATCCATTCGACCGGCGCCACCGGGCGGAAAGTACATCGCTCGGTTCGATGCTGAATTGCCGCTCGGCATCAAAGCCTACGACCTGAAGATGGTCAGAGGATCAACCGGCATACGTGTCTACGGACCTCAGTTCGCAGGCGGTGCCGCCATCACATTTCCGCCGGCTGTCGCCGACGAACTCGCAACACTGGCCATGGAGGCAGTCGCCCCTTATGCAGATCGACATTAAACAAGCCGCCATCCTGCTCGGCGGTGAAGTTCTTCGCGGCAGCAGGAACCGTGTCTCATGCCCTGGCCCCGGCCACAGCAAGCGCGACCGATCGCTTTCCGTCACCTTCAATGCAGACGGGACATTCACGACAAACAGCTTTGCCGAAGACGACTTCCGAGATTGCCGAGACCACGTTAAGGCCAGGCTCGGCATTAGTGACGCACGGCCAGCGGTTCAAGTTACCCCCCTGCCTGACTTCTCCGATATGATCGACGTGCAGCGCCGTATCAATGACGCCCGCCGCATCTGGGAATCGACCGTGCCGCTCAAAGGCACGCTTGCCGAAGTCTACCTCGAGTCGCGTGGCCTGTCCTACGACGGCGAAGCGCTCGCATTTAGACCTACCTGCCGTTCCATGGTTGCGCTCATGACCGATGCGCTGACAGGGGAACCGTGCGGCGTGCACCGGACCTTTCTGGACGCTGAGGGCCGGAAGATTGACAAGAAGATGCGTGGGCGCGCCAAGGGCGCCGTCGTGCGCCTTTATGAGCTTGAGGCCCCTTTCGGCCTTGGTATCGCCGAGGGCATCGAAACCGCCCTTGCTTCCGACTTTCGCCCGATCTGGGCAGGACTGACCGCCGGTGGTCTTGCCGGCCTTCCCGTATTGCCTCACGTCGAAGCCCTGACCGTCTTCGCGGATCATGACCGCGCAGGCATCCAAGCGGCCAATGTCGTCGGAGAACGATGGCATGCTGCTGGCCGTGAAGTCACACTCACTGCCCCGGCGGAACAGGGAAAAGACTTCGCAGATAGGGAGGCCGCTTAATGGCACCATTGCCGAAACTGGCAGTACGCAACGATCCGGCTGAGCCGTTTAAGAAGCTCGAACCGGCAAATGACAACAATGCTTCTCGACCGATAGCCGCAACTCCATGGAAGCTTCCTGACCCGAGATCGATACCGCCGCGCCAGTGGTTGTACGGTCAGCACTATATCCGCAAGTTCGTCTCGGTGACGATTTCACCGGGGGGCGTGGGCAAGACCAGTCTCGGGATGGGGGAAGCGCTCTGCATGGCAACAGGCCGCGAACTTTTCGGGATGAAGGTCTTTCACCGGTCAAGGGTTTGGCTTTGGAATGGTGAAGATCCGCAGGAAGAGCTAGACCGCCGTCTAGCTGCCGCTTGCATTCATCACGGTATAACCGGACATGAGATCGAAGGTATGCTTTTCGTAAATAGCGGTCGCACTATGCCGCTAATCACCGCGAAGCAGACTAAAGACGGCGCACAGATAGCGGTTCCCGTTGTCGACGCTCTTGTCGAAGAGATCAGGTCGAAAGGTATCGACGTGATGATTGTCGACCCTTTCGTGTCATCGCATGCGGTCTCGGAAAATGACAACATGGCGATGGATGCCGTGGTGAAGCAGACATGGGCGACGATCGCCGACCGAACGAACTGCTCTATCGATCTTGTGCATCATGCAAAGAAGGTTGGCGGGCAGGAAGTCACGGCCGAAAGCGCTCGTGGTGCCGTGTCCCTGATCGGCGCAGCGCGCGCAGCTCGCGTGTTGAATCCGATGACGGCGGATGAAGCGGGCAAGGCGAGCGTTGATAACCGGCGCCTTCACTTCCGCGAGACGGACGCCAAGTCAAACCTTGCCCCGCCATCCGACAAATCGACGTGGTATCGGATGGTCGGTCATGACCTGGGCAACGCCACGAACGACATGCCCTCAGACAACGTCGGCGTCGCCACGCTTTGGCGGTGGCCTAATGCAACCGAGGGGCTTCAGGTCTCCGACTTGCTGGCCGTGCAGCGGGTGGTTCATGTCGGTTACTACAAAGAGAACGTCCAGGCCGACAACTGGGTTGGCAAGGCCGTGGCGGAAGCTCTTGGCCTCGACGTGACCGACGAGAAGGCCAAGGCACGGATCAAGGAACTGTTGAAGATCTGGGTAAAGTCCGGCGCCCTGAAGAAGGTCGATAAGGAAGACGGCAACAGGAAAATGAAGCCTCACATCGTCGTCGGCGAGTGGGCTCACGACACCTGATCTGCGTCACCTTGCGCCACCTTGCGCCACCTTGCGTCACCTCAAAATCGCAAGGCGGCAAGTTGTTGAAATCATTGCTTTTGCGTCACTGCGTCACTTGCGTCACCCCCTTTATAAGGGTGACGCAGGTGTCGTGTGCAGCATGATAGGTGAAGTGACGCAGAATATCGAACACGAGAAAGATATCATGCAGAAGGAACCCAAACCGGGAACCCGGCCACACAGAAACATGCTGATCTGCATCGCGGTCGGCAAATACTACGACGCGCTGGACGGCTTCAAATATGCCGGCCTCGACCGAGATCCTCCGAACGATCGCCTGCGGAAGCGCGCGGAAGGCACAGAAGCGACCTTGCGCAAGACGGTCAAGGAGTTTGAGCGCCTATATGGCGAGCCGACGAAGCGGGAAGCCGTCACGCTTAGTATCTGGCGAGCCTGCCACCAGTCTCTCAACGTGCTTGACTTCGATCGGGCTTGGCAAGCTTCGCTGCGCAATAACCAAAACCATATCGGGCTCACCTGACAAAGATCAGGACACCCAACATCAACCAGAGGAGAGAAACGGAAAATGGAAATATGTTCGCACTACCTACCCCCTACATCGCAGAGCGCCAGACCTATACCAAGACAGCAACCGGCATGAAACCCTCATGGGAACGGTGCAAGGTGATCGGCATCGCCAAGGATGACGAGGGCGAGCTTCACTACATCGTCGAGGCATACAACGGCGGCACCAGCAGCCTTTCGATGGAGCTCGACGTGAGGCGCATCGAGCCTGGCAACCCGCTTTAACCGCAGCGCACATGCACATATCGCCTCGCAAGTCAATAACCATCTTGACAAATTTGTTAAAATGTTCTAAGGTGGGAATTGTACCTCGAAAATCAGCCATGCCGTCTCGACGGCGAATTCTCTCTATCCAAAGGTGACAGCTTGGAACACGCTAATGACGACGTGCCGGTTCTGGACCGGCGCGGCCTTTCTCTTTCGGCCGCAGATCAGCTTGACGCTCGCGATGGCGAATGGTCTCCACCTAAGACCCGCATTCGGGCGCCAGGCATAAAGGTATCCTTCCCCGGCGAAAATCCTCCCGCACCCATCACGGCAGACAGCACGCCGGAAGAGATCGACGCCTTCATCGCTCGCAGCAAATCCTGGTATTCGTCGAACCGCTTTGACGCCAGCCACGACAATGACAACCAAGACTGGCCGCTCGCCAAGCTCCTGAAGACGGAAGACGAACTCGACAAGCTCGTGCTCGCCATCCGGTATCGGCAGCTGCACAATGCAACATCGGCCGTCGTCGACCTCGTGGGCAAGGATATGGCCGATAACGTCTATCTCGTGCATAGATCGGAACTGGACGAAAGCACCGGCCGGCTAAAGTTCAAAGAAGTGAAACAGGTCACTGGCAAGAAGGCGAACGTCGAGACCTCAGCCAAACGCAAGGTGGTCACGTTCAAGGGCAAGGGACTGGCAAGCCCGGTCGCCAAGCCTTTCATGGGCGATGAGGCGATCAACCGGAAGATTGATGCCGAAGCCGAACTGGCATGGTTGCGGTCCCGGCTCGGTCTGATTTGCCGCGCCTTTGAGGCGGCCGTCATAGATGGTCACACCCTTCAGCAGATCGGCACTGACCATGGCGTCGGAAATCCGAAGGGAGCATCGGGCGCCGGTCGTGCGCTTGTCTTTCTCGGCTTCACCGAACTCGAGTCGTGCTGGCCGCAGGACAAGGCGCCGAAAAAGCCCGTGGAAGCGGTCGCCGCCTAGCCGGTACCCATTCTCCCGCACGGGCGGTTATAAACGGAAGAGAATTCGAGGGTCGCGCAAGCGGCCCTTTTTCATTGTCAGATCGCTGTCACCGATCTGACCGATAGGCGCGCTCACCGAGTTGCACCTATCGCCAATTCGCGCGCGCCGGTCTCCTCCCGGTCAAGCATGGCCGATATGGCTTTTGTCAGCGCGCGACCCATTGGGCGGCGACCACGGATGTACTGGCGCCGCAGCAATCCCGGCAGTCCTATGCCGGTCGATCGAGCCCGACCCGAAACCAGCGTCCTTACTGTGCAGCGGGTCGGGCTGCCGTTTTTTGGCTTACGAGCCCGTTGAACATTCACACAAATAGAAAGGGGGTGTCCCATGCACCTATCCGATGCGGTCAGCATTCTTGCTGATACCACCGGCGCCTCACATGGCCGGTTTGAAACAGTAGCTAGACGCCTCCAAGAGGCGGGCATGCTGCCAAAGAGCGAGGGCGGTTCCAACCGGCCTACGATCAAAATCGAGCACGCCATCATGATCCTTCTCGGCCATCTGTCCGGAGCTTCATACGGCGATGTATCTGCCACGGTCGCGCGCCTGGTCGCATATCAGAACGAGAGCGAGCACGGCGAAGGTGATGCACTGAAGTTCATCACCCGCATGTTGAGCGCACTTGTCGAACTCGATACCGGCCTGAAGGGCAAATTCGCCTATCACAGCGCGATCAGCGTTGTTTCCGGCGACCGTCCTGCCATCGTCATTCGGGTTTCCACCAATGATGATGACCCGCTCGAACTGGCATTCACGCCAGGCGGCGAACAGTGGCAGCCGCACCTTTGCGGCGATATCGTCGAGACCCGCACTTTGCCCGGCCGTGTCCTGTTTCGCATCTCGCATGCGATCCGGTCGCTACTGCCCCCGGCGCTCGAACGTCGAACCTTTCCATTCGAGGTAGCAGCCTAATGGGATGGTTTTCAAGAAAGAGCGCCGACGCTGAAATCATCCCGATCGAAGCGAAGGCAGAACTGACCGACCCCGCGTCGGAAAGCTGGGAGAATCTGACTGCCCCCTTCGGCATCACGGCGAATGGCGTTGCGGTCAATGCCGAAAGCGCCATGCGCGTTCCGGCCGTAAACTGCGCAGTCCGCACGATTGCCGAGACCGTCGCGACCCTGCCGGCGAAGGTGTTCAAAAGCGACGGCGACAGCAAGGAACCGGATGAAGAGCACGACGCCTATGTGCTCGTGCACGACGACGCCAACGATTGGATGTCTGCCGGCAAGGTTCGCGAGGTCATCACGATCGACGCCATCATGTGGGGCGACGGCTTCGGCTACGTGAACAAGGTTGGCGGCAAGCCGAAAGAGATCATCCATATTCCGCGGTCGAACATCTCGGTTGAGTGGACGGACCTGGGCGAGCCGAAATACAAGATTGGCGAAGAACCAAAGCGGGCGGATGAGATCATTCATCTGCAAGCGCCATCCGTCGACGGTAAGCGCGGTCTTGGCCTGATCCGATCTGGCCGTGAGGCCATTTCTCTTGCCATCCTGCTTGAACGGACGGCCGCGAACCTCATGCGCAACAACAGCAGACCGGGCGGCATCCTGTCCTTTAAGGGCATGCTGAAGCCGGATGCTTTGAAGCGCGCTGGCGATGCATGGCGCAAGGCGCACGGCGGTTCGAACTCGGGTGGCGTTGCCCCGCTCGACAACGAAGGCAAGTACACGCCTATCGCCTTCACGTCGGTCGAAAGCCAGCACAACGAACAGCGGATCTTCGCAATCGGGGAAATCGCCCGGTTGACGCGCGTCCCTATCACCATGCTGCAGGAGCTTTCCAAGGGCACGATGGCGAACACGGAACAGCAGAATCTGCAGTTCCTGCAACTGTGCTTGCTCCCATGGCTTCGGGCATGGATTGACGCATACCGCCGCTGCCTGATCGCCAAGGACGACCGCAAGACGCACTCGGTCGACTTCATCGTCGACGATCTGCTTCGCGGTGATAGCGCGGCCCGTGCGACGGCATACCAGCAGTATCGATCTGCCGGCGTCATGACCGCCAACGACGTGCGCCGCCGCGAAAACCTTCCGGCTCTTCCGGACGGCAACACCCTGTCATCGCCATTCACCACGGCGGGCGCCCCAGCACCGGCCAATGACAACAACAAACCACCAAAGGAGGCCGTTGCGTGAGCACCGTCACCTATGAAACCGGCGTGCAGATCGCCCTCGATACGAAGGCCATCGCGGAAGATGGATCGTTCGAAGGCTATGCCAGTCGGTTCGGAGAAGTCGACCTTGGCCGCGATGCGGTGCAGATCGGCGCCTTCACGAAAAGTCTTGGAGCGCGACCGGCTGGCCGCGTCAAGATGCTCCGCGAACACAACCGATCGGAGCCCGTCGGCATCTGGACGGACATCGCCGAGGACGGAACCGGCTTGCGCGTCAAGGGCAAGTTGATCCTGGACACGGTGAAGGGTCGCGAGACCTATGCGCTCATGAAGGCTGGCGCCCTCGACACGTTGTCGATCGGCTACCGCACCAAGGCGTCACGTCTGGATAAGACGAAGGGTGTTCGGCTTCTCGATGAAGTCGAGCTCCACGAAATCAGCATTGTCACCTTCGGCATGCTGCCCACGGCGAACGTCACCGCCGTCAAATCCAATACCCCCGATACCCTGCGCGCCATCGCCGACGTTTTGAACGCGGCCCGCGCATCTATGAAAGGTTGAATATGTCCAATCTCGCACATTCCTTCGAAGCCGCTCTCGAAACCAAGTCTGAGGGCGATGTCGACCCGGCCGTCGAGGTCAAGACCGCGCTCGACGCCCTGACCACGGAAGTGAAGGCCAAGGCCGAAGCAGACAAGAAGCTCGGCGAACGCATCGACCAGATCGAGCAGAAGCTGAACCGCCCGAACATCAACAAGGGCGCAAAGGATGACAAGGAGCCGACGGACGAACAGAAGTCCTTCGAGTCCTATCTGCGCAGCGGCGACAAGGCCGGCCCGGAGGAACTGAAGACCCTCACGGTTTCAAGCGATCCGCAGGGCGGATACCTCGCACCGGCCGAAATGTCGACCGAGTTCGTTCGCAACCTGGTGCAGTTCTCCCCGATCCGCGCCTACGCCAGCGTTCGTTCCACCGGCTCGCCTTCGGTCATCTATCCGGCCCGCAACTCGGTCACCGCCGCCAAATGGAAGGGCGAAACCCAGCCGCAGGAAGCTTCGGAGCCGACCTTCGGCCAGGCCGAAATCCCGGTCAACGAATTGACGACCTACGTCGACATTTCCAACCAGCTGCTTGCCGACTCGGCCGGCTCGGCTGAGCAGGAAGTTCGCCTGGCGCTTGCCGAAGACTTCGGCCAGAAGGAAGCATCTGCTTTCCTCACGGGCACGGGCAGCAATCAGCCGAAGGGCCTGTTTGTCGATCCGGCAATCACGCCTTACGCCGCTGGTGCCGCTTCCGCGATCAGCTTCGAGGACTTCATCAACATCTACTACGATCTGCCGGCGGCCTACCGCGCGAACGGCACGTGGGGGATGAACAGCAAGACCCTGGCAGCGGCTCGCAAGCTGAAGGACACTTCCGGCCAGTTTCTGTGGCAGCAGTCTGTCGCGCTCGGCCAGCCCGAAACGATCCTTGGCCGTCCGGTCATCGAACTGATCGAGGCCGACGACATTGGCGCGAACAAGAGCCCGGTCATCTTCGGTGACTTCACCGGCTATCGCATCGTGGACCGCGTGAGCATGTCCATCCTCGTGAACCCGTACATTCGTGCGACCGATGGCGTGACCCGCTTCCACGCGACCCGCCGCGTTGGTGGCGCCGTGCTTCAGGCTACCAAGTTCCGCAAGCTCAAGAACCCGGCTTCCTAAGCTTTTGGTCTCTGACTGATCCTCACTACACGGGCGGCCTTCGGGTCGCCCTTTCTCTTTTCGGAAGGAATTCTCATGCGTTCTATCGCAGCAAATATCGGCGCCAAGACCTCTATCGATCCCGCCGTGCAGGCCGCCAGCGTTAACGGCACTGGCATTGACACCCTTGGCTTTAACAGCCTGGCCTTCATCGTGCAGACCGGCGCCATTGTCGGTTCCGGCGTGTTCGGCGTCTCACTCGAAGACTCCGATGATAACGCCACCTTCGCAGCCGTCGCTGCCGATCAGGTCAAGTCCAATGCGCCTACCGCCCTTGCGGCCAGTTCCACCTACAAGGTCGGATACCACGGCTTCAAACGCTATGTGCGCCCGGTCCTGACCAAGGCGTCTGGCACGTCCATCGCTGCCGGTGTCGCTGCCGTGCTCGGTCACGCTGCGCAGAAGCCGGTGGCCTAATGCCTAAGAAGACCCCGCGCATCTGCACGTGCGGTCGCGTGGTCCCGGCTGGGCAGCGGTGCGTATGCGCCGTTGCCCGCAAGGCTGCATCCGATGCAGATCGGCCTACCGCTTCACAGCGTGGGTATGATGCAGACTGGCGAGCAGCAAGAGCCAAGCACCTCGCACACTTCCCGACATGCGTTGAGTGCGGCGATCCTGCTACCCTAGTGGATCACATAGAGACCATACGCAAGGCACCGCATCGAAGGCTCGACCCTACGAACTTCGCATCGATGTGCGCCACGTGTCACGGCAAGAAGACGGCACGCTTCGATGGATCTTTCGGAAGGGCGAAGCGATGATCAGGATTGAGGGCTTCAGGCCCCATTACTATGTCTCTGCCGACACAGTGCAGGTTGCCAAGTTCGACGTGTTCGTCGGCGATATCAGGTTCATTGATGCCAGTCTGCGCTACTTCCATCGTGACGGCATGCGGTTCTACCTGAGCCTGCCAGGCAACAAGGCAGGCGTGAGGATGGATGAGCAGTCGCGCACGCGCAAAGCCATCCTGCGGGCAGCTATGGCCAGATACCGCGCATATCAAGATGCCATCCCCCTCGAAGGGGCGGGAGGGGTCGAGATCCCGGCCGACGGCTAGGAACCGTCGGTCCCGCATTCTTCCAGTTATTTCCGAATTGGGACATTCCCTAAATTGATAGATCGAAAGGATCGCATCAATGAGTTTGATAACTCTTGAGCAGTTCAAGGAACATGCTCGCATCGATGGCGATGATGAAGACGAAGCCGTGCAAGTCAAGGTCGACGCGGCAAATAAATACGTCTTGTCATTCCTCGCCGACCCTCTGCCGGATGATTGGGAAAATCCCGATGATCTGGTTCAGGCGACCTTGATGGTGGCAACGCACTGGTGGGAACACCGCGAAACCACGTTCGCCGGCACGCTAAACGATATCCCGATCAGCGCTTCCGAGGTCATTTCCAGCTACCGCGAATGGGTGTTTTGAGATGGCGTCGACGACAGCAGCAACACCCGGCGAACTGCGCAGCAAGATCGGCCTTCAGTTCAGGACCATGGTTGATGATGGGTATGGAAACGAACAGGCAGGGCCGTGGGAAACCCAGGCCAGCGTCTGGGCAAAGTTCCATTACCTTCGAGGCGGTGAAGAGGTCTTTGCCGGCCGTCTCGCTGGCAAGCAACCCGCCATCATCACCGTGCGTCAGAGCACCGCGACACGCTCGCTGACGACCTCGTGGCGCATCCTCACCAAGGATGGTGAGGCATGGAATATCCGCGCGATCAACGATCCGGATGACCGCCGCGCATGGCTTGAAATCCTCGCCGAGAAGGGCGTGGCAACCTAACCGCATACGCACCTTGTCGGCGATATGCCGGCCCGAAAGGAGATCACTATGACCGTAAAAATCACTGCCATGCGCACCGTCGAAGGCAAGCCGAACCGTGGCGGCAGCAAGATCATCGCGCACTTCGATTTCATCACCGACGACCTGGGCATGAAGGGCTGCGTTCTTTCCCTCAATCCGGAAGGAAGGCACCGCGTCTGGACACCCATGATTGACGCGACCGTATCCCAAAGCGAGCGGAAGGCCATGCTTGTCGGCGTCTATTGGCGCAAGGAAGGCACGCTGCACGGCCAGGTTCTCGACGCTGCCGTGGCAATGTATCGCCAGTTTCACGGCGACAGCGACGATGGGAAGGACGACGACACGGGATTGCGGCGCCTGCTTCGGGCAGACGCTTGGGCGGAGAGCACCGCATGAGCCATCATACTCGCGGCCGGAAGGCCGACCCGAAACCTGTTTCAGATGCCATCACCAAGGCCCCGCCAGCGCCGAAAGATATGAGCGCCGAGGCGAAAGCTGAATGGCGCCGGGTTATGCCCGTGCTTGTCGATCGGCGCGCTTTGTCGCCCGCTGATATGGCAGCCGTCGAGCGGTATTGCGAGGCAACTGGCGACGTCAAGATCGCTCGCGCCAGGATCAAGCTAGATGGCGATTACGTCGAAAACCGTCTGGGCGAATTGAAGCGTCACCCGGCATTCACAACCCTTCGAGAATCCGCGGCAGAAGCCCGCCGATGGGCGGCCGAACTAGGCCTGACACCCGCAAGCCGAAGCCGCGTAGCGCAAGGAGATGCCGATGGCGATGATTCCCTCTTGGATTAATGACGGCTCGACGATCGACGATCCGTTCGGATATGGCGAGCGCGCCGTGACCTGGCTGCGCCGCCTGAAGCATCCGAAGAACCCGATGCCCGGTCACGCGTTCCAGCTCGACGAATGGCAGGAACGGGTGATCCGCAAGATATATGGTCCGCGTCACCTTGCCGATAGGTTCGACGATACCGGCCTTCCGATTGCCCGCGAGGGTGACAGGATCGTTCGCCGTGTCTGTCTGCTACTGCCTCGCGGTGCCCGGAAAACCTCATTGTGCGCAGCGCTCACCCTGCTTCAGACCCTTGGCCCTGAAGCGCTACCCGGTGACCTGGTGGTGTCGGCCGCTTCTGCTCACGAGCAGGCGATGGAGTTGTACGACGAGGCCAAGTTGCTTGTGGATTACGACCCGCGTCTGCGCAGGGAATTGAAGCCGCTGCCGAGCAAGTCACTGATCGCATGCAAGGCCAAATCCACTAAGTACAAGGCCCTCGCTGCCGACGGCGCCGTGCAGCACGGCAAGACTCCCCGTATGGTCATCGCGGATGAGCTTCACGTCTGGAAAGGCATTGCTGGCCGGGAACTGTGGAAAGCCCTCGACTCCGCACTGGTGAAGACGCCTAACACCCTAATGATCGTGGCATCCACCGCAGGACGCGGCCAGGACAACCTTGCGTGGGATTATGTCAGCTACGCCATGAAGGTGCAGAAGGGCGAGATCGACGACCCGGCCATGTTGCCGGTCATCTTCGCGGCCGAAGAGAAGGACGATTGGGAGGATCCGGAGCTATGGAAGCTGGTCAATCCCGGCATGAAATACGGCTATCCCGATCTGCCTGGCTTCATGGACAAGGCCGCGAAGGCGAAGCATTCGCCGTCTGATCTGGACACGTTCAAACAGTATAACCTCAATATCTGGGCCGACAAGTCGACCTCGCCTTTCGTCGATATGACCGTTTACGATGAAGGCGCCGGCGAAATCGATCTGGACGAGCTTCGCGGCCAGCCGTGCTGGCTCGGCGTCGACCTTAGCTCGAGCGGTGATTTGACCGTCGTCATTGCTGCCTGGCCGGATGACAACGGCGGTTATATCGTCGTGCCATGGTTCTTCTGCCCGAAAGACAATCTACGGGAACGGCAAGAGCTTTCAGACGCACCATATATCCGCTGGGCAGCCGACGGACTAATAACCGCGACCGAAGGCAACGTGATCGACTTCCGCGTCGTCGAGCAGCGCATTCGCGATCTGTGCGACGAGTTCGACGTGCAGGAAATCGCGTTCGATCCGGCTCTTGCCCGCGTCGTCTTGAACAATCTGCAGGACGATGGCTTGCCTGCCGTCGAGATGCGACAGGGCGCCCTCACGATGATGCCGGCCATTGCCGAGCTCGAACGATCTGTGGTCGGACGTAAGCTCAATCATGGCGGTCACCCGATCCTTCGCTTTTGCGTCGCGAACTGCGAAGTCGAAACGAACAGCTACGGCCACAAGGTCCGGCTAAAGAAGGGCAAGCGCTGGCTTTCTATCGATGGAGCGGTCGCGGCAGCAATGGCCGTTTTGCGCGCATCGTTGGGCGGTTCTGCCGGCACTGGCAGCGTGTACGATTCGGACGAATGGGAAGAGGCGATGGATGCTTTCGGGTGATACCGTTCACGAATCGCAATCAAGGAGACAGCAATGGCAGACGTGACAATTCGCATTTACTTCCGTGACAAGTCCGGCAATGTCGAGGACGGTTCGCATGATTGCAGCCTTTCCGAGTTCGCAGGCTTCCTTCCGGCCATCGGCGACACGATCGTCGATCCCGGTGTGTTGCAGGGACTAGATAGGCGGGAACCGGGCAATCGGGACGTTTGGAAGGTCGTCGACCGCATCTTCAACCCGCGCGATATGGCCGATTATGTCGTGCTTGTCGTGGAAGAGCGGAAGGGAACTGAGGCCGATACCTGGCTTTGAGGACGCAATGACATAGCGCGCGCCTGGCACCTGACAAGTTGCTTAAACAACACAGGCGCGCAAAAGCGCTTCCCCGAAGGGAAATTAACTTGTCGTTAACAGTGAATCGGATATGACTGGACCGTGGGCGTCAGAACCCGGACCGAGATAGGCAGACATGCGGTTGGCGCCGCCATGTTGCCGATGCGTGCGACCCTTGGCGGGGTCAATAACGCTTAAGTGCGACTTGGCGGTCGCGCTAACCCGACCCTTATAGGCCGGGGGAGTGCGCTATGTCCAGAGGGAAACCTTAAAATCGTACTGCCAGTCTCTCGGCTGGTTCTGAACCCCCGGCCGCCGGTCTGTCACCGGCTTTAGGAACGCCTCGCCGTCAGAAGCGCGATGTTCCCCCGCCGTCAGAAGCGGGTCCAGAACCGAGAGCCATAACGCCATGACCATTCATGCGAATGCCGACGCTATTGTCGCCGAACTTTCCGATTCCGAACTGCATACTGTAGTTGATGCGATCGTCCAGGACGTCGCATATGAAGTCGATCCGCGTCATGCCTATCTCGAATGGCTGGCGATGGAAGCGCGCCTTCTGCGCATCGAACTCTATGGCGACGAGTATTTCGCCAACCGCGAACTGACACCATGCAACACGTTTGCCCACTCATTCCATTTTCCGACCGGGCAGGACTGGCGCGGCAAGCCGCAGCCGTCGACCCGCGCTATCGCGGTCATGCAGATGGTCGGCGTGAAGTTCCCTGCGCATCCGCAGACGCTTTTCGAGGAGTTCGGGATGGTCTCGCGGATGATGGATAAGGTTGACCGCGACACGTGCGGCGACGATGGCCACCTCAGCCCGTTCTATGATGCTATCGAAGGCTTGCGCACCGAAGCGCAGCATATCGAAGCCGTGGACATGGCAGACGTGCTTTTCCGTATCGCGGGAGCCATGGCGCTGGTGTCGGAACTGAAGTCTGAACTGGACGAAGAAGACGATCCGCTCCGACCCACGACTGACTATTGCTACAACCTCTTGCGCCGCGCATTCGACGGCCTTGAGACGCTGACCGGCATCGACCGGGAAGACGTTCGGCTGAACTTCTATGTTCCCCGCCCTCGCGGTGTTGCAAACCCCAGAACGGGCATGGTCATCACCTTCGATCATCGCAAGGAGATCGTCGTGGGCGCGTTTGTTGAGGACTTCAATGGCTACGAGCTTTTCGAAGACGGAAAGCGCATCGCCATCATGTCCGTTCCGAACTTCGCCTATGCGTGGCCGGTGAGGCATCCCAAGACGGTTGTCGCAGCCTAACCTATTGGCCCGTTAGCTCAGTTGGATAGAGCAGCGAACTTCTAATTCGCAGGTCCATGGTTCGAATCCATGACGGGTCACCAATTTCCCCCGGCCTCACCAGCCGATGGCTTGCGCCACCACGCTCAAGGGCGCCCGAGAGGGAGCGCAGCCGGATCGTTAGCGCCAAAAGCGCGGCGATCGAAATCAAAGCTGTCGCCCAACGTGGCGGTAGTCTTGACCGTACGCTGAAGATGGAATAAAACGAGAACATAGGCCAAGTCCTATATCGCCTTCGGGCCATGTCTCGCTTTGCTCGCAACCCATAGCGCGAGACTCTTCAACGCAACGAATGACCCTGCTGCATTGCAGGGATTGGAAACCCGCGCACTCATGCCGAGTCCGCGGATCATCAATGACGCGCGTCTGCGTGGCCGCGTCCGTAGATGAGAATGATATGACCAAGATCAACGAACTTCTGCTTGAAGTGCAGCATGTGAAGGCTTTCCTTTCGAGCGCCGAAGCCGCGCTGCAATCCCCGCATGGGGAAGACGCGACCAAGGCGAATGCAGCATCAGTTGGTATCGAAGAGGCCCACGCCGGATTCGGAAACTTGCTGAAGCTGCTTGCGGAATGCAGGGGCGAGACGAAACTGGCGCCTGGCATCGAAGATATTCGGCAGGCTGGTTTGCGCCGCCACGCGGAAGACCAGGCGCGATCGGCTGCCGGCAAGACTGTGAACTAGCACGATCCGATTAGCGCGCGGGCGTCAAGCTCGCGCGTCTCGGTTGCGCTTCACATCTTGACAAATTTGTCAACATGATATATGGCGAGCGTCCACCTTAAATCCTGCCGCGATTCCATTTCGGATAGCAGGCGCCGGTTCTGCCGGTGGTGCGTAGCCCTAGAGAAGTCAACCCATGAACAACGCATCTTCACCTCGCGGGATATCCGCGTCGGCATTCTTGCGTCGTCCAGTTGGCCGGCGCGCATCATCGAGGAGAACACATGAAACCTGTCGAGCACGTATACCATTTCACTGACAGCGCGCACCTTCCATGGATTTTGGGATCTGGACAGCTGAAGCCGGGCCTATCCAAGGTTGGAGACTTTCCGAATGATTTTCTCTGGGCAACAGAGAATCAGGCGGGCGAGAAGACGGCCACAGGTGCATATCAATCATTCTATCGCACCGGCGCCACTTTCCTTGTGAGGATCAAGCTAAGCGCTTCGCTTTTCTTCCCGTGGGCCGAAGCTCCAACCCGGTTCCCTGTATGGAACGACTTTCACGTAAGGCGCCTCGAAGAAGCGGCAAAGCGCGTAGGGTCCGATCCTAAACGATGGTGGTGCAGCGATGCCCCGGTCAGCGTGAATGACTTCCTTTCAATCGAGGCTCGCACCTATTCCGACAATCGGTGGCGCATGGTCGAAATCGACTTATTGAAGCACGTCGACGCCAGCGGCGCATGGCTTGGCATTCCGTTCTCGGGCAAGCACTATTATTCCAGCCGCATCGAAGATGCTGCCGGACGCGTCGGTTACGTGACCGGCTTCGGGATTGCTGCCTGATGGCTTCCCCATCCAATGAAGGCTTCCCGCTTGTGCTTTCGCGCATGCAGGCGGCCGCCCTTTGCCACCTCAGCCCCTCCGGCTTCGATTCATGGGTTCGGAAGGGTATTGTCCCATCCGCCATCCCTGGAACGCGTCGGTGGAGCCGTGTGGCCATAGAGCGAGCGATAGCAGGTGACCGCTCGACTCCGGTACCTGCCAACGATAACGAATCGCCCTTCGAGAAATGGAAGCGGGAGAATGCGAACAAGACTTAAGGGCATCAATACGGTCAAACGAACGCTCGCCGACGGGACCGTCGCCACATACTACTATCACCGCGCAACCGGGTTTCGTCTGACTGGCGAGCCCGGTTCAACTGCGTTCATGGCATCCATCGCCGAAGCCGAAACGAAATCGAAGAACCGCCATGAAGGAACACTGTCCGGATTGATCAGGGACTTCGACGGCACGAAGCAATGGCGACGGCTGGCAGAGAGCACCAAGAAGGAATATCGGCGCGTCCTGACATTTTGGGATGGCAAGTACGGGACCGTTCCCTATGCCGCCCTCGAAGACAAACAGTTCCGTCGCGACGTGCTGAAGTGGCATGACGAGTTTTCCGAGGAGAAGCCCCGCGAGGCTGATAACCGGGTGACGATCCTCGCCCGCGTTCTCTCATGGGCCACGAAGGACGGACCCTTGAACCGGAACGTCATGGATGGCTTCGAGCGCGCCTATGACGGCGACAGGTCCGAACTGATCTGGCTGCCGGAACACGTCGACGCCTTTATGGAGAAGGCGAACGAGGAAATGAAGCTTGCGATTGTCCTGGCCCTTCACACCGGCCAGCGTCAAGGCGACCTGCTAAAACTGGCATGGTCGAACTATGACGGTACCCATATTAAGCTCCGGCAGGGTAAGACTAAGCGATATGTCGCGGTGAAGTGCACCAAGGCGCTGAAAGAGACGCTGGACGGCCTGACACGCGCGTCTGCACTGATCATGACCACAAAGACCGGCAAGGCGTTCAAGAAGCGCTATTTCGCCGAGCTATGGGAAAAGACGTGCACCGATGCGGGAATCACCGATCTGCACTTCCACGACATTCGCGGAACGACCGTGACCATGCTGTTTCAGGCAGGATGCAATCTCGGCGAAATCGTCTCGGTCACCGGCCATTCGCTTCGCCGCGCTCAAGAGATTCTGGATAAGTATCTCGCCCGCACAAGCACGATGGCTGACAATGCAATAGCGAAATTGGAGAACGTCTTGGAAACGGATTTTGCAAAACGGCCTGCAAAACGCGAGGCTTCAAATGAAGCTAAGTGATGGCGCACCCGAAGAGATTCGAACTCCTGACCCCCAGATTCGTAGTCTGGTGCTCTATCCAGCTGAGCTACGGGTGCGTGCCAAAAGCGGGCGATGCCGCTTGCGTGGGCGATCCTCTAAAGCGTCCTTTGGGCGAATGCAATAGCAATTCGAAAAAAATCACGACTTTGGTTGCAGATGGCTGAGTTGCGGAATTTGCATCACTTTTCCGCCTGGGTGCGCGAACGATAGTCTTCCAGCGAAACCGGCCGGTCCGGGATTTCGATGCGGAACTGCGTGCCGGCAGCAGGCTTTTCGACGAGGGCGATCGTGCCGCCATGCGCAAGGACCAGTTCGCGCGCGATCGTAAGTCCGAGGCCTGTGCCGCCGCTGCGGGCCGAACCGCGGAAGGCCGCAAAGAGATTCTGCCGGGCCTTCATCGGCATGCCTGGCCCGGTATCGTCAACGATGATGCTGACGACGCTGCCGACACGCTGCGCCGACACAGTGATGCGTTTGACGCCGTCAGGGGCAGTTTCGCCGGTCAACGCCTGCAACGCGTTCCGGCAGAGATTGTGAATCACGCGGAAGAGCTGCTCGCTATCGGCATCCACCTCTATGTCCGGCGGCATCTGCTCGGCAAACTCAACGCCGCTCTGCGGATCGATCGCCAGCATATCCCGCACGTCCTGCGTCAGATCGTAGAGCCTGACCCGCCGGCGACGCGGCGCCGATTCGCTTGCCTGACCGAAGGAGAGCACTTCCGTCGTATAGCCGACCGCGCGATCGATCGTGCGCAGCAGCTTCGGTGCGAAGCTCTTAACCATCGGGTCATCGACATCTACGAGGCGGTCTGACATCAGCTGCGCCGAGGCGAGGATGTTGCGCATGTCATGATTGATTTTTGAGACCGCAAGGCCAAGTGCCGCAAGATTCTTCTGCTGCTTCAGCGTCTTTTGCAGTTCCATCTGCATCGCCGTCAGACGCCGCCCCGCGACCGCCAGTTCGTCGCGCCCGCCATCGCCCACGAAGACATGCTGCGGGTTTTCCGGATCGGCTGAAAATTGCTGCATGTTGCCGGTCAGCCTGCGGATCGGGCGGATCAGGATGCGATTGATGACGAAGAAAATCAGCGTCGCGGTAAAGAGCGAGATCAGCACGGAGAGGAGCAGAACATTGCGTGCATAGACGAGCATCGCCATGCGCAACGGCTTTTCCTTCATCAGCACTTCGACGCCCATGTTCGTCTCGCCGACCGGGCCGTAAACGCGGATGATGCGGTTGCCGCCAAAAAGCAGCGTATCCAGCGCGTCTCCCATGGAACTGATCGGCGTGGCCTTGGTCAGGTCATACTGCTCATCGACGGATGTCGGCATGCTGCTCATCGCGAGAAGCCTGGAGGTACCTTCCTTGCGAAGAACGATCGCCTTCGTGCCGGTCGCCGCCAATGTTTCCTTCTGCAAAGCGTACGGCAGTTCGACGGGCTGCAGGCCATCGATAACGATGGCAGCGGCGGCAGCCGTGTTCAGCTTGTCCTCCAGCCAGCGGATGCGCATGCTCGCGATGGAAGGGAAGAAGATCAGCACTTCGGCGAGCATGATGAACAGGACGGTCAGCCAAAGCAGCTTGCCCGACAGGCCACCGAACGCACCCGCCGGACGGCCGTTTGCGCCGTCCGCCGCAATGTCGACAGTCGAATTTCCGCCTTGCTGTTGCTCCGGCATCGTCATTTCCGATCGGCTAAGCGCCTGAAACCAGACTTCTATATTAGCCGATCGAAGTGCGCTTTCAAATCTTCGCGAGCGACGGCAAGCCGTCATAAAAGAAAACGCCGCCCGGAGGCGGCGTTTTCTGACTGTCGAAGATACTCAGAATTCTTCCCAATTCTGCCCGGCAACCGCTGCGTTGCCGTTGAAGGCCCGCGAGACGGTCTTCATCACGCCGCGCGCCGGCGAGGCGACCGGACGGTGTTCTTCGCGGCGGGCAACGGCCAGCGGCGCTGCAGTAGCATTCGAAATCCTGAAATGGGCAATAAGATTGACGAGACCGTCGGCTTCTGCGGAGAGCTTGTGCGTCGCAGCCGAGGTTTCCTCGACCATCGCCGCATTCTGCTGCGTCACCTGGTCCATCTGGTTAATGGCGGTGTTGACCTCCTTGAGGCCGGTCGATTGCTCCTTGGCCGCCGTCGCGATCGAGTGAATGTGATCGTTGATCGCGATGACGCGGGTTTCGATCTCGCCAAGCGCCTCGCCGGTTGCCTGCACCAGCTTCACACCGACGTGAACCTCATCGCCGGACTTGGTGATGAGCGCCTTGATGTCCTTTGCGGCCGTTGCAGAGCGCTGGGCGAGCTCGCGAACCTCCTGCGCGACGACGGCAAAGCCCTTGCCTGCTTCCCCGGCGCGTGCCGCCTCGACGCCGGCGTTCAGTGCGAGAAGGTTGGTCTGGAAAGCAATCTCGTCGATTACGTTGATGATCTGGCTGATTTCGCGCGATGCCTGCTCGATGCGGCCCATGGCATCGACCGCGTTACGGACGACGACGCCGGAGCGGCCGGCATCATCCTTCGCTTCCGAGACCATGATGCTGGCTTCCTGCGCCCGTTCCGTCGAGTTCTGCACGACGGCCGTGATCTCGTCGAGAGCTGCGGAAGTCTGCTCGAGGGCTGCCGCCTGCTGTTCCGTGCGCCTGGAGAGATCGTCACTGGCAACGCGGAGCTCGTTGGTGTTGCCGTTGATCGCTTCGGTGGTCTCGCGGATCTCGCGCATGGTCGTCTGTAGCGTCTGGAACGTGTTGTTGACGTTCTGCTGCAACTCGGCGAAGGCGCCCTGGAAGTCGCCGCGCATGGTCTGTGTCAGATCGCCATCCGCAAGACTTGCAATGACGCGGCGGGTTTCGCCGACGCCGGCATCGACGCTCGAGAGCAGCGTGTTGATATTGCCTGCGAACTGATTGAGATTGTCGTCCTCATAGTCCTTCTCGATACGGCGGCTGAAATCACCAGCAGCCGCGGCAGCGACCACCACAGACATGCTCGACTGCAGGTCGTCGCTCTTGGTGCGCATGGCCGCTTCCTGCGCATGCAGACGCTTGATGGCCAAGCCGTTCTCCTTGAAGACGGCGACGGCGGCGGCCATCTCGCCGATCTCGTCCTTACGCCCGGCATAGGGCACATCCGCGTCGAAATTGCCGTTGGCGACTTCATTGATGGCGGTCGTTACGCGCTTGATCGGACGGCTGAGATGATTGGTGCCGATGTAAACGCCCATGCCGACGCCTGTCGAAATGCCGACGCCGGCAATGGCAAGCACGAGCCAGAACAGCGAAGCACGGAAGGCTTCGATCTCGGCATCGACGGCCTGCAGCTCGGCCTTGTCGGTCTTTACGATCGCATCGATCTCGGCCTGGAAGGCCTTTCGGTTCGCGCGGTTGGCTTCATTGTTGCCTTGGGTGTTAGCGGCTGCCGGCCCGACTTCAGTGCCGAGACGGGCCGTTTCGGTGCGGAAGGTGCGGAATTCCTTGGCGCGCTCGACGAGCTTTCCGAAGCTTTCCTTCTGGCTCTCGGGAACGAGCGGCGCCCATCCGGCGATGACCTTGTCGATCTCGTCGAGGTCCGCCATCAGTCCCTTGGCGAAGTTGCCGGTATCCTTGATTTCCTTCGCCGCGTAGATGCCGCGGGCTTCCATAACTGTCGCTGTCACGAAGCGGTTGAGCCGCTCGCCAGCATAGGCACGCTGTGAGGCACTCTTATAGGCGCTGAATTTGTTGTTGTACTCGTTCATGGCAATAAGGGCGGTTGCGCCAATAACAAGGGCAACAGCTGCCATAACAGAAACGAGCAAATTGATCTTGCCGCGGATTTTCAACGGAATGCCTCCTCAGGGACTAACGACAGTCTGGAAAGCACATTCCCAGCCGATAGAATGAAGATCGGCTAAATGTCTTAATGTTACATTTCGAATGCGATGGTTTAGTACTACAAAAAATTACCCATATTATCCGCCCATCGACGGCATTCTTCGCAAAAATTGCATAAACCTGAGAAAAATATCACCGATGGCATACCCATCAAGACAAAATCAGCAAAATTCAACCTTTCGACGTGTTGACCACAATAGTTAATACCATAATGCGAATTTTTGCAGTCTTAACCGGCTGACCGATGAATCATCGGGCGATAATTGACTTCTTGAGGCTTCATCCGTATAAGCCGCCGCACGTTCGGTCACTTCGGTCTTTGGCCTCGCCCGTTCGAAAAACAACGCTCCTTGCAATATGCAAATTCAAGAAGGGCCGCACTCCGCGGTGTTTAAATAAATGAAGCGTACCTACCAACCATCGAAGCTTGTCCGCAAGCGCCGCCACGGTTTCCGTGCGCGTATGGCTACCAAGGGCGGCCGCAAGGTCATCGTTGCCCGCCGCGCGCGTGGCCGCAAGCGTCTTTCGGCCTAAGGCCGGATTGCCCGATAACAGATGGCGGGCGAATTGACGACCACTGAAAAAAACACTGCAGGGCGGTTGAAAAGCCGCCCGCAGTTTCTTGCTGTCCGCAACGGCGAAAAGCGCAAGGGTGGCCTCTTCCTGCTTGAGGTTCTCGACCGGAAAGAGCCCGAAACCGAAGCGCGCGTCGGCTTCACCGTCACAAAAAAACATGGCAACGCGGTCGAACGGAACCGCATGCGCCGCCGCCTCAAAGAGGCGGTGCGGCTTCATGTGGGGTTTGCAATGCAGCCCGGACACGACTATGTGGTTGTCGCGCGAAGAGACTGCCTGACGGCGTCCTTCAAGGAATTGAGCGCGGAGCTTAAGGCACGCGTCGAAAACAAGCCGAAACACAGGCGATCCTCCGACGGACGCCCCAGGAACGTATGATGCAAAACAACCGCAATTATTTCATTGCGATCGCTCTCTCGGTGCTGATCGTTCTCGGCTGGCAGTTTCTTTACATGAACCCGCGCATCGAGGCTCAGCGCAAGGCGCAGGAAGCCCAGAAAGCGCAGCAGCAGAGCGAGCAGACACAGGCTCCTGCTGCAGGCGGCCAGCCCGCACCGCAGACAAGTGGCGCCGCGCCGACCGGCCAGGCCGCCGCGACCGCAACGCGCGAGGAAGCGCTTGCAAAGGCGCCGCGCATCGCCATCGACACGGAAGCGCTCTCTGGCTCCGTCAACCTGGCAGGTGCCCGCCTCGACGACCTGAAGCTCAAAGGTTATCACGAGACGGTCGACAAGAGCAGCCCGATCATTACGCTTTTCTCGCCGGCTGACACCAAGGACGGCTACTTCACCGAACTCGGCTATATCGGCAGCGACCAGACCGGAGCAGTTCCCGGTCCGTCGACCGTATGGACGGCGCCGGAAGGCGCCAAGCTCACCGACAAGTCACCGGTGACGCTGACCTATACCAATGACAAGGGCCTGACCTTTGCGCGTACGATTTCGGTCGACGACCGCTACATGTTCACCGTCACGGACAAGGTGACGAACAGCGGAAGCACTCCGGCTTCCATTTCGTCCTACGGGCGCGTTACCCGCTACAACAAGCCGACGACGCCCTCCGTCTACGTCCTGCACGAAGGCTTCATCGGCGTCATCGGCGACGGCCTGGTCGAGAGCAAGTACTCTGCCGTCGAGGAGGAAGCCGTCACGCCCGCCAAGTCCACCGGCGGCTGGCTTGGCATCACCGACAAGTACTGGGCCGCAACGATCGTGCCGCCGCAGAAATCGGCTTATGAGGCTCGCTTCTCGCATTTCACCGATGGCCAGCCACGCTATCAGGCCGACTATAAGGAAGACGCCGTAACGGTTGCTCCCGGACAGTCGATCGAGCTCAAGAACCTCGTCTTTGCCGGCGCCAAGGAAGTTCCGGTCATCGACGGCTACGAGGCCTCCTACCAGATCCCGCGCTTCGACCGCCTGATCGACTGGGGCTGGTTCTATTTCATCACCAAGCCGATGTTCAAGCTGATGGATTTCTTCTTCCGCTACTTCGGCAATTTCGGCGTCGCGATCCTGATGACGACGATCGTCGTCAAGGGGCTGTTCTTCCCGCTCGCCAGCAAGCAATACGCCTCGATGGCGAACATGAAGCGCGTGCAGCCGAAGATGGAAGAGCTCAAAGCCAAATTCGGCGACGACCGAATGGGCCTGCAGCAGGCGATGATGCAGCTCTACAAGGAAGAGAAGATCAATCCGATTGCCGGCTGCTGGCCGATCGCCCTGCAGATTCCGGTCTTCTTCGCGCTCTACAAGGTCATCTACATCACGATCGAAATGCGGCACGCGCCGTTCTTCGGCTGGATCCAGGACCTCTCGGCCCCCGATCCGACCACGATCGTCAACCTCTTCGGCCTGCTCCCCTTCGAAGCGCCCGCCCTCCTACATCTCGGCGTATGGCCACTGATAATGGGTGTGACGATGTTCGTGCAGATGCGCATGAACCCGACGCCGCCCGACCCAACGCAAGCGATGATCTTCAACTGGATGCCGCTGGTCTTTACCTTCATGCTGGCAAGCTTCCCGGCCGGCCTCGTCATCTACTGGGCCTGGAACAATACGCTCTCCGTAATTCAGCAGGGGGTAATCATGCGCCGCCACGGTGTGAAGATCGAGCTCTTCGACAATCTCAAGGGCTTGTTCCGGCGAAAACCGGCGCCATCGAAGTGAATGAGGGAGCCTCGCTTCGGCGGGGCTTTTTCTTTTCGGCAACCTGTTTTCAATGAGGGCCCATCAGGGACCGTTGGTTGACAAAATCATGCGAAACCTGAATGCCTTATGCGCAATGGATTAGGACGCGCTGGAAAAGCGGAATGACGCAAAACAACGAAAAGCCACTCTTCGGGCGGCCGTGGATCTTCATCCGCGGCGTGCCTTCGATGAAGTTTCTGCCACCAGAAGGGCCGCTGGAAGTGGCGTTCGCCGGGCGCTCGAATGTCGGCAAGTCGTCGCTCATCAATGCGCTTGTCGGACATAAGGGACTGGCGCGTACCTCGAATACGCCGGGCCGGACGCAGGAGCTGAACTACTTCGTTCCCGAGGGTTATTCCGGCGAAGGCGGCGACCTGCCGCCGATGGCGCTCGTCGATATGCCGGGCTACGGTTATGCGCAGGCGCCGAAAGACCAGGTCGACGCCTGGACGAAACTCGTGTTCGATTATCTGCGCGGCCGCGCTACGCTGAAGCGCGTCTACGTGCTTATCGACAGCCGCCATGGAATCAAGAAGAACGACGATGACGTTCTGAGCCTGCTCGACAAGGCCGCCGTTTCCTACCAGATTGTTCTCACCAAAACCGACAAGATCAAGCCGCCCGCGGTCGCCAAGCTGCTCGCGGAAACGGCAGAGAAGATCAAAAAGCGTCCGGCGGCCTTCCCATTCGTTATTGCCACCTCTTCCGAGAAGAGCGAGGGATTGGATGAGTTGCGCCAAGCCATTGCCGAAACGGTCGAGATCAAAAACTGGAATTGAAGGGAGGCGCACCAGAGGCGCCTCCCCTCCTTCGTCCTTAGATCCATCATGTCTTAGGCAGAAGCACCCTGTCGACGACATGGATTACGCCGTTCGACTGCTTGACGTCGGCGATCGTCACACGTGCCGTGCCTCCCATTTCATCGGTCAGCGTGATCTTGCCCATGCTTTCCTTGGCTTTCAGCACGCAGCCGCCCACTGTCTTGATGTCGTGTTCGCCGCCATCGTCCTTGATCATTTTGGCGACGGTCTTCGCCATCGCATCTGCTGCAACCACGTGGCAGGTCAGCACCTTGACGAGCGCGGCCTTGTTTTCCGGCTTGAGAAGCGTCTCGACCGTGCCCTTCGGTAGGGCGGCGAAAGCCTCGTTCGTCGGTGCGAAAACCGTGAACGGACCTTTGCCTTCGAGCGTGCCGACAAGCCCGCCGGCCTTCACCGCCGCGACCAGGGTGGTGTGGTCCTTCGAGTTAACGGCATTGTCGATGATGTTCTTCGTCGGGAACATCGGAGCGCCACCCACCATGGGGTTGGCGGCCTGCACAGCAAAAGCGATTGCGGATAGGGCAGTGGCAAGCGCAATGGTGCGCAAAGCTGGCTTCATCATGATCATCCTCCTCACGTCCGGCGCCGGTTCGCGTGCGGAATGCCTCGGCCCGCCCGGACACCGAGATGTACGAGGCGATGCAGAAAGAGTTTCAGAAGAGACAGTTTTTTAGCGGCGATGCGTGGTGCCACTGGCGACAACCGGTCCTGTCGGTGCGCCGGTCGTCGAACCGCCAAAAGGCTCGAGGCTGACGGCGAGCGTCGTACCATCGGCAATGCCGCCGCGCAGATCGGCAGGAATGACAAGCTCGCCATCTTCATCCGACTGGAAAATGCCGAGCGACTTTGGAGTGCCGCTTCCCGGCACCAGCCAGAGCTCCAGTGATTTTTTCTCAGCCCCGCTCGCCGCAACGGGAACGATGCGGAGGCGGCCGCTTTGGACGTCGTAAGAGGCAAGCAGATTGACCTGGCTGTCGGCGGACGACAATTCGGCAACCAGTTGCGATTGACCTTTCGGCGGTGGAACGTTGCCGGAGGCGAAAATTATAGCTCCGATCGCAACGACCAGAGAAGCGAAGGTCAGCGAGCGCCAGAAGACGGCGGAATTCCAAAGGCCGCGCGAAAAGGACCGCGAAAGCTCCGGTTCGCCGAAAAGGCGTGCCTCGATCTGCTTGAAGGTCTCCCGGCCCGGGCTCGCGGCCACTTCATACTCGTCGTTGAAAGCAGAGAGGTTCGTTTCCCAGCGGCTGACGATTGCGGCAAACTGGCGGTCCCGGCGCATGCGCTCCTCGACCACCCGGCGATCCTGAAACGAAAGAACACCAAGCACGTACTCGCCGGCGAGCACTTCATCACGGGAGCGGCCTCCCTTGCTTTGATCCGGCGATGTCATCGCTCCATGCACTCTCTCAGCTTCAAAAGGCTGCGCCGCAGCCATGTACGCATGGTGTTCAGCGGAACGCCAAACTGATCGGCAAGTTCCTGATAGCTCAGTCCTTCGACATAGGCTTTCTTCACCGCCTGCGCCCGATCAGCTTCCAACTCTTCCATGCAGGTGTCAATCCGCCTTCCTTCATCAGACAACATGGCCTGCTTTTCCGGGTCGAGGCCAGGATCGGGAAGATCGTATTCACCGTTAAACTCGTCGGCGACAGGCTTTCGCGCCCGCATCGTATCGATCGCCTGGTTGCGGGCAATCGCCGCGAGCCAGGAGGACGGCGTACCCTGGTTGGCCACGAAGGCCCCGGAGCGCTGCCAGATCTTTGTATAAACCTCCTGCAACGCCTCCTCGGCTTCAATACGATCGTTCAGGATACGCAGGCATATGGAGAAAAGTTTCGGGCTCGTCGCCTTGTATAGATCGGCGAAAGCCTTCCGGTCGGCCATGGCGATGCGGCCTATCAATTGCGCGATTTCCTCGCTCGTCATGCCGCGGCCCATCTATCTTTGACACGATGCCAATAAACGGCGGCCGGCTCAAATTGACAAGAGGCACAGCAACTAATGCGCAGGGCATTATTCCATCTGTCAAGAACTTGAGATAAAAGGCCGCGATCTATTCTGCGGGGTATGCCATGAACCAGTCCGAAAGCGAAACCCAAGCACGCCTTCTCGCACAGGCGCTGCCTTTCATGCAGCGTTACGAGAACAAGACGATAGTCGTCAAATACGGCGGCCATGCCATGGGCAATCCCGAGCTTGGCAAGGCCTTCGCCAGCGACATTGCGCTTTTGAAGCAATCCGGCGTCAATCCGATCGTCGTCCACGGCGGCGGTCCACAGATCGGCGCGATGTTGACGAAGATGGGCATCGAATCGAAATTCGAAGGCGGTCTTCGCGTCACCGACGCCAAGACCGTCGAGATCGTCGAGATGGTGCTTGCCGGCTCCATCAACAAGGAGATCGTGGCACTCATCAACCAGACGGGCGAATGGGCGATCGGGCTTTGCGGCAAGGACGGCAACATGGTCTTTGCCGAAAAGGCGCAGAAGAAGATCAAGGACCCGGATTCGAACATCGAGCGCGTGCTCGATCTCGGCTTCGTCGGCGAGGTCGTCGAAGTCGACCGTACGCTGCTCGACCTGCTCGCCCGTTCGGAAATGATCCCGGTCATCGCCCCGGTCGCGCCCGGCCGCGACGGCGCGACCTACAACATCAATGCCGACACCTTCGCAGGCGCTATCGCTGGCGCACTGAATGCCACGCGCCTGCTCTTCCTGACGGACGTTCCCGGCGTGCTCGACAAGCAGGGCAACCTCATCAAGGAGCTCTCGGTTTCGCAGGCGCACGCGCTGATCGCCGACGGCACGATTTCCGGCGGCATGATCCCGAAGGTCGAAACCTGCATCGACGCGATCAAGGCCGGCGTCCAGGGCGTCGTCATCCTGAACGGCAAGACGGCCCATTCCGTGCTGCTCGAAATCTTCACCGAACACGGCGCCGGAACGCTGATCGTTCCGTGATTCAAGCTTGGCCCGCGGCGGCGAAGACCGCCTCGGCTGCCTCCTTCAGCTTTTCCATCATTGCGCGGTAGGGTCCCGGCCCATAACTGACACGGCCGACGCCGAGCTTTGCCAACGTCTTCACATCCGGCACGCCTTGCCGCATCATGATGTTGACCGGCAGCGTAACGGCTTCGCACACTCGGCGGATCAGGTCCTGATTCGACAATCCCGGCGCAAAAAAGCCGCTGGCGCCAGCCTCTGCATAGGCGGCTGCCCGCTCGATCGCCTCATCCACCAGCGGCACATGCCGGTCGGGATCGGAGAACTTGAGGAACAGGTCGGTGCGGGCATTGATGAAGAACGGAATGCCCCTAGCCTCGGCCATCTCGCGGATGGCGCGGATGCGTGCGGCTTGCTTATCGATGGGATGCAGCCCGCTGCCGCCCACCACCTGGTCCTCGAAATTGATGCCGACGGCGCCTGCATCAATCAGCCTGGCTGCGTTGGCAGCGGCTCCCGCTTTGTCGGTCGAATAGGCGCCCTCGAAATCGACGGAGAGAGGCAGGTCGTTGGCCGCAGTGATCGACCGCACCGTTGCGACAAGCGCTTCCAGCGGGATTTTTTCGCCGTCGGCATAGCCTTGCGCCGCAGCAACCGACCAGCTGCCGGTCGCCAGTGCCTTGGCGCCTGCGTCGCTGACAGCCTTCCCCGTGCCAGCATCCCAGATATTATAGAGGACGACCGGATTGCCCTTCTGATGCAATGCGCCGAACGCCTTCGCCTTTTTCGCCTGGTTCATGGAACGTCCTCCTCAAACAGCCCCTTTGGGCCGCATTTTTCCTTCGTGCCTCAAAAGCCATTGCTTGCGCCAGAGCCCGCCGCCATAACCGGTCAGTGATCCGTCTGCGCCGACCACGCGATGGCAGGGGATGACGATGGCAAGCTGGTTTGCGCCGTTGGCGCGGCCGACCGCGCGCACCAGCTGCGGGTTTTCCATTTCCCTGGCCAGATCACCATACGCGCGTCTTTCTCCGACAGGTATTTCCCGAAGCTTCGCCCAGACCGAGCGCTCGAAGGCGGTGCTGTTGCCGAGCGCCAAAGGGGTTTTGAAGTTCGCGGATTGACCGTCGAAATAGGCGCGCAGCTCGGCATCGATCTGTTCGATCGCAGGCGTTCTTCCGGCGGCAACCAAGGAGCGGGTCTTGCGCTGCAGGTTTTCCAGCTCAGCCTGAAGCGCCTTCCGATCGTGGAACTCCAGAAGATGCAGATGCGTCTGATCGGCCACCGCGACCATCGGCCCGAGCGGCGTTTCAAACCAGTCTGCGAAGAGCAGCTCGCGGTTCTGCGACATGGCAGGCGCCTTGCCGATCAACCGCTGAAACGCGGCGCGAAAGCCGCTGCCCGACTCGTAACCTGCATCCAGCTGGACATCGATGACGCGGGCGCCGCTCGCAAGCTGCCTTGCTGCCTCGCCGAGTCGGCGGTAGCGGGCGATGTCTAAGAATGTCATGCCCAGCGACCGTTTGAAAGCGCGCCGCACGGTGGAGGGATCGTAACCCTTGCGGACCAGATCATCCTCGGTCCAGCGCGCCGCCGGAGCGCAGTCGAGTGCTTCCAGCAGCTCGTCGACGATCGGTTCCTTGCCCGCCTGTTCCAGCGGCTTGCAGCGCCGGCAGGGCCGGAAGCCGGACTGCATGCAGGTGGCGATGGAATCGTAGAAGAGCGTGTTCTCCCGTTTCGGCTTGCGTGCGGGGCAGGTCAACCGGCAGAAGACGCCGGTCGTTCTCACGCAGACATAGGCAAGCCCCTCGTAATCGGAGCTGCGGGCGATCAGCGCATCATAAAGCGTGTCTTCATTGGGAAGATCGAAAAGCATGAGAGCCTTTTATCATCCCTTCCCTTTTCCGTCCGTCGAAAATCGGGCGTCTATTTTTTTGTTCGGCAATTTGCTTGGCCCATGCCATAACGCCGCCATGACCAAGATAGATCGCACTCCGACCAAAGCCGATTTTGCGCATGTGACCGAATGGGTCTTCGACCTCGACAACACGCTTTATCCGCATCACGTCAATCTCTTCGCGCAGATCGACAAAAACATGACGGCCTATGTCTCGGCGCTTCTCCAGATGGAGCGGGACGAGGCGCGCAAGCTGCAGAAGCAATATTATCTCGATCACGGCACGACCCTGCAGGGTCTGATGATCCATCACGGCGTCGACCCGAACGACTTTCTGGAAAAGGCCCATGCCATCGACTATTCGAGCCTCACGGCTCAGCCCGAATTGGGTGCGGCGATCAAGGCACTTCCTGGCCGCAAGTTCATCTTCACCAACGGCAGCGTCAAACATGCCGAAATGACGGCCGGTGCACTTGGCATTCTCGAACATTTCGACGACATCTTCGACATCGTCGCCGCCGAATTCGTGCCGAAGCCGGCGCAGGTTACCTATGACAAGTTCAGGGCACTGAAACGAGTCGAAACCGGCAAGGCGGCCATGTTCGAGGACCTGCCGCGCAACCTTGTGGTTCCAAAGGCGCTCGGCATGCAGACTGTGCTGCTCGTGCCGAACAATCTTGAGGAAACCGTCGTCGAATGGTGGGAACAAACGAGCGGCGACGAGGACCATATCGATTTCGTCACCGACGATCTGGCTGCGTTTCTGGCAAGGGTCGTGGACTAGATTACCAAGATTTCATTCAGCTTGCCGATGTTTAATTGGTCAGATTGACGCATCGGTCCTACCTTTCGAGCGCGATCCCCAGCGAGATTGCGAACCCGAAAGGAAATATGATGTCCCGGAACAAGCTGATACTGATCGCACTTTCCTCCGTCTTGATCGGTGCTGCAGCCGGCGGCAGTTTTGCCGCTCCAGGCGACAGGGCCCGCCAACCGCCGCGCCAGATGACGGGCGACGGTATGCGCGCTGAAGCAATGCGCGAGGTTGCCTTTGTGCGCATGTTGAAGCAGTTCGACACCAACAAGGACGGCCAGATTTCCAAACAGGAAGCCCAGGACGGCATCGAGAAGGTCTTTGCCGCGATCGATACGAACAACGACGGGGCGCTGACACCGGGCGAAATCCGCAAGCACCATGAAGCCCAAATGGAGGACCGCAACGCACCGGATGACCAATTGGGTGCCAATGACGACGCCGTGCCCAACGCTCCGCAGACGGCCGACAACGGTGGCCAGCCGAAGATACCGAAGCGCGCCGAGCGTGACCGCGGCGGCGCCGATCGCGGCCCAGGCGACAAGCGCTGGGGGATGCGCGACGGTGGCAGGATGATGTTTACGTCGATGATGCGCCGCATGGACACCGACGAGAACGGCCAGATCTCCAAGCAGGAAGCCGAGGCAACCTTCGACAAGTTTTTCATCCGCATGGATCGCAACAAGGACGGCGCGATCTCGATCGATGACATGCCTAATCGGCCGTTCCTGTAAGCAAGGACTTACCGCTATTGAGGCCGTCGCACATCGTGGCCGGTTTTCTATTCCTGATGCTCATAGAAATCCTGGATGATCTTCCAGGCGGCATCTGCCGTATCGACGAAGCTGATCAGCGTCACGTCGTCAGGCGCGATCGTCCCGAATTCGGCAAGTGCGTCGAAATTGACGATGCTTCGCCAGAACTTCTCGCCGAAGAGAATGAGCGGCATCTTTTCCATGCGTCCCGTCTGGATCAACGTCAGGCATTCGAAGAATTCGTCGAGGGTTCCAAAGCCGCCCGGGAACACCGCAATCGCTTTCGCGCGTACCATGAAATGCATCTTGCGGATCGCGAAGTAGTGGAAGTTGAAGCTGAGCTCCGGCGTCACATAGGCGTTCGGGGCCTGCTCGTGAGGCAGCACGATATTGAGGCCGATCGAGGGCGCGCCTTCGTCGGCTGCTCCGCGGTTGCCGGCCTCCATGACGCCCGGGCCGCCGCCGGTGACGATCACATACTCATGGAAATCGAAACCAGCGGAATATTTCGAGCAGAGCCGGGCGAACTTGCGCGCTTCGTCATAATAGATGGACGCCGCCTCCAGATTGGCGCGCTGCATGTCGTTGCGGGCTGCCCATGCGCTCTGACCGGGGGCCGGAATACGCGCGCCGCCGAACATGACGACGGTGGATTTGATGCCGCGTTCCGTCAACATCATCTCGACCTTCAAAAGTTCAAGCTGGAGACGGATCGGCCGCAGGTCCTCGCGGCAGAGAAAGTCGTCGTCGGCATAGGCCAGGCGGTAGGAAGGAGAAAGCGTTTGCGGCGTCTTCGGCACGGCGAGTGCGCGATGCCTGTCGATCTCGCTCGACTTCAGCGGAGCCCAGACTCCGTCCTTGCGCCTGAGCTTGCCGTTTTTTCCCTTCGCCATTTCAGAATGCCCTTCAAAAATGCCGGCAACACTTGCCGGGTCTGTCTATAACACCTTGAATACAGAAACGATCTCGTTCGAAAAATCATTCCATTTTAGCCGCTCATGCGATAGAGCAGATCGCATCCCGCCGATCACAATTCCCGGAGACTTCTTAGTCTTCAGGATAAAGCTCGAAGTTTAAGGAATTCTCATGAGCGCAACCGACCTCGCATCCCTCGAAAAGACCATCGAAGCTGCCTTCGACAACCGCGACAACGTGAACGCGTCGACGAAAGGCCAAGTTCGCGAAGCCGTGGAAGCAGCGCTCGAGCTTCTCGACGGTGGCAAGGCTCGCGTCGCCGAGCGCGGCGCCGATGGCGTCTGGACGGTCAATCAGTGGCTCAAGAAAGCCGTACTGCTTTCCTTCCGCCTGAACGACATGGAAGTCGTCAAGGGCGGCTCCGGCAATTCCACCTGGTGGGACAAGGTGCCTTCCAAGTTCGAAGGCTGGGGCGAGAACCAGTATCGCGCCGCGGGCTTCCGGGCCGTTCCGAACTGCGTCGTCCGCCGCTCGGCCTATATCGCCAAGAACGTCGTGCTGATGCCTTCCTTCGTCAATCTCGGTGCCTATGTCGGTGAAGGCACGATGGTCGACACCTGGGCGACGGTCGGCTCTTGCGCACAGATCGGCAAGCATGTGCATCTTTCCGGCGGCGTCGGCATCGGCGGCGTGCTGGAACCGATGCAGGCCGGCCCGACGATCATCGAAGACAACTGCTTCATCGGCGCCCGCTCGGAAGTCGTCGAAGGCTGCATCATCCGCGAGGGTTCAGTTCTCGGCATGGGCGTCTATATCGGCAAGTCAACCAAGATCGTCGATCGCGCCACCGGCGACGTCATGTATGGCGAAGTGCCGCCCTACTCCGTTGTCGTTGCCGGTTCGATGTCGAGCGGCAACAAGACCATGGCAAACGGCCAACCGGCACCGCATCTCTATTGCGCCGTCATCGTCAAGCGCGTCGACGAGCGGACCCGGTCGAAGACCGGCATCAATGAATTGCTGCGCGACTAAGCTTTCAGTGACAGCCGGATTCCGATCCGGTAAACAAACGGCGTTGTTTTCAGCGAGGCGGTTCGCCGCCTTGCCATGTCTTTGCCATTCCCGCCGGATAATTCGACCCTCATGACCGCCACCGATCCCGTCGCCAATCTCCAGACACTCATCCGCTGCCCCTCCGTGACACCTGCCGAAGGCGGCGCACTTTCTGCGCTCGACGCCATGCTTTCGCCGCTGGGCTTTAAGGTGGACAAGGTGAAGGCGACGGAAGCCGGCACGCCCGACATCGAAAACCTCTACGCCCGCCTGGGCAGTGATGGCCCGCACCTCATGTTTGCGGGACACACGGACGTCGTGCCGGTTGGCGACGAAGCCGCCTGGACGCATCCCCCCTTCGCCGCGGAAATTTCAGGCGGCGAACTCTTCGGTCGTGGTGCGGTCGACATGAAGGGCGGGATCGCATGCTTTGTGGCAGCCGTTTCCCGGTGCGTCGAAAAACACGGCAATCCGAAGGGCTCGATTTCCTTGCTGATCACAGGCGACGAGGAAGGCCCCGCCATCAACGGCACGATCAAGCTCCTGCAATGGGCGGCAGAACGCGGCGAGCGCTGGGATGCCTGCCTCGTCGGCGAGCCGACCAATCCGGATGCGCTCGGCGACATGATCAAGATCGGCCGCCGCGGTTCGCTCTCCGGCAGGATCACCGTCCACGGCGTTCAGGGCCACGCCGCCTATCCGCATCTGGCGGATAATCCGGTGCGCGGCATGCTGCAGCTCACGAGCGCACTGATGGATCCCCCATTCGACAATGGAACCGAAAACTTCCAGCCGTCGAACCTCGAGGTGACGACCATCGATGTCGGCAATCCGGCCACCAACGTCATTCCGGCGAAGGCCGCCGCAAAGTTCAACATCCGCTTCAACGACACCTGGACGGTCGACACGCTGCAGGCCGAAATCCTCCGCCGTCTTGAAGCGGCCGCCAAGAATGGCGCCCTGCGCCCCGGCCGCGAGGCGGTAAGATATGACATTGCCTGGGCCGATCGTCCGAGCCAGGTCTTCCTCACCCGTAACAACGCACTGATTGCATCACTTTCCTCTGCCGTCGAGAGCATTGCCAGCAAGGCGCCGAAGCTTTCGACCACCGGCGGAACGTCGGATGCGCGTTTCATCAAGGACTATTGCCCGGTCGTCGAATTCGGGCTCGTCGGACAGACCATGCACATGGTCGACGAACGCGTTGCTGTTTCCGATCTCGAAACGCTGACGCAGATCTACGAAACCTTCATCGAGCGATGGTTCGCAAATGCCGGGGCTTAGGGAGGTTCAATACTATCTGTCGGGTTTGTGGCTGCTGATCCGCATGGACACGCGGGGCTTCCGGTTTCTCGATATGTCGGACCGCGGCGTCAACCGCTCCTTCTGGGCGATGGCCTGGTGCCTGCCACCGATGGGCATTTCGTGGCTCTGGTGGCGTCAGGCCTTCCTGCAGTCGATGCCGCCGCATGTCGAAGTCGGCCTTCCCTTCTATTTCCGTTTGGGCCTGGTCGAAATCGCCAATTGGTTCGTGCCGTTGGTGTTTGCAGGACTGTTGCTGTTTGCCTTCCGCATGGGTGATCGCTTTGCCGCCGTGGTCGTCAGCATCAACTGGCTCGGCGTGCCGCTTTCCTACATCAACGGCCTGCTGCTGGCGCTGGTCTTCTTCATTCCCGGCGCCATCAGCGTCGTGTCGATCCTGCTTCTGGTCTTCATGATGGCGCAGGTCTTCATGCTTGCAAGGATTTTGCGGATGATCTTTCACGGCCACGGGCTGATGGCCGGGGCGCTGACGCTGGCACTGCTGGTGCCGACCATGATCCTCGCCGAATATCTCCAGCGCTTCCTCGGCATTTATCCGGTTTAATTTAGATCAACGGTCTGGCATGGGCGGGGTCATGACAGATCGTCATCGCCATTCTCTTGCGTCCGCTTGCGCCGATCGGTGATCACTGCCGGATAATCGACCTGCATGAAATAAAGTCCTTCGGGCGGAGCAACTGGACCGCAGGCCTTGCGGTCACGCGCCTTAAGCGCAGCACGCACATCCTCCGGCGTCCATTTTCCTTCTCCTGCAAGCTTCAGCGTTCCGGCAAAGGAGCGGATCTGATTGTGCAGGAAACTCTGTGCCGTTGCGCGGATTTCGATGAGCTCGCCGTTCCGCGTCACGTCGAGCCGGTCGAGTGTGCGGACCGGGCTGTTTGCCTGGCAATGCGCGGAACGGAAGGTGGAAAAGTCATGCCTGCCGACGAGGATCTGGGCGGCCTGATGCATCACCTCATGATCGAGCACCTTCGGCACCCACCAGGCCTTGCCCGCCTCGAGCGCCAGCGGCGCCCGGCGGTTGATGATGCGGTAGAGATAGTGCCGCCGCTCGGCGGAGAAGCGGGCATCGAAGAACTCGCCAACCACCTGCACCTCCAAAATGGACACGCGCTCGCCCGCCAGCTTCAGATGCGCATTCAGCGCGTTCTGCAACTTGAACACCGACCATTCCTTTGAAAGATCGGCATGGATCACTTGACCCATCGCATGCACGCCGGAATCGGTACGCCCGGCGCCACGGATCGACACGGTCTCGCCGCTTAACGACAGGATCGCAGCTTCGATCGCCCCCTGCACGGAGGGACCGTTTTCCTGACGCTGCCAGCCGACATAGGGTCCGCCGTCATATTCGACGGTCATCCGGTAGCGCGGCATCAGGCGAGTCTCGTGCCGTGCGCAAGCGGCGTGCCGCGCAGGAAATCCGCCGCCGCAAGCGGCTTGCCACCGGCCTTCTGCAATCTGGTCAGCCGAACCGCTCCAAATGCGCAGGCGATAACCAGTTCATCCGTCAGCACTTCGCCGGCCGGACCGTGCCCGTCCGCAAGTTCCGAACCCAGCACCTTCACCCGCTCCGGCTTGCCGCCAATCTCGACTTCGACCCAGGCGCCCGGAAACGGCGAAAGTCCGCGGATATGATTGTGAACGTCCCTTGCATCCCTGCCGAAATCGATCCGCGTCTCGCCCTTGTCGATCTTCGCGGCATAAAGGACGCCCTCTTGCGGCTGCGGCGTCAGCGGCAGGTCACCCATTTCGAGCTTTACCATCGCTTCGCCGATCGCCTTGGCGCCAACATGCATCAGTTTGTCGTGCAACTCGCCGGCCGTCATGTTCGGGCCGATCTCGACCTCGCGGGTCAACGCGATGGGGCCGGTATCCAGCCCCTTGTCCATCTTCATCACCATCATGCCGGACTTTTCGTCGCCTGCCATGATCGCTCTGTGGATGGGTGCTGCGCCGCGCCAGCGCGGCAGCAGCGAGGCATGGCCATTGTAGCAGCCGTTGCGCGTTCCGTTCAAAATCGCCTCCGGCAGCAGCAGTCCATAGGCAACGACAACCGCCACATCCGCGTTGAGCGCCCGGAAGCGCTCCCGTTCTTCCGGTTCCTTGAAATTGACCGGCGTGAAGACGGGCAGGCCGAGCAGTTCGGCGGCTCGATGCACCGGCGACTTCTGCAGGTCGAGACCGCGCCGTCCGCCCGGCCGCGGCGGCTGCGTATAGACCGCAACAATCTGATGCCCCGCATCCACCAGCGTGCGCAGGGTCGGAACCGAGAACTCCGGCGTTCCCATGAAAATGATGCGAAACGACATTCTCTCTCGCCAGGTTTAGGATCAGCCGTCTTCAAACGGGTTTACGAGCCTGAGATCAAGCCCTTCGAAATCTTTTATTTCGCGTGTCGCCAGCGTCGCGCCGTGAGCGAGGCAGATGGCGGCAATCCTAGCGTCCTGGATCTATCGGCCGCCCCATGCTCTCACGCTTGTCCGCAGACGGCCCGTTGCAATCGCGGCATGGTGATCAAAGGGGAGTATCTTCGGCAGCGTAAGACTGCTCCACGATGACAATTTCGCAGAGATAAAGGTCAGATTTTACCTGCCTTGTCAGCCATGTTTTGACGCGCTCGCTTGGAGCAGGCTTTGCTACCCGAAATGATACTTGTATCAAGGACGATCACTCGAAGTCCTCGATAGGTCAGAAGAAATCACGCTTTCGGTCCGCTTCAATCTCATCCATGATTGTCGCGAACTCCTCGGCCTCGTCGTTGTTCTCCGGCCCGAGGATCGAACGCAGACTGTCCCATCCCGTTAGATCGTCATCATCTGCAACAGTTTCGTCGGCGATCATGCCTTTTTGCACAAGGCGCCTGGCTTCGTCGGAAAGGCTGCCACCCCTTCGCTCGGCACGCACAGCGATGTTCCGTTTCATCGCATCGCAGGTATCCCGGATCAGAAGATCGCCCATACGGCACCTCCTTTACGATATCAGCGATATCATATGCGCTGCGTCCATAGTTTCAACGCAACTCAGAGAGCCTTCGCCGACTTCGCCGCCTTCGTGAACTTCTTGATCACCATTTCCCGCTTCAGCCGCGAAATATAATCGATGAAGAGTACGCCGTTCAGATGGTCGATCTCGTGCTGAAGGCAAGTGGCGAGGAGGCCGTCGGCCTCAACGGTCTGCGCCTTGCCGTCACGGTCGAGATATTCGACGCTGACGGTCGCCGGACGCTCGACCTCGGCATAATAGTCCGGAATGGAAAGGCAGCCCTCTTCGTAGACCGATCGCTCGTCGGAAGATTTGACGATCTTCGGATTGATAAAGACCTGCGGCTGCTTTTCCTCGCCCTCCCGCGAAACGTCGATCACCAGTATCCGGCGCGGCACGCCGACCTGGATTGCGGCCAGGCCAATGCCCGGTGCGTCATACATCGTTTCCAGCATATCGTCGGCAAGACGCTTGAGATCGGCATCGACCCGCTCGATCGGTTTGGAAACCTGGCGGAGGACGGGATCTGGAAGAATGATAAGTGGCTTGATGGTCATCGCGTTCCCATAACCTATCTTTTCCAGCTAGGGAATTATCCTGAAACTCCGGAAAGTGCTTTTTTGCGCAGCCCTGCGGAATTTGCGGCATTCGGTCAGGCCGCGCGGCGGGAGGCCGGCGCCAGACGCTCCTGCGAGCCGATATTGAAGTGCTGCAGCAGCGCCACGAGGTTATCCACCTCCGCACGCAAGTGACGGCTCTCTGCCGAGGTATGTTCTACCATGCTTGAGTTCTGCTGCGTGATCGTGTCCATGTTGCGGATCGCAATGCTGACTTCGTTTACCCCTGTCGCCTGATCACGCGCTGCCGCTGCGATATCGGCGACGAAGCGGTTGATGATGTCGATACGGCTGATCATATCGCTAAGTGCCTCGCCGGTACTGCTGACGATGCCGACGCCCTCATTCACCTGCATGGAACTTTCCGAGATCAGATTCTTGATCTCCTTGGCTGCATCGGCAGTGCGCTGCGCGAGCTGGCGCACTTCCTGTGCGACGACTGCAAAGCCCTTGCCCGCCTCGCCGGCACGCGCGGCCTCGACGCCGGCGTTAAGTGCCAGAAGGTTCGTCTGGAAGGCGATTTCGTCAATGACGCCGATGATCTTGGCTATCTCGGCGGACGACTTCTCGATACCCGCCATGGCCGACACCGCGCTTGTCACGAGCTCACCTGAACTCTTCGCCTTCTCCTGCGTCTCGCGCACCGCACCGGATGCCTTCTCGGCATTTGCTGCGGTCTGGCCAACGCTGACGGAGAGCTGCTGGAGCGCAGCAGAGCTCTCCTCAATGCCGGCCGCCTGTTGCGCCGTGCGCATCGCCAGATCGTCGGTCGCCTTGGAAATTTCGTCGGTGCCGCTTAAAATTTCGCCGGAACTGCTGCGCACCGATGCGAACGAGGCGCGAAGGGCCGCCGCGGCGCGGTTATAGTCCTCCGCCATGTGGCGGAAATTGCCCGGCAGGTCCGCCGGCAGCGTTGCTTCGAGATCGCCCTTTGAAAGAGCTTCCAATCCGCGACGCAGATGCTCGAGCGCAATCGCCTGATCCGCTTCCGCCTTGGCACGCTCCTCTTCATGCTTGTGCCGCTTCTCTTCCAGCGCATCGAGATAGACAGAAATTGAATAGTCCATGTCGAGCATGCTGGCCTTGATGACCGAGGCGAGCTTCTCGGCAAGCGCCTTGCCCTTTTGATGGCCGAAACGTGACGGCCACTGCTTTTCCATGATGCCTTTGACAAGTTCTGCCATGACGATCGCATAACCGCCGATATACCAGCGCGGTTCAAGGCCAATGCGGGCATGCGCCCTGCCGACGGCGGTGACGCCGTTCACGTAGCTCTCGTCGAAATTGCCGCCGGCAAGGTTCGCCCAGTGATCCTCCTGGCGTTTCTTGGCGTGGCCGACATGCGTCTTGTCGGAAAAGAAGCCGGCCACAGCGGGCGTCCTGGCGATCTTAACTTGTCCAGCGCGCCGCCGATCAGTTCGCCGATGACCGGGCGCAGTTCGCGTATCGTCTTTCTCGCCTCGCTGTCGAGTTCGATGAAATCAAGGCGCTGCTTGAGTGCGTTTTCGAATTGCTGAGCGGTCATACTGTATTTCTGTCCTGGCGCATGGTGCGATAGAGGTCTCTTTTGAAACGACAATTCGAAAATATAGTTGAGTATTCGTTAAATTCGGGCGGCGATCTTCAGGAGCTTCGTGCCGCAGTGCGGCGGCACTTTGCCCACGAAATCGCGCTGTGGATTTGTTCACGTTTTGATCTAGCCATCGCCGGCGGGTTTGTTATTGTGCGCGAATGAACAATGTTACCGAATCGCTGACAATTTCGATCGCCGGGCTCAGCCCGACCATCCTCGCGCTCGCCGGTGGCGCTGTCGCTGTCGTTGTCGTGGTGCTCGTGTTCCTGCTGGTCAGGAACAGCAACCTGCGGCGCGAACAGGATGAGGAGGCAGCGATCCGGGCCGCGGAAGCCGATGCCCGGATGGCCGAGCTCCTGAAGATTCAGGCCGAGATGCAGGGACGCATTTCGATCATGGCTGAGGTCTTCGGAACGCGTCAGGCCGAACTCAACCAGGCGATCGGTCAGCGCCTCGACGGCATGTCGCAGCGTGTCAGCACGACGATCAGCGAACAGACGAAATCGACGCATGAGAACCTTCAGCGCCTGCAGGAGCGGCTCGCTGTCATCGATGCAGCTCAGAACAATATCCAGACGCTGGCGAAGGATGTCGTCGGGCTTCAGGCTATCCTCTCCAACAAGCAAACGCGCGGCGCCTTCGGCCAGTCGCGAATGGAGACCATCGTCGCCGACGGTCTGCCGATCGGCGCCTATGCTTTCCAGCAAACGCTTTCCAACGGCTCGCGGCCGGACTGCACCTTGCGCATGCCGAACGGTGCACCGCCGCTCGTCATCGATGCCAAGTTTCCTCTCGAAGCCTGGAATGCCATTCGCGACGCGGGCACGCCGGACGCAACCAAGCTTGCCTCGCAGCAATTCCGCCGCGATATGGAAATCCATGTCCGCGATATATCGGAGAAGTATCTTATCCAGGGTGAGACGCAGGAGACGGCTTTTCTCTTCGTTCCTTCGGAATCGATCTTCGCTGAAATTCATGAGAATTTCGAGCCGGTCGTCCACAAAGCGCATCGTTCCCGCATCGTCATTGTTTCGCCTTCGCTGCTGATGCTGTCGATCCAGGTCATCCAGGCCGTTTTGAAGGATCAGCGCATGCAGGCGCAGGCGCACGTCATCCAGGGCGAGGTAGCGATCCTGATGGATGATCTCGGGCGGCTCGATGAACGCGTGCGCAAACTGCAGACGCATTTTTCCCAGGCACAGCGGGATGTTGATCAGATCATCACGTCCACTGACAAACTCTCCAAACGCGGCGCAAAAATCGAAGCGCTGGAATTCGAGGGCGCAGAAGCGCTCAAGGAGGAACGTGAAAGCGGACCTCCGGCGAAGTCGGTCGAAAGCCGCACCGGCCTTCTCAAACTCAGGGTGGTTGACGAAGAGTGAGCCCATCGGGCAGTGTCCGTCGCCATAAGAAGCATGACAGGACACTCTTTATGATCACCGTTTTCGGCTCTATCAACATGGACCTCATCGCCACGACCGATCGCCTGCCAAAGCCTGGCGAAACGGTGGCCGGCAACGGTTTTGCAACGGCGGCGGGCGGCAAGGGAGCCAACCAGGCATTAGCCGCGCGACGCGCCGGCTGCGTGGTCCATATGGTGGGCGCAGTCGGCAAGGATGAATTTGCTGCACCGGCGCTGACGCTTCTCGATCAGGCGGGCATCCACCTTGCAGGCGTCAAGCATGTCGATGGACCCACCGGTACGGCGCTGATCCTTGTTGGTGGAGACGGCGAGAACATGATCGCCGTCGTGCCGGGCGCAAACGGGACCATCGCGGCCGAGGATGCCGATGCGGCGATCGGCGCCATGAGCAAGGGCGATACCCTGATGCTGCAGTTCGAGGTGCCCGCCCCGGCAGTCGAGCGTGCGCTGACCGCAGCCAAGGTCAAGGGCGTCACGACCGTCCTCAACCTCGCCCCGCTCATTGTGGACGCCCCGCGGCTTGGACGTCTCGCCGCTATCGTCATTGCCAACGAGACGGAGTTCGAGCTGCTTGCTGGCCAGGACAACATGAACCCGGCTGATCGCGAAACGGCGTTGAGACGCCTGCATGGAGAGACTGGGCAGACGTTGATCGTGACGCTCGGCGCCGACGGTGTGATCGCAATCCGGGATGGCGTCATTACACGAGCGAAAGGACTGAAGATCGAGCCGGTGGATACCGTCGGGGCGGGCGATACATTCTGCGGCTACTTTGCGGCAAGCCTCGATGAAGGCCTCGATTTCGAGGCTTCGCTGCGCCGGGCCGCCGTCGCCGGCTCGCTTGCCTGCCTCAAGGCCGGAGCACAGCCATCCATTCCCTTGTCCGCCGAAGTCGCAAACAAGATATAGTCTTGTCTATTTTGACCGGACACTCGAAGAAATATGAATCAGCTCAATATATTAGCCGAATGAATCGGTATAGTTTCATTCAAATTTAAGAGATCTCCGGCGATCTTTCTTTTGATCGCCGGGCTTTTCTTAAAAGGCCCCGGCAACGTCACGGCTGCTCCATGACGGCGCGGCATTTCCTCCCCGTGCCGGAGAATGCGACTCCGGTGCGTTGCCCCTGCCGAGGAACCCATGTCCATCTTCCGCATGAAGTCGCTTGCCGCAAAGCTCATCCTCATTACAGGCGCGGCCATCGCGCTTGTCCTACTGGTTTCCAACTTCTTCCTGATTGGCCAGACCCGCGATCGCGTTCATGCGTTGACGATGGACCAAGCCAACCTCGAAGCGAAATCAATCGCCAACGAGATCGCCGCGAATGTCGGCGAGCTGGCGAGTGCCGCGCGCTCGATGTCGGGCGTCCTCGGCCGCGGTCACGAAGGCAAGACCTTCGACCGCAAGGGCATCATTAACATCCTGAAGGCCAACCTCGAGCAGAATGCCTTTGCCTTTGGAAGCTGGTTCTGCGAACAGCTCGGCGCCTTTGACGGCAAAACAGCCGAGATCGCCGACAAACTCGATGAGGGCACGAACAAGAACGGCGCCTTTACGCCCTACTGGTCGAAGACGAGGGATGGCGCCATCCAGTTTTCGACCTTCGACAACGACTATACCGCCGAATGGTGGAAACTTGCCGCCGACACCGGCAAGGGCGCCATCACCTCACCCTATCTTGCCGAAGGCACCGACGTTCCGACGTTGCTGACTTCCATCGCCTATCCGGTCATGTCCGGCGGCAAGATGATTGGTGTCGAAGGCGTCGACATCTCGCTCAAGTCCCTCACCGACAAACTGCAGGCATTGCAACCCTTCGGTTCGGGCCGTGTCACTCTCGTTGCGCAAAACGGCAACTGGATCGTGGCGCCGACGAAAGAACTGATGTCGAAACCCTACGGCAACGGCGAAGCCGCGGCCGAAGTTAAGACAGCGCTAGCCTCGATGACCCCGAGTGTGGTTCGCAACCTCAACTTTGATGGCCATGAACCCTTCGATCGCGTCGTTTATCCGTTTGCCGTACCGGATCTTCATGCCACCTGGGTCGTACTCGTCGATGTTCCCCACAGCGCCATCAATGCACCGGTGCGAGATCAAACCTTCATGATGATCGCCGGTGGCATTGTTGTCCTTGGTGCCGTCATGCTGGCTCTCTATTTTGCCGTCCGCTCCTTGGTGCAAAAGCCTCTCGGCTTGCTCGTTGCAAGTGTCAAGGCACTCAGCGACGGCAAGTACGAAGAGCCGGTGACCGGCCAGGAGCGCGCAGACGAGATCGGTTCCGTCGCCAAGGCCCTCGAAGGATTCCGGTTTACGCTTGCCGATACGCAACGGCTCGAGGCAGAGGCCGACAATCAGCGCAGTGCCGCTGAAGCCGAACGCAGCCGCTCGGAAAGCGAGCGGCAGGAGTCTGTCGCGCTGCAGCGCCAGATCGTTTCCATCGTCGGTGCCGGGCTCTCAGAACTATCGCAGGGCAACCTCGGTCATCGCCTCACGGAGGAGTTCCCCGGCGAATACGCCAAGCTGAAGCAGGATTTCAACGCTGCGCTTGCCAGCCTTGAAGAGACGATCAACACGATGAACCTCAGCGTCGTGAACATTGGCTCCGGCACCAGCGAAATCAGCAACAGCGCCTCGGACCTTGCCAAGCGCACGGAACAGCAGGCGGCAAGCCTGGAAGAAACCGCCGCCGCGCTCAACGAGCTGACCGCTCAGGTCAATTCAAGTGCCGAGAATGCCCGCACGGCTGCAGAAAACGTCAATCTCGCCTGTGAAGATGCGGAAAAATCCGGCGAGGTGGTACAGAAAGCAATCGCCTCCATGCACGGCATCGAACAGTCATCGACGGAAGTCTCGCGCATCATCGGCGTCATCGACGAAATCGCTTTCCAGACGAACCTGCTGGCACTCAATGCCGGCGTCGAGGCGGCGCGCGCTGGTGAAGCGGGCAAGGGCTTCGCTGTCGTTGCTCAGGAAGTCCGTGAGCTGGCTCAACGCTCTGCAACTGCAGCCAAGGAGATCAAGACGCTCATCAACACCTCGGCCATCCAGGTCAAGGAAGGCGTCGATCTCGTCGGTCGCGCTGGCGGTACGCTGCATAAGATCGCCGAGCAGGTGATGGGCATCAACGGTCTCATCCGCCAGATCTCGGCCTCCGCGAGCGAACAGGCGATCGGCCTCAAGGAAATTAACCAGGCCATGAACCAGATGGACCAGGTGACCCAACAGAATGCGGCAATGGTGGAAGAAGCGACAGCGGCCAGTGTTGCGCTGAACGACGAGGCGCAGACGCTGAAAGCCCTCGTCCTTCGCTTCCGTGTGTCCGCTCAGGGCAACGCCACGGCGCTGCGCTCGACGGCGCAGCAGATGCGCACCCCGACGCCGGCCTACCGTCCCCCGGCTCCCGCCTCGCGCCGCCCTGCGCCACAGTCGCACAGTTCGGCCGCCGTTGTTCAGGACAACTGGGAAGAGTTTTGAGGCACACGTCTTCACACATGAAAAGAGGCGTCCGACAACCGGGCGCCTCTTTCATTTGCGATGATCGTCTACCGCTCAGGCAGCGTTCGATGCTTGCTCTTCATTGAGGAAAGCGTAGATCGCCGATGCGGAATCTGTGGCTCGCAGCTTCGCGACGAGATCGTGATCGCGAAGCACGCGCGCAATGCGCGACAACGCCTTCAGATGGTCGGCACCCGCCCCTTCCGGAGCGAGAAGCAGAAACACCAGGTCGACCGGCTGGTCGTCCAGCGCTTCGAAATCGACCGGACTTTCCAGCCGTGCGAAGACGCCGACAATCGAGCGGACACTTGCGAGCTTGCCGTGCGGAATGGCGATGCCATTGCCGACGCCCGTCGAGCCGAGACGCTCGCGCTGCAGAACGACGTCGAAAATTTCCCGCTCGGAAAGGCCGGTGATCTTGGAGGCCTTTGCCGCCAACTCCTGAAGCAACTGTTTCTTCGAATTTACCTTTAGGGCGGGAATGATCGCATCTTGGTGCAGCAGATCTGCCAATGCCATTTCTTTTTCCTTCTGTCGCCGAAACCGGATGATTGGGAGAGCGGCGTGGCTACCGCTCATCGCCCGGATGTCAGCTCTTGATATTGGCGGCGTCGATCCAGCCAATATTACCGTCATGCCTGCGGTAAACGATGTTCAAATGTTCCTTGCCCGGGCTGCGGAACAAAAGCAGTGGCTCATCCGTCATATCGAGCGCCATGACGGCGGTCGCAACGGACATGGTCTTCAACTGCTTCGTGCTCTCGGCAACAATTACCGGGGCGAAATCGTCGGGGACCTCGTCTTCATGATCCGGGACAGCGTCCATGACCGTATAGGCGACTTCCGTACCGTTCAGATGGTTCCCGGCATGATGATCCTTGAGCTTGCGCTTGTAGCGGCGGAGACGCTTTTCGATGCGCTCCGAAGCGGCATCGAATGCAAGCTGCGGATCCATCGCTTCGCCTGCCGCATGCAGCACCACCCCGCTATCAAGATGGAGCTTGCAATCCGCAGAGAACCGCGAACTCGATTTCTCCACAATCACCTGGCCGGAATATCCCCCGTCGAAGTATTTCGTGATGGCCATGTCCATTTGGTCCTCGATCCTTTGACGGAACGAGTCCCCAATTTCCATATGTTTACCGGATACACGCACACTCATGGAGTTTCCCTTCTTATAGTGGTTTGCGGTACCAGTTTACGCCAAGGCCAGACCTCATCCAAGCACTTCACGCAAACTCAAGCAATATCGGCTTAAGTCGTGTGCTTCAATCGCCCTGAGGATGATGGGGATAAGTCCAAACGCTGTTTGCAGCGCCAACTGCGGCGGGCTTCTAGCGGCAGACTGCCGAAATGTCAACGGGTGTGCCGCCGCGCTGATTGGGATATGCAGGCAAGGGTTGATTTAGCTGGACTTTCAAAAGCCCGCAACCTTCGCCAATGCCCGCTTTTCCCGCCGCCGCTGAACGGAGGACGCGATATTCATCGCCTCGCGGTATTTTGCAACCGTACGGCGAGCCAGATCAATGCCATCCTTCTTCAGCATGTCGACAATATCATCGTCGGAGAGGACCGCATCCGTGCTTTCCTGCATGATCAGGGAGCGTATCCTGTGGCGAACGGCCTCAGCCGAATGACTATCGCCGCCCTCCACCGCACTGATCGACACCGTGAAGAAATATTTGAGTTCGAAGAGGCCGCGCGGCGTCAGAATGTACTTGTTCGAGGTGACGCGGCTGACGGTCGACTCATGCATCTTGATGGCATCGGCAACTGTCTTCAGATTCAGCGGGCGCAGGTGATCGACGCCATGCATCAGGAAGGCATCCTGCTGGCGGACAATCTCGCTTGCGACCTTCATGATCGTCTTCGCACGCTGATCGAGGCTGCGGGTGAGCCAGTTGGCGCTCTGAAGGCATTCGGACAGAAACGTGTAGTCACCGCCGTTCTTTGAGACATGGGCGAAATAGGACTGATTGACGAGCACGCGCGGGAGCGTGTCAGGGTTCAACTCCACCAGCCAGCTCCCATCTGATGACGAACGTACGACGACATCCGGCATGATCGCTTCGGAAACGCTGGTTTCAAAGCCGCTGCCGGGTTTCGGGTTCAGCTGGCGAATCTCTGCGAGCATATCAAGCAGGTCTTCCTCGTCCACGCCGCAAAGCCGCTTGAGCGTCGCGAAGTCGCGCCGTGCCAGCAATTCGAGGTTGGAAACGAGGGCCTGCATGGCGGGATCGAAGCGGTCCTTCTGCTTCAGCTGGATCGACAGGCATTCGGCCAGGCTGCGAGCAAAGACACCGGGCGGATCAAGGGTCTGCAACTCGGCAAGAACACGTTCGGCGGCCGCAGGATCGCTCCCCAGTCTTTCGCCGATGTCGGCAGCGTCGCTTTGCAGGTAACCCGCCTCGTCGAGCTGGTCGATCAACTGCTGCGCGATCAAACGGTCTCCCGCATCCGGCAGGATGAATGGAATCTGCTGCGCAAGGTGATCCCTGAGCGAGACCTGGCCTGCAACAAAATCGTCGAGATCGTAATTTTCTCCGTCGCCGCCCCCCGGCATCGACTTCCACTGGCTGATCAGCTCCGGCGCATCGGCCCGCGGCGGGACCCCGTCATCCTGGAAGACATTTGCATAATTGACATCCAGCTCTTCGCTCAGCCGGCTGGCGCTGCCGTCATTGCCGTTGTCATAGCAGTCCCCGGAAAGCGCCTCGGTGCGGTCATCATCGTCGGCCTGACGGCCGTGCGGCTCATCCTGTGCATCGTTATCACTGCCCGTTTCCGCGTCATCTGACGGAAATTCGAGCAATGGGTTCTTCTCGACTTCCTGCGCAATAAACTGGACAAGCTCGAAATGCGTCATCTGCAGCAACTGGATGGATTGCATCAGTTGCGGCGTCATCACCAGGGACTGGTTCTGTCGCAGGAAAAGATTGGCAGACAGGGCCATAGCGGACGCGAAACTCCCGTTCAATTCCTCCGGGAAACCGCGATCGAGCAGAGTTCGGGCCGCGGAAATCCAACTTGGCCCAAAAATTGCTTTTTTATTCTATTTGGTCAAGCGCAAGTATGACAGGAAGGTGAATTTCCGTCGCCTTCGATCCTATCAAAGGCTGAATTTATCGCCAAGATAGAGCCGGCGCACTTCCGGATTGTTGACGATGTCGTTCGCGCGCCCATGCGTCAGCACTTCGCCGGCATGGATGATATAGGCCCGATCGATGAGGCCGAGCGTCTCGCGCACATTGTGATCGGTGATCAAAACGCCGATGCCGCGCGCCGTCAGATGGTGGACGAGGTTCTGGATGTCAGCCACCGAAATGGGATCGACGCCCGCAAAAGGCTCGTCAAGCAGCATGAAGGTCGGATCGGTTGCGAGCGCGCGAGCGATTTCCAGACGCCGGCGCTCACCGCCCGACAATGCGACCGCCGCCGATTTTCGCAGCTTGGAGATATGGAATTCCTCCAGAAGCTCATCGAGCTTCTTTTCCCGCTCGGCCTTGTCCTTCTCGTGCACTTCGAGCACGGCGCGGATATTCTCTTCGACCGTCAGGCCGCGGAAGATCGAGGCCTCCTGCGGCAGGTAGCCGACGCCCAGGCGCGACCGGCGATACATCGGCATCGTCGTCACGTCATTGCCGTCGATCTCGATTGTGCCTTCGTCCACCGGCACGAGGCCGGTGATCATGTAAAAACAGGTCGTCTTGCCGGCACCGTTTGGCCCCAGAAGGCCGACAGCTTCGCCGCGCCTGACGACCAGCGACACGCCGTTGACGACACGCCGCGTGCTATAGGTCTTCGTCAGACCGCGTGCAATCAGCGTGCCGTGGTAACGGCTTTTGTCTCCGCCGGCGGCAGAGTCCGCGGCAGATTGCGGCCCGGCCCGGCCGAACATGGTTGAAAGCGAGAATAATTTCACGTCGGGCGGCCGGTCTCAGTTCTTTTTCTGGGATTTCGGATCAAGCTGAATCTGGACGCGCCCCCCGCAGCTATCCAGTTGCGCCTGTCCGGTCTGCATATGAACCGTGAGCTGGCAGCCCGTGAAGACGTTCGGCCCATCCGACAGCACAACCTTTTCACCCTTCAGGACGAAGAGCTGTTGGGCCATGTCGAAGGAGCCGTTGTCGGCGGTCGCCGTCTGCGTGCCGGAACTCAGGAAAACCTTATCGGTAACGATGATACGGTCGATGTCGGCATTGCCCGATGAGATGGACGCCGCTCCGGCGTCGGCCTTTGCGCCGTTTGGTTGGGCGTCGCCGCCCTGTGCCTTGTAAAAGACCGTCATATGACCGGCCTGCAGGGTCGTCTTCCCCTGAACGACCTTCACATTGCCGGTGAAGTCGGCCTTGTGCTCCTGATCGTGAATCTCGAGCTTGTCGCTTTCGATCTGGATCGGTTGATTGCTGTCGAGCTTCAGGCCATCCATCTGGCTGGTCGTCGCCTGCGCAAAGGCGGCCCCTGCCATCAGTAGAAGCCCCAGGGCGCTGCCGCCAAGTGTTACGCCAGACTTACGAAGTGAAAAGTGACAATCTATTGTCATGAGTGACCCGGCTGTTAGGTGCCCTGTTTACGGATGACGGATGGATCGACATTCATGCGAACATTCCCCTCGAATGTGATCACGCGCCCCTTATCGGTCATCTTGAGCGACTGCGCAACAATCGAAGCGCGGTCTTTTTGAATCTCGATAGGATCATCTGTCGTCATCTTGCCGCCCTTGATATCGAGCTTGGCAGATTGAAATTTCGCCGTCAGACCGTTGCTCAGCAAAATCGTGAATGGGTCCCTCAGCGCAAGGTTGTCCGTGGATCGGTCATAGTCGGCCGTGGCAGCCTCGACGCGGGCGATCAGATCATCGTTGACCGGCACCGCAGCCTTGATCGTTTCGAGCGTGATAAGGTTCGGATTCTTGATGTCTTGCAGCGCGCGCTCGGCAAGCATCGAATAGTTGATGCCGTCGGCATTGCGCCCGGCGATCGCCGGCTTTTCCATGACGATCTTGCCGTTTTCGATCTTAGCGCCCTCGATCTTGAGATTCTCGGGCAGGTATGCCCGGACCATCGAGACTGCAATGAAGGCAAGCGAAATGATGACGGCAGCGACAGGCAGCAATATCTTCAGGCGGCGGACACGTGCAGAATGGAAGAGGGCAGCCGCATAGGCGCTCCTTACAGGCCTGGCAAAGGCAGGCTTCCCGCTGCTGTTCAATGTGTTGAGCATTAACATGTCCGTGTCAGTTGATCGGCAACCCTATATAGGGACTACATCCACCGATCACAGATCGTTTCGCATTATTACACTAGCTTGCCAATATGGATTTTTTTCTGCAACTAGCAAGTAAGGCATGAAAACGAGGTAAATCGACATTTCCGAAGAAGGAATGCCGCCTTATCTGATGCCATGTTGAATGAAGCCGGCGCGCCGGCTCTGGAGGACCTTATGGACAGTTCGACGATCGCGGATCGCCGCAGGCTTCGCCGCAAACTCGGCTTCTGGCGTATTGCGGCGGTGGTGCTCTTGGTCGCGCTCGGCTTTGCTCTATACCAATTCGTCGCAGGCGACATCGCCACGCAGCGGCCGCACATCGCCCATGTGACGATTTCCGGCCTCATAACCGACGACGACGAGTTGCTCGAGAGGCTGAAGAAGATCGAAGAAAACGACCGCGTCAAAGGCGTCATCGTCTCCATTTCTTCGCCGGGCGGCACGACCTATGGCGGCGAAAAAATATTCAAAGCGATCCGGGCGATTGCGGCGAAGAAGCCGGTCGTCTCCGATATCCGAACGCTTGCCGCTTCCGCGGGCTATATGATCGCTGCCGCTGGCGATACGATCATTGCCGGAGAAAGTTCGCTCACCGGTTCGATCGGCGTGATCTTTCAGTATCCGCAGATCCAACCGCTGCTCGACAAGCTCGGCGTCTCGCTGCAAGAGATCAAGTCGTCGCCGCTGAAGGCAGAGCCATCGCCTTTCCATGCTGCCAGTGAAGAAGCGAAAACCATGATCAACAATATGGTCATGGACAGCTACGCCTGGTTCGTCGACTTGGTTGTCGACCGCCGCAAGCTGCCGCGCGACGAGGTGCTGAAGCTCGCCGACGGCACTATTTTCACCGGCCGGCAAGCGGCGAAGGTCAAGCTCATCGACCGGGTCGGCGGCGACACGGAAATCCGGGATTATCTCGCTGGGAGGGACGTCGGCAAGGATCTTCCGGTCGTGGATTGGGACAAGAAGAGCTATACGCCGTTTCTGCTCGCAGGGGCTGTTTCGAAGCTCGCAGTTCTGTTCGGCTATGGCGATCTCTTGAAGAGCCAGAACATCGAGGGCATTCTGCCACAAAAGTTGCTCCTTGACGGGCTCGTTTCAGTTTGGCAGGTTGGCCGCGATTGATAAGAAATCAATAATTTAAGGGGGCGACCGTGATCAAGTCGGAATTGGTGCAGATCGTTGCCGCGCGCAACCCGCATCTTTATCACCGGGACGTCGAGAATATCGTCAACGCGGTTCTCGACGAGATCACCGATGCGCTCGCAGCGGGCAACCGCGTCGAGCTTCGCGGCTTCGGTGCATTTTCCGTCAAGAACCGCCCTTCGCGCTCCGGCCGCAATCCGCGCACCGGCGACACCGTCTTCGTCGAGGAGAAGTGGGTGCCCTTCTTCAAGACCGGCAAGGAGTTGCGCGAACGGCTGAACCCCGGCCAGGCCGACCACGACGATTGAACGTCATCCGGACTGCGTCGAAATCGCGCTTGAACCTCGCGCGCACCTTTCTATTCTGCTGAGCAGTCATGCGCCGTATCGAAACGGCGCAACCACGCGCGGAGGCCACGGATGGCGAAGAAGATCATCAACCTTTTGATTTTGTTGCCGCTCGGCATCATTCTCATAATCTTCTGCGTTGCCAACCGGCAGAGCGTGTCGCTGGCATTCAACCCCTTCCGGCCCGAAGATCAGGTTCTCGCGGTTTCTGCGCCGTTCTTCGTTTTCATCTTCATCGCGCTGATTATCGGCATGCTGATCGGATCGGCCGCCACATGGCTCACGCAGGGCAAACACCGCAAGCGCGCGAAAATCGAGGCAAAGGAGGCCGTTCGCTGGCACAGCGAGGCGGACCGACACAAGGCCCGCGCCGAAGAGATCGCCGGTCAATTGCCTTCCCGCTGATCGAACGTCAGGCAGGAATAAAGCTCAGTTCCTCGTAGTCGCCTTCAGCCGACGTGCCGCTACCGGTGACCACGAAACCGCGGCCGGCATAGAATGTCTTGGCGTTTCTGTTGTTGATCAGGCACTTCAACCGGTATCTACGGCGCGGCCACTCCGGCAGAGCCTTCAGCAGCGCGGTACCGACGCCCCTGCCCTGCCATTCCTTGCGGATGTAGAGCATGTGGATGAAATCATCCGCGGCCCACAGCGTCATGAAGCCGGCGATCTCGCCATCAGGTGCTTCGGCAACCCAGACAATTTCACCCTGCGAATGGGCGAGAAAATCCTCATGGCTGAACTTGCCGGGATCGACCCAGGTGAAGGTCTGCCTGCGCTCGTTGAGATAGATGTCGCCGAGCTGCCCATTGTCCGAAGGGCGGGAATTTCTGACTGTGTAATTCATGGATGCGAATTAGAAGAGGCCAAAGACTGTGCCACGCCAATAGCGACTATTCCGCGGCCTTTTCGCTAACGACAGCATTGAAATCTGCAAAGAATTGCTGCGCAAGCTTTTGCGACGTCGAATTCACCAGCCGCGCTCCAAGCTGGGCAAGCTTGCCGCCGACCTGCGCTTTTGCCGCATATTGCAGCACTGTCTCTGCACCTTCCGTCCTCAAGGTGACGTCGGCCCCGCCCTTGGCAAAGCCTGCAACGCCGCCCTTGCCCTCACCCGAAATCGTATAGCTCTCCGGCGCGTTGACATTTGTCAGGGTCACCTCACCGTTGAAGGTCGCCGAGACCGGTCCGATCTTGACCTTGACGACCGCCGTAAGCTCGGTTGGCGATCTCATCTCGAGGCTTTGACAGCCGGGGATGCATCGCTTCAAGACCTCTGGATCGTTCAAGGCTACCCACACCGCATCGCGCGACGCATTGATGCGTTCCTCGCCGGTCATGTCCATATCGAAATCCTCCCGTTTCAATTCTCTAAACTTATCACAGCGGGAAAGCACTTTGCCAAGGTGACTGGGGATGCTATTTGCACGGGCTCTATCAAACTTGAGACGCGGAAATCACGTTGAGACAGAAAGAGCGCCGGCCGGGCCATAAGGCGCAATCTGCCGGCTCCCCCGGCAATCGCCGCAATGACGAACGCTCGAGCCACCCGCCAAAAGCGGTCAAGCCTGTGGCCGCGCGGGAGACCGTGCGAGAGGCGACCGCGCCTGCTGCAAGCGAGCGGCCGCTAAAGGAGCGCATGGGCGACCGTCCTCATGAGCGCGTTCCTGTCATTCTGGAATCCCTCGGCGCAGGCGACTTTCACCTCATCGACAGCGGCACCGGCCTGAAGCTCGAGCAATATGGCCCCTATCGCATCGTCCGCCCCGAGGGTCAGGCGCTCTGGCAGCCGTCGCTGGCATCTCATGTCTGGGAAAAGGTCGATGCGATCTTTACCGGCGATACGGACGAGGAAGGCACCGGCCGCTGGCGCTTTCCGAAGGAGGCGCTCGGCGAGACCTGGCCGCTGCATCTTCTGGGCGTCGATTTTTATGGGCGCTTTACCTCCTTCCGCCATGTCGGCGTATTTCCGGAACAGATCGTCCACTGGAGCTGGATGAAAGAGCAGGTCGAGGCCGCCGGCCGTCCGCTGAAGGTCCTAAATCTTTTCGGCTATACAGGTGTCGCGTCGTTGGTCGCGGCGGCGGCCGGTGCGGAAGTTACCCATGTCGACGCCTCCAAGAAGGCAATCGGCTGGGCGCGTGAAAATCAGGCGCTCGGCCGCTTGGAGAAACTGCCGATCCGCTGGATCTGCGAAGACGCGATGAAGTTCATCCTCCGTGAGGAGCGCCGCGGCAGTACCTATGACATCATCCTTACCGATCCGCCGAAATTCGGCCGTGGCCCGAACGGCGAAGTCTGGCATCTCTTCGAACACCTGCCATTGATGCTCGATGTCTGCCGCGAGATCCTGTCGCCTCAGGCGCTTGGCCTGGTGCTGACCGCCTATTCGATCCGTGCAAGCTTCTATTCGATCCACGAATTGATGCGCGAGACGATGCGCGGCGCAGGCGGCGTGGTCGAATCCGGCGAGCTCGTGATCCGCGAGGCGGGCCTTGACGGCAAGACGCGGGGCCGCGCGCTGTCGACCTCCCTCTTCTCCCGCTGGGTGCCGAAATGAGCCATGAACATCGGGGCCATGGCCCCCACAAGGTCGGACATGTGAAAGAGGTGACGTCGCTCGCCAATCCGATCATCAAGGACATCAAGGCGCTGACCAACAAGAAGTCGCGCGAAGAGAGCGGCACCTTCATGGCCGAGGGCCTAAAGCTGGTCATCGACGCGATCGAGCTCGGCTGGGCGATCCGCACGCTGGTCTATGCCAAGGCGGCCAAGGGCAAGCCGCTGGTCGAGCAGATGGCGGCGAAAACCGTAGCCTCCGGCGGCCTCGTCCTCGAAGTCAGCGAAAAGATCATTTCCTCGATCACGCGGCGTGACAATCCGCAGATGGTGGTCGGCATTTTCGAGAGCCGCTGGAAGCTGCTGAAGGACATCCGTCCGAAGGACGGCGAGACCTGGATCGCGCTTGATCGGGTACGCGATCCCGGCAATCTCGGCACAATCATCCGCACGGCGGATGCTGCAGGCGCCTCCGGCGTCATCCTCGTCGGGGAAACGACCGACCCCTTCTCCCTTGAAACAGTGCGCGCCACGATGGGCTCCGTGTTCGCCGTGCCCGTTGCGAAGGCAACGCCGGAAGAATTCATCGGCTGGAAGAAATCTGCCGGCGTGGCCGTCGTCGCCACGCACCTTGCAGGTTCGGTCGATTACCGCACGATCGATTACAAGAAGAGGCCGGTCGTTCTCCTCATGGGCAACGAGCAGTCCGGCCTGCCGGACCAGTTGGCTAAGGAAGCCGACGCACTTGCACGCATCCCGCAGCAGGGTCGTGCGGACTCCCTCAATCTCGCCGTTGCAAGTGCCGTGATGCTTTTCGAAGCGCGGCGCCATCTCCTTTCGCTTTCCGAGGGCAAATGACCGAAAAGACGCTTGACCGTCCGGCGCTCCTGTCGCGCCCGCTGCCGATCCTGATCTTCATTCTCGTCGCGGTCGCTATCGACCAGATCGTCAAGATCGCAGTCGATCGCTATCTGCCATTGCAGGAAGCCGTGCCGATGATCCCGATGGTGGCGCTCTACCGCACTTACAATCTCGGCGTCGCCTTTTCGATGCTGTCGGGCATGGACGGCTGGTTCATCGTCGGCATGCGGATCGTCATCGTGGCCTTCGTCATCTGGCTCTGGCATCGCACCTCGAAGGACCGCTGGATTGCGCATAGCGGATTTGCGCTGATCATTGCCGGTGCGCTCGGCAATCTGATCGACCGTTTCCTCTACGGCCACGTCATCGACTACATTCTCTTCCACACCGAAAGCTGGTCCTTCGCCGTCTTCAATCTTGCCGACAGCTTCATCACGGTTGGCGCCGGTTGCGTCATTCTCGATGAGCTTTTGCAGCCGAAAAAGACGGAAAGCTAAAATCTTAGGCTTTTCCTGAAGGCATTCGGAACGGCGAATATGCTAGCCAGCAATTATGCACAGTCTGGCTCAATTGCAGGAACGTCTCGCCGCCGCATTCGGCGCGGCCGCCAAGCCGCATGATCTGCGGCCGGCGGACGAGGTCGTCCCGCCGGCGCCGGCAGCTCCAAAGCAAAAGCATTCGCTGCGCACCCTGCTCTTTTACTGGCTCGGCGGCCTTGGCCTTTTTGCTGCGATCGCACTCCTTGCACTCGGGCAAGCGGGCGGACCTTTGCTACTTTCTGCCGGCCTTGCAATCCTTGCCGCAGCACTTCTCGGTCATGTGTTGCTGATGAAGCTGCGCCCGCGGACCGGCAACCAGCCGCAGGCATGCGATGCTGCCGAACTTTTCGCCAATGTTCATGACGCCCTCGGCGACATAACCGTTACCCGTACCATTGACCGGCGGATCATCGGCGCCAATGCCACTTTTCGCCGCCTGACGGGCCGTCTGAAGCCGGAGGGACAGACTTGCGAACAACTCGGCATCGCCTTCCGCCCTGGCGCCGAGCCATATCGCTTCGATGTCGAGATCTCGACGCCGGAAGGCCAGCGCATCTTCGCCTGGCATGACGTCGTCACCCGCGATCCGTCGAATGGCCGTCTGCTGCTCCAGAGCGTCGCCCGTGACGTGACCGCCGAACGCCTTTCAGCGCAGGCGCGCGAGGAGGCACGCCAAAAGGCCGAGTACAACAGTGCGGCGAAATCCCGCTTGCTTGCGACCGTCAGCCATGAAATCCGAACGCCACTATCCGGCATTGTCGGGATGACTCATCTGCTGAGCCAGGCGCAGATGACCCAGGAGCAGCAGAACTATATCGACGGCATCCGCCAGTCAGGCCATGCGCTCGCCCAACTCGTCGAAGACCTCCTCGATTTCTCCACAATCGAAGTCGGCCGCTTCCAGCTTCGTCCGCGCACCGAATCGCTGCGCCAGCTGCTGGAAAGCGTCGTCGAAATGCTGGCACACCGTGCCCACGAAAAGGGCATCGAGATCGGTGCGACGGTCTCTTCCGACGTGCCGGAATTCATGAGTTTCGATCCGGCGCGGCTGCGTCAGGTGCTTTTCAACGTCATCGGCAATGCGGTGAAGTTCACCCAGGTGGGCGGCGTCTTCATCCGCGTATCCTTGCGCGACGACGATCTCATGATAACGGTGACGGACACCGGCCCAGGGATGACAGCGGAGGAGCATGCGCGAATCTTCGGCGAATTCGAGCAGGGAGGAACCATGACGGAAAAGAGCGGCGGCACCGGGCTCGGGCTCACCATCTCCACCCGCATCATGCGCGAATTCGGCGGTTCTCTGACGGTCGCCGGCGAAAAGGGCAAGGGCAGCGAATTCACGATCCGCTTTCCCGCAAACATTCCGCTAGAGGCTCGCGGCAGCCGCAAATCGCTGCTTTGCGGCAATATCGTCGTGCTTCTTGCCCCGGCCGGTGCAGCCCGCGCCGCAATCGCCGAGACCATCGTCGCTCTCGGCGGCGATTGCCATCTGGTGGCCGACGGCGAAAAAGCCCGGGAGACGCTTCTCTACATTGCCGGCAGCGACCATCGCCCGACGGATATCATCGTCGATCATCGCATGTCCGCGGAGTTTACAGAGCATCTTGCCGACCGCGTCGAAATTGCCGCGCTTGGCCTGCGCAAGACCCTTCTCGTCAATCCGGAAGAGCGTAACGCCCATCCGCTTGATCTCTTCGATGCCTGGCTTATTCGGCCTCTTCGCGAACAGTCGCTGATCGACGTGCTTCGCGGACGCATGCGCGGCATGGAAAAGCGCGATGCGCTGAACGACAACCAGCCCGGCTTTACCGCCGCCATTCCCGAAGCGAATATGCCAGGCGGGATGAATATCCTTCTCGGAGAAGACGACCCGATCAATGCGATGCTTGTCCGCGCTGTGCTGGAGAAGGGCGGACATAAGGTTCACCATGTCGAAGACTTCGAGACGTTGCTGGATTGCGCACTTGCCGAAGGCAGCATGCGCCCCGACATCATCATCAGCGATCTCACGATGCCGGGCGGCGAAGGTGTTGAAATGATTGGCCGGCTGCGCGGTCACGAACGGCGGCTGCAGGTCGTTGCGTTGCCGGTCATCGTGCTGACTGCCGACAAACGCGACGAGTCGCGCCGCCAGGTCCTGCTTGCCGGTGCAAACCGCGTGATGCTGAAACCTGTCGACCCAATCCGGCTACTGACGGAAGTCCATGCCGTCGCAGCACTTTCCGCCCGCCGAGCCGAAGCGCTCTGAGCAGAGTGACATAAGCGTCGTTTTTCCGTAAAGTCCATGTCACTTTCCTGTCGTACAGAAGTGTTTTATGACACGCCATGAGCCGGCAACGGGAGAATCATCATGTCCATCGACATCCTTAATCGCGACACAACGGCGGAGGTTTCTCGGCCTGCAGCGGCCGTCGCGCCGAAGGAAGGCGACGTCTTGGGCCGCATCGGCAACCTGGAGACCCGCCTTGCCCGCACTGCTCGCGAGATCGATGCTGCGCAGCATGTGCGCTACCGCGTTTTCGTTCAGGAATTGCAGGCGCAGCTTCCGCCAGAGGCCATGCGCCGCGAACGCGACTTCGACGCTTACGATGCATTCTGCGATCACCTTCTTGTCCTCGACCGCTCGATCGAAGGTGATAGCGAAGACCAGATCGTCGGAACCTACCGCCTGCTGCGCCAGGACGTGGCGATGGCAAATGGCGGTTTTTACTCGGCTTCCGAATTCGCGATCGGCGAGCTTCTCGCACGTCATCCAGACAAGCGCTTCATGGAGCTCGGCCGCTCCTGCGTGCTGCCGGAATACCGCACGAAGCGCACGGTCGAACTTCTCTGGCAAGGCAATTGGGCCTATGCCTTGAAGCACGGCATGAGCGCCATGTTCGGCTGCGCCTCCTTCCCGGGTGTGCATCCGGAGAGCCATGCGCTGGCACTTTCCTTCCTGCACCACACGGTCCTTGCCAAGGGCGAATGGGCGGTCGGCGCTCTGCCGGGCCAAGCGCGTAGCATGGATCTGATGCCGCCGGAGGCCGTCAACCCGAAGAAGGCGCTGATGGCCCTTCCGCCGCTGATCAAGGGCTACCTTCGCCTCGGCGCCATGGTCGGCTCCACCGCGGTGGTGGACCATGCGTTCAACACGACGGACGTGTTGATCGTGCTGCCGATCGCAAGCATTTCGGATCGCTATTTGAATTACTACGGCGCTGACGCAGGCCGTTTCGCGAGCTGATTTTTCCAGAAGATCGAGCTGGCGGCACAAACAGACAATCTCGTCCGGCTGAAGCAGATGGTAGCGAGCCACGCGCTATCTCTGATGTCCTGCAGTGCCGTCGCCTCATCCGACCCCTTCGTGGCCTTCTCCCCCATGGGGGTGAAGGGGAGATTGCCGCATCCGCTCGGCGAGATCAATTCAAGAGACACAAGCAGCGCCGCCAGTCCCTTCTTTCCAGCGGGGAGAAGGTGCACGCAGGCAGATGAAGGGGCTTGCGCCTGACTGCTACCCCGCCGAATAAGCCGCGATCGCCGCCATGTTGACGATGTCGGAGTCCTTGGCGCCCATCGAGGTGATCTGAACGGCTTTGTCCAGGCCGACAAGGATCGGGCCGATGACCGTCGAGCCGCCGAGTTCCTGCAGCATTTTCGTCGAGATCGAAGCGGAGTGGAAGGCCGGCATGACCAGCACGTTGGCGGGAGCCGACAAGCGGCAGAACGGGTACTGCTCCATCACCTTTCGGTTCAGCGCCACGTCGGCTGCCATTTCGCCATCATACTCGAAATCGACGCGGCGCTTGTCGAGGATCTTCACGGCTTCGCGCACGCGCTCGGAACGTTCGCCCGAAGGATGACCGAAGGTGGAATAGGCGAGCAGCGCAACGCGCGGCTGATAGCCCATGCGGCGCGCAAGGCCTGCCGCTTCTTCGGCGATATCGGCCAGCTCCTCGGCGGTAGGCATATCGTGAACCGCGGTATCTGCGACAAAGACCGCGCGGCCGCGGACAATCACCAGCGACACGCCGATGACACGGTGGCCCGGCTTCTCGTCGATGCAGCGCCGCACGTCCTCCAGCGCCGTCGAATAATTGCGCGTGATGCCGGTCACCATGCCATCTGCATCGCCAAGCGCCACCATCGTCGCGGCGAAATGATTACGATCGTTGTGGATCAGGCGCTGTGCATCGCGGTGCAGATAGCCTTTCCGCTGCAGCCGGGCATAGAGGTAGTCGGTGTAAGCCTCAATGCGGGTCGAGATGCGTGCATTGACGATCTCGAGTCCCGGCCGGTTGAGGTCGATCCCTGCCCGCTCCGCCGTCGCCCTGATCAGATCTTCGCGGCCGAGAAGGATTGCCGTGCCGAGCTGCTGGTTGGCGTAGGACATCGCCGCGCGCATGACCTGCTCTTCTTCCGCCTCGGCAAAAACCATCCGTTTCGGACGGCGGCGAACCCGCTCGTAGAGGCTCGCAAGGGTCGAAGCGATCGGATCACGCCTTGCCGATAGCTCGCGGCGATAGCCGTCCATGTCGGTGATTACCTTGCGGGCAACGCCAGTTTCGATCGCAGCCTGCGCCACGGCAGCCGGGATTGCCGAAATGAGGCGCGGATCGAAGGGCACAGGAATGATATATTGCGCGCCAAAGCGCGGGCGGTTGCCCTGATAAGCGGCAACGACGTCATCGGGTACATCCTCGCGGGCCAGATTGGCAAGCGCCTTGACGGCGGCGATCTTCATGGCATCGTTGATCGTGGTTGCCCGCACGTCGAGCGCGCCGCGGAAGATATAGGGAAAGCCGAGAACGTTATTCACCTGGTTCGGGTAGTCCGATCGCCCTGTCGCCATAATGGCATCATCGCGGATGCGCGCGACTTCCTCCGGCGTGATTTCCGGATCGGGGTTTGCCATCGCAAAGATGATCGGCCGGTCGGCCATCGAACGAATCATCTCCTCCGAAAAGGCACCCTTCTGCGACAGACCGAACACGACGTCGGCACCCTTCATCGCATCTGCCAGCGTGCGGGTCTTTGTCTTTACCGCGTGTGCCGATTTCCACTGGTTCATGCCCTCGGTGCGGCCCTGATAGATTACGCCCTTGGTGTCGACAAGGGTGATGTTTTCAGGCGCAAAGCCCATCGACTTGATGAGCTCGACACAGGCGATTGCGGCAGCTCCTGCGCCGTTGCAGACGAGTTTCGTCGTCTTCAGGTCACGTCCCGTCAGCTCCAAGGCATTGATGAGGCCGGCCGTTGCAATAATCGCCGTGCCGTGCTGGTCGTCGTGAAAGACCGGAATATCCATCAGCTCGCGCAGACGCTGCTCGATGATGAAGCAGTCTGGCGCTTTGATGTCTTCCAGATTGATGCCGCCGAAAGACGGGCCAAGGAAACGCACACAGTTGATGAACTCGTCGACATTTTCCGTGTCGACCTCGAGGTCGATGGAATCGACATCGGCAAAGCGCTTGAAAAGGACGGATTTGCCTTCCATCACCGGCTTGGATGCCAAGGCGCCGAGATTGCCTAGGCCCAAAATTGCTGTGCCGTTGGAGATGACAGCCACCATATTGCCGCGCGTTGTGTAGTCGTAGGCAGTGCCCGGATCAGCGGCGATCGCCTTTACCGGCACCGCGACGCCCGGCGAATAGGCCAGCGACAGATCACGCTGCGTCGCCATCGGTTTCGTCGGGTTGATTTCCAGCTTCCCGGGCCGCCCCATGGCATGAAACTCGAGCGCTTCATTGTCGGTAACGGACGTCACCGGCTGCGGCTTCTTTTCGATATCGGGCATTCTTCCTCCAACGTCCTGTGGGTGACGCCTTGCTCTTCCTCAATGGCGGTTGTCATCTATAGCGGCGGGCGGCTAGGGTTGGCACCTGTTTTTTTGGAAAATTGCACCTCCGTGAACCAACGAATAGACGCCAGGAACGAAGCCTTTTCGGCTGCCGAGCTATCCACGGAGGAAAGCCGTGCCTCGGCCACGCCGATGATGGAGCAATTCATCGAGATCAAGGCGAACAACCCCGACTCGCTGCTCTTCTATCGTATGGGCGATTTCTACGAATTGTTCTTCGAAGACGCCCTGGAAGCCTCGCGTGCGCTCGGCATTACGCTCACGAAGCGCGGTCAGCACATGGGGCAAGATATCCCGATGTGCGGCGTTCCCGTGCATGCCGCAGACGATTACCTGCAGAAGCTGATTGGACTGGGCTTCCGTGTCGCCGTCTGCGAACAGGTGGAAGACCCGGCGGAGGCGAGGAAGCGGGGCTCGAAATCCGTCGTCAAACGCGACGTCATCCGCCTTGTCACGCCGGGAACCATCACCGAAGAAAAGCTGCTATCACCCTCTGAATCGAACTATCTGATGGCGCTTACCCGGATTCGAGGCGCGTCCGAACCGCTGATGGCGCTGGCCTGGATCGATATCTCTACCGGCGTCTTCCGGCTGGCCGAAACTGAGGCATCACGGCTGCTTGCCGACATCCTGCGCATCGATCCCCGCGAACTGATCCTGCCGGATACGATGTTTCACGATCCCGAGCTGAAGCCGGTCTTCGACGTGCTCGGCCGCACTGCCGTGCCGCAGCCCTCCGTGCTTTTCGACAGTGCGACAGCAGAAAACCGCATCGCGCGCTATTTCGGCGTTTCGACGCTCGACGGCTTCGGCACTTTCTCCCGCGCCGAGCTTGCGGCAGCGGCGGCGGCTGTTGCCTATGTCGAGAAGACACAGATCGCCGAACGCCCGCCGCTTGGCAAACCGGAGCGCGAGAGCGGCGCCTCGACGCTCTTCATAGATCCCGCGACGCGCGCCAATCTGGAGCTTGCCCGCACGCTGTCGGGCGACCGCAACGGTTCACTGCTCAAAGCAATCGACCGGACGGTCACCGGTGGAGGAGCCCGCCTTCTCGCAGAACGGCTGATGTCACCGCTGACCGATCCTGCCCGCATCAACGAGCGGCTGGATTCGATCGGCTTCCTGATCGAGGAGCCCAGGCTTTGCGGCGACCTGCGCGACGCGCTGAAGCACGTGCCGGACATGCCACGCGCACTCTCCCGCCTTGCGCTCGACCGCGGCGGCCCGCGCGATCTCTGGGCGATCCGGCAAGGACTTGGCGCTGCTTCCGATCTTGCAAAGCTGCTCGGCAATGCGCTTTTGCCGGAAGAACTCAATGCGGCCCTTTCCGGGTTGGAGGCCTTACCGACAACTCTCCAATCTCTACTTGCGGAGATGCTCGCCGACGAACTGCCGCTGTTGAAGCGCGACGGGGGCTTCCTGCGGGACGGTGCCAATGCCGATCTTGATGAAGTGCGCGCGCTTCGCGATCAGTCGCGCCGGGTGATCGCCGGATTGCAGCTCCAATATGCCGACGAGACCGGCATCAAGTCTCTGAAGATCAAGCACAACAATATCCTCGGCTATTTCATCGAAGTGACGGCCGGCAATGCCGGGCCGATGACGGATGCGCCGGAGGCCAAAGCCCGCTTCATCCATCGCCAGACGATGGCGAATGCCATGCGCTTTACGACGACCGAGCTTGCCGACCTGGAAAGCCGGATCGCAAACGCGGCGGACCGCGCGTTGCAGATCGAGCTCGAAGCCTTCGACCGGATGACGGCCGCCGTCGTCGCTGAAGCCGAGGCGATCAAGGCCGGCGCCCGCGCGCTGGCCATCATCGACGTTGCTGCCGGCCTGGCACTTTTGGCGGAGGAACAGGCCTATTGCCGCCCGCTCGTCGATGCCTCGAAGATGTTCACAATCGAAGGCGGGCGCCATCCCGTTGTCGAACAGGCGCTGCGGCGTCAGTCCTCCGGTCCGTTCGTTGCCAATAATTGCGATCTCTCGCCTGTGGCGGACGGCAAAGATGGGGCGATCTGGCTGCTGACCGGTCCGAATATGGGCGGCAAGTCGACATTCCTGCGCCAGAACGCGTTAATCGCTATCCTGGCGCAGATGGGCTCCTTCGTATCCGCGACCTCCGCTCACGTCGGCATCGTCGACCGCCTCTTTTCCCGCGTCGGCGCCTCGGACGACCTGGCACGGGGGCGCTCGACCTTCATGGTCGAGATGGTCGAGACAGCCGCGATCCTCAACCAGGCAACCGACCGCTCTCTCGTCATCCTCGATGAGATCGGCCGCGGTACTGCGACATTCGACGGCCTATCGATTGCCTGGGCGGCCGTGGAACATCTGCATGAGGCAAACCGATGCCGCGGTCTCTTCGCCACGCATTTCCACGAACTGACGGTGCTGTCGGAAAAACTTGCGCGGCTATCGAACGCCACCATGCGCGTCAAGGAATGGGACGGCGACGTCATCTTCCTGCACGAAGTGGGACCGGGTGCGGCGGACCGTTCGTATGGCATCCAGGTGGCCAGGCTCGCCGGCCTGCCAGCGTCTGTCGTCGCGCGCGCCCGCGACGTGCTGACGCGCTTGGAAGATGCCGACCGCAAGAATCCGGCAAGCCAACTGATCGACGATCTGCCGCTGTTCCAGGTCGCGGTGCGGCGCGAGGATGCCAATCGCGGGCCGTCCAAGATCGAGGAAGCGTTGAAGGGAATGAGCCTCGACGACATGACGCCGCGCGAGGCGCTCGAGGCACTTTACGGTCTCAAGAAGCAGCTGAAGTAGGAAGCCGTAATGTTCATGCGCAGCCTTATCCGTGAAACACAGCGCCTCGCCGATATGTTCACCGTGCTCGAAGCGCTGCGTAACGCCGACGAGCACGGTAATGCGCGCAGCTGGAACTCGCCAGTCGGCCTGCTCGAAATCACTCAATCCTGCGCCATCATCTGCGACCTTGCTTCGGCCATTGCCAAAGCGGGCTATCGCGAATGCGACAGGCCGACGCTGGAGGAGATTACCAGCGAGGCGCGCAAGGTCCTTTATTCGGTGAATATGCAAGGCGCGGCTTGAAGCTGTTCGTCTTCGCCTCCGCAAGTGGAAGGCAACCACCTTTTCGCCAAAATTAAGGGTTCTTGCAGTATGAAGGCCCGTGTCAAACGCGGGGTAAAGAGGCTATAGCGCATGCAGACGAAACGAGACGCGGTCGCACCGCGCGAACAGGAAGCCGCTCCGCGCATGGCGACGATGAGTGACATCGATTTCTCGGAAATTCTCGACACGGCCCTGTTGCAAAGGTCCTGCGATGCCGTTGCCGAAGCCAACAAGACCCGGCCGGACGTCATGCGCTCCGATCTGCTTGCGATGCTCAAAAAGGCAAGCAGCGACGGGCGCCAAAGGGCCTGCGAGCTTCTATCTGCCGATGGCAGCGGACTGGGCTGCGCCCGGCGCATCTCCTGGCTGCAGGACCAGATCATCACGGTACTCTACGAGTTCGTCAGCGCACATATGTTCCCGCAGCAGAAGGACAAGTTCGCCGTGACGGCGGTCGGCGGCTACGGCCGCGATACACTTGCGCCGGGCTCCGATATCGACCTGCTCTTCCTCTTTCAGCCAAGACCGGCAGAGGAGACGCACAAGGCTGTCGAGTTCATGCTCTATGTCCTTTGGGATATGGGCTTCAAGGTCGGCCACGCGACAAGGACCATCGAGGAGTGCATGGCGCTCTCCAGGTCAGACATGACGATCCGCACGGCGATCCTCGAGATGCGCTACATCTGCGGCCTGAAAGCGCTTGCAACGGAGCTTGAGACCCGCTTCGACAAGGAGATCGTGACCGGCACAGGACCGGAATTTATTGCCGCCAAACTTGCCGAACGCGATGAACGCCACCGCAAGGCAGGCGACTCACGCTACCTCGTCGAACCCAACGTCAAGGAGGGCAAGGGCGGGCTCCGCGATCTGCACACGCTCTTCTGGATCTCGAAATACTACTATCACGTCCGCGACACGGCGGAACTCGTAGCGCTCGGCGTTCTCTCCAAGCATGAGTACCGCGTATTCGAGAAGGCCGACGATTTCCTCTGGGCGGTGCGCTGCCACATGCACTTTCTGACCGGCAAGGCGGAGGAACGGCTTTCTTTCGACATCCAGCGGGAGATTGCCGAGGCGCTCGGATATCACTCGCGCCCCGGCCTTTCGGCCGTCGAGCGTTTCATGAAGCACTACTTCCTGGTGGCAAAGGACGTCGGCGACCTGACGCGCATCCTCTGCGCGGCTCTCGAAGACCAGCAGGCAAAATCGACGCCGGGGCTCACCGGGGTGATCAGCCGTTTTGCCCATCGCAGCCGCAAGATCGCCGGCAGCACGGAATTCATGGAGGATCGTGGCCGCATCGCGCTCGCCAGTCCGGACGTGTTCAAGCACGATCCCGTCAGCATCATTCGTCTCTTCCACGTTGCCGATATCAATGGCCTCGAGTTCCATCCCGATGCTCTGAAGCGGGTCACCCGATCGCTCAACCTCGTCGACAACAACCTGCGCGAAAACGACGAGGCGAACCGCCTCTTCATGTCGATCCTCACCTCCAAGGGCGACCCGGCGCTCATTTTGCGCCGCATGAACGAAGCAGGCGTACTTGGCCGCTTCATTCCGGAATTCGGCAAGATCGTCGCGATGATGCAGTTCAACATGTACCACCATTATACAGTGGATGAGCATCTGATCCGTACCGTCGACGTGCTCTCGGAAATCGACAAGGGCAAGGCCGACGACCTGCATCCGCTCGCCAACAAGCTGATGCCGGGGATCGAAGACCGGGAGGCGCTTTATGTCGCAGTCCTTCTCCACGACATCGCCAAGGGCCGCCAGGAAGACCATTCGATCGCCGGCGCCCGCGTCGCCCGCAAGCTCTGCTCCCGCTTCGGCCTGTCGCAGAAGCAGACGGAACTCGTCGTCTGGCTGATAGAGGAGCATCTGACGATGTCCATGGTTGCCCAGACCCGCGATCTCACCGACCGCAAGACGATCACCGACTTCGCCGATCGCGTTCAATCGCTCGATCGCCTGAAGATGCTGCTGGTCCTGACGATCTGCGACATCCGCGCCGTCGGCCCCGGCGTCTGGAACGGCTGGAAGGGCCAGCTGCTGAGGACGCTCTATTACGAGACCGAACTGCTGCTTGCCGGCGGCTTTTCGGAGGTGTCGCGCAAGGAGCGCGCCAATTCCGCGGCCGAAGCGCTGTTCAACGCGCTTTCCGATTGGAGCCAGAAGGATCGCAAGACCTACAGCAAGCTGCACTACCAGCCTTACCTGCTTTCCGTGCCGCTGGAAGACCAAGTCCGTCACGCCGATTTCATCCGCCAGGCGGACAAGAACGGCCAGGCGCTCGCGACAACCGTGCGAACGGACAGTTTCCACGCGATCACCGAAATCACCGTGCTCTCGCCAGACCACCCGCGCCCTGCTCGCCGTTATTGCCGGTGCATGTGCTGCAGCAGGAGCCAACATTGTCGATGCGCAGATCTTCACGACGTCGGACGGGCGCGCGCTGGATACGATCCATGTCAGCCGCGAATTCCAGGATGATGCGGACGAGCTTCGCCGCGCCGGCACGATCGGGCGCATGATCGAAGACGTACTGTCGGGCCGCAAGCGGCTGCCAGAAGTCATTGCTACGCGTACGAAGAACCGCAAGAGGAGCAAGGCCTTCGTCATTCCGCCGTCGGTCAACATCACCAACAACCTATCGAACAAGTTCACCGTCATCGAAGTCGAATGCCTTGACCGCACCGGCCTGCTTTCGGAAATCACCGCAATGCTTTCTGATCTTTCGCTCGACATCCAGTCAGCCCGCATCACCACCTTTGGCGAAAAGGTGATAGACACCTTCTATGTCACAGACCTCGTTGGCCAGAAAATCTCCAGCGACACCAAGCGGGCCAATATCACCGCCCGGCTGAAGGCGGTGATGGCCGGCGAAGAAGATGAGCTTCGCGAGCGCATGCCGTCCGGCATCATCGCGCCCGCCGCCTCCGCGCAGACATTGCAGCCGGGCGAAAAGAAAGCCGGGCCACCGGCATGAGCCTCGTCAAGAAATTCGCCACCGTCGGCGGCGCAACCCTCGGCAGCCGCATCTTCGGCTTTGCCCGCGAGACGCTGATGGCGGCGGCCCTCGGCACCGGCCCCATGGCTGACGTCTTCTACGCGGCCTTCCGCTTTCCCAACCTCTTCCGTCGGCTGTTTGCCGAAGGCGCCTTCAACGCAGCCTTCGTGCCACTCTTCGCCAAGGAGATCGAAGCGAACGGCACGGAAGGAGCCAAGCGGTTTTCCGAAGAGGTTTTCGGAGTGCTTTTTTCGGTGCTGCTGCTCATCACCATCGTGATGGAACTTTGCATGCCGCTGCTCGTACGCTTCATCATCGCGCCGGGCTTTGCCGACGATCCGGATAAGTTCTCGATCACCATCCGCATGGCGGCAGTGATGTTCCCCTATCTCATGTGCATGTCGCTGACGGCGATGATGAGCGGCATGCTGAATTCACTGCACCACTTCTTTGCCGCAGCGGTCGCGCCCATTTTCCTCAATGTCGTGATGATTGGTGCGCTCGTCTACGCGCTTTATTCTGGCGCCGAGCCGCTCGCGACCGCCTGGTATCTCTCCTGGGGCGTGCTGGCCGCTGGTATCCTGCAGCTCGCCGTCGTCTATGTCGGCGTCCTCCACGCAGGCATGAGCATTGGCTTTCGCTTCCCGCGAATGACGCCGAACGTCAAACGGCTGCTGATCCTCGCCGTCCCCGCCGCTGTCACAGGCGGCATCACACAGATCAATCAGCTGATCGGCCAGGCGATCGCCTCGTCCCGCGATGGTGCGATCGCCGCCCTGCAATATGCGGATCGCATCTACCAGCTGCCGCTCGGCGTCGTTGGCGTTGCCGTCGGTGTCGTATTGTTGCCGGAGCTTGCCCGTGCACTGAAGGGTGGCAACTTGCGCGAAGCCGGGAACCTGCAGAACCGCTCGATCGAATTCGTGCTGTTCCTGACGATCCCCGCCGCCTTCGCCCTTTGGGTCCTCGCTGACGAGATCATCCGCGTGCTATACGAACGTGGCGCCTTCGATCAGGAGAACACAGCACTTGTCGGCTCGATCCTCGCGATCTACGGCATCGGCCTGCCGGCCTTCGTGCTCATCAAGGCGCTGCAGCCGGGCTTTTACGCCCGCGAGGATACCAAGACGCCGATGCGCTTTTCAGCCGTTGCTGTCGGCGTCAACTGCGCCACGGCTCTGACGCTTTTTCCGTATCTTGGCGCACCGGGCATTGCAGTGGCTGAAGCAACCGCCGGCTGGATCAGCACGGTTTTGCTTTTCGCAACGCTGCTTCGCCGCGGCCATCTCGCCTGGGAATGGGCGCTTGCCCGCCGGGCTGCTCTGCTCGTCGTTTCGGCATCCGTGATGAGCGGCGTCATCCTCTTCCTGCAGCATCGCTGGGAACCCTGGCTCGCTTCCAGTGCCCACCTGGCGACCAAGGTCGGTACGCTCGGCCTTTTGATCGCCATTTCGATGATCGTCTATTTCGCGACCGCCTTTTTGATCGGCGGCGCCGACCTCGGCATGATCCGGCGAAACCTCAACCGGAAGCCTGCGCCCAAAACCGAGGGCTGAACCGCAGCCTTGGTTATCAGCAATGGCGCCAGCGCCGCTTCGGCCCGATATCGACGTGGACGATGCCGTTGCAGTAGCGCCCGATACCGCCGATACCCGGCGCCGTCTGCGCTGCCGCGACGATCGTCCGTTCCGATAAGCCCGGCACGCGGATGTCGGCTGCGTTGCAATGGCGATGCTGAGAATGCGCACGTCCGGAATGCCGGAGACCGGACGTGACCATCGGTCTTCGGCCGGTCTTGGCGGCGATATGCGCGAGAATGGCTCTGAGTTTCGGCGGGAAGCAGCCGACTTTGACGCTGACGGTCTGAACCGTATAGGGCTGTGACGTGGTGTGTTTAAGGAGTCTTACTGGGGGTTTTTTAGCGTTCTGTGCGCCTGCTTCGGCGTAACAGGACAAAGCGAACAAGCCAGCAAGAACGAGTGATAAAATCGTATGCATGACGTCCCCTCCAGGTAGAGCGCGGCGGGTCTCCCGCCCGGCTCGGATTGGCGCCGAGAACGTTCATTCAAAAAATGGCCAATTTGTGAAATTTTATACTTACGTGAAAAGTGAAGTATCCTCATATTGCTGGATTCTATATAAAAGGTATAACTCAAATTGAGTATAAAATACTCTCTACCTTTCGATGAAAAACAATGCCTTGCAACAAAACTTGTATTAGAAGGGCTGTGAAACTTAAGAACGCATCCATAATGCGAAATAGCGGCCTTTAAACGCTTGAGAATGGGGCAATAAAAAGATGCCAATCCTTTCGGACGGCGCTTGCACCTGCCCCACGACGCCGCGACAGATTAAGAAACCCCCGGCAACTGGAGGCTTGCAGATGTCCCAATCCCTCTTCCTGGTCACTCTCGTCGTCGACGATTATGATCGTGCAAAAGCCTTCTATTGCGGAGCGCTTGGCTTCGACTGCCTGCAGGACGAAGTGCAGCCGGAAGGCAAGCGCTGGCTGGTGGTCAAACCGAAGGGAGGGGATGGAGCGGCGTTCCTCCTTGCCAAAGCAATCAACGAGACACAGAAAGCGGCGATCGGAAACCAAACCGGCGGTCGCGTCGGGTTCTTTTTGAAGACCGATGATTTTGCGCGAGATCATGCTGCCATGCTGGCCAGGGGCGTGCGCTTTTTGGAACAGCCCCGGCATGAGATTTACGGCACCGTGGCCGTATTTTCGGATCCTTACGGCAATACTTTCGACCTGATCCGGCATGCCGCACCGACCGCCCCTTGATTGCAGCACGGAGCGCGTGCATAAGCCGCCGCGTTAGCAACATGGGCGACTGTGCCCTGGGGCCCTCCACCAGCCTAATCGAGGACTACGTGACCGAATTCAAAAAGCTCGTATTTTCTGGCGTTCAGCCAACCGGCAATCTTCATCTCGGCAACTATCTCGGCGCGATCCGCAAGTTCGTGGCGCTGCAGGAAGGCAACGACTGCATCTATTGCGTCGTCGACCTGCACTCCCTCACAGCGCAGCTCGTGCACGACGACCTGCCGGGCCAGATCCGCTCAATCGCCGCAGCCTTCATCGCCTCGGGCATCGATCCGGAAAAGCATATCGTCTTCAACCAGTCTGCCGTGCCGCAGCATGCCGAGCTCGCCTGGATCTTCAATTGCGTCGCCCGCATCGGCTGGATGAACCGCATGACGCAGTTCAAGGACAAGGCCGGCAAGGACCGCGAAAATGCTTCCCTCGGCCTGCTTGCCTATCCGAGCCTGATGGCGGCCGACATCCTCGTCTATCGCGGCACGCATGTTCCGGTCGGTGACGACCAGAAACAGCATCTTGAACTCGCCCGCGATATCGCGATGAAGTTCAACCTTGATTATCAGGACCACATTCGCCGTGCCGGCCGCGGCATCGACATTACCGTCGGCGACGAGCCGGTGCACGCCTATTTTCCGATGGTCGAACCGTTGATCGAAGGCCCTGCTCCGCGCGTGATGTCGCTACGCGACGGCACGAAGAAGATGTCGAAATCCGATCCGTCCGATCTCTCGCGCATCAATCTGCTGGACGACGAGGAAGCCATCTCGAAGAAGATCCGCAAGGCGAAGACCGATCCGGACGGCTTGCCGAGCGAGGTCGAGGGCCTGAAGGGCCGCCCCGAAGCCGACAATCTCGTCGGCATCTATGCGGCCCTTGCCGACAAGACGAAGACTGAGGTGCTTGCCGAATTCGGCGGCCAGCAGTTTTCCGTCTTCAAGCCGGCGCTGGTCGATCTCGCCGTTCAGGTACTCTCGCCGATCACCGGCGAAATGCGCCGTCTGATGGACGATACGAGCCATATCGACGCAATCCTCCGCAACGGCGGCGAGCGTGCCCGGGCGCGCGCCGAAGCGACCATGAAGGATGTCCGTGACATCATCGGATTCCTCTACTAGGCATGCCTCTGACGGCGAGCTCCCGTGCGATGACGGGGGCTTGCAAATTTCCCGGTTAGGGTGTCAGAGTCCGCGCCATGGTATCAAAGCGACTCTCACGGCTCGAAGGGCATCGCCGCAAATTCATGGCGGTGATCGATGGCACACCTGAATGTCAGAGCGCTGTGCATTATGCCGGCCGGCGCGCCAAGAATTCCAATGGCGGGCTGGTGCTTGTCTACGTGATTCCCGAAGGCGATTTTCAGCAATGGCTGGGCGTCGAGGAGATCATGCGGGCCGAGGCCCGTGAGGAGGCCGAGGCCATCGTCGCCAAATCGGCACAGGTGGTTCGCGAAACGATCGGCATCGAGCCGGAAGTCGTCATCCGCGAGGGAAGTGCGGTCGAGGAAATCAATGCGGTGATCGAAGAAGACCGCGACATCGCGATCCTGGTGCTGGCCGCAAGCTCCGCCAAGGAGGGCCCGGGACCGCTGGTGTCGTCCGTTGTAGGAAAAGCCGCGGCTTTCCCGATCCCCGTCACCGTGCTGCCTGACACGCTGACGAACGAAGAACTGGATGCGCTGGCCTAAGGCGTGATGCAGAATGCGGCTATTTCTGGAGTCTTTGTCTCTTGATTAGCGCCGCCAATCGGCTTATTTTCTTTTGAAGAATTCTAAAGACGGCCTGAGCGACGACCTGGCCCGCATGGAGAGCGAAATGTTCATTCAGACCGAAGCCACACCGAATCCGGCCACACAGAAGTTCCTGCCGGGCAAGGTGGTGATGGAGACCGGCACCGCCGAGTTCCGCAGCGCCGAGGAAGCCCAGGCGTCGCCGCTTGCTGCGCGCCTTTTTGAAATCCCGGGCGTAACCGGTGTCTATTTCGGCTATGACTTCATTTCCGTCTCCAAGGAGAACCAGGAGTGGCAGCACCTGAAGCCCGCCATCCTTGGCTCCATCATGGAACACTTCATGTCCGGAAAGCCGGTCATGGGTGATGCCTCCGTGCTTTCGGAAGAGCTCGATGCCGGCGGTGAATTCTTCGATGAGGCCGACGAGACCATCGTGCTCACCATCAAGGAGCTACTTGAAACCCGCGTTCGCCCGGCGGTTGCCCAAGATGGCGGCGACATCACGTTCCGCGGCTTCAAGGATGGCAAGGTCTACCTCAACATGAAGGGCTCCTGCTCCGGCTGCCCCTCGTCCACGGCAACACTGACGCATGGCGTCCAGAACCTGCTTCGTCACTTCGTTCCCGAAGTGCAGGAAGTCATCGCCGCCTGACGATTTGTCCAAAATTCGGCCGGCTCAGCATTGCACCGGCTGAATTTGTGGTAGGCTTTTATTCGGAAATTGATGGCATGATTGTTCTGGCGCTCGACACGGCTGGTGTAGATTGCGCTGCCGCTCTCTACGACAGCGGCAGGGATACGGTGCTGGGGGAGGCATCCGACCTGATCGGTAAGGGCCATGCAGAGCATTTGATGGGAATCGTCGACCGCGTGCTCAAACAGGCGGATATGAAACTCGCGATGGTCGAACGCATTGCCGTCACGATCGGTCCTGGCTCCTTTACCGGCATCCGCGTCGGTGTCGCCGCAGCTCGTGGCTTCGGCCTTGCGCTCAACATCCCCACTGTCGGCATCACGACGCTGGAGACTATGGCCGCCGCCCAGCGCGAAAAGACACCCGGCCGCCCCGTTCTTGCCGCCATGGACGCCAAGCGCGGCGAAATCTATCTCCAGAGTTTTTCCGCCGACGGCCCGGCGCTCGATGAACCTCGCGCAGTGACGATCGAGGAGGCGAAAACTATTGCGGCGGCCTTTGTCGGCGAGATCACAGGCTCCGCCGCGCCGCTGCTGAAGCCGGACGCGACGGGCGAACACGCCAATAAGTTTCCGATTTCCATCGTGGCACGCCTTGGTGCAGCCGCCGATCCCGGTTCAGGAAAGCCGAAGCCTCTTTATCTGCGCGGACCCGACGCCAAACCGCAGGCCGGGTTCGCGATCGCGCGAGTGTGACCATGCTGGAATCCTATCTCACTCTGAAGCCCGAATTCGAGATCATCGCAATGGGCAGTGACGATTGCCGTGCGGTCGCTGCGCTGCATGGCGAACGATTTGCCCGCCCCTGGGGTGACGGCGAATTCCACAGCCTGCTCAGCCAGGACAATGTCTTCGGCTTCGTGGCGCACCAGACCAACGCTTTCCTGAAAAAACCGCTGCCGGGCTTCGTGCTTGCGCGCCAGGTCGCAGGCGAAGCGGAAATCCTGTCGATCGCCGTACAGGCGAAGGTTGCCCGTGCCGGCCTCGGCTGGCGGCTCATGCAGGCAGCAATGCGTGAAGCCAAGCTGCGCGGGGGTGAGAGCATGTTCCTGGAAGTCGACGACGGCAATGCCGCCGCCCTCGGCCTCTACCACAAGCTCGGCTTCGAGAAAATCGGCGAGCGCCGCGGATACTACAAGGACGAAAACGGCGCCGTTTCCACGGCGCTTGTCATGAAGCGCGTTCTTCGCTAGTTCCGTTGAGAATTGGAATCTGGAATGAAGGCCGCCAATGAGCGACGCAGCCAAGACCCTTGAGGAGCTTTGCACCGAGCGCGGCATGCGAATGACCGAACAGCGCCGCGTGATCGCCCGCATCCTGGAAGAGTCGGCAGATCACCCGGATGTCGAGGAGCTTTATCGCCGTTCCGCGAAGGTCGACGCGAAGATTTCGATTTCCACCGTCTATCGGACCGTCAAGCTTTTTGAGGATGCCGGCATCATCGCCCGCCATGATTTCCGCGACGGCCGTTCGCGCTATGAAACGGTGCCGGAAGAACATCACGACCACCTGATAGACCTGAAGAACGGCGTGGTCATCGAATTCCGATCGCCGGAGATTGAAGCGCTGCAGGAGCGCATTGCCCGTGAGCATGGCTTCCAGCTTGTCGATCATCGGCTGGAGCTTTACGGCATTCCGCTGAAGAAAGACGAACGCTGAGCCGATGACCGCAGCCGCAAGGAGTTCGCGTTGATCGTCTGGCTGCGCATCGCCTATGCCGCGGTCGTCGTCGCTGCCGCCAGCACGCTGCTGATGCCCCTCCAGCTTCTCGGCCTCCATTTCGACTGGAAGCTTCGCCGCATTCTTCCACGCCTATGGCACCGCGCTGCCTGCCACGCCCTCGGCATTCGCGTAAAGGTCCACGGCAAGCTTGAGGGGCGCCGACCGCTGATGCTATGCGTTAATCATGCATCGTGGATGGATATCATGGTCATGTCCTCGCTCGCCGATGTCGCCTTCATCGCCAAGATGGAAGTGCGCGACTGGCCCATCTTTGGCATGCTTGCCCGGCTGCAGAAAAGCGTCTTCATCGTCCGTGAAGAGAAGCGAAAGACTGGCAATCAGGCAAGCGAGATCGCAGCCCGCATGGCGGACGGCGAGATCATCGTGCTCTTTCCCGAAGGCACGACCTCGGATGGCAATCGCCTTTTGGAAGTCAAATCCTCGCTCTTCGGAGCGGCCGCCATGGCTGTGCCGCACTCGCCGAACGGTTCCGTCCTCGTGCAGCCGGTAGCGATTGCCTATACAAAGGCGCACGGCGTTGCGATGGGCCGCTATCACCGCCCGCTGGCCGGCTGGCCAGGCGACGTGGAACTCGTACCGCACCTGATTGACGTCGTGAAATGCGCGGCGCTCGATGCCGAAGTCTCCTTCGGCGAGGCGGTCGAATACCGTTCCGATTCGAACCGGAAGGATGTCAGCGCCACCATCGCACGGCGTATCCGTACAATGCTCCACAGCCGCCTGCGCGGCCGCGACATCTCTTGAGGGAAGATTTCGATTTTCTAGATGGCAAAAAACCACTAAATAGCCGCCATGACCCAAGACAGCGCCCTTCTTCCGGCCCCGGAGACCATCCCCAGCCAGGACCTTCGCGATGGCAGCAACAGCCGCAAGGTTTTCATCAAGACCTATGGCTGCCAGATGAACGTCTACGACTCGACGCGCATGAGCGATGCACTCGCCCGCGACGGTTACGAGCAAACGGAGAACATGGATGAGGCTGATCTCGTTCTGCTGAATACCTGCCATATCCGCGAAAAGGCGGCCGAAAAGGTTTATTCGGCGCTCGGTCGTTTGCGCGAGATGAAAAAGAAGAAAGCCGCCGACGGGCGCGAGATGATGATCGGCGTGACCGGCTGCGTTGCCCAGGCCGAAGGCGAAGAAATCCTCCGCCGCGCGCCTGCCGTCGATGTGGTCATCGGCCCGCAGACCTATCACCGCCTGCCGGACGCGCTGCGGCGCGCCAAGCAGGGCCATCGCGTCGTCGATACGGAATATGCACTGGAAGATAAATTCGAGCATCTGCCGATTGCCGAAAGCAAGAAGATCCGCTCGCGCGGCGTGACCTCGTTCCTGACGGTGCAGGAAGGCTGCGACAAGTTCTGTACCTTCTGCGTCGTGCCTTACACGCGTGGTTCGGAGATCTCCCGGCCCGTCAGCCAGATTGTCGAAGAGGCGCAAAAACTCGTCGAAGGCGGAGTGCGCGAGATCACATTGCTCGGCCAGAACGTCAACGCGTGGCACGGCGCCGGGGCCAATGGCGAAGAATGGAGCCTTGGCGATCTACTCTATCGCCTTGCTGAAATTCCAGGGCTTGCGCGGCTTCGCTACACCACCAGCCATCCGCGCGACATGGACGACCGCCTGATCGAGGCGCATCGCGACCTGCGGGCGCTGATGCCCTACTTGCACCTGCCGGTGCAGGCGGGCTCGGACCGCATCCTGAAAGCCATGAACCGGCGCCATACGGCAGTCGAATATATGACGCTGATCGAGCGCATCCGCGCAGCCCGCCCCGATATTGCGCTTTCGGGCGATTTCATCGTTGGTTTTCCTGGGGAGACAGACAAGGATTTTGAAGCTACACTGCGTCTGGTGGAGGAGGTTGGCTATGCGCAGGCTTTCTCCTTCAAATATTCGACGCGGCCGGGTACGCCCGGGGCGGAACTGAAGGACCAGGTGCCGGAAGAGATCAAGGCAGAACGGCTCGAGCGCCTGCAGGCGCTTCTCCTCAAGCAGACGCAGGGATTCAACGTATCCTGCATCGGCAAGGAGATCGATTTGCTGCTTGAAAAGCCCGGCCGCATGCCAGGACAGCTTATCGGCCGTTCTCCCTGGCTTCAGTCGGTGAATGTTGATGCAAAAGCATCGCAAATCGGTGACATTATCAAAGTGCGAATCACCGGAACCGGAACGAACAGCCTGTTTGCCGAGTTTGCAGAGGCTGGGGTTTAACCTAGGGAGCTCGACCGCTTGAACGGACAAGAATTGGTTTCTTCTTCACCGCGCCACCCACGCATTGCGAGCGACGCCAATCACTTCGTCCTGACGTTCGAGAACAACCGGTTCGCCAGCGAGCTATTTGGTCAATTCGATCAGAACCTGAAGCTTCTCGAAGAGCGGCTGCATATCGATGCGCGTGCGCGCGGCAATTCCGTCATTATCACCGGTGACGTCGTCGCCACCAACCAAGCCCGGCGCACGCTGGACTACCTCTATGAAAAGCTCCAGAAAGGCGGCAGCGTGGAACGATCCGACGTGGAAGGCGCTATCCGCATGGCGGTTGCCGCCGACGATCAGTTGAGCCTGCCGACCATGGAGAAAAAAGCCAAGCTGACCATGGCGCAGATTTCGACACGCAAGAAGACGATCGTTGCGCGCACGCCGACGCAGGATGCCTATATACGCGCCATGGAGCGCGCCGAACTGGTCTTCGGCGTCGGCCCAGCCGGCACGGGCAAGACCTATCTCGCCGTCGCGCATGCGGCCCAGATGCTGGAACGCGGCGCCGTCGAGAAGATCATCCTTTCGCGGCCAGCCGTCGAAGCCGGCGAGCGCCTCGGCTTCCTGCCGGGCGACATGAAGGAGAAAGTCGATCCCTATCTCCGGCCGCTCTATGATGCGCTCTACGACATGATCCCCGGAGACAAGGTCGAGCGCGCGATCACGGCCGGCGTCATTGAGATCGCGCCGCTCGCCTTCATGCGCGGACGCACCCTCTCGAACGCGGCCATCATCCTCGACGAGGCACAGAACACGACCTCGATGCAGATGAAGATGTTTCTTACGCGTCTCGGCGAGAATTCGCGCATGATCATCACTGGCGATCCGAGCCAGATCGATTTGCCGCGCGGCGTGAAGTCCGGACTTGTCGAAGCACTGCATCTGCTCGACGGCGTGGAAGGAATCTCGACGATCCGCTTCAAGGATGTCGATGTCGTGCGCCATCCGCTGGTCGGACGGATCGTAAGGGCCTATGACGCCACCTATACGACGCGGCCGGAAGACGCCGGACCGCAGGTCTGATGGCCGAAATCGATATCCAGGTCAGCATCGAGGAGGGCGACTGGCCCTCGGAGAATGAACTTCAGGCTTTGGCCGAACGCGTGCTGGAAGCGGCAGCGAAGGTTCTCGAAAAAGATGAGAGACAGAGGTTTCCCAAGACGGCGACGGAGCTTTCGCTTGTCTTCACGGATGACGAGGCCATCCGCGCCATCAACGCCGAATGGCGCAAGAAAGACAAGGCTACCAATGTCCTTTCCTTCCCTGCCTTTCCGATTACGCCGGGAGAGATGCCAGGTCCGATGCTTGGTGATATCATCATCGCCAGGGAGACCGTCGAACGGGAAGCGCGGGAGCTCGAAAAATCGTTCGAGGACCATCTATCGCATCTGATGGTGCATGGTTTCTTGCATCTCTTCGGCTACGACCATATGAATAACGACGAAGCCGAAATTATGGAGGGGTTGGAGACTCGCATTTTGGCAGTACTCGGCCTATCTGACCCATACGAGGGTCAAGACCTTAAAATGGAACCATGAGCGACTTTACAACGAAACCGGCGGCGGAAACCAAGGACGCCGATCAATCCTCCTCCTCAGATGAGGCGGGCAGTAGTAGCAGGCATTCAGGACGATCATTCTGGGCGCGTGCCGCCCGCATTCTCCGCCCCCAGCAAGGTTCGCGCATCCGCGAAGATCTCGCCGACGCGCTTATGACGAACGATACTGGCGACGATGCCTTTTCGCCCGACGAGCGGGCGATGCTCCACAACATCCTGCGTTTCCGCGAAGTGCGTGTCGCCGACGTCATGGTCCCGCGCGCCGATATCGAGGCGGTCGACCAGAACATCACCATCGGCGAATTGATGATCCTCTTTGAGGAATCCGGGCGCTCGCGCATGCCCGTATATGCCGATACGCTCGACGATCCGCGCGGCATGGTGCACATCCGCGACCTGCTTTCCTATGTCGCAAAGCAGGCACGCAACAAGCGCCGGACAGGTTCCAAGACTGCCAAGCCGCTTGTCGAGATCGCTACAGAGAACATTCAAAAGCCGGTGCGCTCGGCAAAGCCGAATTTCGATCTCGCCCGCGTCGACCTGCAAAAGACGCTCGCCGAGGCCGGCATCATCCGTAAGATCCTCTTCGTGCCGCCATCGATGCTGGCATCCGATCTGCTTCGCCGCATGCAGGTGAACCGCACGCAGATGGCGCTCGTCATCGATGAATATGGCGGCACCGACGGCCTTGCTTCACACGAGGACATCGTCGAGATGGTCGTCGGCGACATCGACGACGAGCATGACGACGAAGAAGTCATGTTCAAGCGCTTTTCCGAAGACGTCTTTGTGGCGGATGCCCGCGTCGAACTGGAAGAGATTGCAGAGGCGATCGGCCCGGATTTCGACATCAGCGAGCAGGTGGACGAGGTTGATACGCTAGGCGGTCTCATCTTCTCCGCGCTTGGCCGCATCCCGGTTCGAGGCGAAGTGGTCCAGGCGCTGCCGGATTTCGAATTCCACATTCTCGAGGCCGATCCGCGCCGCATCAAGCGCGTGCGCATCACCCGCAAGCGTCAGGCGATCCGCCGCCGTGTCAAGGCGGACGGCGACAGTGCGACCGGTGCTGAGGCAACCGACGACCGGACTGCCGAATCCACGTCGAACTGATTTTCGCATGGCACGACAAGGCGCCGCTTTTTTGAAAGACTGCGGACCTGGTTGATTCGCGGCTTGATTGGAGTGCGCATGGAGCGGCTTGCGGACAGGGTCATCCTGGTCTGGGGTTTCAAACGAGCATTGCTGGCTGTCCTTGCCGGCGCATTTGCCGTTCTGGCACTTCCGCCGATCGGCTTTTTTGCTGCGATGTTCCTCTCATTCACGCTCCTCGTCTGGCTGATCGATGGCGCAGCCGCCTCCCCCGAGGCAAGCGTCCTCGGCCGACTGTGGCCCTGCTTCGCGATCGGGTGGCTCTTCGGCTTCGGCTATTTCGTCGCAGGCCTCTGGTGGCTTGGCCATGCGCTGATGATTGACTCCGAAGAGTTTGCCTGGGCGCTGCCGCTGGCAATCCTCGGCCTGCCGGCGGTGCTGTCGATCTATTATGGCCTTGCGGCGGCTGTCGCCCGCATCTTCTGGTCGGACGGGATAGGCCGCATTGCAGCACTTGCCGCAAGCTTCGGTCTCTTCGAGTGGTTGCGCAGCGTCACATTCACGGGTTTTCCATGGAATGCGGTCGGCTATGGCATCATGCCGATGCCGCTGATGATGCAGTCCGCACACGTCGTCGGCACCACGGGCGTAACCGCGCTTGCCGTCTTCGTCTTCGCTGCGCCCGCTCTTGTTGGGACGCGGCAGGGTGCGACGACGGGTGTGGGGCTGGCCGCGCTGCTTTTTGCAGCTCATGTCGGCTACGGCGGTTATGTGCTGTATCTCGCGCCGGAAGCTCCCACGCTGCCGCAGGAGAAACGGCCAGTGATCCGGCTCGTGCAGCCGATGATCGATCAGGCGGCCAAGCTCGACAGCAACGCCGACCGCTCGGCCATCTTCGAGATGCATTTGAAGCTCTCCGCCGAAGCGCCGCGGGACGGCGGAAAGAAGCCGGACATCATCGTCTGGCCGGAGACCTCGATCCCTTTCATCCTCACCGACAACCAGGATGCTCTTACCCGGATCGCCGATACGCTGGACGACAATCAGATTCTGATTGCAGGCGCCGTGCGAGCCGAAGAGATGGGGCCGGGAAACCCGGTGCGCTACTACAATTCGATCTACGCGTTCGATGGACGCGGCCAGATCGTCGCGGCTTCCGACAAGGTGCATCTCGTTCCATTCGGCGAATACGTGCCGTTCGAGAATATCCTCGACGATTTCGGCATCCGGAATATCGTTGAGATGCCGGGCGGATTCTCTGCCGCGGCAACGCGCCATCTCCTGGAACTGCCGACGGGGCTGAAGCTCTATCCTCTGGTCTGTTACGAGATCATCTTCGCCGACGAGATGACCGGCAACATCGCCGACGCCGGTGCAATCTTGAACATCACGAACGACGCGTGGTTCGGCAATACGCCCGGTCCTTATCAGCACTTCCAGCAAGCGCGGGTGCGCGCCGTGGAGACCGGTTTGCCGCTGATTCGTGACGCCAACAACGGCATCTCAGCGATCGTGAATGCGCACGGGCAGATTGTTGCAGGGCTCAGCCTCAATGAGAGAGGGTTCATCGACGCAACCCTTGAGGGATTCGGCAGCGCATCCGGGAACTTGTTTTCGCAGCAAGCTTACTTCTGGTTGACTGAAACGTTATTGATTTTGATTGCGTCGATTTCCCGCTTTGGTTTTATTTTCAAGCCGAATTGACCGAAAACCCCTAAAATTGCATAGTGGTGGCGATCGGCGTTGTTAACGTATGCTTGATGATAGGGTTTGCGCCGCTTACAACGTGGCGTTACGGATGGGTCTGGGCACTGCCGGTTTAACCAGGTTGAAATTCTTTGCTAGGGCACGACCATGATTGAAAACAAGAAGAAGCCTAACCCGATCGACATACACGTTGGCAGCCGCATTCGGCTTCGCCGTACAATGCTTGGTATGAGCCAGGAGAAGCTGGGCGAGAGCCTCGGCATTACCTTCCAGCAGATCCAGAAATATGAAAAGGGCACGAACCGCGTCGGTGCGAGCCGCCTGCAGAACATCTCGAGTATTCTCAACGTCCCGGTTTCCTTTTTCTTCGAGGACGCCCCGGGCGATCACACCGGTGGATTGACCGGCATGGCGGAAGCGTCGAGCTCAAATTATGTCGTTGATTTCCTCTCTTCCTCGGAGGGGCTTCAGCTCAACCGGGCGTTCGTGAAGATTTCCGACCCAAAGGTTCGCCGCAAGGTCGTGGAGCTTGTCAAAGCATTGGCCGCCGAGGCCGACACGGACTGAACCCCTTGATGCTTCCAGTTTTTAAAAGGTGGTCGAAAGGCCACCTTTTTTGCGTTTTAAGGGCAAAATTTATCATTTCGTGGTAGATATAAAGATATATTTATGTCCTTCTGTGCTTGTTTTTCGAACGCGGAATGAGTACCAACTAACGGCTTTTGTTCTTTGAGGGGAATCCCGAAATGCGCGCGAATTATCTTTTCACCAGTGAGTCAGTCGCCGAAGGTCACCCGGACAAGGTGTGTGACCGCATCTCGGACGAGATCGTGGATCTGGTCTATCGTGAAGCGGCCAAGACCGGCGTCAACCCCTGGGGCGTGCGCATTGCCTGCGAAACCCTGGCAACGACGAACCGCGTCGTCATCGCCGGTGAAGTCCGCCTGCCGCCAAGCCTGATGAAAAAGGGCAAGGACGGCAAGGACGTCATCAACCCGTCGAAATTCAAGGCTGCCGCCCGCCGCGCTATCAAGGACATCGGCTACGAGCAGGACGGCTTCCACTGGAAGACGGCGAAGATCGACGTGTTGCTGCACTCGCAGTCTGCCGATATCGCTCAGGGCGTCGACAACGCCGCCGACCAGCAAGGTGACGAAGGCGCCGGTGACCAGGGCATCATGTTCGGCTACGCCTGCAAGGAAACGCCGGACCTCATGCCGGCGCCGATCTACTATTCCCACAAGATCCTGCAGCTGCTTGCCGCAGCGCGCAAGAAGGGCGACGGCGATGTTGCCAAGCTCGGTCCGGACGCCAAGAGCCAGGTGACCGTGCGCTACATCGACGGCAAGCCGGCCGAGGTGACCTCGATCGTTTTGTCGACCCAGCATCTCGATGAGAGCTGGGATTCCAAGAAGGTTCGCGCCGTCGTCGAGCCCTACATCCGCGAAGCGCTAGGCGATCTGCCGATCGCCAAGGATTGCAACTGGTACATCAACCCGACCGGCAAGTTCGTCATCGGCGGTCCGGACGGCGATGCTGGTCTCACGGGCCGCAAGATCATCGTCGATACCTACGGCGGTGCAGCTCCGCACGGCGGCGGTGCGTTTTCCGGCAAGGACACGACCAAGGTCGACCGATCAGCGGCCTATGCTGCCCGCTATCTTGCGAAGAACGTCGTTGCCGCAGGCCTCGCCGACCGCTGCACGATCCAGCTTTCCTATGCGATCGGCGTTGCTCAGCCGCTGTCGATCTATGTCGACCTGCACGGCACCGGCAAGGGCGTGACGGAAGACCAAGTCGAGGCGGCGATCCGCAAGAACATGGATCTGTCGCCGACCGGCATCCGCCGTCACCTCGACCTCAACAAGCCGATCTACGCCAAGACCTCGGCCTACGGCCACTTCGGCCGGAAGGCGGGCCGTGACGGTTCGTTCTCATGGGAGCGCACCGACCTCGTCAAGGCGCTGAAGGAAGCCGTGAAGCTCCGGGAAGCAGCATGACGGATATGGAGCGTCGGGGGCGCGCGACCGAGGCATTCTTCGGTCGCCGCAAGGGGAAGGCTCTCCGCGAACATCAGGCGGAAAGACTGAACACCCTGCTCCCGGCATTCCTCATCGACCTTTCGGCGGCTCCACCACAGCCGCTGAAAAGCCTCTTTCCGGTTCCGGCTGAACGGCTGCGCCTGGAAATCGGCTTCGGCGGCGGCGAACATCTGATCCACCGTGCGCTGGAAATGCCCTCGACCGGCTTCATCGGCGTCGAACCCTTCATCAATTCCATGCAGAAACTGCTGGCAAGCATCGAGACGAAGGGTGCAAAGAATATCCGCGTCTATGATGACGATGCAACGCAGCTGCTCGACTGGTTACCGAACGGCTGCCTGGATCACATCGATCTGCTCTATCCCGATCCCTGGCCGAAACGGAAGCATTGGAAACGGCGTTTCGTTTCCAGGACCAATCTCGACCGTTTCCATCGCGTGCTGAAGCCGGGCGGGCTCTTCTGCTTCGCCTCCGACATCGATACCTACGTGAATTGGACGCTGCTGAAGTGCCGCGATCACGGCGGCTTCGACTGGCTTGCGGAAAACGCTGCCGACTGGCTGACGCCCTATGAGGGCTGGCCGAGCACACGCTACGAGGCCAAGGCCCGGCGCGAGGGCAGGTCCTCCGCCTATCTGACATTCAAAAGGGTCTAAGCCTGCATCTTTAGTGCAGGCTGACCGTCTTCAATTCGTCTTCAGCCGCCTTGAAGAAGGTGCTGGAGCGATTGTCCGTGAGCAGGATCGGCGTTCCGTCTGCGCCGAAGAGGGCCCAAAGGTCCACGCTCGGATCGATATCCGGTGCTTCGGGGAAGCACTTCAATACCTCGTCGTTGCGCATTTTGCGGATATAGGCGACCTCGCCGTTGCCGATACCGGCAAGTTCGGACTTGGTCAGGTGAGAATTCGCTTCTTTCATCAACATTCCTGTACCTCCGGGAGAAGGGACCAACAGCCGAATGGGCCGTTGTCCTACTGTGAGACCGAAATGTTAATTTTCTTCACCATGCGCGCCGGTTCCGGACGAACGAGATCGACGGCAAGCAGTCCGTTCTTGAGGCTGGCGCCCAGAACCTGCATGCCGTCTGCCAACACGAAGGTTCGCTGGAACTGGCGCGCAGCAATGCCGCGATAGAGATATTCATGCTCGCCATGCTCGACCTGGCGGCCGCGGATCAACAATTGATTCTCTTCCGTCGTAACGTCCAGCTCGTCTTCGCTGAAACCGGCGACGGCAACCGTGATGCGCAGGCGCTCAGGCGCTCCCTGGCCGGGGGCGATACGTTCGATATTGTAGGGTGGGTAACCGTCGCTTGCCTTGGAAATGCGTTCAAGCGTCTTTTCCATGGCGTCGAAGCCCAGAAGCAGCGGGCTGGCGAAAGGTGTCATGCGGCTCATCTTTCAAAGTCCTTGATGCAAGCGACCTTCCCGGACCTAAGCGTAGCATCCGGACGCCGTTAATATGGGAAGTGTGTGCCTTTCGCGCAAGACATATGCGGCGCATCGCAGTCACATGAATTTAAGACGGTTGGACTGAGACCGTTGCTTGACAAAGATCATGGCGGCTCGCATCACATCGTCGACCGCAGCGGCTGCGCCGATCTGCGACGGAAAAAAACGAATGGTGCCTGCCACGACGACGTGCACCTTGAGACGGAGCAACGCAATGGCGAACCCCAGAAAGATCATCATCGACACCGACCCCGGCCAGGACGATGCAGCGGCCATCATGCTTGCCTTCGGCAGCCCCGAAGAGCTGGAGGTGCTCGGCATCACGACCGTCGCAGGCAATGTGCCGCTCTCCTACACGAGCCGCAACGCGCGCATCGTCTGCGAGCTCTGCGCACGGACCGGCACGAAGGTTTTCGCAGGCGCCGACGCGCCAATCGCGCGCAAGCTGGTCACGGCCGAGCACGTGCACGGAAAGACCGGCCTCGATGGACCGGAGCTCGATGAGCCGACGATGCCGCTGCAGGCACAGCACGCGGTCGACTTCATCATCGAGACGCTTCGCCGCGAGCCGGAAGGCACGGTGACGCTCTGCACGCTGGGACCGCTCACCAATATCGGCATGGCCTTGCAAAAGGCGCCGGACATCATTCCTCGCATCCGTGAACTGGTGATGATGGGAGGCGGCTTCTTCGAGGGCGGCAACATAACGCCCGCCGCGGAATTCAACATCTATGTCGATCCGGAAGCAGCCGACATCGTCTTTCGTTCCGGCATAGCGATCGTGATGATGCCGCTCGACGTGACACATCAGCTGCTGACACGGAAGGATCGCGTCAAGCGCATGGCCGATCTCGGCACGGCACCGGCCAAAGCAATGGTCGAAATGCTGGAATTCTTCGAGCGCTTCGATGTCGAGAAGTATGGTTCTGACGGTGGGCCTCTGCACGATCCGGCGGTCGTCGCCTACCTACTGAAGCCTGAGCTCTTCAAGGGCCGTGACTGCAATGTCGAGATCGAGGTGAAGTCGGAGCTGACCGTGGGCATGACGGTGGTCGACTGGTGGCATGTGACCGAGCGCAAGCGCAATGCCAAGGTGATGCGCTATGTGGATGCGGACGGCTTCTTCGATCTGCTGATCGAGCGCTTCGCCCGCATCTGATATTCCGACTGATTATGAAAGGCGCCTGAGAAGAAGATCAGGCGTCCTTTTCGGTGAACGCCGTGTTGAGGTCTGCATCCGCTGCCTTCGGGCCGCCTTTGGCCACGCCGACCATTGCGGGACGAAGAACACGCTCGCCGATCGTGAAGCCTGCCTGAACGACCTGGACGACCGTGTTATTCGCCACTTCGGCATTCGGAACCTCGAACATCGCCTGGTGGAAGTTCGGATCGAACTTCTGGCCGATCGGATCCAACTTGCGGACGCCGTGGCGCTCCAGTGCTGAGAGCATGGAGCGCTCCGTCATCTCGACACCTTCGATCAAAGTGTTGAGGCCTGTCTCGCCCGCTTCCTTCGCCTCTGCCGGAATGGCATCGAGCGCGCGGCGCAGATTGTCCGAAACGGCAAGCATGTCGCGCGCAAAGCCCGCGACCGAGTAGGACTTTGCATCCTTCACGTCGCGCTCCGTGCGGCGGCGCAGATTGTCCATTTCGGCGGCAAGACGCAGATAGCGGTCGCGCAGCTCGGCATTTTCAGCCTTGAGCACTTCAAGCGGATCCGGCTGGCGCGGCGCTTCCACCGTGGTTTCGTTCTCGACGTTTGCGGCAACGTCGTCTGCGGCTTCAGCCGCGGCAGCGTCAGATCCGTTTTTCGTCGTTTCGTCAGTCATGACGGTCTCCGGTCGTGGGTTCTCTTGGGATGCGCCCGATATCGAGCTTTGACCGCAAAAAATCAAGTCTGCGTGACAAAGAAGAAAAAATTCCGGTTTTTTATAGCGTGCCGCGCGCAAGCCGGGAAATCAGCTGGGCGGTGTAATCCACCATCGGCACGATGCGTGAATAATTGAGCCGTGTCGGCCCGATGACGCCGACGGCGCCGACAATGCGGTCGTCATCGTCGCGATAGGGCGCAACAATCAGGGAGGAGCCGGAGAGCGAAAAGAGCTTGTTCTCAGAACCGATGAAGATGCGCACGCCCGGACCGGTTTCGGCAAGGTTCAGCAGCTCGATCAGGCTGTCCTTCTTTTCGAGATCGTCGAAGAGCATGCGGAGACGATCGAGGTCCTCCGCGCTTGCCAGGCCTTCGAGCAGATTGGATCGGCCTCGAATAATAAGCTGCGGCGGTTTGCCTTCGTCCGCATCGCCAGACCACACCGCGATGCCGCGCTCGACGAGATCCCGGGACAACGCGTCGAGCTCGTGGCGGACGTTCTCCTTTAAGCGGCTGAGCTGCTTGCGCAATTCCGGCAATGTCTGGCCGGACATATGGGCATTGAGGAAATTCGCGGCCTCCGTCAGCTGCGACGACGTAACGCCTGCCGGCAATTCGATAATGCGGTTTTCGACCTGATCGTGATCGCCGACGAGCACTGCCAACGCCTTGGTGGGCTCCAGGCGGATGAATTCGACGTGTTTGAGAACCGGATCGCTCTTTGAGGTGATGACGAGCCCTGCGCCGCGCGAAATGCCGGACAACATCCGGCTTGCCTCGTTCATCATCGATTCAACCGGATTGTCGCGGCTTTCGGGGCGAACCTGGCGGTCGATATTCGCACGGTCCTCGGCGGAAAGGTCGCCGACCTGCATGAAGGCATCGACGAAGAAGCGAAGGCCGCCCTGCGTCGGCAGGCGTCCGGCGCTGACATGCGGCGAGTAGATCAGGCCCAACTCCTCCAGGTCGCTCATCACGTTGCGCACCGACGCGGGCGATAGCGACATGGGCAGAATGCGGGAGAGATTGCGCGAGCCGAGCGGCTCGCCACTTTCCAGATAGCCTTCAACGATCCGGCGGAAGATTTCCTTGGAGCGTTCATCCAGCGCAGCAACGGCATCCGAAACCGACGTCGACCTGAACCCCATGAACTTCCTTAGACCTGCGCTGCTGATGACGATCCTTAAAATATAGCCGTTCTCGCCCTCGTAGCAAAAGGGAATTTGCAAATGGCTGCGGCCAATCGTAGAAGCGGTCGACACCATTCAAGCATGCATGATGTTTTGCGAGAACCGCCTTACGGTTTTCGGCATCGTGCTTCAGGAGATCATAATGCGGCCTTCAGGCAGAAAAACCGACCAGATGCGCAAAGTCACTTTCGAGCGCAATTTTTCAAAGCATGCGGAAGGTTCCTGCCTCGTCAAATTCGGCGATACGCATGTGCTCTGTACCGCAAGCCTGGAAGACAAGACGCCACCGTGGCTGCGCAACACTGGAAAGGGCTGGGTCACGGCCGAATATGGTATGCTGCCGCGGGCAACCGGCGAGCGAATGAAACGCGAGGCCGCGGCCGGCAAGCAGGGCGGGCGCACACAGGAAATCCAGCGCCTGATCGGCCGCTCTCTTCGTGCCGTCGTCGATCTCAAGGAACTCGGCGAGCGCCAGATCACGCTCGACTGCGACGTCATTCAGGCTGACGGCGGTACGCGCACGGCCTCCATTACGGGCGCCTGGATTGCGCTCTACGACTGCCTGAAGTGGATGGAAACCCGCAACATGATCAAGGTCGAGCGCGTGCTCAAGGATCATGTCGCGGCGATTTCCTGCGGCATCTTCGCCAGCCAGCCGGTGATCGACCTCGATTATCTCGAAGATTCCTCGGCCGAAACCGATGCGAATTTCGTCATGACGGGCGCGGGCGGCATCGTTGAAATTCAGGGGACCGCCGAAGGCACGCCGTTCACGGACGGGGAATTTGCGGCGCTGATGACACTGGCGAAAACCGGCATCGTGGAGCTCGTCGACATGCAGAAACAGGCCATCGCCGGATGAGCGCCCTGCTGGAAGGCATGCTGGAGACGGCGCTTTATGCCAAGGATCTCGACAAGGCCGAGGCTTTCTACGAAGGCGTGCTCGGCCTTGCCAAGATCACGCGCGCCGCAAACCGGCATGTATTCTTCCGCTGCGGGCAAGGCGTGCTGTTGATCTTCAACCCTGATGAAACGGTGAAACCGCCAGCGGCCGATGCCCTGCAGGTGCCGCCCCACGGCACGAAAGGTCAGGGCCACGCATGTTTCCGCGTGTCTGGTAAAAACATCGATGCCATGGCGGTGAAGCTCAAAGCCGCGGGCATCGAAATCGAATCCGAAGTCCACTGGCCGAACGGCGGCCGCTCGATCTATTTCCGCGATCCCGCGGGAAACAGCCTCGAATGCGCCGAAGCCAGAATCTGGGGCATTGAATAGGACCGACCATGCGCACGCTTGAAACGAAGACGATCGTCGTCGCCAGCCACAACGCCGGCAAGATCCGCGAGATCCAGGAACTGATCGGACCGCTCGGCTTTACCGCCAAATCGGCAGCCGACCTCAACTTCATCGAGCCTGACGAAACCGGCACAACCTTCGAGGAAAACGCGACGATCAAGGCTCTCGCCTCTGCCAAAGCAGCAGGGATGCCGGCGCTTTCCGACGATTCTGGACTGGTGATCGATGGGCTTGGTGGCGATCCGGGCGTCTATACGGCCGACTGGGCGGAGACCGCAGACGGCACGCGCGACTTTGCGCTTGGGATGGAAAAGGTACAACAGGCGCTGGAGAAAGCCGGAGCCACCAAGCCGGAACAACGGCGCGCGCGCTTCGTCAGCGTGCTCTGCCTCGCCTGGCCAGACGGGCATACGGAGCTTTTCCGCGGCGAGGTGGAAGGTACCGTCGTCTGGCCGCCGCGCGGCACCCAGGGTTTCGGTTACGATCCGGTCTTCCAACCGGAAGGTTACGACATCACCTTCGGCGAGATGAGTGCCGAGGAAAAGCACGGCTGGAACATTGGCAAGCCGCAGGCCCTGTCGCATCGGGCGCGCGCATTCAAACGCTTTGTCGAAACCTGCCTGGAAGCGTAAGGTCGGTTCGTGGAGATTCTCGATACACCAAGCTTGACGCGCGATGCGATGCTTCTGCCCGATACCGGCGAGCCCGGTTTCGGCGTCTATGTGCATTGGCCCTTCTGCGCGGCGAAGTGCCCCTATTGCGACTTCAACAGCCATGTCCGTCATCAGCCGGTCGACCAGGAGCGGTTCGCCGCTGCGTTCGTGAAGGAGATGGCTGCCGTTCGCCGGATGAGCGGACCGAAGACGGTGACGAGCATCTTCCTTGGCGGCGGCACGCCGTCGCTCATGCATCCAGCAACGGTTTCGGCCATTCTCGACGGTATCTCCAAGCACTGGCATGTGCCGAACGGCATCGAGGTCACGATGGAGGCCAATCCTTCGAGCGTGGAGGCCGAGCGCTTCCGCGGCTATCGCGCCGCAGGCGTCAATCGCGTGTCGCTCGGCGTTCAGGCATTGAACGACCGGGATCTGAAATTCCTCGGCCGCCTGCATGACGTCGCCGATGCACTGAAAGCCATCAAGCTGGCGCGCGACATCTTCCCGCGCATGTCTTTCGACCTGATCTATGCCCGCCCCGACCAGACCGTCGAAGAATGGGAGAAGGAGCTGAAGGAAGCGATCTCATACGCGGTCGATCACCTGTCGCTGTACCAGCTGACGATCGAGGAGGGCACGCCTTTCTACGGCCTGCACAAGGCCGGCAAACTGATCGTGCCGGATGGGGACCAATCGGCGATCCTCTACGAGGCGACTCAGGAGATCATGGCGCGCGAGGGCATGCCGGCCTATGAGGTTTCCAACCATGCGCGGCCCGGCGCCGAGAGCCGCCATAACCTCACCTACTGGCGCTACGGCGACTATGCCGGGATCGGCCCCGGCGCACATGGCCGCCTGACGCGCGGGCCTGAGAAGATCGCAACGGCGACCGAGCGCAAGCCGGAGACCTGGCTCGAGCTTGTCGAGCGCGACGGGCATGGCATTCTGGAGCAGGAACGGCTCGGCTATGACGAGCAGGCGGACGAATTGCTGCTCATGGGGCTGCGGCTGACGGAAGGCGTCGATCTTGCCCGCTGGCAGCAGCTTTCCGGCCGGGATCCGGATCCGAAGCGCGAGGAATTTCTGCTGGAGCACGGCTTCATCGAGCGGATCGGCAATTCCCGCCTCCGCTGCACGCCGTCGGGCATGCTGATCCTCGATTCGGTCGTCGCCGATCTCGCCTGCTGAGCCTCAGGCTGCCCGGCTTTTCCCAAGCGACATCAACCGCCCGTCGATCGCCGCAAGGCCGACGGCGATCGTCGCCATGCCGATCAGATGTTTTGCCTGCAGCTGCTCGCCAAGGATGATCGTACCCAACAGGATGGCGCTGACAGGAATGAGGAAGGTCACCAGCGCCAGGTTCGTCGCGCCCGCCGTTGCGAGAACCCGGAAGAAAAGCACATAGGCGATGGCGGTCGAAAACAGTGCGAGGCCGAGCAGCGCCAGCCGATACCAGGAGCGGGCAATGCCCATGGACGGTCGGCAATCAGCGCAATCGGCAGCATCAAGATGGTGGAGGCCGTGACCTGGCCTGCGGCCGGCAGCAGCGGCGGCATGCTCATCGCCCGGAAACGGCGGCCCCAGATGCCGGCGAAGGAATAGGAGATCGCAGCTCCGAGGACCGCGAGCTGCGCCAGCACATTCGAGCCGAGATCGTGAAGCACATCGAAGCCGATCATATAAGCCACGCCGGCAAAGCCGATGAGCACGCCGATCAGGCGATGACCGCTCATCTTCTCGTCGGTGGTCAGGATATGGGCAACAACGACGGTAAAGAGCGGCGTCGTGGCATTCAGTATCGAGGCAAGGCCGCTTGCAATGTGAGTCTGGCCCCAGACGATGAGGCAGAAGGGGATCATATTGTTCAGCACACCCATTCCGAAGAAGGCGACCCAGCTCTTGCCGTCGCGCGGCATCGTATGACCCATGAGCCGCACGATGATATTGAGCGCGAGCGCCGCCAGCAGCACGCGGCCCGTGACGATCGTAAACGGCGGCAGGGCCTTGACGAGAATGCCGTTGAAGAGGAAGGAGCCGCCCCAAAGGAGGGAGAGGACCAAAAGCATACTCCATTCGGCCAAGCCCATTTGTTTCTGCATGTCTGTCTCCCTTCATTGTTCGCGGGCTTACGATACGGCGGGTGATTTCGCCACCCGTTTCATGCGCACCAGTTCCTGCCAGTTACGATTTATGCTCGATGAATGTCGCTTCACGATTTTGGTTGGTGATCGCTTTCATTCTGATATTATTTCTATAATTTCATTCCGGCAAACGAGTCTTTCTCGGCATATGCTTTAGCTGAACTAAATCATGAGCGAATTTCTGCCATCCCTTTCGGCCCTGCGGGCTTTCGAAGCTGCGGCGCGGCACCTGAGCATGACGCTGGCCGCCAAGGAGCTGCATGTGACGCCCGGCGCCGTCAGCCTGCAGATCCGCGATCTGGAAGCCGCACTCGGCGTACGGCTTTTTGAGCGGAAAGCGCGGGCGCTCGCCCTCACAGTCGAGGGCGCCGATTACTTCGCCACGCTGCAGACCGCCTTCCGGCTGATGAGAGAGGCGACGGCTGCGATTGCAGCGCGGGCACGCGGCTCTGTGCTGAACGTCACCTGCACGGCAGGCTTCGCGACCTATTGGCTGGTTCCGCGGCTCGGGCGTTTCGAGGAGATCCATCCGGAGATCGACGTGCGCATCAGTGCCTCGCATCGTGTCCTCGACTTTCAACGCGACGGCATCGATCTGGCCATACGGCACGGGCTCGGCGGCTATGACGGCCTTGTCAGCGAGCGGCTCGTGGATGATGAGCTGGTGCCGGTCTGCACCCCGCCGCTTGCAGCGCAGCTTGGAGACCATCCCTCGCCAGACACGCTCGCCGGCTTCCAGTTGATCCATGATGTTTACCGGCACGACTGGAAGCTCTGGCTGCAGGCAGCAGGGACGACGAAGGTGGACGCCTCGCGCGGCCCGATCTTCATGCATGGCAATGGCGCCTACGAAGCTATGAAGGCTGGTCTCGGTTTTGCATTGATGCGGCGGTCATTTCTGGAGAAGGAACTCGCCGAAGGCGCCGTGGTCGCCCCCTTCCCGCTTGGCGTTGCGAGCCGCCTCGCCTTTCATCTCGTCTATCCCGGCGCCGCACTCGAACGCCCGGCCGTCGCCGCCTTCCGGCGTTGGCTGCTTTCGGAAGTAAAGAGCTGACGACCTCGCGGTCGCTTCGCTCTTCCCAAAAAAAGTGGAGAGATCTACTCATAAAAAGGTTTTCATCCGGCTTATTGTTGACTATTAGGCTCATGTATTACGTGGTAAACCGCCGAGAGTTGTAAACTGATGAAAATACACGTTTTAGCCAGGTCGCTGCGGGCGTCCGCATTGACGGGCGCCGCCATGGCCCATCTCCTCCTTCCCGCCGCTGCGCAGGACACCGCCGCCGAAAACCAGCCGGACGATGGCGCGACAGTGCTCCAGGAGATCGTCGTCAAGGGCGGCAGCGGCGGTGTCATCCAGGCGGACGGCTATGTCGGCAAGAGCAGCGCGACAGGCGCAAAGACCGACACGCCTTTCATCGAGACGCCGCAGTCGATCTCGTCCGTGACGGAACAGCAACTCAAGGACCGCAACCCCCAAACGCTGCTCGATACGCTCGCCTACACGCCAGGCACGCGCGTGGGTGCTTATGGTTTCGATCCACGCTTCGACAGCTTCACGGTGCGCGGCTTCGACGTCACCTATACGGGTGTTTTTCGCGACAACCTGCGCCAGCCCGGCGCCGGCTCTTCGCTCTTCAAGACCGAACCCTATGGCCTTGAGGGTGTTTCGATCCTGCGCGGCCCCTCGTCGGCTCTCTATGGCGCCTCCGGCGCCGGTGGTCTCTACAACCTGATCACCAAGCGCCCGACGGAGGACCCCTATCATGAACTCCAGTTGCAATACGGCACGCAGCAGCGCTACCAGAGCCAATTTGATTTTTCCGGGCCTGTCAACGACCGCGATCCCTTCTATTATCGCCTCACCGGCCTCTATCGTGACGCCAATACCGAGCAGATCAGCGTTCCGGACGACCGCGTCTATATCGCGCCGGCTTTCACATGGAAGCCGGACGAGGACACAAAGCTTACCATCCTCGGCGAATATTCGCGCACGAAGACGGGTGGCACGGCCGCTTATTACAACGACCCGGTCACCGGCGAAGTAACGGATTACTTCGCGGGTAACCCTGCATTCAACGATTCTGTTCAGAACCAGGGCCGCATCGGCTATGAGTTCGAACACAGGCTCAACGACACCTTCGTCTTCCGCCAGAATGCACGCTTCTCGACATTGAACATCGACACCGATTGGGCCTTTGCCTACGCACCAAATGCCGTCGATCCAACACTGCTGGATCGCAGCGCCGGCACGTTTGACGAACGCCTGACCGCCTTTGTTATCGACAACCAGCTCGAGGCGAAATTCGAGACGGGCGACATCGACCATACGCTGCTTGCCGGCCTCGACTTGAGCCGGCTTCGTTGGCGTTCGCTCGACGGCCGCGGCGTCTCGCCGCCGCTTGATACCAACAATCCGAACGCAGGCGCTTCAGTCCCGCACATCGACTTCCAGACCCGCACCGTTCAGGACCAGTGGCAGGCCGGCACCTACCTGCAGGACCAGATGCGCTATGACGCCTGGCTGCTGACGCTCGGCGGGCGCTACGACTGGGTTTGGACTGATACTGAAAATACCGATCTCGTTGCCGACACCGTGGACACCATCTCTCAGAAGGACAAGGAATTTTCCGGCCGAATCGGTCTGAGCTACGAGACCGACTTCGGCCTCGTGCCCTATATCAGCTACTCGACCGCCTTTGCGCCGAATGCCGGTATCAACAGGGAGACCAACGCCCCCTTCAAACCGACCGAGAGTGAACAGGAAGAGATTGGCGTCAAATATCTATTGCCGGACAGCAATACGATGCTTTCTGCCGCCCTATTCAATATCGATCAGAAAAACAGTCTTTACTACGAGGTTGTGAATCTGCCGAGCGGCCCAGAAAACATTCAGGTCCAGCGTGGCAAGATTCGTTCCCGTGGCCTCGAGATCGAGGCCAACACGAGCCTCGACAACGGCCTGTCGCTGGTCGCGTCCTATACCTTTACGGACGCCAAGATCCTCGAAGGCCCGACGGGCACCGTCGGCAACTATGTTTCCTCCGTGCCGAAACATATGGCATCGCTCTGGGCCAACTACAAATTCCAGGAAAGCAGCCCCGTCTATGGAATGGGCTTCGGCTTCGGCGCCCGCTACATCGGCAAGAGCTACGGCAATGACGAAAACACGAGGGAAAACGGCGCCCGCGTGCTTTTCGATGCAGCAGTCAGCTACGACTTTGCTGCACTCGACAAGAAGTACGACGGTCTGAGCCTGCAGGTGAACGCCACCAATTTACTCGACCGCCGCGAGCCCGTCTGCTCGGCAGGCTTCTGCTACCGCGACCAGGGCCGCTCGGTGATCGGCACCCTGCGCTACACTTGGTAGGCTCCGATGGCAAGCGCGTCGCATCGGGAGATGACAATGGAGGACGGGCTGCTTGGCCTATCGCCCGCCTTTTCCGGCGAGCATGCCTGGTGCCGGGACAAGATGATGATGAGCAAGGAGCTTGCCGGCGGCGTGCCATTGCCTGCTTTTTTCCGGGACGGAGGCTTTCAGCGCGCGATTGATCGCTATGCGGAAATATCCGGCGGCAGCGACCGGCGCGCCGTCGTTTCCATGTGGTCGCTCTATTATTTTTCCGGACTTTCGATCCCCTACTTGCTTGCCCGGCGCCTGGGCGGCCAGGCCCTTCCGGTCGGATTCGAAGAGATGACGATCGCATTGGAGGATAACGGCCTGCCGCGCGCCTTCGGCGTCCCGCATGCCGGCACGATCGAAAGCGAGGTCGAGACCGAAAGTTTCACGGCCGTAGGTCGCTTGCTTGAAAACCACCTTGGCGAGGCCGTCATGCGGCTGAAGGCCTGCGGCATCTCGGCGAAGCTCTGCTGGAACAACGCTGCCGTCTATATCGATTATGCATTGCGGCTGACTGGAGGAGAGCCATCAGACGGCCCCGACCTTCCGCTCTTTGTGCGCGGCTACCTGCCGGATGGCGGCGTAAACCCGTTTTGCGGCTGCGTCAGCTATCTGGATGAAGAGGGTGAGCAGGTCGCACGGCGCAAGGTCTGCTGCCTTCGATACATGCTTCCCGGAATTCCAAGCTGCGGCAAACTGTGCGCATTGCCAAGCCAGAGGAACCCGCAATGACCGAGCTTCTCACGACACGGCGAAATCTGCTCGCTGTGGCTTCCGTCGTTCTTTGTGCTCCGCACGTTGCAAAAGCGCAATCTGCGTGGCCGCTCACCATCACGGATGCGATCGGCCGCAAGGTGACGATCAGGAAAAAGCCGGAAGCCGTAATCCTTGGGACGGGATTCAACCTTGTCGCCCTTTCGCTGATCCTTCCCGATCCCGTCAGCCTGCTCGCCGGCTGGGCAAACGACATGAAGGGGGACAATCCCTTTATCTATGAGGCCTTCCGAAAGAAATTTCCGGCAATCGAGAACGTGCCTTTCGTCGGCAACGGCCAGGTGGATGGGCTGTCCTTCGAGGCGGCGCTCTCGCTCAATGCCGACCTTGCGATCATGGCCATGTGGCAGGCCGACAGCGAACTTGGCCAGCGTGCGATACAGTATCTCGACTCCGTCGGTGTGCCGGTCGTTGTTGTCGATTTCAATCGCGACCCGCTGAGGACCACGCCGCGCGACATGCGCCTTCTGGGCCGGATTTTCGATCGCAATGAGCAAGCCGAAGATTTCGCCAGGTTCTTCGAGACGCGGCTTGAGCGCATCAAAGCCAAGGCGGCGATGCACAGCGGCCCTCTCGTACTGATGGATGCCTTTCCAAGCGATGTCCGCGGAAGCTGGGCAATCGGCCGCACCGGGCTCGGAGAACTGATAACGCTTTCAGGCGGCCGCAACGCCGCCGACAAGAACCTTCCACCCCAGGGCGGACCGGTGACTGCGGAATATATCCTCGCAGCCGATCCAGACGTCTACATTGCTACCGGATCACCCGGCGGCACCTATACGGCCTTTTCCATCGGTCCCGGCGTCGATCCATCAGAAGCCCAGCGCTCGCTCGGCGAAACGGTGAAGATGCCAAATCTTGCGCCGTTGAAGGCGGTTCGCGAAGGCAAAGTGCACGGTATGTGGAATTTCTTCAATGCCGTGCCGCTGAACATTCTGGCAGCCGAAGCGGTGGCAACCTGGGTCAGGCCCGAACTTTTCGACGACGTCGATCCGGCAAAAAGTCTTGCCGAGATCAACGAGCGTTTTGCCGCGGTGCCTTTCGAAGGCGCCTATTGGACGAGCCTCACGAGCTAATGGCGACTTGAGGCGCTCGCCTTGAACAGGCTTCCGGTTGGCGTCTGCAGGAACACATCGAGCGGGATGTGCTCCTGATGCAGGAAGCCCGTTGCCGGCAGCAGGCCGTCGCGGACCATTTCGATGACGGCGACGACGGATGCCGAGGTCGTCCAGGCGATCGCCGTGCGGCGCGCGCCGGCAATCTCGATCGGATAATAAGCGCGCACGAACTCCTTGCGGCGGAGGCTTCCTGCTTGCGTGCCTTCGGCCGCGACATGGACATAGACCACGTCGTCGTCGACGGGCGGCTTGGCATTGGTCAGGATTTCGCCGGCGAGTTTTCGCTGCTCCCGCATCAGCAGCTCATGGAAGAAGAAATTCATCAGGTCCATATGGCCCGGATAGCGCATCGTCTTGTAGTCGAGATTGTCGACCTTGCCGTGCAGCGTATCGCACATCGTGCCGAGCCCGCCCGACGTGGTGAAGGCTTCAAGCTTGACGCCCTCGACATAGATCGTTTCATGCCATTCCATCGGTGAGACGAACTTGCGCACACCGCCTTCGATGACCTCGCAATCGTTCAGATATTCGTTGACGACGCCTTCTGGCGACCAGTTGAAGGCATAGCCCAACAAGCCCGTCGGGTTCTGCGGCAAAGCACCGACACGCATGCGGATCGAGCGGCAGCGGTCGAACCCATCGGCAAGGCTTGCACCAACGATGCCGACGAAACCCGGCGCCAGGCCGCATTGCGGCGCCATCAGGCCACGCGACGTCTTCGACAGTTGGATGATCAAACTGGCGGTCGGAACGTCTTCCGTCAGGTCGAAATAATGGATGCCTGCCACGTGGGCAGCCCGCGCAAGCTCGATATTGAGATGGTATGGCAGGCAGGAAAGCACTGCTTCCACACCGGATAGCAGCTCCGTCACGAAGGCCGGGTTGGAAACATCGCCGACGCGGCACGCGAACGGCACTTCGGCCTGCGGCAATTGCGCATCGACGCCCGTTACTTCGAAGCCGCCCTCATGCAAAAGCGTTGCCGCAAGCCGTCCGACCTTACCAAGTCCGAGCACGGCGATCCTCTTGAAACTCATGTTTACCCTCCCAGCGCCGTCGAAGCCGCGGCGCTCGCTTCTTGAGGCTGTATAGAAAAAAACTCATAAAAGAAAACGGCCGGAATTGCTTCCGGCCGCAAACTTGAGGTGGAGGGTCGCCGATTATTCGTTGATCAGGCGCTTCAGAAGCTCGATCTCGTGCGAAAGCTTGGTGTCTCCCGCAATCAGCTCCTCGATCTTGCGCACCGCGTGCAGCACGGTCGTATGGTCGCGCCCACCGAAGCGGCGGCCGATTTCCGGGAATGAGCGCGGCGTCAGCGTTTTCGACAGATACATGGCGATCTGCCGCGGCTTGACGATGACGCGTGTGCGGCGGTTCGAAACCAGCTCCTGGCGGGACACATTGTAGTGGCGTGCGACGATGCGCTGGATATCTTCGATGCGCACGCGGCGCGGCTCGCCGGAGCCGACCAGATGGGCAAGCAGTTCGTCGACCCGCTCGATCGACAGATTCGGCTCGAAGGAGCGCCGGAAGATCAGCTGATTGAAGGCGCCCTCGAGTTCGCGGCCGCTTGCCGTCACGCTGCGGGCAACGTGCGAGAGCAGTTCGGCCGGGATTTCCAAAGATGGATCTTCCAGACGGGCCGCAGCCAGGCGGCGCTTCAGGATCTCGAGGCGCATCTCGTAGTCCGGCGCATCAAGCTCGATCGCCACACCGCCCTGCAGACGGGACCGTACCCGCGGATCGAGCGATTCCAACTCCCAAGGCGCACGGTCGGCGGCAACCACCACCTGCTTGGCGCTGTCGAGCAGCATGTTCAGCAGATGGCAGAACTCGTGCTGGATCATCTTGCCCTGCAGGAACTGCATGTCATCGATGATCAGAAGGTCGATATTGCGGAGCGAGTCCTTCAGCGTCAGCGCATCGTTGTCCCGGATCGCGGTTGCAAAACGCCACATGAAATACTCGGCCGTCAGATAAACGACACGCAGCGCCCGCGGATTTTGAACCGCTGCGTTGGCGATCGCCTGCAGAAGGTGGGACTTGCCGAGGCCGACATTCGAATGAATGAAGAGCGGGTTGAAGCGCACTGCGCCCTGCCCTGCTTCCGCAATTGTTTTTGCCGCAGCAAGCGCAACGCGGTTCGAGCTGCCTTCAACGAAGGTGTCGAAGGTGAAGCGCGAGTCGAGCGGCGAACCGAACAGCGGCTGGCCGACCGTCGAGGGACGGGCGGCAGCGGCGGCCGAAACGGCCTGTTGAACCGCCTGACCAGCAGGCTGAGCAGCAAGAGGGCGACGCATTGGCGTGACCGGTGAGACCGGCTCTTGGGAAGCTGCCTCATCCATCGGCTTCATGCCTTGACGCGTTGCTGTACGGACGAGAATTTCCACCTTCAGGATTTCAGCATCTTCCTGCCGGAAAAGGCTGGTGATGAGATCAAGATAACGATTGTTGATCCACGACTTGAGAAATGTAGTGGGAACCGAAAGACGCACGACGCTCTTTGAAACCGAATGCAGCTTCAGACGTGCGAACCAGCTTGCATAAACGTCCGGACCGACCTGGGCCTTCAGACGTGCACCAACACGCTCGAAAAGTATGCCATGCTTCATGTCTCCTTTTTCCCCCGCCGCATCCGGGCAAATAGAGCCAAACGCCTGCGGTGCCTTATCCCCATTTTCAAGAGCACCCGTCGTCAATGAATTCATTTGCATCATGCCGCCTTCCAAATTCATTTCACCGGGCGGACATCAGTCAAACAGCCGCCCGATCAATTTTCCCCGTTGTGGCATGCCGGTGGCCCTTTCATGGACCATCATGCATGCCGGTTCACACAAACACTGTCCCGCAAAGCGAGACCGACGCAGAGAACCGTGGCGGATACCGCCTTCATGCGGCCTCCGTCATGCTCGCCGCGCCAAGCCGGCTACCGGACCTCGTTTTCCGACCAGCCTGCCCGAACGCAAATATTACTGTCCCCATCCCCTTCAGCTCCCTTGAACATGGAGCCGCCGAGCGCACAATGCATCTTCGTTCCGTGACCAGCCACGGTCCCGGCGCAAATAGCTCAAGTGCTTGAAAAAACGGAGAGATAGCTACTCCGTGACAAATGACACAAACTCATCGCCCTGCCGGTGTGGCAGTTTAGACTGAGCCTTTGCAGGTGATGTCCGCGCCCTTTGCTGGAAGTCATTTAGGCAGGATCGGTTGCCGAGATCAATGATGAATTTTACGCAAAATTAAGAAGCGACCATTGACTCCGGAGCCCGTTTTTGGGCGTCACGCCAATGTCAAAAAAGAATCGCAGGAGAATCAAGGAGATTCCCGAAGTGGGTATTTTGGACACGCATTGAAAGAAAAAAAATAAAAATCCGCTTGACTCACAACTAAGCCTGCCGGAACGCAGAAGAGTCGCCCAAGCTGGAAACATCCTTGCGCAACTATTTGATTTTAAACACTTTTTCATGTCACCCCAGTGACACGAAACAGTCGCCAAATTAACCAATCCGGAGATGATCGTCGGAATCGAAAAAGCCCGGCTTGATTACCGGGCTAATCATAACGATCAATTTGTTAACGAAAGATTATGCGGTCGCAGTCGCCGACAGAGCCTTCACACGGGCAGCGAGCCGCGAGACCTTGCGGGATGCCGTGTTGGCGTGGACGACGCCCTTGCTTGCAGCGCGCGCGAGTTCCGGCTGCGCTGCGAGGAAGGCTTCCTTTGCCTTGGCAGCATCACCAGCTGCAAGTGCCTCTTCGACCTGGCGAACGAAAGTGCGAACGCGCGAGCGACGAGCCTTGTTGACGTCGGTACGGCGGGCGATCTTGCGGGTCGCTTTTTTCGCCGAAGTTGTATTGGCCATGGATGCCTCTCTCAAGAATTCGAACAAACTCCGCCATCACCGCGGGCCCTGCGGCCACAACTTTCAGCAATGCGGAAGCATAAACGGAAAACCTGATCGGCTTCCCGAACCGTGGGCGGGCATATAACTCTAAAGCCGGCCCGCGTCAACGCGCATTTTCAAGGAAACGCCGCCTTTCTCCGTGGAATGAAGATCAGCGGTGTTTAAAGGCCGGTTTGCGTTTCTCGATGAAGGCCGCCATGCCTTCCTTCTGATCTTCCGTTGCGAAAAGGCTGTGGAACAGACGACGCTCGAAACGCAGGCCCTCCTCCAGCGTGGTTTCCAGCGCGCGATTGACCGCCTCCTTGGCCATCAGCACCGAAGGCTGCGACAGCGAAGCAATCTTGTCGGCCGCCGCCAGCGCTTCGTCGAGCAGCCGCTCGGGCGCGACCACGCGCGAAACGAGTCCAGCACGCTCGGCTTCCGCCGCATCCATCATCCGGCCGGTCAGCACCATATCCATAGCCTTCGACTTGCCTACCATGCGCGTCAAGCGCTGTGAGCCGCCCATGCCGGGGATGACGCCGAGCGTGATTTCAGGCTGACCGAATTTTGCAGTGTCCGACGCTATGATAAAGTCGCACATCATGGCCAATTCGCAGCCGCCCCCGAGTGCGAAGCCGCTGACGGCAGCGATCACCGGCTTGCGGGCCTTGGCAATCTCGTCCCAGCCACTGATGAATTCGGCCTTGTACATATCGGCAAACTGCAGCGGCTGCATTTCCTTGATATCGGCGCCGGCTGCGAAAGCGCGTTCGGACCCGGTCAGAACGATTGCACCGATCGCCTCGTTGTCGTGGAAATCTGCAAAGGCCTGCTTCAATTCCTTCAGTACCGTGGTATTCAGCGCGTTCAGTGCCTGCGGCCGGTTCAGCGTAATCAGACCGACATTGCCGCGGGTTTCGACGATCAGCGTTTCATAGGCCATGTTTGTCTCCCTATTTCTGGCAGTCCGGGCAATAAAAGGTGGAACGCCCTGCCTGCACGATGCGCGAGACCGTACCGCCGCAACCGGGTGTGCGGCAAGGCAGACTTTCGCGGTCATAGACCGAGAAGGAATGCTGGAAATAGCCGAGCGAGCCGTCGGTCTGGATATGGTCGCGAAGTGACGAGCCACCGGCTTTGATCGCATCGGCGATGACGCTGAGGATAGACGCGACGAGAAGACTAAGCTGCTCCTTCGGCTTTCCGGTTTTAGTGACCAGGGTTCCCGCAGCGCGTGCCGGCATCAGGTGCGCGCGCCAGAGCGCCTCGCACACATATATATTGCCGAGACCAGCAACGTTTTTCTGGTCGAGAAGAGCGCCCTTCAGGGGCTGTGCCTTTCCCGCAAAGCGTTCTGCCAGATAGGTGGCACTCAGTTCGTTGCCGGTCGGCTCCGGCCCGAGGCCGAAAAGGAAGGGATTGTTCTGAAGCTCTGAGCGATCGGCGATATCCATGAATCCGAAGCGGCGCGGATCATTATATATGACGCGGCGCTCACCAGCCTTGCCTTCCAGATGGAAAATCGCATGGTCATGCTTCTCGTCCTTCGACCGCTCGCAGCGAAAATCGCCTGGCGTTTGGCTGACTGGCCCCTGCTCGATGCGGAAGGAGCCAGACATGCCGAGATGGGAGATGATGGTCTTGCCGCTGTCGAGGTCGATCAGCAGGTATTTGGCGCGGCGGCCAAGCCCGATAATGGTGCGGCCCGAAACCTGGTCTTCGAAATTTTCCGGAAAGGGAAAGCGCAGATCGCCGCGGCGAAGCTCCAGCCGCTCGATGCGCGCGCCCTCCATGGCGGGCGAAAGACCACGCTTCACCGTTTCGACTTCTGGCAATTCCGGCATCTTAACCCATCTGTATTTAAACGTGTTTCAACTGCGGACGATGTGGGTTATAGCGCCAGTAAGCCGCGGGTATTACCCCCGCCTCCACAGATAGCGTCTCAAGCGGCCTTTCGCTATGGTCGCCGTACCGATTTCGAGTAACGGAGTAGTCCGATGTCACAAAGCCGTACTTCCGCCAATGGCGGCATGGAAACATCCTACGGCTTCCGCGAGGTGCCGAGTGGCGAGAAGCAGGGTCTCGTCAACGACGTCTTCCATAAGGTCGCCAGACGCTACGATATCATGAACGATGTGATGTCGATGGGCATGCACCGCGCCTGGAAGGATGCGATGGTCGCGGCGCTTAATCCCCGCAAGGAACCGGGCTACAAGGTGCTGGATGTTGCGGGGGGCACCGGCGATATTGCCTTCCGTATCGTCGAAGCATCGAACCGCATGGCGCATGCGACCGTGCTCGACATCAACGGCTCCATGCTCGGCGTCGGCGCCGAACGGGCGGACAAGAAGAGACTCTCCGACAATCTCACCTTCATCGAGGCCAATGCCGAGGACCTGCCCTTTGAGGCCGGCACCTTCGATGCCTATACGATCGCCTTCGGCATCCGCAATGTGCCGCACATCGACGTGGCGCTCTCGCAAGCTTATCGTGTGCTCAAGCGCGGCGGCCGGCTGCTCGTGTTGGAATTTTCGGAAGTGGAAATGCCGCTTCTGGACAAGGTTTACGAGGCCTGGTCCTTCAATGCCATTCCGAGGTTCGGCAAGGCGATAACCGGCGACGCCGAGCCCTATCAGTATCTTGTCGAATCCATCCGCAAGTTCCCGAACCAGGAAAATTTTTCGGAAATGATCCGTAAGGCCGGCTTTTCGCGCGTGACCTACACCAGCTACACCGGCGGCATCGCGGCCCTGCACTCGGGCTGGAAGCTTTGATCTAAATGAGTGCTTTCGGAGCATATCTTCGGCTCGTGCGGGTCGGCTGGATTCTGGTGCGCGAGGGCGTTGTTTCGGCGCTGCCTTCGGAAGGCTTGCCGCCTTCCGTGAGCCTTGCCAAATCCTTTGTCGGCCTGTTTGCGCGCAGCCGCGCAAAAGCCAAGAAACGCAGCGATCGGCTGGCCCAGGCAGTCGAGCGGCTCGGACCTTCCTATGTGAAGATCGGTCAGTTTCTGGCGACCAGGCCGGACGTCGTCGGCGTCGAATTCGCCGACGACCTCTCGCAGCTTCAGGACCGGATGGCCTTCTTCCCGATTGCGGCGGCAAAGGCGAGTATCGAAGGCTCGCTCGGTCGCCCGATCGAAGAGCTTTATGCGACTTTCGACGATCCGATTGCCGCAGCCTCTATTGCGCAGGTGCATCCTGCAGAGGTGAATACCCCCAATGGCCGCAGGAAGGTCGCCGTCAAGGTGGTGCGCCCCGGCGTACGGCAGCGCTTCGCCCATGACATCGAGGCAATGTATCTCGTCGCCGGTATGCAGGAGCGCTTCATGCCCTCGAGCCGGCGGCTGAGGCCGGTCGAAGTAACGAAAACGCTCGAGCAGTCGACCAAAGTCGAGATGGACCTCCGGCTTGAGGCGGCTGCACTTTCGGAGATCGCCGAAAACACGGGACAGGATCCAGGCTTTCGCGTTCCGAAGGTGGATTGGGAACGCACCGGCCGCGACGTCATCACCATGGAGTGGATTGACGGCGTCAAGATGTCCGATGTCGAGGGGCTGCGCGCTGCCGGGCACAATCTCAACACGCTTGCCGATGTCCTCATCCAATCGTTCCTGCGCCACACGCTGCGCGACGGCTTCTTCCATGCCGACATGCATCCCGGCAATCTCTTCGTCGATTCAGGCGGCATGATCGTCGCCGTCGACATGGGCATCGTCGGCCGACTCGGAAAGAAGGAGCGGCGCTTCCTCGCCGAGATCCTCTATGGCTTCATTACGCGCGACTACGTGCGTGTTGCCGAGGTCCATTTCGAGGCGGGCTATGTGCCAGGCCATCACAATGTTGAAAGTTTCGCCCAGGCAATCCGGGCGATCGGCGAGCCGATCCACGGCCAGCCTGCTGAAACGATCTCGATGGGCAAGCTGTTGACGCTGCTCTTCGAGGTGACGGAACTTTTCGACATGCAGACCCGGCCCGAACTGGTCATGCTGCAGAAGACCATGGTGGTCGTCGAAGGCGTATCGCGCATGCTGAACCCGCGTTTCAACATGTGGAAGGCATCGGAGCCCGTCGTCGGCGACTGGATCCGCAACAATCTCGGTCCGAAGCGGGTCGTCACCGACCTCAAAGATGGACTGAAGGCTGCCGTGAAGCTTGCGGAAGCCGTTCCGGAAATCGCTGCCCAGACCGAGAAATTCCATCATCAGCTGCTGCATATGAGCGAGCATGGACTGCGCTTTGACGCCGAAACGGCAGACGCGATCGGCAAATCCGAGGCCCGCTACAGCCGGTCCGGCCGCCTGGCGCTCTCGATTATCGCGTTGACGCTTCTCTATATAGCCTGGATGCTGAGCTGAGGCTCAGACACAAACAATTACATGCTGTGTTCGGCATTTGGGATATCTCATAATGCGCAGTGCTCGCTTAGTCTCGCATTCAAGGAGACCTGCAGATGAAGCATGAACGCCCCGGCATCGAACTTCCGGCCAACCATTCGGCTTTGCCGAGATGGTGAGGATAGGCTCCGGCAGGGTGGCGCTTTCTGCTTCGGCGACAGGCATGGCACGCGTGGAGATCGCACGTTCCGTCGTCGAAGAAGCGATCCAGGCTGGCATTCCCGTTTACGGTTCCACTACCGGAGTCGGCGCGATGAAGGATGTCGAATGGTCGGCGGAGGAACTCGACACCTTCAACCTCGGCCTCGTGCGGGCCCATCACTTCGGCACCGGCACACCATTTTCCAGCGCTGTCGTGCGAAATGCCATGGCCATCCGCGTCAATACCGCGCTGACGGGCCAGGTCGGGTGTACGCCGGAACTCATAGAAACCTATCTGCGGCTGCTCAGGGCCGACCTCATCCCGCTCGTGCGGCGCACGGGCTCGATCGGTTGCGCCGATATCGGCCTTATGGGACAGATCGGTGCGGTTCTGACCGGCGTCGGCGAAGCCGTCTATCGCGGCAAGCGCATGCAAGCGGCCGATGCCTTCAGGGCAGCGGGGCTGGAACCGGTCACCATGGCGCCCCGCGACAGCCTCGCTTCGCTCAGCATCAATGCCGTGAGCTTTGCAGCCGCCGCCGAGGCAACGCGCAATGCGGCGGCTTCTATCCGCGTTCTGCTCGCAACCGGTATGATGGCGGCCGGCGCGCTTGGCGCTTCCCGCGACCCCTGGCGGGCAGTGCGCCATGTCGGTACCCCGCGGGAAGCCCTGATCGGCTCGTGGCTATGCAATGCCTCGGACGCCTGGGAATGGCCGGTCGCGACCCACGTGCAGGATCCGCTCAGCCTTCGCATGATCGCGCAGGTCTTCGGCGCCGTGATCGAGAACCTGCTCTCGACCGGTCACAAGATCCTTGCTGCCACCGGCCGCTCTGACGACAACCCGGTTGTGGTCGAGGGCCGGGTGATGACGTCCGGCGGTTCGCTGCCCCTCGATGTGACGATCCTGCTGGAATCGGCGGCACTGTGCATGGCGCATGCGGCGCGCAACGCGTTCAACCGCTGTGTCTTGCTCGGCAACGGACAGCGGCGCGACCTACCGGTGAACCTCGTGCCACCAGGCCGAATCGCAACTGGTTTCGGCCCGATCATCAAGCTTGCCGGCGAGATCTTTTCACGCGTGCTTTCCATGTCCAACCCGGTATCCGCCCAGTCGCTGGTGGTTGCGGCGGGGCTTGAGGACGAAGCGGCTTTCCTGCCGCTGGTCATAGAGCGCTTCGAGCGGCAGATGCAGGCGCTGAAGCGTCTTGCTGCACTCGAGGCTCTGCTGGCAGCACAGGCGGCCGACATTCTCGGCGACCGGCCCGAGGGCGTTGCGGGCATGATCTACGATGTCGTGCGCAAGCACGCCGATTTCTACACCGTAGACCGGCCGCTTTCGGCCGAGGTTGAAGCGATTGAGGAAGAACTCGGATCCGACGAATTCGCTTCGAAGCTGATCGAGCAGGTACCGATCGCCGCATTCGACGACTTCTTCGCGCTCGGCTCGCTCGAGCGCATCGAACGGAGACTGACGCAGGACGCTCTCGTCATCTGAGCTTTTGAACCGGATACGGAGGAACAGCATGGCTGATTTCGACCTCGTTTTGCAGGGTACCGTCGTGCTGCCGGAGCGCATCCTCCAAGAGGGTTATGTTGCAGCCCGCAACGGCAAGATCGCCGAGGTCGGCATCGGCGTGCCGCCTGCGGCCAGGGAGCGGCATCTGCTCGGCAAGGCGCTGGTCCTGCCGGGTGCGATCGATGCGCAAGTGCATTCGCTCTCCCAGAAGGATCAGGAGGACTTCATCTGGTCGACGCGTTCAGCGGCGGCTGGCGGCGTAACGACGATCGTCGACATGCCCTACGACGAAGGCAATCTCGTCTGCTCGGCCGAAGCGGTGAAGAAGAAGATCGATCACGCGAGCCCTCAGGCGCGCATCGATTTCGCGCTCTACGGCACGGTCAATCCGCAAGAAGGTGCGGCCCGAATCCGCGAAATGGCGGATGCCGGCGTTGCCGCCTTCAAATTCTCGACCTTCGGGACCGATCCGAAGCGTTTCCCGCGCATCCCGCCCGCCCTTCTCGACGAATGCTTTGCGGCAATCACCCCGACCGGGCTGACGGCCGGTGTCCACAACGAAGACGACGAGGCAGTGCGCACCTACATGGAGAAGGTCAAGGCAAGCGGCGTGACGGACTGGCGCGCGCACGCTCTCTCGCGTCCGCCGATCACAGAGCTGCTTGCCATGCACACGATCTTCGAGACCGGGGCCCATACAGGCTGCCCGGCGCATGTTGTTCATTGCTCGCTCGGCCGCGGCTACGACATCGCGCGGGCCTATCGCCGCGACGGGTTCGAGGCGACGGTCGAATGCTGCATTCACTACCTGACGCTTGACGAGGAAAACGATGTGCGCCGCCTCGGCGGCAAAGCAAAGATCAATCCGCCCATCCGGCCGCGCGCCGAGGTGGAAACGCTGTGGCGGAAAGTGGCGGAAGGCAACGTCTGGCTGGTTTCGACCGATCATGTGAGCTGGTCGGAAAATCGCAAGACCAATCCGGATATGCTGGCAAATGCATCCGGGGTGCCCGGGCTCGAGGTCATGGTGCCATTGTTCGTCAAGGGAGCGCTCGAACGAGGCATCCCGCTCACATGGGCTGCGAAGCTGATGGCGGAAAATCCGGCGAAACATTTCCGCCTCGACCACATCAAGGGCGCGCTGACGCCCGGCAAGGATGCCGACATCGTCGTGCTTGAACCGCGCGAAACCGTCTATGATGCTGCCGCGAACGGCAACAATGTCGTCGGCTGGAGCCCCTATGACGGCATCCGTCTGCCATGGACGATTTCGGCGGCATATCTGCGCGGCAGGCAGATAACCGATGGCACGAAGGTGCTTGCAGAGCCCGGCACGGGAAAATTCGTCCGCCCTTGGCCGCGTCAGATCATTTCCGGAGAAGCTGCATGAACCGCAACCTGCCCGTCAACGCCGATCGCATCGCCGAGGATATCGATGCGCTAGCGAAGATCACCGAACCCGATCATCCATGGACACGCCGGGCTTTCTCGCCGCTCTTTCTTGTAGGCCGCGCCTATATCGAAGCGCGCATGAAGGCGGCCGGGCTGGAGACGCGGATCGATGCCGCCGGCAATCTGATCGGACGCAGTGCAGGGACGAAACCAGGTCTTGGCACGATTATGGTCGGCTCGCATTCCGATACGGTGCCGGACGGCGGACGCTTTGATGGTATCGCCGGTGTGATCTCGGCGCTGGAAGTCGCGCGCGCGCTCAAGGACCAGGGGATCACACTGGAGCATGACCTGGAAATCGTCGATTTCCTCGCAGAAGAGGTCAGCATCTTCGGCGTTTCATGCGTCGGCAGCCGCGGCATGACTGGGCAACTTCCCGAAGCCTGGCTTTCGCGCAAGAGCGGCGACCGCGATCTGGCACAAGGCATCTCCGGTGTCGGCGGCGATCCGGCGACGCTTCTTGCGCAGCGGCGTCCGGACCTCAAAGGCTTTTTCGAGCTGCATATCGAGCAAGGGCCAGTGCTTGAGAACGAGAAGAAGGATATCGGCATCGTGACGGCGATTGCGGGCATCACCCGGATTGAAGTCACCGTCGAGGGCCGGGCGGACCATGCCGGTACGACGCCGATGGATGCCCGCGCGGATGCGCTGGTGGCGGCCTCGCAACTGGTGCTCGATATCCGCAATGCGGCCGCGGAGCGGGCGAAGACGCCGGGTCATTTCGCTGCGACCGTCGGCGAATTCCGGATCGAGCCGAATGCGGCCAACGTCGTGCCTTCCAAGGTGGTTCTGCTCATCGACGGACGCGCGGAAATTCGCAGCGACATGGAAGCCTTCTGCGAGTGGCTCGATGCGCATGTCATCACGCTTGCGATCGCCCACGGCGTCATGATCAATTCACCCAGTCGCGTATCCGACAACTATCCGACGCCCGGTGATCCCAGCCTGCTGAGGACGCTGGAAAACGCCTGTGAAACCGTCGGTGCCGAACATCGACGCATGGCGTCCGGTGCAGGGCACGATACGGCATGGATCGCCAAGGTCGCGCCGGCCGCGATGATCTTCGTGCCATGCAAGGAAGGACGCAGCCACTCGGCCGACGAATGGGCAGAGAATGACGACATCGCACTCGGCGCTGCCGTGCTTTTCGAGGCTGTGCGCGAGATGGACAGGACGCTGGAAAGGGAGGCTGAGGATGGGGCGCATACTCGTTGAGAAAGACGTTGAGGCGGCGGTCAAGGGCGGCTCGGTCTATGCAGCGGGCGGCGGCGGCTGGGCCGATCACGGCAGGATGCTGGGGTATGCTGCGGTCAGCATCGGCAAGCCGGAGCTCGTTTCCGTCGATGAATTGAAGGACGACGACTGGATCGCGACAGCAGCGGCAATCGGCGCGCCGGCTTCCACGACACCCTGGGAAATGCAAGGCATCGACTATGTGAAGGCCGTGCAGCTATTGCAGGACGAGCTTGGCGAACGGCTTTCCGGACTTATCATCGGGCAGAACGGCAAATCCTCGACGCTGAACGGCTGGCTGCCCTCGGCAATTCTCGGCACCAAGGTTGTCGATGCTGTCGGTGATATCCGAGCACATCCGACCGGCGACATGGGCTCGATCGGCATGGCGGGCTCACCGGAGCAGATGATCCAGACGGCGGTCGGCGGAAACCGCGCGGACAACCGCTACCTCGAGCTTGTGGTGAAGGGTGCGACCGCGAAGATTTCGCCGATCCTCCGCGCTGCCTCCGACCAATCGGGCGGCTTCATTGCCAGCTGCCGCAATCCGGTGCGGGCATCCTATGTGCGCAAGCATGCAGCACTCGGCGGCATCTCGATGGCGCTTGCCCTCGGCGAAGCGATCATTGCGGCGGAAAAGAAGGGCGGACCGGCCGTCATCGATGCGATCTGCAAGACAACCGGCGGCAGCATCCTCGCAGAAGGCGTGATTGCCAAGAAGGACGTCGTCTACACCAAAGAAGCCTTCGATATCGGCACGATCGTCGTCGGCTCCGGCGCCAAAGCCGTGACGATGCATGTGATGAACGAGTACATGGCTGTCGACGACGCCGATGGAGCGCGCATGGCAACTTTTCCCTCGGTCATCACGACGCTTTCGCCGGACGGTGAGCCGCTCAGCGTCGGCCAGCTCACGGAGGGTATGCATGTCTTCATCCTGCATGTGCCGATGGAGATCATACCGCTTTCTGCAGGCGTGCTCGATCCGACCGTTTATCCGCCCGTGGAAAAAGCGATGGGTATCGAGATTGCACGCTACGCCCTGGCGGCAAGGGCCTGACGCCATGGCGCGAGATACTGGCCTTGAGGAACTGCTGAGGGAAGAGCTCGGCGGCCTGCCCGGTCTCAGCGAAAAGGCGATGTTCGGCGGCTTTGCCTTTCTGTTGAACGGCAACCTTCTTTGTGGTGCGCGAGAAGATGGCATGCTCGTCCGGCTCGGCAAAAGCAATGACGGCTGGGCGCTGGAGCTGCCAGGCGTCGTCCAGATGATCTCGGGCGGACGGGCGATGCAGGGCTGGGTTCGCGCGGACGCCCGTGTCTATGGCGAGAATGCCCTGCGCAAGCGTCTGCTCGATGCCGCACTCAGCTATGTGCAAACGCTGCAGGTGAAATAACAAGACAGGACTTGAGGAAGGACGTCCTATGCCGAAGCCCAATCCACGTCATCCGAAATTTCCGATTCCTGGCGGGCCGGAGTTGCGGTCCAAGGGGTGGCGGCAAGAGGCGCTGCTGCGCCTCCTCGAAAACGTGCTTGCCGTCGGCGAAGACCCGGACAATCTCGTGGTTTATGCTGCGCTCGGCAAGGCGGCGCGCAACTGGGCGGCGCACAAGGGCATCGTCAAGGCGCTGACCGAGATGGAGGAGGACCAGACGCTGCTGATCCAGTCCGGCAAGCCGATCGGCCTGGTAAAGACTCACGCCAAGGCACCGCTCGTCATCATGGCGAACTGCAATATCGTCGGACAGTGGGCGAGGGCCGAAGTCTTCTACGAATTGCAGCGCAAGGGGCTGATCTGCTGGGGCGGGCTGACGGCAGGCGCCTGGCAGTATATCGGCAGCCAGGGCGTCATCCAGGGAACGTACGAAATCTTCATGCGCATTGCCGAGCGGCGTTTCGGCGGCGACCTCTTCGGCCGCTTCGTGCTCACCGCCGGTCTTGGCGGCATGGGAGGGGCTCAACCGCTTGCTGGCCGCATGGCGGGCGCTGCAATCCTCTGCGTCGATATCGATCCGGAGCGGGCAAAGAAGCGTCAGCAAATCGGCTATCTGCAGGAGATTGCACCTGATCTCGATGCCGCGCTACAAATGATCGACACGGCCGTGAAGGAAAAGCGCGCACTATCCGTCGGCCTCGTCGGCAATGCGGCCGAGATTTACCCAGAGATCGCCCGGCGCGGCATCGTGCCGGATATCGTGACGGACCAGACCTCGGCACACGATCTCGTCTACGGCTATGTTCCGAAGGGTATGAGCCTTGCCCAAGTCAAGGCACTTCGCGACGACGGCCAGGGCCAGTTGATGGCGGCAAGCCGCGCCTCGATCGTCCAGCATGTGACGGCGATGCTGGAGTTCCAGAAGAAGGGCTCCGAGGTCTTCGACAACGGCAACCTGATCCGCACACAAGCGAGAGAAGGCGGCGTTGCCAATGCCTTCGACATTCCGATCTTCACCGAAGCCTATTTGCGCCCGCTCTTTGCGCGCGCTATCGGTCCCTTCCGCTGGATGGCGCTGTCCGGAGAAGCAAGCGACATTGCAAGGATCGACGATCTGCTGCTCGAAATGTTCCCGGATAACAAGATCATCACCAACTGGATCCGGCTTGCCCGCGAGCATGTGCCCTTCGAGGGCCTGCCGGCGCGGATTGCCTGGCTGGGCCATGGCGAGCGCACCGCGCTTGCCCGTCGCGTCAACGAATTGGTTGCAAGCGGAGAGCTGAACGGTCCTGTCGCCTTCTCCCGCGACCATCTGGATGCCGGCGCCATGGCGCATCCAAACATCATGACCGAGCGGATGAAGGATGGCTCCGATGCGATTGCCGACTGGCCGCTGATCGATGCGATGATGCTCTGCTCCTCGATGGCTGACCTCGTCGTCGTCCATTCCGGCGGAGGCGGCTATGCCGGCTACATGACCAGCTGCGGCGTGACAGTCGTTGCCGACGGCACCGAGGCCGGCGACGAGCGGCTCGATCATGCGCTTACCAACGACACGGCGCTCGGCATCATGCGCTATGCGGATGCCGGATACGAGGAGGCGCTGGACGAAGTGCAAAACAAGGATGTGCCGTATATCCGATTGAGTTAGCACGTAAGACCGAGCGCCTTTGCCCAGGGATCCCTCAGATGGGATTGGATACCTCGATGAGATTGCCGTCCGGATCGCGGAAATAGATGGAGCGGATAGTGCCGTTGGCGCCGGCGCGTTCGACGGGTCCTTCCTCGATTGCAACATCGGCTGCTTCCAGATGCGCGATGACCTCGGCGAGTGCTGTTTCGGCGATAAAGCAGAGATCCGCCGAACCCGGTACCGGCTGGTTGGCTTTGGGATCGAATTCGCGCCCGGCCTGGTGAAGGTTGATCTTCTGATTGCCGAATTTCAGCGCCTTGCGGCCTTGGGCGAATGTTTCCACGGACATGCCGAGGGTCCGGCGGTAGAACTCACACGTCGCCTCGATATCGGCGACGGTCAGGACAAGGTGATCGAGGTGGCTGATGCGGATCAAAATTTTCTCCTAGAGAGGTTGCGTGCGGCGCAGGCCGCCGCAAAGGCGAGGGCCAGCATGCCGAGCGTGAAGAAGACGACCGCCGTCCAGCCTTCGATGGCGAAGAACCAGCCGCCTGCCGAGCCCATGACGCTCGAACCGACGTAATATCCGAGCATATAGAGCGACGAGGCGTGTCCCTTCGTGCCTCTGGCAAGCTTGCCGACGAGGCCGCTTGCGATCGAATGGCTCATGAAGAAGCCGCTGGTGAGCACGATAATGCCGAAAATGATGACCGGAAGGAAGGCGGAAAGCGTCAGGGCGCTGCCAACGGCGGTAATTGCGATTCCCGTCAGCAGGACAGCGAAGTGGCCGAAGCGATCACCCAGTATGCCACCGACCGACGAGGCGCCGATGCCGAAAAGATAGACGGTGAAGATCAAGCCGAGTTCGGTCTGTGTCAGGTCATAGGGTGCTGCGACCAGCCGGAAGCCGGCATAGTTGTAGATGGTGACGAAGGAGCCCATCGCCAGAAAGGCAATGGCGAAAATGAATGGCAGCGCCGGATTGCGCATATGCGCGAGCCAGGCTTTCAGATGAAACTTCGGATCGAAGCCCGGGCGGCCGATAAAATTGCGCGAGGCGGGCAGCAGCGCAATGAAGCCGGCTGCCGCAGCCAAGCCGATCGCGCCGATCAGAAACATCGCCGGCCGCCAGGTCAGGTATTCCGCGAAGATACCGGTCAGCACCCGGCCGGACATGCCGCCGAAGGCAGTGCCGCCGACATAAAGTCCCATTGTAGCGCCAAGGCCGCGCGGGTCGATTTCTTCGGCGAGGTAGGCCATCGCAACGGCCGGGACGCCGCCAAGGACAAAGCCCTGGAGGGCACGGATGACAAGCAGCAGGTGCCAGTCCGGCACAAAGGCCGCGGCAATCGTCAGTGCCGCCGCACCGACGAGCGAGATTGACATCAGGCTACGACGCCCAAGACCTTCCGAGATGGCGGCTGCGCATATAATGGCAATGGCGAGGAAGCCGGTCGACAGCGAAAGCGAAAGCGAGCTTTCCGCGGGGCTGACGGAGAATTCGTCCGCAAAGATCGGCAACAGCGGCTGGACACAATAAAGCAGCGAGAAGGTGGAAAAGCCTGAAAGGAAGAGTGCAAGACTGGCGCGTCGGTAGGAAGCCGTGCCACGCTGCAGGTATTCTTTCGCCGGGGACGCCGCCGGTGTTTCGATCGAGGAAATGTCGCTCATTCTGGCTGCGGTCTTGTGCATGGCTCAAGCCTTTCTCCATTCATCTAGTCAGAAGGGCATAAGCTGTCCAATATATGGAACTGATGTTTCCGATAGGTTTTGGAGATACCGCATGGAGCTTCGGCATATCCGCTATTTTCTGGCGGTCGCGGAGGAAGGCAACTTTACGCGGGCCGCGGTGAAACTCGGCATCGGCCAGCCCCCGCTCAGCCAGCAGATCCGCGATCTCGAAGCGGAAATCGGCGCGGCCTTGTTTCACCGCGTGCCGCATGGCGCGGAATTGACGGCGGCGGGCGAGGCGTTTCTCGGCGAAGCCAAGGCGTCACTTGCTTCTGCCGAGAAGGCGAAACTTGCCGCCCAGCGTGCCAATCGCGGCGAGACGGGCAAGCTGGCGCTCGGCTTTACGGCCTCCTCCGCGTTCAATCCGGTTGTCAGCGCGACGATCAGGCGGTTTCGAGCGCAGTGGCCGGAAGTACGGCTGTCTCTGACGGAGATGAATACGTTGGCACTGATGGAGAAACTCAATCGCGGCGAGTTGGATGCGACCTTCATGCGCCCGAGCCTCGACGATCCGCCGGGCGTGCGCCTGAAACGTCTCGATGACGAGCCGATGGTGGTCGCCCTGCCCGCAAACCATCCACTGGCGAAGCACGAACGCCTGTCCCTGGCACTGCTGTCAAATGAGCCGTTCATTCTCTTCCCGCGGCTGGTTGGCCTCAGCCTCTTCGACGATGTCGTGCTCGCCTGCAGGAAGGCGGGTTTCGAACTGACGGTGGCACAGGAAGCACCGCAGATTTCCTCTGTCGTCAATCTGGTTGCGGCAGAGCTCGGCGTGTCGATCGTTCCGGCATCGATCGCACAGATCAGGCTCGATGGCGTCGCCTACCGGCCGATCGACGGGCCGCCTGCGGTCGCGCGGCTGGCCCTCGCGGTGCTGAAGACGCAGCGCTCGCCGGTGACGGAAAATCTGATGAGCCTGCTTTGACTTAGCCTGCAGGATCCCAATAAGGCGGATCGCCGAAGGCTTTTTTCAGGTGATCGGCTATGGCGCGGAGTTTGGCGAAAGGGTGGCGGCCTTGCGGATGTGCCATGTAGACGGACTCCGCTTCGGGCCTGTAGCCGACATCAATCTCGACGAGCTTGCCTTCGCGGATTGCCGGAGCAGCGCGATCCCGAGTCCTGCAATTGCCGCATCGCGAAGCATGTCGCCATTGTTGATACCCATCGCCAGCTTCGCACGCACGACGATTGCACCCGTCGGGGTCTGGAAGCGCCAGTCCGCGATGCCGCGATTGGTGTAGAACAGGCCTCGATGATCATCGAGATCGGATAATGTCGCCGGCGTCCCGTGGCGGTCGAGATAGGCTGGCGAAGCCGTCAGCAGATGGCGGCTGCGCGAGAGCTTCCAGGCCACCAGCCGGGAATCGGAGATCGGCCCATGGCGGATAATGGCGTCGTAACCTTCCGACGAAGCGTCCACACGGCGGTCATCGATGTCGAGCGTCAGCGCGATTTCGGGGTGCGGCCAAAAAAACGGATAGAGGGCCGGACCAAGATGCATGCGACCGAAGGTGACAGGTGCTGCAATACGCAAGGGACCGGCAAGCGTACCGCGGCGCTCGGCCATATCGGCTGCGGCCTCTTCTATCTCATGCACGATCCGAAGCGCACGCTCCATAAAGGCGGTGCCGTCCTGCGTCAGCGTCAGCTTGCGTGTCGTGCGGTGAAGCAGCATGCCGCCGAGTGTCTTTTCCAGATCCGCCAGTCTTTCGCTGACAACGGATTTCGACATGCGGAGGCGCCCCGCAGCCTGGCTCACGGAACCTCATTCCACCACTGCGACGAAAGCCGCTATCCCTTCGATCTTGATCATCGTTCGGCATTTTTGAATTCGAGTTCCATCATATGGAGAAGCAGGCGGTTCCATTGTCCAACTCGGCGGCGTCGGGCGCGATCGCGATCTCACTCCGAATGGTCGAAGAGCTCAGGAGCGCCGTGGTGATTGCATGTTATCCGCCAAAGGCTTAGGGTCGGTAGTGGTCAACAAGGCGACGGATAGAAGGCCATGGCTCTCAGCGGCAAACGCATCCTGCTCATCATTTCCGGCGGCATCGCCGCCTATAAGAGCCTCGACCTGATCCGGCGCCTGCGCGAGTGCGGTGCTTCGGTGCGTCCGGTGATGACGAAGGGCGCGCAGGAATTCGTGACGCCGCTTGCTGTCGGCGCTCTTGCCGCAGACCACGTCTTCACCGATCTCTTTTCGCGGCAGGACGAACAGGATGTGGGCCATATCCGGCTTGCTCGCGACTGCGACCTCATTCTGATTGCGCCAGCAACGGCCGACCTGATGGCCAAGATGGCAAACGGTTTCGCAGATGACCTGGCCTCGACCGTTTTGCTCGCGACGGACCGGCCGGTTCTTGCCGCGCCGGCGATGAACCCGAAGATGTGGTCGCACGCGGCGACGAAACGGAATTTCGACATCCTGAAAGGTGACGGCATCCGTTTCGTCGGCCCGATGGCAGGCGAGATGGCGGAGAGCAAGGAGGCCGGCATCGGCCGCATGGCTGAACCGCTGGAGATCGTTGCCGCCGCCGAAGCGTTACTTGACGACGGGCCGAAGCCGCTTGCCGGACGCAAGGCGATCGTCACCTCGGGACCGACCCACGAACCAATCGACCCCGTCCGCTACATCGCCAATCGTTCTTCCGGCAGGCAGGGGCATGCGATTGCCGCAGCACTTGCGAAGCTCGGTGCAGATGTCGCACTCATCTCCGGACCGGTGGCAATTGCCGATCCCGTCGGCGTCAGGACGATCCATGTCGAGCGCGCCGAAGAAATGCGCGATGCGGTCCTCGCTGCGCTGCCGGCCGATATTGCCGTCATGGTGGCAGCCGTAGCCGACTGGCGCGTGGCCTCTGCCGCCGATCAGAAGATCAAGAAGCATCCGGGCGAATCCATCCCGACGCTGGCGCTGACCGAAAACCCGGACATCCTGAAGGCGGTCGGCCACCACACGATGCGGCCGACGCTGGTGATCGGCTTTGCGGCCGAGACGCAGGATGTCGAAAACAACGCCAAGGCGAAGCTCGAGCGCAAGGGTGCCGACCTGATCGTTGCGAACGACGTCTCGCCGGCGACGGGCGTCATGGGCGGCATGCGCAACAGCGTGAAGCTGATCAGCCGAAGCGGCGTCGAGCAGTGGCCCGATCTCGGCAAGGAAGAGGTTGCTGAAAAGCTGGCGGCGCTGATTGCCGAACGCTTCAGGCAGGGATAGCGATACCCGCCGCTGCGCTGATACGCTTTTCCGGCTTGAAGGCCACGACCTCGATGCCGTTCTCGCCAATCGTGACGGCGCTGCCGTCCGGTATCTCGGCCCAGGCATCGATGTCGTCATTCAACGGCTCGGAAACAAGGCAATGTCCCTGGCGCATCGGTGAGGCGTAAAGTGTCGGCGCCTTTCGATCTGTCGCATAACGAATGCCGTAGAGCGACCGGCCGTCGGAAAACGCGGCGGTGAAACGCACATGGGCGTGGCCCAGGATGTTTTCCGCAAGCCCTTCGACGAAGCTCACCATCTCCGCCATCGCGGTAAGCGGCGCCCGGCACAAACCGAATTGCAGGGCGAGCAGGAACATCAGCTCGGAATCGGTCGTGCCACTGCGGACATTGAAGAGCTCGTCATCGAGCATCGCCTCCATGGAACGGCGCAGGCGCTCGAAGCCGCCGATCTGGCCGTTGTGCATGAAAGACCAATTCCCATGCGTGAACGGATGGCAATTGTCGCGCCGTGTGCCGCCGCCGGTGGCTGCGCGCACATGGGCCAGGAAAAGCGGCGAGCGGATTTGGCGCGCCAGGCTCTTCAGATTGCAGTCGGACCATGCGGGAAGGATATCGCGGTAGCGGCCGGGCTCCGGCCGGTCGCCGTACCAGGCAATCCCGAAGCCATCGCCGTTCGTTGCGGTCTTGGCGCGGGTGGCGCAATGGGATTGTTCGATGAGCGAGTGGGCGGGCGAGGAAACCAGCTCCTCGAGATAGAGGGGGTCTCCACGATAGGCTGCCCAGCGACACATGCTTTTCTGACTCCGTAACCCGCCGTCCTGGCGACGGGACTGGTTGGAAATGCCCGATCGATTGTCGAGCGCGATGGTGAATAAAAACTTAACGATTGCAAATTTTGCAAGGCGACATGCGGGTTGGAAACACTTCACGCGATCACATTCGTTGAGCACGCATCTTCATTTGTGAACATTGCCTCTTGGCTGTGTCACAGCGGTCATCGCAAGGATTTCTCTTGCATCATCGAAATTTTTCCTTACCTTTTAAGCATCAGCAACAGAACGAAAGGAAGGTGATCCAATGTCTAATGAGATTTCGGACCTCGTAACGGGCATGGGAGAGGTGACGAAAGCGAGGCAGCCCTCGCTCTAATCCCCGCCTTCCTGGGGCCGCCTTGACGGTCCAGGCCAGCTACAGGCCAAACTCATGGAAAGGGTCGCTGAGGCGGCCCTTTTTCATTTTGCAGAATTTCTTTGACCGCAACCGAGCCATGGCATATTCATAAAGTCATCTGATGACTTTATGAATATGCCATGCAACCGCTCTACAAGACAAATCTGGCCGAGACCGCGATTGAAGCGATCCGCGGCGAAATCCTCGCCAAGCGATGGAGCATCGGCGACAAGCTGCCGAACGAAGCCGCGCTTTCCGCCGCGCTGGCAGTCAGCCGGGGCACGGTCCGCGAGGCCGTGCGCGTGCTTGTCTCTCAGGGCCTGCTCGAAACGCGACAAGGCTCCGGAACCTACGTCGTTTCGACGAGGGATGCCAGTCGACCCCTGACGATGGCCCGGCGGGCAAGTCTGCGCGACCAGTTCGAAGCGCGCTGCGCCCTGGACGTCGAGGCAGCCCGCCTCGCCTCGCTGCGGCAGACGCCGGAAATCATAACTCTGCTGCGCGACCTCCTGGCCAAGCGCGGCAAATACGAAGGGGGCGACAAGGCGGCCTTCGTCGAGCGCGATCTTGCCTTTCACAAAGCGATCATCGCTGCCTCCGGCAACCGGGCGATGATCGAGATCTATGACTTCTTCTCGGCCTCGATTGCCGAAACCATCGAGGCAACGCTCGGGCAGGATATTCCCGAGCCCGACACGAAAGCGCACGCCGATATCATCGATGCCATCGAGACCGGTCTCCCCGCGAAGGCGGATGCCGCCGTGCGCCGCTTCATGAAGCCGGTGATTGCCGCCCTTGAACGGATGATTCTCTCGTGACCTCCTCCATTTCTGATGCAGCCGAGGCACTCGAGGCCATCGACGAGCAGTTGATCGATGCCGAGGCGGACAGTATTCCTGCACCCGAAGCTCCGGCACAGTCGACAGTGGCAAGCCGTATCATTCTCGGTATCAGCCTCGTACTCATCGCCTTCAACCTTCGCCCCGTGTTCTCCAGCGCATCCGCGCTGCTGCCGGAAATTCGCGCGGGGCTTGGCCTTTCGGCCCTCGGCGCGAGCCTGCTGACCACGCTTCCCGTCGTTTGCCTGGGCGCTTTTTCGCCGCTCGCGCCAAAGCTGGCACAGCGATTGGGTGCCGAGCGAACGCTCCTCGGCGTGCTCGTGCTGCTGGCACTCGGCACGGCCATGCGCGGGCTATCTTCGGTTCCGCTTCTCTTTCTCGGAACCGCGCTTGCTGGCGCTTGTATCGCCGTCGGAAACGTCCTGCTTCCTGGCCTGGTCAAGCGCGACTTCGCCGACCGCACAGCGCTGATGACCGGATGTTATACGATGGCGCTCTGCGCCGGCGCAGCGAGCGCTGCCGGTTTCACACTGCCGATCGAGCACGCGCTCGACGGATCTCTGGAGGGCGCTCTTGCCGCCTGGGCATTGCCCGCCTTCGTCGTCGCCTTGATCTGGCTTCCGCAGGTTCTGAGGATACCGGCGCAGACGCGGCGAAGCGGCTTCAGGATCGAGGGCCTCTGGCGGGACCGGCTTGCCTGGCAGGTCACCCTTTTCATGGGCCTTCAATCAGCGCTCGCCTATTGCGTCTTCGGCTGGCTCGTGCCGATCTTGCGCGAGCGCGGCCTCGACGGTGTGACTGCCGGCGCCATCGTTTCGGTATCAGTCATGGTACAGGCCGCCGCCTGCCTCGTGGCACCGCAGATTGCCGTACGCGGCAAAGACCAGCGGCTGATCAACGCTGCGCTGTGCGTCATTGCCGTGGTGGCCCTGCTTGGCCTGCTCTTCGCACCGCTTTCGACGGTCTGGCTTTGGGCAGTGCTGCAGGGAACGGGACAAGGCGGCCTGATTGCAGTGGCAATGACAATGATCGTGCTGCGCTCGCGCGATCCGCATGTCGCCGCTCACCTGTCCGGCATGGCGCAATGCGTCGGCTATCTGCTGGCCGCTGTCGGTCCGCTGATCGTCGGGCTCATTCGCGGCACGACCGGAAGCTTTGCCTGGTCCGCAGTACTCTTCGTTCTGCTCGGATTTGGAGCCGCGATCAATGGCTGGAATGCAGGACGAGCGCTGCACGTCAATGCGCGCACGACCCAGAAGACGTAAGCGCCTCTCCTCACCTGCGCATCACCATCTCTTGATACCTCTGCGAGATGGCAGATGTTACGCTATCTATGATCGCGTTCCATCGCCCAGGAGGAAAGAGTGTCGTTCCGATCTGCCGCCATCCTGTTCGCGCTGCTGGCTCTCGCTGCACCTGCTGTCTCGAATGCCCAGGAGCGGCCCGGCGTCTTGAAGCTGTTGCCGTCCGATTCCGTGACCCAGCATGAACAGAACATCGGCGGGCGCAGGCTGACCTATACGGCGACGGCGGGCACGCTCGATCTCTTCGGGCAGAACGGCGCTCGCACCGGCGCGATATTCTACACCGCCTATACCGCCAAGGAGGGTGCGGCCAACCGGCCGATTACCTTCGCTTTCAACGGCGGTCCGGGCGCGGCTTCCGCATTTTTGCACCTTGGGCTCGTCGGGCCGCGCATATTGGATTTCGGTCCCCAGGCCCGGGACGGCGCAAATGCGAAGCTCGTCGACAATCCGCAGAGCTGGCTCGATTTCACCGATCTCGTGCTGATCGATCCGATCGGCACAGGATGGAGCCGCACGGCGAAGGCCGACGACGCTTCGAACTATTACAACGTCAACGCCGATGCGCAGAGCATTGCAAAGGCGATCGCGCTTTATGTCGCGCACAACAATCGCTCTGGCTCACCAAAATATCTTCTCGGCGAAAGCTATGGCGGTTTCCGTGCCGCGAAGGTCGCCGCTGCCCTTCGGCAAAGCCAAGGCATCATCATCGCCGGCGCGGTCATGCTCTCGCCCTTGCTTGAGGGCCAGCTGATGTTCAATGCAGACCGGTTTGCGCTTGGAGCTGCTCTGGAGTTCCCGTCCCTCGCCGCCGCTGAAGCCGAGCGCCGCAAGACCTTTGACGAAGAAGCGCAAAGAGACGCGGAGAAGTTCGCGCTCGGCGAGTATCTGACGACCTTGGCCGGACCAGCACCGGCGGGGGACGCTGCGAAGGCATTCTATGGCAAGGTCTCGACGATGACCGGCATTCCCGAAGACGTCGTCACCCGAAACCGCGGCTTCCTGGGCAATGCCTTTGCCAAGAATTCCGCCAAGCAGCAAGGCGAGGTGATGAGCCCCTACGATGCCTCGTTCGCAACGCCCGACCCTTATCCGGGTTCAGACTCCGATCGTGGCGATGATGCGGTGCTCGACGGATTTACCCGCGCTTATGGCGGCGCTTTTGCCGATTACGCACGCAACGAACTCGGCTTCAGGACCGAGATGACCTATACGCTGCTCGAAAGCGACGTCAGCCGTCAGTGGGAATGGGGCGGTGGACACGGCAGCGGATCACGGCTGCAGGCGAGCATAACGGACGACATCCGCGAGCTACTGGGTTCCAATCCAGGCTTTCATTTGCTGATCGCACATGGCTACAGCGATATCGTCACGCCCTATGGGGTCAGCCGCTATGTCGTGGACCATCTGCCTGAAAGCCTGACGCGAGGCCGTGTAAGCCTGGACGTCTATCGCGGCGGCCATATGTTCTACACCAATGCGCAGGCGCGGGCCGCTTTTACCGCTGATGCCAAGGCCTTCTATGGCCAGCATCCGGCGGCGCAGATAGCCGAATGAGGAGCAGATGTACGTTACCGGGGGATGCCATTGCGGCGCGATTGCCTATGAGGCCGAGATCGATCCGGAGCGCGTCAGCATCTGTCATTGCACGGATTGCCAGCGGCTGACGGGGACGGCCTATCGCGTCAGCACGGTTGCGCGACAGGAAGATTTCCGGCTTCTCCGCGGTACGCCGAAAACCTATGTCAAGCATGGCGAAAGCGGAGCATACAGCCGGCAATTCTTCTGTCCGGATTGCGGCTCGCATCTCTATCGCATGGGAGAGGACAACGCCTTCGTCGGCATCCGCGTCGGCACGATCAATGAGCGGGCCGATCTGTCGCCGCGCAAGCAGATCTGGTGCCGCTCTGCGCTGCCCTGGACCGGCAATATCGAAGCCCTGCCGCGCTTCGAAACGGAAAGTTAGGGTTGCCTGAAGCGGGGCCTGACATAGATAGAGCCTCATGTCATACCAGAAGCAGTCTCTCAGCGCCTCGAAACCGGATGCGGTTTCAGGGGAAGACTCTATTCTCGCTGTTCTCTCCGCCGAGCCGGAAAAATGGGCTCTCTTCATGGACATCGACGGGACCTTGCTCGAGTTAGCCGAAACGCCAGACGACATCGTCGTTCCACCGTCGCTGCCTGCAAATCTCGACGCCTTGGCGACAAGGCTCGGAGGTGCGCTGGCCCTGGTGACCGGCCGGGGGCTCGACTATGCCGACCAGCTTTTTTCGCCGTTCCACTTTCCGATCGCCGGACTTCACGGTGCCGAGCGGCGCGACCCGGACGGAAGCGTGCGCAAAGCCGAAGTAACAGCGCAATTCGAGAGGCTGAAGGCGGATCTCACCGCCGAGACTGCAGGTTGGGCGGGGGTTCTGATCGAGGATAAGGGAGCGGCGGTCGCCGCACATTATCGGCTTGCACCGGGCAGGGAGCTCGAACTCGAACCATTGATGGAACAGGCGCTTAGTCGAGCCGGACCGAACTGGACGATCCAGCACGGCAAGATGGTGATCGAAATTCGTCCGGCCAGCGCCGACAAGGGCAACGCGGTCGAAGCCTTTCTCGCACATCCGGTCTTTGCCGGCAGACGCGCCATTGCGATCGGGGACGACGTGACCGACGAAGCGATGTTTCGCACGGTCAACCGGCTTGGCGGCCATTCGATCCGCGTCGGGCCGCTTTCGCCTGCGAGCGAAGCGCGCGGCTCCATCCCCTCTGCCGAAGCTCTGCGCGGCATCATTGCGGCATTGGCCTCGTGATGATTTGAGCGCCCGACGTATTTCATTGCATGAAAGGAACTGGCATGAGCCGTCTCGTCATTGTTTCCAATCGCGTGCCCGTTCCCGACAAGGGCGGCATTGCGCCCGCCGGCGGGCTGGCGGTCGCCCTAAAGGCAGCCCTTGAAGAGCGCGGCGGCATATGGATGGGCTGGTCGGGAAAGTCGAGCGGCGAGCATGAGCCGCAGCCGCTTGCACGGCTGCAGCAAGGCAACATCACCTATGCACTGACGGATCTGACCGATACCGATGTGGAAGAATACTATCACGGCTTTGCCAACCGCGTTCTCTGGCCGATCTGCCACTACCGTCTGGATCTCGCCGAATACGGCCGCAAGGAGATGGCCGGCTATTTCCGCGTCAACCGTTTTTTCGCCCATCGGCTGGCGCCGCTGATCGAACCCGATGACCTCATCTGGGTGCACGACTACCACCTGATCCCGCTCGCCGCGGAACTGCGTCAAATGGGCCTGAAGAACCGCATCGGTTTCTTCCTCCATATTCCATGGCCGCCTGCGGACGTGCTCTTCACAATGCCGGTTCACGAGCAGATCATGCGCGGCCTCTCGCACTACGATGTTGTCGGCTTTCAGACGGATCACGACCTTGAGAATTTCGCCGGCTGTCTCAGACGGGAAGGCATCGGCGACGAACTCGGCGAAGGCCGCTACAGCTCCCACGGCCGGACTTTCAAGGGCGGCGCCTATGCGATCAGCATCGAGACTGCAGCCTTTGCCGAATTCGCCCAAAGGGCCGCGACCAACAGCATGGTCAAAAAAGCGCGTCTAAGCATCGAAGGCCGCAGCCTGATCATCGGCGTCGACCGCCTAGATTATTCCAAGGGAATCACGCAGCGCATCGACGCTTTCGAGCGCTTCATCCTGGCCAACCCGGCACAGCAGGGGCGTGTCACCTATCTGCAGATCACTCCGAAGTCCCGCTCCGAAGTGCCTGAATACGAAGCCATGCAACGCACCGTGGCCGAGCAGGCCGGCAGGGTGAACGGCGCTCTCAGCGCCGTCGATTGGGTGCCGATACGCTATATCAACCGCTCCGTGGGACGCCACATTCTCGCTGGGCTCTACCGGCTCGGCAAAGTCGGCTTGGTGACGCCGCTCCGGGACGGGATGAACCTTGTCGCGAAGGAATATGTGGCTGCACAAAACCCGGACGATCCGGGCGTGCTCGTGCTTTCGCGCTTCGCCGGTGCTGCCCGCGAGCTGAAAGGCTCCCTGCTGGTCAACCCCTACGACATCGAGGGTACGGCAAACGCGATGGCGAGGGCGCTCAGTATGCCGCTGGAAGAGCGGAAAGAGCGCTGGCAGATGATGATGGACCATTTGCTCGAACACGATGTTTCGCGCTGGTGCCGGGATTTTCTCAAAGATCTTGCGCCTTGAGCGCGTCTATGCCGGCCTCGGAGATCAGCCAGGCGGCAAGCCGATCAGTCTCCGCGCTCTGCGCTTTGGGCGGCACAAGCCAGTAGCCACGGTCCGTGGCCTCCAACATCGGTCCGGCTGTAACCAGCATACGTGACGCGAGCAGCGAATCGACCAGACCCATCCAGCCGATCGCCAGCCCCTGCTCGCCGATCGCAGCCTGCACGACAAGCGAATATGTGTTGAAACTGAGCTCGCCCTGCCCTACCGCCGCATCACGATTGATGCCGAGCTCGGCGAGGTAGGTCTTCCAATCGAACCACGGCGACGGTGCGCGCGTATCGAGATGCAGAAGACGCGCGCTGGCAATCTCGAACGGATCGAAGAAGGGGCCGTTTCGATCCAGAAAGCCTTGGGTGCAAATCGGGACGACCTTTTCCGGCAGAAGTAGCGTCGCGTTGCTGCCGAATTCCTGCCGCGTTCCGAAGACGACGGCAATGTCGCCATCCGGCGGGCCATGCTCCATGCGCTGCGTCGCGACGATCTGGATGTCCATTTCGGGATAAAGCAGGCGGAAGGTATGCATACGTGGGATCAGCCAGAGCGATGAGAAGGCGTAATCCGTCCTCAGCCTGATCGCCGGACGCTCGGATTGGCTGCGAAAACTGCGCACCAACATGTCGATATCGTCAACCGTACGAGAGGTGACGTCGAAAAGCCTGCGGCCTTCCGACGTCAATTCGACACCGCGGTGCTGCCGCTGAAGGAGGCTGACGCCCATGTGCTCTTCCAGGCGGCGGATCTGATAGCTGACAGCAGGCTGGGTCAGGCCGAGAGTTCCGGCCGCAGACGAGAGACTGCCCATTTTCCCCACCGCGGCAAATACGCGAACCCATCCAAGGTCAATTGGTCGCTCTGCCATAAGAAATCCTTTGATCACCCATTGAAAAAAGCCAGCTTCACAAGGGGAACTAACCTGATGTTCAATAAATTGCTCGAATAACAGGGGAACTGCAATGGAAAGAATTCGTCCACGAACCGGTTCGCTGCCAGCCTCCTCTTCTTCCTCCTCTCCGGTGCCGCTTCCCGCTGCATGGCAAAAGGCAAATCCAAAAGGCCATCGATCCGTGGCTCTCCGGCGTCACCACGCTCGACGGGAAGCCTGCTGCTGATACGGTGAAAAGCTCGCTCGGCCTCTAATATCCAAGGACAAACGAATGATGGCGCGCCCGAATATCCTCATCCTCATGGTCGACCAGTTCAACGGAACGCTGTTTCCGGACGGACCGGCCGAATTTCTTCACGCGCCGCATCTGAAGGCATTGGCGGAGCGTTCCGTGCGTTTCGCCAACACCTATACGGCAAGCCCGCTCTGCGCTCCGGCGCGAGCCTCCTTCATGTCGGGCCAGCTCCCCAGCCGGACACGCGTCTATGACAATGCCGCGGAATTTGCCTCCGACATCCCGACTTACGCGCACCATCTGCGGGCCGCCGGATATCAGACAGCGCTTTCCGGCAAGATGCATTTCGTCGGGCCAGATCAACTTCACGGCTTCGAAGAGCGGCTGACGACCGATATCTATCCCGCCGATTTCGGCTGGACGCCCGACTATACGAAACCCGGCGAGCGCATCGACTGGTGGTATCACAACCTTGGTTCGGTCACCGGCGCCGGCGCCGCCGAAATCACCAACCAGATGGAATATGACGACGAGGTTGCCTACCACGCGACCCGCAAACTCTACGATCTTTCGCGCCGGCAGGACGAGCGTCCATGGTGTCTGACCGTCAGCTTCACGCACCCGCACGACCCTTACGTGGCACGGCGGAAATTCTTTGATCTCTACGAAGACTGCCCGGCGCTCGACCCTAAGGTCGGACCAATCCCGTTCGATGAGCTCGATCCGCATTCGCAGCGCCTGCTCGAAGCCTGCGACTACAAGGCTTTCGACATTACGCCCGAACACATCCGCCGCGCGCGAAGGGGCTACTTCGCCAGTATCTCTTATGTGGACGAGAAAATCGGCGAGATCCTCGACGTGCTCGAGCGCGGACGGATGGCGGAAAACACCATCATCCTGTTTGTCTCCGACCACGGCGACATGCTCGGCGAACGCGGGCTGTGGTTCAAGATGTGCTTCTTCGACGGTTCGGCGCGGGTACCGCTGATGATTGCCGCACCCGGCTGGAAGGCAACGCGAATCGATCAGCCGATTTCAACGCTGGACGTAACGCCAACGCTGGCCGGACTTGCCGGTCTCGACATAAGCTCGCTCAAGAAATGGACCGACGGCGAGGATCTGGCCCCCCTCGCCACGGGCACCGGCAGTCGCGGCCCGGTGCCGATGGAATATGCTGCGGAAGGCTCGATCGCGCCGCTCGTCTGCCTGCGCGACAGGCGCTACAAGCTGTCGCTCTGCGAAAAAGACCCGCCGATGCTCTTCGACCTCGATGCCGATCCGCACGAGCTCAAGAACCTCGCTACGGACCCGGCCCATACCGCGACGCTCAAGGCATTGACCGAACAGGCAAATAGACGCTGGAACCTCGCACAATACGACCAATCCGTGCGGGAAAGCCAGGCACGCCGCTGGGTCGTTTATGCAGCGCTGCGCAATGGCGCCTATTATCCCTGGGACTACCAGCCGCTGCAGAAGGCCTCGGAGCGCTATATGCGCAACCACATGGACCTTAACGTTCTGGAAGAGAACCAGCGATATCCGCGCGGGGAATGACCCGCGCGGATAATTTTGCAAGGCATCAGGCTGCGTGCTTCAGATAGCCGAGCGCGTCCTTGAGGGTGACATGGCCACGAAAGCCACCTGTGCTTTCAGCCTGTTCTTCGTGTTCGATCGCCAGGGCAAAGCGCACTGCTTGATTTTCCTGCAGCCTCTCATAGAGGCTGTTCAGTGCCGGGAATTGCTTGCGATCCACGACCTTGTGGAAGTCGTTCCAACGTGCGATGCCGGCGAAATAGGCGTCGGCAAGGCTGGGTCCTTTGCCAAGCAGCCACTTGCGGCCGGCAAGAAGTTGCTCGAGTTCCCTATGGACCTTCTCGACCTTGGCAACGCCATAAGCGGTCAGCGCCTTCCTGGCATCCGGCTCCAGCTCATGCTCGATCGTGTACCAGAGCGGGCTGAAGGCGTTGAAAAAGCTGGTATTGAGATAGGCGAGCATCTGATTCAGCCTATCGAACTCGGCGCTGCCCTGTGCAAAGCCGAGACCCTTGCGGATGTGGCCGGAAGCGATGTGGTTGAGGATTGCCATGCTCTCGCTGATGACACGGCCATCGCCAAGCATGAGCGAAGGTGTTTCGCCGATCGCGTTGATCCGCCCATAGTCTTTGCTCGAGACGACTTCCGGCATCTCGATGCGGCACAGGTGATAGGGCTCGCCTGACCATTCGAGTGCGACAATGGAGGCAAAAGAGCAGCCTTCCGGCACTCCGTAAAACAAAATCGGAGACATTCGTCGTTCCTTTCGGGATTGAACTGATTTCACGATCAGAATATCGTTTTGTGGACGATTGCCGAACAGCCGCTCAAAATGCACATCAAAGTCTATAAATCTGGAAGATTGAATTGAGCTCCTTTAACCTCAACGATCTCAACCTTTTCGTTCACGCAGTCGAAGGCGGCAGCTTCACCGCCGCTGGACGGCGCCTCGGCGTTCCCAAATCGACGGTGAGCAAGCGTGTTGCGGAACTGGAGGCTAAGCTGGGCGCGCGACTGATCCAGCGCACCTCGCGCAGCTTTTCACTCACGGATTTGGGACGCGATTTCTTCGAGCACGCGCAGGCATCCGTCATCGAAGCGGAGATGGCGGAAAGCATTGTCCGGTCGCGTCTCGGCGAGCCGAGCGGCACCGTGCGCATCACGGCCTCGGTGCCGACTTCGCAGTTCATGCTGGCCGAGCATCTGCCGGACCTGGCGCTCCGATATCCGAAGCTTAAAGTCTTTCTGCATGTCACCGATCGCTTCGTCGATATCGTACAAGAGGGCTTCGACATCGCAGTACGCAGCCATCAGCTGCCGCTTGCCGATTCAAGCCTCGTGCAGCGCAAATTGGCAGAGCATGAATTTCTTCTGGTCGCCGCGCCATCCTATGTCGACAGGCACGGGGCTCCACAAAGGCCGGAGGATCTCGTGGCGCATGCTGCCGTCATGCCCAGCCTCACCGAGACGGCCTGGCGGCTTTTCTCGGCCACAGGGGACGAAACGCTGGTCAAGCCACCGCCGGTGATGGCGGCCGACGAACCTTTCGTCCTGCTGAGAGCCGCGGCGGCGGGAATGGGAATCACCATTCTTCCGACTTCCGTCTGCCGAGAGGCAATAGAGCAAGGGCGGTTGATCCGTATCCTGCCAGAATGGACGGCGGGCAACATCACGACAACGGTGCTCCTCCCGCATCGGCGCGGCCAACTGCCATCAGTGCGCGCCGTGGTGGAGTTCATAGGCGAGCGGCTGGGTCAGCCATGACCCGACCGATCATAGGTGTGCGAAAAGCCCCTGCTTCAGCGCCGCGATGCGGTCTTCATTGCGCCGATAGAAGATCCATTGCTTTATACGTTTTGCGTGTACCAGCTCCGCCTGCACCAATATACGCATATGTTCGCTAAGCGTTGCCGGTGTTATGCCCAGCTTTTCGGCGATGAGCACGGCGCAGACACCGTCGTCCTCTAGGTCGCCATCCACCTGAGGCAAGAAATGCTCCCGCGGCTCTTTCAACCATTCGAGAACGACGAGGCGTCGTTCATTGGCGAGGGCTTTCAAAATATCAACATCTTGCATTTCGTTATTTTGCCAAGTAACGAAATATTGTCAATCCATGGAGAGCCAGCATGCCGATCGCCCTTTCTGCCGAACGCATTGCCGAAATCGAAGGGCGGATCCGCCCCCATATCCGTCGCACACCCGTGATGTGCGTCGACATGCAGGATTTCGGCGGAGCGCCGCTCAAGGTCGATCTCAAGCTCGAATGTCTGCAGCATTCCGGCTCCTTCAAGGCACGCGGCGCCTTTTCCCACCTCCTTACGCGGCAGGTGCCCGCAGCCGGCATCGTGGCAGCCTCCGGCGGCAACCACGGCGCGGCCGTTGCCTATGCCGCATCGCGGCTTGGCGTGCCGGCCACCATCTTCGTGCCGAGCGTCACCTCGCCTGCCAAGGCGGAGAAAATCCGCGCCTACGGCGCCAATCTGGTCATCGGCGGCGAGCGTTACGCCGATGCGCTCGCGGCGAGCGAGACCCATGAGCGGGCAAGCGGCGCGCTTGCCATACATGCCTATGACCAGGCGGAGACGCTGCTCGGTCAGGGAACGCTCGGCAAGGAGATCGAGGAGGACATGCCGGACATCACCACATTGCTGGTCGCGGTCGGCGGCGGCGGATTGGTCGGCGGCATCGCCGCCTGGTTTCGCGGCCGGGTGAAGATCATCGCCGTGGAATCCGATGGAGCGCCGACCCTCTACGAGGCCTTCAGGGCGGGTAAACCAGTGGATGCTCCGGCAGGGGGCATTGCGGCAGATTCGCTCGCCCCGAAACGGGTTGGTGAACTGATGTTTCCTCTCGCGCAGCAATTCGTGCAGCCGCCGGTGCTGGTAACGGACGATGAAATCCGTGCTGCTCAGAAAACCCTATGGGAAGGGGCGAGGGTCGTTGCCGAGCCCGGAGGTGCGGCGGCATTCGCAGCCGTGCTTTCCGGCAAATATGTTCCGGTACGGAACGAACGCGTCTGCGTCTTGGTCTGCGGCGCCAACACGGCGGCCGTGAAATTCGACTGACTATTCCGGCGGCAACGGCACAGAGGGCCACCCGTCCGTGACTTGCGCCTGTACCGGCCGCTCGAGATACGTGGAAAGCGCGACATAGCTGCGCGTGCCGCTGACGCCCGGCACGGAATGAATCTGGCCGAGGAGAAATTCGAGCGCCTGCGGATTTTCCAACCGCACCTTGAGGATCATGCTGGCATCCCCGGCGACCGAGTGCATCTCCTCCACCTCCGGAAACCGGCTGATCTGCATCAGCCGTGCGCTCTTGCCCCAACCCGCCGCCTCCACATGCACGAAGGCCAACAGCGGCTTGCCGACTGCTGTGCCATCAAGCCGGGCGACCACATCCCGGATGACACCGGACCGCTTCAGCCGCTTGACCCGTTCGTGCACCGACGGCGCAGAAAGCCCTACCTTCTCTCCCAGCACGGCGTAGCTCTGACCCGCATCGGCGGCGAGAGCTGCTAATATCTTTCGGTCGAACGGATCGAGGGAGGCCCTCTCCCGCCGCTTTTGCCGAATGCCGTCTGTATTTTCCATCCGTTCCTACTCCTGCATTTTCCAGCCGAACTTTATTCGGCAAAATAGCGACAAAGCCATATGAAATTCCAGAGGAGCAGAAATGGAAATGATCGTTCGCAATCCGCACGACGGCATCTACACCGCCACGTCCGATTACGTGCATGCCATGGAGGTGCGCCAGCCTGACCGCCTTGTCTTCGTTAGCGGAACGATGGGCCTTGATGAGGCTGGTGCAGCCGGCGTCGATCTAGACTCCCAACTCCAACTGATCTGGTCGAACCTCAGGCGAATTCTGGCAGAGGCACAAATGACCGCAGACAACATCGTGCGGCTGACCAGCTACCTGCGCGATGCATCCTTTGCCGAGGCAAACCAGAATGCGCGGGTGGCGGCGCTCGGAGCGCGTCGGGTGCCCACAACAGCCATCGTCGTCGAAACGCTGCGGGAGGACTGGCTGGTCGAAATCGAGATTATTGCCGCCGCGTAATTGGAAATCACGCCGCTTTGGCGACGTGATACTCCTTGATTGCAACCATCTTGATTGCCGGATAGCGCTCCGCCTCGTAGCGCAGCGAGAAGCTGTCCTGCGCCAAGAACACCGGGTCGCCGTCGAGATCGCGGGCGATATCCCCGCGTTTGACCGTCAGGAACTTTTCGAGTTCTGCCGGCTGCTCGGCCGATACCCAACGGCAGACTGAGAAGCGCGACATTTCGAAGGAGACCGGCAGGCCGTACTCCGCCTGCAGGCGTTCCTTCAACACATCGAGCTGCAGGGCACCGACAACGCCGACGATCGCCGGCGAACCATCTTCCGGGGAAAAGAGCTGGACGACCCCTTCCTCGGCCATCTGCTGCAGGGCCTCCTTCAGCTTCTTCGCCTTCATCGCGTCTTCAAGACGGACACGACGGAGAATTTCCGGCGAGAAGTTAGGCACGCCCTGGAACACCAGCGCTTCGCCTTCCGTCAGCGTATCGCCGATGCGCAGCGTGCCGTGGTTCGGAATACCGACGACGTCGCCCGCATAGGCGGTATCGGCGAGCTGTCTTTGCGAGGCAAAGAAGAACTGCGGCGCTGTGAGACCCAGTTGCTTGCCCGTGCGCGCGAGGCGTGCCTTCATGCCGCGTTCCAGCTTGCCGGAGCAGATGCGGGCGAAGGCGATGCGGTCGCGGTGGTTGGGGTCCATATTGGCCTGGATCTTGAAGACGAAGGCCGTCATCTTGTCTTCGCTTGCATGCACCTTGCGGGTATCGGCTATCTGGTCGCGCGGCGGCGGGGCGAATTCACCGAGCGCGTTGATGAGATCGCGGACACCGTAATTGCGGAGCGCCGAGCCGAAGAAGACCGGCGTCATGTGACCCTCGAGGAAAGCCTTGCGGTCGAAGGGACGGCAAGCCTCCATCGCCAGTTCCGTCTCGTCGATGAAGGCAACCCGCTCGTTTTCCGGCAACCGATCAGCGACGCTCTGAGGTCCGTTGACCGGCGTTGCTTCCACTTCCGTATCTGAACCGCGCACAGTGTTCGTGGCCAGGTGATATGAGCCACAGAACGTTTTGGAGCGGCCGATCGGCCAGGTGATCGGCGCGGTGTCGAGCGCCAGTTTCTCCTCCACCTCATCCAGGATTTCGAACGGATCGCGGCTTTCGCGGTCCATCTTGTTGATGAAGGTGATGATCGGGATATCGCGCATGCGGCAGACTTCGAAGAGCTTCAGCGTACGCGGCTCGATGCCTTTGGCGGCGTCGATCACCATGACGGCGGCGTCGACAGCTGTCAGCGTGCGATAGGTATCGTCCGCGAAGTCTTCGTGGCCGGGCGTGTCGAGAATGTTAAAGACGTTGTCGTCATATTCGAAGGTCATGACGGAGGTCACTACAGAGATGCCGCGCTCGCGCTCGATCTTCATCCAGTCCGACCGGGTCTGGATGCGATCCTTCTTCGCCTTGACTTCACCGGCGAGCTGAATTGCGCCGCCGAAAAGAAGCAGCTTTTCGGTGAGCGTGGTTTTGCCCGCGTCCGGGTGCGCGATAATAGCGAATGTGCGGCGGCGAGAAACCGCCTCGGCGAGACTTTCGGCCATGATGTGAATCCTGTGGAATTGCGGCGTATCTAGCGATTAAAGCCCGCCAATGCAATTGACCTTGGGCCTCCCGGCGCAAAGTAATGTCGCATGACCATTCACAACGACATCCGTCCGCAGCTCAACCTTGTCCGTTTGCCCAATGGCGAAGGTCTTGACCTGCCCTCCTATGAGACGAGCGGTGCTGCGGGCATGGACCTTCGGGCGGCCGTTGCCGATAACGAGCCGATGACGCTCGCGCCCGGCAAGCGCGCGCTGGTGCCGACCGGCTTCATCTTCGAAATTCCGGATGGCTACGAAGCGCAAGTTCGGCCCCGTTCCGGCCTCGCTTTCAAGCACGGCATCACCTGCCTCAACACTCCCGGCACGATCGACAGCGACTACCGCGGCGAAGTGAAGGTGCTGCTCGTCAATCTCGGCGATGAGCCATTCGAAATCACGCGCGGCATGCGCATCGCGCAGATGGTGATCGCGCCGGTCACTCAGGTGCGCGTTGCAGAGATCACCGAAAGCAGCACCACGGCACGCGGCGCCGGCGGCTTCGGATCGACCGGCGTTTGAGCAAGTCGTTCGATAGTGCCGGGCTGACCTTTCGTCAGGACTATTTCGACGATCGGGCAGCATGGGCAGCGCTCGTCTCTCTCCTCGACGATACATTCGGCATCGATATCGGGCCGCTGCAGCAGCTCGGTGGCCCGGATCCGACAAGCATGCCTTTCGGCTGGTTTGCCGCCGACGACACGCTAGCCGCCAATCTATCCGCCTTTGCCATGCCACTCGTCGTCAACGGCCGGCAGATCAACGCGGCTGCCTTCCAATCCGGCGCCGTTCGCCCGCCATGGCGCGGACGCGGGCTTTACCGCGACGTGACGTGTAAGGCGCTTGAATGGTGCGAGAGTCGGCAGTTCGAGGCTATCGTGCTCTATACCGACAAGCCTTTGCTCTACGAACCTTACGGCTTCCGCAGCCTGCCGATGCACCGCTACTGCGGGGCAGCACCGAAACCACATTCCGCGGGAAAACCTGCCCGAGAGCTCGATCCATGGAATAAGGCCGATCTCGCTTTGCTGAAGGAGGCGCTGAAGACGCGGGCACCGGTTTCGGATGTGCTGGCCGTTTCGGGCAATGCGGCGATGTTTCTCGTAAATACCCAACTCGATCCCGAGGTTCGTTTGAGCTGGCTCGACGCGGAGAAAGCCGTCATCGCGTGGAAAGCCGGAGAGGCTGGCCGCTTCGGCCTGCTCGACGTCGTCGGTACGGAAATTCCGCCGCTTGCCGTCATCCTCGGCAGGCTCGGCGAAGGGCCTGAACAGGTCGACGTCTTCTTTTCGCCGGACAAGCTTGACTGGCGCGGAGAGGCTCTCGCCTCCGACAGCGGTACGGCCTTCATGGTCCGCAGTACGACCGATCTCGCGCCTGCGTCGCCGGCGATGCTCTCGCCGATGGCGGACTTCTAGACAGAACGGTTCGCGAGGCATCCATTCAGCGGCTCGAAAGCGGCGGCAGGCGGCGTTTGACGGGGGAAGCCTTGATCATCGAGGTGTTGGTCTCAGCCTTTTCGGCCACCTTGTCCAGAATACCGTCGAGTTCTCCCATCGAGCGGACGACGAGGCGGGCGATAAAGCAATCGTCGCCGGTCACCTTGTCGCATTCGATGAATTCAGGCGTCTCCTGGATGATGCGCTCGACGACATGCAACTGTCCCGGCAGCGGCCGGACGCGGACGATTGCCTGTAGCGGATAGCCGAGGGCAGCCGGATCGATATCGATCGTGAAGGCCGTGACGATGCCGCGCTCCTCCAGCCTTCGCAGCCGTTCCGCCGCGCTTGGCGACGAGAGGTTGGCCACCTGCGCCAGCTCTTTTAGCGAAATACGCGCGTTCTGCGCCAGCGCATCGAGGAGACGCTGGTCGACGCTGTCCAGGCGAGATGCTTCGTTAGCCGTCAAAGCGAGTTTACCTTTCATTATTAGGAGAAATTCGACTATCGCGCATTGTAGATTATAGAGATTGGCATCCAAACACAATAATCTCCAAGGCACAAAGGAGATCGCGATGCAGAACGATATAGGCAAAGGCACGGTTGAGATGACGGCAGCAATGGTAATTTCGGGAACGATCGGCTGGTTCGTCGTCATGTCCGGCCAGCCTGTGAGCGGAGTTGTTTTCTGGCGTTGCCTGTTTGGGGCTGCGAGCCTTCTTGTCATCTGCGGCGCGCTCGGATTCTTGAAGCCCGGCATTCTCTCGCCGAGAACCTTTGGCATCGCGGTGCTCGGCGGGATCGCCATCGTGGCGAACTGGCTGCTGCTTTTCGCCTCGTATTCGCACGCATCGATCTCGATCGCGACCACCGTCTACAATACCCAACCTTTCATGCTGCTGGCGCTCGGCGCCGCATTCCTCGGCGAGAAGATCACTTTGGCGAAACTCTTTTGGCTGGCGCTCGCCTTTGCCGGCATGGTGGCGATTATCGAAGCCAAACCTGAGGCCGGCGGCATTTCAGGCAGCTACGGGCTGGGTATTGCGCTGGCACTTGGGGCGGCCTTCTTCTATGCGCTGGCGGCACTTGCTGCAAAGTGGCTGAAGGGCACGCCGCCGCACCTGATCGCGCTCATTCAGGTTTCGACCGGCATTCTCATGCTGGCGCCGGTGACCGACTTTTCGGACCTGCCTACAACGGCCGGATCGTGGTGCATTCTGGTGGCGATGGGCGTCGTCCATACCGGCGTGATGTATGTACTGCTCTACGGCGCAATCCAGAAGCTGCCGACACATCTCACCGGCGCACTTTCCTTCATTTACCCGATCGTCGCGATCGCAGTGGACGGCCTCGCTTTTGGTCGCGCACTGCAGCCATTGCAGATCCTCGGTGCGGCAATCATCCTTGTTGCGGCAGCGGGAATGAATCTCGGCTGGACGCCTGGGCGTTGGCTGCGGCCTATCCGAAATTGATCGCCGCTGCCTGTGCAAGCCGGATTTCGTGGCTGCCGGCATCGAACTCGTCGAGCACGGCATTGTGGTGGGCAATGATCTGTTCGAAGCGGAGTTCGCCCATGTCGGCCGTCATATGTCCATCAGACATCAGCGTTACATCGTAGCCGAGCGAAACGGCGCGCCGCGCGGTGGTATCGACGCAGAACTGGGTCATGCAGCCGCCGACCACCAGCCTGGTGATACCTTTCTCCTTGAGGCGCGCTTGGAGATCGGTTTCGAAGAACGAGTCGCAGCTGCGCTTGTGAACGACGATCTCGCGATCTTGAGGCGCAATCTCGTCGCGCAACTGCCAGCCTTCGCTGCCTTCCGCAAGACGGTGGGATGCGTGTCCGTCATGCTGGACGATGACGACCGGTGCATTCACCGCGCGGGCCCTTTGGAGAACCTCTGCGAGACGCGCCACCGTTTCGTCCAGCGTCTTGTCGATCAAAGGCTGGCGCGCGGTGCTTGCGAGGCCTTTCAAGATGGCATTCTGAACATCGATCAGCAGCAGTCCGGTTGTCATCGGCTTTCTCCAATGAAAGAACACAAGGGACAAACACCTCGCTTTGGCGGCTTTTCCTTGGGTTCGGTTATGGTTTGATCGGCTTTTTGCCGATCGGCTAAATCTCTTCCTTCCGCTGGACAGGTTGTTTCCGTCCTTCGGTTCTCGAACCATGCTCCAATGCGTGACCCTGATGCCCCGTGGCTTCGGTCACAGAATGGCGTTCGGCTCCCGGCTTCCCATTCTCCTCGAAGAGCGCAGCCCAGTCCTGCCGGGCTCGCTAAGCATTCATCAGGACAACCGGGATATCGTCGACGCGCCTTCCATGGGGCGGCGTTCACCGCGCCGCTCGTAAGCGCACTGGTCACGCAGGATCTGGAAAGCGATCGTCAAAAGCTTGCGCGCAATGGCAACACGCGCCTTGTTTACTCCTCTGAACTTCAGATGCTCGTATTGGGCCCGAAGCTGCGCATCAGTGGCGATGGTGGGAGAAACCGCCTCGACGACCGCCCAGCGTAGCCACTTGTTGCCCTGCTTGATGATCTTGCCGTGGAAGGTCTTGCCGCCGGAAGAATAGGTCGACGGCACCAGACCGGCATAGGCGGCAAGCTTCTTCGGTGTGGGGAACCGCGATATGTCGTCGATCTCAGCATCGATCAGCCGGGCGAAGAACTCGCCAATGCCGGGGATCGTCTTCAACAGCTTCACATTGGTATTGGCCTTGGTCATTGCCCGGATCGTTGCTTCCGACTGCTTGATCCGCACGTCGATGTCGCCGATGAAGTCGAGACCGCGGTCGATCTGGATGCGGTCGATCTCCGAGACCTTGACCTGCGCCAGCTGAATGCGGCCGGCCTTGCCGAACAGATCGCCGAGTTTCTTCAATTGCGCCGTCTGCTCCGGATAGCGATCAAACACCGTGACGATGCGGTTCTTCGTCATCGTCCGCAGCCGCACGTAAAACATCCGCTCGCGCAGCGCGATGCGCAGTTCTCTTGCTCGTTCGCCAGGAGCCCAGGCCTCCGGCACCAGGTCGGCTCGCAGCAGATGCGCCAGTACCGTCGCGTCGATCTTGTCGGTCTTGATCTTGGCGTCAGCGATCGCCTTGACCTTCAACGGATGGGCGAGGACGACATCATCACAAATGTCGTCGAGCCAGTCGTACATCACCATCCAGTTGCGCGTCGCCTCGACAACCGCATGCGAATTCTCACGGTATCGCTCCAGAAACCCGCCCAGCGACTGGCGATCGTTCTTCACCCGGCCGGATCTCAGCGTCTTGCCGCTGCTGTCCTGCACCACCAGATGGCTATAGGATTTGTGGTAGTCGACGCCGATATGGTGATCATAAGAGGCAGTCATGCTTCCAACTCCCTTATTGAGATTTTCCGAACCCCAGTAAGGTAAGCCGAAAGGCTGGAAGTGTGACTGTCCCTCGATCATCGACTGCATCTCAGTGATCCGTTCTCTCAGCGGGCGCGGCCTCTTTCATGCCATCTCCCTTTCGGCGCACTTCTATCTGATTCGAGCGTGTGACTTCATCTTGAAAGCGGGCCGTAGCATCAGTAAGAGAAGCTGCCTGAGGAGAGCAAAGATGACCGTTGCAGCCCTGCTTGCCTATAGCGGCGCCCTTTTTATCGCTGCGATCATTCCCGGACCCGGCATCACCGCGATCGTCGCCCGCGCGCTCGGCTCGAATTTTCGCGAGACCTTCTTCATGGGTCTCGGCCTTGTTCTCGGCGACATCACGTACCTGACGGCGGTGATCCTCGGCCTTGCATTCGTGGCGCAGACCTTCACCGGAATATTCCTCATCATCAAATTCGCCGGCGTGCTTTACCTCTGCTACATTGCCTACAAGCTTTGGACGGCAGGTCTTTTGCCGCAGGATATTACCGCGCGCAGATCGAGCAGCATCGGCATATCCTTCCTGTCCGGCCTTCTGGTGACGCTCGGCAACCCGAAGACGATGCTCTTTTACGTCGCCCTCGTGCCGACACTAATCGACATCAACCACATCGGCCCTCGAGAATACGGCATACTTTTAGTCGCAACCTTCGTTGTGCTGCTTTTGGTTTTGATCCCTTACATGCTGCTTGCGTCGCGCGCCCGCACGATGCTGAAACAGCCGCGCGCGCTGCAAGCGCTCAACAGGGTTGCGGCGAGCATCCTGGCCGGAACCGCAGCCTTTATCGCTGCACGCGCAGCCTGAAAAAATCATTCGGCAAAGCACCGTTTCCAAACGATTTATTCTCTCGGACGACGCTTCCGTGGATCAAGCCCCTCTGGCCTGCTTCGGCCTTTGACCCTATTCTCTCGCGCAACAATCATTAAGGGAGCGCACCATGTCGAGAAAACCGGGCCGCGGCCGCATCTACTCGTCGATCACGGAAACCATCGGAGATACTCCGATCGTCCGCCTCGACAAGCTGGCCAAGGAAAAGGGCGTGAAGGCCAATCTGCTCGCCAAGCTCGAATTCTTCAATCCGATTGCTTCCGTCAAGGACCGCATCGGCGTCGCCATGATCGAGAGCCTCGAAGCGCAAGGCAAAATTTCCCCTGGCAGGACGACGCTCATCGAGCCGACCTCCGGCAATACCGGCATCGCGCTCGCTTTTGCGGCCGCCGCCAAGGGCTACAAGCTGATTCTCACCATGCCGGAAACCATGTCGGTCGAGCGCCGCAAGATGTTGGCGCTGCTCGGCGCCGAACTCGTATTGACCGAGGGGCCGCGGGGGATGAAGGGCGCAATCGCCAAGGCGGAAGAACTTGCCGCAACGCTTCCCGACGCCATCATCCCGCAACAGTTCGAGAATCCGGCAAACCCGGAAATACACCGCAAGACGACGGCCGAGGAAATCTGGAACGATACGGAAGGTGCCGTCGACATCCTCGTTTCCGGCATCGGCACCGGCGGCACGATCACCGGCGCCGGCCAGGTTCTGAAGTCGAAGAAGCCGGGCATCAGGGTAATCGCCGTGGAGCCCGAGGAATCTCCGGTTCTTTCCGGCGGTCAGCCCGGGCCGCACAAGATCCAGGGCATCGGCGCCGGCTTTGCCCCGGCCATCCTCGATACGAAGATTTATGACGAAGTCGTCACGATCAACAGCGCGCAGGCGATGGAAACGGCGCGTTTGGTCGCCAGGCTTGAAGGCGTTCCGGTCGGCATTTCGTCAGGGGCGGCACTGGCGGCGGCAATCAAGATCGGCAGCCGCGAGGAAAATGACGGCAAGAACATCGTCGTCATCATCCCATCCTTCGCCGAGCGCTATCTTTCGACTGCCCTCTTTGAGGGTCTCGGAAACTGATTTTCGGAGGGTAATCGGGGCGCTTCGGCGCCCCTTTCTCCGTCAGGCCGCCGCCTCAGCCGTTCGCCGGCAATACGATAGGAATTGCTTCCGCGCCACCTTGAGTACGCGGTGATCGCCGAGTACCCGGTGATCGCCGCAGGCCCGAAAACCGCATGAAGGCGGGGCTGATCGGAAATCTCATTGTTCCACTCCTCTTTTTTTCGTTGAGTGGAACATGATCGACCCGTTACAGCAGCTATTCAGGGGCCGCCTCAGGGACGACTGAACGGTTTACCTTCCTCATCCTTACGGTTCAGCCGCTCGACCAACTCCTCGGCATCCTCTTCGGTGAGCATATCCATGACCACCCCATCGATAACGACCGCCTGTCCGGTGACTGCATCGACTACCGTCCAGTAGATGTTTAAGTTCTTGCGATGGCTATACCGCGCGGTTGCCATGACGTGTTCCTTTGGGCGTGGCGAGGCCTTGGCCTTCCTCTTCCCCTTCCGCGTCTCGATTCCCTTCTCTTGGGCGTTAAGGATAAATTCAAGGTTGCTCGCGGTATCGTGGGGTAACCGATCGAGAACCGCTCCGTCCGTTTCCGCAGCCTTTCCTTCGCGGTAGTCTATGACACGCCAAGTGCCGTCGGAGTTCTCCTCTAAGCCGTACCGCTTGTAGGGCATTGGTTCGCCTTCGGTTACCTTATTTCCACTAAACGCGGACCCCGGAGTGTTTGTTGCAGATACTCGAGACCCCATCGATATACAGCACGCGCGGCGCCCCCCGGCACCGCTTCGATATGCCTTACAATTCAAGATAACCGTTTGAAAAAGATCAATAAAGTTCTTCAAATCTGCGAATGATGCTTGTTTCTTTGCATTGCCCGCCACACTTGCGCCTCCCACAAGTGTTTAAAGGTGTCGACCTCCTCAGCACAATGAATGCCGTTTCCGCGCCGCTATCGGCAGGGAAAATCAAGTCCTTCCCCCCCGCATTTGCGCCGATTGCTGCCTGAGGCGCGCCGGCAACGCGTGCAATCGTGCCGTCGAGATTGAGTTCGCCGAGCGCGACCAAATCGGCAAGCGCATCCGCCGGCATGGCGCCGAGCGCCGCCATCAGGCCAAGAGCAATCGGCAGGTCGAAGTGCGAGCTTCCTTTGGGAGATCGGCAACACAATAAAGGAACAAATTCACGTCTCTGCTGCAGTCAGGTTGTAGGGGAACACAAGCCGGAACACCCTATGGGCGCTTGCGCTCAATCGCATCCCAGAGAAGGCTTGCGATATCAGCGCCGCCGAACTTGCGGACCTCGCGAATTCCGGTCGGCGAGGTGACGTTGATTTCGGTCATGTAGTCGCCGATGACATCGATGCCAACGAGCAGAAAGCCGCGTTCCCTGAGCGCCGGGCCGATGCGTTGGCAGATTTCCTTTTCACGCGCCGTGAGTTCGGTCGCTTCCGCGCGGCCGCCGACATGCATGTTGGAGCGGCTGTCGTGGTCGGCAGGAACCCGGTTGATCGCGCCTGCCGGCTCGCCGTCAACCAGGATGATGCGCTTGTCGCCCTTGCGGACATCGGGAAGATACTGCTGGGCGATAAAGGGTTCGCGGAAGAGCTGGCCGAACATTTCGAGCAGCGAGGACAGGTTGCGGTCGTCCCTCGTCGAGTGGAAGACGCCGGCACCGCCGTTTCCGTAAAGCGGCTTCAAGATGATATCGCCCATCTCGTCGCGGAAGCGGCGGACCTCGGCCGCATCCTTGGTGATCAGTGTCTTCGGCATGAGATCGGCAAATTCGGTGACGAAGATCTTCTCCGGCGAATTGCGCACCCAGGCCGGATCATTGACAACGAGCGTCTTCGGGTGAATGCGTTCCAAGAGATGCGTGGAGGTGATGTAGGCCATGTCGAAGGGCGGATCCTGCCGGAGCAGCACGACATCCATGGTCGAAAGATCGACCCGTTCGGGCGCACCGAGCTCGAAATGATCGCCCTTCATGTCACGCAGCAGCATCGGTTCGACGGAAGCGTAAAGCTTGCCGTCGCGGAGGCTCAGCCGCTCAGGCGTATAATGGAAAAGCTTGTAGCCTCGGGCTTGGGCCTCAAGACTCATGGCGAAGGTAGAATCGCCTGCAATGTTGATGCCTGCGACATGGTCCATCTGGACCGCTACGTTCTTGATATTGGCCATTTCCGTCCCTCAGTGAGTGCCGGACAGATGTAGGTCGCAAGCAAAGCAAACGCAACGGTCAATCAAGGACTTCCAGGTGCGGGCATCAAGGATTTCAGGCCGCGAGACCCTGCTGGCCGCTGCTGCGCAACAGGTTGCGAAGCCGATAGAGGATTGCCACAGGCCTGGGGAAGGGCTTGCGCAGAAAAGCGACCTTGCGGACGTAGTTGTCCACCCGCCAGTTCGCCCATGTGCCGCCCGCGAAGAACGCAACGTCGCCGGCGCGCAGCGTGCGTTCCGTTCCGTCTTCGGCGGTGACGTGCACCTCGCCTTCGAGGATCATCACCGTCTCGTCCCAGCCGAAGAACCAGCGGAACTCGCCGGCTGTGCAATCCCAGATCGCCGTGAGCGATGCGTCGTCATGACCGCGGGAATGTTCGGCCGTGCGCGCCTGCGGGTTGCCATCGACGATCCAGTCAGGATTGATCGGCGTCGATTTCATCGGCAGGTGGTCGCTGGAGTGTGCGACGAAATTCCTGCCGCGTGTTGGCGCGACCGCGTACGGCAGCGAACGCGCAGCCATTGCGACTGCGCTTGCGAGCATGAGCTTCACGGCCATGGAACCCCCCAAATTTGCTACCCCATTCATTGCGGAATAGCAGAGAGTCGTAACAGAGGCGTTCAAGCGGCCGCTAAAATTTTAGCAGTCCATTCAAACCTCTACGATATGGCGTCTGCGACTGCCGGATGATGAGCAGTGATCGCAGCACCGGCACCGATGCGCTTGCCGATATCATGCGCGAAGAAATGCAGCTTTTGCGGCGTGATCACGAAACGCAGTTCCGGTGCCAGCGCCGTTTCCGGGAGACGACCGCCCTCAGCGGCTGTTCGCCCGTAAGGCCATGCACGAGCCGCTGCGAGCCGAGTTCTTCGACATATTCCACAATCAGGCATCGCATATTCATTTGAACCTGCCAGCCGCAGATCCTCGGTACGAATGCCGACGTCACAGCGCCGGAAAGACATGGCCGACCTATCTTTCGCCGGCTAATGGTCGTAGCTATCGCCCATCCTTGGCCTTCATATCAAGCAAGCGCTGGTAGAGTTCCTTGCGCGGCAATCCGGTGACGCGTGCTGCTTCGGCGGCTGCCTTTGCCGTCGGCATGGAAGTCGCAAGGTCGGCAAGGATGGCCCCCACATCCGCTTCGTCCGCCGGCCGCTCTTCCGGTGGGCCGACGACGAGCACGATCTCGCCCTTCACATTGTGGATTTCAGCATAATGCGCGGCAAGCTCCGCGAGCGTGCCGCGGCGGAACTCCTCATATGTCTTCGTCAGTTCGCGGCAAACGGACGCCCTACGGGTAGGCCCGAGCACGTCGGCGGCAGCAGCCAACGTCGCGCCGATCCGGTGGGGCGATTCAAAGAAGAGGAGCGTCGCTGGAGCGGCGACAAATTCCGCCAGCCGGTCGCGCCGCGCCTTGTCCTTCGCTGGGAGGAACCCCGCAAACAAAAAGGCGTCGTTCGGCAGGCCCGAGCCGACAAGCGCGGCAAGCGGCGCCGATGCTCCCGGAATGGGCACGACACGGTAACCTGCTTCGATCGCCGACTGTGCAAGGCGATAGCCGGGGTCAGAGACAAGCGGCGTCCCGGCATCGGAGACAAGTGCAACTGACCTGCCCGCCTCCAGAGCCTGCAGCAATCGCGGACCCGCCTCATCGGCATTGTGCTCATGATAGGCAAAGGGCCGGTTCTGAATGCCGTATCGGTCGAGCAGAACGCGGGTCACGCGCGTATCCTCGCAGGCGAGCACATCGGCACCCGCCAGCGTTTCCAGTGCCCGCAACGTGATATCGCCCAGATTGCCGATCGGCGTAGCGACAAGATAAAGCGCCGCTTCCAGCGGGCGGGCCGGGATGGCGACATTGTGCAGGCGATAGCCGCGCTGCCTTCCGCCCTGGCCCGCTGTTTCCTCATTATTCAATTTCGATGGCTCCTTTGGCTCTCTGCCTTTATGCGCGGGGGTTTGGCCCGCAGCAAGTGTTCGGATTTCTGTGAGCATTGTCCCGGAAAACGGCAATTGCAGTGCTGCTGCGTCTCGCACCCCTTGCATTCGTCAACAAAGTTCTGCCATTTTGCCTGTCCACTCCTCCGGCCCGGAGCCGGACAGCATCTTCCGGCGCGTTTTGCGCGCTGGGGCAGTAACGGTCGAAAGCGGTAGCATCCCATGCGTATAACTATTGAGCGGTCAAACCTTTTGAAGTCGCTGAACCACGTTCACCGCGTGGTCGAACGTCGCAACACGATCCCGATCCTGTCCAATATCATGCTGCGCGCCGATGGCCAGAAGCTCGACATGAAGGCGACCGACCTCGATCTCGAAGTGACCGAAGCCACGCCCGCCAATGTCGAGCAGGGCGGCGCCACAACGGTTCCGGCGCATCTCCTTTACGACATTGTGCGCAAACTGCCGGACGGTTCGGAAGTTCTTTTGGCAACCTCGACGGATGGCGGCTCGATGGCTGTCCAGTCCGGCCGCTCGAAATTCTCGCTGCAGTGCCTGCCGGAATCCGATTTCCCGGATCTCACCGCCGGCACGTTCACGCATTCCTTCAAGCTGAAGGCAGCCGATCTCAAGATGCTGATCGACCGCACGCAGTTTGCGATCTCGACCGAAGAAACGCGCTACTATCTGAACGGCATATTCTTCCACACGATCGAAAGCGAGGGCGACTTGAAGCTGCGCGCGGTAGCGACCGACGGCCACCGCCTCGCACGTGCCGACGTGAAGGCGCCCTCCGGCTCCGAAGGCATGCCTGGCATCATCATTCCGCGCAAGACGGTCGGTGAACTCCAGAAGCTCGTCGACAATCCCGATGCGGTGGTCACCGTCGAAGTCTCAGATGCCAAAATCCGCCTCGGCATCGACTCGATCGTCATGACCTCCAAGCTCATCGATGGCACCTTTCCGGATTACCAGCGTGTGATCCCCACCGGCAACGACAAGGAAATGCGCGTCGATTGCACGACATTCGCCCAGGCTGTCGACCGCGTTTCGACGATTTCTTCCGAGCGCGGTCGCGCCGTGAAGCTCGCACTATCAGACGGCCAGCTTCTGCTCACCGTCAACAATCCGGATTCTGGCAGCGCGACGGAAGAAGTCGCCGTCGGTTACGACACAGATTCGATGGAAATCGGTTTCAATGCCAAATATCTGCTCGACATCACGGCGCAGCTTTCCGGCGATCAGGCGATTTTTCTGCTTGCCGATGCAGGCTCGCCGACGCTCATTCGCGATACCGCCGGCGATGATGCACTTTACGTTCTGATGCCGATGCGCGTGTAAACGCACGTCGCATTTGCAGCGGTAAAGTTTGCCGATTGCGACGTTTGGTCTTGTTTTTGCGCCAGAGGATGGCAAATAGATAGCTAGCGGTTTTGGTACATTATTCGTGGAGGACGGAATGGCGTTGCGGCTGAAAGAACGGCTCGGCAAGAAGTTCGATGAAGAAATCCGTTTCTTCAAGGGCATGATGCAGGGGCCGAAAACTGTCGGCTCCATCGTTCCCACCTCCTCCATCACCGCCCGCAAGATGGCAAGCGTCATCCACCTGAACTCCGGCCTCCCGGTTCTTGAACTCGGTCCCGGCACGGGCGCGATCACCAAGGCGATCCTCGGGCGCGGCGTGAAGCCGGAAAATCTCGTCGCCATCGAATATTCGACGGATTTTTACGAGCATCTCGTCCGCCTTTACCCCAGTGTCCGCTTCATCAATGGCGACGCCTTCGACCTCGACAAGACGCTCGGCGACCTCAAGGATCAGACGTTCGATTCCGTCGTTTCGGCCGTGCCGCTGCTGAACTTCCCGATGCAGGCGCGAATTGCGCTTCTGGAAAGCCTGCTCGACCGTATTCCGGCAGGCCGGCCGGTCGTGCAGATTTCCTATGGTCCGGTCTCGCCGATCATCGCGCGGCCGGAGCGCTACCACATCCAGCATTTCGATTTCATCGTCCGCAATATCCCGCCGGCCCAGCTCTGGATCTACCGACGCAGCTGATATGTACGGGCTGTACATCACCCACCCGCAAGTGAAAATCGATCCGAGCGTCGCGGTGCCCAAATGGGGTTTATCCGAGATCGGCGAGGCGCGCGCGCGCAAGGCGGCTGAAAGCAGCTGGGCGAGCAAACTGCGCCGTATTATTTCCAGCGACGAGACGAAGGCCATCGAAACCGCGGAAATACTGGCTGCGACGGCAGGCGTGGCCATCGAAATCCGACATGGCATGCATGAGAACGACCGGTCCGCAACGGGCTTCCTGCCGCCTCCGGAGTTCGAGAAAGCTGCCGACTGGTTCTTCGCGCATCCGCAAGATAGTTTCAGAGGCTGGGAGCGTGCCGCCGATGCGCAGCAGCGCATCGTTTCGGCCTTCGAAGCTGTTCTCGCCGATCACGATCCGAACGAGCCGATCGCCTTTGTCGGGCATGGCGGGGTCGGCACGCTGTTGAAATGCCATCTTGAGAGCCGCGTCATCGCGCGCGATCGCGATCAGCCGCCCGGTGGCGGCAATCTCTATTGTTTCAGCCTTGCAGACCGGCGCTTATCATGCGACTGGACGCCCATGGAAAACTGGCAGGGACGGATGTGAGATGAACGCACGCGAGCGGCTGATCGTCGGGCTGGATGTTCCGACACTTGGCGAGGCGGAACAGATCGTCTCGACGCTCGGCGACGACGTTCTCTTCTTCAAGATCGGCTATCAGCTCGTCTTCGCCGGCGGTCTGGAATTCGCACGCGATCTCGCACAGAGCGGCAAGAAGATCTTCCTCGACATGAAGCTGCTCGATATCGACAACACGGTCGCTTCCGGCGTCGAGAACATCGTGAAGATGGGTATGTCCATGCTGACGCTGCATGCCTATCCCAAGGCGATGAAGGCTGCCGTCGAAGCGGCAAAGGGTTCCGAACTCTGCCTGCTCGGCGTGACCGTCCTTACCTCGATGGACGAACAGGATCTGATCGCTGCAGGTTACGAATACGACCCGCATACACTGGTGCTGCGCCGCGCCGAACAGGCGCTGCTCGCCGGGATGGGCGGCGTCGTCTGCTCCGCGGAAGAATCCGCGGCCGTTCGGAAAATCGTCGGACCCGGAATGGCAATCGTCACCCCCGGCATCCGCCCGGCAGGTAGTGAAAAGGGTGATCAGAAGCGTGTCATGACCCCCGCCGATGCGCTGAAGGCCGGCTCGAGCCACCTCGTCGTCGCCCGCCCGATCGTCAAGGCGCCCGATCCGAAGGAAGCGGCACGCGCCATTCTTGCCGAGATGGAAGCCGCGCTCTGACGCTTGGCGAAGGACGCGGCTGATACTGAACATATCAGCGATTTGGTTGACGTGGGCAACCGTCAACAGGAGGAGAAAACCATGGCAAAAGGATACTGGATTGCACGCGTCGATGTTCGTGATCCCGAGCGCTACAAGGATTACGTCGCGGCAGCTAAGCCGGCCTTTGAAAAATACGGCGCAAACTTCCTCGCCCGCGGCGGTGCAATCACCGAACTTGAAGGTAAATCGCGAGCCCGAAACGTCGTCATCGAGTTCCCGTCCATGCAGGCTGCGGTCGATTGCTACAACTCCCCGGAATACCAGATTGCCGCCAAGATCCGCCAGGAAGTCGCCGACGCGGAAATGGTGGTTGTTGAAGGCGTCTGAGCACTCTTTGCATCTGCGAAGCTGAGGCAAGATGGACCTTTCCGTCGCGCCGGGTTTCGGCTAATACGAGTGCCGATCAACGCGTCCATCCAAGCCTTTCGAGGAGCCTGCCATGACCCTTGCCAACCTGCCGCCGCTCGTGACCGTGTTCGGAGGTTCTGGCTTTCTCGGCAGGCATATCGTGCGCGTCCTCGCAAAGCGCGGCTATCGCATCCGCGTCGCGGTGCGGCGGCCGGATCTGGCAGGTTTTCTGCAGCCGCTCGGCAATGTCGGCCAGATTTCTTTTGTCCAAGCGAACCTGCGCTACCGCACTTCGGTCGATCGCGCCGTCGAGGGTGCCGACTTCGTCATCAACTGTGTCGGCGTGCTCTTTGAGGCCGGCCGCAACACCTTCGATGCGGTGCAGGAATTCGGTGCGCGCGCCGTGGCGGAAGCCGCCCGGGCATCCGGCGCGAAGCTCATCCATATTTCGGCAATCGGCGCCGACGCCAATTCGGATTCCAGCTATGCCCGCACCAAGGGCCGCGCGGAGGCGGCAATCCTTTCGACCAAGAAGGACGCCATAATCTTCCGTCCGTCGATCGTTTTCGGGCCGGAAGACGGCTTCTTCAACAAATTTGCGGAGATGGCTCGCCTTTCGCCAGTGCTTCCCCTCATCGGTGGCGGCAAGACGAAGCTGCAGCCGGTCTACGTAGAGGACGTGGCAGAAGCCGTGGCACGCGCCGTCGAGGGCAAGGCTGCGAGCGGGATGATCTATGAACTCGGCGGTCCGGAAGTGCTCACCTTCCGCGAATGTCTTCAGGTCATGCTGAAGATCACCGCCCGCAAAAACCGGCTGGTTTCCATTCCCTTCAGCATCGCTTCGCTGATCGGCAGCGTCGCTTCGCTCATTCCCTTCGTTAAGCCCCCGATCACGGCCGACCAGGTTCGCCTGCTGAAGCGCGACAATGTCGTTTCAACGAAGGCCGAAACGGATGGCCTCACGTTGAAGGCCCTCGGCGTCACGCCGACAATGCTGGCCTCCGTACTGCCGTCGTATCTGGTGCATTACCGCCCGCATGGTCAGTACACGGGTTCGGGAAAATCAGCCTGAGAAATTATCGCATCGGTTGAACGCCGCTGTGTTTGCTCACAGACGGCGTTTTTCTTTTTGCTTCTTTCAGGCAACCGGGCAAGTTTCGCGTGCTTTCTATAACGCCGAGCCGGAACGGCGTTGCATAAAAGACGCATTAAAAATTTAGTGAAATTAACGCCACATTTAGCAGCAACGTTTATTGCTATTTGCCATTCCACTGACTACACACCCCGCGCGTCCTGAAACGGACTCAGCGCCATTTGCGGCGCGCTATATCGACTTGAAAGGCTTTATTCGATGGGCAAGTCAATCGCGCTTCTTTTTGCGTGTGCGGCACTGGTTATCCTCGCAGGTTCCTTCATTGCGCCCGGCTCGGTCGCAGCGGTGAAGGGCGGCTGCGCGCCGGCTTATGGCATCGATCCCTGCTCCACAGCCTCTCTCAACCACTGAGGCAAAGGCCGGCTCTTTCTGGAGCCGCCCCGGATGTCAAATATCTGAAAATCAGCCGAACAACGTCAAGCCGATCAGGCCTGCCGCGCCAATGAAGATTCGCCACCAGGCGAAGGGCGCATAGCCCCGGATCGACACGAAATCGAGCAGCGCGCGGACAACGAAGAGCGCCGAGACGAAAGCCGCCACGAAGCCGATGACGATGAGCATTCCGTCATCGAAGCTCAGCAGATTGCGGTTCTCGTACAAATCCAAAGCAAAAGCGCCGACCATCGTCGGCATGGCGAGAAAGAACGAGAATTCGGCTGCAGAGCGCTTGTCGGCACCCATCAGCAACGCGCCCACGATCGTGGCGCCCGAGCGGGATGTTCCCGGGATCATTGCCAGGCACTGGAAGAAGCCTATCTTCAGCGCCATCGGCAAGGAAAACTCCGTCACATCATGATACTTCGGCTTGAACTGGATCTTGTCGACGGCAAGGAGGACGAGGCCGCCAAGGATGAGGACGACGCAGATCAGCATCGGCGTTTCGAACAGCACGTTCTTGATGAAGTCATGCGCAATTGCGCCGATAACGGCTGCAGGCAGAAAACCAAAGAGTACGGCAAGGACGAAATGTCGCGCCCGCGCGCTGCGGGGCAACGCAAGCGCCAGGCTCAGCAGCCGCTTGAAATAGACGAGAAGAATCGCAAGGATCGCGCCGAGCTGGATGAGAACGACAAATGTATTGCCCGGCGACCGAAAGCCCAGGAAATGCCCTGCGAGCAGGACATGGGCCGTCGAGGAAACCGGTATGAATTCAGTAAGGCCTTCAATAAGGCCTAGAATGAGTGCACTAAAGATATCAGCCATGTTTTATCCCTTGTGAGGCGGGGCCAGGCCCGATTTGCTTGTATTGAAGGGGCCAAGCTCCTATAGCTGCAACGAATGAGTCATGACTAGGGCGCTATGAACATGAGTGCACCAGAGCATGCCGCGAGAAATCAACAATTCGGGTATCGATGCCGACGCTTTATCATCATCCTATGTCATCCGCTTCACGCTTCGTCCGGCTGATTTTGAGCGAGTATGGCTTTCAGGCAGATCTCATTGAAGAGCAGACCTGGGAAAAGCGGCGCGACTTTCTGGCGCTCAATCCTGCCGGTACCTTGCCGGTCTACGTGGACGACAGCATGCGCGCTCTTTGCGGCGCGACTGTCATTTCGGAATATCTCGATGAAACGCATGGCGTGCTGAAGCGCGACCGGCGTCTTCTCGCGGAAGATCCCTTCCAGCGCGCGGAAATCCGCCGCCTCGGTGAGTGGTTCATGCAGAAGATGGAGACGGATGTAACTCGGCCCCTGGCGCGCGAGCGCGTGTATAAACTGCAGATGAGCGCAGATCAGGGCGGCGGAGCACCGGATTCGAAGATCCTGCGCACGGCGCGCGCCAACATCCGCCAGCATATGAAATACCTGACCTGGCTTGCCGGTTCGCGGCAATGGCTGGCAGGAGATCGCATGAGCTATGCCGACCTCGCTGCGGCCGCTTCGCTGTCGATCCTCGACTATCTCGGCGAGATCGACTGGACGGAATCGCCGATCGCCAAGGATTGGTATCAGCGCATGAAATCACGGCCGTCCTTCCGCCCGCTACTGACAGAGCGGGTGCGTGGACTGACACCCGTCTCTCACTACGCAGACCTGGATTTCTGACGAGGGCTTTCGATGCCCGAACGGATAGCAGACGATAAAGAACGCAAGCGCCGCGACAATTTGACCGCCTTTGTTCGCGCCGAGGCGGCAACGCTCGGCTTTGAGCTCTGTCGCATCACGCGGCCCGATTCGATACCCGAAGCGAAGGAACGGCTTGGCGAGTTCATCGATGCCGGACGTCACGGCACGATGGAATGGATGGCTGAAACGCGCGATCGCCGCGGCGATCCTCGCACGCTGTGGAGCGATGTGAAATCCATCGTCGTCTTCGGTCTCAACTACGGCCCCGGGGAAGACCCACGCTCTATTCTTGAAAAGCCGGACAAGGCGGCAATCTCCGTCTATGCGCGCAATCGCGACTATCACGACGTCATCAAGGGACGGCTCAAGGAGATCGCGACCCGCTTTGCAGCACGGGCCGGGGCCGACGTCAAAGTCTTTGTCGACACTGCACCGGTGATGGAAAAGCCGCTCGCCGCGGCAGCAGGTCTCGGCTGGCAAGGCAAGCATACCAATCTGGTCAGCCGCAGCCACGGCTCCTGGCTCTTCCTCGGCTCGATGTTCACGACGGCCGATCTCAATATAGACGACGCTGAGATCGATCACTGCGGCTCTTGCCGCGCCTGCCTCGATGCCTGTCCGACCAATGCATTCCCGGCGCCCTATCAGATCGACGCACGGCGCTGCATCTCGTACCTGACGATCGAGCACAAAGGTCCGATCGATTTCGAATTCCGGCCGCTGATCGGCAACCGGATCTATGGTTGCGACGACTGCCTTGCCGCCTGTCCGTGGAACAAGTTTGCCGTCTCGGCATCCGAAATGAAGTTGCAGGCGCGCGACGACCTGAAAGAGCCGTCGATCGCCTTTCTCCTGACGCTGGACGACGCGGCTTTCCGGATTTTTTTCAGCGGCTCGCCGGTCAAGCGCATCGGCAGAGCCCGCTTTATCCGTAATGTATTGATCGCCGCCGGCAATTCCGGTGATCACAGCCTCGCCGATCAATGCCGATGGCTGGCCACTGACGCTTCTCCGGTAGTTCGCGGCATGGCAATCTGGGCGCTTTCGCGATTGATGGAGCCTGGCGAATTTGCCGTCTTTGCGGCACAAAGGCCGGATGAGACCGATGCCGGCGTACTTGCGGAATGGCAATTGGCGGGAGTGGTGTGATGCATGTGATGATTTTCGGCTGCGGTTATTCCGGCACGGCGATTGCCAAGGCTTTCTCAGCCGGAAGCGCCCGCATTTCCGGCACAACCAGATCGGCCGACAAGGCTGAGCTCCTCCGCAGCCAAGGGATCGAAGCCTTCATTTTCGATGGCGAGATAATCAGCGACGCCTTGCTTGACGCCATGGAAAGCGTCACACACCTCGTCCAATCCATCGCGCCGCGGGAAGTCGGAGACCCGTTGATCAATCTCGCAGGCGGCCAGCTCGGCAAGATGATGCCGGCGCTTCAGTGGATCGGCTATCTTTCCACCGTTGGCGTTTACGGCGACCACAAGGGTGAGTGGGTTAGCGAAGAGACCGTCTGCGTTCCTGTCTCCGGGCGATCGAAGGAAAGGCTCGAGGCAGAGGATGCGTGGCTGGCGCTCGGCAAGGACCTCGGTATTCCGGCCGCCGTACTGCGGCTGGCGGGCATCTACGGCCCGGGCCGGAATGCTTTTGTCAATCTAAACCGGGGCACGGCCCGCCGCCTGATCAAGAAGGATCAGGTTTTCAATCGCATCCGCGTTGAGGATATCGGCGCGTCGGCGCGCTACCTCTCAGACCGGTGCCTTGGCGGCATATATAACGTGACGGATGACCTGCCCGGCCCGCCGCAGGATGTCATTGTCGAAGCAGCGGGGCTGATGGGTGTTGAGCCGCCTCCGGAACAGCCCTTCGAAACCGCCGAGCTGACGCCGATGGCACGCTCCTTCTACGGCGAGAACAAGCGTGTTTCGAACGCCAAATTGAAAGCCGCGGGCTACACCTTTTCCTTCCCGAATTACCCGATGTCGCTTGCGCAATTGTGGCAGAGCGGACGGTGGCGCGGTTAACCCGAACAGGCCATTCCGGTATATTCGAAATGAGTAGAAAATTCCTACTTTGGCATTCTCGCGATCTGAATTTCGCTCCGTATTATGGTTAACGGCCTCTGAATTTGCGCAAATGAGGCATCAATTGTGGCAAGATCGGAAAATTATTTTTGTTACTTTCGCAACCTAGCAAGTCAGTGCGCTGCGGCAGAAAAAATCGTTCTAATTTTACCTGATTTTCTTATCTTTTTTCCACTTTCTCGACAATTGCACTTTTTCAACTCGAATTCCGCCAGACTCACAAATATTACGCACTGTAACATTCCGTGATAATCCGCGGCACTTTTTCGCCACTTTTCGCCGGATTTAAGCCCCGCCGCCTCTAAAGGCGCAAGTTCAATAGTTGAGGGATAATCCGTTTTGAAGAATATCAGCCGTTCTATAATCACTGCCGTAGCTATTGCAGCTAGTTCTTTCATGCTTCCCGCCGAAGGATTTGCTGCAGCCGGATGTGGTGGTGCTTCGTGGTACGCACTGCATTCCAAAACAGCTTCTGGCGAACGTATGAATCCTGCCATTTTGACTGCCGCTCACCGTTCGCTCCGCTTCGGCACCAAGCTTAGAGTCACCAACCGCAACAATGGCCGCAGCGTTATTGTTCGCGTCAATGACCGTGGCCCGTTCATCCGCGGCCGTGTTCTCGACCTTTCGCGCGCGGCCGCACAGAACATCGGCATGGTCCGCTCGGGTACCGCCAAGGTTTGCTACGAAGTCGTCGCCGCCAGCTAAAGGCGTCCGATACCAGCGCCGGACGGCGCTTGCTCTTGCCGTCAATCGCGGCTACCACGCGGTTGAGACTTGTGAAATTATCCGCAGCGTCAGTCACGCTTCCGCGGATTGTGCACACGTCCGTGGCAACAGGAGTTTCGTGAATGCGTTTGGGCGGCCGCCTCGAGGGGGCGATTTCGGTTCTTGCTGATATCGATCAGCGCAAGAGACCTGTCGCCGACGCGCTGAAGGATTGGGGCCTTGCGCATCGTTTCGCCGGCTCCGGCGATCGCGCCGCAATCGGCAACATCGTTTACGATGCGCTGCGCATGCGGCTTTCACACGGGTTCCTGATGGACGACGACAGCCCGCTGGCGATCGCCTATGCCGTCATGTTCCGCCAGTGGGGTTTCACGCCGGAAGCGCTTGCCGCTGAACTCTCCGACGATAGGTTCGCGCCGCCTTCGCTGCCCGATGCAGCGCTTACTGCCTTCCAGAGCCGGGCTCTTTCCTCCGCGCCTGTCCACGTCCAAGGTGATATTCCCGAGTGGGTGCAAAGCTCCTTCGAGACGGCATTCGGCGACAGCTGGCTTGCCGAAGCACAGGCGCTCGCCTCCCGCCCGACGCTCGACCTGCGCGCCAACATTTTGAAGGCCAGCCGCGAAAAGGCGGTCAAAGCGCTTGAAAGAGCCGGTGCTCATGAAGCGAAGATCGCGCGATATGGCATCCGGATTCCCGCCGGGGAAGGCGCCTCACGGCTTCCGAACGTCACAGCCGAGCTTTCCTTTCAAAAAGGCTGGTTCGAAGTTCAGGACGAGGGATCGCAGATCGTTGCCGATCTGGTGCTGCCGAAGGATGGAGAGCAGGTGCTCGACTATTGCGCCGGAGGCGGAGGCAAGACGCTTGCCATGGCGGCAGCGATGCACAACAAAGGCCAGATCCATGCCTATGACGCCGACCGCAAACGCCTTGCGCCGATCATCGAACGCCTGAAGCGCGCCGGTACGCGCAATGTTCAAGTGCATGACGATGCAAAGGCGCTTTCGAGCCTGCGCGCTCGCTGCGACAAGGTGCTAGTCGATGCCCCCTGCACGGGTACCGGCACGTGGCGCCGCCGCCCCGATACCAAATGGCGGCTGACGGCAAAGAACCTCGACGAGCGCACGAGCCAGCAACAGGATGCTTTGAAGCAGGCGAGCGCCTTCGTGCGCCCCGGCGGCGAGCTGATCTACGTCACCTGTTCCGTGCTCCCGCAGGAGAATGAACAACAGGTCCGACGCTTCGCCGCGGAAAATCCGGCATTCTCCATCGAAAGCGCCCTGGCTGCCTGGGACGAGCTATTCGGAAAGAATGCCCCGCGCCCGCGTTCGTCGGATGGTGAAACGGTTACGCTGACACCGGCATCGACTGATACGGACGGGTTCTTCTTCTGCCGGATGCAGCGTAAAGCTTAAGGCGCCTGATGTGATGGCGCACGCGCGGGAGATCCAGATCAGAAATTGAACAATTGCACGCTAATAGATCAATTTTCCGCCCTTTTCGAAGTAAAGTCCTTTCTGAACAAGCGCTTTTAAACAAGTTCCATTCTTAAAATCATTCCAAACTAGAGTGTTTGACACTGGTTTTCTTTTGCGCGAAGAGATTCGGGCGATTTCAGACGGATATCCGTCATAGGAGAGGACCATGAAGCTCAACAAGAATTTCTGCGCAGCATTGGCGCTGGCGATAGCACCCCTATCCAGCCCGGCTCTCGCGGACACCGATGCTGCGGCCGTCGTGAAGCATTATGCCGAAGTGGCGCATGCAAAATACGAGGACTCGCTGATCACCGCAAAGGCGCTCGACAAGGCGATTGACGCCTTCCTGAAGACGCCGAACGACGAGACGCTGAAGGCTGCCAAGGATGCGTGGCTTGCGGCCCGTGTTCCTTATCAGCAGACGGAAGTCTACCGCTTCGGCAATCCGATCGTCGATGACTGGGAAGGCAAGGTCAACGCTTGGCCGCTCGATGAAGGCCTGATCGATTATGTCGATGCCTCCTACGGCGCGGAAAGCGACGAGAACGCGCTCTATGTTGCAAACGTCATCGCCAACAAGACGATCAAGATCGACGGCAAGGATATCGACGCTTCCAAGCTGACGCCGGAGTTCCTGTCCGGCACGCTGCTGGAAGCAGGCGGCATCGAAGCCAATGTCGCGACCGGCTACCATGCCATCGAATTCCTCCTCTGGGGCCAGGACCTGAACGGCACCGGTCCGGGAGCGGGCAGCCGCCCGGCAACCGATTACGACCTCAAGAATTGCACGCATGGCAATTGCGATCGCCGCGCCGAATATCTGAAGTCGGCATCCACGCTTCTGGTCTCCGACCTGCAGGAAATGACCGATAATTGGGTGGCTGACGGTGCTGCGACGAAGAACGTCGAAGCCGATCCGAAGGCGGGTCTCGTCGCGATCCTGACCGGCATGGGCTCGCTCTCCTACGGCGAACTCGCTGGCGAGCGCATGAAGCTCGGCTTGTTGCTGCACGATCCGGAAGAGGAGCATGATTGCTTCTCCGACAACACCTATAACTCGCACCTCAACGATGCGATCGGCATCGCCGCCGCTTACAGCGGGGAATATACCCGCGTCGACGGAACGAAGCTGACCGGCCCGTCGCTGCACGATCTCGTTGCCGCGAAAGACAAGGCACTCGATACCGAAGTCGCGGGCAAGCTGAAGACGACGCTTGATGCAATGCATGCCATGGCAAAACGCGGCGAGACGGTCGAGAAGTACGACCAGATGATTGCCGAAGGCAACAAGGACGGCAACGCCGCCGTTCAAGCCGCTGTCGACGGTCTCGTTGACCAAACGAAGTCGATCCAGCGTGTCATTGCCGCACTCGATCTTGGCACGGTTCAGCTTGAAGGTTCCGACAGCTTGGATAAACCTGACGCTGTCTTCCAATAATCAAAAAGGCGGGCCGCTTCCAAACCCAAGCGGCCCGAACTCTGAAATGCCGCACAATCCGGCTCGTCGCGTTTTTCTCTGCGCTGCTTTCTGCGCCACGCTTGCCGCCCTTCCGGTGGCTCTCGCCGCCGGTTTTAATCTCCCGACGAAACGCACCGATCTTTCCGATGCCGATTTGAAGCGCGTCGAGGCTGTGACGCGCCCGGCGAGTGATTTTTCCAAAGCCGAGCCATACGAGGCGATGCAGGCGGGTGCCGCCACATCGGTCGATCCGGTAACGCAGGATTCCTTTTCGCATATCTCGGCAAACATCCCCTTCGAGGAAGAGCAGAACTTCAAGCTCGGCAACGCACTCTTCAAGAAGCTCTGGGTTTCCGCGCCATCCTCGACACAGGCGTCGGATGGCCTCGGGCCGCTCTTCAATGCGCGCTCCTGCATGAGCTGCCACGTCAACGACGGACGCGGCAGGCCACCGGAAGGCGGCGTCAGCGCCACATCGATGTTCTTTCGCCTTGGACGAGCAGCGGCGACATCGGAAGAAGGAGAGGCGATCGCAAATGCTGGCGCCGTCAATTTCCCGGACCCTACTTATGGTCATCAGTTGCAGGACCTTGCCGTGCCCGGTCTCGCCGCCGAAGGGAAGATGGCCATTCGCTATGCGGAAAAGACCGTTACGCTTGCCGGCGGAGAAACAGTCTCATTGCGCACACCGACCTACGAAGTGAAGGATCTTGCCTACGGCCCGCTCGATCCGGCGACAACGATATCGCCGCGCGTCGCCCCGGCGATGATCGGGCTCGGCCTCATCGAAGCCATTCCAGCAGCCGACATCCTCGCGCATGCCGACCCGGACGACAAAGATGGTAACCGCATTTCAGGCAAGGCTGCCATCGTGCGTGATCATCGCACAGGCGCGGTCACCCTTGGCCGCTTCGGGTGGAAGGCACAGAATGCAACTGTGCGCGACCAGAGCGCTGCCGCCTTCTCCAGCGACATCGGCATATCGACGCCCGACCGGCCGGATGCACATGGGGATTGCATGCAGGCCGAGATAAAATGCCAAAAAATGCCGACCGGCGTTCAAAAGCGCCTGGGCAATGAAGAGGCGCCCGGGCCCGTCCTCGATCTCGTGACCTTCTATTCCGCGAATCTAGCCGTACCGGCGCGGCGAAAGGCAAGCTTCCCCGACACGCTGAGGGGTAAGGAACTTTTCTATCAGTCCGGCTGCATATCCTGCCACGTACCCAAATTCGTCACACGTCGGGATGCCGCCGAAAAAGCTCAGTCCTTTCAGCTTATCTGGCCTTATTCGGATTTCCTGCTGCACGATATGGGCGAAGGTCTTGCCGATGGCCAGCAAGTTGGCCACGCAAGCGGACGTGAATGGCGCACGCCGCCGCTATGGGGTATAGGACTGACCCGGACTGTCAGCGGACACAGCTTTTTCCTCCACGACGGCCGCGCCAGAAATCTCACCGAAGCGATCCTCTGGCACGGCGGCGAAGCCGAGAAAGCCCGCGATGCATTCTCCTCTCTGCCGAAAGACGATAGAGAGGCCCTGATCAGATTCCTGGAGTCCCTGTAATGCGCCTTTGGCAACCTCTCGTGCTTTCATTCATGCTTGCGGCATCGGCAATTGCACAGACTGCGTCGACGCCGACGGGGCTGAACGAGGAAGCGGTGCCTGGCGTGATGGCGCGGGCCGTCGACGAGGTGATCCGCCCCGGCTACCGCAACATGCAACAGTCTACGGCACGCTTGACGACGGCGATGAAGGACCTCTGCGACGGTGGCACACAGCAGACTTTGGACAAGGCCAAATCTGCTTTCGACGATACTATCCGCTATTGGTCGATCATCGAGATCGTGCAAACCGGCCCGGTAATGCACGACAATCTCTTCGAACACATCCTCTTCTTCCCTGACCGAAAGGGCGTCGGCCTTAGACAGGTACAGGCACTGCTCGCCAAGGCCGACCCGAAGGATGCAACGGTCGACTCGATCGGGGAAAAGAGCGTCGCCTTGCAGGGTCTGACGGCGCTTGAATACGTGCTTTACGGCAACGGCTCAGACGATCTCCTCAAACAAAAGAACGGGTTCCGCTGCCAATATGGCGCTGCTGTTGCGGGCAATATCCAGCGCGAGGCAGGCGAAGTCGTTGCGGCTTGGGAAAAGCCGGACGGCGTGCAGGCAAGCTGGAAACGTCCCGGTCCCCAAAGCGAAGATTTCATGGATAACAAGGAAGCGGTGACCGCGCTTCTCGGCATTCTTGTCCACGGCGTCGAAACCGTCCGCGATCAGCGGCTGGAGCTGTTTTACAAAGGCCGGGATGACACGGCACCGCGCCCGCGCATGGCTATCTATTGGCGCTCGAAAAACACTTGGAAATCGATGACGGCAAACCTCGAGGGACTGCGCACGCTCTGGCAGAAGGCCGGAATGGCAGAACTTCTTCCTGCCGACAAGAAACCCGTTGCTGATGCAATCGAGGCGAACTTCAAGACCCTGCTTGATACCGTCCCGAAGCTCAATCCGGATATCGACGTGGCAACCAGCGATGCGGAGAAAGCCAAGCTCGACGCATTTCTGGCGACGAGCCGTGAATTGATCACCCGCATCAGCGACGAATATGGCGGCGCGATCGGCCTTTCGGCCGGCTTCTCCTTCTCCGACGGGGACTGAGCCGATGTGGCGGAGCGCTGCGATCGACCGACGCAGTTTCGTCAAGGCAGCAGGCCTGAGCTTTCTCGCCGCATTGCAGCCGCGCGGGCTGCTGGCACTTGAGCGCGCGGATGCGGTTTATGCCTCGGGCATCCGCGCCGCCGACGGCTCCTTCGCGGTCGCGACCGTGACCGAACGCGGCGAAATCGTCGATCAGGTCGCCCTGCCCGCACGTGCCCATGGCATGGCTTTCAGCCCAACCACCGGCAAGACCGTCGCCTTCGCTCGCCGTCCCGGCACCTACGCAATGATCTTCGATCCCTGGAACAGGGGTGAGCCGGTCGTTATCACCTCCGCCGAAGGCCGCCACTTCTACGGACACGGTACCTTTTCGCCGGACGGCCGGTTGCTTTATGCCAGTGAGAACGATTTTGACGGCAATCGCGGCATGATCGGTCTCTACGACGTGACAAACCGCTTCGCCCGCATCGGCGAGTTCCAGACCTATGGGGTCGGCCCGCACGATATGACCGTCTCCGATGACGGCCGCTGGCTTGTCATCGCCAATGGTGGCATCGAGACCCATCCGGATTTCGGCCGCACGAAGCTCAACCTCGGCAACATGGAGCCATCGCTGACGCTGATCGATGCGTCCAATGGCACGCTCGTCGAAAAACATGTGATGCCGCGGCAATGGTCGCAGGTCTCGACCCGTCACGTCGATATCGACGCCAATGGCCGCGTGTGGTTCGCATGCCAGTACGAGGGCCACCGTAACGACCTGCCGCCGCTCGTCGGCCACTTCACCAAAGGCGAGGAACTAACCTTCGTCGATCTGCCGGAGAAAACGACCCGCCAGTTCGGCAACTATGTCGGCGCCATTGCCGTCAACCGCAAGGACGCCCTCGTCGGCGTGACGTCGCCGAAGGGTGCATCGGCGATCATCGACGCCAACTCCGGCAAGGTATTGGCCGAAGACATCATCCCCGACGCTGCCGGCATCGCGCCCGCCCGGCATGGATTTGCTGTCTCTTCCTATGACGGTGAGTTCCTTGCGACGCGCAGCAATGTGGCATGGGATCAGCATATCGTCAGGATTGCCCGCGAGCGCGCTTGATCTTCGGCCAGTACTTATGCTGCGGACCGTCTTTGCGGCACTCGGCTCGATCGCATATCGGAACTGCTTCCCTTTCATCCTTGTCGAAACCGGCGCGCCGTGCCACTTTCGCGGTCGCAAGGGGACAAATGCATGAGCGTTAGGAACAACGGCGACTTCCGCGAACGGATCCGTCAGAATTTTACCCGCCAGGCGGCAATGGAAACGATCGGCGCCGAGCTGACGCGCGTCGAGCACGGCGTGGTAGAGATCGAACTTCCCTTCGACGTCAAGCTCACGCAACAGCATGGCATTCTTCATGCCGGCATCATTTCGGCAGCTCTCGACAGCGCCTGCGGCTTTGCCGCCTACAGTGTCATCGACGCCGATGCCTCGATCCTGACGATCGAATTCAAGGTCAACCTGATGTCGCCTGGGCGCGGCGAGCGCTTCCTGTTTCGCGGCGAGATCACCAAACCAGGCTCCAATATCATCGTCGCCGACGGGCGCGGCTATGCGATCGGCGACGGACCGGCCAAGCTGATCGCCTCCATGACGGGAACGATGATGGTCGTTCGCGGCAGAGAGGGAATTACGGGATGAAATTTGAACTGAAGCCGGTCGCCGGCAAGTCCATCCTCTTCGTCATGGCGGCGGAAGCCGAATATGGCCCCTTCCTGCGCTCCCGTTTCGAACCGCTGATGACAGGCGTCGGTCCGGTCGAGGCGGCGGTCGCGATGACGAAGACGCTTTCCCGGCTCGATCAGGCCGACGACCTGCCGCAGCTTGTCGTCTCTCTCGGCTCGGCAGGTTCCGCGACGCTTGAGCAGACAGAAGTCTATCAGGTTTCTTCCGTTTCCTACCGCGACATGGATGCGTCGCCGCTTGGTTTCGACAAGGGCCACACACCCTTCCTCGATCTTCCAGCGGTCATCGATCTGCCGCTCCGCATTCCCGGTATTCCTGAGGCCAGCCTTTCCACCGGTGGCAACGTCATTTCGGGGTCGGCCTACAGGAATATCGCTGCCGACATGGTGGACATGGAAACATTCGCGATTCTGCGCGCCTGCCAGGGCTATAAGCTGCCGCTGATCGGCCTTCGCGGAATCTCCGACGGCGCTGAAGAACTGCAGCACATTTCCGGCTGGACGGAGTATCTGCACGTGATTGATCGCAAGCTCTCCTATGCCGTCGATGGCCTATTCACCGCGCTCGAGGATGGTGTTTTCTGGTTCTGAAACCCTCTAAAGCAGGGACAATCAAGACAATAAAATCCCGGCTCGGCCGATTTCCTGGATTGCCAGGACGGGTGCTTTTCATTAAAGGCTCGCCATGACCCAGACAGCACATCCCGACAGCGTCCTCATCGTCGATTTCGGCAGCCAGGTGACCCAGCTGATCGCACGCCGCGTGCGCGAGGCGGGTGTGTACTGCGAGATCGTTCCCTTCCAGTCCGCCGAAGAGGGCTTCAAGCGCCTTCAGCCGAGGGCCGTAATCCTGTCCGGCAGCCCGGCTTCGACGGTCGATGAAGGTTCGCCCCGCGCACCGCAGATCATCTTCGACAGCGGCCTGCCGGTCTTCGGTATCTGCTACGGCCAACAGACGATGTGCATGCAACTCGGCGGCAAGGTCGAGAGCGGCCATCACCGCGAATTCGGCCGCGCTTTCCTGGACGTCGACAAGGACTGCCCGCTGTTCGAAGGGCTGTGGTCGAAGGGTTCGCGCCATCAGGTCTGGATGAGTCACGGCGACCGCGTCACGGCGCTGCCGGAAGGCTTCGAGGTCGTCGCGACCTCCTCCAACGCGCCATATGCTTTCATCGCCGACGAAAAGCGCAAATATTACGGCGTGCAGTTCCATCCGGAAGTCGTGCATACCCCGGACGGCGCGAAGCTTATCGGCAACTTCATTCACAACATCGCCGGTATCAAGGGCGACTGGTCGATGTCGGCCTATCGCCAGAAGGCGGTCGAGCAAATTCGCCGGCAGGTCGGCGACAAGCGCGTCATTTGCGCGCTTTCCGGCGGCGTCGACAGCTCGGTCGCAGCTCTCCTCATTCACGAAGCCGTCGGCGACCAACTCACCTGCATCCTGGTCGATCATGGCCTGATGCGCAAAGACGAGGCAGCGAGCGTCGTTGCGATGTTCCGCGAGCATTACAATCTACACTTGCTACATGTCGATGCCTCGGACAGGTTCATCGGCGAGCTCGAAGGCGTCAGCGATCCGGAGACCAAGCGAAAGATCATCGGGCGCTTGTTCATCGAGACCTTCGAGGAAGAAGCCAAGAAGCTCGGCGGCGCCGATTTCCTGGGCCAGGGCACTCTCTATCCGGATGTGATCGAAAGCGTATCCTTCACCGGCGGCCCATCGGTTACCATCAAGTCGCACCACAATGTCGGCGGTTTGCCGGAGCGCATGAACATGCAGCTCGTCGAGCCGCTGCGTGAGCTCTTCAAGGACGAAGTGCGCGCACTCGGCAAGGAGCTCGGCCTGCCCGATAGCTTCATCGGCCGCCATCCCTTCCCAGGCCCGGGGCTCGCAATTCGCTGCCCGGGCGGCATCACTCGCGAGAAGCTCGACATCCTGCGCGAAGCCGATGCCATCTATCTCGACGAAATCCGTAAAGCAGGTCTCTACGATGCGATCTGGCAGGCCTTCGCGGTGCTGCTTCCGGTCCAGACCGTCGGCGTCATGGGCGACGGGCGCACCTACGAATTCGTCTGCGCGCTTCGCGCCGTCACCTCGGTCGACGGCATGACGGCGGATTTCTATCACTATGACATGGAATTCCTCGGCCGCGCCGCAACCCGCATTATCAACGAAGTGCGCGGCATCAACCGTGTGGTTTACGACGTGACTTCGAAGCCGCCCGGCACGATCGAGTGGGAATGATTTTTATCCCCACTGACTACAATCCCAGGGATTGCTGCGCCGGCTGCGGCGGCGCAAGTCGGACGCCTTCCAGTTCCAGCATCCTGAGCTTGGAATTCGAGCCGCCCGGCGCTGAAAACCCGCCGATCTTGCCACCTGCGGCAAGCACCCGGTGGCACGGGATGATGAGGGCAACCGGGTTCTTTGCCATCGCCTGACCCACGTCCTTCGCCGCTTCCGGGCCGGCGCCAAGTTCCTTCGCCAACGCGCCGTAGGTGGTCGTTCGGCCCCAGCCGACGCCACGCGCAGCAGCATAAATGTCCTTGAAAAACGCATCCTGCCCCTCAAGGTCGAGCTTTACGCCTGAAAAATCTGTTTCTTTGCCGTTGAAGTAACGCTTTACCGCAGCGATCGCCTCGGCAACCTCAGGCGTCGGTGTACCCGATTCGGCTGCCGGAAGGCGGCGCAGCAGAAGTCGCTCCGTCGCGTCAGCGGCTTTTGTCGGCAGCTGGAAACGTGTGATTCCGATCTCGTTCCAGGCAATTCCGCAGAAACCACCAACCGTTTCGAAGATCAGATATTGGTGCGCCTTCTCAGCCATGACATCGCCTCCGTGCTTCACTTGCACCCTAGAATCGTGCGGCCGGACCTCGAGTTCCACCCGTTTCTTGCAACAGTTTGCCATTTCGCACAGCCTTGGCCAAGATCAGATGTTCTAATTTTGTTCGTGCGATTTTGCCTGACCGCCAGCCGGCGAGAGCGAACATGAGCATATCGGCCAGTGGCCACTGATCGGACAGCAGGAAAATAGCGAAATGCCTCTTGCTTCAAACGAAGTGCGTCATCTGCCGGCTTGCACTTGCCCGCCGGACTCGCATAAACCTCCGTTAAGCAGAATTTGCGGAGTGACGTAGCGTGGATATTTCCGAAATCATCATTCCGGGCGACACACCCGGCATCGAGTGGCGTCTGCCGGTTTTTCGGTTCAAGGGCAACGACCCGGCCGCACCGAAGGTTTATATCCAGGCGGCGCTCCATGCCGACGAACTCCCGGGCACAGCACTTCTGCATTTTCTCTGCGGGACGCTGCGTGATGCAGAAAGTGCCGACAGCATTGCGGGCGACATCACAATCGTACCCCAGGCCAATCCGATTGGTGCAGCACAGTCGCATTTCGGCGAGCTTCAGGGCCGTTTCGATCTCGGCTCGCGGACCAATTTCAACCGGGATTTCCCGCTGATTTCTCTGCGGGACCGCGACAACCTGATCGACGATCTCGATCGTTACCCGGCAATCGACCGGCTAAAGCGGCAGCTGATGCATATGGCGCTTGGCGCAGATCTCGTGCTCGATCTGCATTGCGACGACGAATCCCTGCAATATGCCTACATCGACGAGGCGTTCTGGCCGGAGGCGAGCGACCTTGCCGCGGCCTTGGCGATGGACGCGGTGCTCCTTTCCGATGGCGAGAGCTCGGCCTTCGAGGAGGCAATCAGCTTTGCCTGGAAATATGCAGTGCCTGGCGAGAAGCGCACCCGTCTGCCCGGCAAGCTTTCCGTCACCTTGGAACTTCGCGGCAAACGCGATGTCTATCCGGATATGGCCAAAGCGGATGCAGAAGGGCTATGGCGCTTCCTCACTGCACGCGAGATCATCAGAGACGAGAGTGTATTGCCAAGCACGTTCGCCGGTCCAGCCGTGCCGCTGGACAATATCGAGATGATCCGCTCGCCGGAGTCCGGCACGGTCCTCTTTCATCGCAGCATCGGTGAAGTGGTTGCCGAAGGCGACCTGCTGGCAACGATCATCACGCGTCCCGGCATGGCGGACGGCAGCATCCAAGTTCGCGCGCCGCAAGGCGGCCTTGTCGTCACCCGCGTTTCCGACCGCCTAGTACGCCGGCGCGCGGACCTGATGAAGATCGCCTGCAGCCAGCCCAGCAGCGTGGTGCGCAAAGCCGGAACCCTCGAGGATTAATATGACTGCCATCATTTATGGTATCAAGAACTGCGACACGATGAAGAAGGCGCGCGCCTGGCTGGAAGAGCATGGTGTTGCCTATGATTTTCACGACTACAAGGCCCTGGGTATCGACCGCGCCCATCTGGAGCAATGGGTCGACAAAGCCGGATGGGAAACCGTGCTCAACCGCGCCGGAACGACCTTCCGCAAACTGCCGGACGCCGCCCGCGAAAACCTCACGCGGGAGAAGGCGATCGCCCTGATGCTCGACCAGCCGTCGATGATCAAACGGCCGGTTCTGGAAGCAGGCGGCAAGCTGCTGGTCGGCTTCAAGCCTGAGAGCTACGGGGCGGAATTCGAAAAATAATATGTCCAAGACGACGCGCGCCACGCAGGTTCTTGCCAAAGCCGGTGTCAGTTTCACGGTGCATCGCTACGACTATGATCCGGATGCCGAACGCGTCGGCCTCCAGGCCGCCCAAGCGCTCGGCGAAAAGCCGCATCGCGTGCTGAAGACGCTGATGGCGGAAGTGGACGGCAAGCCAGTCTGTGTCGTCGTGGCCTCCGATCGCGACGTCAGCATGAAGAAGCTTGCCAGCGCCTTCGGCGGCAAGACGGCAAACATGATGAAGCCTGCAGATGCCGAGCGGCTGACCGGATATCATGTCGGCGGCATCAGCCCGTTCGGCCAGAAAAAGCTGGTTCCGACGGCGCTGGAGGAGGCCACGCTCACTGAGCCTCTGGTTTACATGAACGGCGGTCAACGCGGACTGCAGGTGCGCCTTGCGCCGAAGGAGGCGCTCACGACGCTGAATGCCAAAGCTGCCTCGCTCATCGCTTAGGCGGAAAATCGCGCTAGCAGATTCACGAGCGCCGTGGCGGCTGGTTCGTCAAGCTTCGAGCCGACATGGACCTCGATCGCCTTGGAATAAACGGTCCACATGCGTTCGCGAAGCGCCCGGCCGGCCTCCGTAATGACAACCCATCGGCCGCGCCCGTCTTCGGCGAACGTCTCGCGGCTGACGAGCTCCTCGCGTTCGAGCCGGTCGATCAACCGCGAGAGATTGTATTGCGCGAGCAGCGTCCGCTCTTCGATTTCGAAGGGGCGCAGTTTGCCTTCCTCCGCGCGCGCCAACTCCCAGAGCACATCATACCAGCCAAGCGGCGGCAGGCCGGCTTTCTTGAGGTCGCTCTCGATTTCCCGCAGCAGGCGCTGCTGAGCACGCATGATGGCGATCCACGCCTGCGTAGTTGTCTCGGACCGCGGTTTTTTGCCCATATAGATGCAATTACATTTACCTTGACGAAGGAGCAAGGCAAATTATATGCATTTACATCTATCATCGGGAAATTGACGAACATGAACACAGATAAATCCATCCTCTATGCAACTGCCCTGCTACGGATCAGCCTCGGCACGATGTACCTCGCCCACAGCATCGTCCTGAAACTAATGACATTCGGACTGATGGGGACCGCCGGATATTTTACGTCGATCGGCTTGCCGGGCTGGCTGGCCTACCTCACCTTTGCGGCCGAAGCGGTCGGCGGGGCGCTCTTGGTTCTCGGCATTCAGAGCCGCATCGCCGCCTTGGCGCTCGTACCGGCCCTTGCCGGCGCGATCATCTGGGCGCATGGCGCGAACGGCTGGGTCTTTACTGCGCCCGGCGGCGGCTGGGAATATCCGCTCTATCTGATCGTGCTTTCGATCGCCCAGGCCATGCTCGGAGACGGCGCCTTCGCGCTTCGCCCTTCACAACCGCTTGCACTTGCAAAAGCCTCTTAAGGGAATATGCCATGCAAAAGCTTACCCTCATCTCGCACCACCTGTGCCCTTATGTGCAGCGGGCTGCGATTGCCCTTGGTGAGAAGGGTGCGGCCTTCGAGCGCGTTTTCATCGATCTCGATGACAAGCCGGACTGGTTTTTGAAGATTTCTCCGCTCGGCAAGGTTCCGCTTCTGCTGATCGAGGAAGACGGGCGGCAGGTCGCCCTCTTCGAGAGTGCGGCAATATGCGAATACATCGACGAAACGCAACCCGGGCCGAGGCTTCATCCGCAAGATGCCCTGACACGCGCCCGGCATCGCGGATGGATGGAGTTCGGCTCGTCGATCCTTGCCGATCTCTGGATGTATGAAACGACTAGCGACCGGCGGGTGCTGGAGACCAAACGAACGGTCCTTGCATCGAAATTCCTTATCATCGAAACCGAGCTTTCCGGCGGACCACTTTTCGTCGGGAAGAACTTCAGCCTCGTGGATGCCGTCTTCGCACCGATCTTCCGATACTTCGATGTCTTCGACACAATCAGCGACAGCCACATCTTTGATGGCCTGGAAAAGGTGAAGGGTTGGCGAAGCACGCTTGTGCAGCGGCCGAGTGTTAGGCAAGCCGCCGCTACCGATTATCACGAGCGGCTCATCGCGTTCCTTGAGAAACATCAGTCGGCATTGCTTGAACAGGCGGCTGCCTAAGATCGGGTGGTCTCTTGCGGCCCTGCATTTTCACGCTGGCGAGCTTCATTTTCGCCGTAAAGGGGTCTAAGTCTGGCATCTTCAGAGAGTCGATTTCAGGAGGTAGCCGGCCATGACGTTCATGCCCCAGAGCCAGAATTCCGTCGATCCGATCAAGCTGGAAAAGCTCGCAGAGGTCGCCGTCAGGGTCGGCCTGCAGCTTCAAAGGGGTCAGGATCTGGTAATGACCGCGCCGATTGTCGCAATGCCGCTGGTTCGCTTGATCACCAACCACGCCTACATGGCCGGCGCGGGGCTTGTTACGACTTTCTACTCGGACGAAGAAACGACGCTTGCCCGCTATCAATACGGCAGCGACGAAGGCTTCGACCGTGCCTCCGGCTGGCTCTACGAAGGTATGGCAAAGGCATATCAAAACGGTGCGGCACGCCTTGCAATTGCCGGCGACAATCCAATGCTGCTTTCCGAACAGGATCCCGGCAAGGTCGGCCGCGCGAACCGGGCGAATTCCACTGCCTACAAACCAGCGCTCGAAAAGATCTCGAATTTCGACATTAACTGGAACATCGTTGCCTATCCGAATCCCTCCTGGGCGAAGGTCGTGTTTGCCGACGATCCAGAGCCGATTGCGGTCGCGAAACTGGCAAAGGCAATCTTTGCCGCCTCGCGCGTCGATCTCGACGATCCGGTCTCAGCCTGGAGGGAGCACAATACGAACCTTGCCACCCGCTCATCCTGGCTGAACGGTCAGCGCTTCGCAGCACTGCATTTCAAGGGACCGGGTACCGACCTGACCGTTGGCCTTGCCGACGGTCATGAGTGGCATGGCGGCGCCTCCGTCGCCAAGAACGGCGTTACCTGCAACCCGAATATCCCGACGGAAGAGGTCTTCACGACGCCGCACGCGCTGCGCGTCGAGGGCCATGTCTCAAGCACCAAGCCGCTCTCGCACCAGGGCACGCTGATAGACAACATCCAGGTTCGTTTCGAAGAAGGCCGGATTGTCGAGGCCAAGGCTTCGCGTGGCGCGGAGGTATTGACCAAGGTGCTCGATACCGACGACGGCGCGCGCCGCCTCGGCGAAGTGGCGCTCGTGCCGCATTCATCACCGATCTCGGCGAGCGGTATCCTGTTCTACAATACGCTTTTTGATGAAAACGCCTCGTGCCATATCGCGCTCGGACAATGCTACTCGAAGTGCTTCCTCGACGGCGCAAAGCTCAACCAGGACCAGATCAAGGCGCAGGGCGGAAATTCCAGCCTTATCCATATCGATTGGATGATCGGTTCCGACAAAGTGGATATCGACGGCATCAAGCCGGACGGCTCGCGGGTTCCGGTGATGCGGCAGGGAGAATGGGCCTGACGGGCGCCATCGCTCTCTGGCTGATCCAGACGCTCGCCAGCACAAGCAGGAAACCGAAGAGCTGCACGGGCGTCAAGCTCTGGCCAAGCGCCAGCCAACCGAGAAACGTCGCCACGAGTGGGCTCAAAAAGCCAAGCGACGCGGCCGCCGCTGGCTCGATCTTCGACAGGCCGCGGATCCATAGGACATAGGTGAAGGCCGCGCCAATTAATCCGAGATAGGCCATGCCCAGCACATTTGCAGTTGTCGGCATCGGAAGAGCCGGCTCGAACATCAGCGCGACTGGCACGAGCAAAAGCCCACCAGCCGTCAGTTGCCATGCCGTGAAGGCGAGGTTCGAGACCGGCGGCGTCCAACGGCGCGTCAGCACCGTGCCGAAAGCCATTGATACGGCGCCCGCGAGACCGGCGGCAACGCCGACCGGATCGAGCGCAGCCTTGGGTGTCAACACCAACAGCGCGACGCCAGCCATTCCGCCCAAACCGGCAACGACGGCAAGAAGCTTGATCGGCTTGCCAAGAAAGAGGCGCGATAACGCGATAACGATCAGAGGCTGAATAGCCCCGACCGTCGCGGCGACACCGCCTGGAAGGCGGTAAGCCGAAACGAAAAGCATTGCCCAGAAGAACGAGAAATTGAGCGCGCCGAGGATGAAGACCCTCCCCCACCAGATACCAAACGGCAAGCGACGGATGGTGGCGAGCAAGAGGAGACCGGCAGGCAAAGCGCGCAGCATTGCAACGGTCAGCGGATAGCCGGCAGGCAGGAAGGCGGTGGTTACGAAATAGGTGCTGCCCCAGATGGCGGGCGCGATGGCCGTCATCAGGACATCGGCTGCATAGGCGCTATTTTTCTTCATATCAAGAATCTCTATTTCAAGATAAATTCAACATAATGGCATTTATCTTGACGTCAAGATATATCGTGCTATCGCTTGTTTATCGAAGGAATGAAGAAGCAATGGACCGCGTCGATAAAATCCTGTCCCAATGGCAATGTGAACGGCCGGACCTCGATGTCGAAGCCATGGGTATCCTGGGGCGCCTGAAACGGCTGACGACACACCTCGGACGCGAGGTAGAGCAAGTCCTGCTGCAGCACGGGCTCTCGACATCCGCCTTCGACGTGCTTGCGACGCTGCGGCGTTCCGGAAAACCCTATCGCCTCTCGCCTGGCGATCTGCTGGCGATGACGATGGTGAGCTCCGGTACGATGACCAACCGCATCGACCAGCTCGAGAAAGCAGGTTTCGTCGAACGCGTTCTCAACCCCGACGACCGGCGAAGCGTGCTGATTGCATTGACGGAGAATGGTTTTGCGGCTGTCGAGACTGCGGTCGGTGCCCACGTCGCCAATCAGCAGCGGCTTATCGAAAACCTCAGCGATGAAGACAAGGCAGCGCTCGATGCGCTGCTGCGCAAGTTCCTCGCGAAATTCGAATAGTCAGATCGCGCTCAACGCCTTGCGCACGCGATCAAGATGAGCTTGGCGTTTGGTGGCCGTCGCGCGGTCCATGTCGTGAAGGCTGAGCATTCGAAAATTGAGTTCCTTGGAGCAGAAATTCGCAATGCCGCGCTTCAGTAGCCGGCGCACCGGATCGCCCATGTAGAGATGAACCAGCCACCACGGCGAGCCCGTCGTCGTCAGAGCCCAAAGCAGCTTAATATTTGTCAGCTGCGGAACGATCCGCCCGCCGGCCGTATCATGCGAGAAGGCAACGCTGGGCGCGAAGACCCGATCGAAGAACCCCTTGAGGATCGCCGGAAAATTGAACCACCATTGCGGAAAGACGAGGATCAATCCATCGGCCGCCTTCAACCGCTCCACAATCTTTGAGACGCCGGAGGTGTCATAGGGGATGTCGAAATAGCCGCCGCGCTCGGCCTTCGTGAGGCGAGGGTCGAAATCCTCGGCGTAGAGATCGAGCAGATCAACCGCATGACCAGCTTCTGCCAGAGCTTCACGCGCAGTCTTTGCAACAGCGGCAGCAAAACTCTCGTTAAGCGGATGGGCGAGCACCAGCAGGATACGCATCGGTCCCCCCTAGAACAGGCTACCCTGCTTCGGCGGCATGGTGGGCTCTTCAGCCTTCGGCAAGCGTTTCTTCGGTGGCGCACCGCCTTCGGTTGTCACGGCGCCGACGCGGCCGTCGGCAAACTCGATCGAAATGCCCACGCCGGCCGAAAGAGCCGCGGCCTGCGAGACCGGCCGGTTCTCATCGTCGCGGATGACTGCATAACCGCGCTTCAGAACGTTCTTGTAGGAAAGCGACTGCAATACGCGGTCCTGTGCCGAAAGCTCGCCCCTTGCCCGTGTCAACTGATGGCGGACAGCGGTATCGGCGTGACGGGACAGGTTTGCCAGATGGTCGAGCATACGTGCCGTCTGCGTCTTCAGCCGCGCCGGCAAGGACCCAAAGACGGCATCTGCCCGCCCGACACGGGACCTGGAGCGATCGATCAGTCGCTCCACCGTGCGCTCGGCGCGCGTCATCCGCTCGGCAAGCATCTGGCGGCGCTCGGCAATGCGGTTCGAAAGAACGTCCGGCCTCAGATGCGATGCGGTGCGCTCGAAGCTCCGGCGCTTATTGATGGTGTTGAGCTCCAGCCCGCGGCCAAGGCCTGCGGCCGCTTCATCAAAGCGTCGGCGCGGCAGCGCCAGCAACTGATCGAGGGACGGCAGCGCTCGCATCAATGCCCGAACGGACTGCATCCTGTGATCCATCTGCCGGCTCATGCAGCCTTGCAGGCGGGCCGAAAGCGCAGAAACCTGGGCGTCCAGTTCGGCTTTGACGGGAACGGCCATTTCCGCAGCCCCCGTCGGCGTCGGCGCGCGCACATCGGCCGCATAGTCAATCAGCGTCCAGTCAGTTTCGTGGCCAACCGCCGAGATAAGCGGAACTTCACTTTCAGCAGCGGCGCGCACGACAATCTCGTCATTGAAGCTCCAGAGATCTTCCAGGCTGCCGCCACCACGCGCGACGATCAGCACATCAGGCCTCGGCATTTCGCCGCCCGGCTGGAAGCCGTTGAAACCGCGGATGGCATTGGCCACCTCCTCGCCGGAACCATCTCCCTGCACCTTGACAGGCCAGACGATGACATGGACTGGAAAACGATCGGAAATGCGGTGCAGGATATCGCGAATGACGGCGCCCGTTGGCGACGTGACGACGCCGACGACCCTCGGCATGAACGGCAGCCGCCTCTTGCGCGCCGCGTCGAAAAGACCCTCAGCACCAAGCTTGCGCTTGCGCTCCTCGATCAACGCCATCAGCGCGCCCGCACCCGCGGGCTCCAGCGTTTCAATGACGATCTGGTATTTCGACGAGCCAGGAAAGGTCGTCACCTTGCCGGTGGCGATCACCTCCATGCCTTCTTCCGGCCGGAACCTTAGCCGCGAGAACGTGCCTTTCCAGATGACGGCGTCGATACGCGCGCGATCGTCCTTCAGCGAGAAATAGGCATGCCCCGATGAATGCGGGCCGCGATAGCCGGAAATTTCGCCACGCACCCGGACCTGGTCGAAAGCAGTCTCGACCGTGCGCTTGATCGATCCCGAAAGTTCGGAGACCGAATATTCAGTCAGGTTGGTGGGCGAATCGGTGTCGAAGACATTGCTCATCCTTCCTTTCTAGCGAAAGCGGAGGGAAAGATCAGTAGAGCATCGGGTTAGCGCTCAATTTTCCGGCTTGAAGAGAAAGAACTGCACCCCAACGCCCGCGGCCTTGGGAAGCGGTTGGAGGTAGGACGGCACATTGCCCTTCGCCAATTGAGAATAAAGACCCTCCGGCTTCAGTTTTGCGAACTGCATCGTCGGATAATCGTCGGGACAGAAAGCCAAAACATGAACGTCCGCCCCCCTCAGGAAGGCCTCTGCATCCTTCGGTTCCGAGAGGCCGATATGCATTTCGGTCAGCATACCCCGGGGATTGCGATGATAAGGTGCGGTCAGAACATGCTGGCTCGTAAAGCGGAGGATCGGCACGCCGAGTTCAGATGAGGCCGCCACCATGCCGACAGGCATCGCATTCAGCGGCGCAAGAGCCTCTCTTGAGATACACGAAGGCTTGTTTTCCTTGTCTTTCGCTTCGTTCTTGTCTTCCTCCGTTTGCCTCTGCAGCTCAACGAAGGCTCCAGCAACGGCCCAAACAGCAGGTACGCTGGCAAGCACCAGCATGATGTAACAGAATGCGACAGCGACATTTTCGCGATCGCTGTTCGATATACGGCGGATGTCGACAATCAGCAGCGCGAGCGGCAGGATAGCGATCAGGTTTGCAAAGGGTGCCCCGCGCACCTGCATGAGGCCGATGGCCCAGCAGAGGACGAGCAGGAAAAGCAGGATGGCGTGAATCCGCACCCTGTCGCGATAGAGGATTCGGAATGCGCTGACAGCAATGCCCAAAAGACCGGCTGCGTAAAAGGCACCGATGCCGAAAGGCTCGTCGCGGATCATGTCGAGCATGGAGCGCGCTTCTGAAATATTGTTCAGCCACAGCTCAACGAGCATTGGATCGAGATCGTCAAGCGGATTATGCAGGCATTGGGGCGCGATCACCATGGCCGAAACTGCAACAGCAATGCCGATACCACCGAGTGCAGCGAAGCGTCCTATTCTCGACGCGCGGCTTGCGAAAACAGCCGCAACGGAAAGCATCCCACCGCCGATCGCAGCGAGGCCGTAAAAACCAAGCGAAAAATTATCGCAGGTCACGGTCGAATAAAGCCGGGGCGGCATGGTCGAGAAGAACAGAATACTGACGGCCAGCGCGAGCGTCAGCCCGAATGCTTTGGCAGCCTTCTGAAAGGCTTGCCCCACCCAAGCCCAATGAAGAGCGACGACGAGGCAAACCGTTGCGACGAAAGGTGTTGTCTCGACCCCAATGGCGATCGCGAGAGCCGCCATCGAGGCTGCAACGATATAGCTCCAGGCATGATGCTCCTCATCGAGAAGCATTGCCGTCATCATCGCGACAAGCCCGATCTGCACGTTGTGATGATCGATCGCACCCGGAACGAAACGGTTGCTGCTCCACACGCCTAGTGCGGTCATCACCAGAGAGACATGCATGGCAGGCACACCGCCGATGCGGCGGCCCGCAATCGCCATCGCAAGCATGAGAGGGGTAACGAGTGAGACGGGCCAGATCGCGAGCGCCACGGCCTCGGCCTGCTCGCCCGCCAGAAACAAGCCGAAGAATTTGATGAGCCCTGCGATCGGCAAATCGATCAGCCGCGACCAGTGCATCAGCGTGCCATCAACGCCCAGCCGGTATTGGGTCAAATCGAACCAGCTCTGCCCGGAGAGAAAATCCCTTACTTCGACGAGCCGCATGCCGTCGTCATTGTCAGGACCGACATAGTCTTTCGTCCCGATCAGCTTCACCGGCAAAATGCACGCGATCAGCACCGCGCTATAGAGCGACACGGACGGCCACAGACGCGTGAGAAGCATGCGGACAGCGGCAAGCGACACGATGGGCGGCGAAGATTTAGAAGCTGAATTGCCGGTCATTCCTGCGACGTTCGCCATTCCTGTTGTCCCGTCCTAAGCTGCGCGAACTTTAGCTTTTGCAGATCAAGAAAGTGTAAAGCGTCCGGATGGCTGCCGATTCTTCCCGCGCTATAGGGTCTTATTAACGCTGCATGTTTTAGACTGCGCGCCAATTGTGAATGGCGAGTGGCATCATGACACGATCGCAGACCAAAACGCTAAACATCGCTGTGCTGCTTCCGTGCTACAACGAAGCGGCCACGATCGGTGCAGTCGTCCGCGGCTTCAAAGCGGCACTGCCGCAAGCGCAGATTCAGGTCTACGACAACAATTCGACAGACGGCACCGCGCTCCATGCGATGCTGGCCGGCGCCGCTGTCGTGCGCGAACGGCGCCAGGGTAAGGGCCATGTCGTGCGCCGCATGTTCGCCGATATCGACGCCGACATCTATCTGATGGCGGATGGCGACGGCACTTATGCGCCCGAAGACGGCGAAGAGCTGATCCGCACGCTGCTGACCGAACGCGCCGACATGGTGGTCGGAACGCGGCGCGGCGTTCATTCCGACGCCGGGCGCAACGGGCATGCTTTCGGCAACCGCATCTTCAACATTCTCTACCGCACGATCTTCGGTCCGGACTTCACCGATATTTTCTCAGGCTACCGGGCCTTCTCGCGCCGTTTCGTCAAGAGCTTCCCGGCCGTTTCCGCCGGTTTCGAGATCGAGACTGAAATGTCCGTCCACGCCTCTCGGCTCAAGCTGCCGGTCGCCGAGCTGGAACTCGATTACGGCCGCCGCCCGGAAGGTTCGCACTCGAAACTCTCGACCTTGAAGGACGGCGGCAAGATTCTCTGGATGTTCGCCATGCTCATGAAGGAAACGCGGCCCTTTGCCTTCTTCGGCCTCATCAGCGCGTTCTTCATGCTGTCGAGCATGGCTTTCATGGCGCCTGTGCTGGCGGAATACTTCGAGACCGGGCTTGTCAACCGCATGCCGACATGGGTTCTCTCCATGGCGCTGATGATGATCTCCTTCATGGTCTTTACCGCGGGTCTGATCCTTGATTCCGTCGCACGCTCGCGTGCCGAGCAGCTTCGCATTCATTACCTCAACGTCGCCGCGCCGAGCCAGGGTTTAGCGTCGGAAAAGTCCATTGAAACCGCGCAAGGTGGCAGGACCACGCGTATCGCATAGTTGCTTCCGCCCAAAGGTGACGCCCTTTCCATGAACAGAGAAACCACAAACCGTATTCGTTATCGTGCTGGAAGATATCCTGCCGCCGTTTGTCCGTGATTCCGGTGCGTTTCGCTGGGCTGCGCGGCGCGTCTGGGGCGACCACATCACGCACTTGGCGAAATTTCGCGAGCGAGCACCGTTTCTTTCGGCAGAGGAATATGCCGAGCTTTACCGCAAGCATCCCCGTGTTCACGAAGGCACGGACAATTCTGCGGCCTGCATCAGCCGCATCCTCGGATCGATCGCGGGAAAGAGCGTCTGCGATATCGGCTGCGGCACGGGTGCGCTGCTCCGCAGCATCCAGGCGACGCATCCTGGGCTCAACCGCCTTACAGGCGTCGACTTCGTGATTGAAGACGCATCACGGCTGCCTGGCATCGAATATGTCGCGGCCAAGGTCGAAAACCTCCCCTTTGCAGACGCGGAATTCGACACGGTCATCTGCACGCATGTGATCGAGCATATTCTCGACTACCGGCAAGCGATTGCGGAACTGCGCCGGATTGCAAAACGCCGCCTGATCATCGTTGTGCCGAGGGAACGCGAATACCGCTACACGTTCAATCCGCACTTCAACTTCTTCCCTTACACACATTCCTTCCTGAGAGCTGTTCACCCGGTGCCTCCAGCCTTTGTCTGCGAGGATATCGGTCGCGACATCTTCTATTCGGAAGAAAGAGGTGCAGCAGATTGAAGGACGGTTCGATGCTTTCCACTTTTTCGACCGCAACATGGATTGGGCTTATCGGCACGCCATTGCTGATTGCCTCGGGCCAGGTGCTGTTCAAGCTGGCGAGCGCAGCTACAGGCGAGCTCAGTGTCCGCAATATTCTTGCTCTGCTTTTCAATCCGGTGATGCTTGCAGCGCTACTCCTTTACGGTCTCGGAACGATCATCTGGATTTACGTCCTGAAAGCCGTCCCGCTGACGATTGCTTACTCCTTTATGGGATTGACCTTCTGTTTCGTACCTTTGCTGGCGCAGGTCTTTCTTGGGGAAGCCCTCACTGTTCGCTACGCCATTGGCGCGGCTTTCATCATTGCTGGCATGCTCGCGATCAATGGCTGACGCCTCTCTCAATCGAAGCGGGTCGCTTCTGCGCTTTGCCGCATTGTCGCTGCTTGGATTGGCGGCCGAAACGATACTCTTCCATTTGCTGCTGAAGGTGATGCAAGGCCCGCTTTTGACGCGGGCAGTGAGCCTTGTTGCAATCCTTGGCATTATGCTCGCTTTGCTGCGACGCATCGATGTCACGACGGGCGGTCGGCTGTCGGTCGTCCGCGCAGGGATCGTCGCCATCGTGCTGATTGCGGCGATCTTGAATTATGGTCTCTACGCCACGCTCATAACGGTATTGCCGTCGCTGCAGCCGTTGGCGGCAATGGTTCTCGCCTCCGCCTCTACCCTGTGCTTTGCAATTTTCGGCTACATCCGTTTCGCATTTCGCGAATAATCAAACAGGCTCCCAGCCGTCCTTCTCGCTGGCGCGGTAGATCGCGTCGATCACCTTTTGGTTCAGCTTCGAGCTTTCGAGCGTGACGACCTCTTCCTTCTCGCCCTTGGCAGCGCGGGCGAAAGCTTCTGCTTCACATTTGTATTGGCGGCTGTCCTGGAAGCGGAAGATGGTCGACTCGTTGTGGCTGCGGTTGGCGAGTTCCAGTTCCTCCGGCCCCCAGCGGTCGGCGTTGAAAGGCGATTTCACCTCGATATAGCCTTCCGTGCCGTGGAACACCATGACCTGGCGGTTTGCCATCTGGGTGGAGATGTAGAAGCTCAGCTCGAAATCGCCGAAGTCGGCCTTCACGCTCGAATAGATATCGGTGCCGAATTCCGGGTCACGTTCGGTGACGGCCTGGATGCGCAGTGGTTCCTTGCCCGTCGAAAAGCGCGTGCTGATCGTCGGATAGACGCCGATATCGGGCAGGCCGCCGCCGCCAAGTTCGGGAATGTTGCGCATGTTGCCGGGATCGCGATTGAAATAGGTAAAGGCACCTTGGACATGGCGAAGCTTGCCGATCGCGCCGTCGGCGATCAGCGAGCGGACCTTTCGCCAGACCGGCGCGTAGGTCACCATATAGGCTTCGGTAATCAGGACCTTGCTGCGATCACGCGCAGCGATGAGGCTGTCGATCTCGCCGGCATTGAGCGCGATCGGTTTTTCGCAAAGGACGTGCTTGCCGGCGTCTGCCGCCTTGATGGTCCATTCGACATGCTGTGACGTCGGCAGCGGAATGTAGACGGCGTCGATCACGTCGGAGGCGAGCATCTCCTCATAGGAGCCGAAGGCATGCGGCACGGAAAAGCGGTCGGCCATCTCGCGCGCCTTTTTCAGATCGCGGCTGGCAATCGCGGTGACGACGCAGTTTTCCGCGTCCTGAATGGCCGGAACGACGAGTTCACGGCCGATCTTTGCCGTCGAAATAATACCGAAACGGAGCATGGCTTAGCCTCCCAGAGCTTGAATGGGTGCAACCTTATTCAGGGGTGGCGGGTGACGCAATGGCGTGCGCGCAAATCACGAAAGTTTGGCTTTCCTCTGCCGGAACCTGCGCTAGTTTACTCCCGGCGACGCTCTGCGGCATCCGTACTTTCAATCAAATCAGCAATTTAGGAAAGCGCCATGGAAATGCGCCGGCTCGGAAAAACAGGTCTTTCAATCTCGCCCATCGTCTTCGGCGGCAATGTCTTCGCATGGACGGCCGACGAGAAAACGTCCTTTGATATTCTCGATGCATTCTTCTACGCAGGTCTCAATACCATCGACACGGCCGACGTCTATTCATCCTGGGTGCCTGGCAACAAAGGCGGCGATTCAGAGGAGATCATCGGCAAGTGGCTGAAGAACGGAAAGGTCTCCCGCGACAGGGCGGTCATCATCACCAAGGTCGGCTCCGACATGGGCCAAGGCAAGTCGCTGAAAGAGCAATATATCCTCAAGGCCGTCGAGGATTCGCTCCGCCGCCTGCAGACGGATTACATCGACCTCTACCTCTCCCACTGGCCCGACGAAAATACACCCTATGAAGAAACGCTCGGCGCCTTCGCCAAGCTGAAGCAGCAGGGAAAAATCCGAGCGATCGGGTGCTCCAATCTCGATGCCGGCCAGCTTCAGGCATCCTTCGATGCCGCCGAGAAGGCTGGCGTTCCTCGCTACGATGTGCTGCAACCCGAATATAATCTTTATGAGCGATCGAGCTTCGAAGGCCAGCTTGCCGATCTTTGCGTGAAGGAAGATATCGGTGTCATCACCTATTTCAGCCTCGCAGCCGGCTTTCTCTCCGGTAAGTACCGCAGCAAGGCCGATACGCAGGGCAGGGCCCGCAAAGATAGGGTCGCGAAATATCTCGATGCTAAGGGCATGCGCATTCTCGCCGCACTCGATCAGATTTCCGCCGAAACGAGCGCGAAACCTGCCGAGATCTCGCTCGCTTGGCTGCTCAACAAGAAAGGCGTGACGGCACCGATCGCCAGTGCTACCAGCACCTCACAGCTCGATAGCCTGGTGAAGGCGGCGGAGCTTGAGCTTTCTGATGAAGCAATGAGACTGCTCGACAGGGCAGGCGCCTGAGGGGATGACATGACCGTGACGATCCGCGATGCGAGACCGGGAGACGAAGCGCACTGGCGCGAACTCTGGAAGGATTACCTCGCCTTTTATGAAGTCACGGTCGATGGGGACATTACCGATTCAACGTGGCGCCGGGTTTTCGATCCGGCGTCGGCAATCTTCATGCGCGTTGCGGAAGTCGACGGAGAGGTGATGGGGTTCACCCTCTCACTGACGCATGAAGGCACATGGATTCGCGGCCAGGACTGCTATCTCGAAGACCTGTTCGTCCACCCAGGCGCCCGCGGCAAAGGGGTCGGCCGGGCGCTTATGGATGACCTGATATTGCTCTGCAAGCAGTACGGCTGGTCGCGGCTTTACTGGCACACGAACGAACAGAACAAGACGGCACGTGCGCTCTACGACAGCTATGTCGAAAGCGACGGACACATCCGCTATCGCATCAGTTTCTGAGCGGCGGAAATCCCTGGTAGACTTTCGAATGATCGCCTTGCCAATTCGCCATGCCCGGCTTGGTGAGAGTTCCGCGCGGCCGCACATAGCTCTGGATCGCACGCTTTGGCCGCTCGTGCCATTGGATATTAAAGGCCCATAGCTTTGGAAAGAAGCAGAGCGATGCATAGGGCAGATGATCGTGGATCCACCACGCGAGCTTCTGCCAATCTTCCTCATCACGATAAGTATCGATCATCCAGGGTACGACGACACAGGCCGTCGCCCCCATGCAGCCATCGAAATCGCGCATGTCCCAGATATGGTCCGCCGCACTCGAGGCATTGGTCGAGCAATTGAGCTTGTTTTTGTTTCCAAATTCGTTGACGGCGGCAGAACGGTAGCCCGAGCGGATGTGCAGCTTGCCGAACGTCGCCTGAAGCGGCTCGAGCAGTTCCTTGCAAAGCCGCCTACCTGCCTCAATTGCAAGATCCGGGTCGTCTGGAATATTTGGAATGCGATAGAAATCGGCGATCTCGGAATGCAGGAAATCGCGGAGGAAGAAATTCTTCGAAAGCCGCGCCCGGCCCAGATCCTCAAGCGATTTCATCGACCCAGGCTTTTTCATGCGTCTCTCCTCCATCCGCCGGCACGAACCTATCCCGTCATCCGGCTATTGCCACCCGGAAATTGCGGGCTCCAGCGGAACAATTTCCAACTAGGTCGCTTCTCTAAGGGTTCACGACTGCGTGACTCCAAAAACGAGAACAAGGATGGAAGAAATGGCTAAGGGAAAGACACTTGAGGATCTCTACTACGACACTCTGAAGGATATCTACTTCGCCGAGCGGCAGATTCTGCGCGCCCTGCCGAAGATGGCCCGCGCTGCTCAGTCCGCCGATCTGAAGACCGGTTTCGAAAAGCACAAGGAAGAAACCGAAGTCCATGTAGAACGCCTGCAGCAGGTGTTCGAGATTGCCGGCAAACGTGCTCAGGGCAAGACGTGCGAAGCAATTCAGGGCATCATCGCTGAGGGCGAAGAGATCATGGAAGAATTCAAGGGGACGGCCGCGGTCGACGCCGGCCTGATCTCTGCGGCGCAGGCCGTGGAGCACTACGAGATCGCCCGTTACGGCACACTGAAGACCTGGGCGCAGAACCTCGGCTACAAGGACGCCGTCGTACTGCTGGAGCAGACCCTGCAGGAAGAAGCGGCAACTGACAAGTTGCTCACGAAACTCGCCGTCACCGCCGCAAACCAGAAAGCGGCCCGCGCAGCTTGACGACAATCCTCTGAAGCAGCCGGTCTTACCGGCTGCTTCAGACTTGGCACGGCTTGCCAAAGGACCGCCCGCCTCTAAATTCTTCAGCGTTATCATGACGCCGATACGGAGGGTGCAAGATATGTCCGAACAGCAGGCAATCGAAGCAGTCGTCCATCTCTACGTCGAAGGCATGACCTTTGCCAACGAAGCCGCATTGCGAAAGGCCTTCCATCCGCAAAGCACAATCATCGGTCACTATGAACATGCGGTCGAATGGCTGACGCGCGACGAATTCATCGCTGCGATCACCGCTGAAGGCGCCGCCCCGCCGGGAACGCAACCGTATATGGATATAACAATGATCGATGTCGCAGGCGATGCCGCGATGGCGAAGGTGACTGACGAATTCGCCGGGATGCGCTTTACCGACTATCTGTCGATGCTGAAGATCGACGGTCGATGGACCATCGTCAACAAGCTCTACTACCTGCATTCCTAGGCGGCGCAGCTTTCACTGATTCAGGCCGGCGCAGCCGCCGGCCCGGAGTGCCGCCCATCGTATGCGTCGTCAGCTTCGCAGCACACCGCCGGTGAACTTCGTCACGCTCGCCACGATCTTCTGCGTCAAAGCCTCAAAATCCTCGTCCGTCAACGTCCGCTCGACGGGCTGGATCTGCACTTCGATCGCAACCGACTTCTTGCCTTCGCCAAGCGATCCGCCTTCGAAGATGTCGAAGACATTGACGCCGGTGACCAGCTTGCGGTCGGCACCGCTCGCAGCCTTTATGATCGCGCCTGCTTCAACCGCCTTGTCGACGACGAAAGCGAAATCGCGCTTGACGGCCTGGAGGGGCGAAAGCTCCAGCGCCGGCTTGGTGCGTGTCGCCTTCTTCTTCGGCTCGGGCATAGCGTCGATATAGACCTCGAAGCCGCAGAGCGCGCCTGACACATCGAGCGCTTCGAGCGTCGAAGGATGGAATTCGCCGAAATAGCCGAGGACGACCTTCGGACCCATCTTGATGGCGCCGGAACGGCCGGGGTGATACCATTCCGGTCCGCCCTGCTCTATCTGGATGTTGCCCATCGGCAGGCCGCAGGCCTCGATCACCGCCAGCGCATCGGCCTTGGCGTCGAAGACATCGACCGGCTTGCCGCCACCCTTCAAATTGTTCGACCACATGCGGCCGGCGCCGGTGAGCGACGCCGTGCCGCGGCGAATGCCACCGGCAACACGGCGCTGGCCGTCCGGCCTGTCATTCTCGTAGGTTCCGGAAACTTCGAAGATCGCCACATCGCCGTAGCCCTTGTCGGCGTTTCGCTGCGCAGCCATCAACAAACCCGGCAGGAGCGACGGGCGCATGTCGGACATTTCGGCTGCGATCGGGTTCGCAAGCTTGAGTGCCGGCGAGCCGCCGCCGAAGAGCTTCGCCTGCTCTTCCGAAATGAAGGACCAGGTGACGGCCTCCAGCATGCCGCGCGAGGCGAGCGCCCGCTTGGCCATACGCGTGCGGATCTGCAGCGTCGTCAGAATCTTGCCGTTCACGGCTGCATGGCTTTCCAACGGCGCCGGCTTGATGTTGTCGACGCCGTGGATGCGCATGACTTCCTCAACGAGATCGGCCTTACCGCCGACGTCCGGACGCCAGGAAGGAACGGCGACCGAGACGCTTTCGCCCGAGCCCGACACCCCGAAGCCGAGGCGGGTCAGGATATCCTTGCTCTCCTCAGTCGAGACTTCAAGGCCGGTCAGGCGCCTGACTTCCCAGTAGGGAAAATCGACGGTCTTCGGCTGATAGCCCTTGTAGCCGACGACATCCGCCTTCGCCGGCGTGCCGCCGCAAAGTTCAAGAACGAGTTCCGTCGTGCGCTCCAGACCGGGAACCATATATTCCGGATCGACGCCGCGCTCGAAGCGATAGCGGGCATCGGTGATGATGCCCAGACCGCGGCCGGACTTGGCGATGTTCATCGGGTCCCAGAGCGCGCATTCGATCAGCACGTCGGTCGTGTTTTCGTCGCAGCCGGAATGCTCGCCGCCCATGATGCCGCCGATCGACTCGATGCCGTCCGCATCGGCGATCACGACATTGTTAGGGCCAAGCTTGTATTCACGCTGGTCGAGCGCCAGCACCGTCTCGCCTTCCCTCGCACGGCGGACGGTCAGATTGCCGCTTACCTTGGCAGCGTCAAAGACGTGCATCGGCCGGCCCTGATCAAAGGTCATGTAGTTGGTGATATCGACCAGCGCATTTATTGGACGCAGACCGATCGCCAGCAGCCGCTGCTGCATCCAGCGCGGGCTCGGACCGTTCCTGACGCCGCGCACGAGGCGGAGCGCAAAACCCGGGCAGAGCTTTTCGTCGTCAAGATCGAGCCTCACCTTGACAGGTGTCTCGCCTTCGACGGCGAAGGACGGCGCAGGCCGCGTCTTCAGCGTGCCGAGACCCGAAGCGGCCAGATCGCGGGCGATGCCGTAAATGCTCGTGCAGTCCGGACGGTTCGGGGTGAGGTTGATCTCGATGACAGGATCGTCGAGATGGGCATAAGCCGCATAGCTGGTCCCAATTGGCGCGTCTTCGGGCAAATCGATAATGCCCTCATGATTGTCAGAAATCATGAGTTCCTTTTCGGAGCACATCATGCCATGGCTTTCGACGCCGCGGATATTGCCGACGGAAAGCGTCACATCGATGCCGGGAACATAGGTGCCCGATGCGGCAAATGCGCCGACGAGGCCCGCCCGCGCATTCGGCGCCCCGCAGACGACCTGGATCGGCGCATCCTTGCCGGTATCGACCGAGAGAACCTTCAGGCGGTCGGCCTGTGGATGTTTCTCAGCGGAGAGAACCTTGGCGATGATGAAAGGCCTGAAGGCCGCCTTGTCATCGACATCTTCGACCTCCAGCCCGATCATCGTCAGGCGCGTGCAGATTTCATCGAGGGTGGCATCCGTTTCCAGATGATCCTTCAGCCAGGAGAGCGTGAATTTCATGATCTCAATCCTCCCTTACACGCTCAAGCCGCCGAACAGCGTCGGCATGTCGAGCGGGCGGAAGCCATAGTGGGTCATCCAGCGGACATCGGCGTTGAAGAAGTCGCGCAGGTCGGGCATGCCGTATTTCAACATAGCGATGCGGTCGAGGCCCATGCCCCAGGCAAAGCCCTGATATTCGTCCGGGTCGAGACCGCCATAGCGCAGCACGTTCGGATGGACCATGCCACAGCCGAGGATTTCCATCCAATCCGTTCCCTCGCCGAATTTGACGATCGGGCCTGAGCGGTCGCATTGGATATCGACTTCAAAGGACGGCTCAGTGAACGGGAAGAAGGACGGGCGGAAACGCATCGTCACGCTGTCGACCTCGAAGAAGGCCTTGCAGAACTCTTCGAGCACCCAGCGCATGTTGGCGACATTCGCCTTGGTGTCGATCACCAGTCCCTCGACCTGATGGAACATCGGCGAATGGGTCGCGTCCGAATCCTGACGATAGGTCTTGCCAGGGATGATGATGCGGATCGGCGGCTTCTGCGCTTCCATGGTGCGCACCTGTACGGGCGAGGTGTGCGTACGCAGCACTTTTCGCTCGCCGTTCTCATCCGGTTGGAAGAAGAAGGTATCGTGCATTTCGCGGGCTGGGTGGCCTTCGGGGAAATTCAGCGCCGTGAAATTGTAATAGTCGGTCTCGACATCCGGACCTTCGGCGATCGAGAAGCCCATGTCGCCGAAGATCGCGGTGATTTCGTCGACGATCTGGCTGATCGGGTGAATGCGGCCGCGCTCGGCGGGCGAGGAGCGGACCGGCAGGCTGATGTCGACCGTCTCGGCCTTCAGGCGGGCATTGACCGCCGCTTCCTTGAGCGTCGCCTTGCGAGCGGCAAGCGCATCTGCGACCTCATTCTTGAGGACGTTGATTGCAACGCCCTTGGTCTGGCGCTCTTCAGGCGACATCGTGCCGAGCGTCTTCAGGAGCTCGGAAACGGAGCCCTTTTTCCCGAGGGCCGAAAGGCGCACGGCTTCGAGTGCCGGTTCGTCGTTGGCGGCAACAATTTCCGCAAGCAGCGATGATTTGAGCTGGTCGATATCTGACATCGTCAATTCTTTCCGTCCGGGATCAGGCGGGCAATCGGAGGCTGGTTAGAACCGGCCGGGCAAGCAGCAGAGAGAAAGAAAAACCCGCGCCAGCCCAAACCAGCGCGGGTTTCCCAAAATTCAAAAAAGCGTCAAGCTTGGGAAGCGCTGGTTAACGAACCGCGCTTTCAAACTCGTTCTTCGTACCGGCATCCTTGAGGTACTCGAGGGCCTTCTTGGAGGCTGCGACGAGCGTGCCGAATGCTTCCGGCTCATGGATCGCCATGTCGGAGAGGACCTTGCGGTCGACCTCGATGCCAGCCTTGTTCAGGCCGTCGATGAATCGGCCGTAGGTAAGGCCGAATTCGCGGACGGCAGCGTTGATGCGCTGGATCCATAGCGCGCGGAAATTGCGCTTGTTGACCTTGCGGTCGCGGTAGGCGTACTGCTTGGCGCGATCGACGGCAGCCTTGGCGGTACGGATGGTGTTCTTGCGGCGGCCGTAGAAGCCCTTTGCTGCCTTCAGAACTTTCTTGTGCTTGGCATGGGCTGTAACGCCTCTTTTTACACGTGCCATTTCATGATCTCCTTAATCTAAAGCGTTCGCGGAATAGTCTTAGAGACCGTTCGGCAGGTAGTTCTTCACAACCTTGCGGCCATCGGGTTCTGCGAGAACCATCGTGCCACGTGCGTCGCGAATGAACTTGTTGGTACGCTTGATCATGCCATGGCGTTTGCCAGCAGCAGCGGCCTTGACCTTGCCGGTCGCGGTAATTTTGAACCGCTTCTTGGCCGAGGACTTCGTCTTCATCTTGGGCATTTTGCTACTCCGTTTCTATACTCCCTGCGCGCTTCTTCAAAAAAGCCCTCCTGCGATGTCCGGTCTTCCGGCCGTCGCAACAAGGTGCGGGAGCGTTTGTTGTTGATCTGCGGCATGGCGACGAGACCGTCCCGCAAGCATTCGAAACTGCCACGGCATGCCCTGCCGGTCAGTTCGGACGCGCGCTTATACCTGCAGCGCCGCGAAAGTGCAACGGGGCAGACGAGGATTCTTCAGGCGCGCTGAAAAACACAAAAGCCGCCCTTACAGACGGCTTTGATGCATTGATGAGGGCCGCTCACTTCGGCGCGAGCACCATCATCATCTGGCGGCCTTCAAGCTTCGGTTCGGCTTCGACCTTTGCAAATTCCAGCGTGTCGGCCTTGACCTGCTGCAGAAGCTTCATGCCGAGTTCCTGGTGGGCCATTTCGCGGCCACGGAACTTCAGCGTCACCTTCACCTTGTCGCCTTCCTCAAAGAAGCGGCCCATAGCCTTCATCTTCACCTCATAATCGTGGGTGTCGATGTTCGGACGCATCTTGATTTCTTTGACTTCGACAATCTTCTGCTTCTTGCGCGCCTCGGAGGCCTTCTTCTGGTTGGCGTACTTCAGCTTGCCCAGATCGAGAATCTTGCACACAGGCGGTTCGGCGTTGGGAGAAATTTCCACAAGGTCGAGGCCGGCTTCTTCAGCCATTCTCAAGGCCTGATCGGTGGGCACCACGCCCAAATTCTGTCCTTCAGCATCAATCAACTGAACCTTAGGAATACGGATTTCCCGGTTCGAACGCGGCCCTTCCTTCACGGGCGCGTCGGTTTTAAAAGGTCTGCGAATGGTCGTACTCTCCTCGAGTTGTTTCAGATCGCAGCTTCGCGCTCCATTGGGGCGCAACGAAGTCTCGCTATCGCTGCGATGTCGTCAATAACACGCTTTAGCGGAAAAATCACCTGCTGTCAGCCTATCGAGAATCTGTTTTATAGGCACAAACAATGGGAGTTTGTGCTTATGTCCGAAGCAACAGCCATATCCGAGCCGCAGTTCCTGACGGTGGGCGAAGGCGACGCGGAGCGAAAGATCGCTTTCATCATTCGTCAAGCCGCCTCGAACGATCGCGGCCCGACCTTCGTCTGGCTCTCCGGCTATCGGTCGGACATGAGCGGCACAAAGGCGATAGAGCTCGATCGGCTGGCCGGCGAACTCGGACTTGCCTGCATCCGCCTCGACTATTCGGGGCATGGACTTTCCAGTGGAGAGTTTAAGGATGGAACGATTTCCCGCTGGCTGGAAGAAGCGCTCGCCGTCCTCCTCCATGCAAGACCCGAACGCGTCATCATCGTCGGTTCCTCCATGGGCGGATGGATTGCGTTGCGGCTGGCGCAGGAACTTGCAAAGTTGGAGGGGACGCCAAAGCTCGACGGTATGGTGCTGATCGCGCCGGCACCCGACTTCACATCGGACCTCATCGAGCCGCATCTGAGGAAAAAGGATCGCGCCTCGCTTGCCGAACGCGGCTTTTTCGAAGAAAAGTCCGACTATAGCCCGGAGCCGAACATTTACACCCGTGCACTTCTGGAAGACGGCCGCCAAAACCGGGTTCTGACCGGCATCATCAACACAGGCTGCCCGGTGCATGTCCTGCAGGGCATGAAAGATCCGGACGTTCCCTACAGTCACGCCATGAAGCTGGTTGAACACCTACCCGCCGACAATGTCGTGTTGACCTTCATTCGCGATGGCGACCATCGGCTTTCACGGCCGCAGGATATCGAGCGGATACTATCTGCCGCTAAAGGCCTCATTCGTTAGTCGAAGCAGGCGCCTGCCGCCTCCACCAGAGTTCGAGCCCGGGCCCGGCTGGAAACCGCCGGTTGTGTGGCATTTTAACCATGTCGGGTTGTTAGGGCAGCCCTTCGAGAAGTAATGATTGACTCCTCAACGCCCTCTCCGTTAACTCTTTGTTAACAAATACAAGGGCGATGCAGGGAAACGGGCGTGCGGATCAAGGGTTACTTGATGGTCATGATGGCCATGTTTGCGATGTCTTCGGCCGCATTACCGGCCCCCACAAGAAACCTCTCGATGGTTACCGGCGGCGCCACCTCGCAGCCAATCGGCCATTATGATTTCTGCCAGTTGCACCGGATCGAATGCGGTGCGGACCGCAACGCAGGGCCGGCGGAAATGAATGGCGAGAAGTGGGCTCTTGTCCGCTCGGTCAATTCCACCGTCAACAGCACCATCACCCCGATGACGGACAAGGAAATCTACGGCAAGGACGAAATCTGGGCTTATCCGACAACGGCGGGCGACTGTGAAGATTTTGCACTCCTGAAGCGCCGCATCCTGATCCAGCGCGGCTTTGAGCCGGCAAACCTTCTGATGACGGTGGTGCGTAAACCGGATGGCGAAGGCCATGCCGTGCTGACGCTTCGCACAGCAGAAGGCGACTTCATTCTCGACAACCTCGCTTCGAGCGTGAAGCCCTGGTTCGACACGGCTTATTCCTTCGTCAAGCGCCAGTCGAGCTACAATGCCGGCCGCTGGGTAACGATCGAAAACGGCCGCGACGTCCTGGTCGGCGCTCTGAAGTAAGAAATTCAACCTTCAGCACTAAGGCCTGCGACCGTCGGCCGCTTTATGAGACTTTGTTTGCCGCATGGTCTCCCGCCCTTCGCCTGAGTTCAAGACGTTCGGTGCTGCAATCGTGTCACTGGGGTCGATTGCTTCGGCTGCGCGCCGGACCGGGCCTCACCCATTGCCGATCAGGATGCCGGCAGCTAGCACAAGGCCTCCGCCGACCACGACCTGGAAGGCGGCGCGCAGAAATGGCGTTTCCATATATCTGTTCTGGATGAACGCGATCGCCCAGAGCTCGAAAAAGACGATGACGACAGCAGTAATCGTCGCGGTCCAGAATTGCGGAATGAGATAGGGCAGTGCGTGGCCGAGACCGCCGAGCGTTGTCATGATGCCGCAGGCGAGACCACGCTTGATTGGCGAACCGCGCCCGGAAATCTTGCCGTCGTCATGCGCAGCTTCGGTGAAGCCCATCGATATACCCGCGCCTACCGAGGCCGAGAGGCCGACGAGGAAGGTCTGCCACGTATCCTGCGTCGCAAAGGCGGCGGCAAAGATCGGCGCCAGCGTCGAGACCGAACCATCCATCAAGCCTGCAAGGCCGGGCTGCACATAGGTGAGCACGAATTGCCGCCGCGCCGTATCGTCCTCGGCGTCTTTTACGCCCTCCGGCCTATGTTTGTCGCCGAGCATCCTGGCAATGTCTTCGTGACCCTGTTCGGCGAGCGCGAGATCGCCGAGAAGCTGGCGCGTCGAGGCATCCGAAGTCTGCTTTGCCGCCTCGACGTAGAAGCGATAAGCCTGCTCCTCCATCGTCTCGGCTTCCTGCCGCACTGCTTCCAACGACAGGTTCTTGCGCAGCCAATCCGGCTTGCGCTCATAAAAGCCCTGCACATGCTCGCGGCGAATTAACGGAATGCGTTCGCCGAAACGCTGCCGATGTATCTCGATCAGCGACTTGCGGTGCGTATTTTCGACTTCCGCCATGTCCTCGAGGACCTGCGCCGAGGCGGGATAAGCGGCCTTCAGCTGGTCGGCATAGGCACGATAGATGCGGGCGTCGTCCTCTTCGGAGGCAATCGCTAGCGCCAGAATTTCCTGTTCCGACAATGATTTGAATGAACGTTTGGACGACCTGAAAAACCGCGGCAGCATACAAATAGCTCCATTTTAGAACTATTCTAAATCTAAACAGCGCACCGCAAGGCGTCAAGCATCGGGCGGTTGATCCCGACAAATTGCCGCAAGACGGATTGTGGACTTCAGTTGGAAGCGGCAGGTGCCTATATGAGGCGTGCCGCAACAAATCGACCATGGGTCTGAGATGAATAGTGAATTGCAAGGCCGGGCGGCGCATGCCACCGCAATCCGCCAGCGAGCGGAAACGGAAATGAATGCGATGGGCATCGACAATGCCTTCATCGACAGGCTGGTCGAAACTTTCTACGGTCGCGTCCTTGCGCATCCCGAACTCGGCCCGGTTTTTGACGCCCGGCTTTCCGGCCGCTGGCCGGAGCACATGGCGAAGATGAAGAGCTTCTGGTCGTCCGTCGCATTCCGCAGCGGCGCCTACGGCGGGAAGCCGGTGCAAGCACATGTCGGTGTTGCAAACATGACGCCGGCTCTCTTTCCGCAATGGCTGGAGCTCTTTGCCGCAACGCTCGACGATATCGCTCCGAATGCCGCGGTAAAGGCCTGGTTCATGGCGACAGCGGAACGCATCGCGAAGAGTTTGACGCTATCGCTATTCTACAACCCCGCACTCGACGATCCGGCGCGCAAGCCCGCCTAAGCTTTTTCCGTCGAAAAGGTCGCACTTGCACTCGCCGCAACGACCAGCGCGGTCCCGAGCATCTGCAACAGCGTCATGGGCTGCGCAAGGATGAGGAAGCCTGCGAGCGCACCGATTGCTGGTTCCAAGCTCATGAGGATGCCGAACGCGGCCGTCGACATCCGCCGTAACGCAATCATTTCCAGGGTATAGGGCAGGAGCGGAACGAGGATCGCCAGACCTGCCATCTCGACGAGACCGTAGCCATCGAGGTTCGGCGCGGCCCCGGCAAAGCCGAAGGGCGTCGCCACCACCGCTGCCACGATCAGCGACATGGAGAGGCCCTCGAGCCCCTTGAACGCCGCTCCGACCTTTTTCGTCAGCATGATATAGCATGCCCAGCCCGCGCCGGCGCCGAAGGCAAAGAGCACGCCGGGCAGATTGCCGACCCATTGCTCGCCATCATAGGCGAGGAAGAGAACACCGGCTGCGGCGATCACCGGCCAGATCAGGCGCCGCGTCAGGCCATAACCGAACGTCGCGACGGAAAGCGGACCAAGAAAATCGATCGCGACCGCAAGCCCCAAAGGAATTCGCTCGATCGCCGCGAAGAAGGACATGGTCATTAGCGCTGTCGTCGTGCCGAGAACCAGTGCGCCGATCCATTGCTCGCGGCTGTAGCGCAGCAATGGCGGACGAACGGCGATTGCAAGGATGACTGCCGCGAAGGCAAGCCGCAGCCAGGAGGCACCTGCCGATCCATAGGCTGCGATCGCGCCGGAAGAGAATGCCGCACCAAACTGAATGGACGACATCGACAGCAGGCACATGAGTGCACCGGCCGCAACGCCGCCGGAGAATGCGGGCGCTGCTGCAGTTAACGCAACGGCACTGCCGTTTGCCGCTGGTTCGCCCGTCTCCTGGTCCATTTCCCGCTCCTGATTTGCTCCACTGATACGAACGCAATCGCAGAGCGGCAAATGCAAACTTCTGATCCGAACATAAGCGGCCTTTATGAACCGAGACGCTAAAGCGCCAGCCTGGTTTCGAGCACCTCTTCAGCCTCGCCGGGGCTCATGCCAAAAACTTTCTTGCCGATCTCAAAGCTGAATCCATTCCGGGCGAAAGCTGAAAGCTCCTTCACCTTTCGCTTCTCATCAAGGTCGCCACGCCGGAACGGACCAAAGGCGCGCTTGCGGGCGAAGACGACGGCGGCGAACAGATCGTCTGCACGCTCGAGCGCGGTATCGACGATATCGCTTGCCACCCCTTTCGAGGAGAGTTTCTGCGCGATGATCCGTTTCGACTTGCCGCCGCGTACCGCCGAGCGGGTGCTCACCGCAGCATAGGCGACGTCGTCCAGAGCCTTTTGACCGCCGAGTCGGCAAGCGCCTTCAGCTGCGCCGGACTGATGTCTTCGAACTTCTGCTTCGCCTTTCGCGTGATCGCATCGAAGAGCTGTTTTTCCGTCATCATCCGGCGCTCGAGGCGATAGATCGTCGAGTTGCGGGCCCAGGAGAGCATGCGCGGCGTCGGAACATCGGATTGCTGATTTTGGTCGTCCATCGAAGGCTTTCTAGGCCTCCAGCCCTTTCAGCATATTGGCGACGTTGAGGCCGATTTCCGTCACGCCATAGCCGCCCTCCATGCAGGTCAGGACCGGAAGGCCGGCCTTGGCGATCAACGCGCCCATGCGTGTGAAATCATCGGAAGTCAACTTGAAGAAAGATATCGGATCGCGTTCGAAGGTATCGACGCCGAGCGAGACGACGATGGCTTCGGCGCCAAAAGCCTTGATGCGCGCAAGCGAATCCGCAACCGCTGCCGACCATGCAGCCCAGGCCGTGCCGCGCGGCAGCGGGTAGTTCGCATTGCAGTTTTCGCCGTCGCCCTCACCGGTTTCATCGGCATAGCCCCAGAAATAGGGAAAGGCATTGGCGGGTTCGCCGTGCAGCGACGCAAAGAAGATGTCGCCGCGGCGGTAGGTGATGTCCTGCGTGCCGTTGCCGTGATGGAAATCGACATCGAGGATCGCAACCTTCTTTGCGCCGATATCCAGCAGGCGTTGTGCCGCGACGGCGGCGTTGTTGATGAAGCAATAGCCGCCGAAGAGATCGATGCCCGCATGATGGCCGGGAGGCCGGCAAAGCGAGAAGGCGAACCGGTTTCCGGCATTTAGCCAATCGGCACCGGTAATCGCGCATTGCATCGACGCGACGGCCGCCTCGTAGGTGCCGCTGGTGATCGAGGTTTCGGTGGCATTGGCGTAATAGCCGAGCATTCCGTCGATATCGTTCGGCACGCGCTGCGTTGCGCGGCGCACCGGCAGCGAGGTCGGGATCGCCTCGCCCGCGGCCCCGCTCGCCTGCCACAAAGTCCAGGCCTTCGACAGGAAATCGAGATAGCCGGCGTCATGCACTTTTAGAGCCGTTTCCAGTCCATGCCGTTCCGGCGCAACAACATCCGAAAAGCCCGCTTCTTTGACTGCTTTTAGAATCCACTCTGCGCGAAATGGTCCTTCGAACGGCGTCACCAGCAGACCGCCATGCAGCTCTGTCTTCGCATCGCGCAGTTTGTGGTCTTCGGAATAAATGACGCGCACCGGCTTCTCCCTGATTTGTTTTGTCGGATAAGGCGCGGCGGATGCACGCCTTGTCAATGGTTCAGGGAGCGATGCGCTTGTAGAATAGCGTGGTTGCGCAATAGCCGCCTTCCGGCCACATCGCATAATCCGGGATGACTCCGGCGCGCTCCCAGCCGAGTCGCGGATAGATTGCCTCCGCTTCGCTGCCGGTTGCTGTGTCGAGCACCAGCAGGCGCTTGCCATGTTTTGCGGCTTCGTGTTCGATCGCCTCCATCAGCAGCCGTGCCATACCTTTGCCACGTGCAGAACGATGCACGAGCAGCTTCTTCAAATCGCCACGGTGCGGCTGGTTCGGCATCGAGGCAAATCCGACCTGCACCGTCCCGACGATCTTTCCGTCGATCTCAGCCACGGCGAGCAGGTTGACGCCCGCCTCGACCGTTTCTGCGACGCTCCTCCAATAGGGCTCGGCGTCGGCCGCCGTGTAAGGCTGCATGAAGCCGACTGAAGCGCCGCCCTCCACGCAGTCGACGAGTATCTCGCAAAGTTCCGGAATAGCCGCATTGGCCTGTTGTGCATCGAGAATACGAATGACGGTCACGGTCTCTCCTGAAATCAAATCAGCGGGTGCTACGGTTGAGCACGACGCAATAGCGGGCGGGTTTGCTGGTGGGATTGCGGAAGACATGTCCCTCCCCGACCGGCATGAAGAGGCAATCGCCGGGCAAAAGGTGATGCACCGTTTCGCCAGTGGTCATCTCCATTTCGCCTTCGAACACCCAGACGTGCTGGGTCATGCCGTGGCTTGCCGTATGCGGCGGAAAGCTGACGCAGGCGCCCGCAGGGAACTCGACGTCGACGATATCGACCTCGGACGACGTTGCGGGTGGCGAGACGGAGCGGCGCAGATAACCGGTTTCCGGATCGCGCCAGACCTGCTGCTCGTGGCGTCTTGCAAGTGGCGAGGCCTGCCTTTCATCGGCAAAGAAGGCTGAAAGCGAAAGCCCGAGCGCGGCACAGACCCTTGCAAGCAGCGAGGCCGTCGGGCTCGCCTCCGCCCGCTCGATGCGCGAGATCATCGCGCGGCTGACGCCAGAGGCATTGGCAAGGTCATCCAGCGTCAGGCCCTTTTCGATCCTGAGCTTGCGGATGCGAATGCCGATCGCCGTTTCGAGTTCCAGTTCCATCTGTTCGATCCATTGATTCTACTATAAGAGAAATACATGGTCTGATAATGGAATCAAGTGGTTTTTAATCACCGCCTATGACGCGCATTTTATCCTAAACGGAGTCCTGCTTTTCCGCTTTGCGGCGGGGGGCGGCACTGCTATATGGCGCGCATGAGCACCAATCCGACGACTCCGCTGTCCCACATCCGCAATTTCTCGATCGTGGCCCACATCGACCACGGCAAATCGACGCTTGCCGACCGCCTGATCCAGACGACCGGCGGCCTCGCCGAGCGCGAAATGTCCGAGCAGGTGCTGGACAACATGGACATCGAGCGCGAGCGCGGCATCACCATCAAGGCGCAGACCGTGCGCCTGCACTACAAGGCGGATGACGGCGAGACCTACATCCTGAACCTGATCGACACCCCCGGACACGTCGACTTCGCCTACGAAGTCTCGCGCTCGCTCTCGGCCTGCGAAGGCTCGCTGCTCGTTGTTGACGCGTCCCAGGGCGTGGAGGCGCAGACGCTTGCCAATGTCTACCAGGCGATTGACAACAACCACGAGCTCGTCACCGTCCTCAACAAGATCGACCTACCGGCGGCAGAACCTGAGCGTATCAAGGAGCAGATCGAGGAAGTGATCGGCATCGACGCTTCCGACGCGGTACTGATTTCTGCCAAGACCGGTCTCGGCATTCCGGCTGTGCTGGAAGCGATCGTCCACAAGCTGCCGGCACCGAAGAGCCCGGGCGGCGAAAAGGCGCCGCTGAAGGCACTGCTCGTCGATAGCTGGTACGACGCCTATCTCGGCGTCATGGTTCTGGTGCGCGTCATTGATGGCGTACTGACCAAGGGCCAGACAATTCGCATGATGGGCACCGATGCCAAGTATCAGGTGGAGCGCGTCGGCGTGCTGACGCCGAAGATGGTCAATGTGGATTCTCTCGGTCCTGGCGAGATCGGTTTTATCACCGGCAGCATCAAGGAAGTGGCCGACACCCGCGTCGGCGATACGATCACCGAGGACAAGCGGCCGACTGCGGAAGCGCTGCCGGGCTTCAAGCCGGCCCAGCCCGTCGTCTTCTGCGGCCTCTTCCCGGTCGATGCTGCCGATTTCGAAGATCTGCGCGCCGCGATGGGCAAGCTGCGCCTCAACGACGCCTCCTTCTCCTTCGAGATGGAATCTTCCGCAGCCCTCGGCTTCGGCTTCCGCTGCGGCTTCCTCGGATTGCTTCATCTCGAAATCATCCAGGAACGCCTGGAACGCGAATTCGACCTCGACCTCATCGCAACCGCGCCTTCCGTCGTCTACAAGATGTACATGACCGACGGTACGGAGCGCGAGCTGCACAATCCGGCCGACATGCCCGATGTCGTGAAAATCGCCGAAATCCACGAACCCTGGATCAGAGCCACTATCCTGACGCCGGACGATTATCTCGGCGGCATCCTGAAGCTCTGCCAGGACCGGCGTGGCATCCAGATCGAACTTACCTATGTCGGCACGCGCGCAATGCTGACTTACGATCTGCCGCTCAATGAAGTTGTCTTCGATTTCTACGACCGGCTGAAATCGATTTCGAAGGGCTACGCCTCCTTCGACTATGCGTTGACCGACCACCGCGAAGGAAACCTCGTGAAGATGTCGATCCTCGTCAACGGCGAACCGGTCGACGCGCTGTCGATGATGGTGCACCGGACGGCGGCTGAAAAGCGCGGCCGCGACATGTGCGAGAAGCTCAAGGAGCTGATCCCGAAGCACATGTTCAAGATCCCGATCCAGGCCGCGATCGGCGGCAACGTGATTGCCCGCGAAACCATCTCAGCGCTGCGCAAAGACGTGACCGCCAAGTGCTACGGCGGCGACGCCACGCGCAAGCGCAAGCTGCTCGACAAGCAGAAGGCCGGCAAGAAGCGCATGCGCCAGTTCGGCAAGGTAGAAATCCCACAGGAGGCGTTCATCGCGGCGCTGAAGATGGGCGACGAGTAAATCCTTTTCCCTTCCGAAGTTATGCGCAATTTTCTGCACATAACTTCGGAGGACTATCGCCATGCGCCGGCCTGTCTGAAAAGACTTGAATCTGTCTCTCGATGCTCAGATCGTCTCCTCCGCACGCCAACTCAATGTCAACATCTCCCGCGCCGCCGAAGACGGCATCGCCCGCGCGATCATAGCCGAGCGCGAACGCCTGCGGCGACTGGAGAATGCGGAGGCGATAGCCGAAGCAGACGCTTGCGTTGAAAGGCAGGGGCTACCGTTTGTGACGAACGGCAAATTTGATGGCCGGACTTCGAAGGCTCATCCCCGCGCCACATACTCTTTCACCAGCCCCTCATAGGCATTCATTTCCGGCAGCGTTTCATAGCTATATACCGCGCCGGTTTCGGCGAATGACAGCTTCTCCCTCGTCCAAGTCTCGATGAACGGTGTGAACCAAGTTGTATCATCCAGCATGGTGGCACGCAGGTTGACGAACCAGTCCATGCCCTCGGGCCGCGTAAACATCCAACTCATGCAATGCGGACAGAAATAGTGCCTTGTTACGCCATGCAGGCCGCCGATCACGGGTTCGCCCCGGGTCACTTCGAAGCTTTCCGCCGGAATCGCGGCGCTCAACGAATAGGCGCTGGACGACATCTTCTGGCAGCCGGTGCAATGGCACGCCATGGTGAGCAGCGGCTTTGCGCTGATCTTGAGCCTGACTCGGCCACAACGGCAGCCACCTTCCCATGGCAGGTTCTTATTGCTCATCGGCCTATCCTCCGTGTTCGCCCCTAATCTAGCGTCATCCGACGTCAATCAAGGCCACGGCCGATATGCATCGCAATCACTTATGGATTCGCGCCGGATTGCCGACGACCGTCGCACCGCTCGGCACATCTTTCGTCACAACCGCGCCTGCGCCGACGATTGCGCCGTCCCCGATCGACACGCCGCCCAGAATGGTAGCGCCGCCGCCGATCCAGACATCCTCCCCGATCGAAACCGGCCGCGCCATCTCGATCCCGGCTTTGCGAAGAGCCGCATCCTTGTGATGTTCCGCACAATATATATGCACGCCCGGCCCCAGCATGGACCGCTCGCCGATTACCACCGTTCCCGAATCGAGGATGGTACAGCCGGCATTGAGGTAGACGCGACTGCCGAGGGCTATGTTCACACCATAGGAGCAATGAAACGGCGCCTCGATGAAAGCGTCGGCAGGTGCCTTCGCAAGCAGCACCGCCAGCGCCGGTGCCATATTGCCGCGTTCGTCCGGCGGCATCGTGTTGTGCTGGTGAACGGCCTTGCGCGCCAGCCGGCGCAGCCCCTCGAGCTCGTCATCAAGGCAGCAATACCACTCGCAAGCCGCCATCTTTTCCCGCTCACTCATCTGCCTCTCCCGGTGCTGAACGCCTATTAAGCGGACCGTGCCGCGCAGCACCACAGCTAACTTCGTGACATGAACATTCGATGGCCTCCCCGCGCAAGCCGGACGTTGCGAAGCGGCCACGAAGGCCTTAAATCGAAGCATTGAAAGGAATCCGCCGATGACTGAAAAAGCCCGTGTGACGATCCTCTACTGCACCCAATGCAACTGGCTGCTGCGCGCCGGCTGGATGGCGCAGGAATTGCTGCACACCTTTTCGGACAGCCTCGCCGAAGTGGCGCTCATTCCTGGTACGGGCGGCAGTTTCGAGATTCGCGTCAACGACGACCTCATCTGGGAGCGCAAACGCGACGGCGGTTTCCCGGGGCCGAAGGAACTCAAGCAGCGGGTGCGGGACATCATCGAACCCGGCCGCGATCTCGGCCATGCCGACCGCGTTTCGCTGGAGAGCTGACCCTCAGTCGAAGGGCGAATTGCAGGTCTTGTAGATGCCCTCGTAGGTCACAAAACGATCGGTCCTCGGATTGTAGGTCCGATACTGATTTCGGCACCATTCGACATGCATTCCCTTTGCTGGCGGACGTATCCGGCGGATTGGCGGCGGATCATAGGAAAGCTGTCGCCTGGGCTGGGCGCGCGGCTGGTAATAGGTCGGCCCTCTCGCTTCCGGCGGACGATAGTTCGGCTGGATATAGGCAGGGCGGTGCCACTGCTGCGGCCCGAAGCCGAAGCAACCGCGATAATCGCAGTAGGTCGATTGGACATTGATGATTGCCGGACTGCGCTGTTGCAGCGGCGCAAGCGGAGGCGCGGCACTGGCCGCAAGCGGCACGAAGCCGATGACGGAGCCGAAGATGATTGTTCGAAGAGCAGACATCACTGATTCCTTTCTGCTGCTGCAGATATAGAACACCCGCCGCCGCATGGCATCCATCACAGGATCGAAAGCCGTTCAGTTCGGCGTGATCGCCCCGTTCCGGCGTCTTCGGGAGGCATATTCGCTCTTTTTTCCAGCCTGTCAGGAAAACTTCAAAAAGCCAGTTGACAGCAAAGAGCCACCCCCTTACATGGCTCTCCGTCGCCCAGATGGCGGAATTGGTAGACGCGCCAGCTTCAGGTGCTGGTACCCGAAAGGGTGTGGAGGTTCGAGTCCTCTTCTGGGCACCATTCCATTACTTGATTATATTCAGGTACTGATATTGCTTTTCGATTTTGTGCCGGCTGTAACAGTGTTTGTTATAGTCGAGGCCCGCAAAGTATGAGAACACTGCCTGAACGGCTCATGGTGCGAAACGGCACCTTCTATTGCCGAATTTGGGTGCCCCGGGATCTCGCGCCGACCTACGGCAGACAACTGGTGGTCATTTCCTTGCGCACAAAAGACCTCAAAACAGCCAAATCGCGCCTTGCGCGCAAAACAGTCGAACTGGAAGATCAGTTTGCATCCGCCAGAGTGGAGCGCTGTCCACAGAGAACCACGACCACATTTTGCCGATCGATTCGAAAACGGCTCGACGCCGATTTCTCGAGATCGTCAGGCGGCAGGGCATTGACGTGAGCGACCGGGAATTCTCAAATCTCGCCGATCTTTTCAAGCAGGCGATAGAAGCTCCGGCCCGGCTCTGGAGCGGCGAACTTGGAACGCTCCCCACACCATCCGACCTGGGCCATGGAGATGATGACGCCTATATCTATTTCAACCACCTGGTCGCTGAAGGTAATCTAGATCACGTCATCGGCTACATCGTTCGCTTTCGAGGGAAGACGGTTAAGGCCGTGGCGTCAGCGCCCAGAGCCGACGCGATTTCACTCGATGACCTGTTCAAGCGATGGGAGACCGAAACAGAACCAAGCGCCAGCACGCATTCCAGCTGGCGGGGGACCACGCGCGACCTCAAGTCGTTCCTCGGCGAGAAGACCGACGATATTGCCACGGTCACTACCGGAGATATCGTTGGCTGGAAGGATAAACTGGTCAAGGCGAACAAGGCGGCCGCCACGATTTCGCGCGGTTATCGTGGCTGCGCCGGAGCGCTGTTTCGATTTGCCGTATCGAATGAATGGCTCGACGCCGACCCTCCACAGGGGATCAAGGTGACGCGAAAGGTCAAAGCCGGCACAAAGATGCTGGGCTATGGGTCTGAATCTGGTGGTCGGCTCGCTGGTGGGAGCGTTTGCAGCGGGTCTGCTCGCACGCCTTCTCGCGCAGCATTTCCGAGGTACCGGCCATCACCTTCGCCTTTCCTGGCGTCATTGCGATGGTTCCGGGGTCTTATGCCTTTCGCGCCGGCGTAGGCGGGCCCGGCATCATGGATGCCGGGGCAGATGCCTCGCTCGCGCTGATCGGCGACACGATCGGACTAGCAATCACGGCGATCCTGATGACCGCGGCGATCGCGGTCGGCCTGTCGCTGGCGCTCGCCGCCCCGTTTGTGACCTCCACCCGCAATCCACCGACCCGACCGGGGCTGCGCGATGAAAAGCCGTGTACGCAAGTGGAGCGGCGATGATGGCATCAGCCGCAGCGCGAAAAATCTGGACGACGTCTGATGCCTAATCGGGCGACGTCCAGTACCAATCCAAGGGGAACATGGCTCGCAAAGTCGCCGATCTCACTACCGACATCGCATGCGACCGGCGTGCGCCGCATCTACGGCGCCGTCGGCGACAGTCTCAACGGATTGACAGAATCCCTGCGCCGGCCCCGCGACATCGACTGGGTGCATGTCCGCCACGAAGAGGTCGCGGCGTTCGCGGCAGGCGCGGAGGCTTGCGCTGACCGGCGAGCTTGCGGTACGCCCAGGCTCCTGCGGGCCGGGCAATCTTCACCTCATCAACGGGCTGTATGACTGCCACCGGACACGCGTGCCGATGCTGGCAATCGCTGCGCACATTCCCTCCGCCGAAATCGGGCGAAGCTATTCCCCGGGGCTTCACGTCGGCATCGCCAATAACACGGAAGCCGGCGCGTTCGTCCTGTTGGACAAAGCCCGCGCCTCTCCGGGCGCAAGCCGGCAGCTGTCGAGATAGCTGAGCGTCACAGTGCCGGCCGGTGTCTCGATCGTCACCTCTCCGGCAACGACGATATAGATCTTCTCAACGGCTGCGTCCTTCAGCGACGTTCGCCCGCCAGGGAGAAGATGCGACAGGCCGATCCAAATCGTATCGGTTTCCGTCGCCTCCTTGCCCTGCAGACGCAGGCAGCGCATGTCATAATGCTCCGCCGCTTCGTAAGGCTTTGCTTCCAGGTATCGCGTTATCTGCATTGCCGGTCCCTCACGGCTTCAGCAGAACGCGATCCGGTATGCCTCGCAACACCGAGGCATAAGCCTTGGCGGCATCGGCAAGGCCGTAGCAGGTCGCCGGATTGATCGGGAACGGCTTCAGAAGACCTTCCTCGAACTTCGGCTTCAACCGGTCGAAGATGCGGGCGCCATCGACGGAGGACAGCGCCAGCGTGTCGATGCCGATATATTTGTGGCGGCCACGGAAGAAGTTGAAGATGTCGAAGGGCACGGCCCGGTCGAAGGTGGAGATGAAGATCTGCCGCGCCTGTTTCGCCATCGCCTTGTTGGCGATCTCGAAATAAGGGCTGCCGACCGTGTTGTAGACGATGTCAGCGCCATAGCCGCCGGTCTGGTCGCGGACGATCTGCGCCACATCATCCGTGCTGCTGTTCAGCATCGTCACCGGTGCGTTGGTGTGACCCTGCAGCGGCTGGTCGTTATATTCGACGGCGAAGACCTTGGCGCCGGCCATGGTTGCGAGCTGGATCGCGGCCTGGCCGACCTTCCCGTTTCCGCCGCAGACCAGCACCACATCCGTCGGCTGTACGCCGCCGGCTTCCCGCAAACCTTCGTATGCGGTGATGAACGGCACGCCGATCGATCCCGCCTCCTCCATGGTGAAATTTGAGGGTTTCTCGCGCACGGCCTTCTGGTCGAGCACCATCCATTTGGCATGGCTGCCATCCTGGCTGATGCCGAGTTCGCCGCCACCGCCCCAAATCTCCAGACCGATCATCTGCTTTGGTCCTTCGCGGACGATGCCGCCGAAATCCCGGCCGGGAATGCGCGGCCAGACAGCGTGTGGCATATGGCCGAGGGAGGCCTTGACGTCGCTGGGATTGACGCCGGCAGCGACGATTTCGACTAGCACCTGGCCAGGGCCTGGACGTGGTACGCTGACATCGACGAGATCGATCAGCAGATTGTCGAGATCGGCGGACGCCTGCGAAACACGCAGTGCCTTGCCGGCCTTTGTCTCGGTCTGGATGTTCATTGGCTGTGTCCTTTCATGGGTGCTTCGGGCCGGTCAGGCCTTCAATTGCAGGATGTCTCTGGCTTCCGACGGGCCGGCGATCTGCCCGCCCAGTTTTTCGATGATGTCGCGGGCGCGCTCCACGAGTTCGCCATTGCCCTTCGCGAGCACGCCCTTGGCGATGTAGGAATTGTCCTCCAGCCCGACGCGCGCATGGCCGCCGAGCAGATAGGACTGCGCCGCCATCGGAAACGACATGCGGCCGACGCCGAACCCGGTCCACACGGCATCGCACGGCAGCATGCGCGCGGCGAGCGCCATCGCGTCCGGCGTGGCCGGCAGGCCGTATTTGACTCCGGTGACGATGGTGAACATGGCGGGCGATTTCAGCACACCGGCTTTCAGGAGATCGTGCGCTAGCTGGATATCGCCGGTATCGAACACTTCCAGTTCCGGTTTGACGCCTGCGCCGTTGATGAGGTCGGCCATGATCTTCACGGTGCCGGGCGTGTTGATCACCACCTCGGCACCGAAGGTCATGGTGTTGAGATCGAGCGTCGCGATATCCGGCTTCAGCGCAAGGATGTGTTCCACCCGCCGCTCCGGCCGCATCAGCGTCGTGCGCGGCCCGGCGACGGCAGGATTTTCATCGCTCGGATGATAGCGCCCGCCCGGCCCGGTGGTGACGTTGAGGATCACCGTATCGTTCTTTGCCCGGATGCGTTCGATGACCTCGCGATAGTATGTCAGTTCCATCGACGGCTTTGCCGTTTCCGGATCGCGCACATGGATGTGGACGACGGCGGCACCCACATCGGCTGCCTCCAGGCAGGAGTTGGCGATTTCCTCCGGCGTGACCGGTAGGTCGGGATGGTTTTCGCGGGTGGTGAGGTTGCCTGTAATGGCGCAGGTGATGATGACTTTCGGCTGCATCAGAGGTGCCTCCCCCCATCAACCACGATCCGCGTGCCGGTCGAGAATTTAAGATGCGTCGCGCAGGCGAGGATCGCCTCGGCGACATCGGTCGTCGTCGTCAGCCTCGTCAGCGGCGTCGCGGCGGCGGCCTTGTCCTTGAAATCCTGCCCCCGTCCGGGAACGAAATCCGTATCCACCATGCCCGGCGAGACGGCCATGACGCGGACATGCGGAGCCAGCGCACGCGCCAGCGAATTGCTCATGATGTCGAGGCCGGCCTTGGCACCGCAATAAGCGATGTTGGAGCCGATGCCCGTGAAGGCTGCGATCGAAGAAACATTGACAATCAGCCCGTCGCCGCTTGTCTTGAGCGCCGGCGCGAAGGCCCTGACTGTCGCAAACACGCCGCGCCAGTTGTTGACGAAGATCTGGTCTATCAGTTCGTCGGTGAGCGCATCGAGATCGGCGTGCGGCACCGGTTTGGTCACGCCCGCGGCATTCACCAGAATATCCGCTTGGCCGAACAGGGAGAGCACAGCATCGCGAAACGCCCCGATGCTTGGCGTGTCTTCGATCGACACCGGCAGGGCGGCGTGTTCCTCGCCCGGCAGTGCCGCAACGAGCGCTTCGGCCTTTTCCTTGCCGGAGCGGTAGCCGACCGCGACGCGGGCGCCGGCTTCGGCGAGCAGCCGGCAGGTTTCCCGGCCGATACCGCCCGAGCCGCCGACCACCACCGCGACTTTGCCTGTCAAAGCATGCGACATGTTCACTACTCCCTCACGATTTCTTGCCCGAGATCGGCGGCACCGGATAGCTCGGTTCGCCCTCGACCAGCTTGAACTGGTACTCGCAAGTGTAGAAAGGCAGCGGCACATCCGGATGATCCGGGTGCGGCTCGGCGTGCTCGACGAAATCGCCGATGATCTGCGTCTTCGCGCCGAAGACGACGTCGGTCGCCAGCGCATCGTGCGTGTCCGAGAATATCTGGGTGACCAGCGTCTTGTGACCGGGCGCCGAGACAATGAAGTGGATGTGCGCGGGACGCATCGGATGACGCTGCTGCGCGCGCAGGAGATCGCCGACGGGACCATTGACAGGAACCGGATAACCGGCCGGCTTCACCGAGGTGAAATGGAAGTTGCCATCGGCATCGGTGCGGAAGACACCGCGCAGGTTGAAATCGTCCTGGCCGGCATCCTGGTTTTCGTAGAGACCGACGGGGGACGCCTGCCAGACATCGAGCTTCGCTCCTTCGATCGGCGCGCCGTCGACACCCGTCACCTTGCCGGTGAAATAGAGCGCCGGGCCGGGCGTTTGCGAGCGGGCGATGCAGTCGCCGCAGGCGCAATCCGGCGCCTGTCCGCGATAGAAGGGCCCGAGCAGCGCCGACATGGTCTCGCCCTGCATGCCATCATTGTTGATGAGGTCGATCAAGGTCGAGGCGCCGACGACATCTGCGGCAAGCACCACCTCGTTGTTGCTCTCATTCGTGTGGTGACCAAGGGCTGCGATCCAGCGCAGGCCCTGCTCGAATTCCTCTTCGGTCGGCTCAGTCTCGATGATGAAGGCGTGCAGGTGCTGAACCATGGAATCCATGAGCTGCTTCAGCCGCGGATCGGACGTGCGCGACATCGCTGCAAGCACCGTCGGCGTCACGTCGGCAACAGTGCTGATGAGCTTCGGTTCGATTGTTACATGTTGCATGATGCTTCTCCTGTGGTTGCCCCGCGCTTCAGACGGCTACGGTCTTCAAGGCCTGCAGGTGCGGATATTTCTCCGTCAGCAGGGCACCGTGGTAATAAGTCTTGGCAAAGGCGTCGGTCGTACGAATGCGGTCGAGCCACTCGCTGATCTCGGTCTCCCAGAGGTGGCCGAGGTTGATGTCGTCCATGCGCACGATGACGGGCATGATGGCGATGTCGGCAAGCGTCAGGTCCTTGCCCATCAGCCAAGGGCCGCCACTCTCCCGAAGCCAGCTCGTCATGCGCTCTATGCCGCGTCGCAGGCGGCCGAGCGCCTCGTCCATTTCCGACTGCGGAAAGCCGGTGCGGCCCATCTTGAGCAGGAATTCACGGCGCAGCGGCTTGCTCTCGCAGACGGCGAGGAATTCTTCCTCCGTCATCGCCTGATAGTGCGGCAGGAAGGCCAGGTTATAGGACGGCACGCGGACGGCTGGCGTCGGGACCTCGTCGATGTAGCGCATCATCGCCCGCATCCGCGCGACCATCAGCGGATCTTCCGGGCGAAGCGGCGAGACGGTGCCCAGGATATCTTCGAGATATTCCATGATGACGGCTGAATCGATGATGGAATTATCATTGTGCACCAGCGCCGGCACCAGCCCGTTCGGATTGATCTTCAGGTAATCCGGCTTCAACTGGTCGCCCTTGAAGAGATCGAGCTTGTGCTCCTCGAAGTCGCGGCCCTTGGCGTGCAGCACATAGCGCACCCTCTGACTGCAGGTGGATTGCGGCGCATTGTATAGAACATATTCCGGCATGACTTCTCTCCTCCTGCCGTGCGGCAAGGTCCAAACAAGGCATTGAGACAGTGCCCCACGGGGCGGTACGCGCGATCAATCCCAGTTGAGGACGCGCGGCAGTTTGCCTTTCCTCGCCAGCGTGCCGACGAGGCCAAGCGGGAAGAACATCAGGCCCGCCGCCATCACCATGCCGGTGCCAAGGATGTTGATTTCCGATGCGCCCATGATGGCGACGAAGAGTTCGTTGAGCGCCACGATCAGGATCGCTCCGATCACCGGCCCGGCAATGGTCCCCTTGCCGCCAAGGATCGACATCAAGACGAGGTTGGCTGAAACCAGGATCACCAGGAAGATATTGGGCCGGAGATAGGTGAGATATTCGCCCCAGACGGCGCCGGCCATGCCGACGAAGAAGGCGGAAAGTGCGAAGGCCATGACCTTGTAGAAGCGGGTATCAATGCCCGCACTTTCCGCCTTGATCTCATCCTTTGAGATCGCCCGTAGACCTAGGCCGAACTTCGAATGCTTGATCCGGTAGCTCGCCCAGATGGTGAAGGCGGCAATCGCCAGCATGGCGTAGTAATAGGGAACCTTTGCCCAAAGCACCGGAAGGTCGTTGACGGGCAGCGTCACGCCATTGGCGCCACCGATGAACTGCCAGTTGTCGAACAGGATGCGGGCAATCATCAGGAGCGCGATCGACGAGATGATGAAGCTCGGGCCGCGGACCTTGAGCGTCACCATGCCGATCAGGTAACCGACCACTGCGGCGAGCAGGCCGGCGAGCGGTGCGGTGATGATCGTCGAGATGCCGTAACGCGCCAGGATCATGCCGGAGAAATATCCGCCAATCGCGAAGAACACGCTGTGCCCGAGCGAAATGTAGCCGGCAAAGCCGCCGAGGATATTCCAGCCCGAGGCCATCGCCACATAGGAGGCGGTGAACAGCACCATGTGCAGGAGGTAATTGTAGTTGCCGGTGAACTGTAAGAGCGGCAGGGCGACGAGGATCGCCATAATCGCCAGCGGAAACCAGGTGGCCCGGGTCTGATCGGCCTTGCGGGCGAGCTTCTCATTGTGGGCGCGGCGCGCTTCGACAACGGCACTGGCGCTGGATTGCTGAAGAGTAACGGCCATCATGCCATCTCCGGTTTTTCGCCGAACAGGCCCTGGGGCCGCACCAGCAGGATGAGGAAAAGAGCGAGGAAGAAGGTAAGTGTCGACCAGGTCGCGCCGATCCAGGTGCCGACAAAGGCAGCGATGACCGAGAGCATGAGTGCCGCAAGCACCGTGCCGAGAATGCTGCCCATGCCACCGAGCACCACGACCGACATCAGCATGGCAATCCATTCCCAATGTTTTGCCGGGAAGAAACTGAAGACGAAGCTGACGAGTGACCCGGCCGCGCCGGCAAGGCCGATACCGATGGCAAAGGCAAGGATGCAGATCAAGTTGACGTTGACGCCAAGAAGCTCAGCGGCCTCGCGGTTTTGCGTCGTCGCCCGGATGGCATGGCCGAGACGGGAATATTTGAGGAAAAGAGTCAGCCCGCCAATGATCGTTAGCGATACGATGCCGGCATACAGCTGGCCCTTTGGAATGAAGAGATCACCGATGAAGAAGGCATCCGTTGCATAGCCGGGCGAAACGACGCGCTGCGTGTTGGTGAAGAGACCGCCGAGCAGGCCTTCGACCATCATCGCGAGTGCAAAGGTCAGGAGAACCGTCATTGTCGGAATATTTGGCGCTCTTGGTCTCCCTCTCGAACATCAGCCGATAGAGCAGCACGCCGATGGCGGCCATGATCAGGGAGGCTACCGGCAGCATGACAACCGGATCGACGCCCGTCATCTTGAAGGCCCAATAGGTGACATAAGCGCCGCCGATAATCAGCGAAGGGTGTGCGAGATTGACGATGCGCATCACGCCGAAGACCAGCGACAGGCCGGACCCCATCAGCGCGATGACGCCACCGAGAGCTAGGCCCAGAATGAGTATTTGCAGAATATCTACCATCATCTGCTCCTTCAGGCGGCCTTCTTGCCGCCGAGGTAGAGTTCCTGGATACGCGGATCGGCAAGCACAGTGGCCGCCGGCCCCTCGAACAGCGTGCGCCCGAGATCGAGCACGACGCCCCAGTCGGAATTCTTCAGGCCCATCAGCGCGTTCTGCTCGACGAGCAGCACGGTGACGCCTTCCGCTGACATCATCTTCATGATGTTGAACATCTCCTGGACGATCTTCGGTGCCAGCCCGAGCGAAGGTTCGTCGAGCATGACGATTGTTGGCTTGATGATCAGCGTGCGGGCCATGGCGAGCGTCTGCTGCTGCCCGCCGGACATGGTGCCGGCATGCTGGTCGGCTCGCTCACGCAGGATCGGGAACCGTTCGAGGATGCCGTCGATGCGGCGCTCCAGTTCCTTCTTGTCGTCAAGGATGAAGCCGCCCATGCGCAGGTTTTCGCGCACCGTCATCTTCGGAAACAGCGCCCGCTCCTGCGGCACGAAACAGATGCCTTCACGCAGGATCCGGTCCGGGCGCATGCCATTCAGGCGCTTGCCTTTGAAGACGACGTCGCCCTTGCGGATCGTCAGCATGCCGCAGATGGCCTTCATCAGCGTCGATTTGCCGGCGCCGTTCGGGCCGATAATGCAATGGACCTTGCCGGGCTCGACCGTCAGATGGGCGCCGTCAAGGATTGCCGGTCCGTCGCCATAGCCGGCAGTGATATCGGTGACCTGAAGCAGCTCCGTCATCAGGCGGCCTCCTGATCGAGCACGCCGCCGAGATAGGCGTCGAGCACCTGGCGGTCCTTGCGCACGACATCGGGCGTTCCGTCGCAGATCACCCGCCCCTGTGCCATGACAACGACGCGATGCGACAGCCGCATGATCAGGTCCATATTGTGCTCGACAATCAGCACCGTCAGACCGCGCGCATTCAGCGCCTGGATATGGCCGATGATCTCCTCCAGCAGCGACGGATTGACGCCGCCGGCCGGTTCGTCGAGCAAAATGATCTTCGGATCGGACATCAGAAGCGCGGCGAGATCCATCAGCTTCTTCTGCCCGTAGGAGAGGTTGTTGCCGTCTTCATAGGCGATACGGGTGATGCCGAGGAAATCGAGAATGGACATAGCCTTATCCTTTTCCTCAGGGCTCATCGCCGGCTTGAACAGGCCGGCAATGCCATCGACGCGCGACTGGACAATGACGTTCTCGATCACCGTCATGTCGGAGAGGTTGCGGGAAATCTGGAAGGTGCGGCTCAGGCCCCTGGCGGTCACCTTGTGCGGCCGCAGGTGGTCGATCCGCTGCCCATCCAGCCAGACCTCGCCGGATGTCGGCGCGACGGTGCGGCTGATACAGTTGAAGGCGGTCGTCTTGCCGGCGCCGTTCGGGCCGATCAGGGCGGTGATCGAGCCCTTCTCGACGGTGAAGGTGGCACCGTCGACGGCCCGGATGCCTCCATAATGCTTGCAGAGATTCTTCACTTCGAGCATGCGTCTTACCTTCCATCACTTCTGCATTCGGCAGTCAGGATGTGAGGTCGCGATGCGACCCCACGGCATGGCGGAGGTCAGAAACCCGCCTTCGGGTAGCTGAACGGCACAACGCCTTCGAACTCGCCTTTCGGGTAGACGAACTTCAGCTGGCCGTCCTGCCACTGGGTCATGATGTGCTCCTTGTTGTTGGCAAGACCGCGCTCGTCCCAGCTGAAGCGGCCGAGAACGGTGCGCACCGGATCGTCCTTGGTGCGCGCATGCAGCCATTCGCCCATCTTGGCATTGTCGGTCGAATTGGCTCCGGTGATCGCCTGCTCGATGCCCTGGCAGACCGCAAAGGGAATTGCGCTGTCCTCATCCGGCTCGACACCATAGGCCGTCTCGAATGCCTTGACGAAATCGGCATTGTTGAACGGCTTGCCGGCGAGCGTTCCCTCGAAGGGCACGTCCTTGTGCCAGGTCGTGTGGATCAGCACGCCATCGGCGGCCTCCTTGCCCACGCCTTCGATGAATTCGTTCTGGGCGCCCTGGCTCAGATAGACCAGCTTCGGCGAAGCACCGACGGTCTTCAGCGCACGGGTCAACTGAACGGCCTCTTCAGCAGAGGCCGTCAGGCCGACGATCATCTCGGCGCCCGACCGCTTGATGGAATTCGCAAGATTCAGCCAGTCATTGAATCCTTCTTCCGGCCATTTCTCCTGCATCACCACCTCGATACCGGCGTCCGCCAAGGTAGCCGGGCGCGAGATCGGCGATCTCGTTGTCGGTCGCCGGGTCCTTGACCTTCTGGCCCAGAAGACCGGCTGCAATGGCGTTGGCGAAGAAGTCGTCGGCGGAAACGACCGCAACCGTCTTCGGAGCCTGACCGGACGCGACGATGTCCTTCATCACGGCAATCACGTCCTTGCCGGTATATTCGGCGGCGCTCACCTGGAAATAGAACAGGTTCTTGTAGCCCTGTTCATAGATGCGCAGCGCGCCGCCCGACGGGACCGGATGCACCATATTGTATTTGGAAAGGATGCTGGCGACCGGGAAGGTCAGCCGGCTGGAGAAAGTGCCATAGACGGCATCGACCTTGTCGACATTGATGAAGCGTTCGTACTGATTGATCGCGGTTGCCGGATCGGAGCGATTGTCGCTGACGACAAGCTCGACCTGCCGGCCGAGAATGCCGCCGGCGTCATTGATTAGCTCGGTGCACAGTTCGTAGCCGCGCTTGTGTTTTTCGCCGCTGACCGAAAGGCCGCCGGTGATCGGCAGCGATGCACCGATCTTGATGTTCGCCGCCTGCACAGCGCCAGCGAGCAAAGCCACTGCTGCTGTCGTCATTAGTAATTTCGCCAGTTTCATCGATGTTCCTCCTCGGTGCAATCGATTGCACGCCTTGTCAAAAGAATCGACGGACAATCGAGTTGTCCGCTCCGCGCACTTCATCCGCCCTTAAGGCTCCTCCTCAGGCAATGACTGCGCGAATTTCCAACCGACAGCATCTTGCTATGCGAGAACGTGCAATCGATTGCATACATTACTAACATCTCATACTCGAATGGTCAAGGAACATTCTGCAATCGATTGCTTAATTCGATGCACGTTGTAGAATGCGGCCGAGACGAGGCCATGAAATGCAGAAAAAACGAATTACCCTGAAGGACATAGCGAGAGAGACCGGCGTTCACGTGTCGACCGTGTCGCGGGCTTTGGATCCTGTGGAACGCAAGACAATCACGGAAGAAGTCGCCAAAAGAATCCAGGCGGCGGCGGAAAGCCTCGGCTACCGCCCGAACCGGATCGCGGCGGGGCTCAGAACCAACCGGACCATGACCGTTGGCGTGATGATCCCCGACATTACCAACGTCATCTTTCCGCCGATCCTGCGCGGAATCGAAAGCGTGCTCGAACCGCTCGGCTATGCCTCGATCATCGTCAACACCGACAGCGAGAGGGACCGCGAGGTCCGCCTTCTCGATGTTCTGCGCGATCGCGGCGTCGACGGCATCATTCATGCCGCCGTGCTGCGCAGCGACCCGTCGATCGCCAGGGCGGCGCAAGATGGGTTGCCTGTCGTAACGCTCAACCGAAAGGTCGAGGCCTCCGACATCCCCTATGTCATCAACGATGAAGACGCCGGCATCTGCCAGATGCTGCGGCATCTTCGGGAGCTCGGTCATACCCGTATCGCCCATATCGCCGGCCCACAGGATCTGTCCACAGGGCAGCTTCGCCTCGCCGCTTTCCGAAGAGCCGCCTGGGATCTTGGTGCCGAGGCCGACGAGGATTTGATCGTCACCGCTACCCACTTCGATGAACGGGAAGGTGCCCGCTGCCTGTCGGCGCTTTTGTCCTCCGGCGAGACCTTCACCGCCGTGCTCTGCGCCAACGACCGTCTGGCGCTCGGAGCCATCGAGGCTCTGCGCGAACGCGGCATCGACTGTCCACGGCAGGTCTCGGTCACCGGCTTCAACGACATGCCCTTCCTCGACCTGATCCGGCCGAAGCTGACGACCGTCAAGATCCAGCAGCATGGTGCGGGACGCGCGGCCGCCGAAATCCTCCTGCGTCTCCTGAACGGCGAGACGGCGGATGACGTTGAGATCGAAACCATCCTGCCGGTCGAACTTGTGATCCGCGAGAGCACGGCGCCCTGCCCCTGATATCCCATCCTAGCCTCGCTTCTCGCCAACACGGGCGAGAACGAAGTCATGCTCGACCTCCCAGAAGTCGCCGTCGAAATCGTAGGCCTTGGCGCGGTCCGGATCATGCGTGCGCTTGAATTCCGCAAGCAGGCTTTCCTTCACACCGAAGACCGCGTCCGAATTGATGTAGTGATCATCCGGATCGAAAATGTGCGTTATCAGCGTCTCAAAGCCGTCGGCCTTGATGATGTAGTGCAAGTGCGCCGGGCGGTTCGGGTGGCGGCCGAGATGATCGAGCATCTGGCCGACCGGGCCGTCATTCGGGATCGGGTAGTGTTTCGGCTTCACCGCCCGGAACCAGTAGCGCCCGTCGTCGTCTGTGCGGAAGACGCCGCGCAGGTTGAAATCCGGTTGGATTCCCTGCTGCTGCACGTCGTAGAAGCCCTCGTCATTGGCCTGCCAGACATCCAGCACCGCATCCTTGATCGGCTGTCCGGCCGTATCGAGGATGCGCCCGCCGATCACCATGTCCTCGCCCTTCTGGTCGAGGCAGATATTGGCACCCATCGGCAGTTCCGGCGCGCCCTTGACGTGAAAGGGACCGAGCACCGTGCTTTCGGACGCGCCGGACGGCTTGCGGTTGTTGATGGCGTCCACCAGCATCGAGATGCCGAGCGTGTCCGAGAGCAGGATGAACTCCTGCCGCCATTCGTTGCACATCTGGCCGGTGCGGGTCAGAAACATGATCGCCTGGAGCCATTCCTCCTGGGTCGGCTCAATCTCCTTGACCGCCTCGTGCAGCTTGCGGGTGACCACTTCCATGATCTGCTTCAGCCGCTCGTCTTTCGCATTCCTGTTGCGGCCGGTGACGACCTCGACGGAATTCTCTTCGGTGAAGAAGCCTTTTTCATGCGCGTCCATCACGGTCTCACTTTTCAAGAATAGCGGTCAGCACGCGCCGCAGCTCTGCTGCCGGATCGTCGGCAATCGCCTCGCGCCGCCAGGCGACATGGTGGTCCGGGCGGACCAAGAGGATGCCGCTGTCGCGGATTTCGCGGATATTGGCCCAGTCGCCGGTAAAATCCTGCCACTGCTGGCGCGGCCCGATAAGATGGGCGGCGATCTCGATGCCGAATTCCTTGCTAAGGCTGCGGGCCGCGTCGACCCAGCCCTGCCCGCCGATGCCGGTTAGCACCGTGAACTTGCCATGGCCGGCGAGATCGAGCGTGGAAACCTTCTCGCCAGTGGCGGAAAACACCCAGGCGTGCGGCAGCCGTGCGCCCGGCCAGCTGGTCTGCTGGCAATGCAGTTCTGAGTCTTTGGTAAAGGCGGGCTCCGCTTGCCCGTCGGTGACAGCCGCACTGGAGCGGTAGCGCTGGTTCATCTCAACGCCGTGGCAATCGAACTCATAGACCTTGTCGGCAATCGCCTTGCGGATCGCGGCGCGCTGCTCCTCCGCCGCGACCGTGTTGTTGCAACGGGCATCCATGTTCTGTTGCATTTTCACCGGGTCGATCGAATCGAGCAGGCCGAGCGCCTTGAAGATCGGGCCGAACTCCTCGATCGATTTGTTGGCACGGGTGACGATCTGCTTGGCGACCGGCGCGCGCTCTGACTGATAACTGTCGAGCAGCTTCGGCCCGGCCGTGCCCTTGAGCACGAAGGCGAGTTTCCAGGCGAGGTTGAAGGCATCCTGGATCGAGGTGTTGGAGCCAAGGCCATTCGACGGCGGATGGCGGTGGGTCGCGTCGCCCATGCAGAAGACGCGGCCGTTCGACATGGTGGTCGCATACATGTTGTTGACAGTCCAGGTCGAGACCGACTTGATGGTCATTTCGAGGTCTGAATCACCCACGAGATCGCGCACGACCTTCTTCGCATGCGCCTCGTCCACCGAGGGGGCAGGCTGGTTGATGTCGTAGCCCCAGACGATCAGCCATTCGTTCCACGGCCTGACCATGCGCACCAGCCCCATGCCGATGCCGCCGACATCGGCGCCCGGCTGTAGCACCCAGTAAAGTACCGACGGCCGATGGGCGACCAGGCGGGAAAGATCGGCCTGGAACAGGATGTTCATCGAGCCGGCAACACCCATCTTGCCCTCGAAGGTGAGGCCGGCATGTTCCGCGACCTTGGAATTACCGCCATCCGCCCCGACCAGATATTTCGAGCGGACAGTAAACTCCTTGCCTGTCAGCCGGTCGAGACAGGTGGTCGTGACACCGTCTCCATCCTGCACATGGCTCAGATATTCCGTCGACATGCGCGACTGCGTGCCCCGCGAACAGGCCGTCTTGAACAACAGCGGCTCCATGAACGTCTGCGGCAGGTCGTTCATCTGGGTCGGCGAGGACAGTTGATGCTCCGCGCGGGACAGCGGGTGCTTGCCCCAACTCTTCATCCGGCCGATCTCCTCGCCGGTGAGCGAGGTACAGAAGACGTTCTCGCCCATCAGATCCTGCTCGGCGGCGAACATATAGACCTCGTCCTCGACATCGCGGCCGAGATCGCGCAGCACTTCCATGGTGCGCTGGTTGGTAATGTGGGCGCGCGGCGTGCTCGCCAGCCAGCGATAGCGGTTGATCACCACGTTCTCGACCCCGTAGGACGAAAGAAGTGCGGCGGTGGCCGAGCCTGCCGGGCCGGTGCCGATGATGAGTACGTCGGTGGTAATGTCAGCCATGAGGCCCTCCCTTATGCGTGTGATTGAGCGGCCCGCCCTTCAGAACGCGGCGGACCGGAAAAAGCTGGATGCCGGTGCGATCGGAGAACAATCCCCAGAGGCCGCGCGGCGCAAAAAGCATGACGGCGATGCCGAGAAGACCCAGAATCAGCAGATACCAGGAGCCAAAATCGGCCAACAGGTTCTGCAACAGGAAGAAGATGAAGACGCCGAGGATCGGGCCTTCGATCGTACCGATGCCGCCGATCACGACGATGAAGATGACGTAGGCCGTCCAGTCGGTGACCGAGAAGGCGGCGTCCGGCGAGATGCGCGCCTTTTGCACATAGATGAGCGCCCCGGCGACGCCGGTGATGAAGGCGGTGGCGAGATAGACCAGCGTCTTCATCCGCCGCGCATCGACGCCGACCGCGCGGGCCGCCTGTTCGTTGTCGCGCACGGCAGCGAGACCGAGGCCCTGCTTGCTACGCAGCAGCCCATAAATGAAGGCGATGGTTGCGACGACGAGGATCAGCGCCAGCCAGTAGGTCAGCGCATCACTTGCCTGCGAGGCCTTCATGCCGAAGAGATCGCGCATCAGTTCGACGCCCATCATGTCGCGGGTCGCATCACGCGGCAGCGACGTGCCGGTACCGCCGCCGAGCGCCTTCCACTGGGCAAGCAGCAGTCGCACGACTTCGGCCACAACCCAGGTGCCGATGGCGAAATAGGGACCGTAGAGCCGGAAGGTGAAGAAGGCGATCGGAATGGCAAGGGCGACGGAAAATGCGCCGGTAATCAGGATCGCTATGACCGGATCGACGCCGAACAGGATGACCGCGCCAAACATGGTATAGGCACCGAAACCGACGAAAGCCTGCTGGCCGACGGAGATCAGACCCGCGTAACCGGCCAGCAGGTTCCAGTTCTGCGCCAGCACCAGCATGGTGAGAATGAAGAACAGGTCCTGGATGACGCCGCGCGAGACGATGAAGGGTGCGGCGAACGCAAGCAGCAATAGAGCGGTGACCGCTATTGCCGACAGCGTCGACGCCCTGGTGCGCGTCTCGACCGTGAAGGATGGAATGGCCATGGTCATCGATGCACCTCAATCGACCGCGCGCGGGAAGAGGCCGCGCGGCTTGAACAGGAGAACGGCGAGAAAGGCGAGATGGCCGGCAAGGATCTGCCATTCCGGATTGACCGCGGCACCGACCGTCTGGGCGACGCCGAGGATGATGCCGCCGGCAAGCGTGCCCCACAGCGAGCCCAGTCCTCCGATGATGACCGCCTCGAAGGCATAGATCAGCCGCGCCGGTCCGGATGTCGGATCGAAATTGGCCCGGGTGCCGAGATAAAGGGCGGCGATCGTCACCACCACCATGGCAAGCCCGGTCGCCAGCGCAAAGATGCGCTGCGGCCGGATACCCATCAGTCCTGCCGTTACCGGATCGTCGGACGTTGCCCGGAAGGCGCGACCTACCGGGGTGCGATAGATCAGCTGGTTGAGACCGATGATCACGGCGACGGCTGAGAAGAAGGTTATCAGCGGCATGATACCGGCATTGACCGGGCCGAGATTGACTGAGGCGCTTTCCAGGCTGCCAGCAAAGACGCGGCGGCTGTCGGCGGAAAAACTTTCAAGCAAACCGTTCTGGATGACGATCGACAGGCCGAAGGTCACGAGCAGCGGCGGCAGGATATCCTTGCCGAGTGTGCGGTTGAGCAGGAGATATTGCAGCGCCCAGCCGATGGCGAACATCAGCGGCGCGGCGATCACAGCGGCGACAAACGGGTTGAGACCAAGTGTCGTCACCAGCACGAGGATCAGGAAGGCCGCGAGCACGATCAGGTCGCCGTGGGCGAGATTGACCAGCCGCATAATGCCGAAGACGAGGCTCAAGCCCGCCGCAAACAGCGCATAGAGGCCGCCGAGCAGCACGCCCTGGAGAATGGTATCAAGCCAGTTCATGATGATCCGTCCCGAAATAGGCTTTGTGGATATCGTCGCGGCTGAGATCGGCGGCGCGGCCGGAGAGCGTCACCCGTCCCTCCATCATGCAATAGACGCGGTCGGCCACCTTCAGAGCCTGGGCGATATCCTGCTCGACGATGACGATCGAGGCGCCGGTTTCGCGGATGCGCGGGAAGGCAGCGTAGATATCGCGCACGACGACAGGTGCCAGGCCAAGGCTGATCTCGTCGCAAAGAAGCACCGCCGGATTGGACATCAGCCCCCGGCCGATCGCCACCATCTGCTGCTGCCCGCCGGAAAGCGCGGTTGCCGGATTGTTGCGGCGCTCCTTGAGGATCGGGAACAACGCGTAGACGCTGTCGAGCGCCCACGGCCCTTCGACCTTGCGACCGTAATTGCCGATCAGCAGGTTTTCCTCGACCGTCAGCGACGGAAATAGCTTTCGCCCCTCCGGCACCATGGCAATGCCGCGCGACAGGATATGCGGCGCCGGCAACGCCCCGATCGACTCGTCCCTGTAGAGGATCGACGCCGCGGCATTGGCGAGCACGCCGGAAATCGAGCGCATCAGCGTCGTCTTGCCCGCTCCGTTGGCGCCGATGATGGCGATGGTCTCACCGGCGTCGACGGCGATATCGACACCGAACAGTGCTTGGAAATCGCCGTAGAAGGCTGTCAGTCCCTTTGTCTCGAGAAGTGCCATCAGATTTCGATCCCCAGATAGATTTCGCGCACATCGCGGGAGGCCATGATGTCCTCCGGCGTGCCGATGCCGATGACCTTGCCGAAATGCAGCACCAGCAGGCGCTCGACGACGGAATTCAGCGCATGCAGCACGTGTTCAATCCAGATGACGGCAATGCCCCGCGCATGAATGGCGCGGATCGTGGCGACCAGCGACCGGCACTCGCCCTCAGTCAGCCCGCCGGCGATTTCGTCGAGCAGGAGCAGCTTCGGTTCCGTCGCCAGCGCACGTGCCAGTTCCAGTCGCTTGCGCTGCAGCAGCGACAGGCTACCGGCCAGCACATTCGCCTTGTCGATCAGGCCCGTGTCGACGAGGATTTCGGCGCAGCGGTCAGACACCTCCGCTTCGCGGCGTCGCGAACCGAAGGCACCGGCCACCAGCAGGTTTTCAAACACCGTCAGTTTCTCGAACGGCTGCGGGATCTGGAAGGTCCGGCCCATGCCACACAAGCAGCGCGCCATCGGCGGCGTGCGGGTCACGTCGCTGCCGAGAAAGCGGATGCTGCCGCTGTCGGCGGCGATATTTCCGGTGATCAAATTGAACAGCGTCGACTTGCCGGCACCGTTCGGCCCGATGATGCCAAGCGCCTCTCCCTCGCCGAGGGCAAAGGAGATCTGCTCGGCTACAGTCAGCGCGCCGAACTTCTTCGAGATCCCATCGAGTTCGAGAATTGCCAAGCCTATCCCTCCCAGAACAGGCGGGGCCTTCAGGAGACCCCGCGCCAAAAATCAGGCGATTGCTTCCATCTTGCCGCCGACCGGAATGTTCGGCGCCGTCGTGTTGTCAGTGATGACGAGATCGTAGCCGCCGCCGTCCTTCAACCGCCACTGGCCGCCGACCAACGGGGTCTTGGCTATGTTCTTGGCGGCAAACGGCGGCAGGTTCTTGCCGTCCCAGGCGATCGGCCCGACCAGCGTATCGAGTTTGGTGGCGGCAATCGCCTGCGCCACGACGTCGCCGTCCGTCGGATCGCCGGCGCGTTTCATCACATCCGCCGCCAGTTCGAACAGGGCATGGGCAAAGCCGATCGGCTGCGTCCAGGGGCGGTTGGTCGCCTTGGTGAAGGCTTCGGCGACCTGCGCCGACGTCTCGCCAGTCAGCGACGACTTGAATGGATGGCTCGGCGTCCACCAGACTTCCGAGGACAGGTTGTGACCGGCATTCCCGAGCGCTTCCACGGTCTGCGGGAAGAGCAGCGCCTTGCCGATCGAGGCGATCTTCGGGGCGAGGCCTTGCTGTTTGGCCTGGTTCCAGAAGGTGGTGAAATCCGGCGGGATAACGACACCGGTGACAATCTCGCATTGGCCGGACTTGAAGGCGTTGATTTGAGCCGAAAAATCGTCGGTCATGTTCTGGTAGCGGCCGGGATCGGTGAGCACATAGCCCATCTTCTCGAGCACCGGCGGGAAGCCGACGACCTTGTCGCCCCAGGCATTGCCGTCACCATCATTCGGGAAAAGGCCGCCGACCTTTTTGTTGGTCTCGATCTGCGCCCACATGTTGGTGAAGACGGCGATGACGTCTTCGAGGCCCCAGAAGAAGTGATAGGCATAATTGAACGACTTCCACGACGCCGGGTCGGCGGGATTGCCCTGCTGGCCGATGAACCAGGGTTGCCACGGTGCAACGGTGGAAATGCACGGCATTTCCTCCGCCTCGCAGGTCGTCGCCACCGGATTGGTGGTCTCCGGGGTCGAGGCGACGAGGATCAGATTCACCTCGTCATCGACGATCAGTTCCTTGGCGACTTCCGCCGCCCGGTTCGGGTTGGACTGGCTGTCCTTGACGACGACTTCGTAGTTGAGCCCTATCGACTTCGTCGTCGCCAGGAAACTGTCGATGATGAACTTGTCGGCCTCGCCGAAGGCGGCGAGTGGGCCCGTCTGCGGGCTGACATAGCCCAATTTGATAGCAACATCCTGCGCTGTCGCCGGCGCTGCAAGGCCGGACGTCGCAGCGAGCGCGCCGGTGGCGACCGTCGTCTTCAGAAACTCGCGTCTGGTAAACATGGTTCCTCCTCCCATTTTTCTCTCCTCCCAGAGAGCGTGATGATACCTTTAGCTATGGTCTGCCCGGCCGCCTGCCCTCCCAGGCATCCTGCAACAGGCTGCGAATGGACGGTCGGTCGATCGGCCGCGGGTTCCAGTAGGGATTTTCGGTGGCGATCTCAGCAGCGCGGTCAAGGTCGGCCTCGCTCAGGCCGAGATCCTTCAAGGCGAGCGGCGCTCCGATTAGTTTGGCGAAATCCCACAACCCACCGCCGACTGAACCACCGAAGATGTCCGCGACGGGCGCCAGCAATACGGGCACGGCGACGGCGTTGTAGGCTGCGGTGTACGGCAGCATGATCGCATGCGTATCGGCATGCGGCGTGTCGAAAGTGCCGCCGAGCGTGTGGCAAATCTTGTGATGCAGCGCCATGCCGACAGTGCCGAGGACCGTGCCGCAGAGCCAGGCGCCATAGAGCGCATCAGCACGCAGATCGAGCGCCTGCGGCGTCTTGATGATATCAGGCAGGCTGGCCTTGAAGGCGCGCAGTCCCTCGACCGCCATCAGCGACGAGATCGGATTGCGGTCCTGTGCATAAAGCGCCTCGACGGCATGGGCCATGGCATTCAGCCCTGACGTGACGCTCATGCCGACCGGCAGCCCCGTCGTTAGCGCCGGATCGTAGATCACCACTTCCGGCAGGATCCTGGCATGGCGCACCGTGGTCTTTCGCCCGTACTCGGTCTGGCCAAGGATCGGCGTCACTTCCGAGCCGGCATAGGTGGTAGGTATGACGATCTGCGGCAGGTCCGTGCGGTAGGCTATCGCCTTGCCGAGCCCGGTGGTCGAGCCGCCGCCAAGCGAAACGACACAATCGGCCTTCGTTTCGGCCACCACTTTCATGGCCGCCTCGGTGACATCGACCGGGGTATGCATGACAGCACCGGCAAAAACGCCCACGGCCAACAGGCCCAAGCGCTTCGCCAACGCCTCGGCATCCTCTTTCTGCTGCGGCGTAGACAGGACCAACGCCCGTTTGCGCCCAAGCTTTTCGACCCATTCGCCAGCAGTGGCGCGCTTGCCTTCGCCGAAGACGATATGAGCGGGGCTGCCGCTATAGATGAAATCCCGGCTCATGCCTCGGCTCCCTGTCTTGCCCGCACCATGACGAAGGTCAGATCCAGCCGCCACGACGGTATGCCCTTGCCCTGTCGCTCGAAGGTGCGCACCAGTTCCGGCTTGACGCCGAAGATCGCGTCCTCGGCCAGATGCGGATCGCTGCCGTCGTAGATATGCGTGGTGATCGTCTCGAAGCCCGGTGCCTTGACGATGAAATGAAGGTGCGCCGGGCGGCGGAGCGGATAGCCCGCCTGTCTCAAGAGCGTGCCGACCGGCCCGTCGTCCGGAACGCCATAGCCACAAGGCTTGACCGTCCGGTAATGGAAACGGCCGCTCTCGTCGCCGCGGAAAATGCCGCGAAGGTTGAATTCGGGCTGCAGGTCCGGCTGCTGGTTCTCGTAAAACCCCTGCGCATTGGCCTGCCAGGTGATGATTTCGGCACCGGCCACCGGATGCCCGTCCAGGTCCTGCACTTGTCCGAACACATCCAGTCTTTCGCCGATGCCGTCGAGCGAGATATTGCTGCCTGAGGCCAGTTGCGGAACATCCGCGCGGAAGAACGGGCCGCGGACGGTGTTGGGGGTCGCCGTGTTCGGGCGGCGCGAATTGACTTCCTCGACCAGCGCCGAGGCGCCGAGCAGATCCGACAGCAGTACCCATTCCTGGCGCCGTTCGTCACTGGCATGGCCGACATCGGTCAGGAACTCAATGACCTTGCGCCAGTCCGCCTGCGTCGGCCGCAATTCGCGGATGACAGCATGAAGATGCGCGACCGCCACCGCCAGGATCTGCGGCAGGCGATCGTCTTTCGATTGCGGAAGGCGTTGCGCGAAAATCTCAGACGAGGTGGCCTCGCTGAAATTCAGCGCCATCGGACCGGGCGTCATGCGTCTCCTCCAGGGCAATGGCTGGTTGAGACTAAATTAGCCGAAGATCATGAGTCCGTTGATGATTTTATTCCGATTTAATATATCATATCGTTATGAAGATAGACGAACGCCATCTTGTCCAGCTTGCCGCCGTGGTGAAGACCGGCGGTGTCACGGAGGGGGCGGCCCTACTCGGCCTCTCGCAGCCGGCCGTCTCGCGCACGCTCTCCATGCTGGAGGCGCGGATCGGCGAACCTCTGTTCATCAAGGGCCGCCGGCCGCTGCAGCCGACACCACTCGGTCGGGCATTGGCCGACCATGGGCAGACAATGCTGTCGGCGTCGCGCAAGGCATCAGATGTCGTCGAGAGTTTCAGGGTCGGCAAGAGCGGTGTGGTGCGCGTTGGCGGCACGCCCTTCTTCATGGATGCATTGATCGCCGGCATGATCGCCGAGTTCCAGAACCTATATCCGGAGGTGCGCATCGACCAGAGCTATGGCTACTTCCCGGACCTGCGGGCAGCGCTCAATGCCGACCAGATCGACCTTGCCATCTGCCCGATCGACATTCTCGATGAAGGCTCCGGGCTCGAATTCCAACAGATCCTGCCCGGCCGCAACGTGGTCGCCTGCCGAGTGACGCATCCACTGCTTTTAAAACGCCGTCCGCAGCCAGCCCATCTGCTCGAGTATCCCTGGGTCGCACCGCCACCGGGCAGTCCGCTTTTGGCCGACCTGCGCAGCATGCTGCTCTCCTTCGGTGCGACCGAGATCAAGATCCGCTATTCCGGCGGCTCGCTGATGAGCGTCGTCAACTACATGAAGTCCGCCGATGCGTTGACCATCATGCCGCATAGCGTCGTCTTTGCGCTGCGCAACGAAAAATCGATCACAGCGCTGCCCGTCTCCATCCCGCACCCCGAACGAGCGCTCGGACTCCTCAAGCGCTCCGACGCCCCCCGCTCCCCCGCCGTCGATCACTTCGCCCGCCATGTCCGCACCGGCTTTGATAATCTGAAGCACCTGATCAAACGCCACGAGCAGTCGGTGGTCTGGGGATCGTAGCGCGCCCGAATATTCTCGCCGACGGTCTGAATTATGTAAGAATGGGCACACCGGAGGACTGATCGACTTTTCGGCTATAGCAGCTTTGCCGACGCGCTCAGTCGACGGGCCAGCAACGCAGCAAGCCACCGGAGAACCGTATGGCTTTTGATCCCAAACAAAGCGCTCGCCCAATTATACCCCAGCCATCGAGCGCCAACGAAGCATGATCGGCGACGCGGTCGTCGGCTAAAGAGGTAGGTGTCCGGGGACATCCGGATGAAAACTTCATCTTTGCTTCGACTGTAAAACCGCCTCCGCGACAATGGGGCCTTTCTCCCGATCCTCCATCGGTGAAACACCAATCACGGACGATGTCTCTAAGGCTCCAGCATTTTTTGACAGTGACATCAGAGCGAGGGCAACGACCGTCGTGCGAGGATCAAGCTCGCCCGCTTCGCGGGATCGTTGGCTTCAAGGCTCTTACCGCGAAATCTTGAGCCTCCTGCAGTTCCGCCAGAGCCCCATCATAGTCGAGATGAACCGGCCTGCCCTTTTTCGACAACAGGCACGCAACATAGGCTCGTGCACCGCTCCTCGCCAATGTCGGCAACCAGGCGTCATGCGGACCGGCAATATCGACAAGGGTCGTCACGCTGCTGCGCATCAGATCACCCAGCATCACCGTGAGGGAAGCCTCCACAGCTCTGTGGCTGATCTCGATCAGGCTCGAATATTCGTAGAACGCATTGCCCCCAGAGGGCGGCCGTTCCCTAGTCTTCAAACAAGCCCTTGGAGATCGGCTCAAATATGCCCGATATGAGGTGCAAAAATGGCTGAAAGGCCTTCGCTAATTGCTGGGTCAAACCTGCTTCTGCGCCGGCTAAAATGCCCTGTTCAAAAGTCTTGCAACTGCAATAGGAATTGTGATAGTCGAGTCATCTGCTGTTGCCAGGTTGTCGAGCATAATCAATTGGTTACGGAGCCTTAAGACGGAAACGTTCGAGTCCTCTTCAGGGTCCCTTACAAAGTAGAAGAGCCGATGCCAACGGCCGTGATCTCGTGACCGTTGCTGTCTTACCACTTCAGATATCGTGATCCGATCAGCGTGCCGATGGCGGTCACTGCCGCGATTGCCATGGTGTACCAGACTGCGAGAAACAGCGGGCTGTCGTCCGGGCAGTGCCAGGCGTAAAGCGCTGCCGCTATACCGCCGGCGGCAAGGCCTGCTGCGGCGCCGGCAAGGCTTGGGCGTTCCGGAGCGCCGTTTTTCAGTGCCCAGAGGAAGCCCGCAAGCGGCGCGAGCGACAGGACCGGGATGAAGAACAGGCAGAAGCGTGCGTTGCGGCCGAGCATCGCGGTTTCCCATGCATCCTGCGGAATGGCCGTCAATTCGGCTGCTGTGCCTGCTGCGAGCAGGATCAGCGGCACGAAGAGCGCCAGGCTTGAAAGCCCCAGCGGCACGGCCGGCCGGCCGATGCGAAAGACAAGCCCGCAAGCGGTGACGGCGAGCGTCAGGGTCAGGACCATCTTGAAGAGCACGCGTGCCGTTTCGATCGCGCTTGCCATGTCGTGGCGGATACCGACTGCCGACAAAAGCAACGCTGCAGAGACCGCGACGCCGATCAGCAAAGCACTCATGAGCAACAGGCCGAGCCGCGCGCGGACGGGCGCGTCTTGTGCCAGGAGGCTGATCAGGTCATCGGTCTTCACTCGTCTCACTCCGGTATAAGGCCGCCAGCGACTTCAACGCCCGGTGCAGCGCGACGCGCACCGCACCTTCGCTCATTCTCAGCCTTTCGGCCGTTTCGCGAACACCTGCTCCCTCGATCGAAATCGAGCGCACAATATCACGCTGCGGATCCTTCAGGCGATTCAACATATGTTCGGCGTCGAGCCGATCCAAATTGCCCGCCTGTTCTTCCGCTTCGAGCGTTGTCATCACGTCGTCGATGGGCACATCGATGTGACGGCCGCGGCGGCGCAGGCTGTCAATCAGCTTGTTGCGCACGATCGTCGACAGCCAAGGGCCGATCGGGCGTGCCGGATCCCAGGTTCCGCGCTTCAGGTGAACGGCCAGCAGCACCTCCTGCACGACGTCCTCCACCTCGCCTGCCGGCGCGCCGAACTGGTCGCAGCGCCGGCGGGCCATGGCGCGCAGATGAGGTGTCACAGCGCAAAGAAAGCGGTGATAGGCCTGCGCATCGCCACCCATGGCGCTGCGCATCCAGCTTGCCCATTCCTCTTCCCGTGCTGAATATTTCACCCGACATCATCCTCTACGAGAGGGCACACATCTTTGTTACCGCTCGTTCGAAATTATTTCGCGGTAGCGGGCGAGCCTTTGTTCTCAGGCGTTTTCCCCTGCAATCGCGCAGACGGCAAGCCGGGCTGGCAAAAAAACGCCAGAAGCGCTGTAACATTCTGTCGGCTCCCTCCGTAGCCCGCAATGCAGGCCAATCACGGCTCGCCATTCTTACGGAGATGAACAATGAAAAACAGCATCGTTACGCTGGCTCTCGCCGGCTCGCTCGCCTCGGCGCTTGCCACTGTCGCCGCTCCTGCCGCTTCGGCCGCGGACAACAAGGAAAAGTGCTACGGCGTTTCCATGAAGGGCCAGAACGACTGCGCAGCCGGACCCGGGACCACTTGCGCCGGCACCTCGAAGGTCGACTACCAGCAAAACGCCTGGAAGCTCGTTCCGGCCGGAACCTGCGAGGCGATGAAGACGCCGAATGGCCACGGATCGTTGAAGCAAGGCCCGGCCCCGGCCTGAGACCCTAGAGCATCCGAAAAAGACCGGCGGCGCCGATTATCAGCACCGCCGTCCACTACCAGGAGAGATGACATGAAAGCGTCAGGACTTCCCCGTCGCGCCGGCGTCGGCTTCAAGCCGCAGCATTTTGCCGACATCAATGCTAAACGCCAGCCGATCGGCTTCTTCGAAGTACATGCCGAGAATTACATGGGTGCCGGCGGACCGCCGCACGCCCAGCTTGGCAAGTTGCGTGAAGACTATGCGCTGTCGATCCATGGCGTCGGCCTTTCGATCGGCTCGATGCAGCCGCTCGACAAGGAACATCTTGCCCGCCTGAAAACCGTCTGCGACCGCTACGAGCCGGAGAGCTTTTCCGAACATCTCGCCTGGTCGACACACGATACTGTCTTCCTCAACGATCTCCTGCCGCTGCCTTATACCGAGGTGACACTTGCGCAGGTCGCCGAGCATGTCGACGAGGTGCAAAACACGCTGAAGCGGCAGATGCTGCTCGAAAATCCGGCCACCTATCTGCTCTTTGAGGAAAGCACGATCGAAGAGACTGATTTTCTCGACGAAGTCGTCAGGCGGACCGGCTGCGGCCTGCTCCTCGATGTCAACAACGTCTTCGTCGCCTCCACCAGCCATCATATGGACCCGCGCGACTATCTCGCCCGCTTTCCAGTTCAATGGGTCCGCGAAATCCACCTGAGCGGCCATTCGGAAACAGTGGACGATGCGGGAGCGCGGCTTTTGATCGATTCGCACGACACGCCTGTTAAGGATCCCGTCTGGGCGCTCTACGAAGAACTGATCGCGCAAACCGGACCTATCGCAAGCCTGGTGGAATGGGACAACGACGTGCCGGAATGGCTGGTATTGCGTGCCGAAGCAGCGGCCGCTGATGCGATCCTTAAGAGCGCCGCAGCCCGCAGGGCCGCATGAGGTCGGCCATGGCGATCCTTACGCAAGGCAACTTCGCGGCAGCGCTGACCGACATCTCCCTGCCGGTTCCCGAAGGGTTGGCCGCCTGGAATGGCCCGCGGCCGGAGCGCCGTTTCGGCGTCTATCGCAACAATGTGGCGATCGGACTGATGGGGGCGCTCGCTTCGCGGTTTCCGGTGGCGGAAAAGATCGTCGGCAAAGAGTTCTTTGCCGCGATGTCGCATGAATTCATTCGCCTCCACCCGCCGCACTCGCCACTGCTTCTGGCATACGGTGATGACCTTGCGGATTTCGTCGAACGCTTCCAGCCCGCCAGGGACATCGCCTATCTTCCGGACGTCATCCGGCTGGAAGCGGCACGCGGACGAGCCTACCACGCGGCAGAGGCGGCCCCGCTGCAGGCCGAGCGGCTGGCCGCAATCGATCCGGATCGCCTCGCCGAACTGACATTCGCCGCCCATCCCTCCCTGTCAGTCCTCACATCCCCTCATCCGATTGTGACCATCTGGGCAATGAACGCCGGCGAGATGGAGCTTCAGCCGATTGAAAACTGGAGTGGCGAGGACGTGTTGGTCGTTAGGCCGCGTATGAGTGTCGAAGTGCATCGTCTGCCGGCCGGCGGGGCGACCTTTCTGTCGGAGCTTGCGGAGGGTGCGGCACTGGCTGCTGCCGTAGAGCACGCCACGGAAGCGGCGCCGGATTTCGATCTTTCATCCAACCTCGCCGGCGCGCTGCAGGCCGGCGCCTTCATCGACGTGCGCTGGAACAGCGCGGGAGACAATCATGAATGAAGAGAGCACCATGACAACGATAGAAGCTCGCGGCCTTCTGCAGAAACTCAGCAGCCTGCTCCATCTCCTCGATTACATCCCGCACGATCTGATCGCCCTGATTTCGCGCATCTCGATCGGCGCAGTATTTTGGCAATCCGGGCAAACCAAGGTCGACGGATGGCGCGTCGCCGAAAACGCAGTCTATCTGTTCCAGACGGAATACCGGCTGCCGTTTATCGATCCCCGGCTCGCCGCGCATCTTGCAGCCTTCGCCGAACACTTCTTCCCGGCTCTTCTCGTCATCGGATTTGCAAGCCGGCTCTCGGCACTCGTACTTCTCGGCATGACGCTGGTGATCGAATTCTTCGTCTATCCCGATGCATGGCCGACACACGGCACTTGGGCCGTCTGCTTCCTGGTCATCATCGCAGGCGGACCGGGACGCGTCTCAATCGACTACTTCATCGCGCGGCATTTTTCCCGCACGGCATGAAGCGTCAGCGCACGGGCTGATAGTGGCCTCTTGCAGGCACTTGCGTTCCTTGGCTCACGTAACCGTCGCGGTCGCATACATAGACGGTGGTCGGCATGCCGCCGGAGCGGAAGATCCAGTCCCCACTGCGCCTGATGCCGCGCGTTTCGGTGCGGCAGACATATTGTTCCTCATCCTTCTTGTCGGGCTGAGACTTGACGCCGGGGAGATCGGGATAGGGATAGAGCGGCAGAGCGGCTGCTTTGCCCGCCCGGCTCCAATCCGTCGCAAGAGCCGGCTCGGCGATCAGGCCGCTGACTGCAGAAAGGGCAGCGAACAACATCGGCAGGGATCGCATATCGGTGACCTTTCATTGCAGGACGGGCTCCAGCGACATTCGTCTTCAAATTTAGGAAGCAGCCAAGCAGCCATCAAGCAGTAGACCGGGCACGACAAATTGATTTCGAAGCCCTTTACCGCTGGGCCTCCCGGCGGAAATAGCCCCGAATGACCGGATGCCCAAAGAGGCTTGCGAGGATCGCAAATGCCGCGCCGGCGGCAAAGCCGGTGAAGAGCCCGCCGATAACACCGGCGATCAAAAGAATCTTCTTGCCGGGACCGTCCGGTTTCGTTGGCGGTTCAGCTTCTGAAATGACGCGGATGTTGCTCTGCGGAAGGTTCTGCTCCTCGGTCGTCTGGCTGGAGCGCTTCAGGACGGTCTCGTAAATTTCCCTGGCGGCCGTCGCCTTGCGCTGCAGTTCGTTGAGTTCGACCTGCTTGTCGGATGTGGTCGCCTGCAGCGCCTTTTGAATGTTCAGTTCCTTGGCAATCGCCTCCTCGGCCTTAGTCGCCTGCTCATAATCGGCGCGCGCCGAAGTCACCATGCGCTGCAATTCGCCCTTGATCTCGCCCGAAATGCTCTGCAGTGACGAGCGGGCGGCCTGCAGCCGCGGATGGCGAGCGCCCATCTGGCTCTCGAGGCTGCCGACGATTGCGGCCTGAGTGGCATATTGCTGTCGAAGGCTCGCAAGCGACGAGTTCACCGAATTGCCGTCCGTTCGGCTGTTGGCGACGACATCCTCGAAGCTGATGTTCGCGGCCGCATCCGCGCGGGCCTTGGCCTGAATTGTCTTTTCCTGCGCAGTCAGCAGCAGCGTACTCAACGAGGCAAGGCGCTGGTCGGAAATCAGATTGCCCTCCGTCGCCGCCATGTCGTTGTCGGCGCGGAAGGTTTCGACGGCCTGCTCGGCCTCCTGCACTTTCTGGCGCAGATCGGTCAAACGAACATCGAGCGTCGCCGTGGTATTTTCGTATAGACCTGTCGAGGCACTGCTTTCCTCCTGCATGAACGAGGTCACGACCTGGTTTGCAAGCTTGGCGGATTTCTCCGGATTGTTCGTCACGGCCGTCAACGATACGACATAGGTGCTGCTCTGGCGGGTGATCGTCAGCGACTTCTGCAGGGCACTGACTACAGCCGCGTCGTCGTTCCGCCCGCCGTTGAATTCCGGATCCTGCGCAAGCTTCATGGTATCGGCAACCCGGCGCAGCACATTGCCGGACATCAGGATCTGCACCTGGCTGTCGATCATCGACGAAATCATCTCCGGCGAGATCGTCGATGATTGTATCGCTGGATCAGCAAGGCCGATCTGGCGCGGATCGAAATAAAGGCTGGTGCTTGCGGTGAATTTCTGCGGCAGCAACGGCAGCAGTGCTCCGCCCGCCAAAGCGCCGAGCGCGGCCAGTCCGAGGACAATCAGCCTTCTGTTCCAGATCGCAAAGATGACCGATCGCATATCAACAAGCGGCGCGTCAGGATCGACGGAAACCGGCGCTGCGCGGACAACGGCACGCTCCGACTGCGACGGCAAAGGCTGTGTCTGGCGTAAATCCTTTTCGGGAGGGGTGGGCGACGGCGGCGCCTCCGGCGCGGGAACGGGTTTTGCGAAATCACCAGGCCTCAGGACAGGCGCGCGCGCGGGAGAGCTTTCCGGCGCGGTTGGCGCAGGCTCGTAGCTTCGCCAGCTAGGCAGCCGACTAACTCTGTTCCTGTCAAATTGGCTCATAAACACACTCGTGACCCGCCGACGCAGATCTTTGGCGGAGGTAGACCGACTTTAGAAATCCTTAGCTAACGGAGCGTTAAGATACCCTACCCGATATTGCCGGAACATGGCAGAACTCCTGAAAGCGAGATCGATGAAAGCCGCGTTATCGCCCTGGCGCCGCATGCTGACGATCGCCGCGGCAGCAATGCTTCCGTGGCACGCCGGCCTTGCCGAAGCCGCGGGTCCCTGCTTTCGTGGCATCAATCTTTCCGGTGCGGAATTCGGCAATCCGGGTGGAGAGGTTTTCAAGGATTATGCCTACCCCTCCGAAGAGACGATCGGCTACTTCAAAAAGAAGGGGATGAATATCGTTCGCTTGCCGTTCTTGTGGGAGCGGCTGCAGCCCGAACTCGGGCAGGCGCTGAACGACGCCGAGCTCCAGCGCATCAAGGATACGGTGGCCCTTTTGCGCAAACATGAGATGACTGCCATTCTCGATCCGCACAATTATGCCCAGTACAAGAAAACGCAGGTCGGGACACCGCCGGCGACGACCCTGGCATTTGCAGATTTCTGGACTCGGCTTGCTTCCGAATTTGCCAATCAGGACGACGTGATTTTCGGGCTCATGAACGAACCCCACGACATTGCCAGCGACAAATGGCTGAGCGCCGCCAATGCGGCGTTGCGCGGCATCCGGGCAGTCGGCGCCAACAATCTCGTCCTCGTGCCGGGCACGAAGTGGACGGGCGCCCATTCCTGGCAGTCCGATGGCCCAGGCGGGCCAAACGGCAAGGTAATGCTCGGCGTCAAGGATCCGCGCAAGAACTTTGCCTACGAGGTTCACCAGTATTTCGACAGCGATTCTTCCGGTACGCATGACGAATGCTCCGGCAATGAGAACGCCAGGAATGCCATCATCCGCATGTCCGATTGGGCACGCGAGCACGGCACCAGGGTGCTGCTAGGCGAATTCGGCGTTTCGCAAGCACCGGAATGCGTCGCCGGCTTGAAGACGGTTCTGGATACGATGCAGGAGAACGGCGACGTCTGGCTTGGCTGGACCTATTGGGTGGCCGGTGACTGGTGGCCGGCGAGCGAGCCCTTGAACGTGCAGCCCCACGACGGCCATGAGCGAAAGCAGATCGCGGTGCTGGAAGCCGCCGCCAAGGCGCCTTCTCCTGCCGAAGACGCGTGCCGGACAATGGGCAGGTAGCGGCGATGGAACAGCGAGATACAACAACGAAGGAACCGATCGACTACGGCATCCTGGCCGTCGGCGTGCTGTCGGTCACCTATAATTGCCTTCTCGCCTTCATCAACCACAACATCACGCCGCTTGCGTCGTCGCACGTCGCCCTCAGCGAGATCCTGCTGCTGATCTATAGTTTTGGCTTCCTTTTAAAGAGAGGCCTTTACGAAGAAGACCTCGCTCCGCTTGGCTATTTGCTCGCGACGATCTTCCTCACCGTCTATGTGATCGCGCTCAACCGCGCAGGCTATATCGACCACCTGCGCAACGTGCTGATCATCTTCGCTTTCGTCATCATGGGCCGATGGACGAACGAACGAACGCTGAAGCTGATTTTCAAGATATGCAGCGTGGTGGTGCTGGCGGTGCTGATCTGCGAGATCGTCTCGGTGCAAGCCTATGTGGCCCTGTTCCATCCGGCTGAATATTTCGAAAACACCCGCGGCGTGCCCCGCGCCACTTATAGTGACATCGGGCTCTTTCGCGGCGCGCTCGGGTTCCCATCCCGCTTTTCCTTCGGGATTATCGATCACCGGTCCTCATCGATCTTCCTGGAGCAGGTGTCACTTGCCAATTTCTGCGGCGTGCTGGTCATCTATCTCGTCAGTTTTTCCAATCGCCTGAGATTGTTCGACCGGCTGCTCTTCGTCTTCACCGTCATGCTGATCCTCATTACCAACGACACGCGTACGATGCTGATTTTCAGCATGGCCTGCCTCGGCGGCTATTTTATCTTTCCGTGGATTCCGAAGATCTGCGATCTCTTGATGATGCCGATGATTATCGTCATGGGCTTCGTCATTTATGCATTCCGTCCCGATGCCCATGAAGACGACTTCGTCGGCCGCATCAGCGGCACAATCCGGAACATCATCGCAATGGATATCCCGGCGGCGCTCGGCCTTGAACTCGAGAAAGCCACGACTTTCGTCGATAGCGGCTACGTCTACATAACCTATGGCGCGACGATCTTCGGCCTCATCCTCTTCTGGCTGTTCGTCTCCTTTTTCCCGGCAGGCGAGACGCCGAACCAGAAGCGTCTTGCGCATTCGCTATCGCTCTTCATGTTCCTGAACCTGATGATCGGCTCCACGGCGATCTTCTCCATGAAGACAGCCGGCCTCGTCTGGCTGCTCGTCGGCTTCCTGAAGGTCAACGAGGGCGTGCGCGGGAAACGCGCTGCCGGTAAAGTAGGCATGTCGGTTTCTGCCTGAACGGCTGCGCGGCGGGGATACGCGACGGCGCAGGCGGAACGGACTCTCGCCATGACTTCCGTAAGTTGGAGCGTAACGAACGGATGCAAGAGCCTGCAAGTCCTTGACAGCTTCTCTTGCAAATTGTTGCACGAATGAGAGCTTCGCCTATGCGGCGTAGCTGCTTTGATCTAAGCAGACCTGTCGGCTATTGCCGTGAGAGGGAAGAGGGCCATGACGCATTATGTACTGACCGTATCGTGCCAATCGACGCGCGGCATCGTAGCGGCGATTGCGAATTATCTCGCCGATCAGGGCTGCAACATCGTCGACAGCTCGCAGTTCGACGACCTCGACACCGGCAAGTTCTTCACCCGCGTCAGCTTCATTTCCGAGGAAGGCGTTGCACTGCCGGCGCTGAAGGAAGGCTTCAAGCCGATCGCCGAGAAATTTGGCATGGAGGCTGAAATCCACGATGGGGACAGCCGCATGAAGGTGCTCTTGATGGTCTCCCGCTTCGGCCACTGTTTGAACGACCTGCTCTATCGCTGGAAAATCGGCGCCCTGCCGATCGATATCGTCGGCGTCGTCTCCAACCACTTCGACTATCAGAAGGTCGTGGTCAACCACGACATTCCCTTCCATCACATCAAGGTCACCAAGGAGAACAAGCCGCAGGCCGAAGCCCAGCTGCTTGAGCTCGTCGACCAGACCGGCACGGAACTGATCGTGCTCGCCCGCTATATGCAGGTGCTTTCCGATGCAATGTGCCGCAAGATGTCCGGCCGGATCATCAACATCCACCATTCTTTCCTGCCGTCCTTCAAGGGCGCCAACCCCTACAAGCAGGCCTACGAGCGCGGCGTAAAGCTAATCGGCGCTACGGCGCACTACGTGACCGCCGATCTCGACGAAGGTCCGATCATCGAGCAGGATACGGCGCGCATCACCCATGCCCAGAGTGCCGAGGACTATGTCTCGATCGGCCGCGACGTCGAAAGCCAGGTGCTGGCGCGCGCCATCCATGCCCATATCCATCGCCGCGTCTTCCTGAACGGCAACCGCACCATCGTCTTCCCGGCAAGCCCAGGAAGCTACGCCTCCGAACGTATGGGTTGAAACAACTCGAAAGGGTAGTAGTAAGCGCTTGCCCATGACATGCATTCGATTATCTGCTTAATGTGGAAAATCGAATCATGCTGGGGGATGCCATGACCGATGATGCGCGTGCCGATCGTATGGAATTGCCGCGCCCGGACGTAACGCCGGCCGAAGCGGAAAGCATCCTGCAATCCCGCTATGGCCTCCACGGCACGATCACCGAACTCGGCAGCCAGCAGGACCGCAATTACCGGATCAATACTGGTGATGGCAGCTATGTGCTGAAGATCTGCCACATGGCTTACGATACGCTGGAGCTCGAGGCGCAGAATGCGGCAATCCGGTATCTGACCAGCAAGGAGGGTACGCCGCGTGTCCCGAGGGTCATGAGCTCGACGGACGGCCAGGATATCATCGCCGTCACAGTTCGCGAACAGACCTTCAAGGTGCGTCTGCTCGGATATCTCGAAGGCGAAGGACTGACGCATCGCAAATACCTGCCGAAGGCTTCCGTCGCGGCCCTTGGCGCACTCTGCGCCCGGCTGGCACAGGCGCTCGCCGACTTCAATCATTCGGGCCTCGACCGCAGCTTGCAATGGGACCTGCGCCGGGCGGGGCCTGTTGCCGTTCAGCTGCTTTCGGCCATCACCGACAGCGCTGCGCGCGACCGGATCGCCAAGAGCATGGTGCTTGCCGTACGCCGCATCCAGCCGCTCGCGCCATCGCTTCGCGTCCAGCCCGTGCATCATGATGTAACAGGCGACAACGTCGTCTGCCGGATTGATGCGCAAGGGCGGCCGATGCCCGATGGCGTCATCGATTTCGGCGATGTCATTCGCGGCTGGCTCGTCGGCGACCTTGCCGTTACCTGCGCCTCGCTGCTGCATCAGGCCGATGGCGATCCCTTCTACATCCTGCCGGCGGTCAAGGCCTATCACGAGATCTATCCGCTGACGGACGAGGAACTGAAGGCGCTCTGGCCGCTGATTGTCGCGCGCGCCGTCATTCTCGTCGCGAGCAGCGAACAGCAGATTTCGATCGACCCGGAAAACGACTACGTCCGCGACAATCTGGAACTTGAACGGCAAATCTTCGACACGGCCATGTCCGTTCCCTTCGAATTGATGGAGGCGGCAATTTTTGACGCGGTCGGCGCCGACATGACGCCGGTCGATATGTCCGGCTGGCACGCGCTTCTGCCGGAGATCGATCTTGCAAACATCGCCTATCTCGACCTCGGCGTTCAGAGCCCGCATTTTGCGGCCGGAAACTGGCTGAATGCGGAAATGGACTGGCGGCTTTTGGCACGCGCGGCGAATGAGGCGGGCATCGCCGCGACCCGCTACGGCGAATACCGGCTTTCGCGCGCCGTTCTTCGAAGCGCTAGGCAGCCATCGACCTACGCGTTGCATACCGACATCTGCCTCCCCGGCGGCAACAGCGTCGCTGCACCATTTTCCGGACGCATCGATTGCAAGAACCACCATCTCGTCCTGATCGGCGACGGTATCAATCTGCATCTTGATGGCCTGGACCTGTCTGTTGAGGATGGCGCCGAGGTGGAGCAGGGGCAGATCATCGGGACGGTCTCGGGCGAAGCCTCTTCGCTCGGCGGCTTGCGTATCCAGTTCTGCACGGTTCCGGCGCTCGAACCGCCCCTCTTTGCCGCGCCGCAGGAGGCAGCCGCCTGGTCCGTGCTTTGCCCCTCGCCTGCAGGCCTGCTTGGACCAGGCGCCAGTGCGCCCGAGCCGGAGACGGAAGAACTGTTCTCCAGGCGCCAGGCGCATCTCGCAAAACCGCAGAAGAATTACTACGAGGTGCCGCCGCAGATCGAGCGCGGCTGGAAGGAACACATGTTCGATGTCGAGGGGCGCGCCTATCTCGACATGGTCAACAATGTCACGATTCTCGGCCACGGGCATCCGCGCCTGGCAGAAGCGATCGGCGAACAATGGCTGAAGCTCAACACCAATTCGCGCTTTCACTATGCGGCGCTCGGTGAGTTCTGCGAGCGATTGGCAGCTCTGGCGCCCGACGGACTGGACCGCGTCTTCCTCGTCAACAGCGGATCGGAGGCAAATGACCTGGCGATCCGGCTCGCCGGGGCGGATACGGGTGCGCGCAACATGCTTTGCCTGCTGGGAGCCTATCATGGCTGGTCGGTGGCAAGCGACGCCGTTTCCACCTCAATTGCCGACAACCCTCAGGCCCTGGCGACCCGGCCGGATTGGGTGCATGCCATCACTTCACCCAACACCTATCGCGGCGAATTTCGTGGGCCGGATTCGGCCGGAGACTATCTCACCGCGATGGCGCCCGTGCTGCAGTCGATCGATGCCGGCGGGCAAGGGCTTGCGGGCTTCATTGCCGAATCGGTCTATGGGAATGCCGGCGGCATTTCCCTGCCGGACGGATATTTATCAGAAGTCTATGCTCAAGTGCGTGCCCGCGGAGGAGTCTGCATAGCCGATGAGGTGCAGGTCGGCTATGGCAGGCTTGGCCATCACTTCTGGGGCTTCGAACAGCAGGGCGTGGTGCCGGATATCATCACCATCGCCAAGGGCATGGGCAACGGCCACCCGCTCGGCGCGGTGATCACGACGCAGGCAATCGCCGGGTCGCTGGAGAAGGAAGGCTATTTCTTTTCCTCGTCTGGCGGCAGCCCGGTCAGTTGCGTTGCCGGCATGACGGTGCTCGACGTTATGGTGGACGAAAAGCTCCAGGACAATGCACGCGACGTCGGGGACCATCTTAAAAGCCGACTGGCTGCGCTGATCGACAAGCACCCGATTGCGGGCGCCGTCCACGGCATGGGACTCTATCTCGGCCTTGAATTCGTACGCGACAGAACGACGCTGGAGCCGGCGACGCAAGAGACGGCGGCCATCTGCAACCGTCTTCTCGAACTCGGCGTGATCATGCAGCCAACCGGCGATCACCTGAATGTGTTGAAGATCAAACCGCCGCTTTGCTTGACCACCGAGAGCGCCGACTTCTTCGCGGACATGCTGGAAAAGGTCCTATCCGAGGGCTGGTGACCTCCCCGCCGCCATTAACCAATGCGGTCATTTCGAGGCTTTCGGTTTTTTAATCAAAAGCCCCATTGCCGGAATCAAAACGACTTCCTATGTCTGTCCCGGTGATCGAAACGAGGCTTCCGCCCGTCACGCAATTTGCACAAAGACCTGATAACGTTCTTTCAGCAAGTATGACTGTGGTGGAATTATTTTTTTCGGATCGTCGAGATTTTGACACGTTTCGGAATATGTTTCTGACAGACTGTCCGCTATTCTCTACAAACAAGGTAGATTATAAAAGATAGTCGTCGCCGGGTCTTGAGCCTTTCGAGACCTCAAGAGTGCAACGCCAACACAAGGAACGAGACATGATTGATATCGGTATTCTCGCCACCCTTCTTGGGCGAATTGTGCTCGGCAATGACCGTCCGGGCGCCCTCTCCCGCCCGAACTGTCGAATGTGACCTTCGTCCCCTTTCAACGGTATCAGACAAGTCAATTCGTCATCGCCTCGCAATCCGCGCGGCAGGAGTTCTACGCATGAAAAAGCAAGTTATCGAATATGCAGGCGTGCCTGTGGGGATCGTCATTCCAGATGAAGACCGGCTGAAATTCATCGCCGTGAAGTTTCACGTGCACGACCTTGACGAGCAGCGTTTCAGTTCGCCGGATGAGGTGAAGCTCGCGATCCACGACCTGATGACCCGGCGCCATCCAAAGCCAATCCATGCCTGAAAACAGGCTTAGGTTTCCGCACTTCATCGCTTTCCAAGGTTTATGACCGGTCCCAAAAAGGGGCCGGTCTTGTTTTTTCGCGCTGGTTGCGATCCTATCCGACGTCAACAAGGACGGCGCACTTGCTCAATCTCATTACCGATATCGAAGGCGTTTCGATCGGCCACGCAACGGACCTGAAGCTCGGTTCCGGCGTCACCGCGATTATCTTCGACGAACCGGCGACGGCTTCGGCCGCCGTTCTCGGCGGCGCGCCCGCAGGCCGGGACACCGCCTTGCTCGATCCGTCGATGACGGTCGAGAAGGTTGATGCCTTCGTTCTTTCCGGCGGCTCGGCCTTTGGGCTGGATGCGGCAGGCGGCGTCCAGGCCGGCCTGAGGAAAGCCGGCCGCGGATTCCAGGTGGGCACGGTGCGCGTGCCAATCGTACCCGAGGCGATCCTCTTCGATCTCCTAAACGGCGGCGACAAGGATTGGGGCCTGCATTCGCCTTACCGGGAGATGGGCTATGCGGCCTTCAAGGCGGCGACGAAAGGCGAATTTCCGCTTGGAACGGTCGGGGCTGGAACGGGTGCGACGACAGCGACATTCAAGGGCGGGCTCGGCTCGGCAAGCACGGTCAGCAGCGCTGGGCACCGGGTGGCGGCAATCGTCGCAGTCAATGCGCTCGGTTCGGCAACGATCGGCGACGGGCCGCATTTCTGGGCGGCACCCTTCGAACGCGACAACGAATTCGGCGGGCTCGGAATGCCGGAGGTGATAGATCATCGCTTGCGGCTGAAGGGCGTGATGGTGCCTGCAACCACGATCGGTGCGGTGGTGACCGATGCGGCACTGACGAAAGCCGAGGCTCACCGGCTTTCGCTGGGCGCACATGACGGTCTGGCAAGGGCATTGCTTCCGGCGCATCTGCCGCTCGACGGCGACACGGTCTTTGCTGCCTCGACCGGTGCACGAGCGATGGCCGACATGGGCGAACTGATGGAGCTTTGCCATCTTGCGGGGATGGTCATGGCCCGCGCCATCGCGCGCGGTGTTTACGAAGCGACAACGCTGCCTTACGAGGGTGCGCAGCCGGCCTGGCGGGAGCTCTACCCGGACGGGCGTTGATTGCCCGGACAGAGTAAAGAAGGCCAAGCGGCGGAGAGAGAAAATGCAGATCCGGGCCCTGATGTATTTCGACGAGCTGGTTAGGACCAAGTCCATGCGCCAGGCTGCCGAGAACCTGGGCGTTGCGCCGACTGCCGTCAGCCGCCAGATCGAGAATCTCGAAGAGCATTTCGGCGCTGCGCTCGTCGAACGCAGCGCGCGCGGCGTGACGCTGACGGCCGCAGGTGAGCTGCTTGCCGCGCGCGCCGGGCGGACACTTCGCGAACTCGAGCACGTGCAACAGCTGATCGAAGATCTCAAGGGGATCGCGCGCGGTAGGGTGACCATCTACGCCAATGGAGCGATCGTCACCAGCCTGCTCGCACCCGCGCTTTCGGAATTCAGCCGCAGTTTCCCCAATATCCGCTTCGAAGTGATGATTACCAGCGCGCGGCAGGCCATCGAAGCGGTGAACGCAGCACAGGCCGACATGGCGCTGACGCTTTTTGCGCCGCCGATGTCGGAGGCAAAAGTGGTGACGCGCTTTGAAATCGCTTACGACGTGATCGTTTCGGCGCGTCATGCAGCGGCAGGCCGCAAGGAAATCACCCTTCGCGAACTTGCGCGCGATACGCTCGCCCTGCCCGAGAAGTCATTTGGTTTCCGCCAGAGCTTCGATGCACTTATCGAGCGGCAAGGGCTGACGATCGACCCGGTTTTCACGGTAAGTTCGCTGGAAATGCTTAAGGAACTCGTGCTCAGCGACAGCGCAGTGACGCTCCTGCCGGCACTTGCTGTTCGCCGCGAGATCGAGGCGGGTCAGCTTGCTGCAATCCCTCTTTCCAGCGAAACCTCCATCCGCACCCATGTCGCGCTCTCGATCGCACCGGACCGGCAGCTCTCCTTCGCGGCCGGCAAGCTCATCGGGTTCATCGAGAATTTCATGCGGACGAAACTGAAGAGCCGCTGAGGCCGGTCGCGCAAGGAGATAGCTTGCATTTTCTCTGTTTTTAGTGTGTAGCTTTTTTCGATACACTGTGAACACAAAATGTTCGCGCCAATTTCACACCGCTTTTTCGGGATCCGCAGGATTATGATCACCAGGCTTTTGCCGGCACCTTTCACACGCCATGCCCAACGCCTCTCCCTCAGCGCTGCCCTTTCCGTCGTGATGATGGCAAGCGTCGTCATGCCGGCTCAAGCGGGCAAGGCGGTGCTCAATCTCGGCATGAGCGTCGAGCCGACGGGGCTCGACCCGACAATCGCCGCGCCGGTCGCGATCGGTCAGGTGACCTGGCAGAATATCTTTGAAGGGCTGGTATCTATCGATGAGAGCGGCAAGGTCCGACCGCAGCTTGCCAAGAGCTGGGAAATTTCGCCGGACGGGCTGACCTATACGTTCAAGCTGCAGACCGGCGTCAAGTTCCACGACGGCGAAGCCTTCGATTCCGCTACGGCCAAGTTCGCGTTGGAGCGTGCCCGCGGCAAAGATTCGGTCAATCCGCAGAAGCGCTTCTTCGCCTCGATTGCCTCCATCGATACGCCCGATCCCGAAACGCTGGTGCTGCACCTCTCGCAGCCGACGGGAAGCCTGCTTTACTGGCTTGGTTGGCCGGCATCGGTCATGGTTGGTCCGAACTCCACTGCGAGCGACAAGACGCACCCGGTCGGAACCGGTCCGTTCAAATTCGTCAACTGGGCGAAGGGCGACAAGGTCGAGCTCGCGAAAAACCAAGCCTATTGGAACAGCCAAGTATCTGTGAAGCTCGACAAGGTGACCTTTCGCTTCATAGCCGACCCGCAAGCACAGGCTGCCGCACTGAAGGCAGGCGACGTGGACGCCATTCCGGAATTCGCGGCACCCGAGCTGATGAGCTCGTTCGAAGGTGATCCGCGGCTCGTGACGAAGATCGGCAATACCGAGCTCAAGGTCGTTGCGGGCATGAACAATTCCAGGAAGCCTTTCGACGACAAGCGAGTGCGCCAGGCCCTGATGATGGCGATCGACCGCCAGACGGTGATCGACGGGGCCTGGTCGGGCCTCGGCACGGCGATCGGTAGCCATTATACGCCGAACGATCCGGGTTATCAGGACATGACCGGTGTGTTGCCCTACAATCCCGAAAAGGCGAAGGCACTCCTTGCGGAAGCCGGTTATCCGAATGGCTTCACCTTCACGATCAAATCGCCGCAGATGGCCTATGCGCCACGCAGCGCCCAGGTCATGCAGGCAATGTTTGCCGAGATCGGCGTGACCATGAACATTGAACCGACCGAATTTCCGGCAAAATGGGTTCAGGACGTGATGAAGGACCGCGCCTACGAAATGACCATCGTGGCGCATGCCGAGCCGATGGATATCGACATCTATTCCCGCGATCCCTACTACTTCAACTACAAGAACCCGGTCTTCAACGATCTGGTGAAGAAGGTGCAGGAGACGACCGACCCCGCCTTGCAGATCAAGATCAACGAAGAGGCGCAGAAAATCCTCGCCGAGGATGTGCCGGCGCTATATCTATTCGTCATGCCCAAGCTCGGCGTGTGGGACAAGAATCTGAAGGGCTTGTGGGAAAACGAGCCGATTCCTTCGAATGTTCTGACGAATGTGGCGTGGAAGGAGTGAGGCTGGGTTTTGTGCTGGATATGCAGAAGGCGTGAATAGGTGACGCGCAATTCTCTTCTCCCTCATCCCTGTGCTTGTCACAGGGCTCCAGAACGCCGAATTCCTTGGGCGCAAAAGACTCCTTCGATCGAGTCATTCGCGACGCCGACGCGCCGTGGCTGGATTCCTGTGCTGATCCCCGGAGCAAGTCGAAGGATAGGAATGAGGAGAACGACGAATGCGTCGGCCGCAAGTAAGCCGCGCCTATGATCGCGCTTCTTGGCCGCCGCTTTGCCGGACTGATCCTGACGCTTGCCGCCGTCTCTTTCCTGATTTTTGCTGTCATGGACCTTCTGCCGGGCGATGCCGCTTCGATCATGCTCGGAACCTCGGCGACGCCGGAGACGCTGGCAGCACTTCGCCATGAACTCGGGCTCGATCAGCCTCTGCTCTTTCGCTACGGCCAATGGGTAGCCGGGGTGCTTTCCGGTGATCTCGGGCAGTCTTATACCTATGGCGTGCCGGTTGCGGGGCTGATCCTCGAGCGGCTGGCGGTAACGTTGCCGCTGGCGCTGCTCGCGATCCTCCTTTCCGTCGCCATCGCCGTGCCGCTCGGTACCTTCGCGGCAGCACGGCGGGACGGCATCGCCGATATCATAGCGACGCTCTTTTCACAGGTAAGCATTGCCGTTCCGGCTTTCTGGGTGGCACTGCTGCTCATCGTCCTGTTTTCGACGACACTTGGGCTCATGCCGGCAGGTGGCTTTCCGGGCTGGGGTGCCGGGCTTTGGCCTGCACTGCAGGCGCTGGTCATGCCCGCCACAGCCTTGGCGCTTCCGCAAGCAGGCGTGCTGACGCGGGTCACCCGCACAGCGGTACTGGAAACACTGCACGAGGATTTCACGCGGACGGCGCTCGCGAAGGGACTGTCGGCCCGCGCAGTCTTATGGCGGCACGCCGTGCCGAATGCGCTGGTGCCGATCCTGACGACCCTTGGACTGCAGTTTACGTTCCTGGTGGCGGGCGCCGTTCTGGTCGAAAACGTCTTCAACCTTCCAGGTCTTGGACGGCTTGCCTTTCAGGCATTGTCGCAACGCGACATCATCGCCATGCAGGACGTCGTGCTGTTCTTTGCCGCGCTCGTCGTCATCATGAATTTCCTCGTCGATATGTCCTATCTCGCGATCGACCCGCGACTGCGAAGGGATGTGTGACAATGGCGATTGCTTCCGACAGTTCCATCAAACGACGGCCATTTATAATTAGCCGGCAAATAAAGCTTCTCGCCGGATCATCCATCGTCGGATTGCTTGTTGCGGTTGCACTTCTGTCACTCGTCTGGACGCCGCTGCCCCCTGCAAAGATGCAGATCATTTACAAACTGCAGCCGCCCTTCGCTTTCGGCGTGCTCGGCACCGATCAATTCGGCCGCGACGTTCTTTCGATGCTGATGGCCGGATGCTGGAATTCGCTGTCGATCGCCATCACCGCGGTCGCCATCGGCGGCACGATCGGTTCGGTTGCCGGCATTTCGGCGGCAGCCACCCGCGGCATTTTCGAAACGCTGCTGATGCGCGTCTGCGACGTCATCTTCGCGCTGCCGCCGATCCTCTCGGCGATGATCCTGGGCGCTTTTCTCGGATCCGGCAGGTTCACGGCGATCACAGCGATTGCCGTCTTCATGATCCCGGTCTTCGCGCGGGTCACACTTGCTGCAGCCCTTCAGGCCTGGAGCCGCGACTATGTGCTGGCGGCGCGCGCGATCGGCAACAGCCGCTTGACGATCTCGGTGCGCCATGTGTTGCCGAACATCATGAACCAGATCATCGTCCATGCCGCGATCCAGCTTGGGCTGGCGATCCTCACCGAGGCCGGTTTAAGTTTCCTTGGCCTCGGCGTGGCGCCGCCGGCGCCGACCTGGGGCCGGATGCTCGCCGATTCCCAAACCTATCTTGGGCTGGCGCCATGGCTTGCCATCCTGCCAGGGCTTACGATCGGGCTTGCCGTTCTCGGCTTCAACCTGCTGGGTGATGGACTGCGCGATTTCTTCGACCCGCGGCGATTTTGATCAGACCGGACGGCGGTAGCCGGTCGGCTGTTGGTAGAGCTGGCCTATTCGTTTGACAGCCGCGTCGAAATTCTCGCGGGCGACAGTCATCGTGTAGCCATTGGCGTGAATGATCGTGTCGGGGTCCTCCATGATTGCGACATGTCCCTTCCAGAAGACGAGGTCGCCGCGGCGAAGTCCGGAGCGATCGATCCTCTCGCCGAGGCTTGCTGCCTGCATGTCCGTGTCGCGCGGTGCGCTTTTGCCGGTCATCAGCATGGCCAGTTGAACGAGACCGGAACAATCGATGCCAAGGCCCGAACGGCCGCCCCACAAGTAGGGTGCATTCATGAAGCGCGACGCGATCTCGACATAATCGTCATCCTTGCCGACGGCGACGGGCTGGACATGCCTTGCAAAAATTGCGGTGCCATCCTCCAGAACGACGTAGTGATTTCCGCGCACCTCTGCCTCACCCGCGACCCTGACGCGGCTGCCCATGGAAAGCACGGATTTATAGGGCTTTCGCAATTCCGGTTGCGGATAGAGGAAGGTGCGCTGCACGGTGACGATATGTGTCGGCTCCGTCTGGGCGTCGGACAGCATTTCCTCCGGCATATAGCCGACATAACCATCCGAACGGGCCTTAACCCAGCACCAGCCGCCGGCGCGGTCAAAGACCGTTACATCCTCCCCGAGGAGCAGTTCCGTATCGATGCCGACTGACATATCCGGTTGCGGGCGAAGCGGTGCAACGGCAACCGCGATCCGCGCCGGGGTACCGGAAACGAAGCGCAAGGCTTCGACCTTGCCTTCAAGACTCGCTTCGGCAAGATCCGGCCGATAGGCATGCAGGCGGCGGTCGAGCATCGTCATCTCCATTCCACTTAGATCGGCAGGCGGCGCCCCTGGTCACGCACCAGGTCGCCGAGCTTCTCGAGATAGAGCGCGCCGCCGACGGTGCGCTTGATGATCACGTTCCGCCGGTCGCTTTCGTCGCGTGCCCGATCGACAAGGCCCATTTCGCCCATGGTATTCAGCGCCCGGGTGATAACCGGTTTCGTCACGTTCAGCGTCGCGGCAAGCCCCCGCACCGTATGGGGCGGCGGCACCAGATAGATATGCAGCAGGATCGCCATCTGGCGCAACGTCAAATCACGTTCGTCATGGTGAACCTGGTTAAGCGTAACGCCGTGCCAAAGCCGCAGGGCCTGCGAGGCAGTCAATTCGATCGGCAAGGCTCCTCCGGAAAATCATTACGCTACCGTTCTACTTTCCGCGAGAGGATGCTGGCAGGCAAGAGGCGGCAGAATCTGCCGCCCCCCAAGGTGAATAAAATTTTAACGATCGCGGTCAGCCGCGGCGGATATGGTGGTAAAGCGCGCGGATCGCCTGCGCCTCGCCGCCGCCTGGCGAATGAGCGCGCTCGGTCGGCGCCCAGCCGTAGATGTCGAAATGCGCCCAGCTCTTCGCGTTGCTGACAAAGCGTTTCAGGAACAGCGCCGCCGTGATCGCACCCGCCATGCCGCCCGCCGGAGCGTTGGTGATGTCGGCGATCTTGGCGCGGATATCCTTGTCATAGCCCATATAGAGCGGGAGCCGCCACAGCGGGTCGTCCGTCTCGAGGCTTGCTTCAGTCAGATCGTGGGCAAGGTTTTCGTCATCCGTGAAGAAGGGCGGAAGGTCGGGGCCGAGCGCAACGCGGGCAGCGCCCGTCAGCGTCGCCATGTCGATCAAAAGATCCGGTGATTCCTCGTCGGCATAAGCCAGCGCATCGGCGAGGATCAGGCGGCCTTCCGCGTCGGTATTGTCGATCTGGACTGTCAGGCCCTTGCGGCTCTTGTAGATGTCTCCCGGGCGGAACGCGTTTGCCGAAATCGAATTTTCAACGACGGGAATGATGACGCGGAGGTCGACCTTCAGCTTCGCGTCCATGATCATCAGCGCAAGACCCATCACGTTCGCCGCACCGCCCATGTCCTTCTTCATCAAGAGCATGGAGGAGGCCGGCTTGATGTCGAGGCCGCCGGTATCGAAGCAGACGCCCTTGCCGACAAGCGTAACCTTGCGGTGGCCCTTCTTCCCCCAGCGCAGTTCCAGAAGCCGTGGCGCGTCGGCGCTGGCGCGGCCGACGGTGTGGACCAGTGGGAAGTTCTCCTTCAGCAGATCATCGCCGATGGTGACCGACATTTCCGCCTTGTAGTGCTCGGCAAGGCCGCGGAAGGCAGCTTCGAGCTGTTCGGGGCCCATGTCATTGGTCGGTGTGTTGATGAGATCGCGAGCGAGGAACACGCCTGCGAGCTGACGCTTGATATCCGCGCCATCGGCATCGCGCGGGATCATCAGCGTCGCGGCTGCCTGCTTGTCGGAACGATAGCGGTCGAAACGGTAGCTGCCGAGACCGAAACCGAGCGACAGGCGGTTTGCCGTCAGCGGTGCGGTTTCGATATGCCAGTCGCCGGCGGGCAGTGAACGGGCAAGCTTGCCGGTGATATAGGGCTGCTCCGATGGATTGGCGCCGAGGCCGAAAAGCGCGCCGCCCAGATGGCCGGCGGCGGTCGGGATCAGCAGCAGCGAACCGCTTTCCGCCTTGTAGCCTGCCTTCTTCGCCCAATCGAGCGCGATCGGATCGATCGTGCCGGTCTCGATATGCGCCGGCGTGACCGCGAAGATCGGCAATGTGGAACCACCTTTCGTGTTGAAAGGCGTCGGTCTCTCGATGAACTGATAGGGGGCCATATTTATCCTTCGGCGATGTCCGGGAATCGTTTTCTTAACGGTCCGTTAGGGTTAACAGACTATTGCTGGAGTGAAGATTGCGTCAAACCTTTCCCTGTTCCGCTTAGAGGTCAAACGCCAGTTTCTGAATTCAGGAAAGCGCAATGCCTCTCCCGGCCATCCATCCATTCAAGAACCGTATTTCCCAGTGCGTCACCGCAGCGCTGGTTGTCACCGCGCTCGCTGGTTGCTCGACGACCAAGGACAAGATGACGACGGGTTCGGTGCCGAAGCTGACAAAGCCGGTCGAAACCATGGATGCGAACGAGCTTCACGCAATGACGGACCGGGTCGGACAGGCCTACGAGAAAAACCCCCGCGATCCGGTAAACGGCGTCAACTACGCCAACCTGCTGCGCATGGCCGGGCGCGACGCGCAGGCGCTTGCCGTCATGCAGCAGGTTGCGATTTCCAATCCCAAAGACCGCAATGTCCTTGCTGCCTACGGCAAGGCCCAGGCAGCCGCAGGACAGTTCCAGCAAGCGCTCGACACGATCGGCCGGGCGCAAACCCCGGACCGGCCTGACTGGAAGCTCATTTCTGCCCAGGGCGCGATTCTCGACCAGATGGGCAAGCCCAGCGATGCGCGAGCGCGTTATCGCGATGCGCTGGACATCATGCCGAACGAGCCTTCCGTGCTTTCAAATCTCGGCATGTCCTACGTGCTGACAGGCGATCTCAGGACTGCCGAAACCTATCTCAAGCAGGCGGCGAGCCAGCCGGGCGCCGATAGCCGTGTCAGGCAGAACCTCGCCCTTGCTGTCGGCCTGCAGGGACGTTTTCCGGAGGCCGAAGAGATCGCCCGCCGCGAACTCGCGCCGCAGCAGGCAGACGCCAACGTCGCCTATTTGCGTTCAATGCTTTCCCAGCAGAATTCATGGCAGAAACTCGCGGCGAAGGACAGCGCGCCGGCAAGCAACACCAACTGATCTCGACTACCGAAGCATCGCGCCGGAGAAGATCAAGCGCAAACCCAGCCCGCCCATGACAAGCCCGGCAGCGCGGTCGATCCAGTGCTTGGCGGCCAAATAGACCTGGCGCGGACGGCGGGCGGAAAAAGCCAGCGCCACGATCGAATACCATCCGGCCTCAATCGCGAAGATTCCGATCGGCAGACCGATCATGACACCTGCGGGTACGGTTTTTGGCAGAAACGCTGCGAATATGCTCGCATAGACGATGATGGTCTTCGGATTGCTGAGCTGCGTCAGCAGCGCCATCGAGAAACTGCGGCCGAGCGACGCCCTGCCCTCAACCGCACCGGACACCTCGATGGGCGCCTTCGCGCCCTGCCAGATGCGAAACGCGATATAGACGAGATAGGCACCGCCTGCAAACTTCAGCACCAGGTAAAGCCACGCGAATTGCGTCAGCAAAGCCGTCAGGCCTGCGAGCGCAAGAATGCCGAACATCACGCCACCGACACCCATCCCGAGCGCCGCTGCCAGGCCATCAAGGCGCGAGCGGGAAATGGCGATGCGGGAAACGACGACGAAACTCGGGCCGGGGCTCACCGCTCCGACCATCAGTGCTGCAAAAATGCTGGTGAGGATGGCTGCGGAAGACATCAAGGCTCGCTCCTGATTTAGAAAGACGCCAGGCGAGCGGCGGTCACATCAGCGCTTCCCGATGGTCTTCGATCTCATTCGCCAGTCACGCGAAAACTACGGCTAGCTGGTTTCCGCCCCGCCTGCAAGCGGCATCAGAACCTGTCGGCGACCTGGATGCCGGCCGGGCCGAGGATGACGGCGACGAGAACGGGAAGGAAGAACAAAATCATCGGAACGGTCAGCTTCGGCGGCAGGGCAGCCGCCTTCTTTTCAGCCTCGTTCATGCGCTCGTCTCGGCCTTCCTGTGCGAGAACGCGCAGCGCCTGCGAAATCGGCGTGCCGTAACGGTCGGCCTGGATGAGGGCCTGGGTGACGGAACGCACGAGATCGATCTGCGTGCGCGTGCCGAGGTTTTCGAGCGCCTGACGGCGGTCCGGCAGGAAGGAAAGCTCGGCCGTCGTCAGCACCATCTCTTCGGCAAGCGGCGGCGACTGTTCGCCGAGCTCTTCCGATACGCGGCGCATCGCTGCTTCGATCGAGATGCCGGACTCGACGCAAATCAGCATCAGGTCGAGCGCATCCGGCCAGGCACGCTTGATCGAATGCTGACGCTTCGACATGCGGTTCGAGATGAAGATGTTCGGCGCATAAAAACCGAGATAGCCCGTGCCGATCATAGCAAGCAGGCGGATAGGAAGCGGCTTGGCTGCGAGGTTGCCGAGACCGAAAATCCAAAAGGCGGCGAGGGCGAGGAAAACGAAGGGCAGAAAGAACCGGGCGACGAGGAAGGTATTCAGAGCGTTTTCCGAGCGGTAGCCGGCTGCGCGCAGCTTGTTCATCGTGTTTTCGTCGACCAGCGCTTTGCGCAGATTGAAGCGCTCGACGATCTGGCGAACAGAGCGATTGTTTTGGTTGCGAAGCGACGCCTTGTTTCCCGCCTCCGTGTTCATACGGGCACGCTCGCGCGCACGAATCTGATCACGCTCCGTCGAAACGGCGCGCATGCGCTTGTTCAGGTCGCCGCGCTCGAAGAAGGGAACGGCGATCGTGTAGAAGGTCGCAAAGACAGCGATCGCAACAAGAAGTGCGACCAGCATGGCCGGATCGGTCAATCGCGCTGCAAGATCTGCTGACATGACGCTTGCCTCCGGCTAGATGTCGAAATTGACCATGTTGCGCATGACGAAGATGCCGATCGACATCCAGACCGCCGATAGACCCATGATGAGGTGCCCGCGTGAATCGGTGAACAGAACCATCATGTATTGCGGTGACGTGAGGTAGACGAGCGTGGCGACGATAAAGGGCAAAGCGCCGATGATGACGGCGGAAGCCTTGGCCTCCATCGACAGCGCCTTCACCTTGGCCTTCATCTTCTTGCGGTCGCGGAGAACCTTCGAGAGATTGCCGATCGCTTCGGAAAGATTGCCGCCGGCCTGCGACTGAATGGCGATGACGATCGCAAAGAAGCTTACTTCCTGCAGCGGCATGTAATTGGTCATGCGCGCACAGGCGTCGGGAACGCTGAGGCCGACCTGCTGCGATTCCACGACACGGCGAAATTCGGTTTTCACCGGATCGCGGCCCTCGTTTGCGATGAGGCGGATCGCGTCGTTCAGCGGCAGGCCGGACTTGATCGAACGCACGATGACGTCGAGCGCGTTCGGAAATTCGTCGAGGAATTTGTTCTGGCGGCGCTTTATCAAGAAGCCCAGGATCCACCGCGGCAGGCCGAGGCCGGCAACGACCGGAAGCGCAAGTACGACCAGCATCGGCGCGCCGGCAAGCAGCGCGATGAGCATCAGGAACAGGCCGAAGGCGGCGCTGAACAAGTAGAATTTGGCGGGCGTGATCGCAAAGCCCGCCTGGGTCAGCCGCGACTTCAGGGACAGTTTCCGTTTTGTGTTTTCCTGCTGGCGCTTTTCGAGGTCCTTGAGATTGTCCTGCACCGACTTGCGGCGTTTCGACATTTCCTGGACACGGTCCCGTGCGGCCTTGACCTTCACCCGGTCGGTCTCGGTTGAAGCGACGCGGCTGACGCGATTGGCAGCTTTCTTCTCGGTCTCCATACGGCTGAAGAGCAGGCCATAGCAAACCGCGCCCGCAGCGACCGCAACCAGCACGATGATGGCGAGCACTATCGGATCGAGACCGAACATCATACTTCCTTCGACTTTGCTTCCATCTCATCCAAGGCGGCGGCCAGGCGCTTTTCCTCGTTGTAGTAGCGCGCGCGATCCCAGAAATTCGGCTTGCCGATACCGGTCGACATATGACGGCCGATCAGTCGGCCGCCAGCGTCCTCGCCTTCGATCTCGTAGCGCATCAGATCCTGGGTAATGATCACGTCGCCTTCCATGCCGATCACCTCGGTGATCGCCGTGATGCGCCGCGAGCCGTCGCGAAGACGCGCTGCCTGAATGATGACGTCGATCGAGCCGGCGATGATTTCGCGAACGGTCTTTGCCGGGAGACTGTAGCCGCCCATGGCGATCATGGATTCGATACGGCTCAGGCATTCGCGCGGCGAGTTCGAGTGGATCGTTCCCATCGAGCCGTCATGACCGGTATTCATCGCCTGCAGAAGATCGAAAACCTCCGGTCCGCGCACTTCGCCGACGATGATGCGTTCCGGACGCATGCGAAGGCAGTTCTTGACGAGATCACGCATGGTGATCTCGCCTTCGCCTTCGATGTTCGGCGGGCGGGTTTCCAGCCTAACCACATGCGGCTGCTGCAGCTGCAGTTCCGCCGTATCCTCGCAGGTGATGACCCGCTCGTCTCTGTCGATATAGTTCGTCAGGCAGTTCAGAAGCGTCGTCTTGCCGGAACCGGTACCGCCGGAGATCACGACGTTGCAGCGCACCCGGCCAATGATCTGCAAGAGCGTTGCGCCTTCAGGCGTGATCGCGCCGAAGCGGACGAGCTGATCGAGCGTCAGCTTGTCCTTCTTGAATTTACGGATCGTGAGCGCCGGTCCGTCGATGGCGAGCGGCGGGGCGATGACGTTGACACGCGAGCCATCCGGAAGGCGGGCGTCGCAGATCGGGCTCGATTCATCGACGCGTCGGCCGACCTGGCTGACGATGCGCTGGCAGATCGAGAGAAGCTGGCCGTTGTCGCGGAAGCGAATTTCCGATTCGACCGTCTTGCCGCCGACTTCGATGAAGGTCTTGCCGGCGCCGTTGACCATGATGTCGGCGATATCGTCGCGCGCGAGCAGCGGTTCCAGCGGGCCGTAGCCAAGAACATCGTTGCAGATGTCTTCGAGCAGCTCTTCCTGCTCGGATATCGACATCGCGAAGTTCTTGATGGTGATGATATCGTTGACGATGTCGCGAATTTCCTCGCGAGCGCTTTCGGCGTCGAGTTTGGCAAGCTGGGACAGGTCGATCGTATCGATCAGCGCCGAAAAGACCTGCGCCTTGGTGTCGTAATATTCGTCGGTGCGGGCCGGCCGCCGGCGCTGTGGGGTCTGCATCGGCGGCGGTGTCATCTGTGGCCGGCCAGGCTCTCTTGCCGGCTCGACCAGCACGGCGGGCGCGGAAGAAGGAGCCGCCGCGGCAGGCGGCGGTGGCGGTGCGCTTACGGCGCCGCCCTTTCCGAAGCCTTCATTTCCGCGTTTTCCGAACATACCACAAATCCAATCTACTCGTTTTCGTCTCTTACTTGGCGCGCTTCAGCAGCCCCATCAGCCCGCCGCGTTTCGCCTTCTTGATGGCCACACGGCCGGTGACGATGTGTGCCAGCTGCGAGAAGGTTTCGGCGGTTGGCGATTTCGGATCCATCTCCGAGATCATGCGACCGCTATTGGCGGCATTGCCGAACAGACCGATATCGAAAGGAATGATCGCGATCGGCTCGATCTCGAGCGGTTCGCAGAAATCGGACGGAGCGATTTCCGGCCGCTTCGGCATGCCGACCTGATTGAGGATCAGATGCGGCATCTTATCGTTCGGGCGCAGCTTGCGCAGGGCATCGAGCATGTTCTTTGCGTTGCGCAGGTTCGCAAGATCGGGAACGGCGCAGATAACGACCTCATCCGCGGCAGCCAGGACCGAGCGCGTCCATTCCGACCAGGCGTGCGGAACATCGAGCACCGTCACCGGCGCGCTGCGCTGCAGGACTTCAAGAACCGGCTGAAATGCCTGGCCATCGAAATCATAGGCGCGATCGAGTAGCGACGGTGCTGCAAGCAGCGACAGGTGTTCCGAACATTTCGTCAGCAATCGGTCGAGAAAGACCTCGTCCAGCCGATCTGGAGCAAAGACCGCCTCGGCGATCCCCTGCGTCGGGTCCTGGTCGAAATCGATATTTGCCGTGCCGCAAGGCAGATCGAGATCGGCGAGGATCGTCTCGGTCGAGAAGAGATTGGAGATGCCGAATGCGCAATTGTGGGCGATCGTCGAGGCACCGGTGCCTCCCTTGGATCCGATGAAGGCAATGCTGCGGCCAAGCGGCTCGGCATCCGGGTCGACGAAAATCGACGCCATGGCCATCATGACGTCCGGCATCGCGATCGGCTGAACCATGTATTCGGAAATGCCGTTGCGGATCAGCTCGCGGTAAAGCGCGATGTCGTTGTAGTAGCCGATGATAACGACCTTGGTGCTCGGATCGCAGACGGCCGCAAGCGGCGCAAGCTCTGAGAGCAGGCTTGCCGCATTGGCCTTGGTTTCGAGGATGATCAGGTTGGGGGTCGGAGCGCTGGCGAACATGTTCGCAGCGGCCGCAATGCCGCCGCTGGTGATCCGCAGGCTCACCTTGGCCATCCGCCGGTCGTTGCCGCAGCGCTCCATCACCCGCTGAAGCGCCTCACTTTCGCAGAAAGCGTGCACGGAAATACGCGGCAGCGGCCGCATATTTTCCAGCTCGCCCATGCGAACGGCGTCTTCCGCATGCTGGAGCTCCGTCGTGTTCTTGATCTCGTATTCGATCGGGCTCATCGTCTGGATCCGCTCCTCATTAGAAGGTGCCTGAGTTGTTGTGTTCAAGGACGGTCCTGTATTCGCGATATTCAGTGATGGCGTCATTGCGGCGCGCAGCATCGATCGGCGTCATACCGCGCGGCGCAATCAGGTCTTCCGGATTGGCGATCTGTGCTGCTAAGTTGTTCTGGGTAGCGCAGCCGAAATTGTAATAATTCTGGTTGTCGAAGCCACCGCCGATATCCTTCGGCCATTGGCCGCACTGCGTGGTCATGGCTGTCATGCCGACAAAACTGAGGCGGATCGGCGCTGCATCGCCAGGAACTGCCGAATAACTCGCATTGACGATCTTCGAGCTCGGTATCCCTCTTTTCGAGAGCTCGGCCCGCACCTGGTTCCGCAACTGGCTTGCGGCAGCCGAATTTGGCGAGCCTTGCGGGGTCATGACATAAACCGGGCCGGAAGCCCGGGATGTATAATTGGCTGCAAAACCGCGGATCATATCGCGCTGGGCAATCGTTAAGCGCCGATCCGTCGAGGCAACCGGGATGTCGACCGTCTGCTCGGCCTCGGCCACCACGATCGGATGGCGCTGGCGGTAGTCGTCGGGGATTCCGCCGGTTGTCAGATTATCGCGTGGAGCCGCGCAGCCGGAAAGCATCGCGCCCGCAAGTACCGCCGCGCCAAGCATGGCCCACCGCATCGGGAATTTCGCCCTTTGAGCGATCACCCGGTCACCATATCGTTTCATCGTTTTCGATCCTGCGCCGCTCATTTGTAGATAAACCCAATGGAACCGTGGAATTGCGCGTCTGCCACCGGCGCTTCGCGGCGGCCATAAACCTTGTTGACACGGTTCATGAGGAACGCCTGACCATCATGTTCCGGACTGAAATTGTCATCCGGCCGGTTAAGCTCGTTGCGGGCGACGGGTCGTACCAGATAGGGGGTCGCGATAATGACAAGCTCGGTTTCTTCTCGCTGCACCGTCCTCTGGCGGAACAATGTACCCAGCAGCGGGATCTTGTTCACACCAGGCGTGCCGTTCGATGTCTGCGAAACGTTGTCCCTGATCAGGCCGGCAAGCGCGATCGAGCCGCCGGACGGAAGTTCGACGGATGTCTCGGCCGAACGGCGCTGAAAAGTCGGCCGCGTTCCCGAAGCGGAGGCCGCCGGCTCGGATACATTCGTCACGATTTCAAGGCTGATGCGCCCCGAGGACAGAACCACCGGCTTGAAGGCCAGGTTGATGCCGTAGTTGTAGGGAACCACGGTCACGTTGCCGTCGTTGTCTGTCGTCGAAAACAGAATCTGGCCGCCCGAATTGAAGGTTGCGGCCTGACCGGAAATGGCGGTCAGGGTCGGTTCCGCCAAGGTTCTAACCACCTTCGCCTGTTCCAGGGCGCTCAGATATGTCGATATGTCGTATTTGCCGATCGAGCTCTTGAAGAGAGCGGCAAGTCCGCCGCCGACCGTCGCAGTGGCGCTATCCGTCGCGGGTGTTCCGAGTTGCGCTACGGTCATACCCGAGGAATTCGATACGAGATTGTCGAAGCCGAGTTGTTTCAGGATTTCGCGGCGAACTTCGGCGATCGTCACCTTGAGCGTGACCTGGTCCTCGCCCTCAATCTGCAGCAGATTGACGACCTGCGATTCCTGGCGCGCCTCGGCGAAAATCGCGACATCGCCCTGCTGTGCGCTGCTGGCGGCCGTCTCGGTTCGCGTTGTCGCTTCGCCGCCGTTCAGAAATGCCTGGGCGAGGTCGGCCGCCTGCTTGGCATCCTGGGGCGTGCGGACGGTGCCGGTCAGCACGATGTTGTCGGACACGATCTCGACCTTGATATTGGAGTCGACGATGAAGCGCCTGAGGTTCGTCTCGAGACCGGAGACATCGCGTTCGATTTCGATGTCGAGGCTCACGACCTCCTGGCCATCGCTCCCGAAAATGAAGATGTTGGTTTGGCCGACCTTCTTGCCGAAGAGGTAGATGCGGCGCGAGGTGCGCGTTACGGCATCCGCCATCGACGGATCGGAGACGAGGATATCATGTGCTTCTTCGGGCAGGTCGACGACGAGTGCCTTGTTGAGACCGAGTTTCAGGCGGCGGTGGGCGCCGGGACCAGTCCGCGAGATCTGGATGACGCCTTCCGATTCCGCATGCGCAATCCGTGCGCCAACGAGTGGCGCGAAGGCAGGAGGCGTCAGCCCCGAAACGACGATCGCCAGTGTGAGGAAGCCTGCGAGGAAAGATTTGGTGCGCCGCATTGTGTTGACCATTAAATTCCCCTCATTCGGCCTTTGGCGCACTGCTGTCTGTGACGATCGAACCGGACTTGATGACCTGAACCAACGCGCTTCCATTGTCTCCGTTCAGGAGATAATCGGCGGCACTCGTATCCTGCTCCTGCGCGTCGGCTACGGAACGCAAGGCAAGCGACAGCTTGTCGGCCATCTGTTGCGCGACCGTCAGAACCTTGGTTTGATCAGGCGTCAGTTCCAGGGTCGCCGTGGTGCCTACGACAGCCTTGGAACCATCGTCTTTTTCTTGGATCTGCTGATCGATGGCGAGCACGCGGACGTTGCTCAGCACGGCCTCGGTCAGGAACTTGTCGCTTCCCTGCGCCCTGCGGACCATGATGACGTCGACGCGGTCGTTCGGAAGGATGAAGCCGCCGGCGCCGGTTGCGACCGAGATTTCCGTTGCGACGGCGCGCTTGCCGGCGGGCAGAAGCGCCGAGAGTATACGGCTGTTGGAATCGGCGATTTTTTCCGGCCGGATCGGCTCGCCTTCGAAGATCGGCAGGCGGACCACCGCGCCCTGCATATCCTTGACCGCATCCGGCTTGTCGGCTTCGGTGATAAAGCCCTGAACGACAGCGCCCCGCGGCCAGGGCATCCAATGAACCGCCTTGTCGTCAATGCGGGCGCCGACCGGTAGATTGGCGCTCGAGACCAGCACATTGACCGTCGGTTCCTTTTCGACGACCGATTGCACCTGCGTGACGACACCGCCCCGCCCGGCAAGCTTCATCGCCAGAAAACCGGCGAGCCCAGCGGCAACGACGGCCACTGAAAGTATCATCAAACGGGCGGGCTTCATTATTCAGTCCTCGGGAGACGGCATGTTCACCCCGAAGAATGCTCAGGAATTGGTGTAATTATAGTTAACGGAACACTTACATTTTAAGTTAACGGACGTTTAAACCGCCGTTACTTCAACGTTTCCAGCGCATTGATCAGCATCGGCGAGTACGGGAACGCCATGAAGCCGCCAATCGCGATTGCGATGCCATAAGGAATCTTCTTTGCGAGCAGGAGTGAATTCGGAATAGGCAGACCGATAGCAAGGATCATATTGGATTGCGAACGTATCATCAAAATGAACAGCGTAAGAAAACCGCCGATCACGCCGACGCAGCCAATAAAGAAGATCAAGCTTTGATCGAAGCCGAACCAGAGCGTAGCAGCGCTGAGAAGCTTCGCGTCCCCTCCGCCCATTGTATTTAAGGCAAAGAGCGCGAAACAGGCGCATAACACGACGAGACCTGCAGAAAGATGCATGCCGATCACCGGAACTGACATCCCGGAAAGCGGCGCCACGATCAGAAATGAAATGACGAGAATAAGCGGTACACGGTTCGGGATTGTCATGGTGAACAGGTCAGAGAATGCCGCGATCGCGAGACAGAGAGGGAAAACCACAAAAATTGCTGCTGCGGTCATCCGCGCCTCCTGTGCGAAATATGAAAAGGCTCACCGCTTCGAGCTGTGAGCCTGATTTCATCACTCATTGCCACCGGCAACCATCACGGGATGGCGACGTTGCCCTTTGCGGCAGCACCGTTCATGGTCGTCGCAAGGCTGTTGAACGTGGCATTGATCTTGGTGCCGAGGCTGGTGGCGCCGGCGATGAGCGCTACGGAAATCAGCGCTGCGATCAGGCCGTATTCAATTGCGGTCGCGCCGGATTCGTCCTTCAGAAAACGGCTAAAAAGCTTGGTCATGGTCACTCCTAACTCCAGTTGAGGTTCAGCACGTCCGCCAACTGTTGCCGTTGATCGGATGCCACAACCTAGCGAGGGGCTGTTTCAATCGGCTTAAGGAAGAGGGTTACCAGATCGTAAATGCTAAAGTAGAAACTTCCATGGTAAGTATTACGTTACTCGGATATATTCAAATTTATCTATATTGCGAATCCTATAAAACATCTATCTTCGGGATGCACCAAAACATTACATAGGCTGCGTCATTACAGATCACGATGCCCCGGGAGATCCTCCTTGCCTGACCCAATTTGGATAAACACGTCCCATCATCAGGCAGGGCCGGCAATTCTTAAAGCTTCATTCACCATTTTTTTCCATTCTATCTTGAGATTTCTGCCGGACTCTGATCCGGATCCAATAAAGAGAACGCTATGCCATCGAGCGGCAAGACTATCTCCTTTACCGCGGCAGCCATCCTCGTGCTTTGCGGGCTTCAGGCTCCCGTGCGCGCCGAGGAAGACGTGCTGCGCGTCTATATGGATCACGCGCGTGTTTTGAAGCTCGACCGGCCAGCCAGCAAAGTGATCATCGGCAATTCCAAGGTTGCCGACGCGACCGTTGCCGATCCAAAGACCATCGTGCTGACAGGCCGCAGTTTCGGGACGACCAACCTGGTGCTGCTCGATGTCGATGGCAATGCGATACTCGACGAGACCGTCCTCGTTTCCATCGACGAAGGCAACACGGTTCGCGTCTACCGGCAGACCGATCGCTCCGTCCTTTCCTGCACGCCGAACTGCGAACAACACACGCAGCAGAACAATGCGGCAGATGCCGGCGGCTGACGCAGGATCGTCGTCATCCTTAAATTGTTGACCCGGCCTGAAACGGAAAATCAACGAACACACTTTACCATCGCTGCATGAACGTTCCATCGGATGGCGCCGTCGCGGCCAATGATCACCAGGCAGATAGCATGCCGCCCGGCAGGCGGGGCGGATGGCGGGCTTTTGCGCGCTCGCGCGACGGATCGGCAGCGATAGAATTTGCGCTGCTTGCCATTCCCTATTTCATGGTGATCTTCGCAATCCTGGAGACCTTCATCGCCTTCGCCGCGGAAGAACTGGTCTCCAACGCCGTCGACACGATGAGCCGCAAGCTGCGGACCGGACAGATCACCAATGTCGTCGGGCAGACGACCTATAAGGACCGGACGGCATTCCGGCAGAACTTTTGCGACGAAGTCTCGATCCTGATCCAGTGCTCCGCCACCGAGATCGCCACGCCGAACAAACTTTGGCTCGATGTCCGCACATTCAGCAAATTCTCCGATATCCCCGCCACCATTCCGATGAATGCGACGGGCCTCGATACGACAGGGATGCAATATTCACCCGGCGGCTCAAGCTCGATCAACATGGTTCGCGCCTACTACCACTGGCAGGTCGTCACCGATCTTGTCCGGCCCTATATCACCCCATACCGCACCGCCGACGGATCGAGGCTGAACGATTACCTTATCGTCGCCACAGCCGCCTTCCAGAACGAGCAATACTGATGGCGGCGAGCAGAACCCTGATACGGTTGAAAGAGAAGCTCGTCCGGCTCGGGCGGGATCGCAGCGGCGTGGGCGCAATCGAATTCGCCATCCTCTTTCCCGTCCTGGTGATGCTCTATATCGGCGCCTTCGAGATCACGATCGGACTGAACGTCAGCAAACGCACCAGCCGCGCTGCCGGCTCGATCGCCGACCTGATCACGCAACAGCAGAATGTAACCAGGAGTTCGCTGAGCGATATCAGTTCTCTTGCCGGCGCGATTTTCGCGCCCTTCGATACGACCGGCATGCAGATCAAAGTGACCGGCATCACCATCGATGCCGGTGCCAATGCCAAGGTTCTATGGTCTTGGGCAAACGACGCGACGACGGCGCCCTACGCGGCAAATTCCACCGTTACGGGCGTTCCGACCGACATGCAGAAGGCAGATAGCTTTCTCGTGCGGGCCGATCTCAGCATCCCTTATAAGCTTTTCGCATTCGGCCCCGATTTTCTTCCAGGCGACATGCAGGAACTCACCATCCGCCGCACCTACTATTACCGCCAGCGGCAGGGCGACAACGTTGCCTGCGGCGATTGCTGATCGCGATCCGTTGAAATTTGCCAAGCCTGCGGCAGCATTATATGCCTGAGCGGAATTGCGGCTTTTTAGCCGCCCAGCTTGATGGTTTGCGATGGCACGTGCATTTCTCTTCGTTCTTGATTCCTTCGGCGTCGGCGGCGGGCCGGACGCGGCGCACTATGGCGACGAGGGTTCGGATACGCTTGGCCATATCGCGGAATTTTGCGCGGCCGGCGCTGCCGACAGGCAAGGCTTGCGGTCCGGCCCGCTTTCGCTTCCCAATTTGTCGGCCCTCGGCCTGATGCAGATTGCCAAGACCGCGACCGGGCGCGCTCCAGCCGGCATGCCGGTTCCAGATAAAGTCTACGGCATTCATGGCTGCGCCAATGAGATCTCCCGTGGCAAGGATACGCCGTCGGGCCATTGGGAGATCGCGGGAACGCCCGTGACATTCGATTGGGGTTATTTCCCCACGGAAGGCGAGGCTTTTCCGTCGCAATTTATCGAGGCGCTCTGCAACGCGGCGGAGGTTCCGGGCATTCTCGGCAATTGCCACGCCTCAGGCACGGAAATCATCGCCCGGCTCGGCGAGGAGCATATCCGCACCGGCAAGCCAATCTGCTATACCTCGTCCGACTCCGTCTTTCAGGTCGCGGCACATGAGACGCATTTCGGTCTCGACCGGCTGCTCGGCTTTTGCCGCATCGCCCGCGCACTCCTCGACAGCCACAACATAGGCCGGGTAATCGCCCGGCCCTTCATCGGCGAAACTTCCTCAACATTCGAGCGCACCGGCAATCGCCGCGATTTCTCGGTGCCGCCACCGGAGCCGACGCTGCTCGATCGTCTCGTCAAGGCGGAGCGCAAGGTTCATGCCATCGGCAAGATCGGCGATATCTTCGCGCATCAGGGTGTTTCAAGGGTCATCAAGGCGAACGGCAACGACGCATTGATGGACGCGTCGCTCGCTGCAATGGAAGAGGCCAAGGACGGCGACCTCGTCTTCACCAATTTTGTCGATTTCGACATGGTCTATGGCCACCGGCGCGATGTGCCTGGCTATGCCGCCGCACTCGAAGCCTTCGATGCGCGGCTGCCGGACGTGCACCGCAAGCTTGCACCCGGCGATCTCGTCATCCTTACGGCCGACCACGGCTGCGATCCAACCTGGCGCGGCACGGATCATACACGCGAGCGCGTGCCGATCATCGCTTACGGTCCGGGGCTGAAGTCGCGCAATATCGGCATTCGCAGCACATATGCCGATATCGGCGAGACGGTTGCCCGGCATCTCGGCATCGCCGCCGGGCAGCATGGGAGAAGCTTTCTGTGACATCGCATTTGAAGAAGGTCGAGCTGCACTGCCATCTGGAGGGTGCGGCACCTCCGGCGCTGACCGAAGCCCAGGCGCGAAAATACAATACCGACATCAGCGCTTATCTCCGCGAAGGAACATATGTCTGGCATGATTTTGCGAGCTTCCTCGAATGCTACGACAAGGTTTCCGAGGTCTACAAGACCGACGAGGACTATGCGCTGCTTACCGAGACCTATCTGCAGGAGCTTGCGGGGATCGGTACGATCTATAGCGAACTCATCGTTTCACCCGACCACGGCGAGCGTATCGGGCTTGGTGCAGATGCCTACATCGCCGGCATCTGCCAAGGCATTCGCCAGGCCAGGGCAAAGAGTGGCATCGAAGCGCGGCTGATCGTCACCGGCGAGCGGCATTTCGGGCCGGAGCGCGTGATCGCGGCTGCGAAATACGCGGCCAAGGCCAACAACCCGCTGATCACCGGCTTCAACTTGGCCGGCGAGGAGCGCATGGGGCGCGTTGCCGATTATGCCCGCGCCTTCGATATCGCCCGCGACGCCGGTCTTGGCCTCACCATTCATGCCGGCGAAGTCTGTGGTGCCTTCAGCGTTTCCGATGCGCTCGACGTCGTGCGTCCATCCCGCATCGGGCATGGCGTACGTGCGATCGAGGACGCAGACCTCGTCAGGCGGCTTGCCGATCTCGGCACCGTTCTCGAGGTTTGCCCTGGCTCCAATATTGCGCTGAACGTCTTTCCCGATTTCGCTTCGCATCCACTGCGCAAGTTCAAGGAAACCGGCGTTCGCGTGACGATCAGTTCAGACGATCCGCCCTTTTTTCATACTTCATTGCAGCGCGAGTATGAGCTCGCCGCCGATGCGTTCGGTTTCAGCGACAGCGAAATCAACGAGCTGACGCGGACCGGCATCGAAGCGGCTTTCGTCGATGAAGCAACCCGCATGGCGCTGCTCGCCCGCCTTTGAACCGCCCGGGGCTTGAAGATCATGCCGTGAAAATCGCCTCCACTCTTGCAGTTGAGGCGCTTTCCATGAAAGAAACGTCCGATAAGAACAATTAAAGGAAGGCCAGGCCATGGAAGGCGTCATCGTCATCGATCACCCGCTTGTGCAGCACAAACTCACCATCATGCGGCGCAAGGAGACATCGACGGGCAGTTTCCGCCGGCTGCTCCGCGAGATCTCGACGCTGCTCTGCTACGAGGTGACGCGCGATCTCGAACTGACGATGGAAACCATCGAAACGCCGCTGCAGACGATGGAATCGCCGATCCTGGAGGGCAAGAAACTCGTCTTCGCCTCGATTCTGCGCGCTGGCAATGGGCTGCTCGAAGGCATGCTCGATCTCGTGCCTTCTGCCCGCGTTTCCCATATCGGTGTCTATCGCGATCACGAAACGCTGCAGCCTGTGGAATATTACTTCAAGGCGCCGGAGGACGTGGCAGAGCGTCTCATCATCGTCGTCGACCCGATGCTAGCGACCGGCAATTCCTCGATTGCCGCGATCGACAAGCTGAAGGAACGTGGCGCACACAATATCCGCTTCCTCTGCCTGCTCGCGGCTCCCGAAGGCATCAAGAATTTCCGTTCGGCGCATCCGGATGTGCCGGTCTTTACGGCAGCGATCGACAGCCATCTGAACGAAAAGGGCTATATCATGCCCGGACTTGGCGATGCAGGCGACCGCATGTACGGTACAAAGTAACTTCAGCTTTCCTTTACCAAATCCAAAGATATCGAAGGCCCGGAGCAATAATCCGGGCCTTTTTAACTTCGCCATTAGCGACTTATCAGCAATTGCGGCGTAGCGATCTTGAAGACTCAAGCCCCGCATGAGGCGTGGTTTATACAGGCAGGATTTCTGTTCATGCTCATGCGTATCGTCATTTTCGCGAGCATTATCGCCGCACTCGCCACACAAGTCCCCTCCTTCTTCGAAGACAACGGCGGCCAGCCGGCTACCGAGACCGCTTCGGTCAACATCGTCTCAACCGCGACCGACCAGCCTACGACACCCGCGCCGGTTCCCGGTAACGGCCGCATGCGCCTTCAGGCCAATGCGCAGGGGCACTATACAGGCGACTTCAAGATCAACGGCAGATCCGTGAAGGGCCTGATCGATACGGGCGCGACCTATGTGGCGCTCAACGAAAGCCTTGCCCGCCGTCTCGGCTACAGTGCCAATCAGCTCGATTTCCGGCACGCCGTGAACACAGCCAACGGCCAGACCAAGGCCGCACATGTCACGCTCGATCGCATGGAGATCGGCGGCATCCGCGTGCAAGGCGTGGAAGCCTTCGTGCTCAAGGACGATGCACTTTCGACGACTCTGGTCGGCATGAGTTTCCTGAAGAAACTCGAGTCTTATTCCGTTGCCGACGGCTCACTGAATCTGAAGCAATAATCAAATGCGGCCGGAAATGACCGGCGGCAGCGAAGGCGCGTTGCCGCAGATGCGGTAGCTCGACGCGATCGAGGCTGCTGCCTTTTGTGCCGCCGCCTCGCTTGCAGCATGCACGATCGCGAGCGTATCGCCCTTCTCGACACGCGTGCCGAGCGGCAGCAGAGCGGCAAAGCCGACCCGATGGTCGATCGTGTCTGCCGGACGGCGGCGCCCGCCGCCGAGATCGATAACGGCCATGCCGATCTCGCGCGCATTGCAAGCTGAAAGCCATCCGCTCTCACTTACGAGAACCGGCCTTTCGATCGGCGCTTTCACCAGATATTTTGCGGGCTTTTCGACAAAATCCACCGGGCCGCCCAGCATATGCACCATGCGGGCAAAAACCTCCGCCGCCTTGCCAGACGTCAGCGCCTCGCGGGCTTTCACTTCGCCATTTTTCAGAGACTGGCAAATACCGGAGCTCACCAGCATCTCGGCTGCGAAGGCCACAACGACGGCCTCGAGCCGGGTTCCAGCTTTTCTGCCGGCCAGGAAATCCAGGCAGTTCCATATCTCCACGGCGTTGCCCGCTGCGTCCGCCAGCGGCTGGTTCATATCGGTGATCAACGCGGAGGTCTTGATCCCTGCCCCATTTGCCACATCCACCAGAGATTGCGCCAAAAGCTTTGCCTGATCGTGATCTGCCATAAAGGCGCCGTTGCCGGTTTTCACGTCGAGCACCAAGGTCTGAAGCCCGGCGGCGAGTTTCTTGGAGAGAATGGAAGCGGTGATCAGCGGAATGGAATCGACCGTCGCCGTGACATCACGCACGGCGTATAGTTTGCCGTCGGCAGGCGCAAACGAGCCCGTCTGTCCAATGATGGCGCAGCCGGCTTCGTTGACGACGTTGCGGAAAAGAGCAGCATCCGGCTTGATTTGATAGCCGGGAATGGATTCCAACTTGTCAAGCGTTCCGCCGGTGTGGCCGAGGCCGCGGCCCGAGATCATCGGTACCGCAAGCCCGCAAGCAGCCGCAATCGGCGCCAGCATCAGCGAAACGTTATCGCCGACACCGCCGGTCGAATGCTTGTCGGCGATCGGATGATCGATCCCGGGCCACGTCAGCATGTCGCCGGAGCCCGCCATGGCGAGCGTCAGCGCGACGGTCTCCCCGCGCGACATGCCCTTGAACCAGACGGCCATCGCAAAGGCACCGATCTGCCCCTCTGATAACTCACCGGCGGAAAGGGCCGCGACGAACGACCGAATCTCATCCGTGGAAAGGACACCGCCATCCCGCTTTTGTCGGATGATCTCCTGCGGGATCATGCTCAATAGCTCGAGGCCTTGGCGGGCGCTGACTGGACGCCGCTGAGGACAGCGAGAATGTCATCGAGCAGGCCGGAGGCCCCAAAACGGAAGGTCGACGGCATCGGCCAATCCGGCGTCATGATCGTTTCGGCAAGGCTGAGATAAAGGGCGGCATCGGCGACCGAGCCAATGCCACCGGCCGGCTTGAAACCTACCTTGCGGCCGCTGTGGCGGATCGCGCGGATCATGATATCCGCAGCTTCGAGCGTCGCGTTCACGGCGACCTTGCCGGTGGATGTCTTGATGAAGTCCGCGCCCGCATCGATTGCAAGTTCGGACGCACGGCCAATGAGGCCGGGGTCCTTGATCTCGCCCGTCTCCAGGATGACTTTCAACAATACGCCACCGGTACATTCCGCGCGCACCGCCGTCACCATGTCGATTACGGCCTTTTCGTTACCGTCGCGGAATTTGCGGTAGGGAATGACCAGATCTATCTCATCCGCACCGTCCGCAATTGCCTCCCGAGTTTCAGCGGCGACATCGGCCACTTCCATTTCGCCGGACGGGAAGTTGACGACCGTTGCGATGCGGACCGGATGACCTTTGCCGAGAACCGTGCGGGCATGTGCCACGAAGCGTGGCCAGATGCAGATCGCGGCACTATTCCCGTAGGGCGTCTGCGCGCGGGCGCAAAGCGTATCGATCTGCTCTTGCGTGCAATCGTCCTTGAGATTGGTGAGATCAAGCAGCGACAGCGCGACAGCTGCCGTCTCCTTCTGCGAGTGATTATTCATTATCGCTTCCTCCACCCGCAATCATTTCCTTCAAGATTGCGGCGAGACGCGCGCCGCCGACGGGCGCCATGTCTTTTGTTTCTTCGTGGCTGAGTTCGGAACCCGTCATGCCAGCTCCATAATTGGTGATTACCGAAGCTGCGGCAACCCTCAAACCCAGCATTCGAGCGATGATGACCTCCGGTACGGTCGACATGCCGACGGCATCCGCACCGAGGAACCGCGCCATGCGGATTTCCGCAGGCGTTTCGAAGCTTGGTCCCGAAAACCACATATAGACGCCGTGAAAGAGCTTGATGCCAAGCTTCTCGGCCGCCTTGCGCATGGACACGGAAAGGTCGCCATCATAGGCGCTCGTCATGCCGACGAAGCGGCGGTCGCTTTCCTCGCCGATCAGCGGATTAATGCCGGAATAATTGATGTGGTCGGTGATCTGCATCACCGAGCCCGGCGCCATCTCCTCAAGCAGCGAGCCTGCGGAATTGGTTAAGAACAGCGATTGCACTCCAAGGCCTTTCAGCACCTCGATCGGCAGCCGCATGGCGTTGGCATCGCCTTGTTCGTAATAATGGACGCGGCCCGACAGCATGATGACAGGCACGCCGCCGAGACGACCGGTAACGACCTCGCCCGCATGCCCGGAGACGGCGCTGACAGGAAAGCCCGGCAGATCCCGATAGGGAATTCGCACCGCATCCGTCAGTTCGCTTACCAGCGAGCCAAGGCCGGAGCCGAGCACGATGCCGTGACGCGGCACGAGCCCACCGAGTTTGCCGACGAGCAGATCGATGGCGGCGCTCATCCGAGTTCGGCCACGAAGCTGAAGGGAAGAAGCTCTTCCATCGTCATGGTCTTCTTCACGCCCATCTCATCGCAAAGATAAATCTTCGTATCCTTCGACGCAAATTCAGAAATCTTCTGCCGGCAGCCGCCGCAAGGCGGGCAAAGCGGCAGCTTCTCGGCAATGACCGCCATTTCGACGATTTTCATCGCTCCGCCCATGATCATGGCGCTGATGGCCGTCGGCTCGGCACACCAACCCTGCGGGAAGGAGAGGTTTTCGATATTGGCGCCAGTATAAATCTTGCCGTCCTCGGCGCGGATCGCCGCACCGACCGGGAATTTGGAATAGGGCGCGTGGGCAAAGGCCATGGCTCCGCGGGCGGCTTCGAAAAGGTCGTGTGACAAGTTTCAACGCTCCTTCGTATAGGGGACGCCACCAGCCTTCGGCGGAGTTGCAACGCCGATGAATCCAGCAAGCAAGATGCAGGTGAGAATATACGGCAAAGCCTGGAATATCTGAACCGGTACTGCGCCGATCAGCGGCACCTGCTTACCCTGCATGAAGTTCGCCAGCGCATCGAGGAAGCCGAAGAGCAGGCAGGCGAACATCACCGGCACCGGTTTCCATTTCGCGAAGACCAGGGCGGCAAGGGCGATATAACCCTTGCCCGCCGACATATCCTTGATGAAGGCCGCCGACTGCGCGATCGCCAGATAGGTGCCCGAGAAGCCGCACAGAATGCCGGCGCACATGACGGCACGATAGCGCAGCCAACTGACCGAGATACCGGCTGTATCGACTGCTCCGGGATTTTCGCCGACTGCGCGAAGGCGCAGCCCGAAGCGCGTCCTGTAGAGGATCCACCAGGAAAGCGGAACTGCCAGGAATGCGAGGTAGGTCAGGATGTTGTTGCCGGAGATCACGTTCGAATAGAGCGGACCGATCACCGGAACCTCCCGCATCGCGTCTGCGCCCGGAAGCGTAATTGGCGAGAACCGGCTTGCCGGGGAGAGCTGCGGCGTGCGGCCGCCCTGACCGAACCAGGCCTGGCCAAGCACAATGGTGATCCCGGCGATGAAGAAGTTGATGGCAACGCCCGAGATAATCTGATTGCCCCGATTGGTGATCGATGCAAAGCCATGCACCAAACTCAGCGCGACAGAGCAGAGGATGCCCGCGACAAGGCCGAGCCAAGCCGAGTCGGTGATGTATGCAACGCAGGCGGCGGCAAAGGCCGCGCCCAGCATCTTGCCTTCGAGACCGATGTCGAAGATGCCGGCGCGTTCGGAAAAGAGGCCAGCAAGGGCGGTAAAGATCAGCGGGATCGAGAGTCGGATCGTCGAACTCAGAACGTTGATAAGGATGTCGTAGTAATCCATCGTCCGCCCCTCACTTGGCCTTGAACTGTTGGTAGACGCGGACGAGCGCCGGGCGGAACATATATTCGAGCGCGCCTGCAAAGAGAATGACCAGGCCCTGAATCACGAGGATCATTTCGCGGGTAATGTTCGGCATCTCGAAGGAGACCCAGTCGCCGCCCTGATAGAGGATGCCGAAAAGGATCGCCGCGAAGATGATCCCGACGGGATGATTGCGTCCCATCAGCGAGACGGCAATACCGACGAAACCGGCGCCGCCGACGAACTCGACCTGCAGGCGGGCGGAAGAGCCCATGACCGGGTTCAGCGCCATCATGCCGGCCAGCGCGCCAGAGAGCAGCATAGCGATCATGACCGTGCGGGCATAGGGAATGCCTGCATAGGAGGCGGCAGTGGGGCTGGCGCCGAGCGTGCGCATCTCAAATCCAAGCTTCGTTCGCCAGATGAGCAGCCAGACGAAGTAGGCAGCGACAAGGGCGATGATGAAGGAGACATTGAACGGCGCGGCCCCGAGCTTCGCACCGAAGAGGTTCATCACCCATCCGAGCTTCGGCAACTGGCCGCCTTCGAGGAAAGTGCGCGTTTCCGGCGCCATCTTGCCGGGGACGATCAGCACGTGGACCAGCAGGTAAACCATCAGCGCCGCGCCGATGTAATTGAACATGATGGTCGTGATGACGATGTGGCTGCCGCGTTTTGCCTGGAGGAAGGCTGGAATGGATGCCCAGGCGGCGCCGAAAAGGCCGGCACCGACGACGGCAACCGGCATGGTGACATACCAGGGCACGAAGCGGTCGAGCGCCAGCGCAACCAGTGCACAACCAAGTCCGCCGAGATAGGCCTGACCTTCCGAGCCGATGTTGAAGAGACCGGTATGGATCGCAACCGCGACCGAAAGGCCAGTGAAAATGAAGCTTGTGGCGTAATACAGTGTGAACCCAATGCCTTCGCCGCTGCCGAGCGCGCCCTCGATCAGCAAAGAAAGAGCACCAAGCGGACTTTCGCCGATCAGCCAGACGACAACGCCGGAGATCAGGAAGGCAACGATCAGGTTCAAAACCGGGATGAGACCGTAGGTGATCCAATTTGGAAGAGAAACAGAAGCAGTGCTCATTAAGGCCTCACGCGGCAATGCCGGCCATCATCAGGCCGAGGGTCTGTTCACCGGCATCGGGCGTCTTCTCGCCGACGACATGGCCGGCAAACATGACAAGGATACGGTCTGAAAGGGCGCGGATTTCATCGAGTTCGACGGAGACGAGCAGGATCGCCTTGCCCGCGTCGCGCATCTCGATGATGCGGCGGTGGATGAATTCGATGGCGCCGATATCGACGCCGCGTGTCGGCTGGCCAATAATGAGCACGGCAGGGTCGCGCTCGATTTCGCGGGAAACCACGATCTTCTGCTGGTTGCCGCCCGAGAAATTGGCGGTCTTCAGCCGCGGGTTCGGCGGGCGGATGTCGTATTTCTCGATCTTCTCCATGGCATCCTTGCGGATCGCATCGAGATCGAGCAGCGGGCCTCTGCTGTAGGCAGGCTTGCGGTGATAGCCGAGAACCGAGTTCTCGTATTCCTCGAACTTCAGCACGAGTCCCATATGGTGGCGGTCTTCGGGAATATGGGCTAGGCCCAGCTCGCGCAGTCGCGCCGCGTCGGCCTTGTCGATCGGCTGGCCATCAAGGAAAATCTCGCCGGAATGCGGCTTGCGGATGCCCGCGATCGCCTCCAGCAGCTCCGACTGGCCGTTGCCCGCCACGCCTGCAATACCGACGATTTCGCCAGCCCGGACATCGAAGGAGACGTTGTCGACCATCGTCACGCCGCGATTGTCCTTGACTGTCAGGTTGCGGACCGACAGCAGTACATCGCCGGGCGTCGCCTCGCCCTTCTGGACACGCAAAAGAACACGGCGGCCAACCATGAGTTCGGCGAGCTCTTCGACAGTTGTTTCCGCGGTCTTACGGGTCGCGACCATTTCGCCGCGGCGCATCACCGAGACGGTGTCGGTGATGGCCATGATTTCGCGCAGCTTATGCGTGATGAGGATGACGGTCTTGCCCTGGTCACGCAACACCTTGAGGATGCGGAACAGGTGGTCGGCTTCAGCCGGTGTCAGGACGCCGGTCGGCTCGTCGAGGATCAGGATTTCGGCGCCGCGATACATGGCTTTGAGGATTTCGACGCGCTGCTGCAGGCCGACCGGGAGCTGCTCGATCAGCGCATCCGGATTGACCTCGAGCCCGTATTCCTTCTCCAGCCGTTTCAATTCGGCGCGAGCAGACGCAACGCCCTTTGCCAGCAGTGCGCCGCCTTCGGCGCCGAGCATGACGTTTTCCAGGACCGTAAAATTATCGACCAGCATGAAGTGCTGGTGAACCATGCCGATACCGGTTGCGATCGCCGCCTGGCTGTCGCGGATGGTCACCGGCGTGCCGTTGACGCGGATCTCCCCGGCATCGGCGTGATAAAAACCGTAGATGATCGACATCAACGTCGATTTACCGGCACCGTTTTCCCCGATGATGCCGTGGATCGTGCCCTTGGCGACGGTAAGGTTGATGTCCTTGTTTGCGTGAACGGCACCGAATTTCTTATCGATGCCCACAAGTTCAATAGCGGGCGTGTCTGTCACTGCAGGCTCCAAATACGAAAAGGGCGTATGGCGGAAAAATCTGGCCGCCATACGCCCATCTCAGTCGCGGATCACTTCGGGCAAGAGTTGTCCGTCGTGTAATCGTGAACCTTGATGGTTCCTGCGATGATGTCAGCCTTTGCCTTGTCGACGGCGGCCTGCATTTCCGGCGTGATCAGCGGCTTGTTGTTATCGTCGATCGCAGCGCCGACGCCGTCTTCCTTGACGCCGAGAGCCTGCACGCCACCGGTGAACTTGTCGTTCTTCGTATCGGTGTAGGCGTTGTAGACGGCGAGATCGACGCGCTTGACCATCGAGGTCAGCACGGAGCCCGGATGCAGATGGTTCTGGTTGGAATCGACGCCGATCGAAAACTTCTTGTTGTCGGCAGCCGTCTGCAGAACGCCGAGGCCAGTCGCGCCTGCAGCGGCGTATATGACGTCGGCGCCCTGGTCGATCTGGTTTTTGGTGAGCTCGCCGCCACGAACCGGGTCGTTCCAGGCAGCACCGGTTGTGCCGGTCATGTTCTGAAAGACTTCGATGTCCGCCTTGACGGAACGGGCGCCCTGCTCATAGCCGCATTCGAACTTGCGGATCAAAGGAATATCCATGCCGCCGACGAACCCGACCTTACCGGTCTTGGAAGCCATGCCGGCGAGAACGCCGACGAGGAACGAACCTTCTTCTTCCTTATAGACGACCGAGCGGACATTTGGCTTGTCGACGATTGAATCAACGATGATGAACTTGGTGTCCGGGAATTCTGCAGCGACCTTTTCGATTGCCGAGGTCCATGCGAAGGACACGGCTACCACCGGGTTGAAACCGCGGCTTGCGAAGTTGCGGATCGCCTGCTCACCCTGTGTGTCGCCGGTCGGCTCGAAGTCGCGATAGGCTATGCCGGTTTCAGCCTTGAACTTCTCAGCGCCATTATAGGCTGCTTCGTTGAAGGACTTGTCGAACTTTCCGCCAGTGCCGTAAACCAGAGCCGGCTTGACGTCGGCAGCGAGCGCCGTCGTGGACATCGCGGCCACGGCCAGGAAAGAAAGAAGGGTTTTTTTCATAGTGCAGCCCTATTGTTGCTATTTGTCTGGGTCCTCCCGCAAGCCTTTGGCAGGCATGTCTGCGGAACCACCGGCCTCCCCCCGGAGGCCTGGCTGCGCGCATCCTTGCATGGCTCAAGGAAAAATTCACGAGAAATTTTTCGGCTGGTAAAAATTCCGCGTAGATGCTGAAAATCAGTCCAGATGGGCTGCTTTTTGCGCAAAATGCGCTGCTGGAATGCGATTTTTCGAACCAATCGGGCAGCTCACGCCGGTTCCGTCAAGACCGTAACAACCATCCGGCTTTTCCGCCAGATCCTGCTGGTAATAGTTCTCGGCATAGTAGAATTCACCTACCGGAGCGATCTCCGTGGTGATCGTCGACGTCAGCGCCTCTGGAACGTGTCGCGCACGCGCTCTGCCGTGGCTAGCTGTTGCGGCGTTGCCGTGGATGTGGGGTCTCAAAGCTGATACGCCAGGGTCGCGCGTTTTGTTACGCGGTAAAGCGGCCCGCCACCGGCGGCTTCTTGTAGCCGATCATCCAAAGCAGCAGCGCGATCACCAGAAAGACGGCAAAAGCGGGCTGCAGCATCAGCCATTGGAATACGAAGGCATAGAAGCGCGGGTGCACATAGTAGGAAACGGACGACTGGAGTGCCAAAAGCGACGAAGGGCTCAAATCCTGCCAGGCATCGCCCATGGGTGTTACCACGACTGCCGACGCCGCAACGGATTGAATTGAATCGATCGTTCCTGCCATCACGGCTACAGCAAGCGCGACAAGGCTAGCCAAACGCAACAAGAAACGCATCAATACCTCCGACGCCCTACCGCCGGATTTTCCGGTCAGCCGCGCCATTCTCCACCCTAGCCAATAAATAATTATCTCACGGCCAAAGCGCAATGGACAGCGCGCGCGGAGTTTTATCGGAAGAAGTCAAAAAACTGTTAGATTTAGGTTGATCAGCGAAAATTCATCGGTATATATCGCGCCGTTCCGACGATTTGCTCCTCTCCGGGTGCGAAACGCAAATGGACAGGTGGCCGAGTGGTTTAAGGCGCACGCCTGGAACGCGTGTGTACGTGAAAGCGTACCGAGGGTTCGAATCCCTCTCTGTCCGCCATTTCTTAATAAAATCAAAGACTTCCTACCGTATGAAGCGCCTTAAGGCGAATCCTCTTCCTCCCAGCCGAAGACGCTTCTGCCGCCCCAGTCGGGTGAGTTTCGGAATTCGCCGGCGACGATCTCCTTGAGGTCTGGGCCAGTGACATATCGCTCGAGCTGGCGGGACTGGTCGTCGAGGCGTTTCAGCGCCTGCAGTTCCTCCTCGCGGCCGAGCCTGCCCTTCTGCACGGCCGACTTCATCACCTTGATCGTCTCATCATAGACCTTCAGCGGGACGGGAAAGGGATGCCGGTCCTTGCCGCCGTGGGCAAGCGAAAAACGCGCGGGATCGGCAAAGCGGCAGGGCGCACCATGAACCACTTCGGCAACCATCGCCAGCGCCTGTACCGTTCGGGCTCCGACGCCGGGCACGAGCAGAAGCTGCTCAAAATCTTCCGGTCCGCGGTCGGCGGCGGCTGCAAGATTGCCATGCAGGCGCTTCATGTTGACGTCCTTTTCGCGGACGTCGTGATGGGCGGGCATGATGAGATGCGGCAGAAGCGGCTGGTCGGGCTGCGGCGCGGGCTTTGCGATATCGAATGCCAAAGCTGCCGCTTCGCGCAAAATACGATCCGGACCGAGCGTTGCTAGAAGATCAAGCTGCCCGGTGCGCGAACGCTCGGCACGCCTGTCGGCCAGATTGATGATATTGCCCTGGCTGCGGCCCTCTATTGCCGTGTGCGGCGAATTGACGAAGCTCTCGAGACCTTCCGAGAGCCAGTGATAGCGCCGGGCCTGACGCTTGTCACCATTCATGCCTTGCTGCACCACGACCCATTTGCCGTCATCCGTGACGATGAAGCCATGGAGATAGAGATCAAAGCCATCCTGAACGGCGGCGCTATCGACTTTCGCCACCAGCCTGCTCGCAGTCGCGAGCGCCCCGCCGTCGAAACCAACACGGTCACCGATCGCAACTAGTTCGCCCGGCGTCTTGCGCGAATGCGATCCGCGGCCACCGCAGACATGCAGGCCAAGCTCGCTTGAAAGCGGAGTAAGCCCGCGCTTGAGGGCGCCAAGCACGCTGGTGGTTATGCCTGACGAATGCCAATCCATGCCCATCACGGCCCCGAAAGACTGGAACCAAAAGGGATGCGCGAGGCGCCGGAGCAGTTCATCCCGGCCATAATGGTGCACGACTGTTTCGGTGATCACGGCGCCGAGCTTCGTCATCCGCTCGCCGAGCCACTTCGGAACTCTGCCGCCATGCAATGGAAGATCCGCGCTGCCTGCTCGTTGTGCCATGCTGCGACTATAGCGCGGCCGACGACGTGAAGGAATGTTTTCCTTGGAGACGCTTCGGCAAATAAAAAACGCCGGTTGCGAGGCAACCGGCGCCCTTGGGAGGAAAGCCTGAGGCTTAGGCAGCAGCCGAAGCGAAGCCGGAAGTCGGAACTTCCGAAATCGTCTTCAGGACCTGCGAAGCGATCTGGTAAGGGCAGCCCTGCGAGTTCGGGCGGCGATCTTCCAGATAGCCCTTGTAGTCGTTCTTGACGAAGGAGTGCGGAACGCGGATCGACGCGCCGCGGTCGGCAACGCCATAGCTGAACTTGTTCCACGGGGCCGTTTCGTGCTTGCCAGTCAGGCGCAGGTGGTTGTCCGGGCCGTAAACGTCGATGTGAGCCTGCAGGTTCTTGTCAAACTGCGCCATGAGCGCTTCGAAGTAGGCCTTGCCGCCGACTTCACGCATAAACTTGGTCGAGAAGTTGCAATGCATGCCCGAGCCGTTCCAGTCCGTGTCGCCGAGCGGCTTGCAGTGGAACTCGATGTCGATGCCGTACTTTTCGCAGAGGCGGAGAAGCAGGTAGCGAGCCATCCAGATCTGGTCGGCGGCGCGCTTAGAGCCCTTGCCGAAGATCTGGAATTCCCACTGGCCCTTGGCCACTTCGGCATTGATGCCTTCGTGGTTGATGCCAGCAGCCAGGCAGAGGTCGAGATGCTCTTCAACGATTTCGCGAGCAACGCTGCCGACGTTCTTGTAGCCGACACCGGTGTAGTACGGACCCTGCGGAGCCGGGTAACCCTGCTCCGGGAAGCCGAGCGGACGGCCATTCTCGTAGAAGAAGTATTCCTGCTCAAAGCCGAACCAGGCGTCTTCATCATCAAGGATGGTTGCGCGGCTGTTCGACGGATGCGGCGTGACGCCATCGGGCATCATGACTTCGCACATGACGAGAGCGCCGTTGCTACGGGCCGGGTCCGGGTAGACGGCAACAGGCTTCAGCACGCAATCGGAGCTGCGGCCTTCGGCCTGCATCGTGGAGGAACCATCAAAGCCCCAGAGCGGAAGCTGCTCAAGAGCAGGAAACGCGTCAAATTCCTTAATCTGCGTTTTGCCGCGCAGGTTCGGCGTCGGTGTGTAACCGTCGAGCCAGATGTACTCGAGCTTATACTTTGTCATTGGCCAGTCTCTCAAACGTAAGGGTGTGAGCAATTTCCGAAGCGACCGCTAAGCGCGTGCTTGATCACCACCGGATGCCAGATACCAAGCACGTGGCGTGCCAGTTTCGAGTAGACATAAAGGACTGCCATGAGACGGCGGCGGGAATCAACTTCAGACAATCGTCAACTTTCAACGAAAGCGAGGGTTTAGGGCCATGGAACTCATCGGCGCGCGGGACGTTTTTTTGATCTACACCCAACGCCTCAAAAAGATGCAGGCATTGCGGGGCATTTTATTCGATTTATCAAATGCTTATGAATCCCACAGTTATTGGCGCTTTTTTAGGCGATTTGCGCAAATGATGTGCACTCTGTTACTATAAATATCCGGGTAACCGGTGTGCGAAGATAATGGAAGGCAATTTGATGCCAGCAAATGTCCATCGCGAAACCGCGAAGATCTATCAGTTCCCAGTAAAATTCCGCAGGTCGGACGAACGCTTTGGTGCCCGCCAGCCGCTCGACATCGATCCCGATGTCTGCGACGCCGCCTTCGATACCTGGTACCACGAAGACGCCATCCGCGAAGCTGAAGAAAAGCGAAAACCGCAAGCCTGAATATCTGACCGACGCGGCGGGGGAACAAGCGGCCGCGCGGTCAGTTTGTCTTTCATGGCAAGGAACGGCACCATCCGTATCGGCATATCCGGCTGGACCTATGCGCCGTGGCGCGGGGTATTTTATCCTGAGGGCCTGCCGCAGAAGCGCGAATTGCATTTTGCCGCGCGCAGTTTTGCCTCCGTTGAAATCAACGGCACGTTTTACGGATTGCAAAAGCCTGACGCCTTCGCGCGCTGGCGGGAGGCGACACCCGACGGCTTTGTCTTCGCCGTTAAAGGTTCACGCTACATCACGCATCTGAAGCGGCTTCGCGACGTCGAGACGCCGCTTGCCAATTTCATGGCGTCCGGCCTCCTGCGGCTGGGGCCAAAGCTCGGCCCCATTCTTTGGCAGTTTCCGCCGACCATGAAATTCGACGCAGAACTTTTCGCGCGATTTCTGGCAATGCTGCCGAAAGATACGGATGACGCGGCAAAACTTGCAAAGCGGCATGATGACCGGCTGAACGGCCGTGACTGGCTGGAAAGCGATGTGCAGCAGCCGCTTCGTCACGCGCTGGAAATTCGCCACGACAGTTTTTGCGCCAAGGAATTCATCGAACTGCTGCGAAAACATCACGTGGGGCTCGTCTGCGCCGATACGGTCGAATGGCCGCTTCTGATGGATGTCACTGCCGACTTCGTCTATTGCCGCCTTCATGGATCCGAGGAGCTTTATGTCAGCGGATACGACGATGCGGCGCTCGATGCATGGGCCAAACGTATCGCGGCATGGGCGCGCGGACACGAGCCGGAAGATGCCAATCGCGTACTGCCGCCGCTCAAGACGTCAGCCAAAGGCCGTGACGTCTTCGTCTATTTCGACAACGACGTGAAGGTTTGCGCGCCGACAGATGCACGCTCGCTTGCCGAGAGGCTTGGCGTTGCCACGCCATTTGAGGAAGCGGCCATGTCAACAAAACCACGCAGAAAAAGCCGGCGGAGCGAAAAGGAGGAGGCGAGGCCGCACTGGCCCTCCCCGTAACCTTCATCAGACGAGAACCGTCTGCTCAGTGCGGTCCTCCGCGCCGAAGAACTTGAGGTAACGCTCGACCTCTTTCGGGTCTCCGGTTGCCTTATGAGGATTGTCGGAGAGCTTGACCGCGGGGCGGCCGTTTGCCTCGCTGACCTTGCAGACGATCGAGATTGGGTTGAGGCCGGAAATTTCGGTCGGCGCGCAGCCCGCAAAATCGTTGGTCAGGTTGGTGCCCCAGCCGAAGCTCATGCGAACACGGCCCTCGAAGTGCTTGTAGGTATCGATGATCGCGTCAACATCGAGTCCATCCGAGAAAATCAAAAGCTTCTGGCGCGGATCGCGGCCCATTTTCTTCCACCAATCGATGATCTTCTCGCCGCCCTCGATCGGCGGCGCACTGTCCGGGCGGAAGCCGGTCCAATCAGCGACCCACTCGGGCGCGTCACGCAGGAAGGCCGCGGTGCCGAAGGCATCCGGCAGGACGATCAGCAGGTTGCCGCCGTAGAGCCTGTTCCAATCCCGCAGGATCTTGTAGGGCGCGTTGCGCAACTCCTCGTCGGTGTCGGCAAGTGCGGCGGCTACCATCGGCAGCTCGTGGGCGTTCGTTCCTACCGCTTCCAAATCGGAATCCATAGCGAGCAATACATTGCTTGTGCCGGTGAAAGCAGGGCCGATACCTTCCTTCAGTGCCTCAACGCACCAGCGTTGCCACAGAAAGCTGTGGCGGCGGCGTGTGCCGAAATCGGAGATACGCAGGCCAGGCAATTCGCGCAGCCGCTCTACCTTTGCCCACATCTTGGCTTTGGCACGTGCATAAAGCACATCAAGCGTGAAGGGTCCGAGCGCCTTCATCGCCGAACGCGAGCGCATCTCGTTGATAATCGCAAGCGCCGGGATTTCCCACATCGTCGTCTCTTTCCACGAGCCATGGAAATCGAGCACGTACTGGCCGTCCTTCTTCGACAGCTCGTATTCCGGCAGCTGGAAATGAGATAGCCAGGCGAGGAACTCCGGCTCGAAAATCTGCGCACGGCCATAAAAACTGTTACCGGCGAGCCAGATCATCTCCTTCTTGGAGAGCCGCAGCGTGCGGGCATGATCGAGCTGAGCGCGCAGTTCCCCCTCGTCGATCTCCTCGGCGAGACGGACGCGCTTGGTGCGGTTGATGAGCGTGAATGTGGTGCTGACATCCGGATAAAGCTTCCAGATCATTTGCAGCATCAGAAGCTTGTAGAAGTCCGTATCGATGAGGCTACGGACGATGGGATCAAGCTTCCAGGCGTGATTGTAAACGCGCCTTGCAATATCTGTCTTGGCCATGCTCCATCCCGTCCCAATCCGGTCGGGTGCCGCAAAAGGCCAGCACACGACGACCGGCTCGTGCGCCTTCTTATCGAAAAATCAGCGGGTAATGTCCAGCGCAAATAAAAGCCCCGCCGCAGCCAGGCGGCAGGGCCTCTTTCAATGATCGCCTTGGACTGAAGCCTATTGCGCCGGCTGAGACGGCGCTGGTGTGGCAGGCGTCACGGGCTCAGCGTTCGGTGCCGGCTGCGTATTCGGCGTCTCCGTGGGAACCGCACCGCCATTCTGCGTGGTTGGCGGCGCAGCCGGTGCCGGCGACTGGGACTGCATTTCCTGACCGGGCTGCTGTGGCGCTACTTCATCGGCTTCGCGGTTGCCCCAGATCTCGACCGGTATCCAAACGACGAATGCAAGAATGAGCGCAACGACCAGAACCATCAGGATGCGGGCACCGGTGCGGCCCTGCTTTGCCTTCACCGCAGAGATCTGCTCTTCGGCATGCCGCTTTCCATCGGCGTTTTCCCAGCCCTTTTCCATCTGACGAGCCATCTTCGTCTCCCTTCGATGTCTCGCGGGCCGTATGCCGGCCCGCCTCAGAACTGTCGGTAGGAGCAACGGCTATGCGGCGGCATGGTTCCACCCCGCCTTAGTAGCCTGCCTTCCGGTCCACCACGAACTCCAGCGACTGACCGCGCTCGTAGCGGGCGATCTGTGCCTCGACATGGCGGAAGAGCGCATTCTCTTCGGAGATTGCGGCATCATGCGGGGTTATGAAGACACACTCCAAACCCCAGAGCGGATCGTCCGCCGGGAGCGGCTCGACCTCGAAGACGTCGAGCGAGGCGCCGCCGAGCACACCGCTTTCAATCGCCGCAACGATGTCGCGTTGCACCTGGCTCCTGCCGCGGCCGGCATTGATGAAGACCGGCTTTCCGAGTGCACCGCCCCGACGGAGCTTCGCAAACAGCCGCGCATTATAAAGGCCCGTGGTTTCCGGCGTTAGCGGCAGCAGGCCGACGAGGAAATCGGTCTTCGACAGGAAGGTATCGAGTTCGCTTGCATCGAAGGTTTCGATCCCCTCAAGCCGTTTGCGGCTTCGCGACCAGCCAATGACGTTGAAGCCCATGACCTTCAGCTTGCGAACGGCATCCTGCCCCAATACCCCAAGTCCCATAACGCCAACGGTGATTTCCGCAGCCTCCGGCGGCGCCATCTGGCTCCAGATCCGATCGCGCTGATGCCGGTCATGTTCGCGCTGCTGGCGCAGGTGCATCAGGCACTGCAGCACCACCCATTCGCTCATGCGAACCGTCAGGCTGCTGTCGACGAAGCGAACGATCGGCACGTCCGGCAACCCCGAAAGGTTCATGAAGCTATCGACGCCGGCACCGCCCGAGAAGATGACCTTCAAGTTCGGTGCGCGTTCGAACAGGTCGGTATCCGGCTTCCATAGCAACGCATAGTCGATCGCGCTCAAATCGCGGCTTTTGGCCGCCGGATCGGCAAGATTGATGCTGCCTCGATCCGGAAAGGCGGTTTTCAGAATACGGGCGATGCCTTCGGGGTTGAACTTCAAATCGATGAGAACAGGAGGTCTTGCGGGCATGATCTTTTTTACTGCTGGACGGCAGGCGTCGGCACTGCCTCGATATTGAAAGCGGCTGCCATCAGCGCCTTGGTGTAGTCGTCTTTCGGCGCGCGAAAAATTTCTGCAGACGGCCCCTGCTCCACCACCTTGCCGAAACGCATGACGATGACGTCGTTGGCGAGCGCCTTGACGACCTTCAGGTCGTGGCTGATGAAGAGGTAGGCCAGATCGTGCTTCTTTTGCAGGTCGCGCAACAGATCGACGACCTGCGCTTGGACGCTCATGTCGAGCGCCGATGTCGGCTCGTCGAGCATGACGAAGCGCGGCTTCAGCACCATGGCGCGGGCAATCGCGATACGCTGACGCTGGCCGCCGGAAAATTCGTGCGGATAGCGCCAGCGGGTCAGCGGGTCGAGGCCAACCTCTTCCAGCGCCCAGCAGACGCGCTGGTCCCGTTCTTCATGCGACTGCGAGCGCTCATGCACTTTCAGCCCTTCCGCGATGATATCGCCGACCGACATGCGCGGACTGAGCGAGCCGTAAGGATCCTGGAATACGACCTGAAGCTGGTTGCGCAGCGGCCGCATTTCGGTGAACGAATAGTCCGCTATATCCTTGCCGACGAAGCTGATGCGCCCCTTGGAGGAAATCAGCCGGGTGAGCGCCAGGCCAAGCGTCGTCTTGCCCGAGCCGGATTCGCCGACAACCCCGAGCGTCTGGCCGGCGCGCAGCGAGAGATCGATGCCGTCGACAGCCTTCACATGGTCAACAACCCTGCGCATCAATCCGGCCTTGATCGGGAACCAGACCCGGATGTCGGAGCCCTCCATCACCAACGGCTTGGACGGATCGGCAACAGGTGGCTCGCCGCGCGGCTCCGCGGCGAGCAGATGGCGCGTGTAGTCATGCTTCGGATTGCTGAAGACCTCTTCGACCGTGCCCGTCTCGACAATCCTGCCTTTGGTCATGACGCAGACGCGATCAGCGAATTTGCGGACGATGCCGAGATCATGGGTGATGAAGAGCAGCGACATGCCGTGCGCGCCTTTCAGCTTGCGCAGCAGGTCCAATATCTGTGCCTGAACCGTGACATCGAGCGCCGTCGTCGGCTCGTCGGCGATCAGCAGTTCGGGCCGGTTGGCGAGTGCCATCGCGATCATGACGCGCTGGCGCTGGCCGCCGGAAAGCTCGTGCGGATAGGCTTTCAGCCGCTTTTCCGGCTCGCGGATGCCGACTTGGTTCAAGAGTTCCAGCACCCGCGTGCGGGCCGCCTGGCCCGTCACGCCCTGGTGCAGATCGAGGATTTCGGCGATCTGCTTTTCGATCGTGTGAAGCGGATTGAGCGAGGTCATCGGCTCCTGGAAGATCATCGTGATGTCGTTGCCGCGCACCTCGCGCAGCGCCTTCTCAGATGCCTTGAGTAAATCCTTGCCCTTGAAGAAGATTTCGCCAGTCGGATGGCTTGCTGCAGGATAAGGCAAAAGCCGCAGGATGGAATTTGCGGAGACGGACTTGCCCGACCCGGATTCGCCGACCAACGCGACGACCTCGCCCTTGTTGATGTCGAAGGAGATGCGATCGACAGCCAGCGATGTTTCGCCGCTTTGATGGAAGGCGACGGAAAGATCGCGGACGGACAGAAGAGGTTCAGGCATCTGGCTCATGCGAAGGTCTTTCTCGGGTCAAACGCGTCGCGCACGGCCTCGCCGATGAAGATCAGCAGGGAAAGCATGATCGACATGGTGAAGAAGGCCGCCAGCCCCAGCCACGGCGCCTGAAGATTGGCCTTGCCCTGCGCGATCATCTCGCCGAGCGACGGCGAGCCGGGCGGCATGCCGAAGCCCAGGAAGTCGAGCGAAGTGAGCGTCGTGATCGAGCCGGACAGGATGAAGGGCAGGAACGTCAGGGTCGCCACCATGGCGTTCGGCAGCATATGGCGCCACATAATCGTCCGGTTATTGACACCGAGCGCGCGGGCGGCGCGGACATATTCGAAGTTGCGGGCGCGCAAGAACTCCGCGCGCACGACACCGACGAACCCCACCCAGGAGAAGAGCAGCATGATGCCGAGCAGCACAAAAAAGCCCGGCGGCAGGATCGCGGCGATGATCAGCAAGATGTAGAGCACAGGCATCGACGACCATATCTCGATGAAGCGCTGCAGAAGCAGGTCCGTCCAACCGCCGAAATAGCCTTGCACGGCGCCGGCCGTTACGCCGACAATTGCCGAGCAGATGGTCAATACCAAGCCGAAGAGCACGGAAACGCGAAACCCGTAGATGATACGCGCCAGCACGTCGCGCGCCTGGTCGTCGGTTCCGAGCCAGTTGAGATTGCCGTAGTTGCAATTGGGGTCGTTGACGCCTTGCGGATAGCCGGAGCAGCGCTCCTCCTTGCTCATCAGCCAGAACGGCGGCGTCGGCGCGGAATGCGGGATGTTGGAATTCACCGATCGATAGGAATAATGGATCGGCGGCCAGATCATCCAGCCATTGGCTTTGATCTCATCGGCGATCACATCCGAGCGGTAATCCGTTTCCGCCAGGAAGCCGCCGAACTTTTCCTCCGGATAATCCACCAGCACCGGAAACAGGATTTCACCCTTGTAGGATGCGATGATCGGCTTGTCGTTGGCGATGAATTCCGAAAACAGGGTGAGGACGAACAGCACCATGAACAGCCAGAAAGACCAGTAGCCGCGTCGGTTTGCCTTGAAATTCCGCCAGCGGCGGATGTTCGTTGGGGAAAGCAGGCCCTTGCGCGGCGGCTTGACTGGCGTGACAGACGTCGGATTGGCAGCCGTATCCATCAGACATCCCTCCGCTCGAAATCGATGCGCGGGTCGATCCAGGTATAGATCAGGTCGGAGAGCAGGCTGACGAAAAGGCCAAGCAGCGAGAAGATATAGAGTGTCGCAAAGACGATGGGATAATCGCGATTGACGACCGAGAGATAGCCGAGGCGGCCGAGTCCGTCGAGCGAGAAGATATTCTCGATCAGCAGCGAACCGGTGAAGAAGGCGGAAATGAAGGCGCCCGGAAAACTGGCGATAATGATCAGCATGGCATTGCGGAAGACATGACCATAAAGCACCTGCCGCTCATTCAACCCCTTGGCTCGGGCGGTCGTGACGTATTGCTTCTTGATCTCCTCGATGAAGGAATTCTTCGTCAGCAGTGTCGTTGTCGCGAAGGCGGAAAGCGAGAGCGAGATCAGTGGCAGCGTCAGGTGCCAGAAATAATCGAGCGGCTTTTGCCACCAGGCGAGCTGGTCGAAGTTATCCGACACCAGTCCGCGGAGCGGAAACCAGTCGTAGAACGAGCCGCCGGCGAAAAGCACGATCAGCAGGATACCGAATAGGAAGCTCGGCACGGCGTAACCGACGATAATGACGCCGGACGTCCACACGTCGAAGGTCGAGCCATCCTTCACCGCCTTGCGGATGCCAAGCGGAATGGAGATGGCATACGAAAAGATCATGATCCAGATGCCGAGCGAGACCGAGACCGGCAGCTTTTCCTTGATCAGATCGAGCACCGAGGTATTGCGGAAGAAGCTCTCGCCGAAATCGAAACGGATGTAGTTCCACATCATTTCCAGAAAGCGCGTCAGCGGCGGTTTGTCGAAGCCGAACTGCTTCTCGAGCTTGGCGATCAGTTCGGGATCGAGGCCTTGGGCGCCGCGGTAACTGGAACCACTGTCATCGAACTGCTGTCCGGCATCCCCGCCGCCGGAGAGGCGCTGGTCGGCACCATCTGCCTGGCCGGTCAACTGCGCGATGACCTGCTCGACAGGGCCGCCCGGTGCGAACTGGATGACTGTAAACGAAATTGCCATGATGCCGATAATCGTCGGTATCATCAGAAGCAGGCGTCGAAGTACGTAAGCTCCCATTAACGCTTGCCAGTCCCGCGGGCGATCACCGTCTTACGGCGTCCAAGCTTCCCCAATGCGATCTTCCTTTCAATCATTCTGTCGCGAACCCGTCCTTGATTCGCGGGTTCACTGTGAACGCTTCCCGGCCGGAATGGCAAGACGTCTTCACTTGCCGGCATTCGCTGACCACCAGACGGAGGGCATTCCAAGCGAGTATTCAGGCAGCTCGGGTGGGTGTGTGATCCCGTTCCAGTAGGCAACCCGCGAAGTTCTGGAGCCATAACTCGGAACGACGATGTGGTGGGCCAGCAGAACCCGGTCCAGCGCCTTGGTCGCGGCTACCAGATCCTCGCGATTCTTGGCAAAAATCACTTTCTTCACCAGCGCGTCGATACCGGGATCGCTGATGCCGCTATAGTTCTGTGAGCCATCGCGTTTTGCGGCATCCGAGCCCCAATACTCGGCCTGTTCGTTGCCGGGGTTCATCGACTCCCCCCATCCGCTGTAGATCACGTCGAAATCCCGCGACCGCCAGCGGTTGGTAAACTGCGAGGGCTCGATGCTGCGAACTGTCGCCTCGATGCCAATTTTCCGCAGATTTTGGGAGAAAGACAGCGCTATAGGCTCGATCGTCGGGCCGTTCAGCAATATTTCGAAGGAAAGCGCCTGGCCGGTTTTGACGCTCATCATCCGGCTGCCTTTCAGTTCGTAGCCCGCATTCTTGAGCATGCCGATCGCTGTACGGAGATTGTCGCGCAGTCTTGCCGGATCGCCGTTGACGGGGTTTTTGTAGGGCTCCGTGAAGACCTTCGGCGGAACGAGATCCTTTACTTCATTGAGAATTTCCAGCTCTCTTCCTTCCGGAAGTCCGGAAGAAGCAAGCTCGGTGCGGAAGAAGAAACTGTCGATACGGTCGTACGAGCCGTAAAAAATAGTTCGTTTCAGCTCCTCGAAATCAAAGGCGTAGTTCAGCGCTTGGCGCACGCGCTCGTCGGCGAATTTTTCCCGGCGAAGGTTGAAGATAAAGCCCACCATCACCCCGACCGTGCGCATTTCGTTTTCGACTTCCTCGCGCTTTACACGCCCGTCGGAAACGGCCGGAAAATTGTAGGCTGTTGCCCAGCGCTTTGCGGCATTTTCCCACCAGTAGTCGGTATTACCGGAGCGGAAAGCCTCGAACATCACGTCACGATCCGCATAATAGGTGTATTCGATGGCGCCAAAGTTGTTCTGGCCGATGTTTACGTTCAGGTTCTTGCCCCAATAGTCGTCCCGCAATTGATAGCGGATGGTGGAGCCGGGTGCGACAGAGGCTATTTTGTAGGGGCCAGAACCCATCGGTATTTCCAGCGTCGTTCGCGAGATATCGCGCGGCTTGCCGTCCGGCCCATTCGCCTTCCACCAATGCTCAGGAACGACGACGAGCTGCCCGACGATCTGCGGCAATTCGCGATTATTCGCCTCATCGAACTGGAAGGTGACTTCGCGCTCGCCCGTCTTTTCGACGGATTTGACATGCCGGTAATAAAATTCCTGCTGCGGGTCGTTCTTCGTCGCCTGCTGGAAACTGAAGACCACGTCCTCAGGAGTCACAGGCTGACCATCCGCCCACTTTGCCTCGGCTCGAAGGCGAAAAGTCGCGGAAGACATGTCGTCCGGATACTTTACCGCCTCTGCAAGCAGGCCATAACTCGACGAGACTTCATCGAGCGCAGGCGTCATCAGCGTTTCGAAAACGAGAGCTAGTCCGGCGCCTGCCTCTCCCTTAGCTAGAAGGGGATTGAGCGTATCGAAGCTGCCTTCGTCGGATAGACGAAGGGTTCCGCCCTTCGGCGCCTGCGGATTGACATAGTCGTAATGGGCAAAGCCGGACGGATGCTTCAGGTCGCCGACGGTGGAGATACCGGTCCGCCATCCATCCGCATCCTGCGCGCCGGCACTCCATGCAAACAGTGCGGAACCCACGGCGCATAAAACAAGCTTCGCCCTCAACGATACCATTCACCAAACCCCATGTTATTTTAGCTTTCACCGAGAAGAGAATACGGGAAATAGGGGCAAAAAACAGGAGAGTGTGCAGTTTTCGGCCATCTCGCAAAATTTTGACCGGATGGCAGCCGTTAGGGCGCGGCTTCCTCAAGCCGCCTTCGCAGTATGCCGCGCAGTTCCGAGACGTGCTGCGGATCGCCCGCTCCACGAATGCCATCCCGACCCTGCTGGCAGAACATCGATTCACCAAAATTGCTTTTCACGGTAGATTCGACGCAAATCACTCCGGCAGACATTCAGGATACCGCATGACATTCCGCCTCGCTCCGCCTTTCCAGACAATCGGCAGACTCGCTTTGGCGGGTATTATCGGTGCAAGCCTGATTGCGGGCGATGCGGGAGCACAGCAGAAACAGCCGAGTCCCGGCAGCGCCAAAGCGCTCTTCGGTTCGGCTTCGCTGCCCGCGCAGGGCCCGGCCAAACCGATCGGCTTTTATTCGAAAGGGTGCATGCTGGGCGGCGTTGCCTTGCCCGTGGATGGTCCGACATGGCAGGCGATGCGCCTTTCCCGCAACCGCCGTTGGGGCGATCCGGCGATGATTGCATTGCTTGAGCAATTGTCCCGCGATGCGCAACTGAAGATCGGCTGGCCGGGGCTGCTGGTCGGCGATATTGCCCAACCTCGCGGCGGGCCGATGTTCAACGGCCACGCCTCGCATCAGATCGGCCTCGATGCCGACGTCTGGCTGACGCCGATGCCTTCGCGCCGGATGACGGCGCAGGAGCGCGAAGATCTTCCCTTCACCACGACGCTGCAGAAGGGGAAGTTCCTGACAATCGACCCCAAGGTCTGGACGCAATCCCATGCCAAACTGTTGATGCTTGCGGCAAGCTATCCGGAGGTGGAGCGCATTTTCGTCAACCCCGCAATCAAGAAAAAGATGTGCGATACCTGGACGGGCGACCGCACGAACCTCGGCAAGCTGCGCCCGATTTACGGCCACGATTCGCATTTCCACATTCGTATGAAATGCCCGCCGGGCGCTGCGGCCTGCAAGCCGCAAGCGCCAATTACCGACGGCGATGGCTGCGGCAAGTCGCTGGCCTGGTGGTTCACCAAGGAGCCGTGGGCCGCACCGAAGCCCAATGCCCGGCCACCTAAGCCCCCGCGCGAAATGATGGTGTCTGATCTTCCCAAATCTTGCGCCGCCGTTCTGGATGCGCCGGCCGCTGCATCCATGGCGACGACTGATGGCGGCTCAGCCGCAACCGCCCTGACAGTCGCACCGGCCGTACCGGCAGCAGCCGGAGACCTTCTTCCTGCCGTTGGCCCGGTCCCCACCGACAAGCCCTTGGTGCAATAAGAGTGGAAATGCTTGTTTTTCAAATCGTGGGCTTGGTATAGAAGCGGCCAAATCGATTGAATTCACGGGATGGAGGTTCTTTTTCATGGCCGGCGGCAAATGCCTCGCATTGATTGCGCATGACCAGAAGAAGAATGAGATGGCGGAATTTGCCCGCCGCAACAAAGATCAGCTTTCCAAATGGAAGATCGTGGCAACCGGAACAACCGGCGGCCGCGTCCTCGATGCGGTGCCCGATCTCGATGTAACCCGGCTGAAGAGCGGACCGCTCGGCGGCGATCAGCAGATCGGCGCATTGATTTCGACCGGTGAAGTCGGCGCACTTATCTTTTTTGTCGATCCATTGACGCCGATGCCGCATGATGTTGACGTGAAGGCATTGATGCGGCTTGCGATCGTTTACGATATTCCAATGGCGCTGAACGAAGCGACCGCCGAAAAACTCATCCCGACTCTGCACGCCTAGACACGGAACCGGCTATGTCCATGCTCAACACCAGCGATGCCCACCTGCCTTTTCCGATCCTGATTGGCGATATCGGCGGAACGAATGCGCGCTTCTCCATTCTTGCGGACGCCTCGGCCGAGGCCGTCAATTTCCCGAACGTTCGCACAGCCGATTTCGGAACCATCGATGAAGCGATCCTGAAGGGCGTTTTTGCAAAGACGGACATGCGCCCGCGTGCGGCTATTCTCGCCGTTGCCGGTCCGATCAACGGCAATGAAATTCCGCTGACCAATTGCGACTGGATCGTCCGTCCTCACACGATGCTTGAAGGTCTCGGCATCGAGGACGTGATTGTCATCAACGACTTCGAGGCGCAGGCACTGGCGATTTCCGCGCTCGGTGAAAACGATCGCGAGCGCATTGGCGCTGCATCCGGAGAACTTGTCGCTTCCCGTGTTGTGCTCGGTCCCGGAACCGGCCTCGGCGTTGGCGGGCTCGTGCACGCGCAAGGCTCATGGATTCCCGTGCCGGGCGAAGGCGGCCATGTCGATCTCGGACCACGCAGCAAGCGCGACCTGGAAATCTTTCCATATATCGAGACGATCGAGGGCCGCGTCGCGGCCGAGCAGATCCTGTGCGGACGCGGCATCGTCAATCTCTACCGCGCGATATGCAAGGCGGACGGCATTGATTCCAAGTACCACGATCCGGCCGATATCACCTCTCATGCACTTGCTGGAACTGACAAGACGGCCGTGGAGACCATCTCGCTTTTTTCAACTTACCTCGGCCGTCTCGCGGGCGATCTGGCGATGATCTTCATGGCCAAAGGCGGCGTCTATCTTTCAGGCGGCATCTCGCAGAAGATCCTGCCGGCATTGAGACGGTCGGAATTCCGCGCTGCGTTCGAGGACAAAGCGCCGCACTCGCACTGGCTGAGGGCGATTCCGACTTATGTGGTGACTCACCCGCTTGCAGCTCTTGCCGGGCTTTCCTTCTATGCACGCCAGCCCGCAAGCTTCGGCGTCTCAACCGAGGGCCGCCGCTGGCGCCGATAGCGCCGCTCTAGCCAAAGGCGCGCCAACTCTTTATAGAGCCGCCCCAAGCGCGCGGCTCATGTGGCGCACGTAGTCCGAGACAGGAAGCTTTATTTTTGGAATCGTCCGCGAACAAAAAGCGCACCGTCAGCAGCGATACCATCACCGGCGTCTTGAAGCGCATCATCGCCGAAAACGGCCGTGATCATATTGGGGGCTATGCTTTCGCGATCAGCTGCCTCGTTGTTGTCGCACTTTCGACTGCGTTCACCGCCTGGATCATGAAGGTAATCATTGACGAAGCCTTCGCCAATCGCCGTGCGGATATGGTCTGGATCATTTGTCTTTCGATCTTCATCGCATTCGTACTGCGTGGCTTTGCGAGCTACGGCCAAGCGGTGGCTCTGTCTAGGATCGGAAACAACATCGTGGCGCGCTACCAGCGGCGCCTTTATGCCCACCTGATGACGCTGTCCGTCGGCTTCTACAACGAAGCCCGCTCGGCGCACATCGCAGCGCAAGTCAGCCAGAATGTCGGCGGCATCCGCGATGTCATGAATCTGACCATCACGTCGACTGCGCGAGACCTGCTCACTTTCATCGCGCTGCTCGGCGTGATGGTTTTTCAGGATCCGCTGCTAAGTCTAGCAGTCTTCATCTTGGCTCCGCCGCTCCTTTACGGCTTGCGATATCTGTCTAAGCGTCTGCGTCAGGTGACCAGGGAAGCGATTCATCTCAACAGCCATGTCTTGGGCGCAATGCAGGAAACGATCCAGGGAATTGCGATCGTCAAAGCCTTCACAATGGAGGGCGAACTGGTACGCAAGCTCAACAAGCTTGTCGGGGCTGCGGAAAACCGCGCAAATCGGATCGCGCGCCTCTCGGAGCGCAATGCGCCGATGACGGAGACCTTCGCCGGTTTCGCCGTCGCCAGCATCCTTGCCTATGCCGCTTACCGTTCGATCTATCATAACGTGCCGCCGGGCGCATTCTTCTCCTTCGTAACTGCATTGCTGCTCGCCTACGATCCGGCCCGCCGTCTTGCAAGACTGCAGGTTCAGCTGGAGCGCGCCGTCGTCAATGCCCGCATGATCTACGAACTGCTCGACATGGAGCCGCGTCAGCGCGATCTTCCTGATGCCAAGCCGTTGAATGTGACGGATGCCCGCATCGAATTCCGTGACGTGTCCTTTGCTTACAGTGCCGATCCGATCCTCAACAACGTGAGTTTTGTTGCAGAGGGCGGCAAGACGACGGCGCTTGTGGGCCCGTCCGGTGCCGGCAAATCAACGGTCATCAATCTCATTCCGCGCTTCTTCGACCCGAAGAGCGGGCAGATTTTCATCGATGGTCAGGATATTGCACACGTCACCAAACAGTCGCTTCGCCAGCAACTCGCCTATGTGTCGCAGCAACCGTATCTCTTCGAAGGCACGATCCGCGAAAACATCCGTTATGGGCGGCCGGAAGCGACGGACGCCGAGGTGGAAGAGGCCGCCCGGCTTGCCTACGCCCATGAATTCATCCTCGCGCAACCCAACGGCTACGACACATCTGTCGGCGAAAACGGCGTGACGCTGTCAGGCGGCCAGCGCCAGCGACTGTCGATCGCCCGGGCGCTCGTCCGGAAAGCGCCGATCCTGCTTCTCGACGAGGCTACATCGGCACTCGATACGGAATCCGAAGCGGCCGTGCAGAGGGCGCTCGATGAAGCGATGACCGGCCGCACCGTCGTCGTCATCGCCCATCGTCTTTCGACGGTCGTACGTGCCGACAAGATGGTCGTGATGCAGCAGGGCCGTGTCGTCGAAGAAGGCAATCACGAGACGCTTGCGAAGCGCAACGACGGACTTTACGCTCGCCTCAACAATCTTCAGCGGCCCGCCGCCTCGGATTCTTTTTGACACGGATTATGAGCTGACATGAGCGATGCTGCGATGAAGCTGGTGGTGGTTGGGGCAGCGGGTCGCATGGGACAAACGCTGATCCGGCTTATCGATTCCATGGAGGGTGTCACGCTGCATGCGGCCGTGGCCCGGCCCGGCTCGCCATTCGTCGGCAAGGATGCAGGCGAAATCGCAGGCCTTGGACCAAACGGCGTCACCATTGGGGACGACCCTCTCGCGGCCTTTCTTCATGCCGACGGCGTCCTGGATTTTACAACGCCCGCGACGACAAACGAATTTGCTGCACTCGCCGCTCAGGCGCGCATCGTCCATGTCATCGGCACGACCGGGTGTTCGGATGCGGATAATGCCAAGATCGCGGCAGCATCGCGTCATGCGCGTATCGTGAAATCGGGCAATATGAGCCTTGGCGTGAACCTCCTCAGCGTTTTCGTGGAGCAGGCTGCACGAGCGCTCGATGCTGCCGATTGGGATATCGAAATCCTCGAAATGCACCACAAGCGCAAGGTCGATGCGCCGTCGGGCACCGCCCTGCTTCTGGGAGAAGCTGCCGCCAAAGGCCGGAATATCGACCTGTCGTCGCAATCCGTGCGCGTCCGCGACGGCCATACCGGCGCGCGCGAGACGGGTACGGTCGGTTTTGCGACCCTGCGCGGCGGTTCGGTGATCGGCGAACATTCCGTTCTCTTCGCCGGAGAAGGCGAGATAGTATCGATGTCGCACAGCGCCGCTGACCGCTCGATCTTCGCGCGCGGCGCCATCAAGGCGGCGCTCTGGGCGCGCGACAAGAAGCCCGGCTTTTACTCCATGCTCGACGTGCTCGGGCTCTCCTCACATTGATCTTACTACGGAGGCATATTTCATGAGCGGCACCCTCGTCCTCGTTCGCCACGGCCAGAGCGACTGGAACCTGAAAAATCTCTTCACCGGCTGGAAGGATCCGGATCTCACGGAACTCGGTATCGAAGAAGCCAATACGGGAGGGCAGGCGCTTGCCGACTACGGCATAAAATACGATATCGCCTTCACGTCGGCGCTCGTGCGCGCGCAGCACACGCTGACGCTCATTCTCGACAAAATCGGCCAGCCGGACCTCAAGACGATCCGCGACCAGGCGCTGAACGAGCGCGACTACGGTGACCTCTCGGGCCTCAACAAGGACGATGCCCGCGCCAAATGGGGCGAGGAGCAGGTTCATATCTGGCGGCGTTCCTACGACGTCCCGCCTCCTGGCGGCGAAAGCCTGCGCGACACCGGCGCGCGCGTCTGGCCTTACTATCTCACCGAGATTCTGCCACGCGTGCTGCGCGGTGAAAAAGTGCTCGTCGCTGCCCACGGCAACTCGCTGCGTTCGCTGGTCATGGTGCTGGACCGCCTGACCAAGGAACAGATCCTGGCACTCAACCTCGCGACCGGCGTTCCCATGGTCTACAAGCTCAATGCCGACTCCACCGTCGCTTCCAAGGAAGTGCTCGGCGATATGTCCGGGGCGCATTAAGCCTTCGACATCTCATTCAAAAGCCGGGCTCGCTGCCCGGCTTTTTCAGTTCAATTCTCTATCGTGAACTGCACCCTGTCGGCTGCAAAGCGGCTGATCGAGTACTGAACCGGCACGCCGTCAAGATCGGTATTCATTGCCTTGGCGATGAGCAGGATGGCGCCCGGCGTCAATTCCAGCGTGGCGATGTCGTGTGAATCGGCGTGAGCGGCGGTAATCTCGGTCGTTGCGCGGACGTAATCCGGCAGGCCGAGTTCGGCAAAGGCCTTGGTGATCGATTCCGTCTTGCGATAGACTTCGTCGATACCGGCAAACCGGTCGGCCGGAAACCATGTCGTTGCGCAAGATACCGGCCGCTTGTCGGCCAGACGCAATGTTTCGAGACGGATCACCGCCGTCCCGGACCTAAGCCTCAGCCAGCGCGCAACGTCAGCATCAGCCCTCTCTTCCGCATGGTCGAGCAGCAGGCCGCGCATCTCGCGCGCCTGAGCGCCAATACCGGCAGTGAAGCGCGTACGCCGCGTGATCGGGAAATTCAGCCGCTCCTTCCGCTCGATCAGGGTGCCGCGGCCTTGCACTGCGCGCACGATACCTTCCTGAGCAAGGGCGGCAAGCGCGCTTCTGACCGTATGGCGATTGACGCCGAATCGCAGCGCCAGAACAGTTTCCGGCGGCACCATGCCGGTCTCGTCATACGCCCCGGCACTGATTGCGTCGCGAATACGGTCCGCGATCTGGCGCCAGAGCGCCACGCCCGTCTGTCTCTGTACCTGGTTCAGTCCGGCCATTCGTTCCCGCCCTGCACTTTCGCTTGAGTGATGTCACACGCTTGTCACGTCCTCACCTTAAGGCTACAAGTACCTTGTATGGTTGTCTATATCAATAGACATTTAGGGAACAGCGATGACATCAGCCAAACAGAAGAACCTTGCAACCCAGCCCGAGATTGACCGCAAGCGCGTTGCCGATCTTCTCGCGCGGGCTGAACGGCACGAACTCGTTGAAACCTTTGACGCACTCGCTGAAAAGCCAGCGGCTCAACCGGTGCGCGGGCCGGAAACCGGTCTCGTGATGGTGCGCGGCCGCATCGGCGGCGGCGGCGCCCCCTTCAATCTCGGCGAGGTCACGGTTACGCGCGCAACAATACGGCTTGGTTCCGGCGCCGTGGGTCATGCACAGGCGCTCGGCACGGACCGCGAAAAGGTAAGGCTTGCCGCGATCTTCGACGCACTGTGGCAGGACGATGCGATGAAGGATTTCGTCGAGGAGAGGCTGCTTTCGCCAATCGCGGCGCGGATCGCTGGGGTCGATCAGCGCAAGGCGGACGAGACGGCGGCGACACGGGTCGATTTCTTCACCATGGTGCGCGGAGACGACTGATGAGCCTCAAGACAGAAGCCCTGACGGGTGGTTTTGCCGAACCGGTCTTCCACGCCCAAAGCGTCTTCAAGACCATGATGGATGGCATGGCGCGCCCCGGCACGATCCAGACCATCGCGCCCGAAGTCGCGCCACCTGCGCCACTTGGCGTAGCCGCAGGCGCAATTGCGCTGACGCTGTGCGACCATGATACACCGGTCTGGCTATCTTCCGGGCTCGCGAAATCCGCAATGCTCGATTGGCTCGGCTTTCACACCGGCGCGCCCGTGGTGCCGGAAAGGGCCGAAGCCCGCTTTGCCTTTATTGAGCACGGCGTGACGCTTTCCTCGTTTGGACTCTTTGCCTTAGGCACGCAGGAATATCCTGATCGCTCGACGACGCTGATCGTCGAACTTGCAGGACTCGAAGGGGGCCGCCGGCTGGCCTTGACGGGCCCCGGCATTCAAGGCGTGAACGAGATTGCGCCTGTCGGCCTGCCGGAGGCGTTCCTGCGGCTCTGGGCGGAAAACCACGCCCTCTTTCCGCGTGGCATCGACCTCATGCTGACGGCAGGCAGCCGTTTCCTCTGCTTGCCGCGCACCACCAAGATCATCGCAACGGAGATGTGAGCCATGTATGTTGCCGTCAAAGGGGGTGAGGCCGCCATCGAGAATGCCCATCGCCTACTTGCCGACCGCCGTCGCGGCGACCGCTCGCTGCCTGCGATCGGCATCGACCAGATCGTCGCACAGCTGGCTCTTGCCGTCGACCGTGTCATGGCGGAAGCCTCGCTCTACGACCGCACGCTCGCCGCACTTGCCGTCCGTCAATCGCGCGGCGACATGATCGAGGCAATTTTCCTGCTGCGCGCCTATCGCACGACGCTGCCACGCTTCGGCTATTCGAAACCGCTCGACACCGCGGCGATGAAGATCGAGCGCCGCGTTTCGGCGACCTACAAGGATTTGCCTGGCGGCCAGCTTCTCGGTCCGACCTTCGACTACACCCACCGACTGCTTGATCCTTCGCTGCTTTCCGACGAGACCGTTGAAGAACCGGCGCAACGCCCTGCCGAAGCCGGCCGCATGATGCGCGTGTCGGAGATCCTTGGCCAGGAGGGGCTGATCGAGGCCGACGGCGATATGCCGGAGGATCACGAGATCGGTGACCTTACTCGTGAACCGATGGAATTTCCGATGAGCCGCGACCTTCGCCTGCAGGCGCTCGCCCGCGGCGACGAGGGCTTCCTCCTGGCACTCGGCTACTCCACACAACGGGGCTACGGCCGCAATCATCCCTTCACGGGGGAAATCCGCATTGGCGAGGTCGAAGTGGAGTTTTACGTTCCCGAACTCGGCTTTGCCGTGTCGCTCGGCGTTATCCAATTGACGGAATGCCAGATGGTCAATCAGTTCAAGGGTTCGGCCAAGGCACCGCCGCAGTTCACGCGCGGCTACGGCCTCGTCTTCGGCCAGAGCGAACGGAAGGCGATGTCGATGTCGCTGGTCGATCGCGCGCTACGCGCCGAAGAGCTCGGGGAAGACATCGCGGCGCCGGCACAGGACGAGGAATTCGTCATTTCTCACTCCGACAATGTCCAGGCGACCGGCTTCGTCGAGCACCTGAAATTGCCGCACTATGTGGATTTCCAGGCCGAACTGGACCTTGTCCGCCGCATGCGCCGCGACTTCGAGGCAAGCCGAGCCGGCGGCGACACCATCAAGGAGGCGGCCGAATGAGCGATCTTGCCAGCTACAACTTCGCCTATCTCGACGAGCAGACCAAGCGGATGATCCGCCGCGCCATCCTGAAGGCGATTGCGATTCCCGGTTATCAGGTGCCTTTTGCTTCGCGCGAAATGCCCATGCCCTATGGTTGGGGCACCGGTGGAGTGCAGGTGACCGCTTCGATCATCGGGCCGGACGACGTGCTCAAGGTCATCGACCAGGGCGCCGACGACACCACAAACGCTGTCTCCATCCGCGCCTTCTTCCAGAAGGTCGCAAACGTCGCGGTGACCACCCGCACCAAGGATGCGACGATCATCCAGACGCGCCACCGCATCCCGGAAGAAACGCTCGGAGCCAACCAAGTGCTCGTCTACCAAGTGCCGATCCCCGAACCGCTCCGCTTCCTCGAGCCACGTGAAACCGAAACGCGAAAGATGCATGCGCTAGAAGAATACGGCCTCATGCATGTGAAGCTCTATGAGGACATCTCCCATAACGGCCGCATCTCCAAGACCTATGCCTATCCCGTGAAGGTCGCCGGCCGCTACGTGATGGATCCTTCGCCGACGCCGAAATTCGACAATCCGAAGATGCATCTGTCGGACGCGCTGCAGCTCTTCGGCGCCGGCCGCGAGAAACGGATCTATGCCGTGCCGCCCCATACTGAAGTCGTCAGCCTCGATTTCGAAGACTACCCTTTCGAGATCCAGCGCTTCGGCAAACCCTGCGCGCTTTGCAGCGCGGAGGATGTCTATCTCGACGAAGTGATCCTCGACGACAAGGGCGGCCGGATGTTCGTCTGCTCCGATACCGACCATTGCGAAGACCGCCGCGAGCAGGGACATGCAGGCGAGATGCTTGCGCCGAAGGAGGCTGCGGAGTGACCGACACCCCTCTTCTCAAAGTCAACGACGTTTCGAAATTCTATGGCAATCGTATCGGCTGCCGGAATGCCTCTTTCGAGCTCTGGCCGGGCGAAGTGCTGGCCGTCGTCGGCGAGTCCGGTTCCGGCAAAACGACGCTACTCAATTGTATCTCGACGCGCCTGATGCCGACGACCGGAAGCGTCGAATATCATATGCGCGACGGAAGCTATCGCGATCTCTACCGCATGAACGAGGCAGAGCGTCGCTTCCTGATGCGCACCGATTGGGGTTTCGTGCACCAGAATCCGGCCGACGGCCTGCGCATGACGGTGTCGGCCGGCGCCAATGTCGGCGAACGGCTGATGGCGATCGGCGACCGGCACTATGGCAAAATCCGCTCGACTGCCATCGACTGGCTGGAGCGTGTCGAAATCGACGCCGGCCGCATCGATGATCAGCCCCGCGCTTTTTCGGGCGGCATGCGCCAGCGCCTGCAGATCGCCCGCAATCTCGTCACCAGCCCGCGGCTCGTCTTCATGGACGAACCGACCGGCGGCCTCGACGTCTCGGTTCAGGCGCGCCTGCTCGATCTGGTTCGAGGTCTCGTCAATGATCTCGGCCTTTCGGCCATCATCGTCACGCACGACCTCGCCGTCGCGCGTCTGCTCTCGCATCGCATGATGGTGATGAAGGATGGCTATGTCATTGAGCACGGTCTGACCGATCGGGTGCTCGATGACCCGCGCGAGCCCTACACGCAATTGCTCGTCTCATCGATCCTGCAGGTCTGAAAGGCAACAATCATGGCAACGCCCCTCGTCATTTCCGAAGTCTCGAAGAGCTTCACCATGCATTTGCGCGATGGCATCAAGCTGCCGGTCATCTCCGATGTCGCCTTCTCCGTTGCTGCCGGCGAATGCGTCGTCCTTGGCGGCCCTTCGGGCATCGGCAAGAGTTCCCTGCTCAAGATGATCTACGGCAACTACGCCGTCGACACCGGCCAGATCCTGATCAGCCACAAGGGCCGGGTTGTCGATCTTGGCGCTGCGGACCCACGCACCGTTATCGATGTCCGCCGTCATACGCTCGGCTATGTCAGCCAGTTCCTGCGCACCGTGCCGCGCGTTGCCGCGATCGATGTCGTTGCCGAACCACTGGTTGCCCGCGGAGTGGCCGCAGCCGGCGCTCGCGAAAAAGCGGCAGCACTGCTCGAAAAGCTCAATCTTCCCGAAGCGTTATGGCAACTGCCGCCTGCGACTTTCTCGGGTGGCGAGCAGCAGCGCGTCAACATCGCTCGTGGTTTTATCACAGAGCATACGGTGCTGCTGCTCGATGAGCCGACCGCTTCTCTCGATGCAACAAATCGCGCCGTGGTCGTCGGCATGATCGCGGAGAAAAAAAAGGCGGATGTTGCCCTTCTCGGCATATTCCATGACGAGGAGGTGCGAGGGGCGGTCGCCGATCGCATCCTCGACGTCCAGCAGTTTTCGCCGCGAAAGGCGGTTGCAGCATGAGCCGGAAGCTGGGCGACACGCCCTATATTCATGAGACCGCCTCCGTCAGCGATGCCAAACTTGGCCGTTATACGGAAATATCCGAACGCTGCCGGATCAGCGAAGTCGAATTCGGCGATTATTCTTACATCATGCAGGACGGCTCCATCTGGTGCGCGACGATCGGCAAGTTCGTAAATATTGCCGCCGCCGTTCGCATCAACGCGACCAACCATCCGACATGGCGTGCGACGTTGCATCACTTCACCTATCGCGCCGCGGACTACTGGCCGGATGCGAATATGGAGACGGAATTCTTCGAATGGCGACGTTCCAACCGCGTCGTCATCGGCCATGACGTCTGGATCGGCCACGGGGCCACCACCCTGCCCGGCGTCACCGTCGGCAATGGTTCGGTGGTTGGCGCCGGCGCCGTCGTCTCGAACGATGTCGCACCCTACACGATCGTCGGCGGCGTTCCCGCAAAGCTTATCCGTGAACGCTTCCCCAAGGAAATCGGTGAGCGGATGGACAAACTTGCCTGGTGGGACTGGGAGCATTCAAGGTTGCGCGCAGCGCTCGAGGATTTCCGGGCGCTGTCGGCCGAAGACTTCCTTTGCCGGCATGATGGCTAAAGCTCTGTTCACAAGGGCGCAGGCAAAGCTGAAAGTTCTATGTCGCCGCTTGATCATCATTCTGTCACGGAAATCTTTTAGCCGGGGAGCTTGCTTGCGGTCCGTCGCTAAATCGCTGACATTGCGGCTCCGCTCGACCATTTTTTCAGGACAAGAACTTTTGCGCTACGCCCTCTATTTCACGCCGCCAAAGAACGATCCCCTGACTGACGCTGCCTCCGTCTGGCTTGGGCGCGACGCATTTGCGGACGAAACTTATCCGGCTCCAGAGGAAGATGGGATGACGGCCGCAGAGCAGTTCGAGCTGACCGCCGATCCGCGCCGTTACGGCTTTCATGCGACTATAAAGGCGCCTTTTGCGCTTGCCTCTTCGGTCAACGAGAGAGACTTGATGGCTGTCGTCGAGGATTTCACCGGCCGAACACCGGCACTCGAAATCCCCGAACTTGTCCTCGGGCAGATCGGCCGCTTCTTTGCGCTCGTTCCGGGTTTTTTGCATGCGCCGCTTCAGGATTTCGCGGCAAGCGTGGTAAAGTCCTTCGAGCCGTTTCGCGCAGCGCTTTGCGAGGCCGATATTGCAAGGCGAAAGCCTGAAAAATTGACGGAAAGCCAGCGTGCCAACCTCATGCGCTGGGGTTATCCCTATGTAATGGAGGATTTCGGTTTCCACATGACGCTGACCGGCCAGGTGCCGGAAGAGCGCTCAGCACTGATGAAATCGATCCTGGAGAAGCGTTTTGCCTCCTTCATCGGCCGGCCGCTTTCCATTTCCGGCCTCGCGGTCTTCACCGAAGAAGAGCGCGGCGGGCCGTTCAAGATTCATTCCTGGCTGCCGCTTGCTGGCGCCAAACTCTAAGAGATCCGCAGATGACCACAGAGACAGTCCTTTCCAACGCCCGCATCGTTCTTGAAGACGAGATCGTGAGTGGCTCGCTTTTGATCCGCGACGGCAGGATTGCCGATATCTCCGAAGGCAATTCGGCAAACGGAGAGGATTTCGAAGGCGATTACCTGATCCCCGGCCTCGTCGAACTCCATACCGACCACCTGGAAGGCCACTATTCGCCTCGCCCGGGCCTGCGCTGGAACAAGACGGCGGCCATCCAGGCCCATGACGCCCAGATCGTCACCTCCGGCATCACCACCGTTTTCGACTGCCTGCGCATGGGCGCGGACGAGGACGGTGGCTTTGAACATGGCGAAATGCGCGAGATGGCTGACGCCATCCAGAAGGCCGAGCAGGAAGGCCGGCTTCGCGCGGAACACCTGATCCACCTGCGATGCGAAGTCTCGGCCGACAACGTCCTGGCGCATTTCGCAGACTTCGAGGACGATCCCTATGTCCGCCTCGTTTCGCTCATGGACCACGCGCCGGGCCAGCGTCAGTTCCAGACGATGGACCAGTACGTCTTCTACTATCAGAAGAAGCGCGGCCTTTCGGACGAGGCGTTCGCGCGCTTCATCGAAAAGCGCCTCGGCGAATCCGCTCGCAATTCGACGCCGCACCGCACCGCGATCGCCACGGTCTGCAAGGAGCGTGGTATCACCGTTGCGAGCCACGACGATGCGACACTTGCCCATGTCGACGAGGCGATTGAAAACGGCGTGCGCCTTGCGGAGTTTCCAACGAGCTTCGACGCCGCCAAGGCATCGCACGCGCACGGAATGAGCGTGCTGATGGGCGCTCCCAATGTCGTGCGCGGCAAGTCTCACTCAGGCAACATCGCCGCTCGCGATCTTGCAGAGCTCGGCGTCCTCGACGTGCTCTCTTCCGATTACGTGCCGCTCAGCTTGCTTTACGCACCCTTCATTCTTGCCGACGAGGTGGAGACCATTTCGTTGTCCAAGGCCATCGCGATGGTGACCGCCACGCCCGCGCGCACCGTCAGCCTCAATGATCGCGGCCGAATCGAGATCGACCTTCGTGCCGATCTTGTCCGCGTCTTCCGCGACGAGGGCGTGCCGGTGACCCGTTCCGTCTGGCGCGAAGGGCGCCGGGTCGCATGATCCCCTCGCACGAGCCACACTTGGTACCCGGCACAGAGCGAGGCATCATGGTCGTCGTCGTCGGCCCGAGCGGCGCCGGCAAGGACACGCTGATAAACTTGGCGGCAAAGCATTTTGCCGGCCGTCCCGACGTGCATTTCGTCCGCCGCGTCATCACACGGGACCGCGATGCCGGCGGCGAAGATCATCTGTCCGTTTCCGACGGAGGCTTCGTCTCTATGGAGCAATCCGGCAACTTCGCCGTATGGTGGGAGGCGCATGGCCTGAAATACGGCATTCCAGCAGAGGTTTCCGTCGCGCTCGCCAAGGGAGACCTGGTAATCGCCAACGGCTCCCGCTCGGCACTCCACCTCTTCCAGGCCGTTTTTCCCCGCCTCAAGGTCATCAACGTGACCGCCCGCCCGGAAGTGCTGGCAGGCCGCCTCGAAGCCCGCGGCCGCGAGACGCACGAAGACATTATGGCCCGCCTCGCCCGCGGCCCGCTGACCGTACGGGGCGACTACGACGTCACCGAACTGGACAACAGTAGCTCGCTAGAAGAAGCCGGGCGCAAGATCATCGAGACGCTCAACGGCTTCCTCACGAAAATTAGTTAGCCGGCTTCATTCTTCGCGCCCCGACACGATCTCACGTTTGCCGACATGATTCGCGGGACCGACGAGGCCTTCCTTTTCCATGCGCTCCACAAGCGATGCCGCGCGGTTGTAGCCGATGCCGAGGCGGCGCTGGATGTAGGAGGTCGAGCACTTCTTGTCGCGCAGCACGACCTTGACCGCCTGATCGTAAAGCTCGTTGCCGTCCTCGGACGCGATCGCGCTCTTGTCGAAGACGGCGCCCTCTTCCGGCTCGGCATCTTCCTCTTCGTCAGCCGTGACCGTCTCCAGATATTCCGGACGGCCCTGCGTCTTCAGATGCGCGACGACCTTTTCGACTTCGAGGTCGGAGACGAACGGGCCGTGGACACGGGAAATCCTGCCGCCACCCTGCATGTGCAGCATGTCGCCCTGGCCGAGCAGCTGCTCGGCGCCTTGCTCGCCAAGGATCGTGCGGCTGTCGATCTTCGATGTGACCTGGAAGGAGATTCGAGTCGGGAAATTCGCCTTGATGGTGCCGGTGATGACATCGACCGACGGACGCTGTGTCGCCATGATGAGATGGATGCCGGCGGCGCGCGCCATCTGGGCCAGTCGCTGGATCGCGCCCTCGATCTCCTTGCCGGCGACCATCATGAGGTCGGCCATTTCGTCGACGATGACGACGATATAGGGCATCGGCGTCAGGTCCATTTCCTGCTGCTCTTCGATCGGCGCACCTGTGCCCTTGTCGAAACCGGTCTGGACCATGATGTGGACCGTCTCGCCCCTTTCGCGGGCCTGCGCGACACGGCCGTTGTAGCCGTCGATGTTGCGCACACCGAGGCGCGACATTTTGCGGTAGCGCTCCTCCATTTCGCGCACCGCCCATTTCAGCGCCATCACGGCCTTCTTCGGATCGGTGACGACGGGCGTCAATAGGTGCGGGATGCCGTCATAGACGGACAGTTCCAGCATCTTCGGATCGACCATGATGAGACGGCACTGTTCCGGTGTCATGCGATAGAGCAGCGAGAGGATCATCGTGTTGATGGCGACGGATTTACCGGAGCCGGTGGTGCCGGCTACCAGCAGGTGCGGCATCTTCGCAAGCTCGGCGATCACCGGCTCACCGCCGATCGTCTTGCCGAGGCCGAGCGCCAGCTTGTAGCCGCTCTTCTCGAAATCCTGGCTCTCGATCATCTCGCGGAAATAGACCGTCTCGCGCATCGCGTTCGGCAATTCGATGCCGATGACATTGCGGCCGGGCACCACGGCGACACGGGCCGACAGCGCCGACATGGAGCGGGCTATATCGTCGGCAAGGCCGATGACGCGCGACGACTTCACTCCGGGTGCAGGTTCGAATTCGTAAAGCGTTACGACCGGACCCGGGCGGACATGAATGATCTCGCCCTTGATGCCGAAGTCCTCCAGCACGCTTTCCAGAAGCCCGGCATTCTGCTCGAGCGTTTCCTGCGGCATGATCTCCCCAAGACGCTCCGGTGGTTCCTGCAGCAGCGAGCGCGGCGGAAACTCGTAGCCGGATGGATCGATATTCGCCGGGATTGTCTTCTGCGTTACAGCCCGGGGTGCGGGCGCCAGGGGTGCAGCGGCCTGCACGCGAACCGGCATCGGCGCGATCGGCTGCGTTTTCGCGGTCACCGGTGGGGCGGCCGGTCGAGCTGCCGGAGCCACGTTCGATATAGACCTTACAGGCGCTGGAGCGGCCGTGGCCGTGGCTGGTGCGTCGGGCTTCTGCGGTCTCCCTCCCGGGCGCCATTCCATCACGCGGAAATGTTGGATGATCGATTCCGGCGTGACCTCAACCTTCGGCAGGAAAGCAACCGGGAGGGTAATCGGGGCCGCAGTCGCTTCCTCGAAGGCCATGACTTCCCAGAAGGCGAAATCGGAAATGTCGGTCAACTCGGACGAAGCGCGAAGTTCCGGCTCGACCTGAATTTCGGCGACATGTTCGGGATGATCGATCTCGGACACGGATGGAGCGGCTTCCGGCAGATAAATGTCGAACGGCACGTCAATCATCATCGGGGCGCTTGGCTCGACATCAACAGCCGGCCCTTCGCTGACGGTCTCCTCGCGAGACGACTGTTCCGATTCGGCCGGCGCGCGGCGTTTACTGATCAGGTTTTCCGGCGTGCGGGTAAAACGCACGTTCGGTGCAAGCGAGAAATTGCTTTGCCAAACCGGCGCTGCGGGAGCGACATTTATGTCATCACCCGCATGCTGTACGTCTATTTCCGAGGAAAAATCACCGGCATCCGTCAAATTCGTTCTGGGAAAACGCATGCGACCCGCTACTCACTCAATTTCTGACCCAACCGGATTAGAAAATGAAGGTTAACAAGTTCCTTCCAGCCGCATCTAAACGGCACACCTCTGGAACCAAAAACCTAGATTTGCCAACGAGTTAAGTCATCAAGAAAAATCTTTGGGGCCGGAAGGACGAAGCGCTCAGTGCGCTTGGTCCCAATTGGTCGCGGCGCGCGCATCGACCTTCAACGGCACGCGCATTTCAAGCGCCGGCATGGCGGCGTTTTCCATGACGGATACAATGATCGGCATCGCCTTTTCGACGTCGGCATCTTCGACTTCGAAGATCAGTTCATCGTGCACCTGCAACAGCATGCGCACCCGATCCGCAAGGCCGGCTTCGGCGAGTGCCGGTTCGATCTTGATCATTGCCCGGCGGATGACATCGGCTGCCGAGCCCTGGATCGGTGCGTTGATCGCAGCCCGCTCGTTGAAGGCGCGCACCGAAGGATTGGAGGAGCGGATTTCCGGATAGTTGATTCGCCGCCCGAAGATCGTTTCGACATAGCCTTTGTCGCGCGCCATCTGTTTGCGGCTGTCCATATAGTCGCGAATGCCGGGGAAACGCTCGAAGTATTTCTTGATGTAGTCACCCGCTTCCGAGCGCTCGATCGAGAGCTGGTTGGCAAGGCCAAAGGCGGAAATGCCGTAGATGATGCCAAAGTTGATCGCCTTGGCGCGGCGGCGCACTTCGGCCGGCATGCCATCGACAGGAACGCCGAACATTTCGGAGGCCGTCATCGCGTGAATATCGATGCCTTCGGCAAAAGCCTGGGTCAGCTGTGGAATTTCCGCGACATGTGCGAGCACGCGCAGTTCGATCTGGCTGTAATCGGCCGAGATCAGCTTATGCCCGGGCGTGGAGATGAAAGCGGTGCGGATTTTCCGGCCTTCCAGCGTTCGCACCGGAATGTTCTGCAGGTTCGGCTCGGACGACGAAAGCCGCCCTGTCGTCGTCGAAGCCAGCGAATAGGAAGTGTGGACGCGCTTCGTCTGCGGATGCACGTAACCCGGCAGCGCATCTGTATAGGTGGATTTCAGCTTGGTCAGCTGGCGCCAATCGACGATCTTGCGCGGCAGCTCGAAACCCGCGGCGGCAAGATCTTCCAGCACGCTTGCCGAGGTCGACCACTGCCCGGTCTTCGTCTTGCTGCCCCCGGCAAGCCCCAGCTTGCCGAAGAGGATGTCGCCAAGCTGCTTCGGCGAGCCGATCGTGAACTTCTCACCCGCCAACGCATAGATTTCGTCCTCCAGGCGCGCAGCGCCTTGCGCCAGCTCACCGGAGAGGCGGGACAGGATCTGACGGTCGACCGTGATGCCGCGTTCTTCCATGCGCGCCAGTACCGGCAGCAGCGGGCGCTCCAGACGCTCGTAGACAGCCGTCAGTTTTGCTGCGGCAAGTCGTGGCTTCAGCACCATCCAGAGCCGCAATGTCACATCGGCGTCTTCGGCAGCGTAATGCGTAGCACGGTCGATATCGACAAGGTCGAACGTGACATTCGCCCTGCCGCTTCCTGCGATATCCTTGTAGGCAATCGGCTTATGGCCGAGAAATTTCTCTGAGAGCGAGTCCATCCCGTGCGCGCCGGTGCCGGCGTCGAGCACGTAGGACATCAGCATCGTATCGTCGAAGCTCTTTGTCTCGACGCCATATCGCTTCATCAGCAGATAGTCATATTTCAGGTTCTGCGCGACCTTGAGGACGGACTCGTCTTCGAGCAGCGCCTTCAGCCGCGGCAGCACATCCCGCATCGGTATCTGATTGTCCGCAAGCCCGCCGCCAAGGAGATCGCTGACGCCGTTCTTATGGCCGATTGGGAGATAGGCGGCGCGGGTCTTGACGCCCGCCGGGTTCTTGTCGTTGTCGGCAATCGCCATCGAGAACCCAACCAGCTCCGCCTGCATCGCATCAAGAGAATTGGTTTGGGTATCGAAGGCGACCAGGCCGGTTGCCCGCGCATCGCCAATCCATTTGTCGAGCGTCGCGAGATCGCGGATCGTCACGTAGGTAGAATGATCAAATGGCAGCACTGCAAAGGCTTCGGCGCGCGCCTTGGCAAGTTCGGCGGGCGTAAAGCCTTTGCCGGCGGGCTTGGCCTTGACGGGAATCGGAACGGCAGCGCCCTCGACATCCGGTATGCCGCCCGCAACCGGCTCCGGTTCAGCGGCATCGAGATCGGGGCCGTGCGCAGCAGTACCCCACTCGACTTTTACGTCGGCCGCCTCGATGGCACTGGCATCGCAATTGCAGGCCTCCGCCACACGGCGCGTCAGCGTCGTGAATTGCAGCGCCTTCAGGAAGCCGATCAACTTCGGGCCGTTCTGCACTTCGAGAACGAGGTCGTCCAGACCAAGCACCAGCGGCACATCAGATCGCAGCCGAACCAATTCGCGCGAGAGCCTTGCCTTGTCGGCATTCTCGAGAATCGCCTGGCGGCGCTTTTCCTGCTTGATCTCATGCGCACGGTCCAGCAGCGTGTCGAGATCGCCGTATTCTGCAAGAAGCTGCGCGGCGGTCTTCGGGCCGATACCGGGAATACCCGGGACATTATCGACCGAATCGCCGGTCATAGCCTGCAGGTCGATCATCTTTTCGGGCGGTACGCCCCATTTCTCGATGACGTCCGGGATGCCGATCTGCTTGTCCTTCATGCTGTCGTACATGTGGACGTTCGGCGTCACAAGCTGCATCAGATCCTTGTCGGAGGAGACGATCGTCACATCGGCGCCGGTCCCTTCCGCCTGCCTGGCATAGGTGGCGATGATATCGTCGGCCTCGAACCCTTCAGTCTCGATGCAGGGCAGGTTGAAGGCGCGCGTCGCCTCGCGGATCAGCCCGAATTGCGGTATCAGCTCATCCGGTGGTGCCGAGCGATTGGCCTTGTAAGCATCATACAAATCCTTGCGGAAGGTCTTTGCCGAGTAGTCGAAGATAACTGCAAGATGCGTCGGCGTGACGCCGACGGAGGTGTCACGCGCATCGGTCAGCAGCTTCCAGAGCATATTGCAGAAGCCAGAGACTGCGCCGACCGGCAAGCCGTCGGACTTGCGCGTCAGCGGCGGCAGGGCGTGAAACGCCCGGAAGATGAAACCCGAACCGTCAATAAGGAAAAGATGATCGCCTTTTTTCATGGCTGCATGGATAGCGTGGCGGAATGGAAACGTCCATTGCACATGCAGTTTGCGGTACTATTTATTGCTGACCCCTCGCCTTCGGAAAGAGCTGCCTCTGGAAAAGCGCAGGTGCGCGGCCGCCTATGCCGTACCATGGCAACGTCATTGCCGGCTCCTACACACGACGGCCCTACGGCTGTCTTTCGCAAAGTGCTCTTCGCGCCGGTGTTCCTGCTGGCGATCAAGGTCTGCGAACCTTTTTTTCCGCAGCATCTGGATCGCATACGAAGCTTCGGTAGCCAAGCAGAATTCCAGCTGCTGAACGCCCTACTTCTTTCCGCCTTTTTGATATCGGTCGGCCCTTACGAGGCACCTTGGCATCATTGCGCTGATCTGCGCCCTTTGGAGGCATGACCATATTGATTGCCGGATGGAACCTTGCGTTTTTCTGGAATGATCGCCGGAGGGCGCGGGAATTAGTGCTTCACCGAACTGTTACCAATTTGTAATTGTCGGCTCGGCCGGCTTCCCTTGAAAAACCACATTCGCGGTCACAAATCAGGTGTACCGGCGTTTGATCGCGCCGAGGGTCTGATTAACGGCTTGTCCCCCGCCGCATCAGGCTTGGACAAAGGCCTTATCCCCCTCTCCGGGCCTTTGTCCCCATTTTCAAGCCGCCATGGCCAACCTCCAGGCCATGGCGGCTTTGTTTTTTGGCGAAGATGCACATTTATGAAGCTAAAGGACAAGTTTTAATCCATCGCATGCGATTTGTTGCATTGTTTCGCGTCAGTTTTTGAGCCTAACTGCAATCATGGGAGTTAACAGGATGGATTCGGGAGCATACCTTGCCAGCCAGTTGGCCAAGGGTTTTGCCCGCTCGCTGCAGCAGCGCGCGGCGCGGCTTGGTTTTTCTCCCGGGCAATTCCCGATCCTTCTCGAACTTTGGGCGGAAGACGGCCTCACGCAGAAGCAATTGCTCGAACGCGTCGATATCGAACAGGCGACGATGGCCAATACGCTTGCGCGCATGGCGCGCGATGGCCTCATCGAGCGCCGTCCCCATCCTTCAGACAAACGAGCGCAACTGATCTTCCTGACGCCCAATGCGCGGGCCATCGAAGATGAAGCGGTCAAGATCGCACGTGAAGCCGATCTGGCGCTTTTCCAAGGCTTCAAGACCTTCGAACGCGAACTGATGCTGGAATATATCCGCCGCCTCCTCGAAAACGCGAAGAAAATCTGACCGTCTACGCCCTCCCTTGTTTCGATTTTTCTTCCTCGAAACGTCCCCGCCTTTGGTCTATCGTCCGGCCGAATCTCGAAAGGAGTCGGAAATGACAGAAGTAACCCCGGTGCTTTCGCGCGCCGATCAGAACCTCGGTTCAAGCCTGGACAGATTGTTCGAGTTGCTGCGCATCAAATCGATCTCGACTGACCCGGCGTACAAAGTCGAGTGCCGCACCGCTGCCGAATGGCTGGTCGCCTATTTGAAGACACTGGGTTTCGAAGCTTCCCTTCGCGATACTCCCGGTCACCCGATGGTCGTTGCGCATCATGCCGGCGCCAGCGCGGATGCGCCGCATGTGCTGTTTTACGGCCACTACGACGTTCAACCGGTCGATCCCATCGAGCTTTGGGAAGACGATCCCTTCGAACCAGCCGTCAAGGACATGAGCAATGGCCGCAAGATCCTGACGGGCCGCGGCACCGCCGACGACAAGGGCCAGCTCATGACCTTCGTCGAAGCTTGCCGGGCCTATAAAGAGGTCAACGACGCGCTTCCTTGCCGCATCACTATCCTTTTCGAGGGCGAAGAGGAATCCGGCTCGCCGTCGCTCAAGCCCTTTCTGGAGGCAAATGCGGCAGAACTGAAGGCCGACTATGCGCTTGTCTGCGATACCGGCATGTGGGACCGCGAGACCCCGGCGATTGCTGCTGCCCTTCGCGGCCTTGTCGGTGAAGAAGTCGTCGTTACGGCGGCCGACCGCGATCTGCATTCCGGGCTTTTCGGCGGCGCGGCAGCCAATCCAATCCATGTCCTGACAACAGCGCTTGCCGGTCTCCACGACGAAACCGGCCGCATAACACTCGAGAAGTTCTATGAAGGCGTCGAGGAAACGCCTGCAAACATCAAGGCCTCATGGGAAAAGCTCGGCCAGACCGCTGAGGACTTACTGGGCCAAGTCGGCCTTTCGGTGCCGTCGGGTGAAAAAGGCCGTTCCGTTCTGGAACTCACCTGGGCGCGCCCGACGGCTGAAGTCAACGGCATATGGGGCGGCTATACCGGCGAGGGCTTCAAGACAGTGATTGCCGCCAAGGCGTCGGCCAAGGTTTCCTTCCGCCTCGTCGGCAAACAGGATCCGGCAAAGATTCGAGAGACGTTCCGAAACTATGTCCGCTCGAAGATTCCGGCCGATTGCTCGGTCGAGTTCCATCCCCATGGCGCTTCGCCGGCAATTCACCTTGCCTATGATTCTCCGGTGATCACGAAAGCGAAGAACGCGCTTTCCGACGAATGGCCCAAGCCCGCCGTCGTTATCGGCATGGGCGGCTCGATCCCGATCGTCGGCGATTTCCAGAAAATGCTCGGCATGGAATCGCTGCTCGTCGGCTTCGGCCTCGCAGATGACCGGATCCATTCGCCCAATGAGAAATACGAACTCGCCTCCTACCACAAGGGCATCCGCTCCTGGGTGCGCATCCTCGACGCATTGGCAGCTTGAACAAAAAAGCGTGCCTCGCGATGATTTACGCGGGGCACGCATTCAGACAAAAAACAAAGGCCGGATAAACCGGCCTTCATCATCCGCTTCGCTTCAATGCCAGTACATCCGTGGTCAAGGAAAAGGCGGACTTTGCAGCCAAGATTGATCCCGAAAGGTTAACACGCCGTTAAAGCGCCCCAGCAGTCGGAATGATATGGAAAACGGCAAACGCTTAAGGCGCGCACAGCATCCACTTGGCTGCGATCTGTTGAGCGTCAAATCGATCGCTCCGCCACTTTCAAGGCCCAGAGCCCCGATTCTTCCGTTCAAGCTGCGTTCATGCAACACGCGCTATAAACCATTGGAAGACTAGTCGAATGATTGCCGGCTAACGAAAGTCGGCGAGCCTCCGACTATGCCCGGAACCGGCAAAAGCCGGAGTAAAAACAAATACCGGATGTGGCATAACGCTGCCTCCCAGGGAGTTGAAAACGTGAAACGCACCCTCTTGAAAATTGCCGCGACCGGTATGCTCTTGTTTGCTCCGGCGATCGCTCAGGCGGCAGAAGGCTTCGCGACGACGAACGTCAATATGCGGGCCGGCCCAAGCACTGCATATCCGGCGGTCACCGTAATTCCGGCCGGCGAATCCATCGAAATCTACGGCTGTCTTGCCGACGTGCCATGGTGCGACGTGGAGTTCTACGGCGGCCGTGGCTGGGTGCACGGCGGATATGTCCAGGCACTTTATCAACAGCGCCGCGTTTATGTCGGGCCTCAATATTATCGCCCGCTCGGTATTCCCGTCGTTGCCTTCAGCTTCGGCAGCTATTGGGATCGTAACTACCGCGACCGTGACTTCTATCGCGACCGCGATCGCTGGCGCCGCGGACCGGACTTCGATCGCGACTCGGATCGCCGTGAAAGACGCCGGGACTTTGACGATCGTCGGGATCGCCTGCCGGACTTTGACCGTGATCTGCGCCGCGGCGATCGCGATCGCGATCGCGATCGCGATCGCCGGAACTTCGAACGTCGAGACGATGATGGCAATCGCGTCATCCGCCGCGGCGACGACAATCGTAACCGCAGCGATCGTGACAACGACCGCCGGAACTTCGAACGTCGAGGCGATGATGGCAATCGCGTCCGTGGCGACGATAATCGTAACCGCCGAGGTGGTGACAACGACCGCCGGAACTTCGAACGTGGAGGCGATGATGGCAATAATCGCGTCCGCGGCGACGACAATCGTAACCGCCGAGGTGGTGACAATGACCGCCGGAACTTCGAACGTGGAGGCGATGATGGCAATAATCGCGTCCGTGGCGACGACAATCGTAACCGCGGCGGTGGTGACAATGATCGCCGCAGGCCGCAGCGAGGTGCCTGCCAACCGGGCGAACCGGGTTGCCGGAACTAACGTGACCCAGGGGCGGCAGAGATGCCGCCCTTTCTTTTGCGATAGGCTGCATAGAAAAAGCCCGACGCTCCAAGACGGAGGCGCCGGGCCTGATTTCGATCGGCCGTGTTGAGGGGAGACGACCGATCCATAACGGGACTTGAGGGCTGTCCCGCTATATAAGGAAACTAGCGGGACAGCTAAAGGTTCCAAATTACCAAACGGAAGCTTTGCGATCAGAGCCTGCCACGAGTTCACGCATCTCTGCAAACGGACCATGCAGCATTTTCAGGCGGCTTTCCTCCATCTTGCTCAGCCGATGCTGCCGGGCAAACTCATGGATGCTCCAGATCTCGCGAAGACAGGTCTCGTCTATTCTCTTAAGGTCAATGCTCATATTAAATGCCTAGCTACTACGCTTATTGCTTTTTTCTTCGGCGTAAGGTTGCGCGATATATGTCAGTTTCGTGACAGCCGCAACGAATGGCAGCCATGCGCAAACGGCAGGGCTGAAGCGCCGTCGGGACCGCTTGCCTGCAGTCTTAACCACCCCTTAAATCGCCGTATTTAAAGTCCACCCGGATGATTGCGCAAAGAGCGCTTGCGACATATGGGGTGCGGCCGGTCCACCATGGCAGGTAGGGGCAGATCACGCGATAGAATCGAACCGTCCTTCAGCGGCCGTAGCCGCTTTGAAGAGGACGACGATTTCTCGCTGGATGACGACGATCGTATCGCGGGCCGACGCGGAACCAAACGTTCTTCCTCGGACGCAACAAGAACCCGCGCACCCGACAGGAAAAGGCGCAGCAGACGCGAGCCGCCGGAACGCCAGGATGGCGGTCTCTTCAGCTTCATCCGCCGCGTGGTCTATTGGTGCATCGTTCTTGGTATTTGGGCCGGCATCGGCGCAGCTGGGCTGGTTTTCTACTACGGCTCGCGCATGCCGAGCGCCAGCACCTGGGCGATCCCTGAACGGCCGCCGAACGTCAAGATCACATCTGTCGATGGCAGCGTGATTGCCAATCGTGGCGCCACCGGCGGCGAGGCGCTATCGCTCGATCAGATGTCGCCCTACATCCCTGAAGCGATCATCGCGATAGAAGACAAGCGCTTCTACTCGCATTTCGGCGTCGACCCAATGGGGCTTGCCCGCGCCGTCGTCAACAACCTGACGGGCCAGCCGATTCAGGGTGGCTCCACCTTGACGCAGCAGCTCGCCAAGAACCTCTTCCTTTCGCCGGATCGCACTCTGGAGCGCAAGGTGCAGGAAGTGCTGCTCTCTTTCTGGCTCGAGCAGAAATATACGAAGGATCAGATCCTGGCGATGTATCTGAACCGCGTCTTCTACGGCTCGAATGCCTACGGCGTCGAGGCCGCCGCCCGCCGCTATTTCAACAAGTCCGCGCGTGACGTGAACCTCGGGGAAGCGGCTTTGCTCGCCGGTCTCGTCAAGGCGCCGTCACGTCTCTCTCCGGCCCGCGACCCAGACGCCGCAAACGCCCGTGCCCAGGTCGTACTGCAGGCCATGCGCGACCAGGGCTATATCACCGACAACGAGGTGAAGACGGCGATGACGCAGACGCCGTCCAAGGCGAAGAGCTACTGGTCGGGCGCTGGTCAATATGTGGCCGACATGGTTATGGACGAGCTACCCGGGCTGGTCGGCGAGGTGAAAGAGGACCTCATCGTCGATACGACGATCGACAAGGGGCTGGAAAAAAAGGCTGAGCAGTCGCTCAACGACATTCTCGGCAAGGACGGCGCAAAGCTCGATGCGTCCCAGGCCGCCCTCGTCTCGATCGACGGGACTGGCGCGATCCGAGCGCTTGTCGGCGGCAGGGATTATGCCGAAAGCCAGTTCAACCGCGCGGTCAAGGCGAAGCGCCAGCCGGGCTCCTCTTTCAAACCTTTCGTTTATGCCGCCGCACTCGAAAAGGGTCTGACGCCCTATTCCGTCTTCAACGACGCACCGATTCGCATCGGCAACTGGACGCCTGAAAATTATGAAAAGAAATACAATGGCGAGGTGACACTCGCGACCGCGCTTGCGAAGTCGTTGAATACCGTCGCCGCCCAGCTCGTCATGTATGACGGGCCGGAGCAGGTGATCAAGCTTGCGCACCGACTCGGCATCGAGACCGAGCTGCAGCCGAATGCCTCGATCGCGCTTGGCACGTCTGAAGTGTCGCTCACGGAGCTCACCGCTTCCTACGCCGCCTTTATGAACGGCGGCTATAAGGCAACCCCGCATGTGATCCGCCGGGTGACGACCGCCGAGGGCAAGGTTCTCTATGAGAACACATATGACAACCCGCCGCGCGTTGTTTCTGAAACGGTCGCCGCCAACATGAATGCCATGATGATGGGCACGATCGAGACCGGCACGGGCAAAAGCGCCAAGATTCCTGGCTGGCAGGCGGCCGGCAAGACGGGCACGACCCAGAATTCGCGCGATGCGCTCTTCGTCGGTTTCACCAGCAATCTGACGACCGGTGTCTGGTTCGGCAATGACGACGGCACGCCGATGAAGAAGGTTACGGGCGGCGGCCTGCCTGCGAAGGCATGGCAGGAATTCATGATTGCCGCGCACAAGGGTCTTTCTTCAGCTCCGCTTTTCGGCAACGGCCAGTTCATTGCGGACCCGAATGGGTTCGGCAATCAGCCGATGGCGCAGGCTGAACCGCAGCCGATGCAGGAGCAGCCGACAACGATCGGCGGCATCATTTCCGGCGTTTTCGGAGGTGGGAGCAGCACGGAGGCGCAAACATCGTTTCCACCGGCACCCGGTCAGCAGCAACAGGCCGTGGCCGTCCAGGGAGGACCGATTCCACCGGGAGATGTCGGCAGCCCTGCGGCCACCTCTTCCGTCCAGCCGCGCCGCACCACGCTGCTTGACCTGATCATGGGCCAATGAGCGAAGCCGCTCATGCTCGGTGCAAGCCGGCTTTGGTAAGTCCACGGAGATGCGAAGGACGGCGGACTTTTTTCGCTCACTGTAGAAAGTGAATGCAACACGTTCGTTTTGCTGGATTTCGGGCTCATTCTCGCCTTGCAGTCAAGAAAACCGCTCCTTATATACGCCGCATCACCGCAATCACGATTGCGTTAATTCCGAAGACCCACATCCCGTAAGGGGCTGTCAGGGAAATGCCTTCTCGGGGTTCCGACAGCTTGCTTCAAGGAGTAAATGACATGGCAAAAGTAATTGGTATCGACCTCGGAACGACAAATTCCTGCGTCGCTGTCATGGACGGCAAGGACGCGAAGGTCATTGAGAACGCGGAAGGCGCGCGCACGACTCCTTCCATGGTAGCATTTACCGACGACGGCGAACGCCTTGTCGGCCAGCCGGCAAAACGCCAGGCCGTCACCAATCCGACGAATACGCTCTTTGCCGTCAAGCGCCTGATCGGCCGCCGCTACGAAGATCCGACCGTCGAGAAGGACAAGGGTCTTGTCCCTTTCAGTATTTCGAAGGGTGACAATGGCGATGCTTGGGTCGAAGCCAATGGCAAGGCCTATTCGCCCGCGCAGGTCTCCGCGATGATCCTTCAGAAGATGAAGGAAACGGCTGAATCCTACCTCGGTGAAAAAGTCGAGAAGGCCGTCATCACGGTTCCGGCATACTTTAACGACGCGCAGCGCCAGGCAACCAAGGATGCTGGCAAGATCGCGGGTCTTGAGGTTCTGCGTATCATCAACGAGCCGACCGCAGCGGCCCTCGCTTACGGGCTTGACAAAAAGGAAGGCAAGACGATTGCCGTCTACGACCTTGGCGGCGGTACCTTCGATATTTCGATCCTCGAAATCGGTGACGGCGTCTTCGAAGTGAAATCCACCAACGGCGACACCTTCCTCGGCGGTGAAGACTTCGACATGCGTCTCGTCGAATACCTCGTTGCAGAGTTCAAGAAGGACAACGGCATCGACCTCAAGAACGACAAGCTCGCACTGCAGCGCCTGAAGGAAGCTGCCGAAAAGGCCAAGATCGAGCTCTCGTCCTCGCAGCAGACCGAAATCAACCTGCCCTTCATCACGGCTGACGCTTCCGGCCCGAAGCACCTTACGCTGAAGCTGACGCGCGCCAAGCTCGAAAGCCTGGTCGACGACCTCGTGCAGCGCACGATCGCGCCCTGCAAGGCAGCCCTCAAGGATGCCGGCGTCACCCCGGCTGAGATCGATGAAGTCGTTCTCGTCGGTGGTATGAGCCGCATGCCGAAGGTTCAGGAAGTCGTCAAGCAGCTGTTCGGCAAGGAGCCGCACAAGGGCGTCAATCCGGATGAAGTCGTTGCGCTCGGCGCTGCCATCCAGGCCGGCGTTCTGCAGGGCGACGTCAAGGACGTCCTGCTGCTCGACGTGACCCCGCTGTCTCTGGGCATCGAAACCCTCGGTGGCGTCTTCACCCGTCTGATCGAGCGCAACACGACGATCCCGACCAAGAAGTCGCAGACTTTCTCGACTGCCGATGACAACCAGCAGGCCGTCACCATCCGTGTTTCGCAGGGCGAGCGCGAAATGGCTGCCGACAACAAGCTGCTCGGCCAGTTCGACCTCGTCGGCCTGCCGCCGGCGCCGCGCGGCGTTCCGCAGATTGAAGTTACCTTCGATATCGACGCGAACGGCATCGTGCAGGTTTCGGCCAAGGACAAGGGTACCGGCAAGGAACAGCAGATCCGCATCCAGGCTTCCGGCGGCCTTTCGGACGCCGACATCGAAAAGATGGTCAAGGATGCAGAATCGCATGCCTCGGAAGACAAGAAGCGCCGCGAAACCGTGGAGGCCAAGAACCAAGCCGAAAGCCTGGTTCACTCGACGGAAAAATCGCTGAAGGATTACGGTGACAAGGTTTCCGAGGCCGACCGCACCGCGATCTCCGATGCGATTGCGGCTCTGAAGTCTGCAGCCGAGGCGACCGACCCGGACGCCGAGGATATCAAGGCGAAGACGCAGACCCTCATGGAAGTGTCCATGAAGCTCGGTCAGGCGATCTACGAAGCCCAGCAGGCGGAAGCCGGTACGGCAGATGCTTCGGCAGGTGATGACAATGTCGTTGATGCCGACTACGAAGAAGTCAAGGACGACGACCGCAAGAAGTCCGCATAATCCGCGGCGAAGCGGTTATGCTAAACACTGCAATCCGGCTGCCCGAGGGCAGCCGGAAATCCATTTCCGGGGTTTAAATTGGCAAAAGCGGACTTTTACGAAACTCTGGGCGTCGCCAAAACGGCGGATGAAAAAGAGCTGAAAAGCGCCTTCCGCAAACTGGCAATGAAATATCATCCGGACAAGAACCCGGACGATAAGAGCGCCGAAATCAAATTCAAGGAAATCAACGAAGCCTATGAAACGCTGAAGGACCCGCAGAAGCGTGCGGCCTACGACCGTTATGGTCACGCAGCCTTCGAGCATGGCGGCATGGGTGCTGGCGGCTTCGGCGGCGGTGCGGGCTTCGCCGGTGGCGGCGGCTTCTCCGACATCTTCGAAGACATATTCGGCGAGATGATGGGTGGTGGCCGGGGACGGCAGCGCTCATCCGGCGGACGCGAGCGTGGTGCCGACCTTCGCTACAATATGGAAATTTCGCTGGAAGAGGCCTTCTCCGGCAAGACGGCGCAGATTCGTGTTCCAACCTCGATCACTTGCGATATGTGCTCGGGTTCCGGCGCCAAGCCCGGCACGCAACCGAAAACCTGCGGCACCTGTCAGGGCTCCGGCCGCGTTCGCGCGGCGCAGGGCTTTTTCTCGATCGAACGAACCTGCCCGACCTGTCATGGCCGCGGCCAGATCATTCCCGATCCATGCCCCAAGTGCCATGGCCAGGGCCGCGTAACAGAAGAGCGTTCGCTCTCGGTCAATATTCCGGCTGGTATCGAAGATGGCACGCGCATCCGCTTGCAGGGCGAAGGCGAGGCCGGCGCGCGCGGCGGACCGGCGGGCGATCTCTATATCTTCCTGTCGGTGAAGCCGCACGAATTCTATCAGCGCGATGGAGCCGACCTCTATTGCGCCGTTCCGATCTCGATGACGACGGCAGCGCTCGGCGGCACTTTCGATGTGGCGACGCTCGACGGCACGAAGTCGCGCGTCACCGTTCCGGAAGGCACACAGGCCGGCAAGCAGTTCCGCCTCAAGGGCAAGGGCATGCCGGTGCTGCGTTCCAGCCAGACGGGCGATCTCTACATCCAGATCCAGATCGAGACGCCACAAAAGCTCTCGAAGCGGCAGCGCGAACTGCTCCAGGAGTTCGAGCAGCTTTCCTCGAAGGAGAACAACCCGGAATCGACAGGCTTTTTTGCGCGCATGAAGGAATTCTTCGAGGGATAAGGACTGGCACGCAAACACAGCGCAGGTTGAAAGCCGGGTTTCATCCCGGCTTATACATTTGAGGCCGGAACATCGTAATGATGTTCCGGCCTCGTTTGTCATTGGGGTGGTTGCAACATCCCAATGGCGTTGCGCAAAGCGGTTGGGCCTCCCGGCCTGAACTTTCGTTCGCAAAAAAGCAGAACCCTTTGCGCATTTCGAGGCTTCGTCGAACCGTTGAGAGAGCTTTGCGCTCGCGTATAAGGGAGACCAGCCTCATGACTTATACTAACCGTTTTGTCGGCATCGACATATCGAAATCATCTTTTGACATCTGCCTTCTGCCCGATGAGCAGTATGCGACCTTTGCCAACACGGCTGCGGGCACTGCCGAAATGATCGCCTTCCTTGCGGCTTTCGACGATATCAAGCGCCTGGTTCTGGAGCCGACCGGTGGCTATGAGCGTCGTGTCGTGAAAGCGCTGCAGGCAGCGGGCCTGCCTGTCGCGCGTGTCAACGCCAAGCAAATCAGGCAGTTCGCTCGCGCCGGCGGTCAGCTTTCCAAGACCGACAAGATCGACGCCTTCGTTCTGGCCGACTATGGACGGCGCATGGAAACACGCCTGCTTTGCCAGCCCAGCGTCGAGCAAGCCGAGCTGACCGATCTGGTGTCACGCTACAAGCAATTGTCGCACATGATCGTCCAGGAGAAGAACCGCCGGGAAAAGCTGAACGACCGGACGAGGGATTGGATCGAGCAGACGCTGCAGTTCTTGCTCAGCCAACGGCAGGCCGTGGTGGACGCCATGACGGCCTGTCTTGCATCGGACCCAGAATTGTCAGCCAAAGCCGACGTGCTGATGTCGCTGAAGGGCATCGGCCTGCGCACGGCATGCTTTCTTCTCGCAGGTCTGCCCGAACTGGGGCTGATGGAGAAGGGGCAGATCGCCAAGCTGGTTGGCGTCGCGCCACTCAACCGAGACAGTGGCCTGATGCGAGGCAAGCGCATGATCGCGGGAGGAAGGCAACCAGTTCGAGACGCGCTGTACATCGCCGCTCTGCCAGCCATTCGCTTCGATCCCGCCATGAAGGCCTTTTATACAAATCTCCGAAACAGGGGCAAACCCGCCAAGCTCGCTCTTGTCGCCGTCATGCGAAAGATGATCATCACCTTGAACGCAAGGATGCGAGAATACCGCGCAGCGTCCCTTGACGCCTAACACCGTTGCTTTTTTCATGCCCTGCAAGGGGTCGCCCAGACATGTTCGCTCACGTTAGTCGAGGAAACGCTCCTCCCGATGCCAGTTCTGGGCATCCATGCTGGGTGCAGTCTCGGTTGGTTAGGCAGACGCAGCGACTGACCCTCAGGTCATGATAGTGCTTCCCGTTCTGGAAGAACTCCTTCAGGCGCCCGCTTACGACAAAGCGCAAATCAGGATCGGCGGGTGCGTATCTGCGATCGAAAACCTTGTGGATGCAGCACGAAGTAGAAGCTCATTGCTGGCCTCGTGCTCACCGCCGGCTCCATGGGCTCTGATGTGCGCGCATCACGCGGGACCTCGGTCACGACTGCGTCGGCAAAACAGGCTTTGCAAAAGGGAGGCATATGACAGCGCATGCCGTGATGATTGCGACCATCATCCACGCTTCGTTGAGCGCTTGGACGGTTGCCGCGGTCTGAACAAGGGGGTTCAATATTGCTGTCGTGTCCGCATCAAAAGCGCCAGTGTGGCCGGCAACGATCTGGGCCGGCGCGCCGATGAATTCGGCAGCCTCCAAATTCCCTGCCTGCAAGCGATCCCAGAGCTTTTGTCCAAGCGGCTCCGAGCGGGTATATAGTATGGTATCGATGAGCGCGATCCCAATTGCGCCGCCAAGGTTTCGCATCAAATTGAACAGACCACTTGCATCTGGAACACGCTCGGGCGGCAGCGTGCCGAGCGCCAGACGGGTCGGCGGCAGAAGGCAAAACATGATGGAGACGCCTCTTATGATCTGTGACCAGAACATTGCGTCATAATCTGAGCGAGGGTTTTGCGAAGCACTCATACCGATGCCGATTGCAAAGAGCGCGAAGCCGACCGCGGACAGCAGGCGGGGGTCCATTCGCTTTTCGAGCGCAACAGCAATTGGCGCTGTACATAATTGCGCGATGCCGGTTACGAGCATTGTCATACCGATTTCGAATGCGTTATGTCCTCTGACAAAGGCCAGAAACACAGGCATCAGATAGACAGAACCGAATAGACCGAAGCCGAGGATGAAGCTTAGCGTCGAGCCCACCATAAAGTTTCGATCTTGGAAATTATGAAGCTCTACCAACGGCCGGGCCCGGTGGAGCGATCGCCATATGAATGCCAATGCTGATAGGGCTGAGACGGCGAACAGGCCACTGTCATATGCTGACATCCAGCCGCTCGTGGGCGCTTCCTTCAATCCAAGCTCCAGCGTAATCAGAGCGACGGCCATCGTGACCAATCCTACCCCGTCAAGCCCGCGAAGTTCCCAGACGTCGACGCGCTCTTGAGGGAGCGATCGCATTGCAACAAGAGCGGCAAGAATTCCAGGAATGATATTGATCAAGAAAAGCCAATGCCAGGAGTAGGTCTCTGTCAGCCAGCCACCGACAATCGGCCCGACAGTCGGAGCGAGGACGGCAAGAACGCCGGCAATGGTCGTGGCAAGGGCTTGGCGCTCGTTTGGAAACAGAATGAACACCGCCGAGAAGACAGAGGGTATCAGCGTTCCGCCTGAAAAGCCCTGCAGAACCCGCCAGGCGACGAGTTCACGGAAGCCGCTGCTGATCGCACACCCCGCCGACGCGATCACGAACAGGACCAGCGACGTCACGAACAGCCATCGCATGGTGAGAAAACGCGTCAGGAACCCGGTTAACGGGATGGCGACTACCTCGGCAATCAGATAGACGGTCTGAATCCAGCTCATCTGCTCGGGATCGATGTCGAGAGCAGCCTGGATCGTTGGCAACGACGTCGCCACAACTTGCACATCCAAGATCGCCATAAACATGCCGATGCACATGGCGAAGAAACCGATCCAAATGACGCTCTGGCGGCGATCGGAAAGATCAGAATCAAGCCGGTTCGGCATGGGACAATCCTGCAAGTGCGGCATTCTCGGCCTTGACGCGAATAGTCACAATGATTGCATTGGCGATGGAAAACAGAAGTGCATAAAGTGGCAAAACCGAGTGGGAGTGCCGCGATCTCGCCCATCACGACAACATAGTTCGGATAGCGCAAGAAGCGATACGGGCCCTTGGAAACAATCGTTCCGCCCAGCGCCACAATGATGCTCGGAAAACAAAACGGTCTGATGATAGCGCTATCTCAGTTCAGGCGGGTCCAAATCTGGGTCTTGCACAATACGCTCGTCGCGCAGCCCCGGAGTTTGAGGCTGTTTCCCGATACGGTGAGCCTGCCGCTATAGGTTGTTTTGGTCCGGGGATCTGTGAGCCGGCCGGTATATGTATCCGCCCTGCCTGAAAAGAAACCGATCTGCTGTCCCGCATATCGCCCGCTCTTTGCCACAATGCAATAATTCGCTCCGCAATGGTCGATCACCGACGTCTCGCCGTTTTCCGTCTTCCAGGTTCCCACCACTGTATCGGCACCACTCGCGACGCTGGCTATCAATATGAAGATTGTTACAAAAACAGTCCTGATCGTCACTTGGAAACTCCCATTGCGATCTCTGCTGATATGTAACGGCAATAGCGTCATCGAGTTCCTCGGACTTCTGATAGGCTATAGTGCAAAATGTCAGTGCTCTCACCGTCGCGACTGAGCGTGATTTTTGATCGGATGATCCCCAAGCTGGCCGTGATCGAAGCACGCGCGCCGCTTTGGAGCCTAATTTTGGAGCGGCCGATAGACAGTAAACCGCCACCCGGCACATGGCGGCATGTCTCAAAACCACACGAGTCCAGAACCGCTCCGTAGAGCCGGCCATTTCTGTTCCAATTTGAAACAGAGAAAGCCGGCAATACGTCCTGCGTTAACGCAGGCTGCGGATGCCGCTTGCAACCTGCTGAAATGCCATCACTACTACCCGCATAATTCTGGGGAACAAACCAATTGAAGGTCACTTCCATGACGGCAGCAGCCTCCTTGTCCTTTCAGCCGGATGACGTCGACGTCCTTGCCGGCGCGCTTTATACTTGGTGTGCCGAGCGCAACATCAAGCTCCGCAGCCAGCAGGGCCTTTCGATCGCCAGCATCGCGATCGACCTTTATCACGCCGGGCATCACACGCAGGACGACTTGCTTGTCGCGCTGCACGAGCGCGAACTTCATTAGAATCCCGAAACAAAAAGAAACCCGCCTGCGGCGGGCATAAGGTACCGGGATACTCTTTTGCTATCGCCGGAATCGGAGCGTCAGGCAGCCTTTTCCGCGCTCATCAGCGTCAGAATGGTTTTGACCGCTTCCTTGCCCGCGGGCGAGTGAAGCCTGTCATAATTGACAGCCAGTTCATAAGCCTCGGGGCTTAGCGCAACTTTTGACGGGAATTGCGACGTTTCCGCGCCTTCAAAGAGTGCGGAGATCTCAACGCCAAGAAAGACCGCGATCTGGTGCAACTTGCTGGCGGAGACCCGGTTGGTGCCTTTTTCGTATTTCTGAATTTGCTGGAACGTCAAACCAAGAGCTTCCCCCAGCTCCAGTTGCGAGACACGGCGGCGGGCGCGGAGCTGTCTGACATTGCGACCGACGAGGATATCTACGGGATCAGGCACCTAGCATTCCCTCATATATTAACGAATTGCTAACGATACTATGCCGGTTCTTGAGCAGAACTCAACCCGATAGTTGCAAAATTCAACCGACTTTTTTTGGGCTTTACGCTACGTCAGGGAAACCAAGCGTCAGTGCGTAGATCGGCGCATGAGCAGGATTGCGCAGACCAACCAATTCGCCTATCCGCGTATGGCTTAGAGCCGCGGTTGGGCAAGCCGTCATGCCGTGCGCCGTGGCCGAAAGCATGATGTTTTGCCCAATGTGCCCGGCCTCGATCAAAACCACGCGGTAGGCGTTGGCATCGCTATATTTCCACATGCTGCGGTCCATATGGGCAACGAGTACGATCATGCAGGGCATGGTATCCGCCCACTCCTGGCCGCCCACCAGATCGCCGAAAGAGGGCGAAGCGTCCGATATCTTTGCCAGCGAATGCTCGAAGGCCGAATAGTGATAGATTCCTGGCGCCAGCCCGTCGACCGCCTTCACAAAAACATAGGCTTCATAAGGGTTGCGTGCGCCGCCCGACGGTGTCATCGACAGCGGCAGCGTCACCACCGAATTTCGTGCAGTGCCTGTAATCCCGAGGCCTGCGAAAAGCGCTTCGGAGAGCGCGTGCAATGACACGGCTTTCGTAAGGCCCTTGCGTTGAGTCCGCCGCCTCGCCATCAGCTCCAGCAAGGAATTTCCGGAGGGTTCGGCGGATAGCGAAATGATATCGCCTTGCTCCGAATTGAGGCTGTAGAGCTCGATCTCGCCATCGCTTGCGAGCGCAGCGCGCTGCAGATCTTCGGCCTCATTAAGGGACATGTAATCGGGGTCCTGAACGCAAAAATGCATCAGGGCGGCGGGCACGCCCCACTTCCAATGCTGACGGAAGGCCTCCTCCCGCATCTCAAGTTCGGATCCTTCGACGACAAGTGCGGACATCTCGACAAGCGCCACAAGCGTTTCATCGAGTTCGTCCTCACTATGGCCGGGCGCTTGATCGCGGATCGCGGCGCGATCACTCCACTCGGCAATAGCGCGCAAAAAATCCAGAAGGTCCGGACTGCACTCGAAGACAGCCTTGGTGAGGAAATTACAGGCTACGAACTCGGCACCATCACTATGGAAGACGAGCGTGCGGGAGGAACGATAGCGCATCGCAGAAAAATGCCCGCCGCAACTCATTCGCCCGGCAGGCATCTCATCGCTTAATCGATGCGGAACATCATGCCGCGGCTGACAAAAGTCGGCTTAGCCTTGGCTGCGGTAACCTTAAGGTTCGGCTTGCTCTTCTTCTGCATGCTCCATCTCCTCGGTTCGAAAGCAATCGGTGTTGATCGCAGCCCGAACAATGAGGCGCCAACTGAAAATATTCGATTAATTCGCAAATATTAGTTTGATACATCACAGTGGCGTATTGCTTCAATTTAAGTCAAAATCCGGGAATTTCTGAATTAAAATCGTTATTTTTGTGTTTATACAGAAATATCTAGCCGAAAAACGTGAATTATGCCAATCATAATGCGCGAATGAACTCGACAAGACGCCGGAGAAAGCACGATGGCCCATAAAAAGACTGCACAAGCCGAACAAACGCTGAATTTGGATGATGGGGTCGGCGACTATACGATCGACATGCTGAACACGCTGATCGCGCAAAGCCGCAGCGCCCGGCAGCCGATGCTGACCTACCTCTTGTCTATGGCGCTGATCGAGGCGCACCGCGTCAACGTCGATCACGCGCCCGCGACCCATGAAGCCGGGCTGTCGCTCAACTAACCGAGATCGCGTGTGACCGAAGAGATGAAATCGGCACGCTGCTGGGTAATCATGTCCCGTACGATCCGCGGAACGGCCTCATCGGCCGTTCGGTAGACTTTCGCGAGGCGCAGCGCCGTTCTGAGGTTTATCTTCGTGCTCAGCGGCACCATCACAACGGCGCTGAAGGACGGTCCAGCGGGCGTAAAAATCATGGCGTGCCCTCCAAGCAGCTTCTCGGAGAATGGCAGCCACCGAAGGCGCATCAGCGTCGGCTCTTGTGTACCAATCTGATTGGCTGCGACGAAGGAAAGGCAATTGAGCCGCTCGACGACGATGCCTTTGTGATCGCCGGTGAAGCGGGACCAATATTCGCCCTTCTTGATCGCTCGATTGGTAAGACGCCGGAAAGTCGTGGCGCTTCCCTGCTTGGCAATAACAACAACGGCACAAAGTAGGCTCTCCGGCGTACCAGGGATCGTCATGTAAGCATGATAAATGCCGGGTGCGATACCGGCGGAAGGATCGGCAAAGAGGAGCGGTTCCAGGGCATCCCTCGCCGCAGACAAGATGCGTTGCGCCGATGGACGGCCGTGGTCCAAATCGACCGCAACCGGCCGCTGGTACATCTCTTCCTCGGTCACACCGAGATATTCACAGATCCTCTTTACAGAGGCCCGGCCCGGTGCGCGCCGTGCCTGAAGATAGGATTCAATCTGCGAGCGGCCGATTTGCATACCGCGCGCCGCAGCGCTGATGCTGCCTGCCTTGGCAAGGCAGAGGCGCCGCAGATTTTCGGCGAAATTCTCAAGTGCAGACATGTCCGCGATGGCTTCCAGGAGATGAGTCGGCCTCAAACTAGCGGCTCAAAAGACGGAACACAAACGGGTGGCAAGACAAATCCGGGGATGATCCGATTGAGCCTGATCTGCGCGGCGGCGATACACAGTGCAGGCAGGCCATGTGCTCTGCCGGTATTTTTTTCGTTATGATTCAACGATGAATGAAGCGATGCGCCGGACAGCCGGCGTGACCCGCAACAGCACCGGAAAAGCGGCGACCCAAGACAGCACCCATGCGGATGGCCACATGGCAAAAGCAAGCGGGCCAACGCCCTGCATGGCGACGATACTGATGGCGGAGACGACGCCTGTCATCAGCATCGACAAGATAAACGGCACGGCAATCGTGTTATTGCGTGTGGAGAGTTTGCCATAGGGCATTGAATTTCTCCGTAAGATATCGGCCGAACCAATGCGAATGCCCAGGTGGCGGATTGCGCGTTGATTGACGTAAACGCTTACGGAGCTTTGCTTGAAGCAACGGTGTTCCTATGCCGAAAGCCCCATCCCAATACAAGCTTTTGATCGTGCCACGCGTCCGTCATTCCCGTCACAATCGAATCGGATAAGATGCCGCTGGTTTTGACATGGGGGTATCATTGTTTCTGTTCTCGAAGTTAGTCTGGGTCTTCGGCCAGCCGCTATCGCTGGTGTTCTTCCTAATTCTCTTCGCATTCCTTGCCGTCGTTCTCCGCTTCAGGAGCCTCGCCGTATTTTTCTCGGCGCTCGGCACACTGCTGCTCTTCGTCATCCTTTTCACCACAACAGGCAATTACCTCCTCCAGGATCTGGAATTGCGGTTTCCAAAGCCGGACCGTGATCCGGATAATTTGCAATGCATGATCGTTCTCGGCGGCGCGTTTGAAAATGAAGTGAATACGACCAGCCACGGAATCGAGTTCAATGCAGGCGCGGACCGTTTTATCGAAGCGCTACGGCTGGCGCAGCGATATCCGCAATCGCGTATTCTGATTTCCGGCGGGGATGGCTCGATGTCTGGAAAATATGAAGGCGATGCGGCCGCCTCGGCGCGCTTCTTTCCGCTTTTCGGGATTGCGCGTGAACGGCTTGTCGAAGACAGAACATCCCGCACGACCTTCGAAAATGCGATTAATACCAAGGAACTGCTTGCAAGCCAGGGACTTTCGAACTGCCTGATGATCACATCCGGCTATCACATGCCGCGTTCGGTCGGCATTTTCCGCAAGCAGGGCATCGATGTCGTGCCGTGGCCGACGGATTTCCGGACGGATGGTCATGTAGCGCTGGGCATCGACTTCACGCAGCCGAGCCTCAATGCCCTGAACATGGCGACCGCCGTGCGCGAATGGTTCGGTCTCGTCGGCTATTACTTTGCTGGTCGAACGTCCGAGCTCTATCCAGCCTGAAGCATTATTTCTTTGAAATGGTGACAAACTTCGTGCCGCGAACACGCGCCGTTACGATGCAGGGACCGCCATCGGTGCGATCGCAGAAGCGCGGATGCATCTTCATGGCCAGCACCATATTGCCAAAGCGCTTGATGAAATCGTAGCCGTAAATCTGCGCCGTCGCGATCATGAAATAGCCGCCCTCGGCCACCTGCAGGTAGAAATTATAGGTGCAGCCATCGTCGTTGCACTGCGGCCCCTTCTTTCCGTCGCAGGTCAATTCGCCCTCATTGACCACGGCGTCGATAAGGCCGTCATTGTTGATGTCCTGGCGCGTGATGTAAGCGTCGGAAAATTCGGCCTTCGTGCATTGCTCGGTGAAATGCTTCTTCTCGTAGATTTCCGGGTCCGAGATCAGCGATTGCTGCGCAGAGGCCGACTGAGCCACAAGGAGGGCTATGAAGTTCAGGACGATGAGAAGCGCTTTCACGGCTTTCCTCTTTTGTCGGATGGACACTGACAGGCGCCCATTCTGGACGATCCGCCTTGCGCCGCCCTTGCCGCCGTGATTCAGTTCAGTATCGTCTGCCGGCTCTGGGGGCCAATCAATGTCTCTGCTCGTCTATCTCGATTATGCTGGCATCGCACTCTTTGCCGCGACGGGTGCACTCGCCGCCTCGCGCAAGCAGCTCGACCTCATCGGCTTCCTTTTCTTCGCGATGGTAACAGGCACCGGCGGCGGCACGGTGCGCGATATCGTGCTTGGCCGCGTGCCGGTATTCTGGGTGCTGAACCCAGCCTATATCGTCATCTGCTGTCTGGTAGGCATCGTGGTTTTCTTCACCGCCCATCTCGTGGAGTCGCGTTACCGGCTGCTGATCTGGCTCGATGCGGTGGGCCTCGCCGCCTATTGCGTCATGGGTGCGGCCAAGGGACTTGCCGCGACAGGCTCGCCGACGATCGCGATCGTGACGGGGACACTGACGGCAACCTTCGGGGGCGTGTTGCGCGATCTGATGGCTAACGAGCCTTCCGTGCTCCTGAGACCCGAAATCTACATCACTGCGGCACTCTTCGGTGCGGGCATCTTTACTGGTGCAACTGAACTCGGCCTGCCGCTTTATGGCGCATCCGCCCTTGGCGTTGTCGCAGCCTTCGCCGTACGCGGCGGCGCATTGTGGTTCGGATGGACGTTCCCGACCTACAGGCATAAGCCCGGTCGCCACCCTGACGATGTCATGTGAAATTCAGCGCTTCGGGCGCAGGCGGATTACAACGTCGACATGGGCGATTTCCATGCCCTGCGGCGGCTCCGGTAGATTGCCGATCGTCAAGTTGCTGACCGGAATATCCAGCACTTCATTATCGCCTTCGACAAAGAAGTGATGATGATCGGAGACGTTGGTGTCAAAATAGGTCTTGGCGCTCTCGACGGCGAGAACACGGATCATGCCGGCTTCGGTAAACTGGTGCAGCGTGTTGTAGACGGTCGCCAGAGAAACCGGGACGCCGGCGGTAACTGCTTCCTCGTGCAGTTCCTCGACAGTCAGATGCCGGTCGCCTTTCGCAAAAAGCAGATCGCCGAGCGCAACGCGTTGACGCGTCGGTCGCAGGCCTGCGCTGCGCAGTCTGGCTTCGATTGCGATCGGGGCTGCAGCCGCCATAAGGGAAGAACTCCGGTTATTCTAGCGTCAATCAATCAGGTTTCCTAAGCCATATATCTTTTGCGCGGAAGCCTTTCAATAGTTCCAATGGGGACAATGGCCCTCGAAACGCCGGAAAATCGGGCTTTTGACGCAATTGGGTCTGGCCGGGGCCTTGGCCTTCCTGTATGCGACCACCAAATAAGGCGACAAGTCAGTTCAAGGGCGGGGTAGAACTAGCCATGGTTATGCTTCATTTTCCTTGGAACTTGGACTAAACACTCACTCCATTGGCACGTGCGGGGGAAACAGAATTTTGATGACAACGAAACAATCCAGCTTCACCTATGAGGAAATCCTGACCTGCGGCCGCGGCGAAATGTTCGGCCCGGGTAATGCGCAGCTGCCGCTGCCGCCGATGCTGATGTTCAATCGCATTACGCAGATTTCCGAAGACGGTGGACCGCATGGCAAGGGTTTCATTCGCGCCGAATTCGACATCACGCCGGACCTCTGGTTCTTCCCCTGTCACTTCATGGGCGATCCCGTGATGCCGGGCTGCCTCGGCCTTGACGCCATGTGGCAGCTGACCGGCTTCTTCCTTGGCTGGCTGGGCGAGCCTGGCAAGGGCCGTGCAATCTCTACCGGCGAGGTGAAGTTCACCGGCATGGTGACGCCGAAGACGAAGCTTGTCGAATACGGCATCGACTTCAAGCGCGTCATGCGCGGCCGTCTCGTTCTCGGCATCGCCGATGGCTGGATGAAGGCCGACGGTGAGGTCATCTACAAGGCTACCGATCTGCGCGTCGGCCTTTTCCAGGAAAAGGCCGCCTGACTCTACCGGGCGAAACGGCCCGGTATTCCAAGATAGAAAAAACGAAAAGGTCGAAACACATGAGACGGGTAGTTGTCACGGGTCTGGGCGTTGTTTCCTCGATCGGCAAAGATGCCGCTGAGGTCACGGCCTCGCTGCGCGATGCCAAGTCCGGCATTTCCTTCTCCAACGATTTTGCCGAGCATGGCTTCAAGTGCCAGGTCTGGGGTCGTCCCAGCCTCGATCCGACCGATCTGGTCGATCGCCGCGCAATGCGCTTCCTATCGCAAGGCGGCGCCTGGAACCATGTGGCCATGAAGCAGGCGATTGCCGATTCCGGTCTCGAAGAATCCGTGGTCAGCGGCAACGAACGCACCGGCATCATCATGGGCTCCGGCGGTCCGTCCACCCGCACGCTGATCGAAGCTGCCGAGATCACCATCAAAAACAACAGCCCGAAGCGCATCGGCCCGTTTGCCGTGCCGAAGGCAATGTCGTCCACGGCATCGGCGACACTTGCAACCTGGTTCAAGATTCACGGCGTCAACTACTCGATCTCGTCGGCCTGCTCGACTTCTGCGCACTGCATCGGCAATGCCGCAGAAATGATCCAGTGGGGCAAGCAGGACGTGATGTTCGCCGGCGGTCACGAAGACCTCGACTGGACCATGTCCAATCTCTTCGACGCCATGGGCGCGATGTCTTCCAAGTACAACGACACACCGGAAATGGCTTCGCGCGCCTACGACGTCAACCGTGACGGCTTCGTCATCGCTGGCGGTGCCGGCGTTCTCGTTCTTGAAGAGTTGGAGCGTGCCAAGGCACGCGGTGCGAAGATCTACGCCGAGATCGTCGGCTACGGCGCGACCTCCGACGGTTACGACATGGTCGCTCCTTCCGGCGAAGGCGCCGTGCGCTGCATGCGTCAGGCACTCTCGACGGTGAAGGGTGATATCGATTACATCAATACGCACGGCACCTCTACGCCGGTGGGCGACAGCAAGGAAATCGGCGCGATCCGGGAGGTCTTCGGCGACAAGATGCCTCACATCCAGTCGACCAAGTCGCTGACGGGTCACTCGCTGGGTGCAGCCGGCGTCCAGGAGTCGATCTATTCGATCCTGATGATGCAGGAAGGCTTCATCGGCGAAAGCGCCCACATCAAGGAACTCGATCCTGAATTCGATGGAGTGCCTATCGTCCGCAAGCGCATCGACAACGCCAAGATCGACATCGCCCTCTCCAACTCCTTTGGCTTCGGCGGCACCAACGCGACGCTCGTTTTCCAGCGCTACAACGGATAAGAACATGACCGCAATCATGCAGGGTAAGCGCGGGCTCATCATGGGCGTCGCCAACAACCATTCTATCGCCTGGGGTATATCAAGGGCGCTTGCAGCCCAAGGTGCCGAGCTTGCCTTTACCTATCAGGGAGAGGCGCTTGGCAAGCGGGTGAAACCGCTCGCAGCGGAAGTCGGCTCGGATTTCGTCGTACCCTGCGACGTCGAAGACATTGCCTCAGTCGACGGCGTTGTCGGTGCAGTCGAGGAGCGTTGGGGCAAACTGGATTTCATCGTCCATGCCATCGGCTTTTCCGACAAGAACGAGCTGAAGGGTCTCTACGCGGATACGACGCGCGAAAACTTCACCCGAACGATGGTCATCTCCTGCTTTTCCTTTACGGAGATCGCCAGGCGCTGCGCACCTCTGATGGCCGAGGGCGGTTCGATGCTGACGCTGACTTATAACGGTTCCACACGCGTCATCCCGAACTACAACGTCATGGGGGTCGCAAAGGCTGCTCTGGAGGCCTCCGTGCGCTATCTCGCCGCCGACTACGGTCCGCGCGGCATCCGCGTTAACGCCATCTCCGCAGGCCCGATCCGTACGCTGGCCGGCGCCGGCATTTCGGATGCCCGTGCAATCCTCTCCTGGAACCAGCGGAATGCTCCCCTCCGCAAGTCGGTCAGCATCGATCAGGTCGGCAATTCCGCCCTCTACCTGCTCTCCGACCTGTCCGCAGGCGTGACCGGCGAAATCCATTTTGTGGACGCCGGCTACAACATAACCTCGATGCCGACGCTGGATACGCTGCGCAAGGCAGATGTAGAGTAAGCGAGGCAGATTGGTCGCCGGCGACGCCTGTTGCTCCAGGCGGCAGGACACCGGTTTTCTATCAGCGAAACGGCCGCAGCGGGTATCTGCTCTGTTACTGGACAGAGTTCGGAAAGCCGTCAGTTGTCACCGCTTTCCCTCTCCAATTCCGAAAGGCGCTGCTTACAAATCGCCGCGACAATCTGGTGCAAAGGGTTCGGTCCGCTCAAGGAGCCAGCCAAGCGTTTCTTCGGTCGAAGTGCTTCGGGTAGCGCCCCTTCACATGGGCTTCGTTGAAGATATACCAGGCTGTATAGCGGTGCTCATCGCGCGGCCAGGCGTCAATCAGCGGGCGGTCCTGTTCTTCTCCAGTCCCCGGAGGAAATTCAGGTTGTGGGATGCGGACTGGCCGTCTTTCTTATTTCTTCGCCCACAGCACTTTGAAGCGTGCGTTTCGGCAGGTTTCGCCGCTTTCCTTGAAATTTGCAGCAAGCACCGGCTCGTAGGGCAAACCGCGATTGGCGACGAGCATGAGACGGCCGCCACCGCGTAGCGCCGATGCAGCCGTCTTTATCATTGCTTGGCCGAGCGAAGGCTCCGCCGCGTGTCCTTCATGAAAGGGCGGGTTCATGACGATCAGATCGTACTTGTCCTTGACCGGTTCGGCCGCCAGATCGTGCCAGAAGAAGCGTGCCGGTGCGTTCGGGCAGTTCTCTGCCAGATTGGCCTTGGCGGCCTCCAAAGCCGCGTGGTTGGCCTCGTAGAGGTCGAGGCGCTCGAGGTTCGGCGATTTCTCCGCAAGCTCGACTGAGAGATAGCCCCAGCCTGCGCCGAAATCGGCCGCGTCGCCGGTGAAATTTGTCGGAAGGCGCGAGGCGAGCAACTCCGAGCCGTCATCGATGCGGTCATGCGAGAACATGCCGGCTGAAGCATTGAAGCGTCCGTCGACGCGCACCGGTGGCTTGGCGAATTTCGAAACAGCTTCGCTGACGTCCTTCGGCCGCGTAAACCAGAATGCAACACCGTGATATTTCGGCATGTGCTTGATATCGAGGCCGAAGCCTTCCAGATGCTTGCGCAGCGGCTGGATGCCGTCTTCCTTGCCACCGGCAACGACGATCAGGCCACCGGCCCTCAAGCGGGAAAGTGCTGCAGCGATATTCGCTTCGTTCTCGCCTTTGTGCTTCGTGCAGAGCACGAGCGCCACATCATAATCTTCGCCCTCGATCTCAGGCGATGCTTCGATACGCTGCGACAGAAGCTGCCTGTAGAGCGGCCGGAAGCCCTGTACGGCGCTGAGGGACGCGGCAAAGCCCTCCGGCAGCACAAAGCCTGCTTCGGCACCCAGGAACAGCACGCGCGAACCCTCGCGCGGCGGATCAATGGTACCGCTCGCAAAGGGATGGAGCAGGGTCTTCAGCGTTTCGCGGCTCATGATCTCTTCTCGACTTCATACAAAAAGGGCGCGAGAAAAATCCCGCGCCCATGAACGGTTGGAAAGGCGCGGCTTACTCAGCCGCCTCCTCCTTCTTCTTTTCGGCAGCCGGGAGTTCCTGGCCAGTCGTCTGGTCGACGACCTTCATCGACAGGCGGACCTTGCCGCGCTCATCGAAGCCGAGGAGCTTGACCCAGACCTTTTGGCCTTCCTTGACGACGTCCTGCGTCTTGGCAACGCGCTCGGAAGCCAGCTGCGAAATATGGACGAGACCATCACGGGCGCCGAAGAAATTGACGAAAGCGCCGAAGTCAGCGGTCTTGACGACCGTGCCTTCGTAGATCTGGCCAATCTCCGGCTCGGCGACGATCGAATGGATCCACTTGCGGGCCGCTTCGATTTCCTTGCCGGAAGACGATGCGATCTTGACGGTGCCGTCGTCTTCGATGTTGATCTTCGCGCCCGTCTTTTCGACGATTTCGCGAATGACCTTGCCGCCGGAGCCAATGACTTCGCGGATCTTGTCGACTGGGATGTTCATGACTTCGATGCGCGGAGCGAATTCGCCGAGCTGGCCGCGGCTTTCGGAAATGGCCTTCGCCATCTCGCCGAGGATGTGCAGACGGCCACCCTTCGCCTGATCCAAAGCGATCTGCATGATCTCTTCGGTGATGCCGTGGATCTTGATGTCCATCTGCAGCGAGGTGATGCCTGCTTCCGTGCCGGCAACCTTGAAGTCCATGTCGCCGAGATGGTCTTCATCGCCGAGGATGTCGGAAAGAACGGCGAAGCGCTCTTCCTCCTTGATCAGGCCCATGGCGATCCCGGCGACCGGCTTTGCGAGCGGAACGCCTGCATCCATCAGCGCCAGCGACGTACCGCAGACGGTTGCCATCGAGGAGGAACCATTGGACTCGGTGATTTCCGAGACGACGCGGAGCGTATAGGGGAACTGCTCAACCGACGGCAGCATCGGGTGGATGGCGCGCCATGCAAGCTTGCCGTGGCCGATCTCGCGGCGGCCCGGGGAACCCATGCGGCCCGTTTCACCGACCGAGTAGGGCGGGAAGTTGTAGTGCAGCATGAAGTTTTCCTTGTACATACCCGTCAAGGAATCGACGTACTGCTCGTCTTCGCCGGTGCCGAGCGTGGCAACGACGATCGCCTGCGTTTCACCGCGGGTGAACAGAGCCGAACCGTGCGTGCGCGGCAGCAGGCCGACTTCAGCGACGATCGGGCGAACAGTCGCGAGATCGCGGCCGTCGATGCGGCTCTTGGTGTCGAGAATGTTCCAGCGAACGATCTTTGCCTGCAGGTGCTTGAAAATCGCGCCGACTTCTTCGGCCGTATATTCGGCTTCGCCTTCTTCCGGCAGGAAGTGCTCCTTTACCTTCGCCTTGACTGCATCGACAGCGGCGTAGCGATCAGCCTTCTGGGTGATCTTGTAGGCTTCGCGAAGTTCGGCTTCTGCAAGGCCAAGCATTTCGTTTTCGAGAGTCGAATAGTCTTCCGGTGCAAAATCGCGAGGCTCCTTGGCGGCAACTTCAGCGAGCTTGATGATCGCTTCGAGAACCGGCTGGAAGCCCTTGTGGCCGAACATGACGGCGCCGAGCATGACGTCTTCCGGAAGCTCTTTGGCTTCAGATTCGACCATCAGAACCGCGTCATGCGTGCCGGCGACGACGAGGTCGAGGCTCGATTCGTCCATCTCGTCGAGATGCGGGTTCAGGACGTATTCACCATTGATATATCCGACGCGCGCGCCGCCGACCGGACCCATAAAGGGAACGCCGGAGAGCGTCAGGGCGGCCGAGGTTGCGATCATCGATAGGATGTCCGGGTTGTTCTCCAGGTCATGCTGGACGACAGTCACGACGACCTGCGTGTCGTTCTTGTAGCCTTCCGGGAAGAGCGGACGGATTGGGCGGTCGATCAGGCGGGAAACGAGGGTTTCGTTTTCGCTCGGACGGCCTTCGCGCTTGAAATAGCCGCCGGGGATCTTGCCGGCCGCGTAGGTCTTTTCCTGGTAGTTGACGGTGAGCGGAAAGAAGTCCTGGCCTGGCTTCGGCGCCTTGGCGGAAACGACGGTGGCGAGAACCACGGTTTCGCCGTAAGTCGCGAGAACGGCACCATCAGCCTGACGGGCGATCTTGCCAGTTTCGAGCTTCAGCGGGCGGCCAGCCCACTCGATTTCCACGGTATGGGTATCGAACATATGTCTTGTCCTTCGATGCGGGAGCGCGCGCCGTCGCGGAAAGCGCAGCGCACAGTCGACCGCAATTGGTGTGACGTATCATGGGCAAGACAACGGGAGGCTTTTCATCCCCAGCTTCCTGAGAAACCGGACCAAAGCCCTCCTTGAAAGACTTTGGCCGAAAGCATCCGGCAATCCTGCCCCATGACAGGTCAACGGTTGGTTTGGCAGAACCGGCCCATCCGGGTCCACCGTATTTCCTCCACGCGAAGATAGGGCGCGGCGGCAGAATTTCATGGGGCCATCGGCCACTCAAAAGCATCCGGCGGGCGTCCATAAGGAACGCCCGCCGGAAATCATTAGCGGCGGATACCCAGGCTGGTGATCAGCTTGGTGTAGCGGCCTTCGTTCTTCTTCTTGAGATAGTCAAGAAGCGAGCGGCGGCTCGAAACCATCGTCAGCAGGCCACGGCGGGAATGGTTATCCTTCTTGTGACCCTTGAAGTGTTCCGTCAGGTTGTTGATACGCTCGGTCAGGATCGCAACCTGAACTTCCGGAGAACCGGTGTCGCCTTCGAACGTTGCGTATTCCTTAATGAGAGCCGTCTTGCGCTCAGCTGTAATCGACATCGGATGTTCCTTTCTATGAGAGGAGATTAGGTCGCCAAAAGCCGGGATGTCGTCCAGCTTCGGCCGCGAATGCACTCAGGTCCTGCCTGATGCTGGCGCTGCCTATAACCCAAATGAGCCTCGATGGAAAGGGGCCTGCACCAGATGGCGGATTTATCACTTGCCCGCCATCGCGTCACGGATCATCGCATCGTACCCTTCGGGATCCTGCAGCATTGCAAAATGGCTGGCATCCTTCAGAATGACGAGCTTTGCACCGGGGATCTCCTTCGCCATCCTTTCGGTGTGATCGAGCTTGATCGCTTCGTCGTGATCGCCGATTGCCAGGGTGACGGGCACGGTAATCTTGCCGAGGTCGGCAGCAGTCCAGGCGGGCTCACTCATCCACATCGCCGAAATCTGGTTGACGAATGCGTCATATTCGTTCGGTGTCGGCGAGAGCTTCTTGTAGGCCTCGCCCGCGGACTTGATTTAGTCGCTGAACGTTTTGTTCGTCATCACGTCCGGCTTTACGCCCTCCGTCGTCACATTGGCAGCCTGCGCGATGAGACGCGTCAACTTCTCGGGATGCTTCATCGCCATGTCGATGCCGATGATGCCTCCATCCGACCAGCCGACAAGCGTGACCTTGTCGAGCTTCAGATAATCGAGCAGTGCGACATAATCGGAGGTCATGAGATCATAGCCGAAAGGCTGCCCGCTGCGCGTCGAGCGTCCGTGCCCGCGGCTGTCGGCGACTATCACAAGATGGTCTTTGGCAAATCCTCGACCTGACGGCCCCAGACATCGGCACTGCCGAGGCCCCCATGGATGAACAAGATCGGGTCGCCCGCACCGTACTCGGCGTAATACATCTTGATGTCGTTTACTGGCGCCATGCCGCTCGTCTTCGCCGGCGACATGGGAGGGAAGGCGGGCAACTCCGCCCAGCGCTCGGCCGACTGGGCGCTTGCGGCCGCGAGAACGGCCGAAAAGAACATCGCGACTGCGACCGCAACTGCGCGCATGACCTGCTCCTCAAGCTGGGCGGCCTTCATAGCCGCAAGGAGGAGAAACATAGCTCAAGGGGGATGATTGACAATTACCATCCGTAACTCCGGCGCGGTCGCGTTCCCGGAAAGACGCATTGCGACTCAAACGAAGACGCGCTTCGGGCGGAACTCTCCCTGACCGATCTCGCCGATCGCGATGAGCTTTCCGCGTGCCGTCGCATAGGCTTCGCTTTCGGCAACCGGCGCATCACGGCCACGCACCAAGATGGGATTGCCCATCCTCAGGCGATGTGCCTGATCGTCGTTGACGGCAAGGTGTGGCAGTGAGGACAAGGCTTCGCTGGTATCGATCAGCAGGGCGTCGAGCGCGGCAAGACGCTCGTCCATGTCTTCAAGTTTCTCAAGCGCGACGAGGCTTGCGAGCGCCACCATGCTGTCTTCGCCAAAAGGTGCCACGAAGGTCCGGCGTAGCCCGGAAATATGGCCGTAGCAGCCGAGCTCGCGGCCGAAATCGCGAGCCAGGGCGCGTACATACGTGCCCTTGCCGCACTCGACTTCGAAATGCGCGGTATTCTCATCCAGGCAGGCAAGCAGCGTCAGGCGGAAAATCTCGACTTCACGGGAAGGAATCTCGACCGTCTCGCCGTCGCGCGCCAGGTCATATGCGCGCTCGCCGGCGATCTTGATCGCGGAAAACTGCGGCGGCACCTGGCTGATGACACCGGTGTATTTCGGAAGAAGATTGCGGATCTGCTCCTCTGTCGGGCGCTTGTTGGAACTCCGAGTCACCTCGCCTTCGAGGTCGTCGGTTGCGCGCTCCTCCCCCCAGGTCACTTTGAATTCGTAAATCTTGCGGCCGTCCATGACATAGGGAACAGTCTTCGTCGCATCGCCCAGCGCAATCGGCAGCATTCCAGACGCCAGCGGGTCGAGGGTGCCGGCATGACCGCATTTCTGCGCCTTGAAGAGCCACTTGATCTTGGAGACCGCCTCCGTCGAACCGAAATCAACGGGCTTGTCGAGGATCAGCCAGCCGGAAACCGGGCGGCCTTTGGGTTTGCGTGGTTTGGACATTCGCTTCTTCTGCTATTGTTCTTCAGTGTCGCCGTCGAGGTCGCGCTGGACTTCGGGCGAGCGCAGCAATTCGTCGATCTTCTTATAGTTGTCGAAGCTCGTATCGTCGCGGAAACGGACCTCCGGCATGTATTTCATCTGCCGAAGCTGCGGGCCGAGACGGCCGCGGATGTATTTTGCGTTGCGGTTCAGCGCATCGATGACTGCGCCGTGATCGGAAATGCCAAGCGGCGTCACGTAGGCTGTCGCGATCTTCAGGTCCGGAGACATGCGGACTTCAGAGATCGAAATGACGGTCTTTTCGATCACGTCATCGCGCACTTCACCACGCTGGAGAACCTGCGTGATCGCGGCACGCACTTGTTCGCCGACGCGCAGCATGCGTTGCGAAGGTGCCGAGGATGTGGGTTTTGTTGCCATTATTCTCTGCCCAAAAAGGTTCGGGCGCCGGCCTCTGATGATCCGGCGCCCGTCGAAAATACCAGTCTCGCGCCGTCAGAGCGTGCGGGTGATGTGCTCGACGCGGAAGCATTCGATCGTGTCGCCCGCGCGGATGTCTTCGTAATTCTCGAAGGCCATACCGCATTCCTGGCCGGAATGCACTTCCGAGACTTCATCCTTGAAGCGCTTGAGTGTCTTGAGCTTGCCTTCGTGGATGACGACGTTGTCGCGGATGAGGCGGACGCCGACGCCACGCTCGACCTTGCCTTCGGTAACGCGGCAACCCGCGACCTTTCCGACCTTCGTGATGTTGAACACCTCGAGGATCTCGGCATTGCCGAGGAAGGTTTCGCGCCGCTCCGGAGAGAGCAAGCCGGACATCGCTGCCTTAACGTCATCCACGAGATCGTAGATGATGTTGTAGTAACGGATTTCTATGCCCTGACGCTCGGCGAGCGTACGCGCCTGCGCATTCGCACGAACGTTGAAGCCGATGATTGCAGCACCGGATGCTTCCGCAAGGGAGATATCCGACTCGGTGATGCCACCAGCCGCAGAATGCACGATACGAGCGCGGACTTCGTCCGTTCCCAGCTTGTCGAGCGCACCGGCGATTGCCTCGATCGAGCCCTGCACGTCGCCCTTGACGACCAGCGGGAACTCCTTGACGCCAGCCGTCTGAAGCTGGCTCATCATCTGTTCCAACGAGCCGCGCTGGCCCGAATGGCGGGCAGCAGCCTTGTCGCGGGCAAGCCGCTGACGGTACTCGGAAATCTCGCGGGCGCGAGCTTCGTTTTCGACAACGGCGAACTTGTCGCCCGCCTGCGGCGTGCCTGAGAGACCCAGAACCTCAACCGGAGTGGCCGGCCCCGCTTCCTTGACATGGTTGCCCTTGTCATCGACGAGGGCACGCACGCGGCCCCAGACATCACCAGCGACGATAATCTGGCCGGGGCGCAGCGTACCCTTCTGAACGAGGACCGTAGCAACGGAACCGCGACCGCGATCAAGCTGAGCTTCGATGACTGTGCCTTCCGCGGTGCGGTCCGGGTTGGCCTTCAGATCTAGGATTTCCGACTGCAGCAGGATCGCCTCAAGCAGCTTGTCGAGGTTGGTGCCGTTCTTCGCCGAAACCTCGACGTCGAGAACCTCACCGCCCATGGACTCGACGAAGACCTCGTGCTGCAGAAGTTCGGTGCGGACCTTCTGGGCATTGGCCGTCGGCTTGTCGATCTTGTTGATCGCAACGATGATCGGAACGCCTGCCGCCTTGGCATGGTTGATCGATTCGATCGTCTGCGGCATCACGCTATCGTCGGCAGCGACGACGAGAACGGCAATATCAGTCGCCTGCGCACCGCGTGCACGCATTGCCGTGAAGGCGGCGTGGCCGGGGGTGTCGATGAAGGTGATCTTCTGACCGTTCTGTTCCACCTGATAAGCGCCGATATGCTGCGTAATGCCGCCGGCTTCACCGGCAACCACGTTCGCATGGCGGATGGCGTCGAGCAGCGAGGTTTTGCCGTGGTCGACGTGACCCATGATGGTGACGACCGGCGGACGCGAGACCTGTTCGCCGCCTTCATCCGTCACATTGAAGATGCCGAGTTCGACGTCGGATTCAGAAACACGCTTGACGGTATGACCGAATTCACCAGCGATGAGTTCTGCCAGATCGGCGTCGATGACGTCGCCTGGCTTCATCATCTGGCCTTCCTTCATCAGGAACTTGATGACGTCGACGGCGCGTTCGGACATGCGCTGCGACAGTTCCTGAATGGTGATGGTTTCCGGCAGAATGACTTCGCGGGAAATCTTCTCGCGCGTTTCCTGCATCTGGCTGCGGCGGAACTTCTCCTGGCGACGACGCATAGCGGAAAGCGAACGGCCGCGCGCATTGCCGTCGTCATCGACATTTGCCGTCGTGATCGTCAGCTTGCCGCGGCGGCGCTCCTCTTCGGTCTTCGGACGCGTCGTCACCGGCTTTGCCGGTTCCGGACGAACGACCCTACCACGGGCAGGAGCCCCACGAGGAGATCCGCGCTCTTCCTCCTCACCTTCCGGACGGCGGCCACGGACTGCGGGTGCAACCCCAGCTGGAGCCGGACGTGCAGAAGTAGGCGCCGACGTCTCGGGACGGCGCACGGCCGGCGCCGGGCGCGGAGCCTCAGCCTGGACCTCAACTGCTTCGGGCGCAGGAGCCTCCTCGACCGGCGCAGAAGGACGGGCGGCCTCTTCGGCTGCACGTCGGGCTGCTTCGGCTGCTTCCGCTTCGCGGCGGGCGGCGTCTTCGGCTGCACGGCGCTTTTCTTCTTCAGCCCGGCGGACTGCATCTTCTGCATCACGGACCTGGGCCAGCGCTAGCGCGCGCCGTCTGGCGTCCATTTCCTCAGGCGAAAGATGGTTCAGGACAACCGGACGCGGGCGGTCCTGCTGGCGAGGAGCCTGCGAAGCCGGTTGCTGCGGGCGCGGAGGCTGGCCGCCCGGCTGTTGGATGCGAGGTGCAGGCGCCTGCGTTGCCGCCGGAGCGGGTTCTGCCGCGCGGGGCGCTGGAGCCGGCGTGGTCGGGCGATCGTCTTCGGGGCGCATCGGGCGCCGCTTGCGCGTCTCGACAACGACCGCCTTGGTGCGGCCACGGCCCATATCCTGGCGCACGGTGCCCTGGCTTATCCCCGATGGCTTCAGGGTAAGCGTCTTCTTTGCTCCAAGCGTCTTGTCGTCATTGCTATCTGTCATTCGTTCCCGTTCCTTCGGACAGGGAGCGATGACGTCATCAAACCCTATCGTTCAAATACTTTTCGATCAATGATGGGCCGGCCGGTGCCGGTCGCCGCATCATTGTTTTTGCTGGCCAGCGCCGCCTGGTGCCCGGGATTGACCGCCGCTGCGGTACTTTTCGAGCATCTTTGCGCGCTTCACTACACCCTCACCTGCCTGCCCTGCAAGCACTGCGGCATGGATAAAAGCATTCTGGCCCATCACGCCTTCCATTTCGCTCTCCGAGAAGAGCCGGAAAGAAGGTATTTTCTCCTCGGTTTCCATTCCGAGGTGCCAGGCCTTGCGAGCCTGGTCGATTTTTCTCACGCCATCGTCCGCGGCATCCGTCGAATGGAACACGGCGAGTGCTGCTCCGCTTCTGACTGCGGCATCCACTTTCGAGGAGCCGCTGACGAATTGGCCCGCCTTGCGCGCCATGTTCATCATCTGCATCAGCTGCTGTGCGAGCAGCCGGTCGACGGTTTCACCGAGATCGGCTGCTGCCTTCACATCCGCCTTCAATGCGCGGGCGAAAGACTTCTTCGCCACCGCCTTGTCGACCAACGCGCGATCAAGCTTGACCCAGCAGCCGCGTCCCGGAAGCTGACGCTTCAGATCGGCGATCACCGTCCCGTCGGGCGCTGCAACGAAGCGGATCAACTCATCCGGCGATCCGCTTTCACGCGTCACGATGCACATGCGGCTGTTCACGTCATAACCTGCAAGATCATCATCCTCAGGAGAAGCGTGCACCTCCGCGATCATTATGCTTCCTGCTCGGCAGCGTCGGCTTCGACAACTTCAGCGTCCTTCGCAAGATCCTCCTCGGTGATCCAGCCGGCAGCAAGGCGTGCCTGGACGACCATCTGCTCGGCCTCGACACGTGAAACGTCGAACTTCGAGAAGAGGCCTTCGAACTTCTTGGTTTCGCCGTTCTTGCGCTCTGTCCAGCCGACGAGATCGTCCGCCGCGCAGCCCGCGAAATCTTCCAGCGTCTTGATGCCGTCTTCGCCAAGCGCAACCATCATCTGGGCGGTCATACCGTCGATCTGACGCAGTTCGTCGGAAACGCCGAGCGCCTTGCGCTTCTCGTCCATCTCCGCTTCGAGCTTCTCGAGATATTCGCGAGCGCGCTGCTGGATTTCCTGCGCCGTCTCTTCATCGAAGCCGTCGATCGACGAAATTTCGTCGAGGTCGACGTAGGCGAGTTCTTCAACGGCGGCAAAGCCTTCGGAAGCCAGAACCTGGCCGACCATTTCGTCAACGTCGAGCGCATCCATGAAGAGGTTGGTGCGTTCGTTGAATTCCTTCTGACGGCGCTCGGATTCTTCGGCTTCCGTCATGATGTCGATATCCCAGCCGGTCAGCTGCGACGCGAGGCGCACGTTCTGACCGCGACGGCCGATCGCCAGCGAAAGCTGCTCGTCGGGAACCACGACTTCAATGCGTTCTGCATCTTCGTCGAGAACGACCTTGGCGACTTCAGCCGGCTGCAACGCGTTGACGACGAAGGTCGCCGGATCCTGCGACCAGGGAATGATGTCGATCTTTTCGCCCTGAAGCTCGCCAACGACGGCCTGGACGCGCGAACCGCGCATACCGACGCAGGCACCGACCGGATCGATCGAGCTATCGTTCGAGATGACAGCGATCTTGGCACGCGAACCCGGGTCGCGGGCGACCGAGCGGACCTGGATGATGCCGTCGTAGATTTCCGGCACTTCCATGGTGAAGAGCTTGACCATGAACTGCGGATGCGTACGCGACAGGAAAATCTGCGGACCGCGCTGTTCGCGGCGGACGTCATAGACATATGCGCGAACGCGGTCGCCGTAGCGGACGTTTTCGCGCGGGATCATTTCGTCACGGCGGATGATACCTTCGCCACGGCCGAGATCGACGATGACGTTGCCATATTCGACGCGCTTGACGGTACCGTTGACAATTTCGCCGACGCGATCCTTGAATTCGTCGAACTGCCGGTCGCGCTCGGCTTCGCGAACTTTCTGGACGATGACCTGCTTGGCCGACTGGGCGGCAATACGGCCGAAATCCATCGGCGGCAGCGGATCAGCGATGAAGTCGCCAAGCGCTGCGTCGGGGTTGCGGTCGCGGGCCAGCTCCAACGGGATCTGCGTGGAGTAGTCTTCTGCCTTCTCGACGACTTCGAGCAGGCGCTGCAGGCGAATTTCGCCGGTCTTCGGATTGATATCGGCGCGGATGTTCGATTCCGTGCCGTAACGGGAGCGCGCCGCCTTCTGGATCGCATCCGCCATCGCGGCAAGCACGATTTCACGGTCGATGACCTTTTCGCGCGCCACTGCATCTGCGATCTGCAGAAGTTCGAGCCGGTTCGCACTAACTGCCATTGTCTTATCTCTCCGTCTTGGCCTTGCGGGTTCCCGTCCCTGGAGCCGTAGTTGATCGGTTATTCTTCGTCGTCCGCCTCGTTCTGGTTCGCTGCCTGCGCTTTCGCGGCCTTATCGGCGCGCAGCGCATCGCGAATCAGATCGTCGGTCAGAATGAGCTTCGCATCGCTGAGCGCCGTGAAGGGAATGGTGACCTTCTGCTCTTCGCCATCGGCAACCTGGTCACGTTCGAGCGTGAAACCATCCGCGTCCGCTTCGATGATCTTTCCGCGAAAGCGCTTGCGGTTGCCGATCATGATCGACGTTTCGCACTTCACAAGGTGCCCCTGCCAACGGGTGAAATCGGATTTCCGCACCAAAGGACGGTCGATACCGGGCGAAGACACCTCCAGATGATACTCCCGATCGATCGGATCTTCCACATCAAGAACCGGAGAAATGGCCATCGAGACCTCTTCGCAGTCTTCTACGCTCATCGTGCCATTGTGGCGCTCTGCCATGATCTGCAGCGTAGCGCCGTTCTGGTTGAGCATGCGCACGCGGGTCAGGCGGAAGCCCATGCCGACGAGCACGGGTTCGATGATGTCGGCAAGGCGCTGGTCAAGCCCGGTTTCGGTAATCAACCGCGGCTCAAGTTCATTGTCTGCGTTCGTCGGATCCGACAAGCGATGCGCTCCTCGCAATTTTCATGCATTTAGACGATCGCGCTAATAAAAAAGAGCGGGTCCTTGCGGCCCACTCTTCATCGCACGATCAAGAATTTGAGTGGCATATAGGCCTGTTTTTACGAAATTGCAAGCTCTCGACTCAAATGCGCCGCGGAGGCGCAATCGCGCCTAGCCACGGTCGAGCTTCATCATATATTGGAGCCGAGGGAAATTTAGCAAGCGGGAGGAATCGTGCCATCCAATTCATCAACGCTGGCGCCGCTGAAGCATGAAACCTACCGCACAATCTGGTTCGCAAGCCTCGCCTCGAATTTCGGCGGGTTGATCCAGGCGGTAGGGGCCGCGTGGATGATGACGACCCTCACCGCTTCCGAGGACATGGTGGCGCTGGTCCAGACCTCGACAGCGCTTCCCATAATGCTGTTCTCGCTCATCTCGGGCGCGCTCGCCGACAATTTCGACCGGCGGCAGGTGATGCTGACGGCGCAATTCCTCATGCTTGCCGTCTCGACGATCCTCACCGCCTGTGCCCTGCTCGGCTGGATCACGCCCTGGCTGCTCCTGTTCTTCACCTTCCTGATCGGCTGCGGCACGGCACTCAACAACCCCTCCTGGCAGGCCTCCGTCGGCGATATGGTGCCGCGGGCAGACCTGCCGAACGCGGTGACGCTGAACAGTATGGGCTTCAACATGACCCGCAGCGTCGGCCCCGCCATCGGCGGCGTCATTGTCGCGACGGCGGGTGCCGCCGCTGCCTTTATGGTGAATACGCTCAGTTATTTTGCGCTCATCTACGCACTCACGCGCTGGAAGCCATCGCTGCCCGCTTCCAGCCTTCCGCGCGAAAGCCTCGGGAGTGCGATCTCCGCCGGTCTTCGATATGTCTCGATGTCGCCCAACCTTGAAAAGGTACTTATCCGCGGCTTGATCTTCGGCGTGGGCGCGAGCTCGGTGCTCGCGCTCCTGCCGATCGTCGCAATCGATCTCGTCGCCGGCGGGCCACTGACCTACGGCTTCATGCTCGGCTCCTTCGGCATCGGCGCAATCGGCGGCGGGGCGCTCAATGCGCGGCTGCGCGAGATGTTCAGCAGCGAGACCATCATCCGCTACGCCTTTGCCGGTTTTGCCATCAGCATGGTGATTGCCGCGTCGAGCCCGTTTGCCGTGCTCACCTCGGCGGGGCTGCTCGTTTCAGGCGCGTGCTGGGTACTCGCGCTTTCGCTGTTCAACACGATCGTACAGCTTTCGACGCCGCGCTGGGTCGTCGGCCGGGCGCTGTCGCTTTATCAGACGGTCACCTTCGGCGGCATTGCCGGCGGCAGCTGGCTTTGGGGTGTGGCCGCCGATCGCTTCGGCGTTTCGAATGCGCTTTATGGCTCAGCCGCAGTGATGCTGATCGGCATCGTTATCGGCTTTCGCTTCTCGATGCCGGCCTTTGCCTCGCTTAATCTCGACCCGCTCAACCGCTTCATAGAGCCCGCGCTTGGGCTCGACATCACGCCCCGCAGCGGGCCGATCGTCATTCAGGTCGATTATCAGATCGGCGATAGCGACCTGCCCGAATTCCTGAAGCTGATGGGTGAACGGCGCCGCATCCGCATCCGCGACGGCGCACGCAACTGGGCACTGATGCGCGACCTCGAAAATCCCGGCACCTGGACCGAAACCTATCACACGCCGACCTGGGTCGAGTACATCCGCCACAACCAGCGCCGCACGCAGGCCGATGCGGAAAACGCCGATCGCCTGCGCGCCCTCCACCGCGGCAGGGCAGCGCCGCATGTTCACCGCATGATTGAGCGGCAGACCATCCCGCCATCCGACGATGTGTTCCACAAGGCGCCGATCGATCTTCACCACTGATGCAATGCGATGATCCACGCATTCCGAAAAGCCCGCGAAACCGACCTTGTCGACATCATCCGGCTGCTTGCCGACGACGATATCGGCCAAGGCAGAGAAGTCGTCGCCAATCCCGTCGATGGGCGCTACCAGACAGCCTTTGCCGAAATCGACGCAGATAAAAACCAACTGCTGGCGGTTGCCGTGGATCAAAAGCATCACGTCGTCGGCTGTTTGCAGCTCTCGTTCATTCCCGGACTGTCGCGCACCGGCACGTGGCGCGGGCAGATCGAGAGCGTAAGGATTGCAAGGGAAGCGCGCGGCAGCGGGCTGGGGACCGAATTCATCGAATGGGCGGTAGAGACATGCCGTGCGCGCGGCTGCAAGCTCGTGCAGCTCACCTCGGACAAATCCCGGGCGGATTCCATCCGCTTCTATGAAAAGCTCGGCTTTACTGCGAGCCATGAAGGTCTGAGGCGTAACCTATAGGACGGTTACTTCAGCTTGCCCTTCATCGAAGCATCGGGAAAACAGGTCGGTTGCATACCGTTCTTTTCCTGCCACTGTCCGATCGAACGGCGGGTCTTGTAGCCCGGCAAGCCGTCCGATCCGCCGACGTCGTAGCCTTGGCGCTCCAGTGCTTTTTGCATTGCCGCCACATCGGATCGCAGCATTTTGCCGACATCGCCCCAAGCACCCTGAAAGGCGCCGGAGCCATAAGCGATCCGGTCGGCGAGGTTGCCGATATAGAGCGCATAGAGATCGGAGTTGTTGTATTCCTTGATGATGTAGAAGTTCGGCGTGACGATGAATTCCGGCCCATCCCGCCCCGCCGGCACAAGCATCATACCCGCAGCCTTCATTTCGCCGGATGGAAAGCCCTCGCCGGACTTGCGATTGATGCCGAGCGAAGCCCAGTGCGAAAGCGGCTGTGCGATATCCGGTCCCTCCTGTGCGCAGGAAACCGCCGCCGGGATCGTCACCTCGAAGCCCCAGTCACGATTTCGCTGCCAGCCTTTCTTAACAAGATAGTTGGCTATGGATGCCAGTGTATCCGGTACGGACGTCCAGATATTGCGGTGCCCGTCACCATCGAAGTCGACCGCATATTTCAGATAGCTGGTCGGCATGAATTGCGGCTGGCCGAGCGCTCCCGCCCAAGAGCTCCTGAAGCCCGCCGGCGTCACGTCACCGCCGTCGAGAATGTGAAGCGCCGCGATCAGCTCGACCCGGAACATTTCCTTGCGAGTCGACATGAAGGCCTTGGTCGCCAGCACCTCGATCGCCGAATTCGGGATCTTCGCCGCGCCGAAGCCCGTCTCACGGCCCCAGATCGCCAGTACGATCGAGCCCGGCACGCCATAGGTCTTTTCGATGCGCTTCAGCGTCGAGGCATATTGCGAGGCAAAACCGCGTCCGGTTGCCGCCAGCTTCTTCAGCCGGTCCTCGTTAAAATACGGACCGGGCGAAGAAAACTCCGCCTGCGTCTGCTTGCGCTCTTTCGCCGGTGGGAATCCGGGAGGCGCAAGATCGGGAAGACTCCAGTTGAGCGCGATGCCCTTGAATGCGGCCTGCAGCGTCTTTTCTGAAATGCCGGCCTTCTTCGCATCAGGGCCAAGATCGCTGATGATCCATTGCTGGAATTGTCTTTCAACCGCCGGCCTGTTCTGGGCAAGCGCAGGAAGAGGGAGGAGAGCGAAAAAACATGCCAAAGCAATGGCCCAACGGCAAATGCTGCCCCACTCCGCCCTGCTGGATCTCTCTCCGACAATGGGGGAGATCGGCAGGACGCGCCCTCGCCGAGCTCCATCTGATCTCCCCCCTCGTAGGGGGGATGTCACAAAGTGGTAGAGGGGGGTGTCGTCTCGCATTTTTCCTCCTCAGATCGCAGTCCTTGCCCTCAAGGCGGCAGCCAATGTCCCTTCGTCGAGGTAGTCGAGTTCACCGCCGACCGGCACGCCATGCGCCAACCGCGTGATCTTCACGTCCAATCCCGTCAGCTGGTCCGTTATATAGTGCGCTGTGGTTTGGCCCTCGACGGTCGCGTTAACGGCGATGATGAGTTCGCGAATACCGCCTTCCCCGATGCGATCGATCAGCCCGCGAATGTTCAGGTCATCAGGCCCGATGCCATCGAGCGGCGAAAGCGTGCCGCCGAGTACATGATATGCTGCGTTCATCGCTGCGGCGCGTTCCAATGCCCAGAGGTCGGAAACATCCTCAACGACGATGATGACGGAGTGGTCGCGGCGCTCGTCGGTGCAAACGGTGCAGGGATCGACGGTATCGACATTGCCGCAGCGCGAGCAGACCTTCACCTTGTCATAGGCCTCACCCATCGCGGTCGACAACGGTCCGAGCAGTTGGTCCTTCTTCTTGATCAGGTGCAGCGCCGCGCGCCGCGCCGAGCGAGGCCCGAGGCCCGGCACCTTCGCCAGAAGCTGGATGAGTTTTTCGATTTCGGGGCCGGTGACTCGCTTTGTCATGTGCCGTTCTTAGCCCATATGTTGCCAAAACGGAATCGCGGAAAGAGTCGACCATATGATGAAAATACGTGCCGTCTGCATCGCCAATCCCGAGCGGCTGCCCGGCAAGAAATACAAGACGGGTATCTACAAGCATGCCGTCAACGGCGCCGTGATCATCGACTCCGAAGGTCTCGTCGGCGACGCCATTTGCAACCGCGAGCATCACGGCGGTGTCGATCAGGCCGTCTATCTCGAAGGATCGCTGACACTCGACTGGTGGGCGGGAGAGCTCGGGCACCCGATCGAGCCCGGCACGTTCGGCGAAAATCTTGTGATCGATGGCCTCGACAACCGCGCAGTTTCAGTTGGCGATCGCTTGATAACGGGCGAGCTCGTTCTCGAGGCGACGTCGGCGCGCATTCCGTGCGCGACCTTCGCCGCCAAGATGGCCGATCCGAAATTCGTGAAGCGCTACACCAAGGCCAGCCGCCCCGGCATTTATTGCCGGGTTATCACTGGTGGGGTGGCGGAGGCCGGAATGCCCGTCGAATACGTGCCTTACGGAGGTCAGAAGGTGACGATGCCCGAGATGCTCGCAACATTCGGCAAGTTGCTCTCCGCCGAGGACCGTGCGCGGTATCTCGCCGCGCCCATCCATTACAAACTGCGCCGCCTTCTGGAAGCGCAGCTCTCGGACTTGCAATGATGGCGGTCATCAGGCTGCCAACCAAGCGCGAGCACTTACGCCCCTACTTGAAGCAATTTTCCGAGATGCCGCAGGTGATTGAGATGCTGCGGCTGACGGCAGAAGACTGCTCCAATCTCTCGCCCGTTGGAACTTGAATCCATTGTCGACAGCATTGCGCGCCAGGGCGCGGTCACGACTTCGCTCGTGCTGCGCGGCGAACCGCCATAGCCGTTGGTCGCGACCTGTTGCGACTGACCTAAAGCCGCTCCTGACCGGATTCGACAGTCCGCTGCTTGTTGCCGAAAGCGATGTTCTGGATTTTCGCCCTGAGGTGACTCAGCGCATCGCGATTGCGACGGCGGCACCGGCCATGGTTCCGGCGCTGGCACGGTTTGCGATCCTGATCGCACGGCGGCTTTTTAGGAAGCCGCGGGCTTTTGCGGCAAGCAGTGCCCAGCTGACGTCGATCAGAATCAGTACAACGAACATGGTCGCGACGAGTTCTGTCCAGCCAACAATCGTCACCGAATGGATATCGATGATCGAAGGCAGCAGGGCGACGTAGAACATCATGATCTTCGGATTGCCGAGCGTCACCGTCATGCCCGCAAAGAAGAGCTTTGCGGCGGATTGCCCTTCAGGCAGCTTTTCCTCGCTCGCATCATACGAGGCGAACCACATCTTCCAGGCGAGATAGAGCAGATAGCAGACACCGAGCCACTTGATGGCGACAAAGGCCAAATGGAAGGTTTCGGCAACGGCGGCAAGGCCAGCCACCGCACAGGTCAGCCAGATCGCTTCGCCAATCCACATGGCGGCGAGGAATGGCAGAACATCCCGGGCGCCCTTCGACAATACGCGGGCGACAAGCGCCGCAACGCTCGGTCCCGGCGAACCGGCGGCCATGAAGAGAGCGCCGGCAAAAACAAGGAGACTGGTCAGCGTCATCGGCGCTCTCTTCCCGCGTAGATCGCTGCAAAGCTCAGAACGGCATCTTGAAGCCGGGCGGGATTGGCAGGCCGGCGGTCAGCGCCTTCGTCTTTTCGGCTGCAGCGGCTTCCGCCTTGTCCTTGGCATCCTTGTGGGCGGCAATGATCAGATCCTCGAGGATCTCGACATCGTCTTCCTTGAAGAGCGACGGGTCGATCTTCAGGCTCTTCAGTTCGCCCTTGCCGCTCATGACAACGGTCACGAGACCGCCGCCCGCCTTTCCTTCAGCCTGGAGCTCGGCTATTTCCGCCTGCATCTGCTCCATCTTGGCCTGCATTTCCTTGACTTTGCCCATCATGCCCATGAGGTCGCGCATCGTCTGGTTCCTTCTTCAACTTCAGAATTCTATGTCGTCGCCGGGCAGAATGTCACCCTCTTCGGATTCAGCGACTGCAGGCGGCTTCGCCTCGCCTTCCTCCTCCGGTTCGGGTGCCCTTACCCGGACGTCGATGATCTTTGCGCCCGGAAACTGCGCCAGGATTGCCGCCACATCCGGATCCTGCCGGGCGTCGCTCACCTGCTGCTCCTTGGCCTTGGCTTCTGCCTCGACCATCGTCGGGTCGCCGGCCTCGCGGCTGAGGCTGACGATCCAGTGTATGCCGGTCCATTCCTTCAACTTCACGGCAAGCTCGTTGAGCAGTGTCGCCGGCGCCCCGTCGGTAAGGTTAACGTCGAGACGGCCGGTCTCGATCTTCACGGGCCGCACGAAATTGCGCACGAGTGCTTTCAGCTTCGGGTCGCGCTTTTCCGCAGCGAGATTGACGATATCGGCGATCGAATTGACATGAACGAGCGGCTTGGGCGCTTCCGCTGGCTTCGTCTCGATGCGGCCTGCCGTCTGCGTCAGCTGCGGATCGGGATCGGGTACGGCACGCAACATGGCCGGTCCCCCTGAAGGCTGCGGCCTCGGCGTGCTCTCCGTCGCGCGTACGGCTACCGCCGACTGATATGGTACACGGACACCATTGCCGCTACCGGTACCCGACGGCGTAGGCGAAGGACGCGAACCGCTGCCGTTTTCGGAGAGCTCGGCAAGGCGACGCGCGGCATCTTCGGGCGACGGCAGATGCGCGGCATGCGCCAACCGTATCAGCACCATTTCCGCCGCACCGGCCGTGCGCGAAGCGCTTTCGGTTTCCGGAATGCCCTTCAACAACATCTGCCAGATCCGCGACAGCGTCGTTACCGCAATCCCTTGAGCGAACTCGGAAGCCCTGGTTCGCTCGACTTCGCTGAGCGACGGGTCATTAGCCGCGTCCGGCACATATTTCAGCCGGGTAACGAGATGGGTGAAATCGGCAAGGTCGGTCAACACGACGACGGGATTTGCGCCCGCCTCGTACTGCGCCTGAAATGCGGCAAGCGCTGCGGCGACATCGCCTCTGGCAACATGCTCGAAGAGATCGACGATGCGAGCACGATCGGCAAGGCCCAGCATGCCGCGCACCGCTTCCGCCTGGACTACACCGCTACCATGGGCGATTGCCTGGTCAAGCAGCGAAAGGCCGTCACGTGCCGAGCCTTCAGCGGCGCGCGCGATCATCGCCAGCGCATCCGGCTCCGCATCGATGCCTTCCTTCGCTGCGATGGTTGTAAACAAGCCGACCAGATCCGCCGCGCTGATGCGGCGGAGATCGAAGCGCTGGCAGCGCGAGAGAACGGTAATCGGAACCTTGCGGATTTCGGTGGTCGCAAAAATGAACTTCACGTGCTCCGGCGGCTCTTCGAGCGTCTTCAGCAAGCCGTTGAAGGCCTGTGTCGAAAGCATGTGTACTTCGTCGATGATATAAACCTTGTAGCGCGCAGACACCGGCCGATAGCGTACCTGCTCGATGATTTCACGGATATCGTCGATACCGGTATGGGAGGCGGCGTCCATCTCGATCACGTCGACATGGCGGCCTTCCATGATCGCCTGGCAATGCTCGCCCGGCACGCGCAGGTCGATCGTCGGCTTGTCGATCTCGGGCGTCTTGTAATTCAGCGCGCGCGCCAGAATACGGGCTGTCGTCGTCTTGCCGACGCCACGGACGCCGGTCAGCATGTAGGCCTGCGCAATGCGGCCGGTCTCGAAGGCGTTGGTCAGCGTGCGGACCATCGGCTCCTGGCCGACCATGAGGTCCGTGAAATCCTTGGGGCGGTATTTGCGTGCCAGCACCCGGTACCCGGTGCCCGTCGAGGCGGCATCTTGTGACTGTCGCTCGGTGTCGCTCATCGCCCTGCTTATCGCCCGGAACGCCGGGCATTTGGAAGAGAGAAGGGTGGGAGGCTGGCACGATGACCCGTGCCGGGCTCGTTAGGGCTGCTTCCTTCCGGACCTGACCCGGTTGGCGAGTGGCTCGTCCACCACCAACCTCCCGGATGCACATATCGGCAATATCGCCATCAAAAGCAAGCCAAGCTCAAAAAAAACTGCTAATCATAGGAAAAATATGGAGGAATGCCTGTTGGACGATTTCATTCTCGACCGTCGGCTGGAGAGCGATAGCGACAGCGTCATGCAGACGGGTCTGTGTGATCTCCGATTATCGAAGGACGCCCGCTGGCCGTGGCTGATCCTGGTGCCACGCAGGGCCAACATGACGGAGATCTTCGAACTCACGCCGCTCGATCAGGTGCTTCTCACCTTCGAAACCGAAATGACCGCGGCTGCGCTGAAGAAGATCACCGGTGCCACAAAAATCAACATCGGGGCCCTTGGCAATATCGTCCGTCAGCTTCATGTTCATGTCATTGCCCGCTTCGAAGGCGATGCCAACTGGCCAGGCCCCGTGTGGAGCTTCGGTAAGGCCGAGCCCTACGAAGCGGGCAAGAGAGATGAATTCATAGCGAAGTTGCGGGAAGCCCTTTCATCATGAACCGTTCGCTTTTCGATTCGGATGTCCCACATCCGGAGCCCAGCAATCTCACCGCCTTTGCCGCAAACGACCTCAACCGCGATTCCGAACATCGCGACGAGCAGTCCGTCGAAAATGCACTGGCGAAGGACGGCACGCATATCTTCGCCTTCGCCAAGGACAAGCTTGTCCTGAAGCATGATGGACAAGTGCTCGATCCGCTGTTTGCCCGCTACGAACTGCAGGAACTGCAGCCACATTGGGACGAGTCGATCCTGCTCGGCTACCGCAAGACGGGCGAACCGCGGCTTGCCGTTCCCGTCGGCATTCCGGCCGAGGAACTTGAAAGCCACTACAAGCCCGCCGACGGCCGGACGCTCTACCGCGACCAGCTCGTCGATGACGTTCTGCTTGGCGAATTCGCCCAGGCCGCAAGCCTCATCCGCTGGAACGGCGACAACCGCTTCTGCGGCCGTTGCGGTAGCACGATGGAGATGCGCATCGGCGGCTACAAGCGGGTTTGCACGGCCTGCGAACACATGATCTTCCCGCGCACCGACCCGGTGGTCATCATGCTGACGATCGATGAACAGCGCGACCTTTGCCTGCTCGGCCGCAGCCACCATTTTACGCCGGGCATGTATTCCTGCCTCGCCGGCTTCGTCGAGCCCGGCGAAACGATCGAAAATGCCGTGCGCCGCGAGACGCTGGAAGAATCCGGTATCAAGACCGGCCGGATTCGCTACCACGCGTCGCAGCCCTGGCCGATGCCGCATACGCTGATGATCGGCTGCTATGCCGAGGCGAAATCAGCAGAGGTCCACCGCGACGAATCGGAACTGGAAGATTGCCGCTGGTTCACCCGCGAGGAAACACTTGAAATGCTCGAACGCCCCGGCGCCAACGGCCAGGCTTCGCCGCCCAAAGGCGCTATCGCGCACCGCCTGATGCGCGATTGGGTGGAGTGGAAAAAGCAATAGGCTGATGTGATGGCGCGCTCGGAACGCCTTCTGACCCTGCTTCAGACGTTGCGGCGCTACCGACGGCCGGTGAGCGGTGCCGTCCTTGCTACGGAAACAGGCGTCAGCATCCGCACGCTCTATCGCGATATCGCCAGCCTCCAGGGGCAGGGGGGCCCTGATCGAAGGCGAACCCGGCATCGGCTACGTCTTGAAGCCCGGCTTCATGCTGCCGCCGATGATGTTTTCGCAGGACGAGATCGAGGCATTGGTCCTCGGTTCGCGCTGGGTCGCCCGCGCCGCCGATCCGCGTCTTGCTGCTGCCGGCGCCGATGCACTGGCGAAGATTGCCGACGTCCTGCCACACGAAATGCGCGATGAAATCGAGACCTCGACGCTTCTCGTTCACCTGCGTCCGCCCGTTGCCGACAAGGCGGATCTTGACGCCATTCGCAAGGCGATCCGCAGCGAACGGATTCTCAAGCTGACCTATTCCGACGAGAGCGGAACCGTCTCCGTCCGCAATATCTGGCCCTTTGCGCTCAGCTACTTCGAGCAGGTCCGCGTCGTGGTGGCGTGGTGCGAACTGCGGCAGGATTACCGTCATTTCCGCACCGACCGGATCGTCGAAATGAGACCCCAAGACGTACGTTATCCGCGCCGCCGCGCAGTGCTTCTCAAGGAGTGGCGGGATCAGCAGGAAATTTCGTCTTAGCCTCGACGCTACTGCCATAAACTGACAGTGGCCAGCGCTATTATCGGGACAATCCCAAACTGGAGGACCGATGATGACGAGCTTGAACCTCACCCGATCGACATGCAGAAATCGCGTGGTCGAGGACACGACTACGCAAGCGAGATACCCCCAATCTCTGATGCTGCGAATGATGCTGAACGCATCGCGCAAGATGGTGCGGAGCCGCTATCCTCAGCTCGATCTCGATGCGATGTCCGATTACATGAAGCGCGATATCGGGTTCATGGACTGGAACCACCCACACCACGAGAGCAACTGAATTCACTAAACCGTCTAACCGACGTAGCGCCGCCGCATCAGCGGCGGCTTTAGCGCTTGCCGTCGCGCTGAATCTGCGAAACCTTTTCCAAATACGAGGGACACCGATATGACCAGCCCGAACCTCATCATTCTTTACGTCAAGGATCCTGCCGAAAGTGCGATCTTTTACAAGGATCTGCTCGGCCGCGAACCCGGGGTAGCCGCGCCGAATTTCGTCGCGTTCCCGCTCGACGGCGGCTTCACGCTCGGGCTGTGGCGGCGCAGCACGGTCGAGCCGCAACCTTCCGCGATCGGCAATCGCGGCGAGGTCGCCTTCATGGTGGCTGGCGAAAATGCCGTTGCCAAACAATACGAGGATTGGCGAAAGCGCGGTCTGCCAATTGCTCAGGAGCTGACCGATCTCGATTTCGGCCCGACCTTTGTCGCGCTCGATCCGGACGGCCACCGGTTGCGCGTCTGCGAACCCGACAAGTGAAAGAGCAGGAAGGGCGCCGTCGGCGCCCTTCCTCACTTGTGCAGTTGGCCGCGCATCGGGTGGCCCCTGTAGACCCCGAGAATGCGGACATTCTCTGAAAAGAACCGCAACTCTTCCAAAGCCCGGCGCACATGGGCATCGTTCGGATCGCCTTCGATATCGGCGTAAAACTGCGTCGCCACGAATTTGCCACCCAGCTGATAGCTTTCGAGCTTCGTCATGTTGATGTTGTTCGTCGCGAAACCACCCAGAGCCTTATAGAGCGCGGCCGGAATGTTGCGGACGTTGAAGACGAAGGTCGTGACGATCTTTTCTTCCTTGGAGCTGCGGTTTGCCCATTCCTCGTCGCGCGAGAGCACGACGAAGCGCGTAACATTGCTCTCGGTGTCCTCGACATTTTCGGCAACGATGTCGAGGCTATAGAGTTCGGCGGCAAGACGCGGCGCAAGCGCCGCCATGGTTCGGTCGCCGGTTTCCTTGACGAGCTTCGCGGCACCTGCCGTATCTCCCGCAATCACCGGCTTCCAGCCATTTGCCCGCACGATCTTGCGGCATTGACCCAGCGCGTGGATGTGGCTGTGCACGGTGCGTATTTCGTCCTTCGCGACTCCGGGCAGCACCATCAGCTGAAAACGGATCGGCATGAAGTATTCGGCGATGATGTGCAGCCGCGACTCCGGCAGGAGGTGGTGGATATCGGCGACTCGGCCCGCGATCGTGTTTTCAATCGGGATCATCGCAATATCGGCATCACCATTGTCGACCGCCATGAAGGCGTCTTCAAATGTCTGGCAAGGCAACGGCTCCATTGTCGGGAACATGTCACGGCAGGCCATGTCGGAGTTCGCGCCGAATTCGCCTTGAAACGAGATTCGATTGGTCTTGATGTTCATGACGATGTCCTTCATGCCTTCCTTGCCGAAAGAATGCGGCGGGCTTTATCGAGATCGGCCGGCGTATCGACCCCAAGCGGAACGGTTTTAACGATCTCCACGTCGATGCGCATGCCGGCTTCGAGCGCGCGAAGCTGCTCCAGGGATTCGCGCTTCTCAAGGGCCGACGGTCCGAGCGAGACGAATTTCTCGAGCGCAGCCCGGCGATATGCATAGAGGCCGATATGGTGATAGAGCGGCCCTTGGCCATAAGGTGCTGTCGCGCGGGTGAAATAGAGCGCATGAAGACGCGTTTCGGAGAGCGGAGACCCCACGACCTTGACAACGTTCGGATTGGTCCTCTCTTCCTCATCAGTGATCTCGACGGTGAGCGTCGCGATATCGACGGTCTCCTCTTCCAACGGGCGCAATGCAGCGCGGATCGTTTCGGGATCGATGGTCGGTAGATCGCCTTGGACGTTGACGACGATCCTGGCGCTCGCGTCCGGGTCGACCTTGTGCAAGGCTTCGAAAATGCGATCGGAGCCGGATTGATGATCCTTGCGGGTCATAACGACTTCGAAGCCGGCCTTCGAAACCGCCTCGAAAACCTCCTCGTCGTCGACCGCGATGACGACACGGCCGATCTCCGCTTCCTTCGCTCGCAAAGCGACCTGGACGATCATCGGCAATCCGCAAATATCGGCCAGCGGCTTGCCGGGAAGGCGGGTGGACGCCATGCGGGCGGGGATCAGAACCAGCACGTCATCTAAATTTGAAGCAGTCATCGTTCGGACCTTCTATTCCAGGCGGGAAAGTGTCAAAAAGTCTCACGTACAAGACCATTTAGACAGTTGCAACGAACTGCCAAAAGACATAGGTTCCGCGCGATTTCAAGATGGTGCCTATTCAGGGTCTGCCGACTGCACGGGGAGCATTGCAGATGAATTCTTATGTCAATATGGGCGTTGGGGCGCTGCTCGGAACGATTTTCGTCCTGATGTCAGTCTCGATCGCGTCCGAAGGGATCTTCCACTCCGAAGCGCCGGAGAAGGAAGGTTTCGCCATCGTTGCGGAAGAGGCACCCGCTGCCGGCGGTGGCGAGGCTGCACCTGCAGCAGCTGTGGTTCCGATCGCCAAGCTTCTTGCCAGCGCCGATGCCAAGGCAGGCGAAACGGTATTCAAGAAGTGTCAGTCCTGTCATGACGTGACCAAGGGAGGGCCAAACAAAGTCGGCCCGAACCTCTATGGTCTCGTCGATCGTCCGATCGCTTCGCATGAGGGCTTCGCCTATTCCTCCCCCATGAAGGATTTCTCCAAGGGCGGCAGCGAAAAGTGGACCTTCGATCACCTGAACCACTTCCTGCTGGCACCGAAAAAGCAGATTCCGGGCACGGCCATGGGCTTTGCCGGTCTGCCGAAGGAACAGGACCGCGCGAACGTGATCCTTTACTTGCACACGCTGGCAGACGCACCGGTTCCGTTGCCGGATCCGAACGCGCCCGACACCGTTACGCAGTAATCGTTCAAAGCTTTCCGACGGAATCGAGAGCCCGGCCGACGCCGGGCTTTTTTGTTGCGATCAGGCGCCGAGCAGGTAGGCCCAGAGCGAAACCGAAATGGCGCCGAGTGCTGTCGTGACCGTGATGGTGGAGGCCGCGAGGCTGTGGCCGACGCCGAAACGGTTGGCGATCAGCCAGGCGTTGACGCCGGTGGGAACAGCGGCGATCAGCACCAGCGCCGCGGTCCAACTGCCGGTCAATCCAACCAGATGGCTTGCGGCCCAGACGCAGCATGGAAGCAACACCAGTTTGAAGGCAGATGTGACGCTGGCAATGCCGACATTGCCGGAAACGCCATACTTCTCGAGCGCCATGCCCAGAGATACCAGGGCCACAGGCCCAGCAACGCCCGCCAGTTGGTCGACAATGGACGCCACCGGCAGCGGCATTGGAAGACCTGCAAGGTGAACCGCGGCACCTGCGACAAGACCGATAACGAGCGGATTGCGGACAAGATTGAGACCGATCTGGCGAAAGAGTTTCAGCATGCTGCGTTCGCCTTTGCCCGCAATCTTCCGCTCCGCCCGCTCCATCATGATCGTGCCGATGACCATCATGACCGGCAGATGCACGGCGATGAGGATGGAAAGCGGTACAAGGCCCTCATTGCCGACCGTGCGTTGAACAAGCGGCAGACCGACGAAGATCGTATTGGCAAATGCCGACGAAACGCCGGCAAGCACGCCGATGCGATCATCACGGCCAAAAAAACGGGTCGCTGCGATGTGGCCCGCCGTCCAGGTCACCGCAACGCCGGAGAAATAAGCGATCCAGAGACGAAATGGCGAAGCGCCATGAAAATCCGCTTCGGCAATCGTGCGGAAAAGGAGCAGTGGGACGGCAATCTTGAAAACGAAATCGCTCAAGGCGTCGCCGACATCTGCCTTCAGCAGTCCAGTTTTGACGATCAGCCAGCCGATCAGGATCATGATGAAGATGGGAAGGACGTCAAAAATGATGGCTATCATGCGGAGGGATGCCTTGCGCGGGGATACCCTGCTCTAGCAGCAAAACTTCTTCGTTGACAAATGGATTGGCAAAAGAGGCGCGCAACGAACCGGACGGCAGGAACAAAAAAAGCGGGCACTGCCCGCTTTTCCGCATCCGGACTGGCCGGACACCCGGTTCCGGTGCTGCCAGTTCATCCGTGGTCAGCGCCTGCTCCGGTACACAGTCGAAGGGCATCATCCCTTCTCATCCGGCCGCAACCCAAAGGCTGCTCATGCCGGTCTGCTTATGATCGTGTCTAAAAGCTCAAGGTGACAACGACATGACGGATCGACGGCATTTGCGAAGAAATGGGCAACTGGCGGCGTTTTTTCTTCCAAAGCCCGGAAATTCCGGTAAGACCGGATCCCGGCTATCATCTAATCCGGAACCTTCCCTTTCATGACAAAATTCGATGTTCTGACTGTCGGCAACGCCATCGTCGATATCATCGCGCGCTGCGACGACCAGTTCCTCATTGACAACAATATCACCAAGGCGGCGATGAACCTTATCGACGCCGCCCGCGCCGAACTTCTTTATTCGCGCATGGGGCCGGCGCTCGAAGCTTCAGGCGGCAGCGCCGGCAATACGGCAGCGGGCGTTGCAAGCCTCGGCGGCAGGGCCGCCTATTTCGGCAAGGTAGCGGAGGATCAGCTCGGCGAGATTTTCGCGCACGACATCCGGGCACAGGGCGTACATTACCAGACGAAACCAAAGGGCACGTTCCCACCGACCGCGCGCTCGATGATCTTCGTCACGGATGACGGCGAACGCTCGATGAATACCTATCTCGGCGCCTGCGTCGAACTCGGCCCGGAGGATGTCGAGCCCGAGGTCGTGGCACAAGCCAAGGTGACGTACTTCGAAGGCTATCTCTGGGATCCGCCGCGCGCCAAGGAAGCGATTCGCGAATGCGCCCGCATCGCCCATGAGAACGGCCGCGAAGTCTCCATGACGCTTTCGGACAGCTTCTGCGTCGATCGCTACCGCGCGGAGTTCCTCGACCTCATGCGCTCCGGCACTGTCGACATCGTGTTTGCCAACCGGCAGGAAGTACTCGCGCTCTATGAGACGGACGATTTCGAGGTGGCGCTCAACAAGATCGCCAAGGATTGCAAGATCGCGGCCGTGACGATGAGCGAAAACGGCGCCGTTATGCTGAAGGGCAACGAGCGCTGGTATGTCGATGCGATCCGCATCAAGGAAGTGGTCGATACGACCGGTGCCGGCGACCTCTTCGCTTCAGGCTTCCTCTATGGTTACACGCAGGGACGGACGCTGGAAGATTGCGGCAAGCTTGGCTGCCTTGCAGCTGGGATCGTCATTCAGCAGATCGGGCCGCGGCCGATGAAATCGCTTTCCGAAGCCGCCCGCGACGCGCAGCTTATTTGAAAGCTTCGCCCGGATAAGCGCCCCAGATTTCCGACTGCGCCACCCAACCTTCGGCGCTGTCGGCTTCGGCATGACACCAATCGCCGTTGCATTCGGCGATATGGATCATCACACCCGGCTCCAGCTTGGCAACCACGGTCGCTGACGACTGCGGCTCACGGCGCATGTTGACATAGACGAACTTGCCCTTGCCCTTCATCCACGGGGCGGCAATCGCCGCGCGCTGACTTGACAGCAGCGATTGGTTGACCCAACCTTCCGTGCCATCCGCATCGCGGATACGGCGCCAGTTGTCGTATTCTTGGATGATTTCGACCGGCAGGCCGGCTTTCAGATACATCCACGACGCGGCATAATCCGTTCCCGGACCGATGCGCAGATTGACGCGCTTGGACTTCAGCGAGACGAACCGCGGAAGCGGCAGGCCGCTCGGCCCCTTTGCCACCTGCGCATACGCGGGTTCGACGGCTTCCCCCGCAAACATCAGACCAACCGCAAAGACGAGGCAGACGTTCAAATATTTTCCACGCATGGAGATTTCCGTTCGCTCAAGTACGCCAGCAGATCCAGCCTGCTTGCCGCCGGGCTTTGACATTCACCTAACGCTACCCGCGAGTTTTGTTTGTCTTCGCGTGTGGGTCTGGTAGAAAATGCCCGAGACGGGAAAATTATCCCCCGTCTTGGTTAAAGACCTCTGAACAAGGCATGGCCGGCCGCGATGACATCAAAGAAAAAACCGAAGGTTTACATCACCCGGAAACTGCCGGATGCGGTGGAAACGCGCATGCGGGAACTTTTCGACGCCGAGCTCAATATCGATGATTCGCCACGCTCCGCCTCTGAACTCATCGAGGCCGTAAAGACAGCCGACGTCCTGGTGCCGACGGTGACGGACCGCATCGATGCCGCTCTTATCGAGCAGTCCGGGCCGCAAATGAAGCTGATAGCGAGCTTTTCGAACGGCACCGACCACATCGACGTCGAGGCGGCAGCCCGCAGGGGCATTACCGTCACCAACACGCCGAATGTTCTGACCGAGGACACGGCCGACATGACCATGGCGCTGATCCTCGCCGTGCCCCGGCGCCTCGGCGAAGGTGCACGGGTGCTTACCGACAAGCCCGGCGAATGGGCCGGATGGTCGCCGACCTGGATGCTCGGCCGGCGCATTCACGGCAAGCGCATCGGCATCGTCGGCATGGGCCGGATAGGCACGGCCGTCGCGCGCCGCGCCAAGGCATTCGGCCTGTCGATCCACTATCACAACCGCAAGCGGGTGAGCCCGGCGACCGAGGACGAACTAGAGGCGACTTATTGGGAAAGCCTCGACCAGATGCTGGCACGGGTCGACATCGTTTCCATCAATTGCCCTTCGACGCCCGCAACCTTTCACTTGATTTCCGCTCGCCGCCTCGCGCTGCTGCAGCCGACAGCCTATATCGTCAACACGGCGCGCGGTGACGTCGTGGATGAGAGCGCCTTGATCAAATGCCTGAGGGAGGGAAAGATCGCCGGCGCCGGCCTCGACGTTTTCGAAAACGAACCTGCCGTCAACCCGAAGCTTGTCAAACTTGCGAACGAGGGCAAGGTGGTGCTGCTGCCGCACATGAGTTCGGCAACGATCGAAGGCCGCATCGATATGGGCGACAAGGTGATTATCAACATCCGCGCCTTCATCGACGGCCACCGACCGCCGAATCGCGTACTGCCCGGCCGCTAAACGGCGAGAACCTTGCGCATTTCGATATAGGTGACCCGATCGAAACCCGGATGAGATTTTTCGGCCGTCTTCGCAAAGCCCCAGGCGGCAAAGACTGAATGGTTGCCGGTCAATTCGATGCGCGTATCGAGCCGCAGCGCAGATAGCAGGCGCTCTCTCGCAGCCGCCTCGGCTACCTGCAGCAACAGCCTGCCGATACCCCTGCCCTGCGCCTCCGGCGCGACCGCGAGTTTGCCGAGATAAAGACATCCCGGCTCAGGCCTCAAGAACATGCAGCCAAGCAAATCCTCGTCTTCAAGCACGACGTAGCCGATCTCGTTTAGGGTCTTCTCGGCAAGCGATTGCGGTGTCAGGCTCAGGGCCGAAGACGGCGGATTGATGCGGCCATTCATATAGGCGAAGGACGAGAGGATTAGTTGCAGCAACTCGTTCCAGCGGTGAAAATTCTCATCGATCCGGACGATGTTCATGAAACGCTCGGCCCTTGCGCGCGGCGGCGCTTGTAACGGACGCTGTCGAAACGGGCAGAAAGCGCATCGTAGAGCAGCAACCGGCCGATAAGCGGTTCGCCGGCGCCGGTAATGAGCTTGATCGCCTCCATCGCCATCAGCGTGCCGATGACACCGGTCAGTGCTCCTATGATGCCGGTTTCGGCGCAGGCCGGAATGAGGCCCTCCGGCGGGATTTCCGGAAAGAGATCGCGATAGGCGGGGTTGAGCGCGCCATCTTCGGCTCGTTCGTAAGGTTTCAACACAGTCAAGGAACCGTCGAAACGGCCGACAGCGCCGCTCACGAGCGGAATTTCCGCTTTCTCAGCGGCATCGGCTGCGGCGTAACGCGTCTCGAAATTGTCCGACGCATCGATCAGCAAATCGAAGCCAGAAAGGTGCCGGCGGGCGGACTCCGACGAAAAGCGCTCTTCGAAGCGGATGATGTTCACATGCGGATTCAGCCGGGCGATTGCAAAGGCGGCGCTTTCCGTCTTCAGTTCGCCAATTGTGCCGGAGTCATGGATGACCTGCCGCTGCAGATTGGAGAGCGAAACGCGATCGTCATCGGCAATGCCGAGTGTGCCGATCCCGGCAGCTGCCAGATATTGCAGAACAGGTGCGCCAAGCCCGCCCGCGCCGATTACCAGCACACGCGCGGCCTTCAGTCTCTGCTGACCCGCCCCGCCGATCTCAGGCAACAGAATATGACGCTGATATCTTGCGATTTCTTCCGGGCTCAAAGGTTCCATGGACGCAATGCTATCATGGCCTGAAGGCGCGGGGAAAGCGGCATCCGTCATTCGAAGACCCGGCCCTCGGCAACAGTGAAGAATTGAGCGCGGTCGCCGAGGAGAGAAAACATCGAGCGATCGGTGCCGGTCATGAAGGCCTGGCCGCCAAGCGCATCAATGAGATCGAAGAGCGCGCCGCGCCGGGCCTCGTCGAGATGGGCGGCGATTTCGTCGAGAAGCAGAATCGGCGCATGGCCGGTGAGATTGGCGACGAGCTTGGCATGGGCGAGGATCAGGCCGACAAGCAGCGCCTTCTGTTCGCCCGTCGAGCAACGCTCCGCCTCCATCTGCTTTTCGCGGTGCCGGACCAGCAGATCGGCTCGGTGCGGGCCGTCAAGCGTGCGGCCGGCGGCCGCGTCGCGATAGCGGTTTTCAGCGAGCATCGCGGCATATTCATCTTCCAAGTCTACGGAAGGGCGCGCGAACTGGCCATCCATGAAACCGGAAAGCTCGAGTGTGGCGGAGGGGAAAGGCGAGGTTTCGCGCGTTTCCTCTATCAGGCGGGCAAGCAGGCCGAGCATTTCCTCGCGTGCAAGCGCCATGGCGATGCCGAGGCTTGCCATCTGCTCTTCGATGCCCGAGAGCCAGGCGGGATCGAAACGGCCGTCGTCCAGTAGCTTGTTGCGGCTGCGCATGGCGCGCTCGAAATCGGTGGCGCGGCGACCGTGTGCGGGATCGAGCGACAGCACGAGGCGGTCGAGAAAGCGGCGCCGGTCTGAAGATCCGCCGGCAAAAAGGCCATCCATGGCAGGCGTCAGCCAGAGCACGCGCAGATGATCCGTCAACTCGTCGGCCGTCTTTGCCGGCGTGCCGTTGATGCGCAGCTTGCGGCTGGTATTTTCATCGCTAGCATCAATGCCAGTCCCGATTTCGACCTCACCTTCCATGCCGTCAAGCTCGACGAAGATCGAAAACCCCGCGGAGGCCCCGACCCGCGTGACATCTGCATAGGTGGCACGGCGAAGACCGCGGCCAGGCGAGAGGAAGGAAACCGCCTCCATCAGATTGGTCTTGCCGGCACCGTTATCCCCCGTCAGCACGACATGCCGCCCGTCGAGCACGAGCGAAGCCGCCGCGTAGTTACGGAAGTCGGTCAGCTTCAGACGGGAAAGGGAAACCTTGTGGGGCATCGAATATCCGGATTCGGGGCATTGGGGCAGAGCTATGCCGAACGGCAGTTCATGGCAAGGGTCGGGTATGAGACTAGCCGCTTTAAACTGCGGGGCAGCTGCTAGAATGGTTTGCTTGGGAAACGACAACACGCCGACCAGCACCGAATATTAACGTGAAATCTGGAGATCTTGGTGGAGCTATCGAACCGACGCGCGTGACTGGGTGCGAAGCGGTAACGAACACGAGACGGGGTTGTTTGTCGACAACGGCCGGATCAGCTATGCGGCGCCACAAACTTAAGAGTTCCCGTTGCAGCTCTTTGCTAAATCGCAAAAAGATATTCCCGCAGTTCGGCTACGGTCTTGGGTAACCCCTGACGCTCTAGTGTTTCTAAATATTCGGATGCCGTCTTAGGCGGGTTTTTCAAACGAGTTCGACAATGTTGCGCGGCGATTATCACGCCGGCATTGTTCAGGCCAAATTGGTGATGGATGAAATCGTCCGGGTGGAGGACTTCGATATCGTACTGTGAAACGGTCTTCCTAGGAAAGTCTGAGAGATTAAACGTGACTATGGCGTCGCTCGCTGAGACTATCGCCGCTGCCAGGACATGCCGATCGTCTGGGTCCGGAAGCGCAAGCGCAGGCACAAGATCACTATAGCCATCGACCACACTGTCTGGCACCGCTGCGTTCATCAAATCCTTGGTGCGACCGAGTTGCTCAATTGTAAGGTCGTCACGGTTTTTCAGTACGTTTCGTGTCCATTCATCGTGGATCTCATCTGACCACTTTGCTCTGAATTGTCCCGCCGCAGCGAGTTCCATAAGGAAATCTCGCAGCGGCGCGGGATACAAGACGCAAGCATCAAGGATGACTGTGTAACTAGACTTCTTAATAGCCCATCCCCAAATCTTGGGCCTGACTCGCCAGCTCGTCCATGAGCCGTTTTCTTTCGTCCTCAGCCTTTCGACGGAAACCGTCCAGGTCGCTAAACTTTATTCGGCGATGGCTTCCAACCATATGGAATGGGATTTTCCCCTCTTCCAAAAGTTTGATCAGGTAGGGCCGCGACACATTAAGATGATCTGCCGCCTCCTGAGTTGTCAGCTCAGCATGGACGGGTATCAAAGTTACAGCATTACCCTGAGCCATTTCAGTTAGGAGATGATACAGTAACTCGCTGACAGCCTTGGGAAGCTTTAGGAGCTCCCCGCCATCAACTTGAACTCGAAGTTCAGCACCTTCATGCTTCGCACGTGAAATGTAGCGACTGGCCTCGGCGGCCAATTCAGTATCGTCCGCCGACGGCAGGATTGGGCGGTCTAGCAGTTGCGACATTGGTGACATCCTTTTTTTATAATTTTTAGGAGGATATAGCAGTGCGAATCAGTATTCGCAATATCCGCAATAACTGCAATATCCGCAACCCGTAAACTTTTTGTGATGATCAATGGTTCCACTTACGAGATTAGGCCCCTGATAGCTGGCGAACAACAACGCGGCTCGGAGAACTACACAAGAAGTCGCTCGTACTTCCCGTTGCTTGCCCACAAATTCGTAGTCGGGTTTTGCTTGGATAATTTGGTGGAGCTAAGCGGGATCGAACCGCTGACCTCTTGCATGCCATGCAAGCGCTCTCCCAGCTGAGCTATAGCCCCATCAGGGTGGTCCGGTATTTTGCCGGTCCTGGGATACTCCGTGGCATATGCCTGGCGGAGTGGCGGCTTCTTACTTGCGGTTTTCGCAGATGGCAAGCCCAAAAAAACGGCCCGGAGACTTTTTGTCGTCCGGGCCGCGCTTTACGATCAGACTTCGTCTTCGTCGCCGGTGACGCCGATGATGTCGCTCATGTCGTCGTCTTCATCGTCTTCGTCGGCTTCGAGGAAGGTATCGTCGTCATCGCCTTCGATTTCGACGTCGTCATCGCCGATATCTGGGATATCATCGCCGGATGCGCCTTCATCAGCGTCTTCCAGCGATACGAGTTCGACTTCGGTGTTTTCGGTATCGACTTCCTGAACCTCATCTTCTTCGGCGATCTCGGCTGCTGCGGCCGAGGTTTCCTGGAAGAACGACAATGGGTAGGACTTTCCGGTATAAGGAGAAACGATCGGATCCCGGTTCAGATCGTAGAATTTCTTGCCGGTTTCCGGATCGGTACGCTTGGTTCCAAGTTCCGCTTTCGCCACTATAAGCCTCGTGAGAATGGCCGAATGCTAAATTCGGCAAATGCCGTTCAAACCGGCGTTTCATCGGAATTTATAAGCCGGTCCCCATAATCGTTGCGGCCAACGATGTCAAAGCTAAAACTTCGCGCTGCAATCAGTATGGTGAAATGATCGTCAGATGACCGGTAAATAACATTGTGTTAGGTAGCGCCGGAAACGATAAATCATCGAGAAACAGATGTATCAATCACCCCATTTCAGGGAAGATGATCTGGCGACAGAGCACCAGCTGATCCGCGCCCATCCATGGGTCGTCGACGCACCTGAGGATTTTATCCGAGCGCAACTGAAAGGCATCATCGGCGTCGAACTCGAGATTGCGGCGATCGAAGGCAAGTGGAAGGTCAGCCAAAACAGGCCGGTCGCAGGTCGCGAAGGCGTGGCGACAGGCGTCGGCGGGACGACCGGTGAGGCCGAGATGCTGGATCTTGTGAAGCGCTCCGGCAGGCTGGAAGGAAACCATTGAGCAAGACATTTACAATTGCCATCGACGGACCCGCAGCCGCGGGCAAGGGCACCCTTTCGCGGCAGATCGCCGATGAGTACGGCTTTCATCATCTCGATACTGGCCTGACTTATCGAGCGGCTGCGAAGGCGTTGCTCGACGCCGGCCTGCCGCTCGATAACGAGCACGTCGCCGAAAAGATCGCTCGCGAGGTTGAACTGGCCGACCTCGAACGCGATATACTTTCAAAGCATGAGATCGGCGAAGCCGCCTCAAAGATTGCCGTCATGCCGGCCGTACGCCGGGCGCTGGTGGAGGCGCAGCGGCGGTTTTCGGAAAAGGCTCCGGGAACAGTGCTCGACGGACGTGATATCGGCACCGTCGTCTGCCCGGATGCGCCGGTGAAGCTTTATGTGACGGCTTCCCCGGAGGTGCGCGCCAGGCGCCGCTACGAGGAGATCATCGGCAAGGGAGGAACGGCGGATTTCGATGCGATCTTCGAGGACGTGAAGCGGCGCGACGAGCGCGATATGGGACGGGCCGACAGCCCCTTGAAACCAGCGGAAGAAGCACACTTGCTTGATACGTCGGAAATGAGTATAGAGGCCGCGTTTCAAGCTGCGAAATCGATCATCGACGCAGCATTGAGCCGAAATAACTGAATTCGAGCGATCGTTCCGTGCTTTTGCCGGGAAGCGCTTTATTAAAAGCCTGAAATTCCGTCCAAGCGCCGGATTGCTTCCTTGCAAGGAGGCGGACTGGGTTCAGGCCCGTTTAACACGAACCAACCGGCGCATACGTGGGCCTTGTCAGTATCAAAGGTCACGCAGGAGATTTTATGTCAGTAGCTACTCCCTCTCGCGAGGATTTCGCGGCCCTTCTCGAAGAGTCCTTTGCCAAGAACGATCTGGCTGAAGGCTATGTCACCAAGGGCATCGTCACCGGCATCGAAAAAGATGTCGCCGTTGTCGACGTCGGCCTGAAGGTCGAAGGCCGCATCGCGCTCAAGGAATTCGGCGCGAAAGCCAAGGATGGTTCGCTGAAGGTCGGCGACGAAGTTGAAGTGTATGTCGAGCGTATCGAAAACGCGCTTGGCGAAGCGGTTCTGTCGCGCGAGAAGGCTCGCCGCGAAGAAAGCTGGATCAAGCTTGAAGCAAAGTTCGAAGCCGGCGAGCGCGTCGAAGGCGTAATCTTCAATCAGGTCAAGGGCGGCTTCACGGTCGACCTCGACGGTGCGATCGCCTTCCTGCCGCGTTCTCAGGTCGATATCCGTCCGATCCGCGACGTTTCCCCGCTGATGCACAACCCGCAGCCCTTCGAAATCCTCAAGATGGACAAGCGCCGCGGCAACATCGTGGTTTCGCGCCGTACGGTTCTGGAAGAGTCCCGTGCCGAGCAGCGTTCTGAAATCGTTCAGAACCTCGAAGAAGGCCAGGTTGTTGACGGCGTCGTCAAGAACATCACCGATTACGGTGCATTCGTTGACCTGGGCGGCATCGACGGCCTGCTGCACGTCACCGACATGGCATGGCGCCGTGTGAACCATCCGTCGGAAATCCTGAACATCGGCCAGCAGGTCAAGGTTCAGATCATCCGCATCAACCAGGAAACCCACCGCATCTCGCTTGGCATGAAGCAGCTCGAGAGCGATCCGTGGGATGGCATCCAGGCCAAGTATCCGGAAGGCAAGAAGATTTCCGGTACAGTCACGAACATCACCGACTACGGTGCGTTCGTCGAGCTGGAGCCGGGCATCGAAGGCCTGATCCACATCTCGGAAATGTCCTGGACCAAGAAGAACGTACACCCCGGCAAGATCCTGTCCACGAGCCAGGAAGTCGAAGTCGTCGTCCTCGAAGTCGATCCGTCCAAGCGCCGTATTTCGCTCGGCCTCAAGCAGACGCTGGAAAATCCGTGGGCAGCATTCGCCCGCAATCATCCGGCCGGCACTGAAGTTGAAGGCGAAGTCAAGAACAAGACCGAATTCGGCCTGTTCATCGGTCTCGACGGCGACGTTGACGGCATGGTGCATCTCTCCGACCTCGACTGGAACCGTCCGGGCGAGCAGGTCATCGAAGAGTTCAACAAGGGTGACGTCGTCAAGGCAGTTGTTCTCGACGTCGACGTCGAGAAGGAACGCATCTCGCTCGGCATCAAGCAGCTCGGCAAGGATGCGGTTGGCGAAGCAGCTGCTTCCGGCGACCTGCGCAAGAATGCAGTCGTTTCCTGCGAAGTCATCGCAGTCAACGACGGCGGCATCGAAGTGAAGCTCGTCGACCACGAAGACATCACTTCGTTCATCCGCCGCGCAGACCTCTCGCGTGACCGCGACGAGCAGCGTCCGGAACGCTTCTCGGTTGGCCAGGTTGTTGACGCCCGCGTCACCAACTTCTCCAAGAAGGACCGCAAGATCATGCTGTCCATCAAGGCGCTGGAAATCGCAGAAGAGAAGGAAGCTGTCGCTCAGTTCGGTTCATCCGATAGCGGCGCTTCGCTCGGCGACATCCTTGGCGCGGCTCTGAAGAACCGCGGCGAGTAATCGTCAAGCCTTTGAAATCAAGATCCCGCTGGAGCGATCCGGCGGGTTTTTTGTTGCTTATTCCCAGCCGGCCATGCGCTGATAGAGTGCGTAAACCGGATCGGCGACGGTATTGCCTGATGCTGTGGCGTCGACCTCGGGCAGATCCTGCGGCGCGACACCTTCCGCTCGTTGCTCGCCTTCAGCCTCTGCGTCCTGATGCTCGCTGCCTGTGTTGGCCTGCTGCTCGCCCTCGGAGCCACTGCCTTCGTAGTCGCGACGATGCATTTCGCCGTCGCGGCGTGGGGCACCGTCCTTGGCGAACTGGTAAGGATGCTGGGCGTATGGCATCCCATCAATTGGCTTCAGCAAACCTGACTTCTGCACGGCCTCTGCAATATCGGCAGGAAGAACCTGCGGCTGCGCGACGATGTCTTTCTGCTGGTGGACAATCTGCGTGGAATCGGCAACCGGTAACCGCGCAGTCACCACTGTCTGCTGCAGCTTCGCAGGGACCGCGGCTTCGGAAATGTCTGCCGGCGCCGGCTCTGCCTCGGCTACCATGTCGCCGGCTGGCCTCTCGGTTGTCCCCGGCACCGCTGCCAAATCGTCCAGGAGTGTTGCCGTTTCCTGCTCGCCGATGATTGCAACGATGAGCTCCGAAGCTTCTTCGGTCATCGAGGCAAGAACACCGGTCCAGACTTTCGGAATAACCGGCTCCGAAGGATCGGAGCGCACCGCCGGGATCTGAGCTTCAACGTCTATTGGCTCGTCGATCAACTTCGGCGTATCCGCCGAAACCGGATCCTCGGCCTGCACGTCAACCGCATCACGGAATTCGAGAGGGTTGTCCTCTGCGCGCGCAGGCTCTTCAAATGCCGCCTCGACGATTTTGACCGGTTGCTCCGCCAATTCGGCAATGAGCACAGCTGGCGCAAGCGGCAACGCTCTCTTGGTTGGCATGGAGGCCTGAGTTTCCCGTACGGGCGATTGCTGCGCCTTTGCGATTGGCAGCAGTTTCTCTTCCTGGATTGCGATGTTTGGCCGTGCTTCCGGGCGCAGAGGCGAAGCATCGTTCTGGCGATAGGAGCGAACGACGGCGCGGGCCGCCAGATCACGATCCTTATAACGGATCGTTTCCAGATAGGCGATCACGCGGGCTGCCTCCGGACCGGCCGGATTCTTCAGTGCCTCAGCAATCAACCGCAGCGGCAGAGTATGACCGGCGCCCGCGAGCTGGGTCTCGATCTCGTTGATCCGGGCGGCCGGAAGCTTCTGGATCGCTTCTGCGAGACGCGATGCAAAAGCGAGATTGCTTTCCAATTCCCGGCGCGGCAGCGGCAGCGCGCGGGAGGCGGCATTGATGGCATCGAGCAGCGCGTCGAACATGCGCTCGCGAGCGGCTGCGAGAAGGATATTGAGCTTGCCGGCAATCGCTGAATTGAGGTCTGTGGCTTCGACTGCCTGGACAGGCGTCGGCGCAACGACTGAACGACCGAGCCCGTTGGCAACGATCACCGCAGTTTGGCCGTGGGAGGAAAGGCTTGCATTTGACGCTGCACGAACCGGAGTCAACATGGCATGCTCCTTTTGTCGCAAAGTGACGATGGAAGCAGATCACAAGAGGACCGCGCTCATCCGGCCCCTCGCATTCTCCAGCAGATCCTCCTGTCCGCATGGCGCGTCATCGCACCGTCGAATGCATAGAAATTAGCGATAATCTTACCGAAGTCTCGTTAATGAAACGCTAACGGCCGGGCGGGGATGAAATCCCGCCCGGCCGCCGCAGGCGTGTTTTTGGCCTTAAAGACTTCAGCTATGGGCGAAGATATCCGCTTCTTCCCAGCCGAGCAGATCGAGTTTGGCGCGGGTCGGCAGGAATTCGAAGCAGGCGGTTGCGTGGTCGATGCGGCCGTCGCGGATCAGCCGCTCGGTCAGCTTGTCGCGCAACGCATGCAGATAGAGCACATCGGAGGCGGCATATTCGAGCTGCGCCGGCGACAGGGTCGCCGCTGCCCAATCCGACGACTGCTGCACCTTGGAGATGTCGACGTCGAGCATTTCCTTTAGATTGTCCTTCAGGCCGTGGCGATCCGTATAGGTGCGGCATAGGCGCGATGCGATCTTGGTGCAGAAGACCGGCGCCGTAGTGACGCCGAAGGTGTGGAACAGCACAGCGATATCGAAGCGTCCATAATGGAATATCTTCTGGCGAGCCGGATCGGCGAACATGGCGACGAGGTTGGGCGCTTCCTTCTGTCCGGCGGCAATGCGGATGACATCGGCGGTGCCGTCGCCCGGAGAAAGCTGCACGACGCAGAGCCGGTCGCGGCGCGGCACGAGGCCGAGCGTTTCCGTATCGATCGCGATCGCACCTGTATAACGGGCGGCGTCCGCCTCTGAAATATCGCCTTCGTGGTAACGGATGGTGGCGGCCATGGCTGTCTCTTATCGTTTCAATGTCTCACGTCGCGCTATAGCGCAAAGGCAGCCGTAGCGATACCGCTTTAACGTTCTTCGAGAGTTAGAATGTCGGTGGCGTATTGATCCACAGGAGCACGGTCTCGCCATCGTGACGATTGCGCCAGGAATGATAGCGGCGGCTTTCGAAGTAGAGCGAGTCACCGGGGCCGAGATCGAAGAACTGATCGGAATCGAGAACGAGTTCGAGGCGGCCGGAAAGCACATGCATGAATTCCTCGCCTTCATGCCGGTAGGCGCCTTCGCTGGCAGCCCCCGGTGCCAGCACGAAACGATGGCAATCCATCATCCGTCGGCCTTCGGCCAGCAGTTGCACCGTAACGCCGGGCGTCGTCTGCGGCCAGGTGCGCCATTCGCCGGAACGGATGATTGCGGTAACGTCTTCGCTCTCCTCGCCGGAAAGGCGCGAGACTGTGGTGCCGTAATATTCCGCGAGATCGTGCAGCGTCTTGAAGCTGACGCCCTGCGACGTGCGCTCCAGCGTCGACAGGGTCGAAGAGGTGATGCCCATATCGCTCGCCACCTGCTCCAGCGTCTTGCCCGCCGCATGGCGAAGACTGCGGAGCCTGCGGCCGATGTCGGAAGTGCTGCTGCTCTCGGCGGATTCGGCCGATGGCTCCTCGCTTTCCAGTGCCTCGCGGATCGCCGCCGGATTGAGGCCGCGCTCGACGCGATACCACGAAATCCGCTTCAGACGGGCGACATCCTCGGCGCTGTATTGCCGATGCCCTGTTTCCGAGCGGCCGGGAACGAGCAGGCCCTGGCTTTCCCAGAGGCGCGCCGTGGAGGCGGAAATGCCTGCCAGCCTTGCCGCTTCGGCCACCTTGTAGCGCACCGGACCATTGTTGTTCATCAAGCAATAAATCCCTGATTCCGTTTTGTTTTAGGCGCTGTGCGCGTCAGAATCTTCTGTCGCGAGCATCCATCAAAAAGCGTGATGTTTGAAGCAAAAAATGCCGCTTGATTTCCTGCAGGAAAAATGTAGGAATTTTCTAAATGCCTTGCAGAAATTATGCAAGATAATTCCTCGACCCTTTCCAGCGCAGGAGCGCGAGCACGATGAACACGATCACCCTTACGGACCGGAAGAATGCCGCAATTTCGCGCGGCGTTGGCATGACCACGCAGATCTATGCCGACCGAGCGGAGAATGCCGAGATCTGGGACAAGGAGGGACGCCGCTACATCGATTTCGCGGCCGGTATCGCAGTGCTCAACACGGGCCACCGCCATCCGCGGGTGATCGCCGCGGTAAAAGATCAACTCGATCACTTCACCCATACCTGCCATCAAGTCGTGCCTTATGAAAGCTACGTGCATCTCGCCGAACGCCTGAACGCGCTGACGCCCGGAAACTTTGCCAAGAAGACGATCTTCGTGACGACGGGCGCCGAGGCCGTCGAAAACGCCGTGAAGATAGCGCGTGCTGCGACCGGCCGCTCCGCCGTCATCGCCTTTGGCGGCGGCTTCCATGGCCGCACCTTCATGGGCATGGCGCTGACCGGCAAGGTCGTGCCCTACAAGGTTGGCTTCGGCGCGATGCCGGGCGATGTTTTCCACGTGCCCTTCCCCGTCGAGATGCATGGCGTGTCCCTTGAACAGTCGCTTGCCGCCCTGAAGAAGCTCTTCGCCGCCGATGTCGATCCGCAGCGCGTGGCCGCTATCATCATCGAGCCGGTTCAGGGCGAAGGCGGTTTCTATCCGGCGCCGGTCGCATTCATGAAGGCGCTACGCGAACTCTGCGACCAGCACGGCATTCTGCTGATTGCCGACGAAGTGCAGACGGGCTTTGCACGCACGGGTAAGATGTTTGCGATGGACCACCATGAGGTCGCGCCCGACCTGATGACCATGGCAAAGAGCCTTGCCGGCGGCTTTCCGCTGGCTGCCGTCACCGGCCGCGCGGAGATCATGGATGCACCTGCCCCTGGCGGTCTCGGCGGCACCTATGGCGGCAACCCGCTCGGCATCGCCGCGGCGCATGCCGTGCTCGACGTCATCAAGGATGAGGATCTCTGCAACCGAGCCAACCAGCTCGGCAGCCGCCTGAAGCAACGGTTGGAATCTCTGCGCGACAAGGTGCCGGAAATCGTCGACATCCGCGGCCCGGGTTTCATGAACGCCGTCGAGTTCAACGACAAGGCGACAAAGCTGCCGAGCGCGGATTTCGCGAATAAGGTCCGCCTGATCGCGCTGGAGAAGGGTCTCATTCTTTTGACCTGCGGCGTGCACGGAAACGTCATTCGCTTCCTTGCCCCGATCACCATCCAGGACAATATCTTCGTCGAAGCGCTCGATATCCTCGAAGCCTCTATCCTTCAAGCAAGTGCGGGCAAGTAACCGCCCTTCGGAGTAAATGACATGTCATTCACGACTGCACTGACCAAGCATGTGCCCTTTTCCTCGCCGTTCCTCCGCGACTTAGGATACATCAACGGCGAATGGACGAGGGGCGAAGCAACGAAAACCTTCGACGTTTTGAACCCGGCCACAGGCGAAGTGCTCGCCTCGCTGCCGGACATGGGTACTGCCGACACCCGCAAAGCCATCGACGCGGCCTATGCGGCGCAACCTGCATGGGCAGCACGTCCTGCAAGGGAGCGTAGCGCTATCCTGCGCAAGTGGTTCGACCTGATGGTTGCCAACGCCGATGAGCTGGCGGCGATCCTGACTGCGGAAATGGGTAAGCCTTTTCCTGAGGCGCGCGGCGAGATCCTTTATGCCGCCGCTTATATCGAATGGTATGCGGAGGAAGCCAAGCGCATCTACGGCGAAACGATCCCTGCTCCTTCCAACGACAAGCGCATGATCGTTATCAAACAGCCGGTCGGAGTCGTCGGCACCATCACGCCTTGGAACTTCCCGGCAGCGATGATCACCCGCAAGATCGCTCCGGCGCTGGCTGTCGGCTGCACGGTTGTTTCGAAACCCGCCGAGCAGACCCCGCTCTCGGCGATCGCGCTTGCGGTTCTTGCCGAACAGGCCGGCATTCCGGCTGGCGTTTTCAACGTCATTGTCGGCGAAGACGGTCCGGCGATCGGCAAGGAACTTTGCAGCAACGACAAAGTGCGCAAGATCAGCTTTACCGGTTCGACGGAAGTCGGCCGCATCCTGATGCGCCAGTGCGCCGACCAGATCAAGAAGGTGAGCCTCGAGCTCGGCGGCAACGCACCCTTCATCGTCTTTGACGATGCCGATCTCGATGCCGCCGTCGAAGGTGCGATCGCCTCCAAATACCGCAATGCCGGCCAGACTTGCGTTTGCGCCAACCGGCTCTACGTCCAGTCAGGCGTCTACGACGCATTTGCGGCCAAGCTGGCATCAAAGGTCGAAGCCATGTCCGTCGGCGACGGCTTCGAGGCAGGCGTCACGATCGGCCCGCTGATCGACGCGCAGGGCCTTGCGAAGGTCGAAGATCACGTCAGCGACGCGCTTTCCAAGGGCGCCAGGGTGCTGACCGGCGGCAAGCGCATCGAAGGCGCCGGCACCTTCTTCACGCCGACCGTATTGACCGGCGTTGCCCGCGGCATGAAGGTAGCACGTGAAGAAACTTTCGGTCCTGTTGCTCCACTCTTCCGCTTCGATACTGTTGAAGAGGTGATTGAACAGGCTAACGACACCGAATTCGGCCTTGCCGCATATTTCTTCGCCGGCGATCTGAAGAAGGTCTGGAAGGTTGCCGAAGCGCTGGAATATGGCATGGTCGGTATCAATACCGGCCTGATGTCCACGGAGACGGCGCCTTTCGGCGGCGTCAAGCAATCCGGACACGGCCGCGAAGGTTCGCGCCATGGCGTCGACGATTATCTCGAAATGAAATACCTCTGCATCGGCAATCTCTGAGCCGAAAGTAAAAGGGCGCCGGCGACGGCGCCCTTTTACTGCCAGTCAATAGTGCGGCGGACGGGTGATCGCCGGGGCTTCGAGGGATTGCTCCTCAAGGGACAGAAAGCGTTCCGTCAGCCGGTCGAGCTTGGTGCGCATCTGCTCGACGACCTTCCATTGCTCCGCGAGTTGATCGGAAAGCTCGTCGATCGTCTTTGCCTGATGGGCGACCATTTCCTCAAGTTTGGTGATTCGACCCGTCTCGTCGGACATCGGTTTTCTCCCGGCAATTTCTGCCTTTCCAAAGCGGAAATAAGTCTTTGCGTCAATGCTTTCGAGGCTCGCAAAAAACGATTCCGAAAGTGAACCGTTTAGTTACTAATAGGGCTTGCCGTCCTTGCCCAGGTGGGATAGGCCCTGTCTAATCAGGGAGGAAATCTGATGGATGTAGGAAACGGCTTTCTTCATCCGGACCGGCTCTTTCCGGCCGATCCGGCAACGCGAACCATCGCGCGCGAGCTTTACGAAGCGGTTCGCAATCTGCCGATTGTCAGCCCGCACGGGCACACCGAACCTTCGTGGTTTGCCGAGGACAAGCCTTTCGAGGATGCGGCTTCGCTGCTTGTCATTCCCGATCACTATCTTTTCCGCATGCTGCACAGTGTCGGCGTCAAGCTCGACGATCTCGGCGTGCCGCGGCTCGACGGCAAGCCGGTCGCGGAGGGCCGGGCGATCTGGCGGGCATTTTCTGCACAGTATCACCTTTTCCGCGGTACGCCTTCCAGTCTTTGGGTCGATCATGCGATGTCGGCCGTGCTTGGCTGCGACGAACCGCTGACCCCTGATAATGCCGATAAGCTTTACGACCACATCAACGCACAATTGGCGCTGCCCGAGTTCCGCCCGCGCGCGCTGCACAAGCGTTTCGGTATCGAGACGATTGCGACGACGGAAGGCGCGCTCGACCCGCTGACCCATCACCAGAAGATGGCGGCTGAGGGCTGGATCGGCCGCGTGCGCACCACATACCGGCCGGACAGCGTCACCGATCCGGATGCCGTCGGTTTCCGTGCCAATCTCCTGCAATTCGGCGAAATCACCTGCACCGACATTACCCGGTGGGATGGCATGGTCGATGCGCACCGCAAGCGCCGCGCCTATTTCCGCCAGTTCGGCGCAACGGCCACGGACCACGGCGTGCCGACGGCCTTTACCGCCGATCTCCCGCTCGCCGACAAGCAGGCGCTGCTCGACAAAGCCCTGAGAGGTCCTCTTTCTGGGGCAGATGCCGAGCTTTTCCGTGGCCAGATGATGACGGAGATGGCCGGCCTCTCGGCCGAAGACGGCATGGTGATGCAAATTCATGCCGGCTCCCGCCGAAACACCGACAGCGGCCTTTTCCAGACGCGCGGTCCGAACATGGGCGCCGACATTCCGACACGCACGGACTGGGTCGGCGGCTTGAACGCTCTGCTGTCGAAATACGGCCATGCGTCCGGTCTCAGGGTTCTGCTCTTCACACTCGACGAGACGACCTATGCCCGCGAACTGGCACCGATGGCCGGGCACTGGGAGTGCCTGATGATCGGCCCGCCCTGGTGGTTCCATGACAGCCCGAACGGCATTCGCCGCTATCTAGACCAGGTCGTTGAAACGGCCGGCTTTGCCAATCTCGCCGGCTTCAACGACGATACGCGGGCACTGCTTTCAATCCCCGCCCGCCACGACGTCTGGCGCCGCGAGGTCTGCCGCTTCCTGGCGCAGCTCGCAGCCGAGCACCGGATTTCAAAGAAGGATGCCGAGATCGTCGCGCGCGAACTTTCCTATGACAATGCGAAGAAGGCATACAAGTTGTGACGGATCGACTGCAAAACCTGACGGGCCTCGCGCCGACGGCAAAACTTCCGGCCTATGACCGAAGCAAGCTGAAAAGCGGCATCCTGCATCTCGGCCCGGGTGCCTTTTTCCGCGCGCATTTTGCACCCTTTACCGATGCGGCACTTGCGGCCGCCGGCGGCGACTGGGGCATTGAAGTCGCAAGCCTGCGCACCGCCGATGTCGCGGATCACCTGAACGAGCAGAACGGCCTCTATACGATGCTGATCCGCGATACGTCGGGAACGACAGCGCAGGTGATCGGCCCGATCCTGAAGGCGCATGTCGCAACGCGAGACCCGGCAGGGCTGCTTGCCCGCCTGGAAGATCCGGCAATCCGCATCGTCAGCCTGACGGTGACCGAGAAGGCCTATGGTCTGGATACCCTTACCGGCGGCCTCGATCTCAACCATCCCGACATCGCCGCCGATCTTATCCATCCGCAAACGCCGCGCGGCGTTGTCGGCTATCTTGTCGAAGGGCTAGCGCGTCGGCGTAAAAAGGGTATTGCGCCCTTCACGCCGCTAAGTTGCGATAACCTGCCGAGCAACGGCGCAGTCCTCAAGCGCCTGGTTCTCGAATTCGCGAGCCGCGTCGATCCTTCGTTGCACGACTGGATCGAACAGACCGTACCCTTTCCCTCCACGATGGTGGATCGCATCACCCCGGCCAGTACCGACGTTACCTATGCCGATGCCGAGCGCCTGACGGGGCGGCAGGATCTCGCGGCGATCGAGACCGAACCCTTCACGCAATGGGTGATCGAAGACCATTTCGCCAATGGCCGCCCGGCCTGGGAGAAGGCTGGCGTGCTGATGGTCGAGGAGGTCTCGGCCTACGAGAAGATGAAGCTTCGCATGCTGAACGGGGCGCATTCCCTGCTCGCCTATCTCGGATATATAGGTGGCTATGAATACATCCGCGATGTCATGGAAGATGCCGGGTTGGCAGCGCTTGCGCGGCGGCATATGAGCGCGGCAGCTGCGACCCTCGATCCCGTTCCAGGGATCAATCTCGAGCACTATGCGGAAGAACTCATAGCGCGCTTTGCAAATAAGGCGATCGCGCACCGCACCTATCAGATCGCCATGGACGGGACGCAGAAACTGCCGCAACGTCTCCTGGAGCCGGCAACGGAAGCGCTTGCTCATGGCAGCAAGGCGGAGACTTATGCAATCGCAGTCGCCGCCTGGATGCGCTATGCGCTGGGCGCCGACCGGAACGGCAAAAGTTACGAATTGCGTGATCCGAGAGCTGGTGAAATCGCAGATCTCCTTACAGATGTCCCGCGAAACGGCGCTGCGGTAGCAGCGGCGCTTTTCGGCCTGCCTGGGCTTTTCCCAGCGGCACTGGCGAAAAACGCCGCCTGGACCGAGGACGTGGCGAACAAGCTGGAGATTCTGATCCAGGATAACAGGCTGCCGTTGATTTGAGTGGGGGCGCGCCGCGTTACTCCGCCGCCACTTCGCCCAGGTCATTGGGCGCTGAAGGCTCCTTAAGCGGGTGATTCACGGTGAGACGCGCCCTGGCTAGGCTCCTGTCACAAGGACAGGAATGAGGAGAGAGTTGGGCGCTTGCCAAAATCTGGCAGTACAGCCGCATTGCAAACACCTATTAAGCCTTGATGCGCTTCATCTCCGGATCATAGAGCGGCTTCAGCGACACCGTGCAGGGAATACGCTCCCTCGCAACGTCCAGTTCATAAGTTCCCGACAACATGAAATCCTCGGTCACGCCGTCGGGATTGCGGATATAGCCGTAGCCGATCGGTTTGCCGATCGTGTAGCCGAAGCCGCCGCTGGAAAGCCAGCCGACACGTTTGCCATTCCGATAAATGGTTTCGCGGCCGAGAAGGACGGTCTCCGGATCGTCCGGCACGACGCAAGCGAGCATCTTTTTCACACCGCCTGAAAGCTGGCGCTCGATCGCCTTGCGACCACGGAAGTCGATGTTCTTCTTCGTTTTGACTGCCCCGGCGAGCCCCGCCTCGATCGGTGTATGATCTGGGCCAATATCCGAACCCCAGGCGCGATAGCCCTTCTCCAGACGGCAGCTTTCGATGGCACGGTAGCCGGCATTGACGAGACCGAAACCACTACCGGCAGCCATCAAGGCATCATAGACCGTCGTTGCATATTCGACGGGGACATGGAGTTCATAGCCCAATTCGCCGACATAGGTGATCCGCAACGCTCTGACGGGGCAGCCGACGATGCCGATGGTCTTTACCCGGCTGAACGGAAAGGCGGCGTTGGACACGTCACTGGTAGTGACTTTCTCAAGGACAGCGCGGGAATTCGGCCCCATCAGGGAAAGAACCGAATGGGCCGATGTCACATCGACAAGCTCGGCCCGCATATCTGCCGGAATATTGCGGGCGATCCAATCGAAATCGTGAGTGGCAAAGCCGGTGCCGGTAACGATGTAGAATTCGTTCTCGGCGATGCGGGCGACGGTGACGTCGCATTCGATGCCGCCCTTGTCGTTCAGCATCTGCGTGTAGGTGAGGGATCCGGCGGGCTTGGCGACATCATTCGAGGCGATCCACGAAAGAGCGGCCTCCGCATCCCTCCCCTTCAGAACAAACTTTGCAAAAGATGTTTGATCGAAGATGACAGCCGCTTCGCGCACGGCCTTGTGCTCGCGGCCGACGGCATCGAACCAGTTCTGACGGCCGTAGGTATAGACGTCCTTCGGCTCCTCGTCGGCAAAGAGATCGGCGAACCAGTTCGGCCGCTCCCAGCCGAGCTTTTCGCCGAAGCAGGCGCCCTGAGCCTTGAGGCGATCGTAAAGCGGCGACTTGCGGCAGGGGCGACCACTCGAATGCTCTTCAAAAGGCCAAGCCATCGTATAATGCTTGCCATAGGCCTCCAGCGTGCGAGTACGCACCCAGTCGGTATCGAAGTGGGGGCGGCCGAAGCGGCGGATGTCGACCGGCCAGAGATCATAAGGCGGCTCACCTTTGGCGACCCACTCGGCGAGCGCCATGCCGGCACCGCCGCCCGAGGCTATGCCGAAAGCGTTGAACCCGGCGCCGACGAAGAAATTCCTCAGCTCCGGCGCTTCGCCGAGAATGAAATTGCCATCCGGCGTGAAACTCTCCGGTCCGTTCAGGAGCTGTTTGACCCCCGCCTTCTGCAAGCCTGAAACCCGCTCCAGCGCCTGCTCCATGATCTGCTCGAAGTGATCGAAATTGCTGTCGAGCAGCGTGTAATGGAAACCTTCCGGAATGCCGTTCACCGCCCAGGGGATTGGATTTGGCTCATAGCCGCCCATGACGAGCCCGCCAACTTCTTCCTTGTAGTAGGTGAGGCGATCCGGATCGCGCAGCGTCGGCAGATTGGAAGGCACGCCGAAGGATTCGGTGATGATGTACTGATGCTCGACGGAGACGAGCGGCACGTTGACGCCGAAACGAGCAGCGAAAGCCCGGGTCCACTGACCGGCGCAGACGACGACGCGTTCGCATTCAATGCGGCCTTTTTCGGTGATGACGGCGCGGATCTTTCCTTTGTCGATTTTCAGGTCGAGAACTTCCGTATCCTCGAAGATCGAGACGCCGGACATCCGGGCGCCTTTCGCCAGCGCCTGCGTGATGTCGGAAGGATTGGCCTGGCCGTCGGTCGGCAGATAGGCTGCGCCCACAAGGTCGTCGATCGTCATCAGCGGCCAGAGCTCGAAGGCTTCCTGGGGAGTGAGCAATCGCATGTCGAGGCCGAAAGATTGCGCTGTCGTTGCCTGGCGCTTCACCTCCGTCCAGCGCTCTTCATTGCAGGCAAGCCGCAATCCACCGTTCATTTTCCAGCCGGTGCCGAGACCGGTTTCGGCTTCAAGTTTTTTGTAAAGATCGACGGAATAGCCAAGCAGCTGGGTGATGTTGGCGCTGGTACGCAGCTGACCGACGAGGCCCGCCGCATGGAAGGTGGTGCCGGAGGTGAGCTTCTTGCGCTCGAGCAGCACCGTATCCGTCCAGCCGAGCTTGCCCAAATGATAGGCCGTCGAGCAACCGACGATGCCGCCGCCGATGACCACAGCTTTCGCCGTCTTCGGTAATTCCTTCGCCATATTACTGGTCCTGTTCAAATGCCTTGTAGGCACGCTCGAAGCGCGCGAGGTTTTCGACTGTGTAGGCCGCATAATTAAAATCGATGGTCGAATGGATCTCGGAGACCATGCTCCAAAGCGTTTCGCGGAGCAGAGATGAACATTTCATGGCGCTATAGCGCTGCCAGAGATCCCGCGTGAGCGGCCGGCCGAAATAGGTTTCCAGCATTTGCCGCTCGGCACCTTCCGAAAACTCGTTGTTCGAGGCGAGGCCGCCGAGATCAAAGAGCGGCGTGTTGAAACCTGCGTAGTCCCAATCGATCAACCAAAGACGCTTGCCGTCATCAAGGAAGTTCGCGGCGAGAAGGTCGTTATGGCCGAAGGCGATATCGAAAGGCCCGGCGGTCTGCTCGAGGCGTTCGGCCTTTTCGAGCAGCGCGGGAAGCATCGGCGCATAGTCGCTTTCTGCGGCAATCAGAGTGGCCGCATAGTCGCGGATGACATGGAAGACCCAGAAGATCATCGCCTGGCCACGGAAATGAAGGGCGATGTCATGATGGCAGGCGCGAACCAGTGGCACGATGCGTGCGAGCATTTGCGCATCCTGGATGTCTTGCGCCGTCAGAGCCCGCGCCTCGATGAAATCGAGGACGAGCACGCCGGGCTCATGATGGATGACAGCAGGCGAAAGCCCGGCAGCGTGGGCTGCCTGGCTCGCTGCAAGCTCGTTCTGGCGACTGATATGATGAACCGGGATATCGGCGCCGAGGCGCACGACGCGGCGCGATATGCGATCGGTTACGAGATAGTTCCGGTTGGTAATGCCGCCGGCAATCGGTGCGATTTCGATCGGGCCTTGCCAGATGCCGAGTGCATGAATCCTATCTTCAGGCGTCACGCTTTCCCCCTCGCAACCCACCTGCAAAGGATGGGCCAGAGCAGGCTTGGCTGTCAAGCAGAGCAGGCTTTATATCGTGGCGCCCGAAGCATCGAAAACATGACAGCGGGCGGGGTCGAAGGACGCCGTCACATTCGTGCCGCGCTCAACCTTCTGCTGACCGTCCAGAGCCACCGTCAGGTGCTGGCCGTCCGGCGTCTTCGTATAGAGCATGGTGGCGCCGCCAAGGTTTTCGACCAGGTCGATGTCGACGGTCGCAAGTGCAATGCCGCCATCGGCCACGGACAAGTGTTCCGGACGGATGCCGAAGGTAACCTCCTGATCGGCCGAACCTTTCAAGCGACGTGGCAGGCGGATTGAATTGCCGCAGACATTGATCGTCGTGTCGCCGTCATTGACGCGCTCGATCTTCGCCTTCAGGAAGTTCATCTTCGGACTGCCGATGAAGCCTGCGACGAAGCGATTTGCCGGATGGTTATAAAGGTCGAGCGGAGCGCCGACCTGCTCGATGCGGCCCGAATTCAGCACCACGATCTTGTCCGCCATGGTCATGGCTTCGACCTGATCGTGGGTGACATAGATCATCGTGTTGCCGAGATTACGGTGCAGGCGGGAAATTTCGACGCGCATCTGAACACGCAGTTCCGCATCAAGGTTCGACAACGGCTCGTCGAAGAGAAAGATGCGTGGCTCGCGCACGATGGCGCGGCCGATCGCGACACGCTGGCGCTGACCGCCGGACAGGGCCTTCGGCTTGCGCTCCAGAAGCTTCTCGATCTGCAGGATTTCAGCGGCGCGGCGCACCTTCGGTTCGATCTGGGCCTTCTTGTATCCAGCCGTCTCAAGACCAAAGGCGAGGTTCTTGTAGACCGACATATGCGGATAGAGCGCATAGGACTGGAAGACCATGGCGATGCCGCGCTTGGCAGGCGCCACTTCGTTCATGCGCTCGTTGTCGAGCAGCAGGCCGCCGCCTGAAATCTCCTCGAGGCCGGCGATCATGCGCAACAGCGTGGACTTGCCGCAGCCGGACGGACCGACGAAGACCACGAACTCGCCGGGATCGATCGTGAGGTCGATGCCATGGATGACATCCAGCGACCCGTAGCGCTTCTCGACCTTCTGAAGAACGACACTTGTTGCCATCTTCTAAAACCTCTCCTGGTCCGTTATCTCGTTTTTGCACGCCAGTCGGCGTATTTAGGGCTGTCGCGACCGATGGGCAGCGCTATGTCCGCGCCGCTGTCGGACGATTGATAGATTGCTGTTACCAGTTCCAGCGCACGCCGGGCATCGGCGCTGGTGACCGGCAGCGGACCATGACCGCTGAGGTAATCATGAAAGCGGGCCATTTGCGTGTTGAACCGCGACGCAACTGGTCGCCAGTCGCCAACCGCAGCGTCGATCCTTGCCTGCACTTCGTCATTTGCGGCGATGATCTGCCACGGCCCCTTGCCCGGCGCGTAGGGATCGTGGTTGCTTTCGAAAGTAACGTTCTCGAAATGCAGCCGCAGCCGGCTGATCTGCTGCTGCGAACCCAGCGTGCAGGAAAGCGAAACGAAGGCGCCGTTCTGCATCTGAAGGCTGACGGAGGCGCAATCTTCCACCTCGATGTTATTGACGCGCGTGGCAACCCTGCCAAAAACGCGGGCGGCCGGACCTGCGAGGTGGAAGAGCATATCGTGCAGGTGCAGCGCATGCGTTACGAGTACGCCGCCGAGTTCAGTCGCCCATTTGCCGCGCCAGGGAACCGCGTAATATTCGGGCTTGCGCAGCCAAAAGGTCTCGACAGCGCCCATGTAGAACTTGCCGGCTATGCCTGCGTCGATGATGTATTTCGCCTTCTGGATGCCATCGCCATAGCGATACTGAAAGATCGGCATCAAAGCGCCCTTGGCACTTTTTTCAGCCTCCACGATCTCATCAACAGCGGCGAGGGAGCCGGTGAGCGGTTTTTCGCAGACGACATGCTTGCCCGCCGCAAGAGCTGCCACGACCTGTTCACGATGAATGCCGGGTGGCGTGCAGATGTCGATGATGTCGATGCCGTCGTCGCCCAGAAGCTCCGTAAAGGAGGTCGTACGCTTCTCAATTCCAAACTCGTCGCCGACGGCTTTCAGGCGCTCCTCATTGAGATCGCAGATGGCTGCGACCCTGAACTTATCCGGATGCGGCAGGTAGCCCTCGACGATGTGAGAACGCCCGATACCGCAGCCGACGATGGCAACAGTCTTGATGCTCATGTCACTTTCCCATCCGCATCAGCGCTTCATGCCGGTCGTGGCGATGCCTTCGATCAGCAGGCGCTGGAAGAAGAGGAAGAAGAAGAAGACGGGCACGAGCGAGAGCGTCGACATGGCGAATAGGCCGCCCCAATCCGATGCACTGGTCGAGTCGACGAAGGTTCGCAGACCGAGCTGGATCGTGTACGTGTTCATGTCATTCAGGTAGATCAGCGGACCGAAGAAATCGTCCCAGGTCCAGATGAAGGAGAAGATTGCGGCTGTCGCCAACACCGGCAGCGATAGCGGCAGCATGATCTTCCAATAGATGCGCCAAGCGCTGCAGCCGTCCATCATCGCGGCCTCATCCAGTTCGCGCGGAATGCCGCGGAAAAACTGCACCATGAGGAAGATGAAGAAGGCGTCGCTTGCCAGGAACTTCGGCACCACCAGCGGCAGGATGGTATTCACCCAGCCGAGGTTCAGGAAGAGCACATATTGCGGGATCAGCGTCACGTGATAGGGGATCATCAGCGTGCCGAGCATGATCGCGAACCAGAAGTTCCGGCCAGCAAAGCGCAGGCGCGCAAAGGCGAAGGCAGCGAGGGAACAGGCAATGACATTGCCGACCACCGTCAGCACCGAGATCACCAGCGAGTTCCAGAAGAACCGACCGAAGCTGACATCGAGGCCGACCCATCCACGAAGATAGGATGAGAAATCAATGGACGATGGAAAAATCGACGTTGACGTGAAGATTTCGTTTTCCGGCCGCACCGAAGCCGAAACCATCCACAGCAACGGATAGAGCATCAGGAGCGAGCCGCCGATCAGCAGGGCATGGACCAGGATCGAGCCCGGCAGGCTACGCTTGTTGACGTCCGAGGGCGGCTGCGGGGCGGTGACAATGGCAGTCATCTCAGTCATCGTAGTGCACCCAGTAACGCGAGGACAGGAACGAGAAGGCGGTGAAGATCGCGATAATGATCACTAGGATCCAGGCAAGCGCCGAGGCATAGCCCATGCGGAAGTTCCCGAAGGCTTCCTGGTAGAGATAAAGCGTATAGAACAGCGTCGAATTGATCGGGCCGCCGGTGCCGCCGGAGATGATGAAGGCGGGCGTGAAGGCCTTGAAGGCGTCGATCGTCTGCACGACGGCGTTGAAGAAGATGACCGGCGTCAGAAGCGGCAGCGTGATCTTGTAGAACTGCCGGAACTTCGAGGCGCCGTCGAGACTGGCGGCTTCGTACATGTCCTGCGGGATCTGACGCAGACCGGCAAGGAAGATGATCATCGGCGAGCCGAACTGCCAGACGCTGAGCGCAACCAGCGTATAGATTGAATAGTTCGGATGCGAAATCCAGCTCGGTCCCTGAATGCCAAATTGTGCAAGTGCCGCATTGACCAAGCCGTCACCGGCAAAAAGCTGGCGCCAGAGGACGGCGATCGCCACGCTCGCGCCGAGCAGCGAGGGCAGATAGAAGATAGCGCGATAGATTGGTAGGCCTTTGATGCCCCGGTTCAACGCCAGGGCAACCATCAGCGCAAAAGCAAGCTTGAAGGGCACGGCCAACATCACGTAGGTCAGTGTGACCGACATCGCCGAGGCGAATTTCGGATCGGCAGTGGCGATGCGCACGTAGTTTGCCGCGCCCACCCAGCCCGGCGACCTCAACATGTCGAAGTCTGTGAAGGATAGGTAGAGCGACATCAGGGCAGGTCCGAACGTCAGCCCGAAGAAACCCAGAAGCCAGGGCAGCAGGAAGAGATAGCCTGGAGCATTGGCATTCCACAGCCGCCTGAACCGGCTGTCGGCCACCGCCCCCCGATACCGTTCTACCGTCGCCGCCTCTGCAGGCATCGTGCGCATCGCATTATTCATATGGATCAGCCCCGCGCGAGAATGCTCGTAAGTTCGTCCACGAGCTGCTTGGCGCCGTCTGCCGCTGTCAACTGCCCGAAGCCGACCTGCTCAGAGATGTTTCGAAGCGTGAACTCGCCCTCACCGGCACCCGCAGGCGGCGGTGGCGGCAACTTGCCGGCGAGATCGCCGAGGCCGGAGACGTATTCCAGCGGCACTTTGCCGACAGCGTCGAGCTTGGCTGCCACGACCTCACGCATCGCTGCCGATTCCGGAATGCCGCGTTCAACACCCAGCGCCAGCGCGGCATCCGGGTTCGTGACGAAGAAGTTCACGTAATCGACTGCCTGATCGACCACTTTCGACTGAGCTGAAACCGAGAAGAACATCGAAGGCTTGCGGTAGTGGCCGCCCTTCGAGTCCTTTGTCACTCGCATGTGGTTTGCCAGAGTGAGCTTGTCCTTGTTCATCTGCTGATATGCCACGAATTGGTTCGAGTGCGCGAAACCAGCGGCAGACTTGCCAAGGGTCAGCGTATTGGTCTCGATGTCGTTCTTGTCCAAAGCCTGAATGTCAGGCGGAACGCATGCACCGCTTTCACGGAACTTGTTCCACATATCAAACCATTCGGATGCCTCTTCGACGCCAAAGCCAATCTTCGCATCAGCAGTATAAAGCGCCTTTCCGCGTTGGCGGAGGTAGTTTTCGAAAAGCGGCTCCCCACCACTGCCATCGGCCATTCCGAACATGCCTTTACGCTTGCCGGCCTTGGTCAGTTCGGCTGCCATCTTGCCAAACTCTTCCCAGGTCGTTGCCTTGGTCGGAAGATCGATGCCCGCTTCCTCGAACGCGGTCTTGCTCAGCATGGTTGCCGCCGAATTCGCACCCAGACTCACGCCATAAAGATGTCCATCGACGCTGCCGCCCTCGATCTGCGCCTTGTCAAAGTCACCTAGATTGAGCTTCGACGGCATGTAGGAATCGAGAGGCGCAAGTGCGCCGCGGCGTGCATACTCGACGATGTAACGGTAATCCATCTGGATAACATCGGGGGCATTCTTGCCAGCGACCTGCGTCGCGAGGCGAGGCCAGTAATCACCCCAACCGAGATACTCGCCGGTTATCGACGTACCCGGATTCTTCGCTTTGTAGAGTTCCGATACCTTGTTGGTGCGGTCTGCACGTGGCTGGGATCCCCACCACAGCAGGCGCAGGCGTGTATCCTGCGCAAAGGCACTGGAACCCAGTGCCGAAAGCGAGAGAAGCGTTGCCCCGCCCGCCATGAAGTTACGTCTGCTTACGCGTAGTGTCATCTGTTTTTCCTCCTCCCTTGGGGAGCGCCTCCACACGCTCCTTGCTGGTTTCTCTTGCAACAAATAACTAATTGGTTACAAGCTATGGACAAGCATCGGGCCTGTCAAGCGGTGATAATTTCGCGAGGTTCTCCTCCCAGATTGTCGCTTTTACAATCTCGCACCGAAGCCTTATGAGCGCAACAGAGCGTCTGGGGAGATGAGCGGATGGATAATAGCGGCGAGACCGGGGAAAAGAAAAAAGCCAAGCGGGTGGCCGGCGAACGCGTATTGCAACGCGACCCCGAAAGAACCAAGGCTGCGATCCTGGAAGCAGCTACCCGCGAATTTGCCGAAAACGGCATGGGCGGGGCGCGCGTCGACGCAATTGCCGAGCGGGCCGGCACCAATAAGCGCATGCTCTATCACTATTTTGGGGACAAGGAGCAGCTCTACCTACGTGTGCTGGAGGAGGCTTATGTCGGCATCCGTACAGCGGAGCGTGCCCTGCATATCGGCGACCGCAGCCCGGAAGAAGGAATCGGCGAACTTGCTCTCTTCACCTGGCGCTATTTCCTCAAGCATCCGGAGTTTTTAAGCCTTCTCGGTACGGAAAACCTGCACCGCGCCCGCTGGCTTCGCCAATCCGTCCGGCTCAAGGAATTGCATTCTCACCTGATCGGTGAGCTTGCGCGGGTTCTTGAGCGTGGCAAGAAGGAAGGCGTCTTCATCGAGAACGCCGATCCCCTTCACGTCTATCTGACGATCGCGTCGCTCGGATACTTCTACCTTTCGAACCAACATACGCTTTCGACGATCTTCGGGCGCGAACTGATTGAGCCCTCAAATCTCGACAGTTGGGAACAGCATATCGTCCACGTGACCCTCGCCTCGATCAAGCGCTGAAAATTCAAAATTTGAATTGACTATTGACAGCCCCGCTTCCGATCTGCCATCAAGTAACCGTTTAGTTACTGGCTTGGGAGGGCCGGGCAACGCCCGCTCCCGCCGTTCGATAATTTGGCAGGGAGAAATGAGATGGCTCGTCTGGGGATCATTTTGCACGGCGTTACAGGCCGCATGGGCTACAATCAGCACCTAGTGCGATCGATCCTGGCCATCCGCGACCAGGGCGGTTTGTTTTTGAAATCCGGCGAGCGGCTGGAGATCGACCCCATCATCGTCGGCCGCAACCGCGACAAGATGGAAGAGCTGGCGAAGAAGCACAACATCAAGCGCTGGTCGACAGATCTGGACGGAGCGCTCGCCAACCCGGACGATCAGATTTTCTTCGATGCCGGAACGACCTTGATGCGCGCCGAGCTGCTTTCCAAGGCACTCGATGCCGGCAAGCACGTCTATTGCGAAAAGCCGATCTCCGACGACCTGCAAGTGGCCATCGACCTTGCAACGAAAGCGCGAGCCTCCGGCCTCAAGCACGGCGTCGTGCAGGACAAGCTCTTCCTGCCGGGTCTTCGCAAGCTGGCGCTGCTGCGCGATTCCGGTTTCTTCGGCAAGATTCTCTCGGTGCGCGGCGAGTTCGGCTATTGGGTTTTCGAGGGCGATTGGGGCGTTCCGGCGCAGCGGCCGTCCTGGAACTACCGCAAGGGCGATGGCGGCGGCATTATCCTCGACATGCTCTGCCACTGGCGCTACGTGCTCGACAATCTTTTCGGCGAGGTGAAAGCGGTTTCCTGCCTCGGCGCAACGCATATCGGCAGCCGCGTCGACGAGCAGGGCAAGGCCTACGACTGCGATACGGATGATGCCGCTTATGCTACCTTCGAGCTTGAAGGCGGCGTGATTGCGCAGATCAATTCGTCCTGGGCCGTGCGCGTGCGCCGCGACGATCTCGTGACCTTCCAGGTGGACGGCACGCACGGTTCTGCCGTCGCCGGTCTTACGAAATGCTGGACGCAGCATCGCGTCAATACGCCGAAGCCGGTGTGGAATCCGGACCAGCCGCAAACGATCGACTTCTACCAGACCTGGGACGAGGTGCCGGATACGCAGACATTCGACAACGGTTTTAAGGTGCAGTGGGAAATGTTCCTGCGCCATGTCGCCGAAGACGCCCCATGGCCCTACGGCCTAGAGGCGGGCGCCAAGGGCGTCCAGCTTGCGGAGTTGGGCCTCAAATCTTGGGCCGAGCGCCGCTGGCTCGACGTTCCGGCATTGGAGTTCTGATATGCAGACGATCAATCTTCCCCTCGACGGCAGGATCGCCCCCTATACGCTGACCGGAACGCCAATCGAGCTCAAGAAGCGTGACGCGAAAGACTTTCCGCGCGTGGTCTTTGCCGCTGCCCATGTCGTCGCCGACCCGCTGGCGGACAACGATCCATGGCTGACGCCTGCCATCGATTGGGAACGGACCCTCGCCTTCCGCCACCGCCTTTGGGACCTCGGCCTCGGCGTTGCCGAAGCGATGGACACGGCGCAGCGCGGTATGGGACTTGGCTGGCCGGAAGCGCGCGATCTCATTCGCCGAGCGCTTGCCGAAGCACGCACTCGCAAGGATGCGCTGATCGCCTGCGGCGCCGGTACCGATCATCTGGCTCCCGGTCCCGACGTGACGATCGACACGATCATCAGGGCCTACGAAGAACAGATCGAAGCTGTCGAGGCAGAGGGCGGGCGCATCGTCCTGATGGCAAGCCGCGCGCTTGCGGCCGCTGCGAGAGGGCCGGACGATTACATCCGCGTCTATGACCGCATCCTGCGGCAGGTGAAAGAACCGGTCGTCATCCACTGGCTGGGCGAGATGTTCGACCCGGCGCTGGAAGGGTATTGGGGTAATCCGGATCACATCAAGGCCATGTCCACCTGCCTGCAAGTGATCGAAGCCAATGCCGCAAAGATCGACGGCATTAAGGTTTCCCTGCTTTCCAAGGAGAAGGAAATCGCAATGCGCCGGCAACTGCCGAAGGGCGTGCGCATGTATACCGGCGACGACTTCAACTATGCGGAACTGATAGCCGGCGACGAACAGGGGCACTCCGACGCCTTGCTCGGCATATTCGATGCGATTGCTCCGGCCGCCTCCGCCGCTATGGAAGCACTGGGCCGCAAGAGCAACCGCGAGTTCTTCGACTTGCTCGATCCGACCGTTCCGCTTTCACGTCACATCTTCAAGGCACCGACGCGCTTCTACAAGACCGGCGTCGTCTTCCTTGCCTATCTCAACGGCCTGCAGGACCACTTCACGATGATCGGCGGGCAGCAGAGCACGCGTTCACTGACGCATCTCGCGGAGCTTTTCCGGCTGGCGGACAAGGCGCGCGTTCTTGCCGATCCCGATATGGCGGTCAACCACATGAAGCGGGTGCTCGCCGTTCATGGCGTTTACTGACGCCGATCGGGAGCGGGAGGAATTCATATGCAGATCGAAGGACTTTCGATCAATCTTGCGACGATCCGTGAACAATGCGGATTTGGCGAAGCCGTCGATATCTGCCTGAAGCACGGCATCACCAGGATCGCACCCTGGCGGGAGCAGGTCGCGAAAGTTGGGCTCGCCGAGGCCGTTCGCATCGTCAAATCGAACGGATTGAAGCTGACCGGCCTTTGTCGCGGCGGTTTCTTTCCGGCGGCAAACGAGGCGGGATGGCAGAGGAACCTCGACGACAATAGGCGCGCAATCGATGAGGCTGCCGCACTCGGCGCCGATTGCCTCGTGCTCGTCGTCGGCGGGCTGCCGGGCAGTTCCAAGGACATCGGCGCAGCGCGCCAGATGGTGTTCGACGGTATCGCTGCGGTATCGCCGCATGCAGAAGCCGCCGGCATGCCGTTGGCAATCGAACCCCTGCATCCGATGTATGCGGCGGACCGAGCCTGCGTGAACACGCTCGCCCACGCGCTCGATATGTGTGAGCAGCTGGGCGAAAACGTCGGCGTTGCAATCGACGTCTACCATGTCTGGTGGGATCCGGATCTCGCCAACCAGATCGCGCGCGCCGGCCAGATGAAGCGCATCTTCGCGCATCATATCTGCGACTGGCTGGCACAGACAAAAGACATGCTAACCGACCGCGGGATGATGGGCGATGGCGTGATCGATCTCAAAGGCATCCGGCGCATGATCGAGAAGGCAGGCTTCTTCGGCGCGCAGGAGGTCGAAATCTTTTCGGCAGAGAATTGGTGGAAACGGCCAGCGGACGAGGTCATCGCGACCTGCGTCGAGCGATACCATAACTGCTGCCAAGCATAGTTCGATACATTTCAGCACGCATGAGGAGGATCATTCGATGGAGAAACGCCGTTTTGCACTGATCGGGACAGGAAATCGCGGAACCACCATGTGGGGCAAAGAACTGCTCGCCGGTTGGCGCGAACATGTCGATCTCGTCGCGATCGTCGAAAAGAACTCTCTTCGCGGCGAGCGCGCCCGCACGATGATCGGCAGCAATGCGCCGATCTACGAGGATATCGATGCGATGCTGACCGAGGTCAAACCGGACCTTGTCATCGTCTGCACGCCGGATCACACGCATGATGCGATCGTCGTGCGGGCGCTGGAGGCCGGGATCGATGTCATCACCGAGAAACCGATGACGACCGCAGTCGACAACATTCGCCGCATCATCGACGCCGAGAAGCGTACCGGCAGGCGCGTCGACGTGTCCTTCAACTACCGCTATGCGCCGACCGCAGCCAAAATCAAGGAATTGCTCAATTCCGGCGAGATCGGCCGCGTCAGTTCGGTCGATTTCCACTGGTATCTGAACACGAAACACGGAGCCGACTATTTCCGCCGCTGGCACGCCTATACCGAAAATTCCGGCAGCCTCTTCGTCCACAAGGCAACGCACCATTTCGATCTGCTGAACTGGTATCTCGACAGCGATCCCGAAGCCGTGACGTCCTTCGCCGACCTACAGAATTACGGCCGCAAGGGCCCCTTCCGCGGCCCACGCTGCAAGCTCTGTCCGCACACGCATGAATGCGACTACTATCTCGATCTGGAGGCAGATCCCTTCCTGGACACACTCTACGAGGAACCGTCGAAGATCGACGGATATTTTCGCGACGGCTGCGTCTTCCGCGAGGATATCGACATTCCGGACACGATGGTCGTCAGCATCCGCTATCGAAACAACGTGCATGTCTCCTATTCGCTGAACACCTTCCAGCCGATCGAAGGCCACCATCTGGCATTCAACGGCACCAAAGGCCGAATCGAAATCCGCCAGCATGAAGCCCAACCCTGGGAGGTGAAGAAAGAGGATGAGATCCTGCTGATCCGGAATTTCCCCAATGGGAAGGAGGCGGTCGAGCGTATCATCGTGCCGCATTCCTCCGGCGGCCACTACGGCGGGGACGACCGGATGCGCAATATGATCTTCAAACCGGACATGCAGGACAGGCTTCATCAGCGTGCGGGAACGCGTGCCGGGGCCATGTCGGTGCTTTGCGGCATTGCAGCGCTTCAGAGCTCCCGCACCGGCAAGGTCGTCAATCTCGCCGATCTGATGCCCGAGCTTGCCAATGACGACTCACCGAATTCCCGCAGGGTTGAATAGGCTCAGGCCATCTTTTCGAGATCCGCGAGGGTGACGCCGTAACGAAGCGGCTCGCCCTTTAAGAAACGTTCGATCTCGTCCACCGCCATTTCGCCGAGGCGCATGCGCTCCAGTCCGACGGCGCCTGCAATATGGGGCGTCAGGAACAGATTCGGCAGATCGTAAAAGGCCGATGAAGGCTCGGGGATTTCCGGGTCGGTGACATCGATGATGGCATCGATGCGGCCGGTTGCAAGCGTCGCCAGCAGCGCAGCTTCATCGATGATTGCGCCCCTAGCCGTGTTGATGAGCGTTGCGCCGTCCTTCATCAAAGCCAGCCTGTCCGCATCGATCATATGTTGCGTGGAAGGCAGGGACGGCGCGTGAAGCGAAATGATGTCGGAAACCCTCATGAGCGTATCCAGATCGACCTTCTCTGCTCCAAGCCCCTGGGCATCAGCCATGCTAATCGTCGGATCGAAAAGGACAAGCTGGTAGTCAAACGGCTCCAGCAACTCGATGACGCGACGGCCGATCCGCGATGCACCAATGATGCCGACTGTGCGCCGGTAGTTGCCGATCGCCAAACGCTGCATCGGATGGGTGCGGTCACGGTTGCGGTCTGCCACGTAACGGTCGCGGAAGCGGAAAACCTGTTTGCCGGCAAAGAGAATGGCTGCGAGCGTAAACTCCGCGACCGGTGTGGCATTGGCTTCCGCGGCATGGCTGACCGCAATCCCGGCCCTGAAAATCTCTTCACCGATAATGCCTTTGACGGTGCCGGCCGCATGAGCGACAATCTTCAAACGCCTCGCTGCGGCAAGCACCTCACAGCCCACCTGCGGCGCCCCCCAGCCTGTAATGAGGATTTCCGTCTCCGGGAGCACGCGCCGGGCGCGCTCATCAGAGAAATTCTGCAGCGGCTCGCGGTCGAGCAAGCGGCCGATGACTTCCAGGCGTTGAAGCAACTCATCCGACACGACATGTTCCGTGCGCTCCGGATGCATGGCAAGCGCGATGCCGGGACGGCTCATGGCATCTGTCCCGGCGCGACAATGGCGCTGACCGTCACGCCGTGTTCCTTCACCTGCTGTTCCAAAGCTCCGATGTCCGGGACAACAGGGCGCTTCACCCAAACCCCGGAAACAGCTTGCGGATCATTGACTGCGAGCACTGCCGTGATCAGCACGGTCTCACCTGCGGGGATTTCGCCGCGCAACTGCGGCACCAATGTCTTTGCAACAATGAGGTTCGTATTCGGCAAGGCCTTCTGCGCAAGGCCGGTGCGCGTCACGGTCGAGCCAAGATCGGCGATGCCGGAAAAATCACTCTCGCCGATGACATGCGCGGTACCTGCTTCTGCCGAAAGCGTATCAAGATCGAAATCCCGTTTGGCGATCGCGAAGCCTCCTTCGGACGTCTGCAGCGCACGTGGCGTATTGATCCTGTGAACGCGAATATGCCAGGGCGCTGCCGGTACGAGCCATGTTTCGACCGAGACATCCTTGAACGGCGACCACTTCGAATAAAGCACGTTGCCGGCAATCTTGGCTTCCGCATTCGTCTCGCGAACTCGGTAATGCAATCCATCGTCGCTGAAAGCCAGCGCCGAATCAAAAGCGCCGCCGGCGAAATTTCGCTCGTCGGCCTCAACACTGAATCCGTAGCGCGCTGAATATGCGAATTTTGCGTATTTTTCCGTTCCAAAACGCATCTGCAAATTTTCCTGGCCGGAAGAAAGCGCCACGACATCGCCGCCCGCCCGTATCATGACCATGCCCGGATGGCGCTGCGGGGAGACGGCGACCGCTTCCGGCGCCGTTTCCTTTGACGTCCAGAACGGATGATCTGCTGGAATTGCGAGCGGCAAGAAGGCCTTGAAAGCCCAATAGGGCGAGCCTGCAGAATTATAACTCTCCGACATCAGCAGATTGGGATAGCCGAAACCGATTGAAAGGATGCCGTCTCGGTTCGTCATCGGCTTATCCCTCCACCAGCGCAGATGCTGGAGGCAAAGATGCTTGACTTCACCCCAGGGCAAAGCTTCGAGGTCGGCGAAGGCAAGCGCCGACCAGAAACCTGCGCAGGCGAAACGGTATGTCAGGCTGCGGCCGAAGGGGATCGTCGCACCATCGGCTGCAAACCAGTTCTTGAAATCCTTCGCAAAGAGCACTGCCCGTTCGCGGTATCGCTTGGCATAGTCATCATCGACAAGCTTCGAATAAATCAGGCCGTAAAAGTGCATCGCGAAGGGAATGTAGTGATCGATACGGCGGACATTGCCGTCGCGATACCAGCCATCGCCGATATAGAAGCCCTCCAGCTCTTCCAGATATTGCCTAGTGAGGCTGCGATCGAAATCCGCACCCAATCGGTCAAGCGCGATATCGACGAAAATGCGGAAGAACTTCCAGTTGTTGTCGGCGTAGTCAAACTGGCGTGCGTGTTTGAGATAAGCGATGATGTTGTTCCGGGCATGCCCATCGAGTGGCTCCCAGATCTTTTCCGGGACAAGCGCCAGCGCAAAACCGAGCGCGGCAAGCTCCACCATGCGCTGGTCGCGGTCGTTGACCGTGCCCCAATATTCCGGATGCTGCGGGTCGGCGCCATTAGCGAGACCTTCGGCGAAACGTTCCCAATGCTCGAACCGGCCGTTTCCCGCACCCAAAGGAGCAAGACCCCACAGAGGCCGGGCGAAGCCTTCCAGATCGGCCGCGGCACGATCGAAATGCGCGCCGGCGCCATCCAGCCGCACGCGGGCATTGCCCTTCGAAAAATAGGGCAGCAGTGGATCGAAGAGATCGAGAAGCGCGCGGCCCATGTCCTCGCGGGTTTCGAGCGGGTTGCCTGCAAGCGGATTGGCGCTGGCCGGATCATAGGTCATCGGAATCACTCATGAGGTTGCAACATCAGATACGGTGCCCCCGGCAACGGGGATGACCCCGTGGCATACATGACGGGCGGGGGCCGCCCGGTCGCGGAAACGGGACATCATCAGACCGATCGCCTCCCGCCCAAGCGCCGCACGATCGACGCGCATGGTGGAAAGCGGCGGATTGGTCATCAATGCGCAGGGCAGATCGTCGAAACCGACGATCGCGAAGTCTTCCGGCACCCGAAGGCCAGCTTCCGTGACGGCTTCCAAGACACCGACTGCGATAAAATCGTTCATGCAGAAGGCGGCACTGAACCCGGCGCTCTCCGCAAGAATCGCCGCCGTCAGCTCATGCGCCTCGCGGCTGGCACTGCCATGAAACGTCATCGGCACAAGCCGGCCTTCGGCATCCGGGACCGAGGTTATCGCCGCCTCGAAACCGCGAACACGCTCGCGGATCGTATTGCGGTGGGAACCGGTCAGATGGAGGATGCGGCGGTGACCGGCCTTCAGCAGCCGCTGGGCAGCCTGGAAGGCACCGAAAAAATTGGAAGGCGAAACACCGTCGAGGCGGAGCTGAGGATCCGTCCCGTTGACGAGGACAACCGGAACCTTCTCGTCGTCGATCCAGCCGCGCAAAGCCCCACTCGGATCGATGCCGACGAGAAAGAGACCCTCGGCACGCGCCGACTTCAAATAGTCTCGAATGACCTCCGGCGTCGCGCGGTCTTCCCGGATGAGGCGAACCTCAAACGACATGCCGTGCTCGGCTGCCGCCGTACGCAGACCCTCGACGATGGACTCGTAGAAAACGCTCAGTCCGCCCGTGACCCCATCGCTGGCAATCAGCGCAAGTCCGCCCGGAACCGCTTCCGGAGCAGACCTCACCTGGTATCCATGCTCGGCCGCCACCCTCAGAATATGCTCGCGCACGCTCTCGCTTATGCCTGGCTCATTGGCAAGCACGCGTGAAACCGTCGAAACGGAGACGCCTGCCAAGGCTGCGATGTCGGCCTGACGCGGCCGTCTGGGTTTGATTTCGTTCATAACTCAAACATATGCAAATCATGCAAATTTGCAATGAGAATATAATTTGTTGCAAACCGAAATTATTTGCGTACTCTACCCGTGACATGCTCGAGAACCGTTGGAGGACGGCACGGGCAGGCGACAAAGGAGGATCATCATGCAGATCAATCGACGTTCATTTCTGATGGGCTCGGCCGGTGTGGCTACGGGCATCGCATTCGGCGCGGGTAGTGCCATCCCGGCATTTGCCGGAGACGCGCAACTGCGTGCCATGTGGTGGGGTTCTAACGACCGCGCCAAGCGTACGCTGGAGGTTGCAAAGCTCTATCAGACCAAGACGCCGGGCGTCACGATCGTCGGCGAGTCGCTCAGCGGCGACGGCTATTGGACGAAGCTCGCGACGCAGATGGCTGGCCGCGCGATTGCCGATGTGTTCCAGCTCGAGCCCAGCACGATCTCCGATTACTCAAAGCGCGGCGCCTGCATGCCCCTCGACGAGTTCGTTCCCTCGGCTCTCAAGGTCGACACCTTCGGCAAGGATATGCTGAAGCTGACGACCGTCGACAGCAAGCTCTATGGCATCGGCCTCGGCCTTAACTCCTTTGCGCTCTTTTTCGATCAGACCATCTTTGAAAAAGCTGGACTTCCCTTGCCGACGCCGGACCTCACTTGGGACGAATATGCCAAACTGGCCGTCGAGCTTACAAAAGCTGGCGGCAAGGACAATTACTGGGGCGGCCCTTACGGCGCGCGCTATGCCTATGTCTTCGATGCCTGGCTGCGCCAGCGCGGCAAGAGCCTTTACGCCAATGGCAGCCTGGGCTTCGACGTCGAGGATGCCAAGGAGTGGTACAGCTTCTGGGAGGACCTGCGCAAAAAGGGTGGCACGGTCGCGGCGGATGTACAGACGCTCGACCAGAACACCATCGACACCAACTGCCTGGCGCTTGGCAAATCGGCGATCGGCATGGCTTATTCAAACCAGCTCGTCGGCTATCAGCTGATCTCGAAGAATAAACTGGCGATCACCATGCTGCCGCGCGAAAGGAAGGGTGGTCCCTCCGGCCATTACTACCGTCCCGCGCTTATCTGGAGCATCGGAGCGACGACGAAGAACGGCGAAGCGGCCGCCAAGTTCATCGACTTCTTCGTCAACGACATCGACGCCGGCAAGATCCTCGGAGTGGAACGGGGCGTACCAATGTCGGCGACCGTCCGCGAGGCGATCCTGCCGAACCTTAACCCGACGGAGCAGGATACCGTCAAGTACGTCGACCTTCTTAAGGATCAGGTCGGCGATTACCCGGCACCTGCCCCGCTTGGCGCGACGGAATTCGACCAGCGCGTCCTTCGGCCCCTCGCTGACGAGCTCGCGTTCGAACGCACGACGCCCGCCGATGCCGCCGCTCGCCTGGTGGAACAAGGCAAGGCAACGATCAGAAGCTGAATCCAGGTTTCTCCTCCCGCAAAGCCCGCCGTCGTGAACTGACCCCTGACCGTTGATGTCCAACTTTCAGGGGTCAGTTCAGCGTGGCGGGCCTCTTGATTGAGCGTTGGTTGCGGGGCGTGAAGCCAAGAGACTTATAACCTCCGGCCCCGCCGATAGGCGGCGCGCGCCGCGGCGGAGGGCGACCGTAAACGGGTTCCCCGAACGCTAGGATTGTGCGGGTTTCCGCTCCCCCAGATTCTCTCTCCCTACCCGGAACCACGCCACATAGAGCGCCGGAAGGAAAAGAAGCGTCAGTGCGGTACCGACGACAATGCCCCCCATCATGGCGTAGGCCATGGGACCCCAGAAGACTTCCCGGGAGATTGGAATGAGCGCCAGGGTCGCGGCCGCCGCAGTCAGCATGATCGGACGCATCCGGTGCTCCGTCGCCTCGACGACGGCGCGCCATGGGGGCACGCCTTCGCTCCGAAGCTGTTCGATTTGCACGACCAGGATGACAGAGTTCCGGATCAGGATCCCTATCAGCGCGAGCACGCCAAGAATTGCGACGAATCCCATGGGCGCGTTACTGAAGAGCAGTGCTATAACCACACCGATGAGTGCCGTCGGAGCCACTGCGAACACCAGGAACAACCTGCTGAAGCTTTGCAACTGGATCATGAGGATCGTCGCCATGGCAAACAACATCAGCGGCGCGACCGCAGCGATCGGTCCTTGCGCCTTCGCGCTTTCCTCGACGGAACCGCCGTTGGCGATGCTGTAGCCGGCTGGAAGACCTTTGCGGAACGCATCGACTTTGGGCTGCAGTTCGGTGACGATAGTCGCCGGCTGTGTCGGCCCGACGACGGCAGCCTTGATGGTGATTGTCGGCGTGCGGGTGCGACGCCAGATCGTCGGCTGCTCCAGCTCGTAGCGGAAATTGGCAACTGCCGAGAGCGGTACCGATTTGCCGTTTGAGCCAGGCAGCTGAAGGTTCTGCAGCGTCTCGATGGAGCCGCGCTCCGAGGTTTGGGCCCTGCCGATCACATCTATGAGATAGATGTTGTCCCTGATCTGGGTGGCCGACGATCCCTCCACGATCCCGTTAAGGGTTGTTGCAATGTCTTGCGACGAGACGCCCAGTTGCCGCGCCTTGTCCTGCAGAACGTCGACCTTCACGACACGCGACGGTTCATTCCAGTCAAAGGTCATGTTGGAGAGCAGCGGATGCTGGCCGACGATGCCCGCAAAGTGCTGGGCGATATCGCGAACCTTCTGGATATCCGGCCCGCTGATGCGATATTGCACAGGCTTGCCGACCGGAGGCCCGATGTCCAGGAGCTTTACGAAAGCATCGGTCCCGGGGAAGGTTTTCGTCAGATAGTCCTGCAGTTCGCTCTTGACCTTGTCGCGAACATCAAGCCCCTTGGTCACGATGACGGTCTGCCCGAACGACACGTCGGGCGTCTGAACATCGAAGGACAGGATGAAGCGGGGAGCACCTTGTCCGACATAACTCGTCCAGTGCTCTATATCCTTATTGTTCGCGAGCATCTCCTGCTCGAACTTGGCCATCTGCCTGTTCGTCTCGAAGATCGAACTGTTGTGCGGCAAGTTCCAATCGACGATCAGTTCGGCCCTGTCCGAGGAAGGGAAGAACTGCTGTTGCACAAGGCTCATTCCACCGATGGAGAGCGCGAAGGCAACGACTGTCGCGCCGATGGTGATCCAGCGCCACCGCATGGAAAGGTTCAAAAGCCACGAAAAAGCTCTCGCCAGCCGGCCTTTCTGATTATGATGCGACTTCATCGTCTTCGGAAGGATGCTCACGCCCAAAAGTGGCGTGAACAACACTGCGACGATCCATGAGACCAGGAGCGAGACAGCAATCACCACGAAAAGCGTGAAGGTGAATTCGCCCGCGGCACTGTTATTCAAGCCGATGGGAATGAAGCCGGCGACCGTTACAAGCGTGCCCGTGAGCATCGGGAAGGCCGTAGACGTGTAGACATGTGTTGCTGCTTTTTTCAGATCGTCACCTGCCTCGAGCCGGGCGACCATCATCTCGACGGCAATCATCGCATCGTCGACGAGAAGGCCAAGCGCAATGATCAGCGCGCCGAGCGAAATACGCTGCAGCGAAATGCCCGAATAGGCCATGACGAGGAACGTGATCGCCAGAACGAGCGGGATCGAGATTGCGACGACCAGGCCCGCGCGAACGCCTAAGCTGATGAAACTGATCGCAAGGACGATGACGACCGCTTCGAACAGAGCGCGCGTGAAGCCCGAGACAGCTTCGTCGACGACGTGAGGCTGATCGGAAACGCGCTGGACATCCACGCCGATCGGCAGATCGGTCACGATGCGATCCATCTGCTGGTCGAGCGCCTTGCCGAATTCCAGCAGATTTGCCCCGGTCTTCATGCCGATGGCGAGGCCGATCGCGGGCTGACCGTTATATCTGAACAGCGACGACGGAGGATCGACATAGCCGCGTTTGATCGTGGCAACATCGGTCAGCGGAAAGAACCGGTCATTGACACGCAGATTGATCGACTTGAGGCTTTCCTCCGATGTAAACTGACCGCCGACGCGCAAGGCGATACGCTCGGGGCCGGCGTCAACGAAACCCGACTGAGTGACGGCGTTCTGCGCCTGCAGCGTCTCGATAACCGATTGCTGGTCGATACCAAGGGCCGCAATCTTTCGGGTCGAAAATTCAAGGTAGATCGCTTCGTCTTGCGCACCGATAATGTCCACCTTGCCGACATTGGGAACGGTCAAGACTTTTGCGCGGGCGTCCTCGACAAGGTCGCGAAGCTGGCGCTGCGTGAGCCCGTCGCTGGTGAAGGCGTAGATATTGCCGAAGACGTCGCCGAAGCGGTCGTTGAAAAACGGCCCCACGACGCCGCTCGGAAAATCTCCCTTGATATCGTCGATCATGTTGCGGACGCGCACCCAGGTTGGGTTGACATCCCGGGCCTTGGTGGTCGGCAATAGCTCCACGAAAATCGTTGTCCGTCCAGCAACCGTCTCGCTGCGCGTGTAGTCAAGCGACTCCAGCTCTTCGAGCTTCTTCTCGATACGGTCGGTAACCTGCTTGGTCACTTCCTCGGCGGATGCACCAGGCCATTGCGCCTGGATGATCATGGTCTTGATGGTGAAGTCCGGGTCTTCTTCACGGCCCAGACCGATGTAGGAAAACGCGCCGGCAAGAATGAAGACGATCATGAAATACCAGACGAGCGAACGGTGCTCGAGCGCCCAGTCGGAAAGATTGAATTTTTTCACGGGTTTTCCCCTTGATCCACCCTGACAGCCTGGCCGTCAGTAAGCTTGTGAACACCAGCAACGACGACGCGTTCGCCCGGATTGACGCCTTCAGCGATGCGAATGTTGCCTCCTTCCGCAACGTCTCCGTCCATCTTGATCGCCCGAATGGAGACCTTGCCGGCCGTCGTATCGACGACCCAGACGTTCGGTTTCCCATCCTTCATCAGCACCGAGGACGAAGGGAGCAGGATCAGTGGCTGGGCGGCAATGGTCGCAGTTGCCGTCACGACCGCGCCCAGGCGAAACGCCGCCGGCGGGTTGACGAGCGTTATCTTCGTGCGGCGTGTACGGGTCGTCGTCTCGGCTTCGGGTGCAATTTCTCTAACGACACCGCTCGCGCGAATGGTTGGATCTAGCTGGAGGGAGACCTCGAAGGGTGATCCCACCTTGAGGCCGTCGAAGCTCGCATCCGGTATATCAATGACCGCATCCCGCTGATCGGGACGGGCAATGGTGGCCATGCTCTGGCCTGCGGCGACAACCTGGCCCACTTCCGCAGAGGTGGCCGTCACAACGCCATCGAACTCTGCGCGAAGCTGCGCATAGCTCAATTGTTCTTCGGCCTTGTCCAGATTGGCCTGCCCTTTTGCAACGGCAGCAACGGCACTCCGCCGCCCCAGTTGAGCCTCCTCGAAAGCGGCCTCGCTTCCAGACCTTGTTTCGGTCAGACTCCGTTGCCGCTCTTCCGTGGAGACAGCATTTGTCAGCTGTGCCTGCGCATTTGAGAGCTCGGACTGCGCGCTTCTGAGCGCAAGCTCTAGCGCCAGCGGATCAATGGCGGCAACGACGTCACCCTTCTTGACGATGTCGCCGACGCTGACCTTGCGGGCTATCACCCGTCCGAGGACGCGAAATCCAAGTTCGGTCTCGATCTTGGCCTCGACTGTGCCTGGCAGGCTCAGGGACGACGCCGCTGTTGATTTGGCGACAACGGAAAGAACGGGGCGGGGCGGTTCCTCACGCGCTTCATCCTGCCTCTGGCAAGACGACAGCAGCAATGGCCCAAGGAGCAGCAGCCCGGGTGTTACACGGATACTCATTTCGCGGCTTCCTTGTCATATGAGACGACCTCGTTGGGCCGTAGGAATTTGGTACCATCGGATACGACGATTTCACCTGGAGACACGCCCGTGCGCACGGCGAACCGGCCGGTCCCATAGCTGGAAACATCAACCGGCCGGATGGACACGCTGGAGGACGACGGGTCCACGACCCAAACGGCAGGCTGGCCACCCTTCGAGGCCATTGCCGACCATGGCAGTTCGATTGTGTCCTGTGTGATGGAACGGAAAGAGCCGACGACAGGAGCGCCAAGCGACATGTCCGGCGCCCCTTCGAGACCCACTTTCACCCTGATCGTTCCGGTCGATGGGTCGATGGTTGGCGAGATCTCGCGTACAGCCGCATCTACTTTCCGGGATGGAGTCGAAAGCAGGCCAACCGTAACTTTGTCCTCAAGCTTTCGTCCGAGATAGAGGGATTCAAAGACGTTGAAGACCGCGTCACGCGGTCCTTCATGGGCAAGCGTGAATATCCGTTGCGCAGCCTGCGCGACCTGGCCGATCTCGGCGTTTCGCGCCGTGATCACGCCGTCGGCATCGGCGCGCAGCTCCGTATAAGAGAAAGCGTCTCGCGCCGTGTCGAGCTGGGCTTGCGCCGATTTCAGGCTTCCTTGGGCCGTCAGCAGCGCCTCCTGGGCTTGGTCAAGCGCGGCACGGGTCGTGACCTGAGCCTTAAAGAGATTCTGCTGCCGACCGAAGGCCAGCTGGGCTTGCGTCTGCTGGGCTTGAGCTGACTGCAGGTTCGCTGTGGCGACATCCAGATCGGCCTTCTGTTCCTCAGCGTCGATGCGCGCAAGCGCCTGCCCTGCCTTTACGAACGCGCCGACATCGACAAGGCGCTCGACGATCCGTCCGCTGACCCTGAAGGACAGGTCGCTCTGCACACGGGCGCTTACCTCGCCGGTGATGAAGTTGATTTCGCCGACAGGTGCAGTCTTCACGACGACAGTCTCCACCCTCTTGGGCTTCACCTCATTCGTGGCCTGCTTTTCGCATGACGAAAGCGCGACTGCGCCTATGGCCAGCAAGGCGGCGACAAGGATAGTTCTCATGAATTGACCTCTTGCATCCGTTCGCGCGATCGATATAATTGACTGACTCATTAGTCAATAGAAGTTGCGGGAAAATTGCCTGATGCCGAGCCGCGGAATGACAAGGACCGCTCAAAGGTGAGACATGCCTGATACGAAGAAACTGACGCGTGCGGAGCAGAAAGCGCGCCGTCCTGCACAGATTCTCGATGCGGCCTTTGAGGAGTTCGTGGAACGCGGCTACGTGGCGACACGCGTTGAAGACATCGCTGACAGGGTCGGAGTAACGAAGGGGACGATTTACGTTTACTTCGACACCAAGGAGCAGCTTTTTGAAGCAATGATCCGGCACATCTCCGTGCCGTTTGAAGATCTGCTGGCTAGTGCCCATGAGCTAAGCGGAACATGTTCGGAGCGGCTCGAGGGCCTTATAGCGATGCTCTACGATCGCATTGTCGAGAACCGCAGATTGCGGGAACTGATGAGGTTCGTCATCGCGGAAGGATCACGGTTTCCCCAAGTCGTCGATCGGCACCACGAAGAGTTCATCGACCCACTCAACGCTTATTTGCAATCCCTCATCGATGAGGGTGTAAAACACGGGGAGTTCCGGCCGGCGCCAGCGGCATTCGCCGACGCGGTAGTGGCTCCTGCCATCGCCATGCTGATTTTCAAGCTCGTCTTCAATGATCGAAGAGCGCTGGATAAGACGACGTACCTGGAAGCGCATGTCGATCTCATTTTGCATGGTCTAATGGCTTGACCGCTTCATTCGCCCAGAACTAAGCGCCAACTCAGGGCTGCTGCTGCGTCTTATCCCATAAATGCACGGTCGTTGAATTTCCGGCTCTTGGCGGTTGTCGCCGCTGAGGTCCAAGTCTCGAAGACGATTGCAGCGTGAAGTCCGTACGTTTTCTTTCGTTGGTTGAAGTTCATTATGCGGTGGGAATCTCGCGCCGGTAAGCTTCTCGGACACCTTCCAGAGCCGTGCTGCGACGTCGCGGCAATAAGGGTCGGCAACGCGGGCTTTCGTGTGTTCGGAACCAGCCGTCGCACTGTCGCCGAAAGGACCGACGGCGTTACCAAGCTGACTTGTGAGGTGACTGATGACGTGTCCGTGGCGAAACTGGTCGAAGAAGTTTTGGCCGAGGCCGGGCGAATCGACCTGCTTGTCAACAATGCCGGCATTTGCCCGCTCGGCGGCGCGGAGGAGTCCTCGACTGACCAAGGCTCCGAAGAGGCGTTATGCGGCGGGGAAGATGGCGCGCCAGTTTCCTGCGCCGTTCGTCCCCGAATCCGCATTCGACAAAAGCCTGCGGAAGCAGAACGCGTTGGCGCAGTAGCGTCCACATCGATAAAGATTAGTTCGCCCGACATGCTGATGATCTGAACCGGCTTCAGGATGTACGGCGGTTTTGTCAGAATGCCTGCGGCCATCGCTGCTGCGCGTGCATGACGGTAATAATCTCAATATCCCGGCCCACGCGGTAGGGAATAATATAAGGAATATCGGCCAACACCACTTCACGGGTCCCCTTGATGCGACCCGGTCGCCCACTTGCCGGTAATTCCGCGAGCATATCCACGGCCGTCACAATCCTCGCGACGACGCGCGCCGCCGGATTGTCCTGCTCGATATGAGCGCCGATTTTATCAAGCCGACGCAACGCCCTCAGCGTCCAACGAATGCGCTTGCCACTCATGATTGACGGGCGGACTTGACGTACTTTCCGATGACTCTCGCTACATCTTCATCGCTGGCGAATTCACCCCGATCGGCCTCAGCCAACCCGGCTTCGATCTCGGCAAGCTGCCACTCCTGCTGTTCAACGAAAGCCTCAATGGCTTCAGCAGCCATGTAGGAGCGGGATCGGTCAAGCTTTTCCGCGATCTGATCGAGCTTGCTTGCGGTTTCATCCGAAACGCGCACGGTGAATGCAGTCATGGCACCTAACTTTCCTTGGTTCACTAGGATTATTGGTGAACCAACGTGGTTCGTCAAGGTTCTGCTCAAATCCGGCATGGACTTGCACCAGCCGATGCCGCGCTTGCCGCGCACTTCGATTTCAAAGATGCGCTGAGGCGACTCCGGTACAGGCGAGCGCATTGCGATTGCAGCGATGTCGAGAATATACCGAGGGGTTCGTCGGGGTTTCGAAATGTGTGAGGTGCGTCCGAGGCGTCTCAGATCGGTGGATGTTTGCCCGATCCGACAGAACGCGAGCAACGGTCCACCGCAGGGCCTCGACTTAACGGGCGCGCAGTTCGCCGGTATCCGCGAGTACGCCGCCCCCAACCGAACGGCTCGCCGCCGAGCCGCTCGATCAGAAGGTCGGCCATCAGGCGCGTGACGCCCATTGCCGTTCGGAAAGGGATGAATGGCGACCAACCGGTGATGCAGCCTCACGGCAATTTCATCCGGCGGATAGGTTTCGTGCTCGACCCAATAGCGCACATCGTCGAAAAGCGTCGCGATGTCGGGCTGGATGCGATAAGCGTCGACCCCGATATTCCGCGCCATCGTGCGGCAAGTCCCCGCCCATTTCCACACATCGCCGAACATGCGCTTGTGCAGCGTCAGGGCGAAGTCGATGCTGAGGACGTCCTGTGGCTTGCGCCCGCGCCGCCCACGCCGCCCACGCCGCTCCTGCCCCACGATATTCTCCTGCTCGGCCTCATTGAGAACGCCGCGATACGTGATCCAGCTTTGCAGAAGTCCTTCGCGTTCCCCAGGCTCAAGCGGCGTTGCGTCTTCTGGCTTTGCAAAGAGGTCGCTCACGGGGAAAGCAATGGTCATGTGACGCGCCGCATCCGCATCGATTGAGAAACGTTGCTGCCTCGCACGTCGGCTGCTGAGTGAACGCAGCGTTCCATCGAGAACCCCTCGCTTGGGATTGCGACATTTCAGGAGAAGGCGCCGGCGGTCATCCGCTGGCAGCGGATCAAACAGGCCTCCTCCCTTCCGCTAGTCTGCGCCGTCTTTTTTTGCCCGCTCGATGAATTTCCCGGCGACCGCTTTGCCAAGTGCGGCACCGGCCCGGTTGTCCATTTCATAGTGGATGCCGGCCCAGATGCGGGAATCGCCCGCCTCCTTGCCGACCGTGCGGATGAACTCCGCCCGGTCGGGGAACAGGTAGGAAAGCACCTCACATCGGGCAGTCGACAACGCGGAGTGGTTCGACGGATAACTGGGATGGGCGGGCACTGCGAACAGGGGAGTGATGCTCGGATCAAGCATGTTGGGTCGCAGGTACCAATAAGCGTATTTCCCGTCGTTGCTTGCAATGTAGGCGTCGTAGTAGACCGTTGCGAGCATCGCGTAAGCCCGTGCGGCGCGCGGCGGGTTCGAATCCGTCTTGTCCTCGAACATCCACTTGCTGGCATAGTCATACCAGTCGACGAACAGGCCGGATGGGCTTTGCCAGTAGAACGCCTTGTAGTTGTTGGGGAATTTTCGCTCAAACCGCCGGACTGCCTCCGTCTCGGCCTTCACGGTCGCAGACTTGCAGTCGGGCGGAGTCGGTGGCCTGAATTCATCGGCTGCCTCGAGCAGAATCGGCTTCCAGTTTGGCATGTTTGCATTGGCGGGTTTGGCTCCGACCCACATGCATGGCCCGGTCGGCACCGTGCCGGTCCAGACGGCATCGGAGCCGTCGGCCTTTGCCAGCGCAATCACTTGCTCTGCCACGCGTCGCCCCAGCGCCAGGCCGGCGGAAGAGTCGCTTGGGAACTGGACACCGGCAAGGACACGCGACTGTGCGGCTTCTTCGGCCATCGCCTGGAACGACGACGCCTCGTCCGGAAAGAAATAGGCAAGAACGGTCGCGGCGGCGGCGGCGGCTGCCGCGTGTTCAGATGGATAAGCGGGACTCCGAGGCGTAGGTAGCGCAGTCGGCAGTGTCGTATCCACCTCGCTCGGGCGGGGGCGATTGTAGAAGTATTTCGACTCCCAAGCCGCGACGGTGGCGTCGTAGACCGCCATCGTCAAATAGGTGTAGACGCGATGCGCATTGGGGATCGTCTGGTTTGCGAGAAGACGGTGGTTGACCAGGTCGATCCATCGATAGCCCGGCGAGCCGGCGTCCCAGAACGTGATCTTGGCGGCGACCTGCGCATCGTTCTTCGCGACAAGTTCGCGGACCTGCTCCAACTCGGTTGCGGAAGTATCCGGTGGGGGCGGGACTCGGAAGTCTTTGCCCGACGTGATTACCCACGTCTTCCACGTTCCAGCGTTTGGCTCTATCTGATCCGATTGGGCGAAAGCGAAGTTCCCTGACAAAAGGATTAGCGCGCAGGCCCTGCTAAAGCCGCTAAGCATGTTCGACCCCCCATAGTTGATCCCCGGCCCAAAGACCGAAGGTTTTCTGTTTTGACGGCCATTCCATTTTCTATATTAGCAAACCCTAATTATACCGCGAAGGGCTGCGAAGTGAAAAGATCAAAAATGACCGCAGGTCGCGGTATGAAAAGTCAGGGCCGAAGACCGCTGTCTTCCTGATTTGCACCCGCAGCGTCGCTGTGACGACGCTCAGCAGTAAATCCTTCGCCAAAGTCGGACGGATATCCCGGTCTCGACCATCCTGCCCCCTTCGACAACTCTGTTCAAATGCCGCTCGATTAGCTTCTGAAGCGACTCAGACACCATCGATCGCTTCAGAAAGGGAAAATATTCATAGGGACTAAACAATGTGAAAAGCCATCGGCGGCCCCTTCCAGCGTACCGATCGAATGGGTCGCTCGGAACAATCTGATTGCTCGCAGCGAATGGAAAGTCCTTTCCTGACTACCTCCCTTCGATCTAAAGAGACTGACGTAGATTTAGCGAAGTGAGGATGGTCGCCACGTTTCGAACTAAGGCCGAGGTCCGCAATTGGCCGCCGCTCATAAAGCCCCTTGAGGCTTCTTGGCGTCTGACCGCTTACCACCCGAAGCGGCCGTTCCACCTACAAATTGAAGTGCCGGACGGGGCCAACTCCGGTGGCGACTGCGCGGCCATGCGATCGGCTTCGGCATAGGACCGACGATGGGATGGGCGACGGTCGACCGAATTGGTTTGAAGAGCGCTGAGTACACTGCGATCGGCCATTTCGTGAACCTAGCATCGCGATTGTGTTCATCCGCCGATGATCGGCAGATCCTCGTCGACAACGCCGTGGCGCAATCCGTGCGTGGCAAAATTTCAATGGTCGCTCTCGGTGCGCGGCAGCTCAAAGGTTTCGACGAGCAAATATCTGCTTACGAGGTCGGAGCGCGAAGCGGAAGGAAAGGTTAGGTGGGTCGTTAGAGGAAGGTTTGCGCCGATTGTGTTGAAAAACTCCAAAATTGGGGCTTAGCGAAAAGTCGGCCCATTCGCGATCTAAGCGAATATTGCTGCTCGATGCCGCCTCAATTCCGCTACACGGCTCACACGCTGCTTGATGGCAGAATAGGCAGGTCCCCACGTCAATTTTCTGTGTCGGCCTCTACGGCCCTCCAAAAAATCAGACGTTGTAGAAAACGGACTTTTCAACAGCATCGGCCCCAAGCAGTCGCTGCAGGCAATAGCTTAGCCGCCTTCTGACTGGGCGTGTGGCAGCCGGAATATTTGCGCAAAGAATGTCTCATCAGACAGGCGGCCAAGCAGAGCGCCAATCGCTGCGGTTGCCGCTACGGCGAAGGCCAGACGACCTCCAAGAACGCCGTAGACATCAGCGCCAAGCGAGATCACCAAGATCGTGTCCTCAATCACGCTATGTGCGAAGCCCATGAACACGCATGACAGAAAGACCTGGCGCGGTGATATTGCGCCCGACCGCGCCTCGCGGATCAGAAGACCGGCACCGTAGGAAATCCCTAGGAACAATCCGACAGCGGTGAGCTGCTCTGCTTCGCCGCGGATGCCGGCAAGGCGCAATATGGGCGACAGGGCCTTCATCATCAGATCCAGCATCCCGGTCGCGCGCAGGAGCTCAAGGCTCCAGGACAGAACGACAAGGATCGCAAGCATCCAGATCATGGTCTCGCCGAGAGCACAGAAGTACTCGGCCCAACCGACCGTGGCATTCATCGGGATCCAGGTCGGGTTGGCGGGAGCCGACAACCAACCCGTGGCCACCAGAACATGATGCAGGAGAAAGGCGTAGAGCAAGCCGCCCAAGATGCGCAGCAGCGTCGTTGCAATCATCCCCGGTCCCGCCTTCTGAATGATCTTCTGCTCGATCGGCAGGCCATGCGCGAATAGGATGAGCGCCGAGAAAACCGTGATGTCCGCCACGCTCAGCGAGGATGTGGGAACCAGCGTAAAAATGAGCGGGATGGCGCCCCATATTCCGACGAGCATTCCCGTCAACCAGGCCAGCCCAAATTCCGGGGGCAGGCCAACCAAGTCCATGACAGGCGCAAACGCGGGCGCCACGGCCTTGATCACTCCCATCCTCGCCAACAACTCCGTCAGGAGCGTGATGGGAACCATGATCCGGACGAGCACCCAGTAAATTTCGAGTGTTTCCCTGGTTTTGCGTAAAATGGGCATCAGGAACGGCATACGAGACCTCCGGTACAGTAGTCTCAATCTGCTAGCCCCGGCTGCTTCGAATTTGTGGTCAAAGATTGCAGATCTGTGCAATTTTATTGCAAAGGCGTGATTGACGGATAGGCTGAGCGAATGGATCGGATCGACCGGAAGCTTTTGAATCTGATGCAGCGCGACGCCTCGCGCACCAATGTCGACATGGCCGAGGAAGTGGGCCTGTCGCCCTCCAGTTGTCTGCGCCGTGTGCAGCGACTGCGCAAATCAGGCATCATCGACAGAATTGTCGCGATCCTTAACCCCACCAAGGCCGAACGCAGGATCAAGGCCCTGATTACGGTCGAGTTGAAGCTGCACGGCGAGCAGCATATGCGCCGCTTTCTGAAAATCGCAGTTGCCGAAGAGGCCGTTTCACAGGCCCATGCCGTGACGGGCGAAACCGATGTCGTTTTGATGCTGCGCCTGCGCGACATGGAAGAATTCGACGCCCTCTGCGAGAGGCTGTTTCGCGACCAGACCAACGTTGCCCGCTTCTTCACCATGATGATCATCAGAACCGCCAAGGAAGAAACGGCGATTTGGCTATGATCGGATGCCGTTTCCGGGTTACTGACCGCAATTGGCGCCATAAGCGGAAACTATTTCCGATTCAACGCCGTCTTTCTATCCTCCCAGGTGCTGATCTTGGGCAGGATTTGAACCTGCGGCCCTATGAGCCGAAATTCTACTTCTCTGCGCTGGCCGCTTTTTCATCCAGTGCAGCCAAGTCCTCCATAAAGAGGGCAAGGGCGCCTGGCCATAACCGACCATAGCTCCACCATGTGGGACGGGTTATTCCGGTGCGGCGATGCGGACGTGTTCCGATCGGAGCACCGGTCGTGCGGTCGATCGTGACAGGATCAATCTCCGTTCCAGTCTCGGCGTAAAGCCGACGGGTTATAATTGTCGGAGCGATGCCAAGGCTTTTCCGAAACTCATCAAAGCGGGTGAGCCCAGCATGGGCGTCCCGCAGCATCAGAATACTCATGCGTCCCCTACCAACGCGAGGCTACGGGCGATCAGGCATGGCTGGTCCGAAAGATTCTGCATGTGATAGTTACTTACTCTCAAATTGATAGTAACCCAGTTTGCATCGATGTTCGCGACAAAAATGAAAACTGAGACAGATGAGTAAGAGCTTGCCACGTAGACTGGTATGTTAGCGAGCAGATTCGCGTGTCAGCAAATGGAGGTTGCCGCCTAGGTCGGAAACGACAAGCCGCCGCTCGTCCCAGACGAGCACGGACACGGGTCGGGTCAGGCCGTCGAGAATGATCTTGCGGTCGAGTGTGAGTTTATTGAGCTTCAGCAATCGCCCGCTACCCTTCTGGAAACCTTCTTTCTGGTTGTAAGTACCGTGTTCGAGGACAAGCATCTCGCCATAATTGTCGAAGGCTATCCCCACGGGTGCATTGAGTCCTTTCACGTCAAGCTGCGGCTTTGAGGCATCGCCGGCCGCGGGAATCGAAACGATCTTTCCAGCACCGGCAAGGAAGGGAAAGCCGCCGAACAGCGCGATATAGAGGCGACCGTCGCGAAGGGCGATGCCAGTCGGCACCGCGTCGACTTCGTAGCTGTTGCCTTCCGCGAATTCCGTTGGCGAAAGGCTGCGCAGCGCTGCGGCCGCCTCCCCCATGCGGCGGAATGCCATGAGCGTGCTTTTCCGGCCGTCCGCCTGCACGCGTTCGACACTATTTCGAGCAGAGTCGATCACGTAGTAGGTTCCGCCCGCCACGATGAAATCGAACGGATTCCAGAAATCGCTGCTGATGACGCGGGCCTGACCGGCGGCGTCGATCGCCACGAGAGCGTGGTCGAACGGACCCTCGTCAGAATTGACCGGCGTCCATCCCTGGGCAACGACAAGGACATCGCCGACGCGGACCACACGATAGGGACCAGTCGGGTCGCCGATCACGTCGAGCCCATGAGGAAATACGGGACCGAATGCGACAAGCTTGCCGTCCGTCCCGCGCCGGTAGAGCCGGCCACTCGCGAGATCGCTGACAAGCAAGCCACCGCCATCGCGGGACACACCTGCGAAGGCGGCGCCCGGCGTGTTAAAGGTCTCGAGCGTGTAGCCAGGCGCAACTGTCGGCTCGGCGCCGGCACCGGCTACCAGGAACAGAAGACTAGAGACGATAATCAAGGCGTGGAACGAACGCATCGGAAGCCACCATTGGCTGAGAACCGGAATTCCGGATCATAGGCGAGGCGATAGGTCGTCGTAAGGTGGTTTGGATCGCTGTTCCAGGAGCCGCCGCGAAGCACTCGGTACAGCCCGGCGCTCCTTTCCGCGGTCCCACCTTCATACGGCGCGTAAAGATCGCGGGTCCACTCCCAGACATTGCCGACAAGATTGAGGACGCCTTCGCTGCTTGCGCCGTCAGCGAAGGACTCCGCCGGCGCGGTCATCGGATACCCGTCGCGCGCGTCGCCAGAGCAGCAGGCATCCGCTCCGGAATTTGCGCGTACATCGTCCGGCAGGGCCCCGCCCCAAGGAAAGGCGTCGCCATTCGTTCCTCGTGCCGCCCGCTCGTATTGCTGCTCCGACGGCAGGACCAACCCATAGTGACGGCAAAAGGCATCGGCGTCTTCCCAACTCACCCCGACCACCGGCCGGTCGTCCAATCCGAGGAGCGGGTGATTGGCGTAGAAGGCAGAACGATGACCGGTCGCCTTGATGAAGCGCCCATATTGCCGGTTCGTGATCTCCGTGCGGTTGATCGCGAACGGTCGCCCCTGAAGCACGCGAGCCGGCCGTTCGTTTTCGGGACCATTGTCGCGGCCGAAGACGAACGGCCCTGCCGGAATCTCGATCAGCGGATTGCCGACGATGGGGTTTATATCGGCGGCAGTTGCGTGCGATGCCGCCGTCATCACGATTGCCGCCACCCAGATGTCAGACGTCAACACGAGCTTGTGTCTCTCCATTGAACAGAAACACGCGATCGGTGGCGACCTTGACGCCGATCTCCCGGTCGATCTGGCCGGTAAAATTCTTGTCGGCACGCAAGGTCATGAGTTGACCGCCCAACCGCAGACTGACAAGCGTATTCTCGCCGGTGAGTTCCACCGAGTAGATCGGCGCGACCAGATTGACGTCGGCATCCTCGACCCCTGCCACAAGAACATCTTCCGGACGGACACCAAGGACGGCTTGCGAAATGTTGGCCCGGCCGAAGCCGCCGACCCGGAAGCCGGCGCTTGTGAACACACCCTCCTTCACTTCCCCCGGAATGAGGTTCATCGGCGGCGAACCGATGAAGCCGGCCACGAAGAGCGTGTGCGGATCGTTGTAGATTTCCCTCGGCGTTCCAAGCTGCTCGATCACGCCCTTGTTCATCACCGCCACACGGTGGGCAAGCGTCATGGCCTCTATCTGATCGTGGGTGACATAGATTGTCGTGACCTGCAACTCGTGCTGAAGATGCTTCAGTTCGGCTCGCATCTGGGTACGAAGCTTGGCGTCGAGATTGGACAGCGGCTCATCCATGAGAAAGACGCGTGGCGTGCGCACGATCGCGCGGGCGAGTGCGACGCGCTGGCGCTGGCCGCCGGATAGCTCCTTCGGCAGACGCGACAACATCGTGTCGAGTTCGACGCGCCGCGCGACCTCGGTTATTCGTCGCTTGCGTTCGGCAGGCTCCACTTTGCGGATCTTCAGCGGGTAGCCGATATTGTCCTCGACCGTGAGGTGCGGATATAGAGCATAGGACTGGAAGACCATCGCGACGTCGCGATACTTGGGCAGGACACCGTTGATGCGATCCGCGTCGATGTAGATATCGCCCGACGTGGCTTCCTCGAGGCCTGCGACCATGCGCATGGTCGTCGTCTTGCCGCACCCGGAGGGGCCGAGCAGAACGAGAAACTCCTGGTCTCTGACTTCGAGGTTGAAATTGTTGACGGCGACGAATTCACCGAACTTTTTGCAGACGTTCTTGAAGGTGACGGACGCCATAGACCTCAACCCTTGATCGCGCCGAGGGACAATCCCCGGACGAGATGCTTCTGAACGATGAAGGCGAAGATGACGATTGGCACGCAGGCCATGAAACCCGCCGCACTGATTTCGCCCCAATGGGTCTTGTACTGCGTCACCCGCCCGGCAATGCCGATCGGGAGCGTCTGCGATTGCTCCGTCAACGTGATGATGAGGGACAGCAGGAACTCGTTCCACGAGATGATCAGGCAGAAGATGGCGGTGGCAGCGAGACCAGGCCGGGCAAGCGGCAGGGCCACGTGCAGGAATGCGCCCCAGCGCGTGTCGCCGTCGACCATCGCCGCCTCCTCCAGCTCGACCGGTAGGTCCTGGAAATAACTCTTCATCATCCAGGTCGCAAACGGCAGGTTGAAAGCGGTGTAGGCGATGATCAGAGCGGATTTCGTGTTGAGCATGTCGAAGTAGTTGAAGAACAGGTAGAGCGGAATGATGCTGACGATGGGCGGCATCATGCGCGTCGACAGGATCCAGAAGGAAATCTGCTTGCGCCATTGCCAAGGATAGCTGAACCGCGCCAGGGCATAACCGGCCATCGTGCCGAAGACGAGGGACACGATGGTCGTTCCCATCGCAACGAGGAAGCTGTTCAACGCGTAACGCAGGAACGGACGTTGAATGAAGGCTTCGTCGTAGTGCTTCAGCGTCGGTTGCCAGGGCAACCACTCCGGCGGCACGGCGAAAATGTCGATATCGAACTTGAACGAGTTCGCCGCGATCCAGTAGATCGGGAAAAGCGTGAGAACCAGCGCGACAAAGATCGCCAGATATGCCGACAGGCGAACGAGGACCTCCCTGGTGCGGCTGCGCACGCGTATGGTTATCGCCGTCGCCATGGTCACTCCGCCAGCCGCATGCGTTTCATGAACCACGTGCTCAAAACGATCGTCACGAACAGCACGAACAGCGATATCGCCGCCGCGTAGCCTGGATCGGCGAAGCGGTAGGCGACCTGATAGATATAGAGGCTCAGCACCTTGGTCCGGTCGGCCGGTCCGCCGCCCGTCAGGATGAACACCAGATCGAAGAGACGCAAAGCATCCATGACGCGCAAAAGCACGGCAATGGCAATGACAGGCTTGAGGAAGGGCAGCGTCAAGTCCCAGAACTGCCGCCAGGACGAGGCGCCATCAAGTTCGGCTGCCTCGTATGGCTCGACCGGCAGACTGGCAAGGCCCGCCAGCATCAGCAGGAAGATGAACGGCGTCCACTGCCAGACATCGGCGACGATGATCGAAAACATTGCCAGATCCACGTCGCCCGCCCATGCCTGCAAGGGAAGACCGAGACGGTACATGATTTCGTTGAGAACGCCGAATTGCGGCTCGTAGATGAGCTTCCAGGTGATCGCCACCGCGATTGGCGGTAGCATCATCGGGATCATCAGCATCGTCTTCAGAAATGTCATCCGGCGGATATATTTGTCGAGCAGCAGCGCCAGGCCGAGACCGAGAAGGAACTCGGCCGTCACCGCCGAGATGGTGAACACGGCGGTGTTCAGCAACGCGACATGGAATTGCTGGTCGGACAGAAGCCGCAGGAAATTACCGGGACCGACGAAGTCCCATGGCACATCAGGATTCGGGCTGATTTTGTGAACCGCCGCATAGAACATGTAGATACTGGGAAAGACCGTCAGCCCAAGCAGGATGAGCATCGTTGGCGCGAGCATGAGAACGCGCAAATGGCGCTCTGCCCACCACTCCAGAGCGCCACCTCGCCGATCCGGCCCAGTCAACGTAGCATTCGCGGACGTCAACATCGGTCGCTCCCCCTACAGACGCGCAAAAAGGACGCCATAACACTTCGAATGGCACATGATCCTTTCCGAAGATCGATTCCGATTTTCGGGGTCATGCGCTGAAACCCTGCCCCGGCGCCTGAACATCAGGTTTCAGGGCCACCAAAGGCCATTGCCGGCACCGTCGCGGGAGCGAGATTCGAGAACGCCGCTCGCTGCTGCATGATCCCGAAAAGTCCGTAAAAGATCATGCGCGCCTATTTGAGGCCGGTAATCTGCTCGACCGCCGCCTGCGAGTTCTTCAACGCCTCTTCCGGCGTGATCGTGCCTGCGACGGCCTTGGAAAGCTCGATGCCGAAGGCATTCTCGATCTCCGGCCACTTCGGGTGACGTGGACGCGGGGTCGAGGCCTGGATTGCCTCCATCAGCACCGGATAGTGCCGGAACTTCTCTTGGCTAGTCAGTTCCGGATCGGTGAAGACCGAGGTGCGGACGGGTGGATTGCCGCGTGTGGCGGAAATCTTGATCTGTTCGGCCGAGGTCGCCCAGACCGTGAAGTCGAAGGCTTCCTGCTTGTTCTTGGACGCCGCCGTAATACCCATGGTCCAGTGGCCGATTTCCGAGCTTCCCGGCTTGGTTCCGGCGGGAATGGTGCTGTAGGAGATCTTGCCGACCATTTTCGACTGGCTCGGGTCTTCAAAGGTGGCAACCCAATTCGGCCAGTTGATCGACGAGGCCGCCGCGCCAGCAGCGAGTGCCGTGCCGACCTCATTGGCATTGTAACTTTCGACCCCCTTCGGCGAAATGTCTCTCAACGCAATGAACGTTTTCATCGCGGCCGCCCCCTCCGGCGTGTCGATCGTTACCTTGGTCCGGTCGGCATTGAAGAGATCGGCGCCATAGGACCAGAAGATCGGCATGAAATCGGCGACCACCGGGTTGCCCTGACCGCCGCGGAAGACGTAACCGAAGTAACGGCCGCCGCCGCTGTCGGTCAGCGCCTTGCCCGCCTTCAGCACGTCATCCCAGGTCTTCGGGGACTCGACGCCAGCTTCCTTGAACTTGGCGGCGTCATAGAAAAACATCTGTGCATTTCCCACATAGGGCAGGCATACATAAGGTCCCGTATTGTAGGGGTTGCGGCAGATCGCCAGCGACTTCGAAAGGAAATCGCTATCTGGTCCTTCCATTCCGGCCGACTTGAAGTAAGCCGTCATATCCTCCAGGTGCCCGTTCTCGGCGAAAAATGGAACCCACGGATCGTCTATCAGGATGATATCGAAGACACCGGATTTGGTGGCGCCGGCATTGGCGCCTTGTTCGAAAACATTGGCATAAGGCGCCTGGACGATCTCCACCTTGGTGCCTTTCAACTTCGAATAGTCGACGGCCGCGGCCCTGAGGCCGTCTCCTTCGCTGCTTGACGGTACGAGGATTGTGAGGTCGGCCCGTGCCGCTCCGTTGACCGCGAGTACGGACGTTGCGATAGCCAAGGTGAGAAACAATTTGCGAAGCATTGTACACCTCCCATTTCGAGCTGTTATCCAGGGGCCTTTTTCATAGGGAACCTCACCCTTCCGGCATGACGGAAATGCTATTTCGACACCCATGCGAACACACTCTGCGACAAAATCAAAACGTTGTTCGGTATTCCTCCTCGAACCGGCCCTGTTCCAGGCGTTGATTTTATCACATCAGGAGCTTTATTTAGAAATGTATATTAGCATCTTGTAGATTTTCATTCTGGGCCTCCCCCTATTCTTTTAAACGCAAAAATCCTGTCTGTTCTGGGATAGGCTTGCACTATCTGGTTGCTGGGCGAAAGATTACCGTCCCAGGCACGCGATGCCAATGGCGACCGCATCAAGGGACTGCGCGACATCGATCCGGTAAAGGCGGAGATCGTGCGCCGGATTTTTCAGATGCATAAATTGGTCCATGGTTGCCTCCATCAGATGTTAGGACCCGGTTCCCAATCGTGAGCCCGTTTTCCCATCTTATTGGGGGCAACCACCCCGGCCAGCCATCATCTTACAAGAACGGCCTGGGGCGATCGCGCCGCCATTACCCCATGCTCTATGACCAAGCACGGTAGCAGACATAGAGGATTACCACCTGCGATAGTTCCTGGATCGCTTAGTCGCGGATAAAGCGGCTGACCTGCCATCGCCAGATGGGGTGTATGCATCGCTGACCGGGGATTTGTGCTGGCCGTGTGTTGGGAGATTCCGAACGCAAAAAGGGCTCCGAGTTTCCTCGAAGCCCATTGAATTTGTCGTAAGCTTTGGTTGCGGGGGCCTGATGGCGCGGAGACTTGTAGATTTTACCCTATGGCAATCGAGCCGCAGGCCTTCCACGGTTTTCTGTGTTTGAAGCGAATAGTCACGGCGTTAACGCGCGAGGTGCGAATGTTTTTAAACGGCGCATGAACTGGTTGACGTGACGATCAAATTCTTCGTGGCCCTTTGCTAAAATGCCATCAGATTTATTCACCTGGTATTTCACCGAAGCCCTTAACGATAGCGACCACTGTAAAAGCTCCGTTAACCGATGACTCTGCAATTTCGTTGTCGCCAGGCCGTAAACGCCCCACATATCAAGATAGCAATGCTCCGCGCCCTTGCCTCTGCGACTGGAGTGACCGTGGTCGTTTGGGCACTGAGCCAGCTTGTTCCCGAACCTCCATTTTGGGTGGAATTGACCGGCGTGGCGTTAATTTCGGCTGCTGTCACATTCGGGTTTCAATTGGCAATCTGTCTGCGCAGCGAAGCGCTTCGTGATACCCGAAAAGAACTTCAGCACGCGCTCCGTCACGATCCCGTCACGGGTACATTGCGCGCCAGCGAATTTGCGAACTCAGTTGAGCAAGCGATAGACCGCAGGCGCGTGAGCAGCACGGAAAACCCTGATGGCGTCATGCTCGTTCTCAGTGTCGGTAATTTCGATGAGATCGGTCGTCGCTATGGTCCGCAATGGGCCGATACGCTGCTTCAATCGATTGTTCGGATCGTGCATTCTTCCCTGCGCTATGGTGATCTCGTCGCCCGCCTTGCCTCCGACGAACTCGGCATCTATTTGCCCGGCACAACAATGGAAAATGCCAGCAATATCTGCGAGCGCATCCGCGCGCGGGTACAGGAAACCACGTTCACAGCCGGACAAGAGCGTCAGATATCGGTGACGGTGCGGCTTGGCGGTACCAGGGTCGAGGACCAGGCCGACTTTCAGGCACTCCGCCAGGCTGCTAACCGCGCCGCCCTGGCGGAGGAAGAAGCTGGCCCACCCCTATTCCGGGAGCTGTTCTCGTGAACGAGAGGCTTTAGCGTCTGCCGCGAGTAATAGGGCTTTACGGTCTTCAGACCAGAGCTGCCTCCGGCGGACGTCGTCTTATCCCTAACGGGGACGGATAATGTAACCAGTTGTGTATCCGCAGACCTTCCGTCACCGTTTCCCATCGCGGCCGCGCGGACCTCGGCTACGGGAACGGACAGACTTGACCCGTCATCTCGCTACCCCGCCGCTGTTCGCTTCGGTGGCCGCAACGCCGGCCGGGCTCAGGGCGCCGCAACGCCAGACGCTATAGACCGGTTGGGTGTCCCAGTCATAGTAGAAGGCAGCTTTCAGCCTTCCCTTCTCCATCAGCTCCGCGAAGCTGCGGCGCACGGCACGGACCGCCACTTCCCGCTCGCGATCATCGACCGGACAGGAAAGCTCGGTGTTGGCAATGCCCCATTCGCTCACCCAGCACGGCTTGCCTTCCCCTTCAGGCCGGCAAAAGTCGAGAAGCCTCGTTACATAGCGCGCAAGCGCTGCATCATTCTTGCGCCCCGGATAGAGATGGATGCCGTAGCCATCGACCAGCGCATCGATCCCCCGCTTGCGCAGGAGTGAAATGAACTCGCCCGGTTCGAGCCGTTCCATGCCGCGGCGGTCGGCCTCGCCAGTGCCGACGTCGGAAAGTCCGGCCGAAATCAGAAGCGCGTCGCGGCTATAGACCGTCGCCCGCAATTCTTCCCGGGTGATGCGGAGGGCGCCGACATATGCGTCGAGCCCGCGTTCGAAGGCCGAGCGATTTGCAAGTTCCGAAACGTTGCGCGGCGTCTGCCGTCCGGGTTTTTCGTAGACGGCGAGGTCGCCATTGTAAGCGCTGTAGTTTATTTCATTTCCAGGCTCGACGCCGTCGATGCGGATGCCCATTTCGTCGATGCGGCGAAGCGCCGAGCGCAACTGCGCTCGGTAGAGATCGAGATCGAGATCCGAAAGCCGCTGAACATCCCAGATGCGGCCGAAACCGGTGCGGGGACGTGCCTGCGAGGAATAGTAATCTTTATTGCCGAGCTGGATCTCGAGGAGGATTTTCAGCCCCAGCCGGTCCGCGATTTCGAGCGCGTCAATGCTCTTGTCCACCGGCCTCGACAGCGAAAGCCGGATATGGGTGATGCCGCTTGCCGCGATCTCCTTCAGCACGCGCTCCTGATCGGCGCGGGAAACCCAGGCCAGATTTACGCGGTTAATGCCGATGCGACCGGGAAGCGGCTCATCCGCGCCCGCTGGTGGAACCGGGATAAAGGCCCAAACCACTGCCAGCGCGCAAGCAAGGAGCACGCGCGTCTTTGCCGGCGCCCTCATCCGCTCAAAGTCCGATCTGCCCCAGAGCATTGCGGAAATTCGCCTCGCAAGCGGAGTAACGATCGATCACGGTCTGCGTGTCGATCTTGCCGAGGAAGTTGGCAAGATAGGAACGCTTGTCCGTCTCCCTGTTCCAGGTGGCTGCCTCGATATAGGGGAAGCCGATAAATTCGAGCATCTCCCGCATCCGGTCGTCGACGGCGATCATGAGGGCAGGCGTGCCGGCCTGCATGCCGATGATGCAGCCGTGAAAGCGGCGGCCGAAGCAGAGATCGCGCGCCGACATCGCCCCGCGCCACTGGTTCGTATCGAAATAGATCAGCAGTTCGTATTTCCGCTGCCATTTCTCCGAATGCTTGTATTCCGTCCCTCCCGTGATGCGCCCGCTCGACCGGTCATAGACTGTGTCATTGTCGTCGCCTGTCAGGGAGAGGCTGTAGGCAACCACTTCGTCCTGGACGACATAGCTTGCCACGCTGTCGGGCTTGAGCAGCGCATGGGCATCCACGATCGTATCGGCAACGCTACCGAGATAGCCGCCGAAGGCGATCCTCTGGGCCTCCGCCAGTCCCGGATTGGCAAGTGCCGAAAGCGAGCGCTTCATGTCGTTCGGCGAGAAGTAGAGCGACGGGCAGCCCGTCGGCTTGACGAACTTCATCCCCTGCTCCCTGAGGAATTCGGCGGTGAAGTAGCCACGCGTGAGGAAGAAGCTTTCCTTGTTCCTCAACACCTCCAGGAACTTGATCGTGCCGGCCGGCAGCTGATCCTTGAGGCCTTCCTTGCGCTGGATACCGATGCCCATCACCACAATCGGCATCTTCAGCTTCGCGAAGATCTCCGCTTCCAGATCAGCGGAATAGCCGGGGCGCAACAGATTGGCGGAGGCGAAGACGCATAAGTCGAACTCGCGGTTCACGCGCTCGTAAAGCTCGTTCGAGTCGCGATGGTTGGCGAGATGCCAGAACGGCAGATAGGTGACGTCATGACCGCGCAGGCTCTCAGCCGCTCCTTCGCCGATCAGATAGTTGCCGGTGTTGGCGATCTTCCTGACCTGCGAGATCAGGCCCTTCCTGGTCCTGGTCTCGTCGAAATAGGGCCGATGGATGACGGTCGTGCCTGAGACGTCCGCAATCGTCCGCTGCAGATAGGATGGAATGCCCGTAAGCAAAATACGCATAACTGTCCTCTGAACCGAAAAGTGATGGCCCTCTGGCCGCTATAGACCAATGCCGATTTCACGAAGCGTAGTGCGGAAGGCGCGCTCGCGGTCGGAATACCGGTCGACAAGTTCATTCGTGTTGAGCTTTGCCAGATGATCGGCCACGAACTCGGCGCGGTTCTCCGCCTTGTCGACCTCGGTGATGTCGACGGCCGGTAGGCCGGTGAAGCCCAGCATCTCGCGCATGCGGTCGTCCACCGCCACCATCAGGCTCGGCACGGCCGCCTGCATGGCGATGATCGAGCCGTGGAAACGACGGCCGAAATTGAAGTCCATCGACGAGGCCCAGGCGCGCCACTGGTTGGTGTCGAAGAAGGTGCGAGCCTCGAACCGCCGCCTCTCCCGCTCGGTGCCGGGATAGGCGATATCGCCGATCATCAGGCCCGACGCGGAATCATAGACGCGCCCCTCGTCGTTAGGCTCCACCTTCATATCGAAGTGGAGGAACTCGTCCTGCACCACGTATTGCGGCACGGTTTCCGGCGGGGTCAGCGCATTCGCATCGAGGATAGCATCCTGATTGCCGCCGAGGTAGCCTGAAAAGATTGTCCGCGCCTTGCCGATATTGACGCTCGACAGCTTCCTCATGGACCGGCGCATGTTGGCCGGCATGAAGTAGACGGAAGGGCAACCGGTCGGGCGCACGAAGGAGAAGCCCTGGTCCTTTAAGAAGCCGGCAGTTTCGTGGCCGCGTGTCAGGAAGTAGTGCTCACGCTCCTTCAGGATGGCCAGAAGCCGCTTCGTTCCCTCCGGAAGATTGTTCTCAAGGTCCTTGCGGTTCTGCAGGCCGATGCCCAGCATGACGATTGGCATGTTAAGCCGGCTTAGGACATCCGCCTCTGCGTCCGCGGAGAGGCCTTTACGCAAGAGGTTCGCGCAGGTGAAGACGCAGATGTCGAAGTTGGCGTTAAACTCGTCGAACCCATTGCCGTTCTTGCTCAAATTGTAGAGATGCCAGAAGGGAACTTGCTTCGCATGTGGCGCGAGCGCATGCAGGGCGCCCTCACCGATGAGGTAGTTCCCGGTATTGCTGATGTTGCGCAGCTCCTGCAGAAACTCTTCCTTCGTTTCCGGCTGCTTCTGTCGCTCCGCATAGGAGACGGACAGGCCGTGGGCGCCGTTGGCAAGGCGCGTGTAGTGACCGGGAATACCCGTCACGAGAATTCGCGGACGCATTCGACTAGACCTTTCTGTTAAGAAGCGGCGCGGCAATCAGCCAATTGCCGCGACCACGGGATTTGCCGCCGCCTGCTCGCGAAAGACCGCAGCGCGCGACAGTGACGAATTCTTCACGGACCGATCGCTCCACGAGATAAAATCCGAGAAAGAGGAAGCCCATGACCGGCGTGCGGCGGTCCTGATGCAACCCTCCATGAGCGGAGCGAGCCTCTCGCGATTGCGGGCGATCTCTTCGATGATCCGCGCCACCTCCCTCACCACCTGAGGATCGGAAGGCGCGTTGATGAGTATGCCGTCCTCGCCATCGGAAATGAGCTCGTCCACCGCACCGACCGCAGTCGCGATGGGCACGCAGCCGAGTTGCTGCGCCTCGGCGATCATCAGCGGCGCGCCTTCCCATCGAGAGGGCATGACGAGAACGTCAGCCCAGCCCAGCGCCTTGATCAGATCCTTGCTCGCGAAGACGGGCGAGCGCACGTCGACGCCCAGGTCCTTCAGCCGTTCGCTCCAGGAGACCCTGGAATCGGCGAGGATTTCTCCTCCGATGGCCCGGGCTTCGAAGTTGACCTTGGAGTCCCGCAGTTCCGCGAGCGCTGCCGCCAGCCGGTCTATACCCTTCTGCTGATCGAACCGGCCCATGTAGAGAAGCCGCAAGCGGTCATCCCTGCGCTCGATCCGCCTGACGGCCAGAACCTCCGCCAGGGTCTTGGGCGGTACCGAGAAGCTCGCTCCGTTCGCAACGGCGAAGATTTTCTCGTGGGGGACGCCGTAGCTGTGCAGATAGATCTTGAGCTGTTCGGAGCAGGTTAGGAAGGCGTCGTAGCAATGCTCGTGGGCAATCGCTGCGAAGGGCTGGCCGGCAGGCCTTTTGAAGGCCGTGCTGTCCACGACGTGGAGATAGCATGCCGTGCGCGTGCCTTCGGAGCGCAGTCGCGCGATGAGGGGATGGACGGCCATCACGTGATTGTTGATGACCAGGTCGAAGCCGGAAAGCTGTCCCTTCAGCGCCTCCCAGTCGACGGAATGCCCCTCGTCGATGAAGTCCTGCCCCAGGAATGAGCCCGACCCTCCCCAGGCTGGAACTCCCGCGTCCCAGAAGTGAATGTAGTCGAAGCTGGAATCGAACTCATCGATGACATCCATCCTTGACGTGCCGAGCACGAAGAGATGGGTTTCGTAACCCGCCACTTTCAATTCCCGGGCGGCCGCATAGACGACCTTTTCGGCTCCTCCGAACGAGGCATTCGGCACGAGAAGCGCCACGGTCCGCTTGCCCTCGCTATGCCCGAGCGGCAGGACTGGTGATCCTCCGACTTCCTTGCGCAGCGCCTTGTAGAGATCAGTGTAGGGCACGAGCCGGGCGGGACGCCAGGTCCACCGCCTTCCCGCCGTCTCGCGCAGTGGGCTCATGGCAATCGCGTTGACGCAGTTGATCATCACCTGCTGAGGCGTGATGAGAGAGCGGCGCGGGAGGCTTCTTGGAAAAGGGAAGTGCACTTTCAGAACGGTCGATGTCGGCCATACCTGCTGGCTTCCGATCGAGGCGAACCAGTCCACAGCATTGTTCTGGACCACCTCCTGGACGAGCCGGATCGAAAGGAAAACGAGATCCGCGGGGCCGAGTTTTTGTCCGCCAGCCCCATGAACGATCGGCTCGATCTTGCGCTGGGCGGCATCGTTGGCGAGTTGGACGAAGACGACGTTGCTGTTCTCGCTCAGGCGCTCAAGATGGGCAAGCACGTTCGGCAGCATGCGCGAACGCCGCAGAAGGTCGAGCGCCGCGCCGCTTCCGGCGACCAGGAACGGCGGGAAATGTTCATTGTCGGGCTCGCCGATATTGCCCCAGAATGCCGGGATGATGTCGTCGAGGCGAAGCACCGTCGGTGGCTTGGTAGGATCAGTGAAGAAGGAGATCGCCGTATCTTCCGTTCGCGCAAACAGGTAGCGCGGGCACTCCTCGTGCTCGAAATCCACCAGCATCGGGCGCTGGAACAGCGGCCTGTGGCGCTTGCGCAGGAAGCTTACCGACGTGGCGCGGTCTCGATTGGCCTCCTTGAAGCGGCTCTCCGCCCTCAGCCTGTACTCGAAGACCGTGTCATGGCAGGGCGTGCCGACGAAACCATGCTCGATGCAGGACAGCCAGAACTCCCAATCCTCGAAGCCGTTCTGCCTGTCGTCGTTGAAGCGAACGCCTTGCTGAAAAACATCGATCGAGATCATCGATCCGGTATCGCAGATGTTGTCGGTGATACAGTGGACCAGTCGTGAATAGCGGTTGCCGTAGTGAGCGCGCCAGCTTACCGAAAAAGTGTCGATATTCGTGTAGACCCACCCGCAGCCACTGGAGAGGAGGTGCCGGTAAAGCGTCTCGATGGTGCCGGGAAGGACGCGATTGTCGGCGTCGAGGAAATAGACAGCCTTCGTCTCTGGAAAGCGCTCGAGGACGAAGTTGATGGCGCGATTACGCGCGCCACCCGGACCGGCGTTTTGGCCGAACACGACATGGACGCAAGGATGGGCCGCGGCGTAGAGCAACAGTTGATCGAACGTCTCGTGCCGTGGATCTCCGTCGACCGAGACGACAATGACGATCCGGCAGCTGCTAACATTCGAGGCAAATACCGACTCGATCGCCTCCAGGGCAAGTGCCGCGTGACCGTAAAGGGGCATGGCCACGGCGATCAGGTCCGTTGGCTCCCTGTTACTGGACATCGGCGGCCTCCGTAAACTGTTTGACCAACCTGAAGCCGGACACCTTGAGCCAGGAGAAATCGACCGAATCCGTGACTGCGCGGCTGAGAATCATCAGGTCCATCGGGCCGCGTGCAGGCTCGTCCAGCTGGATGTTGATGTTGACGACCTCACTGGAGCTGACTTCACGCCATCCGCTGAAGAATGCCGACGGTTTGGCCGCGCCCTTTCGCGCAAGCTCGGCCACTTCGGAACGCGCATTTGAATTGGCCGGTGCGATCAGGAAGCTGACCGCCGCGGGCTGACCTTCGGGATGATCGATAAAGGCGCTCGCCGAGAAGGATATCGTCCCGGGCTCGACGGCGCGACTGACCGCGCCTGCCGATATGCCGCTCGGCAACGGGTGGCAGACAACAGCATGCTCATGCTCGAGGAAGCGCACCGTCTGGAATTCCGGCACGATCGGCGTGACCGAAACGTCCGCGATCTGGCTCAACGTAGAAACCGCCAGGCGATAATCGACAGTGTACTGGCCTTCGAGCAGGCTGCTGGGCGCAATCATGTTGGGTGTTCTGGCGGGCTTTACCCCGGGCAGTCCCGTAAACACTTTGAACGCCAGCGGGCGCAGGTCGAGATCCGGATGCGGGAGTTCCGACCGCGCCGAATAGCGTTCGCCGGCGATCGGATAGCCGAGAGAAAGGCCGACGGTCTCCGGTCCGGTCGCCGAGATCCGCAGCCGAAGCGTGCGTGCAGCCCCTCCGCAGGCCCGGGGCAGCGAGAAGAAATTCCAGTTCGGCACGAGTTGCGCATAGGGTACCGTCCACTCGGCGACTCCTTCGCCGCTCTCGAGGTAGCTCAATACGACGACAAGCTCTCCGGCGATCCTGGGCACCGAGTGCAGGTGAAGGGCAAACCCTGCCACGCCAAGGCTGGATATTGGCAGCAGTTGCTCGACGAAGGAGGCGGCAAGCAATTGCCCGATCCCCTCGTCCTTTGGATCGGCGTAGGGATCATGGGAGAAAACTTCAGAAACCGGCTCCCAGTTTCGCGCCTGGAACGCATCTTCGAGCGCCCGGTAGTTTTCCAGCAGCGTCTCGCGTTCCCGGCGCAGGATCGCAAGTTCCGAGGTGATTGAGGCGCTGTATCGGGCAAGCCGGCCCACGCCGCCCTCGGTCAGCGCCCGCAGAAGCGGAAAACTGTCCGACTTGTTGACGGGATCAAGCCGCTGCATGGGAACCCCGGGGACAGTTCCCAGTGGTCCAAGCAGCGCCAGACGCTCCCGCAAATCCGCCTCGCCCTCTTCGGAAAAGGCAACGGCGATCAATGGAAAAGCATTCTCCAATGTCGCTGGGGGATGGCCATCGACATCGAGGTAAACAACCAGATGCTCGATATCGCTCCCTTCGAAGCATGATCGATCCCGGTCCGATGCCGCTATTAGCTTTCTCGTCACCAGTCGTTTCCCAATGCCGGAAGACGTCAATTCTTGCACGCGCGGCCTCTGAAGAATTATCACGGAACAAAAAGCAAAGACGCCGAATATTCAGATATTTATCCAAATCATACCGCGCCATACACAGGGAGCCTAACAACTAACGTTGCAGTGCACAATAATAAAAATCAGCCGCTGCAAAGAAAAATATTTCATATATACTTTAAAAATCAAAGTAATAATCATGAGTTCATCTCTGCATTGCGGCGAAGTAACTTTCCAGTCAGTTTCTCAAGAAGATACTGTTGGCGATCGAGGCAGTCCGTGAGCCGAAAACGCCTCTCCACTGTCCGGCGCGCCGCGGCACGCATCCCAAAATGCCGTTCGGGACTCTTCAGGGCGCCGAGAATGGCCTCAGCGAGTGCGTCCGTATCGAAGAACGGCACCAAAAGGCCGTTCCGGCCGGAGCGTATAACCTCCCGGACGGGCGCTGTGTCCGATCCGATGACCAGGGCGCCGCACGCCATCGCCTCCAACATCGACCACGACAAAACGAACGGATAGGTCAGGTAGAGGTGCGCGGCCGAGATCTGGAAAAGCTGGCGCAAAACCGAATGCGGCACCGCGCCGGGAAAGAGGATATTCTCCCGCGGTATATCCAGGGTTTTGAGGAGATGATCCTTCCACGCCCCGCCGCCGGGCGGCGGCACACCATAGCTGATGCCATCCCCTCCGACGAAAACGAACAAAGCATCGGGGCGTTGGCGCACAACCTTGGCGGCAGCCTCCAAGACCTGTGGAAATCCGCGATACGGCTCAAGGTCGCGCGCGACAAAGGTGACAATGGGAGAACGACCGGCGCTGAGCACACGCCCGTCCGAAAGCGTGACCGTAGTTGATGGGTCCGGTCGAAACCGCGCCGTATCGATCCCCTCGTGGCATACCGAAATGCGCCCGCGGGCGTCGGCGGGGTACAGACTTCTCTGCCAATGGGTGGGGCTAATGCCGGCCTCGATGGCCTCAAGGGATAGGAGCTGCGCGATGTTGCGCAGCCGCAGCCTCTTGCGCGTTTCCAGATCGGGCTGATCGTCGGGGGAAAACCCGATGTCCGCCCCTTCCGATCGGTAGAAGAACTCGCAATACCCCAATGCGGGCACCCGCGGCAGCACGTCCTTCAAGAACATCATGCTTCCCCAACCGATATGGCCGACGACAACGTCGGGTACCAGCCCTTGCCGCGCCATGACGTCGAGCGTTTCGGCAACGCGATGGCCGATTCGCGCATGGTGATCGGGAGTACCCATGTGTCTCGCCATATGCGGATCTGCACGCGGACCCGATTCTGCTCGATGTCGAACGACGCGAACGGATGGGATCTTCTGGTCTATGGTCTCGGTGATGAGGCTAACCTCATTTCCCGCCTGCGCGAGCTGAGCGGCCAAGGCAGCGAACTGACCGAAACCCCGACGATGAACAAACGCCACGTGCATCGCGTCTAGCCCGCCCCTGCAAGGTGCACGGCATCACTCACCGCTCAGACGCCGTACCGTGAGGCGCTGCCCCAGGCCAGCTCGAGCTGGTGCAGCGTCTGGAAAGCCGTCTCAAGCATCCGCTGGTCCTGGTCGCCACGATTCACCGCACGCTCATAGGCCATCGCCGCGTCGCGCAGATTCGCCCTGAGCTGGCGTCCCTTCTCTGTCAGTTTGATGCGCGCCGACCGCTTGTCGCGCTGGGAGGCAACGCGATCGATGTAGTCGCCATCGCCAAGCTGCTTCAGATAATAGGAAACGTTGGAGCCGACATAATGCCCACGATCCAGAAGCTCGGCGACCGACAGTTCCGAATCGCCGATTGCCAGCAGAATCATCGCCTGCGCCGGCCCGATATCGTCTACACGAAGCTTGGTCAGCTCCGCGCGGATCAGGCCCGAGAAGCGCCGGCTTGCCCGCTCCATGAGGCGAGCGAGCTCGAAATACGTAACCTGCTGGAGGTCCCCAAGCTCGGCACCCTGAGGAAGCCGGGGGTCTGTTTGTACTGTCTGGCTTATTCGAAGACTCGGATCGTCATTCAGTTCCGCCAGCAAACTGAACACATCATTTTCTTTCATTCGACTCTCCGTTTTAAGAAAATACTTCAAAATTTGAAGTAATATTCAAATACGCTCATCACCATCAATCACCATGAGCTTGCACAAGTTCGTCGTTTTGTGCCAGATTGGTCGAAGCAATACTATCCTTAGGCTCAGTTACAACCAAATCTGTCCTCCAACAGATGGATCTAACGTTAACTCGAGGCAAATTTCATGCGTGAGTCAGTTCATAATGAGACAATAAGCAAAGGGAAAACCGGGGGAGGCCAAAAACAGGACAGTCCAAGGTTGCTAGTGATACAAGCAAAGCGTGTATTCTTGTCAGGGTTGCTTTATGCAGCGGCACTGAGCGTGTGTCTGAATCTATTACAACTGACGATGCCTCTGTTCATGCTGCAGGTTCATGACAGGGTACTCAACAGTCAGAGCATGGACACACTTGCAATGCTCACCATCTTGGCCGTCGGCGCCCTTGTGGTGCTCGGTGTTCTGGAATTCATCCGTGCCCTCTCTTTCCAAGCCATCGGAGGCGCGCTCGTGCGCCGGATGAACATGCCTGTCCTGGCGGCCGCCGTTCAGGCTTCTGTGGATCAGGGCCTGTCGCGCGCGACCCAGTCGCTTCGGGACATCGCAGAACTGCGAAGCTTCCTGACCTCGTCAGCGGTCAGTGCGCCCCTAGATGCTGCCTGGTCACCGATTTTCCTCGGCGCCCTTTTCCTTTTGCATCCGCTTTTTGGTCTTATCGGAACCGTCTCCGCCGCATTGCTCATTTGCGGCGGCCTGGTCACCGACATGTTGACGCACCAACTCACCAAGGAGGCGAACCAAACAAATATCGAGGCCGTGTCCAGGATTGGCGCTTCGCTGCGACATGCCGAGGCCATCGAGGCGATGGGCATGCTGCCAGCTCTGGCGAATCGTTGGCGCGCCCTTCAACTGCAGGCTCTCAGTGCCTTTGAAACGAGTGGGTGCAGGAGCAAGGCGATGTCGTCCATCACCCGCAGCCTGCGCTATTCCATCCAGATCATGACGCTGGCAGCCGGAGCCTATCTGGTGCTGGAGCAGGAAATCACGCCCGGCGCCATGATGGCATCGAGCATTCTTGTCGGGCGCCTATTGATCCCCTTCGATTCGATCATCGAGAATTGGCGGCAATGGGTGCTGGCGATCGCTGGCTGGCGTCGCCTCGAGGCCCTTCTCAAGGCGGATCTTGCAATCCGCCAAACGATGCCCACGCCGCATTCGTCGGGCGACATCGTGGTCGATAAGCTCGTCTACGCCGCTCCGGGGCTGGATGTGCCCATCATCAAGGGCATTTCTTTCTCCCTCTCTCCGGGCGAAGTTCTGGGCGTGATCGGTCCGTCCGCGGCCGGCAAATCGACACTCGCGCGGCTGCTGGTCGGCATCTTGCGCCCCACGTCCGGCGGCGTCTTCCTCGACGGCAACAATACCTATCTCTGGGAGCGTGGCTCGTTCGGTCAGGTGGTCGGATATCTGCCGCAATCCGTCTCGCTTTTGGAAGGCACCATTCGAGAAAACATTGGGCGAATGGCCGACAGCGATCCCTACAAGGTGCTGGAGGCGGCGCGATTGGCCGACATCCATGAAATGATCGGACGCCTGCCACTCGGTTACGACACACCCGTCGGCGACGGACATCTGACCCTTTCGGGAGGGCAGCGGCAGCGCATAGCGTTGGCGCGCTGCCTCTACAACCAGCCTCGCCTCATCGTGCTCGACGAACCGAACGCAAACCTGGACTCGATCGGCGAGCGGGCCCTTATCCGCGCGATCGAGCGTGCGCGCGACGACGGCGCCATCGTTATCATAATCGCTCACAGGCCAGCCATCATGCAGGTCGCCGACAAGCTGCTCGTGCTCGAAAACGGCCGCATCACACAGTTCGGACCGCGAACGGCCGTGGTGACAACCACGATGCCGGGCGAACCACACCGCGAGGTAGCCGCAATATGACTGAAAAGAGCCCTCTTGCGGTCCGCTCCGATCTTTCAGAACGTCGCCTCCAGCGGCATCAGCCGGCATCGCGGGATGTTGGCTACTCGAACTTGGAATTCGACCGGTTTGATAGCCGTTCGCCGCTTCGTCGTCTTGTCGTTGCGGGGCTCGCCACGGTCCTTGTGTCCTTCGGTGGATTTTTTGCCTGGGCCTTTTCGGTCGAGCTCAGCAGCGCGACGGTCGCCAACGGCACGGTCATCGTCGATTCGAAGCGAAAGACTATCAGCCATTTCGAAGGCGGCGTGATGAGTCTACTGCTCGTTCAGGAGGGCGACAAAGTTTCCGCCGGGCAGCCCCTGATCGCGTTGGAGGATACGCGCGCCCGTTCCAGCCTGCAGTCACTCCAAATCCGACGTATTGGCCTGATCGCAAAACTGGCGCGATTGAAAGCCGAGCAGACTGACATGCCGCAAATCAGCTTTCCACGCGATTTGGGTGACAGCCGGGACGATACGGTCGATGACGCCGTCAGGGCGGAGACGATATTTTTCGAAAAGCGTCGCGAGACCAAGGTCGGACGCGTCGAGGTCCAGCAAAAGACCATCGAGGAGCACCTCGAACAAGCAACGTCGCTCGGCATCCAGATCCAGGCGACCGACCAGCAAATCGATCTCATGAAAGAGCACCGGACGGCGACGGAAACGTTGACGAAAAAAGGCGCGGCACCGCGCACGCAACTCATCGAGATCGACTCCAAGCTAAGTGAGCTTGCGAGGGAACGGGGCGAACTCGTCGGCAACAAGGCCCAGGCAGAAAAAGCCGCAGCAGGCGCACAGCTTGCGCTGACCGGGATCGAAAGTGACTTTCAGTCGACGATTGCCGGCGAAATCACCACGGCACGCATCGATCTGGCGGACGTCGAAGAGCAGATCGTCGCTTCGAAGGACGTGCTGCGGCGCCTTGAGATTCGCTCTCCGCAGGATGGCATCATCAGCAACATCTTGCTGCGCACCCCTGGCAGCGCGGTCACGCCCGGCCAGCCGTTGCTCGAGATCGTTCCGGAAAATGAGCCCCTGCTGGTCGAAATGCGCGTCAATCCTCGCGACATCGACAGCATTTCCGTGGGCTCGCATACGCAAGTGCGGCTGACAGCCTATAATCAGCGCTCCCGCCTGCCGATGGAAGGCACCATTACATATGTCGCCGCGGACCAGTCGGTAGATGAAAAGTCAAACAGTGCGTTTTTCGTCGCGCGCGCCAAACTCGATCCGGCATCGCTCAAGGCAAACCCGGATGTCCACCTCTATCCCGGCATGCCCGCGGAGGTGCTGATCATCCACGAGTCACGCCGTGCGATCGACTACCTCACTTCTCCCGTCCTCGAGAGCTTCAATCGCGCGTTCAGGGAAGACTAGATTTAAAGGAAACTGAAATGCTGCATAGCAGAAATTATTTCAAATTTTGAAGTTATTCAAAAGTAAAATATTTGCATATTACTTTATTATCCCGGACATTATCGAAACAATGTGCCAATAATATTCAATTTGGGAAATATATTTCTCAAGACAGGACATTTTAGATTCAAGATATGTTGCACTTCGGTTTTTTGCAGTGCACATTTCAGGCGCGAAATCGTCGCACCCTGCGCCGAGACGCATGAATATCAAATCCGAAGAGGAGAGGCAGATGGCCACATTGGAAGGCGGAGCATACGACGATGCGCTGTTCGGCTCCCGCTTTAACGACTTCATTCGCGCCCATGGGGGCGCTGATTTCGTGAGCGGCGGCAACGGGCACGACCTCGTGTTCGGTGACGACGGTGACGACCTGCTGTTCGGCGGAAAGGGAAACGATTCCCTGTTCGGCGGCGATGACAGCGACTTGTTGAACGGTGAAAACGGGAACGACAACCTCGTCGGCGGCTGGGGTGATGATCTTCTATTCGGCGACAAGGGCAACGACACCCTGCTCGGCGGCCAGGGAAGCGACCTCCTGTCCGGCGGCAAGGGCGCCGATATACTTTATGGCGGCGATGGTGCTGACATCATTGATGGCGGTGCTGGCAACGACGTCCTGGCAGGCGGTGCTGGCCACGACATCTTTGTCTTCGACGGCGGCGGCGGGAATGACGTCATCCTCGACTTTAACGCTGGCGAGGATCTGCTGCAGATCTCGAAGGGCATCAATGGCCTCGACGTGTCTTCGCCCGAAGACCTGGCCTCGCGTGTCACGCAGGTGGGGGGCAATGTCGTCGTGGATCTCGGCCATGGCGATACGCTCACATTGGTAAATGTCGATGCCGACGACATCCATGCCAATCCCGAGAACTACTTCACCGTTCACTGAATATGACTTCTGTGCGCCCTGCCTCCTCCCGTGGGGCGCGCAACTCCGATCCAGAGGATAGCGTGTGACGTTCGACGAATCGATAGACGCCACTGGCGTTTTCAGAAACGCAAAGATCTTTCGGCTCGGCGCGGAGCTGGCCGTCCTTATCTGGGATCTCCCCCCGTCCCTTCCCGCCACCACAAAGTGCCTGTTGTCCATGGACCAGTCACCGATACCGCTCGTCAGCATGATGCTGCCTCTTGGCAACGGAAGGCAACGAATGTTCTGGGCGATGAGACCGGAAAAGCAGCCGGTGAGTGTCGGCATTTGCACGGAACACGGCAGCACCGCCGAAACCATCGTGATGCATCCGGCGCGCACGCTGGTGCCCCTCGATGTGGAGACACTGTTTGCGGATCTCGCGCCGGATGCCCGCATCAAGTTCGTCAACAACCTGCTGACCGTGTGGCGAAGCGCCTTTCGCATCGCCAGCGACCATCTTTTCAACATGGTGGTCGAAGACGCCCTTCACGCGCTCGTGCCCCAACCGCAGGCCGCCAGCATCGTCTGCCAGATTGCGCGGGGAAGCCATCTGATTGAGACGGCTATCAATCCGGATCTTGGCGACATCACAGCGATCTATGCGATCGGCGCAGCTTCGATTACACGCATGGCCGTAAGACTTGTTCGCGGACGCAACGCGAAAAACGGCATGCAATCGTGCCATTTCATCGCAGAAGTGCCTTCCCCTCCGTTTCTCATCGTCCTCCTGAGCAAGAACGGCGTCGCCATTCGCCAGCTTGCTGACAGCAAGCCTCGCCATCCCAGTCTTCAGAGTTGGTGGGGCAAAAACCTTGAGGCGGTGGAACTGCGCGAAATGATTGTCCGTCGACTCGCCACGTTGCCGGAAAGCGGCGCCGCCACGGCGATCGACCTTCAAGTTCGTGCACCACTGGCGTCAAGTCGGATTGCCAAGTCATCGATGCATCCGTCCGGCGAGGTCGATCTCGCTCTGGCGCTCGACGACGGTCTGCTTGCCGGCGGCTGGTTCCATGCGCCGTCATCCGCGTTCGCCGGCATCGACTACGTCAAGGAGGACGGCACGGCCGTGCCGCTCGACGCCAACAGCTACGAATTTCCGGCATGGGCGCAAGGGGAGGATGAGAAGAGCAAGACCGATGTGACCGGTTTCGTTGCCTGGGTCCCGCTGCCGGAATCCCCCGGGCCGCTCCTGCAACCGCGATTTCAGATGCGCCTTGCCTCGGGAGCGGTCAGGCCGCTGATACCGACGCCACAGCCTTTCGAGCCCGCGACACAACGAAACCATGTCCTGCGCGCCGTGCCGCCACAGCATGCGGTCGACGGTGCCTTCCGCACGATTCTCGCCCCTGCCCTGCAGGACATAGAACGACGATTGGGCAAGACCATAGAGGTCGACAGCACGAAGGACTACAGCTTGCCCAAAAGCGCACCCCTCGTTTCCATTGTCGTGCCCCTCTATCGGGTTCTCGATTTCCTGCGCTTCCAACTGTCGGGGATGGCCACGGATCCATGGCTCGCAGCCAACGCGGAGGTCATCTATGTCCTCGATTCACCGGAAATCCAGGATCAGACGGAGCACCTGCTGGGCGGCCTGCACCTCCTGCACGGGCTGCCGATGAAGTTGGTGGTTATGAATCGCAACGGCGGCTATGCGCGTGCTTGCAATGCCGGCGCGCGTTTTGCACGCGGCGCCATACTGGTCATGCTCAATTCAGATGTCGTGCCTTGCGCGCCAGGCTGGCTTCAGGTGTTGTCGCGAGCGCTTTTGAAAAGGAACGAGCTGGGTGCCGTCGGCCCGAAACTGATCTACGAAGACGGATCGCTGCAGCACGCTGGACTGTACTTCGGCCGCGACCAGCGCGGGATCTGGCTGAACCACCATTTCCACAAGGGCATGCCTGGCGACTACGTGCCTGCGCAACAAGCCCGCGACGTCCCTGGCGTTACCGGCGCTTGCCTTGTGACCCGCAGAGACACCTACGAGCGCGTTGGCGGGTACACCGAGGACTACGTGATCGGCGACTACGAGGACAGCGACCTGTGCCTCAAGATCCGTCGCGTCGGGCTCCAGATTGCCTATGAGCCGGCAGCGTGCCTGTATCATTTCGAGCGTCGCTCGATCCGCCGCAGCCAGGACTACATGCGCGGCGTTGCAAGCCAATACAATTCATGGCTGCACACGCAGCGCTGGGAGGAGGATATCGCCGAACTGATGGCGAACCTGTTCGATAGGGACCACGATCGACCCGCCGCGGCGGGTGTGAGAATCCGGAAGAGGAACGCAGCGTGACTCATGCGGCACTCCTGCACCCCACCAAGCCGGCCCAGCTAATCGATGAAGACCGTGTTCGCTGGCTAATCGAATCTGTTCGGGGCAATCGTTTTCTTCCGCAACCGGAATCCACCAACGTCTTCGTGGGAGACGGGGATTTTCGCGCGATAGGAGCGGAGTTTCTCGGTTATTTCATTCGCATCGGCGGCCTGCGCGAAGACAGCCGCGTTCTCGACATCGGGTGCGGCATCGGCCGGATGGCCGTGCCGCTTACCCAATATCTCGATCCGAAAACGAGCCGCTACGATGGTGTCGATCCAGTCGAGAGCGGTATTGGCTGGTGCCAGCGCACGATTGCGCCTGCCTACCCCAATTTCGCCTTCCGGCAACTGGACATCGCTCACGAGCTGTACAATCCGAACGGCAAGATCAGCGGGATGGCCTTGACGCTTCCTTTTCCGGATCGCCATTTCGACTTCGTCATCATGACGTCCGTGGTCACTCATCTGCCGCCCGCGGAGGTCCTTGTCTACCTCGCCGAGGTCTGCAGGATCCTGTCACCCGGCGGGCGCCTGTTCATGACCGCGTTCGTGGTCGACCGGATCGCGGCGGCAAACGAACACGGGCGGCGCGATCCGCGTCTCCCCTTCCGCCGCTATGGCGAAAGCCCATGCTGGTTCGTACCCAACCAGCCACCGCTTGCCGCGGTCGGTTTCGAAGACGGCTTTCTGGACAAGGCGCTCGAACGGGCCGGCCTTTCCGTCGCTTTGAAATCGCTTGGCCATTGGCGCGGCACCAACGCGGGCCACCATCAGGACTTCATCGTGGCGAAGCGCCGGGGAAATGGTCGATGAGCAAGCGTATTCTGGTGGCAGCCCACAACCATCCGTCCCTTCACCCGGGTGGAACGGAGATATTTGCTCACGACTTGTTCCGCGCCTACCAGCGCGAGGGGCACGAAGCCCTGTTTCTCGGCGCCACGAACCAAATTCACCGCGAAGCCAGACCGGGCACGAGCTTTCAGAGCATCGGCTCGGCGGGAGATGAGGTCCTGCTGTGGTCCGGACACTTCGATCGCTTCTTCATGAGTCAGATCGACCTTTATGGTGTTGTGCCGGACATAGCGGAGTTGCTGCGCGATTTCCGGCCAGATGTGGTTCACCTCCATCACCTGCTGCTGCTTGGCGCCGAGTTCCCTCATATCGTCCGCCGCACCTTACCCCACTGCCAGATCGTCATGACGCTCCATGACTACTATCCCATTTGCCACCACGAGGGCCTGATGGTACGCACCGGCAGCAAGGAGCTTTGTCACCAAGCAAGCCCGGACCGCTGCCATGGCTGTTTCAAGGACATTCCGCTCGATCGCTTTGCCTTGCGCGAACGCCACCTCAAGGCCCTGCTGAGCACGGTTGACCACTTCGTCTCGCCAAGCGCTTTTTTACGGGAACGCTTCGTGCGGTGGGGACTGGACGAAGGTGCGATTAGCATCATTCCCAATGGTATCCCCACCCGAAATGCCGGCGCGCGAAGGGAGCTGCTCCAGGGCGGAAGACCGGTCTTCGGATATTTCGGAAATCTCAACCCCTGGAAGGGGGTGACCGTATTGCTCGACGCGGCGCGCCAGCTTCTGGCCGATGGCCTTGATTTCGAACTCCGCATCCATGGCGGAGCGCCTTTCCAGAGCGAGGCCTTCGTCGATGAGATCAATCGGCGCTTTGCCGAAACGTCAGAATCGGTGCAGTCCAGAGGCCCCTATCGACGCGAAGATATTGGCGATCTGGTGGCCGCGGTCGATTGCACCATAGTTCCTTCCGTCTGGTGGGAGAACGCGCCGCTTGTCATTCAGGAAGCCCAGGCTCAAGGCCGTCCGGTCATCGCCAGCAATATCGGAGGAATGGCTGAGATGATCGAGCATGGCGTCAACGGCCTGACTGTTCCACCCAACGATGCCCGAGCGCTCGCCGCGGCGATGCGGAACATAGTGGAAGAGCCGAACCTGCTGCACCGGCTCTCCGAAAACGCTCGCAAGCCCGACGACATCGACACGACCGCCCGCCGCTACCTCAAGTGGATGGAGACGGCACAGGCTCAGGCATTGGAGAGCTTATGACCAGTCCCGCTGAACGACCGGATGCCGCATCCGAACAGGACAACGCCAAGCCGATGAACGGCCGGGTGGATGCCGTTGACATGGGCCGGATCTTCGGCTGGGCATTCGACCCGATGGCGCCGGATCAACGGCTGACCATTCGTGTCCTCCTCGATGGCAAGGTGATTGCCGAGGCTGTTGCCGACCGCAATCGTCCCGACTTGCGTCGCAACGGTATCGGCGACGGCAAACACGCATTTGAGATCGCGCTGCCCGATCCCGTCCATTCTCGGGCGAACGATATTGTCGTCATGGCGCGGAATGGAAGCGGTTCCGAGCAGGCCCTGCGCGTTCCCCAGCCAGACGAGCAGGCGGCCGAGGCTCTTATCGCCGCACCGCTGGCGAAAGTGCTCGATAAGCTCGATTTGCTGATGGCGGCGCAGCGGCAGTTGCAGGTCTCACAGCGCTCGCTGCAGCGCGCACCGGAAATCGACGCCGACAAGACCGAGACCGCCGGGCCCACCGATGTCAGCAAGGCCGTCGAAAGCCTCAAGGTGGATATGAGCCAACGGCTGAATGATTTCGACGTCCACCTGATGCGGCTGGATGGAGTTGTGGCAGGAATGGAGAAGAACCTGAATGCGTTGCGGAAGCGTGCGAACGGCGAAATAAAGCCCCTGCTGCTGCTGCTGTTCGTTCTCGTGGGATTTGCCGCGGGCGCCAGCCTTACGCTGGTTGCCAGAATCTGATCCAGGGAGGGTAAAGCGTGCTGGTGAGAGAACAATCCCCCGCTGTCATTAGTCCCTCGGCAGGCGGGCATGGGGCGAGCAGGGCAATGCGTTTTGGAAGGGTTATCGGTTGCCGCGTCGACGAGACAACCTGGCTGATCATCGGCCTCGGCCGTGTCACGGCCGGCGACGTGGTGGTCGGCCTCGGTGAGGATCAAGCAGTCACGTCAAGCTTGTTTGTCTCGGAATGGCGATTGGCCGCATCCTCACCGCGGGCCAAGCACGGCTTCGCGGCGCTCCTTCCGGATGTGGGGACGGACCTGGCCATGACCACGATCCGGTTCGGAGAGGAGGAGACGGGCGCACGCTACGTCTTTGCGCCCCGGCTTGCCTCCCCGGAGGAAGCAGCCGCGCTTGTGGTCGAGTCCGCGGGATCTCAGTCAGCCGCGGTCGTCGACCAGCTCGTGGACGCTCTGATGGTCGGCAATGTCACCCGCCGCAAACTTCTGACCATAGCGGCGCTTTTGCAGTCGGCCCACGCCAGCGATGGGTTTATCGAGTTGATTGGCGAGAGCCATGATGGCGCGACATTCCTGCAGGGCTGGAGCCGCGCCATGGCGCCGGGGCCTTGCCGGGTGTCCGTGGTCGGCAACGTGACACCGGTGGTCGCGGAGTGCGGTATCGCCATCTTTCCTCGCCCGGACGCACCCGATGGCGCCTCTGGTTTTGTCGGCCTTCTCAAGTCCAGCCAGGCTGCCCTCGGCCTCGACATCGAAGGTCTGGTCTTTCGGGGGCGCGCCGGTTGGAGGTATGTTGCGGTCCACCCTCGAAAGCGCATCGCCGGCCCTCTGGAAACGCCCGAACATATCAGGTCGGTTCTGCTGCGGACCCATGGCGCGCCGGACGTGCTCCTGTCCCTGCGAGCAGCCGCCAACAGTTTTGAGGGCAAAGAAACGGTCTCCAGCCTGCCGTATCCCGTCCGGATGGGTATAGACAGCACATTTGAGGCCGATGGAGGAAACCTTCTCGTCTCCGGCTGGCTTTATGACCCCGACGGCCACGTCGCAACGGTAAGACTGCGTCGAGGAGATGCCGCCGCTGGCCTCGACGAACGCTGGGCGCGCTTCGATCGCCCCGATGTCACGGACAGTTTCAACGACCAGCAGCACTTCACGCCGAGCTTTCGGAGCGAACAGAGCGCGCATGGCTTCGTCGCCCACGTCCAATTGCCCAATGAAGATCCTGGTGCGCCCCTCTACTTCGAACTAACCCTGCACGATTCGCGCCGTGCGTTTCTGCCAGTGAAACCAACGCGGGTTTCTGCGCGCTTGGCGGCATTGCGCCAGATCGGCTCCATCGATCCGGCAAACTGTGCGCTGCCGGCGATAGTCGATTCACAAATTGTCCCGTTCCTCGGACAATCCGGAAGGTTAACGCCGGTTATCGAGACAACCCTCGATGCCGGCTCCTTCGATGAGGAAAACAGCCCGCCAATCGTCATCGGCGCCGGGGAGGGCGAGGAGGACATTTCCCCGCTGCTGGCCTTGCTTGCGCTCGATCCGGAGACGCGGCACACGCCGATCGTGATCGCCATGCCCGCGGAGCGGTTTCGCAGGCAGGCTGCTCGCCTCAGGGAACTCGCGCGGTTCTATAGCCTTTCGGCCAGGCTGGTATCGGTGAAGGGAACAGGCGACGTCCACGACATGCTGGAAGCCGGCACGCAAGCACTCTCCTGTGAAACGGTCGTGTCGCTCTCCGCTTCACTGATCCCGCGCGGGAAAGGCTGGTATGGCAAGCTCTTGGCCACGGCCGCGACGCTCAAAGGAAGCATTGTCTCGCCCGTCCTGGTTTACGAGGACCATTCCATTCGCTGGGCCGGAAGCTGGATCGATGACGGCAACTGCGACGAACCGGTCGTGGGCCGCTTTGCTGGATATCCTCTCAAAGCGGTTGCCGAGATGAAGCTGACCCGTATCGCGGCGGCCTCGCTCGAGTGCTGCGTCATGCCTCGCGATGCCCTGTTGCGCGCCGGCGGCTTTTCCGGCGGCTATCTGGGCGCGCAGGAAAAGGGTCTGGATCTCGGCCTCCGTCTCAGCCGCTCCGGGTTTGACTCCTATTTGCTGCCATCGGTGCAGATGTGGGGCTGCGACGACGCAGGCAACGGTGATAGTCCAGCGATGGCGGCTCTGGTGGAAGAGATCGATCGAAAGATCTTCAAGAGCCAATGGTTGCCTATCCTCACCGTTGAAAAGCAACCGGAAAGGAGGCCCGCATGAGCGAGCAGCTTCGCGTCCTTGTCGTCTCGCATGCGCATCCGACGGTTTCGCTCGGTGGGGCGGAAATCGCCTCTTACAACCTGCATCGCGGCCTGAACGCATTGCCTAACGTGCAATCGGTTTACCTGGCCCGGGTCGGCCATCCGGTCCCGCGACATGCCTCGTCCGCGCTGATGAGCCTTCGCCTTGCCGAGGATGAGTTGCTGTTCCACGCGGACGACTACGACCATTTCTTTTTGTCCAATGGCGATACCCAGGCAATCAGCCGAGACCTGTTGCGTTTCGCACGCGATCTCAGGCCCCATGTCGTGCATTTCCATCACGTTCTGGGCATTGGCCTTGAAGCCCTCTATGCCCTTAGAGAAGCATTCCCGCACACGGCGATACTCGTCACGTTCCACGAGTACCTTTCGATCTGCCACAATCACGGGCAGATGGTAAGACGGCCTTCCGGTCAGCTCTGCGAAACAGCGTCCCCCGTCGCCTGCCACGGCTGCTTTCCCGACATCCCCGTCTCACGCTTCCTGAAGCGAGAGCTGTTTGCGCGCGGGATGCTTGGCCTTGCCGACGCTTTCGTCTCCCCCAGCCGGTTTCTGGCGGAGCGCTACGTCGCATGGGGGATCGAAAAGGACAAGCTCAGCGTGATCGAGAACGGCATCACCGTAGAAACAGCTGCGCCCGCGCGAGAAGCCCAAGGTACAAGCCCGCGCCGCAACCGCTTTGCCTATTTCGGACAAATGACGCCGTTCAAGGGGGCCGACCTCCTGATCGACGCCGTTTCGCGCATCCCGAAGGAGATATGGGGCGAAGACTCCTGCCTGATGATCTTCGGCGGCAACCTCGAGCGACAGCCGATCGAATTCCAGGAGCGGATGAAGAAGCTCATCGCAGACGCAGGCCACCGCGTCCGTTTCTACGGCGCTTACCAGAACGCGGACCTGCCGCGTCTCATGCGTTCGGTCGACTGGGTGGTTATGCCGTCCGTCTGGTGGGAAAACTCGCCCATCGTGATCCAGGAGGCCCTGCTCCACCGTAGGCCGATGATCTGCTCCGACATCGGGGGGATGGCCGAGAAGGTGCGTGACGGAAAAGACGGCCTGCACTTTCGCGCAGGCAGCAGCCAGGACCTCGCGGACCGCATCGTCGAAGTCTTGGATGATAGTCAAATCTGGGGGCGGCTGCGCGTTTCCATGCGACAGCCCGCCGACCGCCTCGCCTGCGCGCAAGAACACGTCAAACTCTATCGCGCGCTGCTGCGGCGGAAGCTGGATGCGGCGATGACCGAGAGCCCCCCGCTTCTCGCGCACTCGCTTTAACGAGGCTGGCCCTGTGAAGCGCTGAAAGCGCTTCGACGAAGAGAGGTTCGATCAACCGAACTCTTGAGAAGCCGTTCGCAAGGTCGCACGGAAGGCTCCCTACATGCACACGAAAGTCCGCAAGACCATCATCCCGCCGCCGGTTTGGAACAAGGATGCTGCCGGCAACCATGAGCGTTGGACCTGAAATAGCTGTCACTCTTCAGCAAGGCCATCTTGTCGAGTGGCTCGGCAACATTCGGATCACAATTGCGCGGCGTCCTCCGCCCCGAGGCGGCGCGCGATACGGCCGTCCAGTTCCGCTAACCGGCGGGCGAAACCAGGATTCTCCGGCTGATATGTCATGGCGTCCACAAGCATGGTGCGCGCCGTCGCAAGCTCACCGTCGAGAATGTGGCGGTTGGCCCGATGATAGAGGAAGTTTGCTCGCTCGACCGCAGAGAAAGCCGATCCGAAGCGTGCATGAAACCGGTCGGCCCAGGCCCGATGCCGGGCGATCGCCGTCACAGCGATCTGATAGGGCCGCATCGGCGCCATGACTCGGGCTGTGCGAGCCAGAGCGCGTAGACCCGGAAGATCGTCTTCGCGGCAGGCTTCGATCAGCGACAGGGCGCGTGCCGTTCCGGTGAACGCCCGAACGGTGCCATGGCCTGTCATGTGGACCGGCACGAGGTGCGTCCTCGCCTGCAGCGTCGCGATTCGAACCGCGTGCTGGTGATCGACGGCGTGGAACGGATCGAAGAACAGATAGGCCCGGCCAGTTGCGTGATCAGGCGCGATCCCCATATTGGCGTGGAGGCCGGGCGAGAAATGGCTTGCAAACCTGCCATCGAAAGGAACGGCCTTCGGATCGATCGAGATCTGAGGGCAAAAAGCGATGGCAACGGCAGCGTTGAAGCGCCTTCGGTACCGCAACGCCGCGTAGCCGCCCTGCGAGTGCCCGTAAAGGATCCGCTCCGGTGCTGCGCGGAGGATGGGCGCGGTCGCCTCGACCGCCTTGACGACGCTCGCCGCCGGAAACCAGTTCGGCCGTCGGCTGATGAAGCCAAGCGCCGAAACGTCAGCTTTCTCGCAGAACCGCTGCCCCCAGAAGCGGCTGCCGTTCGCCTTCATTTCCATCTCGTTAAAGGTGACGAGAAGATAGGGAGATGATCCTGAATGGTGTATCACCTCCAAATTCTCATCTGAAAATACGAGCATGCGGCGATCCATCAGCAATTACGGAAAAATATACTTCAATATTTGAAATATACTGTCGATAATGAAAATATGCGTAAAAACAGACTTGAAATCAACTCCGGATTTATACCCGCGCGTGACGTTATATTTCTTAATCGCTTACTCCGCGTTACAGAAGAGGCTTATCCAGCTTGCCGAGGTATTACCCACGTCCAGCGTTCACGCATGACGTGTCTCTCCCGCACGCGGCTTTACTTGAGAAGAGAGAGACAGGCCTAGTTGCGACGACGCAGGAAAGCCCTCCGGTGAGGACGCTTAGGCCCTGCAACGCAGCAAGCAGCAACTGGAGCAAATGATCGACGCCTTGCCCATCAACAATTCCAGGGAATCAGGTGACGTTGAACATCACCAGCCTGCCATGACCGCCTCCTTCAGAGAATTTGCAGAACCTTCAGCACACTACCGGCAAAATGTCCGTCTTGGCGGCTGAGGTGGCTCTGGTCTTTCGAGGGTTGGCCAACCCGATTTTCGGGCATTTGAACGCAAAAAGGGCTCCGAGTTTCCTCGAAGCCCATTGAATTTGTCGTAAGCTTTGGTTGCGGGGGCAGGATTTGAACCTGCGGCCTTCAGGTTATGAGCCTGACGAGCTACCGGGCTGCTCCACCCCGCGTTATTGTTTTTTTGAGCGGAACGGACCGCTGTTGTTGCGGCCGGTTTATATCGGCTTATGGCCGTTGTTTTGTTTTGAGAAGATTGTGATTTTGTTGTTGCGTTTTGCAGACCTGGCGGCGACCGACTCTCCCGCGTCTTGAGACGAAGTACCATGGGCGCTGGGGCGTTTCACGGCCGTGTTCGGAAAGGGAACGGGTGCAGCCACCCCGCCATAACCACCAGGTCAGCGAAGCGCAACGATTTGAGAAGCTGGTGAAGTTTTCACTTCGTTTTGTTGAACACGTCATTGGCGGGGAAGCGCTTGTATGCTGCTTCTTATCGCCTGGCTCATTTTGATGAGCATTGTCAATGAGAACGATCAAGCCGATCGAGCTATTAGTACCGGTAAGCTTCATGCATTGCTGCACTTCCACACCCGGCCTATCAACGTGGTCGTCTTCCACGGCTCTGATAGGGAACACTCGTTTTCAGGTGGGTTTCCCGCTTAGATGCCTTCAGCGGTTATCCCTTCCATATGTAGCTACCCTGCTATGCCCTTGGCAGGACAACAGGTCCACCAGAGATATGTCCATCCCGGTCCTCTCGTACTAGGGACAGATCCTGTCAATATTCCTACACCCACGGCAGATAGGGACCGAACTGTCTCACGACGTTCTGAACCCAGCTCACGTACCGCTTTAATTGGCGAACAGCCAAACCCTTGGGACCTGCTCCAGCCCCAGGATGCGATGAGCCGACATCGAGGTGCCAAACAACCCCGTCGATATGGACTCTTGGGGGTCATCAGCCTGTTATCCCCGGCGTACCTTTTATCCGTTGAGCGATGGCCCTTCCACGCGGGACCACCGGATCACTATGACCGACTTTCGTCTCTGCTCGACTTGTCAGTCTCGCAGTCAGGCGGGCTTATGCCATTGCACTCGACGACCGATTTCCGACCGGTCTGAGCCCACCATCGCGCGCCTCCGTTACTCTTTCGGAGGCGACCGCCCCAGTCAAACTACCCACCATACACTGTCCCGGATCCGGATAACGGACCGCGGTTAGACATCCATGACGATAAGGGTGGTATTTCAAGGATGGCTCCACGGAAACTGGCGTCCCCGCTTCAAAGCCTACCACCTATCCTACACATGCCGACACGAATGCCAGTGTAAAGCTATAGTAAAGGTGCACGGGGTCTTTCCGTCTGACCGCAGGAACCCCGCATCTTCACGGGGAATTCAATTTCACTGAGTCTATGTTGGAGACAGCGGGGAAGTCGTTACGCCATTCGTGCAGGTCGGAACTTACCCGACAAGGAATTTCGCTACCTTAGGACCGTTATAGTTACGGCCGCCGTTTACTGGGGCTTCAGTTCAAAGCTTGCACCTCTCCCTTTAACCTTCCAGCACCGGGCAGGCGTCAGACCCTATACGTCGTATTGCTACTTCGCAGAGCCCTGTGTTTTTGATAAACAGTCGCTACCCCCTGGTCTGTGCCACCCCATCCTGGTTGCCCAAAATGGGGTCACGCTTCTTCCGAAG
>NZ_JBWCCY010000004.1:3980000-4370792 GCF_056279705.1 Rhizobium sp. USDA 4016
CGGTCAATCGCTAGTTTGGCGTCTCGGATATTCGGTTATGGAGACTGGAATGCTTGTCCTCGATGAAGCACAAACGCGCGCGGCACTTCCCTGGGCGGACCTTATCGAAGCGATCGCGGCGATGTTTGCCGGCGAATGCGTCATGCCGGTGCGCCATCATCACGACATGCATGTCCCTGGCGAAGAAAATGCGACGCTGCTTCTGATGCCTGCCTGGGTGCCCGGCCGCTATGCCGGCGTGAAGATGGTCTCGGTATTTCCGGGGAACGCCAAGCGCGCGCTGCCGGCAATCTTCGGGACCTACCTGCTCTCGTCAGGTGCAACGGGCGAAATGCTTGCGGCGATCGACGGCGGCGAGCTGACAGCACGGCGCACGGCTGCGACCTCGGCATTGGCGGCACGCTATCTGGCGCGGCCGGATGCGGCCGAGCTGCTTGTCTGCGGAACCGGCCGCCTCTCGCTCAATCTGCTGCAGGCGCATACGGCCATCCGGCCGATCAAGCGCATCCATATCTGGGGGCGCAATCGTGCAGGCGCAGAAAAGGTAGCGGCCGAAGCCCGAGAGCTTGGGCTGGCCGCTGAGGCAGTCTTCGATATCGAAGCGGCGGCGCGAACCGCCGACATCGTCTCCTGCGGCACGCTCTCAAGCGAGCCGCTCATTTGCGGCGCATGGCTGAAACCCGGCGCCCATCTCGATCTCGTCGGCGGCTTCAAGCCTAGCATGCGCGAGACCGACGACGAGGCGATCCGCCGTGCGTCCGTTTTCGTCGATACGCGAGCCGGTGCGATGAAGGAAGCGGGTGATATCGTTCAGCCGCTCGAAAGCGGCGTGCTCAACGAGGGTGCGATCAAGGCAGAACTTGCCGAACTCGTTCGCGGAACACGAGGCGGCCGCAGCGCGGCAGGCGAGATCACGCTTTTCAAATCGGTGGGCGCTGCGCTCGAGGATCTCGCCGGAGCGATTCTCGCCTATGAAACCGTCACCGGCGGGAAATAAGCGCAATGCCCGTTCTGCCGGAACTTCCGGTTTCTCACGTTCTGCCCGAGATCGGAACCGCACTTGCCGAAAGCGGACGAGCCGTTCTTTCCGCGCCACCCGGCGCCGGGAAGACCACGCTTGTGCCGCTTTATCTGCTGGATCAACCATGGCGCAACGACGGCAGGATCATTCTGCTGGAGCCACGGCGGCTGGCAGCGCGGGCCGCGGCGAGCCGCATGGCCTTTCTGCTCGGCGAACAGGTGGGCGAAACAGTCGGCTACCGCATGCGCCTCGACAACCGCATTTCCGGCAAGACGCGGATCGAAGTGGTCACCGAAGGCGTCTTTGCGCGCATGATCCTCGACGATCCGGAACTTTCGGGGGTTTCTTCAGTCATTTTCGACGAATTTCACGAGCGTTCGCTCGATGCGGATTTCGGACTGGCATTGGCGCTCGACGTGCGCACGGCGCTCCGTAATGATCTGCGGCTTCTGGTGATGTCGGCAACGCTCGACGTCGAGCGTGTCGCAGCACTCCTCGACCATCCGCCGGTGATTGAAAGCAGGGGCCGGAGCTTTCCGATCGACGTCCGCTATCGGGATCGCCCGAGCGGCGAGCGTATAGAGGACGCCGCTATACGGGCAATCATCGAGGCCCATGCGGGTGAGACGGGATCGATCCTCGCTTTCCTGCCTGGGCAGGCAGAGATCACCCGAACGGCGGAAAGACTCGAAGGGCGGTTGGGGTCGAACACGCTGATCGCCCCTCTCTACGGCAATCTCGGCCAGAAAGAGCAGGATGCAGCAATCCGTCCGGCGGCGAAGGCCACGCGCAAGATCGTGCTTGCGACCTCGATCGCCGAGACGTCGATCACCATCGACGGCGTGCGCATCGTAATCGACAGCGGGCTGCAGCGGCTGCCGGTGTTCGAGGCTTCGACAGGTATCACACGGCTGGAGACGGTGAGGGTGTCGCGGGCTTCGGCCGACCAGCGCGCCGGGCGCGCAGGCAGAACGGAACCCGGTATCGCGATCCGCCTCTGGCACCCGGGGCAGACGGCCGCGCTGCCTGCTTTCACACCGCCGCAGATCCTGTCGAGCGATCTTTCCGGTCTCGTGCTCGATCTGGCGCATTGGGGCGTTCAGGATCCGGCATCGCTTGCCTTCGTCGACCAGCCCCCAGCGACGACGCTGAAGGAGGCGCGTGCGCTGCTGCAGGAACTCGGAGCCCTAGACAAGGATGGAACTTTGACTGCGCGCGGACGGACGATGCGCGAGCTTGCGCTGCCGCCGCGGCTGGCAGCCATGGTGGTTTCGGCCGGGGAAAGCGGTCACGCAAAAGAAGCTGCAATGCTTGCCGTTCTTCTAACGGAACAGGGCCTCGGCGGCACGAGCATCGACATCGAGGACCGTTTGCGGCGCTTCAAGGTGGAGAAGGGCGAAAGGGCTGATGCTTCGCGACGCCTTGCCGGACGGCTGGCGCGCGGGCTCAACAAGATTTCCTCAAGCGCGCCACCGCTTGCCGGACAGCTCCTGCTGCATGCCTTTCCCGATCGGATTGCCCTGCAGCGCGGCGGGCGGGGACGGTACGTGATGGCAAACGGCCGTGGCGCCGAATTGTCGGAGACGGAACGTCTGGCGGGCAGCCAGATGATGGTGATCGCCGATCTGACCGGACGCGCGACGCAGGCACGCATCCTGGCTGCGGCGGAGATTTCGCGCGGCGATGTCGAAACCCAGCTGCCAGGTGTGATCAAGATCGGCGAGCAGACCTATTTCGACCTGCCGAGCAGGCAGGTCCGCGCCCGGCGCGCGACAAGGCTCGGGGCGATCGTCTTTGACGAAACGCCGTTGCCCCGGCCAGACGGCGAGCCTGTTGCCGCAGCACTAGCGGATGGCATACGGCAATTGGGACTCAACGCCCTGCCCTTTTCCAAGGAAGCTATCCAGCTGCGCGAACGGATCGGCTTTCTGCATCGAACGATCGGCGCGCCATGGCCGGATGTCAGCGACGCTGCGTTATTGGAACGGCTGGACGACTGGTTCACGCCCTACCAGAGCGATGCGCGCGGGCTTTCGGATATTTCCGCCGGATCGCTCACCAGCGGGCTGATGGCGCTTGTGTCGCGCGAACTGCAACGTGACCTCAGCCGGCTTGCACCGACGCATTTCGAAGCGCCAACGGGCCAGCGGCATCCGATCCAGTATGACGGCGAGGAGCCGCTGCTGACGATCCGGGTACAGGAGCTTTTCGGATTGAAGCAGCATCCGGCGATCGGCGGCGGACGGCTGCCGCTTCTTCTCGAACTGACCTCGCCCGCGCACCGGCCGATCCAGACGACGCGCGACCTCCCAGGGTTCTGGGCAGGTTCGTGGAAGGACGTACGTGCCGAAATGCGAGGCCGATATCCGCGGCATTCCTGGCCGGAGCGGCCAGAGGAAGCCTTGCCGACGACACGCGCCAAGCCGCGTGGTACATAAGCCTGGGCGAGGAGCCGAGCATGGCCGATGACGTCAACAACAAACCGCAGAACGACCGGCATAGCAGCCGCAGGCTGCGCCTGCAGACGCTCGTACGTTTGCGCTGGCTCGCGGTCGGCGGACAGGCGGCGACGGTTTTCATCGTTGCCTTCTGGCTGAAATTCCCGTTGCCGCTGCTCGCCAGCAGCTTGCTGATTGCAGCGCTTGCCTGGGTCAATTTCTTTCTGACGATCCGCTATCCGCCGACACATCGCCTGGAACCGCCGGCTGCCTTCGCGCTGCTTGGGCTGGATCTGTTGCAGCTCTGCGCGCTGCTGTTTATCACCGGCGGCCTGGCGAACCCATTTGCGGCGCTCGTCTGCGTGCCGGTCATCATTTCCTTTGCCTCCCAGCCGATCCGCTACAGCGTTGCACTCATCGTCTTTGCAATGGTCTGCATCACGATCCTCGCCTTCTCGCCCTTCCCACTTCCATGGTTCGATGGTGCGGAGATCGATGTGCACAACGTCATGCAGTTCGGTGTCTGGTGCTCGATTGCGTCGACCATGGTCTTTGCAGCTTTTTATGCCTATCGCGTTTCGATGGAAGCGAGCCAGCTGGCGGATGCACTGGCCGCGACCGAACTCGTGCTGCAGAGGGAAAAGCACCTCTCGCAACTCGACGGCCTGGCCGCGGCGGCGGCACATGAGCTCGGAACGCCGCTTGCGACGATCAGCGTCGTCGCAAAGGAGATGGAGCGCGAACTGAAGGACGACGACCGGTTCCGCGAAGACGTGCAACTGCTGCGCAGCCAGAGCGAACGTTGCCGAGATATCTTGAAGCGACTGACGAGCCTTTCGGCAGAGGGCGATGCGCATATGCGGCGGCTGCCGCTGTCTTCGATGATCGAGGAGATCATTGCCCCCTATCGCGAATTTCCGATCGAAGTCGAGCTGATCGAGAAAAGCCCGCGCAAGGGTGAACCGGTGACGGAGCGCAATGCCGGGATCATCTATGGGCTTGGCAATCTCATCGAAAATGCCGTCGATTATGCTCGCGAGAAGGTAACGGTCACGGTCGAACATGACCACAACAAGGTGCTGATCGTCATCGAGGACGACGGCAACGGCTACGCACCGGATATTCTCACCCGTATCGGAGAGCCTTACGTCACCAAAAGGCAGAAGGAGGATACTGCAGGCGGGCTGGGGCTTGGACTTTTCATCGCCAAGACGCTGCTTGAACGTTCCGGTGCGACGCTGGTTTTCGAGAACCGCGATCCGGAAAGTGAAGGAGCGCGTATCCGTGTCGAATGGCCGCGCATGCTCATCGATGCAAATTCGACAAAATGACTTTATCGGCATAATGAAGATATGTGCAGTTGGCAAATATAGGGCGGGTTGCAAACCGCCAGGATCGAAGACCATGACCGAACAAAGCCACGAAACCCTTACCGCCGGCGAACACGACATCGGCCCCGACGCGAGCCTCTTGATCGTCGACGATGACGGTCCCTTCCTGCGACGCCTGGCACGCGCGATGGAGACACGCGGCTTCCAGGTCGAAATGGCCGAATCGGTTGCGGAAGGAGTTGCGAAGTCGAAGAGCCATCCGCCGAAATATGCGGTGGTCGACCTACGGCTCGGCGATGGTAACGGCCTCGACGTCATCGAGGCGATCCGCCAGCGCCGGGACGATACGCGGATCATCGTGCTGACGGGCTACGGCAATATCGCAACGGCGGTGACGGCCGTGAAGCTGGGAGCTGTCGACTATCTCGCGAAGCCTGCCGATGCGGACGACGTGTTCGCAGCCTTGACTCAGCGGCCGGGCGAAAAGGCGGAACTTCCCGAAAACCCGATGTCGGCCGACCGGGTTCGTTGGGAACATATCCAGCGTGTCTACGAAATGTGCGAGCGCAACGTCTCCGAAACAGCGCGGCGGCTCAACATGCACCGCCGCACGCTGCAGCGAATTCTCGCCAAACGCGCTCCGAAATAGCCGCTGTTAAATATCGTCGGTGGCAAGCTGCTTGCCATTCGCCCATTCGGCCAGCATCAGTCTCTGCGCGGCGGCACGGGAGAAATTCAGCATGACCGACTTGCGGGTTGCCGGCGCCAGGCGGTGTTCCGGCGCTTCGCGGATCATATGCGCGCCATAGCCGTCCGACAGGAACAGTCCGCATTCCGCCGGGAAGATATCAAGCGGTACATCCTTGTGCGTCGCAAAGAAGAGCCGGTCGCAATGCAGCCGGTATTCGGGCCATTTGCGATCAACGCGAAAATCCTCGATTGAGGTTTTGATCTCGATAATCCAGATCTCGCCCTTTTCCGACATGGTGATCAGATCGGCGCGCCGGCCGCTCGCCAACGGCAGTTCAGGCAGAACCGCATGACGCATGTCGTGAAGTAATATCTGAGTCCCTCGGCGCACGAGCATAGCTCTGTCCGATTGCCGGCCATCTATTAACGGATTGTTATTGTAAACGCTCAAAATCGTCATGGATAACCGTTTGGGAACACTGCGCTCTGTTGCAAAAAAACCATGCGGTTCTACTTTGCCGCTGCGGGCAACTCTCGTCGCACTGCAACATCTTGCAAAGACGAAGTTAATCGAAAATAAACCATAATCAAAGATGGTTCCAAGACCGTTTCCTCACTGCCAATCCTAAGAGATATTCATGCGCATCCGCAATGCATTCCCTGTGTTCGGCCTGATCGCGACCCTCGCTCTGGCCGGCTGCTCCACCAATTCCGATCGCGCTTCCCTCGAAGACAAGGCCGCCGGCCCGACTGTCCAGACGGCGCAGATCTTCGATGACGCCTACGGCGTGAGGACTGATGCCGGATACGCTCTGCCCGCCATCCCGATCCAGCGCGTCAAGCCGGAGTTCCGCCGACAGATCGTTTCCTACGAGACGACCGAGCGTCCGGGCACGATCATCGTCAACACCCGCGAACGCCACCTTTACTACGTCCTTCCGGGCGGCAAGGCGATGCGCTACGGCATCGGCGTCGGCAAGCAGGGCTTCGCATGGGCCGGCACGGCCTATGTCGCCTGGAAGCAGGAATGGCCGACCTGGCATCCGCCGAAGGAAATGGCCGTCCGCAAGCCCGACATTGCAAAATACGTCGAAGACGGCATGGGCCCAGGTCTCACGAATCCGCTCGGCGCACGCGCCATGTATCTTTTCAACGAAAAGGGTCAGGACACCCTTTTCCGTCTTCACGGCACGCCCGAATGGGCCTCCATCGGCACCGCGGCTTCGTCCGGCTGTATCCGCCTCATGAACCAGGACGTTATCGACCTCTACAGCCGTGTCCGTCCGGGCAAGGCGACCAAGGTCATCGTTATCCAGTAAGCTAAAAAGCGAATTCGTTATAAAAAAGGCCGCCGGAATTTTCTTCCGGTGGCCTTTTTGTTAGATCATGAGCCTTATGCAGCCTGCTTGCCTTTGAGCTCAAGACGGCGGCGATGAAGAACCGGTTCCGTGTAGCCGCTCGGCTGCTCCCTGCCCTTCAAGACAAGATCGACGGCAGCCTGGAAGGCGACCGAGCGCTCGAAATTCTCCGCCATCGGTATATAGGCAGGATCGCCGGCATTCTGCTGATCGACGACTGCGGCCATGCGCTTCATCGTTTCGATGATCTGCGCTTCGCTGACGACCTTGTGGTGCAGCCAGTTGGCCATGTGCTGAGCGGAAATGCGAAGCGTTGCGCGGTCTTCCATCAGCCCGACATTGTTGATGTCGGGCACCTTTGAGCAGCCGACACCTTGATCGACCCAACGGACGACGTAGCCGAGGATACCCTGCGCATTATTGTCGAGTTCTCGCTGGATTTCTTCCGCTGTCCAGTTCGGCCGGGTGGCGACAGGAACGGAAAGGATATCGGAGAGCTTGGCGCGGGCACGATCCTTCAGTCCGCGCTGAACATCGGCCACGTTGATCCGGTGATAATGCGTCGCATGCAGTGTTGCTGCGGTTGGCGAGGGAACCCAGGCGGTGTTGGCGCCGGCCTTCGGGTGAGCGATCTTCTGCTCCAGCATGGCCGCCATCAGGTCAGGCATCGCCCACATGCCCTTACCGATCTGCGCGTGACCGGACAGGCCGCATTCGAGGCCGATATCGACGTTCCAGTTCTCGTAGGCGGAAATCCAGGCCGCCTGCTTCATATCGCCCTTGCGGATCATCGGGCCTGCTTCCATCGAGGTATGGATCTCGTCTCCGGTACGGTCGAGGAAGCCGGTATTGATGAAGACGACGCGCTCGCGGGCAGCACGAATGCATTCCTTGAGATTTACCGTCGTGCGGCGCTCCTCATCCATGATCCCCATCTTCATCGTGTTCTTCGGCATGCCGAGCAGTTCTTCGACGCGGGAGAAAATCTCGACGGCGAAGGCCACTTCCTCAGGCCCATGCATCTTCGGCTTGACGACATACATCGAGCCGGTGCGGGAGTTCTTGTGGAGGCCGTTGGGACCGATATCGTAAAGCGCGATCAGGCCCGTAATGGCGGCATCCATGATGCCTTCAGGAACTTCCCGGCCGTCGCGGTCGAGGATAGCCGGATTACCCATAAGGTGGCCGACATTGCGGACGAGCATCAGCGAGCGGCGGTGCAAGTCAAAGGCGGAGCCGTCCGGCGCCTGATAGGTGATGTCGGGATTGAGCTTGCGGACGAAAGTCGCGCCGCCCTTGCTCACCTCCTCCTGCAGGTCACCCTTCATGAGACCAAGCCAGTTGCGATAGACGACGACCTTGTCCTCGGCATCGACGGCGGCGATCGAATCCTCACAGTCCATGATCGTCGTGATCGCAGATTCGAGCCAGACATCGGAGATCTGCGCCGGATCGCCCTTTCCGATCGGCGTCGAGCCATCGATGATAATCTCGATGTGAATACCGTTGTTTTTCAAGAGAAGATGTGTCGGCGTCTCCGCATCGCCTCGATAGCCGGCGAAATGCCGATTATCCGTGAGCGCCAGTTTTTCGCCGTCCGTCGAGGTGACCGCGAGATTTCCGCCGTCCGCCTTGAAGGCAGCCGCATCCTTCCAGCTCGCGCCTTCGAGCGGCGCGGCGCTGTCCAGAAAATCGCGAACCCAGGCGATGACCTTTTCGCCGCGCTTCGGATTGTATCCCTTGCCTTTTTCCGCTCCGTCGCTTTCGGGAATGGCATCCGTGCCGTAAAGCGCATCATAAAGTGAGCCCCAGCGCGCATTTGCGGCGTTCAGGGCGTAACGCGCATTCATGACAGGAACGACGAGCTGAGGCCCCGCAATCGAAGCGATCTCGGGATCGACATTCTCGGTCGAAACTTGGAAATCCGAGCCTTCCGGCAGCAGGTAGCCGATTTGGCGCAGAAAGGCCTGATAGCTTTCCATGTCCGCCGGCGCACCGTTCTGGCGATACCATTCGTCAATAAGCGCCTGCAGGTGATCGCGTTTCAGAAGCAGTTCGCGGTTCTTCGGCGCGAGGTCATGAACGATTGCGGAAAAGCCGGCGAAAAATGCATCAGCGTCAACCGGAAGGCCGGGAAGCACTTCGTTGACGATGAAGTCATGAAGGACAGTTTCGATGGAAAGACCGTTCTTTTCGATGCAGCTCATGCAATTCTCCTCCCGCGGAAGGCGGCGTTTTCACATGCTGTCAATTTGCGCCGCTGTCATTCATAGTCAATTCTGCAATAGTTCGAAAGATTTATGCCGACAAGGAAACAGTACGCTGCGTGACGCGCATCGGCAGACCGTTTTGAGGTTGGGTCGTCAGCTTTTGCACCGGCCAGGGATTGGTCTTTTCCGTCACATCGAAGCGGAAACGGCTCATCAATACGGCTAGCGCGATGACCGCCTCCTGCATGGCGAAGGTGGCACCGATGCAGACGCGCGGACCGGCACCGAATGGCAGGAACTGGAACCGGCCGATCTTGCCGCGGTTTTCCGGGAAAAACCGCTCGGGCATATAGGCACGCGGCTTCTCCCAATAGAGCTCATGCCGGTGAAGAGTCCAGGGCATGACGAGCACCGTCATGCCGGCATGGATATCGACCTTCTCGCCCTTGGAATCTGTCCAGCTGTCGTCAGCGATCGCCGCGCGGTCGATCGACGGCGCCGGCGGATAGAGCCGTAGGGCCTCTTCAAAGGCGGCGCGGGTGAAGGGCATCTGATCGAGCCATTCGACGGGCTCGGCGCCGCTTGCGAGAACGCGGCCGATCTCTTCCTCCATCGCGTCGCGGATATGCGGACTGTTCGCCACGCAATAGAGCGTCCATGCGAGCGCTCGCGCCGTCGTTTCGTGACCCGCGCCGATGAAGGTCAGAATATTGTCTTCGATCTCTTCATTGGTGAGGGCGCCCGTTGCTGCCCGGTCGAGCAGCAGAGTCAGAAAATCTTCCGGCGCCGAGCCGCGATCGGCAGCCATGCGCCGGAGCCTGGCGTCCATCGTCTCGCGCACGATGTTGCGGAATTTGTCGAGAACCTTCTGGCCACCAATGCGTGTCACCCGCGGCACCCAGGGCGGCGCTCGCAGGAGATCCATGGGATCGACGCGGCCCATACGGTGCAAAAGCGCGTTCACATCCTCAGCAAAGCTGTCTGATGCGGTGACGATCTCACCGGAAAACAGCGTATCGGCGAGGATCGCAAAAGTGAGCTCGGTCATATCGCTGGCGATTTCGAATACTTGGCTCTCGCCTCCGACCGCTTCGTATTTTCGCGCATAGACCTCGGATTGCAGCAGCATTTGCCCTGCGAAACCGTTGGCGTGGCGCGGCGTGAAAACGGGAGCAACCGCCTTGCGCGATCGCTTCCAGACCTCCCCTTCGGCCGTCAGCAATCCGTCGCGCAATATGGGGCGCAATACGAGCTGGCGGATATCCGCCATGCGGTAGTTCGCGACGTTGTCGACCAGCACATGTTTGATGAGACCCGGATCGTTGACGATGATCGTGCTATCGTGGAAGAAGCGCGTCTTGATCCAGGGAAGCGTGTAGGACGGCTCGCCCCAGAGCTCCAGCGGATTGCGAAGGATCGTGCAGATCATCTCCAGCCGCGATGGCGGCACAGAGCGCGGCAGCGGTGCGGGTGGAACAAACGGTTCCGGTCGCATATCCATGGAAACGGCCTTTCGCGGAGGATTATAACCTCCCGCAAAGGCGAAGGTTAGAGCAGGCCCTCAAGCTCGTCCAGCTTGTCGTTGATCAGCCAGCCGTAATAATTCTCCTCTGGCCAGACTAGCGCACCTGAGGCCCGGTTCTTCGCGGCAAGAGCCAAAGCGCGCTGGCGCGAATTGCCGACATTGTAAAGCGTCGCGGTCAGACCAGGATTCTTCGAAATATCCATGCCGGCGATCTGCTTGTAATCTTCGATCGACTCGCGAATCGAGGCCGCAACGAAGGCGAGCGAGATATCCGGCTCCATGATGGCGCTGTAAACGGCGCCGGCGTCCTTTTCGTTCAGTCTCGGATAGCCGGAAACACGGCTGACCAGATCCGAGAGCATTAATGCCGTCAGCGGGTTCACCTGGCCGAGACCAAAGGTCTGACCGGCATAAAACGGTTGGAAGAACACAGCGCTGAAGCGATTGTTCGGGAAGCTCTTGCCGTCCACAGCCTTTCCACGGAAGTCGCGTTCCCAAACATCCTCACGGCAGCTCCAGAGCAGATAGGAATCACGCTTGCCGTTGCACTCTGCAAACTGCGGACGATCGACGAAGGTGTCGACATCCTCGCCCTCGTAGGCAAAGCGGAAGCTCTCGCCGGCATAGGAGGCGGCCTTCACGTAGTAGGACTGAAGGCGGTCATAAGCATCGACGTTATAAGTGTGCTCGCCGACGATGGCGCCGATGATGTGGATGGGATCGATGCTGTAGGCGGCGGCCGTCTTCCTGATCTTGCCCATCAGTTCGCGATCGGTGGAGAGCAGTTCGTAAACTTTCTCGTACTTCCGGTCGAAGGTCGACTTGGTGCCCTTGGTGCGGCGGACGGATGCGCCCGGAACCGCCGGCTGCTCGATGTTGCGATTGCCGGGCGGCACGACCTCAACGGCATAGGCTGGCACGGATGTGAGCGCCGCAATGGCGATCAGGAAGCATGTCAAAAGGCGTCGCACGATCAGCTATTCCGTCTGGTTATATCGTCTTCATGGCGAAGCGCGCTGACTGGACCAGAATCTTGGCCGAATAAAGCCGCGTTCACACAAGCGGGCCTTCACTAAGAAGTAAAAGGCCCGCTGTCGAGAGTTCAGACTGTCGAAATCCGCTGTGGAACCTGCAAAGGTTGCAGCCGGTGCGGCAATATCACAGGATGAAGCGCGAGAGATCCGTGTTTTGCGCCAGATCGCCGACGTGCTCACGCACATAGGCCGAGTCAATCTTTATCGCCGAACCACCGCGATCCGGCGCGTTGAAGGAAATATCGTCCAGGACACGTTCCATCACCGTCTGCAGCCGGCGAGCGCCGATGTTTTCGACCGAAGAGTTCAGATGGACTGCGACATCAGCTAGGGCATCGATCGCATCGTCGGTGAATTCTAGATTCAGGTTCTCCGTTTCCATGAGAGCGCGATACTGCCGGATCAGGCTCGCTTCGGTTTCGGTCAGGATGCGGCGGAAGTCTTCCTTGGTCAGCGGCCGAAGTTCGACACGGATCGGCAGGCGGCCCTGCAATTCCGGCAGGAGATCGGAAGGCTTCGACACATGGAAGGCGCCCGAGGCGATGAAGAGAACATGGTCCGTCTTCACCGGTCCATACTTCGTGGAGACGGTCGTTCCCTCGACGAGTGGCAGAAGATCGCGCTGCACGCCTTCGCGCGACACGCCGGCCCCCATGCCGCCGTCACGCGCCGCAATCTTGTCGATCTCGTCGAGGAAGACGATGCCATCATTTTCGACCGCGCGCACGGCTTCGCGCTGGATGATATCATTGTCGATCAGCTTGTCGGACTCGTCCCGGATGAGATCGGTATAGGAGGCTTTCACCGTCGTGCGGACCTTCTTGGTGCGTCCGCCGAGCGCCTTGCCGAACATTTCCGAGATGTTGAGAACACCGATATTGGCACCGGGCATGCCGGGGATTTCAAAGCCGCCCATGCCCGCGCCGGTGTCGGCAACCTCGATATCAATTTCCTTGTCGTCGAGTTCACCGTTGCGCAGCTTCTTGCGGAAGCTGTCACGGGTGGCAGGAGAGGCGGTCGCACCGACAAGGGCATCAAGGACGCGTTCCTCGGCGCTCATATGAGCCTTAGATTCGACCTCGGCGCGCTTCTTGTCGCGCGCGAGCCCGATGCCGATTTCGACGAGGTCGCGGATGATTTGTTCGACATCGCGGCCGACATAACCGACCTCAGTGAACTTGGTTGCCTCGACCTTGATGAAAGGCGCACCGGCAAGCTTGGCAAGACGGCGGGAAATCTCCGTTTTGCCGACGCCGGTCGGGCCGATCATCAGGATATTCTTGGGCATCACTTCGTCACGCAGGCTCGGATCGAGCTGCTGACGGCGCCAGCGGTTGCGGAGCGCAATCGCCACGGCGCGCTTGGCCTCATGCTGACCGATAATGTAGCGGTCGAGTTCGGAAACGATCTCGCGGGGGGAAAAGGTGGTCATGGTAAATCCGTTTCTCCGGGTGCGTCCAGCGCCATGAAATGGGCCGGACCGTAAATGGAAGTTCTTGTATCGACGTAGCGAAAGCCCGCCTTCTCGTAAGCCCTGATCGCCCGAAGGTTTTCAGGATCCGGATCGATCACGATGCGCTTGGCGCCGTCTGCAAAAAGCGCGGACGTAAACTGGCGGATGATCGCAGCACCGTGGCCCTTGTCCGTCAGTTCCGGGATACCGATCGAGATGTCGATGCCGAGCGTACCCTTCGGCTGATCCTGATAAGGATGGCCCTCCTCAAGATGAGGATCGTAACTTTGCAGGTAACCTATAGGCTTTCCGTCCAGTTCCACGATCATTGGCCGGGTTTCTTCGCTCGTCATTGCCTCTTCGATCGAACCAAGCTCCGTTGAAGGTTCGCCCCACCATCTCGCGACATGCGGCTCCGCAAGCCATTGCGCCAGAAGAGGGAAATCCTCACGGCAGACGTCGCGGAAACGGTATCGGGAGGCAGGCTTAGTTTTCAGCATCCAGTGTTTCCACCACCATGTTGTGGTTCGTATAGACGCAGATATCGGCTGCGATATCCAGCGCGCGGCGGGCGACCTCCTCGGCAGACTTGTCCGTATCCATCAGGGCACGCGCCGCCGCCAATGCGTAGTTGCCGCCAGATCCGATCGCCGTGACGCCATGCTCGGGCTCCAGAACATCGCCGTTGCCGGTGACTGCCAGTGTTATCGATTTGTCGGCGACCAGCATCATGGCCTCTAGATTGCGAAGATATTTGTCCGTGCGCCAGTCCTTGGCGAGCTCTACGGCTGCGCGCATTAACTGGCCCGGATACTGCTCGAGCTTCTTTTCAAGACGCTCGAGCAGCGTAAATGCGTCCGCGGTCGCACCAGCAAAGCCGGCAATGACCTCGCCCTTACCAATGCGGCGCACCTTGCGCGCATTGCCCTTCATGACGGTCTGACCGAGGCTGACCTGGCCGTCACCGGCAATCACCACCTTGCCGCCCTTTCGAATTGTAATAATCGTTGTCATCAAAACATCCTTGCCCGGATCAGCGGGCGTTACGCCGAGCCGCTCTCCGGCCCTGTGAGCCCTATGTAAGTTGGCCGATGCCGATTGCAAATGGGCCGGTTTTTCTGCCGGTGCGCTTCTGGATATTTGAGGGAACGCCTGATAAGGAACGGCCGTCATTCCTGATGGAGCAGCCATATGGCCGAGACTGCAGCAAGCCGCATGGGCAATGTTTCCCGCAAGACGAACGAGACTTCGGTTTCCGTTTCCGTCAATCTTGATGGTAGCGGCAAAGCCAAGATCTCGACGGGTGTCGGCTTCTTCGACCACATGCTCGATCAGCTTTCGCGACATTCCCTGATCGATATGGAGATCGAGACGAAGGGCGACCTGCATGTCGACGATCACCACACGGTCGAAGATACCGGGATTGCGATAGGCCAGGCGATTGCAAAAGCGCTCAGCGACCGCCGTGGCATCACCCGCTATGCTTCGATCGACCTTGCCATGGACGAGACGATGACGAAAGCCGCCGTCGATCTTTCCGGCCGGCCGTTCCTTGTCTGGAACGTCGCCTTCAACGCGCCGAAGATCGGCACCTTCGACACGGAACTTGTCCGCGAATTCTTCCAGGCACTTGCGCAGAACGCCGGCATCACCTTGCACATCTTGAACCATTATGGTGCCAACAACCACCATATTGCAGAGACCTGCTTTAAGGCCGTTGCCCGCGCGTTGCGCATGGCGACAGAGATCGATCCAAGACAGGCGGGCCGTGTTCCCTCGACGAAGGGCACGCTCGTCTGAGCCCCTTCAGGGAGCTTGAACGATATGACTTCCAGCTATCTGGTTTTGACGGCTCCGGGCGGAACGGATGTCACCCATGAGAAGACGCGCGTCATCCGCGACGGCTTCACGCTGCTCGGCTTTCTCTTTCCCTGGCTATGGCTTCTTGCACACCGGCTTTGGCTCTATGCGCTTGCAGCATTCCTGCTTCAGGGGCTCGGCGGCATTTTAATGGATCGGCCCGGACTCTGGCCGGCAGGCTTTGCGATCACGCTCGGCACTTGCATCCTGGCCGGCTTCGAGGGCCAAAACCTGCGAATCCGAAATCTCGCTTCCAGAGGCTGGAACGAGGAAGCCGTGATTGCGGCAGATTCGCTTGCGACAGCGGAAGAGATCTTTTTTTCGAATATCGAGACCAATGCCGATGGCGACCGCATGCCGGCGCCGGAGTGGGGGCGACATCCGCATTCCCCCGGCCGCCATGGCAATACGACTTCGCTTGGTCTCTTTGGCTTTAACGGAGGACGCTGATGCGCGTCGCAATTATCGACTACGGCTCGGGCAATCTGCGCTCGGCAACGAAGGCCTTCGAACGCGCCGCACGCGAGGCAGGCATCGACGCCCATATCGATCTGACGGACAAGGCCGAGAATGTCGCGTCGGCCGACCGCGTCGTTCTGCCAGGTGTCGGTGCCTATGCCGATTGCCGCCACGGGCTCGATGCCGTTCCCGGCATGACCGAAGCGCTGATCGAAGCGGTTGAGAGGAAGGCAAGGCCGTTCCTCGGTATCTGCGTCGGTATGCAGCTGATGTCGTCGCGCGGCCTTGAAAAAACCGTGACGGAAGGTTTCGGCTGGATTCCTGGCGACGTCGTTGAAATGACACCGGACGATCCCGACCTCAAGATTCCGCAGATCGGCTGGAACACGCTCGACCTTCGGCATCCGCATCCACTCTTCGAAGGCATTCCGACAGGGCCTGATGGCCTGCATGCCTATTTCGTGCATTCCTACTATCTGGCCGCCGAAAACGCCGGCGATGTCATCGCCACGACGGAGTACGGCGGAGCGATGACGGCCTTCGTCGGACGCGACAACATGGCAGGTTCGCAATTCCATCCGGAGAAGAGCCAGAAGCTCGGTCTCGCCCTGATCACCAATTTCCTGCGCTGGAAGCCTTAGGCTCGCGCAGACCGCAAGGACTGAACCAACATGATCCTATTTCCCGCCATCGACCTCAAGGACGGCCAATGCGTTCGCCTGAAGCTCGGCGATATGGAGCAGGCAACGGTCTACAACCCCGACCCTGCCGCACAGGCGAAAAATTTCGAAGACCAGGGCTTCGAATGGCTGCACGTTGTTGACCTCAACGGCGCCTTTGCCGGCGAAAGCGTCAATGGCGCGGCCGTCGACACGATCCTCAAGGCAACGAAGAACCCGGTGCAGCTCGGCGGTGGCATCCGAACGCTGGCGCATATCGAAAACTGGCTCTCCCGCGGCCTGACACGTGTGATCCTCGGTACGGTTGCCGTTCGCGATCCGGCGCTGGTCATCGAGGCCTGCAAGCAGTTTCCGGGCAGCGTCGCCGTCGGCATCGATGCGAAGGGCGGCAAGGTGGCCGTGGAGGGCTGGGCGGAAGCCTCCGAGCTTGGCGTCGTCGAACTTGCCAGGAAATTCGAAGGTGCCGGCGTCGCGGCAATCATCTACACCGACATCGATCGCGATGGGATCCTGACCGGCATCAACTGGCCCTCGACACTGGAGCTTGCCGATGCCGTTTCGATCCCGGTGATTGCCTCGGGCGGGCTCGCTTCGATCGAGGATGTGAAGCGCATGCTGCAGCCCGACGCCCGCAAGCTGGAAGGTGCCATCTCAGGCCGTGCGCTGTATGATGGACGTATTGATCCTCGGGAAGCCTTGGCGCTGATCAAGGCGGCGCGGGAGAAGGAAGACACACAATGACCCTGAAAGCCCGCGTCATCCCTTGCCTCGACGTCAAAGACGGCCGTGTCGTCAAGGGCGTCAACTTCGTCAACCTGATCGATGCCGGTGATCCGGTCGAGGCTGCGAAAGCCTATGATGCTGCCGGCGCAGACGAGCTCTGCTTCCTCGACATCACGGCCTCATCTGACAATCGCGAAACGATCTTCGATGTCGTTTCCCGCACCGCCGAACAGTGCTTCATGCCGCTGACTGTCGGCGGCGGCGTGCGCAGCATCGGCGATATCCGCAAGCTGCTGCTCTGCGGTGCCGACAAGGTCTCGATCAATTCGGCGGCCGTGAACAATCCGGACTTCGTCGCTGAAGCTGCCGACAAGTTCGGCGACCAATGCATCGTCGTTTCGATCGACGCCAAGCGGCGGCGCACGCAGGCTGTTGGCCAGGACAACTTGAGCGCCTGGGAAATCTATACCCACGGCGGCCGCAACGCGACCGGCATCGATGCCGTGGAATTTGCACAGAAGATGGTTGCCCGCGGCGCCGGCGAGCTGCTTGTCACCTCGATGGATCGCGACGGCACGAAAGTCGGCTACGATCTTGAGCTCACCCGGGCGATCGCCGATTGCGTTCGCGTGCCCGTCATTGCATCGGGCGGCGTCGGCGATCTCGACGATCTGGTCGCAGGCGTGAAGGATGGGCATGCCAATGCCGTGCTTGCTGCCTCCATCTTCCATTTCGGCACCTATTCCGTCGGCGAAGCGAAGCACTATATGTCTTCGCATGGCATTGCGATGCGCCTCGACTGATTGAAAGCGACAGTATGACCGGATTTTCCCTTTCCGATCTGGAAAAGATCGTCGACGAGCGGTCGAAGGCCTCACCGGATGAATCCTGGACGGCGAAGCTCGTTGCCGCCGGACAGCAGAAGGCAGCAAAGAAACTCGGCGAAGAAGCCATTGAAACCGTCATGGCTGCCGTGGCGGCGGATCGCGCCAATCTTACCTACGAGGCGGCCGACCTCCTCTATCACCTTTTGGTCGTATTGAAGATAGCAGGCATTCCGTTGCAGGATGTGATGGCGGAGCTTGAGCGGCGTACGGCTCAATCCGGCGTCAAGGAAAAGGCCAGCCGGCAGAGTTCATGAGTATCGCGACGCAAATTCTTGGGGCGCCAGAAACGCTCGATCACTTCCAGGCGAATTCCTATTCGCCGTATAATTTCTTTTCTTCCGAGGAATGGGCAAAGTTCCGCGCCGACACGCCGCTCACGCTAACGGCCGAGGAGGTCGCGAGGCTGCGCTCGATGGGCGATCCGGTCGATCTCGACGAAGTCCGGCGCATCTACCTCTCGCTGTCGCGTCTGCTCTCCTCACATGTCGAATCATCGCAATTGCTCTTTGAACAGCGCAACCGGTTCCTGAGCTTGTCCGACGTGACGAAAACGCCATTCGTCATCGGCATCGCCGGCTCCGTCGCCGTCGGGAAATCAACGACCGCGCGTATCTTGAAGGAACTCCTGCGGCGCTGGCCATCGAGTCCAAAGGTCGACCTGATCACGACCGACGGCTTTCTGCATCAAAACGCAGTGCTCGAGCGGGAAAACCTGATGCAGCGCAAGGGCTTTCCCGAAAGCTACGACACAGGCGCCATCCTGAAATTCCTCTCCGCGATCAAGGCCGGACAGCCGAATGTGAAGGCGCCCGTCTATTCTCATCTGGTCTATGACGTCGTTCCGAACGAATACACGATCATCGACCGGCCCGACATCCTGGTTTTCGAAGGCATCAACGTTCTGCAGTCGCGCGACCTTCCGGCCGACGGCAAGATCGTGCCGATGGTTTCCGACTTCTTCGATTTCTCGATCTACATCGATGCCGAAGAAGAACTGATCCACAACTGGTATGTCACACGCTTCATGCGTCTGCGCGAAACCGCCTTCCGCGATCCGAATTCCTATTTCCATCGCTATGCCTCGATCAGCGAAAAAGAAGCGCTTTCGATCGCCGAAGGGCTTTGGGCCAACATCAACCTGAAGAATCTCCGGCAGAACATCCTGCCGACCCGCCCACGGGCTGATCTGATCCTGCGCAAGGGCGAAAACCACCTCATCGAGCAGGTCGCGCTAAGGAAGCTTTAGCCGGATTCACGGATCCACACGCCTTAACGTCAGATTGATCCGCCCGCCATTCTTGAGCAGCGTCGAAGTTGCCGGATAGATGCGATCGACGCCGTGAAAGCATAGACGCCCTTCGCCCCCAAGCACCACGATATCGCCGCTGGCGAGTCTGACCGACTGCGTGCGGTCTGTGCGGGAAAGCCCGCCGATGCGGAAAAGACAACTGTTGCCGAGAGAGATCGAAACGACAGGCGCCTTCAAATCCTGCTCGTCCCTGTCTTGATGCAGACCCATTCTTGCATCGTCTGAATAGAAATTGATCAGGCAAGCCTGCGGCGGTTTTTCGCATTCGGAAACATCGTTCCAGACGTCGAGCAAGACGTCCGGCATCGCCGGCCACGGCCTGCCGGTGACAGGATGCGTCGATTGATAGCGGTAGCCGCGCTCCTTATCGGTGACCCAGCCCAGTGGACCGCAATTGCTCATCCGGACCGACATCGGTTTGCCCGTGCTCGGCATCACGGGCACGAAAAGCGGAGCCTCGGCGACAATGCCGCGGATCATTTCGACGAACGCTTCCTGCCGGGCGCGGTCCAGATATTCTGGGAAGTGACGGACGCCGGTCGAAAGCTCCGTCATATCATTCTCCACCGGGACGGCTGCGCATCTTCTTCACTTCGGCGCGGCCGGATTTTTCCTTCAGGCGGCGTTCGATCGAGCCTTTGGTCGGTTTCGTTTTCTTGCGCGGCCGCGGTGGGGGCTTGGCGGCCTCAAGGATCAGTTCCTTGAGGCGTTCTCGCGCATCCTCGCGATTGCGATCCTGGCTGCGAAAGCGGCTTGCCTCGATCATCAGCACGCCCTCTTTCGACATGCGCTTGCCGGCAAGCTTTATGGCATTGGTCTTGACGCGATCGGGAAGCGAAGGTGAATTCGGGATATTGAAGAACAGCTGGACGGCCGTCGAAACCTTGTTGACATTTTGGCCGCCGGGACCGCCAGCCAGAACGAATTGTTCCGTCAGCTCCCATCCAGCGATGGTGATCCCGTCGTTGATATAGAGCGCGTCGCTGGCCATGCGGCTTCTATCTCATATCCGCGGGAATTTTAAAACACGCAAAGAAAAACCCGGCGGAATGGGCCGGGTTTCACGTGAATCATCAATATTTTAGAACCTATTCGGCCGCAGCCTTGATGCCGGGTGCCGCATCGCGCACGCCGCCGTCGACATGTGCCTCAAACTTCGCGAAGTTCGAAATGAACATGGAGACGAGCTTCTCTGCCTGAATATCATAGGCTGCACCGTTGGCCCACGTAGAGCGCGGATCGAGAATACCGCTTTCGACGCCAGCGACAGTAACGGGCACCGCGAAACCGAAATTCGGATCAATGCGGAAATCTGCCTTGGCCAGTTCGCCGGAGAGCGCTGCCGACAGCAAAGCACGCGTGGCCTTGATCGGCATGCGCTTGCCAGTACCATAAGCACCACCCGTCCAACCGGTATTGACAAGCCAGCATTCAACACCGTGGCGATGGATGAGTTCTTTCAGCAGATTGCCATATTCGGTTGGATGACGCGGCATGAACGGCGCACCGAAGCAGGTCGAGAATGTCGCTTCTGGTTCCGTCACTCCCTTTTCCGTGCCGGCGACCTTTGCGGTGTAGCCGGAAAGGAAGTGATACATGGCCTGATCCGGCGTCAGTCGCGCAATCGGCGGCATGACGCCGAAAGCATCCGCCGTCAGCATGATGATCGTCTTCGGATGAGCGGCAAGGCCCGTCTTCGAGGCATTGGGAATGAAATTCAACGGATAGGCGCAGCGCGTGTTTTCCGTCAACGAGCCATCGTCGAAATCGGGCTCGCGCAGTTCGTTGAGCACGACGTTTTCCAGTACAGTGCCGAAACGCTGCGTTGTCGCGTAGATTTCCGGCTCGGCCTCCGCCGAAAGACGGATTGTCTTGGCATAGCAGCCGCCTTCGAAGTTGAAGATGCCGTTTTCGCCCCAGCCATGCTCGTCGTCTCCGATCAGGGTGCGCGACGGATCAGCCGACAGCGTCGTCTTGCCGGTGCCGGAGAGGCCGAAGAAAACCGCAGAATCGCCATCCGGGCCGACATTCGCCGAGCAATGCATCGGCATGACACCCTTTGCCGGCAGCAGGTAGTTGAGTACGGTGAAGACGGATTTCTTCATCTCTCCAGCATAGGATGTGCCGCCGATCAGCACGAGACCGTTCGTGAGGTCGCATGCAATTACCGTCTCGCTGCGGCAGCCGTGACGCTTCGGATCGGCCTTGAAGCTCGGCAGATCGATGATCGTCAGTTTCGGCACGAAGGATGCAAGGGCAGAAAGCTCCGGACGGATCAGAAGATTGCGGATGAAAAGCGAGTGCCAGGCAAATTCCGTCACGACACGCGTCGGCAGCGAGTAGTTCTTGTCGGCGCCGCCGATCAGGTCCTCGGCGAAAAGCTCCTTGCCGGCGGCATGCGCCAGCATATCCTGATGCAGCAAGTCAAAATGCTCCGGCGACATCGGCTTGTTGTTGTCCCACCAGATTTCGCCGTCCGTATTGGCATCGCGAACGACGAATTTGTCGCGTGGCGAGCGGCCGGTATGTTGTCCCGTCAATGCACGAAGGGCGCCTTGGGCCGTCAGTTCGGCTTCACCGCGGCGAATCGCTTCTTCATAAAGGGAGGCGGCGGTGAGGTTATAGTGGACGCTCTTTGCGCGGCCCAAACCAATCGTCGCCAGCGTTATCGCCGGGTTGTGAATTCCGAACGTCTCCATGGCTTTTCCTTTCGTCCAAGGCTCCCGCCGTTAAAACTAAGAGGAAAACTAAGGTGGCCAATTTTAAAAAGCAATAGTGCAAAATGGCGAAAATATAATGATATCAAATAATTAATCGATTTAAATTTCCTTCGCGTATTTTAAATCGTTTGAATTAAGCGTTTTGGATTGGTTTTTGCCGCGCCACGTGCGTCCACCATTTGCACATTGCAGCAATGCCTGCCCTTTATCTTTGCCACAATTTGTTCCACCTTTATCCTCCATAAGCGCATCCGGTCGTTGGGCCGGCCTGGGGACATCAGAAATTCCGGGAGATGCGCATAGATGACGGAGACGAACACCATGGCGACAATCGCGCTCGTTGACGACGACCGCAACATCCTGACTTCCGTGTCGATCGCACTGGAAGCCGAAGGATACAAGGTCGAAACCTATACGGATGGCGCCTCGGCCCTCGATGGCCTTATCGCGCGCCCTCCGCAACTCGCTATCTTCGATATCAAGATGCCGCGCATGGATGGAATGGAGCTCTTGCGCCGGTTGCGGCAGAAATCCGATATGCCGGTGATTTTCCTCACTTCCAAGGACGAGGAGATCGACGAACTGTTCGGCCTGAAGATGGGCGCCGATGACTTCATCACCAAGCCCTTCTCCCAGCGACTGCTCGTGGAACGGGTCCGCGCCGTGCTTCGCCGCGCTTCCAGCCGGGAAACAACGACGGTTGCTGGCGCTGGCGCCGCGCCAAAAACAGGCGCTGCCCAGCTCGCGCGCTCACTCGAACGCGGCCAGCTGGTGATGGACCAGGAACGCCATACCTGCACATGGAAGAGCGAACCGGTGACGCTGACAGTAACCGAGTTCCTGATCCTTCACTCGCTCGCACAGCGGCCGGGCGTGGTGAAAAGCCGCGACGCGCTGATGGACGCGGCCTATGACGAACAGGTCTATGTCGACGACCGTACCATCGACAGCCACATCAAGCGGCTTCGCAAGAAATTCAAGATGGTCGATACCGACTTTGATATGATTGAAACGCTTTACGGAGTGGGATACCGCTTCCGCGAAGCAGCCTGACGCCTGTCGGCGCGGCGCATGAGTATTGTCGAGGGCTGGAGGTGGGAGACCGCCACGCCCTCCGAAAGGGCCTGTCGTTGGCACAGTTGGTGCAGGAAAGGGATTTGGATGACGCGGAAGGCTTGAGCGGCCGCCGTGTCAGGGGAAGGCGCTGGTCGCATCCCTTCACCATCATTCGCCGCATCTTCGGCAATGCGGTCTTTTCGAGCCTGACGCGCCGCATCCTCTTCTTCAATCTCGCAGCACTGCTCGTCCTGGTCGGCGGCATTCTTTACCTCAACCAGTTTCGCGAGGGCCTGATCGACGCCCGCGTCGAGAGCTTGCTCACGCAGGGCGAAATCATCGCCGGTGCGGTTTCGGCATCGGCCTCCGTCGATACGAACTCGATCACCATCGATCCGCAGAAGCTTCTCGAACTGCAGGCCGGGCAGAGCATTACGCCCGTCCCGAATGATGAGGATCTTGAATTCCCGATCGATCCGGAAAAGGTAGCACCGGTTCTCAGACGGCTGATTTCGCCCACGCGGACGCGTGCCCGCATCTTTGATGCCGATGCCAACTTGCTTCTCGATTCGCGCCATCTCTATTCGCGAGGTCAGGTCTTGCGCTTCGACCTGCCGCCGGTGGAGGAAGAGAAGCAGACTTGGGCTGAATGGCTTACAACGCTTTTCAACAAGGCGCTCCAGCCTGGGAATCTGCCGGTCTACAAGGAAGCGCCGGGTGGCGACGGGTCGATCTATCCGGAAGTGATGAATGCGTTGACGGGAGTGCGCGGCGCCGTTGTACGCACCACTGACAAGGGCGCACTCATCGTCTCTGTAGCTGTCCCGATCCAGCGTTTTCGTGCCGTGCTCGGCGTTCTGCTGCTTTCGACGCAGGCCGGTGACATCGACAACATCGTTCATGCCGAACGCTTGGCGATCATGCGCGTCTTCGGTGTGGCGACACTCGTCAACGTTCTGTTGTCGCTGGTCCTTTCGTCGACCATCGCCAATCCCCTTCGCCGTCTCTCGGCTGCGGCGATCCGCGTCCGGCGCGGCGCAAAGGAGCGCGAGGAAATCCCGGATTTCTCGGCCCGGCAGGACGAGATCGGCAACCTTTCGATCGCGCTCCGCGAGATGACCACCGCACTTTATGACCGTATCGATGCGATCGAGAGCTTTGCCGCCGATGTCAGCCACGAGCTCAAGAACCCATTGACCTCGCTTCGCAGCGCCGTGGAAACGCTGCCGCTAGCCAAGTCGGACGATTCCAAGAAGCGGTTGATGGATGTGATCCAGCACGACGTCCGCCGCCTCGATCGCCTCATCAGCGATATCTCCGACGCCTCGCGCCTCGATGCCGAACTTGCCCGTGTCGATGCCCGATCCGTCGATCTCGAGGTATTCCTCAGCGATCTGGTGGAGGTTTCAAGGCAGATTCGCCACAAGAACAAAGAGGTACAGATCGAGCTCGCGATCGAACGCAAGCCCGGCGTCAAGACGCGTTTCGTCGTCAATGGTCATGATCTCCGTATCGGCCAGATCATTACCAACCTCATCGAGAATGCCCGCTCCTTCGTTCCGGATGAAGGCGGCAAGATCACCGTCCGGCTGTTCCGCACACGGTCGCGCTGCATTGTCTATATCGAAGACAACGGTCCGGGCATCCAGGCTGAAAATATCGACCGCATCTTTGAGCGCTTCTATACCGACCGGCCCGAGTCAGAAGGGTTCGGGCAAAATTCCGGTCTTGGCCTGTCGATCAGCCGTCAGATCGCGGAGGCACATGGCGGCTCGTTGCGTGCCGAAAACATCATCGATGCAGAAACGGCAGAAGTGCTTGGCGCCCGCTTCATTCTCGCCCTGCCCGCAGTCTCGGTGTCATCATGACGGGCGCAACTTTCAACATCAACGCCACGGCGATCGTCGTCAACAAGACCGGCCTGCTCTTTGTCGGCCCCTCCGGCTGGGGTAAATCCATGCTGGCATTCACGTGCATCACGGAAGCCAAACGGATGGGGCTGCCCGCCTCACTGGTCGCCGACGATCAGGTATTTCTGTCGAAACGCGATGGACAGATGATCGCTGAACGACCTCCCGCAATCTCTGGTTTGATCGAGCTGCGCGGTTCCGGCATCGCCAAGTGCGAAAGCGTTCCGCTCGCCCCGATGCATTATGCCGTGCTGCCCGGCAGTACGTCTGGCGAAAATCGTCTGCCGCCCGACAACGACGTCGCGCAATTCGCAGAAGGCTTTTCGCTGCCGGCTCTGCGCTTGCTGCCAAACGCTCCAGTACCTCTCGCGATTTTGATGGCCATGGCACCGGACATCGGCCGATAATGCCTGCCGCATAGGCGCATTCGCCGCATATGTCTGCATTTTTATCTTGCACTTCGGCTTTTGATGGCCAAGATGTGCCCCCACCGGTGGACGCGATTGCTGCGTTGCGATATTGGGGCCACCGTTTATATGCCATTGGGAGCAGTTGAATCATGATCGGACTTGTGCTTGTCACTCATGGCAAGCTGGCTGAAGAGTTTCGTCATGCTGTGGAGCATGTCGTCGGTCCTCAGAAATTTATCGAGACGGTCTGCATCGGCCCCGAAGACGATATGGATCAGAGACGGCAGGATATCTTGCAGGCGGTCTCTAGCGCGGACGATGGCCACGGCGTCGTCATCCTGACCGATATGTTCGGGGGTACTCCTTCCAATCTCGCTATTTCGGTCATGAGCAGCGGTCATACCGAAGTGATTGCCGGCATGAACTTGCCGATGCTGATCAAGCTTGCTGGCGTGCGGGGCGAAAACAACATGGAAAAGGCGCTCATCGAAGCGTCGGAGGCCGGGCGGAAATACATCAACGTCGCCAGCCGCGTTCTGAGTGGCAAATGATGAAAACAAGTCCCGCCATGACCTCGTTTTCCCGGGAACTGCTCATCGTCAACAAGCGCGGCCTTCATGCGCGCGCCTCCGCCAAATTCGTCCAAATGGTCGAAACATTCGACGCTGCCGTTACTGTCTCCAAGGACGGAATGACGGTCGGCGGCACCTCAATCATGGGCTTGATGATGCTTGCCGCGAGTCCGGGCACGACCGTTCTCGTTTCCGCGAGCGGCAACCAGGCCGCCGAAGCGCTGAACGCATTGGATCGATTGATCCAGGACAAGTTCGGCGAAGAAATGTAAGCCTTCCGGGCTTCATATAAACATATAAAGACTTCTTTATATCCTTATTGCCATCGCCTGCGAAGCCTGCTACACGGCGAGCATGGCCGTGCGTCAATGCACGCGTTCGAGCTATCGCGCCGTCAACTGCGCGCTTATGAGACGCTATTCAGCTGGAGACCTCGATGAGCACTGAAAGAGATTATGTCGTCGCCGATATCGGTCTGGCGGATTTCGGCCGCAAGGAAATTTCGATCGCCGAAACTGAAATGCCGGGCCTCATGTCTTGTCGCGCCGAATTCGGCCCGTCAAAGCCGCTGAAGGGCGCGCGCATCACCGGCTCGCTGCACATGACGATCCAGACGGCCGTTCTGATCGAAACGCTCGCCGCGCTCGGCGCAGAAGTCCGCTGGGCTTCCTGCAACATCTTTTCGACCCAGGACCATGCCGCTGCCGCAATCGCCGCATCCGGCGTACCGGTTTTTGCCGTCAAGGGCGAGTCGCTCGAAGATTACTGGGTCTACACCGACAAGATCTTCCAGTGGGCCGATGGCGGCCCCTCCAACATGATCCTCGACGATGGTGGCGATGCCACCATGTACATCCTGCTCGGCGCGCGTGCCGAAGCCGGCGAAGATGTACTCTCGCACCCGCATTCCGAAGAAGAAGAGATCCTCTTCGCACAGATCAAGAAGCGGCTTGCCGCTTCACCGGGCTGGTTCACGAAGCAGCGTGATGCGATCAAGGGCGTCACGGAAGAAACCACCACCGGCGTCAACCGCCTCTACCAGCTCAGCCAGAAGGGTCTGCTGCCTTTCCCGGCGATCAACGTCAACGACTCGGTCACCAAGTCGAAATTCGACAACAAGTATGGCTGCAAGGAATCGCTGGTTGACGGCATCCGCCGCGCCACCGACGTCATGATGGCCGGTAAGGTTGCCGTCGTCTGCGGCTATGGCGACGTCGGCAAGGGTTCAGCGGCATCGCTTTCCGGCGCCGGCGCCCGCGTCAAGGTCACGGAAGCCGATCCGATCTGCGCGCTGCAGGCAGCGATGGACGGTTACGAAGTCGTGCTGCTCGAGGACGTCGTCCCGTCGGCTGATATCTTCGTCACCACGACCGGAAACAAGGATGTCATCCGCATCGACCATATGCGTCAGATGAAGGACATGGCGATCGTCGGCAATATCGGCCACTTCGACAATGAAATCGAAGTCGCGGCGCTCCGTAACCTCAAGTGGACGAATGTAAAGCCGCAGGTCGATCTGATCGAGTTCCCGAAGGGCAATCGCATTATCCTTCTCTCGGAAGGCCGCCTGCTCAATCTCGGCAACGCGACAGGCCATCCGTCCTTCGTGATGTCGGCCTCCTTCACCAACCAGACGCTGGCGCAGATCGAGCTCTTCACCAAGCCCGGTCAGTATGAAAACAAGGTCTATATTCTGCCGAAGCATCTCGACGAGAAGGTTGCCCGCCTGCACCTCGACAAGCTTGGCGTGAAACTGACGCAGCTTTCTGAAGAACAGGCCGCCTATATCGGCGTCTCGCCGAAGGGTCCTTTCAAGTCCGACCACTACAGATATTAATCTCGGCAACAATATCCACAACATCTTGGGGATGCCGCATTGACAAATGCGGCATCCCTATTTTTTGGATCCCACCTTCCCGCCGATTCCCTTCCGAAGTATTGTTCTAGAACTCGATTCGTGGCGCGGAGGTATCCGGTTTGCCCGAAAATGGGATGTCTTGTCGTGATGCGGCACATTGAAGGACGGAGACATACCGCTGATGTCGGAAATGAATCACAGCCTGCCGGGACAGGCGGACGAGGGCGCTTGGCCTGACATCCGTTCACACGAGGCAGGCCGAGAACATACGGCCAGAAAAGCCGTGAAGCAAAGCTCGGGGTCACTGACGCGGCTCGCGAGGATTTGCGCAGGCGGAACGGCAATCGCAGCATTGGCGCGGCCGGTGCTGGCCCAAGTCGAATCCGAAGCAGCAGCATCCGCACATCTTTTCACGTCTTCGCAGGTCGTCGGCTTTTCCGTCGTGATCGGCGTCATTTCCGCAGCCCTGCTTTCGACTCTCTGGCTCGTGCGCCAGCGCGGTAATCTTGAAAACGAAAGCCGTGAAATCCGCTCCGCCCTTTCCGATGCGCATCAGCGCATTTCGCAATACCAGGCGCTGATCGCCGACAAGAATCGCCGCATCGTCGTCTGGGACGGCAATGAGCGGCCGGAACTGCTTGGCCAGCTTCCAGCCGAAACCGGTGCGCCGCAGGACAGCGAATTCCTGGCGTTCGGCCTCTGGCTGAAACCCCGTTCCGCTACAGAGCTCGAAAGAGCGATTGATCGTCTACGTGGTGTTGCACAGAGCTTCGATATGGTTGTCGAAACCAGTCGCGAAGAAATCCTCGAGGCGCAAGGCCGGGTTTCCGGTGGCCGCGCCTTCGTGCGTTTCGTGGCGCTCAACAATCTCCGCGCCGAGCTTGCCGAATTGAAGATCGAGCGCGACCGGCTGATGTCCTCGATCTCGGCCTTCCAGAACCTGCTCGATGCGATCGACCTGCCCGCCTGGCAGCGCGATACCGAGGGGCGCCTCACCTGGGTCAATCAGGCCTATGGCGATGCGGTCGAGGCGACGTCGCCCCAGCACGCGATCAATGAGGGGCGGGAATTCCTGACGACGGTCGCCCGCGAACACATCCACGTTACGGCGACGCCCGAATCACCCTTCCACGACAAGATTTCGACGGTCGTCCGCGGCAATCGCACCTTTTTCGACGTCGTTGACGTGAAGTTGCCAAGCGGTTCCGCGGGAATAGCGATCGACGTTTCTGAAGCCGCATCCGTCCGCGCCGAGCTTGAGCGGACGCTGAAGAGCCATGCCGAGACACTTGACCATCTTGCGACGCCCGTAGCGATCTTCGATGGCGAGCGCCGTTTGCAGTTTTATAATCAGGCCTTCGTCGCGCTCTGGGAACTCGATATCGCTTTCCTCGAAAGTAAGCCCGACAACGCCGAGTTGCTGGAGCGATTGCGCGCCGCAAAGAAGCTTCCAGATCAGCTCAACTGGAAAAGCTGGAAAGAAACCGCACTTTCCGTCTATCGGGCACTCGATACGCAAACGGACCTCTGGCATCTGCCGAACGGTCAGACGCTGCGGGTCTTTGCGACGGCACATCCACAAGGCGGCGCAACCTGGGTTTTCGAGAATTTAACCGAACAGGTCGCTCTCGAAACGAGATACAACACACTGGTGAAGGTCCAAGGCGAAACGATCGACCATCTATCCGAAGGCGTCGCCGTTTTCGGAGCCGACGGCCGTATTCGCCTTTCGAACCCGGCCTTCCGTATGCTCTGGGGCATTACCGAAGCCGAGGCCAAGCCGGGAACGCATATTCGTGCGATCGGCGAAACGTGCTTACAGTCCTATGACCGGCCGGACGGCTGGAAAACCTTTGCGGAGCTGATTACCAGCTTCGATGACGAACGCCGTTCCAGTCAGGGAACACTGGAATTGCTCTCTGGCCTTGTGCTGGATTACGCCGTCATTCCGCTGCCGAATGCCCAGACGATGCTGACTTTCGTCAACATGACCGACAGCGTCCGCGCTGAGCGTGCGCTGACTGAGAAGAACGAGGCGCTGCGCAAGGCCGACGAGCTGAAGAACGATTTCGTCCAGCATGTCTCCTATGAGCTGCGCTCACCACTGACCAATATCATCGGTTTTGCCGACCTGCTGCGCACCCCGAGTGTCGGACCGCTGAACGAGCGTCAGGCCGAATATATCGACCACATTTCGACGTCCTCGTCCGTGCTGCTGACGCTGGTCAACGATATTCTCGATCTTGCCACCGTCGATGCCGGCATTATGAGGCTCAACTATTCGGAAATCGACCTCAACGATCTTCTTGATGATGTCTCCATGCAGATTGCCGACCGGCTGCAGGAAAGCGGCGTGGCGCTGGAGATCACAGCGCCTGCCTATCTTGGCTCGATCGTCGCCGATCCCCAGCGCTTGAAACAAATCCTATTGAAGCTGCTTTCCAATGCTGCGAATTTTTCACCGGAAGGTGCGGCAATCTCTCTCGAATGCCATCGCGAGGGCACGGATTTCGTCTTCTCCGTCAGCGACCGCGGCCCCGGTATTCCGCAGGACATGATCGCGACAGTCTTCGATCGTTTTGCCACGGGCGCAAAAAGCGGCAAGCGCGGCGGTGCAGGCCTTGGCCTTTCGATTGTTGACAGTTTCGTCAGCCTACATAACGGCAGGGTTTCGATCGATAGCCAGCCGGGCAAAGGCACGAAGGTTATTTGCCGGATTCCCTCGGTCAACCTGCCGCATTCCGTCGCAGCAGCAGAATGATCACGAAGGGCGGCACAATCTCCCTTTTCTTGGAAGACGAGGCGGCAACAATCCGCCTTGGGGAAGATTTGGCGCTCGCGCTGAAGACTGGCGATTGCCTGGCCCTTTCGGGCGATCTCGGCGCTGGAAAATCATCCCTTGCCCGTGCGTTTCTGCGCGCCATGGCGGATGACGAACGGCTTGAGGTCCCGAGCCCGACATTTACGCTGGTTCAATCCTACGATTTGCGGTTTCCGGTTTCGCATTTCGATCTCTACCGCCTCGCTGACGGTGCGGAGTTGGAGGAACTCGGCTTCGACGAAGCGCTTCAGAACGGTATCTGCCTTGTCGAATGGCCGGAAATGGCAGAAGACGAATTGCCCGCCGATCGTATCGTGATGAAACTTGAGCATGAAGGCAGGGGCCGGCGCGCAACGATTTGCGCGCCGCCCGCACAGATGCAGAGAATCCGCCGCGTTCTTGCAATCCGCGCTTTTCTCGCAAAAGCCGGGCACCCGATCGCAAAACGCCGCTTCCTGACGGGTGATGCGTCGGTGCGCGCCTACGAAGCGGTCTATCCGGATCGCCAGGACCGCAAGATACTGATGGATTGGCCGCCGCTTCCCGAGGGACCGGCGGTACTCGACGGAAAGCCTTATCCGAAGGTTGCCCATATTGCCGAGAATGCCTATCCCTTCGTTGCAATTGCCAATGTGCTGCGCGAAAGAGGCTTTGCAACGCCAGAGATCTATGAGGTCGACTATGCTGAGGGCATTCTGCTGATCGAAGATCTCGGCAGCGATGGCGTGCTTGATGAGGGCGGCAAGCCCATCGCATCGCGTTACCGACAAAGTGTCGCCTGTCTTGCGCATTTGCACGGGATGAAGATTCCGCAGGATATCCGCGTCACCGATAGCCACATCCACCACATTCCCGATTTTGACCGCACCGCCATGAAGATGGAAGTGCGCCTTGTTCTCGACTGGTATCTCCCCTGGAAGCGCGGTACAGCTGCCAGCGATGCCGAGCGTGATGAATATCTGGCGATCTGGGATAGGCTCATCGATGAACTCGCATCGGCAGAAAAAAATCTGTTGCTCCGGGACTTCCATTCACCAAACATCATCTGGCGCGAAGGACAAAAAGGCATTCAGAAGATCGGCCTCATCGATTTTCAGGACGCCATGATTGGCCCGACCGCCTATGATCTTGCATCCATCGTGCAGGATGCGCGCGTCACCATCGAACCTGCCCTGTTCAGGCAGCTCATGGACGACTATTTGGCCTTTCGCCGCGCACAGGGCAATTTTGACGAAGCCGGCTTCCTGAAATGCTGGGCGATCATGTCGGCTCAGCGTAACTGCAAGCTTGCCGGTCTCTGGGTGCGGCTGTTGCAGCGCGACGGAAAGCCCGGCTATACGAAACACATGCCCCGCACGCTCTCCTATCTTAAGGTGGCGCTTGACCATGAAGCGCTTGCCCCCTTGCGCGATTGGTGCGCAAGGGCTGGAATAGGTTAAAGCGAATCATAAGTTCCGGATCAGATGACCATCAAACAAGCCATGGTGCTGGCTGCCGGCCTTGGCACCCGCATGCGCCCAATCACCGATACAATCCCGAAGCCGCTGGTGAAAATCGACGGCAAGCCGATGATCGACTATGCACTGGATTCGCTTGCGGAGGCAGGCGTTGAGAAGGCGGTCGTCAACGTCCATCATTTCGCCGATCAGATGCTCGCACATCTGAATTCTTACAAAGCGCTCGACATCATCATTTCCGACGAGCGCGTCCGATTGATGAACAATGGCGGCGGCCTGGCAAAGGGCCTCAAGCTCCTTGGTCGCGGCACGGTTTTCGTCACCAATGCCGATCTTTTCTGGATCGGTGAACGGCCCGACCGGCCGAGCAACCTTCGTCGTTTAGCCGGATTCTTCGATGCAAACCGCATGGATATGGCCATGCTCTGCGTCAAACTCGCGGATACGACCGGCCACAATGGCAAGAATGATTTCAACCTCGCCCCGGATGGCAGGCTTACCCGCTATCGTGAAAGGGGTCCGAACCCCGTCGTCTATGCCGGTGCAATCGTCATGGACACATCGTTTTTGGACGATGCTCCCGCCGATGACCCGTTCAATCTCAATATCTATTTCGACAAGGCGATCGAGCGCGGGCGGCTTTTTGGCATGATGCTCGAAGGCCATTGGCTGACGGTCGGCACGCCGGAGGCGATCGGCGAAGCGGAGGAAACGATCCGGCGCTTCCGGACGTTTGTGTAACGGATGGCCGAACGGCACCAGCCTCGCGTTCTAACGATCCCGGCAGGTCTGCCTTTCCTGAAGACGCTTGCCGCAACGCTCTGCGAGGGGGGATTGACGCCGCTCTTCCGGCACGATCCGGATGATCCGCTTTCGCTCTCCAAAGTAACGATCTACCTGCCGACGCGACGCGCCGCCCGCGTGCTGCGTTCGGAGTTCGTCGATCTTCTCGGCGGCCGTTCGGCGATCCTGCCGGTTATCCGGCCGCTCGGGGAGACGGATGACGACAGCGGCTATTTCGAGGAGGCGCTGCCTGCAACCCTCGATCTCGCGCAGCCGCTTTCGAATACGGCGCGCCTTTTGGAGCTTGCCCGCCTCATCCTCGCCTGGCGCAACAGGCTGCCAGAGATCGTGCGGCGTATCCACGCCGATTCGCCCTTGGCCGCGCCGGCGAGCCCGGCAGACGCGATCTGGCTCGCACGCAATCTTGCCGAACTGATCGATTCCATCGAGACCGAGGATCGCGAGTGGTCGGAACTCACGAAACTCGATGCCGAAGATCACGCTCTGTGGTGGCAGTTGACGGCCGAATTTCTGCAGATTGCCATCGCTTTCTGGCCGGAACGGCTTGCCGAACTCGGAAAATCGTCACCGGCACGCCATCGCAATGCAATCCTGCGTGCGGAAGCCCACCGGCTCGCAACGGCAAAACCTGCCGGACCGATTATTATTGCCGGGTCCACTGGCTCGATGCCGGCAACGGCCGACCTCATCGCTGCCGTCGCCAATCTGCCTGAGGGCGTGATCGTCCTTCCGGGCCTCGATCTATCTATGCCGGATGCGCATTGGCAGATGGTTGCGCCAGAGATTACCGCTGGGGAGCGGACCAACCCCGCGAGCCGAAGCCACCCGCAATATGGCCTTTCGTCCCTCCTCAAACGGCTGAACCTCACGCGCGGCGACGTCGTCGCGATCGAGGAGGCGGAACAAGATCTGCATCGCCGCGCAGAAATTCTTTCCAGTGCGCTCGCTCCAGCGGAAGCGACGAGCAATTGGGGCGAGTGGAAGAAGGAACTCCCGGACGATGCATTGGCGGCTGCCTTTGCCGATGTCTCGCTGATCGAAGCCACAAACGAACGTGAAGAAGCGACGGCGATCGCCATAGCCTTGCGGCTGGCACTGGAGCAGCCGGGACGAAACGGCGACAGCCAGACAGCGCTTATCACACCGGACCGCAATCTGGCCCGGCGCGTGATGGCAGAGCTCTCCCGTTTCGGCATCCTGGCCGACGACTCGGCCGGTACGCCACTTGCGGCTATGCTGCAGGGAACACTCCTTCAACTGCTCCTCGAGGCAACACTCCGGCCCGGCGATCCGGTCACAATCGTAGCATTGCTCAAGCATCCGCTGGCCCGCTTCGGCCTCGAACGCGGCGCGCTCACGCAAGCCGTCGAAGCACTCGAACTGCTCGCCCTGCGTGGCGGTGTTGCCGCGGTTGATATCAGCGCGTTGGAGCCTTTGCTGGAGCATCAACTTTCAGAGCAGGCAAGGGACAGACACGCGCCGAATTGGCGCAGGTCGCTGCCACCGGAAGCGGTGGAGCAAGCGCGCAATCTTGCCCGGCGGATGTCGAATGCGACCGAACCGCTGGCATCCGCGCTCGTCCCGCACCGGCCGGATGGCCGTGGACTGACGGCCAGCTTCACTCTTTCCGATTGGGCGGAGCGGACCGGACGTGCACTCGAAGCTGTGGCAGTCGATGAACGCGGCAACCTCGCCAATCTCTGGGCTGGTGAAGCGGGGGATTCACTTGCAAGCCTGCTCGGAGAGGTGATCGAGACGGAGGGCCAGATCGAAGCCGATGGACCGCAATGGATCGATATCATGGCGGCGCTTTCGGCCGGCCAGGCGGTCAAACCGCGCGCGCTCAGCCATCCAAGAGTCTTCATTTTCGGCACGTTGGAGGCGCGTCTGCAAAGTGTCGACACGCTGATCTTGGGTGGACTGAATGAAGGCTCCTGGCCCGGCCAAACGGCCAACAATCCCTTCATCTCGCGCACGATGAAGACGGAAATCGGCCTCGAGCCGCCGGAGCGGCGCATCGGCCAACTGGCCCATGACTTCGCAATGGCGAGCGGAACACGGCATCTGATCTATTCGCGCTCGCTGCGGCAAGGCTCGACGCCGACGGTCGCTTCGCGCTGGCTTCAGCGGCTGCTGGCGCTGGGCGGCGAGGCTTTCGAAAGGGAACTGAAAGCACGCGGCGACCGCTTCGTGCATTGGGTAAGCCTGCTGGACGAGAGCAAGAGCCAAGCACCCGCGCAACGCCCCTCGCCTACACCGCCCCTTGAATTGCAGCCGAAATCCTATTCCTTCAGCGAAGTTGGCCGTCTGCGGCGCGATCCTTATGCCATCTATGCCCGGCGCATCTTGCGGCTTGACCCCGTGGATCCCTTCAATCGCGATCCAGGTGCTGCGGAACGCGGGACGCTCTATCACACGATCATCGACCGCTTTGTCCGTGAAGGACATGCTGCAGGTACGCCGGAAGCCGCGCAAGCAATGGAAACCATTCTGATGGAGCTCTTCGACATGGAGCGCCTGCCGTCGCACATTGATGCAGTGTGGCGTCCGCGTTTCAGGGAGGTGGCGCGCGCATTCCTCGAATGGGAAGCCGAACGCCGACCGGCGATCCGCAAGACTTATACGGAAGTGCGCGGCGGCGTGGAACTCGAACCGATCAATATCCGGTTGACAGGCGTTGCGGATCGCATCGATGTGACGGGGCCGAACGCTGCCGACATCATCGACTACAAGACCGGATACAATCCATCGCCCGCACAGGCGCGCGCGCTGCTCGACCCGCAGTTGGCGCTTGAGGCCGCCGCGCTCAGCGCCGGCGCCTTTCGCGACGTCGGAAGTCTGACACCGCAGGATCTCATCTATGTGCGCCTTCGCCCCGGCAGCCGTTTCGACACCGATGTAGTCAACAATGAAACTTCCACTCGAAGCGACAAGGCAAAATCGGCCCTCGATCTGGCAGAGGAATCGATCGATCAATTGGTCAAATTCGTGTCTCTTCTGCAATCCGGCGAACGTGGCTTCACTTCACGGCTGATTCCGGCGCAGCAGTTCGATTTCGGTGGTGATTACGATCACCTTGCGCGCGTTTCCGAATGGTCGACGGCCGAAAACGAAGAAGGAGGCGGCGATGAGTGATCCGACCGCACTTCCGGAAGGCGACGATCCAGGCATGTGGATAAGCTGGACGACGATTCAGCAGTCGATTGCCTCCGACCCGTCGCGGTCAGCCTGGGTTTCGGCCAATGCCGGTTCCGGCAAGACGCACGTGCTGACGCAGCGCGTCATCCGCCTTCTGCTTTCCGGTGCGCGGCCCTCGGCCATCCTCTGCCTCACTTATACCAAGGCCGCCGCATCCGAAATGTCGAATCGTGTCTTCGCACGTTTGGCCGAGTGGGCGGTGCTGCCGGACGAGGAACTCAAGAACCGGATAACGCAGATCGAAGGCGAAACGCCGGATCGACTCAAGCTTGCCGAAGCGAGACGGCTTTTTGCCAAGGCGCTGGAAACGCCGGGCGGGTTGAAAATCCAGACCATCCATGCCTTTTGCGAGGCCTTGCTGCATCAGTTTCCACTGGAGGCCAATGTCGCCGGACACTTCTCGGTTCTCGACGATCGCGCCGCAGCGACATTGCTCGCCGATGCCCGCCGCTCGCTGTTGACCGCGACGACACCCGAGCAGGATCCAGAGCTTGCCGATGCCTTCTCCTATATTCTCAATCTCGGTGACGAGACCGGGTTGGAGACACTACTTGGCGAGATCGTCGCCAGCCGTAACGCCATTCGCCGCTTCATTTCCGCGGCTGAGCAACGAGGCGGGATTGCGACCACGCTGCGCAGGCAACTGCAACTATCCGCCGACGAAACAGAGGCCCAGATCACCTCGCGATACTGGCCGCTGCCGGGTCTCTTCGGCCTGACGTTCGATCTTTACCTGACATTGACAGCCCAAAAGGGTGGCGCGAAAGCGCAGGAAGTCGCCTATGGCTTGCGGCAGGCTTCCAATGAGCGGAATGCGAAAAAGCGCGCCGAATTGCTGGAAAAGATATTCCTGACGGCGAAGGGCGAACCTAAGTCGGATTCGCAATTCACCGTCAAAGCCATGCTCTCCGATGCACCTGAGCTTGCAGATGCGATCGCTGAAGCGCGCGCGCATATCGTCGCCTGCCGCGACCGTCTCAAGATCATGCGGATGTTCAATGCCACGCATGCAGCGATTATCCTCGCTGACCGGCTGAACCGGGACTATGACGAGCTGAAAAAGCAGCGCAGTCAGCTGGATTTCGAAGATCTCATCACGCGCACCGCGGATCTGCTGACGAAAAGCGGCGTCGGGCCTTGGATTCACTATAAGCTCGACCAGGGTATCGATCACATTCTGGTCGATGAAGCGCAGGATACGAGCCCAATCCAATGGAGCGTGATCCAGTCGCTGGCGGAAGATTTCTTTTCCGGCGAAAGTGCGCGGCCGCTCGTGCGGACGCTGTTTGCCGTCGGCGACGAGAAGCAATCGATCTATTCCTTCCAGGGCGCGCGCCCGGAACGTTTCTCCGAGGAGAGCGAACGTACAAGGAGGCGGGTCTCGGCGAGCGGTCAAATGTTTTCGTCGGTGCGTCTGCCCCTTTCCTTTCGCTCGACATCCGACGTTCTCGCTGCGGTCGACCATATCTTTACATCATCCGAAAACGCGCGAGGCCTCAGCGCCGTCGAAGAACCGGTCGTTCACCGCTCTAGCCGCATCGGTCACCCAGGTGCCGTCGATCTCTGGGAGATGATCGCCCCCGAAGCCACCGTTAAGGACGAAGACTGGACAGCGCCCTTTGACGCGACGCCCGAAAGCGCGCCAGCTGCTATTCTTGCCCGGCGTATGGCCCATACGATCGAGCGGCTTGTCGGCCACGAGACGATCGTCGAGAAGGGCAAGGAGCGTCTTATTCGGGCGGGTGATATCCTTGTGCTGGTCCGCAAGCGCGATGCCTTCGTCAATGCCCTGACCCGCGCACTGAAACGGCGCAACAATATTCCGGTCGCGGGCGCAGACCGCCTCAGGCTGACCAGCCATATCGCCGTTCAGGACTTGCTGGCGCTTGGCCGCTTCCTCTTGTTGCCGCAGGATGATCTTTCACTGGCGGCGGTGCTCAAGAGCCCGCTGTTCGACCTATCGGAAGACGATATCTTCGCACTCGCTGCGCTGCGTAGCGACCATGCAAGCGTGTGGGCTCACCTGCAACAATTCGCACTCGACGGTCACGAGCGATATGCGACCGTGACAGAAAAGCTCACGCAACTTCTTCATCAATCGCGAAACCTCTCCGTCCACGACTTTTACTCGCGTCTGCTTGGCGTTCACGGCGGCCGGCGGCAATTTCTCGCGCGTCTCGGCACCGAGGTCAGCGATATTCTGGACGAGTTCCTCACATTCACGTTTGATCACGAAAGCTCGGGGTTGCCCGGCCTGCAATCCTTCATCTCCACGCTGGAACTCGAAGCGCCCGAAGTGAAGCGTGAGCAGGACAAGGGCCGCAACGAGGTTCGGATCATGACCGTGCATGCTTCTAAGGGGCTGGAAGCACCGATCGTTTTTCTTGTCGACGGCGGCTCCAAAGCTTTCACGCATAGCCACATGCCGAAAGTGCGCCTGCTCGAAACAAATGCAGAAACCCCTCCAATACCTGTCTGGGTACCGGTCAGCGACCTTGCCAATTCGATGACGCAAGCCGATGCGGCACGACTTCAGAAATTGGCGGAAGAGGAATACCGGCGGCTGCTCTATGTAGCGATGACACGCGCCGCCGACCGGTTGGTTGTTTGCGGTTATCGCGGTGTCAGGGCAAACAGCGATACGTGGCACATGATGATTTCATCAGCGATGGCAGACAGTCACCCGCATGTTACACCGGCAACCTTCGAAGGACCGGACGGTGAATGGCAGGGCGTGAAATGGCGCGTGCCGCAAGTGGGCCGCACGTTCGAGCGCTCCGAGAAGCTGGAAGATCGGAACGAGCGCGAGGCCTTGCCCTCCAGCATACTCGGGCCGGTCCCGCCGCAAAGGCAGTTACCGAGACCTCTCAGCCCATCCGGCGCCGGAACCATCATCGATGAGGAGGCGGATGACCTCTTGATCAATTCGCCGCTCTTTGCGGAAAAAACACGCTCCGACCGGTCGTTGGAAAAGGGGCGCCTGATCCATCGCATGCTGCAGACTTTACCGGACATCACTCCAGCCGAAAGAGCGGACGCGGCGGCCCGTTACGCAAGCCGTGCTGCACGTTTCTGGCCGGAAACCGAACGGCAGCGACTGATCGATTCGGTGCTGAAACTATTGGCGGAGGACAGCCTTCAGGCGATTTTTGCGGTGCACACGCAACCGGAAGTCTCGATCATGGGGACGCTCACCTTGAAGGGGGGCCACTATGCCGTTTCCGGCCGTGTCGATCGCTTGGCCGTATTCGACGATCGCGTCGTCGTTCTCGACTATAAAACCAATCGCGTGCCGCCCGCGACCCAAAAGGACATTCCCTTTGCGCATCAGGCGCAGCTTGCGATCTACCGCGAAATCCTGGCGCCGCTCTATCCCGGCAAGCACATCGATTGCGTGCTGGTCTATACCGAGAACGCCACTGTTTATACCTTGACCGAGCGCGAGCTCGAAATGGCGCTTGCAGGACTCAAAACAAAGTGAAATACCGGACATTGAAAGTTTGGCACCGCACCATCACATGTGGATCAACAGTAAATTCCGCTAAAGGAGCAGCCTATGGCTACCGTGAAAGTCGATATCAACAACTTCCAGTCGGAAGTTCTGGAATCTGCAGAACCCGTCGTCGTTGATTTTTGGGCTGAGTGGTGCGGTCCGTGCAAGATGATCGCTCCGAGCCTTGAGGAAATTGCAACCGAACTCGCAGGCAAGGTTAAGGTCGCGAAGCTTAATATCGATGAAAACCCGGAACTGGCAGCCCAGTTCGGCGTCCGCTCGATTCCCACGCTTGCCATTTTCAAGGCTGGTGAAGTTGCCGATATCAAGGTTGGCGCTGCTCCGAAGACTGCTCTTTCGAGCTGGATTTCGAACGCCGCTTAACTTCATTGCACAATGATAGGAAAAGCCCGGCTCTGACCGGGCTTTTTTCATTTCGGGGGGTATTTCGTTTCCAGCAAGAAATCGCCGACGAGATAGAGCGACCCGCCGATCAGGATTCTGGGCGCCAGAGCCTGCGGATCAAGGATCTCCTCGATCGTGTCCAACGCTTCACCGACTGGCCCCCATCGACCCAGATTTCGGCACCGGCCGGGGCGTGTGCGATAAGGCGGCCGGGCCATTCGACGGAATTCATAGCCTTTTCCATCATCGCTTCGGTGACGACGAAACCTGCTGCCTTGACGGCGCGGATCGCTGCGGCGGCGTTGGCATATCGATGGCGGCCGGGAAGGCGCGGCAACGGCAGATCGGCGAGACCGAATTCGCCCTGATGGACGACGCGGCCATATTTCTCATGCCATGTAATCCTGGCCGAAGACAGCGGTCGGGCAATTGCATGAGCCGAATAGCTTCGTCGCGAAACTGCCGGAGTCCTGCGATTGCCTGCCGCCCGTTAAGTGTGAAAGCTCCTGCTCACCATTGCAACGATGATCTCATAGAGTTCGCCTTGAGCCTGTTCGATGGTGATCTCTCCCGTCGCAGCGGCATGAGATAACGAATCGGCCGCCCCGAGCACCGCCCAGAAGCTGGACTGCATAATGCCCTTTGGGCCCGTGAACGAAGCCAACGCCTTTCGGCATTTCTCGATGAACGCCAGTTGATAGTCGCGTTTGACGGCCTCCAGTTCGGGGGAGCCGGCAAGCCCGGCCAACACGCCTGGAATCTCGCGGCCCTGGGCCAGCACGCATTCGACGTAGGACGAAGCGATCACCCTTGCGGTTCTTTCCAAGATGGGGGCGCAGGCTTCAAGCGCGGCGTCGATCACCTCCGTCTGGCGCGCGTCGAAGTCCTGATAGAGAGCCGTCAACAGGCCGTTGCGGGTACCGAAATGGTTGTAGATTACCGGCTTTGTAACACCGGCCTCGTCCGCCATGCGCGGCAGCGTCAGCGCATCGGTGCCTTCTTCGCGCGCGAGCCGCCACGCCACGTCGAGAAGCTGGCGTAGCCGCTGTTCACGGCTCAAACGGACTCGCTTCGGGGCAATCTGCGTGTCATCGGGTGTGCTTGACATCTCTATATACCAAATGTAACTTACTTAAAGTATATAGATACAACCCTTCCAACGCAACCATCCGCTGGTCTTCCGTCAGCGGCCGAAGCGGCACGCCTGCGCGCGCCGTTCGCAAAAGGACTTTTGCCCGATGACCGATATGACACTTCCAAGCTCGGTGAACCGAAAGGCATGGCTCGGCCTCATGGCCGTGCTGCCGCTGGTCCTGCTCGTCGCAATGGACGGCTCGATTCTCTACCTCACCATGCCGCACGTCACGTCCGCCCTGACGCCGACAGCCGACCAGGCGCTCTGGATTCTCGACATCTACGGCTTCGTGGTCGGTTCGTTGCTCATCGTCTTCGGCAATATCGGTGACCGCTATGGGCGGCTCAAGCTGATTATGGTGGGCGCGGTGGTATTCGGTGCGGGATCGCTCGGCGCGGCCTATTCGCAATCTCCATTGATGCTGATAGCCGCACGGGCGCTCATGGGGCTGGGCGGTGCGACATTGCTGCCGTCCGGGCTGGCAATCGTCAGCGCCCTGTTTCCCGATCCGCGGCTGCGCGCGCGGGCCATCGGCATCTTCGCCGCGACATTCGCAGCCGGCTTCGCCATTGGCCCCCTGATCGGCGGCATGTTGCTGAGGCAGTTCGAGTGGGGCGTCGTGTTCCTCATCAATGTCCCCGTCGTGCTCGCCTTCCTGATCGTAGCGCCGATCCTGCTTCGCGAGGTCCGCTCGACGACCTATGGTCGGATCGACCTGCCGAGTCTCCTGCTGTCGTTCGTCGGCATCCTGCTGTTCACCTGGTCTCTCAAGATCGCCGCAGCGGAGGGCTTTACGGCGGCGCAGTCCGGCGGCGGGATCATCGGCATTCTTGCCCTCGCGCTGTTCCTGCGCCGACAGACCCGCATCGACTATCCGCTGCTCGATCTCAGCCTATTTCGAGATCGCATTTTCTCCATCGCAATCCTGACCGGGCTTTTATCCCTCGTCGTCTGGTCTGTCGCCGGCTACCTGTCCGGGATCTATCTGCAATCGGTGCTTGGCTTCGATGTTTTTACCACGGCGCTGCTGACCCTGCCGGGGGCCATCGTGCTGACCGCGACGTGCATGGGCACCGCGCGCATCGTGGAGTGGATCGGCCGCAAGACTGCTCTTGTGGCGACGCATCTATTGATAGGTGCGGGCGTCTTTTTGCTGCTGCTTACGAGCACCGACGTTGGTGGCGCGGCCTTCATCGCATCAACCCTCATCGCCGGCATCGGCTACGGACTGTCGTTCAGCCTCGTGGCCGAGGTCGCTGTCTCGGCGGTTTCGCCCGAACGAGCCGGCGCGGCCGGATCCATCGCGGAAACCAGCAACGAGCTGGGAAATGCGCTCGGCATCACTCTGCTCGGATCGCTGGCCGCCCTGAGCTTCCGCCTGCTTGGTCCCGGCGTAGCGGGCACGCTCAACGAGACCCTGGATCGGCCGGGCCTTCCCCCTGAGACCGTCGCACAGGCCAAAGAAGCCTTCCTTGTCGGGTTGCATGTCGCAGTCGGAGTCGGAGGGTTGCTCATGCTTGTCGTCGGAATCATTGCGTGGCTCTGGCTGCCAAGAACGCTGCCAGAATAGCGATCCGAAAGCGGTGCCGCGAAAATCCCCGATCGAAGCGACAGTTTTGCGACTTACGCCACAAAAATAGGCATTCTGCGACAATTGAGTCTGCAGAATGCTTCCACGTTTCGGTTAGAGGCTGGGCTTCGACCGGGCTTCTTTCATTTCGGGGGTGTTTCGTTGTCAGCAAGAACATCGCCGACGAGATAGAGTGAGCCGCCGATCAGGATCCTGGGCGCCGGAGCTTGCGGATCAAGGATCTCCTGGATCGCCTCCAACGCTTCACCGACTGTGGCCCTCGGCTCTGCGACTAGGCCTGCATCATAGGCAGAATTTGACAGGATCACCGGATCGATCATCGCCTCGCTGCCACGGATCGGTACGCAGAAGACCTTTTCCGCAAGCCCGACAAAGGCCCTGAAATAGCCGACCGGGTCCTTGGTATTGATCATGCCGGTTATGAGGTAGAGTGGCCGCGGATGCTTTTCCTCGAAATTCGCCATGGCCTCGGCGATAACTTCGCCAGCACCGGGATTATGGCCCCCATCGACCCAGATTTCGGCACCGGCCGGGGCGTGTGCGATAAGGCGGCCCTCGGTCAGCCGCTGAAGGCGACCGGGCCATTCGACGGAATTCATAGCCTTTTCCATCATCGCTTCGGTGACAACGAAACCTGCTGCCTTGACGGCGCGGATCGCTGCCGCAGCGTTGGCATATTGATGGCGGCCGGGAAGGCGCGGCAACGGCAGATCGGCGAGACCGAATTCGTCCTGATAGACGAGGCGGCCATACTCCTCATGCGCCATGTAATCCTGGCCGAAGACAGCGGTCGGGCAATGCAAGCGCTCGGCAGTCGACATCAGGACATCCAGGACTGCGTCATATTCCTGATGGCCGATCACCACGGCATGGCCGGGCTTCATGATGCCGGCTTTTTCAGCCGCGATCAGTTCGACGCGGTCGCCGAGATAGGGCTGATGATCGAGCGAGATCGGCATGATGACCGAAACGGCCGGATCGGAGATGACGTTTGTCGCATCAAACCGTCCGCCGAGACCGACCTCAATGATTGCCGCATCGGCCGGGTGCTCGGAAAAGAGAAGGAAAGTCACCGCCGTCAGGATTTCAAAGACCGTGATTTTCTGGCCGGCATTCGCTTCAGCAACGCGTCGAAGCGCTTCTGCAAAAACCGCATCGTCGACAAACTGACCCCGGCCGCCCTTAAGACCGATCCGATAGCGCTCATGCCAGTTGACCAGATGTGGCGAGGTATGGACATGGACGCCGTAGCCACCGGCTTCCAGCAATGCGCGGCAAAAGGCTGTAACCGAACCCTTGCCATTTGTTCCGGCAACATGAATGACCCGCGGCAGCCGGCTCTGCGGATTGCCGAGAACTTCGAGAAGGCGGGTGATACGATCGAGCGAAAGATCGAAACCCTTGGGATGCAATCCCATGAGTTTGTCGATCTCCTGCGCTGCTTCACTCACTGCGGTCTGGCCTCTGGGAATCATTCAGCACCCCGCCCAAGCAGGTTTATGTCAATCAGGCGCTCGCTGCGATTGCGATCGTGCCGCCATTCACCGTAACCGAGTTGGCGGGCTTCCGGGTCAGGATGCTCAGGACACGCGCAAGCGTTTCCGGAATATCGTGCCGTTTGATGACCATGTCGACCATGCCGTGCTCGAGCAGGTATTCCGAGGTCTGGAAACCTTCCGGCAGCTTCTCGCGGATCGTCTGTTCGATGACGCGCTTGCCGGCGAAGCAGATTTCAGCGCCCGGCTCTGCCAGATGAAGATCGCCCAGCATAGCGTAGGAGGCCGTTACGCCGCCCGTGGTCGGGTTAGTGAGAACGACGATATAGGGCTGGCCAGCTTCCTTCAGCATATCAACGGCAACGGTGGTGCGCGGCAGTTGCATCAGCGAAAGGATGCCTTCCTGCATGCGCGCCCCGCCGGAAGCCGGGAACATGACGAGCGGGCACTTTTCGGAAATCGCACGCTCGAAGGCTCTGACGATCGCCTCACCGGCAGCAATGCCGAGCGAGCCTCCCATGAAGTTGAACTCGTGCACGACGGCGACGAGCTTCAGGCCGCGAACCTTGCCAACGCCAGCGAGGATCGTGTCTTCCTGTTCTGTCTTGAGGCGGCTGTCCTTCAGGCGATCCGTGTATTTCTTGGAATCACGGAATTTCAGCGGATCCTGCGCGACCTTTGGCTGCGGCAGCGACTCGTATTCACCGTTGTCGAAAAGGTCGGCAAGGCGTGCCTTTGCCGGCATCTTCATGTGATAGCCCGAAGCCGGAATAACCCACTTGTTGTCTTCCAAATCCTTGTGGAAGACCATCTCGCCCGTTTCCGGGCACTTGATCCAGAGGTTCTCCGGCACTTCGCGACGGCCCAGCATGGAATTGATGCGCGGGCGAACGTAGTTGGTGATCCAGTTCAAGTCGAAAACTCCTGATTGACTACAGCCAATGTGGGGACGCTATTCGGCAGCAACAAGGCGCGCCGAACGCGTTCCGGATGAAAGACCGCGAACGAGGGTGGCCACGGCCTGGACTGTATCTGCTGTGGCCTTTCCTTCGCTGCTCAGGCTTGTCGCCACCTGATTGACGATGGCCGTACCAACCACGACGCCATCGGCGGAGCTGCCGATGACCTTGGCGTGATCGGCAGTCTTGACGCCGAAACCGACGCAAACGGGCAGATTGGTATGCTGCTTGATGCGCTTCACGGCCCCGGCGACCAGCGATGGATCAGGCAGAGCCGAACCGGTGAGGCCGTTCATCGAAACGTAGTAGACAAAGCCAGACGTGTTCTTCAGTACCGTCGGAAGGCGCTTGTCATCGGTCGTCGGCGTTGCCAGACGGATGAAATTGATGCCCTTCCTGATCGCTGGAATGCAAAGCTCGTCATCCATTTCCGGCGGAAGATCGACGACGATCAAGCCATCGATGCCTGATGCGAGCGCATCGTCCAGGAACGTCTCGACGCCGTAGATGTAGATGGGATTGTAATAGCCCATCATCACGATCGGCGTCGCGTTGTCACTCTTACGGAAATCGGCTGCCAGCTGCAGCGTCTTCTTAAGCGTCTGTCCGCCCTTTAGCGCGCGCTGGCCAGCCATCTGGATTGCCGGGCCATCGGCCATCGGATCGGAGAACGGCATGCCGAGTTCGATGACGTCAGAACCGGCTTCCGGTAACGCCTTCATGATGCCGAGCGAGGTCTCGTAGTCCGGGTCGCCGCCCATGAAATAGGTCACGAGCGCCGGGCGGCCTTCAGCCTTCAGATCGGCAAAGCGTTTATCCATACGTGCGGTCATGACTTACACACCCATTCCCAGAATCTTGCCGACGGTGAAGATGTCCTTGTCGCCGCGGCCGGAGAGGTTCATCAGGATGATCTCGTCCTTGCCCATTTTCGGCGCGCGCTTGATGACTTCGGCCAGCGCATGCGACGGCTCAAGCGCCGGAATAATGCCTTCGAGGCGGGTCAGCGTCTGGAAGGCATCGAGCGCCTCGTGATCCATGATCGGCACGTATTCGACGCGGCCAATATCGTTCAGATAGGAATGCTCGGGGCCGATGCCGGGATAATCGAGGCCGGCCGAAATCGAGTGGCCCTCCTTGATCTGACCATCGCCGTCCTGGAGCAGATACGTGCGATTGCCGTGAAGCACGCCCGGCGAGCCGGCCGTGATCGAAGCGCAATGCTCATCGCCTTGCAGACCCTTGCCGCCGGCTTCGACGCCGACGATCTTTACGCCTTCGTCATCCAAGAACGGATGGAAGATGCCGATTGCATTCGAACCGCCGCCAACCGCAGCGATGACAAGATCCGGCAGTCGTCCTTCGGCTTCCAGCATCTGCGCCTTGGCTTCCGTGCCGATGACCGCCTGGAAATCGCGAACCATTTCCGGATAGGGATGCGGGCCGGCTGCGGTGCCGATCAGATAATAGGTGTCATCGACATTGGTGACCCAGTCGCGCAGGGCTTCGTTCATCGCATCCTTCAGCGTGCCGTGACCTGCCGTCACCGGCTTCACCTCGGCGCCAAGCAGCTTCATGCGGAAAACGTTCGGCGCCTGGCGCTCGACATCCGTCGCGCCCATATAGACGACGCAGGGAAGGCCAAAGCGGGCGGCGACCGTTGCAGAGGCAACCCCATGCTGGCCCGCACCGGTTTCAGCGATGATGCGCGTTTTGCCCATGCGCTTGGCAAGCAGGATCTGGCCGATGCAGTTGTTGATCTTGTGCGAACCCGTGTGGTTCAGCTCTTCGCGCTTGAAATAGATCTTCGCGCCGCCCAGCTCGGCAGTCAGGCGCTCAGCGAAATAAAGCGGACTCGGGCGGCCGATGTAGTGGCTGCCAAGATGTTTCAATTGCGCCTGGAATTCGAGATCGTCCTTCGCCTTGTTCCATTCCTCCTGCAGATCGAGGATCAGCGGCATCAGCGTTTCGGCGACGAAACGGCCGCCATAGATGCCGAAACGGCCATCCTCATCGGGACCGGAACGGAAGGAATTCGGTTTTAGCGTCTGGTTCACTCTCAACTCCCTGAGACCGTTTCAGGCTCGCAAGCCTTCTCGACCGCATCGAAAAAATCATCGATCATGGCGACGCTCTTCACGCCGGGTGCACTTTCGACGCCGGAGGATACGTCGATGCCCGGCGCCTTGGTGATCGTCAGCGCTTCGGCGATGTTGTCCTTGTTCAGCCCACCGGAAAGCATGTAATCCACGCTATCGTCAAGCTGGCCGAGCAGGCTCCAATCGAAGGAAACCCCGTTGCCGCCCGGCAATTCCGACCCCTTCGGCGGCTTGGCGTCGAAGAGAAACCGGTCGGCTATCCCAATATAAGCCTCAACCCGCTTCAGATCATCGGCGCTGCGAATAGAGAAGACCTTCATGATCGCGAGACCGTAGACAGCCTTTATCGTCAAGACGCGTTCCGGGCTCTCGTTGCCGTGAAGCTGGACCATGTCCGGCTTCAAAAGCGCAACGATTTCATCGAGTTCGTCATTAGTGGGATCGACCGTGACGGCGACGATCTTGGCTTTGCCGCGGACAGCATCCGCAAGCTTTCCGGCAACGTCCGGCTCGATATAACGAGGACTTTTCTCGAAGAAGATAAAACCGATATGGTTCGCGCCGCGATTGACCGCGCGCTCGATCGCTTCAGCGCTCTTCAGGCCGCAGATTTTGATATCGGGTTTCATGGCAGCGAAGTGACACGAAAAGGCAAAAGAGTCGAGCCAATTTGCGACTAAGGCTTAATTTACCGCGGCTAAACGCTCAATCAAAGTCGATTGCGTGAAGCTGGCTTCCGTAGCGTTTCAGCCAGGATTTCGCATCTTCCATATGCGGGCAGAGCTTTTGGCAAAGCGCCCAGAAATGCGGGCCGTGATTCATTTCTCTGAGATGCGCCACTTCGTGGGCCGCTAGATAATCGATCACCGAGGCCGGCGCCATGACGACGCGCCAGGAAAAGCTCAAATTTCCCTCCGACGAGCATGAGCCCCAACGGCTGCGCGTGTCTTTCATGGAAATCGACTTGATCGGTGCCTTGATCGAACGCGCGTGGAAGTGCGCGAGCCGCACGAGGTCAGAGCGCGCCTCCTTCTTCAGAAAGGTTGCGATCCGGCGGCCGAGATGTTCCGGTAGGCCACTGACCTTCAGCACATGCCGGTCGCCGACAATGACTGCCTCGGTGAGGCCGCGCAGACTGCCGGTATGTTCGATCCGGTGCTTGATGCCGCGCACCAGGATCTCGCCGCCATCGTGAAGGGTATTGTCGACGGAGAACTTTGCCAGTTTCGTCAACAGCCATCCCTGATGACGGTCGAGGAAGGCGTTGACCTCGCGCTGCGCAAGGCCCTTCGGAACCGTCATTTTAAGCGCCCTGCCGCCGGGCTCGATACGAAGCGTAATACGCGTTGCGCGATCATGCTGCTTGATCGTCAGCGGCATCAGCCTGCCTGCGACGTCCAGCGTCCGCGTTTCGGGCGGAGCAGGTTTTCGTGCAGCAGTTCGTCGCGGCTTGGAAAGGAGCGGAAACATAAGCGCTTTTTCTATACGATTCGCAACAAATCCGGGCAAAGAAAAACCGGCATCGCTGATGCCGGTCTGCTGATCATCTAGTGACACGTTAAGGCGTCTGAAATTCGGCAACCGGGCCATTGTCATCGCGCTTTGCATTCTTTCGGTCGCGCATGAAACGGTCGAATTCTTCCTGATCCTTGGCGCGACGAAGCTCGCGCATATAGGTATCGAATTCCTCGCGCATTTCATCGAGCTTACGGCGCTCTTCCTCGAGGCGGTCAAGCTCGGCCTTCCGCCAATCGTCAAAGGCGACGTTGCCGGTCGAAAAATGCGGGCGGTAGCGGCCATGCGAACGGCGGCAGCCGGCAAAAAAGCCGTCAGTCGCGTTATTCGCGTCGCGCTTGAAACCGCGAAGGCGCTCGCCGAAGATGATATAGGCAAGCATGGCCAGGCCCAGAGGCCAGAAGACCACGAAGCCGAGCACCATCAACGCAACGGTAGCCGGAGTCCAATCCGGGCGAAGCAATGCTGACTGGTTCATCGTGCGGTATCCTCGCTTTCTGCGCCCGGCAGAATACCGAACGCTGAAAATCGATGTGGTTACCGCCAGCCAACCCTTCAAGACGATTGCCCGCGAAATCGGACAAGGCCTTGAACAGGCAGGAATAAATCAGCATCCTCTAACTCAGGCGGATTTGCCCCCCCTGATGACACGCTTTACGCTGAGTTTTCCAGAACGAGAGTGCTCGCGGACGAAGTTGACGATACGCGGCGCGATCTCGCGGCGGAAGCGTGATCCGTTGAAGACGCCGTAGTGGCCAACGTCGGGCTGGAGGTAGTGCGTGCGCATGTCGTCGGGGATGTTGACGCAGATCGTCTGCGCCGCCTTCGTCTGGCCCACACCGGAGATGTCGTCGTTCTCGCCCTCCACCGTCAGGAGCGCGACATTGCGGATTGCGGCCGGATCGACGCGCTTGCCACGATGAATCAGCTCGCCCTTCGGCAGAGAGTGCTTCATGAACACCTGATCGACCGTTTGCAGGTAGAATTCCGCGGTCAGGTCCATCACGGCAAGATACTCGTCGTAGAAATCGCGGTGCTTTTCAGGCTCACCGTCGTTCTTCACGAGATGCATGAAGAACTCCTTGTGGGCGACCACGTGCCGGTCGAGGTTCATCGACATGAAACCCGAGAGCTGTAGGAAACCCGGATAGACCGGGCGCATGAAGCCTGGTTGTGGCCATGGCACATTCATGATGACGTTTTCGGCAAACCACGTCAGCGGTCTCTCTTCTGCGAGTTTATTGACCGCTGTCGGATTGATGCGCGTATCGATCGGTCCGCCCATCAGTGTCATCGACGATGGTGACAACGGGTCGTTTGCCTCTTCCATGACGGCGGCGGCGGCCAGCACAGGCACGGAGGGCTGACATACGGCAATGACGTGCGTATCGGGGCCGAGAAAATGCAGCATCTCGATGACATAATCGACATAGTCATCGAAATCGAAGGTCCCCTCCGTCATCGGCACCATGCGGGCATCGACCCAGTCGGTGATGTAGATATCGGCGCTCGGAAGCAGCGCTTCGACCGTACCGCGAAGCAGCGTTGCATAGTGACCGGACATCGGTGCAACGATTAAGATACGGGGATCGCGGTGGCCGGAGGGCGTGTTGCGTGCAAAATGCAGGAGATTGCAGAAAGCACGCGACCAGACGATCTCTTCACGCACTGCGACCTTGCTGTCGCCGACGACCGTTTCCTTCAGTCCGAACTCCGGCTTGCCGTAGCGGCGCGTCGTCCGCTCGAACATCTCGAGACTTGCGGCGATCGTGCGGCCAAACGGCGTCTGCGAAAAAGGATTAAACGGATTGGCATAAACAAGCCGCATCGCATCAGCGGCAGCGCGGAACGGCGCCATCGCTGCATGGTTCAATTCATAGAGCTGATAAAACATGAGTTGCGCCACCTTTCTTTTGCCGGAAAGGACAGCGCCGTCAGGCAGGCCATCTACTTCTTTCCATCGTTTGCGGGCACTTCAATTGAGAGTAACAGGCTTATTTGTTGCATAGCAACACAGGCATCCGCATCGCAAAAAAGAAATGCCGGGAAAAGTGATTCCCGGCAACTGATACGCTCACAATTATTAAAGATCGGACAGCTTCAGCGATCCGCGACAAAGGTCTGCTTCTGCGTGCCGAGGCCTTCGATTCCAAGTTCGACGACATCACCAGCCTTGAGGTAACGCGGCGGCTTCAAACCCATGCCCACGCCCGGCGGCGTACCGGTGGAAATGACATCGCCAGGCTGCAGCGACATGAACTGGCTGAGATAGGAGACCAGATAAGCGACCCCGAAGACCATCGTCCTCGACGAGCCGTTCTGCATCATCTGGCCGTTGACCTTCAGCCACATGCCGAGATTCTGCGGATCGGCGATCTCGTCCTTGGTAACGAGCCAGGGCCCAATTGGCCCAAAGGTGTCGCAGGATTTGCCCTTCGTCCACTGGCCGGAGCGTTCCGTCTGGAATGCGCGCTCCGAGACATCATTGGAGACACAATAGCCGGCAACGTAGTCCAGCGCTTCGGCCTCGGTGACATATTTTGCGGTCTTTCCGATCACAACGCCGAGTTCGACCTCCCAATCAGTCTTTTCGGAACCACGCGGGATGACGACGTTATCGTTGGGACCGACGATCGCGGAGGTGGCCTTCATGAAAATGATCGGTTCCGGCGGAACTGTTGCGCCCGTTTCGGCAGCGTGATCAGAGAAATTCAGGCCAATACAGATGAATTTGCCCGTGCCTGCAACACAGGCACCAATGCGGCCCGGAGCCAATTCCGGGAGGCTTTTCGCGTCGAGGGCTGCGATTTTTGCCAGGCCGGCGGGCGAAATCGCCTCACCAGCGACGTCGGAAACATGCGCCGAAAGGTCGCGGATCTTGCCATCGGAATCGAGTAGCGCCGGTTTTTCACGACCCGGTTCGCCAACGCGCATCAGCTTCATAAAATCTCCTCCTCATCGAAAACGGACTACCATCACCTATGGACCAGTCGACTAAGCGTGTCATTACGGCTTTTTGCTGAAGCGGTACGCATTGTTAAAAATTTCGCCGGAACTGAATTGGCGCGCCGGATTGAATGATGGGAGAAGCATCTGCGGCAACGGGTTTGCTTGCAAAGTTCTATTGGCAGGCAATATCATTCGCTCCAGCCCCCTCAACCACTACCCGGAAATAAGATGACCGAAGCCAATAGCCGCACATCCGAATATCCGATCGATGCGATGTTTCTCGATCGCTGGTCGCCACGTGCTTTCACCGGCGAAATCATAGCCGAAGAGCAATTGCTGACGATCCTTGACGCAGCTCATTGGGCGCCGTCTTCCGGCAACCAGCAGCCTTGGCGCTTCATCTACGCCCTTAAGGGCACGGAACATTTCGAGAAGCATCTTAGCCTGCTCGTCGAATCGAACCAGGAATGGGCAAAGAATGCTTGCGCGCTGATCTTTGTTGTCTCACGCAGTTTCAGTGGCGCTTTCTCGGAGAACAAACCGCGCTATACGCATTCGTTCGACGCTGGTGCCTCGTGGGGGCATCTCGCCCTGCAGGCACGCTTTTCAGGCTTCTACGCCCATGGCATGGGCGGAATCAAACATGATGAAATCAGGCTAGCCTTCGCCATTCCGGAAGGCTATCGCGTCGAGGCCGGGATAGCCATCGGCCGACTTGGCGACAAGAGCGTTCTGTCCGAGCGCAACCAGGCACGCGAAGTGCCAAGCCAACGCATGCCGCTTGCGGAGGTGGCTTTCAACGGAAAATTCATTGCTAATTGATTCTGTCGAAAGAAAAAGGCGCCATGAACGCGCCTTTTTGTACAAGACATCAATCAGATATCGAGATTTGCAACGCTGAGCGCGTTATCTTGAATGAATTCGCGGCGCGGCTCGACTTCGTCGCCCATCAGCCGGGCGAAAAGGCCATCGGCATCCGTCGCGTCGTTTACCTTGACCTGTAGCAGCGAACGGGCGTTCGGGTCGAGCGTCGTCTCCCAGAGCTGCTCGGCATTCATTTCGCCAAGGCCCTTGTAGCGCTGCATCGTCAGTCCCTTGCGGCCGCTGGCAAAAATTGCATCGAGGAGCGCGCGCGGACCGGAAATCTCGGTATCTCCGTCGCGGCGCGAAAGCGCCGGTGGGCTCTGGTAGATTTCTTTGAGGCGTGACGAGAGCTGATCAATTTGACGCGCGTCCTGCGATCCAATCAGCGCCATGTCGAGCACGACGACTTCCTTGACGCCGCGCACCATTCGCTCAAGCCGCAACCCGCCTTCGCTGGTCAGGCCGCCTTCCCAGCCGCGCTCGGTTTCCTCGGCGATGATGTCTAGTCGCTTGGCGACATCAGTCGCGAGCTGTTCGGCCCTGGCACGATCGCTGGCCGCTTCGGCGTTCAGTGCCCCGGCGATTGCCGCCTGCTCAACGACAGCGCGATTGTAACGGGAATGCAGGTTTTCGAGCAACGCACGCAGGCGCAATGCATCGAGGATAACTTCGCGCAGATCCTGACCGGCGCGGACTTCGCCGCTTGCGAGCCTCAGCGCCGCATCCTCAAGGCCCTGGCCGATCAGATAATCTTCTAGCGCCTTTTCGTCTTTCACATACTGAACGGACTTGCCGCGCGAAACCTTGTAGAGCGGCGGCTGGGCGATGTAGAGATGGCCGCGCTCGATCAGCTCCGGCATCTGGCGGAAGAAGAATGTCAGCAGAAGCGTGCGGATGTGGGCACCGTCGACGTCGGCATCCGTCATGATGATGATCTTGTGGTAGCGAAGCTTGTCGGCGCTGAACTCGTCCTTGCCGATGCCCGTGCCGAGCGCGGTAATCAACGTGCCGATTTCCTGGCTGGAGAGCATCTTGTCGAAGCGGGCACGCTCGACATTGAGAATCTTGCCTCGCAGAGGCAGGATCGCCTGGTTTTCACGGGACCGTCCCTGTTTTGCAGAGCCGCCCGCGGAGTCACCCTCGACGAGGAACACTTCAGACTTCGCAGGGTCGCGCTCGGAGCAATCGGCGAGCTTGCCGGGCAGCGAGGCGATATCGAGCGCACCTTTGCGGCGCGTCAGTTCGCGGGCCTTACGGGCCGCTTCGCGGGCCGCGGCGGCCTCTACGACCTTGCCGACGAGCACCTTGGCCTCGCTCGGATGCTCTTCAAACCATGTGCTGAGCGCTTCATTGACGAGGCTTTCGACGACCGGACGAACTTCCGAGGAAACCAGCTTGTCCTTCGTCTGCGACGAGAACTTCGGATCCGGCACCTTCACCGAAAGGACAGCCGTCAGGCCCTCGCGGCAGTCTTCGCCCTGGAGTGTGACTTTCTCCTTCTTGGTAATACCGGAGCTATCGGCATAGGACACAACTTGGCGCGTCAGCGCGGCGCGGAAGCCGGCCATATGCGTGCCGCCGTCGCGTTGTGGAATATTGTTGGTAAAGCAGAGCACATTTTCATGATAGCTGTCGTTCCACCACATTGCGACTTCGACGGTAATTCCATCCTTTTCGCCGCGGATAGAGACAGGCTTGTCGACCAGAGGTTTCTTGGCACGATCGAGATAGGAAACGAAGGCCTCAAGGCCGCCGTCATAACGCATTTCTTCCTGCTTGATGTCCGAATGACGCTTGTCTGTCAGCAAAATGCGGACACCGGAATTCAAGAAGGCAAGCTCGCGAAGGCGGTGCTCCAGCGTGCCGTAATCGAAGTCCGTCATCGTGAAGGTTCCGGTGCTCGGCATGAAGCTGACTTCCGTGCCTGTGTCGCTGCCCGCGTCACCCGTCACCTTGAGTGGCGCATCGGCAACGCCATGCGTGAAGCTCATTTCATGAATCTTACCCTGCCGGCGGATCTTCAGTTTCAGCCAGACCGAAAGCGCGTTGACGACCGAGACGCCGACGCCATGCAAGCCGCCGGAAACTTTGTAGGAATTCTGGTCGAACTTACCGCCGGCATGAAGCTGCGTCATGATGACTTCGGCTGCGGAAACACCTTCGCCGGTGTGTATATCCGTTGGAATGCCGCGGCCGTTGTCGGTCACGGTGACCGAGCCGTCGGGGTTGAGCGCCACGGTGACGATGTCGGCATGGCCGGCCAGCGCCTCGTCAATTGCGTTGTCGACGACTTCATAAACCATGTGATGCAGGCCGGAACCGTCGTCGGTGTCACCGATATACATGCCGGGGCGCTTACGCACGGCATCAAGTCCCTTGAGGACCTTGATGGAATCCGCGCCATATTCGGTGTTAACGCCGTTTTCCGTCGCTGATATATCGGTCATGCTGTCTTTGAATTTCCCTGTTGTAGGAGCCCGGAGAGCCTTGCGAATCACCGGCCTTTTTCATTTCGGAATATAGGGTTTTTGGACGCCATTCCCAATGGCAGCGCCTGGGAATCCGGCATAAAGCAGGGGATTATGACGCTTTTCCGTCAGCTTTGCCGAGATTTTCAAGCGTAGCCGCTAGCTCGGCCAAAGCTGCACTGTCAAGGTTGCGAATCCGGCCCGCCAAACGATTGGCAAAAGCCGTGTATTCGGGGGGTAGACCTGCGGTATCAATCACCACGCGCGGGTCCGATGCGCGGGCGAGCAGGAAGAGTTCCTCAGCTTCATCCCAGATGATGTTGAAATAGCCGGCGATCCGCTGAAGCAGGTCGAAGGTCGGCAAGCCGCGTTTTCCATGTTCGAGTGCGGAGAGATAGGCAGGCGAGACGTTGAGCGCCGCTGCCATCTGCTTCTGCGACACGCCTTTGCGCGCCCGAAGTTTTCGAACAGCTTCGCCGAACGGTGTCATGACCTGTCCCCCTGCCGCCGGGAGAGCCGGATATAAAGCGCGCCCTCGCCGCCGTGGTGGTGCGCAGCCGCTTCGTAAGACGAGATCAGATAGCGGAATTCCGGCTTCGAAAACCAGAGCGGTACAGCCCGTTTCAACGCACCTTCGCTCCCCATCGAACTGCCCTTGCCGGTGATCACCAGCACGTGCCGCATGCCGCGCTCATGCGCGCGGATGAGGAAATCGAGAAGCATGACATGGGCTTGGCTTTGCACGAGGCCGTGGAGATCGATACGCGCCTCTAGTGCCAGCCTGCCTTTGGCGATCTTGCGTTTGACGGGCCGCTCCAGTGGATGGTGGGTGCCGGAAGGCTGCTTCGCTGCCGTGGGCAGCGCTGCAGCTTGTATTTCCGTTTCAGCAGACGATTTCTGGACGGCATTCCCGACCTCGGCTTCGGTTTCCACAAGAAAGGCATCGAGTTCAGTAAACTCACCCTTCTTGCCGGCGAGCGGCCGCGTACTGCGCGCAACCTTGCCCCATAGGATTCTCTCGTCTGTGCTGAGCTTGCGGTCTCTCGTCATCGGCCGAACCGTCCAGCCGCAGTGTTCGGAATGAGGATGGCAAAGTCTGCGTCGTTGCGCACCGTACCCGCCAATTCGCCCGCTTCATCGCCGGAACCCGTAAAAATATCGCCACGCGCAGGACCGACGATCGCAGAGCCAGTGTCCAAGGCAAGCATCAAACGCTGGAATGGCCTACCCTTATCAAGATGGGTCAGGCTTTCAGAACGGATGAAGAAGGGAAAACCGAAGGTATGTATCAGGCGGTCGACGGCAAGCGACCGTCCGGCGACTAACGGCACTTTCGCTGCAGCAACTGGTCCAGCTTTGGAAGCGGCAACCGGCGCCTCGCGGAAGAAAATATAGGATCGATTGTGCCAGAGAACATCATCGACCTGCTCTGGATGCGCTGCGAGCCAGGCGCGAATCGACTGCATGGAAATGTTCGCACGGTCGATTTCGCCGCGGTCGACCAACAGCTTGCCGATAGCGGAGAAAGGATGCCCGGCCTTTGCCGTATATGTGATACGCGCCGTCCGTCCATCCGGGTAGCGCAGTCGCGCCGCGCCCTGCACATGCACGAAGAAGACATCGATCTTGGATTTCGCCCAGGCGATTTCAAGGCCTCGACCGTCGAGGAAGCCTTGGTCGATCGCCTGCCGGTCGGGATAGGCGCTTATCTCTCCATCCCGGAGGCGACCAAAGGCATAGGATGAATCGAGGCCTACGGGGCGGTTGCTATTGTCGAGGTCGATCAGATCATCGGGTCGCCGGTAAAACGGGAAGCGATAAGTAGAATCGAGCTTGTCGGAAACGGCGATTTCCGGTTCGTAAAAAGCGGTAACGAAACCCCGGCTGCCGTCCAGTTTTCTGATAAAAAACGGCCGACAGTTCTGCTCGAAGAAGGATCGGGCATCAGAAGCAGATGCGGGTTTCGCATTTCGGGCTGCGTCGAGCAGAGGCAAAAGATCGTCGGTGCTCAGGCCGAGCGATCCGGTGCGGTAGGGTTTGCCGGTAATTTGGCTGCGGCACGCTTCCATGACTTCAAAAAGGCTGGAGGGATCATCATCCTTCCAGCCCTTGAGTTCATCGAAACCGACAGCTTGCAGAACGAAGCCCGCTTTATCGTCACTCATGTTTCCGATTCGGTTGCCACGAGTTTCCAATTGGGATCGCGCGATCGCGTATCGCGGGCAAAGGTCCAGATGTCGTTGACTTCGGCAACGTTCTCGACATCGCCTTCAATCAGCTTGTCAGCTTTGTCGTAGGTCGCGGAGATCAGCTGGCTGGCGATACGGATCGTAATCTGTGCCTCGCTGCCTTTGACTTCCACCTGTGTGATGTCCGCCTTATCGATGCCGACAAAGGTGGATTTCACTTTCTCGCCCTTGGCCTCGCGATCTGCGATGGCCGCATCAAAACCTTCATAGACCTCGCGGGACAAAAGATTCTTCAACGTCTTTCTGTCACCGTCGGCATAAGCCATGACGATCATTTCGTAAGCCATCTTCGCGCCGTTCAAAAATTCCTTAGGTGCGAAGGATGGATCGGCTTTACTGAGCGCACGGAGAGGCTCATTGAGCGGCGTACCGGGGGGCGCAAAAGCGTCGACCACTGCAAAGCGGCCTTCTTCTTCTGCAGGCGTATCGCGGCGCGGAAGCGTCACGACCTTGCCGGCATCGGAATGCTCAGGACCGGCGGCATCGCGCGGCGTAAAGAGATCGCGCGGCGGCTTCTCATTTCCCGTGCGGCGTCCCAGAACACTGCGGAGCTGGAAAAAAATCAGCACCGCCGCCACAAGGAAAAACAAAGTGATGAAGTCGTTTGAACTCATATCGTGCCGCAGCCACCGTTAACATCTATGATTTGTACTCCCATATAGTCCGCATAGACAGATGATTCAAATAGCCGCAATCTTGCGATTGCCATTGAGGCCCGGCGAGCGCCGGTTGGAGAGACGATGCGACTTGCAATGCTTCCAGGTTTTGTGCTGCTGCTGCCGCTGGCGGAGATAGCGGGCTTCGTAATCGTCGGGCGCGCAGTCGGCCTGCTGGCGACCCTTGGTCTCGTCGTGCTGAGTGTTGTAATCGGCATGGCTCTGCTTCGTCGCCAGGGTATAGGCATCCTGCAGCGTATGTCGACCGAGGGGCGAACCGGCGTATTACCTGGCCGGGAACTTCTGCGGCCAGCCATGCTCGTCATCGCGTCGCTGCTTCTCATCGTTCCGGGATTTATTTCAGACATCATCGCCATCGCGCTTTTCATCCCGGCCGTTCGTGATCTTGCCTGGAACTACATCCGCAAACGATTCGTTATCGTTGAGACGAAGAGAGGCTCTACCGCGTCGCAATCGTCCGGATTCAGCAACCAATCCAAGCCGGATTCAAAAGTTGTTGATCTTGACGAGGACGATTATCGCCGCGAGCCTAACAACAAGTCTCCCTGGTCAGGCAAGCGGCTCGGCGAGTAGAGACGGATTCGCCCAGGGTTGTAAGCCTTTTCCCGAAATGTTAGATGGCGGCAACATCCAATGCCCCTCGAGGAAAATCCAATGGCTGATGAAAACAACGGCAGCGGCACGACAAGCCCGAGCCTCACCATTCTCGCTCAGTACACGAAGGACCTTTCCTTCGAAAATCCGGGTGCGCCGCGTTCGCTTCAAGCGCGCGACAAGGCTCCGGCGATCAATATCAACGTCAACGTCAATGCCAATCCGCTTTCGGATACGGATTTCGACGTTGTGCTGTCGCTCAACGCCGAGGCCAAGGATGGCGACAAGACGGTCTTTCATGCCGAACTCGTTTACGGCGGCGTCTTCCGCGTTGCCGGCTTCCCGCAAGAACACATGCTGCCGGTTCTCTTCATCGAATGCCCGCGCATGCTCTTCCCGTTTGCCCGCCAGATCGTTGCCGATGTTACGCGTAATGGCGGCTTCCCCCCGCTGATGATCGACCCGATCGACTTCGCACAGATGTTTGCGCAACGCGTCGCCGAAGAGCAGACGCGCGCAAAGGTGCAGACAAATTGATTCGAAGCACGTGATTTGACTGCGGTGCCCGGGTCAAAGCCCGGGCATTTTTAATTTGGGCGATCGTATCTGGCCCAGATGCCTTTACTGCCGAGGGCGGCAATCAACGCATCGTGAGCCTGAGCTTCCGCTTCGCTAAGGCGCGGGGCGAGTGGCCGGGGCCGCTCCAAACCGATGCCATCGGCCTCCTCCAGAACAATCTCGGCGTCGCCTGCCCCGCTTGTTGCCGCAACGCTCAAACCGAGAGCGGTCTGACGCCCGCCGATCATCTCTATATAGACCTCGGCAAGCAGTTCGGAGTCGAGAAGTGCACCGTGTTTTGTGCGGTGTGAGTTGTCTATGCCGTAGCGGCGGCAGAGGGCATCGAGCGAATTCGGTCCCATCGGATGTTTGCGCCGAGCGAGAGAAAGCGTATCGACGACCCTCTCCGGCAGGACCGGCGGTATGCCAAGGCGAGCGAGTTCGGCATTGACAAAACCCATATCGAAGGTCGCGTTGTGCGCGATCCACCTTGCGTCACCGAAGAACTCGATGATCTCTTCAACCACTGCGGAGAAAGGCTTCTTGTCCTTCAAAAACTCGTCGGTAATGCCGTGAACGGCGAGCGCATCGGGATGAACTTTCTGATCTCCCGGATTGATATAGATATGGATCGTGCGGCCGGTCGGGAAATGGTTCAAAAGCTCGATGCCGCCGATTTCGATGATGCGATCCATGCGGCTGTCGAGACCGGTGGTTTCCGTGTCGAAAATGATTTCACGCATTCCGGAAATCTCCCTTCGCGATCCGCGCTTTCAAGACCGCGATGATTTCACTCACCCTCGCCCGCGTAATTTCGATGGCGTGCCCCGTGTCGATGACGTAATCGGCACGCTCCCGCTTTTCGGCGTCCGGGGTCTGGCGCGAGCGAATCATATTGAATTTTTCCTCGGTCATGCCCGGTCGCGCAAGCACCCGATCGCGTTGAATCTGTAGATCGCAGCTCACGACCACGACTATGTCGACTCGGGTCTCGGCACCAGTTTCGAAAAGCAACGGGATATCGAGCAGGATTATCTCCGATCCTCGCGCTTTTTCGCGTTCCACGAATTCCGTTTCGCGCTGGCGAACCAGCGGATGAACGATTGCTTCGAGCGTTTTGAAGCCATCTGGTCGGCGCGAAAGCTGACGGCCAAGTTCCTGACGGTCGACGACGCCGTTCCGAACGGTGCCCGGGAATTCGGCTTCGATCAACTGCGCTGCCTCGCCGGCATAAAGCTCGTGGACCACAGCATCGGAATCATTGACGGGAATACCGGCTTCGGCAAAGAGCTTTGCCGCAGTTGATTTCCCCATCCCTATGGAACCCGTGAGACCGATCCGGATCATCTGTGTTTTTCCATATCTGCGACGACGAGTGCACGAAGCTCGTCATCGACCACCGGCCGCTTGCTGAACCATTTCTCGAAGCCCGGCACAGCCTGATGAAGCAGCATACCAAGTCCATCCACGATCGCGAAACCCTGCTCCTCGGCTTGTTTCAGCAAGGGTGTCTTCAGCGGCACATAGACGATATCTGTGACGACCGCGTTAACGTCGAGCGGCGAAAAATCGATTGCCGGTGCTGTTTCGCCGTCCATACCGAGCGATGTCGTATTGACGAAAAGACCCGCACCTTTCATGACCTCCGCGAGCGCTCCCATCGGATGCGCATAGACTTTTTCTCCAAAACGATCGGCAAGTTCCTGCGCGCGAGCCGCGGTTCGGTTGACGACATGGATCTCCCGGAAGCCGCGGTCGCGCACGGCCTGTATGACCGCCCGGCTGGCGCCGCCTGCACCGAGTATTATTGCGGTCTCGTGCTTATCCCAGCCAGGGTGGCGCGCGTTCAGGTTGGCGGTAAATCCGTGACCGTCGGTATTGGTCGAATGGAGTTTTCCTTCCTCCAGCCATAACGTGTTGGATGCCCCGAGTTCCTGGGAGAGTTCGTCCGGCCTGTCGGCGAGCTGACAGGCCAACTCCTTGTGCGGGATGGTGACATTGCCGCCGATAAAGCCCGAGCTTTGATCCTTGAGCGATCCAATGAATGCTGCAAAATCGGCGGGAGCAACCTCGTATGCGCGGTAGCTTCCGCGAAGCCCAAGCTTTTTCAGCCAGTATCCGTGGATCAAAGGCGAACGTGAGTGCCGCACCGGGAAGCCGGTGACAAAGGCATTCGGGCCGAATGTTTCACGTGAATCATCCATCAATCGCACCCAATTCCCTTAGTTTCGCGAGCAGCGGCAACATCGGCAGGCCAAGGATCGTGAAGTAGTCGCCGTCGATCTGGCTGAAAAGTTGAATTCCCTCGCCCTCCAGCTGATAGGCGCCAACGCTGCCAAGCGCCGTGTTGCCAACGCGTGCAAGATGGCGCGATATGAAATCCGCCGACAGAACGCGCATCGTCAGCGACGCATGTGACACATGCTCCCATAGAAGTGCACCATTTCGGACGATGGCGATCGCACTGTTCAGACGATGTGTTTGTCCCGAGAGTAATCTCAGATGATTGGCGGCGTCAGCCATGTCGTGCGGCTTGTGAAACACACGATCGCCAAGCGACATGGTCTGGTCCGAGCCGATGATGAGCGCGTCCGGAAACCGGCCGCTCACCTCGTCTGCTTTAGCCCTTGCAAGCACCAAGGCTACAGTATCTGGAGATGCGCCCTCTCGTTCGAGCGGTGCTTCGATTGCGCGCTCGTCTATCTTTGGCGCATGCGCTTCAAACTCCAGGCCGGCATTTTTAAGCAGCATCCGCCGGAATGGACTGGAGGAGGCAAGAATCAGTTTCGATGTCATGCGTCTCATAGCTCGTGGTTCATAATGTCAGCGCTTAGCGCAGCTTGGGGCGCAGGGCAACGATCGCGGCCGCCGTCTCTTCGATGGAGCGACGGGTCACATCGATCAACGGCCAATTATGCCGCGCACAGAGCGAGCGGGCATATTTCAGTTCTTCGGAGATCGCGGCTCGATCCGTATATAGACCACGATCGAAGCCGGGCGTCGCACCGAGCACCCGGTTCTCACGCACTTGCGATATCCGATCCGTCGTTGCTATGAGGCAGACGATCAACGGCCTCGTTGCAGTGAAAAGCGCTTCTGGCAAAGGCACGTCATAGACGATCGGAATGTTCGCTGTCTTGATGCCGCGATTGGCGAGATAGATGCTCGTCGGCGTTTTGGACGTACGGCTGATACCGATGATGACGACGTCGGCGTCGTTGTAGTCCTCGGGCATTTGCCCGTCGTCGTGATCCATGGTGAAGTTGAGCGCCTCGATGCGCGCGAAATAGCCGGCATTCATAACATGTTGAGCGCCGACACGGCGCCGCAGCGGAGCCCCGAGATAAAGCTGGAAAGCGGCCATCACAGGCTCAAGCACATTGACTGAGGCGACGCCCATCTCGACGCACCTCTCATCGATCAGCGCAGCGAGTTCCCGATCGACGACGGTGTAAAGAACAATGCCTGGCTCGTTGTCGATCGAATCGAGAACCGCAAGCAGCTGCTTGCGGTTGCGGATCAACGGATAGACGTGTTCGACCGCTTGGGCAGATTTGAACTGGGCGGATGCAGCGCGGCCGGCTGAGATCAGAGTCTCACCGGTCGAGTCAGAAATCAGATGCAGATGGAAGAAGTTCGTGCGGTTCTCCACGCTATTTTCTGCTGCCTGTTGAAAAGACTGGATGGGAAAGAGCTAAGGGACCGGCATGGCTTGAGGCAAGGGAAAACATGGCCCCTTATCCACATTTCGGATTTTCTGGAGGGTACTGCAGGCGGCCTGTGGATTTGTGGCCCGCGCTGAAGAGCTCATCTAGACTACACAAGATATCCACAGAAAGAAACGCCTCAGCTTTCGAGACAAGTTTTTGGAATCACTTTTAGATTCGAGGTTCTCCAAAAAATGCCATGGAAGGCTGTCGATGTTGTCCCGATATTGTTGATGCGCGTGACATTTGGCATCACCAGTGGATGGATTTTAATCCTTGATAGACACCGACTCTAAGAAATAGAAACCTTTTAAAATATCTTTAGATTTTTATAGGGACGAAGCGCTTGAGCGAAACACGCCGGAAAATCATGAGAGTTCTCGACGGCGAAACTCTCTCCCCTCCGCCGGTCTGGCTTATGAGACAGGCAGGTCGTTATCTGCCGGAATACCGGGAAACGCGTGCAAAGGCCGGCAGCTTCCTCGATCTTTGTTATTCACCGGAACAGGCTGTCGAAGTGACGCTGCAGCCCATCCGCCGCTACGGCTTCGACGCGGCGATCCTCTTCTCTGACATTCTCGTCATTCCCGATGCCATGAAGCGCAATGTGCGTTTTACGGAAGGCCATGGTCCAGAGATGGACCCGATCGACGAGGCTGGAATTTCACGTCTGGATGCGGGGGGAGTTATCGACTATCTGAAGCCGGTCTTTGAGACAGTGCGGCGGTTGCGCGCCGAGCTCCCGGAAGAAACGACGCTTCTCGGCTTTTGTGGTGCGCCCTGGACGGTGGCAACCTACATGATTGCGGGCCACGGAACACCTGACCAAGCGCCTGCGAGGCTTTTCGCCTACCAGTATCCAAAAGCGTTTGAACGGCTGTTGATGCTGCTTGCGGATATCTCCGCCGAGTATCTGCTGACGCAAATACATGCCGGCGCTGATGCCGTGCAGATTTTCGATTCTTGGGCCGGTGTTCTTGGGGAAAAGGAATTCGAGGCTTTCGCAGTCAAGCCAGTTGCTCGGATGATTGCCGCTATCAAGGCACGGCATCCGAATGCGCGGGTCATCTCGTTCGCCAAGGGTGCGGGCTATCTTTTGAAGACCTACAGGCAGAAGACCGGTGCTGACGCGATTGGCCTTGATTGGTCGGTGCCGCTTGAATTTGCTGCTGAGCTTCAAAAGGAGGGAGCGGTTCAAGGTAACCTTGATCCGATGAGGGTTGTTGCCGGCGGGCGGGCGCTTGAGGAGGGTATCGACGAAATCTTGGCGCATCTCGGTGGCGGGCCGCTGATCTTCAACCTCGGTCATGGAATCACGCCGCAGGCCGATCCGGAAAATGTTCGCCTGCTTGTCGAGCGCGTTCGCCGCGGCGGGAATTGAATGATGGAAAGGCAGACGGATCAGCGACCCGGTAGCTACGCGCGGCGACGAGCGCATTTTGCCCTCGCCCTCTTTGTGCTGCTTGCTGTCGGGCTGTTCGTATGGAACCCGGACGACCTCTACCTTTGGATCAAGGCACTGCACATCATCGCGGTGATCTCCTGGATGGCCGGGCTGTTCTACATGCCGCGGCTGTTCATCTACCATACGGATGCGGAGCCAGGTTCCTTGCAGTCGGAGACCTTCAAGATCATGGAGCGACGTCTGCTGAAGGTGATCATGAACCCGGCGATGATGCTGACTTGGGTCTTCGGCTTGTATCTGGCTTGGTCTGTCTACGGTTTTCAGGGCGGCTGGCTGCATGTGAAGCTTGCCCTCGTCGTGCTCCTGACGGCCGTTCACATGTTTTTCAGCCGAGCGGTCGCCGCTTTTGCCCGTGACGAAAACCGACGCTCAGCGCGGTATTGGAGATTCATGAACGAAGCGCCGACGCTGCTGATGATCCTGATTGTCATCCTTGTCGTCGTTAAGCCGTTTTGACGTGAACAGGCGCCGTTTAAATTTACTTCATTTTTAGAAGCCCCCTTGCGGGGTCTTATCTTAGTCGCTATTTTCCGCCCATCTCATCTTCGTGGCATGTGTTTTGAGTTCAGTCGTCTGCGAGCCCTTTCGCAACACCGAAACGACGCAACATAGCCTTCCCCCTTCGAAATATAGAGTAATGGTCACTTCATGGCTGAAATGAAGCTTCAGGAACTTAAGAGTAAATCCCCGACCGATCTTCTGGCGTTCGCCGAATCGCTCGAGGTCGAAAATGCAAGCACCATGCGCAAACAAGAACTGATGTTTGCGATCCTGAAGGTTCTCGCGAGCCAGGATGTCGAGATCATCGGCGAAGGCGTCGTGGAAGTCCTGCAGGATGGTTTCGGCTTCCTGCGTTCGCCAAACGCCAACTATCTGCCGGGTCCGGACGATATCTATATTTCCCCTTCGCAGATCCGCCGCTTCTCGCTTAAAACTGGCGATACGGTCGAGGGACCGATCCGCGGTCCGAAGGAAGGCGAGCGCTATTTTGCTCTTCTCAAGGTGAACACGATCAATTTCGACGATCCGGAAAAGATCCGTCATAAGGTTCACTTCGACAATCTGACGCCGCTTTATCCGAATGAACGATTCAAGATGGAACTCGACGTTCCGACATCGAAGGATCTGTCTTCGCGCGTCATCGATCTCGTGGCGCCGCTTGGTAAGGGCCAGCGTGGTCTCATCGTCGCGCCGCCCAGAACCGGTAAGACCGTTCTTCTGCAGAATATTGCGCACTCGATCACTGCAAATCATCCGGAATGCTACCTGATCGTTCTGCTGATCGATGAACGTCCTGAGGAAGTGACGGACATGCAGCGTTCGGTGCGCGGCGAAGTGATATCTTCCACATTCGACGAGCCAGCTGTGCGTCACGTGCAGGTCGCCGAGATGGTGATCGAAAAGGCAAAGCGGCTTGTCGAACACGGGCGCGATGTCGTCATCCTGCTTGATTCGATCACGCGCCTCGGACGCGCCTACAACACCGTGGTGCCGTCCTCCGGTAAGGTTCTGACTGGTGGTGTCGATGCAAACGCTCTGCAACGGCCGAAGCGTTTCTTCGGCGCTGCCCGTAACATCGAAGAAGGCGGCTCCCTGACGATTATCGCGACGGCGCTCATTGATACCGGCAGCCGTATGGATGAAGTCATTTTCGAAGAATTCAAGGGCACCGGTAACTCGGAAATCGTTCTCGATCGTAAGGTAGCGGACAAGCGCATCTTCCCGGCGATGGATATTCTGAAGTCCGGCACGCGCAAGGAGGACCTGCTTGTCCCGCGTCAAGACCTGCAGAAGATCTTCGTGCTTCGACGTATTCTTGCCCCCATGGGAACGACCGACGCGATCGAGTTTCTCATCGACAAGCTGAAGCAGACGAAGAGTAATCCGGATTTCTTCGAGTCGATGAACACATAATAGATAGCCGGATGTCTGATATGAAGCCGGTCATTCTCCGTGGCCGGCTTTCGGTTTTTGAGGAATCCGCGCGGCCAGAGTAACCGAGGATGTCGAACGAAACCATCTATGCACTGTCGAGCGGAGCAGTCCCCTCCGGCGTTGCGGTTATCCGCCTCAGTGGTGTGAAGACGCGCGATGCTCTGCAGTTGTTGACCGGCGACGTTCCACCGCCGCGCAAGGCGTCGCTGCGAACGATTCGTTTGCGTAACGGTTCAATCATCGATAGCGGTTTAGTGCTCTTCTTTCCATCTCCGGCGTCTTTTACAGGCGAAGACTGCGCCGAGCTCCAGCTGCATGGCAGCCGAGCCGTCATTAATGCGCTATTCGAGGAACTGGAGACGATCGACGGCGTGCGCATGGCGGCCGAAGGTGAATTCTCGCGTCGGGCTTTTGAAAACGGCAAACTCGACCTCGTGGAGATCGAGGGTCTGGCCGATCTCATAGCCGCAGAAACGGAGATGCAAAGACGTCTGGCGGTCGAGCATAGCCAGGGGAAGCTTTCCCAACTATACGATTCGTGGGCGGAACGATTGACGCGGGCTCGCGCCCTGATCGAAGCCGAACTCGACTTTGCCGATGAAGATGACGTACCCGGTTCGGTATCGGATCTGGTCTGGGATGATGTTGGCGGACTACAGGCAGAGATAGCAAACCATCTCGCCCACGCGAAGGCCGGCGAGATTATTCGCGATGGCTTCAAGGTCGTTATCGCGGGCGCGCCGAATGCCGGAAAATCGACCCTGATGAATGCGCTTGCTCGGCGAGAGGTTGCCATCGTGACGGACATCGCGGGAACCACGCGTGATGTTCTTCACGTCGATCTCGATATCAATGGCTTCCTCGTAAAGCTTTATGACACGGCAGGTTTGCGGGAAGCACATGAACTCGTGGAGCGGGAGGGTATCCGGCGCGCGGAGCAGGTCATCTCTGAAGCGAGTCTTGTCCTCTATCTCGAGGATATGGCCGATGGTACGAATGCGCGTCCGCCAATCGCCAATACGGAAGTCTTGCGAGTCGGGACAAAGGCCGATATATCCGCGGGAAATGGTCCGGACGCCTACGATCTGACGATATCTGCCGTCACGGATGCGGGATTGGTCGCGCTTCGCGCCGCCATCGCCGAGCGGCTGGAGCGGCAGGTCAGCGGCCAAAGCTTAGCGATCCCAAGCCGCAAGCGGCAAAAGGATTCGCTTGCGGAATGTCTGAAGGCGATCGAGGCAGCTTTGGCGGATCCGTCGGCGGAGCTCGACATTAGAGCCGAGAACCTTCGTATCGCAGGCAACGCCTTGGGCAGGATTACAGGGCGCGTCGATGTTGAGAATTTGCTCGATGTGATCTTCTCAGAGTTTTGCATTGGAAAATGATTCACGTGAAACATCTGGAAGCGTGCGAGAAAGCGAAATGAGTGTCTATCAATACGACGTCGTTGTGATCGGAGGTGGTCACGCAGGTTGCGAAGCGGCCAGCGCAGCAGCCCGCGTCGGCGCGCGCACTGCCCTGGTGACGCATCGGCGCGACACGATCGGGGTCATGTCCTGCAACCCTGCGATTGGCGGTCTTGGTAAAGGCCACCTGGTCCGGGAGGTGGATGCGCTGGACGGTCTCATGGGTCGTATGGCCGATGCCGCCGGTATCCAGTTCCGGATGCTGAATCGCAAAAAAGGCCCGGCAGTCCGCGGCCCGCGCACCCAAGCCGATCGGAAGCTCTATCGGGCTGCAATGCAAGCAGCAATCGAAGCTATTGATAATATCGAGGTTATCGAAGGTGATGCCTTTGATCTTGATATATCAGACGGCCGCATCACGGGCGTCGTCATGAAAGATAGCCGGATTCTAAGCTGCGGCGCCGTCGTTCTTACGACAGGTACCTTCTTGCGCGGGCTTATTCATATCGGGGATAAGAAGATCCCGGCGGGCCGTGTCGGCGAAGATCCGTCTCTCGGTTTGTCTGGAACATTGTCGCGCCTGGGGCTTCGGCTCGGCCGCCTCAAGACAGGCACGCCAGCCCGTCTTGACACAAAAACGATTGATTGGGCATCTGTCGGCCGACAGGGCGCAGATGAAGAGGTAACGCCATTCTCATTCATGACCGGTGCAATTACGAATCCCCAGATTGAATGTGGGGTAACGCGCACCACGGCTGCCACACATAAACTCATTCAGGACAACCTGCATCGTTCGGCAATGTATTCCGGGCAGATCGAGGGCGTTGGACCGCGTTATTGTCCGTCAATCGAGGACAAAATCGTGAAGTTCGGCGAGCGGGACGGGCATCAAATTTTCCTCGAGCCAGAAGGCTTGGACGACGATACAGTCTATCCCAATGGCATTTCGACGTCGCTGCCGGCAGAGGTGCAGGATGATTTCATCCGTACGATACCGGGCCTTGAAAAGGTTTCTATCATCCAACCTGGCTATGCGATCGAATATGATCACGTCGATCCGCGTGAGCTGACGCCTGCTCTCGAGGCGAAGCGAATGCCGGGGCTTTACCTCGCAGGGCAGATCAACGGAACGACTGGTTACGAGGAGGCAGCGGCCCAAGGGCTCGTGGCGGGTCTTAATGCCGCGCGCCGGGCAGGCAACCAAACACCGGTCTATCTGAGCCGCACGAACTCCTACATCGGCGTCATGATTGACGATCTGACGTCTAGGGGCGTTGCCGAGCCCTATCGCATGTTCACCTCACGCGCGGAATACCGCCTTTCTCTGCGTGCGGACAACGCAGATATGCGGCTCACTCCGATTGCGGACGAGATCGGATGCCTGGGAGAGGCTCGTCGCACCAAATTCCACGAATACAAAGGAGCCCTTGATGGTGCGCGAGAACAGCTGAGGGCATTGCATATTACGCCGAATGATGCCCGGAAGTATGGCTTGAAGATCAATTTGGATGGGCAGAGACGTTCGGCCTACGAGCTACTCGCCTACCCCGATTTCGACATGGGGCTGCTGTCAAATGTATGGCCCGAACTTCAAGCGTTGAGCAAGCCGATCGCGCAGGCCGTGGAGATCGAAGCTTCATATGCCGTCTATATGCGCCGGCAGTCTTCGGATATTATTGATATCCAACGTGACGAGAATCGCCTCATCCCAGACGATTTCGACTACTCCACGCTTGCTGGCCTTTCGAATGAGCTCAAGCAGAAGCTTGGCAGGCAGCGACCGTTCAGTGTCGCTCAAGCTGCAAAGATTGATGGTATGACGCCCGCGGCTATCTCTCTTCTGCTCGTTGTTTTGCGAAAGATAGAGGCTGCACAGCGGTCGGTCGCCTAACACACGTTTTGAGAGTCTTCCATGGAGTTGAACGGTCAAAGTGTTTCACGTGAAACACAAGACAGACTGGAGCATTTTGTTGCTCTCTTTAGCAAGTGGTCCAAATCCATCAATCTCGCCGCTCCCTCGACGTTGAATGATGCATGGCAAAGACACGTCGCCGACAGCGCTCAAATCTTTCAATTGAGTCCCGGCCCAAAACGGTGGGTGGATATGGGTAGCGGCGGCGGATTTCCCGGCGTGATCACCGCTATCTTTCTGGCCGAGCTTGGTGATGGATGGGCTCATCTTATTGAAAGCAACAACAAGAAAGCGTCTTTCCTCAGGTTGGCCCTTCGCGAGACGGGCGCACGCGGTTCTGTGCATTCGATCCGCATTGAGGATGGACCGGATTTTGTCCCGTCCTGCGAGGCTATCTCCGCACGGGCCCTCGCCGATCTCGATAAACTATGCGACTTTGCGGAGCCCTGGATGCTTCGCAATAGAAATACCCGTGCATTTTTTCATAAAGGCCGGGATTACGCTGCTGAAATTGCCACGGCACGTGGTCGATGGCGTTTTGATCTGCTAGAACACCGAAGCGTTGTCGAGCGAGATTCGGTCATTCTCGAGATCTTCAATCTCCAACGCTTGGTTTAACAGTTCGGATGATGCGGCCATGGCCTTTGAACGAAACCGGATTATTACAATAGCAAATCAAAAAGGTGGTGTTGGAAAGACGACCACAGCCATTAATCTGGCAACCGCGTTGGCTGCCATCGGCGAACGAGTCCTGATCGTCGACCTGGACCCGCAAGGTAACGCAAGCACTGGTCTCGGGATCGATCGGAAAGATCGCAAACTCTCTTCTTATGATTTGCTGATTGGCGAGGCCGGGGTGACGGAGGCGTCTTTGCCCACAGCTGTCCCAAATCTTTCGATCGTGCCATCGACAATGGATTTGCTCGGTATCGAAATGGAAATCGCTCAGCAGAGCGATCGGGTATTCAAGCTCCGCAAGGCACTCACAACTCCTCAAGCCTTTGAATTTACTTATATATTGTTGGACTGCCCGCCTTCTTTCAACCTCTTGACGATGAACGCAATGGCTGCGGCACATTCCGTTTTGGTTCCGTTACAATGCGAATTCTTCGCATTGGAGGGGTTAAGTCAGCTCTTGGAGACGGTTGATCAGGTGCGGCGAACGGTAAATCCGCGTTTGGATATCCAGGGTATCGTGCTGACGATGTTCGATGCGCGAAACAATCTTGCCCAGCAGGTGGTGAGCGACGTTCGGACGCATCTCGGCGAGAAAGTTTATCACACGCTTATCCCGCGCAATGTCCGGGTTTCCGAAGCGCCCTCATATGGTAAGCCTGCGATCCTTTATGATTTGAAATGCGCCGGTAGCCAGGCATATCTTCAGCTGGCCTCCGAGGTCATCCAGCGTGAACGCCAGCGTCTCGCCGCTTAAGCTTCAAGTGAGTATTGCCATGAATGACGATATATCGAAGAGACGTTTAGGTCGCGGACTTGCTGCGCTGATCGGCGAAATGGATCAGCCGGTGCCTGTCGATGGTGAAAAGAGCGGTGTAGGTGCAGACCGTCTCATCCCGATCGAATTTGTCAGCCGGAACCCGCGCAATCCGCGGCGCTTTTTTGATGATAGCGAGTTGCACGATCTTGCCAGCTCTATTCGCCAGCATGGCATCGTCCAGCCAATCGTTGTTCGTACGCTTGCAACAAACCAATATGAAATAATAGCCGGCGAAAGAAGATGGCGCGCTGCCCAGCTCGCGGGCCTTGTCGAAATTCCGGTGATCATCCGCGATGTCGACGACAAGACGGCGCTAGAGATTGCGATCGTCGAGAATGTTCAGCGATCGGATCTCAACCCCCTCGAAGAGGCGTTGGGTTACGAGCAGCTTATCGCCGAATACGGCTATACTCAGAACGACCTGGGCGAGATCATCGGCAAAAGCCGAAGCCATGTCGCAAATTCTCTGCGCCTGCTCAAGCTTCCAGAGCCTGTCCGTGACTTTCTTGCCGCCGGCAGTCTGTCGGCGGGGCATGCACGTGCACTGGTTCCAACATCGGATCCGACGGCCCTTGCCCGCACGATCGTCTCGAAGGGAATGTCCGTCCGCGATGCCGAAAAGCTCGCGCAGAACGATATCAAGGCGCAATCCGAGCCGCAGCGTGCGGCTGCTCCACGTGATCAGAAGGATTCTGATACACTGGCGCTCGAGCGCACGCTTTCCGATACACTTGGCCTTGATGTTACCATCAATCACAAGTCCAGCGGCGGCCAGATCCGCATTGCCTATAAATCGCTGGAGCAGCTTGAAGAAATCTGCCGGCTCCTTGAGCGGCGGTAAACCTTAGCCTTTTCGCCCGCTTTGAAGCGTTGTGGACAGCAATGTTTGCAGCGCGATGCTGTCCTCCAGGCTCTGACGCCTTCTTGTCTGCAGGATCGCCGACTGCAGCCTGCTTGTTTCACGGCTGATGGCGTCGGCATTCCAGGTGCGTAGCGCCTGTTCGATAATCGGTTTGCGCCGGAAATGTAGATGGCGACCATGGGTCTGCATAACCTGAGCTGTCTGAAGCCGCTTTTCGTCCATTTCTGCGCGCATCGCGTCCAGAAGCTGAAACTGTTTCAGGCAAGCTTGGATGACGAGGAAGACAGCCGTCTTGGATGTCGTGATCTTCTGCATGGCATGCAGGAAATTGCCGGTGTTTCCGCTTAAAATGGCGTCCACGGCGTCGTCGACCGAAATGGCGCTGGCGTCGCCGATAATCTCGGTCACATGATGTTCCTCGATCGTCTCCATGCCGCGGCAGTAGAGGGCGAGTTTTCTGACCTCATTGCGTGAAGCGATGCGATCACCGCCGATTAGTCCGATCAAAGCCTGCCGTGCGGCAGGCGTGATGCGCAGGCCTTCCGATGCCAACTCATTGTCGATCAAACCATTCAAGGCGCGTGCATCATCCGAATAACAGGGGATCGCAACGATGCTGCGCGTGCCTTCGGCAAGCTTGCGAAGAAGAGAGCCCTTCTTCAGATCTCCGGCTTCGACGATGATGGACGTTGCGTCGAGCGGCTTTTGGGAAAGGTGGTCGAGGGCGTCGACCAGATATTTTTCATTCGCCGCGCCCCGTACCCAAAGGAGTTTTTCTCCTCCGAAAAGCCCGATAGTACCCGCCTCATCCAGCAGGCGCCCGGGATCCTTCTGTAGGTCGCCGATGTCGAGTTTGACAAGCGAAAAAGGATCATCCAGAGCAACGCTGCTTTTACCGGCTATTTGCCCCGCCCGTTCGGAAACCAGGCCACGATCCGGCCCGTAGATGACGAAGATGCGGTAGGCGGAAACCGAACGTTGAAGAAAGCCTTCAAATTCGTGAGATTTAATTTCCGCCACACCCTTTTCCTCAGCGACCGAGCGCGCCGGCAATATCCAAGCCGACAAGCTCGGCAGCCTCGCGTGCCGCGCGGTTCTCGGCATCGCGGATTGCGCGCTGCTTGGCAAACTGTTGGATCGGGAAATCGACAAGCGCCGTGGCGTAGCGGTTACCCGACTTGATGACCTGGCCGTCCGCCGTCGCCTGCAGCGTGTAATCCACGCTGACGGTCACGCGACCGGCGCGCGACTCGTCGGAAGATTCGACAAGAAGTGCGTCAACGACATCAGACCGCACATGAAGCTCTACCTCGTAGGCCGGCTTGACGGGCTCGCCGGCGCCGCGCGTAGCAAGGAAGATCAGTCGGTTGCGAACTTCCTGTTCGACACGAGTCGTTGCGTCCGAAAAACCGACGGAAGCGAGCTTCCCGGCAACTCCTGACGTTTCCGAGTAAAGGGGACGAACCTGGCAGGCGGAGAGCAAGGCCGCAAACGCAAGGACGGCGGTGATTGCGGCGCCGCGTGCGAGCCTGGGAGCGATATCAAACGACAATGTTCACAATCCTTTGCGGAACCACAATAATTTTCTTCGGCGCCTGACCGTTCATCGCATTGATGACGGCGTCGAGTTTCAAGACCGCCTGTGTCACGGCATTCTGATCTGCGTCTTTAGAAATTGTCAATTCGGCGCGTTTCTTGCCATTGATCTGGACGGGCAACACGACGTCATTCTCCACGACCAGAGCTTCGTCATAGACGGGCCAAGGGGTGCGGGCGAGCATCTCGCTGTTGCCAAGCGCCGCCCAGCATTCTTCCGCCAGGTGCGGCGTCATGGGTGCAACGAGCTGAACCAGAATTTCCGCCGCGTTACGAACAGCGGCGCAATAGGCGACGTCGCCCTCGCCTGCGGCTACTTTCGCCAGCGGGCCTGACAAAATATTCACGAGTTCATAGATGCGCGCGACGGCCTTGTTGAACCAAAGCTTGTCGTAGTCGTTCTGGACAGCCTTCAAGGTTTTATGGGCTGCCTGGGAGATCGAAAGCGCATCTCCATCCTTAGCCGGATTCGGCGATATGGAAGCCAGGGCTTCGGATGCTTCGGAAATCAAGCGCCAGAGGCGCTGCGTGAAGCGATGTGCCCCTTCGACACCTGCTTCCGACCAGATCACATCACGCTCGGGCGGTGAATCCGAGAGAACGAAGAACCGCGCCGTGTCAGCGCCGTAGGAAGCTATGATGTCATCCGGATCGACGACGTTCTTCTTGGACTTCGACATTTTCTCGATCGATCCAATTGAGACCTCCTCGCCCCCTTCCAGCAGGAAGGCGCGACGTTTGCCCTCGATCTCTTCGATACGGATATCTGCAGGCGCCACCCAGTCGCGGATCATGCCCGAACCGCGGCTGTAAGTCTCATGGACGACCATGCCCTGGGTAAAGAGGCCCTTGAATGGCTCCTTGACGTCAACATGGCCGGTCTCGCGCATCGCACGCGTGAAGAAACGCGAATAGAGCAGATGCAGAATGGCATGTTCGATGCCGCCGATATACTGATCGACGGGAAGCCAACGGTTTGCGACGGCCGGATTGGTGGGGACACCTTCCCAAGGTGCCGTAAAGCGCGTGAAGTACCAACTCGAATCGACGAAGGTGTCCATCGTGTCCGTTTCGCGCCGGGCGTCCTTGCCGCAGGTTGGGCAGGCGACATGCCGCCAGGTCGGGTGGCGGTCGAGCGGATTGCCTGGCTGATCGAAGGTTACGTCTGCCGGCAGCTTCACGGGCAGGTCCGTCTTCGGCACCGGCACGACACCGCAGGCATCGCAATGGATGACCGGGATCGGGCAGCCCCAATAGCGCTGGCGCGAAATGCCCCAGTCGCGCAGGCGGAAATTCACCTTGCGTTCGCCCTGCATCGTGCCCGACAGGCGGTCGGCAACGATCCTGAAGGCTTCGTCCGTCGGTTTGCCGTCAAGGAAGCGGGAGTTGATCATCACGCCGTCGCCGTCGTAGGCGGTGTCACCGATCGTGAAGGTTGCGGCATCGCCGTCCTTCGGCATGACCACCGGAACAACGGGCAAACCATATTTGCGCGCGAAATCGAGGTCTCGCTGGTCGCCGGACGGGCAGCCGAAAATAGCGCCCGTGCCATAGTCCATCAGCACGAAATTCGCGATATAGACCGGAAGTTCCCACGATGAATCAAGCGGATGTTTGACCCGGATACCGGTATCCATGCCCTTCTTCTCGGCCGTCTCAAGAGCTGCCAGCGAGGTGCCAGCCCGGCGGCATTCTTCGCAGAAGGCTTCGAGAGCTGGATTTGCCGCGGCAGCATCCTTTGCCAGGGGGTGGTCAGCTGCGATCGCAAGGAAGGAGGCGCCAAACAGCGTGTCGGGACGTGTGGTATAAACCGTCACCTCGGTTTCGCCGGCAGGCGCCGTCTGCGGCACGATTTCCCAGCGGATCATCAGACCCTCGGAGCGGCCGATCCAGTTCTTCTGCATCAGACGAACTTTCTCCGGCCACTGGTCGAGTGTATCCAGAGCGTCAAGCAGATCCTGGCTGAAATCGGTTATCTTGAAGAACCACTGCGTGAGTTCCCGCTGCTCGACCAGAGCACCCGAACGCCAGCCGCGGCCGTCGATAACCTGTTCATTGGCAAGCACGGTATTGTCGACCGGGTCCCAATTGACTTTCGACTGCTTCCGGTAGACCAGGCCTTTCTCCAGGAAATCCAGGAAAAGATGCTGCTGATGCTGGTAGTATTCCACGTCGCAGGTGGCAAATTCCCGGCTCCAATCGAGCGAAAGCCCCATGGCCTTCAACTGCGATTTCATCGAGTCGATATTCTGGTAGGTCCAGGACGCCGGATGGACGCCGCGCTCCATGGCAGCGTTTTCCGCCGGCATCCCGAAGGCATCCCAGCCCATCGGGTGCAGGACATTGAAACCCCGGGCCCGCTTGTAACGGGCCACGACGTCACCCATGGCGTAGTTGCGCACATGGCCCATGTGAATTCGGCCCGACGGATAGGGAAACATTTCAAGTACATAGTATTTTTCGCGCGGATCGGCGTTGTCGGTCTCAAAGACCTTCGCCTCGTTCCATTTTTGCTGCCAGCGGGGCTCGGCATCGCGCGGATTATAACGTTCGGTAGCCATGGTATTCGAATTTCCGGAAAATCAGGGGAGGTTGGTGGTGACCTTCACCATGAAACCGCTGTAGCGTCAAGTTTTGCGGGTACTACAAGCGTCCCTCCCTCGCAGCAAACTGCTTTTTGGCAGACAGGGCCTTGGCAAGAATGTCAGGCGCGGTTAGTGCATGCCATCCTCCTTATGCGGACATGTCGGGATAAGATAATGGAACTTCAAGAGCGGTTGAACGATGTTCGCGCGCGCATTTCGGCAGCAGAGCGTCAGTCTCAGCGTCCTGCCGGATCGGTTCAACTCGTTGCCGTGTCGAAGACTTTCGATGCGGAGGCCATCCGCCCCGCGATTGCGGCTGGTCAGCGCATTTTCGGCGAGAACCGCGTTCAGGAAAGCCAAGGCAAATGGCCGGAACTCAAGACCGAGACGCCCGGCATCGAGCTGCACCTTATCGGGCCGCTGCAATCGAATAAGGCAACCGATGCCGTTGCGCTCTTTGATGTCATAGAAACCGTCGATCGTGAAAAGATCGCCCGCGCAATCGCCGGGGAAATGAAACGGCAAGGCAAGACCGTTCGGCTCTATGTCCAGGTAAATAGCGGTTTAGAACCGCAAAAGGCCGGTATTGCGCCCGCCGATACACCCGCATTCGTCGATTTCTGCCGGAATGAGCTCGGCCTTTCGATCGAAGGCCTGATGTGCATTCCCCCAGCCGAGGAAAATCCCGGTCCGCATTTTGCTCTGCTGGCTAAGATCGCAGGAAAATGCGGTGTAGAAAAACTCTCCATGGGCATGTCCGGGGACTACGAAACGGCCGTGGCCTTCGGTGCGACGAGCGTGCGCGTCGGGTCCGCTATTTTCGGCGCGCGTTAGTCCTTCTGCTTTCGTCGGGCTTCCGGTCCAGCCTCCCCTCGCCTAAACTCGCCACACGGCGTGCATGTCCTGGGGAGGAGCAAATGCAGAGCAGCTATCATCAGGTCTATGCGAGCTGGAAGAGCGATCCGGAAGCATTCTGGCGCGATGCTTCAAGAGCGATCACCTGGTTCAAGGAGCCGCAGCAGGTCTTCTCGCCATCACAGGGCGTTTACGGCCGCTGGTTCGCAGACGGTGAGACCAACACCTGTTACAATTGCCTGGACCGCCATGTGTTGGCAGGCCGCGGCACGGAAACAGCCATCATCTTCGACAGTGCCATGAGTGGCGCCAAGGCACGCTTTAGTTACGAGGAAGCGCTTGGCGAAGTGCAGGCAATCGCGGCGACCTTTCAAGCGTTCGGCATCGGCAAAGGCGATCGTGTCATCATCTACATGCCGATGGTGCCCGAAGCCATTTTCTCCATGCTTGCCTGCGCTCGCATCGGCGCCATCCACTCCGTGGTTTTTGGAGGGTTTGCTGCCAACGAACTTGCGGCTCGCATCGATGATTCAGGCGCAAAGCTCGTGGTCACTGCCAGCTGCGGATTGGAGCCCGGCCGTGTCGTGGCTTACAAGCCGCTTGTCGATCAGGCCATCGCTGCGGCGAAATCAAAGCCCGCACATTGCCTCGTTCTGCAAAGGCCGCAACTGACGGCCGAACTTGTGCCTGGGCGCGATCATGCTTTCCAAGAGGCCGTAGCGCTTCACCATGGCAGGAGCATTCCTTGCGTAGCCGTCAAAGCGATCGATCCGCTCTATATCCTTTACACATCCGGCACCACCGGTCAGCCGAAAGGCGTCGTCCGTGACAATGGCGGGCATATGGTCGCGCTGCACTGGTCGATGGCGAACATCTACGCAATGAAACCCGGCGAAGTTTTCTGGGCAGCCTCCGATATCGGCTGGGTGGTTGGTCATTCCTATATCGTCTATGCGCCGTTGCTTGCGGGTGTGGCGACTGTAATCTTTGAGGGCAAACCCGTCGGCACACCCGACGCCGGCGCGTTCTGGCGCGTGATTTGCGAATACGATGTGCGTGTTCTCTTTACCGCTCCGACAGCCTTCCGCGCAATTCGCCGGGAAGATGCCGATGGCGAGTTCGTGCGCCACTATTCGAACCCGCATTTCCGGGCGCTTTTTCTTGCGGGTGAGCGAGCCGATCCCGAAACTCTCAAATGGGCGGAAAAGATGCTTAAGGTTCCCGTCGTCGATCATTGGTGGCAGACGGAAACCGGCTGGCCGGTCGCTGCAAATCCACTCGGTCTCGGTGGGCTTCCAGTAAAGCACGGATCAGCGTCCGTGCCGGTGCCTGGTTACGAGATCCAGGTTCTCGACGACGCAGGACATCAGGTGCCACCCGGCACGCTCGGCAACATCGTCGCCAAGCTGCCCTTGCCGCCGGGCTGTCTGCCGACACTCTGGAAGGCAGACGAGCGTTTTCGCACGGCATATCTCGAGGAATTTCCGGGATACTACAAGACAGCGGACGCCGGTTATGTGGATGACGACGGCTATCTGTTCATCATGTCGCGCACGGACGACATCATCAATTGTGCGGGCCACAGGCTTTCGACAGGAGCAATGGAAGAGGTCTGCGCAAAGCATCCGGATGTTGCAGAGTGCGCCGTCGTCGGTATTGCCGATCCGCTCAAGGGGCAGGTGCCTTGCGGCTTCCTTGTGCTCAAGAAGAACGTCACGAAGGCGAAGGCAACGATTGAAGCAGAGGTCGTCAAACTGATTCGCGACCAGATCGGTCCGGTGGCCGCATTCAAGACGGTGATTGTCGTCGAACGTCTGCCGAAGACCCGTTCGGGCAAGATCCTGCGTGGCACAATGCAGAAGATCGCGGACGGCGAACCATGGAAAATGCCGGCGACCATCGACGATCCGGCCATTCTGCATGAAATCGCGGAGGCCTTGCGCAGCAAGGGTTTTGGCTCGCTTCCAATGTAGGAAATTACCTATTCGGTAAGATTCGTTGACGAGATGTAACCAGCGTTGACGAGTTGTTAACCATGTTTTCGCTAGGTTCGGCGCACGGACACCTGTTGCAGGTGAGCATGAAGCACCGCCGCTCTCGGCCTCGGCCGGAATGCCCTTTCACCCAAGCGAATTGGACAAAAAGCGATGTCAAGCATTCTAACGAACACTGCCGCAATGGCGGCACTGCAGACCCTTCGCGGTGTAAACCAGAGCCTCAAGGAAACCCAGGACCACGTTTCGTCCGGCCTGCGCGTCGGCAAGGCCGCTGACAATGCCGCTTACTGGTCGATTGCAACGACCATGCGTTCGGACAACAAGGCGCTTTCGGCTGTTTCCGACGCTCTCGGCCTCGGTGCCGCCAAGGTCGACACGGCCTATGCCGCGATGGACAGCGCCATCGATATTGTTTCCGAAATCAAGGCCAAGCTGGTTGCCGCTACCGAAAAGGGCGTCGACAAGGCCAAGGTTCAGGAAGAGATTTCCCAGCTTCAGGCTCAGCTACTGAGCATTGCTCAGTCTGCTTCCTTCTCCGGTGAGAACTGGGTCGCCGGCGAGGGTACGAAAAGCGTCGTTTCGACCTTCGTTCGCGATGGCTCGAACGCTGTATCCGTCAAACAGACTGAATATATCCTCGACGATACCTCGGTCGGCAACGTCCTGTTCGGCATGAGCGGAGGCCTGATCGAAACGTCCACGGGTATTATCGGCACCTCGAACGGTACGATCGGCTCCGTCTATAAGATGGACATCACCAATTTCACCACAGATGACGTCGGTCTTGCGCTGACGGCTGTCGAATCCGCTCTGAAGGCGATGACCAGCGCCGGTGCACAGCTCGGCTCGATCTCCACTCGCATCCAACTGCAGGAAGATTTCGTCTCGACTTTGAGCGACTCGATCGACTCCGGCATTGGCCGCCTCGTCGACGCCGACATGGAAGAAGAATCTTCCAAGCTGACCGCTCTTCAGACGCAGCAGCAGCTTGCTATCCAATCTCTGTCGATTGCGAACTCGGCATCTCAGAACATCCTGTCGCTCTTCCGCAGCTAAACGCGGCAACAGCAGAAAACAAAAGACCCGCCGGAGCGATCCGGCGGGTCTTTCGCTTTATGCAAACAGGTCAGAAGCGATCGTCTTCGTCTTCATCCTTATCCTTGGAGGAAGACTTCAGAGACTTGAGCTTGGCAAAGACGGCATCGGCGTCGATTTCGCGCTCTTCTTCGCGTTCGAAATTCGGGCTCATGCGCTCAGTTTCCTGGGCGGACTGCAGCGTGGCGCCGAGTTCGGCGGCGGTCGGTAGTGGCCGGCCCCTGGATGCCTTTTCCACTTCCATATCGAGGTCGATCTGGCTGCAGAGGCCGAGCGTGACCGGATCCATCGGCGTCAGGTTGGCCGAGTTCCAATGCGTGCGTTCACGAATCTGCTCGATCGTCGATTTCGTCGTGCCGACGAGGCGTGAAATCTGAGCATCCTTCAGCTCTGGGTGATTGCGAACGAGCCAGAGAATGGCATTCGGACGGTCCTGGCGCTTGGAAACAGGCGTGTAACGCGGACCACGGCGCTTGGATTCGGGAACGCGAACCTTCGGCTCCGAGAGTTTCAGCTTGTGGTTCGGGTTTGCTTCGGCGCGGGCGATTTCATCGCGTGAAAGCTGGCCGGTCGAGATCGGGTCCAGGCCCTTGATGCCCTGCGCTGCCTCGCCGTCGGCAATTGCTTTCACCTCGAGCGGATGCAGCTTGCAGAACTGGGCGATCTGATCGAAAGACAGCGCCGTATTGTCGACGAGCCAGATGGCGGTCGCCTTCGGCATGAGCAATTGTTGAGCCATGGATATAGTCCTTCTGTCGTCCGCGCCGGTGTCGCGGTCCGTGGATATCACCATAATATCCGGAAATATGGCGCTATATAACTGGAGTGACGCAGAATTGCAATTGATCAGGAATGAAATGACCTTTGTCTAATTGCCGGGTGCTTTTGACCTGCTATGAATGCCTAAATCGAGTTCCGGTGATCGCGCTTGCGCAGTTAGCCGGTGCCTGTGTTGAGGAGGAGTCACATGTCGGAAAAGATCCATCCGGTTACGAAACTGGTGAAGAGCCATGCTCTGATCGATAAGGCCAAGTATGAGAAATGGTACGAGGAGAGCATCGAGAACCCGGACAAATTCTGGGGCAAGCACGGCAAGCGGATTGACTGGTTCAAGCCCTATACGAAGGTCAAGAACACGTCGTTTACAGGGAAGGTCTCGATCAAGTGGTTCGAAGACGGCCAGACGAACGTTTCCTACAACTGCATCGACCGCCACCTGAAAACGCACGGCAACCAGGTCGCCATCATCTTCGAAGGCGACAATCCCTATATCGACAAGAAGATCACCTACAACGAGCTCTACGAGCATGTCTGCCGCATGGCGAACGTGTTGAAGAAGCATGGCGTCAAGAAGGGTGACCGCGTCACCATCTATATGCCGATGATACCCGAAGCGGCCTATGCCATGCTCGCCTGTGCCCGCATCGGCGCCGTGCACTCTGTCGTCTTCGGCGGGTTCTCGCCGGAAGCGCTTGCCGGACGTCTCGTCGACTGTGGTTCGACGTTCATCATCACCTGCGACGAGGGCGTTCGCGGCGGCAAGCCGGTGCCGCTGAAGGACAATGCCGATACCGCGATCCACATCGCTGCCCGCCAGCATGTGACGGTCGGCAAGGTCCTCGTCGTGCGCCGGACCGGCGGCAAGACGGGCTGGGCTCCCGGCCGCGACCTTTGGTACCATCAGGAAGCGGCGACGGTGAAAGCCGAGTGCCCGCCTGTGAAGATGAAAGCGGAGGATCCCCTGTTCATCCTCTATACCTCTGGCTCCACCGGCAAGCCGAAGGGCGTCTTGCACACGACGGGCGGATATCTTGTCTATGCGTCGATGACGCATGAATACGTCTTCGACTATCACCATGGCGATATCTACTGGTGCACGGCCGATGTCGGCTGGGTGACCGGCCATTCCTACATCGTCTACGGTCCGCTTGCGAATTGCGCGACGACGCTGATGTTCGAAGGCGTGCCGAACTTTCCCGACCAGGGCCGCTTCTGGGAGATCATCGACAAGCACAAGGTCAACATCTTCTATACCGCTCCGACAGCGATCCGCTCGTTGATGGGCGCCGGCGACCATTTTGTCACCCGCTCGTCCCGCTCGTCCTTGCGCCTGCTCGGGACGGTCGGCGAGCCGATCAACCCGGAAGCTTGGGAGTGGTACTACAATGTCGTCGGCGATGGCCGTTGCCCGATCGTCGATACCTGGTGGCAAACAGAGACCGGCGGCATCCTGATCACCCCGCTGCCTGGTGCGATCGACCTGAAGCCGGGTTCAGCGACCGTCCCGTTCTTCGGTGTGAAGCCGCAGTTGGTCGACAATGACGGCAAGGTGCTGGAAGGCACTGCCGACGGTAACCTGTGCATTACCGACAGCTGGCCCGGGCAGATGCGCACGGTCTATGGCGACCATGAGCGCTTCATCCAGACCTACTTTTCCACCTACAAGGGCAAGTATTTTACCGGCGACGGCTGCCGCCGCGATGAAGACGGCTACTACTGGATCACCGGTCGTGTCGACGATGTGCTGAACGTCTCCGGCCACCGCCTCGGCACGGCCGAGGTGGAGTCCGCGCTCGTCTCGCATAATCTGGTTTCGGAAGCCGCGGTCGTTGGCTACCCGCATTCGATCAAGGGACAGGGCATCTATTGCTACGTCACGTTGATGGCAGGCAACGAAGGATCCGATGAGTTGCGCCAACAGTTGGTGAAGCATGTTCGCACGGAAATCGGCCCGATCGCATCGCCGGACAAGATCCAGTTTGCGCCCGGCTTGCCGAAGACCCGTTCCGGCAAGATCATGCGCCGTATCCTGCGCAAGATTGCCGAGGACGATTTCGGCGCGCTCGGAGATACGTCCACGCTTGCCGATCCGGCGGTCGTCGATGACCTCATCGCCAACAGGCAGAACAAGGTAACCGCCTGAAATCAGAGCGGCTCCCGAAAACCAGGGAGCCGCTTTTCAGTCGTGCCGGCACGGACGGCGCGCAGCTTGCGTGCGCCGTCGTATTCACGGGCATGGCCTTCCGACAGCATATCTTTGGCTCCAACAGCATATCTTCGGCCGGATTCCGATCGTCTGAAAGAACCACGTTGGCGACAATCCAGCCAGAATATTGGCCCCTTTATCAACGCATGCGCGGTAAACCCGCCGTCAATCATTGCCGTGCGTCGACTCCAGCCCGCGAAGACTTCAGGGGAAAGAAGACTAGGAATATTTACTTAAAAATCGATCGCGCGGCCGTTGATCTCGTAGTCGCCGAAGCGCGCTGGCTCGGCTCCTCCCCGTCCACCGATCTCCGGTGGCAGATCCAGGGGTTTCTGGTTCCTGCGGCGTTCTTCGGCTTCGGCAAGCGCGCGTCTGGCAGCGGGTGACAGAACCTTGCGCGGTAGTACTGCTCCTTCTGCCACAGTGCTATCTACATTGTCGTTGTCCGCTGGCTGCAATTGCGTCTCCCGCCGGAAATATTGAAAATGGCTGGCGAATAACCAAATCATAGTGCGCCGGCGGCTTGATTGAAACCCTTTTGCCGCAGATGGGAGATGGAGACCTCGATGAACCTCGTTCGCACTGCCATGTTGCTTGCCTTCATGACGGCCCTGTTCATGTTCGTCGGATTCCTGATCGGTGGCCGCGGCGGCATGATGATCGCCTTCCTGATCGCTGCGGGCATGAATTTCTTTTCCTACTGGAATTCGGACCGGATGGTGCTTTCTGCCTACCGGGCGCAGGAAGTCGATGAGCGCAACGCGCCGGAATTCTTCCGCATCGTTCGCGATCTTGCGCGAAATGCCGGCCTGCCCATGCCGAAAGTCTATCTCTACGACAATCCGCAGCCGAATGCCTTTGCCACGGGCCGCAATCCGGAGAATGCCGCCGTCGCGGCCTCGACAGGGCTGCTCAGCGCGCTCTCGCCGGAAGAGGTGGCGGCTGTGATGGCGCATGAACTGGCGCATATCCAGAACCGCGACACGCTGACGATGACGATCACGGCGACGCTTGCCGGCGCAATCTCGATGCTCGGTAACTTCGCCTTCTTTTTCGGCGGCAATCGCGAGAACAACAGCAACCCCTTCGGTTTCGTCGGCGTGCTTCTGGCGATGATCGTAGCGCCGCTCGCCGCCATGCTTGTGCAGATGGCGATCAGCCGGACGCGCGAATATTCTGCCGACCGGCGCGGCGCCGAAATCTGCGGCGACCCCCTTTGGCTCGCTTCCGCGCTCGGCAAGATTGCCCGTGGCGCGGCGCATATCCCGAACTATGATGCCGAGCGCAATCCTGCGACGGCGCATATGTTCATCATCAATCCCCTCTCCGGGGAACGGATGGACAATCTGTTTTCGACGCACCCGAATACGGAAAACCGTATTGCAGCACTTCAGGAAATGGCGGGGAACGGTATGAATGGCTCGACGGCGACGGTTCGCGCTGGTAATCCGTCGCGCAGATCGCGCTCGGTTCCGAATACGGGTATTGGCCGCGGTGGTTCCCAACCGCCGAAAGGGCCCTGGTCTTGAATTCAGACGGCAGAAACAAGCCATTCAACAAAAAGAAACCGCCTGCAGAACGCCTTGCGGTCAAGCCTGGCCTAGAGGCGCGTGCGGCCGCAGCGAAGATCCTCGCTGCCGTGATTGAGCGCAAACTGCCGCTAGATGGTGCATTGGATCACGAACACGGGAATCCCGCATATAAGGCACTCGGGGAGAGCGATCGCGCATTGGTTCGCGCTATTCTCAACACTGCGCTCCGTCACCTGCCCCGCATCGATGCCGCGATTGCTTCTCTATTAGACTCGCCGTTGCCGGAAGGCGCGCGCGCACTCCATCATGTGCTTGCGGTTGGAGCGGCGCAGATCCTTTATCTCGACGTCCCCGACCATTCGGCGGTCGATCTTGCCGTCGAGCAGGCAAATCAGGATCCTCGCAATCGCCGCTTCGCAAAACTGGTGAATGCGATCCTGCGACGTCTTGGCCGCGAAAAGGAGAAGGTCCTCGAAGACATCGCGAAGATTTCGCCGATGCCGGCTTGGTTTATCAACCGTCTTGAAAAGGCTTACGGGAAAGAGGCCGCCGCGGCGATCGCCGAATCTCAGCTCGAGCCCGCGGCAATCGATCTCACCGTGAAGTCGGATGCGGCAGGCTGGGCAGCAAGGTTGAATGGGGAAGTCCTGCCGACCGGTGGTGTGCGTCTCGCAGCCTTTGATGGCACTATCCCCTCCCTTGAAGGTTTCGATCAAGGCGAATGGTGGGTGCAGGACGCCGCGGCAAGCATTCCGGCCAAGCTCCTTGGCGACCTGTCTGGCAAACGCGTCGTCGATCTTTGCGCCGCACCCGGCGGCAAGACCGCACAACTCATTCTCGCCGGAGGTAGCGTCACTGCGATTGATCAATCCGAAAGCCGATTGAAGCGCCTACGCTCCAATCTCGATCGCCTCGCCCTCAAGGCAGAAACGCTCACGACGGATCTTGTGAAATACCAGCCGGGCGAGCCGTTTGACGCCATCCTGCTCGACGCCCCCTGCTCCTCGACGGGCACGACGCGCCGTCATCCGGATGTTCTCTGGACGAAGGGGCCCGAGGACATCGCAAAGCTTGCTGGCGTGCAAGAACGGTTGCTTCGCCATGCGCTGACGCTCCTGAAGCCTGGCGGTACTCTCGTCTTTTCAAATTGCTCGCTGGATCCCGTCGAAGGCGAGGATGTCGTCAGCCGCATCTTGGCGGACACACCGAATGTCGAGCGCGTCCGGATCGACGCTGCTCGATGGCCCGGTTTGGAAATGGCGATCAGTCCGCTTGGCGAATTCCGGACGACCCCCCCCATGCTGCGAATGCCCGCAACGGTCGCTTCAGGCCTTGACGGTTTTTACGCTGCGGTGCTGCGGCGTGTTGCCTGATTGCATGGACCTTCCCTAGATTTCGTTTCTGTCACAATTAATGCAGTCTTACCGCTGAATGCGGCCCTCATTCACCTATTCTTAATCATGAGGGTCAATAGACAATAGAATATGCAGTCCGGCCGGCGGTTTTCGAGTTTGTATGTTCGGGAGGCTTGGCGCCGCATGTCGCGGCGCATCGCATCGCTGCGCCTTCGCCTTTTCCGCCATACAATCCAAGTGCCCGAGAGGCTTATCGTTGCGCCGACCGATCTTCGCGCCATCGATCCTCATATCGCCGAGGAGATCATGAATGGCCGCTTTGCTCTGGCAGGACGCCTTCTGGAGACGAACGGCAAGTCGCCCTTCGGCTTTACGCTTCCCTCACGCGCTTTTGCCAGCCGTTTGCATGGGTTCGGCTGGCTTCGTCATATGCGTGCCTACAAAAGCGATCAAGCTTGCGCGGTTGCCCGGGGGATCGTCGATAGCTGGCTCTCGTTGCATGCTGGCCGCATGGAAGGCATTGCCTGGGAACTCGATGTCACTTCACAGCGAGTGATTGCCTGGCTCTCGCATTCGCCGGTCGTGCTGCAGAATGCTGATCGCGGCTTTTACCGCCGTTTTATGAAGTCTCTGGCGTTTCAGGTTCGCTACCTGCGACGTATGGCGGCTTTCGCGCCGGCGGGGGAAGTTCTTTTCCGCCTGCGGATCGCCCTCGCCATGGCTTCAATTGCAATGCCAGCGCGACCAGGTGTGCTGCGCAAGGCTGCCCAGGCGCTGGATAATGAATTCGATAGCCAGATTCTACCCGACGGCGGGCATATCTCCCGCAATCCACGCACAGGCCTAGAATTGCTTCTCGATCTCCTACCGCTGCGGCAGACCTATGTGAATCTCGGTCACGATCTGCCGCAGAAGCTGATTTCAGGCATCGATCGCATGTATCCGGCGCTGCGCTTTTTCCGCCACCACAATGGCGATCTCGCGCTCTTTAACGGCGCGACATCGACGCTTGCCAACGAGTTGATGTCGGTTCTGCGCTATGACGAAACGGCCGGCCCACCGTTCAAGGCAATGCCGCATTCGCGCTATCAACGACTTGCGGCGGGAAATACCATTTTGATCGCCGATACCGGCCCTCCCGCAGCAGGCCCCCTGTCGCGCACGGCGCATGCGGGCTGCCTTTCCTTCGAAATGTCGTCGGGTCGTCATCGCTTTATCGTCAACTCCGGCTCACCGAAATTCGCTGGCCGCCGCTATGTGCAGATGGCGCGCACGACCGCGACGCATTCGACTGTGACACTGAACGACACCTCATCCAGCCGCTTCTCGGCCTCGGAATTTCTCGGTTATGTCATGACGGATTCGGTGAAGACCGTTAGCGTCGAGCGCGCTGAAACCGACGACGGACGCGATGGCATCAAGGTCAGTCACGACGGCTATCTGAAGAATTTCGGCATGCTCCATGAGCGCGAACTGACGCTGAATGCTGCAGGCTCCATCGTCACTGGCCGTGATCGGCTGGTGCCGCAAGGCGAGCGCGTCATTGACGAGCCTCTTCGTGCTGCCGCGCGCTTCCATCTCCATCCGGCCATAAATGTGAAGCAGAGTGATCGCGAGTCCGTGTTGCTGACAGCGCCGGATGGCGAAAGTTGGCTCTTTTCGTCGCCGGGGAACGAAGTTCTGATCACTGAAGATATCTTTTTTGCTGACGCCTCCGGCATCTGCGGTTCGGACCAGATCGAGATCGACTTCGTTTTTGCCGAGAAGCCGGAAATTCGCTGGTTTTTGTCCCGCAAGAGCTAATCGCCGTTTGCGCAGCGGCATAGCTCGTGCTAACGCGGCGCCATTATCCTATACGTCCCTTGCCGGATGTCTCCCGAAGCCCGAACGGAGAAGGTTCATGGCCGTCACTTCCAAGAAAATCCCCGCCCCTGATAAGGTCAAGGTCAAAACCGCGCTACTCTCCGTCTCCGATAAGGAGGGTATTGTCGAGCTTGCCCGCGCGCTTTCCGAAAAGGGCATCCGCCTGCTTTCGACAGGCGGAACGCACAAGGCCATCACAGCCGCGGGTTTGGCTGTCACCGACGTTTCCCAAGTCACCGGCTTTCCGGAAATCATGGACGGCCGTGTGAAGACGCTGCATCCGACGGTCCACGGCGGTCTCCTGGCAATCCGTGATGATAGCGCGCATCAGGAAGCCATGAAGGCGCATGGTATCGAAGATATCGATCTTGCCGTCATTAACCTCTATCCATTCGAGGATGTGCGTGCCGCCGGTGGTGATTATCCCACGACGGTCGAGAATATCGATATCGGCGGTCCGGCAATGATCCGTGCCTCTGCCAAGAACCATGCTTACGTTACGATCCTCACCGATCCTGCAGATTACCCGGAACTGCTCGAACAGCTTTCGGCCGATGCAGGCCAGACGAGCTATGCGTTCCGCCAGCGTATGGCAGCCAAGGCGTATGCCCGCACCGCTGCCTATGACGCGATGATCTCCAACTGGTTCGCTGAAGCGCTTTCCATCGATACGCCGCGCCATCGGGTGATCGGCGGCGTTCTGAAGGACGAGATGCGCTACGGTGAAAATCCACATCAGAAGGCGGCTTTCTACGTTACCGGTGAAAAGCGACCAGGTGTTTCGACGGCGATGCTGCTGCAGGGCAAGCAGCTCTCCTATAACAACATCAACGACACCGATGCGGCCTACGAACTCGTCGCTGAATTCCTGCCTGAAAAGGCACCCGCCTGCGCCATCATCAAGCACGCCAATCCTTGCGGCGTTGCCACGGGGCCAAGCCTTGTCGAAGCCTACAAACGGGCGCTCGCCTGCGATTCCGTTTCTGCGTTCGGCGGCATCATTGCGTTCAACAGCACGCTCGATGCGGAGACCGCGGAAGAGATCATCAAGCTCTTCACCGAAGTGATCATCGCTCCGGATGTAACCGAAGAAGCCAAGGCGATCCTTGCGAGGAAGCCGAATCTGCGCCTGCTTTCTGCCGGCGATCTGCCCGATCCGCGTGCCGCTGGCCTGACGGCGAAAACAGTCTCCGGGGGCCTGCTGGTCCAAAGCCGTGACAACGGCATGATCGAGGATCTGGAGCTGAAGGTCGTGACCAAGCGCGCGCCGACACAACAGGAACTGGAAGACATGAAGTTTGCCTTCAAGGTCGGCAAGCACGTGAAATCGAATGCCGTGGTTTACGCCAAAGATGGCCAGACGGCCGGCATTGGCGCCGGCCAGATGAGCCGTGTCGATTCCGCCCGTATCGCTGCCCTGAAAGCCGAGGAAGCCGCCAAGGCACTGGGTTTGCCTGCTCCGATGACACGCGGTTCTGCGGTTGCTTCGGAAGCCTTCCTGCCGTTCGCCGATGGTCTCCTGTCGATGATTGCAGCGGGTGCGACGGCAGTCATCCAGCCGGGTGGTTCGATGCGCGACCAAGAGGTGATCGACGCTGCCAACGAGCACGACGTCGCGATGGTATTCACCGGCATGCGCCATTTCCGCCATTGAGCGGATAGAATCTTGGCGCCCAGCCGGGGTTCAATTCAGTCTTGCTGCCTGTCTGCCGGATAAGGGGTCGCGATCAGCAGGATCAGTCCGCCCGCGAGGAAAAGGATCAGCGTTGCCATGCCGAGACGCGCTGATCCGCTGGCATAGGTTATCTGCGAGAAGAAGAGCGTTGCCATGAAGCTCGTGGCGCGGCCGGATAGCGCATAGATGCCGAAATAGCGCCCTGCCTCCTGCGGGCTGACGCTGCGCGCTAGATAAGAGCGCGACGAAGCCTGGACGGGACCGAAGGCGAGGCCGATCAACAGCCCGTAAAGAATATAGGCTTTTTCCGCCGCCGTGCCGAAAAGCCCTCCGGCGTCCGCCGTTGACATCGGCAGCAGGCCGAAAAGCGTATAACCCGGCCCCGTCGAAATAATCCCGAGGGTGGCGAGCAAAAGCAGCGTCAGGCTGATCAGGATCGTTGCTTTTGATCCGATCCGGTGATCAACGCGTCCGGCGATGACGCAGCCGAAAATCGCCACGACATTGAGGATGATCCCATAAAGTCCGATTTCGATCGTCGCCCAGCCAAACATGCCGGCGGCGAAGGCGCCGCCTAGGATCAGCAACCCGTTGACCCCGTCTTGATAGATCATGCGGGCAATCAGGAATTTCAGGATGCCTCTTCGGATCTTCAACTCGCTGATTGTGTTTGCGACCTGCCTGAGGCCGGCATGGACGGCAGCAGCGAGCGGCAATCCCTTCGCCACATCGGGTGTGAAGAGGAACATCGGAATGATGAAGATGAGATACCAGACCGCGGAAATCGGCCCTGTAATGCGCGCGTCCTCACCGGTATGCGGATCAAGCCCGAACAACGGGTCGAGCCCCAACAGCGTCTTTCCCGTTTCCAGGTTTCCCGCAAGCAGCGTCACGACAGTGACGAGCACGATCATGCCGCCGAGATAGCCAAGCCCCCAGGCCGTATTGGACAGCCTGCCGACCTCATCCTTGCCCACAAGGCGCGGCATCATGGAATCGTTGAAGACGATCGAGAATTCTGCGGCGATCGAGGCGAGGATCATCAAGATTACCGGATAGACAAGCGGCGAACCGGGCGCGGCAAACCAAAGGCCGAAGAGGCTGACAACCTTGATGATAGCGAAAAAGGCTATCCATGGTTTGCGGGCGCCGGACTGATCGGCGATGGAGCCGAGGATCGGAGAGAGCAGGGCTATGATCACCGAAGAGATCGTCGCGGTATTGCTCCACATCGCTTGTGCCGAAACCGGATCGTCCGTCAGGCGTGAGACGAAGTAGGGTCCGAAAATGAACGTGGTCACGACCGTGAAAAACGGTTGCGCGGCCCAATCGAAGAGCATCCAGCTCCAGATGCCCTTTTCCGACGCCTTCTGCGGCGCCGGCGTTCCTGTTCCGGTCCAGTCTATTCTACTCACGCCTACACTCCCGCATTCGCGGCGGACTGTGTCACCTCGCCCGGTCGCGCGCAAGATCGGTTAAAAGACCTGCGGCCACTGTGATTCGCGCAAGAGTTGGATCGCCGCTGTCGCTGAGGTTTGACAGCTCTTCGGCGATGCGGTTGATCCTGATGCGATCGACTCCGTGCCACGCCTGAACCGGCAGCTTTTCCTTGCCATGCTCTGACAGCGCCGAGATGACGATATCGCGGCGGGCACTGGCAATCTGGTCGATGCTGCGCGCCAAGGCCAGGCTTTCGTAGTGATCCGAGGTGAGAATGCGGGCGCCGGCTGCGAGCAGCCTTCCGACGCGGAAGGTCTGCGATACGGCAAAATAACTTTCCGCGGCACGTCCGAGCGCCTCGCCTGTGCGTTCGGCGATCTGCATGATCTCCGGGACCAGCACAAAGCCCGGCAGCCCGGCGATGACGGCGGCCAATCTTTCTGGCAGCCCGGCTTCGCGATACTCCATGGCACGCGCCTCGAACTCTGCGGGAGCCTGCGCGGCGAACGAGGGCTTCAGTTTCTTCAACGCAGTCTGAAGCCGACTAATGGTTTCTGCTATGCCGCCTTTTGCCATGCCGGTCTTCAGGAGCAACCGAGTCAAGACTGTGAAGCTATGGCCGAGCTCTTCATAGACACGGTTCTGCATCTGTCCGGAAATATTGCCGTCCAGCGCATCGGTCTCGGTCCAAAGCCTGGTCAGGTCGAAGCCATCGCGGGCGATGATCGCGGCACGGACGACTTCCGGCGCTGACGCCGCTGTCGCATCCATCATGCTCACCACAAAGCCGGGGCCGCCGCGATTGATTGCCTCGTTGGCAAGCACCGTCGCGATGATTTCGCGTTTCAGCCGGTGAGTTGCGATGTCGGAGGTATTGGTTTTTTGCATCTTAGCCGGGAAGTAGTTTGAAAGGGTCGACGCAAAGTAAGGATCATCCGGAAGGTCGCTTGCCGCAACGGCATCGAAAAGCACGATCTTGGCGTAAGAGAGCAACACGCCGATTTCCGGCCGCGTGAGCGGCTTGCCGGCAGCATAGCGCTCGGCGAGCGTCGCCTCATCGGGAAGCGTTTCCACCTTCCGGTTGAGTTGCTTGGCCCCTTCCAGCACGCTCATGAAGCGTGCGAGCTCAAGGCCGTTAGCGGTCCCCTTGCGTTCGGTCAGCGAAATCGCCAGCGATTGCAGATAGTTGTTGCGCAGAACGAGTGCCGCGACTTCGTCCGTCATGGAGGACAGCAGTTGATCGCGTTTTGCCCGTGTGAGCCGCCCGTCATGCATCGCATTGGCGAGCGCGATCTTGATGTTCACCTCGACGTCCGAGGTGTTGACGCCGGCTGAATTGTCAATCGCATCGGAATTGCTCCGTCCGCCTTTCAGGCCATAAGTGATGCGACCCTTTTGCGTGACGCCGAGGTTGGCGCCCTCGCCGATCACCTTCGCCCGCACCTCATCAGCCGTGATGCGGATCGGATCGTTGGAACGATCGCCCACTTCCGTATCGGTTTCCGTCTGCGCCTTCACATAGGTGCCGATGCCGCCGAACCAGAGAAGATCTACCGGGCTCTTCAGGATTGCTGTGATGATCTCGAAGGGGGTTGCCACCGCTTTGTCGATGCCGATCGCGGCAACCGCTTCCGGGGTCAGCGTGACGGATTTCGCCGCGCGTGAAATGATCATCGCGCCTTTCGAAAGAACCGACTTGTCGAAGTCCTGCCAACTTGAACGCGGCAGGTTAAAAAGTCGCTGCCGTTCGGCAAGCGTCTTTTCCATGTCCGGATCGGGATCGATGAAGATGTCACGGTGGTCGAAGGCGGAAACCAGCTTGATCTTCGGAGAAAGCAGCATGCCGTTGCCGAAAACGTCGCCGGACATGTCGCCGACACCGGCCACCGTAAACGGTGTCGTCTGGATGTCGATATCCATCTCGCGGAAATGACGCTTTACGGTTTCCCAGGCGCCACGCGCGGTGATGCCCATTTTCTTGTGGTCGTAGCCGGCCGAGCCGCCTGACGCGAAGGCGTCGTCGAGCCAGAAACCAGCTTCCTGCGCCAGTGCGTTGGCGGTGTCGGAGAAGGTTGCCGTTCCCTTATCGGCGGCGACGACGAAATAGGGATCGTCGCCATCGAGCCGTACTGTATCTTCCGGAGGCACGATATCGGTGCCTGAAATGTTGTCGGTGATCGAAAGCAGGGTGCGGATATAGGTCTTGTAGGCTTCGCGGCCGGCATTGAAGATCTCATCGCGGGTGCTGCCAGCGGGCAGTTTCTTCGGATAAAAGCCGCCCTTGGCGCCGACTGGAACGATAACGGCGTTCTTCACCTGCTGCGCCTTTACGAGGCCCAGGACTTCCGTGCGATAGTCCTCGGCGCGATCCGACCAGCGCAGGCCGCCGCGGGCAACCTTGCCGAAACGCAGGTGCACGCCCTCGACCTCGACGCCATAGACAAAGATTTCCCGGAAAGGCTTCGGCTCCGGCAGGCCATCGACGAGATTCGGATCGAGCTTGAAGGCAAGCATCGCCTTCGGCGAGCCATCGGCAGTACGCTGGAAGTAGTTGGTCCGCAGCGTCGCATCGACGACATTGATGTATCGGCGCAGGATGCGGTCATCGTCAAGGCTCGGCACATTGGCGAGCGCCGCCTCGATCGACCGATGCAGGTCGGCGAGCTTTTTCATGCGCGCCTTCTCGCTAAGCTGCGGATCGAGCGCCTCATAAAAGAGGCGGAAGATCGAAGCGGCAATCTCTGGATATTTATCGAGGGTCGTTGCGATGTAATCCTGCGAATAGGCGATACCTGCCTGACGAAGATAACGCGCATAGGCCCGCAGGACATTCGTCTCGCGTGCGGAAAGCCCGGCTGAAAGGATCAGCCGGTTGAAACTGTCATTGTCGATCGTGCCGTCGAAAGCGGAAATGAAGGCCTCTTCCAGCGCGGCACCATGACGGCTGAGGTCAATTTCGGCGCCACTGCGGTCTTCAAGCTCCATATCGTGCAGTACGACGATGTTGACCGAGCCGTCTGCGGTTGGAACTTCGATGTCGAAGGTCCGCTCGCTCAGCACGTTGAAACCGAGATTTTCGAGAAGCGGCACGCGGCGTGAGAGCGGAAGCTGCTCGCGAGCATGGAAAATCTTGAGTGAGAAGACCCGGCCGCGTTCTGCATCATTGCGGTAATAGAACTCGATGCGTATCGGCTCGCCGGAGGCGCAATCGGTGATGTCCGGAAGATCGGCAACCGTTTCTTCAGCGGTGAAGGAATCCTGGAAGGCATTGCTGACGGCGATCTTCGGCGCCTTCGGCCCAGCCAGCGCTTCGAAGCGATCGTCCCAGCGGGCGGTGATGGCGCGGATCGCTTCCTCGAGCTTCGCTTGCGGGATGCGCGGCGTTTTGCCGCCGGATCGGCCGATGATGAAGTGTACGCGCGCAACCCGCCCTTCCGGGAAGGCCGGATAATAGGCAGAGACCCGGCCGTCGTAGACGGTCTTCAGATAGGTGCCGATCTTTTCGCGAACGATGGAATCGTATTCCTCGCGTGGTACATAGACGATGACCGACACAAAACGGTCGAAATGATCGATGCGCGGCAGAACGCGGACGCGCGGCCGTTCGACTAGATCGTTGATCTGTTCGGCGAAATTCGCGAGCAGCGTCGTGTCGATCTGGAAAAGATCGTCGCGTGGATAAGATTCCAGCGTGTTGTACAACATTCGGCCGGAATGGCTCATGGGGTCGAAGCCGAAATGATCTGTCACTTTGGCAACTTTGGAACGGATGAGCGGAATTTCCGAAGCCGAAGACGTATAGGCCGTAGAGGTAAAGAGGCCAACGATGCGCAGTTCACCGGTGACGTTGCCGTCCTTGTCGAATCGCTTGACGCCGACATAATCCATATAGGCGCGGCGGTGGACGACGGATTTCACATTCGCCTTGGTGACGATCAGGAAATCCGGACCATCGAGAAAGGCGAGGATTTCCGGCGTCGTCGTTACGGCATCCTTGCCGGTGCGCAGCACCAAGACATCCGGATCAGAAAGAATGCCGAGGCCAGCGCCCTTGTCACGCTCGACCTTCGCTTCGCTGCCCTTGCTGGAATAGACATATTCACGCATGCCAAGGAAGGTGAAGTTTTCATCGCGTAGCCAGGTGAGGAAAGCCAGTGCTTCGTCCCGATCGGCCTTTTTGCGGCTGGCGCCGTAGCTGCCCAATTCGGCAATCACGGTGTCGAGCTTGGAAAGCATGGGCTTCCAGTCGGAAACAGCCTGGCGGACCTGCTCCAGCACGATCATGATGCGCTTGCGAAGGTCGCCGGATTGCGCCGCAGTCAACGGCGAAATGTGAATCTGGATATGGCTGACACGTTTTGCCGGATCGCTCGCCTCCTCGGCTGAATAAAGTACCGGCGTCTTGCCATGCTCCATCACCAGGATCGGATGCACCGCCATATAGAGATCGCGATAGGAGCTTGTGACCTCGCTCATAACGGACTCGTAAAGGAACGGCTTATTCTGATCGGTAACCGTCAGCACCGAGACCGCAACGCCATCGGGTTCGACATCGGCCAGCGTTTCGATCGTAACGCGCGGGACCTTGCCGTCCCAGCCCGCAAGCTCCTTAGCGGAATGAACGGCCGAAAGCGCCAGCATCTCCGGTGTGTATCGATCGAGGTCGTCTCCACTCGCCCGGCCGAAGAGGATTTCCGGATCGAGATGCGGCTCTTTGGCTGCAGCAGCGATCTTCTTTGCGCTTTCGATCAGCTTTTCCCGTCGCGGATGGTTTTTGGCAGCCATTGAAGACATTCCCCGATTTGTGTGATTTGGCGCAAGTTAGCAGAAGAATTGTCGAAAAAACCCCTAAAAGAGGCTCCGCCTTGGCAGTTTCTGTGCGTTTTTGACCTTGTTTCAGTAAAATTTCAGAGGATTCTCCGATTATAGGAAAGCCCAGGCCGGTCTTGGATTTTTTCGGCTCGCCGAGATTTCCACGCATGGATGAAGAATGGTTGACAGCTGCGCGGCAAAAGGACGATCAACAGCGCATCGAATTCGGGGTTTAAAATTACTATGCCGGATAATAGTGCTGCAGGAACGGTGATCGTCATCTCCAGCCATGTCGTTCGCGGTTCGGTCGGCAATCGTGCCGCCGTCTTCGCGCTTGAGACGCTCGGCCATCAGGTCTGGGCACTGCCGACGATCATTCTGCCCTGGCATCCCGGTCATGGCCGTTCGACCCGGCTCACTTTTGCGGAGGCCGATTTCGATGCCGCCATCGATGATCTCATCCGTGCGCCGTGGGTTGGAGAAGTGAAGGCGGTCTTGTCTGGTTATTTCGGAAACGCTGCCCAGGCTGGTTCTGTTGCCCGTCTTGTCGGTGCATTGCGTGAAAAGAATCCCGAGCTGCTTTATGTCTGCGATCCGGTGATGGGCGATCTGGGCGGCCTCTATGTGCCCGAAGCGACGGCGGAGGCGATCCGCGACCAGCTGATCCCGCTTGCGTCTTTGGCGACACCCAACCGCTATGAGCTGGCCTGGATGGTGGGCGCACCGTTGGAGGACAATACAGCTGTCATGGAGGCTGCTTTGTCACTCGGCCCTTCCCGCATGCTTGTCACCTCCGCTGTTCCGATGATGGCTGGCGGCACCGGAAATCTCTATCTTTCCGGCCGCCATGCTCTGCTTGCCGAGCATCGTGTCGTCGACAATCCGCCGAACGGACTGGGCGACCTGCTGGCGGCCGTCTTCCTCTCGCGGCTTCTTTCCGGGATGGACGACGAAAAGGCGCTGCAGCTTGCAACAGCCAGCGTCTATGAAGTGCTGGTGCGTGCGGTCAAACGCGGCAGCGATGAGCTTACGCTCGCAAGCGATGCAACAAGCCTGTCGACACCGATGGCCATGGTGCAGATGCGCCGCCTCATGCATCCCGCCCAACGGAAGAAGAGTTAGAGGCGCACGTTTGCGCATTTCGCATGCGCAGCAGTTGATCTTGAAGCGTCTGCGCGCTAATCGACAGTCATGCAGTGTTTTCCAACTTCACTTCTGGACGGCTATCGCAACTTCATGAACGGGCGTTACGCCGACGCCCGCGACCGCTATAAGATGCTGGCTGAAAACGGTCAGAGTCCGAATACGCTGGTTATTGCCTGTTCGGACTCGCGCGCAGCACCGGAACTTATCTTCGACGCCGGCCCCGGTGAGCTTTTCGTCATCCGCAACGTCGCCAACATGGTGCCGCCTTACGAGCCGGATGGCCATTTTCACTCGACATCTGCCGCTTTGGAATTCGCCGTACAGGTCTTGAAGGTTTCCGACATCGTCGTCATGGGCCATGGCCGCTGCGGCGGTATCCGCGCAGCGCTTGATCCCAATTCCGAACCGCTGTCGCCTGGTGATTTCATTGGCCGCTGGATGTCGCTCGTCCGGCCCGCTGCCGAGCAGATCCAAAGCAATGACGTGATGACTGCCGCTGAGCGCCAGACGGCGCTCGAGCGCGTCTCGATCCGCAACTCGCTCAATAACCTCAGAAGTTTTCCGGATATCAAGGCGCTTGAAGAGGCAGGGAAGATCGCCCTGCATGGGGCCTGGTTCGATATCTCGACCGGTGAACTTTGGGTGATGGACGCGGAAACGCGCGATTTTATCCGCCCGGAAGTATAAGCTTCGCGGGCGGGAAGCTCACTGGCCGTCGATCTGCTGGCCGATATAAGCGATTGCCTGTTGGTAGACCGTTGCGGCGTTCCAGCCTGCGATTGCTGCAAAGTTCGCTTCGCCTGGCTGATAACCCGCGCCGGGCTGCCAGCCGTGGCCTCTGAGGAAGTTTGCCGTCGAAGCCAGGGCATCAGCGCGCGAGCCAACCATGTCGACGCGGCCGTTGCCGTCGCCGTCGGCTCCGAAACGGACCACATTGCGCGGCAGGAACTGCGTCTGGCCGATTTCGCCATGCGCCGCGCCGCGAGCCTGCGGGTTCAGATAGCCTTCGGAAACAAGTTGCAGGGCGGCGTAAAGCTGATCGGTGAAATAATCCGAGCGGCGGCAGTCGTAAGCGAGCGTCGAAACGGCAGACAGGGTATGCTGATTGCCCATGTAACTGCCGAAGCCGGTCTCCATTCCCCAGATCGCGATCAGCGGACCGGCCGGAACGCCGTAGCGGCCCTCGATCGAGGCAAAGAGTCCTTGATTGGCGCGTTTCATGCTTCTGCCGCGGGAGATGATCGTTGCGCCGCCCCGCTTCTTCATGAAGGCGTCGAAGGATAGCTTGAAGCTCTTTTGGCCACGGTCGGCTGCGATTGTCGATTTATTATAGCTTACATTGGCGAAGGCCCGGTTCAGCACCGATGGGCTGACGCCGCTGGCGGCTGCTTCCTGCTTGAAGCCGGCAACCCAGGCTTGGAAACCCGCGCTGTTGTTGCCGCACTGGGCAGCCTTTGCTGCTGCCGGAAGAGCTTGGAGTACGCTCGCCGCTGCGACGACCGCCACAAAGAATTTTGTCATGCTCATCAGAAACCCCGATCTCCATCTGCACAAGCTTGGCGCCGCGCAAGAATGCCAGCAGCAGATAATTTTGTCACGATCACCTTTCGGTGGGCCCTTGCAACCTGATGGCCGTCGGCCAGTTTTCGTAGGAAGCCCCGCATAATCAGGCGATATGCGGGGCTGATAGTAAATTATGGTTAATTTTTGGTGTCAGGCGGCCTTCTTGCGTGGCTTGATGAGGCCGCGGTTGACGAGGAGCTCGGCAATCTGGATTGCATTCAGAGCAGCGCCCTTGCGTAGGTTGTCTGAGACCACCCATATGTTGAGGCCATTCTCGACGGTCGCATCTTCGCGGATGCGCGAAATATAGGTCGCGTCTTCGCCGGCAGATTCGTAAGGCGTGATATAGCCGCCGTTTTCGTGCTTATCGATGACGAGGCAGCCTGGAGCGTCACGCAGGATCTCGCGCGCCTGATCGGCGGTGATCTCGTTTTCGAACTCGATATTGACCGATTCCGAATGGCCGATGAAAACCGGAACGCGTACCGCCGTGCACGTCACCTTGATTTTCGGGTCGAGCATCTTCTTGGTCTCGGCTAGAACCTTCCATTCTTCCTTCGTGTAGCCATCCTCCATGAAGACGTCGATATGGGGAATGACATTGAAGGCGATGCGCTTCGTGAACTTCTTGTTCTCGATCGGATCGGCAACGAAGACGGCGCGTGTCTGGTTGAAGAGCTCGTCCATGCCGTCCTTGCCTGCGCCGGAAACCGACTGGTAGGTCGAGACGACAACGCGCTTGATCTTGGCGAAGTCGTGCAGGGGCTTCAAAGCCACCACGAGCTGTGCGGTCGAGCAATTCGGGTTGGCGATGATGTTGCGCTTGGTGAACTGCGTCACGGCATCCGGGTTCACTTCCGGAACGATCAGCGGCACGTCGGCATCGTAGCGCCAGGCCGAGGAGTTGTCGATCACGACGCATCCCTGCTGGCCGATCTTCGGCGAGAACTTCTTGGACACCTCGCCACCAGCAGACATCAGGCAGATGTCGGTGTCGGAGAAATCGTAGTTCTCCAGATTGGAAACCTTCAGTGTCCGGTCACCGTAGGAAACTTCCGTACCCTGCGAACGCGCGGAGGCGAGCGCCACGACTTCGTCGGCGGGGAAGCCGCGCTCCGAGAGGATGTTGAGCATTTCCCGGCCCACATTTCCGGTCGCTCCCGCAACTGCAACTTTGAAACCCATTTCAAGCTCTCTTTCTCTTCTCTCCTCTTGTCCGGTGAGGGGGGAAGGCGCGAAACGATCGCGGCTTCCTGTCCCCAGCCGGGCCGGGGAGAGAGCGGCAGGCCAGAGACGTCAGACGGTTTTCGTCGTCGTTTTGGCCTTGGTTTTGGAAGAAACCGGAACAGCAATATCCATCCCGGCACCTGGTGCCAGATCATTGCGTGCAGCAATGGCGTGTTCGTCGCGAACCATGGATATTCCTTTCCGCCGTTGCTCATAAAAGGTTTTCCACAGGAGTCAAGGTTTTTGCAACCTTGCTCCCTGTCGAGCACTTGGGCAGAGGTTGCGGCCCAAATCGGAAGAACCCTTGCCTGCGACAATCTGTGCATAGGCCTTAGACTAAAGTCATAATCCCAAAGCCGCTCTCTTTCTCCGAATCCTTTTCTGTCACACTCTCGTCAGGCGAGTTGCGTCCAAGGGTGCTTTGAGGAGAGCTTGGGGCGCGTCTCGTTGCTTATCACTCTGTGGAGGACAGACAATGGCAAATGTCGCAAGCGTCGGAGACGCGAGAGTCGGCCCGATGACAGGCGAGGAGAAGAAGGTCATCTTCGCCTCGTCGCTCGGGACTGTTTTCGAATGGTATGACTTCTATCTTTACGGTTCACTCGCCACCTATATCGGCGCTACCTTTTTCAGCCAGTATCCGGAAACGACGCGAAACATCTTCGCGCTGCTCGCCTTTGCAGCGGGTTTCCTGGTGCGCCCGTTCGGCGCATTGGTCTTCGGCCGCCTCGGCGATCTGGTCGGCCGCAAATATACCTTCCTGATCACGATATTGATCATGGGTCTTTCGACCTTCCTCGTCGGTATCCTTCCAGGGGCGGCGTCGATCGGTATTGCAGCCCCGATCATCCTGGTCGGTCTCCGCCTGCTGCAGGGCTTGGCGCTCGGCGGTGAATACGGTGGTGCAGCGACCTATGTGGCCGAACATGCGCCGCATGGCCGGCGCGGCTTCTTCACGTCATGGATCCAGACGACGGCAACACTCGGCCTGTTCCTTTCGCTGCTGATCATTCTCTTCGTCCAGTCCATGCTCGGCGCCGCCGATTTCGCCGCCTGGGGCTGGCGTATTCCGTTCCTCGTCTCGGTCGTCCTGCTCGGCGTTTCCGTCTGGATCCGTCTGAAGATGAACGAGTCGCCGGCTTTCCAGAAGATGAAGGCCGAGGGCAAGGGTTCGAAGGCGCCGCTGACGGAAGCCTTCGGCCAGTGGCGCAACGCTAAGGTGGCGCTGCTTGCGCTCTTTGGCGCCGTCATGGGGCAGGCCGTCGTCTGGTATTGCGGTCAGTTCTACGCGCTGTTCTTCCTGCAGAACATCCTGAAAGTCGACGCACAGTCGACCAACCTGATGGTCGCTGCATCGTTGTTGCTCGGCACCGGCTTCTTCGTTTTCTTCGGCTGGCTTTCCGACAAGATCGGTCGCAAGCCGATCATCATGGCCGGCCTCCTGCTCGCCATGGTGACTTACTTCCCGCTGTTCAAGGCTCTGACCAATTTCGCCAATCCGGCGCTTGCAGAGGCGCAGGCCACGATCCGCGCAACGGTCACTGCGGCACCGGGCGATTGCAAATTCCAGTTCAACCCGACCGGTACCGCGAAGTTTACCACCTCGTGCGATATCGCCACGTCGTTCCTGACGAAGAATTCTGTGCCCTATGATGTCGTCAGCGGCGCCGCCGGTTCAGCCGCCACGGTTAAAATCGCCGACAACACGATTACCAGCTATGATGCCGCTGCCGCTGGCGACAAGGCGAAAGCCATGAACGGCGCTTTCGAAAAGGGCATCAACATCGCGCTTCGCGATGCTGGCTACCCCCTGGTTCGCGGTGCGGCCAAGGTTCCGGAATCCAAGCTCGATGCCTTTATCGCCGCCAATCCGGAGCTGGCTCTCAATGCTGATGCGCTTCGTGCAGGTCAGAAGGAGACCGTCCCGGCCTCCAAGCTCGTGACCGATAAGCTGCTGACAGCCGACGAGGCCAAGGGCGTCACCGACATGGCCGTCTACACGATCGCCAACGGTGGTACTTTCACCATGGTTGCCGATCCGGCAAGGCTCAACTGGGTGGGCGTCGTCGCTGTCCTGACGGTCCTCGTCATCTACGTGACGATGGTCTACGGGCCGATCGCCGCCCTTTTGGTCGAGCTCTTCCCGACCCGTATCCGCTATACCGGCATGTCGCTGCCCTATCACATCGGCAACGGCTGGTTCGGTGGTCTGCTTCCGGCAACCGCCTTCGCGATGAGCGCCTTCAAGGGCGACATCTATTACGGTCTCTGGTACCCGATCATCTTTGCGGGCATCACCCTGGTCATCGGCATGATTTTCCTGCCAGAAACCAAGGACCGCGATATCCGCACGATGGACTGAGGCAAACCATCAGAATTGAGAAACGGGACCCGGCGCCTCCAACGGCGCCGGGTTTTTTTGTAGCCGCAGAAGCCCTTTCGGCGTCGGCCATCCGTCAGGACCCGGGTTGAAGAGCAGCCCGTAGCGCGAATAGACGATCGCGGTCTTCCGTGGCTGCATCGAAAAATCATCCGTTCGAAAAGTGTTTTAGGAACATGACAACGGCAGCAGACGGTAACGACAATTTTTCGAGCAGGGCTCAAATAAGCCTGCTGAGCCGTGGCACAGGCCAGCCTTCGCGACTGACAGCAAAGACCAGACCGAAGCGGGCAAAAAGGATTGAGACGGCAAATGCGAGCCAGGCGCCGAGTGCCAGTCCTGCTACGACATCGCTCGGATAGTGGACGCCGATGATGATGCGGGTTGCACCGAGCCAGAGCCCGATACCGATGAAAATGAGCCTGACGTGCGGAAAAAGGAGGACGAGTGCCACAAAGAGCGCGCCGATATTGGCCGAATGACCTGATGGGAAGCTCTGATGCAGGAAATCCATGTTCAGGGGCGAGAAACTGAAAATGCCCTCCTGCTCATAGATAAGCGGACGCGCCCGCCCGATCACGAATTTCAAGGCGTTGGCACAGACACTGGCCAGGATGACGGAGAGCCCGACATAGGCCGTCATCTGGACGAAATAGGCCATGCGGAATTGACGGCGGACCTTCCAAAGCCGCCGGCGAACGGCGTAACCGGTGGCAAGAACGGTGCAAAGCCCCGCAAGGATCCAAGCAAGGCGGCCGATATCCGTTACGTCGCCGGCGATCGATACCAAGGGAGGCGAGAGGCTTTTGGCTGCCTGTCCGAGCGGCCGGTCGAAGACAAAAAAGGCAATGACGACCACATTGATCGCGGAAAGCGTGAACGCCTTCCAGGGAACTCTGCGATGGATCGTGCGTCGGGCGTCGTAGCGCTTGCCCAGATAGGACCGGCAGCCTGGTTTGTGATCGGCGGTATTGCTCATTCCATTCCTTCGTCGTTTTGCCCTTCGTCGTTTTGCAGGACATAGGAACCGGGGCTGATACCTTCAATAAAAAGCCCTCCGTACCGATAGATACGAAGGGCGGAGAAGCGTTTCACGTGAAATATCAGGCAGAAAGCGTCTTGAACTCGGCAAGGATCGCCTGGCCCATTTCGACAGTTCCAACCTTCTTGGCGCCTTCGGCCATGATGTCGGCCGTGCGGATACCCTTGTCGAGAACGTTGGCGATCGCCTTCTCAAGATTGTCGGCTTCCTTCACGAGGTTGAAGGAATAACGCAGGCACATGGCGAAGGAGGCGATCATCGCAATCGGGTTGGCGATGCCCTTGCCGGCGATGTCGGGAGCGGAGCCGTGGACCGGTTCGTAGAGCGCTTTGCGTTTGCCTGTCTTGCCATCCGGCGCACCGAGAGAAGCAGACGGCAGCATGCCAAGCGAGCCGGTCAGCATCGCCGCGACGTCGGAAAGCATGTCGCCGAAGAGGTTGTCGGTGACGATGACATCGAACTGTTTGGGCTGACGTACCAGCTGCATGCCGCCGGCATCGGCCAGCATATGCTCCAGCTGGACGTCGGAATATTTTGCCTTGTGCGTCTCGGTCACGACCTGGTTCCAGAGCACGCCGGACTTCATGACGTTGCGCTTTTCCATGGAGCAGACACGGTTTTGACGGGTTCGGGCCATTTCGAAGGCGACGCCGGCGATGCGTTCGATTTCGTAAGTGTCGTAGACCTGCGTATCGATGCCGCGTTTCTGGCCGTTGCCAAGATCGATAATCTCCTTCGGCTCGCCGAAATAGACGCCGCCCGTCAGTTCGCGGATGATGAGAATGTCGAGACCTTCGACAAGTTCCGGCTTCAGGGAGGAGGCGGAGGCAAGCGCCGGATAGCAGATTGCCGGGCGCAGGTTTGCGAAGAGTTCCAGGTCCTTGCGCAGGCGCAGAAGGCCCGCTTCCGGGCGCACTTCATAAGGCACGCTGTCCCATTTCGGACCGCCGACTGCACCAAAGAGAACGGCATCTGCCGCCAGCGCCTTTTTCATGTCGTCTTCGGAGATGGCCGCGCCATGCGCATCGTAGGCACTGCCGCCGACAAGGCCTTCATCGATGACGAAGCCGGCGTTCATCGCCTCGTTCATGTAAGCAATGATCTTGCGGACCTCGTCCATTGCCTCGGGACCGATGCCGTCGCCCGGCAGCAGGAAAAGATTGCGCGCTGTCATGAAACCCTCCGCGGAAAAACAAGCTGCGGCTTCTTAGACCCCGCCGGACGCCATTTCAAGGAACAGAACGGCTGAATCGGTACGGTTTGCTGCCTCACGATGGCGATGTGCATCCCGGCTTGGAAGCAAAGAAAAAGCAACGGTGTTAGGCGTCAAGGGACGCTGCGCGGTATTCTCGCATCCTTGCGTTCAAGGTGATGATCATCTTTCGCATGACGGCGACAATAGCGAGCTTGGCGGGTTTGCCCCTGTTTCGGAGATTTGTATAAAAGGCCTTCATGGCGGGATCGAAGCGAATGGCTGGCAGAGCGGCGATGTACAGCGCGTCTCGAACTGGTTGCCTTCCTCCCGCGATCATGCGCTTGCCTCGCATCAGGCCACTGTCTCGGTTGAGTGGCGCGACGCCAACCAGCTTGGCGATCTGCCCCTTCTCCATCAGCCCCAGTTCGGGCAGACCTGCGAGAAGAAAGCATGCCGTGCGCAGGCCGATGCCCTTCAGCGACATCAGCACGTCGGCTTTGGCTGACAATTCTGGGTCCGATGCAAGACAGGCCGTCATGGCGTCCACCACGGCCTGCCGTTGGCTGAGCAAGAACTGCAGCGTCTGCTCGATCCAATCCCTCGTCCGGTCGTTCAGCTTTTCCCGGCGGTTCTTCTCCTGGACGATCATGTGCGACAATTGCTTGTAGCGTGACACCAGATCGGTCAGCTCGGCTTGCTCGACGCTGGGCTGGCAAAGCAGGCGTGTTTCCATGCGCCGTCCATAGTCGGCCAGAACGAAGGCGTCGATCTTGTCGGTCTTGGAAAGCTGACCGCCGGCGCGAGCGAACTGCCTGATTTGCTTGGCGTTGACACGCGCGACAGGCAGGCCCGCTGCCTGCAGCGCTTTCACGACACGACGCTCATAGCCACCGGTCGGCTCCAGAACCAGGCGCTTGATATCGTCGAAAGCCGCAAGGAAGGCGATCATTTCGGCAGTGCCCGCAGCCGTGTTGGCAAAGGTCGCATACTGCTCATCGGGCAGAAGGCAGATGTCAAAAGATGATTTCGATATGTCGATGCCGACAAAACGGTTAGTATAAGTCATGAGGCTGGTCTCCCTTATACGCGAGCGCAAAGCTCTCTCAACGGTTCGACGAAGCCTCGAAATGCGCAAAGGGTTCTGCTTTTTTGCGAACGAAAGTTCAGGCCGGGAGGCCCAACCGCTTTGCGCAACGCCATTGGGATGTTGCAACCACCCCAATGACAAACGAGGCCGGAACATCATTACGATGTTCCGGCCTCAAATGTATAAGCCGGGTTGAAGCCCGGCTTGATCGCATGCCGTGTTTGGGCGATTAAGCTGCCCAGGGACGCGATGCGGCGTTTGACTTTTCGAACTTGTCGATCGCAGAGGCCTTTTCCAGCGTCAGGCCGATATCGTCGAGACCGTTCAGCAGGCAGTGGCGCTTGAATTCGTCGAGGTCAAACTTGATCGAACCACCGTCCGGGCCGGTGATTTCCAGGTTTTCGAGATCAACCGTCAGGATGGCGTTGGAACCGCGCGAAGCGTCGTCCATCAGTTTGTCGAGGTCTTCCTGGCTGACCCTGATCGGGAGAATGCCGTTCTTGAAACAGTTGTTGTAGAAGATGTCCGCGAAGCTTGTGGAGATGACGCAGCGGATGCCGAAATCGAGAAGCGCCCACGGGGCATGCTCGCGCGAGGAACCGCAGCCGAAATTATCGCCGGCAACGAGAATCTTGGCATTCTGATATGCCGGTTTGTTGAGCACGAAATCCGGGTTCGGCGTGCCGTCTTCGTTGTAGCGGGCTTCCGCGAAGAGGCCTTTGCCGAGGCCGGTGCGCTTGATGGTCTTCAGGTAATCCTTGGGAATGATCATGTCCGTGTCGATATTGACGACCGGGAGGGGTGCTGCAACGCCCGTGAGCTTCACGAACTTTTCCATGGAAACCTGCCTTTGTATGCCGTTTTTCAACGATTGCTCCGGCAATAGAGCAAAACGCCGTAAAAATGAAGGAGAATCTTGGGACGCGTTTAGAGATCGATGATCGTGCCGCGGCCGTCGTTCCAGATGCGCATTTCGCGCTTTGGCTCAGCCTTGGCGCGGACGGGCGCCGGCTTCATCTTCATCGAAAGCGCGCGGCCGGCCATGAGCACGGTCAGGATACCGCCAACGGCGAGTGTCACCGAAAAGGTGAGAGCAGCGAGCGCCACGAATACAGTGATCCCCGCCAGCATGAGGAAGATGGAGCGTATATTCTGCATGAGTTTAGACCTTTCTTCGAAAGGAATGTGGTCGTTGTTTTTTATTTCTGCAAGTCAAGCATGGCTTTTTGTTGTCTTGTCACTCTTCACAAAGCTTGGCACACATTCGTGATGAGCCAGAATTCGCCCATCCGTTCCTTCAGTTTGCACCGCTCGGTGCTGAGCGTTCCCGCGATCAATCTCCGCGCTCTCGAAAAGACCCATGCGCTCGGTTGCGATGCCGTCATTTTCGATCTCGAAGATTCCGTGGCGCTGGAGAAGAAGGAGCAGGCGCGCGAAAACCTGAAAACCTTCTTTTCGGGCAAGCCACTTGCGAACAAGGAAAAGATCATCCGCATCAATGCGCTTTCGTCGGGTTTCGGCCATGCCGATATGGAGCTCGTACAGGCGCTGCGGCCGGATGCGGTGCTTTTGCCGAAGGTGGACGAACCGCAGGATGTCATGGCCGTGAGCGACCTTCTTGCTGATGCCGATGCGCCAGAGACCTTGCGTATCTGGGCGATGATCGAGACGCCGCGCGGTATCCTGAACGCGGCGGCAATCGCAGAGGCTGGCCGCACCCTGGGCTCGAGACTCGATTGCTTCGTCGTCGGGCTGAACGATCTGCGCAAGGAGACCGGCGTTCTGCCTCAACCGGGCCGAACCTATCTCGTTCCGTGGCTGATGCAGGTCATCCTCGCCGTGCGCGCCTATGGTCTCGATGCGATCGATAGCGTTTTCAACGATTTCAAGGAAACAGATGCCTTCGAGGCCGAATGCGCGCATGCCCGGGCCATGGGCTACGATGGCAAAATGCTGATCCATCCGATGCAGATCGAGGCTGCCAACCGGCACTTCGCTCCCGATGAGGCTGCCATCCGGGAGGCGGAAGAAATCATCGCCGCTTTCGCCGATCCTTCGGCCGAAGGTCTCAACGTCATCACTTTAAACGGCCGGATGATCGAGCGCCTGCATCTTGTCCAGGCGGAAAGCCTGGTCCATAAAGCCCGCCTGATTGCCGAACGCCAGACTATTGAACGAAAGCCTTTATCATGAAGCTCTATCGCCTTCTGACCGGCCAGGACGACGCCGCGTTCTGCCATCGCGTAACCGATGCCCTCAACAAGGGCTGGTCGCTTCACGGTGCACCGTCGCTGACCTACAATATTCAGACCGGCCAGGTGATTGCCGGCCAGGCGATCGTCAAAGAGGTCGAAGGCAAGGATTATCATCCGGAGATGAAGCTCTCCGAGCAATAGCTCAGCGCTCGACGGCCTCCTCGACGCTCGCTTCGATCCGCTCCATGTCGTCATCGCTCAGGCCGAAATGGTGACCGATCTCATGGATGAGGACGTGGGTGATGATGTCTCCGAGCGTTTCATCGTTTTCCGCCCAATAATCCAAAATGGGACGCCGGTAGAGGCGGATACGATTGGGCATCTCGCCGGTTTCGACCGTGAATCGCTCGGAAATACCCCGGCCTTCGAAGAGGCCAAGCAGGTCGAACGGCGTTTCCAGCGCCATATCCTCGAAAACATCGTCGTCGGGAAAATCTTCGATTTCGATCGTGAGATTGTCGGTGAGCGAGCGAAATTCATCCGGCAAGTGGCTATAGGCCTCCATCGCCAGGGACTCGAATGTGCTGAGCGTTGGGGCATGGCGGTCCCGCCAATCCTCGCTCTGGTCTATGCGGGCCATGAAAATTCCCTTCCTTTGGCGCCCATATAGAACCTTTGCGGTGGATTTTCGAGTGTGGAATCAAAGGCAGGAATAAATTCATAAGAATTGGTTGTTGACTCTTTTAGAAAGCTCTGGAATCCATAAGAACATAACAGGAACAATCTGACTTTGGAGTGAACGTCATGGCGCAGACGGCCGTGGCGCGCGAGCAGCTTTTTGCGCTCCGCGAAACCATTGCGAAACTCGAAGGCAAACCGGCACCGGCGCTTGCGGCGGCGGCACAAGAAGCTTTTGCGGCTGGTGATGAAACCTATTCGAGACCAGCAAAAACGCCGCTGCGTCTGTCCTTTGACATTCCAATTCTCGATGAAGCGCTCGAAGGCGGTCTACCGCTTAACGGCATTACCGAAGTCCGGTCTCTGATGCTGCGGGATGCAGCTGGCGCCAGCGGTTTCGTGCTGGCGCTTGCGGCCTGGCAGCAGCGGCAGGAGGCGGCGGATGGCATGCCGGTTTTTTGGATTGGTGACAGAATATGCACAATGGAAGCAGGGCATCCCTATGCTGTTGGCCTCAAGAATTTCGGATTGGAGCCGGAACGCTTTCTCATGGCCTCGCCACACAAGCTGGAAGAGGCGCTGTGGCTTGCCGAAACGGCTGTCGAAAGCGGCGTCTTCCCAGCCACGATCCTGGAGGTGCGCGGCAATCCGGCCCAATTCGGTCTTACAGAAAGCCGGCGATTGAGCATGCGGGCAAGGGCTTCCGGCCGCCCGCTTTTTCTGTTGCGGCAGGGCGGCGAGGAGGAGGCGAGCAGCGCCTTTTTCCGATTCCGTGCCGAACCTGCGCCAGCCAGCGCACGGCCTCTGCCGGATGGTTCGATGCTAGACGGCGGCATCGGCAATCCGGTTTTTCGTCTCATCCTGGAGAAGAGCCGCAACGCGGCTCCCCTCTCCTTTCTTCTGGAGTGGAACCCTCATGACCGCCGGTTTTTCCCCGTTAGCCAACCAGAGCGCACTCGTTCTCCAGGCGAGCAATCAGCGCATTCTGTCGCTCAGCTTTCCCCATCTTCCAACCGACAGGATCGCCCGCAAGAGGTGGGGTCTGTCCTGGCGTTCGGCCGGACGCCCTGATGCGCCGCCGATCGTCTGTTCTGGACGGCTCAACAATGCCATGCGCCTAACGGCGCTCGATGAGGTGGCGGAACGGATTAAACTGAAGAAAAACCAGGGAGTAGCAGAAGCGCGTGCCATATACCCGCTTCTGGATGTCATCGAGGAAGATCTGGCGGCCGATCGCCGGCTTCTCGAGGGCATCGCTGATTGGTGCGACCGTTATACGCCGCTGGTGGCATTCGACGGCAAGGACGGGCTGTTTCTGGATATTACCGGCTGCGCCCATCTCTTTGGCGGCGAAAGGGCCATGCTCAAGGATATCCTTTCCCGGCTCTTCCATATGGGGTTCGATGTCCGCGGCGCGATCTCTTCGTCGCCGGGCCTTTCCTGGGCCGTTTCCCGCTTCGGGGATGGTGGCGTGATCGAAACCGATCAAATGGAACATGTGCTGGCACCGCTGCCGGTCGCAGCCCTTCGGCTGGAGGAAGGGACCGTCGAGGCACTGAAGAAGCTCGGCCTCAAATATATCGTCGACCTCCTGTCTGCCCCACGCGCACCGTTGGCCCGCCGTTTCGGCGCGCAACTCCTGCTCAGGCTCGACCAAGCGCTTGGAGTGGAAGAGGAGCCGGTTTCCCCGCGGCGGCCCGTTGCCAGTCTTTCGGCCGAACGACGCCTCATCGAGCCGATCGGTACGGAAGAAGATATCCTCGCCGTCACCGGCCAGATCGCCCAATCACTGAAAGCCTCGCTTGAGGCACGCGGCGCCGGCGGCCGTGTATTCGAACTCGTGCTTTTTCGCGTCGACGGCAGGGTCTTCAGGATTCCCGTCGGCGCCTCACAGCCTCTCAGGGATCCGAAGCATATCGCTTCGCTTTTCAGCGAGCGTCTGCAGGCAATCCACGACGATCTCGATGCCGGCTACGGCTTTGAAATCCTGCGGCTGAATGTGCTGCGCCATGATCCCTTCAATGCGACCCAGGGGGATTTCGAAGGAGGCCGACAGAAAGAGACATCGCTTGCGGCGTTCATCGACAAAATCGCAGCCCGCCTCGGCGCGGATTGCCTGCAGAGATTTCAACTGCGCGAGAGCCATGTGCCGGAGCGGGCGGCGATTGCAATTCCCGCCATGGAAGGCGTTCAGGCACGCCGCAAGGCGGAGGATGGAAATCCTTTTCCTTCCAGAAGTGAGCGTCCCCTGCGGCTTTTTGCCAGGCCGGAGCAAGTGGAGGCCCTGCTTGCCGAAGTGCCCGACGGTCCGCCGCAAATCTTCCGCTGGCGGCGCATGCAGCATCGCGTGGCAAGAAGCGAGGGACCGGAGCGGCTTGCCATGGAATGGTGGATCGATGGCGCGGATGCCGAGGCACGCGATTATTTCCGCATAGAGGATGATGCCGGTCACCGCTTCTGGATCTATCGCGAAGGTTTTTACGGGCATGAACTTCCTCCTCGCTGGTTCATGCATGGGCTCTTTGCATGAGCACGACGCCCGCATTTTTCGAGATTGGTGCGAGAACGAACTTCTCGTTTCTTGAAGGAGCCTCCTGTCCCGAGGAGATGGTGGTGCAGGCAGCTTGCCTGAAGCTCGGTGGACTTGGGATTGCTGACAAGAATTCGGTTGCCGGGGTCGTGCGGGCGCATGCTCAGGCGGAGGAGATCAGGAAAAAATTCGAGAGGAAGGAAGCCGGCCTTCTGGAAGAGGACGAGAAGATGCAGATCATTCCCGATCCAATCCGCATCCAGCCCGGTGCGCGTCTCGTCTTTGCGGATGGAACTCCGGATGTTCTTGCCTATCCACGAAACAGGCGAGGATGGGCGCATCTCTGCCGTCTTCTGAGCGCCGGGAACCTAAAACCGGAGGCGGAGAAAGGCTCCTGCATTGTCACCGAGGCGGAGATCATGGAATGGGGAGACGAGATGATGCTCGCCCTTGTTCCTGACCGGCTCGTTGTGAATGATGCCGTTGGCCAGCAAGCATTTGAGAATTGCCTGCAGCGTTTTCGAAAACGCTTTCGGAAGACATTCCATATGGCGCTGGCGCCGGCTTATGACGGCCGCGACAAACAGGTTTTTGCAATCCTTTCCATGCTTGCCGCCCGCAACCGCATTCCGCTGATCGTGACCAATCAGCCTCTTTATCATCATCCTGACCGGCGGCCTCTCTCCGATATCGTGATTGCGATCCGCAAGCATGTTCCGATTGCCGAAGCCGGTTTCCTTCTGGCGCCGAATGCAGAGCGCTATCTCAAGGGAACGCGGGAAATGGTGCGTCTCTTCAAGGACTATCCCGACGCGATCGACAATACACGTGCATTCTTCTCCAGCTTGACCTTTTCGCTCAAGGAGCTGGAGCACAATTATCCGCCTGAAAACGATCCTGGCGAAACGCCGTATGAAACGCTCGAACGGTTGACCTGGGCCGGAGCTGCAAAGCGCTACCACCCGCAGCCTGTTCCGCAGAAAATCGTGACGCAGATCGATTACGAACTGGATCTCATCAGGCAGAAAAACTACGCTTCCTATTTCCTGACAGTTTACAAGATCATTCAACACGCCCGCTATAAGCTCGGGGTTCTGTGCCAGGGCCGCGGATCGGCTGCGAATTCGGTCATCTGCTATTGCCTTGAAATAACGGAAGTCGATCCGAACAAGGCCACCTTGCTTTTCGATCGGTTCATCTCGATGGACCGGGATGAACCGCCGGATATCGATGTCGATTTCGAGCACGACAGGCGCGAAGAAGTCATCCAGTACATCTATAATAGATACGGTATAGAGCATGCCGGGCTAACAGCGGGGGTGACCACCTATCGCACCCGCTCTGCTGGCCGCGAAGTCGCCAAGGCCTTCGGGCTTTCGGAAGATGTCCAATCGGCGATCAGCAGCCTCGTCTGGGGCTGGTCGGAAGACAATCTGTCGGAGCGCGATGCAAAGGCGGCTGGTCTCGACATTAGCGATCCGGTGACGAAGAACGTCCTCAGATATGCGTCCGAGCTTCTCGGCTTTCCGCGTCACCTCACCCAGCATGTCGGCGGATTTGTCATCACCCGGGACCGGCTCGACGAAGTCGTGCCCATCATGAAGACGGCGATGCCGGACCGCTACATGATCGAGTGGGACAAGGACGATCTCGACAATGTCAAGATTCTCAAGGTCGATGTTCTGGCGCTTGGGATGCTGACCTGTCTTCGCAAGGCCTTCGAACTTCTTCAGCTGCACTACGATGTGAAGAAAACGCTCGCCGATCTCGGCAACAAGGAGCATGGGGAAGAGGGCAAACCGGTTTACGCGATGATGTGCCGGGCCGATACGCTGGGCGTCTTCCAGATCGAAAGCCGGGCGCAGATGAGCATGCTGCCGCGACTGAAGCCGAGGGAATTCTACGATCTCGTCATCGAGGTGGCAATCGTCCGGCCAGGACCGATACAGGGCGACATGGTGCACCCCTACCTCAAGAGACGGGAGCAGAAAACACCCATCGAATATCCCAGCAAGGAATTGAAGGCGGTGCTGGAAAGAACCCTCGGCGTTCCCCTGTTTCAGGAACAGGCAATGCAGATTGCGATCACCGCCGCAGGCTTCAAGCCGGCGGAAGCCGATCGGCTTCGACGGGCGATGGCGACGTTCAAGAGAACCGGCACGATCGGCAATTTCGAGAAGCGATTCATCGAAGGAATGGTTTCGAGAAACTATTCGTCTGAATTTGCGCAGCAGTGTTTCAATCAAATCAAAGGCTTCGGCGAGTATGGCTTTCCGGAAAGCCATGCGGCCTCCTTCGCGTTGCTCGTCTATGCTTCATCTTGGATCAAGGCTTACTATCCCGATGTCTTCTGTGCGGCGATGCTGAACTCGCAGCCGATGGGGTTTTATGCGCCGGCGCAATTGGTCCGGGATGCCAGGGAGCACGGCGTGGAAATTCGTGCGGTGGATATCAATCGTTCGGATTGGGATTGCCTCCTGGAGGATGCGCATTTCGACAAGTCAAAGATCGACTTCCGGCACAGGGAAATGCACAAGATCATCCGGACGAAGAGGGCGGTTCGCCTCGGTTTCCGGCAGGTGAAGGGCCTTTCCGGCGACATGATGAAGGCGAAATTGATCGCAAATCGAGGTGCCGGCTATAGCTCGATCCGCGATCTATGGCTGCGCTCGGGCCTTGAAAAATCGGATATCGAACGGCTGGCAGATGCAGATGCGTTCGGTTCCATCGGCTTGTCGCGGCGAGAGGCGCTCTGGGCGGCGCGGGCGCTTGATGTGAAAAGTGCCGCAGAGAGGCTGCCTTTGTTCGATCGGGTGTCGCATGTCGATCTCCAAGTCGAACCGAGGGTGACACTGCCCGAAATGCTGCCGGGCGAACAGGTGGTCGAGGATTATCGCTATCTCTCGCTGTCACTGAAAGCGCACCCTATCTCCTTCCTGCGAGATGATTTCCAAAGAGCAGGCATTACGCGCAATGTCGATCTTCTGGCCGTGCCGAACGGAAAGAGGGTGACGATTGCAGGGCTGGTGCTGGTCCGCCAGCGCCCGGGCTCGGCCAAGGGCGTGATCTTCATGACGCTTGAGGATGAAACGGGTGTTGCCAATGCCATCGTTTGGAAAAAGACTTTCGAGAAATACCGCTCGGTTGTCATGGGGGCGCGGCTCGTGAAAATCCATGGCAAATTGCAAAGTCAGAGCGGCGTCATTCACACTGTGGTCGAGCATATCGAAGATATGACGCCCGCTCTCGGCCTTCTGCAGAAGGAGGCGCAGCGCTTTGGTCTTTGCGAACGCGCCGACGAGGCTATGCGGCCGGCAGTCGATGCCCGCGCAAAGAAGATGGCGCGTATCCTCGAAAAGGAAGCAGTCGAAAGGCGAGTGATATCAACAAGCAGTGAGACGAATGCTGGGGAGACCGCAAAGGTTATGCCGAAAGGGCGCAACTTTCACTGATGGGTTAGCGATAGATGATGTTGCCAATGTGAGCGTGCCCAGCCATCTTTTCGGCGGTGGCACGAAATGCATTGTGCCGAGAGGTCCGGTCAGCGGTTCCTCTCGCTCGCCGCGCCTTCTACCTCGATTTTTTTCTTGACAGACACCATCTTCTTTTGCAGAAAACACGATAGTCAGTGTCATGTTTGGAAATGAAGACGTGCTCGTCTGCAGTTGCAACTATATAACCGACAAGGAAATCCGGGAGGTCATCAACGACCTTCTCGATGAAGACTGTTGGCAGCTTATCGTGCCTGCGAAGGTCTATCATGCGATGGAAAAGCGCGGTCGTTGCTGTGGCTGTTTCCCCAACGTCGTCAACCTCATCATCCAGACCACCGAGGAATATCATGCCCGTCGCCACTCGACGGATGACGAGATATTTGATTTCATGTCCCGCCTGAAACAATTCCATGAAGAAAACAGGAGAGCGGACATTGAAAGGCGACAAAAAGGTCATCGAGCGGCTTAACGAGGCACTTTTCCTCGAACTCGGCGCAGTCAACCAATATTGGGTTCACTACCGCCTGTTGGAAGACTGGGGCTATACCAAGCTTGCCAAGAAGGAGCGCGCCGAATCCATTGAAGAGATGCATCATGCTGACCGTCTGGTCGCGCGCATCATCTTCCTTGAGGGGCATCCAAACCTGCAGACGCTTGCTCCCTTGCGCATCGGCCAGAACGTCAGGGAAGTTCTGGAAGCCGATCTTGCCGGCGAGTATGATGCCCGCACAGCTTACAAGAAGTCGCGCGACATCTGTCATGACGCCGGTGACTATGTCTCCATGAAGCTCTTCGAGGAGCTCCTTGCCGATGAGGAAGGCCATATCGACTTCCTCGAGACGCAGCTCGACTTGCTCGAGAAGATCGGCGAAGCCAAGTATGGCCAGCTGAACGCCGACTCTGCCAACGAGGCCGAGTGACTGAACCTTCAAAGCCAACCGGCCGCAAAAATGCGGCCGGTTGGCTTTTCACGTCGAGGACGCGTGTTGCGGCAGGGTTAATTCGCGGGAACGGTGCTCTTCCCGTCGCCGGTGGCGAACAAGGGCATTACCTCATGGCGGTGCCCAACGCCGTTGAGAACCTCGGCCCCCTTGTGCCTGCTTGGCCGAGGATCCAACCTTCCCACCGACCAATAACCTTGTCATCCGGGACGCCGTCATCACGATAGCCATCGACCACGTCGAGCATACCGAGCAGGCCGACCGTTGCGTCGAAACGGTCCTCGCCGGTCTTGTCTGACCCAAATCCGTCGGAAATCGCTTTGCGTATCGCCGTCCCGTCCACCTGCGGGCGTCCAGCCAGCCAACGGATGAGATGGTGGCCGATAGATTGGCGGCCTGATTGCTGTCGTTTGCTCCAGATGGGTCGGCGGGGGATACCGAGCTGGCCATAGACGTCGCCGGGATAGGTCTCGGCGACGATGGTGACGTCAGGGTTCGCGAGGGCGTCGATCCCACCGTCGAAAGGCCAGAGGGCGATCTCAGCAAGGTTGGGGACGATGATCTCGCGCCAACCGGCTATCGCGGCCTTACCCACCTGATTGCCGCCCAATGTCCAGAAGATCATGCAGGCATTTTGCCGGTCGCCAGTGGCACGCTCGCAATGCCGGAGAAGATCGTTTCCTGTCGAGACTCCCAGCGCGTCGAACAGATGCTGGCGGCGCGTGCCGCCCGGGCGCATTGGATAGAACGGCCGGTGCAGCGAGATCTGGCTGCGATGCTCGGCGACCATGAACCACTCTGCAAAGGAACCTGTGCCGAAGGTTTGCAAGGCCTCTCGGAAAGAAAAAAGCCCGATCGCCCTGCCATAAGCCTCTGGCAGTCCGATCGGAAAGTCGAAGCCCACAAGCGTCGCACCATCGACTTTGGCACGTTGCCGTAGCCGGGGCAGCAGTGTCGCCGTATCACTGACGGGCTCCGGTGCCGATATTATCCAACGGCCACCGTCGCAAACAGCGACGCACTTCCAGCGTTTCTGTCGATCGATGCTCCAGTCGCAATGTGCGACGAGGGCCACGGACATCATCCCCTCCCGGATTCGATCGGCGCACTCGCTAGCCGGATCGGGTTTTCAGGCGTTGGTTTAACTCGCGCCCGGTTCCGATCTGGAACAAATCCTTGCGGCGTCTGCTGATCGTATGGCGCCCACGACCCGGCGAGTAAGGCCGGGGCGACAAGATAGAGGATGGTGGCGATCACCACGACGCCAGTGAACCCGATATGCATGGCAAGCAGTACGGCGAGGATTGCGCTCAGCACCGACGCACAGCCATTGATCCCCCACGCCCAGGGAATAAACGCCTCCGAGAAGGCGCCAACGTGACCGAGGCCGAGGGGGAAGGGCATGCCCATGAAGATGGCGAGCGGCGCTATGAGGAGGAGTGCGATCGCGATCTTCACGGCATCCGGGAGTGCCAGCAGCCGTTCGAATACCAAAGGCAGCGCGAGCAGGTAGGCGGCAGCCAGGCATGCGATCACCACGACGGCGAGTGCAATGCCGCGCACCGCTGATCCGCGTCCGACGACCGCCATCCAGCGTGCGGCTACGGCGCTACCGAGACCCGCGAAGGCAAGGAATCCCGCAAGCACGACGGCGACAGCGTAAAGCGGATGGCCGAGGAACAGCACGAAGCGCTGAATGAAGGCGATCTCGATGAAGAGGAAGGCCAGGCCCAAGGAAAGGAAATAGAGCCCGAAGCGCAGCCGATGTACTCCTCTCCCGAGTGCTCGCCGGCGAAGCCAGAGCGGCAGCAGAATCAGGACGGCGCTGAGGATCGCCGCCTGGACGAGCGTCGTCGCCAGAATCAGGTAGCCCCAGTCGAGCATCGCTGCCCCACCTTGCGTGCGCAGCGTCAGGAGTTCGGGCAGGGCGCGCCAGCGGAAAAAGTCGAAGAAATAAGGCCGATCGTCAGTGGCCGGTGCAATATCGAACTTGTAGCGCTCGATGAAGTCGGCCCGCTCGGGGCCGAGGAGAGCGAGGGCTCCCTCGTAGAGATATTCCTGGTCGAGCTGGTTGTAGCGGTTCACGTCGGCTGACGAGATGCCCGGCGCCCAGGAAGTGTCAAAGAAATTCTCGGCCGCGAAGCCGCGGATGGCTGCGACGTCTTCGCCGATGAACGCCGACTTGGCGACGAGGAGGGTTGCAGTGTTCCAGCTGCGGATCAGCGCAAGGTGCTGGCCTGCCTCGGCTACGCCATCAGCTTCAAGCGCCGCGGTAGCGGTGGCGAACAGCTTGAGGATGTCGCGTGGCGGCGCCCGCAGCCATCGCGTGATGGCGATAATACCACCCGGTCTCAGCACTGCGAGGTAATCCCGCAGCGCCTCCAATGTGTAGGTATAGTTCTCATGCATGGTCTGTACGCCGGCCGCGGCCGCACTGAAAGAGTCAAGGAGCGGCATCTGGATCAGGTCGTAACGCTCGCCAGTAGCCGCGGCGAAGGCGCGCGCCTCGGCCAAATGCAGATGCACGTTCGGGCGGCTAAAGATGCCGCCGGCGAAATCCGCGAAGTGATTGCGAGCAAGGTCGATCATCTGCGGGTTAAGCTCTACGGCATCCACGGTGACGGCTCCGGCGCGCAGTGCGAGCAGCACCTGCTCGCCGCCGCCGGCACCAAGGATCAGCATTCGCGGCCGCTTAAGGATGCGGTACGGGAGCGCCGCCGTTGTCCGGTCGAGATATGCGACTGTCGCCGGATCGCCACTATAGGCGGTGATCGTCGTAATACTGTCGCCATCGGTGAAGACGGCGAGTTGCGCGGGCGGCTCTTGGGTGTTGGCGAGGCTGAGGCCCGGCGCGTACCGGAAAGGCACGGTCGGGCTCTCGACGATCGTCAGTAATCCCAACGGGCTTGATCGCTCCTCGACCACTCGCGCGTTCGGCACTTCGAGCGCCATGCGCAGGCCCTTGTACTGCGACATGTGCGGGCCGGGGGCCGTCCAGGACGGTGGTAGCCACACCGCGATGAGCAAAGCTGCAAGCCCCAAACTGCCCACGGCGAGCCACCGATAACGAGCCATGCCCGTCGCGGCGAGGGCAGCCGCAGCGAATCCCAGCGCTGCGACGAAGTACAGCGCCGCAGGGGGAGGGACAAGGAACAACAGCCCGACGGTGCCCAGCGCACCGATCCCTGCGCCGACCAGGTCGAAGGCATAGACGCGTCCAATCTGGCCAGGGTGGCGGATGAAGGCAAGGCCGATACAGGTTGCACCGAAAAAGAACGGCAGAACCAGGAGAGCATAGCTGGCCGCGAGCCAACCGAGCTGCCTCGGATTCCAGATAATCTCGAGCGCGTTGAACGGAAGCCGTTCGGCACCGGCGACACTGGCAACCGCAGAAATGCCGAACAGGGCTGCCGACGCTGCGAACGCGGCGGGATAGCGCTCCACCAGGGGGCGGCGGGCGAACGCAAGGAATGTACCGCTCGCGCCGAAGCCCAGGAGCGCGATGCTTATGATCATATAGGCGAAATGATGCCACTGAATGATCGAGAAGAGCCGCATCAGTAGCACTTCGTGGGCAAGGGTCGCCGCCGATATGAGACCGACCGGCAGCAGGCGACCCACTCTCATCGGGCCTGACCTCCCCTCAGCGGCACAAAGCTCACCGGCAGCAGCTGCCGGGTCGTGATGCTTCCGTCCACTCGCTTCTCGACCAACATGAGAAACTGGGTCGCGAAGGGACCTCCGACGGGGACGACCATCCGGCCGCCCCGTGCGAGCTGTTCGACCAGCGGCGGAGGGATGTGGCTGGCAGCGGCAGTCACCACGATCCCGTCGAATGGCGCGTGCGCAGGCCAACCATAGTAACCGTCGCCTACCTTTACCTCGACATTGTCGAAGTGGAGCTCAGCGAGCCGGGCGGCTGCCCTTTCGCCTAGTTTCGGTATGATCTCAATCGAGTAAACCTTTGCCGCGAGTGGCGACAAGACGGCTGCCTGATAGCCCGAGCCAGTGCCGATCTCGAGGACAACGTCACCAGGGCCGACATTGATCAGGTCGGTCATCAGCGCGACGATGAAGGGCTGCGAGATCGTCTGACCGTATCCGATCGGCAGCGGTCGATCTCGATAGGCCGCCCCGCGCAGCTCCTCGGGCACGAAGAAGTGGCGTGGCACCTTCCCCATCGTCTTCAGCACCACCGGATCGATGCCCTGGCCCTCGACGGCTGACGGCGCTGAGCGGGCGTGCGAATTGATTGTTTCGATCATCGCCGTACGCTCGGCGAGGCGATCCTGAGCGGATGTAGATGTCGAAACCACAGCGGCAGCGCCCGCCAGAACCGCGGCCAATAACGTTTGGCACTGGGCTAGTGGACGCATGAACTCTCTCCCGTCCAAGGCAAAGAGTATAGTGGCTGCGGAGGCAATTTTGAACAGGGTTCTCAGCCGCTTTCCGGCTGGGACTTCGCAACAAAAGCGACGTGGCCAACGGAAAGTGGCTGCGCCTACTGTGGCCGCCCACCCTCGATGAATTGCAGAACTTTCAGCCCCTTGAAATCAAAGATTTTCCATGTTGAACAGGATTGGAAAAGGCAGGAGGCTTGCCGGCGGCTATCCTGCTTTCCTTCAAATTTCCAAGCTTGAACAGGAAAGTCCAAAATCATCCATGTGTAGGCCCCGGCGTCTTCGGTTGTTCGGGGACCGACAAATTGGACTTGGATCGAGAGACTGCTGCCGCCTTCAGTCCGCCGCTCGCAGGTCGGCCAAGTGGCTGAATTCCGATACGACCCGATCGTAGACGGCGCGTTTGAAGGGCACGATCAGCCCAGGCAGCTCGTGCATGGATTTCCACTCCCAGGCATCAAACTCTGGCTCGTGGCCGCCGGGCGGCGGGTTGATGGCGATTTCGCTTTCATCGCCTTCGAAGCGAAAGGCGAACCAGCGTTGCGTCTGGCCGCGAAACTTTCCTTTGAGGCCGATGCCGATCAGTTGCGGCGGCAGATCATAGTTGATCCAATCTCTCGCCTCCGCGAGCAAGGTCACAGTTCTGATACCGGTTTCTTCGTAGAGTTCGCGGTATGCCGCTTCGAGCGGATCCTCGCCCTTGTCGATACCACCTTGCGGCATTTGCCACAGTTGTGGTGAGCCATCATATTCGGAATTGCCAACCGGGACACGCCGGCCTGCCCATACAAGCCCGTCACGGTTGAGGATCATCACGCCGACGCAGGGACGGTAAGGAAGGTCTTCGGCTTTGATTGTCGCCTGATTCACGGGGTGCTCCTCAAGGATTTTTAGGATCTGCAGCAAGAGCAGCAACACCGACGATCTCGATGCCGCGCATGCCTGCCTCTTCGCTCCATTTGGATATTGCCTCAATACTCTCGTCGAAAGCCGCCGCAACACCAATTGCCTGGCCGTTGCGCTTAGCAATGCGCTCAAGCTCGTCAAGCCTCTGCAGGATAGCGTTGACATCGACCTGACCATCGAGCTGCAGGTCCGCAAAAGCATAGGGAAGCTCTGTTCCCTTCGCCACAGCTTCCGTCTTTGATTGCGCAGACGAACCGTCGTCGAGAAACAGCAATCCGCGCTTGCCGATATCGCGCATCACCGGCTCCATGGCATCGGTATTGGAAAGGAAACGCCCTCCCAGATAGTTCATGATGCCCGTATAATTGGTGATTTCGCCCATCGCGCGGTGCAGGTTCTCGATATTCCTTGCTGGCGACTTCGAGGTCAGCAGCGTCTCGGGGCCGGGATCGTTTGCCGGATAATCGAAGGGCTCCAGTGGAACCTGCAGGAGGATCTCATGGCCGCTGCGGCGCGCTTCCTGCATCCAACGCTGCAGGCTGTTGCCGCTGGCGGCGAATGCGAAGGTGACTTCCTCCGGAAGTTCCTTGATGGCGCGCTGCGTACCCGTCTGACTGAGGCCGAGACCGCTGACCACGATCGCCACACGGGTGCCGCGTGCGCCCGACCATGGACGCGCATACTGATCCATCGGGCGACGGCCATCCGGCCCGATGACGGGTAGGCGGCCAAATTGGCTGTCTTCCAGAAGGCTCTCATTCGGCATCGCTGCCATGCGCGGATCCTGGCCGACCTGCATGGCGTCTACCAGCGCCGGGCCGTTATCGTCGCGTGGCCGCGGGCTGTATTTGGTCACAACCGAGCCGTCCCCGGTCACCATCCGCTCGACATTCGCACCTGAATGCGGATCGGAGCGAGGCATGCCATTTGCGGCCTGGCTCTGCGTCGGGGGGGTCTGGACGGTATCTGTTGGTGGTGACGCCGCTGGATCTGCCACAGGCAACTGTGTCCGCTGAAGGCCATCGTCACTGAGCATCGTGTAGAGAGAAAAGCCGCCGATCGCGATCAGGCAGAGGCTGGCGGCAATCCGGCCGATCCGCAGGATATTCGGCCGCTTTCGGCCAGCCTTGCGGTTCTGGCCCAATGGTGCATGCAAATCCGTTCCCAATTTCCTCGCCCGCTCCAAAACCGGGAAACAGCAAAAAATCAGGCCGGATCAAAAATCCGGCCTGATGACCCATGAAAGTTACTTGGCGGAAACCGCCTTGTCCGGATTCGGGGGGAAGGCCGGGTCGGTCTTCTTGCCGCGAAGCAGGTCGAACGCATAATTCAACTGCACGTCGTCCTTCGGATCCGGGGGAACATAGGCAACGGAACCTGAGCCTTCATCGGTCTCGCTCTGACCCTTGATATGGCCGCGCAGGCTGGATTCGCCTTCGGTTGCCATCTTGTCCTTCAGATCGTCCGGCAGCGGCTCTTCGACCTTGATGTCCGGCGTAATGCCGGTGCCCTGAATCGAGCGGCCCGATGGCGTGTAGTAAAGCGCGGTCGTCAAGCGGAGTGCGCCGTTTTCGCCAAGCGGAATGATCGTCTGGACGGAGCCCTTGCCGAAGGACCTCGTGCCGAGAACAGTCGCGCGGCGTAGATCCTGCAGGGCACCGGCGACGATTTCCGAAGCGGAGGCCGAGCCGCCGTTGACGAGCACGATCACCGGCTTGCCATCCGTGAGATCGCCCGGGCCGGCATTGAAGCGGCGGGTCTCGTCCGGATTGCGGCCGCGGGTCGAGACCACTTCGCCGCGCTGCAGCAGAGCGTCAGAAACCTTGATTGCCTGATCGAGCAGACCGCCGGGATTGAGACGCAGATCGAGCACATAACCCTTGAGCTTGTCGGCCGGAACCGTCGCCTTGATCTTGGCGATCGCCTTTTCGAGGTCCGGATAGGTCTTTTCGGTGAAGGAGATGACCCGGAGATAGCCGACATCATCCTCGACGCGAGACTTGACGGCCTGTACGGCGACGATGTCGCGAACGATCGTCAACTCGATCGGCTTATCCGCACCCTTGCGGATGAGTGTGAGCTTGATCGGGGTGTTGACGGCGCCGCGCATCTTTTCGACAGCTTCTTCGAGCTTCAATCCGCGGACGGACTGGCCGTCGATCTCGGAAATATAATCGCCGGCAAGAACGCCTGCCTTGGACGCGGGCGTATCGTCGATCGGCGTGATGACCTTGACGAGTTCGTCTTCCATCGTGACTTCAATGCCGAGACCGCCGAATTCACCCTTCGTCTGGGTGCTCATATCCTCGGCATCCTTGGCATTCATATAGCTCGAATGCGGATCGAGGGACGAAAGCATGCCATTGATGGCATTTTCGATCAGTTTGTCTTCTGCCGGCGGTGTGACGTACTGGGCGCGGACGCGCTCGAAGACGTCCCCAAACACGGAGAGTTCCTTGTAGGTGGATGCCCCGGCCGCTTCGGCCGGCACTCCTGCCGCATAAATTACGCTCATGGCAGTCGCACCCATCAATGCGCCGACCAGAACAAGAGAAGCCCTACGAATCATTGCGTGCCTTTCCAGTGTCTTTGGCGGACCACCACGGTCGGGAATCGACCGGTTTTCCGTCTTTTCGAAATTCAATGTAAAGCGTTGGCCGGTTGGTTTCCAGCGCCAATGCTGTTGCGCTCGCGACTCTTTTTGCACCCATCACCGCAAGGGGCTCGCCTGCGAAAACGAATTTTCCTTGGCGCGTGCTGATTATGTCCATTCCGGAGAGGACCAAGTGATATCCGTCGCCTGCGTCGAGGATGATCATCTGGCCGTAGCTGCGGAAGGCGCCGGCGAAAACCACCAGTCCATCCGCCGGCGCAGTCACCACCGTATCCGGATTGGTGGCCAGCGTCGTTCCCATGGCCTCGTGTCCAGTGCCGTCGGCGTCGCCGAACTGGCGCAGAATATCGCCCGCCACGGGCAGCTCCAATTTCGCCTTCAATTCTCCGAACGGATATGCGGGCGCAATGCGGTTTTTATCGGGCACACCGCTATCGGCAAGTGCCCTGGCCTGTGCCCGCTGCTCGTCCGTGAGCAGCTTCCGGTTCTCTTCCTCGCGCCGGGCCGCTTCAGCAGCTTCGCGCACGGAGGCAATCTCGGATTCCATCGAAGCCACGAGGCCCTCGAGGGTTGTCGCTTTGCCTGCCAGTTCCTCAGAGCGCTTCTTTTCGGCTTCGAGATCGGCAGCGTTGCTGCGGCTTAGCTTATCGTTTTCGGCGAGGAGCAGGTCCATGCGCCGCTCCTCTTCGATGCCATTCGTCATGGTGGCGGTAAGATTTGCCTTCTCCACCACGCTCGCAGCCTGCAAGGCCGCGAGGTTGGCGAGATCTGCGGCAAGCTTATCGGTCTCCTTGCGCATGCCGGGCACGACAGCACCCAGCAGGATGGCGCTACGCACCGAGGCAAGCGCATCGTCCGGTGTCACAAGGAGAGCGGGCGGCGGATTGCGGCCCATGCGCTGAAGGGCGGCGAGCACTTCGGCAAGCAGCCCGCGCCGCTCATGAAGCGAGCGGCGGATGGCGTCCTCCTTGATGCCAAGGTCGGCAAGCTTTTTTTCGCTTTCGAGGATCTGTTTTTCGAGCGTCTTGCGCCGCGCGGCGGAATCGATCAGCGCCTGGCGGATGTTGGTGCTGCTTTTGTCGAGATCGGCGATGCTTTTTTGCAGCGCTGCCACTCTATCTGACGAAAGATTGATCGTTTTTGATATGGCCTCGAGCTCGGTGCGGGTCTCGTCGCGCTTTTTTTTGAGCTCGGCGGCCGGGTCCGGCAACGTCTGATCGGCCTGTTGAGATGTTCCAGCCACAGGCGCTGCGACTGGTGCATCCTGGGCGAACGCGCCCGCTCCACCAAAATCGGACTGGGCGAAAATGACTGTCGCGCCGAGGCCAGCCGCGAATGCAGGCAGGATCAGTCGCGTTCGCTTGCGGGCAGTTCTCGTCATGCGTGTTCAGGGGCAACTTTCAAATCGCGCGGAGACTATGCCGATTTGCCGTCATTTGCCAGAAAGATTGGCGAACAAGGCCACACTTGGCAAAACACGGCTGCGTGACTGATCATACGCGGTGATAGGGGTGACCGGAAAGGATAGTGACGGCACGGTAGAGCTGTTCGGCAATGAGCGTCCTCACCAACTGATGCGGCCAGGTCATCTTGCCGAGGCATAGGGTCATGTCGGCACGGTCGTAAAGCGCGGGGTCAAGGCCGTCGGCTCCGCCGATGGCAATCATCAGATCCCGTTTTCCCTGATCGCGATAGTTACCGAGGACCTTTGCAAAAGCTTCGCTGTCCAACGCCTTGCCGCGTTCGTCGAGGAGAATGAGAATGCTGCCTTCAGCCATCGTCTTTTGAAGCATCGCTGCCTCTTCGCGCTTGCGCGTTTCTGCATTGGCGGCGCGACTTTCAGCAACCTCGGCAACGCGGGAGAATTCGAGACCGATCGCAGGACCAGCCTTGGCAAAACGGTCGAAATAGCGGGCCGCAAGATCCTTCTCGGGGCCGGACTTCAGCCGTCCCACCGCAAAAAGACCAACCCGCATCCATCCGCTCCTGTCATGCGCCCAGAAGGCACAATACCGGCTTTGGGCCGGGTTCTCATGTTTCCGGCCTGTTTACTGCCGCGCTCAGGCGCCGGACAAGCCGGCCCGCCTATCAGTGCCGCGTTTCTTCATCCATATCCGGCGCTGCCCACATCTTTTCGATGTTGTAGAACTCGCGGATTTCGGGGCGGAAGACGTGCACGATGATATCGCCGGTGTCGATCAGGACCCAATCACCGCCGTCCTTGCCCTCAACGCGGGCTGCGCCAAAGCCCTCGTCTTTCAAGTCGGTGAGCAGATGATCCGCGATCGCCAGGACATGGCGGTTCGATCGGCCGGAGACGACGACCATATAGTCCCCCAGCGCAGATTTCCCAGCAATGTCGATGGTGACGATATCTTCAGCTTTGGAGTCCTCAAGGCTCGTGAGGACAGCTTGCAGAGCGCGGGCGGCGGCATCGGCGCCACGTTCCAGGCTCTTCGGGACAACGGCGAGCGTTCTTCCCTTGGCGTGTACTGTTGTCAGTGCTTTTCCTTTCCTGCAATAACAGAACATGCGCATCACTGATTTGGGCGAACCAAATCATGGTTAAGATAGGCATCAAACCGTTAATCTTTCAAGACACGAGCCGGTTATCATTTCGCGAAGACTTAAATTCGCGTTCAAGATTTATGTCGTTACCGGCAGCAAGGCGGCTGTGTACAGCGCCAACGGCCAAGCGTAAAGTGGCTGCGATTTTCCGTAACTGCAGAACCGAATGGACACTACCGCCAGACATCAACTCGTTCCCATCCTACGCATCAGCTTTCCGCACGAGGATCGCCTAGGCCGCGGCAAGATGGAGCTCCTGGAGCACATCCGCGAAACCGGCTCGATCTCGGCAGCCGGCAGGGCGATGGACATGTCCTACCGGCGCGCCTGGTTGCTCGTCAGCGACATGAACCGCATGTTCAACGCGCCGGTAGTCGAATCCCAGCGCGGCGGCCAGAAGGGAGGCGGCGCGGCGCTGACGCCATTTGGCGAGGAGTTGCTGTCGCGGTTCCGGCATATGGAAGACGCCATGCGAACAGCCCTTGCGGGTGATCTTGCCTGGCTGGAAGGCAACCGCAGTCAGGCCGAGGCGGCAAGAAAATAGTCAAGGCTGCAGCGCGACTGTCTTGATGACAGCGAAGACAGGCTTGTTGGGCACAAGATCGAGCCTTTCAACGGACAATGCGGTGATACGCGACAGGATGATATCGCCGCCGCAGTCGATCTGCACCTCGACCGTTCCGTCTTGCGCAGGCGATATCTGTCGGATGATGCCGTCGATAATATTCAACGCGCTTAAACCCTCCGGCCTGACGGTCGCCAGCATGACATCGCGGGAAGGAATGTGGACGCGAACGCGCTTGCCCGGCGATACCGTGGCACCCGGCACAAAAAGGCGGGACGTCTTCAATGCGAGCGTCGCAAGGCGATGTTTTTCATCGAAGCTTTCGACAGCACCTTCCAGAAGGGCACCTGCTTCGCGCCGGTCTTCGGCCGCCGAAGGACGGCTCAGCACATCGGTCGCGCTGCCCGCCGCCTCAACCTTGCCGTCGCGCATCACAACGACCTGATTGGCGAGGCGCGCCACTTCTGAAATCGAATGGCTGACATAGACGATCGGAATCTGCGTCTCGTCACGCAGACGTTCGAGATAGGGCAGGATCTCGGCTTTGCGGGCCTCGTCAAGCGCTGCGAGCGGTTCGTCCATCAGCAAAAGACGCGGAGAGGAAAGCAGCGCACGGCCGATCGCCACCCGTTGCTTTTCTCCGCCTGAGAGATTGGAAGGGCTTCGATCGAGCAGGCTTTCGATGCCGAGCAGGTCGACGATGTGGTCAAAGTTGCCGGTTGGCGAAACCTTCGGCGCGAACCAGCTTCCATAGGAGAGGTTCTTTCGAACGCTCAAGTGCGGGAAGAGCCTGCCATCCTGGAAGACATAGCCGAAACGGCGGCGATGGCGGGGAACGAAGATGCCTTTGCCCGTGTCGGTGAGTGGCGTACCGTCGAGGAGAACCCGGCCTTCATCCGGTCGGACGAGGCCGGCAATGATGCGGATCATCGAGGTCTTGCCCGAACCGGACCGGCCGAAGAGGGCCGTCACGCCGACTTCGGAGGTAAAGGCTGCATCAAGGGTGAAGGCGCCGAAGCGGTGCCTGGTTTCGATGGTGAGCGTCATTCCGGGTCTATCCTCGCGGCCCGCGAGATGCGCCATGAATTCAGACGCCAGCAGCGCTGACATGGAGATGACGATAGCAACCAGGGTAAGGCGCATAGCGCCGGCGTCGCCGCCTGGGACCTGGGTGAATGTGTAGATGGCGGAAGACAGCGTCTGCGTCTCACCCGGGATGTTCGATACGAAAGTGATGGTTGCGCCAAATTCGCCCATGGCCTTGGCAAAGGACAGGATCATCCCGACGATGATTCCAGGCGTCGTCAGCGGCAGCGTGACGGTGAGGAACACCCATAGCGGGCTCGCGCCAAGGGTGCCCGCCGCTTCCTCGATCCTGCGGTCGATTGCCTCGATCGAAAGCCGTATGCTTCGGACCATCAGCGGGAACCCCATGACCGCACAGGCGAGAGCTGCGCCTGTCCAACGGAAGGAAAAGACGATCCCGAAATATTGATCCAGCAAGCTGCCGATCGGTCCCCTGCGGCCGAAGAGGATCAGAAGAATGAAGCCGGTGACGACCGGCGGAAGGATCAGCGGCAGATGAACGATGCCATTGACAACACTCTTGCCATAGAAGCGGCCGCGGGCAAGAAGCAGCGCAACCGCAATGCCGAACGGCAGGCTCGCGAACATGGCGACAACGGAAACCCGCAGGCTGAGCAAGATCGCCGTCCACTCATCATTGCTCAGGCCAAAATCCAAGTTGGGTATCTCCGATAGATCGGTTCGAAGCTGCAGGATAAAATCCCTATTCACTTCAGGATCGTAAAGCCCTGCGCAGTAAAGAAGCGGGCGGCGTTCTCCGACTTTAGAAACTTTAGATAGGCAACGGCGTCCGGGTTCTTGCTGGCGGCAAGCAGCGCGATAGGGTAAATGATCGGCGGATGCGAATCGGCTGGAAACGTGCCGACGATTGCGACGCCTTCATCTGCCGCCGCATCTGTCTGATAGACAATGCCATAAGGCGCTTCGCCGCGGGAGACGAGCGCAAGAGCGGCACGCACGCTTTGCGCACCGGCAATCTTCGGCTCCACCGATGTCCAGACGCCGAGCTTTTTGAGCGCGGTTTTGCCGTATTTGCCGGCGGGGACGGATGTCACTTCTCCCATGGCGAGCCTGCCATCGCCAAGAAGACCGGAAAGATCAAAACCCGGCTTGATATCGACCTGCTTTGCCTTATCGCTGGCGGTCACCAGCACGATGCGGTTGCCAAGGAAGTCTGCGCGGGTGTCTTCCCTGATCAGGCCTTTCTTGGCGACGTAGTCCATCCAGTCGAGATCGGCGGGGATGAAGATATCGGCTGGTGCGCCACTTTCGATCTGCTTGGCGAGTGCGGAGCTCGCTGCATAGGAAGCGACGGCTTCCTTGCCGCTTTCCTTTGCCCAGGCTGCATTTGCGGCATCAAGCGCATTCTTGAGGCTCGCCGCCGCAAAGACGGTAATTCTATCTGTGGCGCCTGCTGGCTGCGGCAGCAGCCCGGCAGCGCCAATCCAGGCCACGGAAAACCCGACGACGCGTTTCATCCATTGCCGGCGATTGTGCATATCTTCAATTCTCCTTCGAAATATTCAAAGGAATATATCGATATCGATAGAATTGGCTAGGGATATGTTTTGAAGAATATATCGTCTTCCAGATTGGTTGACATCAGCCAGACGGACGGCGGCTTGCCGCAGTACAGGCGGTTCTCTGAGAATGGTCGACGGTTGCGCGTGCGGTCGATGAGAGCCTGATCATCAAGCGTGATTGTACTCAACTGAAGGCAGGTGAAATCAAGGAGAGGGTCGGTGAAATTCGCTTCTTCGGCATCGACGGAGAACATTTGCTGCCGCACGTTGTAGCCGACAGCCGGCTCGCAATGGATTCACTGGCCGAGCACAGGGTGATCGCATTCGATCATACCTTCAACCCGGGCTGGCCTGAAGGCACGGTCAGGTTTGCAGATTTCCTGCGGGGGCGAGGCGTGATTTTAGCTGACGCTCGGCCGGTGCGAACGCGCCTCGCACGAGGACCCAAGCGGTTGTCGACCTCTCGGAGCGTCTCGCGAACCAACGAGCGTGGCGAGACAGAAAGTGCCCCAGTTTGACTCTCAACCACAGCGGCTCAACACTGATCGGTTGCCACTTTTCAGCACAAGTTGGTCAGGGAGGAAGCAATGGAAGCCATCAATCGTAGATCCACAATCGCACTCGGCCTTACAGCGGCCGCAACGCCTCTGATCTCCTGGGCGACACCTGCTGTCGCCCAGACTTCCGGCAGTGACGAGGGCAAGGAGCTCGCGCCGGGTGTCAGAGAGATAACGCATGGTGAGCGGGCTTCGGTCATCCCAGCTTATGCGATGGTCAAGCTGCGCGATATCGTTATCCAACCCGGAGCGAAGACGCCGGACAATATGATGGCGAACGACATGCTCTGCCACATGACTGAGGGAGAACTTTCGGTCGTTCAGAACGAAAAGAAGTTCACGGTCAAGAAGGGCGACGTTTGGACCTGCGCTAAAGGGAATACGACCGAAGGTACCCAGAACACGAGCAGTGCGGTCGCGATCATGCGGATCATCGATTTGATGACCTCATAAGGAGGCGACGCACCGAAGTGGGCAACGGCGGCTCTAAAAAGCGAAGCCCCGAGGCGTCGTTGCCGTTATCTCTGCCCTTCAAAGCAGCGGAGGACGCATGTCTGTCCCGTTTGGTTTTTAGATGGCGACTCCGGCCCCGCGGAGTCCGTCCACCAGCCGATCGAGCAGATCGGGGTCCCGGTAGGGTAAAGTCCTCTTGAGGTGGTCGACAGAGCGGGTGAGGACAGAAGCGAGAAAGCTCGATCAGGATGCCCTGCGGCGGGCCGCTGAAGACTATGGCGGCGTGCGCGCGAAGAAGTTCTTCAAAGACGCCCTTGCCGACTTGAAAGTTGCTAATGGCTGATTACCTGCACCGGCACCCAGAATTTGCAGACCTGCTCCGCATCGTCGGCGAGGAGATGGGCATTCTGCCTGCTCTCGTCGAGAAGGACTAAGACAGAGGCTGCCGCGTAGTCATCACCCTTTTTCTCACGTTGCTTCCGCTTTTCGACCGCAAGCTGAACGAGGGCCAGAGGATCGCCACCTCCCGGCCGAAGGAGCGGTGGAGCCGGCATTCGTACAAAAAGAGGCAGCAAACATTGGCAAAGCCGTCCGTCGCCGTGTGTCACACCCTCATTGGACAAGCCGGACGGCGCCGAGATTATTGATCTCGTTGTTCGCCAGTTCCGACTTGCAATCGAGCTTGAAAGTGCTGTTGCCGGTCATGGTAATTTTCTGGGCGATGATTCGGACGCAGTCGCCAGACGTCGTACCATTGCCGGAATACTCGACTTCTTCGGCTGCTGGCATGTAGATGATGCCGCTGATGTTCGAGTTGCTGTTGCCATTGATCACTGCGGAGGCAGTGTTATCGCGGTCGGCGACGATAACGAAACCCGCCCATGGCCCCGATGTCGGGGCAGTGACGTTAACGGTCGAACCGCCATGAATGTCGATTTCAGCGCCGTTGAGCAGGAAGAATGTGACCCCTTCGCCAGTGATGACCGACTGGCTCCCGAAACTCAGCTTGCCCCCGTCGATGATATAGTCACCGGGTTGCAGCTTCACAGCGCCCTTGATTTGGAGACCCTTGTACGTCCCGGGCTCCAGTTCGCCGGAGCCTTTGTTCTTGGCCAACGTTCCTGCTTTCGGCATCGTTTTGAGTCTGAACGGGTCAAGGGCCGCTGCCGTTCCCTCGTACGGCTTGTCGCATTCGAGATCGATTTTGTACGGCGAGGCGGAGACCTTGCCTGGCGTATAAAGACATTCCGTCTTCAGGCTGCCCGATCCGCCGACATAGATGGCTTCGTTGCTGCGCGAGTTCGCGGTGATCGCACACTTCGACGTGTCGACCTTCGAACTGCCGGTAACCTCGAAGGCGCGATCTGCCGTCGGGCTGAGCGCGAGAATGCAGGCTTCGTTGCCCGCTTGGTAAGCGGTGCTACTGCGGCGGGAGATAGGGAAAGATAATCGAGTCAGGAATACCGGGTGGTAGTTGACTGCATAGTCAGCCGTCGCCATTACCTGCTGTCCCGCCAGGGAATAGGCGATATGCAAAGATGGAGGTTCCGCTGCCGGGGATGCATCCTTGCCCTGAGAGACGGCACCCGCCCCTTGATAATTGCCGAAGAACATTTCGTTCGCCAATTGAGTGGCTTCCGCCTCGCTGTAGCCCTCGCCGTAAAGGCGCACCGCCGCAAGCGTGGCGCTGTCCAGCGCCTCCTGCAACTTGTCGGCCTCGAAACTGGCATTAACGAAGTCGATCGCGACGGAAGCCGCCCCCAGTAAGGGAACGATTGCAACCGCAGTCAGGATTGCAAAGTTGCCCACCTCGTCGCGAATAAATCGATCGACATGCCGTTTGAGAACTTCACGCATTGGTATGCCCCAGATCCGAGTAGCCAAGCCGACACATTAGATGTTAGCGATATACGATTGATTGCCTCTTTCATTCGAATTGTACGTATCCCAAAGAATACAAATCCTACCCGTATGCCGAAACGCTCCCGTTTTTGCGCATCCGGGAACAGTTGGACTTATCCAGCGCAAGTGCTCATGCGCAGGTCATCAATTTGTTCGGCAAGTAGCAGTCACGCGGAAAACGCCGGGCACGTGCTCCGAGCTACGAGAGCCAAGGTGGCCGACGTCGATCAGTTACCAAGGCGGAGACGGTTGGCAGGCGGCTCGGGAGTCTGGACCCAATTGCTCCAGCATCGCAGGCCGCGTCGGGCCAAATGCTGCCCTGCCGTGGTCGTGTTTGCTACCTAAACCCGAACATATGTGGACCAGTCGGCAGTCGCTACGGCGTGACGCGACATAGCTTGGCGAATCTGGCCTGATCCTAACTTCGTTGGCTTTGCGGCCTCTCCGGCTTGAGGACCGCTCCGCCCTCGTTTTTGGGCTAGAGTCCCGCTCACGTGGATATCCTATGAGAAGGGTCTACTGTGCAAACGGGTTAAGCCATCTTCCCAATGCCGCAAAAAGCGGCAACACTGCGGTGTGAATTCGAGGAGCCTTGCGCACATCGCATTGCTGCAATGCAATATACGGTATTCCAGTTTTCCGAAGTTATGATAAAACATACTTATCGAAACGGCGATCTCCTCCTCCCAAAGCCGTTAGATATGGGTCGGCAGCACTCCTCCTCCCAGCTGTCGATCAAGTTTATAAAGCCCGACGGATCCTCCCCCGTCGGGCTTTTCATTTGTCAGCCTTCCTGAAATTGCCGCTACTCAGCCGCTTTGCGAATAGCGGTCGAACTCAATGCCGATCGCGGGCCATGAATAAAGGTCCAGGCAGGGGCGGATTTTTTCCAGAGCACACGGGCATCGTCCTCATCGATACGGGCGAAGTCGAAGGTCTTTGCCATTTTCGACGAGAGATAGGAAAGCGTCGCCCCGGGTCGATCAATGACGGCGATCGGGAAGGTGCGCGCGATCTCTTGCCACTTTTGCCATTTGTGGAAGGCCTGCAGGCTGTCGGCACCCATGATCCAGATGAAATGGATGTTTGGATTGCGCGCCTTTACCCTGGCGAGTGTATTTGCCGTGTAACTGACGCCGAATGCCTGTTCGAATGCAGTCACCTTGATATGCGGATCGGTTGTGATCGCTTCGCTGAGTGCGATCCGCTCGGCAAGCGGCGCAAGATGATTGCGGTTCTTCAGCGGATTGCCAGGCGTCACCATCCACCAAAGTTGGTCGAGGCCGAGGCGCCGTATGGCGATCTCCGCAACCAGCGCATGCCCCTGGTGCGGTGGATTAAAGGATCCGCCGAAAAGACCGACGACCATGCCGCGCTCGGTGTGCGGCATCCGAAGGTAGCGACGGTCTATTTCGTCTGTCGTCACGTCAGGGCCGCGTTTGTCCGGTGCCGCGCACGCGGTATTTGAAGGAGGTAAGCTGCTCGACACCAACAGGACCGCGGGCATGCATCTTGCCCGTCGCAATGCCGATTTCCGCACCCATGCCAAACTCGCCGCCGTCGGCGAATTGTGTGGAAGCGTTGTGCAGCAAAATGGCCGAATCGATCTCGGTGAAGAATCGCTCGACGACGGCCGGATCATCCGCGATCACGGCTTCCGTATGGTTCGACGAATAGTTTTGGATATGTGCGATCGCGCCGGAAATGCCGTCCACGACGGCGACGGAAATGACTGCATCGAGATATTCGGTCGACCAATCCTCCTCGGTCGCCGGCTTCATGCCCGGGGCAACCTTCAACACCGTCGCGGATGCGCGGATTTCACAGCCGGCCTCGGCCAGCACTTCGAGAAGCGGTGTCAGATGCGTGCCGATTGCAGCGCCGTCGACAAGCAGGGTTTCCACGGCACCGCAGATGCCTGTGCGGCGCATCTTGGCGTTGACGATGATCCTCTTTGCCATTTCGATATCGGCAGACTTGTCTACATAGATGTGGCAAAGGCCTTCGAGGTGAGCAAAAACCGGCACGCGAGCTTCGTTCTGCACGCGGGCGACAAGGCTCTTGCCGCCGCGCGGCACGATGACGTCGATTGCATCTTCCAAGCCCCGCAGCATGGCGCCGACGGCGGCACGGTCCGAAACCGGAACGAGCTGTATGGCATGCTCCGGAAGATCGGCTGCCTTCAGCCCTTCAACGAGGCAGGCATGGATTGCCTGCGACGAACGGCGCGAATCCGAACCGCATCGCAGGATCACAGCATTGCCTGCCTTCAGGCAAAGCGCACCGGCATCTGCCGTCACATTCGGCCGGCTTTCGAAGATGACGCCGATGACGCCGAGAGGTGTGCGGACCCGCTCGATCTTCAGTCCGTTCGGCCGATCCCAGGCGGCGATCACTTCGCCGACGGGGTCCTTCAGCGCGGCAATCGCCCGAATGCCTTCGGCCATTTCCGTGATGCGCTGGTCATTCAGTGTCAGGCGGTCGATGAAGGAGGCAAGCATATCGGTGCCAGCGACATCCTTCAGATCCTTGGCGTTTTCGGCAAGGATGTGCTCCTTGCTTGCGAGGATCGCGTCGGCCATCGCATTCAGCGCCTTGTTCTTGGCCTCGGTGGACGCAAAGCCTAACGGTCGTGCCGCAGCCTTGGCCTTGCGGCCGATGTCGTTCATCAGCGCGTCAATGTCAGGGCTGTGCACAACGGTCTCAAGCATGGGCCGTGTCCTTCTTCTGTCTTTCCGATTTCGAATTTACCTGTGACGTCATCACCATATCGTCGCGATGGATCATGGCGGTACGGCCGGGATAACCGAGGATCGCTTCGATCTCCGTTGATTTGCGACCAACGATCTGGCGGGCGTCTTCTGCGTCGTAGCTGACGAGGCCGCGGGCGATCTCGCGCCCAGAAGGGCCGATGATTGCCACGGTGTCCCCTCGGCTAAAAAGCCCGATCACCTTGCGAACGCCGGCGGGAAGCAGGCTCTTGCCCGCACCCAGCGCCGCCACGGCGCCGTCGTCGACATGCAGTTCTCCGGCTGGCTGCAACTGACCTGCGATCCAGGTCTTGCGGGCGGTTACGGGGGTGCCGGAGGGTGCAAACCAGGAGGAACGTGCGCCGTTCGAAATCGCCGATAGCGGGCTATCCGTTTTGCCGGAAGCGATGATCATTGCGCAGCCCGACGTCGTCGCGATCTTGCCGGCGTCGATCTTCGTGCGCATGCCGCCGCGCGACAGTTCGGAGGCGGCGCCGCCTGCCATGGCTTCGATCTCCGGAGTAATCTCGGCGATCGTCTCGAGGAATTCCGCCCCTGGATCGAGGTGCGGCGGCGCCGTATAAAGCCCATCGATATCGGATAGAAGGATCAGCAGGTCGGCGCCCGTCATCGTTGCGACACGGGCCGCGAGGCGATCATTGTCGCCGTATCGGATTTCGCTGGTCGCGACGGTGTCGTTCTCATTGATGATCGGAACAGCGCCGATCTTCAGCAACTGGTTGATCGTGGCGCGGGCGTTCAAATAGCGGCGGCGTTCTTCAGTATCGCCGAGCGTCAGCAGGATTTGGCCCGCCACGATCTCATCCCGCGATAGGCTTTCCGACCAGGCACGCGCGAGCGAAATCTGGCCGACGGCTGCGGCCGCCTGGCTTTCCTCCAGTTTCAGCGCTCCAGAAGGCAGATCGAGCACTGAGCGGCCGAGCGCGATAGCGCCCGAGGAGACGACGAGCACATCCGCGCCTTTTGCTTTCAAACCGGCGATGTCGGCGCACATCGCATCGAGCCATGCCTTCTTGAGCCCGGTCTTGCGGTCAACAAGGAGTGCTGAGCCGATCTTGATGACGATGCGGCGGTAGCGTTCGAGCGGCTTACGCGTCGTCATCCGTTCTGTCCTCGTCGGCCGCGATCATGTCGCGATGCCGCAGCTTCGGCGCTTTGGCCGGCTTCTCGCCGCCCGCATTCGCTTCGACAATGATGTCGCGCAAAGCTCGCAGAACCTCGGTCATGCCCTTGCCCGTTGCGGCCGAAATCTGGAACGGCGTCTTGCCGCACGCCTTGGCGAGCTCCTTCGTCTTCTTCTTCAGCGTCGCCTCGTCGAGCACGTCGATTTGTGAGAGCGCAACGATTTCCGCTTTGTCGGTCAGTTCGTTACCATAGGCCTCAAGCTCGTTCTTCACAGTCGTATAGGCTTTGCCAACCTTTTCCTCCTGCGCCGAGACCAGATGCAGCAGCACGCGTGTACGCTCCACATGGCCGAGGAACCGGTCGCCGATGCCGATGCCCTCGTGCGCGCCTTCGATCAGCCCCGGGATGTCGGCGAGAATGAATTCCTGTCCGTCGATGGTTGCCACGCCGAGATTCGGATGCAGCGTGGTGAAGGGATAATTGGCAATCTTCGGCCGCGCGCGGGTGACTGCCGCCAGGAACGTGGACTTTCCGGCATTGGGCAGACCGACGAGGCCGGCGTCCGCAATCAGCTTAAGATGCAGCCAGATCGTCTTTTCCTCGCCAGAAAGGCCGGGATTTGCCCAATCCGGTGCCTGATTGACCGAGGACTTGAAATGCGCATTCCCAAAGCCGCCGTTGCCGCCGGCGGCAAGCCGGAAACGCTGTCCTTCTTCCGTCAGGTCGCAGATCAGCGTTTCCTGGTCTTCTTCCAGCACCTGCGTTCCGACCGGGACCTTGAGCGTCACGTCGTCGCCATTGGCGCCGGTGCGGTTCTTGCCCATGCCGTGCATGCCGATCTTGGCCTTGAAATGCTGCTGGTAGCGGAAGTCGATCAGCGTGTTGAGGCCGTTGACGGCTTCAACCCAGACATCGCCGCCGCGTCCGCCGTCGCCGCCGTCCGGCCCGCCGAACTCGATGAATTTCTCGCGCCGGAACGAGACGCTGCCTGCGCCGCCGTCACCAGACCGGATATAGACCTTTGCTTCGTCGAGAAATTTCATTTTACTTCCATCATCGGTGGCTTTTTACGCGCCCCATCCTGCCGCTTTCGATATAGGCGGTTCAAGCTAAGGTCAAAGATTATCGTGAAGTTTGCGAGCTATAACATACAGTACGGCTTCGGTCTTGATGGGATTTATGATCTCGGCCGTATTGCGGAAAGTCTCGATGGAGCGGATATCATCGCGCTTCAGGAGGTGACCAGGGGCTTCGCGCGAAACGATTTTTCCGACATGGCGGCCGATCTCGCGGCCTTCTTTCCCAACCATTTCTGGGTCTATGGCCCGGCCTGCGATCTGCATGTCGACGCCGGTGAAGAGGGCTTTCCGCCGCGCGGCACGCGCTTCCAGTTCGGCAACATGATCCTTTCGCGTTGGCCTATCCTGTCGGCGCGCACCCTGCTTTTGCCGCGCAGCCGCACAGTTTCGAAAATCAATCTGCAGCGTGGGGCGACCGAGGCCGTCATTAATACGCCGGAAGGCGCGCTTCGCGTCTATTCCGTTCATCTCGATCACGTTTCGCCCGACGAGCGTATCCGCCAGCTCGCCTATTTGAACGAGCGCATCAATGCGTTTCCGTTCGAGGGCGGTTGCCTGTCGGGTGCCTGCGAATTCGAGATCGCGGATCTGCCGCTTCCGGAAGACTACGTCATCTTGGGCGACTTCAACATGATGCCGGAATCGCCGGAATATTGCTCGTTTGCCGGGACGAAGGACGGATATTACGGCCGCGTGCCGCGCATCGGAACACCCGTCGATGCGCTGGCCGCGCTCGAAGGCTATGCGCCCGCAAGCTATAGCTGGATGGACCCGAAGAATCACGGCAAGCGCATGCATCTCGATTACTGCTTTGTCAGTTGCGGCCTGCATGGCCGCCTGAAATCTGCTCATGTGGATACAGCTTCGGTAGGCTCCGACCATTTCCCTGTCTGGATCGAGATCGGCGGATAGGAAAACACCGCAGCGCCGGCTGCGGTGTTCTTGTCTGGTCAGGCAGCCTTCGTGATCTGCAGAGCGCCGGGCTGAAGCACGGTTTCGACGTGCGATACCATGGTGTTGCGGGCGAAGCTGTAGATCTCCGCACATCCCGTCATCCGGAAACCGAGCTTTTCCTGCAATCTCAGCGAGGCTGGATTGTCCGCGAACACGCCCGAATGAACGGCGCTTTCCGGCATCCGCCGGGAAAAGCGCTCCAGCACGGCTGCGACAGCCTCGCTCATATAGCCGCGCCGCCAAAAGTAGCGGTTCAGCCAGTAGCCAAGATGCCAGCGGCCGTGGCGGAGCTCGACGGAGACGACGCCCAAATGCGTGTCGTCGCCATCGGTGACCGCCAAGTGCCAATCCGGCAGACTGCCGGACGTCACGGGAACCAGCCAATCAAGCGCGTCCTGCCTGTCATAGGGCGCGGGCACGCGGGCAAGCATGCGAGTGATTGCGAAGTCGGACAGCGATTCCGCAATTGCATTCGCATCGGCCAACCTGTGCGGGCGGAGCGTCAGCCGGGGCGTGGTGACGACCGGCACGGGGCCGGGCGTCACTTGCTCGCTCTTGGGTCGCTGCAAGATGGCGGCGCTCATCACAGGCTCCCCCAACTTCTCAGCGACATCCAGGTCTTCCGGTCGAGCCGGTACCATTCCACGGGCACGTTGCTGCCGAGCGCCAGAGACGCGGCAAGGCCTGAGCCCTGGAACTGGAAGCCGCACTTCTGGATAACCCGCCGCGATGCGATGTTCATCACCCGGCAACGGGCATCGATCTGATCGACGTTTTCGCGCGTGCGAAAGACCATATCGACCAGAGCGTGGCATGCTTCGGTCGTATAGCCCTGGTTCCAATAGGGTTCGCCGAGCCAATAGCCGATTTCGACGGTACGCCCGTCAGCATGCGGCTCAACTCCGCAGCACCCCATGAAGGCGCCGTTTTCAGCTTTGGTGATGGCATAGACGCACTTACCAATCTCGCCATTCTTCGTCCGACGCACGAAGTCGGCTGCATCATTGGCGGTATATGGGTGCGGCATACGCGATACCATTGTGGCGACTTTGGCGTTGTTGGCGAGATGGGAAAGGGCGTCAATGTCTTCCTCGTGGGGCGCGCGCATGACGAGCCTTTCCGATAACAAGACAGGGCAATCGGTCCTTAACCGCTCCGGCCTCAGCCGTTCTTGGGGTGACCGTGATTGGTCAACCCTTATCAGTTCGCCTTGCATGTTCAGTCCTCCTTATGGACAAAGAAAAAGGGGAGATGGCGCCCCATCTCCCCTGTTTTCTGGACTGAACCTGGTACGGCCAGCCGGGTCGATGAGACGCCGGCTGTTTTTGAGCGCTACCGGCTTATTCCGCTGCTTCCGCTTTCGGCATTACAGACACGTACACGCGACCATTGGCCTTCGTTCGGTAGTCCACATTGCCTGCCGTAAGCGCAAAAATGGTGTGGTCCTTCCCGAGGCCGACATTGGCGCCCGGATGCCACTGCGTACCGCGCTGACGCACGATAATGTTGCCTGCGATGACGGCTTCGCCGCCGAACTTCTTCACGCCAAGGCGCTTGGATTCGGAATCACGACCGTTACGCGACGAACCGCCAGCTTTTTTGTGTGCCATTGGAGTTCTCCTTTAAACCTTTAGTCCCGTGATCTTACTTGGCAGCCACGATGTCCGTGATGCGGACGACCGTATGATGCTGGCGATGGCCGCGCGAACGCTTCGAGTTCTGACGGCGGCGCTTCTTGAAGGCGATGACCTTCTTGCCGCGGTTGTGCTCGACCACTTCGGCCTTGACGGAAGCGCCCTTGACGAAGGGAGCACCAATCGCAGCGTCGGCGCCTTCGCCGATTACGAGGACTTCGGTGAATTCGATGGAGTCGCCAGCGGTTGCTTCAAGCTTCTCGATGGTCAGCACGTCGTTGGCTGCCACACGGTACTGCTTACCGCCGGTCTTGATGACTGCGAACATTTTTTGATCCTTTCATGTTCGATCCAGCTCTCCCCGCAAACCGCAGGTGGCTGTCTTCTTATCAGTCGAAGTTAAGCAGGGATTTCAGGGCGTTCGCCCGGAACTCTGTCTGCCGGTGAAACCCCGCGCGGGCGCGAGGCTGGCAAGGCACGGACTTCTCCATACCTATTGCGTGAGCGAGATACGCGAGTGTCAAAAAGCTGTCAAGGCAAAAGGATGAAAAGCTTTACAATTTCGTCTTGCCAGCCTGCCTTTTGATCGCTATGAGACAGCCCGCGCGAAACAAGCGCCGACCAGCACCGCGGAGAGGTGGCAGAGTGGTTGAATGCACCGCACTCGAAATGCGGCATGCCTGCAAGGGCATCGGGGGTTCGAATCCCCCCCTCTCCGCCACTAGGAACGCTTTGCCATAAGGCTTCCGCACGATCTGCTGATTTTCATAAATCTTATGTGGCTGTGTTGGAATTGGCGAGGGCCACACTCGAGGCACGACCTAACCGCCTGTTCTATTCCTCCTCCTCCTCCTACTCCTCGGTGAATGGGCCGACAGCAATAGCGTCCTGGTCGAGGCGCGCCCATTGCAGAGGCATGCTCCACAACCAACATAGGTGCCGGTAGAAGATCGCCAGCTTTAAGGAGAGCCATTCCATGAGAACAATTCGCATAGAGCTTCCGAAGACCAATAAAGTCGGCACTCGTGATCGACACAGGTCCATCGCCGAAGACACTGTCGTTTTGATTAGTCATAAGGATGAGAGTAAGCTTCCCGCATTCGCTGAGCGCACCTACGCGCCGTTCATCGCGAGTTCGTTCCTTACCGGCATGAACATGATTTCGGTTGGCGAGGTCGTTGCCGATCGCTTAGCAAACGAAACCGACGGCTCCTCCGAGGAAACGAAATACCTCGCCCAACTGCTTGATGATGCGAACAAGGATTTGGGTTCCATTGAGATCGTCGGGGCCACCGCCGAGATTAGCTATCACGGCAAGGTTCTGATCAGGCTCCGTCTGGAGGCACAAGAGCATGATCGCCGGCGCGTCATCGTTCTCGGTGACAGCAAGAACCCCTTGGTCAATCTCAACTCCGAAAGTGTCATCGAAGCGGTAGAACGTAAGTTCTAACCTCCGCAAGGCCGGTGTCCAATCTGGCAAGATGAACACGTTCGAAGCGGATCGGGCACAGGCATTTCAAGACGCCTAACTAGCAACGCAATCCCCCGGTGGAAGCCTGATAAAGATTGCAGCTAACAAGATGACAAGCGCAGGACGCAGCCAGGCTATTATTCATTGGCCTTCTTCCAGGGACATCTTTCGCGTGGCAGGCTCACATGCACCGACGCGGTATGAAGCCCCGCTGCAAATCCGTCGACACCAAACTCAAGGCTGAGAAGTGGGCGCGCGCTTCGAGAGCAAATACCTCGAGCCGATGCACGGTGGACAGCGACCCGAGGCATAGCGTTACTTCTTCACAGTCTCGACAGTATGCGTGCGGGGCTTTGCTTTGGCCGTGGAGACCTTGGTAAAGCGACCGGTGACCGCGCTGCAACCGATTTTCGTTGATTTAGCCATTCTAAATTCACCTCCTTCCGGTAAATATCGGTTACTTCCCTAGGAGACACGGAACGATCGCCGCCTCTCCGGTCAAGTTGCCGGGAAGTCCGGAGGTAGTTGTTTTGCAGGCGGGATTTCAGGGAACATCCGCCCCTTCATCACATCTGCAATACGGCCGAAGTTCAGCCCTGCGTAATAACCCGAGATCCAAGAGTATGGGATCTTCTTTATTCGGGCCAATTTGATGACCGGAACCATGTCCGGAGTCACCCTACGGTCGTGCATGTCCTTTCCTTTCTAGAAAGGCTGTGACCGAATAACGGTTGACGAGATTCCTGAAATGAATCATGGTCGAATTGTGAAGATGTCCGTTACGCGGTCATTTGTTCTGACCCGAAGCCATTTTCGGATCAGTGTTGAACCGAGGCGCACGCGCCGCGGCTCTGCCGCCCTTGTGGCGACTGCTGAAATAACCGGGTGGCTAGACCCCGTTAGATCAGGGAGCGGTTTACACATGGGAACTAACGCTTTTTCGGAGGACTGTTGGGCCCGGTCTACCGGCTGTCAGTCCTCCGAATTCATTTCATTTGATTCTTCCCTCTTTCACGTATTTCGACCACATGACGCGAGCGGCGGCAGGGTTCATGTTGCAGCCCTCAGCCGCAGCGTCAGCATTAGCGAACAGGTGGGCGTGTCGCGACGATAGCATCAACGTTCCAGCGAACTCATCCGCTTGCCATTCGCTATCTGTGTAAATCTTGTCCGTATCCTCCCGCGATCTCGCAAACTTGATATCCCGATGCATAAGGAAGTGTGCAAACTCATGGCACGCGGTAAATCGATCGCGCCGGTTTCCTCGACATGCGCCTTCATAGACATCTTCCCGAAAGATTATCGAATTTGAGCCGGCTAATACCCGACCCTCGTCGTCGCCCATCACCGCCGCCGTTTCGACGTCTATGAAGAAGTCCGGGATTATCTTGTTCAGCTTGAACTCCAGGACGTCCATAATTGGAAACTCGATTTGGTCATTGGGGACGAAAACTTCCCGAACCTTTTCCGCAAATCTGCGAAGCTTGTCGGTTGACATCGGGGGCACCACAATCCCACGACGTTTTCTAAAGAACGGTGCCTCCCCGCCGATCGACTTCAAGACGATTTTCTTCAAAGCCTCCATGAGATCGTTGGGAACGTCGTCAAGCTTGCGAGCAAATGCCGCGACTAGCTCACGTTGCTCTCCGCGCAAATTGTCGACCCTGACTTCTTTGCGGGTCTTCTCAGCAGCCCCACGCAACCGGCGAATCTCCTCGGCCGACAGATTCATCGCCTGTGAGATTTTGTGAAGGTAGCCGTCCGGGATTTGTTTTCGTCCGGTCTCAATTGCGGAAACGAATGCTGTGCTCTGGTCCAGCTTCACAGCAAGGTCCAAGAGGCGCATGTCTCTGTCAAGGCGTAGCTTTCGAAGCTCGACGCCGAATGGTGTAAGCTTTGCCATGGCGAATCTCCCTGCAATCGCTCTCTTGGAGAGAAGAAACCATCCGCGAAGAAAAATCAACCAAGAAGGAAGAAAAATATTTGTATGCGGTTGAGGCACCTCAAGCGACCTACAACCAGTTCGTTACGGGGCTTAGGCGTTAAAGCTTTCGTCTTCCGGGATTGTCGTTTGTTGGCTTAGCCCTTGGCTCCCCGCCAGGGGCATCCTACGCGTGATCGACAACACAGGTTGGAGATCACGATGGCGACGATCAGAAAGCTCAGAGGACGCTGGCAAGCCCAGGTGCGTCGACGCGGCATGAAGCCCCGCTGCAAATCATTCGACACGAAGCAGGAGGCCGAGAAGTGGGCGCGCGAGCTCGAAGCTCAGGTCGATCGCTTCGGTGCCGCACCGGACACCAAAATCCTAGAGACCACGACGCTCGGTGAACTCCTGGAGCGCTACCAGCGCGAGGTCTCGCCGACCAAACGCGGTTCAGTTCAGGAGATCCAGCGGATCGACGTGCTACGCCGTCACGAGCTCGCTTACCGAACGATGATCGGGCTGTCACAGCAGGACATCGCCTCATTCCGTGACGAGCGGCTCCGAGCGGTCGCTCCATCTACCGCTGTGCGGGAACTCGCAATCCTCAGTCACGTCATCGAAGTCGCTATCCGCGATTGGGGGCTGCCGCTCAGTCGCAACGTGGTGAAGCTGGTGCGCCGTCCTGTCATTAAGAACGAACGTAAGCGTCGTCTGAAAGGGAACGAGGAGCAGCGTCTGCTCGACGGTTGTGATGGCGGCAAGATTCCGTTCTTCAAGACACTGATCATTCTCGCCATTGAGACCGGGATGCGTCGCGGTGAAATCCTGGGGCTGCGTTGGAGTGACATCTCGCACAATCGCCGGGTGATCTCGCTCTCGCAGACTAAGAATGGCACTAGCCGTGATGTGCCCATGTCTCAACGAGCATTTGACGCGCTGACAGAATGGCGGGCTCAAGCGGATGTTGATCAGCTTCTCGTTTTCCCGATGAACGCAGGATCCCTCGAGCAAGTCTGGCGCCGCCTTCTGATACGTGTCGATATCAAGGGACTGCGCTTCCACGATCTGCGACACGAAGGCGTGAGCCGCTTGTTCGAGCGAGGGCTGAACGTGATCGAGGTCAGTAGCATCTCCGGTCACAAGGAGCTGCGGATGCTGAAGCGCTATACGCATTTGAGCGCTGACGACCTAGTCTCACGCCTCGGCTAATTTGCCTATCGCTAGCCACCCGACCTTTACATTTTCGAGCTTGAAGACGTGTTATGTAAAGGTCGAAGCAGCAGACCTTTACATAACACCAATTCTTGGTTGCAAGGCGACCTTGTCATAAATCCCGAAATCATTGCGGAAATGACCCGGACCTTTACCGAAAGTTTACATAATCTTTACAAAGCAACCGAAATCGGCGTTTTTGTCCGCGATGTAAAGGTCCTCTAACTCGCCTCGGTTGTGTCGAGCTTATTTCTTGGTGCACTGAGAATCATTTCAGCCGATAGGTTAAATGATAGGTTTTCCATACCTCCAAGGTTCGCTTCGGCACTTACCGAAACACCTTGATTGCCAGCGCCGAAAACATTTCCGGCGCATGCCTGGGCCTCGTGCTGGTAGATTGATCGATGGCACAGCCCTGGTCCGTTTGCGCCAACGATCTTAGCTCTGCTTGACCTCACTGTATTCAGATCTCCCTCGCCCGTGCAACAAACGGACGGTGAGCGGAAGCGCGCTGTCTCTCTCTCCACATCAATTCGGTGCCGACTAGCCTCCCGTGCCTAGACGAAGTGGTGGCTGTTGCGGGCTACTCCCGCATGCAGCCGCACATCGAAGTCCTAGAAATAAGCAAGCTGCTCGATGGGGATGCTTTCCGTGGTGGCGACGAACCGACCGACCTATCCTCCTCAGCCAAAATCGACATAGGAGCTCGTTGGCAAGCGCCGAAGACAATGCCTCGTAATCCGTCGTTTCGAGCGACGGATTGCGCCATGGCGAATCCTCGAGTCAACGCATGGGATATGGCTTGAGAAATTTCTTCTGCGATTTGTGCGGCCCGATGCCGATCTCGCTATAACCGGAAATAGGCAAGCGCTCGCCAACATCCAACAACCAATTGCCGGACGACAACCGTCGCCCGAAGGAGAACCTATGCTTATGGACCAGGCAAAGCTTGCTAAGCGCATTGAAGATGTCGTGCGGATGAGGACGATCCTGCATCCCAAGGACTGGCAGGACGAGAGCCAGCTTATGATGACGCGGTGGTTCGACTACCGCTTCATGTCGCCTATCGAGGCAACTGTGGCCTTCGCCCGCTATTATATTGCAGGACTTCGTGACTACGTGCGGAGGCATGTCGACCGGGAGCTTTCTGAAACGGTGTCCGGCATCAGGAGCGGCGTGCCCACTGCGCGCGTTGCCTGGTTCACCGCCTTGTGGCGGGCGCGGGCGCGCACCGATGCAATTTTCGTTCCTTACGATCTGGTGATCGACTTCAGCTTTGATTTTTCTTCTCGTCGGAAGCGCTACTGGACGATGCTTCCGCATCAGTTACATGCGTCGCCTAAGAATGGCGAAGCATGGTGGGCGGTCTTTGATGAAGCCGTCGAGGATCTGCTTCCGCGTCGCATGCGCACTGTGGCCGACATGCCGCATTACCGGATTGAAAATGATCTCGGTCTCCCGGCTCAGAGGCAGTTCCGTGATCTGATCTTGTCGGAGATGCGGCATCAATATCGTATGCTGAATGAGCAGATTGCAGATTGGGTTTTCGTCAAGCGCCATCTCACGTTGGAGCAGGTGCTTTCTTTGGCGCCGGTGGACGCAGACCGCTCTGAAATTGAGCGTCGGGCGAGGGCTGAAGCAGAAGACCGTGCTTGGGAAGTTCGGCCGGTCATCAAGCTCGACAAGGCGGATTTGCTCCCCAGCTGCTTTGCTGTTGCTGAAACCATCAATGAAACCCGCGCTCCCTGCGACACCTGCGCACTGGTAGATCATTGCAAGACGGCGGCTGCCGAAGCGATCGAGATTACTATTCGCACGACCGGGTCGGGCTCACCCGTATTGAGTGCTGACCGCGCGCGCAAGCGGTTAAACACTCAGAAGTGCCGCAGTAAGACGAAGCCTCTCCCGGCCGGGTCATCAGACTCTGAAAGTGACTGAATAACCGGAAGTGTAACCGCTCTCTATGTGAGCTTCTCTTTAGAGAATAAAATTAACATAGAGAGCGATTACGAAGGAACTCTTCCAGATCAGAGATTCTCTGGAGGACATATTACAGAACTGGATTTGTTCCGGTTCCTCGTTTCTAATCATACACAGCCAAGAGAACTGAAATGGAAATTATTGATACGCGCCGGTTCTTCCGCAACCGCTTCGAATACTATGTAGCCACGAAGGACGGCTCTGGCGCCGGCGTGCGCGATGAAGCCGAAATCTCACTCCAGCGGCTCTGCGAAGTTCTTGAATGTGATCCGGAACCCTTCCCGTGCCGTTACGATGCTGAAATGCGGAAGCTCTGCGGCCATGAATATCTCACTTGGTTCCGTCATGAGCGTAACTACGGCGATGTTGCCCGCTTGGTGAATAGAAAGTTGGCGGGAGAAGATGGTCGCATGCCGCCTGTAGGAGCGCGATGGGTGCATGCCTTGCTGAGGGAGTCTTGCGATAAGCCCGCTCCGTGAGAGTAAAAGAAGCTGGAGCGGCCTAACCAAGCCAGGGTCGCTCCGGATCCTTTGGGTTGGCAGCGAAATCCTTCCCTCCTTGTGACCCTTGACGTCGCTCTTGTTCTGCCGGCGACAACGCTGCAATGACAATCAGAGATACCAAGCTGAAGAAAAATCCGAGGGCGAACCAGCCGAGAGGATCGCGGTTCTTGTTGGCAGCTAAGATCGCACACGCGCCACCAAAGATGAGTCCCGTCGCAAAGATGATCAACGTAAGGTCCATGGTTTTCAGGTCCGTCAAGAGCGACCGAGAGCGAAAGGGAACCTTTGTCCGATACACGGTAGCTATAATCGTTGATCTGGTCGCACCCTGTAGTTTCAAGGACTTCCGTGTCAGCTTCATTTTAAACCCGACAGAGCGAAAAGGTTCCTTTAAGTCAATGGCTTAGGATGAATGAGGTAAGCCATGAAAATGATCGGGTATGCGCGGGTTTCCACTTTAGAGCAGAGCTTGGACCTACAGATCTCAGCACTCCGAGCTGCAGGGTGCTGCGAGCTGTTTACCGATCACGGCATATCCGGTGCTGATTTTCGTCGGCCAGGCTTGCTAAAGGCGCTTAGGCACATGAGTGCCGGAGATATGCTGGTCGTATGGCGGCTTGATCGCCTAGGTCGCTCACTCATCGATCTCATCCAGACCGTGAACAACCTCTCGAGGCGTGGATGTGACTTCCGATCGCTGAACGAATGCATTGATACATCGTCATCAGGTGGTCGGCTACTCTTCCATGTGATGGGTGCCATGGCCGAGTTCGAACGGTCCATAATAAGCGAGCGAACGAAGGCGGGCATGGATGCTGCAAGGGCTCGTGGCGCTCGAATAGGTCGCCGCCCATCAATGACAGCGGAGCAGGCTGAGGCGGCACGACATGCAGTCGACATAGAGTTTAAGGAGCTCTCCGACGTTGCCGCAGAATATGGTGTTCATCCGAAGACATTGGCTAGAGTGCTTCGAAATTCGATCGGACCGACAATCTCTCTATCAGCCAGTGCTCCGACGATTTGATTACGCCAAGCTTGCGCTACAGCGTCAAGCTGACGACATGCCCACCGAGGTATCCGCCGATACAGAGGCCGGCTAACTACCAAGAACCACTAACGACTGCGGCTACACCAAGTATCAACAAGATATAAAGGGTTTTAGGCTAGCGGGGAGGAGGTATCGATATCTGAGTGTGTATAAATGAACCCCATTATCCTGCTTCCAATCACTCCCACGATAAACCTGCCATTTCCTCTGATGGTTTGTGTCACCGCAATTTTACTATCGATCTCAGGTATTGCGCTGATGGTAGGCGTAGTATGGGGACTATCGGTTCGAGGCCTTGAGAGCAGGCGACGGCTTGCCCACGCCGGCATCCGAACTCATAAGACCCTGGCCGCTCTCTATGCTGCTGCGTTCACAAATTCTGCTATCAGCACTGACATAACGACAATACTCTTTCTGGGTGTCGGGGCTGCTGGTCACTTTTTTGCCGCTAAAAGTGTCAGGAAAGATACGCTGTTTTCGCCGGCTAAGATTAAATCTCGCCATCCCCGCTTGGCCTCTGATAGGTCGTCGAGCTCGACCACAAATGAAGGCGTGTAACCGCCGTTTCAGTCATATCGACAGGGAGACTCGATGACGCGTTTGGCAAGGCGAGCGCTGCGAAGCGACGTTCAGGACCGCCGAGCCAGCCAGTGAGCTTTCTTCTCGCTGTAGTTCATCTGATCGAAGGCCTGGCGCTTTTCGAAATGCTGCGTGCCATATGCTCATCCCTCACATCAGCCGCAACCCGATCCTAACAAATCGCTGCGCGCCGGCAAATTATCTGGACAAGCGCAACAAAGCGAATAGAAATTTGGGACACAATCTGTGGACACATCCGAGGTGAATCTTGAGCGATATCAAACTGTTTCACTTTGGCAGTGGCGAGACATGGGGTTTGGGGCAAACCGGTAGACCGACAAGATCACGCACAGATTGCCATTGCAACATGGCGATTGGATAAGTCATGAGGCGCACGCGTCAAAAACAGGTTAGCTATCTTGAAGGCGTCGCTCTTGGCGCGTTCCTCGCGACATTGGTGTTTCTGATCGCATTTATGTTCATCGATTTTCATATGGAAAACGATGATTGGGTGAGCTTCTTCGGAAACATGGTAGTGGCGCTGTTCTCCATCGGCGCTGCGTTGTTCGCCTTGCAAGGTAACAAGGCGCAACTACAGCAAGCAGTCGATTTGGAGGAGGAGCGCAGGCTTCGTTCTCTAGCGGCTGCCAGATCTATGCTGCCCGCAGTGCTGTCGGAAATCTGCAAAGTCGCTCAGAATAATCTCCGGTTGCGATTCGCTAGTGGGAACGAACCAATCGGTTTCGAGCTACCGCCTGCGACTGTTTTCCAGACTCTACCCGAGGGCGCCATTCCTGTGCTCAAGGAAGTTATTCAGAATGCAGACCCATCTACGCAAGACCGCTTGAGCAATATTTTACGGCACTTCCAAGTGTTTGAAACCAGGCGATCTGGAGCAGAAATTGCAGTGTTGCAGCCTCATGCAACCGAACAGCAACTACCGATCCACAATGCGATTTCGGAAGCACTCGGGTGGGCTGCGGTGCATGCCATGGCCGAGAGCGCTTTTAGCTTTGCGCGCGGAACAGCGCACTCGATCCCCCTAGCCATCAGTGCCGCGGATGTCCGACGAGCATTTTTCACCGCCGGCATCATCTTAGAGAATTACCCCAATCTTGAACAGATACTGGACGTAAGAGCTCAGAACGGACGGCTAGAGTTGCGCTGGGACGCAGACGCATGAGAAACCGTCCTCCGGCTGCAGACGAAGACTATGGGAGGTCCTGAGCTATGAACTACGATGAGCAGGTAGGCCGGGTCGTGAAAATCTTCATCACCGGAAAAGATCCCCGCAGTCTCCGAACTGTCGAGCTTGATAACTGGACAGGTGTCGCGATTACCGGGCAACCTGAATTCTTCAAGAAGGCGCTGGAAGCGGAAGTGCTGGCGCGCTCGTGTGTGTATCTGCTGATCAAGAGCGGCGCTGACGACGATCTACCGGAGATCTATGTCGGAGAGAGCGATGACTTCTCCCAGCGCTACACGAGTGGCAAATTTCCAATCGAGTTTGACACTTTCCTGATTTTCACCAGCAAGGACGACAATTTAACGCGTGCGCATGTGAAGTGGTTGGAGGAGAAACTGTGGTCCATTCTTCGGGGCAACAGCGGCAAGGTAGTTGTCGCCAACGCGAACAAGCCAACAAGCTCGAATTTACCTCGCGCCGACATCGCGACTATGCAAACCTATCTAGGGAATATGATCTATGTATTGGAAGCACTGGGCTACGATCTGTTTTCGGTAAATGAAAGAACCTCCGCGTCACCAGCGGGGCAGGTGGAGCAGCGCCGCACTGAGGTCCAGAACCTGATCATCGATCTCTATGCCACGCTGCCAAAGCGGCTCAATGACCGCGCGTTCCTGCGCTATGAGGACGGAGCGTATGTGCTGACGTCCGGTTCGAAGGTTAACGCCAAGACCACGGAGAGTCTGCCGTCTAACGTGCGAAAGCTACGTGAGCAGCTACTCCAGGACGGCGGGCTTCTTGACCGTGGCGACCACCTGGAACTCACCCGAGACATCCCATTTTCCAAGCCCTCGCCCGCCTCCGCTCTCGTCAAGGGGCGAAGCTCGACCGGGTATCAGGATTGGCTGAGAACCGCAGATGGAGTGCCGCTTGGTGCCGTGCTTGGTATCGCTGCAGCAGGGGACATGGTTGAAGCGGCGCAGTAAGGCCACACGTGGCGCAATCGGTCATTGGTTGCCAGCCTGCCTTTTGATCGCTATGAGACAGCCCGCGCGAAACAAGCGCCGACCAGCACCGCGGAGAGGTGGCAGAGTGGTTGAATGCACCGCACTCGAAATGCGGCATGCCTGCAAGGGCATCGGGGGTTCGAATCCCCCCCTCTCCGCCAGATTTTATTTGAAATCAAATGGTTGGGAAGCCTCGGCATCTGCCGAGAGCCTTTGCCGTTGAGTGGCTTCGATCACAAATCATCGCGGGCCACGCTGACGGCGCGTCCGTTGTAGTTGGGCACTATTCAAGCCGTTGCGATGTGATTCAGCCGAAGCTCTCGACTGCCCTCTCAATCCCGGGCCGGGCCTTCGCCAGGTCATCGCGGTTCATGACCGCCTTGATCTCAACGCTGGCATCAAACGCAAGGAACCATGGCTCAGCAACGGCCGGCATCTCCGAGGTATCCGTCATGTCGAAGAAAATCAGGCCCGTTCTTTTCCCGTCGAATTCAGTGAAGTAGGCCGCTTCGGGTTTGAGATCAGCAAGGATGGATTGAATCTTGGTGACGAGGCTGCCGTCTTTGATTGCTGCGTTTCCCTTGTCAACGGGAAGCGAAACTTTGAGCATCATTCGCATTTCTATTCTCCTTTTTCCTGCATATGTGGCGTTCAGCGACGCCTCATGTCCGACGAGCGGGTCGAGGAGGCCGTGCTTTACGCTGCTTTAAGCATCTCCGTATATAAGAATACGATGAGATACGTCATCGCTGCTTTTATTTTAGCGTGTTTCGTTACCTGGGATTTTGCCGAGAAAAAGGGATCCTTCTCTTTGGCGGCTCTGGATACCATCACTCATTATGCGAAGCAGCCATCTCGAATTCTACAAAGGCTAGCGCCTCGATAATAAGTAGCGCACGCTTCCTTATTCCATACGCATTGGAATCTCGGAGATTTGGATTTTCTAACTTGCGTTCGGGATTTCTGCCGCCTCCATAGCTCAGAGGCCGATGGCAAGCACAAGTGCGCAGGCGCAGTATGAAGCCTCGCTGTAGGCTACGTTGAACCAGAAATCCTCCCGTTCTCAATCAACCGCGATTTGCCTCGGGCGCTGATCTGGGACACAGCGGGAGGCACTTGTCATCCAAGAACACAGTAGCAGTTCGAAGCACGTAACGCTTTTATTAGATATTAGATATACGCTTGCAAGGAGAAGTATTAGCAGACGTGAGGAGTCGCTAATCGTGGTTCTGCGTATTCGAAAATCCTTGCTTCGAAAAGGAATGTATATTGAAGCGGTAGAATGCGCTGACTTGGAGTTCTCCGGACGACGCTTCCTGCTTGAAACGGATTCCGCCCTGCATTCCATACTCGCCTCTTCGGCGGAATACGTTCTGATCAACCGTGCAAAAAGCAATGTCGATTGCGGCTTGCCTGTTTCCCGCCAGCCGGACGAACACGTCCAGCCCAAGTCTCTGCGTGAATCAGACCAGCGCACACGGATCCAGCATGCGGTATCTCAAGTAACCGCGACTTTGCGGGACGGTTTTGACGAGATCAAATCAGGCAAGTTCGATATCGATCGATTCGCCCCCGCCGCCATGAACATCACCGCTTCCTTAATCGCCTCGCCCCATGTCTTGGTCGAGGTCACGCGGCTAAAGACCAAGGATGAGGGAACGTATATTCACTCGCTCGCGGTCAGCGGGCTCATGACGGGGCTCGGCCACCTGTCGGACCTGGGAGAGGAAACGACAAGGGAATTAACCATAGCCGGGCTGTTGCATGATCTTGGCAAGTTGCTAATACCCAACGCTATCCTCAACAAGAGCGGACAGCTGACAGACGCCGAGCGGCATGTAATGCGCACCCATCCTGAGCGTGGCTACCTCCGCCTTAAGCAGCATCCGGAGGTATCTGACCTGATTCTCGAAATCTGCCGATTTCACCACGAAGCCCTTGACGGAAGCGGCTACCCGCTTGGCCTTCGAGCTGATCGACTGAGTTTACCTGTTCGCATATGCACCGTGTGCGACGTGTTTGACGCCCTTACGAGCGTCCGCCCCTACAAGCGCGCATGGACCAGCACAGAAGCGCTGAAGTGGATGTTCGATAGGGGACATCTCTTCGACAGGAGACTGGTCCTGCGGCTCGGAAGCCTGATTAACTAAGTACAGTTTGGTCTGATGGTTTGCCGAGGAGAAAACCCGTTCCAGGAGTTCAAAAGTCGATCCGGCTCGCCGAGCAGTGAATAAAGGCATGCGAGATTTAATAGGTGAGGATGCCGGGATAATCCTTGGCTCACCTCCCGGGGCGCCCTAGGCGCGATCTTCAAGATCCGCTGGAGACCACATGGCGACAATCAGAAAACTAAGAGGGCGTCTGGCTGGTGCCGTTGCAGATGATCCTTCGTCACTGTCCTGCGGCCGCCCAGAATCCGGCCTTCTTCGCGTGCTTGCCCCTCAGATCTGCAACATAGCCGGGATGTGAGGCAAAAGTGTCGAAGTCGCAAATCTTCGTCGACAGTCGCTCACATTCAACGAGATGTCGCGCGGCAAAGCGATAGCGACTGGATTTCGCTCGATCGAGCGTAAAGTCAATCATAGCCCGCAGGACGATGGTCGCTGCCAACGGATACTTCTCCTGCAGATGCTCGGACGCCGGTGTCAAAAGTTCATAGTGATCGCCATCAAGTTCGGCTGCACGCGCGCGAATGAGCGTCGCAGCCCTGTCGAGCGCCGGCCATGACAGCAGGAAGGCGAGCGCCTGGTGGACATCCGAGAAGTGGCTCACACAATCGAAGGCGTTTTCCTCTGCTTCGAGATCATCGAAATCCGGTAGGCGCTTCAGAAAAGCTCGCAGGTGCCGCTCGTTCAGCGATTGTTCGAAGCACTGCCAGCGAAAGGCCTGCGCTTCGTCCCTCCGCCCCAGAGCTTCAAGCGCATCGACGCGGGCCTTTTCCCACTCGAACGGGGATTGTCGGCCCTTCATCTCAATGCGATTTATGGCATCCCATGCCTCTCCGGCCCGGCCCGCCTTCAGCAGTCGCTGGGCGATTTCTGCCGCAATCATCGGCACGGATCTCGCCTGCTCGCTCTGCTGCGCGATGAAGGCATCAACGTCGCCCTGGGCATCGGCGATCTGCTCCAATGCTGACCTGATCGTTCTGTCGCGATGGCGGAGATTGAATTCGTCTTCGTAAACCGGGCCACTGCTTGGCCAACCGATCACGACAAGGCCTGCCTCAGTCGGCGTATCGACCGGCGCTTTTGCCCAATCGTCGAACAACGACTTCAGCCGGTCGAGGCCTTCCGCACCCAGCGCCGGCGACAGATTCTCGATCAGGCGATCATCTCGACGGCGCCTCTCCCTTGGTTGAGATCGATGGGTGCCGGTAATCCTTGGTTCACCTCCAAGGACACACGCTTGATCCTTCAATATTCATTGGAGATCGCATGAAGACGATCGAAAGTTCAGAGGACGCTGGCAAGCTCAGGCATAATGATGAATTGAAGCACTCGACGCGCTTAGCCATTGCGCTGGCCTTTTTTGCCGTTTCCAGGTCGCAATCGCTGGCGAGCCGTTCTGAACCCAAACGTCGCAAACCGATAGTCCTCGTAAACGAGGTTGATCTCGCGGACTCGCAACTAGGTCTCCGGCGGTTGGGTAATATGTCGGGTAAGTGCCTTGCCCAAAACGAACAACCCTCTGTTAACGAGTTGCGTTCAGATTAATATCACCGCCTTTCTAGTGGATGATCCGCCTTGTCTTTGATTTTGAGCGCTCCTGGCCGCGTTGCAGGTGTGCCGGACCGAACATTATACGCCATGGAAATGCAAAACATTATCTTTTACCTCCCGTCGAGCCTTTTCCTTATCATGGCTTTCGTCTTTCTTCTTCTATGGCGTATTGGACTTTCTTCGTCATGGCAGTGGGGAGCGGGCTTCGCGCAGACCGCGAGCGGCTTTGCTCTCTCGTCGTTTCCGATTGAACCGACATTCGACCAATTTACCTCAGGCATTTTATACATTGGCGCGGCTTACTCTTATGGCAGCGCGATCCTTATTCATTTTGAACAACCTTTGTGGCAATGGACGCGGCGCGCACTGGCAATAGGCTTTTTGGCACCGCATACCTATCTCGTCTTGATCATCCCTAGTCTGCGCTGGGATCTGTTCCTGATTGAGATCGTGTTTGCCTGCCTACTCGGATCGACCATCTGGCTTGCCGCAAGTAGGGCAAAGTTCGCAGCAGACGTTGCGTTCATTATCGCGAGCTCACTTGTGGTGATCGATTGTCTCGTGAGAGGCGTGGTTTTCACCTTTCTCATCCAGACCAGCGACGAGATGGCTGACTTCCTGCACTCTGCCTACAATCTTTCCGTCCACGTTTCGACGATAACCGTCTGCATGCTCTTTCCGTTCTCGGCAATCGCAGCAATGACCGCTGCTGCCGTCAACAGACACCGTAATGCCGCGGAGCAGGATCCGCTGACCAGTCTCTTGAACCGTCGAGGTTTTGAGCAGGCCACTCAAAGATCGAGCGGGGGAACGCTGCTCACCGGCGCGATCATTGTTTGCGACATCGATCATTTCAAGAAAATCAACGATAGCTTCGGCCATGCAACCGGCGATCACGTCATTGTTGAAGTTTCGAAAGAGCTGTTAAAAATCCAAAATCAAAAGACGCATATCGCGCGCTTTGGCGGAGAAGAGTTCGTACTTTTTGTTTTGGACGCATCCGAAATAGAAGTTGCTCAGATTGCAGAGACGTTGAGAGAAAAGATTGCGACCCGACGCTGGGTCGACTTAGGTTTCGATCGCAAAGTCACAGCAAGCTTTGGTGTCGCAGAGTTGGATCTTTCCGACTTCTCAGTGGATGCCGCAATCGATCGAGCTGATCGAGCCCTCTATCTCGCGAAACTTGCCGGGCGCAACCAGGTGGCCTTGGCATCGTCTATTCAGGAAAAACACTTGGGATCAGCCGGTGCGATGAAAAGCAAGACCGCGCGGCCGTCTAGCAGACCCACAGCCGCGAGCGTCTAACGCACAAAAGATCGAAATCTCCACGTCTTCGATTGGCAGCGCGACGGATGTAGCGTGGCCCACAGTGGTCGATATAGCCCACAGCTACTTCCTAGGGCGTCCTGCGCAATCCCAACAACCCGTTGGAGATCACATGGCGACCATCGGTAAGCTAAGAGGCGGTGGCAAGTGCACGGTGCTTGGGCTTGTAACTTGCTCCAAATGTCAATTTAAGCTGATGATCTTCGCCGGCGAAAAACTCTGGAGCTTCTTGACGCCGCTCACCATGCCTTTGCCCAGGGGCAGGCAGGCAGTGTGTACGGTCGCCAAATGTATGGGGTCATGCATTATTGGGACGACGATCATCCTGAGTGGGATGCAGAGCAACACGCCTTCGCGGCGGCGTGGCGGAGCCAGCCGAAATGGGTCGTTCTCGCGCTCGTTGAAATCGGTCGGCCCCAACGCCACGCTTGTTGAGGATGATCTCGAGGGCGCGATCCGTGAGCTGAAGGCCGAGAAATCCGTCAGAAAACTACCTGTTCCGGAGCTTTCAGGTTCGAAGCGGAGCGGCAGCTTCGCGCCCACATCCGGACCTTGCTGGGGATGCCGCGAAGGTCACCTCTCGACCCGAAGGGTCCGTTTGTCGCACGGTCATCCACGTGACGCCATGACCCTGAGCCGACCTCCATCGATCCCTTTAATTGCGATTGGGGACGTTTGCGGAACGGATGCCAATTGGGAACGTTTCCTCGCCTCTACCTCGAATTCCTGCCTGCGATCGGCCGTAGAATGGGATGCTACCGTATGGTTCGGCAGCCAGCGAGGACTCGCGGAACCAGAGACTCTCATCCCGCCGAGCGGGATCAAGAGCTGAGGTGTATTCTGGTAAACGCGGAGAACGCGACGATGCGTTGCTAGGTGATGGTCTTAGGGAGCAAGATGACTAACCAACCTGGTCGAAATGATCTAGCCGGCGAAAACATTGTGACAGTGTTCGGCGGAACGGGCTTCCTCGGGCGGCGGGTCGTAACCAGGCTTCTGGACAAGGCTGTTGATGTACGTGCCATCTCGCGCCATCCGCACAAATATAAGTTGGACAACGTGTTCGGTAAGAGGCCATCTCAGGAGATCGAGGCGGACATACTCGATTCATCCTCGATCGCCGCTGCCGTGGCTGGATCTCGCGCGGTTGTGAATGCGGTCAGCCTTTATGTCGAGCGCGGTGAGCAGACCTTCGAGCGTGTCCATGTAGAAGCCGCGGCCGATCTGGCGACCGCTTCGCGGGATGCGGGTGTCGAGATGTTCGTCCAGATTTCGGGCATTGGATCGGATCCGAAATCCCGTTCGAATTACATCCGGGCCCGGGGCCGCGGCGAGGAGGCGGTGAAGGCGGCGTTTCCAGGCGCGGTGATCGTCCGTCCCTCTGTAATGGCGGGACCCGACGACACGTTCATCACAACGATCGCGAGGCTGGTGCGTATCCTCCCGATCTATCCGCTGTTTGGAGAAGGCGGCACTCGGTTGCAGCCGGTTTATGTCGAGGACGTGGCGGAAGCCGTGAGCCGCTTGGCCTCAGGACAGTATTACACGGATGCTTCGATCTTCGAGTGCGCCGGTCCGCGCATTTATTCGTATCGGGAACTCGTTCAGGAAATCGCCACTCAACTCAACGCGCGAAGCAGGCTTGTGCCCGTGCCATTCGCGGTATGGAGCATAGTGGCGACTGCTGCGGAGTTTCTTCCCGCCGTGTCCCTAACGCGCAACCAAGTCGATCTCATGCGGCGTGACAATGTCGCGGCAAACGATCTTCCGGGCCTGGAAGAACTGGGCATCCAATCCCGCGGCATCGAGGAACTCGTCCATATGATTGAGCACGAGGCTTGAGCCGGAACCTCGCGAGCAACCTGTTGCTGCTCGCGAGGTTGGCATGACTCAACAGGAGGATTACAGCAATGGCCAGATGCGACCAGTGAAAACGCGGCGCCTATCTGGTGAACACCGCGCGGCAAGATCTGCGATCGCAACGCTGTTGCCAGAGCATTGGAAAGCGGTCAGCTGGCCGGCTATGCGGGGGATGTCTGGTTTCCGCAACCGTCGCCGCAAGAACATCCGTGCCGGACCATGCCCCATCACGGTATGACGCCGCACATTTCCGGAACCTCGTTGTCCGCGCAGGCGCGGTGCGGCCGGAACGCGGGAGATTCTCGAATGCTGGTTCGAAGGACGGCCCATTCTCGAGGAATACCTGATCGTCGACGAGGACGGCTCGCCGGCGCCGGCGCACATTCCTATAGTGCCGGTGATGTGACGGGCGGGTCCGAAGAAGCGGCCCGCTTCAAGAACAAATGATCTCGGCGGGGCTGACCTAGACACAACGGCGAAATGGCAGCTAAAGCCGTCATGGGGCGGCCCTGGTGATGTCTCTTTTCAGCGCCTCCACGAAGCGGATGACCTCGCCAATCGTGTCGTCGTACCAAATATCATTGTGACCAGAACCGTCATATATCCGCATCTGCTTTGGCTCGGGAGCGATGCGATATAGCGCTTCGCCCGAAGACAGCGGGATGATGTCGTCACGCCGGCCGTGGATGAACAGCTTCGGTTGCCTCAGCTTCGCTATTCTGAGGTCCGAGCGGAAGGGATCCTTGACAAGAAGCGCAACCGGAACGAACGGGTAGTACGTCTGTGCGAGCGACAGGACCGACAGGTAGGCGGACACCAGGATGACGGCCGCAGCCGGCCTTTGTGCCGCCGTGTTGACGGCGACGCCGCTGCCCAGAGACTGGCCCAGCACAACGATCTTGCCTTCAGTGCGTATAAAAAGCCAATCGAACGCGGCGATGCCGTCGGTCAGAAGCCCGTCCTCGCTCGGCGAGCCGGTCGATCCCGGATAGCCGCGATAGGAAATCGCCAGCAGGCCAATGCCCCGCGCCGCCAACGCCTCCGCGAGGAAGCCGTAGTTGCTGGCCCGATCAGCATTTCCGAGAAAGAAGAGCACAGACGGCTTGCCGGACTCGCCCCGGCGGTAGAGTCCATGAAGCGTCTCTCCGTCGGGCGTCCTGATAAAGATGCTCTCGCCCCAGCGCGCGTGCTCTGGAGCAAGTGTAGGGCTGGCGCCCGGATAGAGGAGGGCGCGCTGTGAAAGATACATCAGGCCGACAAGCGACACATAGGCGAAGGCCGCCATCAGCGGCAAGATCAGCACGAGTTTGGTGACGCTCACGACAACATGTCCAAACGTTAGGTCCGTCGAATGTCCAGAACCTCTTCCGGCGAAGCCATTCCGTTCCCGAATGAAGCGGAACCGCGCGAATCCTATCGCTTCCAGTAGTAGACGGCGAATCGTCTTTGGCCTATCGATGGACCCATGCGATCGTCCTTGGAACATCTGCCGGAAGAAAAGCAGCGCGAGCTTGCCCGCGTCGTTGCGATCATCCATGAGGAGTTCGCCGATGCACTGTCAGGCACGTCGGCCGCCTTCAAGAAGCGCGGCCGGATCTTAAAGATCATCATGTTCGGCTCCTATGCCCGCGGCAGCTGGGTCGACGAGCCGCACACAATGAAGGGCTACCGCTCCGACTACGACATCCTGGTGCTGGTCAATTCCAAGGCACTGGCAGAACCGCAATACTGGGACAAAACGACCGACCGGCTGATGTGGGACAAGGATGTGAAGACGCCGGTCGGGCTCATCGTCCATGGCGCCAGGGAGGTGAACAACTTCCTGGCCGACGGCCAGTATTTCTTCGTCGACATCCTGCGCGAGGGCATCGTGCTCTACGAGCTCGACGACCGGCCGCTCGCTGAACCGAGAAAGCTCTCCGCCGTCGATGCGTATAGGGTGGCGAAGGAGCATATTACCCTGCATCTCCCGGAAATCGGCGATTTGATTGACGGGTCCCGGTTCTATCTCGCGAAAGGAAATTATCGTCGCGCCGTATTTGAGCTCCACCAAGCTGTTGAAACCGCCTATTCCTGTTTGCTTCTGACGCTGACTAATTACAGCCCTCCCTCGCACAATCTGAAATTCCTGCGAGGTCTGGCTGAAGACCAAGACCGCCGGCTTATCGACGCCTGGCCCCGCGACCAGCACCGCTATATCGCCTGGTACAACATCCTCAACGAAGCGTATGTGAAGGCGCGTTATTCAAAGCACTTCGAGATCACCGAAGAAGCCCTCGGTTGGCTGCTTGAACGGACGGAGCACCTTCACCGCCTCGTCGCAGCCATCTGCAAGGAGCGCCTGGCGGAACTGGAGGGGCCAAACGGGGTCGCTAACGAGCCGTAGATATTCTGGTGCTGGGTTGCGCCAAGCAACGACCCGAGGAATGGGATGCCACGCATTGGACGCGAGCTCAATTGCGCTTGGCCCAAGCTTCCATTCAAAAAATTTTTTGGCGCTGTTTAGCAGGTATCGCAAAGGTTCTACGGCCATCGGCATGGTGCACTGCAGCACGTTTTGCGGATTCCTTCTTTTTCTTGCCGTCGATCTCCTCTAAGTCTCTCATATCCGATGTGGCAACAAAGGTGATATATATGGCAGGTGAAACTGTTCTCGTGGTCGGCGGAGCCGGCTATATCGGCTCTCATACGTGCCTTGATCTGGCGAACAAGGGTTACAAACCCGTCGTCTTCGACAATTTCTCGAATGGTCATCGCGAATTCGTCAGGTGGGGGCCCGCCGAGGAGGGCGATATTCGCGATCGCGCCCGGCTCGAGGAGGTGCTGGCCAAGCACAAGCCTTCGGCGATCTTGCATTTTGCAGCGCTGATCGAAGTCGGCGAATCGGTGAAGGATCCTGTTTCCTTCTACGAGAACAATGTTATTGGGACGCTGACCCTGCTTTCGGCCGCGCAAGCCGCAGGCATCAAGGCTTTCGTCTTCTCTTCCACCTGCGCGACATACGGGCTGCCGCAGAGCGTGCCGCTTGACGAGGCGCACCGGCAGGTTCCGATCAATCCCTATGGGCGCACGAAGTACATCGTCGAGCAGGCACTCGCCGATTACGACCAGTACAAGGCTCTCCGATCCGTGATCCTGCGGTATTTCAATGCGGCGGGCGCGGATTTCGAAGGACGGATCGGCGAGTGGCATCAGCCGGAAACCCATGCCATTCCGCTTGCAATCGATGCGGCACTCGGGCGCCGGCAGGGTTTCAAGGTCTTCGGTAGCGACTACGAGACACGCGATGGCACCTGCGTGCGCGACTATATCCACGTGCTCGATCTGGCGGATGCGCATGTGCGCGCTGTCGAATATCTGTTGAGGGGCGGCGATTCCGTTGCGCTAAACCTCGGGACGGGGACGGGCACGACGGTCAAGGAGTTGCTCGGGGCGATCGAAGACGTGTCGAAGCGGCCGTTCCCGGTCGAATATATCGGGCGCCGGGAAGGCGATTCGCACACGCTGGTTGCCAATAACGACAAGGCCCGCGATGTGCTTGGCTGGGCACCGCAATATGATCTTTCGCAGATCATCCAGTCGGCGTGGAACTGGCATTCCAGATCCAATCACTGAGGCGGCTTTCATGAAGCGGCCGAACGTCCTTCTCATCACCGCGGATCAATGGCGCGGTGATTGCCTTTCGGCCACCGGCCACGCCTGTGTCAGGACGCCGAATGTCGATGCGCCGGCAAGGGAGGGCGTTCTTTTTCGCAATCACTTCGCCGGTGCGGCACCCTGTTCGCCGGCGCGGGCGACGCTTTATACCGGCCTTTACCAGATGAACCACCGGGTTTGCCGGAACGGCTCGCCGCTCGACCGCCGCTTCGACAACCTGGCGCTGGCGGCAAGGCGCGCCGGCTATGACCCAACGTTGTTCGGCTATACGGATACCGCGCCTGACCCGCGCGAACTTGATAGGAACGACCCGCACCTTGAGACCTACGAAGGTCTGCTGCCAGGGTTTACCGCGCGCCAGCTCCTGCCCGAGCACGAGAAGCAGTGGCTTTCGTGGTTGCGTTCACGCGGGCACCGCGATGCAGTCAGCCGGGACATCCATGTTCCGCCTGGTGCCGCCCGCGGCGAAATTTCGGCGGAACCGACCGCTTACTCCAGGCAAGAAACGCAGACTGCGTTTCTTGCCGGCGAATTCATTCGCTGGCTCGGCGAACAGGATGCGCCGTGGTTTGCCCACGTTTCCTTCCTGCGGCCGCATCCGCCATTTTCGGTGCCTGAGCCCTTTGGCAGGATGTTCAAACCGGACGACGGACCGGAATTTTCACGGGCGAAAAGCCGTGAGATCGAAGAGGCGGTGCATCCTTATCTTAGCTATTCGATGCCGAAGAACGACAAGGGCAGCTTCATATATGGCGCCGTGGGTCCGGTCAGCGACTGGGGAGCCCAGGATTTCGCGGCGATCCGGGCGATCTATTACGGGATGATTGCCGAGGTGGATGCGCAGCTTGGCCGGATCTGGCAGGCGCTGAAGGATGCCGGCGTGTGGGACGACACGATCATCCTCTTTACCTCCGACCATGCCGAAATGATGGGTGATCACTGGACGCTTGGCAAAGGCGGTTTTTTTGATGGCAGCTATCACATTCCCCTGGTCATACGCGACCCAAAAGCGGCGGTGAGAGGTCACGTGGTCGAGCGCTTCACGAGTGCGGCGGATATCTTTCCAACGCTCTGCGACAGCCTGGGCGTCGAGACAGCCAACCATGTCGACGGCCGCTCATTGCGCTCGTTCATCGATCATGGAGATGCGATCGACTGGCGGGAGGCGGCATTCTTTGAATTTGATTTCCGCGACATCGCCAATGGCGAAGCGGAGCGCCACTTCGGCCTGAAATCGAACCAGTGCAATCTCGCAGTAATCCGGGATGAACGATTCAAATATGTGCATTTTGCCGCCCTGCCGCCGCTGCTCTTCGATCTCAGAGCCGATCCGATGGAGCTCAACAATCTCGCTCCCGATCCAGCCTACGCGGCGACGCGCCTGGAGTTCGCCGAGAGGCTGTTATCGCACCGGGCGCGGCATCTCGATCAGACGCTTGCCTATACGGAGCTGACGAAAGAAGGGCCGGTCACGCGCCGGCCCTGATTACTCACGAGAAGCGGCCAAGATAATCAATCTTGCCGACCGGCACGCCCTGATTGCGCAGGATCGCGTGTGCCGTGGCGACGTGAAAATAGAAGTTCGGCAGCGCGAAGGTCGCGACATATTCGTCGCCGCGGAAGGTCATCTTGTTGCCGCCGGGCGCGATCGTCACTTCATTCGTTTCTGTGCCTTCGAGCACTTCCGGCGCAATCGTCGCGAGATAGGCTTCGGTCTTGGCGATGCGCTCGCGGAGCTCGGCGATCGTCGTTTCGCTGTCCTCGAATTTCGGTGCTTCGGTGGAGGTCAGGCGGGCGACTGCCAGCTTGGCGCTGTCGCTCGCACGTTGATATTGGCCCGATAACGGCAGCATATCGGGCGCAAGCCTGGCAGCAACCAGTTCATCCGGATCGATCCCCTTCTCCTTTGCGTAAGCCTCGGCCTTTTCGAGGTAGTTTTTTAGCGTCGTAAGTCCGCGCTGAAACATCGGAACGGTCAGGCGGTACATGGAAATGGACATGGCTTCTCCTTGGGGATTTTTCGTGGGCGCAGCGGTTTTGATCGTTACGTCCGCACATTTAGGCGCGTGCTGTGGCGATTTCATCGGCCCGCCCGCCCATAGCATCATATTTCCAGCGCGGCTTTCGGACTTTATTTCCTTAGTGGCTTATCCCGTTGCCACAGGTAAAACTTCTAATAGTCTATGGGGGGTGGAAATCCGGTCCCAAATCGAGGGAGAAGCGGTCCTCAGGCCCGAGAGGGCGCGGAATCAAACGAGGTCAGGATCAGGGCAGATTCGCAAAGCTATGTCGCATCAGGCCGTAGCCTAGAGTGGATTACATCCAGTCAGCCAATCCACCGGACGATTTCGAAAGCTGGCATCGGCTGGTGAAAGCCTTTCAGAGTCAATTCGCCAACAGGAACGTACGGCAAAGTGCCGCCCACCGCGGTTAGTGAGTACGCCAAAATTCCGCCCATTTCGATCATGCGGCGAGCGATGCCGGAATTCCGCTCGTCTACGTGAACCGCGAGCCGGTGAATGTCGATACGCCGTTTTCATTTCAAGCCAAGTCGTGTTTACTCATCCGCTATAAAATTCTGAGAAGGGGGCTGGCCAATTCTGCCAGCTTTTCTATTCTGCACGCTTGTCATTTGCTCGGCAGGGCAGAGCAGGAAAACAGATGCAGCTTGTATTTGATGGCCATAATGACGTTCTCCTCAGGCTTTGGACACATGAAAGGGATGGCAACGACCCGGTTGCCGAATTTCTGAACGGGACGACATCAGGCCACATCGATGGACCACGCGCCCGGCAGGGTGGTCTCGCCGGCGGCCTTTGCGCCATCTACGTGCCCTCGGGCGATCTCGTCTTCGCCGATCCCGATCAAAACGGACATTACGAAACGCCGATGGCCGGACCTCTCGACCGGCTGCCGTCACTTGGCGTCGCGACCGAGATGGCGGCGATTGCACTGCGTCTCGACAAGGCGGGCGCCTGGCGCCTCTGCCGGACGGTGAAGGACATCCGCAACGCCATGGCAAGTGGTGTTTTTGCCGCGGTCATGCATATGGAAGGCTGCGAGGCGATCGGGCCCGACCTTTCCGCGCTCGAGGTCTTTCATGCGGCGGGCTTGCGCTCTCTGGGGCCTGTCTGGAGCAGGCATAACGTCTTCGGACACGGCGTGCCCTTCGCCTTCCCGATGTCGCCAGATACTGCGCCGGGGCTGACCGGTGCCGGCTTTGAGCTGGTGCATGAATGCAATCGCCTGGGCATCATGATCGATCTGTCCCACATAACGGAAAAGGGCTTCTGGGACGTCGCGAAGACAACAGATCAACCGCTGGTCGCTACGCATTCGAACGTGCATGCGCTGACGCCGGTGGCGCGCAATCTGACGGATAAGCAGCTTGATGCGATCAGGGAGAGCAAGGGGCTTATCGGTCTCAATTACGCGACTGCGATGTTGAGGGCGGATGGCCGCTCCGAGGGCGACACACCGATCAGGGATATGATCCGCCATATCAACTATCTCGTCGACCGCGTCGGGATCGATTGCGTTGCACTCGGATCCGATTTCGACGGCGCGACCATTCCGGACGAAATAGGCGACGCGGCTGGCAACCAGAAGCTGATTGCCGCTCTCCGGGACGTTGGATATGGTGAGGAGGATCGACGGAAACTCGCCAGCGAGAACTGGCTTCGCATCCTGGCTTCGGCGTGGGGGGAGAAGAACGCCTGAGCCAAAATGCTGCTTTGTAATCAATCAAGAACAAGGGAACAAATCGATGATGATTACCAAACTCAGCCGCAACTTTCGTGCCCTTTCTGCGGGTGCCGCGCTTTCGCTGCTCATGCTGACGGCGCCTGCCGCTTTTGCCGAGACGCCGAAGGATACGCTCGTCGAAGGTTTCGCCATCGATGACATCATTTCGATGGATCCAGGCGAGGCCTTCGAGTTTTCAACGGCGGAGATGACAACCAACACCTATAGCCTGCTGGTCCGCCTCGACCTCAACGACACGACGAAGGTCAAGGGTGATCTTGCCGAGAGCTGGAGCGTCTCCGATGACGGCCTGACCTATACGTTCAAGCTGAAGCCCGGTCTGAAGTTCGCCTCAGGCAACCCGGTCACCGCTGAGGATGTCGCCTGGTCCTTCGAGCGCGCCGTCAAACTCGACAAGAGCCCGGCATTCATCCTGACACAGTTTGGCCTGACCGGAGACAACGTGACTGAAAAGGCCAAGGCTGCGGACGAAAACACATTCGTCTTCACGGTCGACAAGGCCTATGCGCCGAGCTTCGTACTGAACTGCCTGACGGCGACGGTTGCCTCCGTGGTCGACAAGAAGCTGGTGATGGATCACATCAAGCCGATGACGCCAAGCGCGGAATACAAGTATGACAACGACTTCGGCAATGAATGGCTGAAGACGGGCTATGCCGGCTCCGGCGCCTACAAGCTTCGCGAGTGGCGCGCCAACGAAGTCGTCGTGCTGGAGCGCAACGACAATTACTACGGCGACAAACCGAAGCTGAACCGCGTCATCTACCGCTACATGAAGGAAAGTGCCGCACAACGCCTGGCGCTGGAGGCAGGCGACATCGATATCGCGCGCAATCTCGAGCCGGGCGATCTCGACGCTGTTTCGAAGAACGCCGACCTCGCGGTGGCAAGCGCACCGAAAAGCACGATCTATTATGTGAGCCTCAACCTCAAGAACGAGAACCTGAAGAAGCCGGAGGTGCAGCAGGCCTTCAAGTATCTCGTCGATTACGATGCGATCAGCTCGACGCTCATCAAGGGCATCGGCGAAATCCACCAGACATTCCTGCCAAAGGGCCAGCTCGGCGCGCTTGACGAAATTCCCTTCAAGCTCGACGTCGCCAAGGCGAAGGAATTGCTGGCAAAGGCCGGTCTTGCGGATGGCTTCTCGGTGACGATGGACGTGCGGAACACTCAGCCGGTCACCGGCATTGCCGAATCCATGCAGCAGACGCTGGCACAGGCCGGAGTGAAACTCGAAATCATTCCAGGCGACGGCAAGCAGACGCTGACGAAATACCGCGCCCGCACGCACGACATGTATATCGGCAATTGGGGATCCGACTATTTCGACCCGAACTCGAATGCCGATACCTTCACGGCGAACCCGGACAATTCGGATGCGGGCACGAACAAGACGCTCGCATGGCGCAATACCTTCGAAACGCCGGAACTCGACAAGCAGACCAAGGCAGCACTGCTTGAGCGCGACGGTGCCAAGCGCGCGGCGATGTACCAGGATATCCAGAAGAAGTACCTGGAGAACAGCCCCTTCATCTTCATCTTCCAGCAGATCGAAGTCGCCGGCTATCGCAAGAACCTGAAGGACTTCAAACTCGGACCGAGCTTCGATACGAACTTCGTTGGCCCAATCGCCAAGGAATAATCCGGCAGGATTCGTTCGTTGAGCATTATCGAAACAAAAATGGAGGCGCGGCCCACCAAGGGTCGTGCCGTTCCTCTCGCCAAAGCAATCGGGCGTTTCCTGATCGCTGCCATGACGACCTATCTTGGACTTCTGGCCGTCACATTCTTCATCGGCCGTGTCGTGCCGATCGATCCGGTTCTTGCGATCCTTGGCGACCGCGCTCCGACGCATGTCGTGGAGCGCGTGCGTGAAGAGCTCGGCTTCAATCTGCCGCTCTATCAGCAATTCTTCATCTATATCAAAGGTATCCTTTCCGGTGATTTCGGCAATTCGGTGCTGACCACCAATCCGGTGATGACCGATATCCGTCGCGTCTTTCCAGCAACAATCGAGCTTGCGACCCTCGGCACCATTTTTGGCGCCCTGATTGGGATCCCGCTCGGCGTGCTTGCGGCTGTGCGGCGCGGCAGCCTTGCCGACCAGATTGTGCGTGTCGTCGGGCTTGTCGGCTATTCCGTGCCGATCTTCTGGCTGGCCTTGATCTCGCTTGTCGTATTCTATGCGCAACTGCGCTGGGTGGCCTTCCCGGGGCGCATCGATATCGTCTTTGAATATACGTTCACGCCGATTACCGGCTTTTATCTGATCGACAGCCTCTGGCAGGGGCAGTGGGACGTCTTCTACGACGTCTTCCGGCACATTATCTTGCCGGCATCGCTGCTCGGCTATTTCTCGCTCGCCTATATCAGCCGGATGACGCGCAGCTTCATGCTGAACGAGCTCAGTCAGGAATATATCGTGGCTGCGCGCGCCAAGGGGCTTTCGGAAACCCGGGTAATTTGGGGCCACGCATTGCGCAATGCCGCGGTGCCGCTTGTCACGGTGATTGCGCTCTCCTACGCCGGGCTTCTCGAAGGCTCGGTGCTGACGGAGACGGTGTTCTCCTGGCCGGGCATTGGCCTCTACATCACCAACTCCTTGCAGAATGCCGATATGAACGCTGTCCTCGGCGGCACGATCGTCATCGGCACGGTGTTCATCGGCATCAACCTCCTGTCCGATCTTCTCTATCGGACGCTCGATCCAAGGACGCGAAGCCGATGACGGTTCCAGCCAGCCAGCCAGCGCCGATGAGCCGCCGCGAGTGGTTGCTTTCCGATCGCCCGCAATCGCGTGTACAGGCACGTCTCGGGCGCGCCTATGTGACCTGGCGGCAGTTCAGTGCGAACAAGCTTGCCGTCCTTGGTCTCATTATCATTGTCGCGCTGCTCTTCGTTGCCGCCTTCGCTAATCTCTTGGCCACGCATTCGCCGGTGGTCGGCGATCTAAAGAATGCGCGACTTCTGCCGCCAGGTACCGGCGAGTATCTGCTCGGCACGGACGACCAGGGTCGCGATATCCTTTCGCGCCTGATCTACGGGTCGCGGCTGACGCTCTTCGTCGTCGTGCTGGTGGCGATCATCTCGGCGCCGATTGGACTGATTGTCGGCACGGTCTCCGGCTATGCCGGCGGATGGGTGGATGCAGTGCTGATGCGTATCACCGATATCTTCCTGGCGTTCCCGAAGCTGGTGCTGGCGCTTGCCTTTGTCGCGGCGCTCGGGCCGGGCATCGAAAACGCGATCATCGCGATTGCAATCACGTCCTGGCCTCCTTACGCCCGCATTGCCCGGGCGGAAACGCTGACGGTGCGGCGCTCGGATTACATCTCGGCCGTCAAGCTGATGGGTGCATCGCCGGTCCGCATCATCATCCGCCATGTCATGCCGCTCTGCCTCTCGTCGCTGATCGTTCGCGTAACGCTCGACATGGCGGGTATCATCCTGACGGCTGCCGGTCTCGGCTTTCTCGGTCTCGGCGCGCAGCCGCCACTGCCGGAATGGGGTGCGATGATCGCCTCGGGTCGCCGTTTCATTCTCGATCAATGGTGGGTCGCAGCCATGCCGGGTATTGCGATCCTTATCGTCAGCCTCGGTTTCAACCTGCTTGGCGACGGCCTTCGCGATGCGCTCGATCCCAAGGAGAGCGGCCAATGACGGCTTTGCTGACGGTCGACAATCTCAAGGTCAGCTACCCGACGCGCACCGGCGTGATCGAAGCTGTTCGCGGCGTTTCCTTCACACTGGACAGGGAACGCCTCGGAATTGTCGGGGAGTCCGGATCCGGCAAGTCGCAGACCGGCCGAGCGATCATGGGGCTCACGCCGAAGCACGGCATTGTCACGGCCGACAAGCTCGACTTCAACGGCATCGATCTGCTCCAGGCTCCAGCGAAAGAACGGCGGCTCCTGCGCGGCAAGCGCATCGCCATGGTGTTGCAGGATCCGAAATATTCGCTTGATCCGGTGATGTCGATCGGCCGGCAGATCTGCGAGACGCTGAGAACGCATGAGAAGGTCAGCAAGGCCGAGGCGACCGAACGGGCGCTTGCCATGCTGGAGGCGGTGCAGATTCGCGATCCGAAGCGTGTCTTCGATCTCTACCCGCATGAGGTCTCAGGCGGCATGGGCCAACGTGCAATGATCGCCATGATGCTGATTGCCGGGCCGGAACTGCTGATCGCTGACGAGCCCACCTCGGCGCTCGACGTCACCGTGCAGCTCGACGTGTTGAATATCCTGGACAAGCTGGTTTCCGAGCGCGGCATGGGGCTTATCTTCGTGTCGCATGATCTGCGTCTTGTTTCCTCTTTCTGCGACCGCGTCATCGTGATGTATGCCGGTAAGATCGTTGAAGAGCTTAGGGCTTCTGACCTCAAAAATGCACAGCATCCCTATACGCAGGGACTTTTGAACTGCATGCCGCAAATCGGAGAAGATCGCCATCCGCTGCCAGTGCTCGACCGAAAGCCGGAGTGGGCTGCATGAGTGCGGCGCTCTCGGTCGAAAATCTCAGCGTCGTCTATGACGATTTTCATGCGCTTCAAGATGTCAGCATCGCGGTCGCATCCGGCGGCTCCTTCGGGCTGGTTGGGGAATCGGGTTCCGGCAAGTCGACGCTGCTTCGTGCGGTAGCGGGCCTGGCGCCGGTCAAGGGTGGCACAATTCGCGTTCATGATCAGCTGTTGAAGGGTGCAAAACGCAGCAAGGCTTTCTATCGAAATGTCCAGATGGTGTTCCAGGACCCTTTTGGCTCGCTGCACCCACGGCAGACGATCGACCGGCTGCTGCTCGAGCCATTGGCAATTCACGGGATTGCCGACAGCGAGAAGCGCATCGCGCGGGCACTGGACGAGGTCGGCCTTGGAAACGGCTTCCGCTTCCGCTATCCGCACCAGCTTTCCGGCGGCCAGCGGCAGCGTGTGGCGATTGCGCGCGCCCTGATCGTCGAGCCGTCGATCCTGCTGCTCGATGAACCGACATCGGCGCTCGACGCTTCCGTGCAGGCGGAGGTGCTCAATCTGCTGGAACAGATCAGGCGTGACCGCAAACTGACCTTTGTCATGGTGAGCCACGACCTTGGTGTCGTTACCCATATGTGTGAAAGGCTTGCCGTGATGCGCAACGGCGCCGTCGTCGAACGGCTGACCTCCGGCCAACTGGCCAGCGGGGACGTTCATGAGGATTACACGAGAAATTTGATGATTGCGAGCAAAGGCTTCGTCAAAACCAGAACTGCAGATTTTTCAAATATTTGAAATCCTTTCGGGCACTGGCCATTCAAGGTTAAGTAGCCGTTAAAAGACGACTATTCGACTAGACTATTGACAGCCGATTTTCATCTGTCATGATCCTGTTAACGAGTGTTAGCTTTCGTGATCGTGGAGGTGAGGCATGTTCTTTCTCGGCGGAATGACCATGGGATATCTCGATCCTCCGGCCAAGGTCGAACGGAGCGAGCAGACACGCGTTGCCATTCCCGCTGAAAAAGATCGCCGATTGATCGAGGCTTCCTCGGGTGCCCAAAGAGAAGAAAACGCAATCGAGCGTTCGTTGATCTGGGCATGGCGCACTCTTTGCTGAGCCGGGTCAGATTTTCTATCCCTCGCGCCCTGGAAGGAAATTTATCTCTACCTAGCTTATAGAGAATATAGGAATATCAGTGCCGGCAGACCGCCGCGCCAATAAAAAAGAGACGGAGGCAACACATGGCAGACCTGGGTATTTCGCATACTCAAGCGAACTATTATGGTTCCGTACCGGCCAAGAAGCCGGCTTCAATGCGCCAGAAGCTTCATTTTGCGCTCAATGCCACGCTGTTTACCGCGGCGTTCGCTTTCGTTGCAGCCCTAGTCTGCGGCGTTATCGGCTGATCGAGCTGTCGTGCCGGCATGTTGCCGGCACATTACGAATTTACTTCTCAAATCGTTGGCTGGGACATTCTTCTGCGTGAACCGGGAATTTTCGGCCAACAACAACAGCGGTCCAATCACGTTTGAAAATCCGGTGCCCGATGGGTGCCGGATTTTCTTTTGAATAGCGACGAACTGCCAAAACTGAGGTAAGCAAAGCTGGGCAATTCCGTGCCTCTTGACTTGAATTATCGGGAGGGTGTCCAACTTTCCCGGATGGTTCTTCGGGGGTGAAGGCAAAATGCAGCTCTGACCGGCAGAATCGTGCCATAAATCAGGCCTAAACCGTTTCGTATCGGAAATCTGTGGCTTTCGCATCTTCCTGGAAAGCCCCTTGGCCGTTCATGTCGCAGTCATAATTGCCGGTGCAAAAGGCTAGGCAAAATTACCATAACCTTAGTTTGGACCCAGAACCGAACCCATGACCATTTCCATTCCGTCTCCAAACCCGTCACGCGAATCCGAAGTCAAGCACATCGATCACAACGACTCGGTCCGCTCGACCTACCTGTCGATTGAAGACATCAAGGCGATGGGTGAATCGATCGCCCGCAAAGGCGTCGATTCGCTGCCGGCTTTTACCGCCTTCGATTTTTTTGCACGACATAAGGAGAACGAGAAGGAAATCCTGCGCGTTTACCGCACGACCGCGGCCGACGTGGAAGCGGGCGAGACGATCACGCCTGCCGCCGAATGGCTTCTCGATAACCACTATATCGTCGAAGAGGCAATTCAGGAGGTCCGTCGCGACTTCCCGCGGCGCTTCTATCGCGAGCTGCCGACCATCGATATCGATGGTGTGCAGGTACCGCGCACGCTGGTGCTCGCCTGGCTCTATGTCGCTCACACCCACAGCACCGTTTCACAGGAAAGTCTAACGGCGCTTGTCGATGGCTTCCAGCTGGGTGAGACGTTGCGCATCGGTGAACTTTGGGCGGTTCCCTCACTCGTGCGTTATGTTCTCGTCGAAAACCTCCGTCGCATTTCCAGCCGCGTTGAACGCAGCCGGCGCATACGCCGCCGTGCGAACGAGGCGGCCGATGAACTCGTGCGTTTGGACGATCCGGCGAAGGCTGCGGAGTATCTGAGGACGCTCGAACCGCTTGCCGAGGACAATACCTTCTCTACGCAGTTCCTCTATCGCATGCGCGACGGTTCGCAGGCGTCTAGCCTTGCGATCGCCTGGCTCGACGAGCGTCTGGAAATGCTGGGCCGTGATACCGAAGAAGCGACGATGGCGGAGCATAGCCGCCTCTCCTCCGGCAATGTCACGATGGGCAACATCATCCGGAGCCTTCGCGAGATCGATGATGCGGAATGGTCGGTCTGGGTCGAGCAGGTCAGCCATGTCGACAAGCTGCTCTGGGAGAATTCCGATTACGGCATCCTCGATTCGGGATCACGCAACAAATACCGCAAGCAGATCGAAAAGCTCGCCAAGCGCTCGCCGCTGACGGAAATGGAAGTCGCCCAGTTGGCGCTCGACATGACCAGCGAAGCCAGAGCCTCCGAGGAGCCGCAACCGCATGAGCCGAATGTCGGCGGCTTTCTTGCCGGCATGCACCGGCCGAAGCTTGAAGAACGTGCCAATTATCGTCCGACCTTCGTCCAGCATTTTGTTCGAACAGTCCGCAAGTTCAACTGGCTGTCGATTGCCCTCCCCGTCATGCTGCTTACCGTCATTGCGATGGCGATCGTCGGACGCTTCATGGCCAATGCCGGCATGGGCACGTTGGAAATCGCCGTATTGCTGATCATGTTCTCTCTTCCGGCATCGGAGGGCGCGACCGGTCTTTTCAACACCTTGCTGTCCTTCTTCGTGACGCCGTCGCGGCTTGTCGGCTACGAGTTCAAGGAAGGCATTCCGGAAGATGCACGCACGCTGCTTGTCGTGCCCTGCCTGATTTCGAACCGCGACAGCGTCGACGACCTGGTTCGCAATCTCGAGGTTCACTATCTCGCCAATCCGCGCGGCGAAATCTATTTCGCGCTGCTGAGCGACTGGCCCGACAGCGACGTCGAGGAGACGCCGAACGACCTGGAAGTGCTGGACTACGCCCGGCGTGAAATCGCCAATCTTTCGGCACGTTACGCCTATGACGGCAAAACGCGCTTCTATCTCCTGCATCGCCGCCGCCTCTACAACCCGTCAGAGGGCGTCTGGATGGGCTGGGAGCGCAAGCGCGGCAAGCTGCACGAGCTGAACATGCTTTTGCGCGGCGACAGCGACACGACCTATCTGCCGGGCGCCAATATTGTGCCGGCTGGCGTTCAGTATATCATGACGCTCGATTCCGACACGCGCCTGATGCGCGATGCCGTGACCAAGCTTGTCGGCAAACTCTATCATCCGATCAACCGTCCGGTGATAAACCCGAAGACCGGCCGCGTCGAAAGCGGCTATGGCGTGCTGCAGCCGCGCGTGACCCCGTCGCTGACAACCGGCAAGGACGCTTCGGTCTTCCAGCGCGTCTTCTCGATCAACCGCGGCCTCGACCCTTACGTCTTCACGGTTTCCGATGTCTATCAGGACCTCGCCGGCGAAGGCACGTTTACCGGCAAGGGCCTTTATCATGTCGATGCCTTCGAAGCTTCGCTGAGGGATCGCATCGATGAGAATTCGGTGCTGAGCCACGATCTTCTCGAAGGTTCGATGGCGCGCTGCGCACTCGTCACCGATCTCGAGCTCGTCGAAGACTTCCCGATCCGCTACGAAGTCGAGGCCTCGCGCCAGCATCGCTGGGCGCGTGGCGATTGGCAGCTTCTGCCATATATGTTCAATCCAAAATACGGCGTCACCGCTCTCGGGCGCTGGAAGATGTTCGATAACCTGCGCCGCTCGCTGACGCCGATCGCCTGGTTCTTCGCTTCCGTGCTCGGCTGGTATTTTATGGGCCCGCTTGGCGCACTCGTATGGCAGATCCTCCTGATCTTCTGCCTTTTTGTTGCGCCGACGCTGTCGCTCATCCACGGCATCATTCCACGCACCAGCGATATCGTTGCACGGGCACATCTTTATACCGTGTGGTCGGATATCCGCGCTGCGAACGCCCAGGTGGCGCTTCGTATCGTTTTCATTGCCGATACGGCTTGCATGATGGTCGATGCGATCGGCCGCTCGCTCTACCGTCTTCTCGTCAGCCACAAATTGATGCTGCAATGGCGCACTGCTGCCAGCGTCCAAGCGGGCGGGCAGGGAACGATCCTCTCCTACTACGGCGCGATGTGGCACGCCCCGGTGCTCGCGCTGCTCGCACTCGGCTTTGCAGCACTTCCCGGCGACAACGCATTCCTCGTCGGCATCCCGTTTGCCCTGCTGTGGACCCTGTCGCCGCTCGTTGCCTGGTATGTCAGCCAGTCGGCAGAGACCGAAGACCGCCTGGAAGTCGCCGATTCGGTCTCAAGCGAGCTCAGGAAGATCGCGCGCCGCACCTGGCGTTATTTCGACACGTTCACCACGGCGGAACAGAATTACCTGCCGCCGGATAACATTCAGGAGACGCCGCACGTCATCGTCGCGAGCCGCACCTCGCCGACCAATATCGGCGTGTATCTGCTCTCGGTCGTTTCCGGCCGCCAGTTCGGCTGGTTTTCCTTCGAGGAAACGATCGAGCGGCTGGAGCAGACGATCGGCACCATCGACAAGATGGAGAAGTATCGCGGCCACCTCTTTAACTGGTACCACACCGATACGCTTCAGACCCTTGGGCCGCGATACGTTTCGGCTGTCGACAGCGGCAATCTCGCCGGTCACCTGATTGCCGTTTCATCGGCTTGCCGCAATTGGGCCGAGGCCCCGTCGGCGCATATGCAGGGCAATCTCGACGGCGTCGGCGACACTGCCGGCATCCTCGGCGAAGTACTGGCCGACCTTCCGGACGATCGCAAGACGGTCCGTCCGCTCCGCCGTCGCCTGGAAGAACGGATCGTCGGCTTCCAGAACGCGCTCGCCGCCGTTAAGCGCGAGCACGAGTTTGCCTCGATCCGCGTCATCAACCTTGCGGTTCTTGCGCGTGACATCCAGAAGCTTGCGGCAAATCTGGATCACGAAGTGAAGTCGGCACTCAGCGGCGAACTTACCCGTTGGGCCGAAGCACTCGTCAAGATTTGCGAAGCGCATATTTCCGACAGCACATTCGACCTTTCGAATATCGATGCTTTGCGGCCGCGGCTGATTGCCCTTCGCGACAAGGCCCGCGATCTCGCCTTCTCGATGGATTTCAGCTTCCTGTTCCGTCCGGAACGCCGCCTTCTTTCGATCGGCTATCGCGTCGAAAGCGGCGAGCTCGACCAGGCCTGCTACGACCTTTTGGCGTCGGAATGCCGGCTGACCAGTCTCTTCGGCATCGCAAAGGGCGACTTGCCGACGGAGCATTGGTATCGCCTCGGCCGGCAAGTCGTGCCGGTCGGTTCGCGCGGCGCTCTGGTCTCTTGGTCCGGCTCGATGTTCGAATATCTGATGCCGCCGCTCGTCATGCAGGAGCGCGGCGGGGGTATTCTCAATCAGACCAACAACCTGGTCGTGGTCGAGCAGATGAACTACGGACGCAAGCTCGGTATTCCGTGGGGCATTTCGGAAGCTGCCTTCAATGCTCGCGACCATAACCTCAACTATCAGTACACGAACTTCGGCGTGCCTACGCTTGGCCTGAAGCGCGGCCTCGGCCACAATGCCGTCATCGCGCCTTATGCCTCTATCCTCGCCAGCCAATACGACCCGCAAGGGGCACTCGAAAATCTGCAACGCCTGCGCAAGCTCGGTGCGCTCGGCAAATTCGGATTCCACGATGCCGTCGACTTCACGCCGACCCGCGTGCCGGAAGGCAAGAAATGCGCTGTTGTCTATAACTACTATGCGCACCATCACGGCATGTCGATTGCGGCGGTTGCCAATGTTGCTTTCAATGGGCATCTGCGTGAGCTCTTCCACTCCGATCCGGTGATCGAAGCAGCCGAACTGCTGCTGCAGGAAAAGGCGCCGCGCGACATACCCGTCATGAGCGGCAAGCACGAATCGGATACGCCCGCCAGCATTCAGGAAGATCTGCTGCGGCCGGAGCTTCGCAAGATCGCCGATCCGCTTTCGCGCGATCGCGAACTCATGTTCCTGTCCAACGGTCACTATTCGATGATGTTGACGGCGACCGGTGCCGGCTACGCACACTGGAACGGCCAGGCCGTTACCCGCTGGAAAGCCGACCCGACGGAAGACCGCTGGGGAAGCTTCATCTTCCTGCGCGACACGGCGACCAACGAATGGTGGTCGGCCACCGCCGAACCAAAAAGTGTCGAGGGCGAAAAGGTCAATGTGTTCTTCGCCGACGAAAAGGCGGAATTCACCAAGGTTGTTGGCGACCTCAGCAGTGAATTGGAATGCATCGTTGCGACTGAGCATGATGCGGAAGGCCGCAGGCTGACGCTTCTCAACATGGGATCGGAAGACCGCTTCATCGAAGTCACCTCCTATCTGGAGCCGGTGATCACATTGGATGACACGGACAATGCGCATCCGGCTTTCGCCCGCATGTTCGTGAAGACCGAATTCGGCAGGCGCGGCGACGTCATCCGTGCCGAACGCAACAGACGCGATCCGGGCGAACCGAACATGAGCATCGCCCATCTGATCGTCGACAGTGCCGGTCCTTCCCGGCAAACGGAGTTTGAGACCGATCGCCGCAAATTCCTCGGCCGCGGCCGTAGCCTTGCAGATGCCGCAGCCTTTGATCCTGGTGCGACGCTTTCGGGCACCGACGGCTTCACGCTCGATCCGATCCTTTCGCTGCGCCGCACGGTTCGTGTGCCGGCTGGCAAGAAAGTCAGCGTGATCTTCTGGACGATCGCTGCCCCTAGCCGCGACGAGGTGGACAAGGCTGTCGAGCGCTATCGGCACGCCGATGCCTTCAACCATGAGCTTGTTCAGGCCTGGACACGCACGCAGGTGCAGATGCGCCATGTCGGCGTGACGTCGCAGCAGGCTGCCGCCTTCCAGTATCTCGGTCGGCATTTGGTCTATCCGGACATGGACTTGCGCGCCGATGCTGCGGCAGTACGAGCCGGCATGAAGTCACAATCGTCGCTGTGGCCGCTTGCGATCTCCGGCGACTTCCCGATCTTCATGCTGCGCATCGATGACGACATGGATCTCGATATCGTTCGCGAGGCATTGCTGGCGGAGGAATATCTGCGCTCGCGTGGCGTGACGGCCGATCTTGTCATCATGAACGAGCGTGCATCCTCCTATGCGCAGGACATGCAGCATGCCGTGGACCAGATGTGCGAAAACGTGCGCCGCATTGGCCAGGCCGATGGCCTTCGGCAACATATCTTTGCCGTCCGGAGGGATTTGATGGAGGAGGCGACCTATCATGCCCTGATCGCCGCTTCGCGCGTCACCTTCCATGCGAAGAACGGCAAGGTTGTCGATCAGATCAACCGCGCCATCGCCCTTTCTGCGCCGTCCAAGGACGACCTGCCGGAAATGGAACGCGAGCAGCGTAAGACCCCGGTCAAGCGCGTGGCGCGTGTCGTGCAGCCCAGACCGCCGGCGCTCGTGATTGAGGAGGAAGGCGATCTCGACTTCTGGAACGGCTTCGGTGGTTTTGCCCGCGACGGCCGCGAATATGTCGTTCGTCTTGCTGGCGGCACGGCAACACCGCAGCCCTGGATCAACGTGATCTCGAACGAGAAGTTCGGCTTCCATGTGTCTGCGGAAGGCGCGGGTTTCACCTGGAGCGTCAACTCGCGCGACTATCAGCTGACCTCCTGGTCGAACGATGCCGTCGTCAATCGCTCAGGCGAGGCGATTTACGTCACCGACCTGGAAAGTGGCGCGCTGATGACGCCCTTTGCTGGGCTTTCGCAGCGGAGCGATGTCCGCTTTGAGGCACGCCATGGTCTCGGCTACTCAGTCTTCTCCAGCGAGCAGAACGATATCGCGCTCGAAGTTATACAGACGGTCGATCGCCTAAGGCCGGTCAAGCTGCAGCGCGTCCGGTTGCGCAACATGGGCACCACGACGCGCAAACTGCGGCTCTATGGCTATGTCGAGTGGGTTCTCGGCAACAACGCCCAGCGCTCGGTGCCCTTCATCCTCTCATCCCTTGACGAGGAAACCGGCGCACTCCTTGCCGCCAACCAGTACAGCATCGACTTCTCGAACCGGGTATCCTTCTTTGCCGCCAGCGTGAAGCCGTCGAGCTTCACTACAAGCAGGCGCGAGTTCATCGGCAAGGCCGGCACGATCCGGGCTCCGCAGGCACTCAAGCCACCCGTTGCGCTTTCCGGCGCCACGGAACTTGACGGCGACCCGGCAGCGGCTCTCGCAGTCGATATCGAAATCGGTGCTGGAGAAGAGCGTGACGTCACGTTCTTCCTAGGCGACACGGCGTCGAGGCAAGAGGCCCAAACCTTGATCGCCGAGATCCGCAAGACCGCTGTCGAGGACACTGTTCAGGCAAACCGCGATTTCTGGCAGAGCTTTACGGGCAAGGTTCAGATTTCGACGCCGAACCAGGCCATGAACAATCTCGTCAATGCCTGGCTGCCCTATCAGAGCCTTGGCTGCCGCATCATGGCACGGTCGGCCTTCTATCAGGCAAGCGGCGCCTTTGGCTTCCGCGATCAGTTGCAGGATACGCTGGCTTTCGTGCTTCAGGAGCCATCGCTCGCGCGCAACCAGATCGTCAACGCTGCCTCGAGGCAGTTCCGCGAGGGCGATGTCCAGCATTGGTGGCTGCCGGGAACCGGCGCGGGTGTCCGTACGTTGATTTCGGACGACGTGGTCTGGCTCGCCTATGCGATCCATCACTATTGCAGCGCAACGGGCGACAAGAGCGTGCTTGACGAGGAATTGCCGTTCCTCGAGGGCCCGGCGTTGCTCGAAGGCCAGCACGACTCCTTTTATCGTCCGGAAGTCTCGGACGACAAGGCCAGCATCTACGAGCATGCCGCCTTGGCACTTGATCTCGCGATCAAGCGCAAGGGCTCAAACGGCCTGCCGCTGATCATGGGCGGCGACTGGAACGACGGCATGAACCGTGTCGGCATCCAAGGCCAGGGCACAAGCGTCTGGCTTGGCTGGTTCCTGGCAGGCGCGCTGCGGTCCTTCATTCCCTATGCGCAAGAGCGGGGCGACGCTGCTCGCGTCGAGCGCTGGACGAAACATCTCGGTGAACTGAAGGCCGCGCTCGAAAGTGAAGGTTGGGATGGCGGCTATTATCGCCGAGGCACATTCGACGACGGCAGCCTGCTCGGTTCGAAGGAAAGCCTGGAATGCCAGATCGATTCGATCGCGCAATCCTGGAGCGTGCTTTCCGGCGAAGGCAATCCGGATCACGCGGTCAAGGCCATGGACGCTGTTTTGAACCGCCTTGTGGACAAAGAAGCGCGAATCATCCGCCTATTTACCCCGCCTTTTGCCACGTCGGTCAGGGATCCGGGTTATATCAAGGCCTATCCACCCGGTGTTCGCGAGAATGGCGGCCAGTACACGCATGCGGCTACCTGGGTGGTTATGGCGCTTGCTGAGCTCAACCGGGGCGATGATGCATTGGCCTGCTTCGAACTCCTGAACCCGATCACCCATGCGCGCGACAAAGCTTCTGCCGAGCACTATCGAGTCGAGCCCTATACGGTGGCTGCCGACGTCTACGGCGAAGGTGCGCTCAAGGGCCGCGGCGGCTGGACGTGGTATACGGGGTCCGCGGGCTGGCTCTATCGTGCCGCAGTCGAAGGGATTCTGGGTATCCGTTTGAAAAACGGACGGATTTTTGTTCGTCCAGCACTGCCGAGCGGTTGGGACGGCTTTTCGGCGGAGATCGAACATTCAGGTGTGAAATATCGCATTTCGGTCTCAAAATCGTCCCATCCGGACGGCTACACTCTGGTCATCAACGGCAGCGAAGTCGCCAATCCCCATGAGGGATATTCGGTCGGATAGCAGCATTTTCGACGCTCACACTCCGGCGATTCGTTGCAGCCAAAAGGTGAAACTTTTTGGCTGCAACCGCGTTTGCAGATCGAAACAGGAGAAACATCATGGCGGCTACGCCGGAAAACGCCATCGGCGCTGAGCGCTTGCCTCAATCTGCAGTGCGACCGGCGCGCGATACGAGGCTTGATGTTCTGCGTGGCCTTGCCCTCATCACGATTTTCATCAATCACGTTCCCGGCCAGATATTCGAGTATGTGACGACGAAGAATTTTGGCTTCTCCGACGCCGCGGAAGCCTTCGTGCTGATCTCGGGCATTGCGGTCGGACTGGCCTATGGCTCCGGCTTCAAGGTCGGCAGGCGACTAGACATGGCGAAGAAGGCGATCAAGCGCGCCTTCACGCTCTATCTCGCCCATATGATCACGACCTTCATAACGCTCGCGCTGTTCATTTGCGGCGCCTGGCTGTTCCACCGGCCGGGATTGCTGGTCGAAATCAATATCCTCGCCGTCTTGATGAACTTGACGGAGGGAATACCCGCCCTGCTTCTGCTTGGCCACCAGATCGGCTACAACAACATATTGCCGATGTACGGCGCGCTGATGCTCATGGTACCGGTCATCTTGCTTCTTTACTCGGCCCATCCGCTTCTGGCGCTTGGCGTTTCGGGTGCTGTGTGGCTGCTTGCGGGCATCTATCAGATCGCGCCGCACAACATGCTCATCGCCGACTACTGGTTCCTCAATCCACTCTCGTGGCAGTTCTTGTTCACGATCGGCGCCGTCGGCATCATGCATGTCAAGCGTGGTGGCAAGCTGCCGGAACACCCGATTTTGTTCGTGCTGGCTTCCGGCTACGTAGCGCTGTCCTTTGCTTGGGTTGTCGGTCACCTCTGGGACCTCGGCAATGTACTGGCAGCGCTTGGCTTGCCGCCTGTGCTTACCGGTTTCGACAAGACTTTCCTGTCACTGCCGCGGCTGCTGCATGTGTTGGCGCTCAGCTACCTCGTTATCAATATTCCCGTGCTGTCTCGTATCCTGCGCCGTCCGTCGGATCATGCGCTGACCATCATTGGCCGTCACTCGCTGAATATCTTCGTGGCAGGGACAATCCTTGCGATGGCGGGCCAGGTGCTGCTCTACATTACCAATCATGACCAGATGATCGGTGCGCTCTTTGTCGTCGCAGGCATCTCCGGTCAGTTCGCTTATGCCTACCACCTCGAGCGCAAACGCATCGACGGTACCGTGAAGGCCAGGTCGATGGGGCGTGGTGCTTCCGTTCCCGTCGCCGTCCGCGTCGCGGATGGCCGAAAGCTCTATAGCGACAAATAGCTCTCTTTTTTGCGATATCAAAACCGGCTGGCGAACCCGCCAGCCGGTTTTGTCAATCGGCCTTGGCCTGCAGTTCGGCCACCGGCCGACAATTGATGATGGCAAGCTTGCCGTATCTATTCCCCGCCCAGATGCAATTGCCCCGAGGAGAAATTCATGGTCGACGAAAAGCAACTGATTGTCAAAATCACGTGGCGGCTCATGCCGTTCCTAGGCATTCTTTATCTCATCGCCTATATCGATCGCCAAAATGTCAGCTTCGCCAAGCTGGAAATGGTCGGCGCGCTTGGCATGAGCGAATATGCCTACGGCCTCGGCGCCTCGCTCTTCTTCATCGGTTATTTCCTGTTTGAAGTCCCGAGCAATCTGCTGCTCGAGCGGTATGGCGCCAGCAAATGGTTTGCGCGTATTTTGCTCTCGTGGGGCGCAGTTACGATCGCCCTGGCCTACACGCAGAATGCGACGATGTTCTACATTCTCCGATTTCTTCTTGGCGCCTGCGAAGCCGGGTTCTTTCCAGGCGTCCTTTATCTGCTGACACTTTGGTATCCGTCCGCCTATCGCGGCACGATGGTCGGACTGTTCATGATCTTCAGCGCTCTTGCCAATGCCGTCGGCGCGCCGCTGGGCGGCATGCTGCTCGATCTCGACGGGCTTTATGGTATCGCCGGCTGGCAATGGGTGTTCATCGCGACGGGTATTCCCGCCGTCATAGCAGGCGTGGTCACGCTGCTTTACCTCTCGGATCGCCCAGAGAGTGCGAACTTCCTGAGCGATGCGGAGAAGAGCTGGCTAAAACGCAGGATTGAGGCGGAAAATGCAGACATGGACAAGAACGCGGAGAATGGCTTCAAGGCGCTCATTAATCCGAAGGTACTTCTTATGGCATTGTGCTACGTCGGCTTTCCTCTTGCAGCCTACGGCCTCAGCTATTGGCTCCCGACCATCGTCAAGGAATTCGGCGTCGGCAACACGGCCAACGGCTTTCTGAACATCATACCCTGGGTCCTCGTGGCGGTGGCGCTTTACATCGTCCCGTCGATGGCAGACAGGGCAGCTTCGAAGACGCCTTACATCGTCATTCCGGCACTGCTGGGCGCCATATGCCTTGTCCTTTCTGCTGTTATTCCGGACCATGGCGTCCAGTTCGCATTTCTGTGCATCGCTGCAGCGGGCATCTTCGCCGGCCAGCCGGTTTTCTGGAGCCTGCCGTCACGTTTTCTGAGAGGCGCTGGTGCGGCGGCCGGGCTCGCCGCAATCAACTCCGTCGGCAATCTCGGCGGCTTTGTCGCCCAGAACGTCGTGCCCTGGATCAAGGACAGTACGGGAAGCACGATTGCGCCAATGTTCTTTCTTGCCGCGTGCCTGGCTGCCGCCGCGCTGCTGGTGCTCGTGGTCGGACGCGTGATGTCGCGTACACAGATTCCTGCCGAAGAGAGCGGAACTGTGCAACAGCGCGCGCAATCCTAACAATGCCAAGCCAAAGTCCCAGCAGAACAATCGGCTGCTGGGACCTTGGCTTGAGGTCCATTCAGTCGGTCAGCAACGGCATTATTCCGCGAGAGAAGGTAATCGTTAACCAACACAAGCCTAACAGTCTGATGGAAACATGGATTGATTCGATGGCATCTTCTTTCGACACCTCTCTCGCCGCGCTGACCGCAAGCGAAATCGTGATATTTCCAAGCATCCCCCAGCCTGGCGATATCGAGCGCTGCGCCGCGACGCTTGATGATCTGCACGGAGAACCGGCGGTCGCGTTTTGGAAAGCCGAGTGCCGTTTGCTGGCGGACGAGCTTGCGCGATGTGGCTTGCGCGAGGAGAAGATCCGGGAGCGCGTCTTGTCCTTCCAGGCTGCGGTTCAAGCCGCTCTGGTAGAGAGACATCAGCTGCGCGCTTTATCCGAAAGCCGCGCGCGGCAAGGCAGAAGGCGCCGTCGCCTCTGACGCGATAAACTGTCCGCTGCCGCAGCTGTCACGGCATCAAGGCCTTGAGACCCGTCTGAGGTTACTCAGCCCATATCGATTTATAATTCGTCAGCCGTCACTGAACAAAGTCCAAACAAATCAAAGGCCGAAGGCCTCAGCCTCACAGCTTTGCACGGTAAAAACTTCCGATCGGTACGTTTTTATCGCCTCCCTGCCGAATGACTTCCCGCTCGGTAAGAAGCGCATTGAAAATTAAAGAACCTTCCTGAACGGTAAGCCGACACAGGAGATGCTGGATGTTCAAGTCTGCACGTGATTTCGGCTGCCGTCAGAGAAAAACGCAAAGGCCTCGGCTGGACCCAGACCGAGCTTGCCACCCGTTCCGGAACGGGCGAGCGTTTCATTGTCGAACTCGAATCCGGCAAGCCGAGCTGCCAACTCGAAAAGGCGCTGATCGTCGCGCGCACGGTGGGCATTGAGCTCGGCGACCTGACGACAGCCCAAGCGTTACCAGCAGCATCCGAAGATGATCTCGGCTTCCTGCCGAACTTCGGTGATGGTCGATGACGAAGATCTTCTACGAAACCTTCCCCGTCGCACAGATGACTTTCGAAGGCGAATGGCGGCTCGAATACGATCTCCATCCTGGGAAGCGCGCCGCTCCGCCTTCCCCATTTCGTTCATTGGCTCAAGGCGGTCCGCGATTGTTACCAAAAGGCCTGGGCAGTAGCGGACAGGAGCTCAGTACCCCGAAAGCCATAGCGTTATTTTAGCATCGAATTCCACTTCGCGGCGGCGGGAGTCGGCAAAGACCTCACTTGCAGCGCGTCCCGAGTTTCTAACCCCGATAAAAAAGGCCGGAAGGTTTTCCCTCCGGCCTTGCAATTTGGTTTTCGAACCTGGTTAAGCAGCTTCGGTCGTATGAGCCTTGCGGACTTCCTCGTCCGTCAGGATACCGCTGGCGCGAAGCAGCGCTGCAAAGCGGCCGTTGCTGTGGCTGAGTTCATCGAAACTACCCTGTTCGACGATCCGGCCATTGTCGAGGAAGAGCACCTTGTCTGCTTCACGAACCGTCGAGAGGCGGTGCGCGATGATAAAGGTGGTGCGGTTCTGGCGAAGGTTGTCGATTGCAGCCTTCACGCGGTTCTCGGTCTCCACGTCGAGCGCACTGGTCGCCTCGTCGAGAACCAGGATCGGCGCATCCTTGAGGATGGCGCGGGCGATGGCCACACGCTGGCGCTCCCCGCCCGAGAGCCTGTTGCCACGCTCGCCGACATGCGTGTCATACTGTTCCTCGCGCGTCTCAATGAAGTCCGCCGCGGCTGCCGCTTCGGCAGCACGGCGCATCTCTTCTTCGCTGGCACCTTCGCGGCCAAGGCGGATATTGTCGCTGATCGAACGGTTCAGCAGACCCGCATCCTGGAACACGGTGGCGATATAACGGCGCAGCGACCTGCGGGTGACCTTGGTGATGTCGTGGCTATCCACCAGGATCTGGCCGCTGTCCGGATCGTAGACGCGCTGCAGCAGATTGACGAGCGTCGTCTTGCCCGCACCTGTCGGGCCTACGATCGCGACTGTCTGGCCAGCCTTCACCGAGAAGGAGACATTGTGCAGGCCCTGCGACGAGTTGCCGAAGCCGAAGGAGACGTCGCGGAATTCGACTTCGCCCTTGACGTCCTTGATGTCGGCATTGCCCGCCGGTTCCTCGCGCTCGCGAACGGAGTCTTCGAGCGTATAGAAGTCTTCAAGCTTCGCGCGGGCTTCGAAAATCTGCGTGGCGAACTGGCGCATCTGGTCAAGGCGCGAGATCAAAAGGTTTGCAAAGCCAATGAAGGCTATGACGTCACCGATCCGCAGTTCGCCGGCCTGCACCAGAAGCGTGCCGATCACAAGGATGATCATCATGGCGATGGTCGATGCCATTCGGTTCAGAGCACCGGCAAGGGCCCACCAGTCGAGGACCGGGTACTGAGCCTGCAGCAGACGGTCGGCAAAGCCCTTGAGCGCCTTGGTTTCAGCTTCAATGCGGTTGTAGCTGTGCAGCACCGAAACGTTGCTGATCGAGTCGCTCACATGCGAGAAAACGGTGTGATAGTGGTCCTCGACCGAAGCCTGTCCGTCCTTCGTGCGGCTCATGACCAGACGGCCGATCAGCCAGTAGGCAAGACCAAGCACGACCAGCACGCCGGACAATCTCAGGTCCATGGCCATGGCGGTCGGCACCAGAAGCGCAATGGCGACGGCGGTCGAGAGGTGATTACGCATGAATTCGAGCCAGAGGCCGAAGAGCGTTTCGCAAGCGCGCAGCAGGGTATGCAACGCGTTCGACGTGCCGCGCTGGTGATGCCAGGAGAGCGGCATCGAGATGATGCGGCCAAATGCTTCCGTCAGCAAAGTCGCGCGCCGGCCATGGGCCAGCCTGTCCGCCTCGCGGGCGACAAGAACGAAGGCGATCGTATTGAAGACGGCAAATCCAGCCCACATGAACAGAATGGGCTTGACCTCGCCATTGCCTGAAATGGCGTCGATGATGCGACCAAACAGAACAGGCTCCGCAATCGTGATCGCAGCCAGAACAATGTTCGCAACGACCACCAGGGATACGCGGAGCTTGTAAGCGCCAAGGTAGCGCAAAGCTCTTGCATAGACCTTGAATAACGACACGGCGGTACCTCTTGTGTGCATCTGCAAAAAACGGAATGGCGCGATGCTATGAAAAAACACCTGAACCGACGATTAACGGCGCATTCAGGTGAGGTGTTTTCTGCAGGATGCGACAGGACAACCGCAGCGCAAAGCTGCTCAACCGATTGGGAGTGCAACAATTTCCACTTGTATTTAAACCAAGCTTTAGCAATCCATAATCCTTATATGAAGCCAGCTTGTTAATCGAAGACCGTCGTTGCCGCGTTCAGGTGGTCCGACCGACGGACTTCACCGATCGCCCATTGCCGGGCAAGGGGCTTTTTGTGAATATTCATTCTTTGGTTCAATTGCTCGTCGTCATAGAGGAATGCACGAAGCCCGAAACCGTCGTTGAGGAACTCCGGCGGGCCGTTCATTCCTATGGCTTCGAGTATTATGGATTGCTGCGTCACCTGAAGCAGAGCCAAGATCCCTGGGGTCTCGTACTTGCCGGGCATTGGCCCGAGAAGTGGCCGCAAAAATATGTTGCAAAAAAATATGTCCTCATAGATCCAACAGTCCGGTATCTGGCGCAGGCGCAAAGGCCATTTCGATGGAAGGAAAGCCTTGCCGCCTACCGCCGCGATCCGCACCAGCGGCGAATGGAACAGATGATGGCGGATGCCCATGCCCACGGCCTCCGCGACGGTTACATCTTCCCCATTCACGGCAAGAGCGGCGTGCTCGGAAACTTGAGCGTCGGCGGTGGGCCCGTCGAATTGTCGCCGGTCGAGATGTCGTTGTTCGAAACGGTTGCCCGCAAAGCGTTCTGGCGGCTGCTTGATCTCAAGGGCGAAGCGAAGGCACTCGAAAGCGCTTCATTGCTCAATATGCCGCTGACGCGCCGCGAGCTCGAAATCCTGCACTATTTGGCCGACGGCCTGACCTCGATGGAGATCAGCAAGGTGCTCAGCATATCGAACCACACGGTCGATTGGTATATGAATGGGTTGCAGGACAAGCTGAAGGCCAAGAACCGCCAGCAGGCGGTGGCGCTGGCTTTCCGGCACGGGCTCGTTACCTAATTTCGCGCGCGACCCTCGCATTTGGGAAATTCTATTTCGCAAGGGAAATTGAACTTTCTGTAACGGCGCGTTAAGAATTTCCTTCGCGGGTGCAGCATTGCCCGCTTCGATGCCGTGAGGAGAGCGCATTGCCCATATCCAAGATACTCGTTGCCAATCGTTCCGAAATTGCCATCCGCGTGTTCCGCGCGGCCAATGAGCTGGGAATAAAAACGGTCGCGATATGGGCGGAAGAGGACAAACTGGCGCTGCACCGCTTCAAGGCGGACGAAAGCTATCAGGTGGGCCGCGGGCCGCATCTCGACCGCGATCTCGGGCCGATCGAAAGCTACCTTTCGATCGATGAAGTGATCCGCGTTGCCAAGCTATCCGGCGCCGATGCCATCCATCCAGGTTATGGCCTGCTGTCGGAGAGCCCCGAATTCGTGGATGCCTGCAATAAGGCCGGCATCACCTTTATCGGCCCGAAGGCCGATACGATGCGCCAGCTCGGCAACAAGGTGGCCGCGCGCAATCTGGCGATCTCGGTCGGCGTGCCAGTGGTTCCGGCAACCGATCCGCTTCCGGACGACATGCAGGAAGTCGCCCGCATGGCCGAGGAGATTGGCTATCCGGTCATGCTGAAAGCTTCCTGGGGCGGCGGCGGGCGCGGCATGCGCGCCATTCGCGACCCGAAGGATCTTGCCCGTGAGGTGACTGAAGCCAAGCGCGAGGCGATGGCCGCCTTCGGCAAGGATGAAGTCTATCTCGAAAAGCTCGTCGAGCGCGCCCGCCACGTCGAAAGCCAGGTGCTTGGCGATACGCACGGCAATGTCGTGCACCTCTTCGAGCGCGACTGCTCGATCCAGCGCCGCAACCAGAAGGTCGTCGAGCGTGCGCCGGCACCGTATCTTTCGGAAGCGCAGCGCCAGGAGCTCGCCGCCTATTCGCTGAAGATCGCCAAGGCGACGGACTATATCGGCGCCGGCACCGTCGAATATCTGATGGATTCCGATACCGGAAAATTCTACTTCATCGAAGTCAATCCGCGTATCCAGGTCGAGCACACGGTCACCGAAGTCGTGACCGGCATCGATATCGTCAAGGCACAGATCCATATCCTCGATGGCTACGCGATCGGTACACCGGAATCGGGCGTTCCCAAGCAGCAGGATATCAAGCTCAACGGCCACGCGCTGCAGTGCCGCATCACGACGGAAGATCCGGAACATAACTTCATCCCGGACTACGGCCGCATCACTGCCTATCGCTCGGCCTCGGGTTTCGGCATTCGTCTTGATGGCGGCACGTCCTATTCGGGAGCGATCATTACCCGCTATTACGATCCGCTGCTCGTCAAGGTGACGGCCTGGGCCCCGAATCCGCTCGAGGCAATCTCTCGAATGGACCGGGCGCTGCGTGAATTCCGCATTCGCGGTGTGGCAACCAACCTCACCTTCCTTGAAGCGATCATCGGACACCCGAAGTTCAAGGACAACAGCTATACAACCCGGTTTATCGACTCGACGCCGGAGCTTTTCCAGCAGGTTAAGCGTCAGGACCGCGCGACGAAGCTTTTGACCTATCTTGCCGACGTGACCGTCAACGGCCATCCCGAAGCCAAGGACAGGCCGCGGCCGCTGGAAAACGCTGCAGAGCCGGTCGTTCCCTATGCCAACGGCAGCAAGGTCCAGGACGGCACCAAACAGCGTCTCGACAAGCTCGGCCCGAAGAAATTCGGCGAGTGGATGCGAGGCGAAAAGCGCGTGCTGATCACCGATACGACGATGCGCGATGGCCATCAGTCGCTGCTCGCGACGCGCATGCGCACCTACGACATCGCTCGCGTCGCCGGGACCTATGCCCACGCGCTACCGAATCTGCTGTCGCTGGAATGCTGGGGGGGTGCGACTTTCGACGTTTCCATGCGCTTCCTGACGGAAGATCCATGGGAGCGTCTGGCGCTGATCCGTGAAGGCGCACCGAACCTCCTCCTGCAGATGCTGCTGCGCGGCGCCAACGGCGTCGGATACAAGAACTATCCGGACAATGTCGTCAAATACTTCGTCCGGCAGGCCGCAAAGGGCGGCATCGACCTCTTCCGCGTCTTCGACTGCCTGAACTGGGTCGAAAACATGCGCGTGTCGATGGATGCGGTCGCTGAAGAGAACAAGCTCTGCGAAGCGGCGATCTGCTATACCGGCGATATCCTGAACTCGGCGCGCCCGAAATATGATCTGAAATACTATACCGACCTTGCTGTTCAGCTCGAAAAGGCCGGAGCTCACATCATTGCACTGAAGGATATGGCTGGTCTGCTGAAGCCTGCTGCTGCAAAGGTGCTCTTCAAGGCCCTGCGTGACGCGACAAGCCTGCCGATCCATTTCCATACGCACGATACGTCCGGCATTGCGGCTGCGACCGTGCTTGCAGCCGTCGATGCCGGCGTCGACGCGGTCGATGCTGCCATGGATGCGCTTTCCGGCAACACCTCGCAGCCCTGTCTCGGTTCGATCGTCGAAGCGCTGCGCGGTTCCGAGCGCGATCCGGGGCTCGATCCGGAATGGATCCGACGCATCTCCTTCTACTGGGAAGCGGTGCGCAACCAGTACGCAGCCTTCGAAAGCGACCTCAAGGGGCCGGCATCGGAAGTCTATCTGCATGAAATGCCGGGTGGCCAGTTCACCAATCTCAAGGAGCAGGCCCGCTCGCTTGGGCTGGAGACGAAGTGGCACAAGGTGGCGCAGGCCTATGCCGACGCCAACCAGATGTTCGGCGATATCGTCAAGGTGACGCCGTCTTCCAAGGTGGTCGGCGATATGGCGCTGATGATGGTTTCCCAGGACCTCACGGTTGCCGATGTCGTCAGTCCGGAGAAGGAGGTGTCGTTCCCGGATTCGGTCGTCTCGATGCTGAAGGGCGATCTCGGCCAGCCCCCGTCCGGCTGGCCGGAAGCGCTGCAGAAGAAGGCGCTGAAGGGTGATAAGCCCTATACCGTGCGTCCGGGCTCATTGCTCGAGGAAGCGGATCTCGATGCCGAGCGCCGGGAGATCGAGACCAAACTTGAACGCACGGTGAATGATTTCGAATTTGCCTCCTACCTCATGTATCCCAAGGTCTTCACCGACTTTGCACTGGCTTCCGACACCTATGGCCCGGTCTCGGTTCTGCCGACGCCCGCCTATTTCTACGGTCTGGCGGACGGAGAGGAACTCTTTGCCGATATCGAAAAGGGCAAGACGCTGGTCATCGTCAATCAGGCGATGAGCGGCACCGACAGCCAGGGTATGGTGACGGTGTTCTTCGAGCTCAACGGCCAGCCGCGCCGCATCAAGGTGCCGGATCGTGCGCATGGCGCTTCCGGCGCCGCTGCCCGCCGGAAGGCCGAGCCTGGAAACGCCGCCCATGTCGGCGCGCCGATGCCGGGCGTTATTTCTCGCGTCTTTGTTTCACCGGGCCAGGCAGTCAGCGCCGGCGACGTGCTTGTCTCGATCGAGGCCATGAAGATGGAGACGGCGATCCACGCGGAGAAAGACGGCACGATTGCCGAAGTGCTCGTCAAGGCCGGTGACCAGATCGACGCCAAGGACCTGCTGGTAAGCTATGCCGGCTAACCGGAAGCCGAAGGGCTAGGGTGGCCTACCCGGGCCGCCCTTGCGTGTAATGGACAGGAAAGGCCGAAAATGAACAACCTCAAGATTGCAGTTGTCGTTGGAAGCACGCGCATCGGCCGCTTTGCCGATCATCCGGCGAAGTGGATTGCCGAGATTGCCGCGCAGCGGCCGGAGTTTGAGGTCGAGGTGGTCGATCTCCTCGACTACCCCATGGCTTTCTTCGGTGAAGCACGTGCGCTGGAAGCTGAGAGCAAGACGGCGGAGCGCTGGAAGAAGAAGCTGCGCGAGTTTGACGCCTTTATCTTCACCGTTGCCGAATACAATCACGGCCCGACGGCCGTGCTCAAGAATGCCATCGACCTTGGCGAATTCATCCACAAACCGGTTGCCTTCGTTGGGTATGGCGGTGTCGGCGCTGCGCGTGCCGTCGAACAGCTTCGCGTGATCTTCGTAGAAATGGGCGCGGCTTCGGTGAAGACGGGCGTCCATATTTCTCTGCCCGAATATATCGGCGTTGCCAGGGAAGGTAAAAGCCTCAACGACTACCAGCACCTTATCGATGCCGCCGGCAAGCAGCTCGATCAGCTGGCCTGGTGGGGCAATGCGCTGAAAGCGGCGCGATCGAAGTAAACGAGCGCTGCGGCGCGGGGCCGAGTGGTGAAAATCTGACGCTTGAAACCGTAGCCGAAAAATCATTTTCGGGGCCGGCCTTCCAGCGGACAAGCGTTTGAGCTGTCGGAGCTGGATCGCGCACGAAATCCTATCTTTTCATCCCGGAAATGCGCCCCAAACCGGCAGCGCTTGTCTGGAGCTACGCGCGCCGGGCGGTATAGATTGCAGTTGTCATGTTGCGATCTACGCGGCCCGCAAACTGCCCTGTAACAATCTCGGCCAAAGCATCGAGCAGATGGGCCTGCTCTGTTGGAACAAGGGCGGAAACATTAGAGTACGTGGCATAAAGGCTGCGCACGCCGGACGCATCAAGCCTCAATGTCCAGCGGATAAATTCAGGAGGATCGGGTATGAACCCAGCATCCGTCATCTCCCGAATTCGTGCATCCGCATCAAGCGCATAAGGAGAACTGTCGGGCCCGCCCGCTGACAGGCTGGCACAATGGCCAACGAACAAATGCGTGGTGGCATCATGAAAGGGATCGGGCCGACTTTCATCGCCAAAGACGTTCCACCAAAGGGCGACGGCGCCGCCCGGTCGCAGCAATCCATGAATTCGTTTCAGAGCAGGCGCAGCGTCCAGCCAGTGAAAAGCCGTCGCACTTGCAACCAGGTCGAACGAGGCAGGCTCCAGATTTGCGTCTTCAAATGGCAGCGCGAGCACCCGCAAGCAGTCAACCGCGATCAAGGTTCGCAGGAAGTCTGCCAGCCTCATGTCAGGTTCAACCGCTGCCAGCAGCCGCGGCTTGTGCGCCAGCAATTCTGCCGTTGCATGCCCAGTACCAGCGCCGATCTCCAAAATATCAATGCCGGGTCCAAGGTCAGAACGCTCGCGCAACAGCTGCCATGTTTCTTCAGGATAGCGCGGTCGGGCAGCATGATAATTGGACGGATCGGCCCCGAAAGCCACACGGCCAAACACACGATCCAGTGTTGGAACTGTCATCGCGTCTCCAAGGGCACAGACCACTCAGACCTTTTTCGCCCGTGATGTGCATATTATTCAAGTAGCATGAGGGCGGCTATTGGTGGACAGAGCCGAAAATAATCACGGTTTCGAGGGTTTGAACCGAGCGGGACAGGAAAAGATGCGCCATCCATGCTCGCTAGCTAGATTTTGGTTCCTCAATAGCGAACTTGTTCGGGGCGTGGTGCTGGGGCTGCTATTTTTCACAGAGCCGCCGCTCGCAATAGTACGCGTCCAACGACACTTATGAAACGGTCAGGTGCCATCGACTCCACCTGACTTATTGGGTGGAAATGGATGGATGAATGGATGAACGCGCTCGATACCTCCACGATACGGATCACCCAAGAAATCCTATACCCCATCGCGGAGATCGATGAATTCAAGGGGCTCTGTGCGAGGATAGCTCACGCAATCCTCGATACCTGCATATTGTGAAACGGGTCACCCGGCCTTAGGCGTAGTCTAGATATCGTAGGTATGTGCGGCGTTGATCGTCGAGATGAAGCGTTTGGTGCGCTCGCGTTCCGGCGCCGTGAAGATGGACTTCGCCGTGCCGGTTTCGACGACGTTTCCTGCTTCCAGGAACACGACGTTGTGGGCGATCTTCGAGGCGAGCCGCAGATCATGTGTCGCCATGACCATGGTCGTGCCTTCGCTGGCCAGCCGGCCGAGAACATCGACGACTTCCGCCGAAAGTTCTGGATCGAGTGCCGAAGTCGGCTCGTCACAGAGAAGGACGCGCGGCGACGGAGCCAATGCACGGGCGATCGCGACGCGCTGCTGCTGGCCGCCGGAAAGTGTCGAGGGCCAGGCATCCGCCTTATGCGCCATATCGACCTTGGTCAGCAGTGCCATAGCGCGGGCGTGCGCCCTTTCTTTCGGCCATTTCAGGACCGTCACCAGGCCTTCCATGACGTTTTCGATCGCGGTTTGATGCGGGAAGAGCTGGAAATTCTGGAAGACCATGCCTGTCTGGCGGCGGATCTTCTGGATCGCTTGCCAACCAACCCGCCTTCCCGGCACAAGATCCAGCGTCTCTTCGCCAATCCTGATCGAGCCAGCTGTTGGAATCTCAAGCAGGTTGATGCAGCGAAGCAGCGTGCTCTTGCCGCCGCCGGAGGGACCCACGAGAGCAGTGACGGTGCCTTCCGGGATGCGGATGCTGATATCCTTTAGGATGATGGCATCGCCGAAGCGCTTTTCGATGTTGGAAAGCTCGATCATGCATTGGCCTCCAGCATGCCACCGTAGCGCGCGAAGCGGCGCTCGAGCCGTACCTGCAGCGCTGAGAGAACGGAGCTCAAAACGAGGTAGATCAGCGCTGCCTCGATATAAAGGATCAGCGGCTCATAAGTTGTCGCAACGATGCGCTGTGCAGCCTGGAAGAGCTCCGGCACGGTGATTGCTGCCGCCAGCGACGTATCCTTGACCAATGAAATGAAGGTATTTGAAAGCGGCGGCACGGCGACACGACCGGCCTGCGGCAAGATCGTGCGGCTCATCGCCTGCCGCCAGTTCATGCCGATCGAATAGGCAGCTTCCCATTGTCCCTTCGAAACGGAGGAGATGACCGCCCGGATGATTTCGGAGCTGTAAGCGCCGATGTTCAGCGTGAAGCCGATCAGAGCCGCCGGAAAAGCATCGAGCAGAATGCCGAGGCTCGGCAGGCCATAGAAGATGACGAAGAGCTGCACGATCAGCGGCGTGCCGCGGATGACCCAGACGTAGAACCGCGCGATTGAGGCGATGGGAGCCGGGCCGAAGAGGCGTGCCACGGCAGTCACCAGCCCGAGCGCCAGGCCGAAGACGAAGGAGAGCAGGGTCAGCGGTATGGTGAAGATCAGTCCGGCCCACAAAAGCGTGGGGAGCGATTCCGCCATCAGTTGAAGCCAGTGCGGCACGGGTGTGTTTCCTTAATGAAAGGGCGTCCAGCGGGTTTTCGCTGGACGCTCTTCAGCAGATATAGAGGATGTGCCAGCGGCAGGAAACCGCCCATTCGAAGCGCTTACTTCGATACGTCCTGGCCGAAATATTTATCGGCGATCTTCTTGTAGGTGCCGTCTGCCTTGATGTCTGCCAGTGCCTTGTTGATCGCCTCGAGAAGTTCCGGCTCTTTCTTGCGGATGATGATGCCGGAGTAGTCGGCGTTTTCCTGCTCGGCCGCAATCTTCACATTTGCGTCCGGCTTGTGCTTCTTGAAGTCCAGGAAAGAGAGGCTGTCATTGATCGTTGCATCGGCGCGGCCGGTCAGCACGAGCTGGATCGATTGGTCGAAGCCTTCGGTACCGACGAGCTCTGCGCCGGACTGCTCGGCGAGCTTGCCGAAGTTGCTCGTCAAGGACTGGGCAGATTTCTTGCCCTTCAGGTCGGCGAAGCTCTTGATGCTGTCGTCGTCTGCACGGGCGATGAGCACCGCCTTGGAGGCGATATAGGGCTCGGAGAAGTCGTATTTCTGCTTGCGGGCTTCGGTGATGCCGACCTGGTTGATGACGGTGTCGTAGCGCTTGGCGTCGAGGCCGGCAATCAGGCCGTCCCACTTGCCTTCAACGAACTCGGCCTTGACGCCGAGCTTGGCGGCAACCGCTTCGCCGATCTCGACGTCGAAGCCCACGAGCTTGCCGCTTTCGTCATGGTAGGTGAATGGCGCATAGGTGCCTTCCGTACCGATCTTGAAAACGCCTGCGGACTTGATGGCGTTGAGATTTTCGCCGGCCTGGGCGGAGACGGAGGCAGCAGCCGAGATAAAGGCTGCGGCAGCGATGGTCTTGAGGAGTTTCATGTTTTGCGGGTCCATGTGGGAGGAATTCGATGACAGATAGATCGCAGAAAATAGAGCGTGGTGAAGCGTAGAAAACTGCAAAGAGATTGGGCAACTGCGAATATTTTTCTCATTTATCTGGCTTTTGACGCGGCTTGTTTCAAGGCGTCAGGAAATGTGTGGCCAATGCCTATTGTGTGCACGTTCATATACGTTTATGCACGTTTTTCAGGAACTGGCGCCAATTGCGAGCTAAACAGGCATGAATACGACCGAGATGCTGTTGAAGGAGCGGCAGAACATCATATCCGGCAAGCTTCAGGCGAACGGCCGTGTGCTTGCGGCTGAACTCGCGCTGGAATTCGGGGTTTCCGAAGATACGATCCGCCGCGATCTGCGCGAGATGGCAGCTGCCGGCCTCTGTGAGCGGGTCTATGGCGGTGCGTTGCCGGTTTCGCCTGCCGGCGGGAGCCTCAAGCAGCGAATGGGCATTGCCCTCGATCGCAAACAACTGCTGGCCCAAGCCGCCGTCTCGCAGATTGCGTCCGGGTCGACGGTATTTTTTGATGCCGGAAGCACCAATCTGGCGATTGCCAAAGCCCTTCCATCAGACATGACGCTGACGGCTGCGACGAATGCTCCGGCAATTGCCGCAGCGCTGATAGACAACGGCGGCATCGATGTCATCCTGATCGGCGGAATGGTCGACCGGCAGGTGGGCGGCGCGCTCGGCGCCAAGGCGATGCGGGACATGGAGCAGATCTCGCCGGACCTTTGCATTCTCGGCGCCTGCGGCATCGATCTGGAAGCGGGCGTCACGACATTCGGTTTCGAGGACGCGGAGTTCAAGCGGTTCGCGACGTCGCGAAGCCGGAAGGTGCTGGTTGCGGTGACCTCGGATAAATTCGGTACAGCGGCGCCGCACGGCGTCCTGCCCGTCGCGCATTGCGAATGCCTCGTCGTGGAGCACGACGCCGACGAGGCGCTGCTTGCGGCCTATCGCGAGCGGGGCTGCCGCACTGTCAAGGCGCGCAAGGCGCGATGAATAATCTTTGAGTCGGATCCTAAAGGGGCCGACTGCAGGAGGAGACGGGAATACAATGGATAATCCGATGAATGTGGCCCAGGGGGTCCGGCGTGGCTTCCTGCCGAAGAGCAGGGTTGCGGTGTCGCTGCTCTTCTTGATGAACGGCTTTGTCGTCGGTTGCTGGGCTCCGAAGATTCCGGATTTCGCGGAGCGTCTGGAACTGACGAAATTCCAGCTCGGGCTGATGATCCTGGTGTTCGGCCTTGGGTCGTTGACATTGATGCCGATTGCCGGCGCGCAGATCGCCAAGCATGGCTCGCACGTAGTGTCGCGGGCAACTGCGGCCTGCGTACTGCCAATTCTTCTGGCGCTGACGCTGGCGCCGAATATTGTTACCGGCGCAATCGCGCTCTTCCTGTTTGGGGGGGTCATCGGCGCAATGGACGTCGCAATGAACGCCAACGCGGTTGCCGTCGAGAAGTCGATGCGCCGGGCGATCATGTCGTCCTGCCATGCCTTCTGGAGCCTTGGCGGCCTGATCGGTTCGGGCCTTGGCGGCTTCGTCATCGCCAAGCTCGGCGTTCTTGGCCATGCGCAGCTCGCCACCGTGCTCACGTTGATTTTCCTCGTGATCGCCTGGCCGATGATCCTTGCCGATCCGCCGCATCCCGATGAGAAGAAAGAAAAAACACGCCTGCCGATGACGCCTCTGCCATGGTTGCTTGGGCTCATGGCGCTCTTTTCGATGGTTCCGGAAGGTGCTGTGCTCGACTGGGGTGCGCTCTATCTCCGCCAGGAAATGAATGCATCCGTGGCTCTTTCCGGTTTCGGGTTTGCGGCCTTCTCGCTGACGATGGCAATCATGCGTTTCGCCGGCGATCTGGTGCGCGACAAGCTCGGCGGCGTCAAGACGCTGCGCGTCTGCACCCTCTTTGCCATCGCCGGCATGCTGATCGCAGCCCTTGCGCCGAATGCCGAGCTTGCCATTGTCGGCTTTGCGTTCTGCGGCATCGGCATTTCGAACATGGTGCCGATCGCCTTTTCCGCGGCAGGCAATGTCCCTGGTCTGAAGGCCGGGATCGGCCTTTCGGTCGTGACGACCATGGGCTATTCCGGCATGCTGGTTGCACCCTCTGCAATCGGCTTTGCAGCCGAGCATGTCGGCTTTAGCGCCGTCTTCATGGCGCTGCCCGTCCTGCTGGTCGTGGTGCTGATCTTTTCGAAGCTTGCCCGCTACGCGGACGGCATCTCGGGCGGCGGCCACTAGCTCAGCCAAGCAAAAGTGATGCTTTGGGCGTTGACAAGAAAGCGGGTATGATCCACCTGAAAGGCACGAATTCAAGGGTTCAAGAGCTCTGTCTATGTCTTCACCTACCGATTTTGATCCGAAACCGCGCCGCGCTTCCGTCGCGGTCGACGTGGGCGGCGTCGTCGTCGGCGGCGGTGCGCCGGTTGTCGTGCAGTCGATGACAAATACGGATACGGCGGATATCGATTCCACTGTTGCGCAGGTTGCCGCCCTCTTCAAGGCGGGGTCGGAGCTCGTGCGCATCACCGTCGATCGTGACGAAAGCGCTGCTGCCGTTCCGAAGATTCGCGAGCGGCTCCTGCGCCTCGGCATGGATGTGCCGCTCGTCGGCGATTTCCACTATATCGGCCACAAGCTGCTTGCCGATCATCCGGCCTGCGCCGAAGCATTGGCGAAATACCGCATCAATCCTGGCAATGTCGGTTTCAAGGACAAGAAGGACAAGCAGTTCGCCGAAATCATCGAGACAGCGGTCCGCTATGACAAGCCGGTGCGTATCGGCGTCAACTGGGGTTCGCTCGACCAGGACCTGCTGACGGCGCTGATGGACAAGAATGCCGAGGCGGGTTCGCCGCTTTCGGCACGTCAGGTGACGCGCGAGGCGATCGTGCAATCGGCGTTGATCTCGGCCACCCTTGCCGAAGAAATCGGCCTGCCGCGAAACCGCGTCATCCTGTCGGCCAAGGTCAGCCAGGTCCAGGATCTGATCGCTGTCTATTCCATGCTTTCCGAGCGCTCGGACCATGCGCTGCATCTCGGACTCACCGAAGCAGGAATGGGCACCAAGGGCATCGTCGCCTCGTCGGCTGCCATGGGCTACGTTCTGCAGCACGGCATCGGCGATACGATCCGCGTTTCGCTGACGCCGGAGCCGAATGGCGATCGTACACGCGAAGTGCAGGTGGCACAGGAACTGCTGCAGGTTATGGGTTTCCGACAGTTCGTGCCGGTGGTCGCCGCCTGTCCCGGCTGCGGCCGCACGACATCGACGGTTTTCCAGGAACTGGCGCAGAATATCCAGAACGATATCCGCAAGAACATGCCGGTCTGGCGGGAGAAATATCCGGGCGTGGAAGCCCTGAACGTCGCCGTGATGGGCTGCATCGTCAACGGGCCGGGCGAAAGCAAGCATGCCGATATCGGCATTTCGCTGCCTGGCACCGGCGAGACGCCGGCCGCTCCCGTTTTCATTGATGGCAAGAAGGCGCTGACGTTGCGCGGGCCGAACATTGCTGCGGATTTCGAGGCGCTTGTCATCGACTATATCGAAAGGCGCTTCGGTCAGAAGACCGCTGCTGAATAAGCTCATCAGCCGCTAGATGCCAAGAGGTATCTCGCCTGCCGCTGCTGCGTCAGCTTTTTCGAGCGGCAACAAAATGCGCGGTGGCGGCGAGCGTCACAGCGGCATCGCCGTAAGGCGCCAACAGCCGTGTCGCATCCTCGACGTGCCGCCGGAGCTCGGTTTCGGCCCATCCGATACCACGCAGAGAGACGAGGGTACCTTTGCCGCGGCCCACGTCCTTGCCGGTCGCCTTGCCCATGGTGGCGGCGTCTGATGTGACATCAAGAAGATCGTCGGCGAGCTGGAAGGCAAGACCGATCTTTTCGCCGAAAGCGCGCAGGCGCTTGCGATCACCGCTCGAAGCGCCGGCGATCATTGCGCCTGCTTCGCAAGCAAAGCGGATTAACGCTCCCGTCTTCATAGCCTGCAATGTAACGATGCCGCGTTCATCCGGTGTGTTTTTTTCCGCAGCGAGATCGAGTGCCTGTCCGCCAGCCATTCCGCCCAGGCCAGCGCTGCGCGCAAGCGCAAGGATCAGCCCCACCTTGCTTTGCTCCGGAAGTCTCGTCTCGTCGGCGGCGATAATGTCGAAGGCGTAGGTCAGAAGGCTGTCGCCTGCAAGGATCGCGGTCGCCTCGTCGAAAGCTATGTGCACCGTCGGTTTGCCGCGGCGTAGCTTGTCATCGTCCATCGCTGGAAGATCGTCATGAACGAGCGAATAGCAGTGAATGCATTCAAGTGCTGCACCCACTCTCAAGGCCGCCTCTTTGTCTCCGCCGAGGAGCAGCGCGCTCTCCACGACGAGAAACGGGCGAAGCCGCTTGCCACCGTTCAGCACCGCATAGTGCATCGCCGCCCTCAGGCTATCAGGACGGGCTATCTCATCTTCTCGCATGTCATCGGAAAGCAGCGCGTCCAGCAACGCCTCGATCTCTTGGGCGTTGGTCTTCAAACGGATATCGAAGGCTTCGGAGCTCGCGACCATGCGCGCTCTTTGGCATGAGCAGTGGCGCCGTTGCAACGGAATTGTCAATGATCACAGCAAGATTTCCTTTGCATCTGGCCTTCACGACCAGCAAACGCTATGAGAGCGAAGGGAACAGGTGTTGGGCTTACACGTATTGGACATATCGCCGGAAAGAGAGGACAGCATTGCGATGCCGGCTCATCGCCGTTTGTTCGCTTGGCTGCGCAGCCGGTCGATCATGACGCGCATCGTCCTTGCGACCGCCGGATTTCTAGTCCTGCCCTATGTTCTGATCTTTGTTTATCTGATCCCTTTTATTCATCCCGTCTCGACGCTGATGCTGCGCGACATCGTGCTCCTGCGCGGCTACGACCGGCAATGGGTCTCTTTGGACGACATCTCGCCGGTTCTCGTTCAGTCCGTGATGATGTCCGAGGATGGTCAATACTGTTTCCACGGCGGGGTCGACTGGGGTGAAATGCAGGAGCTGGTCGCAGAGACCCTCGACGGCGAAGCGACCCGCGGCGGCAGCACAATCCCCATGCAGACGGCCAAGAACCTGTTTCTGTGGAATGGCCGCTCCTTTGTGCGCAAGGCACTTGAACTGCCGCTGGCGGTCGCCTCTGACCTCGTCTGGACCAAACGCCGGCTGATGGAGATCTATCTCAACATCGCCGAGTGGGGACCGGGTATCTACGGCATCGAGGCGGCGGCGCGCTATCATTTCAAGGTACCGGCTTCCAAGCTCTCGCGACGCCAAGCAGCGCTTTTGGCCGTTTCTCTTCCGAACCCGATCGACCGGAACGCCGCAAAGCCCCGCCGCGGCCTTCGCACGCTTGCCTCGGTCATCGAGCGCCGGGCTCAAGGTTCCGGCGATTACATCAGATGTCTTTATGATTGAGGCATGAATTATTCATTGGTCGCTTTAGCCGGGCGCCGCTAAATTCGGCTGCGAAATCAATTTGCGGATGCTTCATGGATAGCCTTACCCTCTATATCGGAAACAAGAATTACTCCTCGTGGTCGTTCCGGCCATGGATTGCGATGGAAGCAACGGGCATTCCGTTCGAAGAAATTCTGATCCCCTTTGATTTTCCCGCAGGCAATCCGCGCATCAGGGAAATCTCTCCCACGGGCAGGGTGCCGGTTCTACTCCATGGCAGCCTGCGAGTATGGGAATCGCTCTCGATCATCGACTACCTCTCCGACCTTTATCCCGAGGCGGGGCTTTGGCCCAAGGATCGCGCACAGCGCGCGGTGGCGCGTTCGGTCTCGATGGAGATGCTTTCGGGTTTCGGAGCGCTGAGAGGCGCCTGTCCGATGAATATCCGGCGCGAGCGAGGCAAGATCGCACTTGCGGATGGCGTGATGGCCGATGTCGTGCGCATCGAAACCATTTTTCGCGAGTTGCGCGGCCGCTCGGGCGGACCGTTTCTGTTTGGCGGATTTTCGGCAGCCGACGCGATGTTTGCGCCCGTCGTCAGCCGCTTCGATACCTATGACCTTGTAACTGCCAGCAATACGTTGAGTTATATGTCGGCGCTAAAGGCGCATCCTGCCTGGCTGAAGTGGGAAGCTGCGGCTCGGGCCGAACCCTGGAGCGTGCCGAAAGACGAGGTCTGAGGTTGAATTCACGAGAATCGCAAAAAATCTGTTTGGGGACTGGTCAACGACCTTCAGGGCATGTATAAGCGCGCAAAATTTCCGAAATCGCGATACGTCCGTTTCGGCCGCCAGCTTGGCCGGGAATGTGTTGCCTGTGAATTGGAGTACGTAAAATGGCTGTACCGAAGAGAAAAACGAGCCCGTCCAAGCGCGGTATGCGCCGTTCTGCAGACGCCCTGAAGGCTCCGACCTACGTGGAAGACAAGAATTCCGGCGAACTGCGCCGCCCGCACCATATCGATCTGAAGACCGGTATGTATCGTGGCCGCCAGGTTCTGACGCCGAAGGAAAGCGCATAAGCTTCCAAATTCTGGCACAGCCAGGATTCGAAAAGGCCGGCTTCAAACGCCGGCCTTTTTGCTTTTGAGCATTATTGTATTTCCGATGCCTTGAAGTGGTGCTGTGATCTGCTGCAGTATTCCCGTCGAAATAGGGGACATGGCTCAATGATCGCTGTAATGCCGCTGATGGTAATCCCGTTTATTCTTTACAACATGACGATGGCCGGTTTGATGGGTGGCGGAGGCATTCCCGCGCTCCAGCATGACATCATGGTGCTTTCGATGATCTCCGGTGCGATCTGGAGCATGGCGCTCGGCGATCTCTTCATCGTCGTGGCGCTGGTCATCCTGTTCTTCGAGATATTGAAGGCCACCCGCAACGGATCCGGCAGCCTTGTCAATCACATGCTGTCGATGCTGGTCTTCATCGCTTTCCTGGTCGAGTTCCTTCTCGTCCAGGATGCGGCAACACAGGTCTTCTTCATCTTGATGACGATTGCGCTGATCGACGTGATCGGCGGGTTTGCAGTCTCGATCCGCAGTGCCGGCCGCGATGTTTCGATCGGGCTTTGAACCTTAGAGATTGTCGAGCTTGTTCTGCAGGGCGCGCAGCTGTTCCTTCAACTCGTCGATATCCTTCGCCTCGGCCTTCTTCGATTCCTTGGCGGGAGGGGTCATGAAGGGAGAGAACATCTGCATGGCCTTCTGAAACATCTCGGTGTTGCGGCGGACCTGGTCCTCGACCATCTGCATCGGCAGCTGCAGGTTCTTGCCGAGCGGTGACTCGCCGAAGGCGCGGTTCACCTGTTCGCGCATCTGCGCCTGCTGTTCGGTGAAGGCGCGCATGGAATGTTCGAGGAAGCTCGGAACGACCATCTGCATCTGATCGCCGTAATAGCTGATGAGCTGGCGCAGGAAGGAAATCGGCAGCAGCGTGTTTCCGGTTTTTGATTCCTGCTCGAAAATGATCTGGGTCAAAACGGAATGTGTGATGTCATCACCGCTCTTTGCGTCCTGTACCGTAAAATCCTCTCCCTTCTTCACCATCTCCGCCAGATCTTCCAGCGTCACATAGGTGCTGGTGCCTGTATTGTAGAGGCGGCGGTTGGCGTATTTCTTGATGACTATTTGACCCTCGTTCTTCGCCATATCAGTCTCCTGAACCCCGTCTGATTGTCATGGATATTCCTCCGTAACAGACTGTAGACGCAAAAGAAGCCTGGTGACAATCTCTTTGTGCGATGCGGCAACCCCTTTGAGAAAAGGGATAATTGGCATGTTCGCAAGCCGCAGCGAAAATTGCCGCAATCGCCTTCTCGTTTGACTTAGGGCTGAAGCTTTGCCAGTTTCGACCTATGTATGCTGAAGGAAAACGAGGAGGCCTTTATGAGCAGTTCATCCATCGTCATCGCCAGCGCGGCCCGTACAGCGGTCGGCTCTTTCAATGGTGCATTCGCCACGGTTCCGGCGCATGAGCTTGGGGCTGCCGCCCTCAAAGCTGTGCTCGAACGCGCAGGCGTCGACGCAGCCGAGGTCGACGAGGTTATCCTTGGCCAGGTGCTTCAAGCAGGCGAGGGCCAAAATCCAGCGCGCCAGGCGGCCATAAAAGCGGGCGTTCCGAACGAGGCTACCGCCTGGAGCGTCAACCAGCTTTGCGGTTCGGGCCTTCGGGCAGTCGCCCTCGGAATGCAGCAGATCGCGCTGGGGGATGCGAAGATCATCGTCGCCGGCGGCCAGGAATCAATGTCGATGGCTCCGCATGCCGCGCATCTGCGTGGCGGTACGAAGATGGGCGACATGAAGATGGTCGACACCATGATCAAGGACGGCCTGACAGACGCTTTTTACGGCTACCACATGGGCACCACCGCCGAGAACGTCGCCCGCCAGTGGCAACTTTCCCGCGACGACCAGGATCAGTTTGCGGTTTCATCTCAGAACAAGGCGGAAGCGGCACAGAAGGAAGGCCGCTTCAAGGATGAGATCGTTCCCTTCGTCATCCAGACACGCAAGGGCGATGTGACGGTGGATGCGGACGAGTACATCCGTCACGGTGCAACACTCGATGCGATGGGCAAGCTTCGTCCGGCTTTCGACAAAGAGGGCACGGTGACGGCTGGCAATGCATCGGGCCTCAATGACGGCGCGGCAGCCGCGATCCTGATGACGGAAGCGGAGGCCGCCAGGCGCGGCATCCAGCCGCTGGCGCGCATCGTTTCCTGGGCGACGGCTGGTGTGGATCCTCAGGTCATGGGTACTGGCCCGATCCCTGCGTCGCGCAGGGCGCTCGAGAAGGCTGGCTGGTCCGTCGGCGATCTCGACCTGGTCGAGGCGAACGAGGCCTTTGCCGCTCAAGCTTGCGCTGTGAACAAGGATCTTGGCTGGGATCCGGCGATCGTCAACGTCAATGGCGGCGCAATCGCGATCGGTCATCCGATCGGTGCGTCCGGAGCGCGGGTTCTCAACACGCTGCTGTTCGAAATGAAGCGGCGCAGTGCCAAGAAGGGTCTTGCGACACTTTGCATCGGTGGCGGCATGGGTGTCGCCATGTGCTTCGAGGCACTTTGAATAGTATGCGATTGATGATTCGAGAACGCCTGATCAAAGGCGAATGACCGAGAGGGGAGCGAAGCATGAGCAGAGTGGTTTTGGTCACCGGTGGCACGCGCGGCATCGGTGCCGCCATTTCGATGGCACTTAGGAATGCGGGCTATAAGGTCGCCGCCAGTTATGCCGGCAACGACGAGAAGGCGAGGGCCTTCCATGACGTGACCGGCATCCCGGTCTTCAAGTGGGATGTTTCCGATTACGTCGCTTGCGGCGAAGGGGTCGCAAAGGTGGAGGCAGAACTCGGCGGCATCGAGGTGCTGGTCAACAATGCGGGCATTACGCGCGACGCAATGTTTCACAAGATGACGCCGCAGCAATGGCATGAGGTCATCAATACAAACCTTACCGGCCTCTTCAACATGACGCACCACGTCTGGGGCGGGATGCGCGACCGCAGCTTCGGACGCATCGTCAACATCTCGTCCATCAATGGCCAAAAGGGCCAGATGGGGCAGGTGAACTATTCGGCTGCCAAGGCGGGTGATCTCGGCTTTACGAAAGCACTTGCCCAGGAGGGGGCAGCGAAGAACATTACGGTGAACGCCGTCTGCCCTGGCTATATCGGCACGGAAATGGTCCTCGCCGTTCCGGAGAAAGTGCTCAACGAGCGGATCATTCCCCAGATTCCGGTCGGGCGCCTTGGTGAGCCGGAGGAAGTCGCGCGCTGCGTTGCCTTTCTCATCTCCGACGATGCCGGCTTTATCACCGGCTCGACGCTTTCGGCGAACGGCGGGCAGTTCTTCGTTTAGTTGCCGCGCGGACGCCTGATATTTGCCCTGACTGCTACTCTTTGCGTACGGCTGTCACCGCCGCAAAGCGCAGCAGAGGCTGTCGTGAGAAACGCTGCCGCAACAAGAACGGCGACAGCGGCATTCAAAATGATCTGAACCATGGAAGCATTCCTTGCCTAAGCGGCAATTGTTGCCGTGTTATGGAAGGAATATGCGCCTCATCCCTATGGTAGAGTAGATTTGACTTTCGCGACCGATCGTCAACATGCTGTTGACGACACGCAACAAAAAACGGGCGCCGAGGCGCCCGTTGCATTCATTTAAACGGCAATACTTAGTAACTGCGCGGGCAGCGTGCTTCGTAGCGGCGGCCGTAGCGGTCGCGATAGACGCAGTAGCCGCGGCGTTCCACGGACTGGCCGATAAGAGCACCAGCAAGGCCGCCAGCAACTGCACCGACTGCAGCGCCACCCCAGCTGTCGCTAACAGCACCGCCAATGATTGCGCCGGTACCAGCGCCAATGGCCGTTCCTCTTTCCGTCGGCGTGCAGGATGCAAGGGCGCCTACAAGGGCGGCTACAATCGCAATTTTTTTCATCATGACTTTCACTCCCAGTTACCTAACCGTTAAATCCGGCCCATTAAGACAAGGATAATTATGATGATGAGGACTAGCCCCAAACCCCCGGAAGGTCCATAGCCCCAACCACGGCTGTATCCCCAATTCGGGAGAGCACCAATCAAAAGCAGAATAAGGATAATGAGAAGTATCGTTCCGAGCATGTTGCGATTCCTTCAACTCATCGTGAGTCCGAATGGACAATAAACACGCATCCGCGATTTTTGTTCCCGGCTAAGCTCCGCAATATGCAAGCGGCGGCGGTTTTCTGCTTAGGACGAGGATCAAGAACGGTGATCAAGAGAAGCGACGATCGTTAAAAGGACCGCCGATGGCCGTGCCGAGCGACCAACGCTTCGGAGTGGTTTTATGGTTAAAATTCGATTTCAATACAATATGTTGCGGTGAACGAACCGGGAAAATCGCGATGTCGCTGATTCGTCAGCGATTCGTTCCGGATTTGATCGAAATGTTAATGCGATCGCGTGAAGCGTTAGTCGAATATGAATCCGGCTTCCGAAACCGGAGGCAACGTTGCCTTTGCGGTTCGCCGCCGATCGTTCCGGCTTCGGGCCGCAGCATCAATTCCGGGCAGTTTTCCCAGCTGTTTCTCGTCCATGTTCGCTCTCGGCAATGAACGTTAACGCGAGCGGCATTTCGAGCTATCCAGCGCCTGATGCCGATTCAGCATCTAGTAGGAAAAACCGATTCAAAACCAATACGTAGCCGTGAACAAAAGCTGAATCACCGCGAGTCACCGATTCGTCGCTGATTCGTTCTCGCGCTGTTCCGAATCTTAAAACAGTCACTTAGCGGCATTTCCTGAATCAAGTTTGCAGCTGATTTTAGAAGACGGCTCTTGCGTTTAGCCGGCCGGCTGTCCATGTGTTGTCTGCTTCGGGAACGGAGCGCACTTGACCCCGAGGCTCCCCCGCCTCACTTGCATGGACAATGACACTGACATCGCAGCCCATGATACTGAGCGGGCGCGGCGTGACCGCGGTGCTCGGCCCTACCAATACCGGCAAGACCCATTACGCCATCGAGCGCATGGTAGCCCACGGCACCGGCGTGATCGGCCTGCCGCTGCGTTTGCTGGCACGTGAAGTCTATACGCGTGTCGTCGAAAAGGTGGGCGTGCAGAATGTCGCCCTCGTGACCGGCGAGGAGAAGATCTCGCCGCCGACTGCGCGCTTTTCGGTTTGCACGGTCGAAGCCATGCCGCGCGAAACCAAGGCCGCCTTTGTCGCGATCGATGAGGTCCAGCTTGCAGGAGACCTTGAGCGCGGCCACATCTTCACCGACCGTATTTTCCATTTGCGGGGCCGCGACGAAACGCTGCTTCTAGGCGCCGACACGATGCGGCCGATCCTGCAGCAGCTCCTGCCGGGCATCACGGTCGTTGAGAGGCCGCGGCTTTCGCACCTCTTCTACGCGGGTCAAAAGAAGATCACCCGTCTTCCTCAGCGCTCGGTGATCGTCGCCTTTTCGGCAGATGAGGTCTACGCCATTGCCGAATTGATCCGCCGCCAGCGAGGGGGTGCTGCGGTTGTTCTCGGTGCCCTCAGTCCCCGCACCCGAAATTCTCAAGTTGCGCTTTATCAGGCCGGCGATGTTGAATATCTCGTCGCAACCGATGCGATCGGCATGGGCCTCAATCTCGATGTCGATCACGTGGCGTTCGCGCAGGACCGCAAGTTCGACGGCTATCAGTTCCGCAATCTCAATCCTGCCGAACTCGGCCAGGTTGCCGGACGTGCCGGCCGCCACGTGCGTGACGGTACATTCGGGGTAACAGGCCAAGTGCAGCCGTTCGATGAGGAATTGGCGCAGCGGATAGAAGCGCACGAGTTCGACAATGTCAGGGTCTTGCAGTGGCGCACGAAAGAGCTTGATTTCTCGTCGATACAATCATTGCGGGCGAGTCTTGAACGTCCGCCGAGCGCTGAAGGTTTGACGCGGGCTTTGCCCGCCGTCGACCAGCAAGCGCTTGAGCATCTGACGCGCTATCCCGAAATCATAGATCTGGCTACAAATCCGCAGCGCGTGGAGAAGCTTTGGGAAACTTGCGCACTGCCTGATTATCGGCGTATCACCCCTGCACAGCATGCTGACCTGATCTCGACGCTCTTTTCCGATCTTGTGCGCTATGGCACGGTGAACGAGCAGTTTCTCGCGGAGCAGGTGCAGAGAGCCGATCGCACGGATGGCGAAATTGACACGCTTTCGGCGCGAATCGCGCAGATAAGAACATGGACTTATGTGTCGAATCGGCCCGGATGGCTTGCCGATCCGACACACTGGCAGGAAAAGACGCGGGAAATCGAGGATCGATTGTCCGATGCGTTACATGAAAGGTTGACGAAACGCTTTGTTGATCGCAGGACATCTGTGCTCATGAAGCGCCTGAGAGAGAATGCGATGCTGGAAGCTGAAATCAGTGTGAATGGCGATGTCTTTGTTGAAGGACATCATGTGGGGCAGTTGTCCGGGTTCCGGTTTACCCCAATTTCGGGTGCGGACGGATCGGACGCCAAGGCGATCCAAACGGCATCGCAAAAGGCGCTTGCCCTGGAATTCGAGGCACGCGCCGCGCGCCTCCATGCTGCGGGCAACAGCGATCTGGCGATCAGCGCCGACGGCCTCATCCGGTGGATCGGCGATCCGGTTGCGCGCCTTGCGGGCAGCGAGCACGTCATGCGTCCTCGCGTCATCCTGCTTGCCGACGAACAGCTGACGGGCAACGCGCGCGAGCACGTTGCAGCCCGCGTCGAACGCTTCGTCAATCACCATATCAGCACGGTTTTGAAGCCGCTCGATGATCTTTCGCGTGCTGAAGACCTACAGGGCCTTGCCAAGGGCCTCGCCTTCCAGCTCGTCGAAAATCTCGGCGTGCTCTTCCGCCGCGATGTGACGGAAGAGGTGAAGTCGCTGGATCAGGACGCGCGCGCCTCCATGCGCCGTTATGGTGTTCGCTTCGGCGCCTACCACATTTTCGTCCCTGCGCTTTTGAAGCCGGCTCCGGCTGAACTCATCACGCTGCTCTGGGCCTTGAAAAATGACGGCCTCGAAAAACCGGGCTATGGCGACCTCATTCCGGTGCTGGCTGCCGGCCGCACGTCCGTCGTGACCGATCCGGGCTTCGAGCGCACGTTCTATAAGCTCGCCGGCTTCCGTTTTCTCGGCAAGCGTGCCGTTCGCATCGATATTCTCGAGCGGCTTGCAGATATCATCCGCCCGTTGCTGCAGTGGAAGCCGGGTCAGGCGAACCGGCCGGAAGGCGCTTATGATGGCCGCCGCTTCACGACCACCACTGCGATGCTTTCGATCCTCGGCGCGACGCTGGAGGACATGGAAGAGATCCTCAAGGGCCTCGGCTATCGCGCCGATGCCGTGACGGCCGAGGATGCGGCAGCTCATCTTGCTGCCCACGATGCTTCCGCTGCCCCGGCAGCCGAAACCTCTGGGGAAGAGGCCGCCGAGAAAGCCGATCATGACGATGCCGACAGCACATCGGAAGAAGCTGCTTCCGTGGCGCCGGCTGCAGAAGAAAAACCTGCTGTCGAGCCCGCGGCGAGCGAAGCATCCGCGACTGAATCTGCGGAAGCCGCTGAACCTGTCGAACCGAAACCTGTCCTTTTGTGGCGTCTTGGCGGACGCAACGACAATCATCGCCAAGCACGCGGTCCGGGGGAACGCCGCGGTGGTGACCGTCAGCAGCAGGGCAACCGCCGCCACGGCGGGGGTGAAGGCGCAGAAGGCAATCGTGGCGAAGGCCGGGACGGCAAACGCCGCGACGGCGGCAAGCCGCACCAGGCTCGGGGCGATCGCAACGAGCAGCGGGGCGATCGTCAGGATCGCGGCGACCGCAAGGATCGCAACGACCGCAACAACAATCGCAACGGCTCGCAGCCGTTGCGCTTCGAGGCAAAGGCGCCGCGCAAGGAAAAGCCGATCGATCCGGATTCTCCTTTCGCAAAGCTCGCTGCCTTGAAGGAGCAGATGAAGAAGTAGCCGATGAGCGGGGAGACACAGCCAGGAAGCGGTTCGCGTCAGCGCATCGACAAGTGGCTGTTTTTCACGCGCATGGTGAAATCTCGCTCTCTGGCGCAAGGCCACATCCAGTCAGGCCACGTTCGCATCAATGGCGAGCGCGTCCAACAACCCAGCCAGACCGTGAAGGCGGGTGACCGTGTCGATCTTAAGCTGGATCGCCGGGATGTGGTTCTGATCGTGAAGGCATCAGGCGAGAGGCGTGGGCCCTTCGAAGAGGCAAAACTGCTTTACGATGATCTGACGCCGCCCCAGGGTGAGACAAAACGTCTCACGCCCTACGAGCAGGCCATCCGTTCGACGGGCGCCGGCCGGCCGACGAAAAAGGAGCGGCGCGCAGTCGATAGGCTGATGTCGGACGAGGATTAGAAAACTCTGTCCATCAGGCCCTGATCGACAGATCGTTTATTCTTGAAATTCGACCACAAAGCCGATACGTGACAGTCAACTTGCCGGACAGTGTGCTTGCCTCCCAAGCCTGTCCACGCTGTCCTCCGGCCAGGGGAAAGGCGCGACGTTCCAGGTTGCCCGGCCCCGCTTGCGTGAAAATCCTGGAGTTCTTCATGACCTATGTCGTGACCGACAATTGCATTCGCTGCAAATATACCGACTGCGTGGAAGTCTGCCCTGTCGACTGCTTCTATGAGGGCGAAAATTTCCTCGTCATCCACCCGGATGAGTGCATCGACTGCGGTGTCTGCGAACCGGAATGTCCCGCCGAGGCCATCAAGCCGGATACCGAGCCTGGGCTCGACAAGTGGCTCAAGATCAATGCTGAATACGCCAGCAGCTGGCCCAACATCACCGTCAAGAAAGAACCGATGGCGGAAGCCAAGGAAATGGACGGAGAGGCCGGCAAGTTCGAGAAGTACTTCAGCGAAAAACCCGGTTCCGGCGATTGATGATCATTTTGCCGGCGTAGCCTCGAAATCGGAGCCGAAGGCGGGCGTAAACGTTTATAAGATGCTCTGCTCATATGGGTGCCATGTGTTGCCCACATGACTCACGTTAAGCAAATTATTGATTTCCTCATATTTTTATGATAGGTTTGCCACACTGATCCATTTGAGGCACGAAGCGTGCCCAAAACCATCACGAAAGCAAAAGAAATCCGTACGCGGTTCCCCGTGAGATATCAACGCCTTGAGCTGTTCGATCATTGATCGCGCGCAAGGAGATCTTTTGCTTCTGTCTGGTGGGACCAGAGTGAAGTCACCCGACGGAGCTGATCCGTCTCATCCGGGCCTGACTGACCCGGCTCCGGCCGCTGCCGGACGCGTAACAGGGAGTTTTTGATTAGTATGACGACCCAGCAGAAAAAACCTTCAGCAGCACGCCATGGCTTCAAGACCGGTGAATCGATCGTATACCCCGCTCACGGCGTCGGTAACATCACTGCTATCGAAGAGCAAGAAGTCGCCGGCATGAAGCTCGAGCTTTTCGTTATCGATTTCGAGAAGGACAAGATGCGCTTGAAAGTTCCGGTTGCCAAGGCAATGAGCATCGGCATGCGCAAGCTCTCGGAAACCGATTTCGTCGAGCGCGCCCTGAAGGTCGTGCAGGGTAAGGCACGTGTCAAGCGTACCATGTGGTCCCGCCGTGCGCAGGAGTATGATGCCAAGATCAACTCCGGTGACCTGATTTCCATCGCAGAGGTCGTTCGCGACCTCTATCGCGCTGAAAATCAGCCCGAGCAATCCTATTCCGAGCGTCAGCTCTATGAAGCGGCGCTCGATCGCATGGCGCGCGAAATCGCCGCAGTGAACAAGATGTCGGAAACCGAAGCCGTCCGTCTCGTCGAGATGAATCTCAACAAGGGTCCGAAGCGCGGCAAGGCAATCGAAGAAGACGATTCGCAGGACGAAGCCGCTTAATACTGCATTGTTTTCCTTAACAAAAAGCCCGGCCTGCGAGCCGGGTTTTTTTGTGGAACTTTTTCCGGCCAGCCGCGTTTAGACACTGTACGTGCGGATTGCATCGGGAAATATCTGCCTGATCGAACGTTCGCATTCCTGTCAACGTTCGATGAGGAGCGGATCATGCCTTCCACAATTTGCCAGGCCGGCAACTTGAAGAAACGGGTCCAACCTTACCTGCGACAAAGAGATAGGGCCTCCTCCTGAAAAATCCAGGAGCGGGGCCTTTATGCATTCACACGCTGGATTGATCCGGGCAGCTTTGGTCCGGGAGTAACCTGATTGTTTTCTTTCAAGGGCACGAGGCCTGATTTTTAGGAGACCGATTATGAAGAACATGTCTGCAGACCGGCGCATGATCAAAATCGCCATGGCGGCTCCCTATCTTGCTCGCGAAGAAGAACATGATCTCGCTATTCGCTGGAAGGACAATGAGGATCGCGGTGCCCGCAACCAGATCGCGATGGCTCACATGCGCCTCGTCATTTCGATGGCGGGCAAGTTTCGCAATTTCGGTCTGCCGATGAGCGATCTTGTCCAGGAAGGTTATGTTGGCCTGCTGGAAGCGGCCGCCCGCTTTGAGCCGGAGCGCGAGGTGCGCTTCTCTACCTACGCAAGCTGGTGGATTCGCGCGTCGATCCAGGATTACATCCTGCGCAACTGGTCGATTGTCCGCGGCGGTACGAGCTCCGCCCAAAAGGCTCTCTTCTTCAATCTGCGTCGCCTGCGCGCCAAACTTGCCAGAGGCGACTCGCATCTCACCCTTCAATCCATCCATCAGGAGATCGCGGCTGCCCTCGGTGTCAGCCTCGCCGACGTCCAGACGATGGATGCGCGCCTTTCCGGCAATGACGCCTCGCTGCAGGCGCCTTCGGTTTCCGGCGATGCCGACAGCGCCGAGAAGATGGATTTCCTTGTCAGCGACGATCCGTTGCCGGATGAGCAGGTTTCCAACATGATTGATGGCGAACGTCGCCGTATCTGGCTGACATCGGCGCTGAAACATCTCAATGAGCGCGAGATGAAGATCATTGCGGCACGCCGCCTTGCCGAAGAAGGTGCGACGCTCGAGGAACTCGGCGCCGATCTCGGAATTTCGAAGGAACGCGTTCGCCAGATCGAAAGCCGCGCCATGGAAAAGTTGCGCAGCGCGCTGGTGAGCGCAGATCCCCATATGGCGGCTCACGCCTAAAAACTCTTACTTCCAGCAGCACAAACTGGCCCGGCGAAAGCCGGGTTCTTTTTATTCGGAAATGATTTTCACGCGGTCGCCGGGCGAGACCGTGCCGCCAGTTGGCAGGGCATTGATCAGTTTGAAGAGGTCGAGCTTACGATCCGTGCCCAGCATTCGGGCCGCCAGCGTTGCGACGTTTTCGCCGGGACGGACGCTGATGACGCGGATTCTCAGAGGCTTCAGCGTTGCCGCTTCCTGCGGTGTCATGCGGCGGAAGCTGGCGCGCAGCACGTCTGCTGTCTGCTGCAGGACGGCACTGCCCTTTGGAACGGCGGTCAGGAAGCGGAAGATCTGCGAATTGTTGCGCACCACGGTCACGTCGAAATCCCAGCGATCCGCGGTTGCACGGGCCGTTGCCGCTTCCATGCCGTTGACGGTGATCGGCCGGATCGTCGAAGGATCGAGGCCGGTGACCCAGCCGCTCGATATGTAGTTCGTCAAGCTTTGGTTGTCGTTGTCGGCAACCCCGTCGAAGCGGATCGCCACGTCTCCCGGACCGGTTGCCATGACGGCTTCGACTTTATTGTCGATGCTGAAATCCGGCGGCACGTCGAAGCGAATGCCGAGACCACCGTGCAGGAAGGTCTGGCCACGAACATAGCCTTCCTCCGGACTGTCGCCATAGAGAAGACCGTCGATGCCATCGAGATAATAGCCCCGGCCCTTGTCTCCGACCGTCCCCTCCTGGCCGAAGGCGCGGGCGTGATCGCGCGCAAGCTCGATACGCTGCACCGAGTTCGGGTGGCTCGAAAGGAAGTCCAGGCTTTGGTCGGCCTCAGGATCGGCGGACATGAAGCGGCTATAGGCCGCCATGGAATCGAGGAAGCGAGTGGCGGCGTAAGGATCGTAGCCCGCTTCACCGAGCATGCGCACGCCGATCACATCGGCCTGCAGTTCCTGCTGGCGCGAGAAGGCGGCGAGACGCAGCTTGCCGCGGGCAAGCGCCTGCTTGCCGGCGATGTCGCTCGACAAAACTTCGGCGACGACGCGGCTTGCGATGACCTCCGCCTCTTCGCGCTTCTGGCGTTCGATGCCGTGATTGGCCGTAACGTGACCCATTTCATGCGAAAGAACAGCCGCGACTTCGGAAGCGTCGTTGGCAAGCGCCAGCAGACCACGGGTCACATAGAGATAGCCGCCCGGCAGCGCGAAAGCGTTGATTGCCGGCGAATTCAAAATCGTGATTCGGTAGGACTGGCTCGGATTCTCCGAAACCGCCGTTAGCGCACCGGCAATGCGCGCAACGAGGCGTTCAGTCTTGGCGTCCTTGTATTCGCCGCCGTAGCTTGCAACGATACGCGGATGTTCGCGCGCGCCCATGGCGGCACGCGGATCGTTCTTCTGGACTTCATCGACGATCTGCGGGCTGGCAGAGGGCGAGACCGTCGGCTGATAGGATTGCTCGAGAATCGACTGGCAGCCATTGAGCGCGACCGCGGCCGCAGACACCAGCAGCGCATGGCGGCTCCACCGGTATGGCGCAGAAAGCACGTTACTGGAGGGCGCGGGGCGTTTCCACGTCGTCATGCTGTCCAGTCTGGCTCTCCGAGTCATCTTGCTTTTCGGCCGGTTTACCGCATGTCCGATCCGGCCGCTTCCAACGGGGTTCAACAGTCGTCCATCCCGGTTCTCGCACTGCACAGCGGGAAGACACAAGCCATTGCTGTAACTGATTTCCGCATCGGTTGCATAGCGAGACTCTGTTTAATTGTAGCGCCGTTGTATTTTAGCAAGCGTGGCGTCGTTAGGGCGATCTTTCGCTCGGATGAAATTGTGGCGAAAGTGCCATCGCAAGTATGAGATTCGTCAACCGTGCAGAAATCGCCTTAGCGCGGGCATATCTTCCCGCGCGAGATACTCGGTGAGTGGCGCGGCAAGAACGATCGCGCCTTTATCGATAAAGACACCGTAATCGGCGATCCGGCGCACCTCGTCGGGATCGTGCGAAACCATGATCACCGTGTTTTCGGTTTCCATGTGCAAACCAAGCAGCAGTTCGGCCATGCCTGCGCGCAAGCCCGGGTCAAGTGCTGCAAAAGGTTCATCCAAAAGCAGAACGGCGCGCTTTCGCACCAGCGCCCGCGCAAATGCGGCTCGCTGCCGCTCTCCACCGGAAAGCGTTGCGGGCATGCGCCTTTCGAAATTGGCGAGGCCGACCTTCTCAAGCGCTTGGGAAATTTTTCTCCGGTCTTCGGCGGCAAGCTTCAACGCCGGATCGATCCCCAGGCCGACATTGGTGAAGATATCAAGATGGGCAAAGAGATTGTTGTCCTGGAAGACGACAGAGATCGGACGTTCCGCCGGATAGGCGGCCGTCACATCGGCGCCGTGCATCAGAATGCGGCCGCTGTCGGGTCTTTCAAAACCGGCAAGCAGGTTGAGAAAGGTTGACTTCCCGGCGCCGGAAGGGCCGCTCACCGCGACGACCCGGCCAGCCGGCAGGCGGCAATCGAAATGGAAAGCGTGCGTGCCGAGCATCAGGCGCACGTCCTGCATTTCGATCTCGTCTTGATCAGCGATCGCCATCGCCATTCTCCCGTGTCGGCTGGCCCGCTGTTCCGGCGATTGTCAGCAGCAGGCAAATGATGCCGAGGATCAGCGCAAGGCCGTCGGCATCATTCGTCCGGTAGCTGCCCATGCGGCTGTAGACGAGCCAGGGCAATGTGACAAAACCTTCAGAGCCGAAGAGAGCAACGGCCCCGAGATCGCCGAGCGAGAGCGCCATGGCGAACGACAAGGCGGTGAGCAGCGGCTTCTTCAAGCCCGGCCAATCGATCAATCTCAATCGAGCCGCGCGCGCAATACCCAGGCTTGCGGCCAGTTTCTGCGTCCGGCGCTGATGCACAATATAGGCCGGCTCCAGTACGCGCATGACAAAGGGAAGTGCCATGAGCATATTGATGAGAACGACGAGTACGGCTGCAAAGCGCGTCGCATCGCCGAAAGGCCGCAGTGCCATGAACCACCCGGTTGCGAGTACGATTGGAGGCACGAGCAGGACCATCGATGAAGCACCGCCCATGGCTGTGAAAAAGGACCTGTCGGTAACTCCGCGCCGCCGCTTCGATAAGATTGCATGCCGGGCACGAATCATGGCCATCGAAAGGACGATCGAGAGCAGAGCGGCCGAAAGCGAGATCGCCAAGCTCATCCCGGCTGACTGCCAGAAGATCGGCTCCTGCAGCAGCTTTATGAGATCGGCGTGCAACCCGGCGGCGATGATCGACACAAGCGGGAGGCCGAGGAAGAGCACGGCGATCAGCAAGAGCAGACTGTCGGCCAATCTGGCACATTGCCTTTTGCCATCAAGCCGCTTGATGTCTCTGCCTTCGGTCAGGCCCTCGTCTCCGGCAGGCGGAAAAAGTGCCATCGCGCCGAGAATCATCGCCGTCAGCGCGATCTGCAGGAGCGACAACGCGATTGCGCGGCCGGGGTCGAAATCGAAACGGAGCGACTGGTAGATCGCGACCTCGATCGTGGTTGCTGCCGGGCCGCCACCGAGGGTTAGCACCAACGTGAAGCTGGTGGCGCAGAGCATGAAGATCAATCCGGCTATCCCAGGAATGAGCGGGCGGATCGCCGGCCATTCAATGAAGCGGAAGACCGAGCGGGGCCGCATGCCGAGGCCGCTTGCCATCAGCCAGTATTCGGCGGGCACGCGTTCGAGACCTGCAAGCATCAGGCGGCAGGCAAGCGGCAGGTTGAAGAAGACATGGGCGAGAAGAATGCCGGTTAGCCCATAGATGCTCACCGGTTCGTCAAGCCCGATCTTCATCATAAGCGAGTTCAACAACCCCTGCCTGCCCCATATCCCGATCAAGCCGAGTGCGCCGATCAGAACCGGCAGCCCCATAGGAACCGCCATCAGGCGGATGATCCAGATGCGCCCTAGAAAATGCGGCTGGCGAGCGAGCGCGCGTGCGACCGAAATCGCGAAGACGATGGAAAGTGCGGTCGAAAGCAGCGCCTGCAGCAGCGTGAAGCGCAGCACACGCAGAATATAAGGATCGAAAAGAATGCCGACGATGGCAGCGCCGCCTCCGGCAAAAAGCAACGAGAACGCTGCAAGTCCGACAAACAACGTGACGGCGGCGAGGCTGATCGCCCCGCCGGTCAATGCACGCTGCCGTTCGGCTGCGGTCTGCAGCATCAGTTCATGCTCATCGCCGCAAGCCACTCGTCGATCCAGGCCTTGCGGCTTCTGGCGACCTCGTCGGAGCTCATCAGGAAGGTCTTGGCCGGATTGACGAGCTTGCTAAAGGCATCCGGCAGCGGCTTGGAGGTTGCGGAAACGGGCATCATCCAGTTGTTCGTCGGGATGGTATCCTGGAAGCCGGGCGTTATCATGAATTTCAGGAAGTCGCGGGCAAGATCCTTGTCCTGCGCATTCTTCAAAAGGCCCGCGACTTCGATCTGGATATAGTGGCCTTCCGAGAAGGCTGCGGCCTGGTAGCGATCGGTATTCTCAGTCACCATGTGATAGGCAGGGGATGTGGTATAAGACAGCACCATCGGCGCCTCGCCCTTGGTGAACAGGCCATAGGCCTCGGACCAGCCGGGCGTGACCGTCAGGATGCGGTTCTTGAGTTTGCCCCAGGCTTCCGGCGCCTTGTCGCCGTAAATGGATTTGACCCAGAGCAGCAGGCCGAGGCCCGGCGTCGAGGTTCGCGGATCTTCGATGACGATCTTCTGCGAAGGATCACCTTCGACCAGATCCTTCATGCTCTGAGGCGGGTCCTTGATCGTTTGCGTATCATAGATGATCGCGAAGTGACCGTAGTCGTAGGGAACGAAGACATCGTCCACGAAGCCGCCCGGCACCTTCAGCGCGCCGACATCGACGCCACTTGCGTCGAACAGGCCGGTCTCCTTGGCTTCGGTGACGAGGTTCGTGTCGATACCGAGGACGACGTCAGCCTTGGTGGAAGCTCCCTCGAGCTTCAAGCGCGAAAGCAGGGCGACGCCATCGGCGACGCTGACGAAATTGACCGTGCAGCCGCATGTCTTCTCGAAAGCGTCCTTGACCTTCGGCCCGGGTCCCCATTCGGACGTGAAACTTTCGTAAGTGTATATGGTGAGCGTCTTTTCCGCGCCGTGCGCGGCAGACAAGCCGAGCGTCGCGGCGAAAAATGCTGCGGTCAGCGAAGAGATGATCGATGTGCGGCCGGACATGGTGCGCCTCCTTCTTGAGTTTCTTTTGAAGGGGAAAAGGGCGTTGCCGAATGTCACGCGTCTAATCCCTCCGCCGGTGTTAACCGGATCAGGTTCCGCGGGTTGGCTCGATGCCTCTCAGCCGGTATCCTTGCGGACATCCAGGCACCCCGTTAGAGCGTCGGCAGATGTATCGCCATGAAGGCTTTATGACAAGGGCGAAGCGCGCTGACCGTAGCCCCTTTCCCTTGGCCCCTGCTTTGCGCTATGGGCAATGCCATGAGCCAATCCACTTTCACGATCCTGCTCGGCGGCGAACTCGCCCTGACCGAGCGCCTGCGTTCTGCCGTTTCAGGCAGCCGCTTCATCGCCGCCGACGGCGGTATGCGGCATGCAGCAGCGCTTGGCGTGGTGCCGGAGCTTTGGGTCGGGGATTTCGACTCGACGCCGCCGGATCTGGAGGACGCATTTCCGCATGTCCCGAAACAGCCCTACCCGGCCGCCAAGGCCGCAACGGATGGTGAAATCGCCGTGTCGGAGGCGATTGCGCGCGGCGCACGGCGACTTGTCCTTGCCGGTGCGCTCAGTGGCGAGCGCTCGGACCACGCGCTGCAGCTCCTGCTTTACGCCGTCAGCCTTGCCGAACAGGGTTTCGACATTCTGTTGACTTCCGGAACGGAGGAGGCCGTGCCGCTTCTCGCTGGTAAAATTGAGCTCGATTTACCGAGGAACAGCCTGTTTTCGGTGTCCGGCTTCAGCGAACTGCATGGTCTTTACATCGAGAATGCCCGGTATCCGCTCATCGATTTTCATTTGCCCTTCGGCTCCTCGCGCACCATTTCCAACGTCGCGGAAGGCAAGGTTCGTTTTACGCTCGGCAGCGGCCGGGCGATTGTCCTGGCCCGCCCTTATGATTTTTCCGGAGTCTGATTTTTGGCCCCTCCCATCCTGAAACTCGACGATATCTTCCTAAGCTTCGGCGGAACGCCTCTCTTGGCCGGCGCGGCCCTGCAGGTCGAGCCGGGCGATAAGATCTGTCTGGTCGGCCGTAACGGGTCGGGCAAATCGACCCTTCTGAAGATTGCGGCCGGCATCGTTGAAGCGCAATCGGGCGAGGTTTTCCGCCATCCATCCTCGACGGTGCGCTATTTGGAGCAGGCTCCGGATTTCGCCGGTTTCAAGACGGTGCAGGCTTATGCGGAAGCCGGTCTTGGGCCGGGCGATGATCCTTATCGCGTGAGCTACCTCCTCTCGCATCTCGGCCTTACTGGCGAAGAGGACCCGAAGAACCTCTCCGGCGGCGAAGCGCGACGCGCAGCGCTTGCCCGCGTGCTGGCGCCTGAACCGGATATTCTCCTGCTTGATGAGCCGACGAACCATCTCGACCTTCCGACCATTGAATGGCTGGAAGGCGAACTTCAGAAAAGCCGCAGCGCGCTGGTCCTGATTTCCCACGACCGCCGTTTCCTCGAAAAGGTGTCCACGGCGACCGTCTGGCTCGACCGGGGTATGTCGCGGCGGCTCGACCGTGGCTTTGCCCATTTCGAAGCCTGGCGCGATCAGGTGCTCGAGGCGGAAGAACTGGAGCAGCACAAGCTCGGCAAGGCGATCGAACGCGAGGAGCACTGGCTGCGCTATGGCGTAACCGCTCGGCGCAAGCGCAACATGCGCCGCCTCGGCGAGTTGCAGACCATGCGCTCGCAGCATCGTGGCCACAAGGGGCCGCAGGGGACCGTGCAGGCTGCGGTGTCCGATGCGCAGGAATCCGGCAAGCTGGTGATCGAAGCGGAAAAGATCACCAAGACTTTCGATGACCGTCAAATTGTTGAGCCGTTCTCAATCCGCGTCCATCGCGGCGATTGCATCGGTCTGGTCGGACCAAACGGCGCGGGCAAGACGACGATTCTGAAGATGCTGACGGGACAGCTTTCGCCGGACAGTGGCACGGTGAAGCTCGGGACCAATCTCGAGATTGCAACGCTCGACCAGAAGCGCGAAGATCTCAATCTGGAGGATACGCTCGCGCACTACCTGACCGACGGGCGCGGCGAGAATCTGCTGGTGAACGGGGAGCAACGGCACGTCACCGGCTACATGAAGGAGTTCCTCTTCCAGCCGGAGCAGGCGCGCACGCCGATCAGGAACCTGTCAGGCGGTGAGCGCGCGCGGCTGATGCTGGCGCGCATCCTCGCGCGCCCGACCAACCTTCTGATCCTCGATGAACCAACCAACGACCTCGATCTCGAGACGCTGGACCTGCTGCAGGAAATCGTCGTCGGCTTCCCGGGCACGGTTATCCTCGTGAGCCACGACCGCGACTTCCTCGACCGCACGGTGACCTCGACAATCGCGCCCGCCGTCCCCGACGCGCCTGATGGGCGCTGGATCGAATATGCCGGCGGCTATTCCGATATGCTTGCCCAGCGCAAGGGCGCAATGGAGGAGCGGAAGAAGATCGAAAAGGCCGCGGAGAAGCCGAAAGCTGAGTCGGCTGCATCTGTGGCAGATGCCTCGAAGGGCAAAGGCAAGCTCTCTTACAAGCAGAAATTCGCGCTCGAAACCCTGCCCAAGGAAATGGCCAAGGCAGAAGCTGAAATCGCCAGGCGCGAAGAAAAGATGGCCGATCCCGATCTCTTCAGCAAAGATACTGCCACCTTCAACCGGCTTGCGGCGGAGATGGAAAAGCTGCGCGACAGCCTGACGAAGATGGAGGAAGAATGGTTGGAGCTTGAGATGCTGCGCGAAGAGCTGGAGGGCTAGGCGGTGTGGACGGATTTGATCAAGATGAAGCCTGCGGCGATTGCGAGGAAAGAGGCGAAATTTATTGCCGTCTTCTCACATCGTAGTGAGATACGTTTGACGCGCTTCAGCTTTTCCAACGGTCTGTTCGACTGGGCCTTTGTAGAGGGATTTCGGGAAGAACGCCGGCTTTGGTTTCGCGGTTGAACGATAACGTGAATGCCCAACCCGCCCCCATAACATCTCAGTCCCGCATATTCCTACAGCATTCATTCACGTCGCCCGTTAAATCCGACGTCAACCCCGCCAGAAATTCAGTGAAATTGTCGGGGACAGCAGAGTCTCCGACGAAGATGACAGAAGCACTGGGTTGTTGCGCTGACGTTTTTCGCGCCTTGCTTCCGCGGCGGGGCGACAATCGATGACCGGCTGTTTTTTAAAGGCACTGCACCTTCTGGACAATCTGCAGGATAAAATCCAGCGTTCGTCGGCGCAGTCAGCTGTGGTGTCACGCCGCACGCAGTGCCTCGACCGGTTGCAGCCGTGCGGCTTTGCGAGCGGGGTAGTAGCCGAAGAAGATACCGACTCCGCCGGCAAAGCTGACGGCGAGTAGAACCGCGCTGAGGTCGATAACAACGGGCCATTGGGCAAGGGCGCCGATAGCCGTTGCTGCCACGATCCCGGCAAGCGAACCAAGGATACCGCCTAGCAGCGCGAGCGTTAATGCCTCCACGAGAAACTGGGCGAGGATGTCACCTCGGCGGGCGCCGACCGCAAGCCGCAGTCCGATCTCGCGGGTTCGCTCCGTCACCGTGACAAGCATGATGTTCATGATGCCGATGCCGCCAACGACCAACGACACAGAGGCCACGGCCGAAAGCAGCAACGATACGACCCGTGTGGTGGTGCCTTCGACGTCGGCTGCCTCGGCGAGATTGCTGACCATGAAGCTGTCTTCTTGACCCTTCTGCAGCCGGTGGCGTTGCCACAGCAGCTCGCGCACCGCATCCATGGTCTCCTCGGCAGAGGCCCAGTCTGCGAACTTGACGGTGATGTTGTGCACGAGAGTGGGATTGGCACGACTCGTTCCGACAAACTGCCGTCGCGCCGTCCTCAATGGTACCATCGCAATATCATCCTGATCGTCGCCCCATACGCTTTGGCCCTTGCGCTCAAGCAGTCCGATCACGGTGAACGGTACATCGCGGATGCGGATCGTCGCGCCCAACGGGTCTGTTTCGCCAAACAGCTTTTCGCGCATCGTCACCCCGAGGAGCGCTACGTTGGCGGCACGCTTGTTGTCCTCCGGCGTCATCTCTCGCCCGCCGCTCACGCGCCATTCGCGTGCGACGAAGTATTCCGGCGTGATGCCGCGAAGCGCGCCTTGCCAATTGGATGCACCGATCGTGAACTGCACTCTGGCATTAAGCAGCGGCGCCGCGGCCAGCACGCCGGGAATTTCCTCAGCGACTGCATCGGCATCCTCTTCGCTCAATCGTGGCGCCGCGCCGCTGCCAAGTCGAACGCTGCCCATTTTTGCGCTGCCTGGGCTAATGCTAATGAGATTGGCGCCGAGGCTACGAATTTGGGCTTCGATGCGCTGACGGGCGCCGCTGCCGATGGCAATCATCACGACGACAGCAGCGACGCCGATAATGATGCCTAACATGGTAAGTACACTGCGCGAGCGATGCGCGCGCAAGGATCGAAGCGCGGTTCTCGTGCTACCTGACATAACGACCATCCATCGATAGACGTTGTGCGGCAAGCGAATGCCTGTTTTGCTGCATGACGGCCCGGTCGGAGACAACCCGACCGTCGCGAAATGCCACGATGCGATCGGCGTGGGCAGCAACGTCCGCTTCGTGCGTGACGAGCACAATGGTCAGGCCTTCGTCGTTGAGGCGGCGGAAGATCGTGATGATCTCCTGTCCTGTCTGGCTATCAAGCGCACCGGTTGGTTCATCGGCAAGCAGCAGCAAAGGCTCGGATACCAGTGCCCGGGCGATGGCAACGCGTTGTTGCTGCCCACCCGACAATTCCGCCGGCCTGTGCCCGGCCCGCTCAGTAAGCCCGAGCTTGGCCAGCATGGCGAGCGCGCAGCGCCGCCGCTTGCTTGCCCACATGCGGCGATAGACAAGGGGCAATTCCACGTTCTCAAGCGCGCTGGCGCGCGGCAGCAGATTGAACGACTGAAAAACAAAACCGATCTTGCAATTGCGGATCGCTGCAAGTGCGTCGTGATGCATGTCGCTGACATCTGCCCCGTCAAGACGGTATAGACCTTCGGTTGCGCTGTCCAGGCAACCAAGAATGTTCATGAAAGTCGACTTGCCCGATCCGGAGGGGCCCATGATTGCCACGAATTCGCCTCGCCCGACTGTCAGGCTCACACCATCAAGCGCCCAGACCAGCCCATTCCCCACGCCGTAGCCGTGGCGCAGTCCCTCGACCTCGATCAGTGCGGCGGCCATCTCACTGCAACCGAAACTTGATCAGGACGGAAGAGGTACGATCTTCCCCGCCTGGCGTTTTGGCGAGCTCGGTGATGACCTGCTGCCCTTCGCTGAGATTGCCTGCCAAAACCTCGGTTACGCGTCCATCGGTCGTACCGAGACCGAGCGGAATTAATTCGGGCTTGCCGTCAGGGGCCAGGACAAATACGTGCCCGGGAACGCCTGGCTCCGCAGTGCCTTCAACGCGTTCCGCTATCACGGCTGCGCCGTCTTGCCCCGCCGTCTCACTCCTTGGCCGGAAGCGCAGGGCGGCATTGGGCACGGTCAATACATTTTGCCGTTTCGCCACCACGACGCGCAGATTGGCAGTCATGCCGGGCAGAAGCAGCTCTTGCGGGTTCGCGGCGGCGATAACGGCGATGTAAGTAACGACGTTCTGGACGATCTGCGGTGCCTTGCGGATCTGTTTCACCGCTCCGGTAAAGGTTCGGTCCGGATAAGCGTCAACGGTGAACGTGACGGGCTGCCCGACAGCGAAGCGGCTGATATCCGCTTCGACGACGGAGGCCTCCACCTGCATCTGTGTCAGGTCCTTGGCGATGGTGAAAAGGACGGGCGTTTGCAAGCTCGCGGCCAGAGTCTGGCCGCCACTGACAGCGCGATTGACCACGGTACCGGTAACGGGCGCGCGAATATAGGTGCGGTCGAGATCGATTCGAGCTTGGCGCATTACCGCCTCCCTCTGCTTCACCTGCGCCAGCGTGTTGGCAAGGTGCGCATCAGCCATGCTGAGCGCCGCCTGCGCTGCACGAACGGCTGCAGCTTGCGAAAGTTCATCCGCACGCGCCGCACTCGCCAGCGCCATGGAAGACTTATAGATGGTGTTATCGCGCAGCCATTCGCCTGCCGCGATGATCTTGCGCTCGGCCAAGGGGCGCTTGCGCTCCACTTCCTGCGCCGCACCGTCCTGCGTGACTTGGGCGCTCGTCGTCTGTGCAGTGGCGGAATCGTATCTTGCCGACGCAGTCTCGAGTTCGGCTTGAACCCGTTCGATCTGTGCATGCTGTATTGCAACCTGGGTCTCGGCCATTTCTAGCTCGGCCTCAGCCTGCGCCAATTTGGCTTCGTAGATTTCCGGCTCGACCCGCGCGATGACCTGGCCCTGGAAAACCCTGGAATTGAAATCCGCGTACAGCTCCTTGACGCGTCCGGAGACTTGGGAGCCGACTTCCACCACCACCAGCGCATTAAGCGTACCTGCCGCTTGAACGGTCGTCGTGATGTCGCCACGCTCAACGGCTTGCATGCGGTAGACGGGTGTAACGTTCTTGTCCGACGCGGATTTCACCAGCGTCGACATGTGGCTGAGGCTCGCAGAAATCTGGGAGAAGGCCGATGATGGCGATGGCACGACCACATCGCTCGGCATCGCTGTCGCGCCGAGGACTGCCGTCGTAAACAAAACGCTGCGCATCATGTTCAGACCTGCCTCGGAGCCGGGAAAGCCCCGGCCCTTTGTCTGGTTCGGAAAAACGAGCGACGCGGGGAGGCCACTTGCATGGGTTATGGCCTGGCCATGGAACCCGCTCGTATGCTGCTCCCGAGTTGACCTTGCTCCTCGCCTGCCTTTACTTCTTGCACTGACCGGGGTTGCCCGTGCAGCTTTCTTCCGTCTTGTTGCCTATGTTGCCCTGTCCCTGAGCCGTGTCCTGCGTTGCCGTACCGAAGGCATTGCCGTTAACGTCCTTAGTGGCCTCGTTGCACTGGCAGTCCGGAGTCGAGCCTGTCTTCGTGCAAGAGGCGACGCCAGCATCCCCGCAAAAATCAGTGCATTGGGTTGCCGATACGCCGGGACATAGGTTCTGTGCGTGTGCGCTGCCGAACATCATCATTCCGCTGATGAATGCTGCGGCTGCGCTTGCCACCAACAAATCATGCCTTGACATCGGGGTCTCCCTCATAAGCCAGAGTGTTCGGTTCACCATACGCGCTGATCAAGTCATCTCTGGCGCTGACCTTCGGCGTGATGAAGTAGCGGTCCGATCCTGGATGATCGGCCGAACTCTGATTTCATAATTTGGCTGCATTCGTCGCTCAGAGGGCGATGGTGACATGGCTCTCTGAGAAAATAAGACAGCACGACTTCGTTCGGGGGAAGAAGGATTCTATCCTTCGCGAGTTCAAACTTCTCGACACGGCCGCTATTCGCCGCCGAATCTAAGTTGTTCCCCATGAAGTACTGTCATTGAAGCGCAACATTATAGACTATTATGAAATTTAATCAATTAATACATATGGTAGTATCCGTACTTCCTTCGAGCTACGCTTCGAAACTTCACCAGAAGATTTTAAATGATTAGATAATTGTGCAGTCGGTCGCGATGGTAGTCGACAGCCGATGGCTCGCAACGAGCCGATGGAAGAAGACGGGTGGGGGCGTATGAGGTCATCCAGGCAGACGACGAATAGCTGTGCTCATGCTCTCTTAGTTCGATCGCAGAAATTAGACCGGTGGCAACACCGCCTGGGTTCCGTCCTGACGAGGAAAAACGTCCGCCCTTTGTCAGATCGCGCAGGTCTTGTCTGTCCTTGGTTCGAACGCATGGTACTGCGACTGTTCAAATGACCGGTGCAGGTGCGTGCGCCGTGCCAGTTCCTGCTGCCGGAAAGGCCGACTGCTCGATCTTCGCTGCCAGTGGATGCAAATGCAACTCGCGCGGATTGAAGGTTTCGAGGTAGGCCTCGGACCGTCCGATATAAACCATGGTGGAATCGGATAGCGTCGCCAGCAGCGCCATCAGGGTTGATTGCCATTCCGGCTCAAGGCCCTCCAGCACTTCGTCGAAGATGATCCAGCGCGGCCGGGCCAGCAGCAAGCGGGCAAAGCCGATCCCCTTCTGCTCATCGGAGTCGAGCATCTTATCCCAGCGGGCCCGCGTATCGAGACGCGCAATAAGGTGGCTAAGGCCGGCTTTCTGGAGCGCTGCTTCGACGTCCTCGCTGTTGTAGGTGTCCACCGGTTCCGGGAAGGACAGCGCTTCGCGCAACGTGCCACCGGGCACATAGGCGACTTCTGGAACGAAAACCATGCCGTCGGCGGGCGGCAGCCCTATCTTGCCGCTGCCGCAGGGCCAGAGCCCTGCAAGCGCCTGGAACAGCAGCTTGCGGTTCACATTATGATCGCCGTTGATCATGACCTTCTCGCCGGCTCTGATCGTGACATCCGTCTCGCGGACGGCAAAGCCGCCGCACAGATCGATCTCTTCGCCGAGCTTGGCGGCGATCATGAGGTTCTTGAGGGTCAGCGTATCTGCGTTATCCTCGTAGGTGATCGCATTCTTCGGATTGATGGGTTCGTCCATGCCGTGCAAGGCATGGCGGAAATCGGTCACGCGCATCAGCGTGGCGCGCCACTCGGCGATCGCGGCGAAATTGGCAACATACCAGCGCAGGGCGGTATTCACCTGGTTGAAGGCGCCGACGGACATCATCAGTTCGCCGAAGGTCAGGCTGCCTGAAAAATAGGCGGGAGCCGCGACGATGATCGGGACGACGATGACCAGCCAGCCGTAACCGGCCGAAACCCAGGTGAGGTTGGTGCTAGCCATGGTCAGCCGCTTCAGGATGGCAAGTACCGAAGTGATATCCTCATTGATCCGCCGGCGTTCGTTTTCCTCGCCGCGGGCCACGGTAATCGCCGGCATGTTCTCGTTGGCATGCATCAGCGAAAAGCGAAGCTCCGCTTCCTTGGAGAAGCGGTCGGCATTCAAGATCACCAGCTTGCGGCCGACGATCTGGCTGAGGATCGACGCGGATGCCGCATAGAAGATCGCGGCCCAGACCATATAGCCCGGAATGGCAAAGGCGTAGGTGCGAAAATGGAAGACGAAGCCGCTCGAAAGCTCCCAGAGAACGCCGATGAAACTGACGAGCAGGATTGTCGACTGGATGAGGCCGAGCGTGAGGCCGGTCGTGCTTTCTGCAAGGTTGCGGGCGTCTTCATGCAGCCGCTGATCCGGGTTGACCCCGATCAGGCCGGTTGAGGCGAGACGCAGCGCACGCTTGCGCTTCAGCCAGTGATCCACGAGGTCGCGGGTCAGCCCTTCGCGCATATAAAGCGCGGTCATCTGGTTGAGCCACGCCTGGCCGACGTTCATGAGCAATAGCGAACCGGCAATCAACGCGAAGACCTGGAGCTGATGGAAGAATTCGCCGACGTCGCGGCGCTGCAGGGAATCGTAGAACGGCGCGTTCCAGCGGTTCAGAATGACCTGGCCATAGGCCGTCGCCAGGATCACCGCGAGCAAGATCGAGGCGAGAAGCAGAATCTTTCCGCGGACCTTGGAATCCCAGAATGCCGCAAACATCAGTTTCAGGCGGTATCCGAGGCTCAGATCGTAACCTACTCTATCCTGCCCTTGAATGCTCGGCCTGCCTTCGACGTCGTCTGCCATTATGTCCTTCCATGCGGACCATGATGATGCTTGATTAACATGGTGACGCGCCCTGTCCATCAACAGATTCTACCAGTCATTAACGCGTGAGTTACCTTGGTTCAACGCGCCCCTTCAGAATTGCGATTGATTCGCGTGGGCTCCGGCGCTATTTAGTGTTCTCCGTGGTGATTTGGCCGGCCGGCTTGCAGCCACGTTAAATAAGTCGCTAAAGGGCCGCGTGCGGACCGGTAGCGATTCTTTCGCCGCCGGTTTTTTATTTGCCGGTACCTTTTGTTTTGTTGAGTGACCGCAATGCCCATCAAGATCCCCGATACTCTGCCCGCTTTCGAGACCCTCGTTCATGAGGGCGTGCGGGTGATGACCGAAACGGCGGCGATCCGTCAGGATATCCGCCCTTTGCAGATCGGGCTTCTCAATCTCATGCCGAACAAGGTCAAGACGGAGTTGCAGATGGCGCGCCTTGTGGGCGCCTCGCCGCTTCAGGTGGAGCTCTCGCTGATCCGCATTGGCAACCATAGGGCCAAGAACACGTCCGAAGACCACCTGCTTGCTTTCTACCAGACCTGGGAGGAGGTAAGGCATCGCAAATTCGACGGCTTCATCATTACTGGCGCACCGATCGAAACTCTGCCTTACGAGGACGTGACCTATTGGACGGAGATGAAGAAGATCTTGGATTGGACCGAGACGAACGTTCATTCGAGCATGAATGTCTGCTGGGGCGCAATGGCGGCGATCTACCATTTCCACAAGGTTCCGAAATACGAGCTGAAGGAAAAGGCGTTCGGCGTCTATCGCCATAAGAACCTCAAGCCTTCATCCGTCTACCTCAATGGCTTTTCCGATAACTTCGAAGTGCCGGTTTCGCGCTGGACCGAGGTCCGGCGCGCCGATATCGACAAGTCCTCAAGCCTCGAAATCCTCATGGAATCCGACGAGATGGGCGTGTGTCTCGTGCACGAGAAAAAAGGCAAGCGGCTCTACATGTTCAATCATGTGGAATACGATTCCACATCGCTTTCCGACGAATATTTCCGCGACGTGAATGCCGGAGTGCCGATCAAGATGCCGCATAACTATTTCCCGCATAACGATCCGTCGCTCGCACCGCAGAACCGCTGGCGCAGCCATGCGCATCTGCTCTTTGGCAATTGGATCAACGAAATCTACCAGACGACGCCCTATAATCTCGACGAAATCGGTACAAAAATCTGAACTGCAGCCGCCGCTGACCTCGTTGCGGCGGCGTTTCTTTTTTGGTGTTTTGACGGTTGCGGTCCTCAACAAATGGAGGCAGGTTCGCGGGCCTGAAACGAACACAGATTTGGGATGGCGAACTATGTCGGAAAAGCTCGAACGGGAAGTTTTCGGGACGACGAAAGACGGCGAAACCGTCTATCGCGTCGAGATCAAGGGCGGCGGCCTTACAGCCAAGATCATGACTTGGGGGGCAGTCATCCAGGATCTGCGGCTCGACGGCCATGATGCGCCTCTCCTGCTCGGCTTCGACGACTTTGCCAGCTATCCCTCCCATTCCTCCTATTTTGGTGCAACGCCCGGCCGCTGTGCCAACCGCATCGGCGGTGGCAAGTTTACCCTCGACGGCAAGGCCTATCAGCTCGAGCTCAATGAAAAGGGCGTTTCGCATCTGCACGGCGGCAGCGACAATATCGCCAAGCGCAACTGGACGATTGTCGAGCACGATACCGACCGTGTCGTCTTGAAGATCGTCGACCCGGACGGTCGCGCAGGCTATCCAGGCAACTGCACGGTCCAGGCGACTTACCGTGTGCATGGCCATGGCGAATTCTCGGTCGTCTACGAGACGACCACCGACCAGCCGACGCTCGCCAATCTTTGCCAGCACGCCTATTTCAATCTCGACGGCCGCGAAGATGCGCTCGGCCACGATATCATGATCGCTGCCGATCATTATCTACCGACTGACGAGAAACAAATCCCGACCGGCGAGATCCGCCAGGTCGAAGGCACGGTCTTCGACTTCCGCGAAATGGCCCCGATGAAGCGGTTCGATGACGGCGAGCAGGCGTTTTACGACCACAATTTCTGCCTTTCGACGGAACGCACGGCCAAGCGCTCCGTCGTACTGGCACGCAGCGTCAACTCCGGTGTCTCGCTGGAGGTTAGAACCACCGAACCGGGCATACAGTTCTATGCCGGTTTCAAGCTCGACGTTGCGGTCGCGGGCATCGGGGGGCGGAAATACGGGCCCTTCGCCGGCTTCTGCCTCGAAACGCAGGTTTGGCCGGATGCGATCAATCACGAGGGCTTTCCGAATGCGGTGCTGCGCCCAGGCGAGGTGCTGCGGCAGGAAACGGATTACATCTTCACGAAAAGCTGATCTTCGCGGACATTCGATCACTCATAAACCTTCGTGCGCCACGAGGGTTTTTATCTTTGCGGCAGAGATTCAGCTTGAAAAGTGGTTCTAAATAGGTTCTATGGTTAATCCATGGATAGAACCAGTCTGGTAGCGGAGCTCAATGCCCGCGGTCTGCGCGACGAAACGATGACGGGACCGCTCTACAAGCGGCTGGCACTGGCGTTGACCGGCCTCATTCAGGAAGGCCTTCTCAAGCCGGGTGCAGCCCTTCCCGGAGAGCGCGATCTCGCCGAAGCTCTGAAGCTCGGCCGCGTGACGGTGCGAACCGCCTATCGTGATCTGATGGCATCCGGCGCATTGGAATCGCGTCACGGCAGCGGTACCTTCGTTTCCAGTAAGGTGGAGCGCATGGAGCAGCCGCTCTGGCGTCTTTCGTCTTTCTCGGCCGATATGCGCTCACGCGGCCGTTCGCCGGCGGCAAGGATATTGTCCCGCACGATCAATTCGCCATCGCCGGAAGAATCCTTCCTTCTCGGACTTGGGCAGGATGAGGCCGTTCTGCGCCTGGATCGTCTGCGCCTTGCGGATGGTTTGCCGCTGGCGATCGAGCGGGCGGTTGTGCCGGTCAAGTTCCTCGGCGGCAATGCCGGTGGCGAGGGATCGCTTTATGATGCGCTGGCCGCAAACGGCCACAAGCCGGTGCGTGCTCTGCAGCGGCTGACCGCCGTGACGCTCGATCCTTCATCAGCCTCGATGCTGAATGTAAAGACCGGTGCGCCAGCACTCTTGATCGAACGGATTTCGCGCCTGGAAGACCAGCGCGTCGTTGAATACACCCGTTCGCACTACCGCGGCGATGCCTATGATTTCGTGGCCGAACTGAAAATTGGAGATGACCTATGAGTGAGAACCAGTCGCTGATGCTGCAGGAGGCGGGCCAGTCGCCGGACGTGGTCGCGACGCTCCTTCAAAAGGAGAAGCCGGTTTTCGCCGAAATCGCCAAGCTGTTTTCCTCGGTTCGCCCGAGCGTGGTGACGACGGCAGCGCGTGGCTCTTCGGACCATGCCGCAACCTTCTTCAAATATCTCTTCGAGATCACTGCCGGTATTCCCGTCGCTTCCGTCGGCCCATCGATCGCTTCCGTCTATGGTGCGGCTCTACAGTTGAAGGATGGTGTTCACTTCACGGTTTCGCAATCCGGCGCCAGCCCGGATATCGTTGCCCTTCAGGATGCTGCCAAGCGTGGCGGCGCGACGACGATCGCCGTTGTGAACGTCACCGACAGCCCGCTTGCAAAGCAGGCAGATATCGTTCTGGACCTCAATGCAGGTGCGGAAAAGAGTGTTGCCGCGACGAAGTCCTTTATCGCCTCGGTTGCCGCGCTCGCCGGTGTCACGGCTGCGATTGGCGGTACGGCCGATCTGCAAGCCTCATTGGAGAGGTTGCCAGAGGCTCTGTCGGCGACAGCTGGTATCGATACGGCTGCCGCAGAAGACGTGCTCTTCAATGCAACCTCGCTTTATACGGCAGGCCGCGGGCCAGCTTTGGCGATCGCGCTCGAGGCCGCGCTGAAAGCCAAGGAAACGTCCGGCCTTCACGCGGAAGCCTTCTCGCTGGCAGAGCTGATGCATGGCCCGATGCGCCTCGTTCAGCCGGGTTTCCCGATCGTCGCCTTCATGCCCGACGATGCGGCCTATGCCAACAACGTTCAGGCACTCGAGCGATTACAGAAGCTCGGCGCAACGACGGTACCGTTCTCGGCGCAGCCGCTTTCCGGCGTCAATCTGCTCGTGCCGACGACGGGCAACGGCTTACTCGATCCGCTCGTGTCGCTTCTCGTCTACTATCGCCTGATCGAGTCAGTTACGCGCCGCAAGGGTTTCGATCCAGACAAGCCGGCGAACCTGCTCAAAGTCACGGAGACGATATGATACCCCGCAAGATCTTCACCGGTGCCCGGATCTTCGACGGCGAGAGGTTCCACGACGAAAAGGCGCTGATCGTTGCCAATGGCCGGGTCGAAGCCATTGTCTCGTGCAACGACTTGCCCGAAGGCGAGACGATCTTGCTTGACGGCGGAGTGCTTTCGGCAGGTTTCGTCGATGCGCAGGTGAATGGCGGTGGCGGGCGCATGCTGAACGATGAGCCGTCGGCAGCTTCGATGTGTATCATTGCTGACGGTCACCGGCGCTACGGTACGACGGCGCTGCTTCCAACGCTGATCACCGATACGGCAGATGCGACGGCGGCTGCGATCGAGGCCGCGAAGGATGCGGTTAAAACCCATCGCGGCGTGGCCGGTCTTCATCTGGAAGGTCCGCATCTGGCGCCTGCCCGCAAAGGCGCGCACCTGGCCGAACTGATGCGCCCGGTCGAAGACAAGGATGTCAAGGCTTGCATCCGCGCCCGTGAGGCGATCGGTACGCTGCTCGTGACGATGGCGGTCGAACAGGTGACGGTCGCTCAAGTTCGCGAACTGAGCGAGGCTGGCATCATCGTCAGCATCGGCCATTCGGATTGTTCGAGCGAAGCTGCAGAAGAGCGTTTCGATGCTGGTGTACGCGGCGTCACCCATCTTTTCAACGCCATGAGCCAGATGGGTCACCGCGCACCCGGTCTGGTTGGCGCGGCAATCGACCATCCGTCGACGTGGTGCGGCATCATCGCCGACGGCCATCATGTCGATCCAAAAGCACTGCGCACTGCACTTCGCGCCAAGCGCGGGGAGGGCAAGCTCTTCTTCGTGACGGATGCCATGTCGCTGGTTGGCTCCGAAAAGGATAGCTTCATGCTGAACGGTCGCACCGTACGGCGTGAGAAGGGGGGCTTCTGCTCGAAGCTGGTGCTTTCGGACGGCACACTTGCCGGGTCGGATGTCGATATGGCGTCGACCATCCGCTATGGCGTCACCTATCTTGATCTGACGCTTGCCGAGGCGCTGCGCATGGCAACGCTCTATCCGGCCCGGTTTCTCCGGCTCGATGGTTATGGCCATCTTTCGCCGGGAGCGCGCGCCGACCTCGTGCATCTGACGGATGCGATCGAAGTCACCGCCACGTGGATCGACGGCGAGGCGGCCTGAAGCAAAGGAAATGCCATGACGGCGGTTACGGATGCCTATTTCTCCAATCTGATCGGCCGTCTCGAGGCTTTGAAGAAAAGCCTTGCCGAACCCATGGCGAAGGCCGCAGCAGTCATTCTCGATGCGGCGCGTCATGACAAGCGCGTTTACGTCTTCGGCACGGGCCATTCGCATATGCTGGCCGAGGAGGTGCATTATCGCGCCGGCGGTCTTGCGTTCACCGTGCCGGTTCTCATCGGCTCCGCGATGCTGCATGAGGGGGCGGTCATCAGCTCGGTCTATGAACGCACGCAAGGCCTCGTTCGGCCGGTGCTGGAGCGCTACGGGATGCAGCCAGGCGACGTCATCATCATTGCTTCGAACTCGGGTGTGAATGCCGCACCAATCGAGGCCGCGGACTATGGCCGCGAGATCGGCGCCAAGGTGATCGCTGTTACCTCGGTTGCCTATTCGAGCGCGATTGCCAATGGCCGCCGCCGGCTCGTGGATATCGCCGATGTCGTGCTGGATAACGGCTTGCCGCCCGGCGATGCCGTGCTCGATCTGGCTGGAAGCAGTCTCAAGGTGGGCCCGGTGTCGACGGCTGTCGGAGCAACAGTGCTGAACGCAATCTTCGCTGAAGTTGCGTCAGTGCTTTCGAAGTCCGGCGACGCACCAGTCTATCTCAGCGCCAACATGCCCGGAGCTGCGGAGGTCAATCAGCGGCTGGTGAGAAAATACCGGCCGCGCAACCCGCATCTGTAATCAAAACAGAAAGGCCGGCATTAGGCCGGCCTTTCTGTCTGATATGTCCGAAGGATCAATCCTTGGCGCGTTCGACGTAGGAGTTGTCTTCCGTTGCGATAACGACGCGCGTGCCCGCGTTGATATGCGGCGGCACCAGGGTGCGCACGCCGTTCGAAAGCATCGCTGGCTTATAGGAGGACGACGCCGTCTGGCCCTTGACGACCGGTTCCGTCTCGGTGATCTCGAGCGTGACGTGACGCGGCAGCTCGAGTGCCAGCGGGATGCCTTCATGCATCGACAGAATGCAGGTCATGCCTTCCTGGAGGAAGGCCTTCTGGTCGCCCATTGTTTCGTTGTCGACGACAACCTGATCGTAGGTCGCCGGGTTCATGAAGTGGAAACCTTCGCCGTCTTCATAGAGATACTGGAAGTTCACATCCTCAACGAAAGCGCGCTCGACCTGCTCGGTCGTGCGCCAGCGCTCGGAAACCTTTACGCCGTCGACGATGCGGCGCATGTCGACCTGGGTGACCGGCGTACCCTTGCCGGGGTGAAAGTTCTGCGCGGTGAGAACGACGTAAAGTTTGCCGTCTACGTCGAGAACGTTGCCCTTGCGGACCGAAGAGGCGATGACCTTGACCATAAGACTTCCTTGTAACTCGGCTTTTGGCGTCGTAGAGGGATTGTCTGGATGGTCCCGATGACGCCAATTGTTTTTCGTTGGGGCGCAACTAACCTAAAATCCGGCAAAACGCCAGCCCTCGTGTTGGCGAGCCTGGTGATGAAAGCTGAGAATGAACCTTACCAGCGCCAAAGCGTCTCCTTGGTGGACCCCCAGCGTCCACGCGGACCGCCGCCCCTTCCTGATTGGGCGGAACGCGATCCAGGCGGCGCTGCGCGGCTTCTTCGCGCGCGAGGATTTCATCGAGGTAGATACTGCGACGCTGCAGGTTTCGCCCGGCAACGAGGCACATCTGCACGCTTTTGCAACCGAGGCGCTGACGACGGACGGGCAGGCGACATCCTTCTACCTGCACACCTCACCGGAATTTGCCTGCAAGAAGCTGCTCGCCGCCGGTGAGCAGCGCATCGCCTGCTTCGCGCATGTCTATCGCAACCGCGAACGCGGCCCATTCCATCATCCCGAATTCACGATGCTGGAATGGTATCGCGCCGGCGAAAGCTATGAAACGCTGATGATGGACTGCGTGCGGATTCTGGCGCTGGCCGCCGAAACCGTGAAGACGCCGAAGCTGACCTATCGGGGCGCCGAAACCGACCCCTTCGCCGGACCTGAACGCATCAGCGTCGCAGAGGCGTTCGAGCGCTATGCGGGCATCGACCTGTTGGCGTCGGTCGCCGCCGATGGTTCGACGGATCGGGAATATCTGGCTTCCGAACTACGCCGGAACGGCATGCGCGTCTCGGCCGACGACGGCTGGGCGGACCTCTTCAGCCGCGTCCTGGTTGAAAAGATAGAACCCCACCTCGGTTTCGGCCGCGTGACCATTCTGGATGAGTACCCGGTTTGCGAAGCGGCACTCGCCCGTCCCTCGGCACGCAATCCGCGGGTTGCGGAGCGTTTCGAGCTCTATGCCTGCGGCGTTGAACTGGCGAACGGCTTCGGCGAACTCACCAATGCGACAGAACAACGCCGCCGCTTTGAGCTCGAGATGGCAGAAAAAGCGCGCGTCTATGGCGAACGCTACCCGATCGACGAGGATTTCCTCGATGCGCTTTCGATCATGCCCGAGGCAAGCGGCATCGCGCTCGGCTTCGACCGGCTGGTCATGTTGGCGACAGGAGCCTCGCGCATCGACCAGGTGCTGTGGGCACCGGTTGCGGAGTATCGCTGATGAATATCGTCCGGCCGATCAAAAGTGTCGTTGACCTGTCGAAAGCCAGGTTGTTGGCCGATCGCGACCGGCTGGCACTGGAAGAGGTCGCTGCACGATATGCGATCGCCCTGACGCCGACCGTCGCTAAGCTGATCGATCGAGCCGACGTCGACGATCCGATCGCGCGTCAGTTCGTGCCGGATGCGGCCGAGCTTGTCGTAACACCTGAAGAGCGCGCCGACCCGATTGGTGATCATGCGCACAGCCCGGTTGAAGGCATTGTGCATCGCTATCCGGATCGCGTGCTGCTGAAGGCCGTGCATGTCTGTCCGGTCTATTGCCGCTTCTGCTTCAGGCGGGAGATGGTCGGTCCTCAAGGTCTCGGTACGCTCGATCCGGCGGCGATGATGGCTGCTTTCGACTATATCCGCAGCCATCCGGAGATCTGGGAGGTGATCCTTACAGGCGGCGATCCGCTCGTCCTTTCGCCGCGACGGCTGGAAGAGATCATGCGGGAGCTTGCGGCCATCGATCACGTGAAGATCGTCCGGTTCCATACACGCGTGCCTGTTGTCGATCCGCAGAGGATCGATGCGACGTTGATCGCCGCGTTGAAAGCGAGCGGCAAGACGACTTATATAGCGCTGCATGCCAACCATCCGCGCGAAATGACGATCGAAGCCCGTGCAGCCTGTGGCCGGCTCATCGATGCCGGGATCGTCATGATCAGTCAGTCCGTGCTGTTGAAGGGCGTCAACGACGATGCCGGCGTTCTGGCGGACCTGATGAAGACCTTCGTCGAGACGCGCATCAAGCCTTACTACTTGCATCATCCCGATCTGGCGCCCGGCACCAGCCATTTCCGGCTGACGATCGAAGAAGGCCAGAAGATCGTTTCTTCGCTGCGCGGCCGCATCTCAGGCCTTTGTCAGCCGGCCTATATCCTTGATATCCCAGGTGGCCACGGAAAGGCAGTGATTGGCGAAAATTCTGTCCGGAAGACGGCGGATGGTTGTTTTTCCGTACTGGATTACCATGGCGTAGAGCATTGCTACCCGCCTTCCGAGTGACGTGAAGACACGTGGCGTATCATTTCTGCACTTTCAGCCTGGACACAATCTTGGCGCCTGAGACAGGAGTAACGCCTAAGTGTCTGTCAAGAAAAAGATAAAGGCCATCGAGGCAAGGTACTCCCTAAAATTTTAACTGCGAGTCTTCCTCATATTTAACCAGACAAGTTAGCGGAATGTTTTGTTTTCCGGCCTAAAGAACGCTCATGATGAAGGCGATAAATCGCCACTCGGGATCATGACAATCTTGGAGGTTGCTAAGGATGAACAAGACTATCCGCGAACTGCTCGCCAAATTCGGCAAGCTTCCTGTTCCGATCGATCAGCTAGCCGACGATGCCGATCTCTATGCGGCCGGCCTGACATCCTTTGCTTCCGTGCAGCTCATGCTTGGCATCGAAGAAGCCTTCGATATCGAATTCCCGGACAATCTCCTCAATCGCAAGTCCTTTGCCAGCATCTCCGCGATCGAAAAGACCGTCGATATCATCAAGGACAACCGGAAGGTCGCGTGATGAACTTTCCGGTCAAGATCACGGAACAGAGTTTTACCGTCAGAACGGCGCGCGTTGCCGAGATCGCCGCGAAATATGCCGACGCCGTCGACGCCGAAGGCCGCTTTCCATGCGAGGCCGTCGATGCGATGAAAGCCGAGCGCCTGCTCAGCATTCAAGTGCCGCGCCACCTGGGTGGCGAGGGGGCTTCGACGACCGAAGTCGCCGAACTCTGCTCCGTTCTTGGCCAGGCTTGCGCCGCAAGTGCGATGGTCTTCGCCATGCACCACATCAAGCTTTCAAGCTTGGTCGAGCACGGCACCGAAAGTGAATGGCATGCGGGCTTCATGCGGCGCATCGCCGCCGAGCAGCTTTTGATCGCATCGGCGACGACCGAAGGCGGGATCGGCGGCAATCTGCGCAACAGCATCTGCGCCATCGAGGTCAGCGGCGACAGCTGCCGTCTCGAAAAGGACGCGACCGTGATCTCCTACGGCTCGCATGCCGATGCGATCCTCATAACCTCTCGCAGCCATCCGGACGCAGCACCCTCGGATCAGGTCCTGACGGCGTTTCTCAAGGACCAGTACACACTTGAGCGCACGCATATCTGGAACACGCTGGGCATGCGCGGCACCTGCTCCGACGGCTTCCTCTTCAAGGGGCAAGCGCCTGCCGTTCAGATCCTGCCGAAGCCTTTCGCCGAAATCGCCGCACAGTCGATGCTCGCTTCGTCGCATCTGCTGTGGAGCGGCGTCTGGTATGGCATTGCGGTCGACGCCGTCTCCCGCGCTCAGGCCTTCGTGCGTGCCGCCGCCCGTAAATCTCCTGGTGTTCCGCCCCCCGGTGCGCTGCGGCTCGCCGAAGTCTCCACTCTGCTGCAGATGGTGAAGTCGAACGTCGTGGCGGGTCTCAAGGCTTACGAAGATGCCAAGTCCGATCCGGACAAGCTTTCCTCGATGGGCTTTGCGGTGGCCATGAACAACGTGAAGATCGCTTCGTCGGAAACGATCCTGGAGATCGTCAACCACGCCATGCTGATCTGCGGCATCGTGGGCTACAAGAACGGTACGCCCTTCAGCCTTGGCCGGCATTTGCGCGACGCTCATTCCGCACAGCTCATGATCTCGAATGACCGCATCCTCGGCAACACGTCGAGCATGCTTCTCGTCCACAAGCAGGACACTAGCCTACTGGGGTGACAGTCATGGATATGCAGACCTCGTTTCTAGACCGGCTCTTCGAATCCGGTCTACTGATCGATACCGGCGTCGACGGTCTTTATGGCCGTAGCGGACAGTTCGAAGACGTGATCACCGCCTTCGAGCGCCTGATCGACAAGTTCGGCGGTGCGGATGGCGCAGAAGCCATGCGCTTCCCGCCGGGCATGAACCGCGCGCTTTTCGAAAAGAGCGGCTACATGAAAAGCTTCCCGCAGCTTGCGGGCACCGTCCACAGTTTCTGCGGCAGTGAACTCGATCACATGAACCTGCTGCAGTGCATGGAAGTCGGCGACGACTGGACGAAGGGCCAGGAAGCAACGGATATCGTGCTGACGCCGGCCGCCTGCTATCCGCTTTATCCGACAATCGCCAAGCGGGGCAATCTGCCTGCGAAGGGCGGCCTCTTCGACCTGCAGTCCTATTGCTTTCGTCATGAACCGTCGAAGGATCCCGCCCGCCAGCAGCTTTTCCGCATGCGCGAATATGTCTGCATGGGCACCGAAAGCCATGTGACCGACTTCCGTCAGCGCTGGATGGATCGCGGCGTCGAGATGATGAAGCAGCTCGGCCTCGAAGTCGTCATCGACGTCGCCAACGATCCATTTTTCGGCCGCGGCGGCAAGATGATGGTCAACAACCAGCGTGATCAGAACCTGAAGTTCGAGCTGCTGATCCCGATCACGTCGGCTGCCAAGCCGACAGCCTGCATGAGCTTTAACTATCATCAGGACTCCTTTGGCCAGAAGTGGGACCTGAACCTTGAGGACGGCAGCGTCGCGCACACTGCATGCGTCGGCTTCGGTCTCGAGCGCATCGCGCTTGCGCTGTTCCATCATCACGGGCTCGACGTGACGGAATGGCCGGCGAATGTGCGCAAGACCCTGTGGGGCTAGCGGTTCGATGTCCTGCGTTTTTTCGGCCATCCGTCCAGATGGCTACCGCCAGCATGCGCTGCATTCCAACGAACGCATGTGGCCGGAAACCAACTGCTATATCGACCTCTGGATCGAAGTGCTGAACACGCTGAGGCTGCCGCCTGAAGCGATGCTCGGCTTTACGCTGACGCAGGATTTCGAGGGCGATCAATTCACCTTCTTCAAGGTGCCGCTCGAAGACCTCGAGGCGCTTTACGGCATCCGTGTCACCGAACTCGCGATCTTCGACCGCGTCGAGCATCACGTCGAAACGCAGATCAGGCGCGGCCGACTTTGCCTGATCGAAATGGACTCCTTCTATATGCCGGATACCCTCGGTACGGCCTATCGTTGCGAACACGGCAAGACGACCGTCGCCATCAACCGGCTGGATGTTGCTGCCAAGCACGTAGAGTATTTTCACAATGCCGGCTATTTCCAGCTTGAGGGCGAGGACTTCGACGGTCTCTTCCAGATGCATCTGACGGACGAGGATTCGCCCTTCCTACCCTATACGGAATTTGCAAAACTTCCGGAGGCGTTTGCAGGCGAAAACTATATCGGCGATGTGGCGCACCGTCTTTTCAAGGTCCATTTCTCGCGCCGGCCTGCCGAAAACCCGATCCGCGCCTTTTCCAAGCAATTTCCGCAGCAGGTGGAAGTTGTCGCCGAGCGCCCTTTCGGCTTCTTCCACAAATATGCCTTCAACACCTTGCGCCAGTTCGGCGCCAATTTCGAGTTGGCCGCAGATCACCTCGCGTGGCTTTCTCCGGGCAGGTTCGCGCAGGCTGAAGAGTATGCCCGGCGTATCTCCGAAGTGGCGAAGTCGGTGCAGTTTCAGCTTGCCCGCGCCGTCACGCGCAGGAAGTTCGAGCCATTGCAGGCGGCGCTTGATCCGGCGGCAGATGCATGGGATGCCATGATGACTTCGATTTCCGATCGGCTTTGATACCGGGAGCTTGTGCATGGGGGGGCGGTTGGCGAGCGTCGGTGCGGAAGAGACCCTGCTTTCCGAAGGCTGGAACCTGGTTCTGACGGAACCGGGAGCTTGCTTGACGCCGCATGACATCCCGCCGTCTTCGAGGTTCATTGCAGCACCTGTTCCCGGCACTGTGGCTGACGCTCTGGAGCGCGCCGGTCTCTTCGATCGCGAAAATCCGGAGCCGCTGAATACGAAAGACGCCTGGTACGTCTGCCGGCTCTTCGACGCCCAGCCTGGCGATGTTATCCTTCGTTTCGGCGGGCTTGCGACGCTCTGCCATGTCTTTCTGAACGGGCAGGAAATCCTCTCTTCCGAGAGCATGTTCACGGCGCATGAAATCCCGGTCACGCTTATGGGCGGCGATGACCTGGTCCTTTGTTTCCGTGCGCTCGGTCCCCGTCTGAGCGAGCCCGGAGCCCGCGCCCGCTGGCGTCCTCAGATGATCGCGCCGCAGGGGCTTAAGAACTTTCGTACGACGCTGCTTGGGCACATGCCTGGCTGGTGCCCGGAAATTCATGCTGTCGGGCCGTGGCGGTCGATTACGCTTGTTCGCCGCAGCGTGATGTCGATCGATAATGTCTCGATCCGGGCTGTGCTGGAAAATGGCGTCGGCCGCCTCAGCGTTTCGTTGCACGCGGATGCCGCAAATCCCGAGATGCTGCTTCGCTGCGGAGAGGTGGAGCAAGGCTTTGAGAAGATCGGCGGAAATCATTATTCGGCGATCCTCAAGCTGCCGGAGGTCACGCCGTGGTGGCCGCATACGCACGGGACCCCGCATCTTTACGAACTGACGCTCGTTTCGGACGGCACCGAATACTCGCTCGGAAAGACCGGCTTCCGGCGGATTGAAATCGATCGTGGCGTCGACGGCGACGGGTTCGGCCTTCGGGTAAATGGCGAGCCCGTCTTCTGCCGCGGTGCTGTCTGGACGACGGCCGATATCGTTCGCCTGCCGGGTTTTCGCGCGGACTACGAGCCCTTTCTGCGCCTTGCTGCCGGCGCCGGTATGAACATGATCCGCATCGGCGGCACGATGGCCTATGAAACGCCAGAGTTCTTCGAGCTTTGCAACGAGCTCGGCATTCTTGTCTGGCAGGACTTCATGTTCGCCAATTTCGACTATCCGCGAAGCGACAAGGCCTTCACGGGCCACGTTCATGCCGAAGTCGAGGGTTTTATCCATGGAGTGCAGGCTTCTCCTTCGCTCGCGGTTCTTTGCGGCGGAAGCGAGATTTATCAACAGGCGGCGATGCTTGGGTTGCCGCAGGAATTCTGGCGCGGACCGCTGACGGAGGACGTCATCCCGGCGATTGCAGAGCGTATGCGCCCCGACGTGCCCTACGTGCCGAACTCCCCTCACGGTGGGGCCATGCCTTTCTCGCCAAATACCGGCGTCACGCACTATTACGGCATTGGTGCCTATATGCGCCCGCTGGAGGATGCTCGCCGCGCCGACGTCCGGTTTGCTGCAGAAACCCTCGCCTTCGCCCATGCACCGCAACAAAAGACATTGCAGCGGCATCTGGATGTCCCGGCAGTCCATAGTCCGCTGTGGAAAGCTCGCGTTCCGCGGGATCGCGGCGCCTCCTGGGATTTCGAGGATGTTCGCGACTTCTACCTGAAGGAACTTTATAACGTCGACCCAGCGGCGCTGCGCCGGGAAAATCCGGAGCGCTATCTCGATTTGTCTCGCGCCGTGACGGGCGAGGTTCTGACGGAAACCTTCGCCGAATGGCGGCGCAAGGGTTCAAACTGCAACGGTGCTCTTGTCTGGACGCTTCAGGATATTCTGCCTGGTCCCGGTTGGGGCGTTGTCGATTCCACCGGTGAGCCGAAACCGGTTTGGTTTGCCATGCGCCGCGCCTTCCGCCCGATTCAAGTGCTGCTGACGGACGAGGGCACGAACGGCCTTGACGTGCATGTCATCAACGAAACCGGGGAAAGCTTGCCGGTTGAGCTTGAAGTCGTCTGCCTGCGAGACGGCAAGCAGAGAGCCGTCAGCGGCAGCCAGGCACTGATACTTGCGCCAAGATCCACCGAAAAGCTCGCCGCGACCGAGCTCTTCGGTGCATTTTTCGACACGACCTATGCTTTCCGTTTCGGTCCACCTTCCCATGACGTAACCGTCGCGCGGCTGCGCTCCGCCGATGGCGGGCTGCTTGCCGAAGCATTCCATTTCCCGCTCGGACGGTCGAAGGCGTTTCACGATGCCGCGATCGATGTGAAGGCGGTAGAAGATGGCGGGAACTGGACCCTTGAGCTGCAGGCCGATCGCTTTGCGCAGTCCGTACACGTTGATGTCCCGAATTACCGTGCAGCCGACGATTGGTTTCATCTGGCGCCAGGTTCGGTCAAACGCGTCCCACTGCATGGCCTTGCGGGCGCGACGAAGGGCGAGGCGCCCTCTGGTGAAATCAGGACGTTGGGAGGTTCGCGTATTTTGGCGATCTGACGGCGTGGCTGCGGTCCTCATGCGGTGTTGCCTGGCGCGTCCCGATCTTCAGCGATATGGAGCGGACCTCCTGGAGGTAGAAGGACTGAGCATGTGCCTGTGTAAGGTTATGATCGGCTTCCGGTATGATGTTGAGCCTAACGTTGCCGTAGCGTTTCAGATATGAGCCATTCTTGCCAAAATGATCATTGAACTGCTCAAGACCGGTATCATGGGCGGTATAGATCAGCGACACGTCAACCTTGCGGGCTTTCAGGGACTGGAAAAGATCGAGAATTGCGGTCCGCTCCTCGGATCGGACCGGCAGAAAATCCAGCATCGGACGGCTTAGCCTGATCGCTCGTCGCACCAGAGAGGTCATGAAATTTCTGATTGCCCGCGGGACATCGATTTCACCGCGCAACAACCGCTTTAGGGTTTCGAACTGCAGCAGCTTCAGGCGGTACGTTTCGAGCGAGCGCGGCACATGGCGAAGCGATGCGTCGACCGTGAGCCTACCGGACCAGTGGAAGACATAGGGATTGGCGGCAATCAAGCCGCTGGAGCGTTCATCCCAGAGGCTGCCCTGGAAAGCGAGGTAACCGCCGCTGCAGCGGCCGACAAGCACGGCAGGCAGCAGCTTGGATGATTCCAGAAGATCGAGGGCCGCTGTGATCTCATCGTTCTGTCCTTTGAAATAGAGCACCTGCTCTGGCGCGCCCGGGGTGGGCGGGCTATCTGCGACATTCGCATTGTCGAAGCGCAGCGAGGGAATGCCGTCGCGGGCAAGCGCGCGCGCCATTTTTACGGATGTGCGGCCCCAGCCCGCATTCCGGTCGTAAGCCGTCGTCAAGATGATCGCGGTTGCACCACGACGCGGAGCCGTGGGCTCGCAAAGAATTCCGTAGAGTTCGCCAGCTTTTCCAAACCGCAGCGGCGTCTCGGTGAACTCGGCGGTTGTAAGCGGTGCCGTCGGGCGTTGCCTTCGCGTTGATGTCCCTCTCTGAGAACCGGAAATCGATTTCACCCATTCGACAATGTGATTGCCGGTCTCTACCGGCATCGTTGCGATCGTCGGGTTGAAGACGAGTTCGTCATAGCCGCGATAGACAGCTTCCCGCGTGGCCGGATGCAGGTCCTTGACATGGGCGGCAAAATCTTCGTCGGCCGAACGGTTCGGGCGCGTCAGCACCAAGCAGTTTTTTGCGTCGAGCTTCGAAAGCTCCATGAGGTTGATTTTGCGAACTTCCGCGGCGATTTCGTCCGACATACGAAGGCCGGCGATCCATACGCCCTGTGTTTCGCGCTGGCTTTCGGCAACGCCCATTCCGTCGTCGATCATCTTCGACCATACGGAGAGTTCACGCAGATAGAGCCGGCCGGAGATTGCGGGTGCCATCAATGCAATGCCCTCGACACCACCGAGCCTTTGCGCCAGATCGACAGCGATCGTGCTGCCGAGACTCTGGCTCACAAGTATGATGCTGTCACAGCCGGAAAGCGATTTCAGCTGCGCTGCAGCCTGCTCCGCCGTTTCGAGCCAGACGGCTAGGCCGCGGCTATGGTCCGTTACCTCCAGCGCGTCGCCGGTTCCTGCGTAGTCGAAGCGCAGGCTTGCCACACCCGCTTCGGCAAGTTCTTCCGCCAGGATACGGAAGAACTTGCGGGTGCACATTTCCTCAAATCCCCAGGGGCTGACAAAGAGAACGGCCGTGGATTTGCGCGCGGCTTGACTGGCAGGTGCGTAAAGGCCGATTGTGCCGGCAAATGTCACCGGCTCGGCTGCTGCAGCAGCTTTTTGCGTTGTCTTGCTTTTGTTGGTATCCAGCCCCGTGCTCATTTTCATTCCTCGTCATATTCTGCGCGGCGTGAGCAGCGCCAGCGCATGAAATGCTAATGGATGCGCCAGCTTCGGCAGGCGATTGACGATCTGTTCCATCACCGCAATATCAGCAGCCGGAACGGCGTTCAGCAGGCGTAGGGCGATCCCATAGGCGCCTGCTGCTGCGATAACCGCAACAACAAGCCCGCCAATTCCTGGAACAAAATGGATCGCTCCATATGCTGTCGCCCCGCAAAGGGCCGCGGCAGCGGCGATGCGGAGAATCGGGATCGACATTTGGTAGATCGAGCCGTCGAGGTCGATCCGCGCGACCATCAACATGCACATGACCGTAAATGCCAGAAAACGGATTGCCGCGGCACCTTCTCCGCCGTACCAGGGCACGGCGGCAAAACAGCCCACAGCGAGTACGAGGCTGGCTATGCCTCCGATCATCAGGCGTTCACGAATTCGATCGACGGAATACAGATATTGCGTGCAAATCTGCGTGAAGACGTAAGGTATGGCCGTCAGCGCCAAGATGGCGACTGTACCGCCCGCCGGCGCGAAAGGCTGGCCGAAGATTGCAACGACGAGCGGCTTGGCGATAGCGGCAAGGCCGAAGCTCATTGGCAGCGTGATGTATGCAATGCTTCGAACGACGCCTTCAAAAATGCTTGCAGGGAGTTTGCCGTTGGGACTGGAATGAATTTTTTCCGAATAATAGGGAATAAGGCTACCGCTCAGTTGGACGGGAAGCTGCAGCGCGAGATTGGCCAGCGACAAGCCGACGGCATAATAGCCGACAGCCTCCACGCCCCAATCCTTCTGCAGGAAGAAAAGCTCGATGCGATTTAGGAAGATCGATGTATTCGCGTATTCCAAGGACAGAATGAACGAAGAACTCGCAAGATAACCCACGCCGATACCACACGAGCTTGCGCGCACCGAGGCAATCCTGAGCGTAAAGAGGAACATCAGGAACTGACCGGCTGCATAACCGGCCAAGGCGCCGCTAACGCCGTACAGCAGCGCACCTGCAAGCACGATGACGACCTGTACGACGGAGCTTGCGATCGTCAGCAGAAAAAAAGGCGCGAGATTCTGTTCCCCGATGAGATAGTTCTTCGTGTAAGCGCCGATCGACTGGAAAAGGAAGAGGACGCCGGTGATGACAATCACGGCCGGGGCGCCGACGGCCCAATGAAGCTGCTCGGCTTCGAAATAGACCAGGGAATAAACGGCGAGCACTATCAGCGACGCAACGATCGTTGGCCGTACGAGATAGGCGGCAAAGCTACGGCGTTCCTCGTAGGATCTGCCCTTAGCCCGCAGTTGCGGCAGGATGCGCAGAAGCATGACGCCAGTGCCGAGTTCGGCGAGAAGCGCTCCGGTCGTGACCAGCCACAGGGAAAATGCGATAATCCCGTTTGCTTCCGGGCCGAGCAGCCGCGCAGCAATGATCGAACATGCAAAACCCGTCGCAAGCAGGGTCAGGCCTGCTGCCGCATTGAGCGCCGAGTTTGCCATTATGCTCTTCGCCATGAATACTACCGCTTTTCCTTTTCCCGGAGACCACAGCGCATTGTGAAGTGTCTATTTCAGATACCTTAATATTTGCCGCTTAAAGTCCAGTTAAACGTCGCACCGGTGGTCGGTATGAAAATCACCGCAATTTGCCGGCTTCTGCCTTCAGGGGTATCGATTGTTCAGCCTCATCGTCTGTACCGTTGATCGTTTCGATCAACTCGAGCGTCTCTTTGGATCCTTGGCAAGGCAGACGCTGAGGACCTTTGAAATCATTCTGGTTGATCAGAATGAAGATGACCGGCTATTCGATCTGGTGGAACGCTTCGCTTCCTCCTTTCCCATTCACCATCTACGCTCGGGGCGCGGGCTTTCGCATGCGCGCAATAACGGAATTGCGAAAGCATCGGGAACCTATGTGTGCTTTCCGGACGACGACTGCTGGTACGAGCCCGCTACCTTGGAAATCGCCGCGCGGCTCTTTCGAGAAAATTCCGCGCTTTCGATCGTAACGGGACGAACGCTTGATGCGGATGGCAAGCCTTCCGTTAGCCCGACGGGTGATCGCAGCGTAGAGATATCCCGCCGGACTTATCTTCGCTGCGGCAATTCGAACGGCATCTTCGTTCGTCGTGAAACGCTTTGTGCAATCGGCGGCTTCGACGAGAATCTGGGCGTTGGGTCGGCGTCGCCGTTTCAAAGCGGAGAGGAGGCCGATCTCCTGCTGCGCTTCGTTGGTGCCGGCCAGAAACTCATGTACTTCCCGGAACTCATCGTCCATCACGATCAGGTTGTGAGCGTGATCGGTACCCAGCAGATCGAACGCGCTCGAAAATATGGCCGCGGTTTCGGTGCGCTGCTGCGCAAGCACGATTTTTCCTTGCCGTACGTGACCTACAGAATTGCACGCCCGGCGATCGGCTGGCTTGTTGCGCGCTTCCGCTTTAATGCGGATGAAGCGGCATTCAAGCGAGCATGGCTCAAAGGGATCGTCGAAGGGTACAAGGCCTGGCCGAAATGGAACGGCGTTGATCAGTCGCTTAGGACCGAGTCGTAGACGCTGAAATAGCGCCCCGCCACCGTTTGCCACGAATACCGGCCGGCTTCCTGCATCAGTGTCAGGCGAATGCCGGCCGGATCAATTGGAAGAGCAAGATAAGCCGACTCCAAGATATCAGCCGCGGCTTGCGGATCGGAAAAGTCGGCAAGGCGTAGCAACGGGTGTTTTGCGGCCAGACCGCAATAGGCTGCATTTCCGTTGAGTACCGGCACAAGGCCAGCACTCATGGCTTCGAGGGCGACGAGGCCGAAGCCTTCATATTCAGAGGCGGACGCGAAAAGCGACGCGCTGCGAATGAGGCGGGCGATCGAATCGTTGTCCGGTGAAACAGTCAGCGTCACGGTCGTGTCGAGCGCGCGTGCCTGGATTTCTCGCCGCAAGTCTGCTTCCTTGAGGTCGGATTCAGAGCCGACGATGTCGAGGTGCCATTCAAGATTGCGTGCTTTCAGGATGATCATGACATCCAGCAGGTGATCCAGCCGCTTGTTGAGGGAAAAGCGGCCGATGGTGATGATGCGGCGTCGTGGCTTTTGCGATGCGCTGTCGGCGAATTTGCCGATGTCCACGCCGTTCTCGATCAGGATGCTCGTTCTTGGCGAGATTTTGCGAAACTGTTCCAGATCGGAGACGCTGCAGCCGACGATGCGTTTGTACGCCCTTGCCGACATGCGTGTCAGGGTCTGGAACCAAAACTTCTTGATCGTGGCGTATTTTCGAGTGTGGAAGAAGCCGCCATGGGTGGTCACGATCATCGGCTTGCCGTGCAGGAAGCGTCCCAGGGCCAATGCATCGAAGAAGAAGTCGATCGCGTGCACGTGAATGACGGCGGCGTCCCCCAGGTGGCGAAAGACTTGCGGTGCGATCGGATAGCGCTGGCTGCCCGACCAGGGGATGCGGACGACCTCGATACCGTCGATCGTCTCATGGGCGGGCAGTTTGTTGTCCCGCGACGTGAAGAGCGAATCGAGCGTTATGACGCGGACGCGGTAGCCGTGTTTGATCGTCTGGTAGGCAAGGTTGGCGACAACATCTTCGAGTCCGCCGCGATTGGGCAGAAACTGGCGTACAACATGCACGATCAGTGGTGCAGCAGCTGACTGCGGCACCGATGTGACTGTCTCTGTTTCCACTGCTGACATCGTTCACCTACCGGCCACATGGCCGCAACTCGGCTTTGACCAGATAATGGATGGCGTTAAAGCGGGGTTTACGGGGAGACCGGCGGATCGATTGTTGCGGAAGAAGGTTAATCGTATCTGTCAGAAGGCCTTGAAGGTCAGCGTCGTCAGCGAGCGAACAATGCCGGGGATATTGGCGATGTTGTCGTTGATGAACTTGCCGATGTCCTGACCCTCCTCGATATAGACCTTGAGAAGCAGGTCGTAATCGCCGCTCGTCGAATAAAGCTCCGAAACGCGTTCGGTCTGGTAGATCGCGTCGGCGACCTCGTAGGTCTTGCCGGGCGCGCATTGGAGCTGGACGAAAATGGGTTTCATGGGAGTTTCCTGCGAAATATTCTGATTGGGCGCATAATGCTCGAAAGCGCTCTTGCGATGCAAGCCGTTCCGTCATCCCGCTTTGGCTTCTGCGGTGATCCAGTCACGAAAGGCTGAAAGCGGCGCATAGTCGGCCCGCTCGGGAGGACAGGCGAGATAATAGCTTTCGCTGCTTTCCACTTCCCGGCCGATCGCCGCGACAAGATCACCGCGCTTCAGCTCGTCCTGAATGAGAAATGTCGGCAGCAGCGCGACGCCGAGGCCGGTGATCGCTGCCTGTGCCGCCGTCGCAAACTGGTCGAACAGCATGCCGTGTACGTTTTGGAAGGCGACGCCGTTATCGGCAAACCACCGCTCCCAGGCGTCAGGGCGGGTCGTCAGATGCAATAGGGGAACATCCAGCAGGTCTTCAGCTTTGGTGATGCCGTGCTGCCTCAGGAAGGCGGGGCTGCAGGCAGCAACCGTCTTTTCGGACATCAGGAAGGTCAATTCCGCTCCCGGCCAATGCGGATGGCCGAAGTGAATAGCGGCGTCGATCGAATCGAGCCGGAAATCGAAGGAGGAGAGCCGGGTGACGAGATTGATCGTAACGCCCGGATTCTGGTCCAGGAACCGGCCGAGGCGTGGTGCCAGCCAGCGGGTGCCGAAGGTCGGCAGGATGGCGAGGTTCAGCGTTCCGCCATGCGGATTAGCGCGCAGGTTCAGCGATGCGCTGGAAATTCGGCGAAGTGCTTCGCGGATCTCGCGGGCGTAGCTGTCGCCCGCAAGCGTGAGGCGCACCGTCTGGCGTTCGCGAAGAAAAAGTTCAGCGTCAAGCTGTACTTCCAGCGCCTTGATCTGGCGGCTGACGGCGCTCTGGGTGAGGTCGAGTTCGCGTGCTGCCGCTGTCACGCTGCCGGTTCGGGCGACGGCCTCGAAGGCGGCGAGCAATGAAATCGACGGCAGAAAACGTCGCGAAGGCAGCATGGTTCATTCCAATTGAGAATGATGTATTTCCAAAACGTCGATATTCATGGCGCTGGAGCCTTTGTAAAGACGTCTATCCTCCAAAATCGGAATGACCCGGAGTTCTTTGATGCCGAGCACCGTCGAGGACGAGCTGAAGCTCTTTGCCGAGCGCCAGTCGGCTTCGCCCGACGCCGTGATGAAGACGCTGGGGATCGTCGGCCTGGAGTTGAAAACCGTTGACTGAGGCTGCTTCCGCAATGCCGTGGACGGCGCTAGAGTGCTGCCGCGTTTGCTTGGAATGGACTGACTGATGCTGAATGATCCCCGCTCCCACGGACTCTGGGAAAAGACCGCGCCGCTGCCGCCGGCGACATCGGCGCTTCAGGGCGCCCTGTCGGCCGATGTGGTGATTGTCGGCGGCGGCTACACCGGACTGTCGTCCGGTCTTCATCTTGCCGAAGCCGGTTTCGAAGGTCGTGCTGTTGGAGGCCAAGGAGATCGGTTTCGGTGGGGCTGGCCGCAATGTCGGACTGATCAATGCCGGCATGTGGGTGATGCCGGACGATCTGCCTGGCGCTCTCGGGCAGACCTACGGCGATCGCCTGCTCGGTATGCTCGGCGAGGCGCCTCGCCTTGTCATGGAGTTGATCGAAAAGCACGACATCGCCTGCGAGCTTGAAAAGAACGGTACGCTGCATTGCGCCGTCGGCGCGGATGGGTTGAAGGAAATCGAGACGCGTGCTGCGCAGTGGTCCGCGCGCGGGTCGCCAGTGACGCTGCTTGATGCCGCCGAGACCGCACGTCGCGTTGGCACCAGCGCCTATGCCGGTTCGCTGCTCGATATGCGTGCGGGAACACTGCAGCCGCTCGCCTATGCTCGAGGTTTGGCGCATGCGGCTATCAAGGCGGGCGTTTCGATCCATACATCGAGCCCTGTTATCGCAACCGAACGAGACGGCAGCCGATGCACGGTGAAGACTGAGAGCGGCCGGGTGACCGCTGACTGGATTATCGTCGCGACGGATGCCTATAGCACCGGGCCATGGGAACAGGTCCGCTGCGAGCAGGTGCATCTTCCCTATTTCAATTTCGCGACGACGCCGCTCAGCGATAATCTGCGCAAATCGATTCTGCCCGGTCGCGAAGGCTGTTGGGATACGAAGGAGATCCTCTCCTCATTCCGGATGGATCGTGCCGGGCGCCTCGTTTTCGGCAGTGTCGGAGCGTTGCGCAACACCGGCGCTGCAGTTCACAAAAGCTGGGCGAAACGCTCGCTGAAGAGGCTCTTTCCGCAGATCGGCGACGTAGAATTCGAATACGAATGGTACGGCAAGATCGGCATGACCGACAATGCGCTACCACGCTTTCACAAGTTCGCGCCGAATGCCGTTGGCTTCTCCGGCTATAATGGCCGGGGCATTGCGCCTGGCACGGTATTCGGCCGTACGCTGGCACACCATATATTGGGGCCGGATCGCGGAGGCGGACCTGCCCTTGCCGGTTACGGACCTGCGGGAGCCCGGTTTCCGCACGCTCAAGGAAATGTGGTACGAAGCCGGCGCCCAGGTCGCTCACTTCGCCGACGCGCGCTTTTGAGTAAAAGCTCGCAATCAAGAACAAGAAGGTTGGAAACACGATGACCATCGCTACGCTCGATCTCGCAGCCGAGACGAAGAAACTGCTTTCCGAACTCGGCGTCGATGCGGCCCGCTATACCGGCGGCTCGCTGCGTGTCGCCTCGCCGATCACCGGCAAGGAAATCGGCCTACTCAAGGAACATTCCGTCGCGGATGCCAAAAAGGCGATCGACGAAGCGCACAAGGCATTTGCCGAATGGCGCGCAGTCCCTGCGCCGAAGCGCGGCGAACTCGTCCGTTTGCTTGGCGAAGAGCTTCGCGCGGCGAAGCCGGCGCTCGGCCGCCTCGTTTCGATCGAAGTCGGCAAGATCACGTCTGAAGGTCTCGGCGAAGTCCAGGAAATGATCGACATCTGCGATTTCGCAGTCGGCCTTTCGCGCCAGCTCTACGGCCTAACGATTGCAACCGAGCGCTCCGAGCACCGCATGATGGAAAGCTGGCATCCGCTCGGCGTGGTCGGCATCATTTCGGCCTTCAACTTCCCGGTCGCGGTCTGGTCGTGGAATGCGGCGCTGGCGCTCGTCTGCGGCAATTCCACAGTCTGGAAGCCGTCGGAAAAGACGCCGCTGACGGCACTTGCCGTACAGGCGCTGTTCGAAAAGGCGCTGAAGCGCTTCGTCGCCGAAGGCGGGCAGGCTCCGGCGAACCTTTCGACGCTGCTGATTGGCGGCCGCGATGTCGGTGAAGTCCTCGTCGATCACCCGAAGGTGCCGCTGGTTTCCGCCACCGGCTCCACGGCTATGGGCCGCGCCGTCGGCCCGCGGCTGTCGCAGCGCTTTGCCCGTGCGATCCTTGAACTCGGCGGCAACAATGCCGCCATCGTCTGCCCGACAGCCGATCTCGATCTCACTCTGCGCGGCGTTGCCTTTTCGTCGATGGGAACTGCCGGCCAGCGCTGCACGACGCTTCGCCGTCTCTTCGTGCACGAGAGCATCTACGACAAACTCGTGCCTCGCCTGCAGAAAGCCTATGGATCGGTCACGATCGGCAATCCGTTGGAAAACGGGACGCTTGTCGGTCCGCTGATCGACAAATCGGCCTTCGAGAAGATGCAGTCGGCTCTATCCGAGGCAAAGTCGGCTGGCGGCAAGGTCACGGGTGGCGAGCGCGTCGAAAACGGCGCTGCCGAAGCCTTCTATGTGCGCCCGGCGCTTGTCGAGATGCCGTCTCAGACTGGTCCTGTCGAACACGAGACCTTCGCACCGATCCTCTATGTCATGAAGTACACGGATTTCGACGAGGTGCTGAAACTGCACAATGCCGTGCCGCAGGGCCTATCTTCCTCGATCTTCACCAATGACATGCGTGAAGCCGAAACCTTTGTTTCCGCCCGTGGCTCCGATTGCGGCATCGCCAACGTCAATCTCGGCCCGTCGGGTGCCGAAATCGGCGGTGCTTTCGGTGGCGAAAAGGAAACCGGGGGCGGCCGCGAATCCGGCTCGGATGCCTGGAAGGCCTACATGCGCCGCACGACGAACACGATCAATTACGGCAAGACGCTGCCGCTCGCTCAGGGTGTCAAGTTCGACGTCGAGTGATCGAGAGAGCCGCATTGAATCCGAAGGGACGATGACGTAACACCGTCATCGTCCCTTCGTTTTTGCCCAAGGTTTTTCTCCATGCATCTGACACTTGCCGCAGCCCAAGCGCTGGTTATCGACGCGTTGAAGCGCAGCGGAGTGGAGGAGGGAAATGCGCGCTCCGTCGCGCGTGCGCTGGTCGCCGCAGAAGCCGCAGGACAGGGTGGCCACGGGCTGCGCCGCGTCGTTGCCTATGCGGCCCAGGCAAAGTCCGGAAAGGTCGACGGAATAGCCAAGCCGATCGTCTTCCGGCCTTTTCCATCCATCATCCAGATCGACGCCTGCCACGGCTATGCTTATCCGGCTTTCGATCTCGCCGTGCCGTTGCTGTCGGAGATGGCGCGCAAACAGGGCATTGCGCTTGCCGCTATCCGCCGTTCGCATCATGCGGGTGTGCTCGCGCTGACCGTCGAACGTTTTGCCGAAGCCGGTCTCGTGGCGCTGATGGTTGCGAATGCCACAGCTTCCATGGCTGCCTGGGGCGGACGCAAGCCCGTCTTCGGCACCAATCCCATTGCTTTTGCAGCGCCCGTTCCCGCAGATGATCCGATCGTCATCGACCTTGCGTTGTCGCGCGTTGCGCGTGGCAAGATCATGGCCGCCCGGCAAAAGGGCGCGTCGATCCCGGCCGATTGGGCCTTTGATCGTGACGGCCAGCCGACAACCGATGCGGTTGCCGCCCTGGAGGGCACCATGGTGCCATCCGGCGAGGCCAAGGGTGCTGCGCTTGCCATGATGGTCGAGATTCTCGCAGCACCGCTCGCGGGTGCCAATTTTTCCTTCGAATCCACTTCCTTGTTCGATGACCAAGGAGCAGCGCCTGGCCTTGGGCAGATGCTGATCGTTATCAATCCCGAAGCCAGCGGTGGAAGCTTCGCGGCATCGCGTCTGGGCGAACTTGCCGCTGAAATTTCTTCCGATCCCGGTGTCCGCCTGCCCGGTCGCCGCGGCCAGAATGCGCGAAAATACGCGCTGGAGCATGGCATCGAAATCGAAGATGACGTGATCGACGCCATCCTGGCTATATAGAATTATTCTAAAGTTGATGGGTGGGTTCAAGTATTTGTGAAGACCGGCGGCAAGGCGAAACTTGAAAAACTAAATCAAGAAAAATATACGGGGCGCGCATCACCCGGGGAGTTTGGGTGACACCCGCCATGGAGGGCATCATGAAAATTTCTCTTACGCGCTTTTCCGCGCTTGCTTTGGCCACCTCGCTTCTTGCTGCGACGTCTCTGGCATCCAGCGCAAATGCGCAGGAATCCGAAGGTATCGTTGTCTATAACGCTCAGCACGAAAGCCTCGGCCGCGAATGGATCGATGCCTTCACCAAGGAGACCGGCATCAAGGTCACTATGCGCCAAGGCAGCGACATGCAGTTCGCCAACCAGATCATCCAGGAAGGCGACGCTTCCCCGGCCGACGTGTTCTTGACCGAGAACTCTCCGGCGATGGCGCTCGTCGATGGCGCGGGCCTGTTTGCCCCGGTCGACAAAGAAACGCTTGATCTGGTCCCGGCGCAGTACCGTCCGGCCGATGGCATGTGGACCGGCATCGCCGCCCGCTCGACGGTGTTTGTGTATGATAAGACGAAGCTCACCGAAGACAAGCTGCCGAAGTCGATGCTCGATCTCGCCGATCCGGCCTGGAAGGGCCGTTGGGGCGCGTCGCCTGCCGGTGCCGATTTCCAAGCGATCGTCGGTGCACTGCTGCAGCTGAAGGGCGAAGCAGCAACGGCTCAATGGTTGAAGGCGATGAAGGAAAACGCAACGCCTTACAAGGGCAACAGTGTTGCCATGAAGGCCGTCAATGCCGGCGAAGTTGAAGGCGCGGTCATCTATCATTACTATTGGTTCGGCGATCAGGCGAAGACTGGCGAAAACAGCAAGAATGTCGGCCTGCATTACTTCAAGAACCAGGATCCGGGCGCGTTCGTCAGCGTATCGGGCGGCGGCATCTTGAAGTCGACGCAGCATATGAAGGAAGCCCAGGCGTTCTTGAAGTTCGTCGCCGGCAAAGCCGGCCAGGACATCCTGAAAAACGGCACGTCCTATGAATACGCGGTCAGCGGCGATGCGAACGAAAAGCTCGTCCCGCTTGCCGATCTCAATGCGCCGAAGGTTGAGGCTTCCGAGCTTGACAGCAAGAAAGTCGTCGAGCTGATGACGGCCGCGGGCCTGATCTAAGCCTCTCTGCCGCAGGCCGGATCGAGTCAAAACTATTGCTTTTGGCTCAAGAAAACCTTAGGGCATGACCCAATCCGGCAACCGCTTCAGAAAGAGGCGGTTGCCTTCCTTTTTCAGCGTATCAAAGGCGTCGGCCTTGCTGCAAGACAACAGATCGCTTGTTTCCGAGCTCGCGCCCGGCAATGGAGCGCCAGTCAGCGGAACAGGTTTGCTGCGCGGGCGCATGCCGCACGCCTCCGTCGTCGTCTTTGCAACGCTCGTCGCACTTATAAGCCTCGTGCCGCTCGGCTTCATCGGTTGGATTACCATCAATGTCGGCTGGCAGACGGTCAAGGAGCTGGTCTTCCGGCCACGTGTCGGCGAGCTGCTCGTCAACACGATCCTCCTCGAGGCGCTCACCATTCCCCTGTCGATTGTTGTTGCCGTGACGCTCGCCTGGCTGACGGAGCGGACCAATGTTCCGTTTCCGCGGTTGTGGTCCTGGCTTGCCGTTGCGCCGCTTGCCGTTCCGGCCTTCGTCCACAGCTATGCCTGGGTGAGCCTCGTTCCCGGCATGCGCGGCCTGCAGAGCGGTGTCTTCGTTTCCGTGCTCGCCTATTATCCTTTTCTCTACCTGCCGGTCGCTGCTGCTCTTCGCCGCCTCGATCCGGCGATCGAGGATGCGGCGGCGTCGCTTGGCCTCGATCCCTGGCGTGTCTTCTTCCGTACGGTCCTGCCGCAGTTGCGGCTTGCGATCTGTGGAGGCTCGCTCTTGATCGGGCTGCATCTCCTGTCGGAATACGGGCTTTACGTGATGATCCGCTTCGACACCTTTTCGACCGCGATCGTCGATCAGTTCCAGTCGGCCTATAACAGCCCCGCAGCCAATATGCTCGGCGGTGTGCTCGTCGCCTGCTGCCTTTTCCTGCTTGGCCTCGAAATCCTTTTGCGCGGCAACGAGCGCTACGCCCGCGTCGGATCCGGTTCCGCACGTCCCGCCGATCGCCGCCGTCTCGGCTGGTTTGTCGTACCTGCCATTCTGCTGCCGGGCACGCTTGCGGTGCTGACGCTCGGCGTACCGCTCATGACGCTCGGCCGCTGGCTCTATCTCGGCGGCGGCGAGATCTGGCGGCTGGATGCGGTCGGAAATGCGTTCGTTCAAACGATCGTCCTTGCGGTTGCAGGCGGCGTGCTGACGACGATCGCGGCCGCGCCCATGGCCTGGCTGTCGGTCCGCGCCCCGGGGCGATTCCAGCGCTTGCTCGAAGCCTGCCATTATTATGTCGGCTCGCTTCCGGGCGTCGTCGTGGCGCTGGCATTGGTGACGATCACCGTGCGGCTGGCGCTGCCGCTCTACCAGACTTTTGCGACCCTCATCGTTGCCTATGTCCTGCTCTTCCTGCCGCGTGCGATGGTCGGCCTTCGTGCCAGCATCGCACAAGCACCTGTGGAGCTGGAACGGGCTGCCATGTGCCTGGGACGCACGCCATCGCAGGCCGTGCGCCAGATTACCATGCGCCTTGCTGCCCCGGGCTTTGCTGCAAGCATCGCGCTGTCGGCGCTTGGCATCACCAACGAGCTGACGGCAACGCTGATGTTGTCGCCGAACGGTGTTGAAACGCTGGCAACGAAATTCTGGTCGCTGACCAGCGAAATCGACTATGCGTCGGCCGCTCCCTATGCGGTGATGATGATAGTGCTGTCGCTGCCGCTGACCCTTCTTCTCTATGCCCAATCGAAACGGACCGCCGGCCAATGACCTTGCTTACGATCCAGTCTGTCAGCAAGCGCTATGGCCCAGTGACAGCGCTGGACAAGGTGACGCTGGACGTTGCCGCCGGCAGCCGCACCGCCGTCGTCGGCCCCTCAGGTTCCGGCAAAACGACTTTGCTGCGCATCGTCGCCGGCTTCGAGCGGCCCGATGAAGGGCAGGTCGTCCTGAACGGCGAAGTGCTCGCGGATGGCTCGGCAGCCGTTCCCGCGCACAAGCGCGGCATCGGCATCGTCTCGCAGGACGGTGCGCTCTTCCCGCATCTGAGCGTTGCCGACAATATCGGCTTCGGTTTCGAGCGGGGCGGTCCCGATCGCGAAAAGCGGATCGTCGAACTACTGGATATGGTCGAGCTCGACCGCAACATGCTGACGCGCCGTCCCCACCAGCTTTCCGGCGGCCAGCAGCAGCGCGTGGCACTGGCGAGAGCCCTCGGCCGCAAGCCGCGCCTCATGCTGCTCGACGAGCCCTTCTCGGCGCTCGATACCGGCCTTCGCGAACACATGCGCAAGGCTGTCGCACGCGTGCTGCAGATGGCGGATATCACGACTATTCTCGTAACCCATGATCAGGCAGAGGCTCTCTCCTTTGCCGACCAGGTCGCGGTGCTCAGGGAAGGCAAGCTGATCCAAGCGGGTTCACCGCAATCGCTCTACCTGCAGCCGAAGGACCGCGAGACCGCACTCTTCCTGGGTGATGCGGTGATGCTTCCGGCGATTATCCGCAATGGCTTTGCCGATTGCGCGCTCGGCCGTGTTGCAGTGGAAGGCAGCCATCAAGGCAAGGCCGAGATCATGCTGCGGCCGGAGCAGATTCGCGTCGTTGCCGATGAAGGCGAGCCCGCCTATGGTGGTCGTGTCGTCGAGGTCGAGTTCGGCGGCGCAACCTGCACCGTGGCAGTGTCGCTGGAAGGCGTGGCGCTACCGCCGATCTTCATCAAGACATCCAGCGTGGCCTTGCCCGCACGCGGCGATCGTGTTCGCCTTGACATCGCCGGCAAGGCGCATGTCTTCGGCCGCCGTTAAGCCGACTTTCGCGAAACCCTTTCCGTTTCCGCCTGCTCCAGCCAGCCGCCCGTAAAGCCGGCGCGTTCAAGGCCGAGACGGATGACCGGCGACTGCCGCATCAGGTTCCAGATGAACTCCGACCGGTCGTTTTCGATCGTCATCACCAGCAGCCCTTGGTCGATCGCGACGCATCGATCGTCCACCCAACCTTCAGGCCGGGCAGTCTTCACCGTCGGGTTGAAGCCGCCTGGAAAGCGGCCTTCGCAGAGCAGATCAGGATAGGCGGCGAGCAGCGCCTTTAGGCCATCAAGCGACGCCTGCCGGTCAAAGGGCAATGCCGCAACCGCCGCCCAGGGTGCAATTGTCCCGTCATCCGGGCCAAGCGGTGCACCGCGGGCGGCGTAACCAAGCACCTTCGGGCGCCGGCCGCCACGCATGTTGCGCGTTGGCGGCGGGCCGTCGGAGGCGGAAAGTCCCCAGACATCCCTATTGTAGCCAACGAAGTGTCCGGGGTTGCGCTCGGCATAATCGCGCTGCACGGCGATCGAAACCTGTGTGTTGCGGAAATAGTCCCAGTCGTGGGCGGCCATCTCTTTGTCCTTAATCCCGCGGAAGTCGATCCAGGCATGCGGGAAAAGGTGAATGAAGAACGGTCCAGCATAGAGATAGGGCTGCTTGCCGAAGAGCATCCAGGAATAGCTTGAGACGAAGGCATCGTAGCTCGATGGCAAGATCGGATGGGTCGGCGAAGCAAGTGCCAGCATATAGAGCAGGATCGCTTCGTCATATCCCTGCCAGCGCCAGCGCAGAAAGCCACTGCCCGGCTTCCAGCCCATGCTGACGGTCTGCCCCTTGTTCAACGCCCAATGCCAGTCGATGCGCTCATAGATGAATTTCGCAAGCTCGCGGATTTCCGTCTCCACCGCATCGGTCCGATCGAAATAGGCCGCAGCCGTCAGCATGCCGGCGACGAGCAAGGTCGTGTCGATTGTCGAGAGCTCGCTGTTCCAGGCCCGGTGGCCGGTATCCATATGCAGGAAGTGGTAATAGAAGCCGCGATAGCCGGTCGCGTGGCGTTCGCGTCCCTGATGGCTCCTGGCAAAGAAACGCAGCGTCGTGACTGACCTGCCTGCCGCTTCTTTGCGCGTCATCCATCCGCGTTCGGCGGCGACCGCATAGCTGGAGAGCGCAAAGCCGACGGCAGCGATGCTGCAAGGAACCCCGGGCACTGACGTATCCGCGACCAGGCCGTTTTCGGGATTGGAATATTTCAGAAAATAGTCGAATGCGGATTCCTGCAGCCTGTCGATCAGGGCGGCATCCGTGTCGTCAATTCGTTGCAGCATACATCAAACCAACCGTTGCCCGCCCTCGCTCAACATGGCGATGCGTTGCGCGCAAATCAAATTCTTTTCAGATAGTGCGGCAAATGGCTGCGATCGGCCGTTTTGGCGCTGACGTGGCGACATGGCTTTAGAACACTACATCGTCTTACCGATGATTATTATAAATATTTGATATTTCTATGAAAACTGGAGAGCTCGAAGGAATTTGAACCCTCGACCCCAACCGGCAAGCATAAAATTACGACGTCGTAGGATCGTGCCCGTACTGCAAAATTCACTCCAGTTCTAGAAGGAGCGGTTTTTGCGCGGAGCACTCGATGAGTGTGACGCGAAGTGCATACGTGGAAATAGATTGCACTTGGCCGAAATCCGGTGACTGTTACCCGAGGCAACAGCAAGGCATTCGGGCCATGCGCGCCGCTACAACTATTGAGTACCCAAATTCCTAGCGACCCGCCCCACTTCTGCCCAATGGAGCCGCAAGGATCTTGGTTTCCATGTTAGGGGAGATACAACGCCATGCCGACCCGGCGACATTTCCTTATGGGCTTCGTTGCCACGCCGATTGTGCTCCCGAGACTCGGCCATGCAGCCGGCGCTCCTGCGCAGCTGTCGCTTACACCAACTTGCGATGATGACGACGATCTGACGCCAGCGCAGACCGAGGGCCCGTATTTCACCCCGGAGAGCCCTGAAAAACAGGACTTCGCGAGCGATGCACCGGGCGGTGAAAGGATGACGCTTGCCGGTTACGTGCTGACCGAGAACTGCCAGCCCGTGGCAAAAGCGTTGATCGAGTTATGGCATGCCAATGAGATTGGCACCTATGACAACAGCGGATACAAACTCCGCGGACATCAATTCACCGATGCTGAAGGCAAATGGTGGTTTGAGACGATCGTGCCAGGGGTCTATCCTGGCCGCACCCGGCATTACCACCTGAAAGTCCAACGGCCCGGCGGAAAAGTGCTGACGACGCAGCTCTATTTTCCCGGTGAGCCGGACAATGAACGTGACCGGATATTCAACGCAGCCTTGTTGCTCGATGTCGGGGCGACGAGCGACGGAAAATTCGGCCGCTACGATTTCATAGTGGCCTAAACCGGGCGCCTTGCATAGCAAGCGATGAACCAAGGCCATTACGTTGCAAAATTCCACGGCATGAAAGTTTCGATTTCGCTGGCTGGCCACCCGCTGCGATACAACCCGTTCGGCACGAGGTTGTCACCTACGTGTTAGGTACGATCTGTTACCAATGTCTCCGGGTCGGACAATTTGGAAACTGGAGCGGGCGAAGGGATTTGAACCCTCGACCCCAACCTTGGCAAGGTTGTGCTCTACCCCTGAGCTACACCCGCTCAATCCGCATCGGTCCGGGGTAGTTGGTGGACCGTGGGCTGCCACCTTGCGGCGACGGGCGCTATATGGCCCAATCGATTTTTAAATGCAACAGGGAAATCACGCAAAGGCCAAGAAAAATTCCACGATTTCAGAGGCGCTTTCGCAAACTGCCGCAAATTCAGGGATAAGCGTCGATCCCGAACATTGCAAAACACGTCCCTCCGACTTAATCAGGGCACCTTATCTCTTTCTTTCCGCACGGATGCCGCGATGACTGAAGCCAAGCCGAAAAACAAGAACGAACTTTTCGCCTTCCTCGACGGGCTCGGCATCGCGCACAGCACGCATGAGCATGCTCCAGTCTTCACCGTGGCCGAATCGGTGTCGCTGCGCGATGCTATTCCCGGCGGGCATACAAAAAACCTTTTCGTGAAAGATAAGAAGGATCAGTTCTTCCTGCTGACGGTCGAGGAACATGCCGTTGTCGATCTCAAGACCGTGCATGGGCTGATCGGCGCCGCCAGCAAGGTTTCGTTCGGCAAGGCGGAAAAGCTGATGGAATATCTTGGCGTGATCCCCGGCGCGGTCACCGCCTTTGGCGCCATCAACGACATGGGCAACAATGTGACCTTCGTGCTCGATGCGGACTTGATGAAGGAGGAGGTCGTCAATTGCCATCCGTTGTCCAACGATGCGACGACGTCGATTGCAAGCGCAGATCTCATTCGCTTCATGGAAGCGACCGGCCATAAGCCGCTTGTCTTGAAAGTGACGGCCTGACATACGATTTTAGCGCTAGAAAAAGCCGGGCAACCGGCATGGCGGGAGATACCAATGAGCGGCAGCGACAATTCCTACAGCAATTCCTTCGGCAGTCAGATGTCGGCAACGGCGAATTTCGGTTCGGCGCCGCAGCCGGCGGCAGGCGGCGGACATATCAAGGATACGACAACCGCCACTTTCACGAAGGACGTCATCGAGGAATCGCGCAACCAGCCCGTGCTCGTTGATTTCTGGGCGCCTTGGTGCGGCCCGTGCAAACAATTGACGCCAGTGCTCGAGAAAGTGGTCAATGAAGCGCAGGGCCGCGTGAAGCTCGTGAAGATGAATATCGACGACCATCCGTCGATCGCAGGCCAGCTTGGCATCCAGTCGATCCCGGCCGTGATCGCTTTCGTCGGCGGCCGCCCGGCCGATGGCTTCATGGGTGCCGTGCCGGAAAGCCAGGTTCGCCAGTTCATCGACCGCATCGCCGGTCCTGCTGGTGCAGATCAGGCTGCGGAGATCGAAGCGGTGCTCGAGGAGGCTGCGGGGCTCCTGGCCGCGGGCGACGTTAATGGTGCCGCGCAACTCTATGGCGCGATCATGCAAGCCGATCCGGAAAATGCCAAGGCGCTTGCCGGGATGGCCGAAATCATGATTGCCGCCAACCAGCATCAGCGCGCTCGCGAAGCGCTGACCGATCTGCCGGAAGAGCTTGCCAAGGACGCCGGGATTCAGGCCGTCATCACGAAGCTCGATCAGATCGAAGAAGCCCGCAAGCTCGGTGATCCAATCGCCCTGGAACAGGACCTTGCGGTCGATCCGGATAACCACGATGCGCGCATGAAGCTTGCCAAGATCCTGAACGTCGAGGGAAAGCGCGACGAGGCGGCCGAGCATCTGCTCCATATCATGCGCAAGGACCGGACCTTCGATGACGACGGCGCACGCCGCCAACTCCTGCAGTTCTTCGAAGTCTGGGGCTTCAAGGATCCGGCAACGGTGTCCGCGCGGCGCAAGCTTTCGGCGATGCTCTTCTCGTAACTTTCAAAGCCTTGCCCTTGCGTTTTTGGGCAAGGGCACCACATTTCACAGGCAGGACAGGGAGCACCGTTTCGCTCCTGCCGCTTGGTGTGGGACAAGTTTTGATGCAAGTCGGGAATGCAAGATATTTAAAGCCCGGCGATCTGCCAGATTCGATCGCCGTCTTTCCTCTGACCGGCGCTCTTCTCCTGCCTACGGGACAGCTTCCGCTGAATATTTTCGAGCCGCGTTATCTCGCGATGTTTGACGCCGCGTTGGCTGGCAACCGGCTGATCGGCATGGTCCAGCCGGCGCTTGGCGACAATGATTCGACGGCGGGCGACAAAAGCGGCGAACCTCATCTTGCTCCCGTCGGCTGCATCGGGCGGATCACCTCTTTCGCCGAGACGGGCGACGGGCGCTATATCGTTTCGCTAACGGGCGTTTGCCGTTTCCGCCTGCTTGGCGAGAAAATGACGCATGAGCCGTTCAGAAGCTTCCGCATCGCTCCCTTCATTTCCGATCTTTCCGCACGCGATGAAGAAGATGCCGTCGATCGTGGCGCTTTGCTTTCCGCTTTCAGGGCCTACCTCGATGCGAACAAGCTGGAGGCCGACTGGGAAAGCGTCGAGCGCGCCAGCAATCTGACGCTCGTGAATTCGCTTGCGATGATGTCGCCCTTTGGCCCTGCAGAGAAACAGGCGCTGCTGGAGGCTCCCGATCTCAAAACCAGGGCGGAAACCCTGATCGCAATCACTGAAATCGTGCTCGCGCGGGTCTTCGGTGACTCCGATACGGTTTTGCAGTAAATCATCGGGTATGGACGAAAAACTCAGCCGTGTTGATCCGAAACTGCTTGAGCTCCTTGTTTGTCCGCTCACCAAGGGCACGCTCCGCTATGACCGCGAGCACAACGAACTCGTCTCGGAAAAGGCGCGCCTTGCCTATCCGATTCGTGACGGCATCCCGATCATGCTGGTGTCAGAGGCGCGGGGGCTGGACGATTAGATCGTCTCGCCTGCCAAAAGCCGCGGATTGTTCCTGGCCGCGGTCCCGGCCGCCTGCCCGATGAAGAAGGACTTGAGGCTCGGGATCCTGTCGACGATGCCCAGGCCGACGTCGCGGGCAATGCGCACCGGCATCACGTCATTGGAGAACAGCCGGTTCAGCACGTCGGTCGTCACCCCCATGCGGAAAGTATCGAAGCGGCGCCAAGTCTGGTAGCGCTCGAGAATATTGATCGAGCCGATATCGAGCCCGAGCCGGTCGGCCTCGACGATGGTTTCTGCCAATGCTGCCACGTCCTTGAAGCCGAGATTGAGGCCCTGGCCGGAAATCGGGTGAATGCCGTGGGCTGCATCGCCTGCAAGTGCAAAGCGCGGCGCCACGAAGGCCCGGGCGAGCGTCAGGCCGAGCGGGAAGGCGCGCCTTTCGCCAATCACCTTGAGCGCGCCGAGCTTGTGGCCGAAACGGCGCTCCAGTTCCTCTTCGAAAATCAGGTCGTCGCCGGCAACAAGCCGGTCGGCATCGTGGGCCTGCTCGGTCCAGACAAGGGAAGACCGGTTGTTGGTGAGCGGCAGGATCGCAAAGGGACCGGAGGGCAGGAAATGCTCCTCGGCGCAGCCATTGTGCGGCCGCTCGTGCTCGACGGTTACCACGATGCCTGACTGGCCGTAATCCCAGCTGACCGTCTTTATGCCTGCAAGATCGCGGAGCTTCGAGCGCACCCCATCGCAGGCGACGAGCAAGCGTGATTCCAGTGCGCTGCCATCGGACAACGTCACGGAGATCCGGTTTTCTTCCGTCTTCAGGCCGGTGGCGCTCAGTCCATGCCGGATTTCGATGCCGAGCCGGTCACAGACGCCGCGCAACGCGCCGACCAGGACGGCGTTCGGGATCATGTGCGCAAAAGGGCGGCCATCTTCCACTTCACCATCGAAGGTCAGGAAAACCGGGCGGACCGGGTCGGCTGTCCTCGAATCGGTCACGATCATCTTGGTGATCGGCTGGGCTTCAGGCTTGATTTCCTCCCAGATGCCGAAGACTTCCAGCATCTTCGTTGCCGCGGCGATGATTGCCGAGGCGCGCATATCCTTCTGCCAGGCATTCTCAGGCGCTGCTTCAACGACCGCAATATCGAGGTGGGGGGCAGCCTGCTTGACGGCGACCGCCGCGGAAAGGCCGACGTAACCTCCGCCAACAACCAGCATGTCCTGCATCGCCCGCTCTCCGCGCCTTGTGATTACAATGATGATCTATATAGATCATCGCATCCCCACTTCCTACCGTTGGGAGCTGAACAAATGATGGAAGACGCGGCCAAACCCACTGCCATGGAAACGCTGCTCGCGACGCTTGATCTCGAGCCGATCGAAGTCGATATCTTTCGCGGCCGCAGTCCGCAGGTCGGCTGGCAGCGCGTCTTTGGCGGACAGGTGATCGGTCAGGCATTGATGGCTGCCCAGCGGACGATTGAGACAGAGCGCTTCGTTCACTCGCTGCATGCTTATTTCATGCGGCCGGGCGATCCTTCCGTACCGATCGTCTATCAGGTGGAGCGCATCCGTGACGGATCGAGCTTCAACACGCGCCGGGTGGTGGCAATCCAGCACGGCAAGGCGATTTTTGCACTCTCGTGCTCCTTCCAGGTCGAGGAACCGGGCTTCGATCATCAGATCGTGATGCCCGATGTCCCCATGCCGGAAAGATTGCTCGGCGAACAGCAGATCAAGGAGCAGTATCTCGCGCATGCGCCGGCGGCTGTGCGCAAATACTGGGAGCGCGAACGGCCGATCGAAATCCGGCCGGTTTCGCTGACACACTATTTTTCCGACAAGAAGCTCGATCCCCGACAGGATGTCTGGGTGCGCGCGACAGGGCCGGTCCCGGATAACCGGCTCTATCAAGCTGCTGTGCTTGCCTATCTCTCCGACATGACGCTGCTCGATACCTCGCTCTACGCTCATGGGACGTCGATCTTCGACCAGAGCCTGCAGGTTGCGAGCCTTGACCATTCCATGTGGTTTCATCGGCCTGATAAACTTGAGGATTGGCTGCTTTACACACAAGATAGCCCATCGGCTTTTGGTGCCCGCGGTCTCACGCGCGGTAGCCTCTTTACCCGGTCGGGTGTTCTGATTGCGTCAGTCGCGCAGGAAGGTTTGATTCGGAAAAAGGCAAATGAATAAAAAATGTGCAAATTTACAAATTTGGGCATTATTTGGGCGGTTGTTGCCCTGACATTTGCCTCTTAAATAGCATCGCTCATTATACTCTTTACTTTTCAATAACTTATAATCTGCCTCGAAACTGGCACGCCCTTTGAATGTAGATCCCCAGTCGCTGTTCGTGAACGTCAGCGGCAAGGAGAGTCGGCTCCGCGCCGAGGATAACGAAGGATGGGAAAACCAGATGAAAATTGTGATGGCCATTATCAAGCCGTTCAAGCTCGATGAGGTCCGCGAAGCCCTCACGGCGATCGGCATCCAGGGCCTGACTGTGACCGAAGTGAAGGGCTACGGACGCCAGAAGGGACATACCGAAATCTATCGCGGTACGGAATATGCGGTCAGCTTCCTGCCGAAGCTCAAGATCGAAATCGCAGTCGCATCAGAAATCGTCGACAAGGCCGTCGAAGCCATCGCGTCGTCGGCCAAGACCGGCCAGATCGGCGACGGCAAGATTTTCGTCTACTCGATCGACCATGCCGTCCGTATCCGCACGGGCGAAACCGATACCGAAGCGCTGTAAGAACGGCTGAGCAAGGAGCTTTATTCCAATGTCAATTTCGAAGTTTTCTTCCACATTTGCGCGGCTCGGGGCTGCGTCTGCCGCGCTCTTGGCGCCGGTCGTCGCCTTTGCGCAGGAGACCGCGCCGGCTGCTGCCGATGCCGCGGCTGCAGCGGCTCCGGCCTTCACCATGGACAAGGGTGACAATACCTGGATGCTCGTCTCCTCGGCGCTCGTGCTGTTGATGACCATTCCCGGCCTGGCTCTCTTCTATGGCGGCCTCGTACGCGCCAAGAACATGCTCTCCGTGCTGATGCAGGTCTTCATGATCACCGCCGTTGTGTCGCTGATCTGGGTCACCTACGGCTACTCGCTCGCCTTCACCGACGGCGGTTCGCTGAACAGCTTCATCGGCGGTTTCTCCAAGGCCTTCCTTGCCGGCGTCAACACGTCGTCGCTCGCCGAGACCTTCTCGAAGGGCGTCGCAATTCCGGAATACACCTTCATCGTGTTCCAGATGACGTTTGCCTGCATTACGCCCGGCCTCATCGTCGGTGCGTTTGCCGAGCGCATCAAGTTCTCCGCCGTCATGCTGTTCGTTGTCCTGTGGGTCACCTTCATCTACTTCCCGATGGCGCACATGGTCTGGTTCTGGGGTGGTCCGAGCTCCTACAGCTCGCCGTCCGGCCTGATCTTCTCCTATGGTGCAATCGACTTCGCCGGCGGCACGGTCGTTCACATCAATGCCGGTATTGCCGGCCTTGTCGGCGCCATCATGCTTGGCAAGCGCACGGGTTATAAGAAGGAAATCATGGCTCCGCACTCGATGACGCTCACCATGGTCGGCGCATCGCTTCTGTGGGTCGGCTGGTTCGGCTTCAACGCCGGTTCCAACCTCGAGGCCAACTCCTATGCTTCGCTCGCGATGATCAACACCTTCGTCGCAGCGGCTGCTGCCGCTGTTTCCTGGTGCATCGTCGAAACCTTCGCCCGCGGCAAGGCTTCCATGCTGGGTGCCGCTTCGGGTGCTGTTGCCGGTCTCGTTGCCGTTACGCCGGCAGCAGGCTTTGCAGGTCCGATGGGCTCGATCGTTCTCGGCCTGATCGTTTCGCCGGCCTGCTATTTCTTCGTCGACGTCGTGAAGAACAAGTTCAACTACGACGACAGCCTTGACGTCTTCGGCGTACATTGCATTGGCGGCATCATCGGCGCCATCGGCACCGGCATTCTCGTCAACCCGGCGCTCGGCGGCGCAGGCATCGTCGACTACTCGACGCCGGACTTTGCTGCATCCTACGCCGGTACGGCAACTCAGGTCTGGGCTCAGCTAAAGGGCGTCCTGACGACCCTCGTCTGGTCGGGCGTCGGCTCTGCGATCCTCTACAAGATCGTCGACCTCATCGTCGGCCTGCGCGTAACCCCGGAGGCAGAACGCGAAGGTCTCGACCTGTCGACCCATGGCGAAGCCGCCTACCACTCTTCTTGATCGCAGGGACAGCGGCGCCCGACAAAGGGCGCCGCTGAACAGCCCGTCGCGGCCTATCTATAGGCTGCATCTTGGCCCGGACCTTAGGTTCGGGCCTTTTTATTTGCCGGTCCGGCTTGTCCAGTCTCTCATGGTTAACATCGCTTTAACCCTCCTTTGATTAGGTGGGGCGGACGCATATTGCGTGGCGACGCCCTCGGCGATTCGCGCGCTCAGCATTGGACGGGTTGGGTATATGGCAAGAAGCACGTCGCCGGTGATGGATAGCCGGCCGGACCGTTTCTCCCTCTCAGGGTTCGTGTTCCGGCAGGCGCAGGCTCTCCTGGGCTTTGCAATCTTCCTGCTATTGGCGCTCGCGGTCGCGGCGCTCGCGACATGGAACGTCACAGATCCGAGCTATTCCTACGCGACCGGCAATCCGCCGGCAAATGTCCTGGGATATGGCGGTGCCGCCTTTGCTGACATCGCGATGCAGTTCTTCGGCCTTGCAAGCGTCGTGGCGCTGTTGCCGGTCGTCGCCTGGGCCTTGGCATTGATTTCAGGCCGCCGCATTAGCCGCATTCCTCAACGGGCCGGCGCCTGGGCTCTCGGCTCGATCCTTTCGTCTGCCGTGATCGGCTGCTTCCCGCCGCCGCTGACATGGCCGATCCCGAACGGCATCGGCGGCGTCATCGGCGATATGATCCTTCGTTTTCCGGCTCTCTTCGTCGGCGCCTACCCGAGTGGCGCGTTCGCGACGGCTGTCGGCTGCGTGTTCGCGCTGCCCACCGCCTGGATGATGCTCTTTGCTGCCGGCATCGTCGGCCGCACGGAAGCTGAAGAGGATGAGGGCGATGCACTCATGGCTATACCTTCCAAGGCCCGCTCGGTTGGTGATGCCGACGAGGACGAGGACGACGAAGGCGGCGGCTGGCTTGCGTTCGGAGCGCTAACGCATGCCTGGTATATGAGCCAAGCGCGGATGCGCCGCATCCTCGGCATGGCGCCACGCAAGCGCCGCCAGAGCGATTTCGAATCGCCCTACGACTTCAACGATGATGAATTCGGTACCCTGAACGAGCCCGTCCGCGCCAAGGCGCCGGCAGGCCGCAGCGAGCGCCTGGAGCCGTCGATGGAACCGCGCGTCAGTTCGCCGCGCCGGGTCGTCTCTGCGCCCTCGATTTCGCTCGACGACGACGATGGCGAAGTGCCATTCGATGGCGACATGCCTCCGCGTCCGGCCGATATTCTGCCGGATGACGACGAAGATGACTGGATGATACGTGCGCCGGCAAAGGCCGCCGGCGGCAAGCCCGAGCCGCGCGTCGTGCCGCAGATCTCGCGTCCGAAGCCCGGTGCCCGCATCGAACGCGAATCGCAGGGTTCCTTCATTCGTCCGGAAGGTTTCCAGCTTCCCTCGATTCATCTGCTCGCCGAACCAAAGAATGTCATCCGTGACTCATCGCTTTCCGCCGATGCGCTGGAGCAGAATGCCCGCATGCTCGAAGGCGTCCTGGAAGACTTCGGTGTCAAGGGTGAAATCATCCATGTCCGCCCTGGCCCAGTCGTCACACTTTACGAGCTCGAGCCGGCCCCGGGCATCAAGTCCTCACGCGTTATCGGCCTTGCCGACGACATTGCCCGCTCCATGAGCGCGATCGCCGCCCGTGTCGCTGTGGTCCCTGGCCGCAACGCGATCGGCATCGAATTGCCAAACTCAACGCGTGAGACTGTTTACCTGCGCGAACTGATCGCATCGCGTGATTTCGAAGGTTCGAAGGCGAAGCTCGCCATGGCACTCGGCAAGACGATCGGCGGCGAGGCCGTCATCGCCGATCTCGCGAAGATGCCTCACCTGCTGGTTGCCGGTACGACAGGCTCCGGTAAGTCGGTTGCCATCAACACCATGATCCTCTCGCTGCTCTACCGTCTGACGCCGGAACAGTGCCGCTTGATCATGATCGACCCGAAGATGCTCGAACTCTCGGTCTATGATGGCATTCCGCATCTGCTGTCGCCGGTGGTCACCGATCCGAAGAAGGCTGTCGTCGCGCTCAAATGGACCGTCCGCGAGATGGAAGAGCGCTACAAGAAGATGTCGAAGATCGGCGTCCGCAACATCGATGGCTTCAATGCGCGCGTTGAGCAGGCGCTGGCCAAGGGTGAAGCCATCTCCCGAACCGTGCAGACAGGCTTTGACCGCCACACCGGCGAAGCGATGTACGAAACCGAGGAATTCGACCTGCAGCCGATGCCCTACATCGTCGTCATCATCGACGAAATGGCTGACCTCATGATGGTCGCCGGCAAGGATATCGAAGGCGCCGTCCAGCGTCTGGCGCAGATGGCGCGCGCCGCCGGTATTCACGTCATCATGGCGACCCAGCGTCCGTCCGTCGACGTCATTACCGGCACGATCAAGGCAAATTTCCCGACCCGCATCTCCTTCCAGGTCACGTCGAAGATCGACAGCCGCACGATCCTTGGCGAACAGGGCGCCGAGCAACTGCTCGGCATGGGCGATATGCTCTATATGGCTGGCGGCGGGCGCATTCAGCGCGTCCATGGTCCCTTCGTGGCTGATATGGAAGTCGAGGAGATCGTTTCCTATCTGAAGACCCAGGGCGCACCGCAATATCTCGATGCGATCACCGCTGATGACGACGAGGACGATGATTACGGCGGTCCGGCGGGGACGTCCAATCTGGCGGATTCCGACGATCCCTACGACCAGGCGGTCGCCATCGTGCTTCGCGACGGCAAGGCCTCGACGTCCTATATCCAGCGTCGTCTCGGCATCGGTTACAACCGCGCCGCATCATTGATCGAGCGCATGGAGCAGGAAGGCGTCATCGGACCTGCAAACCACGCAGGCAAGCGCGAAATCCTGGTTCCGACCGAAGGCGATATCCTCGATCGCTAGAGGCTGAAAAAACTGCCGGGGCAATGACTTCACGGAAACCTGATCGCCTCGGAAACGTTACCTTCTGCAGCGATGCTTCTGCGCCATGAAGACGCCGCCTTTCGGCAGCATGCAGGTCGCATCATAGGAGACCTAGATGACCAACTCCGATTTCCATTCCAGTGGCTTGCTGCTGAACCGCCGTCACCTTCTCGGCGCCATGGCTCTCGCGGCTGTTTCGGCTGCTGCGCCTTTCGACGCCTTCGCGCAGGCAGCGGCCGGCGGTTCTTCGACGGCACAGGCGATTGCCAACCATTTCTCCAACGTAGCCACCATGCAGGGCGAATTCGTGCAGTTCGGACCGCGCGGGGAGCAGACGGGCGGCAAATTCTTCATCGAGCGTCCCGGCAAGCTGCGCTTCAACTATAACGATCCGTCGCCGATCCGGGTGATCTCGGACGGTAGGAATGTTGCGGTCGGTAACCTGAAGCTGAAGACCTGGAGCCTTTATCCGCTTTCCAAGACGCCGCTCAGCCTGCTGCTTGCACGGAGGATCAACCTGTCGGACGGTTCGGTAAAGAGCGTAAAGGAAGAATCGGACCTGACGACGATCGCGCTTGGCAATAAGACGATCTTCGGCAATTCGACGATTACGATGATGTTCGATCCGAAGACCTACGATCTGCGTCAGTGGACGATCACCGATAATCAGGGCAAGGACACGTCCGTGATGGTGTTCAATGTCAGGACCGGCGTTCAGTTTGATCAGAAGGTCTTCAGAGTGCCGTACGAAAGCATTCCAGGTACTGCCGCTTCCCGTGACTGATGCCATATGACTTTCTGTGAAAAACGCCCGGTGAAAGCCGGGCGTTTTTGCTTGTGGACGTTCCATCCACAGCCCCTTTGCTCTAAGGCCTTTCCAGTCTCGTTGAAAGGCAATGGCATGAGCTTCTCGATTACCACCTGGAACATCAATTCGGTGCGGCTGCGCATGCCGATCGTCGAAAAGTTCGTCCTCAAGCATAGGCCGGATATCCTCTGCCTGCAGGAAACCAAGGTTCCAAACGAGCTCTTTCCGGCGGCCCCTCTGCGCGCCATGGGTTATGAGCACATCATCGTGCATGGCCAGAAGGGCTATCATGGCGTCGCTATCGCCTCGCGCATCCCGCTCCAGGAGGATGATCGCCTGGACTACGGAAATGTCGGCCACGCGCGCCATATCTCGGCGGTCTTCGAGCGTGGAGGGCGCCGCGTCCGGCTGCATAATTTCTATGTGCCCGCCGGCGGCGACGAGCCGGACCCGGCCATCAATCCGAAGTTCGCCCATAAGCTGGATTTCGTCGAGGAAATGAAGCTGCTGAAGGCCAACGGCGAAGCGAATACCTCGGCGATCCTCGTCGGTGATCTCAACATTGCGCCGCTCGAGCACGACGTCTGGTCGCACAAGCAGATGCTGAAGATCGTCAGCCATACGCCGGTCGAAACCGAGGGTCTGCTGGAGGCGATGAAGCGCGGAGCCTGGCTTGATCTCATGCGCCAGCACGTGCCGTCGCACGAGAAGCTCTATACCTGGTGGAGTTACCGCGCCAAGGACTGGGAGGCTGCCGATCGCGGCCGCCGCCTCGATCATATCTGGTCGTCATCGGACCTCGGCCCGCTGCTCCAGCGCATCGACATCCTGAAGGAGGCTCGCGGATGGGACCGTCCGTCCGATCACGTGCCCGTGACCGCGCATTTCAAGCTCTGAGATCTACGAAAAGCGGTGAAGCTGTGCGCTCGCCCGTGCCGCCAATTCCGCGATGTTGTCGCGAATGCGGCTTTCTATGAGGCGGGCCGCATCTGGATACTCCTCGATCAGCCTGTAGAAGAGCGCTCGCGTGATGCGGATGACGCTGGAATCCTCCCGCGCCACGGCGGTGAATTTGCGCTCCACCAGCGTTACCAGAGCGAGTTCGGACAGTAACGTGCCCTGGCCCGCGATGCGCTCGACCTTGGGATGGCCATCTGGGCCTGTCGTGCTGAGCTCCAGCGCGCCGCTGACGACGACATAAGCACTTTCCGCCGGTGATCCTTCGCGGAAAAGCATCTGCCCGGTGGAAATCAAACGCCGGTCGGCGCCGAAGGCGACCAGCCGCAACTGGTCGGCGGACATGCCTTTGAAGAGCGGCTGCTGCGAAAGCATGTTGATATCGTCTGTCAGCGCCATGCGGCTCTTTGCCCTACGGTACGATCTTGTAGCCGCCGTTTTCCGTTACCAGGATTTCGGCGTTCGAGGGATCGCGCTCGATCTTCTGGCGCAGGCGGTAGACGTGCGTTTCAAGCGTATGGGTGGTCACGCCGGAATTGTAGCCCCACACCTCTTCGAGAAGGACGTCCCGGGTGACTACCTTCTGTTCCGCGCGATAGAGATAGCGGATGATCGCCGCTTCCTTCTCCGTGAGGCGAATCTTCTGGCCGTTTTCGGTGGTCAACAGCTTCTGGCTCGGCTTGAAGAGATAGGGTCCGACTGTGAAGGTCGCGTCCTCGCTCTGTTCGTGCTGCCGAAGCTGGACGCGGATGCGCGCCAGAAGCACCGAGAAGCGGAACGGCTTGGTGACATAGTCGTTGGCGCCGGCCTCCAAGCCGAGGATCGTATCTGAATCCGTATCGTGTCCGGTCAGCATGATGATCGGCGCCTTGAAGCCGCCCTTGCGCAGCAGCTTCACGGCTTCGCGTCCGTCCGTATCCGGCAGCCCGACATCCATGATCAGCAGATCGACGGGCGTGTTGCGCGCAGCTTGTATTCCCTTGCCGGCCGTCGCCTCCTGCAGCACCGTGAACTCATCATAGAGCGCAAGCTGCTCCGTCAGGGTTTCGCGAAGGTCGTTGTCGTCATCCACCAGTAGAATGGTGCGTGCGGTCATGCGGTTCTGTTCCTCAGATTCCGTCTCATCAAGTCCTACGCCATATTTCGATCGCTGGCAAAGACCGGGAGACGTGCTGTTGCCGGGCCAGGGCCGATGTGATTTCAATCGAAGTCCCAAGCAAAACAAAAACATGTGAGAAAAATGGAGAAAACAAGGCGAAGCGCAAGAACGGTACCATCCACCATTATTGTGCGTCCCGCGCCCGGCAGGCAAAGCCGCGCACTGGTTCAATGCGGTTCTTTCGTCCTTCCCGCCGCAATCGGCCGTTCCGGCCGCACCATCTTGAAGCGCGAGGGCGACGGTGCAACGCCGATTGCTTCAATGAAGCTGCTTTACGGATTTTGCCGCGGCGAACGTCCGAGCCGCCTCGAAACACCGCTCTTGCTCCGCCGCATCCGTCAGGACATGCTCTGGTGCGACCAGCCCGGCGATCCGAACTACAATCGCCTCGTCAGAGCGCCCTTCCGTCCAAGCCATGAAGAGTTGAAGCGCAAGGACGGACTCTACGACATATGTCTCGTCATGGATTGGAATATCACATCCCGCGCCCGCAATCGGGGATCGGCTATCTTTTTCCATCTCATCAGGCCGGGCTATGAGCCGACAGCAGGTTGCCTCGCCGTCCATCCGCGCGACATGCGCCGGCTTTTGCCGCACATGCGCAAGGGGACCGTCATACGCGTTCTCTGAGGCATCAGGGGTGATAATCTGCGCACCGTCTCCTATATCCGTTTTGACCGGCGCTCAGGCTGAATGGCATGCCGGGAATTCCGTTCGCGGATTCAATTTCATGCCCCTCCAATCCTTCAAACTTCCGGAGATATATTGTGGCCAATCAACCCATCATCACTTTCCATGACGGACATTCCATTCCCCAGGTCGGCCTCGGCGTATGGCAGACGCCACAGGAGGTCGCGGCTCCGACAGTCCGTAAGGCCCTCGAAGCCGGCTACCGCCATATCGACACGGCTTCGGGCTACGACAACGAAGAGGGTGTCGGCGAGGGCGTGCGTTCCTCCGGTCTCGACCGCAAGGATGTTTTCATCACGACAAAGCTTCGTAACACCGACCAGGGTTACGACAGCGCTCTGCGCGCCCTCGAGGGCAGCCTGAAGAAGCTTGGCACCGAATATGTCGATCTCTACCTGATCCACTGGCCGTCGCCGCACCGCGGACTCTATCGCGAAACCTGGAAGGCCTTCGTCAAGATCAGGGAAGAAGGCCGTGCTCGTTCGATCGGCGTTTCCAACTTCTATCCGGATCATCTGGATCACATCGTTGGCGATACCGGCGTGGTTCCGGTCATCAACCAGATCGAACTCCACCCGGATTTTCAGCAGAAGGCGGCGCAGGACGCGCACCGGAAACTGAATATCGTTACCGAATCCTGGAGTCCGCTCGGTCAGGGAAAATTCATCGCCAACCCGGTTATCGGTGAAATCGCCAAGAAGCACAGCAAGACACCGGCGCAGGTCATCATCCGCTGGCATATCGATAGCGGTCTTGTCGTGATCCCCAAGTCGGTGACACCGTCGCGCATCGAGGAAAACTTCAAGGTGTTCGATTTCAAGCTCGATGCCGGGGACATGGCAGCGATTGCCAAGCTTGACGACAGGAATGCCCGCATGGGACCGGAGCCCTATACGGCAACGTTCTGATCAAGAGACCTTCCATCTCCTCCTCCTCCATTGCGGGGAGGAGGAGACGTTTGCTCACGTGAGTTCACGCGGTGTCACAAAGCGCTCGAGACGTCCGCTTCCGGGCGATATATCCGCCCAGCTATTTTCCTCGAACGCGATGATCGCCATGCCGGCAGTGGCGAATTTCTCCTTCAAGCGGGCGCAAGCCTCCGGATCGCCCTTGCCGATGAGATTGTTCGCGAGGTCCTGAAAACCGGGATTGTGTCCGACAAGCATGACCGTTCGGACCGACGGCTCAATCTTGTGGAGGAGGCCGACAATGCGCGTTGCCGAGGCTTCGTATAAATCCGGCACATCGCGTTCCACAGTCGAGGCGGAAAGTTTTTTCGCTACACGCTTCCATGTTTCCTGTGCGCGCCGCGCCGTCGACACCAAGGCGAGATCCGGGAAGAGCTTTTCGCGCGTCATATAGGCGCCGATCAAGGGCGCGGCCTTTCGCCCGCGCTTCGCAAGCGGGCGGTCGTGGTCTGCGACATCGTCCGGCCAAGCGGATTTTGCGTGGCGCAGAAGAAAAAGGCGAAGGGACTTCGGCGAAGACTTTTTTGACGCATTCATGCCGCTCACCTGAAAAAGGCCAGGAGACTATTGTCTCACCGAATGCCCATCTTGTCTTCTTAAGATGGCATGCCTCCCTCTCGAACCGAGAGGGAGGCAAAATCCGTCAGTTCCACTCGCGGATATCGACGAAATGGCCAGCGATTGCAGCAGCGGCAGCCATGGCCGGCGAAACGAGGTGCGTGCGGCCCTTGAAGCCCTGACGGCCTTCGAAGTTGCGGTTGGACGTCGAGGCGCAGCGCTCGCCCGGCTTCAGGCGGTCGTCGTTCATGGCGAGACACATGGAGCAGCCCGGCTCACGCCAGTCGAAACCGGCTGCCTTGAAGATCTTGTCGAGGCCTTCGGCTTCGGCCTGTTCCTTCACGAGGCCGGAGCCGGGAACGATCATCGCGTTGACGGTCGAAGCAACTGTCCTGCCTTCGACGACCTTGGCAACTGCTCGAAGGTCTTCGATACGGCCGTTGGTGCAGGAGCCGATGAAGACGCGATCGATGTTGATCTCGGTGATCGGCGTGCCTGGCCTCAAGCCCATGTAGTCAAGTGCGCGCCACTTGGAGCCTCGCTTGGTTTCGTCCTGGATCTCGTCCGGGTTCGGAACGACGCCTTGAACCGAGACGACGTCCTCCGGCGAAGAGCCCCAGGAGACGATGGGCGGCAGTTCGGCGGCGTTGAGCTTCACGATGCGGTCGAAATGTGCGCCTTCGTCGGACTTCAGCGTCCTCCAGTAGGCAATCGCCTGTTCCAGGGCCTCGCCCTTCGGCGCGCGCGGCTTGCCCTTTATGTATTCGAAGGTCGTATCGTCGGGCGCAATCAGGCCGGCGCGGGCGCCGCCTTCGATCGACATGTTGCAGATCGTCATGCGGCCTTCCATCGACAGCGCACGGATCGCTTCGCCGGCATATTCGATGACGTAGCCGGTACCGCCGGCCGTGCCGATTTCGCCGATGATGGCGAGAACGATGTCCTTGGCGGTGACGCCGGCCGGAAGCTTTCCGTCGACCTGCACCAGCATGTTCTTCGCCTTCTTCTGGATCAACGTCTGTGTCGCCAGGACGTGCTCGACCTCGGACGTGCCGATGCCGTGGGCGAGCGAGCCGAAGGCGCCGTGCGTCGACGTATGGCTGTCGCCGCAGACGATCGTCATGCCCGGAAGGGTGAAGCCCTGTTCCGGCCCGATGATGTGCACGATGCCCTGACGCTTGTCGTTCTCGGAGTAATATTCGACTTTGAACTCGGCAGCGTTCTTGGCAAGCTGCTCGACCTGGATGCGGCTCTCCTCGTTCTTGATGCCGAGATGGCGATCAGGCGAGGTCGGAACGTTATGATCGACGACGGCAAGCGTCTTTTCGGGAGCACGAACCTTGCGGCCGGTCATGCGCAGGCCTTCGAACGCCTGCGGAGAGGTCACTTCGTGGACCAGATGGCGGTCGATGTAGAGAAGACAGGTGCCGTCTGCCTGTTCGTCGACCAGGTGGTCGTCCCAGATCTTGTCGTAAAGGGTACGCGGTGCGCTCATGGCATTTCAGTCCGTTTTTGGATGCAATGGGAAAAGGAATAGGCGGCAAGGCCCGCCGGCCATCATTCGATCAGCGAAGTCGGCTGTTGAGCGCACCGGAAACGGTCGCAAAGAAGCGTGCCGGCAGGCGATAATGATCCTGCAGCACAAAAATATGCGCGCCAATGCACCTGAACTTGCTTTCCATGGGCGTGCATATAGCGATTTTTCTCGCAAACGGCAATTCGAATCATGTCAGCGCTACCGGCTGTGAGCTTTGCGCATCCGCTGCTCGATCTGCCGCAGCGCGAGCGACAAACCGATCGTCAGGATCAGATAGATATAGGTGACGATCGAATAGGTCTCGAAGAAGCGGAAGGAGCCGGAGGCATAGACCTTGCCCATCTGCGTGATGTCGGAAACGCCGAGCACGGAAACGAGGGAGCTGTCCTTCACCATCGAGACGAAGTCGTTCGACAGCGGCGGAAAGATGACGCGGATCGCCTGCGGAAAGACAACCAGCCGGAAGCGGTGGTAGCGCGACAGGCCCAGCGCCTTTGCCGCTTCGATCTGTCCATGGTCGACCGATTGGATGCCGGCGCGGAAAACCTCGGCAATAAAAGAGGAATACCCGATCATCAGGGCGATGATCGCACGCCACATCAGTGATAGGTCACGCACGAGAATCGGTTCGGCCAATCCGGCTTTTAAAAATGGCGTGATCAGGAAATTATAGGCGGCGACAATGCCCGGAGCGCCGACAAAGGCCACGTAAAAGAGCAGCACGAGCATCGGGATGCCGCGGATAATCTCGATATAGAAGCGGGATGCTTGGCGCAGCGCGACGCTATCGGAAAGCCCGAGAAGAGCAATGCCGAGGCCAAGCAATGTCGCCAGCGCAAAGGCGACCAACGTCACGAAGACGGTAACCCATACGCCGTTGACGACGGTGCGGAAGACCTGCGCATAGATGCCGTTGGCGACGATGACGATCGCAAGGATGACGCCGATCGCAGCAAGGGCGACCAGCCACCACGGATAGTCGCCCTTGAGATTTCCGGCAGGAGAAGGCTGCAGGGCCATCAGCGGCTGACCTGCATCATTCGCCCATCTTGTAGTCGAGGAACCACTTCTTGTTCAGTGCGTCGAGCGTGCCGTCGGCTTTCAATGCGGCGATCGCGGCGTTGACGGGGGCAACGAGATCGGAGCCCTTGGGGAAGATGAAGCCGAAATCCTCGGTGCCGAGCGGGCCGCCGATCACCTTGAGCGTGCCGTTCGAGGCATCGACATACCCCTTCGCGGCAACGCTGTCCGTCAGCACCACATCGACATCTCCGGCTTTGAGCGCCTGGACCGTCGCGCCGAAGGTTTCGAAGAGCTTGATACGCGGATTCTGCTCGTTGCCGTCAAGAATTTCATAGACGGCCGTGTAGAAAGGCGAGGTGCCCGGCTGCGCGCCTACCAGGCCGTCCTTGAACTCACCGAAGGTCTTCGCGTCCGTGAAGCGGCTCTCATCGCCCCGGACCAGCATGAATTGCTGCGAGCGCATATAAGGATCGGAGAAATCCACTTTCTGCTTGCGGTCGTCCTTAATGGTGATGCCGGTCATGCCGATGTTGTACTGATCGTCGGAGACGGCCTGGATCATCGCGTCCCAGCTCGTGTTCTGATATTCGACCTTGAAGTTCAGCCGCTTGGCGATCTCGTTCATCGCGTCATATTCCCAGCCGATCTGCTTGCCGGACTTGGGGTCGACGAACTGCAGCGGCGGATAGGCATTCTCGGTAACGACGACCACCGTCTTGCCGCCAAGATCCGGCAGATCGGCACCAAGGGCCGCCAATGGCGAAAGAACGAGAGCGGCGAGGCCTGCAAGAATGGTGCGGCGGAACGGCATCAGAAATCTCCAATGAAATGTGGCTTTGGGGAAATTGTCATAGTTGCGAAGCCGATGGCAAGAGCATCGGCCCCGATGCCGCAGGCCCAAAACAGAAAAGGCGGCCCAAAGACCGCCTTTTCGTGTAAAGAATTTTGCGTTCCCAGAGCTTATTCTGCTGTGGGCTCTGCAGCGGCTGCTGCAGCTTCCGCTGCTGCCTTTGCTTCTGCGGCTTCGGCTGCTGCCTTTTCGGCTGCGAGAGCCTGAGCTGCTGCAACCTTTTCGGCTTCGATCCGTGCCTTTTCCTCGGCAACAGCAGCGCGCTCGGCGTCGTTGAGCTTGCGGGCGCGGGTGCCGGTGTTCTCAACGATACGGGCGGACTTGCCGCGACGGTCGCGCAGGTAGTAGAGCTTCGCACGGCGGACCTTACCGCGGCGAACGACTTCGACACTTTCGATCATCGGAGAATAGATCGGGAATACGCGCTCGACGCCTTCGCCGTAGGAAATCTTGCGGACGGTAAAGTTTTCCTGCAGGCCGCCGCCGGAGCGGGCGATGCAGACGCCTTCATAGGCCTGAACACGGGTACGGTTGCCTTCCGTAACCTTGACGTTGACGCGGAGCGTGTCGCCCGGGGAGAATTCCGGAAGCGTCCGCTTGGCTTCGATCTTGGCGGCCTGTTCGGCCTCGAGCTGCTGAATGATGTTCATCGTCTTAACCTTTGGTTCTTCTGAAACAGCCAGAGCGCTCGACACGTGATCCTTTGGGATTGCCTCGGGATTTTGCCCTTCGCGGGCGGGAGCGGATTCGCCATTCTTTGTTTGCTGGCAGACGGGGCTAGCCCCATTTCCGCGTGCGCTACTACACGAAAGCCTGGGCCTTGTCATCCCTTGGACGACATTTTTGTAAGGCGGAGGCACGGATTTTCCGGCTTTCAGTCCTTCAGAAGGTCCGGTCGCCTTTCCTTTGTCAAGGCAACCGCCTGCTCATGTCGCCATTTTTCGATGGCGCCGTGATTGCCGGAGGTCAGGATCGCTGGAATTTCGCGGCCTTCCCATTCCTGCGGCCGGGTGTAGTGGGGATGCTCCAGCAACCCCCCTTCGAAACTCTCATGCAGCCCGGAAAGATCATTGCCCATGACGCCTGGCAGGATGCGCACGATCGTGTCGAGAACGACCAAGGCGGCGGGCTCGCCGCCTGAAAGCACGTAATCGCCGATCGAAATTTCTTCAAGCTCCCGCGCATCGATCACCCGCTGATCGACACCTTCGAAACGGCCGCAGACGATGATCACGCCCTGGCCCGCCGCAAGCTCGCGCACCCGTTTCTGCGTCAGCGGCTTGCCGCGCGGGCTCATCAAAAGCCGCGGACGAGCATCATTTTCGCAAGTGCTGTCGATCGCACGCGCCAACACGTCAGGCTTCAGCACCATGCCGGCGCCACCGCCTGCCGGCGTGTCGTCGACGGTGCGGTGTTTATCGGTCGCAAAATCCCGGATCTGCACGCTATCCAGCGACCATTGCCCTCGCTCCATCGCCTTGCCGGCGAGCGAATAGCTCAGATGCCCCGGAAACATTTCCGGGTAGAGTGTCAGGACGGTCGCCCGGAAACCCATGGCAATCTCACTTCTTTTTCTTCGGCTTGCCGGAGGCGAGCTTGGAGATTTCTTGCGGATCATCGACAAGTCCCGCCGCCAGCGGATCGATCAGGATTGTGCCGTCTTCGAGATCAATTTCGAGAACCGACGCTTCGGAGAAGGGGATGAGCACCGGGCGCTTGCCCGGCCCCTTAAGCTCCAGCAGGTCGCCCGCGCCGAAGTCGAAAACGCCGGTAATGGTGCCGTAGCTGACGCCCTTGTCGTCCACCGCCTCCAGCCCTTCCAGATCGGCATAGAAGAATTCGTCTTCCTCCAGTTCGTCGTCCGGCAGGTTGCCGCGTTCGATGTAGAGCTCCAGGCCGTTGAGCGCCTCGGCCGCATTGCGGTCATTGATGCCACGGAAGCGAACGACGACGACATTCTTCATCTCGCGGATTTCGAGGATCTCGAATCTCCGCCCGTCCATGCTGTGCAAATGCCCATAGTCGCCGAGTGCGGTCGGATCGGCCGTATAAGCCTTGGCGCGCACTTCGCCGCGGATGCCCTGCGCACCGCCGATCGTTGCCATCAGTACGGGGTTTTCAAGCTTTGTCATGGGGCCCTTCATGTGAAGCCGGAAATCTGGCTTCTCATAAACGAAGTCTGCCGGAATGAAAATGAAAACGGGCGGCATGTCGCCATGCCGCCCGTCCGATCGGGATATGATCCCGGGATTATTCTGCGGAAGCGGCGGCTTCAGCTGCATCGGCAGCTTTCTGAGCCCTCTCGGCAGTGCGTTCCTGGGCCTTCTTGCCCGGCTTTGCCTTTTCCGGGTTGTTCTTGGCCTCGCGCTTTGCAACGCCGGCTTCGTCGAGGAAGCGCAGAACGCGGTCGGTCGGCTGCGCGCCGTTGTCGAGCCAGTGCTTGACGCGCTCGGCGTTCAGTTCAACGCGCTTTGCGTCGTCCTTGGCCAGCATCGGGTTCCAGGAACCGAGCTTTTCGAGGAAGCGGCCATCGCGCGGCGAACGGGCGTCGGCAACAACAACGTGATAATACGGGCGCTTCTTGGAACCACCGCGGGCGAGACGAATTTTCAGTGCCATGTCATTTACTCCTTAGGCTTTTCTTGACCGCTTCGTGAGGCGGTATTGGTTCATTTTGCTGCGGCGCCTTGTTCAGCGTGATCCGCAGCGATCTGCTCGTGATGCCGGATGACTTCCGTGATGACGAAGTTCAAGAACTTCTCGGCGAAATCCGGATCCAGATGCGCATCTTCGGCAAGCTGCCGAAGTCGGGCGATCTGGTATTCCTCGCGCGCCGGATCGGCCGGCGGCAACTTGTACTTGGCCTTCAAAACGCCGACCTCTTTGGTGCAGCGAAAGCGTTCGGCCAGGATGTGGACGAGCGCAGCGTCGATATTGTCGATCGACTGCCGGTAGCTCGAAAGCTGGGCTTTGACGTCTGGATCAATCATGGGGCAGGCGATCCTTTCACTTCTTCTTCGGCAATCCGGGCAGACCCGGGAAACCACCGCCGAGACCCGGCAGCTTTGTCCCGCCAAGACCTGGCAAGCCGCCCGGCAAACCGCCACCTAAACCGGGCATGCCCCCACCCGGCTTCCCAAGACCCGCCGCTTCGGCCTGCTTTTGAAGTGCTTCCAGCTGCTTGGGGTCGATATTCGAAAGATCAGGCATGGAGCCCATCCCACCCATGCCGCCAAGGCCCATCTTGCCGGCAAGACCTCCCATCAGCTGCTTCATCATGCCGCCTTTGCCCTTGCCGCCCATCATCTTCATCATGTCCGCCATCTGGCGGTGCATCTTGAGCAACTTGTTGATGTCGGCAGCGTCGGTGCCGGAGCCGGCGGCGATCCGCTTCTTGCGGGAATGCTTGAGGATGTCCGGGTTGGCGCGCTCAGCCTTCGTCATCGAAGAGATGATCGCAAGCTGGCGGCCGAAGAGGCTGTCATTCAGGCCGGCGGATGCCATCTTGTCCTTCATACCGGCCATGCCGGGCATCATGCTCATGATGCCGCCCATGCCGCCCATCTTCTGCATCTGGCGCAGCTGGTCGGCAAGGTCGTTGAGGTCGAATTTTCCCTTGGCCATCTTGGCGGCCATGGCGGCCGCCTTTTCGGCGTCGATATTTTCCGCCGCGCGCTCGACGAGCGAGATGATGTCGCCCATGCCAAGAATACGGTCTGCGATGCGGCGGGGATGGAATTCTTCCAGCTCGCTCATCTTTTCGCCGACGCCGATCAGCTTGATCGGCTTGCCGGTGACGGCGCGCATAGAGAGAGCCGCACCGCCGCGGCCGTCGCCGTCCATACGGGTGAGCACGAGGCCGGTGATGCCGACGCGCTCGTCGAAATTGCGGGCCAGATTGACGGCGTCCTGACCGGTCAATGAGTCCGCGACCAGCAGGATTTCATGCGGGTTCGACTTCTTCTTGATGTCGGCCATTTCGACCATCAAGGGCTCATCGATATGCGTACGGCCGGCGGTATCGAGGATGACGACGTCATGGCCGCCGAGCTTGGCTGCCTGCACGGCGCGCGCGGCGATATCCGTCGGTGACTGGCCGGCGATGACCGGAAGCGTGTCGATATTGGTCTGGGCGCCGAGCTGGCGAAGCTGCTCCTGCGCTGCCGGACGGCGTGTGTCGAGCGATGCCATCAGCACCCTCTTCTTCTCGCGCGTCGTCAGGCGGAGGGCGATCTTCGCCGTCGTCGTCGTCTTGCCGGAGCCCTGCAGGCCGACCATCATGATCACGACGGGGGCGGCAGCGTGAAGGTCGACGCCGGCGCCTTCGCCGCCCAGCATCTCGATCAGCTCGTCATGAACGATCTTTACGACCATCTGGCCGGGCTTGATCGCCTTCAATATCTCTGCGCCGACGGCCTTTTCGCGCACACGGTCGGTGAAGGAGCGTACGACATCGAGTGCAACGTCGGCTTCCAGCAATGCACGGCGAACCTCGCGCAGCGCTGCGGAAACATCGGCTTCCGAAAGCGCGCCACGGCCTGTCAGTCCATTCAGAATGGATCCAAGACGGTCCTGGAGGTTTTCAAACATCGGCTCTTCCTTGATACGTTTCGGGCAGGATTGGTATGCCCGGAAACGTCGTGCTTTTCCTTGACGAAAACAAGACGCAAAGCCAAAAAGCACCCGAGGGCGCATCGCGCTGTCGGGTGTGGACCTCCGGGATCTCTTTATACCTTATCGGGTCCCGGTCGGCGGCTCGAGTCTTGAAGCTCGTCACAGAATGAGCCGCGGTAAACAGGAAAGTGCGGACAAAGTCAAGAGAATGCGGACAAATGACCGCATTACCGGCTTGCGAAGCCTTCAGCGTGCCGCTTGTGTAATCCCAAGTGACACTATCAAAAGTGCCGCCTCCATGAATTCCGCCGTCATTGTGTGAAAAAAGCTGGCGGCCATGAGCGGCTGTTGGGATTTCTGGATCGATTGCGGCAGCACCTTCACGGGGTGGCCCGGACGGCTCCTTGACCGCCCACAGGCTGCTCTTGGGTCACAACGCCGACGGGAGGCGGATACGGCGCGGTTTGAAGTCCGGCTGACGCCCAGCCGAGTTCTAATTCGGGTGCGATCCCGAACCGTGTGCGTGGATGATTGCGTCGGCCTCTTTGCCGTAGATCTCCTCGAAGTGATCGAACGCTTTGGAGAAGTATCCGATTCCTTGCGTAGCGGAGCGCAAGGTCCGGGCAAGTTCGTCGAGCGCCGCACCGGGAACGAGTGCCCGAAAGACATCCCATCCTTTGGCGCTCTCATCGCGATCGAAGCCAAGCACCTGGCCCTTGAGTGCCGAGACGATCGCCACCATGCTGCCAGAGAAGATGGATGGTATGTGGATTTCGACGCGGACCACTGGCTGCATCAGCACAGCCGCTGCCTCTGATAATGCCTGCCGCACCCCCATCCGTGCCGCTGCCCGGAAGGCGAAGTCGGAGCTGTCGACGGAGTGGTACTGGCCGTCCGTGAGCGTCACGTCGACATCGATCACCTGAAAGCCGAGCGGGCCTTTTTCCATGGCTTCACGGGCGCCGGCCTCCACCGCCGGAATGTAGTTCCGGGGAACTGTGCCGCCTTTGACCGTCTCGCCGAAGGTGAAGCCCTGCCCCCGTTCATTGGGACGCACACTCAGCTGCACGTCTGCGAACTGCCCTGCGCCACCCGTCTGCTTGCGGTGACGATAGTGGACGTTCGAGGGCTTTGAGATCGTTTCCCGATAGATCGGGTTCGGCGATCGGTCCGTGACTTCGACGCGGAATACCTCCGACAGGGTCTTGCGCAGATCGCGCAGGTGCATCGGTCCTTGCGCGCAGATCAGCTGTGCGCCTGTTCCCTCCTCCTGCATCACCTTCAGGCCGCGATCGGTCTCGGCCAGCTTTGCAAGCGTCGCCGAGAGCTTCGTTTCGTCGCGCTCGGTGCCCGGAACAAGGATGCGTTCGAGCATGGGCGTCGGCGGGGCCGTCCAAGCGGGCGGTGCAAACGCGTCGGCCGCTGTCAGCAAGGCGGTTGCGGGCAAGTGATCTGACTTGACTGCGGCGAAAATCCTGCCGCGTGCCGAGTTGCCGGCAAGGGGACGGCCGTTTCCTCCCTCCTGAACCGACCCGAGACTAGCGCCGCCCAGCGCAGCGCCCTGTTTCAGTCCGTCGGCAAGCGCACGGACGAGAATGGTCTTTCCAACGCTCGGCCGGTGGTAGGCGTGGAAGCTCACGGCAGCCAATGCCGTTTCATCCAGGCTGCCGGTGGCAGCCAGCCGGCTCTTCAGGGCTTCAACAGGCGGCGCTTCGTGGCGCAGCGCCTTCATCAGCCGCTTGATGCCATTGCTATGGGATGCTGCGCCGAAGAGCACGGGAATGACCTTGTTTTCCTTCAGGATCCGCGAGGCGATGGCAAAGAGTGCGTCGCTTGGTAGTTCGCGGTCTTCTATCAGTTCCTCGAGAAGCCAGTCATCGTACTCGGAAAGCTGTTCCAGCAATTCGGAACGTGCCTCGTGCTCGCGCGCAGCAGCACTGTCGGGAAGTTCGACGAGGGCCGAAGGCTGACCCTCCCGATAGCGCCAGGCGCGCTCCGAAATCAGGTCGCAGCTGCCGACCACAACATCTCCGTCGCGGATCGGTATCTGCCGCAGGACGAGAGGATGGCTGGAATAGGCCTGCAGGGCGGCGATGACATCGCGCAGGCGCCCCTGCGGCTCGTCCATGCGGTTCACAAAAAGAATGCAGGGTGTCCCCGAAGCTTCGATGGCGCGAAGATAGGGTGCTGCCAGCACCGCCTCGTCCGGCGCCGGCGATACGCAGAGGATGCAAGCATCGCTTGCCAAAAGTGAATCCTGGGCAAGCGCCAGCGCCTCGTTCGCGCCGGGTGTATCCAGCGCACACCATGCCTCGCTTCCGAATTCGAATTCCGTCAGGCTCGACCCGTATGGAGAGACGGACTTTCTCGGTGTCCCTTCGAGCGAAGCCAGTTTTGCGACGAGCGTCGACTTTCCCGTCTGCGAGGGTCCAAGTACCGTGAAGCAGCGCATCGGCTATCCTCCCTTTGCCAAGAACACGCATCCGATTGTCAAGAATGCCTTCAACCGTTGAAAAGTGCTAGGCCATTGCGACTTTTCTCAAGCATGAGGCGGCGGCTGTCCCCTCATGAGACATTTTTGCCTGGGCAGCATAGCGTCTGCCTTGCCGGGCTCCCCACGAGACTATCGGCGAAAAGGGCGGAGCAGCGAAGCGTCGCTGGCTAGTCATTGCCCGCACCCACTGGTAATTCCCGCGCGTTTCCGCCATATACAGCCGAACTGGCACGGGATGATCCTATGAGCGCAACGGTCGAATTCGCGAAGATGAACGGGCTTGGCAACAAGATCCTGGTCGTCGACATGCGCGGCCGCGCCGACAAGGTGACGCCTGCTGCGGCGATCGCGCTCAATGCCCATCCAGATACGGCCTTCGACCAGATCATGGCGATCCACGACCCGAGGGCTCAAGGCACCGATGCCTGGATCGATATCCTGAATTCCGATGGATCAAAGGCGCAAGCCTGCGGCAATGGCACGCGTTGCGTGGTGCAGGCTCTTGCCGCGGAAACCGGCAACAAGGTTTTCACTTTCCAGACGGTGGCAGGCATCCTCAATGCCGTCGAGCATGACGACGGTACGATCTCGGTCGACATGGGCAAGCCTGTTTTCGACTGGGACAAGATCCCGCTTGCGGAAGAATTTCACGATACCAGCCGCATTGAACTCCAAATCGGTCCGATCGACAGCCCGGTCCTGCATTCGCCCTCCACCGTGTCGATGGGCAACCCGCATGCCGTCTTCTGGGTCGACAGGGACGTGATGTCCTTTGATCTGGCGCGCTTTGGACCATTGCTTGAGAACCATCCGATGTTTCCCGAGCGCGCCAATATCACGCTGGCGCAAATTACCTCGCCGGCATCGATCACGACACGGACATGGGAGCGCAGTGCGGGTTTGACGCTTGCCTGCGGTTCGGCTGCCTGCGCAACAGCAGTTTGCGCTGCCCGCACGGGCCGCACGGGCCGCAAGGTCGCAATTCATGTCGCCAGCGCCAAGCCGCCCGGCATATTGTCGATCGAATGGCGCGACCGCGACGACCACGTGATCATGACCGGCCCTGCCGAATGGGAATGGTCCGGTACGTTAGATCCCTCCACCGGTTCGTGGGCGCGCGATCAGGCGCAGGGGGCCGAGGCGCGGTGAGCGGCGTTGAGGTCATTACCTTCGGCTGCCGTCTCAACACCTACGAATCCGAAGTGATGCGGGCGGAGGCGGAAAAGGCCGGGCTCAACAACGCCATTTTGGTGAATACTTGCGCGGTCACAAGCGAGGCCGTGCGTCAGGCGCGGCAAGCCATCCGCCGCGCACGACGCGAGAATCCGCATGCGCGTATCATCGTGACGGGCTGCGCAGCCCAGACCGAAAAGCAGACCTTCGCAGAAATGGCCGAGGTCGACGCCGTTCTCGGCAACGAGGAGAAGCTGATCACGGCTTCATATCGCGCCCTGCCCGATTTCGGAGTGGCCGCGGAAGAGAAGCTGCGCGTCAACGACATCATGAGTGTGCGCCAGACGGCGCCGCAGATGGTGAAGCACATCGACGGGCATGTGCGGGCCTTTATCCAGGTGCAGAACGGCTGCGACCATCGCTGTACCTTCTGCATCATCCCCTATGGCCGCGGCAATTCCCGCTCCGTGCCCATGGGCGCCGTGGTCGATCAGGCGCGCAACCTCATTGAAAACGGCTACCGAGAGATCGTGTTGACAGGCGTCGATGCCACCAGTTACGGCGCCGACCTGCCCGGCGAACCGACGCTCGGGCTGCTTGCCAAGACGCTTCTGAAGCAGATACCTGACATCCGCCGACTGCGGCTGTCATCGATCGACAGCATCGAGGCGGACAAGCATTTGTTCGATCTGGTCGCCGATGAGCCGCGTTTCATGCCGCACCTGCATCTTTCGCTGCAACATGGCGACGACATGATCCTGAAGCGCATGAAACGGCGGCATTCACGCGACGATGCGCTGGCCTTCGTCGATCAGGTTCGCCGTCTGCGTCCAGAGATGTGCTTCGGCGCGGACATGATCGCCGGTTTCCCGACCGAGACCGAAGAGATGTTCGAAAATGCCGCCAGCCTGGCGCAAGAAGCGAAGATCGCTCACCTGCACGTCTTCCCTTACAGCCCTCGTCCAGGCACGCCGGCAGCCCGCATGCCGCAGCTCGACCGGTCGATCGTCAAGGATCGTGCGGTACGGCTTCGTGCTACTGGACATCGGCTTCATCAGTCCCATCTGGCTCAGATGGTCGGAACGCGGCAATGGCTGCTGGTGGAAAACAACGGGCTCGCACATACCGAGAACTTCACGCTTGTCGCAGCCCCCGGTCTTCGCCCGCGTTCGTTCGTCGAGGCAACCATCACCGGCCATAATGGCAAACATCTTGACATGCAATTGACAGCCGCCGACGCGGCCTGATTTCACGGAATTCCCATGGCGCTCAGTTTCATCAAAAAGGTCTTCACCTTCGGCAAGGAAAAGCCGGCGGAAGAGCAGGCGCCCGAGGCTTCAGACACAAAAGTTCTCGAAGCCGAACATTCGCGCGAGGAACACTTGCCGCTCGCAAGTGATCCCGTTTTATCGGAGGAGATGGATGCCGCGGGCAGCCCGGCTGCGGACGCTCTCGAGCCTTCCGAAGAGGCCGAGGAGTCGGCGATCCTTCCGGGCGCCTACCAGATTGGCGATCTTGGAGTGATACCACTCTCGTTGCTGGAGGCCGAGGCTGAAGCCGAGCCAGAGACGTCAGCCCAAGACGCGCCCTTGGCGGAGACACCCCCCTCAGTCCCGTCGGGACATCTCCCCCACGAGGGGAACGATCAGTTGGCCGACGAGGCGCCACTTTCCGATGCTTCACATGATGAAGTCACGGATATTGAGATTTCCGGGACGGCTGAGGGAGCTCCTGCTCAGCCAACCTCCCTCCTTGAAGGGGAGATGCCCGGCAGGGTGGAGGGGGATGCTCCTCGTCCTGAAACGGAGGGCGAGCATGCTTCAAAGACGGAACGTGTCCTTCCCAACGGCTTTGCAACCACTCCGAAAATCACCGAACCGGAGCCGATTGCTCCTGCGCCGAAACTCAGCTGGTTCCAGCGTCTGCGCGCCGGTCTCGCGCGTACTTCGTCGCAACTCACGGGCCAGATTTCCGCGCTCTTCACCAAGCGCAAGCTGGACGACGACACCCTTCAGGATCTCGAAGACCTGCTGATACAAGCCGATCTCGGCGTCGAGACCGCCATGCGTGTCACCGATACGCTTGCTTCCGAGCGCTACGGCAAGGATGTGACCGGCGAGGATGTCAGCCGCATCATGGCGTCGGAAATTGCCAAAGTGTTGAAGCCGGTCGCAAAGCCCTTGCAGCTCGATCTCACCCACAAGCCGCATGTCATTCTCGTCGTCGGCGTCAACGGCACCGGCAAGACGACGACGATCGGCAAGCTGGCGTCGAAGCTTTCGGGTGCCGGGTTGAAGGTCATGGTGGCGGCGGGCGATACTTTCCGCGCCGCGGCGATCGAGCAGTTGAAGATCTGGGCCGATCGCACGAAGTCGGAATTCATCGGCACCAAGCTTGGTGCGGATGCCGCAGGTCTCGCCTACGACGCCTTCGAGCAGGCGAAGGCGAAAAAATGCGACGTGCTGATCATCGATACCGCCGGCCGTTTGCAAAACAAGGCGGAGCTGATGGCGGAGCTTGAAAAGATCGTCCGCGTGCTCGGCAAGCTCGATCCCGACGCCCCGCATACGGTGCTGCAGACGCTGGATGCGACCACCGGCCAGAACGCTCTCAATCAGGTCGAAATTTTCCGCAATGTTGCGGGCGTCAACGGCCTGATCATGACCAAGCTCGATGGTACGGCAAGGGGCGGCATCCTCGTTGCGATCTCCGCCAAGCACAAGCTACCGGTCTATTTCATCGGCGTCGGCGAAGGCGTAGACGATCTGGAGCCGTTCGAGGCCGAGGATTTCGCTCAAGCCATTGCCGGCCTTGGGCAATGATGCCACAGATAAGCCGGAACAGCGCGCAAGGCGCGCGAACGACGAACAGGTTTGACGAATACATGACGACTGAAAGCGATATTACTCCCAGCGCCGCCGACCGGCACCATCCGATGCTGAAGCTGGCGCTGGAACTCGGGCCGCTGCTGATCTTCTTCTTTGCCAATCTGCGCGGCGCCTGGCTGGTCGAAAGATTCCCTGCATTGTCCGAACTCGGCGGGCCGCTCTTCGTGGCGACGGGGCTCTTCATGGCGGCGACGATCGTCTCGCTCGTCGTTTCCAAGCTCGTCCTTGGCCATCTGCCGATCATGCCCTTCGTGTCGGGCATCGTCGTTTTGATCTTCGGTTCGCTGTCGATCTACCTGCAGAACGAAACCTTCATCAAAATGAAGCCGACGATTGTCAATACGCTATTCGGTGTCGCGCTGCTGGGCGGGCTTGCCTTTGGCAGGTCGCTGCTCGGCTACGTCTTCAACGCGGCCTTTCAGCTCGACGCTGAAGGCTGGCGCAAGCTGACGGTCCGTTGGGGCGTTTTCTTCCTGTTCCTTGCCGTTTTGAACGAAGTCGTCTGGCGCAATTTTTCCGATGACTTCTGGGTGACCTTCAAGGTCTGGGGGACGATGCCGATCACCATCATCTTCACCATGGCGCAGATGCCGCTCATCTTGAAGCATTCGATAACTCCTGCAGGAGAGACCGAGAAGTGACGGCATTCAGTGCAGCGGAAAGAGCGAGACATCAGAATTTCTGGTTCGCGGCCTGCCTGGCGGTTTTGATCGTCCAGATCGCTGCCGAGTACCTAATGGGCCGCACGCCGATCTGCGCCTGCGGCTATGTCAAGCTGTGGGAAGGCGTCGTCAACTCGAGCGGCAATTCCCAGCATCTTTCGGACTGGTACACGCCGTCCCACATCATTCACGGCTTCCTGTTCTATGGGCTGGCGCATCTCGTAATGCGTAACAGACCGATCGCCGTCCGCCTGCTTCTGGCGCTCGTCGTCGAATCCGGCTGGGAACTGCTCGAAAACTCGCCGATCATCATCGACCGCTACCGTGCGGCGACGATCTCCCTCGATTATTACGGCGATAGTATCCTGAACTCGGCCATGGACACCGTCTTCATGGTCGCCGGCTTCTTCTTCGCAGCCCGCGCTCCGATCGCGCTCACAGTCGCCATCGCGATCTTCTTCGAGATTTTCACGGGTTACATGATCCGTGACAACCTGACGCTCAACGTGCTGATGCTGATCTGGCCGGTCGAGGCGGTCAAGGCCTGGCAGAGTGCGGTTTAGGAAATCGGTTTCCCGAGCGCCTTTTCCATTGCCGGATAGAGGCCTTCCTTGAGGCTGACATCGTCGAAGGGGCCGACGCGTTTATAGAGGATCGTGCCGTCGGTGGCGACCAGGTAACTCTCCGGAATGCCATAGACGCCCCAGTCGATCGCCGCCTTGCCATTCGGATCGACGCCGATTGCGGCATAGGGGTTTCCGAGCTCGCCAAGGAAACGCAGCGCGCTGTCGTTCTTGTCCTTGTAGTTGATCGCGACGATGTTGAGCCGGTTGTCCTTTGCCAGTTCCGTCAGGATTGGATGCTCTTCCCGGCAGGGAAGGCACCAGGAGGCAAAGACATTGACCAGCGTCAGCTTGCCCTTGATCGCGCTATCCGTCAGCGGCGGCAGATTGGACCCTTCGAGGGGTGCCAGGTTTAATTCCGGAGCTTTGGTGCCGATCAGCGCTGAAGGGATCTCGGAAATGTTCTTGCCGTGGAAATCCTGATCGTAAAGCATCTTTGCTGCCGTCGCGGCAATGCCGCCGAAAACGACAAGCGGGATCAATGCCAGCGCATAACGGGCAAAGCCGCGTGGTTTTGGCCGATCTGCTTGCGGCGTGCTCATTCGTTATCCTTCGGACGCGCCGAACGGCGGCGGATACCGGAAGCATCGAGGGCCGCCAGTTCCTTCTGCCGCGCGCGCCCGTCCACCCAGATCCACAGCGTCACGGCAATGGTGACGAAAGCGGCGAACCCATAGGAACAGTAAACATAAAAGGCGTGCGTCATCGGTCAATCCTCACGGCTTGCCATGCGCGCGGCAAGACGGCGCTGGGCGGCAACGCGGCGCCGCCAGATTTCGTTGCGCATCGCCATGATGTGCAGCGTGAAGAAGAGCAGCGTGAAGCCGATTGCCATCACGAAAAGCGGGCGCAGGAACTCCGGGTCGATCGCCGGGCCGGCGAGGCGCACGACGCTCGCAGGCTGATGCAGCGTATTCCACCAGTCGACCGAGAACTTGATGATCGGGATATTGACGAATCCGACGAGGATCAGAACCGCGGTGACACGCGCGGCCCTTGACGGATCATCGATGGCGCGGTTCAGCGCAATCAGGCCGAGATACATCAGGAAGAGGATGAAGACGGACGTCAGCCGCGCGTCCCAGACCCACCAGGTGCCCCACATGGGCTTGCCCCAGAGAGAACCGGTGACCAATGCAAGCAGCGTGAAGGCGGCGCCGAGCGGTGCGGCGGCCTTGGCGGAGACATCGGCCAGCGGATGGCGCCAGACGAGCGTGCCGATCGCCGAAATGCTCATCACGATGTAGCACATCATCGAAAGCCAGGCCGAAGGCACATGGAGATACATGATGCGGACGGTTTCGCCCTGCTGGTAGTCGCCTTTCGTCGAGAAGCTGAGGTACAATCCGATGATGAGACAGAGCGCCGTTGCCGCCGCCATCCACGGGATGGTGCGCCGCGCCAGCGCCAGAAACCGCGTCGGATTGGCGAGATCGCTGATTTTGCTGATGGCAAGGCTTGTTTCGCTCATGTACGGTTCTTTACCTTGAACGCGGTGATCCCGCAATTGATCGCTCTCAAAGAGCCAATCAATCCGATGTGTTTCGCAGCGCAAGTGCTGCGGCTGCCGGACCGATGACGGCAAAGAACATCGTCAATGCGATCAGAATGAGGAAGGGCGGCGTGAAAGGTGCCGGATCTTCCACTGCCGCATAGGTGGCGCTGACGCCGAAGATCAGCACCGGAATGGTCAATGGCAGAACAAGGATCGAGACCAGCAGCCCGCCGCGCGGAAGGGCGACGGCGACAGCCGCGCCGACGGCGCCGATGAAGGTGATGGCGGGCGAGCCGGCCAAGAGCGTCAGCATCGTCGCACCGATCGCGACCTCGTCCATGTTCATGAAGAGACCAAGGAACGGGGAGGCAATCACCAATGGCAGGCTCGTCGCCGTCCAATGCGCGAAGCATTTGACAAGAACCGTCAGCACGAGAGGCGTTTCCTGCATCAGCATCAAGTCCAGCGAACCGTCGTCACGTTCGGCTTGGAAAAGTCGGTCAAGACCCAGCAAAGCCGCAAGCAGCGCGCCAATCCAGACGATGGCGGGGCCGATTCTGGAAAGCAGGTTCAGGTCCGGCCCGACGCCGAACGGGATGACAGCGACGACGGTGAGGAAAAACAACACGCCGATGAGAGCGCCGCCGCCGGCGCGGATGGAGAGCTTCAGATCGCGGAAGAAGAGGGCGGTCATTTGAGGTGTCCCTCTTCGCGGATGACCAAGGACCCCTCCCCAACCCCTCCCCACAAGAGGAAGGGGCTAACGTGCGGCGCCGTTTGCTGCCTAGAAATATCCGTTCCGCAAGCTGTAGCGTTGTCCTGGTGTGCCACAAGCGTCATCAACCCCAAACTCCTCGATCCACGCCCGCAAACCCCGTCATCTTCAATGCCCGGGCACTCTCAAGCCCGAGCGGCTGATGGGTCGCGGCGACAACGATGCCGCCCTTTCTCCGGTGGGCGTCGATGAGACCGGCAAACAAGCGGTCGGCGCTGGCATCGAGTGCTGCGGTCGGTTCGTCGAGAATCCAGACCGGGCGGTAGGCAACGAGCAGCTTGGCGAAGGCAAAGCGGCGTTGCTGGCCGGCGGAGAGATAACCGAAGGGAAGATGCGTAATGTCCGAAAGGCCGACGGCCTCGGCGGCGTCTTCGATCGACAGTTCCGAGGCGCCGAGGACGTCGCCGAGAAAGTTTTGCCAGAAGGCGAGATTTTCGGAAACGGTTAGCTCGCTTTTCATCGCATTGCGGTGGCCGAGATAGTGGCTGACCTCGCGCGGAATCCGGTCCGTTTCACCACGCGAATCAGTGAATTGAACTGTGCCCCTTTCAGGCCTTAAAAGACCGGCCACGACGCGCAGCAAAGTCGACTTTCCCGATCCGTTTTTCCCAGTCAAAACCAGCGCTTCGCCTGCGTCGAGGCGAAAGGATACGTCTGCGAAAATCAGGTCTTCGCCCCGCCTGGCAGCGAGATTGGAGGCGTCGAGATGCATAGGTTTTCCGTTCAATAAGTTTTTAGTCACCGCGACGCAAAAAATGTCCCAAATGGGCCGAGCCCTCTCTGGCACCTTTCTTAGAAATTATCTATAAGACCCGCAACCACGCCAGCGGCCGGCGTGAATTTCATCCTTGCGCCGAACTTGGAGAAACCTCTCCACGTGCGGACAGCGGAAATGGCCGTACCCGCATCCTGATGTGCATTAGTGCATAGGCGTCCGCACGACTGTGTTGGCTATCAGAAACGGGGTCTCTCGTGTCTAAATCTCTTGACAGCTTCAATTGTCGCTCCACGCTTTCCGTGAACGGAAAGGACTACGTCTATTACAGCCTACCGAAGGCTGAAGCGAACGGTCTTAAGGGCGTGTCGAAGCTTCCCTATTCGATGAAGGTTCTGCTCGAGAACCTGCTGCGCTTCGAAGACGGCCAGTCGGTCACCAAGGAGCACATCCTCGCGGTCGCCGAATGGCTGAACAACAAGGGCTCCGTCGAAAACGAAATCGCCTATCGCCCGGCGCGCGTGCTGATGCAGGACTTTACTGGCGTTCCGGCGGTGGTCGACCTTGCTGCGATGCGCGACGCAATGGTCTCGCTCGGCGGCGATCCTGAAAAGATCAACCCGCTCGTGCCCGTCGACCTCGTCATCGACCATTCCGTCATCGTCGATGAATTCGGTACGCCGCAGGCCTTCGCCAAGAACGTCGAACTTGAATACCAGCGCAACGGCGAGCGCTACCGCTTCCTGAAGTGGGGCCAGCAGGCATTCAAGAATTTCCGCGTCGTTCCTCCCGGCACCGGCATCTGTCACCAGGTCAATCTCGAATATCTCGGCCAGACCGTGTGGACGAAGGATGAGGACGGTGAGACGATCGCCTATCCGGACACCTGCGTCGGTACCGACTCGCACACGACGATGATCAACGGCCTCGGCGTTCTGGGCTGGGGCGTCGGCGGTATCGAAGCAGAAGCCGCCATGCTCGGCCAGCCGGTGTCGATGCTCCTGCCGGAAGTCATCGGCTTCAAGCTCACCGGCAAGCTCAAGGAAGGCGTCACGGCGACGGACCTCGTTCTGACCGTCGTGCAGATGCTGCGCAAGAAGGGCGTCGTTTCGAAGTTCGTCGAGTTCTTCGGCCCCGGCATGGACAACATGCCGCTCGCCGATCGCGCGACGATCGGCAACATGGGTCCGGAATACGGCGCGACCTGTGGCTTCTTCCCCGTCGACGGCGAAACCGTCAACTACCTCATCATGTCCGGCCGCACGCATGACCGGATCGCGCTCGTTGAAGCCTATTCGAAGGCGCAAGGCATGTGGCGCGAAGGCGATGGTTCCGACCTCGTCTTCACCGACACGCTGGAGCTCGACCTCGGCGACGTCGTGCCGTCGATGGCAGGTCCGAAGCGTCCTGAGGGCCGCATCGCGCTCGAAGACATCGCGTCCGGTTTCGCCACGTCGATGGACGCCGACTACAAGAAGCCCGGCCAGCTTTCGAACCGTTATGCGGTCGAAGGTACGGACTTCGATCTCGGCCATGGCGACGTTGCCATTGCCGCCATCACATCCTGCACCAATACCTCCAACCCGTCGGTTCTGATTGCTGCCGGCCTGCTCGCCCGCAACGCCGTTGCCAAGGGCCTGAAGACCAAGCCCTGGGTCAAGACTTCGCTGGCGCCTGGATCGCAGGTCGTCGGCGAATATCTTGCCAAGTCCGGCCTGCAGGCCGACCTGGACAAGCTCGGCTTCAACCTCGTCGGCTTCGGCTGCACGACCTGCATCGGCAATTCCGGCCCGCTGCCGGCGCCGGTCTCGAAGACGATCAACGACAAGGGCCTCATCGTTTCGGGCGTGCTTTCGGGCAACCGCAACTTCGAAGGCCGTATCTCGCCGGATGTCCAGGCGAACTATCTGGCATCCCCGCCGCTCGTCGTTGCCTACGCGCTCGCCGGCACGGTCCAGAAGGACCTGACCAAGGAGCCGATCGGCGAAGACCAGAACGGCAAGCCGGTCTATCTCAAGGACATCTGGCCGACCTCGAAGGAAGTTCAGGAGTTCATCCTCAAGTACGTCACCCGCGAACTTTACGAAACGAAGTATGCGGATGTCTTCAAGGGTGATGAAAACTGGCAGGCTGTCCAGGTTCCTCCGGGGCAGACCTACGCCTGGGACGACGACTCGACCTACGTCCAGAACCCGCCTTACTTCGTCGGCATGGGCAAGAAGGGCAGCGGCACCTCGGACATCAAGGGTGCCCGCGTCCTAGGCCTGTTCGGCGACAAGATCACCACCGACCACATTTCTCCGGCCGGTTCGATCAAGGCTGCGTCGCCGGCCGGTTCTTATCTGCTCGAGCACAATGTCGGGGTCGCGGACTTCAACCAGTACGGCACGCGCCGCGGTAACCATGAAGTGATGATGCGCGGCACCTTCGCCAACATCCGCATCCGCAACCACATGCTCGGCCCGAACGGCAAGGAAGGCGGCTACACGATCCACTATCCGTCGAAGGAAGAGGAATCGATCTACGACGCCGCCATGAAGTACAAGGCAGAGGGCGTTCCGCTCGTCATTTTCGCCGGTGTCGAATACGGCAACGGCTCGTCGCGCGACTGGGCGGCGAAAGGCACCAACCTGCTCGGCGTCAAGGCCGTTATCGCGCAGTCCTTCGAGCGTATCCACCGCTCGAACCTGGTCGGAATGGGTGTCATCCCCTTCGTCTTCGAAGACGGCACGACCTGGCAGAGCCTTGGCCTCAAGGGTGACGAGACCGTTACCATCGAGGACCTGGAAAACATCAAGCCGCGCGAGAAGAAGATCGCCAAGATCACCTACAGCGACGGCACGGTGAAGGAGGTTCCCCTCCTGTCGCGCGTCGATACGCTCGACGAAGTGATCTACCTCAACAACGGCGGCATCCTGCAGACGGTTCTGCGCGATCTCGCTGCCTGATTGTTAAGAAACAGGGCACATAATGGCCGCCGGAGAGCAATCTCCGGCGGTTTTTCTTTGCGGGTTTCCATCTCACGCCGATGTGTTCTAGCAGCGATGCCGACGGGCGGCGTCTCACCCCTTCGTGACTTCCCGTTTGCAGTCGGAAGGATTATCTCTACGGGCGTAAGTCAGGGCCTGCGGTATTCGGTCTGCTGCGCGTCTCTGGAAAAGAGGTTGGAATGTCGCCGCGTTTTTTGATTTCGCTGGTCGCCGGTATGGTGCTTACAGCGCCGCTTCATGCCGAAGATGGCAAACTGAAAGGCGTCGTTGAACTTTTCACCTCGCAGGGATGCTCGTCCTGTCCTCCCGCCGATGCAGCCTTCCGGAAGCTGGTTGGCCAGGGCGATGTCATCGCACTCGCCTATCATGTGGACTACTGGAATTATCTTGGGTGGACGGACACGCTCAGTTCGAAGGAAAACACCGAGCGCCAATATGGTTATGCTCGGATGATGGGCCGCAGCAACGTCTACACACCGCAGGTCGTGGTGAACGGCCGCGATCACCTGACTGGCTCGGACCTTTCCGCCATCTATGGCAAGATCGATACATTTTCGACGGAAGGCAAAGGCTTGACCGTGCCCGTGGACGCGCAGCTGCGCGGCGACGAGCTCGAGATCAAGATCGGCGCCGGCGAAGGTAAGGCCAATGTCGTGCTCGTCTATTTCGACAAGGAAAAGACGATCGACGTCGAAAAGGGCGAAAACAGCGGCAAGAAGATTTCCTATCTCAACAGCGTCAGCGATGTCGAAACAGTCGGCATGTGGGATGGCAAGGCGGCAAGCCTGACGCTGCCCGCAAGCGTCCTGCAGAAGCCAGGACTGGAGGGTTGCGCCATCCTGCTTCAGGCGACGACAACGGACGGCGATCCGGCTGCGATCGTCGGCGCAACGATCGTCATGGCAGGCAAGAATATCTGATCGGTTTACCGCTTCGAGGCGGATGGAACGAGGCGGCCCGGCTGATCGTATTCGGGGCTGGGGTTAAGGTCGATACGCTCAGCCGGGCCCTTTGGCGCGCTGGCGCCAAATCAGTGAGCGAACTTCCTCCGGAAATGAGGCGCTGTTTTGACTGAAATGCGGCGCTTGGGAGATTGCATAGCATATGTTTAATGTGATGGTAGCTGCACTTGCAATTTGATGTGGCTCGGGCAAACTGTCGTTCTCCTGTCATAAGTGGAGGCTTGGGAGACTGATGACAGATCAGCCGGATTTGCGGCATGGCGACGCCCGTTCCGCCAGTAGTAGTTCCTCGGTCGTCGTCGATTTAAAAGAGTACAAGCAAAGCAAGGACCCGCCGCCGGTGACCTTTCATCGTCGCGAGTTGGATGCGATTTTGTGGATCTACGGAAGGATGGTTGGCGAAGGCGAGTGGAAAGATTACGCGATCGACCATCTGAAGGAGAAGGCGGTCTTCGCCGTGTTTAAACGTTCAGGCGAGATGCCGCTTTTCCGCATCGAGAAAGATCCGAGGCTCGCCGCCAAGCAGGGCGCTTATTGCGTGATCAATGCAAACGGCATGATCCTCAAGCGCGGCCATGACCTGCAGCAGGTGTTGAAGGTCTTCAACAAGGTTCTCAAACTCGTCGAGACGTAACGGCGTCAGCCGTCAAACAGCGTGCCGGGATAGACCGACGGGTTAGGATCGCTGTCTTTGCCATCGCCGAGCGGCCGCTGCATGATCATCGTGTCGAGCCAGCGGCCGTGTTTGTAGCCGGTACCCTTCAGCAGGCCGGTCTCTTCGAAACCCAATGCGCGGTGAAGCGCGATCGAAGCCGGATGGGCGCCGCCGATGATGGCTACCATCTGGCGGAAGCCGAGTTCCGTGCAGCGCGAAATCAGCGCTGTTAGCAGTGCCCGGCCAATGCCAAGGCCGCGCGCTGTAGGCGCGAGATAGATTGAATCCTCCACAGTCCAGCGATAGGCAGGCCGGGTGCGGAAGGCGGAAGCATAAGCATAGCCGAGCAAGGCTCCATTCTCATCAACCGCCGCGATATAGGGATACCCAAGACTGGTATTTGCAGAGAAGCGAGAGGCCATTTCGGATTCCGAAGGCGGGATGATCTCGTAGCTCGCGACGCCGTTGAGGACTGATTCGCGATAGATTTCCGAGATTGCGGGAAGGTCGGAAGGAGTGGCGTCACGAAGAAAGAAAGGCATTGGATCGGCCGGTCATTGATGGATGCCCTTAGAAAACACTCCATCGCTCGACGTGCAATAAAAAAGGCGGCCGGAGCCGCCTTTTCAATGATGCTGTCCACTTACCTGCGGTTGCCGAGGAACTGCAACAGGAACATGAAGAGGTTGATGAAGTCGAGATAGAGCGTCAGCGCCCCTATGATCGCCTTCCGGCCGGCGACGGCAACGTCATCAGCTTCGAAGTACATTTCCTTGATTCGCTGCGTATCGTAGGCAGTAAGGCCTGCGAAGATCAGGACGCCGATCACTGAGATCGCGAACTGCATCGCAGAGGAGGCCAGGAAAATGTTGACGAGCGAAGCGATGATCAGGCCGAAGAGGCCCATGATCAAAAACGAGCCCATCGCCGACAGGTCACGCTTTGTCGAGTAGCCGTAGAGCGACAGTGCGCCGAAGGAGGCTGCCGTGATGAAGAACGTCTGAACGACGCTCTCGCCCGTGTAGATCAGCAGCAGCGACGAGAGCGACAATCCGACCAGCGCGGCATAGACCCAGAAGGTCGTCTGCGCTGCGGAAACGCTCATGCGGCCGATCCGGAAGCTTAAGAAAAACACCAGAGCCAGCGGAGCGAAGATCACGACCCACTTCAGCGGGCTCACATAGATCGCCTGGCCGAAGGCGGTCAATTGACCATCGGCAAAAGCGAGCTGGAATGACAGAAATGCCGCTACACCCGTGATCGCCAGACCCAGCGCCATCAGGTTGTAGACCTTGAGCATATAGGAGCGCAGGCCCTGATCGATCATCTCGCCAGTTTGTGCGCGGCTTTGGTAGTTACGAAGGTCAGCCATAGTTTCCTCTTAAAAGCTCCGATGGGTATACGGTGTCGGGCTATACGACCCGGGCGCCGCTGCGGAGCTCCAGCATGCCTACCGGTAATATGAGCCTTTCGCCTTTTGCAAACAAGGCCCTTGCAACCCGCGATCGGGTTAAATCGCCGTAAGGTGAAGGGATTTTATCAGCCGCAGATTCATAGTTCGCGCAAAACGGGTGCTGCCTTCTGGCCAAGAATGCGCCAGGTGCCGATGAGCCCGATGCCGACTGTCAGGACCAGCGCGGTGACCAGCGTGAGGCCGGCGACATCCGGCAGGAAGGTCGAAGGCATCCGCATGATGCGGCTGACGATGAACCAGGCCGCAGCGCTGCCGGCGATCAATGCAAAGACCGCTGTTGCAACCCCCAGGATCAGATATTCGTAGCTGAAGGCGCGGATGAGCATTGCCCGCGTCGCGCCAAGCGTCTTCAGGACGACGGCGTCGTGTGTTCGGGCCCGGTTGCCGGCGGCAAGCGCGCCGGCAAGCACCAGAACGGAGGAGATGAGCGCAACGGAGGCCGCGGCGCGGATCGCGGTTGCGAGCTGCGCGACCAGCGTGTTGACAATATCGATTGCGTCCTTGACGCGCACGCTGGTGATCGTCGGATACGTATTGGTCACGGATTTCAGGATAGCCGCTTCTATCGCCGGCGTCGCCGAGGGATCGGTAAGCGTTGCCAGCCAAGCATGCGGAGCGCCGCGGAAGGTATTCGGCGAGAAGACCATGACGAAATTGATCGATAGCGATTCCCACTCGACTTTCCGCAGGTTTGCGATCCTGGCCGTCAGGTTACGGCCGAGCACATTTACGGTGACGGTATCGCCGATTTTGAGGCCGAGTTCCCTGGCTTCTTCCGAGGAGAAGGAGACAAGCGGTTCGCCGCTGTAGTCCTGCGGCCACCAGCTTCCCTCTGTCAGCGAGGCGTTTTCCGGTATCGTCTGGGAATAGGTGATGCCGCGGTCGCCGCGCAGCACCCATTGGCCGCCGGGCGGCACCTGGATCTTGGTCACGTCCTTGCCGTTCAGCGCCAGAATGCGGCCCCGCAGCATCGGCACTTCCACGAGCTTGCCTTCCGGCGCCTGCCGGCTGATCAGGCTTCGGAAGTTTTCGACCTCGGCGCTCTGAATGTCGACGAAGAAGAAATTCGGTGCGCCGTTTGCCATGCGGCCGGTCAATTGCCGGCGCAGGTTGCCGTCGATGAGCGTCAAGGTGACCAATAGCGCGAGGCCGAGGCCGAGCGAGAGGACGACGGACGGCGTCAGTGCGCCGGGGCGATGGATGTTGCCGATGGCAAGCCTGAGCGCTGGTGAATTGACACGCGGGCTGCGCTTGGCGAGCCAGGCGATCAGTGCTGCAACGGCGCGCAAGATGACGAAGGCAAAGACAATCGCGCCGACGAAGATGACGGCGATGTATCGGTCATAGGCGGTAACGATCGCAAGACCGGCAAGCCCAGCCATGAAGAGCGCGGCCAGCAAAATGTAAGGCAACGAGGGCAGGCGGCGTGCCTCGAAACCCTGTTCGCGGAAGAGCGCAGTTGCAGGCACTTCCCGGGCATGGCCGAGCGGCATGATAGCGAAGGCGAGCGTCGTCAGGATGCCGAAGAGTGCGGCGAGCAGCAGCGCGTCCGGATAGAGCGTCGGTTCGGTGGAAACCGGCAGGAATTGTGCCAGGAATTGCGCGGCAAGCATCGGCGACAAGGCGCCGATGACGAGGCCGAACAGGATGCCGGCGAATGCGATGATCGCAATCTGGAAGAGATAAACGAGGACGACGACGCCAGCAGGTGCCCCCAGGCATTTGAACGTCGCGATCGTCGTGCGCTTCGCATCCAGAAAGGCCCGCACGGCGTTGGCGACGCCGACACCGCCGACGATGAGTGCGGTCAGGCCGACGAGCGTCAGGAATTGCGAGAAGCGGGTAATATTTTCGGTGAGAGACGGGGCCGCGCGGTCGCTGGTTCGGATCGACCAGCCCGCCGATGGGAACTCCCTGGTGGCGCGGTCGCGCACGCTCCCGCGCTCGGAGGGGGCATCGAGCTTAATCTTGTAGACATGCTCGACAAGGCTGCCGGTCTGGATGAGTCCGGAAGCAACCAGGGCCTGGCGGCTGACCACCAGCCGTGGCGCAAATCCGAAACCTTCTGAAAGCGCGTCCGGCTCGGTCTTCACCTGACCTGTGATGCTGAGGGTGGCATTGCCGAGCAGTATCTCGTCGCCGACTGCAAGACCGAGCCGCTCCAGCAGGAGAGGTGCCGCAACGGCGCCATAGGTTCCGTTCTGATCGGAAAGCAGAGCCGAAAGGGGGTAATCCGGTTCGGCCGTGAATTTGCCATAGAGCGGATAGGTTTCATCCACCGACTTGACCTCGACGAGCGCTTGATCCGACCCGTCTGGCTTTCGTGCCATGGAACGAAGACCGGTTGAGATGGAAACCTGGCCGAGGCCCCGCAGGAAATTCATCTCCGGCTGGGTTGCTTCACGGTTGTTCAGCTCGAAGCGGACGTCACCGGCGAGCAGTTCCTGGCCCTGGGAGGCGATCGAGTCGGTGATCGACTGCGAGATGGAATTGACGGCGGCGATCGCGCCGGTGCCGAGTGCGATACAGGCAAGGAAGATGTAAAAGCCCCGGAAACCGCCGCGGAGTTCGCGAAGGGCAAGGCGGAAGGCAAGCGCGGTGCGCGGGGCGACAAGCTTCATGCGATGGCCGCTTCGGAATGGCGCGCCGCGCTATCGCCTTCGATCTTGCCGGAACGGACTTTGATCTGCCGCGAGCAGCGATTGGCAAGCGAGACGTCATGCGTGACGAGCAGCAGTGTCATGCCGCGTTCGGCCTGCTTGGAAAAGAGCAGATCGGCGATCTGGCGGCCGGTATCGGTGTCGAGATTACCGGTCGGTTCGTCGGCGATGAGGAGGGCTGGCGAAGGCGCAAGCGCGCGCGCGATGGCGACGCGCTGCTGTTCGCCGCCCGAAAGCTGGCCCGGGTAGTGGCTCAGCCGCTCGCCGAGCCCGACCGATTTCAACTCACGACGGGCGATGTCGAAGGGGTTCGGCACGTTTGCGAGTTCAAGCGGGACTGCGACGTTTTCAAGTGCCGTCATATTGGCGATCAGATGGAACGACTGGAAGACGATGCCGATATTGCGGCCACGGAAATCGGCGACCTGATCTTCGCTGAGGGCGTGCAACGGCGTGTCGTTTATATTGATCTCGCCGGTATCGAGCCTCTCAAGGCCGGCGAGGACCATCAGCAGCGTGGACTTTCCCGAGCCGGACGGACCGACGATGCCGACCGACTCGCCGGCGGCGACCGAAAGGTCGATGCCCTTCAAGACATGAACGGAGGCTGCCGCGTTGCCCAGCGTCAAATCTGCCTGCTTGAGCTCGATGATGGTTTTTGCCAACAGAAAATCGCCCTATATGAATTGCAAAGACCTTGCCAATCTAGGGAAAGCAGCATGAGATTTAAAGTTGCCGCGGTTCACATCGCTGTCATTGCCGCTTCGTTGATTTTCGGGACGAGTGCCAATGCTGCGACGATCAACCTTGTCGGCTTCGGCGACAGCCTGATGGCAGGCTACCAATTGCCGCCCGGCGACGGCTTTCCGGAGAAGCTGCAAGCGGCCTTGAAGGCCCAAGGCGTCGATGTTTCGATCGCCAATGCCGGCGTTTCCGGGGACACGACGACCGGTGGACTGGCGCGAATCGATTGGTCGGTCCCCGATGGCACCAACGGCGTCATCTTGGAGCTTGGCGCCAACGACGCGTTGCGCGGTATTGCCCCGGAAGAGAGCGAAAAGAACTTGGACGCGATGATTGCCCGGCTAAAGGATCGCGGCATCGCCGTGCTGCTCGTGGGCATGATGGCGCCGCCGAACATGGGTGGGGACTATGCTGCGCGTTTCAATCCAATCTACCAAAAACTCGCGGAAAAACATCAGGTTCCGCTTTACCCTTTTTTCCTTGACGGGGTCGTGATGGACACCAGTCTGAAGCTGGACGATGGAATGCATCCGAACGCGAAGGGCATTGATGTCATGGTTCAGAAGATGGAACCGGCTGTCACGGAATTCATCGGGACGATTTCTACTGTGAAGAAATAGGGGCTTGCGCGGGTGTCGAATGCGTGATTCCGTGTGAGCACCTGCAAAAGATTCGGGGAGTGCTCGTCATGCCGAGACTGTTTACCGCCCTCGAAATTCCGCGCAATGCGGCGATGAGCCTTTCATTGCTGCGCGGTGGTCTTCCCGGTGCACGATGGATCGATGTGGAGAACTACCACATCACGCTGCGCTTCATCGGCGATGTCGATGGACGCACTGCTGACGAGATCGTTGAGCGCCTGGACCGGATCGATCGGCCCGAATTTCAGATCCGCCTTGACGGCATCGGCTCTTTCGGCTCGAAGAAGCCGCATTCCGTCTGGGCAGGCGTTTCGCCCTCGCCGGAAATGTATGCGCTACAGGCTGAAATCGAGCGCATCTGCCAGCGGATCGGCCTGCCGCCGGATCCCCGAAAATTTACCCCGCATGTGACGCTGGCGCGGATGAAGTCCTCGCGCGTCGATGACGTCGTCCACTACCTTTCCAGCCGAGGCAACTTCCAGACGTCGTCCTTCACCGTTCCACGCTTCGTGCTGCTTTCGTCGCGCGAATCGGTCGGCGGCGGGCCCTATCTGACGGAAGAAGTGTTCCCGCTGAGCGAGGCTTGGTCGGCGCCGAACTTGTCCACCAATGCGATGCAGCCGGTCAAAAGCCTCGTATAGATCAATTCGAAGCCTTCTGGGCCACCAAAGTAGGGGTCCGGAATATCTTCGCCAGTCTGAAGCGCGGTATCGCCGAAAAGCATTATGTTGCCTGCGCCCGGCGCCATCGCGCGAAGCTCGGCAATATTGGCGCGGTCCATTGCGAGGACAAGATCGAACTCTTCGAAATCCTCAAGGCGGACACGGCGGGCACGTTGCCCTGTAATGTCAATGCCGTGGGCGCGTGCGATTGCGATCGAGCGCCTATCGGGCTGTTTGCCTTGATGCCAGCCGCCGGTACCTGCTGAGTCAATCTTGAACCGATCGGCAAGACCGCTCTCCCTTGCAATATGAGCGAAAACGCCTTCGGCGAGCGGAGAGCGGCAGATATTGCCCATGCAAACAAAGAGAATGCTGACGCGTTTCATGAAGAGACCTGACTGAAGAGATGGAGCACGATGACATGAAACAGGAGAAACTGGAACGGAGCGCGATCGACAGCCAGCTTGCCGGATTGGCGGGTTGGTCGTCGGATGATGGTTGGGCATCGATCTCGAAAACCTTCAAATTCGCAAGCTTCGTCGAAGCCTTCGGCTTCATGACGAAGGCGGCGCTTGCGGCAGAAAAGCTCAACCACCATCCGGAATGGTTCAATGTCTATTCCAGGGTCGAGGTGAAGCTGAACACGCATGATGCAGGTGGATTGACCGAACTCGACTTCAAGCTTGCCAAGGCGATGGACAAGGCCGCCGGGCAGATTGATTGAATCTGTTAAAGCCATCACCATATCTTCGCATGCACCAAAGGGAAAACGGGAATGGACGAGGTCAAATTCGGTGAAATCCTGCTGCCCGGGGACGAAGATACCCAGAGCCGGCGGGAAAAGGCTGTGCGGAAAAAGTTCTGGCCGACCTTCAAGCGGGCAGTGCGGCAGATTCCGTTTTCACGGGATCTTGTCGCAGGCTTCTATTGCGCGCTCGATCCGGAAACGCCGACGCGCGTGCGCGGCATCCTGCTTGCGGCTCTCGCCTATTTCATCCTGCCTTTCGACCTGGTCCCGGACCTCTTTATGCTGATCGGCTTCTCGGACGATATTGCGGTGCTCTCCGCGGCTTTCGCAATGGTCAGCAGCCATATGAAAGCGAAGCACTACGAGGCGGCGGATCGCGCGCTTGCCGATCAGCCGGAAGGCATGAAAACGATCTAGGCCATTTCGGCTTCCAGCACGTTTGCGCAGGCAATTCTTTGACGGATTTCCAGTGTCTTAATGACCCTGCAACGGAATTTTGGAAGGTCAAACTCTTGCCTGAATCTTTATGTCTTAAATCTCCTCGAAGGGATGGCATCACGCCATCAGGGCAGAATATCGTCGCGGAGCGCAATCGCGTCATAGGTTAACACTCAGGCTCAGGCCGGAATGACACACGTGGATGACAATTCGCAGGCTCCGTTGACGCTTTGGTAACCTGAATTAAGTCAAAATAAAGCAGATCGTGACGAAGACGCCGCTCGCTCCGACAGGGCGCTGAATCGCAAGAACCGGCAGGAAATCCATGTTTGTAAAAAGTATCGTATCCGCTCTCGCACTCGTTCTCATCACGGCCGGAGCTGCAGGAGCACAGCAGACTGCTGCTGCGCCGACACGCATCCAGCAATTCCAGGCCTGGGGCGCCTATTCCTATAAGCAGGGCACCGGCAATGTCTGCTATGTGCTGTCCGTGCCGACCGAAAAGAAGCCGGCTGGCATTGACCACGGCGACAACTTCTTCATCGTCTCGCAGCGTCCTGGCCAGAACATCTCCTATGAGCCGCAAGCGATGATGGGCTACACGGTCAAGGACGGTTCGAAGATCGAAGTCGTCATCGACAACAAGACCTTCGTCATGTTCACCAAGGATAAAGCCGGCTGGGTCGAGAACGCGGCGCAGGAACCTGCGCTTGTGGCAGCCATGAAGGGCGGCAAGTCGATGACGGTCAATGCGACGTCTCGCCGAGGCACTGCCACATCCTACAGCTACTCGCTCTCCGGTATCTCCGCTTCGCTGAAGCAGATCGAAGCCTGCAAGTAAGCCACCTTGCTCTGTCTTGAAGTTCAAGGGCCGGCCTTGCGCCGGCCTTTGGCGTTTCCATCTATAGTGACGCGCGGCGAAAATGATGATAAAGCCGCGCGCAACTGCGGAAAGATCGCGGCATATGCTGCTGCTCCGTCATTCAATTTTCTGCCAACTGCCGATGCCGCCCGCCAAGTCTTCCGGCTTACCGGGATGAGCGCAGTTTGATTTCGGGATAAGAGACCATGTCCGTCATGGATGCCGTGACCATCACCAAGCCTGCCGGGCAGCCGCGCACAGAGCTTTCGCCGAAGCCCTCGCTGATAGGCTTGAGCCGCGAGGAAATGGGTAATGCTCTTCGCGAGAGGGGTGTTGCCGACAAACAGGTGAAGATGCGCGTCAGCCAGCTCTGGAACTGGATTTATGTGCGCGGCATCTCCGATTTCGACCAGATGGTGAATATCGCCAAGGACATGCGAGAGATGCTGAAGCAGCATTTCACCATTGCGCGCCCGGAGATTGTCGAAGAGCAGGTTTCCAATGACGGCACCCGCAAGTGGCTGCTGCGCTTTCCGCCGCGCGGCGCCGGCCGTCCCGTCGAAGTTGAAACCGTCTATATCCCGGAAGAAGGTCGTGGCACGCTCTGCATCTCCAGCCAGGTCGGCTGTTCCCTGACCTGTTCCTTCTGCCATACCGGTACGCAGCGGCTGGTGCGTAACCTGACAGCGGAAGAAATCCTCTCGCAGCTCCTGCTTGCCCGCGACCGGCTTGGCGATTTCCCGGACCGCGATATTCCGGTCGGCGCCATGGTACCGTCGGAAGGCCGCAAGGTCAGCAACATCGTCATGATGGGAATGGGCGAGCCGCTCTACAATTTCGATGCGGTCAAGCAGGCACTGCTGATCGCCACGGATGGCGACGGGCTTTCGCTGTCGAAGCGCCGCGTCACGCTTTCCACCTCCGGCGTCGTGCCCGAGATTTTCCGCACTGGAGACGAGATCGGCGTCATGCTGGCGATCTCGCTGCATGCCGTGCGCGACGACCTGCGCGACATTCTCGTACCGATCAACAAGAAGTATCCGCTGAAGGAGCTGATCGAGGCCTGCCGGGCCTATCCAGGGCTTTCGAATGCACGCCGCATCACCTTCGAATATGTAATGCTGAAGGACGTCAACGACAGTTTGGAAGATGCCAAGGGGCTGATCCAGCTCCTGAAAGGCGTGCCTGCCAAGATCAACCTGATCCCGTTCAATCCCTGGCCGGGCACGAACTACCAGTGCTCTGACTGGGCGCAGATCGAGAAGTTTGCCGATTTCATCAATTCGGCAGGTTACGCCTCGCCAATCCGTACGCCGCGCGGCCGCGACATTCTCGCCGCTTGCGGCCAGCTGAAATCGGAATCCGAGCGCATGCGCAAGACCGAACGCCTGGCATTCGAGGCGATGATGATCGCCAATCACGGCGTGGACGACTGATCAGCAAGTTTGATCCTTGCAGCAGTTCTTTGCGATTGATTGCGGCGCGGGGTTTTCCTAGAACCCCCTCATTATCGATGGAGGACTCTCATGCGTTTGATCTCGCTCGCCGTCGCGGCGGTTCTTGCCCTTACCTTGCCTGCCAAGGCTGACGGCGTCACGGTCGCTGTGACGGCCATCGTCGAGCACCCGGCGCTCGATGCCGTGCGCAAGGGCGTCCAGGATACGCTTGCCGCGGCAGGCTATAAGGAAGGTGAGAATCTCACGTTCCTCTTTGAATCCGCACAGGGAAATCCTGCCACCGCAGCGCAGATCGCCCGCCAGTTCGCAGGCGAGGATCCGAACGTCATCGTGCCGATCTCCACGCCGTCAGCGCAGGCTGTGGTTTCCGCGACCCGCGACATTCCAGTGGTCTTCACTGCCGTTTCCGATCCGCTCGGCGCCCAGCTCGTCAAGGATATGGACAAGCCCGGCGGCAACGTCACCGGCCTTTCCGATATGTCGCCGGTTGCCGAACATGTTGCGCTGATCAAGGAGATCCTGCCTGCCGCCAAGACGATCGGTTACCTTTACAATTCCGGGGAAGCCAATTCCGTCTCGTTGCTTGCGGCCCTGAAGGCTGAGGCGGAGAAGGCCGGTATGGGCGTTGTTGAGTCCGCAGCGACGAAGTCTGCAGAAGTCCAGGGTGCTGCGCGCGCGCTGGTCGGCCGTGCCGATGCGATCTACGTCCCGACCGACAACACGATCATCTCGGCGTTGGAGGGTGCCGTAGCCGTTGCCGAAGAAAGCAAGCTGCCGCTCTTTACGGCGGATACGGATTCCGTCTCACGCGGCTCGATCGCAGCGCTCGGTTTCAACTATTACGACGTTGGCAAGCAGACCGGCGATGTCGTGGTTCGTGTCCTGAAGGGCGAAAATCCGGGTGATATTCCGGTTAAGGTTGCCGCCGGCAGCGATCTCATCATCAACAGCGCCGCGGCTCAGAAGATGGGCGTTAAGCTACCGGAAAGCGTTCTCAAACGCGCCAATCGCGTCATCGAATAACCACCAGCTTTCGCCATTATCGATATTGCGCTCGGCCGCTCCTGTTTCTAAACGGGAGCGGCTGATGATATTCATGCCCTTACGATGGACGGGCAAAACGAAGAAAAGAGGGTCGACCGCCTTGAGTGAGATCGCATTTTGGGGTGCCGCGGAGCTTGGGCTTGTCTACGCCTTCGTTGCTCTTGGCGTTTATCTCGCCTTCCGCGTCCTCGATTTCCCCGATTTGACGGTGGATGGCTCCTTTCCCCTCGGCGCGGCGGTGACAGCGGTTCTGATCATTGCCGGCGTCAATCCTTGGCTGGCAGCGCTGGTTGCGATGATCGCCGGTGCTGCGGCCGGCGTTGTGACGGCGCTCCTCAATGTGCGCTTTCGGATTCTCAACCTGCTTGCCTCGATCCTCACCATGATTGCGCTCTTTTCGGTCAATCTGCGCGTCATGGGCAAACCCAATGTCGCGTTGATCAATGCCGATACGATGATCAGTCCGTTCTTCGGTCATGGCCTTCGCGACTTCTACGTCCGGCCGCTCTTTGTCGGCGTTCTCGTCGTCATCGCGTTGATCGTGGTCTGGCGCTTCCTCGAAAGCGATGCCGGGCTTGCGATGCGGGCAACGGGTGCAAATGCGCGGATGGCGCGGGCGCAGGGCGTCGACACCAGCAGACAGATCTACCTTGGCATGGCGATGTCGAATGCTCTCGTCGCGCTCGGCGGCGCGCTCTTTGCGCAGACGAACGGTTTTGCCGATGTGACGTCCGGCGTCGGTACCATCGTGGTCGGCCTTGCCGCCGTGATCATCGGTGAAACGCTGCTGGGCCGCCGCGGGTTGTTGATTGCGCTCATCGGCTGTGTCTTCGGCTCGATCATCTACCGCATAGCCATTCAACTGGCGCTTTCCACCGACATGATCGGTCTCCAGGCCTCGGACCTCAATTTCGTGACGGCGGTTCTCGTGACCATCGCGCTCATTCTTCCCCGACTTCGCCGCGGAGGAGCCCCATCATGATCAGCATTAAGGATATCAAGGTCGTTTTCGGGAAGGGCACGCCGCTGGAGAAGCGGGCGCTAAACGGCGTCAGCCTGGCCATCGAGCAGGGCTCCTTCGTGACCGTCATCGGATCCAACGGTGCGGGCAAATCGACGCTGCTCGGCGTTCTCGCCGGCGACGTTCTGGCAAGCGAGGGGAAGGTGCTGATCGGCGATATCGACGTGACGCGCAAGCAGACGGCTGCGCGGGCGGGGCTTGTCGCACGCGTCTTTCAGGATCCGCTGACGGGAAGCTGCGGCTCCTTGTCGATAGAGGAGAATCTTGCTCTTGCCGCTCGGCGCGGCGAGCGGCGCGGATTGGTGGCGGCCCTCGGCCCCAAGCGCCGCGATCTTTTCCGCGACCGGATCGGCGAACTGAACCTCGGTCTCGAAAATCGTATGGCTGATCGCATGGATCTGCTTTCCGGCGGCCAGCGGCAGGCGGTTTCCCTGGTCATGGCGACGCTGGCAGGCTCGGAGGTCTTGCTGCTCGACGAACATACGGCCGCACTTGATCCAGGCATGGCGGAATTTGTCATGAGCCTCACGGACAAGATCGTCTCAGATCGCAAGCTGACCACGCTGATGGTGACCCATTCCATGCGCCAAGCGCTGGACTACGGACACCGCACGGTCATGCTGCATGGCGGCGAAATCGTGCTGGACGTCAGCGGCGACAGTCGCAAGGATCTGCAAGTCGAAGACCTGATCGCGATGTTCCGCAAGATGCGCGGACAGACGCTCGACGATGATGCACTGCTGATCGGCTGAGCGGGCGCGATCAGCGTGCCTGCGTGAGAAATATCTTTACGGCGAAGATCGAGAAGACCCCCGCGAAAGTGTAGTCCATTCCGCGCAGGATCTTCCTGTTCTTCTGCAGCCAGCCCGCAAGCCAGTCGGAAGCGAGAACCACAAGGGCGTTCACCGGCATGCCGATGAGGATGAAGAAAAAGCCGAGGAAGAGCAGCTTGTGCGTGACCGCCGGATCGCCCGCGCTTACGAATTGCGGCAGGAAGGTCATGAAGAAGATGATGACTTTCGGGTTCAGAAGATTGACCCAAAAGCCGACGGAAATATTGGAAAGCGGCGTGCCCTTGGCTTCGCTGACCTGCTCGACGGAAAGCTTCGAACCGAAACGGATCGCTTGAAGAGCCAGCCAAAGAAGATAGGCAGCACCTCCGGTTTTGAGGACCAGGAAGGCGGTCGGCGAGGCGGTGATCAGCGCCGAGATGCCGAAAGCAACCAGCATCGTATGAACCACGATGCCGAGGCTGGTGCCCAAGACGACGTAGAGTGCCGGCTTCTTGCCCTGAGACAGAGCGCGGCTGATCGAGAGCGTCATGTCCGGTCCGGGCGTGGCCGCAAGAAGCAGGCTGGCCGCGGAAAAGGCGAGAAGGGTCGCAATGCTCGGCAGGAAATCCATGGCACTCTCTGAAAGCTGATAGGAGTTAGACTTTCTTATCCAAGTTTCAGAAAATTACCAATCAATCCTGATGATCCGCCTATCGCTTTTCTTCAAGGAAGGCCTTGAACCTGTCGGCATAATCCTTGTGCCAGCGCGAAAGCGGCGGGCGGTTTTCGATGATGTCGCCGATCGCCCAGGCCATGCGGCGCTCGTCAAGGGGGCGGGCGACGTCGTTGTCCGGGCAGAGGATATAGAAATCGCCGCGCTCCAGGCTTTCGATCATGAAATCGACGGTCTGTTCCGGTGTCCAGGCGGCCGCGGGTTTTTCGGTGCGGTCACCCTTTGTAAGGCCGGTGAAGACAAAGCCCGGGATCAGAAGGTGGGCAGATATCTTCGAGCCTTCGGTATTGCGCAGTTCGTGCTCGAGGGCTTCGGTGAAAACCTTCACGCCTGCTTTCGACACATTGTAGGCAGGATTGCCCGGAGGAGTCGTGATGCCCTGCTTGGAGCCGGTGTTGATGATGAGCCCGGGCTCGCCATGTGCCAGCATCTTTGCTCCGAAGACCCGCGTGCCATTGATGACGCCGAGGAGATTGACCCCGAGGATGCTGTCCCAGTTTGCCTGAGCGCTGAAGATCGAGGTTTCCGGACCGATGCCGGCGTTGTTCATCAGCACATGGACGCGGCCGAAGCGCTGAACGACAGCTTGTTCGAACGCCTCCAGCGAAGACTTGTCGGAAACGTCCGTCTCGACTGCCATCACACGCTCCTGGCCGGCAATGGCTTCGAGTTCGCCACGAGCCGTCGCCAGCCGGTCGCCATCGAGGTCGGCGATGACGACGCTCATACCTGCCTTGGCAAAGCGCTTTGCCGCCGCAAGGCCGATGCCGGATGCGCCGCCGGTGATCACCGCAACATTGGGCTTCTTGAGAATCTCCTGAATATTCGTCACGGGACCGGCCTCCTCAATCATTATTCGGACGCAGCCAGATATGGGTGCGCGTTTCGCGCTGTCAAACATCAAGCCTGCTCTGCCCCAAAAATCCTTGCCCTTGCGTCACGCGACAATCTCGCTAAAAGTGCCCGCGACACCGGGCTTTGCCGCCCATTATGCAACGGACCTCATCATCATGGCATCTAAGAAAGACGTGAAAAAAGTCGTGCTCGCCTATTCCGGCGGTCTCGATACCTCAATCATCCTGAAGTGGCTGCAGACCGAGCTCGGCGCCGAAGTCGTGACTTTCACGGCCGACCTTGGGCAGGGTGAAGAGCTCGAACCGGCGCGCAAGAAGGCCGAGATGCTCGGCATCAAGGAAATCTACGTCGAGGACGTGCGCGAAGAGTTCGTAAAGGACTTCGTCTTCCCGATGTTCCGCGCCAATGCTGTCTATGAGGGCGTCTATCTGCTTGGCACGTCGATCGCCCGACCGCTGATTTCCAAGCACCTGATCGATATCGCCCGCAAGACCGGCGCCGACGCGATCGCCCATGGCGCGACCGGCAAGGGCAACGACCAGGTCCGCTTCGAGCTTTCCGCCTACGCGCTGAACCCGGATATCAAGATCATCGCGCCGTGGCGCGACTGGGCGTTCAAGAGCCGCACCGAGCTGCTGGCATTTGCCGAACAGCACCAGATCCCGGTTGCCAAGGACAAGAAGGGTGAAGCGCCGTTCTCCGTCGACGCCAACCTGCTGCACTCGTCCTCCGAGGGCAAGGTTCTTGAGGATCCGGCACAGGAAGCCCCGGAATACGTGCATATGCGCACGATCTCTCCGGAAACCGCGCCCGACAGGGCAACCGTCATCAAGGTCGGTTTCGAAAAGGGCGACGCAGTTTCGATCAACGGCGTTCGCATGAGCCCGGCGACACTGCTCGCCACGCTCAACAGCTATGGCCGTGACAACGGCATCGGCCGTCTGGACCTCGTCGAAAACCGTTTCGTCGGCATGAAGTCGCGCGGCGTCTATGAGACGCCCGGCGGCACGATCCTGCTTTCGGCGCATCGCGCGATCGAATCGATCACGCTCGACCGCGGTGCAGCACATCTCAAGGATGAGATGATGCCGCGTTACGCAGAGCTGATCTATTATGGCTTCTGGTTCTCGCCGGAGCGGGAAATGCTGCAGGCGCTGATCGACAAGAGCCAGGAGCATGTCGAAGGCGAAGTGACGCTGAAGCTCTACAAAGGCAATGTCATGGTCATCGGTCGCGAGAGCCCGAAGTCGCTTTATTCCGACAAGCTGGTCACCTTCGAGGACGACCAGGGTGCCTACGACCAGAAGGATGCGGCGGGCTTCATCAAGCTGAACGCACTGCGCCTGCGCACACTCGCCAAGCGCAACCTCAAGAGTTAAGCGTGTCACAATACGCTTGAAAAGAGGCCCGCACGGCCAAGCCGTGCGGGCCTCTTCTTTGGGGTGTTGCGACGCTTGACGGATTGCCGGGTTAGCATAGTCTGCGGCTTCGATCCTTCGGAGCTTTTGCCATGACGCAATCCCTGCTCGTCGGCGCCTTTCTGGCGGCTCTCTTTTATGTGCTCATTCCAGGCCCTGCGTTCCTTCAGCTTCTCGGCATCGGCGCCGGGCAGGGGCGAAAGGCTGGCGCCTACTTCATGATGGGGCATCTTGTCGGTGATATTCTCTGGTCGGCGCTGGCGCTGGTTGCGATTGTCGGCGCGAGAACGATAGGCACCTTCGTCTTCGATCTGCTCGGATTGCTCTGCGGTTTCTATCTCGCTTGGATCGGCTGGAGCGCGGTAACGGCCAAGCCGAAAGGCGACGGGCAGGCCCTGGTGACGGTGAAGCGGCCCTTTCGCCGCGGGCTGATTTTCGGCGTGACCAATCCGAAAGGCTACCCGGTGGCGCTGGCGACCTTCACGGCACTGGTTGCCGGTTCGGCCGGTGCGCTCGATTTCGAGGCTTTGCCGCTGCTTCTCAGCGTATCCTTCCTAGGCTTCGTGACTGCCGATCTCATTCTTGTCGCCATCATAGGCGCAGGCGCCGTGCGGCGTTTCTACCGCGCGCATGAGCGGCTGATCGTCCGCTGCTCCGGCGTGCTCTTCATGGGATTTGCAGCCCAAGCACTCTGGCACGCAACGCCCGGCCTGCTTGGATGGCGCAAGGCCTGACGGCGCCTACGCGTTCAGGAAATTCACGATCGATTTCAGCGTCTTTACGCTATCGGAATCGCCGATCGACATGGCGATCTGCAGCTGGTTTTCATAATAGTCGCGGAAATTGAATAGCGTGCCGTCGGTGATCCCGGTCAGATCGATGACATTGCCCTGCACATCGATGGCATGCATCGGCAACGGCTCGGAAATCGCCGCAAACGTGTCCTGGTCGATCCCGCCGTTGTCGTAGCTTTGGCGCGCATGGCTACGCAGCTCGCTCGGGCTCATGGCAGCGAAATCCGGCCCTTCGACACGATTGTCTTCGACCTTGAATATCGCTGAAGCTGCCGCTCCGGCGTCGATTCCAATATCTTCGGTCTTCGAACTTTTTGCGTTGTTCTGGCTGTTTTTAAAAAGCAAACTCTGAGAAGACCGCACAGAAAAAATTTCCATGGCGCATGTCCCCTTACGGAAAGAGTGGCTCGAAACTAGCGTCAGCGCGCGAGTCGCGTCAATCGTTAACGATTGGTTAATTTTTATGTATCAATTCTTGCCCGTCAAAACTTGCGAGGGCAAGCAAAAGCGAATCTCGCAAGCGGCATACCAATGCGGTGATGCCTTGCCTATATTGCCGTTTCCAGCCTCTGCATAAAGGACGTCAGCATGCCTTCCACACAAGAGTTCAATCCGGCGCTTGTCAACTGGAACGGGCTTCATGGCCTGCCTCGCTTCGAGGCGCTGAACGACGGTGATTTCGCCGCTGCCTTCGATGCCGCTCTCGCATCTCATGAAGTGGAGATCGACGCGATCGCCGGAAACGTGGAAGAGCCCACATTCGAGAATACGATCGTCGCCCTGGAGATTGCAGGCGACGAGCTTTCGCGTGTTTCGGCGCTGTTCTGGAACCGGGCGGGGGCCCACACGAACGATACAATCCAGGCACTGGAGCGCGATATATCGCCAAAAATGTCGCGCCACTATTCCAACATCGGAATGAACGCTGCGCTTTTTGCACGTATCGATACGCTCTGGGAGGATAGGGAAAGTCTCGGACTGACACTTGAGCAGACACGTGTGCTGGAGCGTCGTTGGAAGAGCTTTGTAAAATCCGGCGCCAAGCTGGCGAAGGCCGAGCAGGAGAAGCTTGCGGCAATCGACGAAAAGCTTGCAGGCTTGAGCACGCAGTTCGGACAAAACGTGCTGGCCGACGAAAAGAACTGGTCGCTGATCCTCTGCGAAGGACCCGAGCTCGCAGGCCTTCCGGATTTCCTGAAGGACGCCATGGCGGCCGCATCGCGCGAGCGCGGCGAAGAGGGAAAGTTTGCGGTCACTCTGTCGCGCTCGATCATCGAACCGTTCCTGACCTTTTCCGAACGGCGCGATCTGCGCGAGCAGGCCTTCAAGGCATGGGTCGCACGCGGCGAGAACGGGGGCGAGACGGATAATCGCGGCATCATCCGCGAGACGCTGACCCTTCGCGGAGAAGTCGCGAAGCTTCTCGGATATGGCAATTTTGCGGAACTGAAGCTCGACAACACGATGGCAAAGACGCCAGCCGCGGTAAATCATCTGCTGCGCGCCGTCTGGGCAAGAGCTGTCAAACGGGCGCTTGATGAAGAGGCGGATATCGCAAGGCTGATCGCCGAGGACGGCAAGAACCATGAGGTCATGCCCTGGGATTGGCGCTACTATGCCGAAAAGATCAGGGCGCAGAGGTTCAATTTTTCCGAAGCCGAACTGAAGCCCTATCTGCAGCTCGAAAAAATCATCGATGCCTGCTTTGATGTCGCCGGCCGACTCTTCGGCATTCGTGCCGTCGAGAAGAAGGGGATTGCCGCCTATCACCCGGATGTGCGCGTCTTTGAAATTCGCGATAGCGAAGACAAGCTGGTTGCGCTTTTCCTGGGGGATTATTTTGCCCGCAGTTCCAAGCGCTCCGGCGCCTGGATGAGCGCGTTCCAATCCCAGCATAAACTCCCAATGAAGAATGGGCATCAGGGCGAACTGCCGATCATCTACAACGTGTGCAACTTCGCAAAACCGGCCGAGGGCAGGCCGGCACTGCTTTCGCTGGACGATGCGCGCACACTCTTCCACGAATTCGGCCATGCGCTGCATGGCATGCTTTCGAACGTGACCTATCCCACTGTGTCGGGCACCGCCGTTTCGCGCGACTTCGTGGAACTGCCATCTCAGCTTTACGAGCACTGGCTGACAGTTCCCGCAATTCTCAAGCAATATGCCGTGCATTTCGAAACCGGCGCACCTATGCCGCAGGAGCTGCTCGACAAGGTGCTTGCGGCCCGCACCTTCAATGCCGGGTTCAACACGGTCGAGTTCACCTCCTCGGCGATTGTCGATATGGAGTTTCACACGCGCGACGCTGTGGAAGACCCGATGGCGGTGCAAAATCAGGTGCTCGCCGAACTCGGGATGCCGAAGTCGCTCGTGATGCGCCATGCCTCGCCGCACTTCCAGCACATCTTCTCCGGCGGTTATTCGGCAGGCTACTATTCCTATATGTGGTCGGAAGTGCTCGATGCGGATGCTTTCGCCGCTTTCGAGGAAACCGGCGACGCCTTCAACAGTGAGATGGCGCAAAAGCTCAAGGACAACATCTATTCCAGCGGCGGCTCGATCGATCCGGAAGACGCCTATAAGGGATTCCGCGGCAAGTTGCCGAGCCCCGAGGCAATGCTCGTCAAGAAGGGCCTTGCAACATTCGAAGAGCTTTCGGGCAGCGACGCGTAAGGCGGTCCTTAACAAAATTGTCGCCGAAGTTTCGGAAAACCGTCATGTCATCTTCAAGAGACTGACATGACGGCCGCTCTAGGCTTGCTGCGAGTGATTCGATCCCGCTCTCGAAGCAAGCCGAATGAGCCATGGCATGAAACTGACGGACACGACGCGCCGCCGCTTCCTTTCCTCGATCGGCGCAGTCGGCGGCTTTGCGGCAGCCAGCCTCGTGATGCCATATTACGCGCGAGGATCTTCGAGCCGCCCCATCTTCACGTCAGGCGTTCAATCCGGTGATGTAGACGCAACGTCGGGCATGATATGGACGCGTGTCGACCGGCCATCGCGGCTCTTCGTCGAATATTCGACGAGCGACAAATTCGCGAATGCCGTCAGGTTGGCCCCGATCGACGTCACACCGGAGACCGATCTTGCGGGTAAGCTGCTGCTGCGGGATCTGCCTCCGGACCATGACATCTTCTACAGGTTTGTGGCCGCCGACCTGCAGGACGTCAACAGCGTCTCCGAACGAATTCACGGCCAGTTCCGCACCGCGCCTTCCAACAGGCGGACGATCCGCTTCGCATGGTCAGGCGATACGGCGGGGCAGGGATGGGGGATCGACGACGAGGGTATGCGTACCTATCAGACCATCGCCTATCACCGCCCCGATTTCATGATCCATTCCGGCGATACGATCTATGCCGACAATCCAATGCCGGACGAGATCCGGTTGCGTGACGGCGGACTCTGGAAGAACAGGATCGTGACCGAGGAGAAGCGCGACATCGCGCAAACGCTCGATCAGTTTCGCGGACAGTGGAAATACAATCTGCTCGACGAACATGTGAAGGAACTGAATGCAGTCTGTCCGGTCTTCTATCAATGGGACGACCACGAGGTTTTAAACAACTGGTCGCCTTCGACCGACCTTCGCGGCAATGATCGCTACAAGGAAAAGTCCGTTTTGACGCTGGCAACTCGGGCAAGCCGCGCCTTCCATGAGATGACGCCAATCCGCTACGTTGCCGCCGACCCAGGGCGCATCTACCGGAAAGTCTCATATGGTCCGCTGCTCGATATCTTCTTCGTCGATCTGCGATCCTATCGGGGGCCGAACGACCATGGCCTGGATCAGGTCCTGACGGCGAAGTCCCGCATCCTTGGCGAAGGGCAGGTCGCATGGCTGAAGCGCGAACTGGTGCGCTCGACGGCAACATGGAAGGTGATTGCCTGCGATATGCCGGTCGGACTCGTCATCTGGGATGATTATGGAAAGCGGGAAGGCAGCGAGTCCTTCTCTAACGGCGACAATGGAGCGCCGCTCGGGCGAGAGTTAGAATTTGCTGATCTGCTGCGCTTCATCCGCGACGCGGCGATTTCGAACATCGTCTGGCTGACGGCTGACGTCCACTACACTGCGGCGCATTATTACAATCCGGCCAAGGCGAAATTCCGGGAGTTCTTGCCGTTCTGGGAATTCGTCTCCGGGCCGTTGCATTCCGGGACCTACGGAGCGCAGGAGCTCGACATGACCTTCGGCCCAGACGTGCGGTTCATCAAGGCCGCGCCTGGCGGTGCGGACTCCAATCTGCCACCGTCTGCTGGCCTTCAGTTCTTCGGACTGGTCGAAATCGACGGGCAGACCGAGCAGATGACCGTGCGGCTGATGGACAGAAATGATACCGAACTCTGGCGGACCGTCATCGACCCCCAACATGTGACCTAGGCCCACATGGCCGCTATCGCCCCTCCCCCCTTTCGCAAACGCGAAAAACACTGTATGAGCCCGCCAAACGTAATTGGCGCTTTCCCTTGAACGTAGCGCCTCAGCCTCAGAGATTTGAAACATATGGCACTTCGCAACATCGCGATTATCGCTCACGTTGACCATGGCAAAACGACCCTGGTGGACGAGCTCCTGAAACAGTCCGGCTCGTTTCGTGAGAACCAGCGCGTTGCAGAACGCGTGATGGATTCGAACGACCTTGAAAAGGAGCGCGGCATCACCATTCTCGCCAAGGCGACCTCGGTCGAGTGGAAGGGTGTCCGCATCAACATCGTCGACACCCCGGGCCACGCCGATTTCGGCGGCGAAGTTGAGCGCATTCTCTCGATGGTGGACGGCGCGATCGTGCTGGTCGATGCTTCGGAAGGTCCGATGCCGCAGACGAAGTTCGTTGTCGGCAAGGCGCTGAAGGTCGGTCTTCGTCCCATCGTCGCGATCAACAAGATCGACCGTCCGGATGGCCGCCACGAGGAAGTGATCAACGAAGTCTTCGACCTGTTTGCAAACCTCGACGCGACCGACGAACAGCTCGACTTCCCGATCCTTTACGGTTCTGGCCGTGACGGCTGGATGAACGTCAACCCGGAAGGTCCGAAGGATCAGGGCCTCGCACCGCTTCTCGACCTCGTGCTCGAGCATGTTCCGGAGCCGACCGTTCACGAAGGTCCGTTCACGATGATCGGCACGATCCTCGAAGCCAACCCCTTCCTCGGCCGTATCATCACCGGCCGCATCAATTCCGGTTCGATCAAGCCGAACCAGCCGGTCAAGGTTCTGCATGCCGACGGCAAGACGATCGAGACCGGCCGCATCTCCAAGATCCTCGCTTTCCGCGGTATCGAGCGTCAGCCGATCGAAGAGGCGCATGCAGGCGATATCATCGCGATCGCCGGCCTCTCTAAGGGCACGGTTGCCGATACTTTCTGCGATCCGTCGATCACCGAGCCGCTGCAGGCCCAGCCGATCGATCCGCCGACGGTCACCATGTCCTTCATCGTCAACGATAGCCCCTATGCCGGCACAGAAGGCGACAAGGTCACCTCGCGCGTCATCCGTGACCGTCTGTTCAAGGAAGCTGAAGGCAACGTTGCGCTGAAGATCGAAGAATCCTCCGAAAAGGATTCGTTCTTCGTATCCGGCCGCGGCGAATTGCAGCTTGCGGTTCTGATCGAGACAATGCGCCGCGAAGGCTTCGAGCTGGCCGTTTCGCGTCCGCGCGTCGTCATGCACAAGGACGAAGCAACGGGCGAGATGCTCGAGCCGATCGAAGAAGTCGTCATCGACGTCGATGAAGAGCATTCGGGCGTCGTGGTGCAGAAGATGTCGGAGCGCAAGGCCGAAATGGTCGAGCTGCGTCCGTCGGGCGGCAACCGCGTCCGTCTTGTCTTCTTCGCACCGACCCGAGGCCTGATCGGCTACCAGTCAGAACTGCTCACCGATACGCGCGGCACGGCCGTGATGAACCGCCTCTTCCACGACTATCAGCCGTACAAGGGTGAGATCGGCGGCCGCGTCAATGGCGTGTTGCTTGCCAACGACTCCGGCGAAGCTGTGGCCTATGCTCTCTTCAATCTGGAAGACCGCGGTCCGATGATCATCGACGCCGGCGAAAAGGTCTATGCCGGCATGATCATTGGCATTCACAGCAGAGACAACGACCTCGAAGTGAACGTGCTGAAGGGCAAGAAGCTGACGAACATCCGCGCCGCCGGCAAGGACGAAGCCGTCAAGCTCACGCCGCCGATCCGCATGACGCTCGACCGCGCGCTGTCCTGGATCCAGGATGACGAGCTGGTCGAAGTGACGCCGAAGTCGATCCGTCTGCGCAAGATGTATCTCGACCCGAACGAGCGTAAGCGTTTCGAAAAGGCACGCTACGCCTAAACGATTCTAATTGCTGACATTTCAAACCCCGGCCTGGTGCCGGGGTTTTTTATTGTGCGGCGCGCTGATTCCGTCTTGTGACAATCGTTAAAAAAGCGTTAAATTTTGCTCATCGTCCACATGTTAAGTCTGTGGGCAAACGGCCGAAACGCATCATCGCGTATGGTTAATTGCCTGCTGGAAGACCAGAGTAAGCGTTATGAAGACGTTGTCGATCGATGTCCGGCGGGCAGAACCGCATGATGCCCAAGCCATTTCCGAGGTGCATCGCCTCGCCTGGCAACACACTTATGCCGGGATCATTCCGCATCGCGCTCTGACCCAGATGATCGAACGCCGGGGCGAGAACTGGTGGCGCAAGGCGACGCGCGGCCCGGCAACCCTCCTCGTTCTCGATGTTGCCGGCACGGTCGCAGGTTATGCCACACTTGGCCTCAATCGGGCCCGAGCGCTGCCGCAGGAAGGCGAGATCTACGAGCTCTATCTTCGTCCGGAGTACCAGGGCATTGGTCTTGGGCGCATGCTGTTCGGCGAGGCTCGGCGACTCCTGAAATCACTCGGCTGCAAGGGACTGGTGGTCTGGTGCCTGGAGGAAAACGAAAATGCCAGCCAGTTCTATCGTGGCCATGGCGGCGTTGACTTCTGCGAAGGCATGGAAAGCTTCGACCACAGGCAGCTGAAGAAAATCGGCTTCATCTGGAACTGAAAAGCCCAGCCTGCGTCTTTTGAAACAGCGCTGCACCGCTTTGAAGCGCCTGCTGAAAAGGGCGCCCTGCTCCTCGATATTGCAGATGAATCTTGAACATCCCGAACACGCAATGTTGCGTTGCGGGATGAAACGGACTATTTGGCTGCGAACAATTCACCTCGTGGGAGTTTTCGTATGCGCATCGACGCCATTTCCATCGGCAAGAATCCTCCGGAAGATGTCAACGTCATCGTTGAAGTTCCGGTCGGCGGTCACCCCATCAAGTATGAAATGGACAAGGAAGCCGGCACGCTGGTCGTCGACCGCTTCCTCTACACGCCGATGACCTATCCGGGCAACTACGGCTTCGTGCCGCATACGCTTTCGGAAGACGGCGATCCGATCGATGTCCTAATCGCCAGCACGCGTCCGCTGGTTCCGGGCTGCGTCATCAATGTCCGCCCGATCGGTGTTTTGAAGATGGAAGACAATTCGGGCAAGGACGAGAAGATCATCGCCGTCCCGTCGCCGGCGCTTACGCTGCGCTACGAGAAGGTGAGGGACTACACCGACCTTCCTGAGATTACCTTGAAGCAGATCGAACACTTCTTCGAGCACTACAAGGACCTGGAGCCCGGCAAGTGGGTGAAGATTTTCGGCTGGGGCGATTCGAAGGAAGCCGGTCAGCTGATCCTCGAAGCCGTTGAGCGCGCCAAGAAGTCGACGTAAGCCGCTATAGCTTCAGAAGCTTTTCGAGCCTTTCCATCAAGTCCTCCGGACCGCCATCGATCCGGAGGACTTTTTTGCGCGATGTATCGCCTGAGATCAATTGTATCGAGGATTTCGGAATGCCGAGCGCTTTGGACAGAAGCGCAATCAGCGCCTGGTTGGCTTTTCCCTTCTCAGGAATCGCTGCGACACGGATCTTAATGTGGCACTCGCCTTCGGCATCGGCCTCGATGCCATCGATCGCGTCGCGCCCGCCATTCGGGGTCAACCGAACGGCGAGGCGTATATGATTATCGAATATCTTCCAGGCGGAGTTCACGCCACCAGCGGGAAGATGGTGTTCCACATCAGGGAGCGCAGGAAGAAGATAATCAGCAGCAGAATGATCGGCGAAATGTCGATGCCGCCGAGATTCGGCAGCAGCCGGCGAATCGGCCGCAGCAGCGGCTCGGTGACATTATAGAGGAACATGCCGACCGAATTGACGAACTGGTTCGAGGAATTGATGACGTTGAAGGCGTAAAGCCAGGAGAAAATGGCACTCGCAATCAGCACCCAAGTATAAAGATTCAAAGCCAAATCAATGGTTTGAAAGAGGGCAATCATCTTGGTCTCCAGTTCGTTGCTGACAGACATGTATCCATTGGCGGCTAAACGGGCAAGTGCCGCGTGAAAACCCGCGGCGAATCATGCTTGGCGAACCCGCCCGTTCATGCGTCCGGCTTTTTCGCAGCAGATAACGAGCAGCGCAATGGGGAAGCAGCAGCGCTTGGTCTCAAGTGGATTGCTGCGCGCCTATGCAGACAGCGCAGCTATAGAGCCCGGTACGGCCTTTGCCGTCTTGCCTTCAAAGACGATATCGAGAAATTCGGTCAGCCACGCCTTGAGCGGTGCATCGAAGAGCATGCGGCCCTCCAGATGTTCCCGTCCCTGCTGCGCGTTCGGCAGGATGAAGCGGTGGGCGCCGTGGACGACCCAGCGATGCATCATCACGCGGGTGAGCTCTGCGTGGAATTGCAGTGCCCAGGCGTTGCCGTTGTAGCGAAAGGCCTGGTTGGGATAGGTATCGCCTTCCGCAAGCAAATGGGCGCCGTGCGGCAGATCGAAGCCCTCGCGATGGAAATGGTAGACCATCTTCGGCCAGTGCATCAGCAGCCGGCCCTTTTCGGTCGGGCGGAGGGGATACCAGCCGATTTCGGTCGAGCCGTCGGCATTCGACTGCACCTTGCCGCCAAGATGGCGCACCAGCATCTGCGCTCCAAGGCAGATGCCGAGGAACGGGCGGTTTTCCTTGAGTGGAATGTCCAGCCAGTTGATCTCGCTCTTTATGAATTCGTCTGGATCGTTTGCACTCATCGGTCCGCCGAAGACGACCGAACCGGCATGGTTCTCCAGCGTAGTGGGCAGCTTATCGCCCAGAACCGGGCGGCGGATGTCGAGGTTATAGCCCTTGTCGGCCAGGAGCTGGCCGACGCGGCCGGGGCTGGAGCGTTCCTGGTGCAGGATGATCAGTATGGGGCGCTTGTCACGTTTGATGGGACGGTCAATCGGCATCGTCTTGCACCACCACCGTATCGGTCACGCGTGCGGCTGCCTCCTGACGTTTCTGGATGCGCTCGCGGGAGGAAACACCCAAGAGATCGGCGATCCGCCAAATGACGTGGTCCTCCATCTCGCTGCGTTCGCCGTCGGCATAGACGATGTCCCAGAGAATGCCGATGAGTTCCAGACGCTGCTCGGTATCGAGATGGCGTTTCAGGTCGGATGTGAAGCGGTAATAGTCGACGGCACTGCTCTCCGCTTCCTGGCCAGCCGCAATCACTGCCTCCAGCGGCTTTCCGTCAAGGCCGTATTGCTCCTTGAGCAGCTTGCGAAGCCGCTTCTTTTCGCTGTCCTTGATCTTACCATCCGCTTCCATCACTTGCATGCAGAGAGCGGCAACGGCAATGCGGGGATCGTCAGGACTAAAACCCTTCTTGGGGTTGTTTGCAGTGAGATTTTGGAAGAATGCCTGAAAACGTTCGAACATGCGGATTTCATTCCATTTCAGAAAAGGCGGAGTCGTGTCTTGGGTTCCGGTTCCGCCTTCATGTTGCGAACGCCAGGGTCGTCCGGCATTCCATAAAAGGGTTTCGGCTCTGGCTGTGCGGTAACCGGCTCTGGCTGTTTGGAGGCCGTCGCGGGCAAGCCAGGCTTCGGTGCGGCAGCAGGAGCCGGCCGAGCGGCCTCTGCAATCGTCGCGGCGCGCTCCAGTTCAATGATGCGGTGATCGTTGGCCGGGCTTTCTGGCCGTGTCTCGCGAACGGGTGGCAAGGTCTTCAGCGCGGTATCGATCGAGACGGCGGAGCCGTCCTCGATCGGTCCTTCAAGCTGACCGAAGGGCGCCTTCCATTCGAAGGCGTCGAGACGGCCGGTGACGGGTGAGACGGGAAGCCATTTGTCGGAAACGAAGCCGTCGGCCACCCAGGCCGGATCGCGCGGCGCCTTCAGCGCCTGCGCCAGCCAGTGACGTACACGGCCTTGGTCGCCACTCTCGGCTTCCTCGATATCAGCAAGCAGCAGGAAGGCCGCTTCACGCGGCTGCATGCGCGCTGCCGCTTCGGCCTTGGCCCGGGCCTTGGCGAAATCCTGCGCATCGAGAGCCGCCTGTGCGACCACGAGCAGGGATTCGACGTTGTTGGGGCGCAGGGCTTCCAGCCGTTCGGCTCGCTTCAGGCGATCGACGGTGGAATCGCCGCTTCGGGCAAGCACATAGGTGCGGCCGATCTCGGGGTGTGGCCCTGCCTTCCAGGCCTGCTCGAGGATCGAGGCGGCCTTGCGCAGCTTGTCCTCACGAAAAAGCGCCTTGGCGGCAATGATCGCGGCCGGTTCGAAATCGGCAATGAGCTTCAGCGCATGCATCGCGTCGTCGCGCGCACCGGCCGGATCGCCTTCGAGCTTGTCACCGGCGCGAGCCGTCAGCAGAACACCGCGCAAGCGTTCCGCATCCTGCTTTTCGACGACACGCGCGGCCTTCTGTTGCTCAAGAAGCAGGATGGCGTCGTCCCAGCGGCCGGCCTGGCTGCGGTATTCGAGCGTCGCCTGTGCTGCCCAGGGCAGATAGGGCGCGTTGTCGGCTGCCTTTTCGGCATATTGGCGTGCGGCCTCGTTGGCGCCGAGGCGCTTGGCCTCGAGATAGAGCCCGCGAAGACCGAGTTCACGCGTTTCCGGATCGTTGGCCATCGCTTCGAACTTGGCACGGGCTTCGTCATGCCGGCCCTCGATCAAGGCCGCCTGTGCTTCGAGCAGGTTGATCAGCGGCTCCTGATCAGCGCGGATGAGGCCGCGGGACCGGGCTGCCATCTTGCGGGCAAGCAGGGCATTGCCGGCGCCGGCGGCGATAAGGCCGGTCGAGAGGGACTGATAGCCGCGATCACGCTTGCGGGCGCGAAAATAGCGGGTCACGGAATGGGGCGACGTCCAGACCGTGCGGACCAGCCACCAGGCGATCATGACAACAGCAATCAGTGCGATAAGGCCGCTTGCCGCGACGATCAGCTTTGCCTGATAAAGCCGGCCTTCCCACACCAGCGAGAGATCGCCGGGGCGATCGGCAAGCCAGGAGAAGCCGTAGCCGAGAACGACGACGAGGATGACGAAGACGACGAGGCGGATCATCGATCAACCCTCCTTGCCGGCGCCAGAAATGGCCTTGGAGAGCGCACCACCCACCAGTTCCTCGACGCGGATGCGGGCTTCCAATGATTGTTTGAAGGCGGCGGAAGCCTGCTTTGCGTTCGAGGGCAAGCCGTTCCATTCGTTGGCAGCGCCCGGCAGGTCGCCGTTCTTCACCTTGTCTTCCATACGCGCCGCAATGGCCTCGACACTTTCGCCCTCGATGTTGCCGACAGGGCGCACGGTGACGAGCGACTTGGCACTCGCCATCAGCCGGTCCGACCAGCTCTGGTTCGGATCCGCTTGGTTGACGGATTGGATGATGGCGGTCGCGACGTCGGGAACCTGGCGGATCAGTTCGGCGCGCGAGGGCACGCCGGTTTCGGCGAAATTACGGAGGTCGGCGACGGCGGGGTCGTCCGGCGAAACGCCGGCGAAAGTATCGAGCTCGGCCATGAAAGGTCCGCCGCGGTCGATCGCGGCCTTGAGGGCTGCAGCGGCGATCGCCTGCGCAACGGCAACATCCTGGCGTGGTTCGTTGAGCTTCTTCTCTGCTTCCTCCAGCCGCTTTATAATGTCGGCGCCGCTCGACGCCCGCTCTTCGGAGGTTTGAGAGAGAGAGGTGCGCAACTGTTCCAGCTGAGTGGCCAAATCCGCGACCTTTTGGTTCAGCGCCTCGACCTCCGGGGTGTCTACTGGCCCCGTCGCGGCAGGCGTCTTTGCCGCCGTCTCTAGAGCAGCGACACGCTTGTCGAGCGCATCGTCGCTGGTGCTCGGCGCTGCGGCGAGGTTCGCGATCGATTGCTTGAGGCCGTCGATTTCAGCCGAAAGGCTGGCCGTTTCATCCAGCGCGGTCTGAGGTGCGGAAGACGTCGGAAGGTAGCCGGCATATTGGATCACGCCAGCACCCAAAAGGGCAACCAGGCCGCCGAAAATACCGGCGGCGATCAGACCCGACGTCGTTGCGCCGCGTGGCTTTTGCCGGAGCGGCTCGGGGTCCGTTGCCATTTCCGGCTGACGGGGCTCCTCGGAGGTAGCGGCGTGCTCGGCCGTCTCCTCAGCCGATGGTTCTTTTTCCGGATCGACGGATGCCTCTAGGCCGGCTGTCGCATTGTCTGCGTCGGGAGTGCCGGCGTCAGGGGCGTTTTCTTCGGATTTCTTCTCGGTATCGGCTGCTGCCGCAATTTCCTGCGCTTCCAGATCGATCGTGACCGGCTCGTCGGCGTTTTTTGAATGACGTGGCGGATTTCCCGATACCATGCGTACCTCATTTTCCTGCATTGCAACGAAACTAGTCAGTGATGCCAGTTATGGAAAGAGGTTAGATCAAATTTGGGCGCGTAAGGCCTTCAAAGAAGCGACAGAAGGCTTCCCTCATCCGGCAATGCTGCGATGCGAAGATTTCTGCCGAGTGAAGCCGGGACTGCCGCGGCAACGGATGTGCTGAGGCAAAGGATGAGGGCCTGATTGAGCCAGGCGGGTTCCGATTGGACCTCGGCGAGACGGAAAAAACGCTCTGCGGTCTGGCGGGAATAAAGGAGTATGGCCTCCGGCGGCGGGGTCAATGCTTCTCGCAGGGCCACCGGATCAGGTTCTGCCGGATGCATCCGATAACACTCGACGACATCGACCTTCAGTCCCAGCGCGTGCGCGGTGCGCTCGAACGTCTTGGCGCGCGGCGAACCGGCGAGATAGGTGACAGATTCCCGCGTCTGCTCCGCGATCAACTCCGCCAGTCGCGCGCCATCGCCCGCCGAGGCTAAGACCGAAGCAAATCCCACCGCCTTGGCTTCGTTTGCGCTCGCTTCGCCAACAGCGAATACCGGCCGGCGGCGATAAGGCTTGACGTCTGTTCCTGACGACGAGAGCGCACGGACAGCTTCCGCGCTTGTGATGGCGATAGGACCGTGGGTCCTTGCCAGCGCATCCATAGCGGTCTTGCAATCATGCAGGGGCTGCGAAAGCGGCAGCAATACGGGCTCATGCCCCTTGTCGCGCAACCTTTTGGCGGTTCGCTCCCCCGAACGCCGCGGCCGGGTGACGAGCACACGCATCGCGCGTCAGCTCCAGTCGTCGAAGAAGCTGCTGCCAGCACGGGCGCGGATGTCTTGTCCGGCGCGCGTGCCGAGCGCTGCGGCATCGCGCCGATTGCCATCGATGGTGACCGAGTGCTGGTTGCGACCATCCGGCGTGATGATCAGGCCAAAGAACTTGATCCGATCGCCTTCGCAAATCGCATATCCGCCGATCGGCGTGCGGCAGGAGCCGTCGAGCGCCGCAAGGAAAGCGCGCTCACACGAGACGGCGTCGTGGGTCGCCGGGTCGTTGATGGCGGCCAGCAGATCATCGGTGCGCTGATCGCCAATACGGCTTTCGATGCAGATCGCGCCTTGCGCGGGAGCCGGAGGGAAGGTGTCGGGATCGAGGATGTCGGTAATCACGTCGACCTTGCCAAGACGCTTCAGGCCTGCGAGCGCCAACAGCGTCGCGTCGACCTGGCCTTCATCCAGCTTGCGCAGGCGGGTTTCCACAGCGCCCCGGAAGGTTATCACTTTGATATCCGGCCGCATGCGGCGGATCAGAGCCTGTCGGCGCAGCGATGCCGACCCGACCGTTGCGCCATGCGGCAGCTCGATCAGTTTTGGCGCCGTGCGGCCGATTACCGCATCGCGGATGTCTTCGCGCGGCAGATAGGCCGAGAGATGAAGCCCTTCCGGCAACACCGTCGGCATGTCCTTTGCGGAATGGACGGCCAAATCGAGGTCGCCGCTTGCAAGCTTTTCTTCCAGTTCCTGGGTGAAAAGACCCTTGCCGCCGATCTCGGCAAGCGCACGGTCGGTAATGCGGTCACCTTTCGTGGTCAGCACAACGATCTCGAACATTTCCTCCGGCATTCCGTGCGCCGCCATCAGCCGATCGCGCGCTTCGTGAGCCTGAGCAAGGGCCAGCGGGCTGCCCCGCGTTCCGATCCGGAAAGGTTTTGTTTGCATCCGCTTCGATCCGTTGTTACCGGAAGTTCTCGTAACCGGGTTTGGTACCCATCGCAATCAACGACAGGCTTCATGGCTCCCTTTCTACGCATCCTCGGCATCGAAACAAGCTGCGACGAGACCGCCGCGGCTGTGGTCGAGCGCGATGCGCACGGGCGTTCGAATGTGCTTTCCGACGTCGTCTTGAGCCAATTGGACGAGCATAGCGCCTATGGCGGCGTGGTGCCAGAGATAGCCGCGCGTGCCCATGTCGAGGCACTCGATACGCTGATTAACGAGGCGTTGCAGCGCGCCGATGTGTCGCTCTGCGAAGTCGATGCGATCGCTGTGACCTCCGGACCTGGATTGATCGGCGGGCTGCTCGTCGGACTGATGACCGGCAAGGCGATCGCCAAGGCCGCCGGCAAGCCGCTTTATGCCGTGAACCATCTCGAGGGCCATGCGCTGACGGCGCGGCTGACGGACGGGCTTTCCTTTCCCTATCTGATGCTGCTTGTGTCGGGTGGTCATACGCAGCTCATCCTCGTGCGCGGCATTGGCCAATACGAACGCTGGGGAACGACGATCGACGATGCGCTGGGCGAGGCGTTCGACAAAACGGCGAAGCTGCTCGGGCTGCCTTATCCCGGCGGACCCCAGGTGGAGGAGGCAGCGAAGACGGGTAACCCGGACCGCTTCGATTTCCCGCGGCCGCTCGTCGGTGAAACGCGGCTCGATTTTTCCTTTTCGGGCTTGAAGACGGCGGTCCGGCAGACCGCGACGGATATCGCGCCGCTGACGGAGCAGGATGTCGCCGATGTCTGCGCTTCATTTCAGAGGGCGATTTCGAGGACTCTGAAGGATCGCATCGGCCGTGGATTACAGCGGTTCAGGGCGGAGTTTGCGCATCTGGACGAGCAGCCGGCCCTGGTGGTCGCGGGCGGCGTCGCCGCCAACCTCGAAGTGCGCGCTACGCTAAAGGCGCTCTGTGATAAATACGCCTTCCGCTTCATCGCGCCGCCGCTGAGATTGTGCACCGACAATGCGGTGATGATTGCCTGGGCCGGGCTCGAGCGCATGGCGACGGGTGTTGCGCCGGATGATCTCGATGTGCAGCCGCGCTCGCGCTGGCCGTTGGATTCGAATGCGCAAGCGCTGATCAGCTACGGAAAGCGGGGAGCAAAGGCATGAGCGAACGGATTGCCGTCGTTGGCGCAGGCGCTTTCGGAACGGCGCTTGCCGCAGTCATTGCGCTCACCGGCCGCAGCCAGGTCGCTCTCGTCGGCCGCGACCCTGCGCTGATGGCCGACCTGAAAGCCGAACGGCTGCATGATGCGGTTCTTCCCGGCATTGAGCTGCCGGAAGCACTGGAATTCTCGGCAGAACCCGATTCGATCGACGATGCCGATATCGTGCTTTTCGCCATGCCGTCGCAGGCGCAGGCGGATGCGGCCCGGCAGTATGGCCCTTATCTCGCCAAGGACGCGATCGTCGTAACCTGTGCCAAGGGCATCGAGCGGGCGACCGGCAACTTGTTGACAGACATGCTGGAGCGCGAATTGCCGCAGCATCGCGTCGCGGTGCTTTCGGGGCCGGGTTTTGCATCCGACATCGCCAAAGGACTGCCGACCGCTATGGTAATTGCGGCATCGGACGTGGCCGTTGCCGAGCGGCTGGCGCAGGCGATTTCGGGCAGGACGTTCCGGCTCTATCCGTCGTCCGACCGTATCGGTGTGCAGCTTGGTGGTGCGCTGAAGAATGTATTGGCGATCGCCTGTGGTATCGTCGAAGGCTGCGGCATCGGCGATTCTGCGCGCGCGGCGCTGATCGCGCGCGGGCTGGCGGAAATGTCGCGCCTCGTCGTTGCCAAGGGCGGGCAGGCGGATACGGTGCGCGGGCTTTCCGGGCTGGGCGATCTTGTCCTGACGGCAACGAGCCATCAGTCGCGCAACCTGCGCTTCGGCATTGCGCTTGGCCGCGGCGAAAAGGCCGATCCTTTGCAAGGCGAATTGGTGGAAGGTGCCTTTGCCGCGGCCGTCGCCTCGCGGCTGGCGGAAGAGCTCGGCATCGCGATGCCGATCACCGACGCCGTCTCGGCGATCATCGAAGGTAAACTCAGCATCCCCGAGGCCATCGAACAATTGATGACACGTCCGATCACGACCGAATAAGGAGACTGACATGCTATTTGCCCTTCTCTGCAAGGACAAGCCGGGGCACCTCAACACACGCATGGAAACACGCGCGGCGCATTTGGAATATCTGAACAAGCTGAATGCCGAAGGCACGCTCAGCATGGCCGGACCGTTCCTCGACGGTGAAGGCAAGCCCTGCGGCAGCTTGGTCATGGTAAAGGCCGATACGGCGGAAGCCGCCAAGGCACTAGCCGATGCCGATCCCTATGCGAAGGCTGGTCTTTTCGAGAGTGTCGAGATCAAGTCCTTCAACTGGGTCTTCAACAATCCGGAGGCATAAGGGATGGCCCATTGGCTCTATAAATCCGAACCTTCCTCCTGGTCTTGGGAGCAGCAGAAGGCCGCAGGCGAGAAAGGTACGGAGTGGACGGGCGTTCGCAATTATCTCGCCCGCAATAACATGCGCGCCATGCAGATCGGCGAAAGAGGCTTCTTCTACCACTCGAATGACGGCCTGGAGATCGTCGGCATCGTCGAGGTCTGCGCATTGTCGCATCCGGATTCGACGGCGAAGGGCGACGATCGCTGGGATTGCGTCGATATCCGCGCCGTGCGCGATTTGCCCAAGCCCGTGACGCTGAAAGATGTCAAGGCGAATGAGAAACTTTCGAAGATGGCGCTGGTGACCTCGATGCGCCTTTCGGTCCAGCCGGTGACAGATGACGAGTGGCTCGAAGTCTGCCGCATGGGCGGCCTCGACAATCCGCCACGCTGACCGCATTGAAGACCGACCCGGAAATCTTCATCCGCGCCAATACGAAACTGATCACGCCGCCGCATGTGCCGGAGATCCGGTTGCATCTGGCGAACGAAGCTCATGAGCTTTGGCTTAAGACGGAGGAGGAACTGGCGGAGATCGGCCTGCCGCCGCCGTTCTGGGCCTTTGCCTGGGCGGGTGGCCAGGGACTTGCGCGTTATATTCTCGATCATCCGGAAACGGTGCGAACTAAGCGCGTTTTCGATTTCGCAACAGGTTCGGGGATCGTCGCGATCGCGGCGAAGATGGCGGGTGCGGTGGCGGTAAAGGCGGCGGATATCGATCCATGGGCTGAAACGGCCGTGCGGCTCAATGCTGATGCCAATGGGATCTCGGTTGATTTTAGCGGCGCCGATTTCGTCGGCAAGCCTGTCCATGCCGATATCGTCCTGGCGGGCGACGTGTTCTATGACCGCGTCTTTGCGGACGCCCTCGTTCCGTGGTTCGACCGGCTGGCCAGCGAAGGCAAGGAGGTTCTGGTCGGCGATCCGGGACGGGCCTATTTGCCAAAGGAGCGGCTGGAGTTTTGCGCCATCTACGAAGTGCCGGTAACGCGGGCGCTCGAAGATAGCGAGAACAAGAAGACGACGGTCTGGCGGTTCAGGGCCTGATGACGCAGACGCTGGCCTCGTAGCTGCAAGGATCGGCCTGCACGGCAACGTCGATCACTTTGGGCCCGGGTGCGAGCGACTCGGCCTGCGGCGCAGCGTAAAGTGCATAGCCGTCCGCACCGAAATAGGTGCCGCCTTCCGTTTCGTAAGCATAGGAGCCGGCGTAAGTGCCATTGTAATCATAGCGCAGTCGCTGTGGCGATCTGGCGATAGCGCTGCGGATGCGGTAGCCGTGCGATGACGGCGAGAAATGCTTGAGGCGAACATAACGGTTATGGCCGTGGCCATGGTGGCGATGATGGCGATGATGGCGATGATGACCGCCGAACCAGGGTTTGGCGCTGTTTGCCCACTTGGCGTTGTTTGCCCAATGGGTCACGCCACGATGATGCCCAGCACGCTCGCCCGCCGTGGCAGGAAGCGCAATCAGGGCACACAACACCAGCGCAAAGACTTTCGACAGACGCTGGAACATCAGACGCAACCTCCGGAAATCCGATCGTTAACAAATCGTTAACCCCAGCTTGCGTCAAAACTACCTATGTGTCCACTTGAGCGATGAAAAATCAGCATAAAATTTGATTCGAAAGGGCCAGTTTCGATTTCCGGCAACTTCCCGGTAACGCGAATCGATTAAATTAAAAACAGACAGCAATTGTGCTTGTCGTCGGGGGCTTCGGTGATTAAACGTCGCCGTTGATGCAATGCACACAGACAAATTTGTCATTCCTGTGGTTGCCTCGAAATGCTCCGAAATCTGGAGCGCAAGACGCCGCGAGGTTCTGATGGCGAATGTGACAAATAACCGGCCTCTGTCGCCGCATTTGCAAATTTATAAACTCATTCCGACCATGGTCATGTCGATCGTCCATCGTATCACAGGGGCTGCTCTTTATTTCGGCACGCTGCTGATCGCCTGGTGGCTGATCGCGGCTGCGACCGGTCAGGCTTATTACGACTGGGTAAATTGGGTGCTCGGCAGCATCATCGGCAAGGCCGTCCTGCTTGGTTACACCTGGGCACTGCTTCACCACATGCTCGGCGGCCTGCGCCACCTGCTGTGGGATCTCGGCCATGGTTTCGAGAAGGAATTCTCCACCAAGCTCGCCATCGCCAACATCATCGGATCGCTCTGTCTTACCGTGCTGGTCTGGGTGATCGGCTTTATCATTCGCTTCTGAGGTCGCTCATATGGATATGCGTACCCCTCTGGGTAGAGTTCGCGGCCTTGGCTCGGCCAAGGAAGGCACTGAACACTTCTGGCGTCAGCGCCTGACGGCTGTCGCCAACCTCCCGCTCATCGTCTTCTTCGTCATCTTCATGATCGTTTATGCCGGCGCGCCTTATGTCGATGTCGTGCATGCGCTGTCGAACCCCTTCGTGGCAGTCATCATGGGACTGATGGTGATTTCAGGCATCATTCACATGCGTCTTGGCATGCAGGCCATCATCGAGGACTACGTGCACAGCGAAATCGGCAAGCTCGTATTGCTGATGCTGAACACGTTTTTCGCGATCGCGGTCGCAGGGCTCTGTCTCTTTGCCATTCTGAAAATTGCTTTCGTAGGATAACCGTATCATGGCACCGACTTCACCTGCTCAGAATGGGAAAGCCTACAAATATGTCGATCACTCCTATGACGTGATCGTTGTCGGCGCCGGCGGCGCCGGTCTTCGCGCAACGCTTGGCATGGCAGAACAGGGTTTCCGTACGGCCTGCATCACCAAAGTATTCCCGACCCGCTCGCACACGGTCGCGGCCCAGGGCGGCATCGCCGCCTCGCTGCAGAACATGACGCCGGACAGCTGGCAATGGCATCTCTACGACACGGTCAAGGGGTCTGACTGGCTCGGCGACGTCGATGCCATGCAGTATCTCGCCATGGAAGCGCCGAAGGCGGTCTATGAGCTCGAGCACTACGGCGTGCCCTTCTCGCGTAATGAGGAAGGCAAGATCTATCAGCGCCCATTCGGCGGCCATATGCAGAACTACGGCGAAGGCCCGCCGGTGCAGCGCACCTGCGCGGTTGCCGACCGCACCGGCCACGCCATCCTGCACACGCTTTACGGCCAGTCGCTGCGCTACAACGCCGAGTTCTTCGTCGAATATTTCGCGCTCGACCTCATCATGTCGGAAGACGGCAGCCGTTGTACCGGCGTTGTTGCCTGGTGCCTCGATGACGGCTCGATCCATCGCTTCGCGGCGAAAATGGTGGTGCTGGCGACCGGCGGCTACGGCCGTGCCTATTTCTCCGCGACCTCCGCCCATACCTGCACCGGCGACGGCGGCGGCATGGTGGCGCGCGCGGGGCTTCCGCTGCAGGACATGGAGTTTGTGCAGTTCCATCCCACCGGGATCTACGGCTCCGGCTGTCTGATTACCGAAGGCGCGCGCGGGGAGGGCGGCTATCTCGTCAATTCCGAGGGTGAGCGCTTCATGGAACGCTACGCGCCCTCGGCCAAGGATCTTGCCTCGCGCGACGTGGTTTCGCGCTGCATGACGTTGGAAATCCGCGAAGGCCGCGGCGTCGGCAGGAACAAGGATCATATCTTCCTCCATCTAGACCATCTCGACCCGGCTGTTTTGCATGAACGCCTGCCGGGCATTTCCGAGAGCGCGAAGATTTTTGCCGGCGTCGATGTGACGCGCGAGCCGATCCCGGTTCTACCGACCGTCCATTACAACATGGGCGGCATTCCGACGAACTATTGGGGTGAGGTGCTCAACGCCGATAGCGCCAATCCGGAACGCGTGATCCCCGGGTTGATGGCCGTCGGCGAAGCGGGCTGTGCTTCGGTGCATGGCGCGAACCGCCTCGGCTCGAACTCACTGATCGACCTCGTCGTTTTCGGCCGTGCTGCGGCAATCCGTGCCAGCGAGGTCATTGACCGCGCTGCGCCGACCCCGCATCTGAACATAGCTGCCTGTGACAAGATCATGGATCGCTTCGATGATCTTCGCCACGCCAGTGGCGCAACGCCGACGGCGCATCTGCGCGAGAAGATGCAGCGCGCCATGCAGGAAGACGCCGCCGTGTTCCGCACCCAGGAGTCGCTGGAATCCGGCTGCAGGCGCATTTCCGCGATCTGGCAGGAAATGTCGGACATCAAGGTCACCGACCGTTCGATGATCTGGAATTCCGATCTCGTTGAGACGCTCGAGCTGCAAAACCTGATGGCGAATGCGATCACAACGATCTACGGCGCTGAGGCGCGCAAGGAAAGCCGTGGTTCGCATGCCCGCGAAGATTACACCGAAGGCGCATACGCCGGCCGCGACGACGTCAACTGGCGCAAGCACACGCTGGCCTGGGTCAGCAATGCCGGCGAGGTCAAGCTCGACTACCGTCCGGTTCACACCGAGCTCATCTCTGAAGGCATCGATCCCAACAAGATCGCGCCGAAGGCTCGTGTGTATTGACGATGGGAAAGTACCTCGGATTAGCTTCGTTCATTGCCGCGGTGCGGGCCGTCTCGCCCGTCATGGCGGCGGAGCGCTACAAATTGCGTGCTCCCGGCGGCTTGGCTGCCGCGGTCAGCAACGAGGTCGGTGTGTGGAAGACAGCGAATGCCGCGCAGGGTGCTCGCTCGTCGCTCGCAGCCGGCAACGCTGCTTTCGGTGGTTGTAGGGGTTACGTGAAAACGGAACTCCTGTCGGCAAACTAGGATTTTATCATGGTTGAACTCGCTCTCCCCAAGAACTCTCAGATGCGCGAAGGCAAGGTCTGGCCGAAGCCGGCGGGTGCGAAGAACACCCGTGAATTTCGCGTCTACCGCTGGAGCCCGGATGACGACCAGAACCCGTCGATCGACACCTTCTATATCGATGTCGACGACTGTGGCCCGATGGTTCTCGACGGCCTGCTCTACATCAAGAACAAGATCGATCCGACGTTGACGCTGCGCCGTTCCTGTCGCGAAGGCATCTGCGGTTCCTGCGCGATGAATATCGACGGCACGAACACGCTTGCCTGCACCAAGGGCATGGATGACATCAAGGGCACGGTTAAAATCTATCCACTGCCGCATTTGCCGGTGGTGAAGGATCTCGTTCCGGACCTGACGAATTTCTATGCGCAGCACCGCTCGATCGAACCCTGGCTGAAGACCGTATCTCCAGCACCTGCCAAGGAATGGAAGCAGAGCCACGAGGATCGCCAGAAGCTCGACGGCCTCTACGAGTGCATTCTCTGCGCCTGCTGCTCGACCTCCTGTCCGAGCTACTGGTGGAACGGCGACCGCTATCTCGGTCCGGCCGTCCTGCTGCAGGCCTATCGCTGGCTGATCGACTCCAGAGACGAGGCGACCGGCGAGCGTCTTGACGACCTCGAAGATCCTTTCCGGCTTTACCGCTGCCACACGATCATGAACTGCGCGCAGACCTGCCCTAAGGGTCTCAATCCGGCAAAGGCCATTGCCGAGATCAAGAAGATGATGGTTGAGCGCCGGGTCTGATAGCCGATGCTCGCCAAATGCCCGGCGCTGACAGAGGCTGCGCCGGGTTCTTGCGAATTTTTGCTGGGATCGGTCTGAATCCGGCGAAGGATTGTGCAGATCATCACCTTGCTGACAAATTCTATCTGCAGGAAGTTCTCCGACAGGCAAGTTGAATTGCTCCATTTCTGGCATAAGCATTGTCGCGAGCAATTTATGGCTGTGCCGACTTGATTAACCAAAGTGAAATACGCTAATTCGAAAATCAGTCTGATGACCAATTCTGTGCGGCAAGAGCGGACAATCGGGAGCATGATGATGCAATTGCGATATGCGATGACGGGTGTGGCGGTTGTTCTGTCATTGGCGGGCTGCCAGCGCACGGCATATGACAATGCGAGTTACAGCTCGCCGGCACCGCTAACCGCGCAGCCTGTTCCTTCCGTCCAGGGCGGGCAGCTTCCACCACCGGCAGGCGCCTCGCAGTTTCCCGCCGCTCCGACGGCCGCGCCTGCGGTTCCGGGCCAGCCGGGTGCCATGGCGGCCAATGCGCTTGACGTCTCCAAGGAATCCATGGTCGGCAGCTGGCGCGTCAACGGCAGGTGCGACATGTTCCTGACGCTGACCAATCTCGGCAGCGGCTCACGCGGCGGCACGCGCGGCTGCGCCGGCGAGCTGACGGCGATGGGCTCCTGGGAAGTCTCCGGCAAGCAGGTTCTTCTCAAGGATCGCAGCGGCAACCAGATCGGCAGCGTCTACAAGACCGCCGACAACAGCTTCAGCGGCCAGACGAGCACCGGTCAACCGATCACCCTCAGCCGGTAAAACAACCGGCGGCCACCCCGCCGACGACGCGTAGGCGGACTCCTCCTCATGCAGCCTATCCCCGACTACACTTCGAGCGTCAGCGAACACTTGAAATCGCTGACGGCCTCCGGCGCTCTCCAGATCGATTCAGCGCAGATGGATGTGGCAAAAAGCCTCGATCGGGTGCTTTTTGAACTGAAGCGCCGCCGCCCGGCTGCTAAATCCAGCTCGCTCGGCTGGCTCTTCGCTTCGAAGAAAAAGGCGAGCGAAGGCATCAAGGGACTCTATATTCACGGCAGCGTCGGGCGCGGCAAGACGATGCTGATGGATATCTTCTACCGCATGGCGCCCTGTTCGAAGAAACGCCGTGCGCACTTCCACGAATTCATGGCCGATGTCCACAACCGCATCGCCGCGCACCGGCTCAAGCTGAAGAACGGTGAGATAAAGCAGGCCGATCCCGTGCCGCCCGTGGCGGCCGCACTTTACCAGGAGGCCGAACTCCTGTGTTTCGATGAGTTTACGGTGACGGACATCGCTGATGCGATGATCCTGTCGCGGCTGTTCTCCGAGCTTTTTGCGCGTGGCTGCGTGCTCATCGCGACCTCGAATGTCGAGCCCGACAATCTCTACAAGGACGGCCTCAATCGCGGTCTCTTCCTGCCTTTCATCGGTCTCCTCAGGAACAATGTCGAGGTCGTGACGCTCGACTCCCCGACGGATTACCGGATGGAGAAGCTGAACAGCCAGCCGGTCTATCTGACGCCGATCGATGAGCGGACGGATATGGCCATGGACGCGTCCTGGGCGCAGGCGCTGGATGGGCGCAAGGCGCAGCCTTTCGATATCCCGATGAAAGGTCGGTCGATCCATGTGCCACTCGCAGTCGATCGCATGGCGCGCTTTTCCTTTGCCGATCTTTGCGAGAAGCCGCTCGGTGCTGCTGATTTTCTCGCAATCGCCAAGCGTTTCGATACGATCTTTGTCGATCGCATCCCGATGCTCGGTCCGGACAAGCGGAACCAGGCGAAGCGTTTCATCATTCTTGTCGACACGCTCTACAACCACGGCGTTCGCCTTCATGCGTCGGCTGCGGCAATGCCGGAAGATTTGCTGATCGAACGGCGCGGGACGGAAGGCTTCGAATTCGATCGTACCGCATCGCGTCTTTTTGAGATGCGCAGCGCGGAATATCTTGCGATGCACCATAAAAAGCACGCCGCGGAGTAACAGTTTCGCAACAAAATATCTTACGTTTACGTAAGATATTTTGTATCTAAACGATTGAAATTGCTGAACCAAAAATAACACGTTGCCATTTTTGGGCTTTAGGGCTATGCGATTGCGTCATTGGACGACGCCCTGGACGCGCCGCCCGACTGATTTTGATCGCAAAGGAAACAGCGAAATGGCGCGTAACAAGATCGCACTTATCGGTTCTGGCATGATTGGTGGCACGCTGGCGCATCTCGCCGGCCTGAAAGAGCTCGGCGACATCGTCCTCTTCGACATCGCCGACGGCATTCCACAGGGCAAGGGCCTCGATATCGCCCAGTCGTCCCCGGTCGAAGGCTTCGATGCCAATCTGACGGGTGCCAGCGACTATTCTGCGATCGAAGGCGCAGACGTCTGCATCGTCACCGCCGGCGTTCCGCGCAAGCCGGGCATGAGCCGCGACGACCTTCTCGGCATCAACCTCAAGGTCATGGAGCAGGTCGGCGCCGGCATCAAGAAATATGCCCCGAACGCTTTCGTCATCTGCATCACCAATCCGCTCGACGCCATGGTTTGGGCGCTGCAGAAGTTTTCCGGCCTTCCGGCCAACAAGGTGGTCGGCATGGCGGGCGTTCTCGATAGCTCGCGCTTTCGCCTCTTCCTTGCCAAGGAATTCAACGTTTCCGTTCAGGACGTCACTGCTTTCGTTCTCGGCGGCCACGGCGACACGATGGTGCCGCTTGCTCGCTACTCCACCGTTGCCGGCATTCCGCTCACCGACCTCATCACCATGGGTTGGGTCACCAAGGAACGGCTCGAGGAAATCATCCAGCGCACCCGTGACGGCGGCGCCGAAATCGTCGGCCTCCTGAAGACCGGTTCGGCCTACTACGCTCCGGCAGCCTCGGCAATCGAGATGGCCGAGGCCTACCTCAAGGACAAGAAGCGCGTTCTGCCCTGCGCGGCGCATCTCTCCGGCCAGTACGGCGTCAAGGACATGTATGTCGGCGTTCCGACAGTGATCGGTGCCGGCGGCGTCGAGCGCGTCATCGAGATCGACCTCAACAAGGCCGAGAAGGAAGCCTTCGACAAGTCGGTCGGCGCTGTCGCCGGCCTGTGCGAAGCCTGCATCAACATCGCGCCCGCGCTGAAGTAATCAAAACAGGAATAAACCCATGAACATTCATGAATATCAGGCCAAGGCTCTGCTGAAGAGCTATGGCGCACCGGTCGCTGAAGGTGTGGCCATCTTCAAGGCCGACGAAGCCGAGGCTGCGGCGAAAGAATTGCCGGGTCCGCTCTACGTCGTGAAAAGCCAGATACACGCCGGCGGCCGCGGCAAGGGTAAATTCAAGGAACTCTCGCCGGAAGCCAAAGGTGGCGTTCGCCTTGCGAAGTCGATCGACGAAGTCGTCGCCAATGCCAAGGAAATGCTCGGCAATACGCTGGTCACCAAGCAGACCGGCCCGGCCGGCAAGCAGGTCAACCGCCTCTACATCGAAGACGGTGCCGATATCGACCGCGAACTCTATCTCTCAATTCTCGTCGACCGTTCCGTCGGCCAGGTTGCCTTCGTCGTTTCGACGGAAGGCGGCATGGACATCGAGACCGTTGCACACGACACGCCCGAGAAGATTATCACCGTCGCTATCGACCCCGCAAAGGGCGTAACGGCTGAAGACAGCAAGAAGCTTGCGGATGCGCTGAATCTCCAAGGCGAAGCTCGCAAGGATGGCGACACGCTGTTCCCGATCCTCTACAAGGCTTTCGTCGAAAAGGACATGAGCCTGCTCGAAGTCAATCCGCTGATCGTCATGAAGAACGGTCGCCTGCGCGTCCTCGACGCCAAGGTATCCTTCGACGGCAATGCGCTCTTCCGTCACGAAGACATCGTCGCTCTGCGCGACAAAACGGAAGAAGACGAGAAGGAAATCGAAGCCTCCAAATATGACCTTGCCTACGTTGCCCTCGACGGCAATATCGGCTGCATGGTCAATGGTGCGGGCCTTGCCATGGCGACCATGGACATCATCAAGCTCTACGGCGCCGAGCCTGCGAACTTCCTCGATGTCGGCGGCGGTGCGTCGAAAGAAAAGGTCACCGCGGCTTTCAAGATCATCACCGCCGATCCGGCCGTGAAGGGCATCCTGGTCAATATCTTCGGCGGCATCATGCGCTGCGACGTCATCGCCGAAGGCGTGATCGCGGCGGTGAAGGAAGTAGGCCTCCAGGTGCCGCTCGTCGTCCGTCTCGAAGGCACCAATGTAGAACTCGGCAAGAAAATCATACGAGAGAGCGGGCTGAACGTGATCCCTGCCGACGATCTTGACGACGCGGCGAAGAAGATCGTCGCTGCTGTGAAAGGGAACTAAGGTATGTCCATTCTCGTCAATAAAGACACCAAGGTCCTGGTCCAGGGGCTGACCGGCAAGACCGGCACTTTCCACACCGAGCAGGCGCTTGCCTATTACGGCACCAAGATGGTCGGCGGCATCCATCCGAAGAAGGGTGGCGAGACTTGGGGGTCGCTCGAAGGCGAAGCACATCTGCCGATCTTCGCCTCCGTCGCCGAGGGCAAGGAAAGGACCGGTGCCGACGCATCGGTGATCTATGTGCCGCCGGCCGGCGCCGCCGAGGCGATCATCGAGGCGATCGAGGCGGAAATTTCGCTCATCATCTGCATCACGGAAGGCATTCCGGTCGAGGACATGGTCAAGGTCAAGTCCAAGCTCGACAAGTCGAAGTCGCGCCTAATCGGTCCGAACTGCCCGGGTGTTTTGACGCCTGAGGAATGCAAGATCGGCATCATGCCGGGCTCCATCTTCAAAAAGGGTTCGGTCGGCGTTCTCTCGCGCTCCGGCACGCTGACCTATGAAGCCGTCTTCCAGACCTCGAATGAAGGTCTCGGCCAAACCACGGCAGTCGGCATCGGCGGCGACCCGGTCAAGGGCACCGAGTTCATCGACGTACTCGAGATGTTCCTTGCCGACGACGAAACCAAGTCGATCATCATGATCGGCGAAATCGGCGGATCGGCTGAAGAAGACGCGGCTCAGTTCCTCAAGGACGAAGCCAAGCGTGGACGCAAGAAGCCGATGGTCGGCTTCATCGCCGGGCGCACGGCACCTCCGGGCCGCACCATGGGTCATGCCGGCGCCGTGATTTCCGGCGGCAAGGGCGGCGCGGAAGACAAGATCGCGGCTATGGAAGCGGCCGGCATCACGGTGTCGCCGTCTCCGGCTCGTCTCGGCAAGACGTTGGTTGAAGTCCTCAAGGGCTAAGCCAACTTATATATCCGGGCGGAAGAAAGCACCTGCGCTTCCGCCCGGGCCCCAGGTTTTCGACAGCAGGTGTGCCGCGGACAGGCGGCAAATTCGAATGCGGCAGCCGGGTAGAGCCGGCAAATTCATCAAAAGTCAGGAGGCGGGCGGAAAGCGTCCGCGTAAAACCATGGCACGGCAAGAAGCCAACGAGCAGTTTCAGATCACCTCGTTTCTGGATGGCGCCAATGCTGCCTATATCGAGCAGCTCTATGCGCGCTACGAAGAGGATCCATCATCGGTCGACGATCAGTGGCGGACTTTCTTCAAGGCGCTGGAAGACGATCCGAACGATGTGAAGAAGGCGGCCAAGGGCGCTTCCTGGCGCAAGAAGAATTGGCCGATTCAGGCCGGCGGCGATCTTGTATCTGCGCTCGACGGTGATTGGGGCGCGGTCGAGAAGGTCATCGAAACCAAGGTGAAGGCAAAGGCCGAAGCTGCCGGCAAGCCGACCGACGGCGCTGACATCCTCCAGGCGACGCGCGATTCCGTGCGTGCCATCATGATGATCCGTGCCTATCGCATGCGCGGCCATCTGCATGCCAAGCTCGATCCGCTAGGCATCGCAGCACCGGTCGAAGACTACAAGGAACTGTCGCCGGAAGCGTACGGCTTCAGCGCGGCCGACTACGATCGCAAGATCTTCATCGACAACGTGCTCGGTCTCGAATACGCGACCATTCCGCAGATGATCGAGATCCTCGAGCGAACCTATTGCTCGACTCTCGGCGTCGAGTTCATGCACATGTCCAATCCGGAAGAGAAGGCTTGGGTTCAGGAACGCATCGAAGGGCCGGACAAGGGCGTTGCGTTCACGCCGGAAGGCAAGAAGGCGATCCTTGCCAAGCTCGTCGAAGCGGAAGGCTATGAGCAGTTCCTCGACGTCAAGTTCAAGGGCACCAAGCGCTTCGGCCTCGATGGCGGTGAATCACTGATCCCGGCTCTTGAGCAGATCCTGAAGCGTGGCGGCCACCTCGGCCTGAAGGAAGCCGTGTTCGGCATGGCGCATCGCGGCCGCTTGAACGTGCTCAGCCAAGTCATGGGAAAGCCGCATCGCGCCATCTTCCATGAGTTCAAGGGTGGTTCCTATGCGCCCGACGAGGTCGAAGGTTCAGGCGACGTGAAGTACCATCTCGGTGCATCTTCCGACCGCGAATTCGACGGCAACAAGGTTCACGTTTCGCTGACGGCAAACCCTTCGCACCTTGAAATCGTCGACCCCGTCGTCATGGGCAAGGCGCGCGCCAAGCAGGACATGAGTGCTACCGTCTGGGAAGGCGATATCATTCCGCTCTCCGAGCGCGCCAAGATTCTGCCGTTGCTGATCCACGGCGATGCGGCTTTCGCGGGCCAGGGCGTCATCGCTGAAATTCTCGGCCTTTCGGGTCTTCGCGGTCACCGTGTCGCCGGCACGATGCATGTCATCATCAACAACCAGATCGGCTTTACGACGAACCCGGCCTTCTCCCGTTCGTCGCCCTATCCGTCCGACGTTGCGAAGATGATCGAGGCCCCGATCTTCCACGTCAATGGCGACGATCCGGAAGCTGTGGTCTACGCCGCGAAAATCGCGACCGAGTTCCGCATGAAGTTCCACAAGCCGGTCGTGATAGACATGTTCTGCTACCGCCGCTACGGCCACAACGAAGGCGACGAACCGTCCTTCACCCAGCCGAAGATGTACAAGGTCATCCGTGGCCACAAGACGGTGTTCCAGCTTTACGCCGAGCGTCTTGTTGCGCAAGGCCTGCTGACCGAAGGCGAAGTCGAGAAGATGAAGGCCGACTGGCGCGCTCATCTCGAGCAGGAGTTCGAGGCCGGGCAGTCCTACAAGCCGAACAAGGCCGACTGGCTGGACGGCGAATGGTCTGGTCTGCGCACGGCCGACAACGCCGATGAGCAGCGCCGTGGCAAGACGGCCGTGCCGATGAAACAATTGAAGGAGATCGGCCGCAAGCTCTCGGAAGTGCCGGCGGGCTTCAACGCGCACCGCACGATCCAGCGCTTCATGGAAAACCGGGCCAACATGATCCAGACGGGCGAAGGCATCGACTGGGCAATGGGCGAGGCGCTCGCTTTTGGCGCACTCTGCCTCGAAGGCCATAAGATCCGCCTTTCGGGTCAGGATTGCGAACGCGGCACTTTCTCGCAGCGCCATTCGGTCCTTTACGATCAGGAGACCGAAGCGCGTTATATCCCGCTCGCCAACCTGTCGCCGACGCAGGCCCGCTACGAGGTCATCAACTCGATGCTCTCCGAAGAGGCCGTTCTCGGCTTCGAATACGGCTATTCGCTGGCGCGCCCGAACGCGCTCACGCTCTGGGAAGCGCAGTTCGGCGATTTCGCAAACGGTGCGCAGGTCGTCTTCGACCAGTTCATTTCGTCGGGCGAACGCAAGTGGCTGCGCATGTCGGGTCTCGTCTGCCTGCTGCCGCATGGTTACGAAGGTCAGGGTCCGGAACACTCTTCGGCGCGCCTGGAACGCTTCCTGCAGCTTTGTGCGGAAGACAACATGCAGGTTGCCAACGTCACGACCCCGGCGAACAACTTCCATATCCTGCGCCGTCAGTTGAAGCGCGACTTCCGCAAGCCGCTGATCCTGATGACGCCGAAGTCGTTGCTGCGCCACAAGCGGGCGGTTTCGAGCCTCGCAGAGATGGCCGGCGAATCCTCTTTCCACCGCCTTCTGTGGGATGATGCAGAGGTCATCAAGGACGGACCGATCAAGCTGCAGAAAGACAACAAGATCCGCCGCGTCGTCATGTGCTCCGGCAAGGTTTATTATGATCTTCTGGAGGAGCGCGAAAAGCGCGGTATCGACGATGTCTATCTGCTGCGCGTCGAACAGCTCTACCCGTTCCCGGCCAAGGCGCTCATCAACGAGCTCTCCCGCTTCCGCAATGCCGAAATGGTCTGGTGCCAGGAAGAGCCGAAGAACATGGGCGCATGGTCGTTCATCGATCCGTATCTCGAGTGGGTTCTTGCCCATATCGATGCGAAGTATCAGCGCGTCCGCTACACCGGACGTCCGGCTGCCGCTTCGCCGGCAACGGGCCTGATGTCCAAGCATCTGTCGCAGCTCGCTGCATTCCTTGAGGATGCGCTGGGCGGCTGAGGAGTTGGGGCGATGGCATATTTCTTCTTGAGACTTGTGCCGCCTCGTTCCCGCTTTCCGAACGACGCGACCGGGGAGGAAATGGCTGCGATGGAACGGCATGCCGAATATTGGCGCCACAACGCAGAAGCGGGATCGGCAATTGCTGTCGGCCCCGTCTTCGAGGGCGAAGGCGCCTGGGGTATGGCGGTCGTTTCAGTCGAGGATCGGGAGGCCGCAAAGGCGCTCGCCGATGCCGATCCGATCATCCGCTCCAGTTTCGGTTTCCACTTCGAAATTTTACCAATGCCCTCGATCATTCTCCGGCCGTCTGCTGCCGGAAACGAATAAACGAAAACAAGCAAATCAGGATTTGAACAATGGCCACAGAAATCCGCGTTCCAACTCTCGGTGAATCCGTCAGCGAGGCAACCGTCGGCACCTGGTTCAAGAAGGTTGGCGACGCCATCAAGGCCGATGAGCCGATTCTCGAGCTTGAAACCGACAAGGTGACCATCGAAGTCCCGGCACCGAGCTCCGGCACGCTGTCCGAAATCGTTGCCCAGGCCGGCGAAACCGTGGGCCTCGGCGCTCTGCTCGGCCAGATCGCCGCAGGCGCTGCAGCCCCGGCTGCCGCTCCCGCCAAGGCCGCCGAGCCGGCCGTCGCTGCTCCCGCCCAGGCAACGCCTGCTGCTCCGGCGGCTGCCGCTGCGGCACCGGTTGCTTCCGCCCCGGCCCCGGCTTCCACCATGCCGGCGGCGCCGGCTGCCGCCAAGATGCTCGCTGAGAACAATCTCTCGGCCGATCAAGTCGAAGGCAGTGGCAAGCGCGGCCAGGTGCTGAAGGGCGATGTGATCGCTGCCGTCGCCAAGGGCCTTTCCGCCCCGGCTGCTGCGCCTGCCGCTCCCGCTGCAGTTCGTGGCCCATCGACGGTCGAGGACGCCGGCCGCGAGGAGCGCGTGAAGATGACGCGCCTGCGCCAGACGATTGCCAAGCGCCTCAAGGATGCGCAGAACACCGCAGCCATGCTCACCACGTACAACGAGGTGGACATGAAGGCAGTCATGGACCTGCGCGCCAAGTACAAAGACGTCTTCGAAAAGAAGCATGGCGTCAAGCTCGGCTTCATGGGCTTCTTCACCAAGGCTGTGACGCACGCCCTGAAGGAACTGCCGGCCGTCAACGCCGAGATCGATGGCACCGACATCATCTACAAGAACTACTGCCACATCGGCATGGCTGTCGGCACAGACAAGGGCCTGGTCGTTCCGATCATCCGCGATGCCGACCAGATGTCGATCGCCGAGATCGAGAAAGACCTTGGCCGTCTTGCTAAGGCCGCACGCGACGGCACGCTCTCGATGGCCGACATGCAGGGCGGCACCTTCACGATCACCAATGGCGGCGTCTATGGTTCGCTGATGTCCTCGCCGATCCTCAATGCGCCGCAGTCGGGCATTCTCGGCATGCACAAGATCCAGGAGCGTCCGGTCGTTGTCGGCGGCCAGATCGTCATCCGTCCGATGATGTATCTGGCACTCTCCTACGATCACCGCATCGTCGACGGTAAGGAAGCCGTGACCTTCCTCGTCCGCGTCAAGGAAAGCCTGGAAGATCCGGAGCGTCTGGTTCTCGATCTCTAAGAGAATGATGGGGCCGCGCGAGCGGCCCTGTCTTTCGCGGCAAGGAGTGCCTTATGGCGCGTGGAGTTCCGGCAGTGGACGGCAGTTCGCTCCTAATCGTTAGGCCGAAATTGGCGGCTGCCTTGGCGGCGCCACTTTTCCTGTGCGCGATGACGGGAGCTGCGCTTTCGGCCGAGTGCAAGCAGTCTGATGCCGTCTATGCCGATCGCGACGGCGCTTATGAACTCCGCTTTTCGCCGCTCGGTTCCGAAGCCGCTGCGGCAAGCAATCAGTTCAAGATCAATGTCTTGAAGACCTCGATCGTTCTGGACGGCTATGTGATGCCGTCGGAGGATCCCGATCGTGCTATCGGCATCGTCATGTTCAAGTGCCCGGATGGTGATGTGACGGGTGCGGATCTCGATGCCTGCACGATCTGGCAAGGGCCGGTCTACAGCGTCCGTGCCCCGGGCGAACTGGATAATCTTCAGGCTGAGGCGCAGGGCGCTGCTGACAGGATCGTGCTACCTGGTCTCGGTCCGGCGATCCGCGAGTCCTCGATTTGGGGCGAAGGCAAGGCGACGGTCGCGCCCTGGGATGTCCTGACATTCAAGGAATGCGCGAAATGAGTGATGTGCCTGTTCTGCTCGTGACCGGCGCAAGCCGCGGCATCGGTGCTGCCGTCTCAAGGCTTGCTGCCAAGCAAGGCTGGCGGGTTGCCGTGAATTATGTCTCGAACAGGGCAGCCGCGGATGCCGTCATTGAAGCGATCACGGCGGACGGCGGCGAGGCGATTGCCGTCAAAGGCGATGTCGGCAACGCCGCTGAAATCACCTTGATGTTCGAAACCGTTGATCGCCATTTCGGGCGGCTTGACGGGCTGGTGAACAATGCCGGTATCATCGATACGGCTCAGCGCGTCGACGAAATGAGCGTCGAGCGCATCGAGCGGATGATGCGCGTCAATGTCACCGGCTCCATTCTCTGCGCGGCGCAGGCCGTTCGCCGCATGTCGAGCAAGCATGGTGGCAAGGGCGGAGCGATCGTCAACGTCTCGTCGATGGCGGCGATCATCGGATCACCGTCGCAATATGTGGATTACGCCGCTTCGAAGGCGGCGATCGATACCTTCACGATCGGGCTCGCCCGCGAAGTCGCTGCGGATGGCATCCGGGTGAATGCGATCCGCCCGGGAATTATCGACACCGATATTCACGCCTCCGGCGGACTGCCAGACCGTGCGCGCGACATGGCGCCGAGCATTCCGATGCAGCGGCCGGGAACGGCAGAAGAGGTGGCCGATGCCGTCCTCTATCTTCTTTCTCCTGCGGCCTCCTATGTCACCGGTGCAATCCTCAACGTCAGCGGTGGGCGGTAGGTCGCAAAGGGTAAACGATGCAAATTCTTCGCCGGCGTCTCGATCTTCTTCACCGTCAAGCCCGTCACGACCGCTTCATTGCCAGCGGCAAATGGTTCAACCGCATCACCGGCGCCGCATTGGTCGGCTTCGGCTTCCGCCTCGCACTCACCCGCGCGGCCGACTAAACGATTAAAGCAAAGGAAAAGAAACAATGTCCTATGATGTGATCATTATCGGAACCGGCCCCGGCGGCTATGTCGCCGCGATCAAGGCGGCCCAGCTCGGCCTCAAGGTTGCGGTCGTCGAAAAAAGCGCGACCTTCGGCGGCACCTGCCTTAATGTCGGATGCATTCCCTCCAAGGCGTTGCTGCATGCTTCCGAAATGTTCCATCATGCCAGTCATGGCATGGATGCGCTCGGCATCGAAATACCGGCTCCGAAGCTTAATCTCGAAAAGATGCTGGCGCACAAGGATGCGACGGTGAAGTCGAATGTCGACGGCGTCGCCTTCCTCTTCAAGAAGAACAAAATCGATGCCTTCCAAGGCACCGGCAAGATCGTTTCCGCCGGGAAAGTTTCCGTGACCGCCGACGACGGCAAGATCCAGGAGATCGAAGGCAAGAACATCGTGATAGCCACAGGCTCCGATGTTGCCGGCATCCCAGGCGTTCAAGTCGAGTTCGATGAAAAGGTGATCATCTCCTCGACCGGCGGTATTGCGCTGGAGAAAGTGCCGGAAACGATGATCGTCGTCGGTGGCGGCGTCATCGGTCTCGAACTGGGCTCTGTCTGGTCGCGCCTCGGTGCGAAGGTGACCGTCGTCGAATATCTCGACACGATCCTCGGCGGCATGGATGGCGATGTAGCCAAGCAGTTCCAGCGCATGCTCGCCAAGCAGGGCATCGAATTCAACCTCGGCGCCAAGGTCGTCGGCGTCGAGAAGGGCGGCACGGGTGCCAAGGTGACGTTCGAACCGGTCAAGGGCGGCGACAAGGTGACGCTCGAAGCGGAAGTCGTTCTCATCGCCACTGGCCGCTTGCCCTATACGGCAGGCCTCGGCCTTGAAGAGGCGGGTGTCAAGCTCGACAATCGCGGCCGCGTCGAGATCGACGGCCATTTCAAGACCAATGTCGCCGGCATTTATGCAATCGGCGACGTCGTGAAGGGTCCTATGTTGGCGCACAAGGCGGAAGACGAAGGCGTGGCGCTTGCCGAAATCCTTGCCGGCCAGGCCGGTCATGTGAATTACGACGTCATCCCGAGCGTCGTCTACACACAGCCGGAAGTCGCTTCCGTCGGCAAGACCGAGGAAGAACTGAAGGCTGCAGGCATCGCCTATAAGGCTGGCAAGTTCCCGTTTACGGCAAATGGCCGCGCTCGCGCGATGCTCGCGACAGACGGCTTCGTAAAGATCCTGTCGGACAAGGCAACGGACCGCGTTCTCGGCGGTCATATCGTCGGCTTCGGTGCCGGCGAGATGATTCACGAGATTGCCGTTCTCATGGAATTCGGCGGTTCTGCCGAGGATCTCGGCCGCACCTGCCATGCGCATCCGACAATGTCGGAAGCAGTGAAGGAAGCGGCACTCGCTGCCTTCTTCAAGCCGATCCATATGTAAATCCCGAAGACCGAAGCTCAGACGCCGCGGTTCGCAAGGACCGCGGCTTTTTTAATGGGCTTTAGCCAAATGCCTTCACCTTACTGGTCTGAAGAGCGATTAAGTCATGGCTTCGCTCCCGCGGCACGGGCAACCGGATAAAACTGAAATGAAGGATATACCCGCGCTTTGCGCGTAGCTTCAATTCACTTGCGTGACGGTGAAACCCTGTTTGCGCAGAAGTTCGATGATTCCGCCATCGCCCGGCAGATGTAGGGCGCCGACAGCCATGAAGACATTACCACTGGCGAGAATCGGAGCTGCGCGCTCGGCCATTATTTTGTTGCGGTCGAGGATGATGCGCTGCTCGAAGCTGGCGTAATCGCTCTCCTCGTCCTTGCCGTCCGGCGAAACTGTTTTCAGCATCGGTATTGTCATGCCGATGTCGCCGGAGAGATAGAGATCAGTCATCGTTTCCACGACGTCGTTCATCTTGGAGCCGAGCTCCAGGGTCTCGATCAGTGACTTCAGATGGAATTCGACCGGAAGTTCGGCCATTGCCTGCAGTTGTTCGGCAAGCGTTTCGAGCCCGCGCACCTGCTTGCCTTCGGCGGCTGCGTCGGCTGCGATCTTCTGATCGAGGAAGGGGATACCCTTGGCCTTGCGGGAAATCTCGCAGGCGGGGAGCGCGACGGCGCTCGCAATCATCCAGGGGCGCATGCGCGAAACGGCGGAGAGCGGAATGCCGCGTCGCTGGAGGCCCGCACCGAGTCGGGCGTAATCCTCGCGCGACAGGAGTTTTTCGATCGTCGTCCCATCGGTGAACATAGTGAGATCCGGCCGGGTGAGGAGAGCGGCGGCCGCCTTTTTTTCGCTCAGGATCTCATCGGATTCGATGACGATCGTATCGGCGCCATCACGAGCGGCCTGGGCGTAGAGCGGCAGGTTCAGCACGCGCGGATCAGTAACATGCATGCTGCCAAGCAGCCACGAGGTCTTCAGGCCGGGCTTTTCGATCTTCCAGAAAATGCCTTTGCCGTTCGGCGTCGCATCCGCTTCCTTGACGACCTCTGCATAGCGGGCAGGATCGTTCTGCTGAAGCTCGGTCATCAGGTTCTTGCCGGTGCAGGTATCGTCGGCAGCCTGCGCCGAAGACACCGCAAGGAGCACGGCGAGAAGCGCGGCGGCAAGCAGCATATGGAAGGCTGCAATCAGCCCGAGCAACATATTGCCCGGTGTCGCAACGCGCAGACTACGGTGGCCGACGGTGATCGTCATGATGATGTTCCGGTCACAATGTATGAGAGCTCATGCTCTACGCCTCGCATGCGCATATTGCCTTAAGAGAATGCGTTAACAAAAGATTACGCCCTCGGATGGGCACGGTCGTAAACTTCCAGCAAACGCGATGAATCGACGCCGGTATAGACCTGGGTCGTGGACAGGCTTGCGTGACCGAGCAGTTCCTGGATCGTCCTCAGATCGCCGCCGCCAGCCAGCAGATGGGTTGCAAAAGAATGCCGCAGCGCATGCGGTGTTGCCGTTTCCGGCAAACCGAAGGCGCTGCGCATCCGCTGCATCGTGCGCTGGATGATCCCAGCCTGGAGCTTGCCGCCGCGAGCGCCGCGGAAGAGCGGTTCTCCTTTCTCCAGATGGTACGGGCAGAGAGAGCGGTATTTCTCAACGGCTTCAAGAACAATGGGCAGCAGCGGAACCAGGCGCGTCTTGTTGCCCTTGCCGGTGATGCGCAGTGTCGTGGCGCCTGCGTGCAAGCTGTCCGCAGTCAGGTCAAGTGCCTCGGCAATGCGCAGACCGCAGCCATAGAGGAGCGTGAAAACGGCGGCGTCGCGCGCAGCGATCCATGGTTCCTCGTGAAGCTGTGCCTCGTCGCTGGCGACATTGATCGCCTGCTTGTCGGAGAGTGGTTTCGGCAGCGATTTCGGCTGTTTCGGTGAGCGAACGGCTCCTGCTCCGGCGGCGTTCACCAAACCTTTTTTTTCCAGATATCGCAGCAGCGACCGAAGACCGGCGAGATTGCGGCCAAGCGATCGCGCCCCGGAACCTTCTTTCCGGCGGGCAGCCAGGAAGCCGCGGAAATCGGCCGGGCGAAGAGATTCAATGTCCTTCAACGTCGCCGGGCCGCCGATATGGCCGGTCAGGAAGGTGAGGAACTGGCGGCTATCACGCTCGTAGGCGTCGAGCGTGTGTTCGGAAAAGCGCCGCTCGCGCTCGAGATTTTCAAGCCAGGCGCTGCGTTCCGCCATCAGGCGCGGGTCGGCGATAATCAAAAGTTCGTTCACTGGCGCGGGCCTTGATTTTGTTCTTGCCTTTGCCAAGTTTGAAGGAGGGACCGTTAGGGAATTGCTAATATCGGCCAAGCTCTTGTCATGCTTCCATCATAATAGGTTGCGATAGCTGTTCCGAACGAAACAGGACTTTGCATGGCACGGCGCCAATCCACGACGGCTTTCGGACAGCTCGCGGAAGCGATCGCTCTGGTTTCCAACGGCAACCCCGGACACATCGTTGATACTCTGATCGCCGAGCGCGGCCAGCGAATCGTCCGAAACCCGCTTTGGCCGGTGATGCGGCCCTTTCTCTATGCGCTTTTGCGCTATAACAAGGCGCTTCAGTTCGCCAACGACGTAGCGAACATGCCGGGCTTTCAGTGCTTCGAATATATGAGCAACCTGCTGACGCTGGACATCGCGGTTAGAAATGCCGAGCGTATCCCTGCTTCCGGCGGCTTCATACTCGTCAGCAATCATCCGACCGGCATTGCCGATGGTGTTGCAGTTTTCGACCTCCTGAAGAACCGCCGCCCGGACATGATGTTCTTTGCCAACCGGGACGCGGTGCGCGTCAATCCGCGTTTTGCGGAAATGGTGATCCCTGTGGAATGGCGGGACGAATACAAGACCAAACTCAAGACCCGTGAGACGCTGCAGCTTACGAACCACGCCGTGAAGCAAGGAAAGGCAACTGTATTGTTTCCCTCGGGCCGCATCGCCTATTGGGCGAACGGCCGGCTGAATGAAAGGCCGTGGAAAAACTCTGCGGTCGGCCTTGCCCGCAAATACAATCTGCCGATCTTGCCAGTGCACATGACCGCGCGCAACTCCGGTCTTTTCTACTGGTTTGCAAAGTGGTCGACCGAACTGCGCGACATGACGGTGTTTCACGAACTTCTCAACAAGCGCGGCGATCGTTTTGATTTCATCATCGGCAATCTCGTTCCGGTGGGGCATCTGGACGGCGACATAAACGAAGTGACCAAGGCGCTTGAAAAACACACGCTACATGATCTGCGTGCGGACAGCGATGCACGGTTCCTGCCGCTTATGCAGCCGCCCGCGCCGGAGATAGTGGCGGCCCATTCATTTCGTTGAGCGGACAGGTTAAAGCGAGGCATGCTGCTCCGCTCGATGTTTGCCCAGAAGGAAAGGTCGCTGCGATCGATCCGCATGGATCTTTCGGGCATCAATCTTTTCGTCGGCGAAAACGGCGCGGGAAAAGCAACGCTCCGGCGCGCTATCGATGGCTGGCGCTTCTTTCATGGATTGAGGGCCGACCGATCGTCGCCCCTGCGCACGCCATGTCTGGCGGTCACGGCACCGATGCTCGACGAGGACGGAAGCAATCTGGCGGCTGTTTTGGCATCATTGGTGCATAGGGGAGGATACCGTCGATCTCGACCGCGCGATTGCTTCCGCACTTGGCGCTGCCAGGCCGATTGTGCCGGAGAGCTTCTTGCCGCCGCGGCCGAGGAGTGATGCCGGCGTGCGGCAGGACGGCTCACATGGATCGAGGGCATGCGGTTGACCGGCGTCATCGATGAGGACGAGCAGGCGATGTTCTCGCAGGTTTTCTTTTTGCTTTATTGCGGGCATGGTCACGGCCGATGAGCACAGATTCTTCCGATCTCTTTGGCGCGTTACTCGAGGCACCAGCCGGAACCCGCACGGTTCCGGTTCTCGTGCCCATGCCTGCACCGAAACCCTATTCCTATTCCGTGCCGGATGGCATGGCGGCCGAGCCTGGTTCGGTCGTGCAGGTGCCGCTCGGCCCCAGACAGGTGATCGGCGTTGTCTGGGACGGCGGTGAAGATGGCGTCGATCCGAAGAAGCTTAGACCGATCACGCATGTCTTCGATTGCCCGCCGCTTTCCAAGGAAATGCGGGAGTTCATCGACTGGGTGGCTGCGTACACGCTGTCGCCGCCCGGTCTTGTTGCCCGCATGGCGCTTCGTGCACCGAATGCCTTCGAGCCGGAGCCGATGGTGGAAGGATTGCGCTTCGTCGGCGGCGAACCGGAGCGGATGACGCCTGCGCGTGCCCGAGTGCTCGATACGGCATCGGACGGTATCTCGTGGACACGGACCGGACTTGCACATGCCGCCGGTGTTTCCACGAGCGTTGTCGATGGCCTCATCAGCCAAGGGCTTTTCGAGACAGTTTTCCTGCCTCCGCCTCCGGTCGTGGCAAAACCCGATCCGGACTTTGCCTCGTCGCGGCTGCAGGGGCCGCAGAAGGATGCCGCCGAAGAGATTTTGAGCGAAGTCACAAAAGGTGAGTTTGCCGTTTCGCTGATCGATGGCGTGACGGGATCTGGCAAGACCGAGGTCTATTTCGAGGCGATCGCCGACACGCTTCGCCGCGGCAAGCAGGTGCTGATCCTCCTGCCGGAAATCGCGCTCACCGCAAGTTTCCTAGAGCGCTTCCAGGACCGGTTCGGCGCAAAGCCGGCCGAATGGCATTCCGATCTCGCGCCGCGCATGCGCGAGAAAGTCTGGCGGCAGGCGGTGACCGGCGGGGTTCGCGTGGTTGCCGGTGCCCGGTCGGCATTGTTTCTGCCGTTCGAAGACCTGGGGCTCATCGTCATCGATGAGGAGCATGATCCTGCCTACAAGCAGGAAGACCGCGTCTATTACAATGCCCGCGACATGGCAGTCGTGCGCGGTCGCATCGGCAATTTCCCGGTTGTTCTCGTGTCGGCGACGCCTTCCGTCGAAAGCCAGGTGAACGGTCAGAACGGACGCTACAGCACCATCCATCTGCCGACACGCTACGGCGACGCGGCGCTGCCCGATCTGCATCTCGTCGATATGCGGCGGCACGCGCCGAAAAGGGAAGGTTTTCTCTCGCCGGTCTTGATCCGGGCGATCGGCAAGACGGTCGAAAAGGGCGAGCAGGCGCTGCTCTTCCTCAATCGCCGCGGCTACGCACCGCTGACGCTCTGCCGTGTCTGCGGCCACCGCTTCCAGTGCCCGCAATGTTCGAGCTGGCTCGTCGAGCACCGTTTCCGCAGCCAGCTGCAGTGCCATCAATGCGGCCATACGGAGCGGACGCCGGAGGCTTGTCCGGAATGCGGAACGCTCGATCACCTCGTCGCCTGTGGGCCGGGGGTCGAGCGCATCGCGGAAGAAGTTGAGCGTCATTTCCCCGACGCGCGGACCATCGTGTTATCCTCGGACATCATGGGCGGCGTCAAACGCCTGCGGCTGGAACTCGAGGCGATCGCCAAGGGCGAAGCGGATATCGTCATCGGCACGCAGCTCGTCGCCAAGGGGCATAACTTTCCGTTGATGACACTGGTCGGCATCGTCGATGCGGATCTCGGTCTCGCCAACGGCGATCCGCGCGCGGCGGAAAGAACATTCCAGCTTCTTTCACAGGTGACGGGCCGGGCGGGGCGAACGGGTCTGAAGAGCCATGGGCTGCTGCAGACGTACCAGCCGCAGCATCCCGTCATGCAGGCGATCGTTTCAGGCGACGCGAGCGCGTTTTATGAGCGGGAAATCGCCGAGCGCGAGAGGGCAAGTTTGCCGCCTTTCGGACGCCTCGCGTCGATTATCGTCTCGGCCGAAACGCGCCATGACGCGGAAAACCATGCCCGCGGCATGCGGAGCGCGGCGCCGCAGGTTTCCGGCATTTCCGTGCTCGGCCCCGCCGAAGCACCGCTGGCGCTGGTGCGCGGCCGCTACCGTTTCCGGCTCCTCGTACACGGGCGGCGGAGTTCCGACATGCAGGCATTTCTGCGCAGTATGCTTGCGCAGGCGCCGAAAGAGCGTGGCTCGGTGCACGTGCAGCTCGATATCGACCCGCAAAGCTTCCTGTAGATCGGCGATTGACCGCCGTTTTCCACCCGGCGCAATCATGCCATAAGGGGCAAGCATTCGCAGCGTGATTTGGGGTTGATCCATGGAATTTTATTTTCCCGAGACCTTTGGCGAGCAGCTCGCATTCTGCTCGGCGGCGTTCACCGCTCTTGCGGGTCTCGTCATCATGTTCGCGCCCGGATATGCGATGCAGCTTTTCGGCCTTCAGCCGCGTGGAGAGCGCCGGGATGGTTTCGCCGAGCAACGCTCCGTCGGCGGTTTCTATCTCGGATTTGGACTGGCGGCGATCATGCTGGCGCAGGATTTCATCTACATGGCGCTTGGGGCGGCATTTGCGATGGCGGCTTTCGCCCGGATCGTTTCGCTTCTTTCCGATAAGGGGAGCACGATTCTCAACTATTTACTTCTGGTTGTGCAGGCCGTTCTAGCGGCACTCCCGCTCGCCTATTCCTTGGGCTTCTTCGCAACCTAGATTACAGCGCCGCGAGCCGCTCGCTCGCCGGGCTTTGCGCCATTTCACGATTTTGCCGATAGAAAAGCATTCGAAAGGCATATTCGGGCATTACGCGTGTTGCGAGTCCCGACATCCTATGTTAGACGGACCCCGAATTTCGGAAGAAGCAAGAGGCTTCTCTTGCGATTTCTGGGGGAAATCAAAACGAATTCAAGAGCATAGGTCGGGCGCCCGCCAAAGGCCGGATTCTTGGGTTGAAATCAGGGAAATTTGTGCCCGTGGCAGACACGTCCCAGCTTGCTTCTGGTGTTGCAGAACGATATGCGTCCTCGCTGTTCGAACTGGCTCTTGAAGAAGGCGCCGTCGAGAGCGTCACTGCAGATCTTAATCGTTTCCAGGCGATGCTGGACGAGAGCGACGACCTGAAGCGCTTCGTTGCAAGCCCGGTATTCTCCGCAGACGATCAGCTCAAGGCGGTCGCTGCAATCAGCGAGAAGGCCGGCATCAGCGGCTTCTTTGCGAATTTCCTGAAGGTTGTGGCGCGTAACCGCCGCCTCTTTGCCCTTCCGGGCATGATCAAGGCCTTCCGCATCATTGCTGCTCGCCAGCGTGGCGAAATTTCTGCCGAGGTCGCCTCGGCCCATGCGCTGACGGCAGCGCAGGAAACCGAATTGAAGGCGGCGCTGAAGGGCGTCACCGGCAAAGACGTGACGATTGCCGTCACGGTTGATCCGTCAATTCTTGGTGGTCTGATCGTGAAGGTCGGGTCCCGTCAGATTGATACGTCGCTTCGTACCAAACTTTCTACCCTCAAGCTTGCATTGAAAGAGGTTGGCTGATGGATATCCGCGCCGCGGAAATTTCCGCAATTCTCAAAGATCAAATTAAAAATTTCGGCAAAGAGGCGGAAGTCTCGGAAGTCGGCCAGGTGCTTTCTGTCGGTGACGGTATTGCTCGCGTTTACGGTCTGGATAACGTTCAGGCGGGTGAAATGGTCGAGTTCCCCGGCGGCATCCGCGGCATGGCGCTGAACCTTGAGTCCGATAACGTCGGTGTCGTTATCTTCGGCAACGACCGCGACATCAAGGAAGGCGACACCGTCAAGCGGACCGGCGCCATCGTTGACGTTCCGGTTGGCCCGGAACTGCTTGGCCGCGTCGTTGACGCTCTCGGCAATCCGATCGACGGCAAGGGCCCGATCAACGCGACGCGCCGTGCGCGTGTCGACGTCAAGGCTCCCGGCATCATCCCGCGCAAGTCGGTTCATGAGCCGATGTCGACCGGCCTCAAGGCAATCGACGCTCTCATCCCCGTCGGGCCGCGGCCAGCGCGAGCTTGTCATCGGCGACCGCCAGACCGGCAAGACCGCGATCCTTCTCGACACGATCCTGAACCAGAAGGCCATTCACGACTCCGGTCCGGAAGCTGAAAAGCTTTTCTGCGTCTACGTCGCCGTCGGCCAGAAGCGCTCCACGGTTGCACAGTTCGTCAAGGTTCTCGAAGAACGTGGCGCCCTGAAATATTCGATCATCGTCGCCGCGACGGCTTCCGATCCCGCTCCGATGCAGTTCCTGGCTCCGTTTGCCGGCTGCGCCATGGGCGAGTATTTCCGCGACAACGGCCAGCATGCGCTGATCGGTTACGACGACCTGTCCAAGCAGGCTGTTTCCTACCGTCAGATGTCGCTGCTGCTGCGCCGCCCGCCGGGCCGCGAAGCCTATCCGGGCGACGTCTTCTACCTGCATTCGCGTCTCCTCGAGCGCGCTGCAAAGATGAGCGACGCAATGGGCGGCGGTTCGCTGACTGCTTTGCCGGTCATCGAAACGCAGGGCAACGACGTTTCGGCTTTCATTCCGACCAACGTGATCTCGATCACCGACGGCCAGATCTTCCTCGAAACCGACCTGTTCTACCAGGGCATCCGTCCGGCGGTTAACGTCGGTCTGTCGGTTTCGCGCGTCGGCTCGTCCGCACAGATCAAGGCGATGAAGCAGGTTGCAGGCTCGATCAAGGGTGAGCTCGCCCAGTATCGCGAAATGGCCGCCTTCGCCCAGTTCGGTTCGGACCTTGACGCTGCGACGCAGCGTCTGCTGAACCGCGGTGCCCGCCTGACCGAACTCCTGAAGCAGCCGCAGTTCTCGCCGCTGAAGGTGGAAGAGCAAGTCGCGGTCATCTTTGCAGGTGTCAACGGCTACCTGGACAAGATCGCTGTCGCTCAGATCGGCAAGTTCGAGCAGGCATTGCTCTCGTACCTGCGCTCGGAAGGCTCGGCCATCCTCGACACGATCCGCACGGAAAAGGCAATCAGCGACGATACCAAGGGCAAGCTTGTGGCTGCTCTCGATACCTTCGCGAAGTCTTTCGCCTGATCGCACCTAATTAGGACGGAAAACGGATGCCTTCACTTAAGGATCTGAAAAACCGGATCGCCTCCGTCAAGGCGACGCAGAAGATCACCAAGGCGATGAAAATGGTCGCCGCGGCGAAGCTTCGGCGTGCGCAGGAGGCGGCCGAGGCCGCCCGGCCCTATTCGGAGCGCATGGCGGCTGTTCTTTCGAACATCTCCAAAGCGATGACGGATGGCGATAGCGCACCAGTGCTCATGACGGGTACGGGCAAGGCTCAGGTTCACCTGCTCGTTGTCTGCACCGCCGAGCGCGGCCTCTGCGGCGGCTTCAATTCACAGATCGCGCGCTTTGCCCGCGACCATACCCGCAGGCTCATCGCCGAAGGCAAGACCGTCAAGATCTTCACCGTCGGCAAGAAGGGCTATGACGTTCTTCGTCGCGAATTTGCTTCGCTCATCGTCGAGCGCAAGGAGCTTCGCGACGTGAAGCGCATCGGCTTCGAGAATGCCGACCAGATCGGCAGGCGCGTTATCGAGATGTTCGAAGCCGGCGAATTCGACGTTTGCACGCTGTTCTACTCGGAGTTCAAGTCGGTCATCTCGCAGGTGCCGACGGCTCAGCAACTCATCCCGGCTTCGGCTCCGGAAGCTGTTGCTGAAGACGTTGTGCATGCAGGTGCCGTCTATGAATACGAGCCGGATCCGGCATCGATCCTGAACGATCTGATCCCGCGCAACATTTCGGTCCAGATTTTCCGCGCGCTCCTTGAGAACGTCGCCGGCGAAATGGGCGCGAAGATGAGCGCGATGGACAGTGCGACGCGCAATGCTGGTGAGATGATCAACAAGCTGACGCTCAGCTACAACCGGCAGCGTCAGGCTCAGATCACCAAGGAACTCATTGAAATCATTTCGGGCGCGGAAGCGCTCTGAGGTTAGAGAAAGAGGGTATGAAAATGGCTAGGGCAGCTACCCCGAGGGCGGCAGCGAAGACCGCTGCTAAGAAGACCGCCACAGGCTCTGTCGGCAGGGTCACACAGGTTATCGGCGCCGTCGTCGACGTTGCTTTCGAAGGCGAACTGCCGGCGATTTTGAACGCGCTCGAAACCACCAACATGGGCAACCGCCTGGTTCTGGAAGTCGCGCAGCATCTCGGTGAAAACGAAGTCCGCACGATCGCCATGGACTCGTCCGAAGGCCTGGTCCGCGGCCAGGAAGTCATGGACACCGGCGCTCCGATTTCGGTTCCGGTCGGCCCGGAAACGCTCGGCCGCATCATGAACGTCATCGGCGAGCCGGTTGATGAAGCCGGTCCGCTGGTTACCGCTTCCAAGCGTGCGATCCACCAGGACGCACCGTCTTACGTCGAGCAGTCGACGGAAGCACAGATCCTCGTCACCGGCATCAAGGTCGTCGATCTTCTGGCTCCTTACGCCAAGGGCGGCAAGATCGGCCTCTTCGGCGGCGCAGGCGTCGGCAAGACGGTTCTCATCATGGAACTGATCAACAACGTTGCCAAGGCGCACGGTGGTTACTCGGTGTTTGCAGGCGTTGGTGAGCGCACCCGCGAAGGCAACGACCTCTATCACGAAATGATCGAATCGGGTGTCAACAAGCATGGCGGCGGTGAAGGCTCGAAGGCAGCCCTCGTTTACGGCCAGATGAACGAACCGCCGGGCGCTCGCGCTCGCGTCGCTCTGACCGGTCTGACGGTTGCCGAAAACTTCCGCGACCAGGGCCAGGACGTTCTGTTCTTCGTCGATAACATCTTCCGCTTCACGCAGGCAGGTTCGGAAGTGTCGGCTCTGCTTGGCCGTATTCCTTCGGCCGTTGGTTATCAGCCGACGCTCGCAACCGACATGGGCCAGATGCAGGAACGCATCACGACGACGACGACCGGCTCGATCACCTCGGTTCAGGCTATCTACGTTCCGGCCGACGACTTGACCGACCCTGCTCCGGCAACTTCGTTCGCGCATCTTGACGCGACGACCGTTCTATCGCGCTCGATTGCCGAAAAGGGTATCTACCCGGCCGTCGACCCGCTCGACTCCACCTCGCGCATGCTCGACCCGATCGTCGTCGGCGAAGAGCACTATGAAGTTGCTCGCAAGGTTCAGTCGACGCTGCAGCGCTACAAGGCCCTGCAGGACATCATCGCCATCCTTGGCATGGACGAACTGTCCGAAGAGGACAAGCTCGCCGTCGCCCGTGCCCGCAAGATCGAGCGTTTTCTGTCGCAGCCGTTCTTCGTTGCCGAAGTCTTCACCGGTTCGCCGGGCAAGCTGGTTGCTCTCGAAGACACGATCAAGGGCTTCAAGGGTCTCGTCAACGGCGAATACGACCACCTGCCGGAAGCTGCCTTCTACATGGTCGGCTCGATGGACGAAGCCATCGAGAAGGCCAAGAAGCTCTCCGCAGCTGCTTGATGAACGACGCTCGTGACGAGATTTTCTGCTGCGACTCCCTGAAGGAAGTCGTGGCAGGACTTCCCGCCCCGGCGGCGCCGACCGTTTACAGAGCAGATAACGGCGTGCTGATGATGGTAGTGGGTTTGGTCCAGACCGAGGAAGGTCTGGGATATCTCGATCAGGCGATAATGCACTGCCCGTTCTGCGGGACCAAACTGCAAGATGCAAAGGCCATAGCCGAGAAGGTAAGTCACTGATGGCTGACAATTTCAATTTTGAACTCGTATCTCCGGAGCGCCTGCTCCTGTCGGAGATGGTGACGGAAGTTGTCATTCCGGCAACCGAGGGCGAGATGACCGTCATGGCGCACCACGCCCCGACGATGACGACCATCAAGCCGGGCATCGTCAGCGTCCGCTCCAGCGGTGGCTCCAAGCAGGACTACGTTGTTTTCGGCGGCTTCGCCGACATCCTGCCGACCGGTTGCACGCTGCTTGCAGAATCCGCTGTCGCGGTCGAGGACCTGAGCAAGGACGAGTTGACCCGTCGTATCGAGGCTGCGAAGAAGGAGCTTGAGGATGCCCTGCATCACGAGCACAAGTCCAAGCTCGAGCATTTCATCATGGAACTGACGCATCTGCGCGGCATCGTCCAGCAGGACTGATCGGGATTGCAACGAAATGACCCAAAGCGGCCTCAGCGGGCCGCTTTTTGTTTGCGGCAGGGGCCGGCTTAACGTGGGACGGCATGGACTTTCACTAAGACCGGCCGTTCGACGAAAATATAGCTGAGGCTTCCGATGACGAACACAAGGGCTGCTGCGAGGAGCGACCAGAGCAGCCAGCCGTAGAGAAGATTGTCGCTGATCGGGCCGAAGGCGGAAGGAAAAAGCGCCTTCACGGCTGAAATGACCGGATCCTGCCAGATATAGATGCCGAACGAGATTTTCGCGGTGAAGCGGACCGCTCGACTATCGAGACAGTTCCCAAGCCATAGCGAGCGCGCCAGCGCGACAAGCGCCACTGCAATAGCGATCGGAAAGAGCGGAAACCTATAAGGAATTCCGAGCCAGCCATAGGCCTCCCAAGGCCCGCCTGCGGACGAGACGAGGGCAGCGACGCTACCGGCTATGGCGAGACAGGCGAGGACATCGAAGAGAGCTACCCTTCGCTTCGGCAGGATCGTCTCGACACCCGAAGCAAGGATACCGAGCGCGAAAATCGCAAAGAAGCCGATCGGATTGTAACGCGGCATCCATTCCTTCGCACCGCCCGCCATGCCGAACTGCCAGCCGCGCTGCACGTGGTCCGGCTGCAAGGCGTTGACGATTAACCAGTGCAAGACAAGAGCGGTCGCTATGGCGCCAAGCCAAAGGAGACGCGTGGACAAGCGCGGCAGCGGGCGGCTGAAGTGATGAAGAGCGAGCATGAACGCCGGCAGCAAAACATAACAGGTCGCTTCGAATGGAATCGACCAAAGCGGCCCGTTCCCTTCGACCGGAAACAAAGTGCGCCAATGCCACTGGCTCATCAAAAGGAAGCCTGCGGCATAACGCATGCCGAGCTCGGCCGTTGGTGGATCTCCGAGCAGCGTGATGCTCAAAACGAAGCCTGCGGTCAGCGCCACCCAGTAGCCAGGCAGGATACGTGCCGCACGATGTATGGCGTAAGTCTTCATACCCGGCAATGGGCGGTGCTCATCGAGAGCTCGCCAGAAGGGCCGCGCAAGCAGATAGCCGCTTAGAACAAAGAAGATCGCCACGCCGAAATTGCCGAAGCGGGCAATGACCAAGGCCGATTGCGCGGCCGGATCCACCTGATTGATGTCGATGCGCAGGACAAGATGATGAATGAGCACGAGCAGGCACGCGGCCGCACGCATGGCATCGGCACCTGCCAGCCTCCGATCTCTCTCCATTCGTGCCTCGCCTGTCTGCTTTTCCTCAGGCCTAGGACATGATGGCGCGTAGGACAAGGGCGCTGCTTTGGGACCGCCGGCATGTGGACGAGCGCGCGATCATCTTCGCCGGCCATCGGGCGCGAAAGCTAACATATGCACCGGGCGAACACCCGGACATAGGCCAGCCCGGGTGCTCGCCGGCGTTTTCCGTACCTGCCGGGAACGGAAACAGGCGTGGTTCAGGCGGCGATGTTTCGATAAGGTCGCTCGGCGCGCGCGGCGGACAACGCATGCGCCCACCATTGCAGCCTTGCCATCATCCTGGCGAGAAGCTTGAGCGCGTCTTCGGGCCGCTCGAGGTTGCCGTCTTCATCGAAACGGTTCCAAGGTGCCGCAATGCTCACGGTGTCACGTATGGTGACGGCATGGAGTTCGGCGAAGACAAGCCGCAGCTGTTCGACAGCACGCAGACCGCCCGAGATGCCTCCATAGGATACGAAGGCTACAGGTTTGCCGTGCCAGGGTTCGTTGAACGAAATCGAGCACGAATTTGAGTGCCGCTGTGAAGCTGTGGTTATATTCCGGCGTGACGACGATGAAGGCATCTGCCGTATTCAGACGAGAGGCGAGACGCTCTATTTCCGGATGATCGCTATCATGCCGGGCAGGCAGATCGAAGTCGAGCGGATCGATGATATCGAGGTCGATCAGCGGGTAGAGCGTGAGCTGCCGGGTCAGCCATTTCACCACCCGGTCGCAGATCCGGCCTTCGCGTATGCTTCCGTAGATGACGCCGATTTTGATGGCTGTTTGCATATATTGCCCCTTCTTTACGCTGCAAGGAGCTTGGCTTATAAAACCTCAACCAACATTGAGGTCAATATGCAAACAAGTTCGTCGACCAATTTCAGCAGGCTTCTCACTGTAGGCGAAGTGGCAGAGCGTAGCGGACTGGCCGTCTCGGCACTGCATTTCTACGAGGCCAAAGGCCTGATTTCGAGCATGCGGTCGCGCGGCAACCAGCGGCGTTACGGGCGCGATGTCCTGCGCCGTCTCGGCATCATCAAGGTGGCGCAGAGGGTCGGCATACCGCTGGCCGAAATTCAGGCGGCCTTCGATACGCTGCCGCAGGGGCGCACCCCAACTGCGGGTGACTGGCAGAAGCTCTCGCAGATGTGGAAGGACGATCTGGATTCGCGGATCAAGCGGCTGACGTTGCTTCGCGATCGTTTGACCGGTTGCATCGGCTGTGGTTGCCTGTCGATCGAAAGCTGCCCGTTGCGCAATCCCTGCGACAAGCTTGGGAAAGAGGGAACCGGTGCGCGCCTGCTGGAGGAGGCTTAGGCGGCCGCTGCAATCGCCCGCATGTAGCTGTCCAGGGCAGCCGCCTCATCCATTTGCAGATATAGCCCGTTCTTTGTCCTTCGCCACAGGATGTCTTGAGCGGTGACGGCCCATTCGGGGTCGTTTGCGGGAGGGGGCGATTTACTACCTAAAGGCCTCGTCGGCCCGAAGCTGCGGATACGCGGGAGAATCAAAGTCCCCCACGCCATTGTGAGGGACTTTCTGAAAATCTGAGGTTTCCGAACTAAGTTTCCGATATCTCGACCGACAGATCCGGGTCGAGCGCCTGCAGGAAGCTGGCGGCATTGAAAATGGCTGCCGGCGGCTTTGCGCCGACATCGCGGATATCCCTCGACAGGATACGCTGGACCGCTTCGCAGATAATCGGCGCCGAGACGGCGTAGATGTCCTGCCCCTGCGCGACGATCCGGCGGCGCATGTCACCCTGCGCGACGATCACCTCTACCGCGAAGCGCTGCGCCGAACGCCCGGTTTCGTCGATCGCCTGCGGCGGAGGCGTCGATGGATCACGAACATCCCGCAGGGCGATTGTGCTGAGAAAGGTGTGCAGCTCCTTCGTCCGGACGTGACGGGCTATCAGCGGCACCTCCGAAAAGGGAAGTTCGACAAACGTCTGCCGGCCGAACGGGGCCGGTAGGATCGACACCCTTTCGGCAGGCGGTTGATGCACCGGCTCCAGCTGCCCGCCGCTGACGGCCAGGCGCCGCGCGGTGTTTTTTTCTCCGGTCACACGTGTGCCTCTCGTCGGGAGCCAGCTGTCGAGCGCAACTCGAATTTCGATGGTGTCGGCGTGCTCCCACTCGTCCATGACGGCCGCCACGAGCAGGTCGGCCAGGCCGCCATAGAAACCCATGGCCGGGATGATGGCCACGCCTGCTTTCCGGGCTGCGACCTCGTGGCGCTCGAACGTGGCTTGTACGCTCGGCTGCTCTGCCGTCACGTCGAGATAATGAATCCCCGCCCGCAACGCGGCACGCGCCACCGCGTCGGCCGTATCCATGAACGGGCCTGCGCAGTTGATAACTGCCGCCGCGCCGGCGAGCGCCCTGTCCAAAGCCCCATCATCCTCGACAACTGCTTCGCGGCATTGGATGCCGCGCTCCGGAAAGCCCGCAGCCGCCAGCCTCTCGGCATTCCGTCCGATGGCGATCGGTTTCAGACCGCGCCGCAACAGCTCGGTCACAACAAAACGACCGGTATGGCCGTTCGCTCCCAAGACCGCGACGGATTGGGTTGTCTTCGTGATGTCAGTTTTATCGATGGTCATTGCTCTCTCCTTCGCTACAGACCTGTCTGTACCTACTAAAACATACAGGTCTGTAGCGTGTCAATCCGTTTGCTGTTATGGTCGCGGAATTGGAGGTGCACGAATGACGAAAAGCACAACCAACTCCCCTGCCTCACGCGGCAACGAGGTGCGGGACAGGATTCTCGAGACAGCGTCGGAACTCTTTTACCGGCGCGGCGTGCGCGCCGTCGGCGTCGATCTTGTGGTCGAAAAGTCCGGTGTGGCCAAAACCAGCCTCTATCGCCATTTCGGCACGAAGGACGACCTCATCGCGGCCTTCCTCAAGCGTGAGGACCTGGACTTCTGGAGCACCTGGGATCGAGTGAGGGAACGGCATCCGGACGATGCCTGGGCCGAGCTTGTCGCCCATTTCGAGTGGATCGGCGAACGGGTCGGGCGGGAAAATTACCGGGGCTGCCCGCAGATCAATACCGCGGCCGAGTTCCCCGAAGCGGATCACCCCGCCCGCAAGGTCGCCGAAGCCCACATGCGCGAGATGCGGCGGCGTCTGAAGACCATCGCCGAGGGGCTGGCGGTTGCCGCACCCGATCGGCTCGCCGGCCAACTGGCGGTTCTGATCAACGGCGCCTTTGTCAGCATGCAGCTGTTTGAACCCGGCGAGGCAACTGGATTGCTCCGTGATGCAGCGCATGCCCTGGTCGCCGCCAGCCGTAGCTGATTACACTGGACGTCCACTGGAAGCACAGATTACTGGGTGAGGACGCAAAGCTCATAGCTGATCCGGTTCACACGGCCATCGTCATTTATGACGGAATTGCGCCATCTGGCCGCAATAACCTCGTCAATCGGCACTTCCTCCATCGGCACGAACGAAACAATATAGCGCCAAAACGAAGAAAACCGAATGTCAAACGAACGCTCTACGACAATTCTTTTTCCGAGGTTTCGATCAGATTGATGCCGCTTTCCGCGCAGACCTTCCTGAGGGATTCGACATTGCAGTCGTCGGTGACGAAGGTGTGGACCTGTGACAGATGGCCGATGCGCACCGGAGCTGTGCGTTCGAACTTGGTGGAGTCGGCAACGAGGACGACGTGGCGGGCATTCGCCATGATTGCCTGCGCGACCTTCACCTCGCGGAAATCGAAGTCGAGAAGCGCACCATCCGGATCGATCGCCGACGCGCCGATGACGGCGTAATCGACTTTGAACTGCCGGATGAAATCGACGGCTGCTTCGCCGACGATGCCGCCATCCGAATGGCGCACCACGCCGCCCGCGATGACGACCTCGATCGAGGGAAAAAGGCGCAAGCGGCTGGCAACGTTGATATTATTGGTGATCACCATCAATTCCTGATGGTCGACGAGCGCTTCCCCGACGGCCTCGGTCGTCGTTCCGATATTGATAAAGAGCGAGGCTTTGTCGGGAATAAGATCAGCGGTCGCGCGGCCGATCGCGAGTTTTTCGCTGGCGGCGATCGAGCGGCGCGCCTCGTATTTCACGTTCTCCGTCCCGCCAGGAAAAATCGCTCCGCCGTGAATGCGCGTCAGCACATGCCCATCGCAAAGATCGTTCAGATCCTTGCGGATGGTCTGCGGCGTGACGGAGAAGCGCGATGCCAGATCTTCGACCAGCACGCGGCCTTCCGCTTTGGCGATATCGAGGATCTCCGTCTGCCGTCCGGACAGAAACATGGTTTCGCTCCCTTTCTTTCGTTGGGCCGGATCATATGTTAAAGCGAAAATTGCGCAATCGGCGACTGGCGGCCGGAGCCGGGAGGGTTCAAGCGTGTTTCATCCCAAGCTTTTTGAGAATCGCAATGTTGTGGTGACCGGAGCAGGACGTGGAATCGGCCTCGAAGTCGCGCGGCAGTTCCTAGATTGCGGCGCGCACGTCCTGGTTCACACTGGCCGCAACAGCGAAAGGGATTTGCCGGATTTCCTGCTGACGGCAGAGCAGGAGCGGCGTGCGGTTCTCGTTGCAGCCGATTTTCTCGCGCCGAACGGCACTGCCTCTTTCGCAGCGAAAGCTCTGGATACTTTCGGCATCATACACGCACTCGTCAACAATGCCGGCACCATGGTCGGCCGGTTTTTGGCAGACACGTTGACCGATAGGGAGTACGACACGATCGTCAGACTCAACCAGACATCTGTCGTCGAACTCACGCGTGCGCTGCTGCCGGCGTTGCGGGCAGCCCACGGGGCGGCGATCGTCAATACGGTTTCCATCTCGGCGCTGACCGGCGGCAGTCCCGGTTCGGCAATCTATTCCGCCTCCAAGGCTTTCGTCGCCACTTATTCTAAAGCGCTCGCACGCGAGCTGGCGCCGGATGCGATCCGGGTCAATTGCGTGTCGCCCGGCACGATCGAAACCGACTTCCACGGGCGTTATTCCTCGCCGGAGAAGCTGGAGCAGACCCGCAAGGGCATACCGCTGCAACGTCTCGGGACTGCCGAGGATTGCGCGCCCGCCTATCTCTTTCTGGCTGCGCCATCGCTCTCCGGCTACATCACGGGCCAAGTGCTCGAAATCAACGGTGGCCAGCTTATCTGCTGATTTGTTTGGACTTTTTTTGGTATTTCGCCAATTGAGTACAATGCCGGCGTGTGGATATGTTATCGTTGCGGCTACCTGAAGTGCATCCAGCAGAGATTCAGAATGCCCTTGCCAACGACCGAACCGGGAATAACCGGCCAGGAACTGCAGAAGCTTGCTGTAAAAGCCCACGAAGCAAGCGATCTGCTGAAAGCAATGGCGCATCAAACCCGGCTTCTCATTCTCTGCATCCTCGCCAACGAGGAAAAGACGGTCAGCCAAATCGAAGAATTGCTCGGTATGCAGCAAGCGATGGTTTCACAGCAGCTTGCGCGGCTGCGCATGGAGGGCCTCGTCAACACTCGCCGGGCAGGCCGGCTGGTCTATTACAGCATCGGCAATGCCAATCTGACGATTTTCCTGGATTCTCTCTTCGGCTTGTTCGAAGCGACCGATCCCGACTGATTCCTGCCCTTGCGATTATTGGCGGCTAGCGCCAAAGATGGCTTGTCCCCGAAGCGGGCGGGAGGCCGGATGATCGACAAACTTGAATTCTTCATTGCCCTTGCCAACGAAAAGCACTTCGGCCGTGCTGCCGAGGAGTGCGGCATCTCGCAGCCCACGCTGTCGGCTGCAATTCGGCAACTTGAAGATCAACTGGGCGTCATGCTGGTGCAGCGGGGCTCACGATTCCAGGGTCTGACGCCGGAAGGCCAACGTGTCCTCGAATGGGCAAGGCGCATCGTCGGTGACACGCGCACCATGCGCGAAGAGATGCGCGCGGCGCGCAAAGGTCTTTCCGGCCATCTGCGCCTTGCTTCCATTCCGACAGCTCTGGCGATGCTACCGCGTATTACGACGCCTTTTCAGGAGCGGCACCCGGACGTCACCTTCTCCATCGTTTCGCGCAATTCGCTGCAGGTGTTGAGCATGCTCGAAAATCTCGAGATCGACGCCGGGGTGACGTATCTTGAAAACGAGCCGCTTGGGCGTGTAACGACCGTGCCGCTTTATGCCGAGCGCTATCACCTGATCACTGCCGCTGGAAGTCCGCTTTCCGATCGCGAGACCGTGACCTGGCGCGAAGTGGGCGACCTTCGGCTTTGCCTATTGACGGCTGACATGCAGAACCGCCGCATTATCAACCGGCACCTCGCGGAAGCGGGCGCCAGCGCGCATCCCACTTTGGAATCCGGTTCGATGATCGTGCTGTTTTCTCACGTCAGAACCGGGCGCTGGGCGAGCATCATGCCGCGTAATGTCGCTGAATCCTTTGGATTTCCGGCCGAAATACGCATGATTCCGATTGTCGAGCCGGCGGCCCATCATTCGGTGGGCTTGGTCGCCACACATCGCGAGCCTTTTACGCCTCTCGTGTCTGCGTTGCTGCACGAGGCGAGAATACTCGCAGAGAGCGAAAGTCTCTGATAGAAATTTCCTATCAGTCGACGGAACAGCTTTATTGATCGCTCGATGTTTCCCTGAAAGACTCCCTTCGAGATACCGGATCGGCATGGGGAGGCCGTTGCGGTGAGCGACACAGCAAAGCCTCGGGAGGCCTGCCGAAAATGAATGCTCATGTCGCCAATGGCGATATTGCCGAACGCACGCGCGCGATTGTTGGTGCCTTGCGCTCTCTTGAAGGCCCGCTCCTTCCAATCCTTCACGAAGTGCAGGATGAATTCGGCTATGTGCCGCACGAAGCGCTGCCGGTTATTGCGAGCGAGCTCAATCTCTCGCGCGCCGAAGTGCATGGTGTGATGACGTTCTATCACGATTATCGCGATCATCCTGCCGGCCGCCATGTCCTGAAGCTCTGTCGTGCCGAGGCCTGTCAGTCGATGGGCGGCGATGCTGTCGCCGATCGTATGAAGACACTGCTCGGTGTCGATTTCCATCAGACCGCGCTCGACGGCAGCGTGACCTTGGAGCCAGTTTACTGTCTCGGGCTCTGCGCTTGCGCGCCCGCAGCCATGCTCGACGGCGAGCTCTATGGGCGGGTCGATGATGAGACAATTGCCGACCTCGTTGCGCAGGTGCGGCGATGAGCGTGACGATTTTTGTTCCGCGCGACGCCGCAGCGCTAGCGCTCGGTGCCGAGAAGGTGGCTGAAGCGGTTACCCAGGAGATCGCAGCCCGCGGCATCGATGCGAAGATCGTGCGCAACGGCTCGCGCGGAATGTTCTGGCTAGAACCTCTGGTAGAGGTCGAGGTATCGGGCAAGCGCATCGGCTACGGGCCGGTAAAAGTGAAGGATGTCGCTGCACTTTTCGATGCGGGGTTGGTCAGCGGCGGCGATCACGCGCTCTGTCTGGGGGAGGTCGAAGGCCTCCCATTCCTCAAGGAACAGACCCGCCTGACCTTCGCCCGCTGCGGCGTCGTCGATCCGCTTTCTTTGAAAGATTATGAGGCACATGGCGGCCTTGCCGGCCTTCGCCGCGCGGCGGCCATGGCTCCCGCGGACGTGGTCAAGGAGGTGACCGATTCCGGTCTTCGCGGCCGCGGCGGTGCTGGTTTTCCAACCGGCATCAAATGGAAGACGGTACTCGATGCCGCGGGCGAGCGGAAATACATCGTCTGCAATGCAGACGAAGGCGACAGCGGCACCTTCGCAGACCGCATGATCATGGAGGGTGATCCCTTCGTGCTGATCGAAGGCATGGCAATTGCCGGGCTCGCGACGGGTGCGACGAAGGGCTTCATCTATATCCGCTCCGAATATCCCCATGCGATCGCGACAATGACGGAAGCGATCGAGGTCGCCGGCGGCGCCGGCATTCTCGGCGCTTCGGTACTCAGTTCTGGCCGCGCGTTCGATATTGAAGTCAGAACCGGTGCGGGCGCTTATGTCTGCGGCGAGGAAACGTCGCTGCTGAACAGCCTGGAAGGCAAGCGCGGCGTCGTGCGCGCCAAGCCGCCGCTGCCGGCGCACAAGGGACTCTTTGCCTGTCCCACGGTCATCAATAACGTGATCTCGCTGGCCTCCGTTCCGGTCATCCTGGACAAAGGGGCTGTTTTTTACCGCGATTTCGGGATGGGCCGGTCGCGCGGCACAATCCCGCTGCAGATCGCCGGGAACGTCAAGCATGGCGGTCTTTATGAGACGGCCTTCGGGCTATCACTCGGCGATATCGTCGACAGGATCGGCGGCGGGACAGCAACGGGCCGGCCGGTGAAGGCGGTGCAGGTCGGCGGTCCGCTTGGTGCCTATTTCCCAAGGACACTCTTCGATACGCCTTTTGACTACGAAGCCTTTGCTGCCAAGGACGGCCTCATCGGTCATGCGGGCATCGTCATATTCGACGACACCGTGGACATGCTGAAACAGGCGCGGTTCGCCATGGAATTCTGTGCGGTCGAAAGCTGCGGCAAGTGCACGCCCTGTCGCATCGGCTCCACGCGCGGCGTCGAAACCGCAGACAAGATCGCGCAAGGAATCGAGCCGGAAAAGAACCGGGCATTACTCGCCGATCTCTGCAACACCATGAAATTCGGCTCGCTTTGCGCACTCGGTGGTTTCACGCCCTATCCGGTGACGAGCGCGATGACGCACTTCCCGGACGATTTCGCGCCAACACCCCTCATCGAAGCGGCGGAGTAAGGATCCATGTCTCTCGTTCACGAAATCGACTACGGCACCCCAGCTTCGAAATCCGAAACAAGCGTGACGCTGACCATCGATGGCCGTCAGATCAGCGTGCCGGAGGGTACGTCCGTCATGCGCGCCTCGATGGAGGCCGGAATTCAAGTGCCGAAGCTTTGTTCGACCGATATGGTCGACGCCTTTGGCTCCTGCCGCCTCTGTCTCGTGGAGATCGAAGGCCGTAATGGGACGCCCGCATCCTGCACGACGCCGGTTGCAGCGGGCATGGTGGTCCATACGCAGACCGGACGCCTCAAGGATATTCGCCGCGGGGTGATGGAGCTCTACATTTCCGATCACCCGCTCGACTGTCTGACCTGTGCTGCCAACGGCGATTGCGAGTTGCAGGATATGGCAGGCGCCGTCGGCTTGCGCGACGTTCGCTACGGTTATGAAGGCGACAATCACGTCAAGGCACGCAACAACGGCGACAACAATCTCAAATGGATGCCGAAGGACGAGTCGAACCCGTATTTCACGTATGATCCGTCAAAGTGCATTGTCTGCTCCCGCTGCGTGCGTGCCTGCGAGGAAGTGCAGGGAACCTTTGCGCTGACGATCGAGGGCCGCGGTTTCGGCTCGCGCGTTTCGCCGGGCATGCACGAGCACTTCATCGATTCCGAATGCGTTTCATGCGGTGCGTGCGTGCAGGCCTGCCCGACGGCGACGCTGACCGAAAAATCGGTCATCCAAATCGGCCAGCCGGAACATTCGGTGGTGACCACCTGTGCTTATTGCGGCGTCGGCTGCTCGTTCAAGGCGGAGATGCGCGGCGAGGAGCTGGTGCGCATGGTGCCGTGGAAGGACGGCCAGGCCAACCGCGGGCATTCCTGCGTCAAGGGGCGTTTTGCCTATGGCTACTCGGCGCATAAGGACCGGATCCTCAATCCGATGATCCGCGAGAAGGTCACCGACCCTTGGCGTGAAGTGACCTGGGACGAGGCTTTTGCGCACGTGGCGTCGGAATTCCGCCGCATCCAGTATCAGTATGGCCGCGATTCGATCGGCGGCATAACGTCGTCGCGTTGCACGAACGAGGAGACGTTCCTCGTTCAGAAACTCGTGCGCGCGGGCTTCGGCAACAACAATGTCGATACCTGCGCTCGCGTCTGCCATTCGCCGACGGGCTATGGCCTTGGCCAGGCCTTCGGCACCTCTGCCGGTACCCAGAATTTCGACAGTGTCGAGGATTCGGATGTCGTCATCGTCATTGGTGCCAATCCGACGGACGGCCATCCGGTCTTTGCCTCGCGACTGAAAAAACGGCTGCGTCAGGGCGCCAAGCTGATCGTCATCGACCCGCGGCGCATCGATCTCGTCAAAACACCGCATGTCGAGGCTGCCTATCACCTGCCCCTGAAGCCTGGCACAAATGTCGCCGTCATGACGTCGCTGGCGCATGTAATCGTGACCGAAGGGCTCTATGACGAAGCCTTCATTCGCGAGCGCTGCGATTGGTCTGAATTCGAAGATTGGGCGGCTTTCGTCTCGGAGCCCTATCACAGCCCGGAAGAGACCGAGAAGTTCACCGGCGTTCCGGCGCAATCCGTTCGTGGCGCAGCGCGCCTTTATGCGCGCGGCGGAAACGGGGCGATCTACTACGGCCTCGGCGTCACCGAGCACAGCCAGGGTTCCACGACCGTTATGGCGATCGCAAACCTGGCGATGGCGACCGGCAATATCGGCCGTCCGGGCGTCGGCGTTAACCCGCTGCGCGGCCAGAACAATGTGCAGGGCTCCTGCGACATGGGTTCCTTCCCGCACGAGCTGCCGGGTTACCGCCATATCTCGGACGATGCGACGCGCGATATCTTCGAAAAGCTGTGGGGCGTCAAACTCAACAACGAACCCGGACTTCGCATCCCGAACATGCTGGACGCCGCCGTGGATGGCACGTTCAAGGGTTTGTATGTCCAAGGCGAGGACATTCTCCAATCCGATCCGGATACGAAGCATGTGGCGGCCGGTCTTGCTGCAATGGAATGCGTCGTGGTTCAGGATCTCTTCCTGAACGAGACGGCAAACTACGCGCATGTCTTCCTGCCGGGCTCGACCTTCCTGGAAAAGGACGGCACTTTTACCAACGCCGAGCGTCGTATCAACCGCGTGCGCAAGGTCATGACGCCCCGCAACGGTTATGGCGATTGGGAGGTGACGCAGAAGCTGGCACAAGCCATGGGGCTCAGCTGGAATTACCAGCATCCGTCCGAGATCATGGATGAGATCGCGGCAACGACACCGAGCTTCGCGCTGGTTTCATACGACTACCTGGAAAAGATGGGATCGGTTCAGTGGCCCTGCAACGAAAAGTCCCCGCAAGGTTCGCCGATCATGCATGTGAACGGCTTTGTTCGCGGCAAGGGCAAGTTCATCCGGACGGAATATGTCGCGACTGACGAACGGACCGGACCGCGCTTCCCGCTTCTGCTGACGACCGGCCGTGTCCTCAGCCAGTATAATGTCGGCGCCCAGACGCGGCGCACCGACAACGTCGTCTGGCATGCCGAGGACCGGCTGGAAATCCATGCGCATGATGCCGAAATGCGCGGTATTCGCGATGGCGACTGGGTGAAGCTTGCCAGCCGCTCCGGCGATACGTCGCTGCGGGCGCTGATTACCGATCGCGTCGCACCCGGTGTCGTCTACACGACCTTCCATCATCCGAACACGCAGGCAAACGTCATCACCACCGATTTTTCCGACTGGGCGACGAACTGCCCGGAATACAAGGTGACGGCGGTACAGGTCTCGCCGTCGAACGGCCCTTCACAGTGGCAGACCGAATATGACGAGCAGGCACGCCAAAGCCGTCGCATTGCCGGCAAGCTGGAAGCGGCCGAATAATGGAAAGGCGGGCGGCGCGCATTTCCGTCAAACGCATCGCCCGAAAGGGCGGGGTCGTTATGCCGGGTGAGCGCGTCGTGCCGGAGGAGATACCGGTTGCCTTTTCCTACGGCGGCACGGCGCATGCGGTAATGATGGCGACGCCGGAGGACATAGAAGACTTTGCGATCGGATTCAGCCTGACGGAAGGCATAATCCAGGACGCGGGCCAGATCTCCGCAATCGAAATCGTCGATGAGCCGCAGGGTATCGATGTCCAGGTAACGCTGACAGACGATGTCGCCGACGCGTTGCGTGCGCGCCGACGCAGCATGGCTGGACCGGTTGGTTGCGGGCTTTGCGGCATCGAATCGATCGATCAGGCTGTCCGTCCGGTGCCCGATGTTTCCTCTGCGGATCTCAAGCTGACGCATGGCGACATCGTCCGAGCCGTCTCGCTCCTTAATGCCGCCCAGCCGCTTCACAGGGAAACACGTGCGGTCCACGGAGCGGGCTTCTACATTCCTGGTAAAGGCTTGCTCGCCGTTCGCGAGGATGTCGGCAGGCACAATGCACTCGACAAGCTCTGTGGAGCTGTCATTGGCACCGGAACGACCGGCTCAAAGGGGGCTGTAGCCGTCACGAGTCGGCTGTCGGTCGAGATGGTGCAGAAAGCCGCGATCCTGGGAAGCTCTGTCCTCATCGCGATTTCTGCGCCGACGGCTCTTGCCATCCGAACTGCCGAGCAAGCCGGCATGACGCTCGTTGCGCTTGTGCGCGGCGATGACTTCGAGATTTTCACCCACCCGCACCGTATTTTGCCTGAAAGCATTGCCGATGTCGCATGATCCGCATTCAAAGCTCGTCTACATGGCCAACCAAATTGCGACCTTTTTCAAGAGCCAGCCTGAGAGCGAGGCAGCTCAAGGTGTTGCGACGCATATCAACAAATTCTGGGAGCCGCGCATGCGGCGGCAATTGTTTGAAATTCTCGAAAGGGACGACAACCGCTTGAACGCGCTCGTCATTCAAGCCGCACCTCTGATCCGCAGGCCCGAACCGGCCGAATCAATCCGGAAATAAATATCGATTTCACGCTGGAGGGGGCACAGGCATTTCGCCTGCTCAAGCATGAATTATTGCAAGAAAAGTCTTTAATCAGGAGGAATTATTCATGACTGCAGCGGACACAGATACCACAGGTGATTTAGCCGAACTTGGCCTGCTTGATCGGGAGAGGATCATTGCTAAGCCGGGTTTCAATCGCTGGCTTGTGCCGCCGGCAGCGCTCGCCATACATCTTTGCATCGGCATGGCTTACGGCTTCAGCGTCTTCTGGCTGCCGCTTTCGAAATCGCTCGGGATCACGGCATCGACGGCATGCCCCGATCTGACGCTCGCGTCCGCGCTGTTCACGACGATATGTGATTGGCGTGTCGCCGACCTCGGCTGGATCTATACCCTCTTCTTCGTTCTGCTCGGTTGCTCCGCCGCCATCTGGGGCGGCTGGCTGGAGCGTTCCGGACCGCGCAAAGCGGGCTTTGTATCCGCTTGCTGCTGGTGCGGCGGCATTCTCGTTGCTGCCTTGGGCGTGATGACGCATCAGCTGTGGCTGATGTGGCTCGGCGCCGGCGTCATCGGCGGCATCGGTCTCGGCCTCGGCTACATTTCGCCGGTGTCGACGCTCATTAAGTGGTTTCCGGACCGCCGCGGCATGGCGACGGGCATGGCCATCATGGGGTTTGGCGGCGGGGCGATGATCGGCGCACCGCTCGCTAACCTGCTGATGAACCATTTCAAGACCGACACCTCGGTTGGCGTCTGGCAAACCTTCATCGTTATGGCGATCATCTATTTCGGCTTCATGATGGGCGGTGCGTTCGGTTATCGCATTCCACCCGCCGGCTGGCGTCCGGAAGGCTGGACCGCCCCTGCAGCCAAGAGCGCGATGATCACCACCAAGCACGTTCACCTGCGCGATGCGCACAGGACGAAGCAGTTTTGGCTGATCTGGGCGGTGCTCTGCCTCAACGTGTCTGCAGGTATCGGCGTTATCGGCATGGCCTCGCCGATGTTGCAGGAAATCTTTGCTGGTTCGCTGATCGGTTTGCCGGATGTTGGCTTTGCGCAGCTTGACGCGGCGCAGAAAGCATCCATCGCCACGATCGCTGCCGGGTTCGCCGGACTTCTGTCCCTCTTCAACATTGGCGGCCGCTTCTTCTGGGCCTCGCTCTCCGACAGAATCGGCCGCAAGAACACCTATTATTGCTTTTTCATCCTCGGTATCGCGCTTTATGCACTTGCGCCAACCTTTGCGGGCATGGGCAACAAGGCGCTCTTCGTCCTCGCCTTCGCCATCATACTCTCGATGTATGGCGGCGGTTTCTCGACAATTCCAGCCTATCTTGCCGATATTTTCGGCACGCAATTCGTCGGCGCTATCCACGGCCGCCTACTGACAGCGTGGGCAACCGCCGGCATCGTTGGTCCTGTGGTCGTGAACTATATTCGCGAAGCGCAGATAGCAGCCGGTGTTGCGCCGGGACCGGCTCTCTACACAGGGACCATGTATATCCTGGCTGGCATGCTGGCGCTGGGTCTGTTTGCCAACGCCCTCGTCCGGCCGCTTGCCAGCAAGTGGTTCATGTCCGATGAGGAGGTCGCAGCACTTCAGGCGAAATCCGCAGCCGCAAGCATAGGCCCGACCGGCTCGTTCGGTATCGGCAAAGGCGGCTTCGACGCGAAGGCTCTGCTTGCCTGGGCCGTCGTCGGCATCCCGCTGCTTTGGGGCGTATGGGTCACGCTGAAGGCAACCTTTGCGCTGTTCGGTTGATTTGACCATTCTCGAAAATCAAGGCACGCGCGTCGGCGCGTGTTTTTTAATGATGCGCCACCATGAAAAAAGCCGCCTTGCGGCGGCTTCTCCGGAAATCATGCTTAGGTGGCTTACGCTGCCAGTTCGTCGGTTTCGTTTTCCTTGAACATCTTGGCAAGGTTCAGGAAGCAGATCATGCCGTTCTCCGAGGCGATGACGCCTTCGCAGTAAGCGCGATCGAAGGATGCCGTCACTTCCGGTACGGGCTGAACCTGGCTGGAGGCAATCGTCAGAATGTCGGAGACGCGGTCGACAAGCATGCCGATGACCATGCTGTGCACTTCGGCGACAACGATGGCGCTTCGCTCATTGGCGACGGTGCTCTTCATGCCGAGCTTATAGGCGAGATCGATGATCGGGATAACTGAGCCGCGAAGGTTCATGACGCCGATGACATCAGCGGGCGCATGCGGGATCGGCGTCGAGGGCGCCCAGCCGCGGATTTCGCGGATGGTGGTCGTCTTTACGCAGAACTCCTGATCATGCAGGCGGAATGCGATGATCTCGAGAGTGTCGCCGCTGAAGTTTTTTGAGTTGATCGTCGTCATTAGAAAGTCTTCCCAAGCCCGGCAGAAGCGGCTGCGCCACCATTGGCGCGAACACCCCGTGCCTTCACACCACGCGACGCCCTCGCAATGATCTTCGAGGCCTCGTTACGGTTATCCGGGACATTACCGGAAGAGTGTTGCACAAATCTAAATTGTCACAGGAGACCACAAGGTTTTTGGGTTCATTCGCGGTCTTGCATCAACAATAGAAACGAGAAGGTGCTTGCCTTATGCGATCGTCTTCTCGATCTCAGAGATCGCCCATTCCACCTGTTCCTTGGTGATGACGAGCGGCGGCGCCAGGCGGATCGTATTTTCATGCGTATCCTTTGCCAGCAGGCCCCGTTCCTTGAGATTATAGCAGTACTGCCGCGCGCCGCCTGCTTCCGGCTCCAGCTCGATCGCCATCATCAGGCCGCGGCCGCGCACGTCCTTGACGATGTTGGAGCGGATCGACCTCAGGCCGTCGAGGAAGTATGCACCCATCTTCTCGGCATTTTCGATCATGCCTTCCTCAGTGAGCACCTTCAGCGCCGCACGCGCGACGGCGCAAGCAAGAGGGTTGCCTCCAAACGTCGAGCCATGCTGGCCGGGTTTCAGCACGCCGAGAACTTCCGAGTTGGAAAGGACGGCCGATACCGGATAGAAACCACCGGAAAGCGCCTTGCCGATCAGCGTCACGTCGGCTTCAATGCCCTCATGCTCCTCCGCCAGGAATTTGCCCGTCCGGCCGAGACCTGTCTGGATCTCGTCGAGGATCAGCGTGACGTTGTTGGCGGTGCACAACTCACGGACACGCTTGAAATATCCCTCAGGCGGGATGATGACACCGGCTTCGCCCTGGATCGGCTCGATGAGGGCGGCAACGGTGTTCTCGTTGATGGTGGCGGCGAAGGCTTCCGCATCGCCGAAGGGAACCATGCGAAAGCCTGGCGTATAGGGGCCGAAGCCGGCACGTGCGTCCGGATCGGTGGAAAAGCTGACGATAGTGAGCGTCCGGCCATGGAAGTTATCGGCGCAGACGATGATCTCCGCCTTTCCTTCCGGAACGCCCTTTACTTCATAGCCCCATTTGCGAACCGCCTTGATGGCCGTCTCAACGGCTTCGGCGCCGGAGTTCATCGGCAGGATCTTGTGAGAGCCGGTGAGCGTGGCCAGCTCCTCATAGAGATGTGCGAGCTGGTCGTTGCGGAATGCGCGCGAGGTAAGAGTGAGCTTTCCGGCCTGTTCGACCATCGCCGCCAGGATCTTCGGATGGCAGTGTCCCTGATTGACCGCCGAATAGGCGGAAAGGCAATCTAGATACCGCTTGCCGTCCGTATCCCAGACGTACACCCCTTCGCCGCGGGTCAGGACGACGTCGAGCGGCTTGTAGTTATGCGCACCAAGCTGGTGTTCGGTGGCGATCAGATCTGCGGATGTGCTCATGGCTGCTTCCCCTTATGCGGCGCGTGTCGGACGATCGAAGATGCGGCGGCCGAAGAGGCTTGCCGTCAGTTCCACGAGAACGCGGGCACTCTTGCCGCGATCGTCCAGAAACGGATTGAGCTCGACGAGATCAAGCGACGAAACGAGCCCGCTGTCGGAAAGCATTTCCATGACGAGGTGCGCTTCGCGAAATGTCGCGCCGCCCGGGACGGTGGTGCCGACGCCAGGTGCGATATCCGGGTCGAGGAAATCGACATCGAGGCTTACATGCAGAAGGCCGTTCGCTTTTTCGATTGTGCTGACGATATGGCGCATGGTGGCTGCGATGCCCTGCTCATCGATCGAGCGCATGTCGAAGACGTTGACGCCGTGCTTTTGGATTTCCACGCGTTCGGACGGATCGACGGAGCGGATGCCAACCTGGAACACATTGCGCGGGTCAACGAGGGGCCGGTCCTTAGGCAGGATTTCGGCGACCTCGGCCTGACCGCTGAAGAAAGCGACGGGCATGCCGTGCATATTGCCGGAAGGCGACGTCGCCGGCGAATTGAAGTCGGAATGGGCGTCGAGCCAGAGCACGAAGAGCGGGCGGTCTTTTTTGGCCGCGTAACGTGCCATGCCGGAGACACTGCCCATCGACAGGCTGTGGTCGCCGCCGAGAATCAGCGGAAAGCGTCCGGCCGCAGCGGCCTCGTAGGTGCTGGCTTCCAGCGCACGCGTATAGGCGCCAATGAGACGCAGATTGTGCGCCTTCGGATGGTTCGGAAGGTCACGTGCCGGAACGACGTGGATGTCGCCTTCATCGCGCACATCGTGGCCGAGGTCTATCAGTGTCTGGTCCACACCGGCAATGCGTAGCGCTGCCGGCCCCATCGCCGCCCCGCGCCGGCCCGAGCCTTCCTCTACCGGAACACCAATGAGTGTGACTGATCGAGATTGAACTTCCATTCTGGGCGCTCCGGATTCGAAATTGGATTAGCGCATATTCGGATATCGACGTGACGGCAAAAAGATGGAAAAGTGTCAGAAATGAAATCCGATTATGCACTTTGCTAAGTGTGTTTCGACAAAGTGATCGCCATGGACGACCTTGATCAAGAACTTCTAAGCGCGCTTCGCCATAATGCTAGAACGCCGGTATCCTCTCTCGCCGCGATGACTGGCGCGTCGCGCGCGACCGTTGCCGCCCGTATCGACCGGCTTGTTGCAAGCGGCACCATTGCCGCTTTTACCATCCGGACCGGCCATGAAACGCGCGCCGCCGGCGTTCGTGCCATCGTCATGATCGAGGTACTCGGCAAGCTCGCCGACCGAGTAGCCGATCAGTTGCGCGGTCTCCCGCAGGTACGCGCGCTGCACAGCACCAACGGCAAATGGGATTTCGTCGCGGAGCTTGAGGATCGCGATCTCGTCTCCTTCGACGAGACGCTCCGCCGTATCCGGCTCATCAACGGCATCAATTCGACTGAAACCAGTATCCTGCTGAAAACCCGGAAGTCCGGATTCTAGTATTCATGTTCGTAGACGATGCCGGCTTCGCCGGCGCCATTTCCACCCGCAGCACCACGTAATTTCACGCCACGCCCGACATCGAGATTGATGACTGCCTTGGCGCCTGCTTCGCCGCCTTGCTGCAACTCGAAATAGGTGCGCTCGTTCAGATAGCGGCCGACGCTGACACTTGTCTGCCCCTTCTCGTCGGTGCTGATGTTGAGGTCGTCGACACCAAGTTGGTTGCGGAGCCCCTCGAAAAGCGAGGTCGAACGTCCACCCGCCAGCTGGCTCACCGCATCGGCGAGCTGCGCGATCTGGACCGGCGAGAGCTTCGACATCGATTGGCCGAATATGAGCTGCGCCAGCACTTCATCCTGCGGCAAGGTCGGCGAGGACGAGAAGGTGATCGAGGGATCTGTCGCAAGTCCCGTGACATCGACGGTGAGCGTCGTCGTTCCCGAAGTGGAGCTCGCTTCCATATCGAGCGCCGGCGTCAAGTCGCCAGCAAACGTAATGCGGCTCTTGTCGGTGAAGTTCAGGCGGCGATTAAGCATGGTCAAGCGTCCGCGACGCATGGTGAAGCCGCCGGAAACGACGGGCGTTGCCGCCGTTCCTCTGATCGTGACACTGCCTCCAAGTTCCGAATCGATGCCGCGGCCGCGGACGAAGATTTTCGACGGCGCGCTAATCTGCAGGTCGAGCGCGAGCGTCGTTGATTTCTCGCCGGCCTTCTGCGCGTTTTCGTCGCGCAGCTGGGCACGCACCGCAGGTGGTGCATTCACGTGCTTAATGTTGATTTCGCGCAGTGAAGTCGGCAGCTTGTCCGGCACGGTGATCGATGCTTTTTCGACGTTCAACCTGCCGCTCAGCACCGGGTTGGTGAGAAGCGGACCCCGCAGACCGAGATTGCCATCGACCGTCGCGACGACAAGCGTTCCGTCAACATAGACTGCCTTGTCCAGCCTAACCTCGATGTTTACCGGATAGCCGCTGCCCGGCCGGATCCCGACCGTACCGCTCGCCGTAACGCTGCCGCCGCTCGCGAAATTGCCGCTTAGGCGGGAAATGGTGGCCTGCTCGCCATTCATGGTGATGTTGGCGACGACATTGTCGAGCGCAAGGTTCCTGCGGACATCGACCAGCTTGGCGCCGCTGGTCGCGATAGACCCGTTGATGACGGGGCCGGCGGCCGTGCCGGTGACACGGAGGTCTATGTCGGCGGTACCATCCGCGACAAAGCCCTGTTGCGCCAACTGTGCAGCCAAGATGGCAAAGGGGAGGTTGCCGCGGAATTGCAGGTTGAGGGCCTGACTGCCGGTGATCGCAACGGTGCCGCCACCCTTCATCGAAAGGCCGCTGTCGCCGGTAAGGTCGGTATCGATGGTGAGTGTGTTATCGGCGAGCTCGCCGTTCGCGGTGATTGCGAAAGGCGAGAGCCCGGCGCCTTTGGTTTGGCTGGTCGCCGCATTCTTCCAGTTGAGCTTGAAATCAACCTTCGGAGCGGAAAGCGACCCCGAAACCGATGCGGTTCCGGAGATCGTTCCTTCGGCGGCGAGGCCCGGTACGAAACCGTTTGCCACGCTCGCCGGAAGATTGGAGACATTGGCGTCCACCTTGAGGCTCTTGACGACTGTGCCCTCTATCATGACATTGCCGCCGGCTTTCAGCGTGACGTTGTCAGCGCCGTTCATGTTAGCATCGAAGTCGAGCCTGTTGTTCGCAAGCTTGCCGGTCGCGTTCACCGCGAGCTGGGACAGTCCTGCCTTCTTGGTGTGGCTGGTTGCCGCGTTCTTCCAGTTGAGTTTGAAATCGGCTGTCGGGGAAGCAAGGCTTCCCTCAGCCACAACCGTGCCAGAAAGGACACCTTCTGCCGCAAGGCCTGGCACGAAATTGTTGGCGATGCCTGCCGGTAGATCGGCAATGTCGGCGTCCACCTTCAGGCTCTCGACTGTCTTGCCGGCAATTGCGACATTGCCGATAGCTTTCAACGAAGCTCCGTCAGCACCGCTCGCATTCGCGTCGAAATCGAGCTTGTTGTCGGCAAACTTTCCGGTCGCGCTGAGGTTCAGCGACGACAGCTTGGCGCCCTTCGTCTGACTTGTCGCCAAGTCCTTCCAATCGAGTCTGAAATCAACGGCAGGTGAGGAGAGCGTCCCAGAGGCTGTCACCGTTCCCGAAACGGTACCCCCGGCAGCCAGGCCCGGGACGAAGCCGTTTGCGATGCTTGCTGGAACGTTGGTGACGTTCGCGTCAATCTCCAAGCTCTGAATAGTCTTTTCAGCAACAACGACCTTGCCCGCCGCTTTCAAAGCCACGCCATCGGCGGCATTCGCACTTGTATCGAAGTCGAGCCTGTTATCGGCAAATTTGCCAGTGGCGCTCAGCCCGAGCGCTTTCAATCCGGCACCCTTGGTCTGGCTTGTGGCTGCGTCTTTCCAGTCGAGGTCGAAATCGACGGCCGGCGCAGCAAGTGTTCCCGATGCCTTGGCAGTTCCGGAGATCGTGCCCTCCGCGGCAAGTGCGGGCACGAAGCTGTTTGCAATGCTTGCCGGGACATTGTTGAGATTGGCATTGACGTCGAGACTTTGGACCGCCGTGCCGGCGATAACAATGCTCCCGTCCGCGCTCAGTCCCGTGTTGGCTGCCCCGGTCAGATCTGCATCGAAGTCGAGCTTGTTATCTGCGAGTTTGCCGGTGGCGCTCAGGCCGAACGGAGCAAGCTTCGCCTGTTTCGTCTGGCTCGTGGCTGCGTCTTTCCAGTCGAGATCGAAATCGACGGCCGGCGCAGCAAGTGTTCCCGATGCCTTGGCAGTTCCGGAGATCGTGCCCTCCGCGGCAAGTGCGGGCACGAAGCTGTTTGCAATGCTTGCCGGGATATTGTTGAGATTGGCATTGACGTCGAGACTTTGGACCGCCGTGCCGGCGATAACAATGCTCCCGTCCGCGCTCAGTCCCGTGTTGGCTGCCCCGGTCAGATCTGCATCGAAGTCAAGCTTGTTATCTGCGAGTTTGCCGGTGGCGCTCAGGCCGAACGGAGCAAGCTTTGCCTGTTTCGTCTGGCTCGTGGCTGCGTCTTTCCAGTCGAGGTCGAAATCGACGGCCGGCGCAGCAAGTGTTCCCGATGCCTTGGCAGTTCCGGAGATCGTGCCCTCCGCGGCAAGTGCGGGCACGAAGCTGTTTGCAATGCTTGCCGGGACATTGTTGAGATTGGCATTCACGTCGAGGTTTTGGACCGCCGTGCCGGCAATCACGACATTGCCGTTTGCCTTGAGACCCATTTCGGCTGGGCCCGATAGGTTCGCATCGAAGTCGAGCTTGTTATCGGCAAATTTGCCAGTGGCGCTCAGCCCGAGCGCTTTCAATCCGGCACCCTTGGTCTGGCTTGTGGCTGCGTCCTTCCAGTCGAGGTCGAAATCGACGGCCGGCGCAGCAAGTGTTCCCGATGCCTTGGCAGTTCCGGAGATCGTGCCCTCCGCGGCAAGTGCGGGCACGAAGCTGTTTGCAATGCTTGCCGGGACATTGTTGAGATTGGCATTCACGTCGAGACTTTGGACCGCCGTGCCGGCGATAACAATGCTCCCGTCCGCGCTCAGTCCCGTGTTGGCTGCCCCGGTCAGATCTGCATCGAAGTCGAGCTTGTTATCTGCGAGTTTGCCGGTGGCGCTCAGGCCGAACGGAGCAAGCTTCGCCTGTTTCGTCTGGCTCGTGGCTGCGTCTTTCCAGTCGAGATCGAAATCGACGGCCGGCGCAGCAAGTGTTCCCGATGCCTTGGCAGTTCCGGAGATCGTGCCCTCCGCGGCAAGTGCGGGCACGAAGCTGTTTGCAATGCTTGCCGGGATATTGTTGAGATTGGCATTGACGTCGAGACTTTGGACCGCCGTGCCGGCGATAACAATGCTCCCGTCCGCGCTCAGTCCCGTGTTGGCTGCCCCGGTCAGATCTGCATCGAAGTCAAGCTTGTTATCTGCGAGTTTGCCGGTGGCGCTCAGCCCGAGCGCTTTCAATCCGGCACCCTTGGTCTGGCTTGTGGCTGCGTCCTTCCAATCAAGATCGAAATCAACGGCCGGTGCGGAGAGCCTTCCAGAAGCGGATACGGTCCCGGTTATCGCGCCTTCGGCTGCAAGATCCGGAACGAAGCCGTTGGCGATGCGCGCCGGAAGGTTGACGACATCGGCATCGATTTTCAGGCTTTGTCCGTCCGTTCCGGCCACAACAACATTTCCGCGGGATTTCAAGGACAGTCCCTCGGAACCATCGACACTTGCGTCGAAGTCGAGCTTGTTATCGGCGAATTTTCCGGTCGCGGCGACGCCGAACGGCGCAAGATGCGCGCTCTTGGTGTGGCTAGTTGCGGCATTCTTCCAGTCGAGCTTGAAATCCGCAACCGGCGTCGCCGGCGTTCCCTTGACCGATACCGTGCCGGAGATGGCACCTTCGGCATTCAGCTTGGGAACGAAACCGTTGGCGAGGCTTGCGGGCAGGTCGCTGATGACCGCATTGATGTCGAGCGTCTCGCCCGCCGAGCCGGTCACCGCCACGGAACCGCTTCCGGTCTTGACCGTGAGGCCGCTCAACGCGGCCTGGCCGTTCGCAATCGCGATTTCGGCGGGTTGGGAGAGCTCAACCGGAATGTTGCGTGGTTTGCCTGAAAATCGATCGAGCCGGATCGTCGTCGCGCCTGCTTTTGTTTCAAGATCACCTTCGGCAAGCACCGGATTATCGTCGTAGGCAGCGTTAAGATCGAACTTCGTGCGGTTCTGTTGCTGCACGAAGTTCAGCACCGGTTCAGCGAGCTTGTTGGCGCCTGCCGACATCTCGCCGGCCTTGACGATGCCGTTGGCGGAAAGGGCTTTGAGATCGGTGACGGTGATAGCGATGTCCGGTCTCACGATCGAAAACGTGTCGCGCTGCAAGCCATTTCCTGCGGCCGTCACCCTTAGCGCGATCTTGCCATTGTCGTTGGCGATGTCGAGCGCACCCTTGAGATCGCCTTGGGCTCTCTGCCCGCCGAGTGCGGCTAGCAGGCCGATATCCGGAAAATCGAAGGTGAGCGCTCCGGTCGGCTCGAAGCGTGAGGACAGTTGGACATTGCCTCGCAGCCGGTTGCTGCCGACGTCCGCACTGAAAGACGGAACGTTGATGACACCGCCTTTGGACTGTGCGTCGGCAACGATGGAAATCGGTTGGCCGTCGATCGTGACCTTGGCATTGATGGTACCTTGCGGTGCGTCAGGATCAGCCGCGCCGGAAATGTTGACGTCCAGGTCACCAAGCGTGCGGCCAGCGGTGCGAAGAGTTGCGGCCTTCAGATTTGCCTTTATCGCCAGGGCTGTCAGTGGGCCGCTAGCATTGACCGTATAGCTCGCCTCGCCTTCGGCAGTTTCCAGAAGCTTCCTTACATCCGGCAGCCGCCCGGAAAGGCTGGCGGTGAGGCTTTCGCCGTCAAGCACCACGGAGCCGGCAGTTTCGATCGTTCCGGATTTGACGACGAGATCCGAGAGGTTGATCTTGGACGGAATGGTTCCGGCGATCTGTGTATCGATCGAGATCGGCGTATCGAAGCGCGACGCGATAGCAGGCGGCAGTGCCGCGGGTTGAACTGTAAGCTTCGCATTTCCCGTCAGCGTGTTGTCGGTAAGCTTGTAGGTGCCGTTGACGGTGCCGCTTGCATTGGCGCTTTCAAATGTCGTCCCGTTGAAGCCTACGCCATCGGCGGAGATTTGGAGCGGCGCGGCAAGCGTTACAGGACCTCGTACTGCCCGATTGACATCCGGGTTCAGGAACGTCGTATCACCGGCAACCATGCGCAATTGAATGGCACCGGAACGCTTGGCCAGGTTGAAAGCGTCGCTCTTTGCCGTCAGCTTTACGTTGCCGATCGTCGCCTGAGGCAATGTTGCGGCATCGAGCGAAGCACTGGCGTTCAGCCGTGCCGATTGCGCATCGCCCGTGAGGGCGAGGTTTAGACCGGTCACCATGAAACGGGCTTCGCCATCGGCAAGCGGCCAACGAAAATCGACGGGGCCCGACGTACCGAGCACGTTGACGTTCAGGCTGTTGTTTCCCGCCCGATCGAGGGTGCCGGATGCCGCAATGACGACGCTGCCGGTTGCTATGTTGCCAGTCTGGATATCGAGTTTGCCTCTATTGTTGAAGGTGGCGGAGACATCGATGTTCGTCTGGCCGGAAAACAATGGCCGGAAGGCCGGCGGCAGAAGGGTGCTCAGATCGCCGCCGCCCTTGAGATCAAGATGGTGCAGGCCGTCCTGTGTGAGCGCATGATGTCCTTTGATTGAAGCGCGTTGCTGACCGTCCAGGGCGGCTTGAAGCCTGCCGTTCCAATCCGAAACCGGCCCTTCGCCATCGACGACGATATCGACTGAAGGATCGCCCGGCAGCGATAGGAAAGCTGCAACCAGCCCCCCCTTCGGTTCAGATAGCTGCGCCTTCAGCCGCAACTGGTTCTGATCGGGCATGAACGCCAAATCAGCCGAGAGCTTGGCGTCCGGCACATCGTGACGACTGATATTGATTACGGCATTCCCGCCATTCTGGTCGGCCTGCAGATTGCCGCGCGCCGTTAAAGTAAACGCGCGTCCCGCGAATTTCTCGCTCAGATTGATGTCCGAGATGGCGATCCTGTCGACATCGATCTTGATCGGCAGGCTGAATCCCTCGTCCTCACCGCTTGCTGGTGGTGAGGGAATGGTACGCACCGGCTTTCGGATAATATTGACCGAGCCGAGGGAGAGTTCGCTTGCGTGGAATGCGCCGCGGAGCAGCGCCAGCGGGTTCCAGTCTATCGAGAGACCGGTTATCTGCGCGAATACCCCGCGCGTATCTGAGATCGTTATCTCCGCAGCGCGTAATCCGCCGGTCAGCAGGCCGCTTGGCTCGCGGACCGCAATTTTCATGTCGCGGTTCGAAAGGGCTTCCGCGACTTCCTCCGTGACAATGCGCGAGCCGAACGAGGTGAAGCCGAAGATCGCAATGGCTATCGCGGCAAGGATCAGTGCAGCACCGGTCGCAAAGCCGATCACACGGATGGTCCAACTCACGAATTTCGTCAGCGCTTGCATGAAGGCGGAACTACCCTGTTCTCGTCATTGTTCGCGGGTTTGAAATCCGCGAACATCGCATTCTAGAATGACTGGCCGATCCCGGCATAGATGCCGTAACTCGTGCCATTCTCGTACTTGTTCAACGGTACGGCAAAATCAAGCCGCAGGGGCCCAAAAGGCGTGGCGTAACGTATTCCGATGCCGGCACCGGCCCGGATGTCGGAAAAATCGGGAAACTCCTCGCTCCCCACTGTTCCGACGTCGATGAAAGGAACGATGCCGATGGTCTCGGTGATCCTGACGCGCGCTTCCAGCGAGGCGGTGACATAGGATTTGCCGCCCGTCGCTTCATCCTCAGCGTTGTAGGGGGAAATCTCCTGATAGCCATACCCCCGAACCGAGCCGCCACCGCCGGCAAAAAAACGTCTCGTTGCGGGAATGTCCGGCAATTCTCCGCCAATCAGCAGGCCGGCCGCCACCTTGCCAGCGAAGACAACATTGTCTTCCGCGCCGATCGACTGGTAGCCGGTTATCGAACCCTCGAAGGACGAGAAGATCGTGCTGCCGAACATCTCATAGCTCGGCGTCGCTGCAAGCGTTGCCCGGTACCCTTCCGTGGGGTTGAGTTTGTTGTCGCGCGCATCGCGCTCGTAGGTAAGCGGCAGGGCGAAAGTCAGATATTCATTGTCGCCGAAGGCGTCATCGTCCTTTTCATAGCTGATTTCAGTGCTCGCCGAGGCGGTATCCTGATCCGTCAGCTCGTAAGACAGGCCGAGCGACGCGGTGATCAGGGATGCGTTGTAGGCATCGGGATTTTCGGTCTTTGCGAGAATGCCGGCCTTCAGCGTTGCGGCAGGGAAAAAGGCGCCGGGTTTGGTGAAGAGAATACCTGTCGAGTAGTCGAGATTTCCGATGTCGTTTTCGCCGAGGCGGCCAACGGTGCCCTCGATTCGAAGGGATTCCGCTTCGCCGAAAAGGTTGCGGTGTCCCCAATAACCTTGGACCCCCATGCCGTCTATCGTCGAATAATTGGCGCCGACACCGAAATAGCGCTGCTTGCCTTCCGAGACTTCGATCGTCATCGGCAACGTACCATCGGCGGCGAGGCTATCGGCTTCGTGAATGGTGACGCTCGAAAAAACGCCGAGCGCGCGCAACCGTTCGCCAGCCTTCTTGAGTGCCTCGGGAGAATAGGCGCCCCCTCTTTCAAGGCGCGAATAACGCTGGATGAACGCAGGTTTGACGGCTTTCTGCCCGGTGACGCCGATATTGCCGATCGGGGCTACCGGACCGCCTTCCGTCGCGATGACGATATCGACCGTCTTGGTGCGGTGATCGGCCACCACTTGGCGTGTGGTCAGCTTCGCAAGCGGTCGGCCCTCGCTCTTCAGCTGTTCGACGATCTTGTCCCCGGCCTTGATGATCGTCAGCGATCCGGCCACTTCGCCAGGCGCCAGGTCGTAATCGGCGGGATTGCGGCTTGCAGCATCGCCGCCGAACTGCACTTCCTTGACCCGGAAGACCGGTCCCGGCTCGATGGCGACTTGAACGGGAACGGACCTGGACCGGTCGAAGGTCGGGTTGGGAGGCAGGTCGTCGATGTTCTTTCCGTCGATCGTGATCGTCACGACGCCGCCGTAGCGCGCATTTTCATAGAGCGCCGCGATCAGGCGGTCGCGGTCGTCGCGTGCCTTGACGACAATGCCGAGATCGCCGGAAACGGGGCGTTCCTCGTCGCCGATCAGACGCGAACTATTCTCCAAAGCCTCTTTGAGATCAGGATCGGCGGTATTCGTTGTAAGATTGGCGTCGTAGCGCACAGGATCAGGCACCTGCTCGCTGTCATTCTCGTCTTCGCCAAAAATGGTAATTCCGAAAAGCTTGAATGCATGGGCCTCGCCAGTCAGAACCGGTGAAAACGCAGCCGTCGCCGCGATCACCATCATGGTGCCTGCCCGCCGATACGCAAAACCCGATTTCGGTGTCTTCCCTCTGATATGCATCCGCCGCTTTTGATTACATGCGTTGCCCAGCAATTAACAGCTTAGCGGCAAAAATGCACGAGGTGTACCGATTTAAGCTATTTTCGAGCTAATTTAGCACGAAAGATGAAAAATCCCGGTTTGCAGCCGGGATTTTAGGACCTTGGCACTCCGTCTCAGGGGCAATCGTCGATGTAGCGGCGACCATAGCGGTCGCGATAGTAGCATTGCCCGGGCTGTTCCGAGACTCTGCCAATGACGGCACCTGTGACGCCGCCGATCGCAGCGCCGACTGCGGCTCCGCGAACATTGCCTGTGGCGACCCCGCCGATGACCGCGCCAGATGCCGCACCGATCCCGGCACCCCGCTCCGTCGGCGTGCAGCTCGCGATCGAGAGGCCGATCAGAGCAAATGCAATTGCTTTCTTCATTTTTTCTCTCCGAGGTTGACTGCCGCTTGGCAGCCGCTGTCCCTTCACGGTGTCTTTTTGACGGTGTCTTTTTGACAATTAAAACTATGTCGCAAGAGGATGGCGTCCAGCTTGCAGCTGAAATTTTTGTGATCACGGTTGTTTTCAATCCGATTCAGATGTCATGAGGAGTCATGCAGTCGTCCGTAGAGCAAATTTGGCAGAACTCCCCAAAGTAGCGGTTGATCCCCAAGCGAAAAAGTCAAATGATGTTCCTGTGCCTGGAGGAGGCACGAGGAGAAAATCATGGCGAAGGTGAAACTGACGGTGAACGGCCGGGCGGTGAGCGGCGACTGTGAAGAGCGCACGCTTCTCGTCCATTTCATTCGCGAAAAACTAGGCCTGACGGGAACTCATGTGGGCTGCGATACGACGCAGTGCGGCACCTGCGTCGTTCATATGGACGGCAAGTCGGTCAAGAGCTGCACGATCCTCGCCGTTCAGGCATCGGGCTCGTCGGTCACGACGATTGA